>CAIJRD010000001.1 GCA_903822975.1 uncultured Sinobacteraceae bacterium
GCACCTGAGGTGCGCCCGACGCAGGTCTGCTTACTTGCTGGCCGACGCAGGTCTGCTTACTTGCTGGCCGACGCAGGTCTGCTTACTTGCTGGCCGACGCAGGTCTGCTTACTTGCTGGCTGGTGCAGGCGCGGCAGGTGTCGCAGGCGCCGCGGCAGCTGCGGCCGGCGCGGGCGCCGCGGCAGTGGCATCGGCGTCCTTCGCCCAGGTGCCCTTGGCCGACAGGCACTGCTTCTTGGTCTTCTTCATATCCATGCTGCCGTCCTGCAATTTGCAGTGATGCGTCTGTGGCGTCGACGTCGATTTGGCATACGCGCCACCACTGATTGCGAGGATCACGCCAAGCGTCGTCACACGAAGCAGGTTGGAAACGTTCATCTTGAAGTCCTTCTGGTGGTTGAGGGCGATGGAGTTTATCGATTTGGAATCGTCTGTGGCCAACCCGCTTTTCGGGAGGCCTGATCGGTGGTTCGTCGTATGAAGGCGCGCCGCGCGAGTGTCGAACTGAAGCACGTCGAAGACGCGATTCCCGCTTTGAATACCCTCATCCGGGCAACGACTTTCGTCGGACACCTCGCTGGGTGCAATGCGTCATAAACGTTCACGCGAGCCTGAGCAAGCTGCGTCGAGCGCTCATTCCGCCGCGACGGCGACCGCGCCGCCGGCGGGCCGGCGGACCATCCAGCACAGCGGCACCAGCAGCAGCGCCACCCAACCAGACAGCCAGAACAGATCCAGGCTCGACAGAAGATAACCCTGGCCGGTGACTTGACGCATCACCGCCGCTGCCGCGGACTCGGCGGTGAGGCCCTGCACCTGCAGCTGTTCGAGTGTGGCGTGGAACGTTTGGTCGTACGCCGAGAGCGACTCCACCAGACGCGATTGATGCAGCGCTTCGCGCCGGTCCCACCAAGTTGTGGTCAACGAGGTGGCGAAGCTACCGCCGGTGATGCGAAGGAAATTATTGAGGCCGGAAGCGGCGGGAACCGACGCGGGCGGCAAGCCGTCCAGGGTGATGGTGAGCATCGAGACGAAGAACATACTCATTGCGACACCCTGCACCATCAGCGGCGTGACGAACACCCAGAAGCTGGCGTCCGCCGGATAGGCTGCGCGCATGAAATAGGACAGCGCGAACACCACGAATGATGCGCTTGCGTACCAGCGCGCGTCGCCGCGCCCGATGAACTTGCCCACCAGCGGCGATACCACTACTGCAACCATGCCGCTCGGCGCGGACACCAGGCCGGCCCAGGTCGCGGTGTAGCCGAGCTGTTCTTGCAGCCACAGCGGCATCAGCACCACGTTACCGAAGAACACCGCGTAGCCAAGACACAGGGCCAAGGTGCCCAGCGCGAAATTGCGTGACTTGAACAGGCTCAAGTTAACGATCGGCTGTTTCTCGCCCAACTCCCAGATGATCCAGGCTGCCAGGCTGATCACGGTGATCACCATGGTCACCACGATGCCGGTGTTGTCGAACCAATCCAGATTCTTGCCCTGGTCCAGAACGATCTGCAGCGAACCGACCCAGACGAACAACAGCACCAGGCCGACTTTGTCGATGCCGAGCTTGCGGGTCTGCGTCTCGCGCAGGCGAAGGTTGCGCCAGCAGACGAAGCCACAGAACACACCGACCGGCACGTTGATCAGGAAGATCCACTGCCAGGGAAAGTTGTCGGAGATGTAACCGCCAAGGATCGGGCCGGCGATCGGCGCCACCAGCGTTGTCATCGACCAGATCGCCAGCGCCGAGCCCTTTTTCGATTCCGGAAACAACGACAGCAAGAGTGCCTGCGATCCCGGAATCATCGGCCCGGACACGCCGCCCTGCATCACCCGGAACAGCAGCAGCACCGGCAAGCTCCAGGCAATACCGCACAGGAACGAGGCCAGTGTGAACAGGAGTATCGAAAGGACAAATGTTTTCACCACGCCGAAGCGCTGCATCAGCCAGCCGGTCAGCGGCACGGAAACGCCGTTGGCGACGGCGAAGGAGGTGATGATCCAGGTGCCGGAGTCGGTGGAGACGCCGAGGTTGCCGGCGATGGTCGGGATGGAGACGTTGGCAATCGTCGTATCGAGCACCTGCATGAAGGTGGCCATCGCCAGTGCGAAGATGGTCAGCGTGCGGGCGGCGCCGGTCAACGGCGCGGGAGCGGTTGGGGCGGCGGTGTTCATAATTAGCGCCCGACGCGAGTGGCAGCGGCGATGCGCGTGCTGCCGGTGTTGGCCGCGATGATCTGCGCGATCCGCGATTCCACCGCCGGATCGTTGCCGCGGCTCGCCTGTGTCGGCATCGGCTGGCTGCGCACCTGCGATGCGATCAGCGCACCGGAGGTGTCGCGAATGTCGACCTTGACCGTCATCGACAGGCCGACGCGCAGCGGATGAGTCTGCAATTCGTCCGGATCGAGCGCGATGCGCACTGGCACGCGCTGGACGATCTTGATCCAGTTGCCGGATGCGTTCTGCGCCGGCAGCAGTGCGAATACCGAACCGCTGCCGGCGGACAACCCCGACAGCTTGCCGTGGTACTGGAAGCGGCCACCGAAAATGTCTGCCGTGAGCGTCACCGGCTGGCCGACGCGCATATCGGCCAGCTGCACTTCCTTGAAGTTTGCGTCCACCCAAACGCTATCGAGCGGCACGATCGCCATCAGCGGCGCGCCTGCGGCCACATGTTGACCTAGCTGCACGGCGCGGCGCGCCACCACGCCCGCGACCGGCGCTTCGATGCGGGTGCGTCGTATAGCTAGCGCCGCGTCACGCACGGCGGCTTCGGCCGCCAGCACCTGAGGATGGCTATCGACCGACGTGCCCTCGATCAGCGCCAGCGTCGCGTTGAGCGATTCGCGCGCCTCGGCGAGACTCGCCTGCATCTGCACGACGCTGTCCTTGCTGTGCGACAGCTCCTCTGCAGAAATGGCGCCATCCTGCAACAGGCCGACGCGGCGCCGGTAATCATCCTGCGCACGCTTTAACGCCACCTCACGGTCGGCAACCTGCGCCTGCAACTGCTCGGACGTTGCGAATAGCGTGCGCACCTGGCGCACGGCGCGAGCCAGGTTGGCCTCGGCACTGCCCATCGCCACAGTGGCATCGGCCGGATCGAGCTGCACCAGCAGCTGATTGCGGTCGACGCCCTGGGTGTTGTCTGCATCAAGACTGATGACCGTGCCGGGCACCTCGCTGGTCACCTGCACCAGGTCGCCTTCGACGTAGGAATCATCCGTGGTCTGGAAGTGGCGGGCGTAAGTTGCCCAGTAAGCCCCGTATGAAGCAAGGGCGAAGCTTGTCGCGACGCCCAGCGCGATCAGGTTGCGGCGGCGCTTGTCTTGGGTACCTGCTGCAACCGGGCCAGCGACGTTGGCCTTCGCCGTGTCTGTAACGGAGTCTGAAGCTGAGGCTTCAGCGGTGGTTCTCGTTTCGCTATTGGTTTCTGCATTGTTCATTGTCGTTCTCCTGTTCTGGTCGAATGCGCGGTTTAAAGCGGAAGCTGCGCGTCGGGATCGAAGCTGCCGCCCACGGCGAGCAGCAGGTTGATTCGGGCGATGGCCTGATCTGAAACGAGTTCGACGTGCTCGCCACGTGCAGACAGCACACGGGTCTGGCTGCCGAGCACAGTGAGGTAGCTGGTCATGCCGTTGCGATAACGTTCCTCGGCCAACTGATAGGCCGCCTCGGCCTCGTCCAGCGACTTCTGCTGGTCGATCAGCTCCGCATCGAGTGCGCGGATCAGGCTTAGCTGATCTGCGGCTTGTTGCACCGCATGCAGGACCGTCTCGTTGTAACCATCGACGGCGGCGTCGATTTCAGCGGTGGCGCCGCGGTATTCCGACCTCAGACGCCCTGCATCGAATACCGGCAAATGCAGCGCGGGCCCGGCGCCGGCGCTGCCGGAGGCGGCCTGGAACAGGTTGCCGAATCCGATCGCACTGGTCGCAGCGAAGGCAACCAGGTTCACGTCGGGGTAGAACGCCGCCTTTGCCGCAGCCTGGCCGGAGGTGGCAGCTTCGACACGGTCGCGCGCCGCGAGGATGTCGGGGCGGCGGCCGATCAGGTCCGCCGGCAGCGCCGTTGGCAACGGCAAGGCAGCAGCGGGATCGAGGCTCGGCGTTTCGATTGCGGCATAGGCCTCGGCGCCGTGTCCGCTGAGCGCGGCCAGTTGGTGGATAGTCAGCTCGACCGCAGCCTGCGCCTGCTTCAGCGCGACCTGCGCTTGCGGTACCGCGCCTTCGGCCTCGTGCAACTCGATTTTGCTGTCGAGCCCGGCATCGACGCGCTTGCGGGTGATCTCCAGAATGCCCTGGCGCTGCGCCAAGGATCGCTGCGCCACCTCGGCAAGCGCATGGTTACGGAACAGCTCGACATAGCCCTGTGCGACCGCACCACTGAGCGCCAGGCGGGCGCTTGCGGCATCCAGCACTTCGGCGGATGTCTGCGAACGCGCCTGTTTCAGCAGCGAGGACTGACGGCCCCAAAAGTCCAGATCCCAGGACAGATTCAGACCCTGCGAACCTTGCCAGTAGGTGCCGCCGGCGAACGGCGGCGGAATCTCGCCGTGGCGGCTGAAACGCTCGCGGGTCTCCTGCGCGTCGTACGACACCGACGGGTACAGCCCGGCGTTGCTGGCATCGGCCATCGCTTGCGCTTCGCGAACTCGTGCCATCGCCTGTGCAAGGCCGGGGTTGTTGGCCAGTGCGTCCTGCATCAGGCGATCCAGTTGGGCATCGCCAAAGGCGGCCCACCAGGTCTGCGTTGGCCGCTGCATCGCGCCCGACGCGGTAAGGCCGAGCGTGGAGCCAGCTATCGGCTGCTGCTGCGGCCCGGTTTTCGGCACGGTGACGCAGGCGGTGATCGCCAAGGTCGCGGCGAAGGCAGTGAGGCGGAAGGTATTCATGGCTATTTCCTGTCGTGAGCGCTCAGACCGGCGTCTTGCGAAAGGCAATGGCGAAGCGGTTCCAGGCGTTGATGGTCGAGACCAGCAGCGTCAGGTCGACCATCTCCTCCGGAGTGAAATGCGGCTTCACCTGATTCCAGACTTCGTCCGGGACATGGCTCTGGGCGACCAGGGTCACCGCTTCGGTCCACTCCAGCGCGGCGCGTTCGCGGTCGGAGTAGAACGGGGTTTCGCGCCAGACCACCACCGCCGCCAGGCGGCGTTCGGACTCGCCGGCCTTGCGTGCGTCGCTGCTATGCAGGTCGACGCAGTAGGCGCAGCCGTTGATCTGCGAGGCGCGCAGCCGCACCAGTTCGACCAGGGACTTTTCCAGGCTGGACTTGGCAATCCGCAGCTCCAGGCCGCTCATGGCCTTGATCGCTTCGGGACTCGATTTGTAGAAGTTGAGACGAGGTTCCATGGGTGCGGCTCCTTCAGATGGCGCCCTCGGCGAGGGCGGCTATTCGATTGCGCACACGATATGATCGGCAACAGTGTTCGATAAGATGGCGAAATAACGAATCTTTATCCTATAAATAGGACAATATGAGCATGGAGCCTGTCGATGGACCTTAATGACCTGCGCTTCTTCGCGCTGATCGTCGAACACGGCGGCTTCAGCGCCGCCGAGCGCCAGGCGCACATCACCAAATCCAAATTGAGCCGCCGCATTGCCCTGCTGGAAGATCGCCTCGGCGTGCGCCTGCTCCAGCGCAGCACCCGCAAACTGACGCTGACAGACGCCGGACGCGCGTTCTATCAACACTGCGCGGCGATGGTGGTGGAAGCAGATGCAGCCCGGCAGGCGGTCGAACTGCTGCGCAGCGAGCCGGCCGGCACCGTGCGACTGACCTGCCCTTCGGCAATGGCGCAGTTCTATGTCACCGCAATCGTCGCGGACTTCATGCGGCTGTATCCCAAGGTGAGGGTGGTGCTGGACTCCAGCGACCGACTGGCCAACTTGCTCGAAGAGGGCATCGATATCGCACTACGGCCATTTGATCTGGGTTTGACCGAGCCGGGCTTGATCGCCCGCCGGGTCGCAACCGGCCGCCTGGTGTTGACCGCCAGCCCCGCCTACGCCGAATCGCGGCCTGCACTGGAGGACCCTGCGCAGCTCTCGCAGCACGACACCATCGGCGCGCTGCGCGATGGCCCGGAGCAAAGCTGGACGCTGACCTCCGGCGACGGCCGCACGCTCAAGGTGCCGCACCGGCCGCGCTTTCTGGGTACGGATTACAGCGTGCAGTACGAGGCAGCACGAGGCGGTGTCGGCGTGGCATTTCTGCCGCTACGGCTGGTTTGGCGCGGTCTGAAAGATGGCTCGCTGGTGCACGTCGCCAAGGACTGGGGAACGCCAGAGCAGGGCATCCACATGGTGTTTCCGAGCCGGCGCGGCATGCTGCCTTCCGTACGTGCGCTGCTCGACTACCTCGCGGAGCGAATGCCCACTGCGATGGCGGACTGAAGGCGGCATCCGGAACTTCAGTCTCAGCAAAGTGCGCAGCTACGCGAGGCTGAAGCCTCGATACCCATTCGCAGCAACCTGGTCGCACAGATCGCGATAGGTGCCGACACCGCCGACGCAGGGCATGAACACGCGCGGCTTGCCCGGCACATTCGCGCCCGGATACCAGGTATGTCGATCTTTCGGAAACAGTGCTGAGTCGGACACCAGTTGCGCGTGTTCGCATCCTGTGTTGCTTCACGCCTTCACGCGCGCGGCGCGAAACAATCCTGGTCTGCTACTGCTACTGCGACTGCTATCGATCGCTCACTGCGCTATTCGGCTCGACGGGCGAGAGCATTTGCCTGAGTTTGTACTTGAGCACTTTGCCGCCCACAGTCACCGGCAGATCCTCGACGACGACGAATTGCTTGGGACATTCGTAGCCGGCCAGGCGCTCGCGACAGAAGGCGGAGAGTGCTGCGTGTTCGATACGTTCGCCGAGTCGCGGAACGATGACGGCGGTGACCCGCTCGCCCCACTGTTCGTCGGGGAGACCAACCACGGCGACTCTCGCCACGGAAGGATGCAGCGCAACCACGGCTTCGACGCGCAGACTCGACACGTTCTCGCCGCCCGATTTCACCACGTCCTTGTAGCGATCGATCATCACCCGCAGACCGTCGCTACGGAATTCGCACATATCGCCGCTGTGGAACCATCCGTGGCGGAATGCGTTTCGCGTTGCCGCTTCGTCGCGGTAGTAACCGGCCGTCATCACTGGCGACCGATAGACCACTTCTCCCGGCACGCCGGGCTGTTCGTGCAGCGAGTGTCCCTCGGCATCCATCACGGTCGATCCCAGCAGCGGTGACGGCAGACCGACGACGTTGATTGCCGGTGCGGTTTCGCGATACACCTGCGGCCAACGTTGCGGCCAGAAATGGTGAAGTGCGATGGCTTCGGTCTGGCCGAAGATTCCGATCAGCAATACACCATCGCAGAGTCGCTCGAGTTTCTCTGCGAGCGGCGGCGGCATTGAAGCCCAGCCGAAGGTGACGACCTGCAGACACTTGAGATCGTAGCGGTCTGCAGATGCTTCTACTGTGCGAACCAATTCGTTGGTCAGTTGAGGTGAGCCGCTGAACAACGCGGTCGGCCGCTCGCGGGTGATTGTCTCGGCGATTCTGGTCGGGTCGAAGCCACGGCCGACGATCAGACTGCCGCCTGCAAACAAGGCGGCGAGTCCGAAGATTTGATCGCCGATGTGATAGATCAGCGGCAGAAACGAACACATGCGGAACTCGTTTTCGATACGCACGCCGCGCGAGTAACTCAAGGCTTGGTTGAGTGCGGCCAGATACGTGTAGGTGTGCGACAGCATCACGGCCTTGGGCATTGCAGTGGTGCCCGAGGTCATCAGGATCTCCCAGATGTCATCGCCGTGGATACGAACCTCGGGCTCGGTCTCGGGACGTCCATCCATCAAATCCTTCAACGATGGCAGGCCTGCGCTGTTGCCATCGATATCGCAGACAGCGGCGATGACGCGTACGCCTGCGCGTGTAAATGGCCGCTGCGCTTTGGACCACTGTTCAGCGTCGACGATGCCGACGCTTGCATCGACGTGACGCAAGCTATGCTCGACCATGTCGGGCGCCATCATGGTGTTGATCGGCACAGCGACGAGGCCCGCCTTGGCGATGGCGATCTTGGCGATGAAGGCCTCATTGGAGTTGTCGCAAAACAGCGCGACACGATCGCCCCGGTTCAAGCCGGCCTGCAGCAGTCCATGCGCAATCCGGTTCGCCAGATGATCCGCTTGACGATACGTAATTCGCGCGAAGTCCGGGTCGCGTGTGGCGCACGGCGTTGCGATCAAAGCGAGCTTGTCCGGCTCGCTCCAGCTCATGCGTTCGAAGATATCGCCGATGCTGATGCGCTCCCACCGGTTGTCGGCGCGGCGGTCGAAAAGGCGTTCTACGTCGATGGTCATTGTCCAGGCCTCATTCCCTTGATGGACGCATGCGATAGCCGTGTCCGCTCGAGCGCCCTGCTGCAGGTATTCGCGTGCTGCGGCGGCGTTGTTTTGCTCAGCGACGTTAGAGTTTTTGATAGCACTAAGCTAGAACGCCCGATCACGCAGGCGCCCCACCCTTGCGGGTGAAAGACTTTGCACCGAGGCGCTCGGCAACCCAGGGGGGTTGCAGTGGTCGCAATGCAGCACTCCGCGACGCACGAATCGCGGTCGCACGCGGTCGTAACGGGGTTTGCACGGAGGGCTCGGGTTAAAGGCGCGTGCGTGCTTTCGCGGGCGGGCTGGGCGTCGAGCTGGAGGACGTGTCAAAGTCTGGGGGCCGGGAAACGCCACCTAGATCGCACAGGTTCTACGACGACTCAAGGGGCGGTACAACGCATAACCAGAAACCAAGGAGCGGCCAGTGCAGAAAGATCCAGGCGCGACGCAGGGCAAGCCTTCGCTTTGGTCGGCTATCACGCTCGTCACCGACTATTTCGCCTGGCCACTGCGGACCTCGCACTACGTCGAGCTGGTGAATCCACTCTGGGCCAGCCATTCCCTGCAGGCGCGCGTCGAAAAGGTTTGGGATGAGACCAAGGACGCCCGCACCCTCACGCTGCGTCCCGGTGTGAATTGGCGCGGTCATCGCGCCGGCCAGCACGCGCGTCTGGGTCTGCCGATCGCAGGCATGCATTACACGCGCACCTACACGATCTCGTCGGCCCCGGAGCGCGACGATCGCTGCATTACCATCACCGTCAAGGCGGTGGCCGGCGGCCGCATGTCGCATCACCTGGTGCGCAATGTGAAGCCGGGCGACTACCTGCCGCTGGGCTTGCCGCAGGGCGAGTTCTACCTGCCGGATGCGCAGCCGGTGAAGCCGCTTTTCATCACGGCGGGCAGCGGCATCACACCGGCGATGAGCATGCTGCGTGGACTGATTGCGCAGCAGCGCCTCCCCGACACCGCGCACATCCATTACGCACCGCACGAATTCGACGTGATCTTCGGCGTCGAACTGCGCGCGATGGCGGCTGCGCATCCGCGCTACCAGCTGCGGCTGCAGCTCACGCGCGAACTGGGCGCGGCGCATGCGGCGGCGCGGCATTTTTCGCCGGCACAGCTCGAGGTCTTGTGCCCGGACTGGCGCGAACGCGAGGTCTATGCCTGCGGTCCGCAATCCCTGCTCGAAGCAGTCGAGCTGCACTGGCAACAGGCAGGCCTGTCGCGGCGGCTGCACGTCGAGCGCTTCCGCGCCGCATATGCCGAAGCACCCGCGGATGCTGTCGGCGGCATGGTGCGATTCGGCAAGAGCAAGGTCGAAGCCCTGGCCGATCACCGGACACCGCTGCTGCGCGTGGCCGAAGACGCGGGCATGAATCCGCCGCACGGTTGTCGCATGGGCATCTGCCACACCTGCAATACCCGGCTGCTCGGTGGGTGCGTGCGCGACCTGCGCAGCGGCAAGCTGCTCAACGAGGTCGGCGCCATTGTTCAGACCTGCGTCTGCGCCGCGGCGGGCGATTGCGAACTGGATCTTTAACAGGAGCACGAATCATGAACAGCACCGGCATGCCCGTGGATCTCAGCGCTGCACAGATCGAAGAATTCGGACACGAAATGGACGCCATTCGGGACGAGGTGTTCGACAGCCGCGGCGAGCGCGACCGCCGTTACATCCTCATGGTGATCCGCACGCAGCGCACACTCGCAGTGGTCGGCCGATTCGTCATCTACGCCGGCCTGTTTTTCGTGCCGGCCTGGGGCCACGCGCTGGCGACGTGGACCATTGCGCTGTCGATCATGGGTCTGGGCACCGCGATGCTCGGCATCGCGAAGATTCTCGAGAACATGGAGATCGCCCACAACGTGATGCACGCGCAGTGGGACTGGATGAAGGATTCCAACATCCAGTCGAATACCTGGGAGTGGGACACGATGGGCCCATCGGATCGATGGATGCATTCGCACAATGTCGTGCATCACACCTGGACCAATGTGCTCGGCAAAGACCTCGATGTCGGCTACGGCATCATGCGCGTTACGCCGATGCAGAAGTGGCATCCGGCCTATCTGTTTCAGCCGATTACCTTCCTGCTGCTGATGCTGTTCTTCGAAGAGGGAGTGGCGCTGCACGAGCAGGCGATCGACGATCATCTGAAGGGCAGGAAGACGCTGAAGGAAATCATGCCGGTGATGAAGCACATCGGGCGCAAGGTCTGGCGCCAGATGGTGAAGGACTACATCGCCTGGCCGGCAGCGGCCGCGCTGGTTGCGATTCCGATTTCGTTCGCGGTGGCCTGGTCGCCGTTGGCGGTGTTCGGCATGGTCGCTGCGGCCAATGCCATCGCCAACATCATGCGCAACATCTGGACGTTCACGATCATCTTCTGCGGACATTTCCCGGCCGGCGCCTACAACTTCACTGCGGCGCAGGTCGATGGCGAGACGCGCGCGCGCTGGTACCTGCGGCAGCTGCTGAGTTCATGCAATATCGAAGGCGGAAAACTATTTCATATCCTGTCGGGCAATCTCTCGCACCAGATCGAGCATCACCTGTTCCCGGACATGTGCAGCAACCGCTATCCCGAGATTGCGCCGCGCGTGCGCGCACTCGCCGCGCGCTACGGCCTGCCGTACAACTCGGCGTCGCTGACGCGCCAGTTCGGCACGACCTGGCTGAAGAATCTGCGCCTCGCGTTTCCCGGAGGCGAGTGGCTGGACCCCGCACGATCCTAGCGACTGCGAGTTGATCGCCCCAATCGAGAAATGTGGAACGTGTTCTTAGCGTTCGTGTGATCGACGGTGATCGACGATGCACGACTGCGCGCGACGCAACCGTCGCGGCTGTGGCTGAATTCAAAAGCGTCGCCGCTCGCAGCGATTCCTCACGCCTCCGGCTTTTCGAATCGCGCCGAGGCACGCGGGTGTTAGCGCGCATGCGCGGCCAATGGCCCGCCGCGGCATTGCGTTCGTCGGCCACACCTTGAGCCCCGGCGCTGCAAGTGCGCCGCCACACAGCCCTGCAGATTTAGCCGTAGCGGGGAGCACCCGATCAGGCAGAATTCCTTGGGTCGTTCGATCGTGCAGCCGAGGCAAAGTGACGCATCGCAAACCTCATCTTCCGCAGAAGCTTTGTCCGATCTGCCTGCGGCCCTTCGTCTGGCGAAAAAAGTGGGCGCTTGTGTGGGACGAGGTTCGCTTCTGCTCCGACGCCTGCCGCGCGCGACGTCGCATCGCTCAATTACCGCCCCGCTGAAATGCCTGTTCGAAACTTAGTGGTCGTGTTGGGCGATCAGCTCGACGAAGATTCCGCCGCGTTCGATGGCTTCGATCGCGCCCGGGATCTGATCTGGATGTGCGAAGCGCCGGCGGAATCCAAATACGTCTGGAACCATCGCGCACGGATTGCACTCTTCCTCAGCGCGATGCGCCACTTTCGCGCCACGCTCGAAGCACGCGGCTGGCGCGTGGACTATCGCGCAACCGGCACGCATCCTTATGCGAGTCTGGCTGACGCACTCGTCGCCACCATCGCCGAACAAAAGCCGCAGCAATTGATCTGGGTTGAGGCTGGCGAATGGCGGCTCGCACGCGACCTCGAACGCGTTGCTGCCGCGGCCGCACTGCCGTTCGAGGTGCGCGCGGATCGACACTTCCTATGCACGCTCGACGACTTCGCGTTGTGGATGAATCGACGTCAGCAGCCGCGGCTCGAACATTTCTATCGCTGGATGCGGCAACGATCCGACGTGCTGATGACCGCAGACGGCACGCCGGAAGGCGGCCAGTGGAATTTCGATCACGACAACCGCGAGCGCTTCGGCGCCCAGGGTCCGGGCTTCGTGCCGGCGACGCTGATGGACCTTTCGTTCAAACGGCCCGATGCAGTTGTTGCTCTCACACCTGATACACAGCCTACGGGACTAAGGAGGCTGATGGTTTGTTGTCTCGCGCGACCGGTTCGTCATTCGCTTCCTTTCAGGAAAGCCTAGTTGACCTCAAACGTTACCGGAACCTCGATAACGAATGAGTCACCCTGAATGTCCGATGGCACCGCTGGGAAGCGGCCAATTCGCTTGAACACTTCACGGCTCTCGGTATCAAGAATTAACTCGTCAGATTTTTCCACCACAGAAACATCCAATATGGTTCCGTCGCGGCGGAACTTGACTCGTACGCGTGATGAGCCGGTCGCCCTGTGCTTCGTGATGCTCAATGGGTACTGAATTTTGCTCTGGATTAGCTTTTGAATTGATTGATAGTACGTCTCCTTCAAGACCAGTCGAATTTGAAATTCCATCGCGCATGCTTCGCCGCCACAGATGGCGGGCTTGAACCTGGTTTTGAAAATGATCGAGCCAATGGATCGCGTAGCGTCTGCACTTGGCGTCTTCAAGACATCTAGCTTTTGGACATCGCCTTTCGCGTCGACATACGTGATCGCGCTAAAGTGTCCGTCGACTCCGGACAAAAGGGCTGTTTGCCTGATTGGATCCGTGATGGATCTGATCCCGCCAAAAGGATATGGCGGCTCGTCTGTCTCAGGTAGGTTTTCGTATTCTGAGCGCAGGGCGCTCTTCTGCCCTTCCGTTAAATCATCAAACGTTTTGTCTTCCGGCAAATCACCCTCAACGGCGACGTTTGTATAGGTCGGGATTACAACCGGCGGCGGCGTTGGAGCAGCTACTTCGGCTGCAGGGAGCGAGCCGTCACCCGTCTCCAGTGCATTTGAATTGAAGGTAGCACTAAGAAGCAAAACGCCGAGTAGGAAGTACGATTGCATTCAGTAGAAATCTCTCAACTGTTATTACAAATGCGTTTTTACTTTTATTTAGCATCTGCAAGTGCTGGGAATGACTTGAACAGCCCAGTCAAATAGGCCCACTTCGGCGGGCTTTTTCTTCAGGCCGTAAGCTCGTTTGAACTGCCAATGGTGAATTAGTGATGCCGGGGGCTAAACGTCGCGAACGAAACGGCCAGCGTGTCTCCGTGACCAAACGGATTTCCATAAACCCCACGTCCTGTGGGCTTCCTGGCGACATTGCCGACATTGTCTCGGCAGAATGGACTGAGTGGTGGTGAATGTAGTCTGCACCGAACCCGTCTCAAGGTAAATTCGCTGGTAACAGCGAAATTCAGCGTGGTTGACCTCCCTGCGCCCTCAGATTCAGAAATACTCTCGTGAATGTGGACACTTGGGGATGAATTACCTACTCATCCAAACAGCGAATTGTCAGCAGGCTATCAGCGAAATGAATTTAAAGGATCAGGGTGAAAGCGTGCTCTTCGAAGTGACCCAGAACATGCGAGCTCTGCGGACCCGAGCAGACATCGCTGGGGCTCCCATCAAGCTTGCGTTTTCTCTTCCATCGCCTGGATCAGTATTCGGTGCAGTTGTGGTCTCACCTTGCATGCACGGTCGCAGGCCAAATCGCTGCAAAGTTGAAATTGCGCGTCGAAGCACCTTTCCTTTACATACATTCGTTACCCCTTTTTTGCACGTACTCGATCAACGCTCTAAGATAAAAGCGCTACAAAAAGACGCCGTAATAGAAGATTGACTAGGCGCTGATGCATGCGACCAAGATTCAAATTGGTACGAACGAAGTCGCATCGATTCTAACGACCGTTAGCTGTTCGGGGAGATGTCATGATTGATTTAAAGTCGCGCGGGCTTCGAAGCCTAGCGCTAGGCCTGATCTGCGCCATTGTCTGTCAACAGGCTCATGCTTCGAGTCCCGCTCTTGGCTCTCCAAAGGTTGCGACCTTTCAGGTCAACGCGCCCAATGAGCAAACGGACTACATAGGCGCGTCCGTTGCTTCAGACGCCGCTGGCAACTTGACGGTTGTGTGGGCTGAAAGTGCAACCGATGTTGATGGCGATGGCCTCGAGATTATCTACGCACGCCGATTTGCCGTAGATGGCCACCCACTGACACCACAATTCTTGGTGCATAGCGAGCCAGGCGGCTATTTCCATAGCCCAGCGGTGGCCGTGAGCCGGCAGAGCGGCGACTTTGTCGTCTCGTGGACTGGAAACGTTGAGTTTGCCGTCTCCAATACCTACGTCCGACTGTTCGACCACAACGGCAATCCGAAGGGCCCAGAAATCCAGGTTAGTACCGCTGACGAATTCTCGAGGAACAGCTTCGTCGCAATGAATCGGTCTGGGAACTTTGTAGTCGGTTGGACGACGCAAGCAAATGGGCAAGGCCAGGCTCCGTTTCACGCATACCTTGCTGGATTCAATTCGCAGGGCCAGCCGATTGGGTCGACTGTACGCTTAGCTGCGATGTATCCAGACGGTTCCCCAGAGATCGGGGGCGTCGGCATCGCAGACGACGGACATTTCATGGCGAACTTCACGCGACTCGACGAGCGATACAGCGGTCTCGAGTATTTGAACTGCTTCGATGCGCAGGGCACTGCCTTGGGCGGAGATGTCCTGGCCAGTCAGGCAGCTAACAACTCGATCAATTTTTATTCTGTCGCCGCACAAGGGAGCGATGGAACGATTGCATTGGCCACAGAGGCAGGGCGACCTAATTCCGCCAATAACAATTCCTTCCGCAACATTTATATGAAGATCTTTGACGAATCCTGCCAGGCGAAAGGCACGGAGACCTTGGCGACGCCCGACGACGGGCTCGCATCGCAAGTGCCGCCAAAAACGATCACGGTAGATAGCGAGACTGGCCAGATCGTGCTCGGATGGCAGGCCAACTATGGTGACGCACAAACCGGATTCGCGCGCCTTCTTTCTATCTCGGGGTTCCCCCTCGTCGACCCCATTAAACTGTATTACACAACCAAACAACCATATGTCGACTCGATTGCAGCCACATTCGACGGACAAGGCAATCCCTGGGTCGCCTTCGGACGATTCGTTGATTCCACGGTGTTCGACGATATATTTGCCGCTAGCTACTACGGAGCCCCAAGCTCGATTGGGCCGATCATTGGACTGTCGTCATCGACACTGGAATTCGGCGTACAGCGAACAGGCACGATGAGTGCAGTTCGTTCCGTGAGTGTGACGAACAGAGGTACGACACCACTAACGCTCAAGTCTCCAAGTTTGACCGGCGCTGGGAGCAGTGCATTCTTGATTAGCAGCAACGGCTGCCAAGCCAGTATTTTGCCTGGACAGCCGTGTCTGATTTCGATCGCTTTCCGACCTTCACTGGTTGGACCGGTAGCAGCGACGCTGTTAATCCCGTCCAATGCGCCAACCAGTCCAAGTAGCGTTTCGCTAACCGGATCCGGGGCACCCTTGCCGACCCTCAGCCTTCAGGCACAACCGCTATCGCTCATCGTCGGCGCCCCGACGAGCTTAAGCTGGTCGACACAAAATACGTCTGCGTGTGTTGCGTCGGGTGACTGGTCGGGAAGCGAGGCACTTAACGGTTCAGCCACAATCATCGAGAGCGTGGCCGGCACCTATCACTTCACACTCACGTGTAGCGGGCCGGGAGGCAGCGTTGCGCAGACTGCGGCTGTCTCTTGGAAACTCCCTACGGTTAGCTTTGCCAGCAGCGCTGAACAGACTGCGCGAAACCCGAGCCTGTCGGGACAGACCTCAACGAACATTGTGGTTCAGCTGTCCGATTCAGTTCCTTCTGATGTCACGGTTCCGCTGACGTACAGCGGTACCGAACCGGCTTCGCGCTATTCAGTAAGCCCAAGTTCGACCGTCGTAATCCCTGCGCATACGACCTCAGTCAGCGTCAATGTCAAAACGACGTTCCCGGAATACCTGCAGTGCGACAAGACCGTGATACTCAAGCTCGGTGCACCGCAAGGTGCCACGCTAGGCGGCGTTACTGCGAACACCCTCACGGTTCATAACTACAGCCCAGTGCTTTCGTGCGCCGGTCAATAAGCGAACGGTCGATGCCTATTTCGCATTGGCTGAACCCTGAGGCGTTACCGATGCATCGAATATCAGATTTGTGAGGGGGAGCGTGACATGAAGATCGTCATGCCTGTCGTCACGACATTTTGTGCAATCAACGTGGGCTAAGACCAACATGCCGCGTCGCCAACGCATCTCAGGTATTGAAGGAGCTATTAAGGCCTTTTCTGTTTTGCCTTGGTGGTTCAGCTTGGTGCTGGCCGTCTTAACCTGGGTACTGTGCCATCGTCTTGCGCAACTCGAACCTGTGCCAGCTAAGGACATCGGCCAACTCGGCGTTTCCGTCAAGGTCACGATGCTCAAGACTGCAGGCATGATTCTGCAGTACGTCGCACCACTCGTGTTGGTGCTCGCGGCGCTGTGTTCGATGTTGGCGATGCGTCGTCGATCAAAGCTGCTAGTTGAAGCAGAGGCCCGCACAGGAAGTGCACCACTGCGAAACATGACCTGGCGAGAGTTCGAGCAATTGGTTGGCGCGTACTTCGAGCGCCTGGGCTACTCGGTTAGCTTCACGGCTGACGGCGCGGATGGCGGCGTCGATGTGGTCGCCCGGATGGGCTCGGAGACGTTCCTCATTCAATGCAAACAGTGGCGGGCAACGCAGGTTGGCGTCGGAGTGGTCCGTGAACTCTATGGCTTGATGGCGGCACGCGGCGCAACGGGCGGCTATGTGGTCTCAATTGGGCCTTTCACTTCCGACGCTGAGGACTTCGCCGATGGCCGAAACATCAATTTGGTCGACGCCAATTCCTTGCTTAGTACGTTAAATACTCGCTCACCGGCGTCAACTCGCCCGGCCCCACCTCGTCTCACAACTACGATACCGACATGCCCAAAGTGCGGTACCACGATGATTCGTCGAATTGCCAAGCAGGGCGCCAATCGCGGTCGAGCCTTTTACGGCTGCACCAATTATCCACAGTGCCGCGCCACCTTACCGGCCCACTGAGTCAAGTGATTAAAACGGGCAGTTGCTTTCACCGAATCAGATTGATTCGTCAAGTTGGCCGATTAAGTGTCGCGGTCTGGGTCCTCGAGTAGCACCGATCATTTCTAATAGACCGGTGTTGGTGGTGTGTGTAGTCCGCACCGAACCCGTATCTAGGTAAATTCGCTGGTAACAGCGAAATTAACAGCGAAATTCGGCGTTCTTGACCCCCCTACCCCCTCGGATTCAGAAATATTCTCGTGAATGTGGACACTTGGGGATGAATTACCTACTCATCCGAACAGCGAATTATCAGCAGGCTATCAGCGAAATGAATTAAGGGATCAGAGACAGGAATAGATCGAAAGCCAGATTGCCCAAGGATCGCCGGAATTCGCTGGCCCCACTCCTGCTGCACCTCGATGCCAAACGAGCGTCACCAGTTCCCGTACTAAATCCACCAGGCGCAGGATCGGCGCGCCGTCAGGACGTGGCATGAGCACTCTCGACTGACCCGAAGTCCTGAACTTCTGACCTGCCGCCATTGATTGCGCTGCTCGGAGCACTTGCCGCATCGATCGATCAGAAACATGGGGCCAGGCCTTGTAAGTTCATTAACTGAATAGCGATCACGTTATTCCACGACCGCATGCTCGGTGGCAGATGATCTGGCCTGCTCTGATTTAAGTGATTGCTCACACAAGCAGTGCCTCAGTGGGATCATCGAGGTCCAGGCTCGTATCTATAACCCTGCCGGCATCGGGCTAGGTAATTTCCGGCACGCGCGAGCGGCTGTCTTGTCCGAGCCTACAGGGCCGCGTGGCAGCACCAAAGCAAGCCGCTTGATCCAACTTTCACGCCATCCAGCTTCAATGATCCTGCGCCGCTTTCCCGCGTCGTGGATGGAGCAACAGGTCGGCCGCCTCGTTGGCGTCTCTGAGGAGCGTTTTGCGCGGCGTGCCTATTTGGGCACGCATCGTTAGACCACGAGCAATGTCGAGGAGTTGGCTCGCGCGCGCGGTTACGGGAAAGTCAGGCGGGATTTCTCCAGCACTGATCCCATCCCGGAAGCGACGTTTCACTAGCGCCATGCCGCCAGCGACCGTGTTTTGAAGGAACTGCTGAACCTCGGCATCGTTCACGACCGGCGCGATGCATAGGAGAAGACATCCCGGTGCGGATCCTTCCTCGGTCGCACTTTCTACGGCGTGCCTCAGGAAGCCGGCAAGCGAGTCGCGAAGCGACTGCGGTTCGAGGAGTGCCTTCGCAGCGCGAGAGCCTTTCTTCTCTGCGTACGCATGAAGGACGCGTAGGAATAACGTCCGTTTGTCCCCAAAGAAGAAATACAGGCTCGGCCGTACCACGCCCATGCCTGCGACGAGATCGTCGATCGTCACGCCGTCGTAACCCTTCGACCTAAACACCTGAGTCGCTTTTTCCAGCGCCTCCCCCTCGTCGAAGTTGCGCGGTCGTCCTCGCGGCCTAGCTGCATTTTTAATCATATAGTTAAAAACTCATTGCACATGACCATCGCACCGATTATCCTACAAAGCAGTTAAAAAGTAGCAGGACGGCCCTGACCTCACGAAGGCCCCTGGTTAGACCTTATCTATTCACCCACGGAACCACACATGAGACATTCGATCGCTCTCGTTACCGGCACCACCTCCGGGCTCGGTTATGCGGCCGCCCGCTTGCTCGCGAAGAAGGGCTACAGCCAGGTCATCGTCACCGGCCGCAGTCTGGCCCGGGCACAGGAAACGGCAGCTCAGCTCGCGGCTGATACCAAGACACAGGTCTTCAAACCGCTGGAACTTGATCTTAACGCGCCGGCCAGCGTTCAAGCCGCCCTCGGCGAGCTGGTCAAGCTAGGTAAGCCGATCGATTTCCTGCTGCTCAATGCAGGGTTGGTCCCATTCAAGAAGCGCGCGCTCACTGCGGCGGGCATCGAGGCGTCACAGGCTCCGCTGATCGGCCATCATCAACTCACTGTCGGCTTGCTTCGCGCCAACATTCTTAGCCCCAACGCCCGCATTGTTATCGCCGGTGCGGAGCCTGCCCGCGGGGGCGTACCCATGTTCAAGTACACCGACGTGCCAGCCTTCGCGGCCAAATACTTCCGGGGCGACCAAACCGCCGCTGTTGAAGCCCTGATCCGCAACGGGCCTAACGTGAAGTACGTGCCCAACAATGCGTATGCCGACGCAAAGCTCATTATCGCTTGGTGGGTCGCAGCGCTGGCGCGCCGGCTGCCCTCCGGCATGGCCGTGTACGCCGTCTCGCCCGGTGGGGCCACCGACACCAAGGTGGTGCGAAGCGCTGGCCCGTTGTTGAAGTACGTGTTTATCCCAATCGTGAACCTCATTCCCGGCATGAATCAGACGCCGGAGACCGCAGCCAGTCGGTACATTCAGGCATCGGATTTCGGAACCGACGTCTCAGGTCAATTCTTCGCCTCGGCTCAAGGGAAGTTCTCAGGCCCAATTGAGGTGCAGCTCCACCCACACCTCCACGACGCCGCCAACCAGGAAGCCGCCTGGCAGGCCGTCGTCAATGTCTCTGGCGTCAACTTGCCCTCCGCCTGGGATCAGTTCAGCCGCGACCGAGCTCCATTGAAGGACGCCGCTTTCACGTAACCAGAATCAGCGGGCGATTGCGGAGCTTCGTTGTCGTAGACGAGGCGTAACGGTTTCTAGAAACATTTAGTTCCAAAAGTCGTTGACGGACATTGACGCCCTCGCCGGTCTCGTGAAGGCCAAGTTCCACACTTTCGACCTGCTTTTCGTCAACACCGGATTCAGCATTCCAACGCCTTTCAGAAGCGTGATCGAAGCCATCTACGATGAGATGTTTAACCTGAACGCCAAAGGTGTCACTGATAGCGCTGCTTTGAGCACTGGCCGCATCGATTGATCACAAACAGCGGAGCATGCCCTGTGATTGCATTAACTTAACAGCGATCACGTTATTCCAGGACCGTCTGCTCCGTGGCAGATGATCAGACCTGATCTGATTGATGTGATCGCTCACTGTCAGAGTGCCGCTATATCGTGATGAGCAGTAGGAATCTTTGAGTTGATCGTTTTGAAGTCGGGACGGGTATCCTCGATGGAGTTAGGTCTTCGATGCCTAGAAGCGCTCCGTCCACGGTCGTAGATCGATCTCAAGTGACCACGCATTTCTCGGTTGAACGAGAACGTCGATATACGTCTGAGCGATCGCTTCGGGGTCCAGCATGCCATCGGACTCGCCGGTCGGGTTTGTACGTCCCGCTGAACGGACTGCCCCATCAATGTTGAAATGAGCAACGTGAATTCCCTTCGGACCGAGCTCGCGCGCAGCGCTTTGAGCGAGCCCGCGAAGCGCAAATTTGCCCATGGCGAAGGGAGCCGATTGCGCGAAGCCCTTCACACCCGCCGTAGCGCCCGTAAATAGGATCGCTCCATGGCCTTTCGGCTCCATCCGCTTGGTAGCTTGCTGCGCCACCAAAAAGGCGCCGTATGCGGTCACGGCGATGGATTGTGCGACAGCCGGTGGGTCAAGCGTCGCTAGGGGGCCGGATACGCGTGAACTCGCGTTGTAGATCACGACGTCCGGCTCTCCCAGCTGCGAATCCACTTGCGTGAAGAGCTTCACGACCTCTTGCGCGTTTGATGCATCAGCAGCGAATGCCTTGGCTCCCGTCGCCGTGATGAGTGATGCCAACTTGTCGATATTGCGGGCGGCGAGGCCGACTTTGACTCCCTTTTCGGCAAGACGACGAGCAAGCGAGGCGCTTATTCCTCCTCCAGATCCAACGATAAGGGCGCAGTGAAATGGAAATACAGTCATGTAGTCCTCAACGGGGTTAGCATTCGGTCATCGGGGCGAAGAGTTACGAGCGCTCTATGAGCGGCTAGCCCTCAATTTTTCCGTCAACTCAGCGACCTTCCGCTCTAACTCATAGATCCGGTCGTTGGTGTAATCGAGGCTTGTATATTCGAGCGCTTGGAGCCACACGAAGACGGCATACATGAGGCGGTGAAGTTTTCCCTGCTTGGGAACCAGATTGATTGCTGTGTCGGTCATCATGAGTCCCTCGTCTGGGTGTGTATGTGGGGGCGAACTGCCTTCAGAGTTGCGACCAACCCCCGTCGACAGGAAGTTCGATGCCGGTCGTGAAGGTCGCGTCGAACGCGAGGAAGAGGACAGCCTTGGCAACTTCCTCTGACTTTCCTAAGCGCTTCATCGGAACGGCTTCGCGCATCTGCCCAAGGAGCAGGTCGGCCGCGTCTTTGTCCGGAAACGATTTGCCGATGATTGGCGTTTCGATGGGGCCGGGCGACACCGCGTTGACGCGAATTCCCCGAGGAATAAGCTCAGCGGCGATCGTCCGAGCGAAGGATCGCAGCGCAGCCTTGGCGCCTCCATATGCAGCGAGGAGCGGCATTCCCTTTACGTTGGCGGTGGAGGTCGTCAAGACGACTGCGCCTCCTTGGTTGATCAGCGGCGCGAGCTTCTGGACTGCGAAAAACGGTCCCTTGGCGTTCAGATTGAACATCTCGTCGAAGGTCGTCTCGGTCGTGTTCTCGAGAGGCGCGAAGAGGCCAAACCCGGCGTTGACGAAGAGCAGGTCCAAGGTGCCTAACTCGGCCTTCACGCGGGTGGCGAGAGCGTCGATGTCGGTCAACGAACGAGAGTCGCTCGGGACCACGATGGCGTCCTTACCAATCTCATTCCGCGCTGATTCCAAGCCAGCCTCCGAGCGACCCGTCACCAGAACCCGCGCGCCCCCATCAAGGAGCATCTTCGCCGTCGCGAGCCCGATGCCGCTGGTGCCGCCGATAATCACCACTTTTTTATCTTCGTACTTTTCCATGTGCTTCCTCGCGACGTCTGGATTGCTATTATTTGTGAACTATTCCGTACGATAATAGACGCTATGGCCGCGGTCAAGTTTTTTGAACTAAATGTTTCACAATGCTGTTAGGCCCAGCGAACGAGCGCGGATCTGCAATCGCCTGCTGATCCAGCCTACGGCGACAATTTCGCCGCAAGCGGCGCTCCTCCGGGACGCTGCGCTAAAAGTCGCCGAGTAATACAAGTAGAGACTGGAGACACTGACGACGGACTACGAGGCGGCTTCCTGGTTGGCGCGATCGTGAAAATGTTGGTGGCGTATTGCTTCAATTGGGCCGGCGAGCTTCTTGGACGCCGAGGCGAAGAACTGCCCCGTAACGTCGATAACCTTCATCCCCGACGAAGCAAATCCATCTACTTGGAACTGTCGTGCAGATAGCGCGCCGGGATGGGATTGTCAGGCCTCGCCCAATCCCAATAGACCTCTACGATGTACCAACGATCGCCGCTTCTGAGCAGCTCGAATGACTTGATGCCGCTCGCCATTGGCTTTGGGTCGGCTAAGTGGCCGCGGGACTCAAATGTGGAGTAGACATGAGCCATCCCACCAAATATTTCGATCTGGTTGGCTGGGTTGCTGTCGAAGAAGCCTGTCGATGTTTCAGCACCGTATTTCGCGGCGTATTCGTCTACGGAGAAGAAGACAACATCTGCTGCACGCGAAGGAGTTGGCGGGACACTCACCGCGATGCGTCCGTCTGGAACGAATAGAGATCGTAGTCGCGTTTGGTTCAGCTTCTCTCCGGCCGGGGTCGAGATTGCGCTGTAAAACGCGTAAACAACATCTTCAATCCCGGCAACATCGGTTGGGTCCGCTTTCGGCCAGTCCGGGTGCGAAGCGAGAACAGGCTGAGAATCCTGCCGTTTAGCCGACATGCTCTGAGCGGCGACGACAGAAGCAGACAACAGCACAAGCGAAAGGATGAAGGAGCGAATAACAACCTCAGTAGTCATGAACAAGTTACGCGATGCCGCGAAGTCGGCGGACAAACGCGGCTACGCCCGGAGCGACAACCTCGGGAGCCTCCTCAGGAATGTAATGGGCGCCTTCCACCTGGATTTCTTCCTGATTGAAGAAGGCCCGACAGAAGGCGACCTGGTTCGGACTGCTGTCGATGACGCCTGGAGTTGCGTGAAAATAAAGTTTGGGCACAGGACTGGTTGACAACCATCGCGAATAGTCCTTAACCGCTTCGACCACATCCGCCGGTTCTCCCGCGACAGGGATCTGACGCGGCCAGCTTAGGGTCGGCCGTCTATCCTCCCCAGGGTTCAGGAAGGGCCTGCGATACTCAGCTTTGACCACATCCGAGAGCGGACGCTGGATGCTTCCGAAGAGGACCTGCTCGACAAAGACGTTTTCCTGCAGGACCATCGCATCGCCCGCGGGAGAACGCATCGCTTGGAAAGCTGGGCGCAGGGATTCGTTGAAGTCTCTCCACTCGAGCGGCATTACGATCGATTCCATATAGGCGATGCCCTGCACCCGATCGGCATGCTTGCTTGCATAGTCGAACGCGAGCGCCGAACCCCAATCGTGGACGACGAATATTGCGTTGTCACCGAGATCGAGCTGATCCCAAAGCGCGTGCATGAAGCTACGCTGTTCGAAGTAGCCGTATCTGTCAGGACCGGAATTGGGAAGCTTATCTGAATCTCCCTGACCGATCAGATCGCATGCAATCAGCCGACCGAGCCCTCGGCAGGCCGGCATGATGTTGCGCCAGAGATAGGACGAGGTCGGATTGCCATGCGAAAAGACAATGGCATCGCCTTCGCCCTCGTCGATATAGGCCATTCGTTGACCATTGATGGTCTTAAACTTCTTCTCGGCGAAGGGTGCGTCGCTCAGGTTCATCGTTACGATCCTTTCAATTGGAGTTTTCGGCTTCGTGTTAGTCGTTCGCTTCCCGGCATGTAGATGGAAGTGGTTGTGTCCGTCAGGACGCCGCGCTCAATAAGTCGGACTCAGCATCGGAAAAGATCACCCGATGCCGGCATATCCTGCCGGGCTGCGGTAAGAGTTTGAGGATTCGAACCGGGGACGATTACCCTCGCCCCTCGGTCTTAAACAGCGGCTCACCGCGCCTTGTGATGAGCTGCCAAATAGTGAGGCCAACGGCCACCTCGACCATCGGCAGATAGACGGCAACCACTAGCCAAGATGGTCCGTTTATTTCGCCGATTGTCCCGGCAAGGATGTAACCAATAGTTCCCGACCCGAAATCTAAAACTGTCTCGACGACGAGCAGCCAGATAAGGGCGATCGACACTCGCAGACGCGAATGGAGGCAGAATAGGATCATCAGCGCCAACGCCCACCCGGCAAGGTCGCCGATGACAATCTGATCACGAACAGCATTGGCCATTTTCATGCCCGCGTCTTGTGAGGCATAAATCTGAAGACACAAGGTTCGACCCAAATGGACGGCGGTCAATGCCATCAGGGCTGAGCTGCGACTGAGATTTCGAAGTCGCGGCACGACGTACCACAGCGCTAGAGCGATAAATGCGCCCGTGTTTAAAACCTGCGCCATATACATGGCTATTTCGGAATTCATGGTTGTTGACTGCTCCTGTTGCTCTATTGCAGCGACCGCTGCACGGGTAATGGCTTAGACAAATCGTTGCCAGAGACCCTGACAACGGCCTGCCACGCAGCTTCCTGGTTGGCTTGATCGTGAAAGTGCGGGTGGCGCATCGCCTCAATTGGGCCGGTGAACTTCTTGGGCGCCGAGGCGAAGAATTGCCCCGAAACGTTGGTTCCGAACACCGATGCCTGGAGGTATCGATGGGCAGCGATCTCAGGGGTGTGAGACATGCCGGGGATAAGCTTCATCAGCGGAACCATCAGCCACTTCAAGGCCGGGCCAGCATTTCTCAGCCCCTTGGTGTCGGGCGTGCTTCCAGGTGAAACGGCGTATACGGCCACACCTTGAGGTAGTCGGCGCGCAAGCGCCGCCGCCCACCAAGCGACGAGAAGTTTCGCGTCGGAGTGCGCCCGTCGCGGCTCGTACTTCATGTTCGGACCGCTGCGCAGCACAGCCTCCACTGCAGCGCTTCGGTTGCCCTGGTAGTGCGTGGCCGCAAGGGCCGCCACATCGGTGTAGGGGAACAAGGGTACGTCCCCTCGGGCAGATTCTGAGCCGGCGATAACAATTCGCGCGTCGGGGCTTAGCAGGTTCGCTCGGAGCAACCCGATAGTGAGTTGATGATGGCCGATGAGCGGGGCCTGAGTGGTCTCGATGCCAGCCGCGGTAAGGACGCGCTCCTTTCCTCCGATCCAACCTGCGTTTAGCAGTAGGAAATCGATCGGCCGACCTAGCCTGACTAACTCAGCAAGCGCAGATTGAACGCTGGTCGGCGCATCTAGATCCAGCTCCAGCGGGGTGAAAACAGGTGTCTTGGTCTCAGCCGCGAGTTGAGCGGCCGTCTCTTGAACCCGGGCCAGGCTGCGCCCGGTGATCATCACCTGACTGTAGCCCTTGATGGCGAGCATGCGGGCGGTCGCATGACCGAGTCCGGAGGTCGTGCCGGTGACGAGAGCGATAGAATGTTTCATGCCTGCTTCCGTTATTAAGCGGACTGTCGTAACGGGAATCCCCACTATGACCGAGTCGTCTTGCTAATTTCGAACCATTCCGTACAATAAAGTAGCAGCTGGCCAAAATGCAATGGATTTCGAACCAAATGATTCAAAATACCGCTAGGCCGCGGGGACGACCGCGCAACTTCGACGAAGGCGAGGCGCTGGAAAAAGCGACTCAGGTGTTTTGGTCGAAGGGTTACGACGGAGTGACGATTGACGATCTTGTCGCCGGGATGGGCGTGGGACGGCCGAGCCTGTATTCCTTCTTCGGGGACAAGCGGACGTTGTTCTTACGGGTCCTTAGGGTGTACGCAGAGAGGAAGAGCACTCTCGCTGCCCAAGCACTGCTCTCGCCCCCAACTCTCCGCGACTCGATCGTCGGCTTTCTGAGGTACGCCGTAGAAAGTGCGACCGAGAAGGGATCCGCCCCTGGCTGTCTTCTCGGATGCGTTGCGCCGCTTGTGAACGATGCTGAGGTCCGGAAGTTCCTGCAGAAGGCGGGAGCGGCGACCACTGCGCTGGTCGAACGTCGCTTCCAGGACGGGATCAATGCGGGAGAAATTCCGTCTGACTTTCCCGTTACCGCGCGCACGAGCCAGGTCATGGACTTCGTTCGCGGCCTGTCCATGCGTGCGGTAATTGGTGCGCCGCGTAAGACGCTCCTCAAAGATGCTGAGGAAGCGGCCGACCTGGTGCTCCTGCCGCGGTGTGGAACAGTGGCGCCGGATCATTGAAGCTGGATGCCTTGCAGCTTGGCCCGTCGGCTGGGGACACGTCCGCGCCCCTGTGCGTGTCGGAGATCCCCTAGCCCTTTGCCCCGGCAGGGTGGTCGACCTTAGGCGGCCGCCTCTACCCGATAACTAAAGGGTCAGCGACGGTCCATTTCAGAGCCTTTGAGCCGCTTGCAATACGATGACGACAGCAGCCATCTGATGCTCGACCCCATGTCCGCCCGTGACCCGAAGCTCACGAATCCCCTAATTCATCCGGCGCCCATTCACGCCAAGCAATGAGCTGCTCGATTAGCCGAATGGAATCGAAGGCAGCGGCCTTCGCGACTCGCCGGCCGCACGTGAACCCCTCCCGCTAAGGAGTCGCGTCGAAGCCTTCCACGATCACCAGATCGACTATCGCGGTGTTCTGCCGGAGCTTTCGTATCTCTTGATACTCCTCCGAATGATAAGCCGCTAATGCGGTTTCATAGTCGGGAAATTCCTGAATGAGCCGCCTGCTTCGAGGGGCGCCTTCGACGACCTCGTACCGCCCCTGCATCGGGGAGCCGACCAAGGTTTTCGCACCCTTGCGCTTCAAATACTCCGCTGCGGCCTTCGCATATATCGCCTGACCGCCTTCGTCACTAACGTCGCTCTGAGCGATCCAATAACCCTTCGCCATAGTGGCTCCTATTGTCAGCGTGAACCCGGCTTTGCGCCAAAATTGCGTAGGCGGTGGTTAGGCCACGCCTCTTGGACGGTATGTAAGTGCTCTGTGGGAATCCGTCAATTCAAATACGCATCGTATATGAAAAGCAGGTATCTGGTTTGGTGAAGCCTAATATCGCCGAGACGATGGACGAAAGCCGGAAACATCCACTCTTCCCCGGTTCTCTCAGCGTCGACCTCTCCTGAAAGCGCCGTTACCGTCCTTGAATCGCAGGTCAGCGATAAGCTGCTTGATTAAAGTCAGGCTCAACTCGCCCGAAATCCTTCGACCATCAGCCGGAACGCTTCGATTGCCTTCGGCAAGACGATGTGCGGCTCGTCGCTGTCGGCCACCCATAGAGCGGCATTGAACGCCGTGCCGCTCAGAAGCCGTGATGCGGCCTCGATATCGACTGGCTTCATAACACCCTCGGCGATCAAGTCGGCGACCACCTGCTTCGTCATGCTCAGGCAGGCATTCTGGCTGGGCCACTTCGAAGGGTCGCCCAGGAAGGCCGGCCCGTCCAACAGGACGATCCGGCGAACCTCCGGTTCCAGTGCCATCTCGATATAAGCTTCGCCTTCTGCCAGCAGCCTTTTCCATGGGGTTGCCGCCGTCGCTCCCGCCTGATGCGCGCGCGCGGCCATCTCGCCATCGACTTGGGCGACGACGGCGGCCAGCAGTCCCTTCTTGTCGCCGAAGCTGTGGTAAAGGGCGCCGCGAGTAAGCCCGACAGATGCGGTGAGGTCGTCCATCGACGCGGCGGCAAACCCCGAAGCTGCAAACGCCTTTCGCGCCGCCCCAATCAGCTTAATGCGGTTTTCCCCCATTGTTTCAGCGCGACGCTTTGCAGCCACGGCGACCTCCTATTTCGCATACGATACGTATATAGGATTGACGATCGGGGTTATTCATGCTTTCATATACGTAACGTATGTTACCGCTCGCTTTGCGGGGATGTCCAGCAAAGTACATGAAAGGACGATGAAATGGCCCAACGTAATACAGTTTTTCCCGCCAACCGGGATGCCCTATACGAGAAGTATGGATATTCTGCCGCAGTGCGATCGGACGACCTATTGTTCGTGTCGGGTCAGGTCGGCAGCCGCCCCGATGGATCACCCGAACCCGATTTCGAAGCTCAGGTTCGCCTGGCCTTCGCCAATCTGGAAGCCACGCTCGCAGCGGGAGGATGCACATTAGCCGACATAGTCGACCTGACAACGTTCCATACGGATCCGGAAAAGCAATTTGCCGTGTACAGGACGGTGAAACGCGAGAAATTCCCGCAAGCCCCATATCCGAACGCGACCGCTGTTGGAGTCAACTGGCTTGCGGGCTTCGACTTCGAGATCAAGGTGATCGCACGTATTCCGTCTCGTGCATCAGCATCGGTGAGCCGCCGCAACCCTCCGACCATGTGGGATATGGCGTCGCTCGGGTGGTCACACATCAGTGTCGCAGAACCAGGCCGCATCGCCTTTCTGTCCGGCCAGATTGCTGCGACACCCGGCGATGATGACGTGCCCACAGACATCGCTGGCCAGGCTAAGCTTGCGACTGCCAGCCTCGCCGCCGCACTTAAGGAACTCGAGGCTTCTCCGCACGACATTGTGATGCTGCGCGTTTACGTCGTGAATGCGACCAGCGAAGCGTTCGGGCAGGCCCTCGCTCCTCTTCGCGAACTGGTTGGAGACGCAATGCCCAGCGTCACGACGATTGGCGTTCAGGCGCTCTATAAGCCGGAAATCAAGGTCGAGATTGAAATGGTGGTGCGTCTCCCCTGAAGCTGGCAGTACGGGTCCCCGCCGGCGACGTTCGACGGACGTGTCGAGAGCGAAAGCATGTGTCGACTCCGTCTCCTATCGCCGAAAAGTCCGCTGCGTTCGTGGTTAGCGGCTGGCCTTGCGCGACGAAGTCAGGCTGAGCTTTGCGAACCTCCCTGGACCTCAAAAGACCAGCGTATTCATCCGCGAACGCACGTAGAGCCGCTCGCTCTCCGAGCCGGGAACATACTACGGCGATAGTAGCAGCCGTGGTTTCAGTTGGGCGGACGATCCAACAGGAAATCGATTGCGGCCTCCATGTTGCGCGCATTGTCGTCGCCTGCGTGTGTTTCGCCGACCGCGGCGTACCGAAGAATGCCGTGCTGATCGATCAGGTAGTACGCGGGCCAATAGCTGTTGCCCATGGCGTTCCAGAACGAATAGTCGTTGTCGAGCATGACGGGATTGCTCAACCCATATTTCTGGATGCTGTCCATCACGCCGGCCCGCGCACGCTCGGAGAGCAACTCCGGCGTGTGAACGCTGACAACGACGAAAGGTTTGCCGGCGTAGCGTTGCGCCAGCGAATTCATCCAAGGGAAAGAGCGATAGCAGTTCCAACATTCATGCGCCCAGAAATCGACCAAAACGACGGAACCGCGCAGTTGCGGCAGCGTCAGCGGCGTCGAATTGAGCCAGTCCGCCGTTGCATGGTGGGTAAAGTCGGGCACGGGCGCCCCGATACTGACGCGCTGCCCCTGCGCCGACCTCGCCGGCGAGACTGTGAGCGACAACATGCTCATCATCAGCCCGAGCGATAGTGCCTTGGCGTTTCGTTTCATGCTTGGTCTCCGGTGCTCGGCGCAACAGGTTGAGTGTCTGAGCCGACGATCAGTCGTGCGCCGCGTCCGTACGTGAGGTAGCTGAAGAACCACTGCATCGCGACGAGCAGGCGGTTTCGAGTACCGATCAAGAAGTAGATATGCGCAAGGCCCCATATCCACCAGGCGAGCCAGCCCTTGAGGTGAAGGCGGCCGAAATCGATAACGGCGGAGTGACGTCCGATGGTCGCCAGGTTGCCGTAGTGGCGGTAGTGAAAGGTCCGAGGCAACGTCCCGTCTCTGACCAGGGAATCGATGGCATTCGCGACGTAGCGGCCCTGCTGCTTTGCGGCCGGCGCGATGCCTGGAACTGGCTTGCCATCCTGCATGACGGCTGCCGTATCGCCCACGGCAAAGATGTCGCTGACGCCTTGGACTCGCAAATTGCTGTCGACAAGGACGCGACCGGCACGGTCGGCGGACGCACCGATCCAACGTGCAGCCGGAGAAGCGGCCACACCGGCTGCCCAAAGGATCGTACCGGCCTCGTGACGCGCGCCCGACGCGACAATACCGTCCGCCGTGCAGCTACTGACGGTGCTTTTCAGCCAGATCTCAACCCCCATGCGCGCAAGTTCAGTTGCCGCGAATGCGGACAGATCCTCTGAAAACGTCGGGAGGAGCCTGGGTCCGCCCTCGACAAGGATGATGCGCGTCTGGTCGGGATGGATGGACCTGAAGTCGGACGCCAGCGTTTTGCGCGACAGCTCAGCTAGCGCGCCGGCCAGCTCCACCCCGGTCGGCCCGCCACCGATCACGAAGAACGTCAGCAGTCGCTTCTGATCCACCGGGTTAGTCGCCGATTCCGCCCGCTCGAACGCCAGGAGGATTCTGCGTCGCAGCAAGGTGGCGTCATCGATTCTTTTCAGTCCGCCCGCGACGCTGCTCCAATCGTCGTGCCCGAAATAGGTGTGGGTGGAACCTGTTGCCAGGATCAGCCAGTCGTAAGACAGAAGGCGGCCGTCTCCGAGCGACACGGTGTGCTCGTTCGGGGAGACACCGGAAACCTCGCCCAAGATCACCTGTACGTTTTTCTGGCGCCGCAGAATGCTTCGTATCGGCCAGGCGATATCCGAAGGATTGAGGCCCGCGGTCGCGACCTGATAAAGCAGCGGCTGAAACAGATGAAAGTTGCGTCGATCAACCAGCGTGATTTCGACCGGGCTGTGTGCAAGAGCTTGGGCCGCCGACAGGCCAGCAAAACCGGCGCCGATGATCAGTACCCGATGCAGGTGTTTTCCGCTGTCGTCTGTGTGGTTCATTTCCGGTCCGGCTGATGACTTCGCGAAATCAGGTCCAGTCCCTTGATCACTATCGTTGGCAACAGTGATTCAAGGCGACACCCGTTACTTCGCAGCATTGCTTGCCGCTGATGTTCCCGCAGTCGGCCTTGGTACTTGCGGTGAAGACCTGACGTTTGAACGCGTTGTGCCCCTTGCGGGCGTTGGCACCGACGCCGTGCCCTCACGGCACCAGCCGAATCATCGGCGCTGGCTGCGAGCGGGACAGCGCGGGCAAAACGATTTTTCTTGGTGGTGAGTAGCACGCGGTCTCGAGGACGTTGACTGGTCGACTGGTTGAATGGCCGATTGAATGGTGTTGAACAGCGGACCCACCCGGCCGAAAAGGCGTGTGGTCGACGCAAGCAAGCTTGCTGGATTCACGCTGACGCCAATATCGCTGCCTGTCCCAAGGTTATGCCCGCACGTCCCGGCTGGCGCTACAAATGGCGCGCGGTGGGCGCTGGCTGCGCGTAGGTATCTGCGTAGTTTGGCGAGGGACGCACAGCTACAAAAATGGGACGACAGCCTCTATTCCCTCTGGCCCTGCACTCCTATCGTGATGTCCAGCTAGCCCCGCCCCCTTGATGCCTTGTTCGGGCGAGGTTTGCATTTTTGGAGAGCCCAGGCAGCCATCAACTTCGGAGATCGCGATTCGGGTTCTTCTGTATTCAAAAGCTGCTTCCACCTGCACAGCTTGCCGAGGCGAAGCGTCAACCGCTGGCGGCTGGGCGGACCGACTAATAAACAGACTACGAAGGAACCATCGATGAAATGCTCAAACGTTTCAGCTGCCGTCGCCCTCGCCGCGATATCGTGGCAAGTGTCCGCGGACGAGCGTCCGTACTCCGCCGACGCATTTGCGCAGCTCACCAAGGCCGGGCACGACGTCGTCGTTGACGTCCACGCCGACTGGTGTCCCACCTGCCGACGGCAGCAGCCGGTGCTGGAGGGTCTGGTCAACTCCGACAAGTACAAGGCCTACACCATCCTCGTAGTCAATTTCGACACGCAGGCTGCCGCACTTCAGCAATTCCACGTAGTTCAGCAAAGCACGCTCATCGTGTTCCATGGGACCGATGAAAAAGCCAGAGCCACCGGGATTACCGAAGCCAGCCAGATCGCGGCATTGCTGGACAAGGGCCTCTAAGGTCTCGCCCCGTGGCCACTGCCGATTTCGCGCTCGCCCTGGTGTCCGGGGTGCTTTCGACGCTTTCGCCCTGCGTGTTGCCGCTGCTGCCGATTGTCATCGCCTCGGCGACTCAGGCGCACCGCTGGGGTGGTGTTGCCCTGGGCTTCGGTTTGACGGTCTCCTTCACCGTACTGGGCTTGTTTCTGGCCACCATCGGGATTGAGATCGGCTTGAACCCGAGCCGGTTCCGGTTGGTCGCCGGCGCCATGCTGCTGCTGTTCGGCGTCGTGCTGGTGGTGCCCTACTTGCAGCGGCGTTTCACCGAGGTGGCAAGCTCGATCGCTGGTCGCAGCGGCAACCTGTCATCGCGTATTTCTGGCGAGGGTTGGCAAGGGCAATTGCTCGTGGGACTGCTGTTGGGGGCCATCTGGACACCCTGTGTGGGCCCGACCCTCGGCGCGGCGGCGACCCTTGCCAGCTCAGGGCAGCACCTGGGTCATGCTGCGCTGACCATGCTCGCCTTCGGCATTGGTGCTGCCCTGCCGCTGGTCCTGCTGGGGACCATTTCCCGGCAGACCCTCAATCGCATCCGGTCCCGTCTGCTTCAGTCAGCCGAAGGCGGCAAGAAAGTACTCGGCGCGCTGCTGCTGTTGATCGGACTTGGGATCGTCAGCGGTTACGACCGCAAGCTCGAAGCAACTCTGGTCTCCCTGTCACCCGACTGGTTAACCGCCCTGACCACTCGGTTTTGAAACGGCGAGGCGCACGCGACCAGCATCGTGCCCCGCAACAGCAGGCAGCCAAGCCCAACAGCCCGCGCGCGGCAAAAGATCGTCCAGCTCGATCGTCGTCGCCAAGGATGGTTCTGCGGCAGGGTGATTACGACGCAGCAGCAGATCATGAGCTCGGTCATCGCGACTCTGCGGCCCTAGGCCTGAAAATACTGCAGGGCACGCTCCACGATGATTGGTCCGGCTTCTTGTACGAAGTGGCCTGCTTGGTCGACCTGCAGAGGCTCCGGGCAGCCCCGGATGATGCGCCGCAGAGCTTGCATGACTGGAGCCCCCAGAACGGGATCCTGCATGCCGATGGCCATGAAGCTCTGACCGTTCCACTCATGCTGCCACCAGTCGCGCGCACGACGTGATAGTTCCGCACCCTCCGCCTGCGGATGATCGGGCACCAGGTTCGGAAAGCGGCGAACGCCGGCCTTGTATCCTTGATCGGGGAACGGTGCCGCGTAGGCCTGCGCCTCCGCTTCAGTGATGCCCGGCACCGACCGCTTCATCAGGCCCGCGATGTCCATGTCCGGGCTGCGATTGTTGAATGCGCGCCAGGCCAGGAAGCCCTCGCCCAGCGGATGGTCGCCGGTGCCCAAGGCGGTGTTCATCACCAACAATCGCTCGAAGCGCCCCGGCATATCCATCGGCAGCGTCAGCCCGAGCAGACCGCCCCAGTCCTGGCAGACCAAAGTGATTCGGCGCAGATCGAGTTGTTCGACCAGGCGCTGCAGCGCAGTACGATGGAACGAGAACGTATAGACGCCGTCATCCACCGGCTTGTCGGAGCGGCCGAACCCGAACAGATCGGGTGCAATGACCCGATGGCCAGCGGCCGTCAGCGCCGGAATCAGCTTGCGGTACAAATAGCTCCAAGTTGGCTGCCCGTGTAGGCACAGCGCGATATCACCATGCTCAGGCCCCTCGTCCACATAATGCATCCGCAGCCCGGTGTAGCCGGCGAGCTGGTCGATGTAGTGCGGTGCAAAGGAGAAATCCGGGAGATGCGAAAAGCGGTCGGCAGGGGTTCTCAGAATGTCCATGGGCTCGTTAGATCAGTGGATGGATGGCGCTATTCGATTGCGCCCAGGCGCGCTGGTTGAAGATGGAGTAGTCGGGGCAGACCTCATTCGGATTCCGCGCTTGGCCCATTCGAGATGATCGACATAGTCGCATTCGTCGCCTCCGTAAAAGCGCTTGCTATCGGGCCGGTTCAACGTCGTCGGCGACCTAGCCGCGAAAGCAGATCGGGGTTTACGAGGAAGAGCCGGCCATAGGCTACGGCATCGGGACGCTTAACCGACTTTCGGGGAGGGGGCTGGTTGGCTTCGGATGCAGTCAAGACCAAACGCGTCTTAAGGTTAATTCGCTGGTAAGAATGTCTAACAGATACTTTCGGCAGTTATAGGTTTACATAAGCTTATCGCAGCTTCCAATCTCCTCTTGCGGCTGCGCACTTGCGGATGAATCCCTGACACATTTGATCAACGAATTATTAATTTCCTAACTGGAACGATTGCGCTCAAAACAGTCAACTGAATTGCGTCCAGCGGTGGAGCATAACTACCAATATTTCTATTCTCTTTTTCGGCTTTGTGCGATGCACACCATTATAGTGTATCGTTCACTATATTAACGGCGACAGCGACTCCTGCTTGCCTGCTCTTGGTACGCCTCAAAAAGGGAACGAGAAAATGACGGTTCTGCTCAATAAAGTGGCTTTAATTACGGGCGGTAGTAGCGGCATCGGGCTTGCCACAGCCAAGCGGTTTGTTGCCGAAGGCGCCTACGTATTTATCGCCGGGCGCCGGCAAGTTGAGCTAGATAGTGCCGTTGCAGAGATCGGTCACAATGTCACAGGCGTTCAGGTCGACATCTCTGATCTTGCGGACATCAATCGACTTTACGAAGTGGTAGCAGCCCAAAAAGGCAAAGTCGATATCATCTTCGCGAACGCAGCATTCGTCGAATCGATGCTCGTGATCGAAGCAACTCCCGAACACTTCGATCAGACCTTTAATACGAACGCCCGCGGTACTTACTTTACTGTGCAAAAAGCATTGCCATTCATGAACGACGGTGGCTCGATCATCTTGGTTGCCTCAGCGGGCAAGAACAAAGGTTTCCCAACTCGTAGCACATATAGCGGGACCAAAGCCGCTCTGCGCTCCTTCGTGCGGACGTGGACGACTGAACTCAAGGACAGAAGGATCAGGTTCAACGTGATCAGCCCCGGCCCCGTCCAGACTCCCATGCTAGATGGACAGTTTCCGTCTGAAGAGGCGGCGGGCCAGTCGAAGAAGCACCTGGCGTCAATCATTCCTCTCGGTCGTCTCGGTCGCCCCGAAGAAGTTGCGGCGGCGGCGCTGTTTCTCGCTTCAGACGAGAGTAGCTATATCACCGGAATTGATCTGCCTGTCGACGGTGGCCTTACCGCAGTCTGAGCGGAATACCCGGTACCTTCGCGCCCAGTTGGCCGAGCACTCCGTTGGGGCCCGTCACTTTATTTCGTGCGGCTACTCACTCGACGTTGAGCAAAGCCACCGAGGATCTAAGAAATGGATGCACCCAGTAAAGAGGTTCTGGTCGAGAGGACGGCGCTGGCTCAGGCGGACGACAAGCCGCGCCGGATTCGAACATTGGGCGTAGTGCTGGCCGTTTCCTTAGGCTTCGTGATGGCGATGCTGGACGTGACGGTGGTCAACGTTGCGTTAAGCGATATTCAAAGCGAGTTCGGTTCGGACTTGTCGACCCTGGTTTGGGTGGTTGACGCCTACACACTGACGTTTGCGTCACTCTTGCTTCTTGGAGGATCCCTTGCCGATTGGCTGGGCGCCAAGAATGCTTATATGGCTGGACTAGCGCTCTTCATTGTTGCGTCTGGACTTTGTGGGATTGCTCCATCCACGGCATTACTGATCGTTGCACGGTTGATCCAAGGTTGCGGCGCCGCGCTCTTCCTACCCAGCTCCCTGACGCTTTTGACTCAATCATTTCCAGACCGGGCGATCCGCGTCAAGATGGTGGGTATATGGGGTGCAATCGTCGGGGCGGCGGCGAGTTTGGGGCCTTTCATCGGAGGATTGCTGGTTCACGAGTTCGGTTGGCGCAGCATCTTTGCTCTCAACTTGCCGATCGGAGCATTTGGCCTTTTTCTCACATTCATCCTGATCGGAACGTCAAAACGCACGCCGCGCCCCTTCGACATCGTCAGTCACGTCCTCCTAGTCGGGGCTCTTTCCGCACTTAGCTTTACGTTGATCGAAGGGCCTAACTTTGGCTGGCTATCATCACATTGGATCGTGCTGTCGATTTCAGCGAGCATCACCGCGATCATTTTGTTTTTACTTCGAGAACGCATTTCGTCCCGCCCGGTAATCCCGCTGGACTTGTTCCGAAACCGGGTGTTCTGGAGTTTAAATGGTTCTGGATTTCTCCTGAGCTTCGTTCTCTTTGGCGAGATCTTCCTGATCAGCCTCTTCCTGCAGAAAGCGCGGCATGCAAGCGCGTTGCAGACAGGCATCAAAATGCTACCGATCATGGGGATTGTCTCCCTCGTGAATTACCTCTCGGGTCAATTCACCGCCCTATGGGGCGGTCGCCGAATAATGACCGCCGGCTACGCCATCGGCGCCTGCGGCGCGATAGGCGCAGCAGTACTGGGCGGAGCAGCGCCTTACTGGCAGATTGTGATCCCTGTTGCAATTTGTACCGCGGGCATCGCCCTTGCGGGGCCTGCGATGATCGCGAGCGTGATGCATGCGGTCGGCGATGCTTACGCAAACGTTGGCTCGGCCACACTTAACGCCGTCCGACAGATTGGCGCGCTGTGTGGCGTAGCGATCATGGGAGTTCTGCTCGGCCTGGTTCCCGACTGGCAAATAGCATTTCGGATGGCATTCGCTACCTTTGCAGTGTGCCTGGTCTTGGCGACAACGCTAGTACATCGCGGCACTCGATCGGATTGACACTAGGGCGACCCGCAGAGCCGACCTCTCCTAGCCGGCCAATTAATTATCCGCCTGTAATATATCGAGCACTACAGTATTGACCAGATGCCGATTATACTGTAGCGTTCAATACAGTATAACTTTCATATTTGTCCAGCCAGATCAACTAATACCCATGCAGACGTTCAGCTGGTCATGGAATGTGGATTGAGCGCTGTTTGGTTGAACCCAAACGTTACAAGCAAATGAGGAATGACCAAGATGAAAATTCAGAGAATCGTAACCGCCGAGGGGAAGTCTGGCGTAGCCACCAAAATCGAAACCTTCGATACCGCGACCGGCGAGTTCCTTAGCAACATCTGGGGATTCGACACAGTGCCCAGCTTGCCGTTAACGCCGGAGCAGGTCCTCGGCGAATATAAGCAGAAGGGAATATTTGGACCGCTTGGCGGCGTTCGAATCGATCTTTTCACGATAGCCCCAGAGAAAAAAGAGGCTCCATCAGAACTTGAGCGTGCAGCCGCAGTCGACATGGGCACTGGCGGCGGTATGATTCCCGGCAAGGATGGTGACGGCATGCACCGCACCGACAGCATTGATTTCGTGATCGTAATCGACGGCGAAACAAACGTCGGATATCCCGGCGACGACGGACAGGTACATGAACTCACGGTCAAAACCGGAGATGTGATTGTGCACAACGGCACCTTCCACAGCTGGCATAACCGTTCGACAAAGGACTGCACAGTTATCTTTGTCGTTCTCGCCGCCGAGCGCACAGCGACGTAACAATGAGGCGGTTCGAAGAAATCAACAAGCTGGCCGCCCAAAAGCATGGCGGACCTGTCGCGCTCGCCAAGGCTCTGGCCGAGACCCGCCCGCTTCCAAAAGTTCGAATTGCCGAGATCCCCGACGACCGAATCCTCTCGGCAATGTCGCGTCGGGTGTTTTACGCTGGATTTTCCCAGAAGGTGATTGACGGAAAATGGGACGCGTTCGAGGAGGCGTTCTCTGGTTTCATCCCGAGCCGCTGCGCCTGGATGACCGAGGATCGATTTGACAGTTTGCTAAAGCACAAAGGCATCGTCCGGAATGCGGCCAAGATCCGGTCCGTTCGGCAAAACGGACATTTCTTGACAGATCTGGCTGAGAAATACGGTAGCGCTGCACTTTTTTTTGCGGAGTGGCCCGATTCGGATTACGTCGGACTGCTCCAGCACCTGAAGAAGAACGCGAGTCGGCTGGGCGGAGAAACGGGCATGCGTTTTCTCCGCTCAATCGGCAAGCCTGCCTTCATTCCGACGCCCGACATGGTCAAGGCGTTGATCCGCGAAGAGGTACTTACAAAGGCCCCGGGTGGAAAACGAGACTTCGCCGCCATGCAAGCGGCATTCAATCAATGGTCAGCCGAGTCTGACCTCGACTTGACGTCTATCAGCCGGACACTCGCCATGAGTGTCGGATAGTGCATACATCATCCAGGAGCCGAATATTCTTCGGTGGGTCGAACAGAGCCAGCACTACAACATCAAGCCCATGGTGCCGAGCCCATCAGATCCATTGAAACTGACCATCCGCGCTCATCCAGATATTTGAGTGCACCGGGCAACTTCGAAGCTTGCATCCTATTCACAGCATCCATCAAAGCTTACCGCTGCGTTGCTCCGCGCATTGAATGACACCGCTGTAGGCGATTACTGGTTAGCGGTCAGGCCACTTCATTCGATTTGGATTCAGCGGAACGCCGCTTCGGGGCCAAGCGCTTCGATTGAATCGCGCTCAGCGGACGGCGTGCCTTCTTCGGTGACAAAGGCGCACGTTTCAGTTGTTCTCCAGCTTGGGGCCAGGATCGCATCGCCATAGCGACCGACTGATACAAGGCCTTGCGACTAGCGCCGGCCTGTGCTTCGGCCGCGAGCCCCCAGGAAACCACCATGACGAATCTGGAGAGTTCGCCTACGTCGACGTCGGGCGCCAAGTCGCCGTCGACCTGAGCATGCCTAAACCGCTTAAGAAACTGGCGCCTGACGAACTCGCGCATGACTGCGAGTTCCTCCCGGATTGGGTCCCCATCGGCTGAACACGGCAAGGAGCAATTCACTACTAGGCAACCGGGCGGGTGAGACGGATCGGTGTGGGCGTCCACCTTTCGGTAAAGGAAGGTCTCCACGGTCTCCTTGGCCGTTGGCATTCGGAACGCGTCCTCGACGAAGCCCATCTGTCCGGACTGATAGCGATCGAGAACCCTCTTGAAAAGGGCTTCCTTGCTGCCGAATGCAAAATAGAAGCTCGGCGGCGCGATCTTCAGCGCGCCGGTCAGATCCGAAAGCGATGTCCGGTCATAGCCATTGCGCCAAAACATATCCATGGCCGTATCAACCGCTTTGTCAATGTCGAATTCGCGTGGCCTTCCCATCTTTCGTCGCACCTATGTTCTATATCAATCAGTATACAACGCCTTGACAAGTCCATCACTATTATATATCAATTACTATATTATTCAGTCGGCAGATCTGGCGCGCATCGCAACCCTGGCAGATCGCCCATTATCCAAGAGGAATATCGCCGCAGCGACGCTAACCGAAAGACCGGACCAGTTTCTGGATCCACCTGTCTACACCAATTGCAAAACTGCCGACTTGCTTTCCGTGCGAGTGCAGATCGGTCATTCGCATGACCTAGAAGAGGCGATGCTCGTATGACGACAGATTTCACGGGTGACGTCATTCTCCACCCGATTCAACTGCAAGACCCCGGCATCCTCAGCAACTTCGATACCGACCAGGGACACGCAAAAACAACGCGCCAAAAATTCATCGACGATCACAGCAAACCCGATGTACTGGTGCTCGGGACGCATTTCACAACCCCTTGCGCAGGCCGCATTGTCAGAAATAGAAATGCGGACGGCTGGTCATTCAGCGGAGCAGAGGAACCATAGGCCCGAACGTCGGAAGAGCATCCCACTCATGAATATGACAATTGGAGAATCGATTTGACCGACGCAACTGAAGAAACCGGCAACTGGATCGAACGACTGTTCGGCCGCTTGTTCGCGATTGTGCAGGCCCTTGAATATTCGAGCTTCGACTACATGGCAGACCGCATGCAGATGCTCGAAGAGGAAGTGATAAGACTTCGAGCAGAAGTGCAGGGGCGCCCCGTTGGAAAACCAGCGGCAGAGTAACCCCGGAAAAAGAACGTGTGGCGTCGAGCGTGAAGACCTTTGCCGATAGTAAGGTCCCTGACGTCAATGGCCTGAGAATGGCATATGGCCCCCGAACACTTGCATCGCTTTTAGAGCACTACTGACTAACTACTATTGCCAGATGCCGCGAGCGTGATGGACTCGCACTACATAATCGATAGTAAATGACCTGAGGACAAGATCACGATCGACTAATCTATTTAACTAATTCTACTGCCCATATGCAGCTTGAATCGAAACGACGACGCTGAGTCGGTAGGCGCGTGGGCTACTAGCATCACTGGAATCACTGCCCTTGGTTGGCGGTTGTGGAGAGGCAGATGCACTCGACCGGTGGATCGAGCCATCGTCGATCCGCCTCAATCCCCAGCAATGCTATTTCGCAGACGCTTCGACGACGATTTTGTGTTGCTTATAGGCGGCGCAAGTAGCATGAACACCGGACGAATCGCGCCCTCCAGCAGTGCTCGCTCTGGTCGCGCTCGAACCAGCAAGCGTAGCGACACCATTAGAGCCAGAAGAAGTTTCGCCATCTCCTTAGGGGACAGCGCTACGTTAACAGTGCCCTGGCGCTGCCCCCGGCGAACCAGCTTCTCGAAAGACTTTTCAAACCTTGCCATCATCTGCACAACGACGTCGCGGAAAGCCGCGTCGTGCGGCACTACTTCCACGGCCGAGTTGACCAATAAGCAGCCCTTGTTGTCCGGGTCTTCCAAGGACTTGTCGATCAGGTCGGCGAAGAAGCGCTCCAGGATTGCGAGTGGCGGGGCGTCCTCGTCAAAGTGCGCGGTGAGCGAACCGACGACCTCCAGAATGTAGAGCTGGAGCGCGCGCTCGAAAACTGATCGCTTGTCGCCAAACGCGTTGAAGAAGCTAGACAGCGTTACGCCCATCTGGTCGGAGAGATCGCGGACCGTGGTGCGCTCGTAGCCATGCTCCCAGAAGCGATTCATCGCTACTTCGAGCGCCACCTGTTCGTCGAATTGTCGGGGTCGAGCCATCGGGTTACAGCTCCTGCACCACTTCGTCAAAACGGAAAACGCCGAGAGTCGCTGTAGGGGGCACCGATATTGACGAGATCTCTACTTTTCCATTGTGATCGTAGTTCATCCCAGACGCCGATTCCTAGCCGGCCATAGTTTGCCATTTAGGATCATATGATCCAAAATGATTTGCGCTGATTCTGGCAGCACAAAAAGCCGGCGGGTCTCCACACTCGCGCGATCAGCCGCAGCTCAGGGGAGTCGAGACGGCAATGTTGAAACCTTGCGAGATGGTCGTTGCAGCGAGACGTCAGATTGCCGTTGGTGTGCTGATCGGCGGACTGATGCTGAGCAGCATGGGCGTGCAGGCGGGCGGCGGCTATTTTCTTCCATTCTACGGCGGCTACTCGTCGCAAATGGCTGGCACCGCCACTGCGGTTGGATTGGATGGTCTTGCGGCCTCTTCCAATCCCGGCAAGCTCTTCGCGGTTGGTAATCGCCTGGATCTCGGTACGAACATCGCGGAGCTTTATCGGCGCATCGAACGCCAGGGCGGACCCGACCCGTCGATGGATTTTGCCACGACTAGCGACAACGGCACCTTCTTCGTTCCGCAGGCCGGATTTGCCCATCGGCTCGGCGATAACTACGCCTTCGGGCTAGCGCTATATGCGAACGGCGCCCTCAATACGGCCTACCCCGGCAATACCGGGGTTCCTTCGAGCAACCAGAATCCATCAGCCTGCGGTAGCCAACCGGCCAATTTTTTGGGCGGCTGCGGACAGCTGGGTGTTGATCTGTCCCAGCTCATCCTCGCGCCGACGGCAGCTTGGCGGTTCGCGCCGGGCAACACGTTCGGAATTGCCCCGCTGATCGCTTATCAGCGCTTCCGCGCGTATGGCCTACAGGCCTTTGAGCCGCTTTCGCAGAATCCCAGTAATGTCAGCAACCGCGGCTACGACCAGGCGTTCGGCATCGGTGTCCGCGTCGGCTGGTATGGCGAAGTGCTGCCGCGCCTTACGCTTGGCGCAGCTTATTCAACCAAGATTTACATGCAGCGCTTCGATCGTTATCGCGGACTGCTTGCAGATGACGGGCATTTCGATGTGCCGGCGAATTACAGCGTCGGCGCCGCGTTCCGTGCTACTTCGAATTGGCTGCTGGCGCTGGATGTCCAGCGCATCGACTTTCGTGGAGTTCCAGCGTTGGGCAACAGCCTGCTGAACTCGCTCCAGAATCCGCAAGGCGCACCCCTTGGGAGCAAAGGCGGCAGTGGTTTCAACTGGCGCAATCAGACCAATTACCGAATCGGCACTGAGTTCAGCTTATCGCCGAGCCTGAGTGTTCTCGGTGGGGTTTCCTATGGAATCGCTCCCGGTGACAAGTCCGTCGGCTCGGTAAGCGTCAATACGATTTCGCCCACGCCGACGACGACGGCAAGCATCGGCTTCAACTGGTGGTATTCCCCGGCCTACGAGCTCCAGTTCGCTTATTCACACTATTTTTTCGCCTCGTATGGCGGGCCTTCGGCCCTTGTGCTCGGTGCGACTGAATCTGTCGCAGCCCATGTCGATGTGGTCTGGATCGGTTGGGCTAAACGCTTTTAGCAATTTCTGACCTTGCGCGGGTCAAATATCCCGGGTCGCGGTCGAAGTCTCGCTGATCGACAGCTCGTCGATCCAATGTGAAAACGTGTACTTCGAAATGACCCAGAACGTGCGTGCTCCGGATCCGAGCAAACATCGCTGGGGCTCATATCAGGCTTGCGTTTTCTTTTCCATCGCCCGGATCAGTATTCAGTGCAATTGTGGTCTCACCTTGCATGCATGGTCGCATCCGTCGCCGTGACCAAACGGAGTTCCAAGAACCCCACGTCTTGTGGGCCTCCTGGCGACATTCACCGAAATTGTCTCGGCAGAATGGACTGAGTGGTGGGCCCACCAGGACTTGAACCTGGAACCAAAAGATTATGAGTCTTCTGCTCTAACCAATTGAGCTATAGGCCCGCACGGGAAAGAAGTATAAAGCCCGACCTTGCGCGGCGCGCATCACGGCGCATGCAGAGCGCCGCGTTCTCGCCGGCTCAGTCGTCGGGATCTGTGGCCTCGGCTTGCCCCGCGTGCGCGGCGTCGCGGCGTACCTTGCCGGGGCCGAAGCCGTGGTGTTTTTTGAAGGCGCGGCGGAAGGCGGCTTCGGTCTGGTAGCCGAGGTCTTCGGCCACGGCGGCGACCGAGCGGCGCGGGTCCTGCAGCAGGCGCAGGGCTTCGGTCATGCGCCAACGGGTGAGGTAATCGATGGGGCTGGTGCCCAGCAGTTCGGTGAATTGCTGGGCGAACGCGGTGCGCGATTGCAGCGCAACTTCCGCGAGTGTCGCCACAGTCCAGGGTTTTCCCGGCTGGGTGTGCATGGCATTGAGCGCGCGCGCCATGCGCGGATCGAAAATCGCGGCGAGCAGACCGCGGCGGTTTTCGGACTGCTCGATGAAGTTGCGGATCGCCATGACGAAGAAGGCGTCTGCCAGCTTGTCCAGTACGACGTCGGTGCCGAAACTTCCTTTGCCGGATTCGACCGCCAGCAGCTGCGCCAGGCTGCGGAAGCTGGTGCCGGCTTCGGCGGCGCGCAGCACGAACCAATCCGGCAGCGCATCGAGTATCGGGTTGTGACGGCCGCTGGCAAAGGTGAATTCGCCGCACAGCATGACGGTGGCGCTGGGTGCGGCACCGGATTCGATCGGCTGGCTCAGCGCATTGCACAAGGTGTGCCCGTGGCCGTGCGGAAACATGATCAGGTCGCCCGCGTGCAGTTGCACCGGCTCGCGCAGCGCGCTGCTTTCGACCCAGCAACTGCCGGTATCGAGCAAATGGAACAGGCCGCGATCGGTTTCGAGGTCGTAGTCCGACCAGTTGCCGCAGTAGGTGATGTTGTCGGTGACGCGCGCATGCAGTTGGTGCGCGCTGAGCACGGCGGCGAAAACGCTTTCTCCGAGGCGATCTAGCATGGCGCTCTGCGTGGTCGATCCCCGGCGATTTTCCGGGCGCTCTTAGAGTATCGTGCCGGCCGCGAACGCGGCATTACGGTGGTCGGTCGCCGAAACTCCGGCGAAATTCAGGACTTTTGCGTGCCGCTTCAATAAACTCTGCGGCCCGAGAGGCGAAATCCCTCCTTTTGTCGACGTCCGTCCAGGGACGCTGCGCGCTTTATGTCGAGTCTCGAACAACAGCTTACGGATCAGATCTCGCGACGCCGCACGTTCGCGATCATCTCGCATCCGGACGCGGGCAAGACCACGCTGACCGAAAAGCTGCTGCTGTTCGGCGGCGCGATCCAGCTCGCCGGCACCGTGAAGGGCCGCAAGAGCGCGCGCCATGCAACGTCCGACTGGATGGCGCTGGAGCAGCAGCGCGGCATCTCGATTACGACTTCGGTCATGCAGTTTCCGTATCGCGATCGCATCGTCAATCTGCTCGACACGCCCGGTCACGAGGACTTCTCCGAAGATACCTACCGCACGCTGACGGCGGTGGACTCGGCGCTGATGGTGATCGACGCCGCCAAGGGCGTGGAGCCGCGCACCATCAAGCTGATGGAGATCTGCCGGCTGCGCGATACGCCGATCATCACCTTCATCAACAAGCTCGACCGCGAGAGCCGGCCGCCGCTCGACCTGCTCGACGAAATCGAGAAAGTGCTGGGCCTGCATTGCACGCCGATCACCTGGCCGCTCGGCACCGGTCGTGAATTCCGCGGCGTGTATCACCTGCTGGAAGATCGCTTCTATCTGTACAGCGGCGACAAGAACCGGATCAGCGATATCGAGACCGTCGATGGTCTGCGCGCAGACGGCATGGCCGAGCGTTTCGGCATTCCGTACCAGACGCTGCTCGACGAAATCGATCTGCTGCAGATGGCGGGTGCTGCGTTCGATCTGGACAGCTATCGCGCGGCCAAGCTCACGCCGGTGTTCGTCGGCGCGGCGATCAACAACTTCGGCGTGCGCGAATTGTTGAACGGATTCGTCGACTGGGCACCGTCGCCGCAGCCGCGTGTAGCCGCGTTCAACGGCACCGATCGCGAGGTGTATCCGGAGCACGACAAGTTCTCCGGATTCGTCTTCAAGATCCAGGCGAACATGGACCCCAAACATCGCGACCGCGTGGCGTTTCTGCGCGTGTGCTCGGGCGTTTATCGCAAGGGCATGAGCCTGCACAGCGTGCGGCTCGGCGGCATTGTGCGCATCTCCAACGCGCTGACCTTCATGGCGGCGGATCGCGAGAACGTGGAGAGCGCCTATCCGGGCGACATCATCGGCCTGCACAACCACGGCACCATCGCCATCGGCGATTCGTTCACGGAAGGTGAGTCGCTGCGCTTCTCCGGCATTCCGAATTTCGCGCCGGAGCTGTTCCGTCGCGTGATCCTGAAGGATCCGCTGAAGTCGAAACAGCTCAACAAGGGACTCGATCAGCTGTGCGAGGAGGGTGCCACCCAGGTGTATCGACCGCTGATCAACAACGACATCGTGCTTGGCGCAGTGGGCACGCTGCAGTTCGACGTGGTGCAGTACCGGCTCAAGGACGAATACAGCGTGGACTCCGCGTTCGAGCCTGTGCAGGTGTATTGCGCACGCTGGATCGCGGCCGACGATGAACGCAAGATCAAGGCGTTCATCGACAAGAACGAAGCACGCGTGGCGCGCGATCACTATGGCGATCTGGTCTATCTGGCGTCTTCTTCGGTGAATCTTTCGATGACGCGCGAACGTCATCCCGAAATCGAATTCCTCGACACCAAAGAACACGCACGCGAATAGCGCCAGACCTTTTTTGCTGTGAACCCGTTAGCCGTAGCATCGGTCCAAGCGCGTACAGCTATCGTTCAGCTTTGCGTGATAGCCTGCGGTCACTCGACACATCCGAGGGAGATTTGAATGTTCAAAAAAGCACTTGCCTCATGCGCCATCGTCGCTCTGATGACGCTCGCCGCCTGCGGTCCGCAACAGCCGCCACCGCCGACCGATCCCAACGCCGTTCCGGTCGCCCCGCCGCCCGCGGGCGAGGCACCCGCTCCGGCCGCCGCACCCGCGCCAGCCCCCGCACCGGACCGTAGCGCCGAACGTGCGCATGACGAACGCATTCGCGAGCAGCAGCGCGAGCGCGATCGTGCGCGCGAACAGGCGCAGGCCCAGCAGGCGCCGCCGCCACCGCCGGCTTGTGAAGATTGCGGCACGATTGCCTCGGTGCAGGAAGAGCGCGTTGCCGGTCAGGCCGGCGCACTCGGCACGCTCGGTGGTGCTGCTGCCGGCGGCGCTGCCGGCGGTCAGTTCGGTAAGAAGTCGGGCAAGATCGCGATGATCGCGCTCGGTGCCATCGGCGGTGCCTTCGCCGGTCGCGAAGTCGAATCGCAGGTGCGCGCGAAAACGGTTTATCACGTGATCGTCAACATGGATGCCGGCGGCACGCGTGAAGTTACCGTCGATACGCTCAACGGCCTCGGCGTGGGTGCCAAGGTTCGGGTGTCCGGCAACTCGCTGCAGTACGCCGGCTAGTTCTTCGCCTCGCTGCAAACAAAAAGCCCGGATCGTCTGATCCGGGCTTTTTTTATGCCTGCTCGAACGCCGTCGGCAGCGGCTCGCTCAACGCGGTTTGGCCTGCGGCTCGACGACGTTGACGATGGCGGCGGCGAGTTGAAACGGTCGCGTGCCGAGCAGTGCTGCAAGCGAGCGCGGCAAGTGCCGCTTGTCGAGTCGCAGCAGCGACATCTGAGCGAAGCCCGGGCGTGCGCCCTGCGCACTTCCGCTCCAGGTCTGTGCCAGAGGGCCATCGCCGTCGGGAATGGTGACGCCGAGCGTTTGCAGGCGCTCTCGCTCGGGTAGCAGCGCCTTGCTGCCGGCGGCGAGATCGGCCGAGGATGCCCGCAGCTCGAGCCAGCTGTTGAAGTCGTGGCGCAACAGCGGTTCGGCCAGGCGACGGACCAGCGGCTGCGAAAGTCCGGCGCGAATCCAGTCGCCCATGCGCTCGGCCATCGCGGTGCCCTGTGCGTGGCCCGGGTCTGTGCTGTTGGACGCGTCGCGCTCGGCCGACGCCCCGCGCGGACCGTCCAGCGCGAGGTTGCTGCCGAAGTTCGCCTGCCAATGCACGCGCATGTGCATCTGTTCGCCGCCACCCTGAGGCTGCGTCTGCATCTCGATCGCCAAACGCCAGAGCGGCTTGCCGTGGGCGCCGGGAATTTCGGCCGCGAACGCAAAGGAGTCGCTGCGCTGCGCCGCGTTCGGCGCGACGCCGGAGGCAGCCTCGCGCGCACGCTGGAGGCCCTTTTGCAGGCGGTTTAGAATCGGTGCGCGTGGTTTCATTGCGAAAACTCCGAACCATTCATGACCGCATCATACCGATTCGTCGTCGCCGGCCGTGTGCAGGGCGTCGGCTTCCGCCACGCCACGCGCCAGCAGGCGCAGGCCCTGGGACTCCAGGGCTGGGTTAGAAACCGCAGCGATGGCAGCGTTGAAGGTGTGGCCAGCGGTAGCGACGCGGCGCTGCACGCCATGCGCGACTGGTTGCGCCACGGACCACCCGCAGCCGGCGTAACCAAGCTAGTGTGGGAAGCCACCGTGACGAACGAAGGCCACGCGCCGGGGTTTCACATCGCACACTGAGGTTGTGTGCTGGCGACTGCGGTATCACGGGCTTGGACGCGTCAGCGCCCGCAGCGCGGACGCCTGCCGACGCGCGGCTACAGATCGATGACGCGATCGTAGATGAAGTCGAATCCGAAACTGCGCGGCTGCGTTTTGGCGTCGAGATAGTCGGCCATACGCTGCAGGCGCGCCGGAATCTGCATCAGCTTGTCCTGTGCTGCGCGTCCTTCTGCCGACAGGCCGCAGAGTGTTTCGATCTTCCAGAACGCCAGCAGTTCTTCGACGATTTTCTGGTAGTGACGCGGACCGTAGATGTCGCAGCGACGAACCACATCGGACATATGATCGTAGCCGGGCATCGTGTGTCCAGGCATTGCCAGTGCAGGCATTACCTTCAGCAGCGACTGCAGCGCGCGGTTCGGATCGCGTTCGATGATTTCCGCAAACGCGCTGCGATAGAACGCGTAGTGCCGCGATTCGTCACCGGCGATATGCGCGAGCACACGCTGGATGCGCGGCTCGTACTTGCCGCAGGTGCGGCCGACATTCGCATGCGCAACCTGCGTCGCCTTCTCCTGCATGCTGGTGTACGCCAGCAGCCGATAGGGGTCGCGTTGCCAATCAGGGTTGAAGCCGCATTCGATATAGCGGTACTGCATGCGCTCCAGCGCGCCCATGTTGAAGATGCGCGCGTCACGCACGTAATCGCGCAGTGCGCAGCCGTGGCGATCTTCCTCGGCGGTCCACATGTTGTTCCAGTCCGACCACGGCGATTCGTTGCCGAGGTGGGTGGCGATCAGCCGGTGAAAGTGCGGCAGGCCTTCTTCGGTCAGCAGGTTGATGGCGAGGGCGACGCGCGTGGTGTCGGGCAGACCGCGGGCAGCCTCGCGCAACTCGACCAGTTCGGCGTCGAGCGCGGCGCCGCCTTCGGCGTCTGCCGACGACAAGTCGTTCGGAAACCACAGCCGGCGGCTGGCCTGATGCGCCTCGGTCAAACGAACGACCGCAGGCTCCATCGCGACGAGCACTTCGAGCTGGTCGGGGGTTCCGAAACTGCTGGTGGGCGCTGCGCTGCCCATAACGATCACACTCCTTGGTTGATGCCGCGTTAGCCCGTTGATCTCGAAAACCGAGCCTCAACTGGGTAAAGCTTGCCTCTAATTATACGGATTCAAGCCTGAATCGGATGTCGGGTCGTAATCGGTGGCTGAACTTGCAGCGGTTTCGCGTTCGCCGATGCGCTAGTTCTTGATCAGCGTCAGGAACTCCTGACGGGTACGTGGATCGTCGCGGAACCGGCCGAGCATCATCGAGGTGGTCATCGACGAGTTCTGCTTTTGCACACCGCGCATCATGGCACACAGATGTTTCGCTTCAACGACAACCCCGACGCCGGTGGCGCCGGTGACTTCGAGAATGCAGTTGCCGATCTGTTGAGTGAGCTTCTCCTGGATCTGCAGGCGCCGCGCGAACATATCGACGATCCGCGGAATCTTCGACAGCCCGATCACCTTGCCGTTCGGCAAGTACGCCACGTGTGCGCGACCGATGAACGGCAGCAGGTGGTGTTCGCAGAGTGAGTACAGCTCGATATCGCGCACGATCACCATTTCGTTGTTGGTGGTGGTGAACACGGCGTCGTTGACCAGCTCGTCCAGATTCTGGTGATAGCCCTGGGTCAAAAACTGCATGGCCTTCGCCGCGCGATGGGGCGTGCGCAACAGACCTTCGCGCTCCGGGTCCTCTCCCACCGCTTGCAGAATAGCCCGATACTCTTGTTCCACTAGGTTCTCGATCTGGATCCAGGTTTGACCCGATTATTTCACAGCTGCCGTGGTACCCCGTGCTGAGCGCCAACGGCGAAGTCCGCCGCATCGCGGTGGATTTGATCCAGCCCGGCGAAACCCAGGCGCGCAAGCGCTTCGAACCGGAGCGACTGGCGGAGCTGGCGGCATCCATCCGCGAATCCGGCATCGTGCAGCCACTGGTGCTGCGGCGACGCGGCCGTGTGTATGAACTGCTGGCCGGCGAACGTCGCTGGCGTGCCGCTCAGATGGCCGGACTGCACGAAGTGCCGGCGGTGATCCGCGACGATCTCGACGACGATGCGGCGCATGTCCTCGGGCTGATCGAAAACCTGCAGCGTGAGTCGCTGTCGCCGATCGAGACCGCCGAAGGTCTGCGCCGGCTTGGCGAGGCGTTCGCGCTGACGCACGAAGCCATCGGCAGTCGCATCGGCAAGTCACGCGCCTACGTCACCAATTTCTTGCGTCTGCTGTCGCTCGCACCGGCGGTGCGCGAACAAGTCGACAGCGGCGTGCTCTCGCTGGGCCACGCGAAGATTCTCGCCGGGCTGCCGCAGACCGAACAGCTGGGCTGGGCCGGGCTGTGCGCACGTGAGCATTTGACCGTGCGTGCGCTGGAGCGGCGTCTGGCGGCGGCGGTGACGCTGCCGGTGGTACCGGCGCGGCGCGACGAATGGTCGCGGCTGGCACAAGCGCTGTCCGAGCAACTCGGTTATCCCGCCGAGTTTCGCAACACCGCCGACGACAAGGGCGAGTTGCGTATCCGCTTTCATAGCCTCGACGAGCTCGACGGCTTACTCGCGCGTATCGGTTACAAAGCGAACTGAGTCGGCCGCGAGGCAGTCATAGCGCTGCGGGTGCGAATCCAATTTCGGTGCTGCGCCGTTATCTCGATTGGACGCATTCGTCATCAATCGCCACTGGAGTGGAACATGCTGAACTGGAATCGGGCGACTGCCGCCTTGCTGCTCGCCGCGATCACACTCGGCACCGCTGCGTGCGCACACACGCCGACCGGGCCGCTCGCGGAGCAACCGCTGAAGCTCGCACCGAGTGTCGATCTCGATCGTTACATGGGGCGCTGGTACATCATCGCCAACATTCCGTACTTCGCCGAGCGCGGCTACGTCGGCAGCTATGTCGAATACAGCAAGCGCGCCGATGGCGATATCGACGACCTTTATTTCGGCCATAAAAAAGCGTTCGATGCCGAACTGACGCGCGCCGCACTAAAGGATTACGTCGTCGCGGGCAGCAACAACGCGATGTGGCGCGCCTCGCCGTTCTGGCCGGTATACTTCAGCTATCCCATCATCTACGTCGACGCCGACTATCAGTACGCACTGGTTGGCTACCCGGACAAGAGTTGGGGCTGGGTGTTCGCACGTTCGCCGAACATGAGCGACGCGACCTACCAAGATCTTCTGAAGCATTTCGCCGCGCAGGGTTACGATGTCAGCACTTTTCAACGTGTCCCGCAGACGCCCGAGCAGTTGGGGCAACCCGGTTTCCAAACTCCTTGATGAAGCGCCTTAGCGTTTCGTCTTTAGCGAAATAGTCGAATCGCATGCCGTCCGCAGACGCAGCCCTTCTCGCGCTGCAAGTTGTAGAGCGCGTAAGTCCGCAAGCGCGATCAATCCGCATCGAAGTTCGCGCCGACGGGCGCGTGCTGCTGGTGATTCCGCGTTTCGTACCGAAGCGCGCGGCGTATGACTTTCTGCGTAGCCGCGAAGACTGGGTGCGGCGCAAGATCGTCGAACTCGAACAACATCCTAAGGCGCCGCCGCCACAACCGCTGCGCTGGGATGGGCGCGATCGTATTCCGCTGCGTGGCGAGCGTCTGCCGCTGGTGTTAGTGCCAACCCGCGGCACGCGACCGACGGTGCGGTTCGACGAAGCCATCTCGCTGTACTGCGCGCCGGCCAAAACCTCGACCACGGCACGCGTCGCGGCACTGCGCCGCGCGCTACGCGAACTGGCGCGGCGCGAGGCCTTGCAACTGATGCACGAAGAAGCCGAGCGGCTGGCCGTGGATTTCAGCGGGCCGCGGGTTGCCGATCAGCGCTCGCTCTGGGGCAGTTGTGCGCCGAGCGGATTGATCAGTTTGAACTGGCGGCTGATCCTGGCGCCGACCGAGGTGCTGCGCTACGTTGTCGTCCACGAGCTGTGCCACCGCCGCCACCTCGATCATTCGAAACGCTTCTGGCAGTTGGTGAACCGGCAGATGCCCGATTTCGAAACCTGGCGCGCCTGGTTGCGCGAGCACGGAGCCGGCCTGCACTCGGTTCTGCCGAAAACCGGACCCGACGAACCGACCCCCCAATTCGACCTGCTCGGCGACGCGCTGTAGATCGCCCTTTGCGCATCGCCTCGCTACGCGCTAATGTCGGTTGCGCCGACATTAGCAGAGGAGGATGCAATGGCAACGCTCGACTCGCTGCGGGTGCGTGAATACATGAGCACGCAACTCATTACATTCACGCCCGATATGGACGTGATGGCGGCGATCAATTCTCTGGTGACCCACAGAATTGCCGGCGCACCGGTGATTGATTCCGCCGGCAAGCTGGTCGGGATGCTGTCCGAGCGCGATTGTCTGAACATCGGACTCACCGCTTCGCACGACACCTGTATTGCCGGGCCGGTCAGCCAGTTCATGGCGACCAAGGTGGTCAGCGTCGAGCCGGACACCAATCTGACCCAGCTGGCGAGCATGTTCGTCAGCGCGTCGTACCGGCGCTATCCAGTGGTCGAAAACGGCAACTTGGTCGGACTCATCTCGCGCTCCGACGTGCTGCGTGCGATCAACACCCTCTGCTGACACGGCTTTACGCGCGCTGTTCTTGCGCGCCGGCTCGCACGTCCAAACCGCATAGCAAGCCGCATAGATCGAATCCCAGCGGGCTTCGCTTCGAGCGGGCCGCGCCGCGGGCCTGGGCCCAATGACCACGGTATTGCTACACGCTTGGTAGCAAGCGCGGCGTCGATCAGGCGCTCTTGCGCAGCAGCCCGATCTTCTTCAGGTGCACCAGCAACAGCGACACCGCAGCCGGCGTAATGCCGGAGATGCGGCCGGCCTGGCCGACGGTTTCGGGCCGATGCAGTGTCAATTTCTGGCGCACTTCGTTCGACAGTCCGCTGACCGCGGCGTAATCCAGCTCCAATGGCAATGGGGCTTCGTCGTAGCGGCGCGCGCGATCGATCTCGCCCTGTTGGCGCTCGATATAACCGGCGTACTTGACGCGGATTTCCACCTGCTCGGCAACCCGTGCGTCGATGCTCAGCGGCGCGATTCCCAGCTGTTGCAGCACGGGATAGCTGCCTTCCGGCCGTCGCAGCAACTCGAGCGCGGATACGCGGCTGCTGGTGGGCGCGGGCCCGAACACCGAGGTCATCGCCGGCGTGTCGAGCTGTGAGGGCTTGAACCAATGCGCGTCCAGTCGCGCGTATTCCTGCTCGATCGCCGCATGCTTGGCCTCGAACTGCTGCCAGCGACGGTCGTCGACCAGGCCGAGTTCGCGGCCGATCGGCGTGAGGCGAAGATCGGCGTTGTCCTCACGCAGCAGCAGGCGATGTTCGGCGCGCGAGGTGAACATGCGGTACGGCTCGGCGGTGCCGCGCGTGATGAGGTCGTCGACCAGCACGCCGATGTAGGCCTCGTGCCGCTGCGGCGTCCATGAAGCTTCGTCGCGCGACAGGCGCGCGGCATTGATGCCGGCGAGCAAGCCCTGCGCGGCGGCCTCCTCGTAACCAGTGGTGCCATTGATCTGGCCGGCGAAGAACAGGCCGCCGATCACCTTGGTTTCGAGCGAGCGCTTGAGGTCGCGCGGATCGAAGTAGTCATATTCGATTGCGTAGCCGGGCCGCGTGATGCGCGCGTTCTCGAAGCCCTTGATGCTGCGGACGAAGGCTTCCTGGATCTCGTACGGCAGCGAGGTCGAGATGCCATTCGGATAAATCTCGCGCGTGTTGAGCCCTTCCGGCTCGATGAAAATCTGGTGCGAGGTCTTGTCGGCGAAGCGATTGACCTTGTCTTCCACACTCGGGCAATAGCGCGGGCCGGTGCCTTCGATGACGCCGGTGAACATCGGCGAGCGGTCGAAGCCGCTGCGGATGATGTCGTGGGTGCGCGCGTTGGTGTGCGTAATCCAGCAGGGCACCTGGCGGGGGTGTTCCGCGCGCGAGCCTAAGAACGAGAACACCGGTGTCGGCGTGTCGCCCGGCTGTTCCTGCAATTCCGAGAAGTCGATCGTGCGGCCGTCGATGCGCGGCGGCGTGCCGGTCTTCAAACGGCCAATCCGCAGCGGCAGTTCGCGCAGGCGTGCGGCCAGGGCATTGCTCGGCGCGTCGCCGGCGCGCCCACCCTGATGATTCACCAGGCCGATGTGAATCTTGCCGGCGAGGAAAGTGCCGACCGTCAGCACCACGGCCGGCGCGACGAAATGCAGGCCCATGCGCGTAATCACGCCACGCACGCGTTCGCCTTCGACGATGAGGTCGTCGACTTCCTGCTGGAACAGCGCCAGATTCGGCTGATTCTCCAGCGTTTCGCGCACGACCCACTTGTAGAGCATGCGATCGGCCTGCGCGCGGGTGGCGCGCACCGCCGGCCCCTTGCTGGCGTTGAGCGTGCGGAACTGAATGCCGGCACGATCGGCGGCGTGCGCCATCAATCCACCGAGCGCATCGATCTCACGCACCAGATGGCCCTTGCCGATGCCGCCGATCGCCGGATTGCACGACATCTGCCCGAGCGTTTCGATGTTCTGAGTCAGCAGCAGCGTGCGCGCGCCGCTGCGCGCCGCGGCCAGCGCGGCCTCGGTGCCGGCGTGACCGCCGCCAACCACAATGACATCGAATTGCTGTTGCGACATGGATGATCCGCCCCTGCGATGGGCGTGCGTGGAAACGGCGCGAATTCTAGCGGGTTTCTGCGCGCTGCCGGCCGCGGCGGCTTTAGAACGTCATGCGGCCGAGCCACATGTCGCGGTACATCACCCAGTCACCCATCAGGCTGTAGAACGGCGCCTTGAACGTCGCCGGCCGGTTCTTTTCGAACACGAAGTGACCGATCCAGGCGCAGCCGTAGCCGAACACGGGGAGTAACCAGAGGGCGGCGAAATGGCCGCTTGCAAACGCATACACCAGCGTCGCCAGCACCAGCGAACTGCCGATGAAGTGCAGGCGGCGGCAGGTGCGATTCGAGTGCTCGCTCAGATAGAACGGATAGAACGAGGCGAACGTGTCGAAGCTGCGTGTCGTGGTGGTCATGGCGTTCCTCAGGCGAGGCGGGTGCGGACGCCCAGCATACTCGCCCGCGTTGAGATCAACAGCCGCCGTTTTATCGACATTCTCCGGTGGGATCGGGCCGGTGGGATCGGGTCAGCAGACCGCACGACCGAAGTCCGCAACAACGAAAAACCCCGGCGGCGCGAAAAACGCCGTCGGGGTCGGAGGCTGCGCAGTTGGCGCGGACGCGCCGAGGACCTGCGTTAGGACTTGCGTTCCTTGCGCACCTTGGCGACCAGGAAGTCGAGGATCTTGGTCAACTCCGGCGAGCCGCCCGAAACGGAGTACTTGCCGCCAACGACGATGGTCGGCGTGCTCGCCACGCCATAGCTGCGCGACTCGTTTTCGGCCTTGCGCAGGTTGGCATCGACTACGAAGCTGCTCGATAGCTGGTCGAAATCTTCCGGCTTCACGCCAGCGACGCTGCCGAACAGGTCGCGGACTTCCGGCAAGGTGGACATCGGCTGGCGCTGCTCGTGGATCGCCTGGAACAGCGGCGTGTGAATCTTGTCTTCGACTCCGAGCGCCTGCGCGATGTAGAAGGCACGCGCCTGCACATCGCCGTCGGGACGACCCAGCGTGTTCGGCACGAAGCTGAAGTCGACGTCCGGCGCTTTCTGTTTGCGCCAGGCTTCGATCGCCGGGTCCACCGCGTAGCAGTGCGGGCAGCAGAAGCAGAAGAATTCCTCGACGCTGACGCGCTTGGCATCCGTCGGCGTGGCGACTTCGCGCACCACCTGGAACTGCTTGCCGAGCTCATAGCTGGAAGCCGGCTCGGTGGCCGCTGAACACGCCACCGCAAAGATCGCGAGGCTGGCAAATACCAAAGACTGAAACAGACGCATCGGTGTCACTCCGTTCTGATCTGAGCCTTAAGCTTGCGTGAGGTGAGCTTGCTGCCGGCTTACTGCAGACCGGTCAGGTAGCCGGCCAGCGCGTCGATTTCGGCATCGCTGAGCTTGCCGGCGACGGTCGACATCATCTGCGCCTTGCCCGCACCGCCGCGCTCGCAACCCTGGAAGTTGCTGGTGGCGCAGCTGCGATACAGCTTGAGTTCGTTGACGGCGTAGTCGGTGTTCTGACCGCCCAGACGCGGGAACTGTGCGGCGGAATTGCCCGCGCCCGAGGGGCCGTGGCAGGCCGAGCAGGCCGGCAGGCCGCGGCTCGCGTCACCCGCGCGATAGAGCTTTTCAGCCACCGCGACGCTGTCCTTCTTGCCGAGACCCGGCACCGGCTTCTGCGATGCGAAGTAGGCGGCGAGGTCGCGCATGTCCTGATCGCTGAGTGCGGCAACCTGGCCGGCCATCACCGCGTTCACGCGCACATCGGTGCATTTCGCCGCCGCGCGCTGATCGGCCGGCAGGGTTCCGCACTTGAACGCGCTGAGCTGGCCATAGATGTAGGCCGAATGCTGGCCCGCCAGCTTCGGCCACGCCGGATTGACGCCGCCGTTACCGCCGGCGCCGTGGCAGGCGAAACAGGTGGCGGCCTTCGCGGCGGCTGCGGTCGGATCGCTGCCCGTGAACGCGTCGCCCGCCTTGGCGGTTGCGGCGGTGGCGGCCGCTGGCGTGGCGTCTTCGGCGCTGACAATCAGGGGCGCAAGCAGGATGGCAAGTGCGATGACGACGCGCTTCATTACGTAAGCTCCGGAAAACCGTAACGCGCAGTCCGCGTTCGGCGCACAATTGGAATTGATTGGGTCCAGCAAAGACCGCCGAATATTACACGATGGCCTCGCCATTGTGCCCAAATGCCACCCCTCCCGACCCGCCTTTCTTGAACACGCCAGCGCCTTTCAATCCGTTCCGCCAAGCCCGTTTTCTGCTGTCCGCCGCGCGCCTGATGCAACTGCCGATGGACCAGGCCGGCGAGGCCGCGTTCGTCGGCCGTTCGAACGCCGGCAAATCGAGCGCAATGAACAAAATTTGCGATCAGGGCGGTCTTGCGCGCGTGAGCAAAACGCCCGGCCGCACCCAGTTGATCAACCTGTTCGGGCTACCCAGCGGGCATCGCCTGGTCGATCTTCCGGGCTACGGTTTCGCGCAAGCACCACTCGAGGTCAAGCGCGCCTGGGGCCATCTGGTCGGTGGCTTCATGGAGCATCGGCCAAATCTGCGTGGGGTCGTTGTGGTCATGGACATTCGCCACCCGCTGACCGATCTCGACTGGCAGATGCTCGAATGGGCGCGGGCGCGCGAGTGCGCGACGCACGTACTGCTGACCAAGGCGGACAAGCTCGGCTTCGGAGCGATGAAAAACGCGCTGCGTGCTGTTGAGGCGCAGTTGCGCGAACGCGCATTCAACTGCAGCGTGCAGGCGTTTTCGTCGGAGAACGGTATCGGCCTCGAAACCGCGCGCGAAACCGTGCACCAGTGGCTGCTGGATACGCCTGCGCCAGCCGAGCCCGCGACGGACGACCCGGCACCAGACAAGGCTTGAGTTAGCTACCGGTTGAGTTCGCCGCCGGTTCAGTTAGCTGTCGCTTGAATTAGCCGCCAGTGCGCGTCGAAGCCGTAGACCGGAGTCGCGGGCTTGATCGCAGCCGCTGCTGTTGGTCGAACGTGCTGCTGGAACCGCGCGGTGTTGTCGGTCGCAGGCGCGTTCGTGACCGAACGGCCGTCCGCTACGACGCGGACAATTCGCACACAAAAAAATACCCGGCAGGTCGGGGGAACCCACCGGGTAACGAGTTCCGGCTTGGGGGAGCCGGACGAATCCGCCCAGGGAGTGAAGGCGGATGAACGGGAAAGGGAGTCACCGTTCGCAAAATTAGATACAGCCACCCCGCCTTAGTTCACCCGCATCGCAACAAATTTTTGCCGACTTTGCGCGAAATGTAAGCGAGTTGGTGCAAGGCACTGAAACGACAAGGATCGTTTTCGATCTTTCGCGGCGTGGCGAACCGTCGGTTGCCTCTAACTGCTTGATTGTTCTGCGTGCGGCTCAGGCCGCGCTGCTGACGTGACCGCTCGCCTGGTGGGCGGCGTCCCAGTTCGCACCCATTCCCCAATCGGCCACCAGGGGAACCGCCAGCGCTTTGACCTTGCACATGCGACCGGCAATCGCCGGCGCCAGCTCGCGCAGCTCGGCCTCTGCGCCTTCGAACACCAGTTCATCGTGGACCTGCATGATCATCCGCACCGCCGGTGCGCGCTGCGTCAGCCAGCCAGCGACCTCGATCATCGCCAGCTTGATCAGGTCGGCGGCGGTGCCCTGCAGAGGCGCGTTGATCGCGGTGCGTTCGGCGTACTGCCGTTGCGCACCGTTGCGCGAATGAATGTACGGCAGATACAGCCGGCGACCGAACAGCGTTTCCACATAGCCCTGTTGACGTGCCTGCTCGCGGGTGCCGTCCATAAACCGCTTGACGCCGGGATAGCGCGCGAAGAAGCGATCGATGGTGTCCTGCGCTTCGCCGCGCGGGATGCCGAGCTGGCGCGCCAGACCGAACGCTGAGATGCCGTAGATCAGGCCGAAATTGACCGCCTTTGCGGAGCGGCGCTGATCGCTGCTGACCTGATCGGGCGGCAGTCCCCAGACTTCGGCCGCGGTGGCCTGATGGATGTCGAGCCCGCGGCGGAACGCGTCCTGCAGACGCTCGTCGCCGGAAAAATGCGCCATCAAGCGCAATTCGATCTGCGAGTAGTCGATCGACAGCAGCGCATTGCCCGGCTCGGCGATGAAGGCCTGGCGGATGCGACGACCCTCGGCCGTGCGTACCGGAATGTTCTGCAGATTCGGATCGGACGACGACAACCGCCCGGTCGCCGCGACCGCCTGGTGATACGAGGTGTGGATGCGGCCGGTTCGCGGATTGATCTGCTTCGGCAGATTGTCCGCGTAGGTCGAACGCAGCTTCGACAAGCCGCGCCATTCGAGCAGCAACTTCGGCAGCGGATGTTGTGCGGCGAGTTCTTCCAGCACGTCTTCGGCGGTCGAGGGATCGCCCTTCGGCGTGCGCCCGAGCACTGGCAGTTGCAGCTTGTCGTAGAGAATCGCCTGCAACTGCTTGGGCGATCCAAGATTGAATTCGCCGCCGGCCTGCTGCCAGACCTGCGCTTGCAACTCTTCCATGCGACCGGCGAGTTCGCCGCTAATTCGCACCAGCAGCTTGCCGTCGATGCCAACGCCATTCCGCTCCATCTGCGCGAGCACCGGCACCAGTGGCATTTCCAGCGTATCGAACACCTGCTTCAAGGCGTCGATCTCGCAGACGCGCGGATACAACGCCTGATGCAGCCGCAGGGTGATGTCGGCGTCTTCGGCGGAATATTCGGCGGCCTTGTCGAGCGCGACCTGGTTGAAGGTGAGCTGGCCTTTGCCCTTGCCGGCGACATCGGCGAAATGGATCGTGCGATGACCGAGATATTTTTCCGCCAGCGTGTCCATGTCGTGCCGCTGTCCGGCGGCGTCGAGCACATAGCTTTCCAGCATCGTGTCGTAGGCCAGGCCCTGCAGCATCACGCCGTGATTGGCGAGCACGTTGATGTCGTACTTGGCATGTTGGCCGACCTTAGCCTTGGCCGGGTCTTCCAGCACCGCCTTCAACTTGGCGCGCACAACCTCCCATTTCAGTTGTTCGGGCGCACCGAGGTAATCGTGCGCAACCGGCACGTACCAGCCGTGACCACTCTCGACTGCGAACGACAACCCGACCAGTCGCGCCTGCATCGCGTCGACGCTATCGGTTTCGGTGTCTGCGGAAATCAGTTCCGCACTTTCGAGGCGACGCAGCAAATCATCGAGCGCGGCCGCGTCGAGTACCAGCGTCGGCTGTGTGCGCGGCGAGTCGGCGATCGGCGCATCAGCAGTTGGCGCGGTCGGCGCCGTCGTCGTTGCAGTGCCCGCTACTCCCGCTACTCCTTGAGTAGCGGCCTGACCTTCCAGCTTCGCCACCGCCGTGCTGGCGCCTTCACCCATTGCGTTGGCGAGTTCGTCCGCCAGCCGGTTGAATTCGAAACGCCGATACAGGCCGAGCAGACGTTCGCGATCGGGCGGGCTCGGCACCAACGCGTCCAGCGTCATCGGCAGTGCCACATCGCAGCGGATCGTCGCCAGATCTTTCGCCATCGGAATCTGGCCGAGGCTCGCGCGCAGGTTTTCGCCGGCCTTGCCTTTGACTTCGTCCGCACGCGCGATCAACGCGTCGAGCGTGCCGTATTCATTGAGCCATTTAGCCGCCGTTTTCGGACCGACCAATGGCACGCCGGGAATGTTGTCGGAGGTATCGCCCACCAGCGCGAGGTATTCGATGATGCGTTCCGGCGGCACGCCCCACTTTTCGACCACGCCGGCGGGATCGAGCCGGCGGTTCTTCATCGTGTCGAGCAGGTGCACGCGCGGCGTGACGAGCTGCGCCATGTCCTTGTCGCTGGTGACGATCAGCACGTCCGCGCCTTCGGCCTGCGCCTGTGTCGCCAAGGTGCCGATGACGTCGTCGGCTTCCACGCCCGGCACCGCCAGCAGCGGCAGGCCGAGCGCTTCGACCAGTTCCACCAGGCCGGGATATTGCGCGCTCAGATCTTCCGGCGTGGCGTCGCGATGCGCCTTGTATTCGGCATAGATGTCTTCGCGAAAAGTTTTGCCGGGTGCATCGAAGATCACGGCGATGCGCTGCGGATCGTAGTCCTTGCACAGTCGGCGGATCATGTTGCCCATGCCGAAGATCGCACCGGTCGGCTCGCCGCGCGAATTATTCAGCGGCGGCAGCGCGTGGTAGGCGCGGAACAGCCAGCCGGACGCGTCGATCAGTACAACGGTCGACGGCGTGCTCACGGCGTTCATCGCATCAGGCGTCGAGCAGCGTTTCGCCGCGCATCAGATCGTCTAGCGTTTCGCGCGCGCGCACCAGGTGCGCGGAACCGCCGTCGACCAGCACCTCGGCGGCGCGCGGCCGCGTGTTGTAGTTCGAGCTCATGACGAAACCGTAAGCGCCGGCGGTGCGGAACGCCAGCAGATCGTTTTCGGCCAGCGCCAGTTCGCGTTCGCGCGCGAGCCAGTCGCCGGTTTCGCAGACCGGACCGACCAGGTCCCAGGTCTGGGTTTCGACCGCTGCGCGCGCTGCTTGTTGCACCGGTACGACCTCATGCCAGGCATCGTAGAACGACGGCCGGATCAGATCGTTCATCGCTGCATCGATCACGGCGAAATTCTTGTGCGCGGTCGGCTTCAGCAGCTCGACGCGCGTCAGCAGCACGCCAGCGTTCCCGGCGATTGCGCGGCCCGGCTCGGTCATCAGCGTCAGCGCACGGCCGACGAGCTTGGGACGCAACGCAGCGGCCCATGCGGCAGGTTCGGGCGGCGTCTCGTCGCGGTAGCGCACGCCTAGACCGCCACCGACATCCAGATGCTGCAGGTGAATGCCCTGTGCAGCCAAGGTATCGACCAGCGCCAACACGCGATCGAGCGCATCGAGGAATGGCGACAGTTCGCACAACTGCGATCCGATGTGGCAGGCCACACCATGCACTTCGATACCGGGCAGTGTCGCCGCCAGCGCGTACAGCCGCGCCGCTTCGTCGATGTCGACGCCGAACTTGTTTTCCTTGAGGCCGGTGGAGATGTAGGGATGCGTCTTCGCATCGACGTCCGGGTTCACGCGCAGGGCAATGCGCGCGCGCGCACTCCGCGCATCCGCAAGCTGGCTGAGCCGGCGCAATTCCGCTTCGGATTCGACGTTGAAACAGAAAATGCCGCGGCCTTCATCGGCGCCGAGCGCGGTGATGATCTCGTCGTCGCGCTTGCCGACCCCGGAGAACACCACCTTGCTCGCTGCGCCACCGGCGCGCAGCACGCGCGCGAGCTCGCCGCCGGAAACGATGTCGAAGCTTGCGCCGAGCCGTGCCAGCACCTGCAGAACGGCGAGATTCGAGTTGGCCTTGACCGCGTAGCACACGCGATGATCGAGACCGGCGAGGGCCTCGTCGAACGCGCGGTAGTGGCGCGTGAGCGTGGCGCGCGAATAGACGTAGGTCGGCGTGCCGTAGCGCGCCGCGATGTCGGCGAGCGGCACGTCTTCGGCGAATAGCGCGCCGTCGCGGTACGCGAAATGATCCACGGCTGTGCGAAACCTTTAGGGCGTAGCGCCCGGTTGATCCGATGAGGTCGATGGCGTCGACGCGTTCGGCGCGGGTGCTACGCCGGCCGGTGTCGCGCTTGCGGGTGCGGTCGTCGTCGGTGACGGCGGCGCGGCGGGCACCGACGATTGCGGAACCACCGGTGCGGCGTTCGAGGTCGATGGCGTCGCCGCACCGCTGCCGGTGTTCCCGGATGGCGGGGCAGCATCGTCGTCGACGTTCGGTGTGCGATTGACCGGCTGGCCGCCGTTGTTGCGTTGCTCGCGATGCAGCGTTTTGTTCTTGTGCGAGTTGTCCTGGTCCGGCAGGTACAGCGGGCCGGCCTGACCGCAGCCGCCCAGCACGATCGCGGCCACAGCGGCCAGCGCGAGCAATGGGATGCGGAGGACGATTCGGTGGACGTGCATGGAGAAGCGAAGTCTAACAGCCGCAACCCGGCGACCGAAGCAAGATACCGGCGACGACCGGCGCGGACCCGCAGGCAACCGCGCGCAACACGCTCGCGCCGCAGCAAGGCGGACCTCGGTTCGCCGCGCGGCCGTCTTCGATGCCGCGTTCGATGCCGCGTTCGATGCCGAGTTGGACGCTGAGTTGGACGCCGAGTCGGATTTGGAAACCGCAGGCCCGTTGCCGGCCGCGCGGCGCACACGTCACACTCGCGGCCCCGCCCTCACGCACGCATTGATCGCCATGGCTTCGAAACTGCTGGAAACCGAATCCGCCGTCGTCCTGACACCGCCCGGCGCGCATCGCGCGAGCGTGATCTGGCTGCACGGACTCGGCGCCGACGGGCACGACTTCGTGCCGATCATCGGTGAGCTCGGCCTGGCCGCGGACCACGGCATCAAGTTCGTGTTTCCGCACGCACCGGTGCGGCCGATTGCGATCAACAACAACATGCCGATGCGCGGCTGGTACGACATTCCCAGCCTGACGCGGCTCGACAAGCAGGATGAAGCCGGCATCCGCGCATCGGAAGCGATCGTGCACGGCCTCATCAAGGCCGAGGTCGACGCCGGCATTCCGCCTGCGCGCATCGTGCTGGCCGGCTTCTCGCAAGGCGGGGCGATCACGCTGTACGCCGGCCTGCGTTATCCGCAGCGGCTTGCCGGTCTGTTGCCCTTATCGACCTACCTGCCCTTGCACGACCGGCTGGCTGCGGAACGCAGCGCTGCGAATCAGGACGTGCCGATCCTGATGTGCCATGGCACCTACGATCCGGTGCTGGCGCTGGCGCTCGGTACCGGTTCGCGCGATCTGCTGCTCGGCCTCGGCTACAAGGTCGAATGGCGCGAGTACCCGATGCAACACCAGGTCTGCCTCGAAGAAATCCAGGCGATCAGTGCCTGGCTGCAGCAGGTGCTGGCGTAGCGTCCACCGCCCCATCGGGCGCTGGGTCGTTCGAAGTCTCTGTCGGCGGGCTCGGCGGCAGCGCGGGCGGCGTGCCCGGCGCAGTCGGCTTCGGTTGCGGCCGGCTTTGCTGCACCATCGGAGCGGCCGGCGTCAACGTCGGTTGGGTCTCGGTGGTTTTGGCCTCACCCGACGCGGGTTGTGTGGTGATCTGCGCCTTCGGCTTTTTCGGTTTGCCGCGCTCGTAGGTGTAAAGCAGATCGCCGCCGCTGGCCACGCCCGATTCCGCCTGGACCTTGAAGCCGTGGCTCAGCGTGTAAAGGATGCGGAAGGTCTGTCCCGGCTGGAACAGACTCACGCCGTAACTGACGAACAGTTTCGGCGTCAGGAATTTTCCGAGCGTCAGTGCGGCGGCCGAGTTGGCGGATAGACCCGCACCCTGCGAAGCCTGCGAGCCGGTGATGGTGGTGGCGTCGGCCGCAACGTCCGAGCCGCCGGCGGGTGCCGAGCCGACCGAGATCGAATCGAGGCCGATCTTCTTGCCGAGACGGTTGGCGAGGAAATCGCCGCCAGACAAACCCAGCGACAGCGCCGCGCTCGAAATCGCGCTGCGGTCTTGCGTCGAGTTCTGTTCCAGCGCGCGACCCAGCACCAGCCAGGACAGCTGCTGCTCGCGCGACATCGCCGGTTCGGACTGCAAGGTCAGCAGCGGTTTCTTCAAGGTGCCGCGCACGCGCACACCGACCTTGATGTCGTCTGCCGGGTGGCGCGACGCGCTGATATCCAGCGCCGGTTGCGTGACCGCACCGCCGTCGAAAATCAGGCGGCCGTCTTCGATCGTCAAATCCTGGCCATAGGCCTTATAGGCGCCATCGTACAGTCGCAACTCGCCCTGCGCGGTGGGTTCGCGCAGCGGCTCTTCGTTGACCGTGACCGCACCTTCGATGCGCGTGACCAGACCGAAGCCGTTGAAGCGCACCGCGTCGCCGAGCACCAGTTTGACGTTCGAATATATTTTTAGAGGCGTGCCGCTCTCGACCACCTGCGGCTCGCCGTTGACGATGATGATCTGATCGCGGCTCACCGAGACACCGCTGCTGCCGAGATCCTTTGGCGTGATATCGGCTTTCGGCACGGTCAGCGTGCCGTCGAACTTGGCGCCGTTCTCGTCGCGCAGCAGATGCAGATCGGGCGTGATCCAGACATGCGCGTTGGGCGTGGACATCGCGACGAAGTTCTCGCCCTTGACGCTGAGATCGGCGCGCATCGGCAGCTTGGCCGGATCGACCGTGCCGGTCAGCGTCAGCGTGCCGTCGCCCGAGGTCATTGCACCTTGCAGGTTGAGCGGGCCCTCGCCGTTGCCGCTGAGGCTGAAGCTCATTGCGGTGAGTTCGATGCCCGGCGTGACCAGTCGTGCGTGGCCGTCGCCGAGGGCGAGCTTGCCGCTGAGGCGCGGCGCGGCGATGGTGCCGGCGAAACCGAGATCGCCATCGATATGTCCGCCGACGGTGCTCAACTCGTAGACATAGGGTTGGATGAACGCGATATCCGGCACCGCGATATGCAGATGTCCGGACAGCGCGCGCTGCTTGAACTCCGCCGCCTGCGCCGCACCGAGTTCGGCGCTGATCTGCGCCTGCGCGGATTTCAGTTCGAGTGCGGCGTGCAATGCGCCATCGGGCTTCTGGTCGAGCGTCAAGGTACTCGGCAGCAATTCCAGCGGCGGCGCTTTCGGCGCCAGTACGTGGGCTTCGCTGAGTTTCAGATCGGCGTGCGCGGCGGCGACGTTGTTGTCGACCCAGGACAGATCGCCATGACCATCGAGCCGGCCGTCGAGTTGTACGCCCTTCGGCAGCAGCGGCTGAAAGCCGCTCAGCGCCACGGCGTCGAGATCGACGATCAGATGCAAACCAGGTCCGCTGACCGCACGCTGCAAGTTGAAGCACGAGCGTCCACCGCTGCGATCGGCCGCGAAGCAGGCCGGCTCCAGACTGAAGCGCTTGGCGCCGACCAAGAGACCAACCGGTTTTTCCAGCGACCACGCCGGCAGCCCGGTCGGCGCGAGCCGCACGCTCTGCCACTCGCCGCCCCATTCGAGCTTCTTGCGATCGAAGCCGCCCTGCAGCGCCAGATCGAGATCGCCGCGTTCGGTGTTGGCTTTGAATGTCAGGTGGTGATAGGTCTCGGTGCCGTCGGCCTTCAGCTCGACGCGCGGAATCGCAAAGCCGGCGTCGCCGTCGGTCGCCAGCACGTCGAGTTGCAACGCGGTACTCGGCTGCAGGTCCGCATGCCAGCTCAAGGCACCCAGACGGTTCTGCCGGAAACGCAGCGCAGTGCCCTTGCCCTGGCTGGTGAAGTGCGGATCGTCGAGCGCGCCGTTGAGTGCGAAATCGAAGTCGAGTCGACCGCCGAGGCCTGGATACAGCGCGGCGAGATCCGGGCTGGCGAGCTTGCCGCTGACGGCGAACGGCGGCGTGACCTGGCCGCTTGCATTCATTTCCGTAGCACCCGACTTGAGCGCGAACTGCGCCAGCGTCACCACCTTGCCGAGCGCATCGCCATGGGCGTCCAACGTGATCGGAAAATTGCGCAGCTTGGAATCGGCCAGTTGCAGATCGAACACGATGTCCGGTTGCCCGCCGACGCTGCGCGTGCTCGCTTTCAACTGACCATTGAGCACGCCCGGCCATTGCGCGGCGAACGCGGCCGGATCGATCTGCTTCAACGTCGCCTGCGCGTCGACGCGCGGCTGCGGCAACCAGGCCACATCTCCCTTGGCGACGACACTGCCCTTGCCGAGATTGATCAGCAGATCTTCGAGGTGCGCGCTGCGCGTGTCGGTGCTGCCGTGCGCGCTCAACTGCAGTTGCTGGCCGCGCAGTTTCGATGGCGTCAAGGTCAACGCGAAATCGATTTGCGGCTGTCCGTCCTGCATTTGCGTATGTGTCTCTGCGCGACCGTTCAACTCACCGTTGAGGTCGGCAACGAACGCGGCCGGATCGAGTTTGCTGAGTACAAGGTCGAGATCGGCACGCAGAACCGGCGACCAGGCCACGCTGCCTTTTGCCGTCGCGCGGCCGGCCTTCGCGGCTTCGCCGACCTGCAGTTCGAACGCTTCGATCGACAGCATTTTCAGGCTGCCGCCGCCTTGTGCATGGACCTGCAGCGGCTGTTGATGCGCAACCGCAGCCGCGTTCAGCGTGTAGTGGTACGCATCGAGTTTGCCCTTGAACGTGGCGTCGCCGTGCAGCGCGGCGAGCGGCGGTGTTGCATCGGTTGTGGTGAAGGGATAGTGCCAGTCGCTGAAACTTAAGCTCAGATCGCTCTGGCCATCGCCGATGCCGAACGCGCCCTGCGCCTTCAATGCGCCGGGTCCACTGAGTTGCAGCTGCGCAAACTGGATCTGCTGCGCCGTCATCGTCGCGCGCGCATTCAGTTTCAGCACGCCGAACGGCGCCAGCGCGGTGTCGAGTTCGTCGATCTCTACCTGCGTGCCGATCCAGCGACCGCGCAAGTGCGCATCCGCAATCACAAGCGGTTTTGCGGACGGTTTTTCGTTTGGTTTTGCGTGCGGCTGATTCAGTGTGAAATCGTGCAAGCTGAGTCCGTCGATCACAGCGTCGAGCGGCAAGCGTGTTGGCAGGTGCGGCGGCGTTGGTGTGGCCGGCGGCGGTGGCGTGCCGAGATTGACGACGAGCTGATCGACATCGAGATTGGCCACGTGCAGGCGCAAGTGCAGGAGCTCGCGCGGCAACCAGCGCAGGTGAACGCGCGCGATCGAAACCGTGAGTCCATCGGCGCCGGTATAGAGCACGTCGTGCAGTTCGAAGTCGCCGCCAAGGATGCGGCCGTCGACGCGGCCGACTTTCACGGCACCCTGCGCGATGCGTGGCGCGGTGCGGGCAGCGAAGCGCAGACCGCCCGCGGTGCCGAGCAGCGAATACAACGCCGCGCCGAACAACACGATCAGCAGCAACAGCAGCGCCAAGGCAATCCGCAGCAAACGCCAGACGAGACTGCGCACCGGCTTCGCCAGCGCTTCGACCGCTTCGACCGCTTCGACCGCTTCGACCACCGGCTTGTCGGTGTCGGGTGTCGGAGTAGGCGTGGTCATACGCCGACTCGCACGCCGATATGCAGCCGCACCGGCGATTGATCCTGATCGAGCGGGTGCGCAAGATCCACCGAGATCGAGCCGAACGGCGCGCGGTAGCGCAGTCCGGCGCCGACGCCGACGTGCAGCTTCACGTTCGGCACATCGTCAGCACCGCCGGCATCCGTGAACACGCCGATGCCATAGGTCTTGTAGACGTCGTAATCGAGCTCGACGCTACCGGTCGTCAAGTACTTGCCGCCGATCACGCGACCAAACGCGTTTTGCGGCCCGAGCGAGCGATAGCCGTAGCCGCGCACGCTGTCGTCACCGCCAGCAAAGAAGCGCTGCGACGGCGGCAGATTGTCGAAGCCCGACACGATGGCCGCACCTTCGTCGGCGCGCGCCAGCAGCCGCAGCTTGCGACCGAGCGGATAGACGCCGCGAAGCTTGAGCAGTGCTTCGACAAACGAAGTATCGGAAATCTGATCTGCGCTGGTCGCACCGTGCAGGTCGAGGAACGCGTACCAGCCGCGCCGCGGAAAGATCGGATCGTTGGCGACGGTACGGCTGAAGCTGACGCCGGGCGTCAGCAGCGTGCTGGTGCGATGCGGCTCATCGGGCAGCGTGTAGGCGTCGTTGGTGTAGGTGAGGTAGTACTTGCGCTGCCAGGCGCCCTTCAGCTGCGTGATGCCGCCGCCGAACGAGTAGAGCTGCTCCTGAATGCCTTGGAAATCCTGCTTCAGGCCTTCGCCGATGAAATCAATATTTTCACCGGGCACGGTGCCGTACGGAATCTTGTAATCGGCGATTGCCGTGCTGATCTTCTGCGAGGGCCGCAGCTGCAGACTGAGCTTGTGGCCTTCCTCGTTGAGTCGGCGGAAGTCGATGCCGGCCAGTGCGCGCGCGCCGGTATCGGTGCCGTAGCCGAGGCCGTACTTGTAGGCGCGGCGCGCCTTCGGCGTGGTGTGGATCACGATCGGGATGTGGCGGCCTTCGTCGGCCTTGTCCTTCTGCGAATCGACCTGCACGCTGTCGAAGTAATCCAGATCGCTGAGCGCGAACTGTGTCGACAAGAGCTTGGCCGGATCGAAGGGCTCATTCGGCTGCATCGTCAGATAGCGACGGATCAACGAGTCCTTCAGCTTGCCGTCTTGCTCGATGGTGATGTCGCCGAAGTAGTAGCGCACGCCGGTGTCGAGCGTCAGCAGCACTTGCGCCTGGTTGGCGTCGATGTCCACGCGCAGCTCGTGGCGCGTCAGATTGGCATCGAGATAGCCGAGGCCGTAGGCGGCTTCGAGCAGCGCCTGCTTGGCATCGTCGTAATCGCCGTGCTTGAGCCGCCGACCCACGCGCAAGTGCAGATGCTTCACCGTGTTGGTGAGCGCTTCCTCGTCCTTGCCCGCACCTTCGATCTGCACATCGACTTCGGTGATGTCGGTTTCCGGGCCGGCGTCGATCGTATAGATCGCGGTCCAGTCCGGCTTGTCGCCGCGCAGCTCCGAGGTGATCACCGGGTTGTACCAGCCGAACGGCTGTAGCGCGGTGCGGATGTCCTGCTCGCCGAGCTTGAACAGGCGCTGCACTTCCGCCGGATCGTAATCCTCGCGCTCGTCTTTCGGCGCGGCATCGACGCGCTTGGCGTAGTCGAGCAGATCGATTTGCGCATAAGCATTGCTGGCTTCGTCCGAGCCAAGCCCGCGCACCTGCACGTCGATGCCGGCGCAGACCGGTTGCGCCAGCACTAGCAACGCGGCGAGTAGGAGGACTCTTCGAAGCATGCTTACACGAATAGGGGTGCTGTCGGGCGCGCATTGCGCACCGGTGCTGGGTAACCGCAGCAAACTCAATGCGGCGAAGATAACAAGCGCAGCCTGTCGATGAACAGCGAGCGCGTCCGTGTCGCTCGCGACTTCAGGCGCGGCGCTGACGCGCCGGGGTTCCTCGTATGTCCGCCAGCGCGCGCGATGGGCGACGCCGCGCTTGAATCATCACGGCGTCGCGTACGCAAGGCCATGCCGACCTCAGCCCGGCGCCCGCGGTGTGTAGCGCACGGTCTGCTGGCCCGGGGCGATGCGCGTTTCGAGTTGCGGGCCGGGTAAAGCGACATAGGGCGTGATCTTGTAACCGCGTGCACGCAGCAGCGCCAGCAGGCCGTCCGGACCCGCGAGATGTGCGGCACCGACGACGATCAGCTGCGACTGACTGCCGTCGAGCGCCTGTCGCAACTTCGGCAGCCAGGCGCGATTGCGTTGCGCCAGCAGACGCTCGTACAGATCCGGGTAACTGCGGTGCAGATCGGCGACCAGCTTTTCGATCGCAGCGAAATCATCCTTGCGCCAGGCTTTGAACAGCTCGCGCGGTTCGCTCAGCGCGCCGCCGTCGCGATCGTCGAGCGTGGATTCGAGCAGCTGGCGCGACTGCAGATCGGTCATGTCGGTGAACAGCCCGATGTGGTCGGCCGGGGCTTCGAACCAGCGCACGCTCTTGCCATCGTCCTGCGCGTCGGCGTACAGCTGCTCGTCGAGTCCGTCGGTGCCGCTGAAGCCGGCACGCCGATAGTTCAGCACTTCCAAGGTCAGCGCGCAGAACCAGGGCTTGAACGGCGCGCAGGCATCGGCGCGCACACCGAGCGTGCTCATGTATTTCTGCAACTTGGTGTAGAGCGGCGCGCCGATGTCGGCCTTCAGGCCACGCGTGGAATGCGCCGCGGTCATCATGCCGACCTGCACTTCCGGTGCGCTGATCGCGCCGATGTCGGTTTCGAACATCAGGCCTTCGGCGGATTCGTAGAGATCGTCGATGCCCGGCGGAATCAGATCTTCCATCTGCGGCAACAGATGCACCGAACCGAGCAGGAACTGGCGCGACTTCGGCCCCTGCACTTCATAGGCGAACGGTGCGCTGGCATCGGCCAGCGCCGGCCCGGCCAATAGCAGCACACACGCGGCGACTGCGTTCGCTACCTTTTGCATAGCAGACTTGCGCATCGCATTCACGCCGCACCTTCCGGCTTGGCATCGCTGTCGATCAGCCAGTCATGCGCCAGCGTCGCGCCGTCGAGGCCGGCGAAATCGAACAGCTTGCGATCCGCCAACTGGCTCGGCTCGATCGCCTGAAGTGCGGCAAAGATATTTTCGCTGCGGCCAGGATTCGTGCGCTCCCATTCGTCGAGCATGCGGCGCACCTGCTTGCGCTGGAGCTGTTCCTGCGATCCACACAGATTGCAGGGAATGATCGGAAACGCGCGCTCCTCGGCGTAATCGACGATATCGGCTTCGCGCACGTAGGCCAGCGGCCGGATCACGATGTGCTTGCCGTTGTCCGATTTGAGCTTCGGCGGCATCGCCTTGAGCTTGCCGCCAAAGAACAGGTTGAGAAAGAACGTGGCGATGATGTCGTCACGATGATGTCCCAGCGCAATCTTGTTGAAGCCGTTTTCTTCGGCGTAGCTGTACAGCACGCCGCGTCGCAGGCGCGAACACAGGCTGCACATGGTCTTGCCTTCCGGAATCACGCGCTTGACCACCGAGTAGGTGTCCTGCTCGATCTGGCGGAATTCGACACCGCGCTCGGCGCAATAGCGCGGCAGCACGTCGGCAGGAAAATCCGGCTGCTTCTGATCGAGGTTGACCGCGACCAGCTCGAAATCCACCGGTGCGGATTCGCGCAGGCGCAGCAGGATGTCGAGCATCGTGTAGCTGTCCTTGCCGCCCGACAGGCACACCATCACCCGATCACCGGGCGAGATCATGCGGTAGTCCTGAATCGCCTGGTCGACCAGGCGACGCAGGCGCTTGACGCGCTTGTTGGATTCCAGCCGTACTTTCGCCGGCGCCGTTGCCGTATTCATCGTTGACTCACTTGAAACTCGCCTCGATCAAGCCACTTCACGCAAGAACCACTCAGACGCCATTGTCGTCGGCTTCGCGCACATGCGTCTTCTCGCGATAAAAACCCGCGACGAAGATGAACAGCACGGCGACCGCCGCCGCAGCACCGGCGAAGAACAGGAAGTAGTCGGGACCGACCAGCTTGTAGGTTGAAACTTTCGACTGGCTCGCATCGTAGCTGCCACTGCTGACGACTGGCTGGCGATGCACGGCGTCGGCCAGACGCACGCGATTGCCGTCGGCGTCGATCTGGTCGATCAGAAAGGTGCCGGCCAGCGGCGTCGGCTTGCCGTCGTCACCGGTGACGCTCAGGCCGTTGTTGCCGTCGAAGTCGATTTTCTGCCCGGGCTTCAGCGCGCCCGGCGCATTCAGCGTGACCCAGGTTTGCGCGCCCGCTTCGATCGACGTCGCCTGCAAGGGCTTGATCATCGCGCCGTTGACCTGCGCGGTGAACGCATTGCCGACACTCACCGCGAGCAGATAGGTGGCCGCCATGATGAAGCTCTTCACCTTCAGCGGTGCCTGCTTGTACGAGAACTCCAGCGCGGTGATCGAAATCAGTACTTCGGATGCGGTGAGCACCATGTACGCGAGAATCTGCCACCACAGGCTGATACGGTGGCCGTGCATGATGCGGTCTTCGATGTAGGCCACGATCAGGTAAGACGCGGCGATCACCCACAGGCCGATGCCGATTTTGCGCAGCGGCGTCAGCGTGAACAGGCGTCCCAGCAGCGGATACACCGCGAACGTGAACAAGGGCACCATCGCCAGGATGAACAAACCATTCACCACCTGGATCTGCGCCGGCAGCATCTCGTAGCCGGCCAGCGCACCGAAACCCGGAACGGCAGCGAGGAAGCCGAACAGATGCTTGTCCATCAGGTCGGAGGTCGCCTGCAGCGTCCAGGTCTGGCCGTTGCTCTGCTCCCAGAGTGACCAGAACATCGCGACGAAGATGTAATAGATCAGCGCGAGACCCGTGATCTGTTTCAGCGCCGGGCCGGTGAAGGCTTCCTGCATCCAGGTCAGCAATTGCGGCGGCAGCTTGTTACGCAGTCCGGTGTTCAGACACAGCCAGACGATCAGAATCAGCTGGCCGATCAGCGCGAACAGTGCGGCCAGCGTTCGGTAGTCATCGGCGACGTAGTTGAACACCGCCACCGAGATCGCCATCGCCGGCACCAGCGCCAGCGCGAACAGCGCCAGTCCGCGATTGGGATTTTCCGTCATCGCCGGCGGCACCACGACGAAGCGCTTGCGCCCGAGCCAGAACACCACGGTGGCGACGAACATCATCGCTGCCGGAATGCCGAAGGCGACCCGTGGACCGTAGGCATCGAGCCAGATCGGGCAGAAGTAGATCGAGAACGAGGAGCCGGCGTTGATCGACAGATAGAAGTAGCTGAACGCGCGTTCGATCAGATGCTGGTTCTTCGAGGTGAACTGGTCGCCGACGTTGGTCGATACGCAGGGCTTGATGCCGCCGGTACCGAAGGCCATCAGAAACAGGCCGAGTGCGAGCGTGCCCTGACCACCGCCGGTGGCGAGCACCGCGCAGCCGAGGCAGTACACCACCGCCAGGGTCATGATGGTTTTGAACTTGCCCCAGAACACGTCCGAAATGATCGCGCCGATCAGCGGGAAGAAGTAGGCGCCGAACTTGAACAGCGATTGCCACACGGTGGCCTGCGCCTGACCGAAGTGCAGGTGCTGCACCATGTAGACGCTGAGAATGGCGTTGACGCCGTAGTAACAGAAGCGCTCGGCGAACTCGTTGGCGACGATGAACGGAATGCCGGCGGGCATGCGCGCCGGGGACTCGGCGCTGGCGGTGACTGCGGTCATGGGGAATGGACTAGAAAGCGGAAGTTGGACGCAACATAAGCCATACGCAAGTCGCGTGCGAGTCTGCGCCTTACAGTTTCACGGCGGTTGACCGGCGCTCAGCCGCTGCAGGCGCGGGCAAGGAAAGCGGTTCACAAGCGATCGACCACGCCGATGCCCGGCTGCCAAGAACCTGATCCCTAAACTTCCAGCCAGAACGTCACCGGCCCGTCGTTGATCAGACCGACCTGCATATCCGCGCCGAACACGCCGCTCTGAAGCTGCGGCCAGGCGACGGCGGCTTGGTGCAACAGCGCGTCGAACAAACGGCGTCCGAGCTGTGGATCGGCGGCGCTGGTGAAGCTCGGGCGTGTGCCGCTGCGGGTGTCGGCGGCGAGCGTGAACTGCGGCACCAGCAGCAAGCCGCCTGCGGTGTCGCGCAGGCTCAGGTTCATGCGGCCCTGCGCGTCGGCGAACACGCGGTAGCCGAGCAGGCGTTCGAGCAGGCGCGCAGCACTGGCCTCGGTGTCCTGCGGCTGCACGCCGACGAGTACCAGCAGTCCCGCGCCGATCTCGGCCACGCGTTGACCGTCGATATCGACCGCGGCCTGCGTGACTCGCTGCAGCAGGCCGATCATGCGCGCGCGCTCCGCGCAGGCGTCGGTCGGTCCATCCGCAAATCGGCGCTCATCGGCACCGCTCGGGTCGACACGTGCTTCATGAGCGGCCGGCAATTCCGTGAATAATGGTGGGATGCAAACTCTACTGCGACGCGCACTCGGCGTGGTCGGCGCGCTGCCGCTGCCGCTGCTGCACGCGCTCGGCTGGCTGCTCGGCAGCCTGCTCTGGCTGGTGCCGAACAAGTTGCGCGCGATCACCGAACTGCATTTGCGCCTGTGTTTTCCGGCGTGGACGGCGGATGCGCGCCGACAGGTTGCGCGCGCCAGCCTGATCGAAAGCGCCAAGGCCGTTACCGAAGCGCCCGCGATCTGGTTCGGCGCCGAGCGCCGACTGGCGCGCTGGCGCAACGACGCTGAAACCGCCGCACAGGTGCGCCGCGTGTTGGCCGGCGGCAAGGGTGCGATCTGGCTGACGCCGCACATGGGCAGCTGGGAACTGGCCGGTCAGTTTCTCGCCGCGATCGGCGACATCACGCTGTTGTACAAGCCGCAGAAGGGCGCGTCCGACGCGGTGATCCTCGCCGGTCGCCGCCGCAGCGCCGGAGCGCATCCGGTGCCGACCAACGCGGCTGGCGTGAAGGAACTGCTCGGGGCGCTGCGTCGCGGCGAGATGATCGGACTGCTGCCGGATCATGATCCACCGGAATCCTCGAGCACGCGCTTCGCACCGCTGTTCGGCATCGACGCCAACACGATGGACCTGGTCGGCAAGCTCGCCGCGCGCATGGACGCACCGGTGTGGCTGATCGTGGCCGAGCGCCTGCCCTGGGCGCGCGGCTTCCGCTTCCATCTGCAGCCGGTGTCGGACGCGATCCGCGACGAGGCCAATGGCACCACGGTGCTGAATCAGGCGCTCGAGCGCTGCATTCAGGCCTGGCCCTCGCAGTATTGGTGGAGCTACAAGCGTTTCCGTCGCCGGCCGCCGGGAGGCGCGGACCCTTACGCCGGACTCTGAGTACGCGGCGGGCGTTGCGGCCAAGCTCGCCACGTGGCTCACCAAAAAGCCCACAGCATGCTTACTTGCGGCCCCGAAGCGCTTGCGTAGACTACGGCGCGCGGAACTCGCCGCGGCGTGTTGAGTCGAAGCCGCGCCGCTTGATCCGCTCGCAGCCGTCGAACCACGACCCCCACTCGCAACTGACCGACCCTCTCCATGGACAACGCAAACCTGATCGAGGCGCGCGAGCTTTCGCGTCGTTACGGCATGACCCACGCCGTCAGCGGGCTCAGCCTGACGCTGCGCAAAGGCGAAATCCTCGGCCTGCTCGGACCCAACGGCGCCGGCAAATCGACCACGCTGAAAATGCTCGCCGGCTGCCTCGCACCCAGCAGCGGCAGCATCCGCATCAACGGCATCGATGTCGGCGAGAACCCGAAGGCGGCGAAGGCCAACCTCGGCTACCTGCCCGAACAGCCGCCGGTGTATCCCGAGCTGACGGTGGATGAATACCTGCGCTACGCCGCCGGTCTGCATGGCGTGCCGAGCGCGGAGCGCGCGTCGGCGGTGACGCGTGCGAAACAGTCCTGCGGCCTCGGCGATGTCGCCGAGCGCTTGATCGGCAATTTGTCCAAGGGCTATCAGCAACGCGTCGGTATTGCGCAGGCGATCATCCATCGGCCCAAGGTGGTGATTCTCGACGAGCCGACCGTCGGCCTCGATCCGAACCAGATTCGCGAGATTCGCAGCCTGATCGCGACACTCGGCCAGGAGCACAGCGTGATCCTGTCGAGCCACATCCTGCCGGAGATCCAGGCGGTGTGCGGTCGCGTGATGATCATCAACAAGGGCCGAGTGGTCTACAACGAGGCGGTCGACAAGCAGGCGCGCGTCAGCAACGTGATTCTCGGCCTGAAGCGCGCACCGGACGCGGCGGCCTTGAAGAGCATCGCCGGCGTCACGCGCGTGCAACTGCTGCCGAGCGGCCAATTGCGCCTGACCGTTGCCGACAACGCCGACCCGCGCGAAGCACTCGCCGAAGCCGCCGCCAAGAACGGCTGGGGTTTGTACGAGCTGCGCGCCGAAGGCAAGACGCTCGAAGAAGTCTTTGTTGAACTGACTTCCGGCGAGATCACCATTCACGAATCCCTGAAGGACGCCGCATGAATACCGTATTCACCATTGCGCAAACCGAAGCGCGCCGCATCTTCGTGTCGCCACTGGCTTGGGCGGTACTCGCGGTGATGCAGCTGATTCTCGGCTTCGTGTTCATCAACATGTTGATGGACTACGCGCGCAATGCCGCGCTGACTGGCCAGTTCATGGGTGTGGCCGATTACATCGGCGGTGGCTTGTACGGCTTTGCCACCATCATCCTGTTGCTGGTGATGCCGCTGCTGACGATGCGGATGTTCGCCGAGGAGCGTAAGAGCGGCACGCTGACGCTGCTGTTGGCCGCACCCGCCTCGCTGATCGAAATCGTGCTCGGCAAGTTCTTCGGCCTGTTCGCGTTCATGCTCGCGGTGATCGGTCTGCTCGCGCTGATGCCGCTGACGCTGTTGTCCGGCACGCATCTGGATGTGGGCCGCATTGCTGCCGGCCTGCTCGGCCTGCTGCTGATGATGATGTCGTTCGGCGCAGCGGGTTTGTTCGTCTCGACGCTGACCAAGGAACCGACCATCGCCGCCGTTGCCAGCTTCGGCCTGCTGCTGCTGGTCTGGCTGATCCAGATTCTCGGCAACCAGCAGATCCCGTTCGCAGCGGTGTTCTCGTACTTGTCGCTGATCGGCCACTTCGAAAGCCTGCGCCGCGGCATCTTCAATTCCGCCGACGTCATCTACTACTTCCTGTTCACCGCGTTCTTCCTGTGGCTGGCCGTGCTGCGGCTGGATATGGAACGTAACTAAAGCGCGCGAAGAACGACTGCCATGACCAAATCAAAAAAGCTGTTGCAACAGATCATCAATGCCCTGTTGATCGCCATTGTGCTGGGCCTGCTCGGCTGGCTTTCGGTGCATTACAAGATCGAGGCCGACTGGACCGCGAACCATCGCAACACGCTCACCGAGGGAAGCCAGAAGCTGCTGAAGTCGCTGAGCGATCCGGTCAAGTTCGTCGACTTCGACTACGCCAACTCGGACACGCGCACCGACGTGCAGCAGTGGGTCGACCGCTACAAGCGCTTCAAGAAAGACGTGACGGTCGAGTTCGTCGATCCTTCGCGCGAGCCCGGCAAGGTCAAGGAATACAACGTCCAGCAGCCCGGCGAACTGGTACTGGAATACCAGGGCCGGCGTGAGCATTTGAGCGCGCTCAGCGAAGTCACCATCACCGGCGCACTGCAGCGCATGACCGATTCGGGCGATCACTTCATCGTGTTCCTGCAGGGCCACGGCGAGCGCTCGCTGGAAGCCGACGGCAAGGACACGGCGTTCGACCAGTTCGTCACCGCGCTGACCGACAAGGGATTGAAAGCCGCGCCGCTGAATCTGGTGAAAACGCCGAAGATCCCGGACAACGCCGCTGCACTGGTGATCGCCAGCCCGACGCAGAAACTGCTCGACGGCGAGATCAAGATCATCAACGACTGGGTCGCCGGCGGCGGCAATCTACTGTGGTTGACCGACCCCGATCAGCCGGCCGGCCTCGACGCACTCGCGAAGACGCTCAACATCACCTGGCTCAACGGCTTCGCGGTGTTTCCGGACTACGAAGCGCTCGGCACCGGCAGCCCCGGCGTCTATGTCGCCACCGACTATCCGCCGAACCCGGTGACGCAGGGCTTCACCGACATCACGGCGTATCCGCTGACGCGCGCACTGAGCTGGGACAAGGATGCCGCCAAAGCCGCCGGCTGGGATGTGCAGCCGCTGCTGACGACCAACGCCAATGCCTGGCTCGAAACCGGCAAGATGGAAGGCGCAGTCAAGTTCGACGAGAAAGACGGCGACAAGCCGGGTCCGCTGACGATCGGCTTGACGCTGACGCGCGAGATCAAGGCGCCGAGCGCTACTGAAACGAAAGCGGATGCAAACACATCTGGCACCAAGCCTGCGGATGCCGCGGCCGATGCCAAATCGGCAGCGGACAAACCGGCCGCCGACGCGGCAAAAGCGGATGCCGCCAAGTCCGGCGATGACAGCGCCAAGCCGCACACGCAGCGCGTGGTGCTGCTCGGCGACAGCGACTTCTTAAGCGACGCCAACCTGCCCGCGCTCGGCAACAAGCAGCTCGGTCTCAACATCGTGCAGTGGCTCGCCTCGCGCGATTCGCAGCTCAACATCGATGTGCCGAAAGCACCCGATGCCTCGCTGTTCCTGCCCGGCTGGGCAACCTGGGTCATCGGTATCGGCTACACGCTGCTGCTGCCGGCGCTGCTGCTCGGTTATGGCGTGATGCGCTGGCTCGTGCGGCGGCGTCGCTGAAGCGCGCAAAGGCAGGCACGAGATGAAGCAGAAGCATCTGAATGTAGCGCTCGGCGTGGTCGCGCTGGCGATGGTTGGCGGCGTGATGCTGGCGCAGAAGAAGAGCGCGCCGAAAGCCGCGCCGCTGACGACGCTCGATGCCGCCGCAATCGAGCGCATCGCGATCAAATATCCGGGCAAGCCGGAGATCGATCTGGCGAAGAAGGATGGCGCCTGGGCGTTGACGCAGCCGGTCGCAATTGCCGCCGATCCGTTCGAGGTGCAGTCGCTCACCGCGCTGGCGAGCAGCGAAGTGCGCTCGACGATCGACGATCTGACGAGCATCAAGCTGGCAGACTTCGGCCTCGATCCCGCCGGCTTCGAAATCGTGTTGAACGATACACCGCTGGATTTCGGCGGTGTCGAACCGCTGCGCTATCAGCGCTACGTCAAAACCGCTGGCCATATCGCACTGATCGACGATCCGCAGAGCCCCGCGCTGGATTCGAACTATTCGGACCTGGTATCGAAGCGCTTGCTGCCGGAAGGCGCCGAGATTGCGAAGATCGAAGTGCCTGGCCTCGTGGTCGCTCGCGCGCCAGCCGGACCGGGTTGGACCTCGCTGCCGGTCGACGCCGCGGCTTCGTCCGACCGCCTGCAGAAGTTCGCCGATGCCTGGCGCGAAGCACGCGCCACCTGGAACCAGGCGGTCTCGGCGATGGAGCCGCCGCCGAAGGCGCCAACCGAAACCGCCGTGCTGACGCTCAAGGATGGCAGCGTGCTCAGCTTCATCATCGCCAGCCGCAGCCCGCAATTAGTCCTCGAACGCAGCGATCTCAAGCTGCGCTACAACCTGCCGCAGACCGCGGTCGAGCAGCTCCTGCAATTGCCGCCACTGAAACCTACGGCGGATCACGACGCAGCCGGCGGCAACGGCGCGGTGCCCGCGCTGCCGGGTGTTGCGATGCCGGGCACCGAGTCTTCGGCTGCTCCCGCGGCAAGCGATGCCGCGCTGGACAAGTCCGGAAGCAAACCGGCACGCTGACGCGGTGCCTGAACTTCCAGAAGTCGAGACCATCCGCCGCGGTGTCGAGGGCATGGTGCTGGGTCGCACGATCGCCGCCGTCACCGTGCGCGACGCGCGACTGCGCTGGCCCATTCCGCCCGACTTCGCGGCCTTTGCGCGCGGCAAGACGATCCATGCGGTCGCACGCCGCGGCAAATACCTGATCTTCGATCTCGGCGGCGATCGCTTAATCGTGCACCTCGGCATGTCGGGGCGCTTGTTCGTTGTGGATACCGCGGTGCCCGCGCGCAAGCACGATCATGTCGACTTCGACCTCGCCGATGCCGGCGGCAACATCCTGCGCCTGCGCTTCCACGATCCGCGACGCTTTGGCGCGGTACTGCCCTGGCCGGCGTCGCAGGCGGAACACCCCTTGATCCAGGGCATGGGCCCGGAGCCGTTCGGTGACGAGTTCTCCGGCGAGTATCTGTTCCTGCTGTCGCGCGGACGCAGCGCGCCGCTGAAAAACTTCGTGATGGACGGCCGCGTCGTTGTCGGGGTCGGCAACATCTACGCAAGCGAAGCACTGTTCCGCGCCGGTCTGCGTCCGCAGCGTGCCGCCGGCCGCGTCAGCCGCGCCCAATTCGAGAAGCTCGCCGCCTGCATTCTCGAAGTCTTGCGCATCGCGATTGCGGCGGGCGGCACGACGCTGCGCGACTTCGCCAATGCACGCGGCGAGTCCGGCTATTTTCAGCAGGCCTTGATGGTCTATGGCCGCGAAGGCGAGCCCTGTACGGTCTGCGGTACGGCGGTGAAGCGCCTGGTGATCGGTCAGCGCTCGAGCTTTTTCTGCCCGCAGTGCCAGCGCTGAAAGTCACCGCTTGACCGACGCCCCGCAGCAGGTTCGCTGACGCACGCTCCGAAAAAATCAGCTGCGGCAAACTATCGCCGCCGTGTGCGGAACGATCGACGACGGCGGCGAGCGTGTTCGATGACGCTGCGGATTCACGAATGATCAGCGGACGCAACACGCCGTAGAACCCCGGAATCAACGAAACAGGGAGTGTGCCGATGAAGCTGGCTGAGCCATTGGCGTTGCGCTGCGGCGCCACGCTGCCGAACCGCCTGTGCAAGAGTGCAATGACCGAAGGGCTGGCGGATGCTTGGCTGCGGCCGACAGCAGGTCACGTCGAGTTGTATCGACGCTGGTCCGAAGGTGGCGCGGGACTGCTGATCACCGGCAACGTCATGGTCGATCGAAAGGTGCTCGAGCGGCCCGGCAATGTCGCGATCGATCCAGCGCCAACCGACGCGGCGACGATGCAGCGGCTGAAAGCTTGGTCCCGCGCCGGCACCGTCGCCGGCAATCATCTGTGGATGCAGATCAATCACGCCGGTCGGCAATCGCCCTGGTATGTGACGCGCCAGCCCTTGGCGCCTTCGCCGGTGCAACTCAAGCTGCTGGCGAACTACGCGAAACCGCGCGCGCTCACCGAGGACGAAATCCTCGATCTGATCCAGCGCTACGCGCGCGTCGCGGCGACCGCACGCGAGGCCGGCTTCACCGGTGTGCAGGTGCACGCTGCGCATGGTTATCTGATTTCATCGTTCCTGTCGGGCGTGACCAACCAGCGCAGCGACGCCTGGGGCGGCAGCCTGGCCAATCGCGCGCGCTTTCTGCTGGAGACGCTGAAGGCCGTGCGCGCGCAGGTCGGCGATGATTTTGCTGTTGGCATCAAGCTGAATTCGGCAGACTTCCAGAAAGGCGGCTTCACCAACGAGGAGTGCCTGCAGGTGGTGGCCTGGCTGAATGACGCCAAGCTCGATCTGCTGGAGATCTCGGGCGGCACTTACGAGCAACCGCGCCTGCTCGGCTACGAAGGCAAGGCGGCTTCGCAGGCCGGCCCGCACGTGGCCGATACGACTCGACGGCGCGAAGCCTACTTCCTCGACTACGCAGCGGCGATCCGCAAGGTCGCAACGATGCCGCTGCTGGTTACGGGCGGCTTTCGCACGCGCGCCGGCATGGACGATGCGCTGAATGCCAACGAGTGCGACGTGATCGGTCTCGCGCGCCCCTTGTGCGGCGAGCCGGACCTGCCGAAACGCCTGCTTGCCAACCAGGTGCAGGAGCTGCCGCGTTACGAAAAGCGCATGCAGCTCGGCCGCGGCATCCTCGCGCCGACCACGCCCGTATTTCTGTTCCGTTTGATCAATGTATTCGGCCAGCAGGGCTGGTATTACCTGCAGATCTTCCGGCTCGCCAAGGGCCTTTCGGCGGACGACGGTCTGGGCGTGTTCGGCGCGTTCTGGCGCTATCTGCTCGACGAATATCGCAATGCCTGGCGCCTGCACCGCGCCCGTACTCGCGAACCGTCGGCCTGAGTTCGGGTCGAAGTCAGAGTCAAGGTCCGCGCGCAGCGTTGTTGCGTAACGGTCGAGCAGGTTTGTAGAGTGACCAAAGGCCGCCTTACGTGCGGCCGATATTGCTAGGAGGTACTGCGATGAAAACGCGATCGCTTGTGTCCCTGCTGATGTTCGCTTCGGGCGCATTCCCGATGGGCGCTGCGCTGGCTGCCGACGATGCGGCGAAGATCCCGGCGCCGGTGGTCCCGGTTGTCAGCGCGGCTCAGCCGCCGCCACCGTCGAGTCCGATTCCGGCGCCGAGCCTTGCGGTGCAGCCGCCGAGCACGGCCAATGATCCTTTGGCGCAGCGTTGCGAAAACGAAACTGCGAGCCGAATTCGCGCGGCGTCCTGCGATCAATCCGTGCGGACCTATAGCAGCGACGACATTTCGCGCACTGGTGAAACCTCGCTGGGTGCTGCATTGACCAAGCTCGATCCCTCCGTCTCGGTCCGTCGCTGACAAAATCACGCTTGCCGATCGGCAATGGTGAACGCGCACCGCGCGCGCTTCGTTCGTTCAGTCGTTCAGTCGTTAGGTTGTTTTGAAAGCGATTGGGGCAGCGCGGCAATCGTGTCCATGCGTACGATTCGCATGTAATTCTGAAATCGGCACCGCTTGTGCGCCGCGTCAACTTACGCGCGGGATTGCAAGATCGATTTGTGCCTCGCGCTCGTCGATCGAGTTTACGGTTGCATCTGCGCGCTAGTTCAGCACGCGGGGGATTGCCAGACGGAACGGATCGATACGCGCATCGAAGTTCTCGCCTTCGCTGGTGATCATCTGAAAGCTGCCGTGCATGGTTCCGACCGGCGTCGTCAGCGGGCAGCCGCTGCTGTACTGGAATTCTTCGCCCGGCTTCAGCGTCGGCTGATAACCGACCACACCGGGGCCGCGCACTTCTTCGATACGTCCTTCGCCATCGGTAATGATCCAGTGCCGCGACAAGAGTTGCACGGTCTCGTCACCTTGATTGCGGATGGTGATGTGATACGCGAACAGATAATGCGAATTGGACGGATCGCTCTGTTCTTCGACATACCGCGGCAGCACGCGAATGCTGATGTGTCGCGTGGTGGTTTCGCTGACGGCCGTACGCAGCCCGTTCACATGAAACCTGCCTGGAGCTGGGCTTCTTCGCTCATCATGTCGCGCGTCCATGGTGGGTCGAACACCAGTTCAACGTCGGCCTCGTTGACGCCGGGCACGCGCTGCGCTTTGTCGCGCACATCGGCAACCAGCACTTCGCCCATGCCGCAGCCCGGCGCGGTCAAGGTCATCCGCACGCGCGCGATCCAGCCCTTATCTTCTTTCGGCTCGAGGCGGCATTCGTAGATCAGGCCGAGGTCGACGATATTGATCGGGATTTCCGGGTCGTAGCAGGTCTTCAGCTGGGTCCACACCGCGGCTTCGACTTCGGCTTCGCTGGCATCGGCGGCCAGCTCTGGCGCGGCATCGGCTTTGCGACCGATGGCATCGGCGTCTTTCCCCTCGATGCGGAACAGATGGCCCTGCACCTGCACGGTGTAGCTGCCACCGAGCGCCTGCGTAATCGTCGCCTCGGCGCCTTCGGGCAATTCGACCTTGGTGCCTGCGGGAATCAGGGTGCCCACGACATCGCGCGTGAGCGTGGCAGTTTCGTTGGCGTACATGGGGACAGGTTGAGGGCGCTCGCGCCCGATTAAAGACTACGCGGATCAAGCGATCCGGTTGCCGAGATAGACACTGATATTAAACGCGACGGGCGATGTTCGCATCCGCGTGTCGCGCGGTGGTTGTAACCGACATGCCGAAACGCGCCGCATCCGTGTGATCCGCTGGTCCGCTGGCGGGCTTGTGATGACCGTTGATTGCCTGCAGGATGCAGACCTACCCATCACCGGTGGTCGTCCAATGCATTCCGTCGCTCGCTACAGCCTCGTCTTTCTTGTTGCCTGCGCTGGCGCGGCAGGTGCTGACTCGCTGCCCGATCGCCGCGCGGTGAGCGTCAACGGGCGTGGCGAAGTGATGGCGACACCGGATCGCGCCAAGCTCGCGATGAGTGTCGAGGTGATCAAGCCCGATCTGCGCGCAGCCCAAACCGAGGTGAATCGCATCGTCCGCGACTACCTCGCCAGCGCGAAGACGCTCGGCGCGAAGGACGAAGACATTTCCACGGCAGGTTTGAGCATCCGCGCAGAGTACGACTACTCCGGCAAAAATGGCCGCAAGTTTCTTGGGTATCACGTGACGCGCGGTCTGCAGGTGCAGGTGCGCGATCTCGACAAGATCGGTGACTTTCTGCTGCGCGCGACCGACGCTGGCATCAACAACGTCTCGGATCCGCAGCTCGAATCGTCCAAAGCGGAGGACTACCAACGGCAGGCCTTGGCGAAGGCAGCAATTGATGCGCGCGCAAAAGCACAGGTGCTGGCCGACACGCTCAACGTCAAGCTCGGTGCGATCCATACGCTGAATGCCAACGTCGACAACGATCAGCCGCAGCCGCCGCGTCCGATGCTGATGATGAAGATGGCGGCCAGCGCGCCGGATGCCGACGGCAATAGCCAGATGGGTTTTTCCGCCGGTCAGCTGCAGTACTCCGCCAGCGTGAGCGCCGAATTCGATCTGCTTGCGCCCTGAGCAATTCGTCAGTGATTCCTAGCTCAGGGTTGTCACGACGAGTCGGCGCCTGACAGCGCTCGTCCCGCTCCAGCGAGGCAAAACCCCGCTGGAGGTGCGCAAATCCGGCGCCGATGTGATAATTCCAAGCTTTTCCGCCGCACCTTAAGAGTTGACCGTGCCGAAAGCCCGCCCGCCTACCCCAACACGCCAGACGACACCCGTCGTCGGCATCGTCATGGGTTCGCGCTCGGACTGGGACACGATGTCCCACGCCGCAGCCAAGCTGGATGAGCTCGGCGTTGCCTACGAAACGCGCGTGGTATCGGCACACCGCACCCCGGATCTGCTGTTCGAATATGCCGAGGGTGCCGCTTCGCGCGGCTTGCAGCTGATCATTGCCGGCGCGGGCGGTGCGGCCCACTTGCCCGGCATGCTGGCGGCGAAAACACGTTTGCCGGTGCTCGGCGTGCCGGTGCAATCCAAGGCCCTGAATGGCCTTGATTCGTTGCTGTCGATCGTGCAGATGCCGGCCGGCATTCCGGTCGCGACCTTGGCGATCGGCAATGCCGGTGCTGCCAACGCTGCGCTGCTGGCCTGCGCGATTTTGGCGCTGCACGATCCGGCGCTTGTGCAGCGGCTTGACGCGTTCCGCGCGCAACAGACCGCGCGCGTGCTGGCGGATGCCGATCCGGCCGTGCCGAGCAAGCCAACCCATCACTAGCGAGTGCGTCCTGTGAGAGTCGGCATCCTCGGCGCGGGCCAGTTGGGCCGCATGCTGGCACTGGCGGGCTATCCGCTCGGGCTGGAGTTCGTGTTCCTCGATCCGGCTGCCGAAGCCTGTGCGTCACCGCTCGGCGCGCATCTGCACGCGGACTATCTGGATGAAGCCGCGCTCACCACCTTCGTACAGCAGGTCGATGTCGCGACTTACGAATTCGAAAACGTGCCCGTACCGGCGGCAGATTTTGTCGCGTCGCGCGTCGCGTTGCGGCCCGCGCCGCGCGCGCTCACTGCTGGCCAGGATCGGCTCGGCGAGAAGCAGTTGTTCGAGCAGCTGGGGATTCCGGTGCCGCGCTACGCACCGGTCGATTCGCTCGAAGCGCTGCATGCCGCCGCACGACAGATCGGCTTGCCCGCGGTTTTGAAGACTCGGCGGATGGGATACGACGGCAAGGGTCAGGCAAGGCTGCGTTGTGACGCGGATTGCGAGAATGCCTGGCAGACCCTCGGCGCGCAGCCGCTCATCCTCGAGGCGTTCGTGCCATTCGAGCGCGAGCTGTCGTGTTTGGGCGTGCGCGGCATCGATGGCGGCACGGCGTTCTATCCACTGGTCGAAAACGTCCATCGCGACGGCATCTTGCGCACATCCCGCCCCTGTGCGAACGATCCGCTTCAGTCGGTGGCCGAGGGCTACATGCGTCGATTGATGCAGCATCTCGACTACGTCGGCGTGCTCGCCTTTGAGTTCTTCGTGGTTGACGGGCAGCTACTGGCCAACGAGATTGCGCCGCGCGTGCACAACTCCGGGCATTGGACCATCGAAGGTGCGGTGACCTCGCAGTTCGAGAATCACCTGCGTGCGATCTGTGGATTGCCGCTCGGTAGCACCGCGTTGCGCGGCGCCTCTCAGATGTTCAATTTCATCGGCGAGCTGCCGGCACTCGCCTTGATGAGCGAGATCGAGAATCTGCACGTGCATCTCTACGGCAAGACGCCGAAACCGCTCCGGAAGGTGGGTCACGCCACCTTGAATTGCAGCGACGCGGCGGCGTTGGCGGCCGCGCTGCCAACGGTTACGGCGAAGCTCGCCGCCTATCTCTAGCGCCGCCCGTTCGCCGACCCGACGGTGGCCGGTTGATGTACGTGAAATCCTTCCTGCTGACCTAGGCTCGCAACGTAGCTGCCCGCCCAGTCCTCTCGCTGCGCGCGCCGATGACGCTTTGGCGCGAGGGGCGATTTATATGATTTATTTAATTTAATCAGCAACTTAGATATCTAAGTTGCTGACCAGCAGCGCATGCTTTTCGATGAACTCGCGTCGCGGTTCGACGTCTTCGCCCATCAAGGTCGTGAACATCTGGTCGGCAGCGACGATGTCCTCGACCAAGACTTTGACGAGTCGTCGGTTGCTCGGATCGAGCGTGGTTTCCCACAACTGCGCCGGATTCATTTCGCCGAGACCTTTGTAGCGCTGCACGGACAAACCACGACGGGCCTCGCTGAGGAGCCAGCGGTAGGCTTGCTCGAAACTGGAGACCGCCTCGGAACGCTCGCCGCGATGAATCGTCGCCTCGATGTTGTTGACCGACGCGGTTTCCTGCGCAAGGCGCGTGAAGTGCTGATAGTCGGCGCCGCCGAAGAATTCTCGACCGAGCGTTTGCTCGCGCACGAGACCGTGCACATTTCGACGCAGTTGTACCTGCGGCAGGCCATCGACGGTGCTCACGCTCAACTCGTAGCGAGTACCACCGCCGACGCGATTCAGCTGGTCGGCATAAGTCTGCACCGCTGCGGCTTGCGCGCCTGCATCGGCAGGGAGCGGCTTGCGGCGAATGAGCTCGAGCAGCGCCGGATCGTAATGACGCGACAAACGCTCGATCGCACGATCGGCTTTCGAATAGTCCTGAAGCAGCGTCGCCAGACGTTCGCTGTCGAACAACGGTTGGCCATTTGCGCCGAGCAGCTCGGCACCATCGAGCGAAGTGCCGATCAGCCAGCGACCCATCTCGTCGTCGTCCTTGACGTAGGTTTCGTGCTTGCCGGCTTTCAGCTTGTACAGCGGCGGCTGCGCAATGTAGACATGGCCGCGTTCGACCAGGCTGAACATGTGGCGGTAGAAAAAGGTCAGCAGCAGAGTACGAATGTGCGCGCCGTCGACGTCCGCGTCCGTCATGATGATGATGCGGTGGTATCGCAGGTTTTCCGGCTTCATGTCGTCGCGGCCGATGCCGCAGCCGAGTGCCGTGATCAGCGTGCCGACTTCGGCGGACGACAGCATCTTGTCCAGGCGCGCCTTCTCGACGTTCAGAATCTTGCCTTTCAGCGGCAAGATCGCCTGGAAACGGCGATCGCGTCCCTGCTTGGCGGAGCCGCCGGCGGAGTCGCCCTCGACCAGGAAAATCTCGGATTTCGCCGGATCTTTCTCCTGGCAATCTGCCAGCTTCCCCGGCAAACCGGCGACATCCAGCACGCTTTTGCGTCGATTGAGCTCCTTCGCCTTGCGTGCGGCTTCGCGCGCGCGGGCAGCGTCGATCACCCGCGAAGCGATAATTTTGGCCTCGCGCGGCTTCTCGAGCAGGAATTCCTTCAAGGCCTCGGTGATGACGTGCTCGACCACCGGTTTGACCTCTGAGGAGACCAGTTTTTCCTTGGTCTGCGAAGAGAACTTCGGGTCTTGCACCTTGACCGACAGGATCGCGGTCAAACCTTCACGGGCATCTTCACCGGCGGTTTCGACTTTTTCCTTCTTGGTGATGCCTTCGGCATCCAAGTATTCGTTGATCGTGCGCGTCAGCGCATTTCGGAAGCCGGTCAGGTGCGTTCCGCCATCCTTTTGCGGAATGTTGTTGGTGTAGCAGAACACGTTTTCCTGGTACGAGTCGTTCCACTGCAAGGCGGCTTCAATCACCATGCCGTCGCGCTCGTGATTTACGTAGACGATGGTCTCGTGCAGGGGTGCTTTGTTCTTGTTGAGGAACTCGACAAACGCGGCGATACCGCCTTTGTATTCGAAAATATCCTCACGGCCGCCGGCTTCCTCGGTCAGCTTGATGCGGACGCCCGAATTCAGGAAGGACAGTTCGCGCAGTCGGCGCGCCAGAATGTCGTAGTGGAAAACGGTGTCGCTGAAAATCGACCGGTTTGGATAAAAGCGCACGGAGGTGCCACGCTTGTCGGTCTCCGATACCGCTTTCAACGGCTCCAGCGGCTCGCCCTGGCGGTATTCCTGGTGGTGGTGCGTACCCTGGCGGTGGATATCCAGCAACAACTTCTCGGACAGCGCGTTGACGACTGAAATACCGACGCCGTGCAGACCGCCTGAAACCTTGTAGCCGCTTCCGCCGAATTTTCCGCCGGCGTGCAGCACGGTCATGATCACTTCCGCTGCCGAGCGGCCTTCTTCTTCGTGAATGTCGACCGGGATGCCGCGGCCATTGTCGACCACCGCGATGCTGCCGTCGGCATGAATGGTCACGCTGACTTCGGTGCAGTAGCCGGCGAGCGCTTCGTCGATGGAGTTGTCGACCGCTTCGAACACCATGTGATGCAGCCCGGTGCCGTCATCGGTATCGCCGATGTACATTCCGGGTCGCTGACGAACCGCGTCGAGGCCCCTCAACACACGGATACTGCTGGCGTTATAGCTTGTCTCGTTCGATTCGTTCACTGACTACCTTCAAAAATGGTTCGCACTACAGCCGAGCCTACGATGTTCCACGTGGAACATCGCGGCGTCGTTTAAAGTCGCATCGGCATGACGACGTACTTGTTCTCTTTCCGCTTCGGGTCGTAAATCAGCCCACTGGCGTCTGCGCTGCGGAGTTCGATTACGACATCCTCACCGTCGATCGCATCCAGTGCGTCCAACAGATAATTGACGTTGAAGCCGATCTCCAGCGGCTCGCCTTCATAGCTGACCTCGATTTCTTCCTGCGCTTCCTCCTGATCCGGATTCTGCGTTTCGATCTTCAAGGTGCTGGCGTCGAGCAGCAGCCGCACGCCGCGGAATTTCTCGTTCGACAGCACCGAAGCGCGTGCAAGCGCCGAACGCAGCCGCTCGCGATTGCTGCTGAGCAGCTTGTCCGAATTGTCTGGAACCACGCGCTGATAGTCCGGGAAGCGACCGTCAATCAGCTTCGACAGCAGCTTCAGATCACCGGTATCAACTTCGATCTGGCTCGCCGAGATCTTGATCTCGATCTCTTGAGCCGACTGCTCAAGCTGGCGCTGCAGTTCCATCACGGCTTTCCGCGGAACGATCGCCTGGACGTCTTTTTCCAAAACGACTTCGCTGTCCTTCTCGGCCAAGGCCAGGCGATGACCATCAGTTGCCACGGCGCGTAGCTTGCCGGTTTTCAATTCCAGCATGAGGCCGTTCAAGTAATAGCGAACGTCCTGTTGCGCGATCGCGAATTGGGTGCGGCTGATCAAATCCTTCAAATCACCGCCGCGTAGCTTGATGGTGACTTCCGATCCGGTTGCCGCCATCAAAGGGTATTCGTCGGCCGGCAAGCAGGACAGCACGTAACGGCTCTTCCCCGACCGAATCACAGCGCGTGCCTGATCTTGCTCGATCGAGACGCTGGCACCCTCCGGCAGGCCCCGGCAGATATCGTGCAGCTTGCGGGCCGGAAGCGTCATGCGTCCCGGCGCCAAATTCTGAATTCGGATGCGTCGCTCGGCCTGCAGTTCCAGATCGCTGGCCGTGATGGACAACTCGTCCTCGCTGGCGACCATTAGCACGTTGCTCAGGATCGGCAACGACTGCCGTCGCTCGACAACACCGATCACGGATTGGATGGCACCTAACAGCTCGCCGCGCGAAGTCTGGATGTTCATTGTTATTTATAGATATCTGATAAGACAATCATACTAATAATAGAGTTGATGAGCTGCGCGGGATAAGTCTGAAAAATCGATAACTATCATATAGTTGATTCGAAATCCCCGACCTGTTAACCGCTTCATCCAGCACCGGCACAGACGTCTGATGAGCTGTGGATAATTAAGACCGGACAAGTTAACCCGAAATTATACACAGGACGTCCCTGCCGCCATCCGCAGGCTTACCCAGGCCTCGCGCTTCAATTTGTCAGCACCCGCTGCAGGTTCTCGAAATCCTCACGCAGACGCTCATCGATGTCGCGCAGTTCAGCAATCTTGCGGCAGGCGTGCATCACCGTGGTGTGGTCTTTGTCGAAGGCGGAACCGATTTCCGGATAGCTGTGCTGGGTCAGTTCTTTCGCCAGAGCCATTGCCATCTGGCGCGGGCGCGCCAGCGAGCGCGTGCGGCGTGGCGACGACAGATCGGACAGCCGGATGTTGTAGTAGCCGGCGACGGTTCGCTTGATGTTGTCGAGCGTCACCGCGCGGTCATACGACGCCAGCATGTCACGCAGACAGGAACGCGCAAATTCAACGGTTACCGGGGTGCCGGTCAGGCGCGCCGATGCGCTGAGTCGATGCAAGGCGCCTTCGAGTTCACGCACATTCGAGCGGATCCGTTGCGCCACCAAGACCGCCACGTCTTCGGGCAGACGAATGCCCATCGAATCGGCCTTGCTCAACAAAATAGCGATACGGGTCTCGAATTCCGGCGGTTCGATCGGTACCGACAAACCCCAGGTAAAGCGCGATTTGAGTCGATCGTCGAGCGCGTCCAGCTCACGCGGATAGCGATCGCAGGTCAGCACGATTTGCTTGCGGCCATCGATCAGCGCGTTGAACGTGTGGAAAAACTCTTCCTGCGACTGCTCCTTGCCGGCAATAAAGTGAATGTCGTCGATCAGCAAGGCATCGGCTGAACGGTAGAAATTTTTGAACTCCGCCACGCGACCGAATCGAATCGACGAGACGAACTGGTTTAACCATTGCTCGGCGCCGACATAAACGATGCGCGCAAAAGGAGAGCGCGCCAGGATTGCATTGCCGATGCTGTGCATCAGATGCGTCTTGCCAAGACCCGACTCGCCATAAATCAACAGCGGGTTGTAAACGTGTCCGGGACTGCTGGCGACCTGCTGGCCGGCGGCGCGCGCCTGCGAGTTCGACTTACCCTCGATGAACGAGTCCAGCGTGTACCGAGGGTCCAAGCGCCCAACGGTGTGACCGGCCACCGGCTCGGCGACGGCCGCGCTGGGGGAGATCGGCGCGGCCGGTGCCGCCACAACCGGCAAAGGCACATCTCGAACGGGTTCGGCAGCACTACCAACCGCGAGGCTCACGCTCATGTCGTAACCAGCGAGCTTCGACAACACCTTCTGAATCCGCGGCAGAAAATCGACCCGCACGCGCTCCAGCACCATACGATTGGGCGCGAGGAGCGTCAGTTGGTCGGCGGACTCCACCGCGCGAAGCGGCCGGATCCAGGTGCTGATCTCGCGGTCGGGCAGCTCCGATTCGAGCCGTTCCAGGCATCGATCCCAATAATTTTCGCCTAGCATCCGAAGTTCGCGCCTGACCGAGGTGACATGACTAAAAGTGCCGCGGGTCGATGTGGACGGCGAGTCTAGCCCGCGGCAGCGAAGTTATCCACAAGGCACACGGCTTGCTCCCTGTTGATCGAGCCGCTTATACTGGCCGACTGTAAACCGTCCGAGTAATGAGCAAATGAAACGCACTTTTCAGCCGCACACCCTGCGCAGAAAGCGCACCCACGGCTTCCGCGCACGTATGGCCACCAAGGGTGGACGTCTGGTGCTCGCGCGTCGCCGCGCCAAGGGCCGCAAGCGGTTAATCCCGTAAGCAGACCGGATTCCGGCGGGCATCGATTTGCCCGCAGCTCGCGCCTTCTTCGGCCGAGTGAATTCGAAACCACGTTTAGTAACGGCAGCAGAATCACCCGCAAACCCGTCGGACTGGTTTTCTCAGTCAACCAGATCGGTGCGGCGCGATTAGGGCTGGCAATTTCCAAGAAAGCGGTGCCGCTCGCAAGCCGGCGCAACCGGCTCAAGCGTGTTGTCCGCGATACGTTTCGGCACGCAGCGCCGGAATTGCCCGCCGTTGATATTGTGATCTACATGCAACCTGGCGGCGGTAAGCTGGCCGCGCCCGAATTGCGGCGAATCCTGACGCAGCTGTGGGCCAAGGTAGTCGAACGATGCGCCTCCTCCTGATTGCACTCGTCCGCCTGTATCAATTGACGGTGAGCCGGCTGTTGCCGCCGCGCTGCCGTTTTTATCCAAGTTGTTCGACCTATGCGATCGAGGCCTTGCAGCGGCACGGGACCGCGCGCGGCGCCTGGCTCGCCACGCGACGCATCTGTCGCTGCCACCCCTTAAACCGCGGCGGTTTCGACCCGGTTCCGGAACTCTAAAGCGCAATGGAAAATCGTCGCACTATCCTGTTCGCCGTGATCGGTGTCCTGCTGTTCCTGCTTTATCGCGCTTGGGAAACCGACGTCAACGAAGCCGCGCAAGCACAGGCCGCGCGCGCCGACACCGAACTGCCGACAGCCAACGACGCTGCCAAAACCAGCGCTGCATCCGGCACCCCCGCAACCGGCGCAACGCCGAGTGTCGCCACTGCACCGACCGGCGCCGGCAGCGCAGTGGCTGATCGTGTGCACGTCATCACCGACAAACTCGAAGTCGAAATCGATCCGATCGGTGGCGACCTGCGGCATGTCGAACTGCTGGACTATGCCGAGGACAAGAAGACGCCAGACAAGAAGTTGGCGCTGCTGGACGATCGCAACGGTCACTTCTTCATTCTGCAAAGCGGGCTGGCGGGTTCCGACAAGCCATTGACCAGCAGTCAGACGGTCTATCACTCGGCGCAAACCGAATATCGTCTCGCCGATGGAACGGATGCGCTGGACGTGACCCTCGAGGCCGTCGATGCCTCGGGTTACAGCGTACGCAAGACCTTCCATTTTCACCGCGGCAGCTACGAGCTAGAAATTGAGCAGACGCTGAACAACACCGGCGCGCAACCGATTTCGGCGAGCCCCTACCTGCGTTGGCAGCGCACTGCGGTCGCCGTTGGCCACGAACCGCCTTTCACGCCAACCTTCATCGGTATGGGCGTGTACGAGCAGAAGCCCGGCACCAGCGAGTACCGCTTCGAGAAATCCAGCTTCAAGGATCTCGATAAGAAGTCGTACAGCTCAAGTCAGACTGGCGGCTGGATCGCGATGCTGCAGCACTATTTCGTCGCCGCAATCATCCCGCCCGCTGACGAAGCGGCGACCTTCACCGCCAAGCCCGCAACGCCCGGTTACCAAGCGCAATACGTCGGCGCCCTGAAACCGATCGAGGCCGGCGCGAAGCAAAGCTTCAATACGAAGATTTATATCGGACCGAAACAGCAAGGCTCGCTCGACGCGATCACGCCCGGGCTCGAACTGACCGACAACTACGGCCTGCTGTCACCGGTGGCAAAGCCGTTGTTCTGGATTCTGAAGACCTTCCACTCGTTCACGGGCAACTGGGGCTGGTCGATCATCCTGCTGACGCTGCTGGTCAAGGGCGCGTTCTATCCGCTGACCGCCGCGCAGTACAAATCAGCGGCCAAGATGCGTCAGTTCACGCCGCGCATCAAAGAGCTTAAGGAGCGCTTCGCAGATGATCGCGAGCGGCTCAACAAGGCGATGATGGAACTGTACAAGAAGGAAGGCTTCAATCCGCTCGCGGGTTGTTGGCCGCTGCTGGTGCAGATGCCGGTTTTCTTCGGACTCTACCGCGTGCTTTACGAAAGCGTCGAGCTGCGTCAGGCACCCTTCGTTCTGTGGATGCAGGATCTATCGGCTGCCGATCCACTGTTCATCATGCCGGTGCTGTATGGCGCCAGCATGTGGGTGCAGCAGCGGCTGTCGGGTCAAACCGCGACGATGGATCCGGCACAGCAGAAAGTCATGAACGTCATGCCGATCGCTTTGACCGGTCTTTTCCTGTTCTTCCCAGTCGGCCTGGTGCTCTATTGGCTGATCAGCAATCTGATCGGCATCGCGCAGCAATGGATCATCACCAAGCGCACCGAAGCGGCAGGCGCCGCCCGGCGCTAAACGCCGTACACGTACCGCCAGGCACAGCGCGTGAGCCGTGGCACCGACACCATTGTCGCGATCGCCACGGCGGCGGGCCGCGGTGGCGTGGGTATCATCCGTGTCTCCGGTAGCGCCGCTACTTCAACAGTAGCAAGCCTTGCCGGCGCGATGCCGCCGGCCAGACAAGCGAGCCTTCGGAGTTTTCGCCGCGCCGACGGAACCGTGCTCGACGAAGGACTCTTGCTGTATTTCCCCGCGCCGCATTCGTTCACTGGCGAGGACGTCGTCGAGCTGCAGGCACACGGCAGCCCGGTGGCACTCGGCGAAATTCTTGAAGCGCTGTGCGAAGCCGGCGCCCGTATCGCGCGGCCGGGCGAGTTCTCCGAGCGAGCCTTCCTGAACGGACGCATGGACTTGGCACAGGCTGAGGCGGTCGCCGATCTCATCGAGGCCAGCAGTCGTGCCGGTGCGCGCGCCGCCAGCCGCTCCGTGCAAGGCGAGTTCTCTCGAAAGATCGACACCGCAGTTGAGGCCCTGATCTCGCTGCGGGTGCTACTCGAAGCCGCGCTGGATTTTTCCGACGAGGAAGTGCCCGCAGCTGCACCTGCGGTACTGCTGACCAAATTGCAGGCGCTGGCCGACGATATTGCCGCGGTCCTGCACGCCAGTCAGCAAGGACGCCGATTGCGCGAAGGCATGCGGGTGGCGATTGCGGGCCAGCCCAACGTCGGCAAATCCACCTTGCTCAATCGCCTCGCTGGTGTCGACGCCGCGATCGTGTCGCCCCACGCCGGCACCACGCGCGACGTGTTGCGCGAATCGGTGTTGGTCGATGGTCTTCCGTTGATCATCATCGACACCGCCGGATTACGCGAAACGGCAGATCCGATTGAGCGGGAAGGCATTCGCCGCGCACGCAGCGAAATCGCCCAGGCCGAGTTGGTGCTGCTGCTGGTGGACGATCGGGACACCGATCTCGCCGCGCAACTCCGGCTGGTACAGGCGGAATTGAGCGATCGCGAAACGACGCTGCCGATTCTGATTGTTCGCAACAAATGCGACTTGAGCGGTGGCGAGCCTGGCACGACGAACACGTATCGTGAGCACACATCGATTCGAGTCAGCGCCACCAGCGGTGATGGATTGGACACCTTGAAGACCGCCATTCGAACCCGTGCCGGACTCGACGACAGCAGCACGCAGATGTTTTCCGCACGCGCGCGGCACGTCGAATCACTGCAGGAGGCCGCGCTGCATATCCGTCTCGCCCGACATCACGCCGGCACGCAGGACGCGGTACTGGTCGCCGAGGAACTGCGTTTGGCACAGCGAGCACTAGAAACCATTACCGGCCGCTTCGGCAGCGAAGAGTTGCTGGGCCGGATTTTCTCGAGCTTTTGCCTCGGCAAGTAATTAGGGCTTGTTGCGGATTCGTTGAGCGCTCGTCGACGCAAGCTGCCTTGCGGTAAAGTGGCCACCGTCGCCGCCGCACGAAGCCGATGTCGCTCAGTGCTGTTTGCGATTGGCCAATTCAGATTGCTCAGGCGGCCCAGCAGCATCCTTGTCGAAATCCACAGCAACCAATAACCCGGCGACGTTTCGCCATTCTTGCTGGAGTCAGCCGTGGTCGCAGCGCTCAAATATTGTCCGCAATGCGCCAAACCCCTGGTCGAAGCAGACCACGGCGGGATCTTGCGACTCGGTTGCGCCGACAAACAGTGCGGCTACGTGCATTGGGATAATCCCGTGCCGGTGGTGGCCGCAATCGTCGAGCATCGGGGCCAGGTCATTCTTGCGCGCAATGCGATGTGGCCGCCGGGAATGTTCGCCTTGATCACCGGCTTCCTGGAAAAAGATGACCCGAATCCCGAAAGCGGCGTGCTGCGCGAGGTCGAAGAAGAACTCGGACTGAAAGGACGCGTGGCGAGCTTTGTCGGCCACTATCCGTTCGAGCGCATGAACCAACTGATCATCGCGTATCACGTCATCGCCGAAGGCGAGGTCTCGCTCGGTGAAGAGCTGGCCGAATACAAGCATGTCCCATTCGAGCAGATCCGACCCTGGCCTGCCGGAACCGGCTACGCGGTGCGGGACTGGTTGCTGGGACAGGGCATCACCCCCTTGCCGTTCGATCGGCGCTTTCTCGCGCGAATCCGTAATTTCCGGGCATTGAGCGAGCGGCTGCTGACGGCCGGCCAGCCCACTGCGGAGGAATTCGCCTCGCTTGCGGCCTGTGGTGTTGAGACAGTCATCAATCTCGCGCTGCCCGATTCGGACCATGCGCTTGCCGACGAACGCAGCGTCGTCGAGAGGCTTGGACTGCGCTACGTCGCAATTCCGGTGATCTGGCAACAGCCGGAGCCCGAGCAGTTCGTCGAGTTCTCAAAAGCCATGGTTCGCGAACGCACAGAGGAACGAACTGTGTTCGTGCACTGTGCTGCGAACAAACGGGTGGCTTGTTTCGTGATGCTTGATCGGATCCTCAATCAGGGGGTTCCTCGTGAGGTCGCCGAACGAGATTTGCGAGCCATCTGGCAGCCGGATGAAATATGGAGCGCGTTTATCGAAGCGCAGCTCGCTGTGGGCTGTAAATAGTGGCCTACGACCTTCCGACTAGTACGAATTGACCAGTACTTATCTCAATGATTCTTACTGCATTGCACGAAGATTGCGGATAATTGCAAAACAAGAGGTGACGCAAGCGAATTGGCGTCAATAGTAACAATCGTTAGGGACCAACAGGCCGCATGGCCGGAGACTCGGGATGAAGCAATCAAACTTGAAGCGCGTGAAGATCGCTTTGGCGCTCGGCGCCTGTGCGGTGCCAATGCTGGCGTCGGCCGGCGAAGGCCTTTATCTGGGTCTCGAAGGCGGTGCAAATTTCGGCCTGCCCCAGAAGTACAACATTTACGGCTACAACGGATTATTCAATGTTCCGGACGGAACCTACGTCTCCACCACGACCTTGAAGACCGGTTGGATCGGCGGCCTTGTCGGCGGCTACAGCTTCGCCAACGGCCTGCGGCCCGAGCTTGAGATCGACTACCGTCGCAACGATTACAAGCATCAGCAGCTGCGTAACGGCACCGATGCCAGCAATGTCGGCGGCTTCGTCAACACCGATACCGCGATGGGAAATATCTGGTTCGACTTCTTCAAATCGAGCTGGATTCACCCCTACATCGGCGGCGGTATCGGCGCTGCGCGCATCGCGATTCGTCATCCGACGTTCAACAACAACAATCTTCGCAGCTGGTTCGATACCGCGTTCGCCTACCAGGGCGGCGCAGGTGTGAATGTCGATCTCAGCCGCCACATTTCGCTGTCGCTGGACTATCGCTACATCCAGACCGAAAAGGGCGAATTCAACCTGCTGAACGATCAGCCGAACACGATGATCAAAACCAATTATCGCGCGCACTCGGCGATGCTTGGTCTGAAGTACTCCTTCGGTGGCGAAGACGCACCGCCGGTCGCGCCGCCGGAGCCGCCGGTTGCCGTGGTTCCTGCCGAAGAGCCTGCTCCGGTTCCGGAACCGGTTGCACCGCCATGCAAGTCGCCGACACCCGGCCAACCGGTGACCCTTGAGGGCTGCAAGGCGGGCGACATCCTGGTGCTGCGCGGCGTCAACTTCGACTTCAACAAGGCTTCGCTGACGGTCAACGCAAAGACCCTGCTGGATGGTGTTGCCGAAGCATTGACGACGCGCGCGGACATCAAGGTTGAAATCGACGGTCATACCGACTCGAAGGGATCTGACGCGTACAACCAGAAGCTGTCGCAGCGCCGTGCCGATTCGGTGAAGAAGTACTTGCTCCAGCGCGGCATTGCGGGCGAGCGCATGACGACCCGCGGCTTTGGCGAGACCAAGCCGATCGCCGACAACGACAGCGACGAAGGTCGCGAAATGAATCGTCGCGTCGAACTGCAGGTGACCGAAAGCGGCGAGGTCGTGCCGGTCGCGCAGTAACACACAGGTAAGGCAACACAAGAGCCCCGACCGCCAGCGCGGCCGGGGTTTTTTGCGAATGGCGCTGCTGCGGTCGAAAACACTCGACGCACCCGCGCCAGATACGTAGACTAAAACCGTTCATTGGGGAGTAGCCGCTCGCTGCGCAAATTCGCAGCGAGGCCTGCGTCAACACACTTGGTCGACACGGCCATGGCGCAGGCAACCGTCCGAGCTTTTTGGGACGGAACTGGCGAGACCTTTGACGCGAAGGCCTGTCCTGGGTTGGACGCAAGGCGTTCGTGTCATTGGCTCGCAAACGTCCGACCCCTGGAAACCTCTACCGATGCAAGCACTCGCAATTTCCACCGCCGCCGTTGCGCTCGGCGAACTCGGCGACAAAACGCAGTTGCTGTCGCTGTTGTTGGCAGCCCGTCTGCGACAGCCGCGCCCGATCATCGCCGGCATCTTCGTCGCCACACTCGCCAATCATCTGCTCGCCTGCCTGGTTGGTACATTCGCAGGTCAGTGGCTCAGCCCCGAGATTCTGCGCTGGGCCCTGGGCGTGTCGTTTCTCGCCGTCGCAATCTGGGTATTGGTGCCCGACAAGCTCGACGACGGCGAGGTACAGACGCGCAGCGCCTACGGCGTGTTCGCGCTGACGGTCGTGACGTTTTTTATCGCCGAAATGGGCGATAAAACACAGCTCGTCGCGGTTGCACTGGCCGCGCGTTACGAAGCGTTCTGGAGCGTGGTTGCGGGCACGACGCTGGGCATGATGCTGGTCAACGTGCCGACGGTGCTATTCGCCGAGCGTGCATTGCGCTGGATCCCGCTCAAAGCGGTTCGGATCCTCGCAGCGCTGATTTACGCAGGCCTCGGTGTGGCGACCTTGCTCGGTTATTCCAAGCTGTGATGCGGTTGCGGTGGTGAGTGAAATGCGGCGGACGGTTGCGCCAATGCAGGCGCGCGCGCGTTGCGGTAGCCTAACTGCCAGCGTCGCCGCCGCATCGGGCGCGCCCTTAAACCAAGGCATGAACATCCGCAGAGCGCCGGTGTCTCTTGCCCAGGAACTCGCATCTGGTTTGTCGCAGCGGCGTGTAACTTCACGCCGCTGCAAGGCCTCGAAAGTCGCGGCCGATCACACCGCATGCCCCGACAGCGGGAGCTGTAAGCATGAATATGGAAGAACCGAGACCGGGCGACGCTTCGCGCGACACCGATCCGCAGGAGACGCGCGAGTGGCTCGATGCACTCGCTGCCGTGCTGGAACACGAAGGCCCCGAACGTGCGCACTTTCTGCTCGAAGCGCTGCAGGAGAAAGCGCGGCTGACCGGCGCCTATATTCCATTCACGGCGAACACCGCCTACATCAACACGATTCCGCCACACAAGGAAGAACGCTCCTCCGGCGATCACGCGCTCGAATGGAAGCTTCGATCGATCATGCGTTGGAACGCAATGGCGATGGTCGTCAACGCCAACCGCGAGCATTCCGGCATTGGCGGACATATCGCCAGCTTTGCCTCCGCGGCGACGCTCTACGACGTCGGCTTCAATCATTTCTGGAAGGGCCCGCAGCATCCGGACGGCCCCGACATGCTGTTCGTGCAGGGTCATTGCACGCCCGGCATCTACGCGCGCGCCTACCTTGAAGGTCGCATCGACGAGCAGCAGCTACGCAACTTCCGCATCGAAAGCGATCGCGGCAAGGGCTTGAGCTCGTACCCGCATCCCTGGCTGATGCCGGACTTCTGGCAGTTCGCCACCGTCAGCATGGGTCTCGGGCCGATCATGGCGATCTACCAGGCGCGGCTGATGAAGTACCTGCAGCACCGCGGCTTGGCGAAGACCGAAGGTCGCAAGGTCTGGTGCTTCTGCGGCGACGGCGAGATGGACGAACCCGAATCGCTCGGCGCGATCGACATCGCCGCGCGCGAACAACTCGACAATCTCGTGTTCGTGGTCAACTGCAACTTGCAGCGACTCGACGGGCCGGTGCGCGGCAACGGCAAAATCATTCAGGAACTCGAAGGCGTGTTCCGCGGTGGTGGCTGGAATGTCATCAAGGTGATCTGGGGCGGCGGCTGGGATGCGCTGCTCGCACAGGATAAATCCGGTCTGTTGATCAAAGCCTTCAACGACACCGTCGACGGCGAATACCAGAACTACAAGGCCAAGGGCGGCGCCTACACGCGCGAGCATTTCTTCAAAAAGTATCCGGAGCTGGAACAGCTCGCGGCGACCATGACCGACGACGACATCGCGCGTCTCAATCGCGGTGGCCACGACCCGCACAAGGTTTACGCCGCCTACGCCGCGGCGAGCAAGCACAGCGGAACCCCGACGGTGATCCTCGCGAAAACCGTCAAGGGTTACGGCATGGGCGAGGCCGGCGAAGGCCAGAACATCACCCATTCGGCGAAAAAGATGGGCGAAAACGCGCTGAAGGCGTTTCGCGATCGCTTTCAGATTCCGGTATCCGACGAGCAGATCAAGGACACGCCGTTCTACAAGCCGGCCGAGGATTCGCCAGAGATCAAATACCTGAAAGCGCGGCGCGAGGAACTGGGCGGTTCGCTGCCATTCCGAAATCAGAAGGGCGACACGCTTGAGATTCCGCCGCTGTCGATCTTCGATCGACTGCTGCAATCGACCGGCGAGCGCGAAATCAGCACGACGATGGCTTTCGTGCAGCTGCTACAACTTCTGTTGCGCGACAAGAAAGTCGGGCCGCGCGTGGTGCCGATCATTCCGGACGAAGCGCGCACCTTCGGCATGGAAGGCATGTTCCGACAGCTCGGTATTTATTCGGTGGTCGGTCAGAAATACAACCCGGAAGACGCCGACCAGCTGGCGTTCTACAAAGAAGATGTCAAAGGACAGATTCTCGAAGAGGGCATTACCGAAGCCGGTTCGATGTCGAGCTGGATTGCTGCGGCAACCAGCTATTCGAATCACGGCGTCAGCCTGATCCCGTTCTACATTTTCTATTCGATGTTCGGTTTCCAGCGCGTCGCCGACCTCGCCTGGGCGGCCGGCGACATGCGTGCGCGCGGCTTCCTGCTCGGTGGCACCGCCGGACGCACCACGCTCAACGGCGAAGGCCTGCAGCACGAAGACGGCCACAGCCATATCTACAGCGCCACGATTCCGAACTGCCGCAGCTACGATCCCGCATATGCCTACGAGGTCGCGGTACTGCTGCATCAGGGCATGCGCGAGATGTACGTCGAGCAGCAGGATCACTACTACTACCTGACGCTGCAAAACGAAAACTACGCGCACCCGGCGATGCCGCCCGGCGTCGAAAGCGGCATCGTCAAAGGCCTGTATCTGCTGAAGCCTTGCGACAAGCCGAACGAATGGCACGTGCAGTTGCTCGGTTCCGGATCGATCCTGCGCGAAGTGCTCGCCGCCGCAGAACTGTTGCAGCAGGATTGGAACGTCACTGCCGACGTCTGGAGCGCGCCGAGCTTCACCGAACTTGCGCGCGACGGCCAGGATGTCGAGCGCCACAACCTGCTGCACCCGGAAGCACCCCCGCGCCAGAGCTACGTGCAGGAATGTCTGGGCGGAATGGCGGGACCGGCGATCGCCGCGACCGACTACATCAAGGCCTATGCCGAACAGATTCGGCCATTCGTACCGATGAGCTACCACGTACTCGGCACCGATGGCTTCGGCCGCTCCGACACGCGTGAAAATCTGCGCGATTTCTTCGAAGTCGACCGACGCTGGATCGCAATCAAGGCGCTCAGTGCGCTGGCGCAGGGCAAGCAGTTGAAATCCGACATCGTCGCGCAGGCGATGAAGAAATACGGCATCCACGTCGGCAAGCCGAATCCGGCGAAGGAATAATCATGGCCAAGGAAATGGAAGTCTTGGTGCCCGATATCGGCGACTACGATTCGGTGCCGGTGATCGACGTGCTGGTGAAGGCTGGCGACAAGGTCGACAAGGAAGCGCCGCTGGTCACGCTGGAATCCGACAAGGCGACGATGGATGTGCCCGCACCGGTCGCGGGTACCGTCAAGAGCATCAAGCTCAAGGTCGGCGACAAGGTCAAACAGGGCAGTGCGGTGCTGGTGTTGGAGACCGCAGACGCGGAAAGCGCCGAGAACACCTCGGACAAATCTGCGGACAAAACCACCAAGCCCGCCGCCGCAGACTCGTCGGCCCAACCGAAATCCAAGGCACCGCAGCCGGCGCAGGAGAAAGCCGCCGCCTCGACCGAGGCTAAGGCGGGAAGCAGCGCCGACAGCAAAACATCCTCCGCTACACAAACCGCAGCACGCGCGGCGCCGGAAAAAAAGGCGTCGCCCGGCGCCGGCACACAGGCCGTCAGTGTTCCGGATATCGGCGACTATCACGACGTACCGGTGATCGAAGTGCTGGTAAGGGAGGGCGATGTCGTCGCCAAGGACGACACGCTGGTCACGCTCGAATCGGACAAGGCCACGCTCGATGTGCCAGCGCCGGTGGCCGGCACCGTGCGCGCGCTGAAACTGAAGACCGGCGACAAGGTTTCCAAGGGCAGCCCGATCTGCACGCTGGAAGTCGAAGCCTCGGCGCCCGCCGGTGCGGAAGGCTCCGATGACGAGCCAGCCGCAGCGCCGAAGCAAGCAACCGCCGAGCGCGCGGAACGCGTCGCCGAAACCGCGGAGCCGGCAGCCGGCAATCTCGGCCAAGCACCGTTGCCACCGCCGATGTCGCGGCTGCCGACTACCGATGCCGAGGCGAGCCCTGGCGCAATTCCGCACGCGAGTCCGTCGATCCGCAAGTTCGCGCGCGAACTCGGCGTGGAGCTGTCGCGGCTCAAAGGCAGCGCACCGCACGGACGCATCACCCGCGAGGACGTGCAGGACTTCGTCAAGCAATCCTTGCAGACACCGGCGGCTGGTTCAGCGTCGGCGTCGGGCGGCGGTATACCGAAAATTCCGACGGTCGATTTTGCACAGTTCGGACCCATCGAGACCAAGCCGCTGGCGCGCATCCGCAAACTATCGGCGGCGCACGTGCATCGTTCCTGGCTGAACATTCCTCACGTCACCCAGAACGACGAGGCCGACATCACCGAACTCGAAGCCTTCCGCAAATCGCAGAGCGAGGAGACCGGCATCAAGCTGACGCTGCTGCCGTTCATCATGAAGGCGGTGGCCAAGGCCTTGAGCGCCTATCCGGAATTCAATGCCTCGCTATCCGGCGACGGCGAGAGTCTGGTGATGAAGCAGTACGTGCATATCGGCTTCGCAGCCGACACGCCGAACGGTCTGGTGGTGCCGGTGGTGCGCAATGTCGACCAGAAAGGAATCGTCGCGCTCGCGCAGGAAACTGCGGATCTGGCGAAGAAGGCGCGCGACGGCAAGCTCAAGGGCGACGAGATGAAAGGCGGTTGCTTCTCGATCTCGAGCCTCGGCGGAATCGGTGGCAGCCATTTCACGCCGATCGTCAACGCGCCGGAAGTCGGCATCCTTGGCGTGTCGCGCTCGACCATCAAGCCGGTCTGGGACGGCAAGGCGTTTCAACCGCGCCTGATGGTGCCGCTGTCGCTGTCCTACGATCACCGGGTCATCGATGGCGCTTACGCTGCGCGATTCATCGTGCAACTGGTCAAGCTGCTGTCGGACCTGCGCAAGCTGTCGCTCTGATACCGGCATCGGCAACCAACCCGGTGTCGCCGCGCGACTGGCGAGTGCGGTGCTGCAGGCAGCACAATGGCAGGTGCGCGCCTACGGCTGCGCGTCCGTCGAATCGAACCTAGTCTGAATATGGCCACCAAGAAAACGCCCAGCAAAGCTGCCGCCGCCGAACCCGCCGAGCCGACGCCCGTGCCTGCGGTGAAGAAGTCGCGCGCTAAAGCGAAGCCCGCAGCGGCGAACGAGGCTGCGCCACCGCTGCCGACGCCGAAGCCAGCGCCCGCACCTGCACCTGCACCTGCACCTGCACCTGCACCTGCACCTGCAGGCAAGCGCGCAGCTGCGCCAAAACCGGTGGCACCGCCCGTGCCGCCTGAAGCGCCCGCCGCCGCGCCACGCAAATCCACCGCCGAGATTTTGCGCGAAGCGCTCGCTGCGAAGCAGGCTGGTTCCGCCACCGGTGGACCGCGTCTGCGCCCGCAGATGGATGGCGGCAAAGTCGCGAAGGACGCCGAACGGCGCAGCGGCAAGTCCAGAAAAGTACATTGAGCCGCGCGTGCTCGTGCGCGAAATCGGCGGTGTCGATCCGCGAAGGCGTTCCGTGCTGAGCGCGCTACGCTCGGCCGCGCTCGGGTTTTCGACCCTGCTGCTGGTCGTCGCCTGCGCCAGCAATCCCAGCGTCGAGACGCCTGCAGCATCTGCGCCCGTCGCAGTCGCGGCGGTTGCGGGCACCACGCCGCTACTTCCTGCACCGGTACTCAGCTTGAACGACATCGGCGTTGGCTACATGAAACTGGTGCTCGCAGTCGGTGCACACGACGCCGACTACGTCGATGCGTATTACGGTCCTGCAGACCTGAAAGCGGAAGTCGCCCAACATCCACTGACGCTGCCGCAGATCGAAGAGCAAGCGCAGGAATTGATCGCAGCACTGGCCGATGTCGACGATGCCGCCGAACACACCGAAGCGAACCTGCTGGCGTTGCGCAAGAGCTATCTGAAAAACCAGCTCGGCTCGCTGACCGCGCGTGCACGCCTGCTGCAGGGCGAGAAGATGTCGTTCGACGACGAGGCGCGAGCGCTGTACGACGTCGAGCCGCCGCATTACAACGAACGCGACTTCGAGCCAGTTTTGCAGATCATGGACGGCCTGCTGCCGAAAGGGCCCGGTACGCTGGCACAGCGGTACAACCAGTACATCGAACAATTTGCGGTTCCCGCGGCGCGACTGGAAACGGTCATGCGCACCGCAATCGGCATCGCTCAATACCGCAGCGCCTCGCATCTCACGCTGCCGCCGGGCGAGCGCTTTGATCTGGCCTTCGTCAGCGGCAAGCCCTGGAGCGCCTACAACTGGTACCAAGGCAATTACAGCAGTCGCATCGAGGTCAACACCGAACTGCCGATCCCGGTCAGCCGCGTGATCGAACTCGCCGCGCACGAGGGCTATCCCGGACACCACGTCTACAACGGCCTGCTCGAGCAGAAGCTGGTACGCGGTCGTGGCTGGCCCGAGTATCAGATCTACGCTTTGTTCTCGCCGCAGTCGTTCATCGCCGAGGGCAGCGCCGACTACGGTGTCGGCATGGTGTTTCCCGGCAACGAGATGTTGGAATTTACCCGCGAACTGTTCCAGCTCGCAGGCTTCGATCCGCGCGCGGCGGCGAACTACCTGGAGGTGGTTGAAGCCGCCAAGGCACTCGCACCTTCGACGATCGAAGGCGCGCGCCGCTATCTCGATGGCGAGATCAGCTCCGACGGACTGCTGGCCTGGCTGCAGAAGTACACGCTGGCATCGCCGGCACGCGCGCAACAGCGCCTGAGCTTCATCCAGCGTTATCGCAGTTACATCATCAATTACAGTTTCGGTGAAGAACTGGTGCGCGCGTATGTCGAACGCGAAGGTGACAAAACCCTCGCGTCTCCTGCCCAATGGCGCGCCTTCGGCGCACTGCTCAGCAGCCCGCACACGCCGACCTCGCTGCTCGGTGCGCCGGCCGCGATGCCGATCGTGCCGTCTACGCAGGAATCGACCTCGATCGTCATTTCCGCACCGGGTGCTGAGAACGCCGATCGCCTGCAGCCGGCCACGCCGGCACCGACGAATTCCAATCCGGCCTACGCGCCAAGTGCGCCAAGCCCGAACCGCGATATGACCGCGCCGGGACCGAACGCGGGAAGCGCGCAGTTGCTAGGGAGCCTGCCGCTGCCGACGCCCGCAGCGCCGATCGCGACACCGCAGCTGCCGTCCAACGTCGGCTCGACGCAAGCGCTGCCGTCGACGCCAATCGCGCCATTCGCGCCATCAAGCGTTCCGCCCGCGCCGGCGCCGATACCGGTGCCTGCACCCACGCCAGCGCCTGTAGCGATGCCGGTACCTGCACCAATGACGGTTCCGGTCCCGGCTCCACCGCCTGCTTCGGCATCCTCATCTGCAGCTGTCGCCGCGCCCACGGCAACCGCTGCGCCGGCGACCGCCGCCGCACCGTCCTCGCCAGCGCCGCAAAGTGCCGCCGCGTCAATGTCCGCTACACCCGCGCCTGCCGCCACGCCCGGACCGACTCCGAGTTTGCCGCCGCCGGGTCCGTCCATCCCGACAGCCCCAACGATCCCGACTTTGATTCCGGAACTCGAAGGGCGAGCGGTGCCCGCGCCGACCGTGGTGCTTCCGTCGAACGGATCATCCTCGACGCCATCGAGCACGGCAGCAACGAATCCAGCACCGCCTTCCGTTAGCCTCGCCCCGACGGCGACGCTGCCGGACAACGTGCCGTGGCTGGCACGTCAGCCCGTCTTCCAGCAGTTCATCGCGAAGCGGCCGACGCCGGAACAATTCCGCAGCCGCTTCCCGAAAGTGCTGCTGGTATTGCCGGGCATGATCACTACCAAGGAATTCCGCTTCGACAGCAGCCGCTACTTCGCGGATCTCGATGCGCAGGGACGCATCATCGGCGGCCGTTTCCACTGAAGCAGGGCGCGCTTTCGTCGATGCGCGCTCGCTATACTGAGTTCAAACCGGCGCGGCGTGGCCGCTGCCGACTTCTTGCAACGTAATTCAGGGAGGTTTTGCGATGGCGGAAGCCAAGCTGTTTCGCCGCATGGCGCGGCTCGACGAGGAATTTCCGGGGCAACTGGCAACCTTCAAGCCTGCGCTGAAGGGCCTGGTGCCCGACGATATCAACTTCACCGAGGATTCCTACGACGAGTTGTTCGTCCTGCTGTCGGCGGCGCTCTACTACGTGCGCGACGCCAAGCTGCGCAAGGCATCCGCCAACAAGTCCGGTGGTAATCCCAAGCTCGTTTCGGTGTTGATGGACGAAGGCGTCAAGGACAAAGACGCCGTGCTGGCCGAACGCATCCTCGATCGCATCGCACCGTATGTGCCGCCGCTGGTGTTCGTCGAAACCCTGGCGACCATGCACGCCAACCAGGCGCACGAATTCCGCGAATTCCACGGTGCGATCCAGCGCATCGTCGCCGACCTGTATCGCATCGTGAATGGCTTCGAGCCGGCTGAGTTCTGCCCGAAAGCGCTGGTGCGCTGGGCGTCCGGTCCCAATCGTTCGGCGATCTACGGCGCGCTGGTCAGCGCCTGAACCGAAGCGCTGCAACTGCCGACGCGGGTGTCGCCTTGTCGCGCTCAAACGCGGCGACGAATCGAGTGGGTTCCCGATTCGCCGCCGCAGTGCCCGCCTAGCGACGCTAACGGCTTACTTGGCGACCGCCGTGGTGCCGGCGTTAACGCCGCTCTGACTATCGACCGCCACGCCGGTGTTCAACGAGGCCGACGGCAGCGTCAGCGCCGTGCCGACTTTCTGGCTGGCATTGGCGCTGGCGGCGCTCGCCTTCGCACGGGTCTTGTCGGCAGCGGTATGCACGGTCGTGACCGCCGCATCGCCGCTGCTCTTGACCGTTGCGCGCGTCGCTGCGGTCGTGTCCTGCACCGTGCTGCGTGCACCCCCGAGCGTCTGCTGAGTGGTCGAACGCAGACCTGCGCCCAAGCCGCTTCCCAGACCCCCGATCGCACCGCCCGTGTTGCTCACACCGGTCTGAACGTTTGCCTTGGCCGCGGCCGCGGCCTGGCTCGCCTGGGCGGCTTGAGCTTGGGCCTGCTGCTGGCTGGCGCTGGTGTCGACGCCGAGCTGAACCCCAGTCTGGGCGCTGACGCCCTGTGCAACCGCAGCACCGGCGCAGATCAGCGCAGCACTGGCCAGGCTGTAGACCAGACCGCGGGCAATGTGTTTATGCATGTTGTATCCCTAGAGGCGAAAGCGCGAGAGTGCGCCGCCGCAAACGCTAGCAAGTTCTTCTGAACCAAATCTGAACGGCTGCGAATTTTGTAGCCCGGTACTTTCTGGACGCGATTGTTCAATGCGGCGCTTTCGCCGTCATCGCATACATGCCCCGACGGCTAAGCCGGCACCGCTCGACGCCCGCGGCCGGCTGCGCCATGCTCAGCACCGATGACTGCAAAGCGACGTGGGTACAGTCCGCTGATCGGCAAGGCGCTCGAGTGCGAGACCTTCGTGCGCGCCGATTATCAGGCGATCCTGCAGCAAGTCGCGAAGATCCCGCCCGGCAAGGTTGCAACTTACGGCCAGATCGCCTGGCTCTCCGGACTACCCGGTCGCGCGCGTCTGGTCGGGCGCGTGCTCGGCACTTTGCCGCAGTGGCGCGCGTCACTGCCCGACGAGGCGGTGACGGAGACCCGCAAGTCGGCTGCGAATCGCGCGAGTGGGTCGCAAGCCAGCACCGCGAGCAGTGCTCGCGAAAGCACATCGCGTTCTTCTGAGAAAGGTGTCGCCATCCCTGGCGAGACGGCTGTGGATTCTCCGACCCCCGGCCCGGCCCTCCATGGCCGGTCGCAAGCCAGCACCGCGAGCAGTGCTCGCGAAAGCGTGCTGGCTTGCCCCTGGTATCGGGTGATTAATTCTCAGGGGAAGGTTTCGCTGCCGATCAACAGCGCGTCGTACCTCGAACAGCGCCGGCGGCTGCGCGAGGAAGGGGTGCTGTTCAAGGGTGGGCGCATCGATCTGAAGCGCTACCAGTGGCGTTCGCTCGATGACTCGCCGCTGCTCGATTGATCGGCGCACCCATCCGCGTGGATGCCAGTAAATACAGGTATCCAAATAAAAAGCCCCGATCGCGCTCGGCGACCGGGGCTGGTTTCGCAAACGCTTACCAGATGCTGACGCGCTGCTCCGGCGGCAGATACATCTTGTCACCTTCTTTCAGGCCGAAGGCTTCATAGAAGCCCGGCTGGTTGACCAGCGGCGCATCGCCACGCACCGCCGGCGGCGAATGCGGATCGGACTTGATGCGCACCACCGCTTCGTTTTCGCGGACCTTCGCGCGCCAGACCTGCGCCCAGCCGGCGAACAGTCGCTGCGGACCGGTGAGGCCGTCGATCAGTGGCGCGTCCTTGCCATTGAGCGAGAGTTTGTAGGCCTTGTACGCGATCGCCAGACCGGAGTTGTCGGCGATGTTCTCGCCCAGCGTCAGCTCGCCGTTGACCTTGAAGCCCGGCACCGGCTCGTAGGCGCTGTACTGCGCGATCAGCGCCTGCGTCTTCGCCTTGAACTTGTCGTGGTCTTCCTTGGTGAACCAGTCGCGCAGATTGCCATCGGCATCGTACTGGCTGCCCTGATCGTCGAAACCATGCGAGATCTCGTGGCCGATCACCGCGCCAATGCCGCCATAGTTGACCGCATCATCCGCGTTCACGTTGAAGAATGGCGGTTGCAGGATCGCGGCCGGGAATACGATCTCGTTCATCTCCGGGTTGTAGTAGGCATTGACGGTTTGCGGCGTCATGTCCCACTCGGTGCGATCGATCGGCTGGCCGAGCTTGGCGATGTTGCGCTGGTACTCGAACTCATTGGCGCGATCGACGTTGCCGATCAGGTCGTCCTTGGCGAACGAGAGCTTGCTGTAGTCGCGCCATTTGTCCGGGTAGCCGATCTTCAGCATCAGCTTGTTGAGCTTCTCCTGCGCGGCCTTCTTGGTATCCGGCCCCATCCAGTCGAGCGTGTCGATGCTGCTGCGGTAGGCGGCGATCAGATTGGCCACCAGCGCCTGCATGCGCGCCTTGCTCTCGGGCGGGAAGTATTTCTCGACGTAGAGCTTGCCGAGGCTTTCACCGATCGATCCATCGACCAGCGTGATGCCACGCTTCCAGCGCGGGCGATTCTCCGGAATGCCGCGCAGCGCGGTGCCGTAGAACGCGAAGCGCTCATCGACGAAGGCCTTGCTCAGATAAGGCGCCGCCGCCGACAGCACGCGCCACTTGAAGTAGGTCTTCCAGACCGGCAGCGGCGTTGCGGCGATCAGCTTGCCGAGTGCGGTGAAGTAAGTCGGCTGGCTGACGATGACGTAGTCGAGCTTGCCGTCGACCCCGGCGTTGCTGATGTAGCTCTTCCAGTCGTAGCCCGCCATCAGACCCGGCAGATCGGCGAGGGCGACCTTGTTGTAGGTCTTCACCGGATCGCGGTTCTCAACCTTGCTCCATTGAATCTTCGCGAGCGAAGTCTCCAGCGCAAGGATGTCCTTCGCCGACTTCGCCGCGTTCTTGTCGCCCGCGAGTTTTTCCATCGCCTCGATGTGCGCGGCGTACTTGGTGCGCGCATCCTTCAGCTTGTCGTCGTCCTTCAGGTAATAGTCGCGATCGGGCAGGCCCAGGCCGCTCTGGCCGAGGTCGACGATGTACTTGGTCGAATCCTTCGCATCGAGATGCACGGCCGGTTCGTACGGCGCGCCGACATCGATCATGTTGAGGTGCGCGATCAGCGCCGGCAGCTCTTTCTTGTCCTTGATCGCATCGATCTTCGTCAGTTCGCCGGCGATCGGCTTGAGGCCGAGTTCTTCCAGCTTGGCCTCGTCGAGGAAGCTCTGATAGAGCGCGGAGATTTTCTGCGCATCGGGATCGGTCGGCGCATCGCCGAGTCCTTCGATCAGCGTCTTCAGCTGCGCCTGCGCGTCGTCGTCGAGCTTCGAGAACGAGCCGTAAACGCCCTTGTCGGCGGGAATCTCGGTGGTCGCCAGCCACTTGCCGTTGATGTGCTTGTAGAAGTCGTCCTGCGCCCGCACCGAGTCGTCGGTGAATTGCAGGTCGACACCGGAGGCCAGCGTTGTTGCGGCCGGGGTTGTGGCAGCAGCCGGCGGCGGCGCGTCCGCGTGTTTTGTGCAGGCACCCAGTGCGCCCGCAAGCGCCAAGCCGAGCAGCAGTGGAGCCGTTTTGTTGAATGGCATTGAGTTCACGATCAGTCCTTCAGATGGCTATACGTACGAGTGCAATGTAGCGCGCCGCCGCTTGCGCTGCGGGCGCGCCTGAAAAGGTTTGACCCCGCAAGCGCGCCGTCGACGCGCCGTAAGGGTCAGAACATTCATCGGCAACGAGCTGGCTACCAGATGCCGACACGCTGCTCGGGCGGCAGGTACATCTTGTCGCCCTCCTTGATACCGAACGCGCTGTAGAAGCCCGGCTGGTTGACGATGCTGCCGTTGGCGCGGAATTCCGGTGGCGAGTGCGGATCGGTCTTGATCAGCTCGATCGCATAGTTGTCGCGCAGCTTCTCGCGCCAGACCTGGGCGAAGCCGATGTAGAGACGCTGATCGCCGGTGAAACCGTCGAGTTCCGGCGCCGGTTTGCCGCCGAGATCGAGCTGATAGGCCTTGTACGCGATCGCCAGACCGGAGTTGTCGGCGATGTTCTCGCCGAGGGTGAGCGCGCCGTTGACGTGATAGCCGGCCAGCGGGCTAAAGCCGTCGTACTCGGCGACCAGCGCCTTGGTCTTCGCGGCGAATTTGACGTGATCGTCCTTGGTCCACCAATCGCGCAGATTGCCGTCGCCATCGTATTGCGAGCCCTGGTCGTCGAATGCGTGGCTGATCTCGTGGCCGATCACCGCACCGATGGCGCCGTAGTTCACCGCATCGTCGGCCTTCACGTTGAAGAACGGCGGCTGCAGGATCGCGGCCGGGAAGGTGATGTCATTCAGTTCCGGGTTGTACTCGGCGTTGACCGTTTGCGGCGTCATGCCCCACTCGCCACGATCAATCGGCGAGCCGAGCTTGCTGATCGTCCGGTTGTACTCGAAGGCGTTGGCGCGGCGGATGTTGCCGAACAGATCGTCCTTGGCGATTTCCAACTTCGAGTAGTCGCGCCACTTGTCCGGGTAGCCGATCTTCACGGCGATCTTGGCCAGCTTCGCCTGCGCTTCTTTTTTGGTGTCGTCGCTCATCCAGTCGAGCGTGTCGATACCCTGCTTGTAGGCGGCCAGCAGGTTGTTGACCAGCGCTTCGACGCGCGCCTTGTTCTCCGGCGGGAAATACTGCGCCACATAAAGTTTGCCGAGGCCTTCACCGATTGCGTTCTGCACCAGACTCACGGCGCGCTTCCAGCGCGGCCGATCCTCGGGGATGCCGCGGACCACGGTGCCCTTGAAGGCGAAGTTCTCGGCGACGAAATCCTTGCTCAGCGCGCTGGCACCGTCGTTCAACACGTGCCACTTGAAATAGGTTTTCCACAACGGCAGCGGCGTCTTCTGCAGCAGCTTGCCGAAGCCGGTGATGAAACTCGGCTGACCGACGATGACGTAGTCGGTCTTGCCGGCGATTTCGGCGGCGGCGAGGAAACCCTCCCAGTCGAATCCGGGTGCGAGCTTCGGCAGATCGACCAGCATGATCTTGTTGTACGCCTTGATCGGATCGCGCAGCGCCACCTTGTCCCACTGCAGTTTCGCCAATTCGGTTTCGAGCGCGACGATGTCCTTGGCGTTCTTCGCGGCGGCCTTGTCGCCGGCGAGCGTCAGCATCTTTTCGACGTGCTGCAAGTAGGCCGCGCGAATGCCTTTGAGCTTGGCGTCGTCGTTCTTCAGGTAGTAATCGCGATCGGGCAGTCCGATGCCGCTCTGCTCGAGATCGGCGACGTACTTGGTCGAATCCTTATTGTCCTGATGCACCGCGACCACGAACGGCAGCGTGGTCTCGTTCGGCCCGAAGTCGCCGGGCTGCGACAGCTTCTTGCCGAGCGTGCCGATCAAAGTGGCGAGGTCTTTCTTGTCCTTCACGGCGTCGATCAGCGCGAAGTCGGCATCCATCGGCTTCAGGCCCAGCTCTTCGAGCTTGGCTTCGTCCATGAAGCTGTTGTAGAGGTCGCCGATCTTCTGCTTCTCGGCATCGCCCTTACTGTCTTTCGCGGCGTCTTCGATCAAGCCGCGCAACTGCACCAGCGCGTCTTCGGCGAGCTTGGCGAACGAGCCGAAGCCCGGCTTGTCGGCTGGGATCTCGGTGGTCGCCAGCCACTTGCCGTTGACGTGCTGGTAGAAGTTGTCCTGGATGCGGACACTGTCGTCGTTGTATTGAGTTTCAATTCCGGAGACCAGCGCGGGTGTTGGCGCCGTCGCGGGTGCCGGCGTCTCGGTCGAGGCGGGCGGCGGCGGTGCCGGATGGTTACAGGCGGCGAGCAGCAGGGCGCCGGTGCAGACGCTGAGCAGGTTCGATTTCACGTAGGCGGTTCCCCGGATGGTTGTGCGCGTCCGGCGGGCAAAGCAGCCCGACCGGAAGGGCGCAGATGCGCTTGGATGCGCCAGCGGGCGGCTGGGTTTAAGCGGCGCTGCCGGCCATGCGCATAATCGACATCCGACAGGTCTAGTCTGTGCCGGTCGATGAACGGCGTTCACCCAATGATCACCCAATGATCACCCAATGATCGCCCGACGATCACCCAAAGATGATGGGGACTTTCAACATGCGCATCCACTGGCTGCAACACGCCGATTTCGAAGATCTGGGCTGCATCGGCCCATGGCTCGCAGCGCACGGCCACGCGGTCAGCGGTACACGCTTGTATGCCGGCGAACGTCCGCCGCCGGCCGCCAATTTCGATGCGCTGGTCGTGATGGGCGGCCCGATGAATATCTACGAGCACGAAAAGTATCCCTGGCTGGTGCCGGAGAAGGCCTTGATCCGCGCCGCGCTGGATACCGGCAAGCGCGTGCTCGGCATCTGCCTGGGCGCGCAGCTGCTGGCCGACGTTCTCGGTGCGCCGGTGACCCGCAACCCCGAAAGCGAGATCGGCTGGTTTCCGGTGGACCTGAGCGCCGCAGGTCGCGCCTGCGCGCTGCTGGCCGATCTGCCCGAGCGCTTCACCGCATTCCATTGGCACGGCGACACCTTTGCGCTGCCGGCCGGTGCGACGCCGCTCGCGTTCAGCGCGGCTTGTCCGCAGCAGGCGTTCGCAGTCGATGGCGGCCGCGTGCTCGGCTTGCAATTTCACCTGGAGGTCACGCAGGCGAATGCGCAGATCTGGTTCGAACACGAACGCCCGGAGCCCGCGCCCTATGTGCAGACGCCCGAGCACATCCTTGCGCAAACCACGTGCTTCGACGACAACAACCGCTTCATGCGCTCGATCCTCGCGCGGTTTTTTGCGGAGTGATCGAACCGCTTAATGCCGCCGCACAAAAGCCGTTGTTGCGAGGGTGGGCGATGGCGGTGAGGCGGCAGAACTGATTCGGCCGTTTCGGCCAAAGCGCGAGAAACTAGAACTGCGTTTTACGCAGTTGCAGAGCGACAGGATCGGCGCGGCACTGTGCCGTACACGTCGGCGCAAGCAAAACCTCAAGGCCTACGCGGAAGCGCCGAAGTCAAAACACGTCCGGCGGTAACGCCGGCGCGCGTGCCGCTCAGGCGATCGGTGCAACCTCGCGCCGACGTGTGCGGCGCAGCTTCGCGGCCGGTTTCCCGCGCGACGCCGATGCTGCTGCAGGCAGGTCGGCAACGCGCGCGGCGGCCGGAGCCCGCTTGCGCACGGCAGCGGCGGTCGAGCGGATCGCCTGCTCATGGCGAATTTCTTCGATGAAGCGGCGCAGCGTGTCGCGCGCTTCGGCGCGGCCGTCGCGCGCGTGCTCGCGCATGTTGCCGCGATACCAGTCGAAGTTGCCGAGGAAGCGGTCGATATCGCTCGGGTTCAACTGCAAACGGTCGCCGCGCATGCCCACACCCATGCGTTCGATCATGTAGGCATTCAGGCGCTGCTCGAAGGCTTCTTCCGGCAGCGCCAAAATCGGCTTGCCGAAGTGGATCGCTTCGCCGATCAGCTGATTGCCGGCGGTCGACAACACCGCCTTGCAATCGGCCAGGTCGCGGATGAAGCCGGCGTTGCTCGGCGCGCGGAAGTCGAGATTTTCAACTTGCCCGCGGAACGGCGTGCCGTACACCACCACCGGAAAATCGAGCAGGCGCAAGGCCCGATCGATGTGCTCGCGATACTGGTGTTCACCCTTGTTGAAATACACCAGCAGGAAATCGCCGGCCTGCGCGCGCGGCGGCACCGCCAGCACTTCGTCGCGCAGCATCGGACCGACCACCTGCACCCCGGGGTAGGCGGGCTCGGCCGGGTAGAAGCTGGCGATCAGAATGCGTTCCGGCACGCCCATCAGGGCGCGATAGCCGATCGCGTCGCGTCTCCCGAGCAGATACAGCTCCGGCGGAAAATGCGGCTTGCAGTAGGCGATGATGCCGACGTGGTCGAAGCTGATCCGCGGAATGTTCAGGCGGCGTGCAGCACGGTGCGTCCAGGCTTCCGAATCGGAAATCACCAGATCGATCCCGCGCGATTTGAACTCGCGCTCCACCAGTGCGGTCGCGTCGCCGCCGAACAGCAGGTCGGACATCGGCGCGATGTTGCGGCGCACGGTCTGCGCGGTGGAATGGCCGCCGCGCGCGTTGTAGACGTAACCGATGGTCGGAATGCGCACGGTGGGATACAGCGGCGCCAGAACCTCGTAGGCGTCGCCGCCGGCAAACACGGTCACCTCGTGCTCGGCCATCAATTCCGGTAGCACGGCGCTGGTGCGCATCGCATGTCCGCGGCCATAACCCATTACGCCGTAAGCGATTCGCATCTGAGCGTCCCTCGCACTGTTTGCGAGGTTTGAGAATAAGAAGCTTTGCTTGCGCCCGCATGTCAGATACGTGACGTCTAGATGACCGCAGGCCCGAGGCGCGCCCGGTATGATGCGATCAGACCTTTTTTAGATTCCATCCCATGTTTGACTTCGGTTCGTACTTCACCGCCGAACTCGCCGCGGCGTTCCTGACGCTGGCCGCACTCGAGATCGTGCTGGGAATCGACAACATCATTTTCCTGTCGATCACCGCAGCAAAACTACCCCCTGCGTTGCAAGCGCGCGGGCGCACCATCGGCCTCGCCGGCGCGATGCTCACGCGTATCGCGCTGCTGTTGTCGCTGGCCGCGCTGGCTCGATTGACCAGTACCTGGGTCACCGTACTCGGCGAGGATCTGTCCGGCCGCGACTTCATCCTGTTACTGGGCGGCCTGTTCCTGATCGGCAAGAGCGCGATGGAAATTCGCGAGCAACTGCACGGCGGTCCGCACGCCGAAGCCCAGTCCGGCGATCGGAAATACGCATCGTTCTGGTCGACGATCTTTCAGATCATGGTGCTCGACATCGTGTTTTCGCTCGACTCCGTGATCACCGCCGTGGGCATGACCAAGAACGTGCCGGTGATGATCGCCGCAATCGTCCTCGCAGTGATCGTGATGATGTTCTTCTCCGGCTTCGTGTCGCGCTTCGTCGATGCCAATCCAACCGTACGCACGCTGGCGCTCAGCTTCCTCGTGTTGATCGGCATGTCGCTGGTGGCCGAGAGTCTCGACTTCCACGTGCCCAAGGGTTACCTGTACTTCGCGATGGCGTTCTCCACCATTGTCGAGTTGATCAACCTGCGCGTGCGCAACCAGATGGCGCTGCCGGCGAAATAGCGACGATTGCTGCAGCGCCGGTCTCGTCCCGCTTCGCATGCGACGAGTGATCGGCCCAGCGACGGATGCCGCGCGTTGCGCCCAGGTCGACCACGCAGGGTGACTACGCAGGGCCAGCAGGTCGCGCATTCGGTGGCGGCGCATACCGTGTGTAGGTCTCGTATCAAGGGACAGAAGCCCGACGCTGCAGAAGCCAGTCGATGCCGGCTCGAATATCCCGACGCCGCGCCGACGCTCTGCGATACGCGCGCAGCGCCGAAGGCTAAAATGGCCGCATGTATCAACCGCCGACGCTGGACCCCGCTCTCGCCCCGCTGATCGCGGCGCTGAATCCCGCGCAAAAGGAAGCGGTGATGGCGCCGCCGGAGCATCGGCTGGTGCTGGCCGGCGCAGGTTCCGGCAAGACGCGCGTGCTGGTGCACCGCATCGCCTGGCTGGTCGCGGTGGAAGGGATTTCGCCGCATTCGATTTTGGCGGTCACCTTCACCAACAAGGCCGCGTCGGAAATGCGCGGCCGCATCGAACAGCTGATCAACGTGCCGGTGCGAACCATGTGGGTCGGTACGTTCCACGGCATCGCGCACCGCATGCTGCGCACGCACTGGCGCGAGGCGCGACTGCCGCAGAATTTTCAGATTCTCGATTCGGACGATCAGCTGCGTCTGGTCAAGCGTGTACTGCGCGGCCTCGATATGTCCGAGGAGCAGTGGCCGCCGAAGCAAGTCACCGCCTACATCAACGCGCAGAAGGATGAGGGCCGACGGCCAGCGTCGCTGGCCGACCAGGGCGACTACGCGCAGCGCCAGTTCGTGCGCGCGTACAGCGCCTACCAGGCGCAGTGCGAATCGGCTGGCCTGGTCGATTTCGCCGAACTGCTGCTGCGTGCGTATGAACTGTGCCGCGATGTGCCGACCATTCAGGCGCACTACCGCGCGCGCTTCAGGCACATTCTGGTCGACGAATTCCAGGACACCAACACGCTTCAGTATGCCTGGTTGAAAGTGCTGGCCGGCGAGCGCGGCATCTTGTTCGCGGTCGGTGACGACGATCAGAGCATCTATTCCTGGCGCGGTGCGAAAGTCGAGAATATGGTGCGGCTGGCCAAGGATTTTCTCGGCACCGAAGTGATTCGTCTGGAACAGAACTATCGTTCGACCGGCACCATCCTGAAGGCGGCGAACGGACTGATCTCGAAGAACAGCAGCCGCCTCGGCAAGAATCTCTGGACCGAGGATGGCGAAGGCGCGCCGATTCAGCTGTACGCCGCATTCAACGAGTACGACGAGGCCGAATTCGTCGTCAACCGCATGCGCGAACACCTCGAAGGCCGCGCACGCTACTCCGATCTCGCGGTGCTGTATCGGTCCAATGCGCAATCGCGCGTGCTCGAAGAAGTGCTGATACGCCAGCGTCTGCCGTATCGAATTTATGGCGGCCTGCGCTTCTTCGAGCGCATGGAAGTGAAGGATGCGCTGGCCTATCTGCGCCTGATCAGCAACCGCGATGACGACGGCAGCTTCGAGCGCACCGTCAACACGCCGACGCGCGGCATCGGTGCTACGACAATCGAACGTCTGCGACAGATTGCGCGCGAAGGCGGTGTGTCGCTGTGGAAGGCGGCCATCGGTGCAGGCCCCGCACTGGGTCGCAGCGCCGGCAACCTGAAGCAGTTCCTCGATCTGATCGAAGGGCTGGCGAAAGACACCGCCGGTGAGCCGCTATCGAAAGTCATGGACATGACGATCGAACGTTCCGGCCTGCGCGCGCACTATCAAAAAGAAAAAGGCGAGCAGGCCGAATCGCGCCTGGAGAATCTCGACGAGTTGATCAACGCCAGTCGCAGTTTCGAGCGGCCGCCGGAAGACGACGAGATGAATCCGCTCGATTCGTTTCTGGCGCACGCCGCACTCGAAGCCGGCGAAGGCCAAGCGCTCGCTGGCGAAGACAGCGTGCAGCTGATGACGCTGCATTCGGCCAAGGGCCTCGAATTCCCGATCGTGTTCATGGTCGGCGTCGAAAATGGTTTGTTTCCGAACCAGCGCGCGCTCGACGAAGGCAGTCTCGAAGAAGAACGCCGCCTGTGCTACGTCGGCATCACGCGCGCGCGCCAGCAGCTGTATCTGAGCTACGCCGAAGTGCGGCGCGTGCATGGCACCGAGCAGATCGGTTCGCCGTCGGTGTTCCTGCGCGATATTCCGGCCGAGTGCATCGTCGAGACGCGACCGCGCGCGGGCATCCTGCGGCCGAGTTTCGCCGCAGGTCTGCGCAGCGGTGGCGGTAGCGGCGGCTACGGTAGCGGCGCGGGCTTTGCCTCGCGCGAGCAGCGTCCGCGCTATGGCGAGGGCTACAACCTGCAGCGCCCGAAAGTGCCGGCCGCGCCCGCCTACGGCGGCTTCACGCTCGGCGCACAAGTGCGACATGCGAAGTTCGGCGAAGGCACGATTCTGTCGTTCGATGGCGACGGCGAACGCACGCAGGTGGAAGTGCGCTTCCGCCAGGCCGGCACCAAGCGGCTGGTGTTGTCGCAGGCCAATCTCGTCGCGGTTTGATGCGCCCGCTGGAGCAAAACCTATGAACGCAGTCGAATGGGGCTTGATCGTCGGCGTCGTCGCCATCCTGGTCGGACCGTTTCTGACCGTGAAGGCGGTCGCCAAATTCCGCTCCCGCAAACGCGGCGACAACGACAGCACGCCGCGCTGATCTTGCAGCTAACGGCGAACTTCAATGCCGAGGTTTAGCGCCGAAGTTCAGCCGGCCTTGACCTTGATCAGCATGCCCTTGATGTCGTTGCTCTCAAGCCGCTGCAGGATTTCCTGCGCTTTTGCCAGATCGTTCTCGGGGCCGATGCGCACGCGGAACCAAGTGTCGGTCTGATCGATGGTGACCTGCTCGATCTTGGATTCGACGCCCAGCAGCGCCAGATTCGCACGGCCTTTCTCGGCCTCGTCGCGGGTTTTATAGGCGCCGACCTGGATCAGGTATTGGCCTGGGGCCGCAATCGCCGCCGCCGTCGCCGGGTTTACCGGCTTGCCGGCCTTTGCCGCCGCCGCGGCATCCTCGCGCGGAATCACCACTTCGTAGCTCGGCAGCATTTCGTAGAACGCGAACCGCGAAGCCTGCTTCGGCGGCAGGGCGATCGGCTTGTGGCCATCGTCTTTGCTGTTCGAGCTTGCTGTGGTGCTTGCTACGTTAGCGGTAGCGGCCGGAGCCGGGCCCTTGCCGAGCTGGGTCACCGGTGCCGGGCGCTCGATCCAGACGATCGCGGCGACCACCAGGCCGATCGCCAGACCGACGACGATGCCGGCCCAGCCGGGCAAGCCGCCCGCGCCACCTTTGCCCGCCGCCGGTTTGCGCGCAGGCGCGGCACGGTTCGACTGGCGCCCGCCGTTGTTCGGGCGGTTCGGTGGACGAGCGTAGTCGCGCGCCATCTTCAGCCGCCGCCGCAACGCGGCATGCGATTGCGCACGCTCGCCAAGGCGGCGCTCACATCTGCTCCGGCGCCGAGACGCCCAGCAGACCGAGACCGTTACGCAGCACCTGCCGCGCGGCGACCGCGAGTGCCACGCGTGCATTGCGCAGCTCGACATCGTCGATCAGCAACTGGTGGCTGTTGTAGAAGCCATGAAACGCAGCGGCGAGTTCGCGCAGATACTGGGCGATCAGATGCGGCTCCAGCGTGCTCGCGGCGATCTCGACGGTTTCCGGAAAGCGCGCCATCTGTGCGGCGAGTGCCAGTTCCAGCGGCTCCTGCAAACGTCCAACGGCGGCGATTCCGCTGTCGTCGTCCCAGCTCATGCCGCGCTCGCCGAGTTGGCGCAGCACGCTGCAGACGCGCGCATGTGCGTACTGGATGTAATAGACCGGATTATCGTTGGTCTGCGCGCGCGCGAGGTCGATATCGAACACCAGTTGCGAGTCCGCCTTGCGCGCCACCAGGAAGAAACGCGTCGCATCGCGGCCGGCTTCTTCAATCAGGTCGCGCAAGGTCACGTAGCTGCCGGCGCGCTTTGAGATCTTCACCTCTTCGCCGCCTTTCATCACCGTGACCATCTGGTGCAGCACGTATTCCGGCCAGCCCTGCGGCACGCCGATGTCGAGCGCCTGCAAACCTGCACGCACGCGCGCGATGGTGCCGTGATGGTCCGCACCCTGTTCGTTGATCACGCGCTGGAAGCCGCGCTGCCACTTGCTGACGTGATAGGCAACGTCCGGCACGAAGTAGGTGAAGCTGCCGTCGGACTTGCGCATCACGCGGTCCTTGTCGTCGGCGTAGTCGGTCGTCTTCAGCCACAGCGCGCCGTCCTGCTCGAAGGTGTGGCCGCTGCCTTCGAGCGCGGTGACGGTCTGCGTCACACGGCCTTCGCTGTACAGCGAAGACTCCAGGTAATACAGATCGAAATGCACGCCGAAGGCTTTCAGATCCAGATCCTGCTCATGCCGCAGGTAGGCGACCGCGAACTCGCGGATCGCATCGAGATCGTCGGGATCGGCGGCGGCGGTAACGGCGCGATCGTCCGCGGCCATCGAGGCACCGGCCAAATAGGCGGCAGCCACGTCCCTGATGTAATCGCCGCGATAGCCGTTCTCCGGCCAGCCCGGCTGCTCCGGTTCGACCGCCTTGCAGCGCGCCTGCACCGACAGAGCGAGGTTGTTGATCTGCGCGCCGGCGTCGTTGTAGTAGAACTCGCGCGCGGTGTCCCAGCCACTCGCCTCGAGCAGGCGAGCAAGGCAATCGCCCACTGCGGCGCCGCGACCGTGGCCAACGTGCAAAGGTCCGGTCGGATTGGCCGACACGAACTCGACCATCGCGCGCTTGCCCGCACCGTGCGCGTTGCGGCCGTAGCCGTCGCCGCGCTGGAGAACCTCGGCAACCACCGACTGGAACGCGGCCGGCGCGAGGAAGAAATTGATGAAGCCGGGGCCGGCGATCTCGACCTTGGCCACCGACGCCGATGGCGGCAGCTGACGCAGCAATGCTTCGGCCAGCTTGCGCGGGGCCAGGCCCAGCGGCTTTGCCAGCAGCATCGCGAGATTGCTGGAGAAATCGCCGAAACGTGGATCCTTGGTCGGCTCCAGCTGGATCGCGGGCAGCACGGCAGGGGCCGCGCCGGAGTGTTCGGCGAGCACGGCCGTGAGTGCGGTGCCCAGCAGGGAGTGCAGTTGCGGTTTCATCGTCGGGACAGTTGCGAGCGCGGATTGTAACGGCTGCGTTGCGATGCAGCAGCCGCGCACGAGGACGTGGCACGCGGTCGCGTCGGTGTTTGCGTACGCGCCGCGCTCAAAACAAATCGGCCGGATCGACGTCGACCGACCAACGCACGCCCTGCGCGGCGTTCACCGGCTCCGCCTGCACAATCCAGCCTTGCAGCACGCGATGCAGCGCGGCGCGCGAAGGGCTGCGCAACAGCAGTTGGGCGCGGTAGACGCCTGCGCGACGCTGCATCGACGCCGGCGCCGGACCGAGCACCTGGACGCCGTCGACGGTGGGCAAGGCCGCGCGCGCACGCTGCAGAAATTCGAGCGCGACGCGTTCTTCGGGCGCTTGTGCGCGCAGCAGCGCCAGGTGCGAAAACGGTGGCAGACCATGCGTGCGTCGCTCCGCCAGCAGTGCTTCGCAAAATTTCGGGTAGCCGGATTCGACCAGCAGGCGCAGCAGCGGATGCTCGGGATGTGCGGTCTGCAGCAACACTTGCCCCGGTTGTCCGGCGCGACCGACGCGACCCGCCACCTGAGTCAACAACTGACCCATGCGCTCCAGTGCGCGGAAATCGCTGCCGTACAGCGCGCCATCCGCATCGACCACGCCGGCCAGGCTGAGCCCGCCGAAATCGTGGCCCTTGGCCAGCACCTGGGTGCCGACCAGGATGTCGATCGCGCCGGCCTGCGCCTCGCGGCTGAGCGTCTCGATTTCACCTGCCCGCGCCAGGCGATCGGAGTCGAAGCGTTCGATGCGCTTGGCGGGGAATCGCAGGCGTAACGCGTCTTCGATGCGCTCGGTGCCCTGGCCCGTCGGCGTCAACGCGGTCGCGCCGCAGTCCGGGCAAGTACTCGGCACCGGCGCCGTCAATCCGCAGTGATGACACAGCAGGCGCTGACGACGGCGATGCAGCGTCATCCGTGCGTCGCAGTGCGGGCAGGGCGCGACCCAGCCGCAGCCCTGACAGACCAGCGCAGGCGCATAGCCGCGCCGGTTCAGGAACAGCAGCGCCTGCCCGCCGCCGTCCAGATGACGCGCCACCGCATCCAGCAGCGGTGCACTCAGGCCGTGCGTCAACGGCTGCGTGCGCACGTCGATGATGTCGATCTGCGGCGGCGCGGTGTTGCGCACGCGGCGTTCGAGCCGCAGGTGCGCATAGCGCCCGGCGACAACGTTCTGCAGACTTTCCAGGGCCGGCGTGGCACTGCCCAGCAGAACCGGCAGGTCGAGCCGTTGCGCGCGTACCAGCGCGACATCGCGCGCCGAATAGCGCAGGCCTTCCTGCTGCTTGTAGGACACGTCGTGCTCTTCGTCGATCACGATCAACCCGAGCCGTGGCAGTGGCGCGAACACCGCCGAGCGCGTGCCGATGACGACATCGATTTCACCGGCGCGCGCGCGCAGCCAGTTGCGGCTGCGGTCGCGGTCACTGAGACCGGAGTGATAGCTGGCGACACGCCGGCCGAAGCGCTGGACGTAGCGTTCCGCCAGCTGCGGCGTCAGCCCGATCTCGGGGGTCAGCACCAGCACTTGCTGGCCGCGCGCAATCACCGCCGCGGTCAACTGCAGATAGACCTCGGTCTTGCCGCTGCCGGTGACGCCTTCCAGCAGCGTGGTCGAATAACGACCGAGGCGTGGCAGCAGGTCGGCCAGCGCGGCGGCCTGCTCGGTAGTGGCCGGCGCCGCGGCTTGCAGCAGTTCGCCCGTCGACGTCGACATCGACGACGAGGTGCCGACAAAGGTCTCGGCCCAACCCTGCTGAAGCGCGCGACGCAGCGCGGCGGCGGCGGTCGGTGCCAGTGCTCGCGCCTGCTGCGGCGACAACGGCGACGCGGCGATTGCCGTCAGTACGGTGCGCAAGCTGGCCGAACGCACGGGAAGGCCGGGCAGCGCAGTGCTGCCGGCGTCGGTCAGACGCAGCAGTTGATGGTCGGCACGCTCGGTCGTCGCGCCGGCGCGCAGTCCGGTCGGAACGGCGGCGGCCAGCACCTCGCCGAGCGGGTGGTGGTAGTAGTCGGCAACCCAGGCACACAGCTGCATCAAGGCTTCGTCGAGCAGCGGCGCGTCGTCCAGCAGCTCGCGGATTGGCCGGTAGTTGAAGGCGCCCGGGTGGGCCTCGCGCGGCGCCGAGACGGCGATGCCGACAACATCGCGCCGTCCGAACGGCACGCGTACACGCATGCCGGGCCGCAGTCGCGCCGCCTGGTCGGGCTCGACGCGGTAATCGAACAGCTGACGCAGCGGGGCGGCGATGGCAACTTCTGCCAATAGTAAATCCGCACCTGTGGATATCTGTGTGGACAGTTCGCTCAAAACGACGTCCTGGCGGCGGAGCGACGCAAAAATGTCACCTGGGATGCGCAAAGTTCAAAAAATAAAATCATTTATATCAACAATATAAAATCACTAATGGAGATATTTCCCGAAGCTGAGCTTGACCAGAACAAATTTATTATCCGCGCTTGACTTTGTGCATAAGCGCGCGCTCCGCGAATTGGAGCGGTGCCTTGCAAGCCTTAGCTTACCCGTTGACTACAGGGAAGATTTGCGGTCGTTTGCAACGCTCGGGCGGGACTCAGGCGTCGTTTTGCGCAGGGCTGCCGATGAGCCGATCGAGTCCGCGCTGGCCGCGACCGACGATGGCGATCCAGGCCGGCGACAGCATCAGGGTAGCGACGATCACCGACAGCGTCAGCTGATATTCGAAGTTGGTGATCAGCCGTGCACGGACCCCCAGCGCGGCCAGCACGAACGAAAATTCTCCGATCTGCGCCAGATGGGCGCCCGCGTACAGACTGTAGCGCCAGGGGTCGCCGAGTGCGCGGAAGATCGAAGCGTTGATCAGCGTGTTGCCAAACAGCACCGCAAACGTCACCGCCGCCAGCAGCACCGCGTGGTCGAACACGAATTCAAGCTGCACCAGCAGGCCGACCGAGACGAAGAACAGTGCCAGGAACAGCACTCGGAACGGCTCCATGCGGTCGGCCACCCACTCGGTATCGCGCGAGGCCGCCACCAGCATGCCGGCGACGAAGGCACCTAGGCTGGCCGACAACTCGAAGGCTTCGGACAGGAAGGCCAGGGTCAGGCACAGCGCAAACGCCAGGAAGATCTGCAGCTCCTTGTCGGCGCGGAAGCGCGCGGCCAGCGGCAGGCGCAGGCCGCGGCCGCGCACAATCCACACCACCAGCGCGATCGTCAGCAGGCTGCCGACCCCTTGCAGGATCAGCGTTTCGCCATCGATCCCGCCGTCGGCCATCGCATCGGTGACCAGCAACATGACGATCACCGCGAGGTCCTGCGCCAGCAGGATGCCGAGTGCGTCGCGCCCGACCTTCGCGTCGGTCTGACCGGTCTCGCGCAGGTAATTCAGCACCAGCGCGGTGCTCGACAGGCTGATCACGAAGCCCATCAGCACGATCCGCGGCATCTGCCAGTGCAGCCAGACGCCGACGCCGAACATCACCCCGAGACTCAAGGCGATCTGCGCGGCGGTACCGACAAACGTAATGCGCCAGCGCGCCAGCAGTTCGCGCGGGTTGGTTTCCATGCCGACGAAGAACAGCAGCAGCAACACGCCGAAATCGCCGACGCGCGCCAGCGTGTTCTGGTCCGACACCACCGCCAGACCGTGCGGGCCGAGCACGACGCCGGCGGCGAGATAGCCGATCACATGGGGCTGCCGCAGCACGCGCGAGACCAGTGCCACGGCAAGGATGCCGAGCACGGCGCCGACGATCTTCAGCATGAATGGGTCGTAGTGCATAGAATTCGGGCCTTAGACCACAAACCTCGGCCAATCGCGCAGGTCGCGGTCGATCCCATTCACTGGCTCGTCATGTCCAGCCCCGCTCGCTACGCACTCCCCGGCCTGATGCTGGGCGCGGTCTTGATCGGCTTCGCGCCGATCTTCGTTCGGCTGGCCGACGTTGGCCCCACCGCGGCCGCGTTGTGGCGCCTGCTGCTCTCGCTTCCGCTGCTGGCCATGCTGCTGCCATTCAATGGCGCGGTGCGCCCGGAACCGGCTACGGGCGATCACGCTACCGCAGCCGCGCCGCGCCGAAACTATCGCTGGTTGTGGCTGGCCGGCTTCGCATTCGCGGCCGACCTCGCCCTTTGGCACCGCTCGCTGCACCTGACCTCGGTCGCCAACTCCACGCTGCTGAGCAACCTGTCGCCGGTGCTGCTGGCGCTGACACTGCATTTCGGGTTTGGCGAGCGCCAGGCGCGGCGCTACTGGATCGGCCTGGGTCTGGCCGTGCTCGGCGCGGGCTGGCTGGTGGCGGATAGCCTGCGCGTCGATGCGGCGAGCGCCTTGGGCGATCTGCTGGCGGTCGGCACCGCCGCGTTCTATGCGGTCTACCAGTTTCTGGTCAGCCGGCAGCGACGCCTGTTCACGGTGGTCGAATTGATGTTTCACAGCGGTCTCGCAGCGGTGTGCCTGCTGTTGCCGCTGACGCTGCTGTCAGGCGAAACGCTGTGGCCGCAGTCCCTGCAGGGCTGGCTGATCCTGGCGGGACTGGCGTTCATATCGCACATCGGCGGCCAGGGGCTGATCGCCTGGGCGATGGCGCATCTGCCGGCCGCGTTCTCCTCGGTGACACTGCTGGTCCAGCCGGTGGCCGCCGCGGTGTTCGCCTGGCTGCTGCTGGGCGAGCGCTTCGGCCTGCAACAGGTGCTGGGCGGCATCGTCGTCATGGCCGGCATTCTGCTGTGTCGCCTGTCGATGCCCGCACTCACGCGCGAGCCGCCGCCGGACAAGCCGGCGGCATGAACTTCGCTGCTGGATTGGCTCAGCCTGGCATCGAATATCATTATTTTGTTTCGAATCCCGCTGGGCAATTTCGTTGTTTCCTGCCGGCGTGCGCCATAAACTCGCGCCCCGGCTCAAGAACTTCGCGCGTGGCGCGGAAGGCATAGACATCGTGGATGAGGTCGTAAACAGCGCGGTTCCCGCGGCGGCTCTCGACGAGGCGCAGATCGCAGCGCTCAACGAGGCCTTCCTGCCGCTCGATTTCGAGGCGCGCATCCGCAAGCTGTATACCGAATTCGCGCCGGAAAAGATTCTGGTGACGTCCTCGTTCGCGGCGACCTCCGCCTATTTCCTGCATATCGTCTCGCGCATCCGTCCCGAGCAGACCATTCATTTCATCGACACCGGCTTCCACTTCCCCGAAACCGACGCATATCGCGACTACCTGACCAAATTGTTCGGACTTACCGTCAGCGCCGTGCGTGCCGAGGACTGGCAGCACCAGTTCACCGTCGACGACAAGACCTACGAACGCGATCCCGATTACTGCTGCGCGATCAACAAGGTCGAGCCGCTCGAAGCCATCAAGCCGAATTTCCATATCTGGGTTTCCAGCCTGATGCGCTGGCAAACCGACCATCGTGCCGGCTTGCCGGTGTTCGAAGCGCGCCGCGGCATCGTCAAATTCAATCCGATGATCGATGTGACGCGCGAAGAACGCGACGCCTACATCAAGGAACACGACCTGCCGTTTCATCCGCTGGTCGCGCGGGGCTACTCCTCGATCGGCTGCACGCATTGCACCGTCGCCGGCGATGGCCGCAGCGGGCGCTGGCTGGGCAAGCCGAAAACCGAGTGCGGCTTGCACCTGTAAGTCGCTCGCAAACCAGATCAGCGCGTCACGGCGCTATTGAAGCAGTAGCAGCCTCAGTCGGCGTCTGATAACGGAGCCGCGGCGCTGAACCAAGGCTCAACTGCTTTGGCAACCGAGACGATGTCGTCGAGTTGTTCGCGACGACCACGCAGCAGCAAAGTCACCCCGAGTGCGACCAAGCCAACCGCCAAAGCCGGGCTGCGCTTGGCGAGTCGCATCGTCATGCTGCGCGGATAGTGCGCACTCACACCGAGCGACGTCGATTCCGCGGCCGTATCTGCGGCGCCGACGGTGTCGAACAACCGAAAAGATTCCGCGCCTGGGTGCGCTGGCGCAAGGCGTAGCGCGACCAGTGCACGTTGTGCGGCCAGCTCCTCGCGCAGCTTCGCGCGGCGCTGCTCTAGCGACAGCGTGTTCTCGTCGCTCATCGGTCCGACTCCTGCGTCTGCGTGCGGAACAGCGCGCGATCCTTCGCCAACTCTTCGCGCAAGGCAGCGAATGGCTGCGAGCCGCTCAAATTGATCTCTCCGGTTCGCCGCCACGCCAGCCAGGCACCGGCTGCGAATGTGACCAGCAAGGCGCCCGCAACCGGAATACGCAGCGGTGTTTCCCAGACCATCGCCAGCAGAAACAGACCGGAGAACGCAATCAGCAACAGGACAAATACTGTCGCCACCAACGTCAGGAACAACAGGCGCAGCACGCGCGCGCGTTCCTCCTGCCATTCCAACACCAGCAGTTCGAAGGTTGCGGCAGTGTGATCTGCGAACAGATCGCTGGACGCGCGCAGCAAACGCCAAGTCGCGAACAGGCTGGTACTGGCGCGACCATCAGCGGCCGCGCCTGGATCGGTAACCGACATGCGTAGGTGTTGCTGGCTTAGCGGCGAGCAACCAGGAAGCCGAGCAGGAAGCCAACACCGGCGCCAACGCCGATCGACTGCCAGGGCTGCTCGTGCACATAGGCATCAGTCGCTTTCGCGGTCTTGATCGCGCGTTCGCTGACTTCACTGCTGAGTTCGTCGAGACTTTCTTTCGCGGCGGACACGCGCTCGGAGAGTTTCTCCTTCGCACGCTCCAGCTCACCGCCGGTGAGCGACGCCGTCGCCTTCACCAGATCTTCGATATCGGACAGGAAATCGCGCAGTTCGCCCGACAGCGCGGCGCCGAAAGTGGGATCGCCCTTGCTGACGGCGTTGCGCACACGACGTGCTGCGGATTCGAGAGTGCTGCCATTGGTTTTCATGCTCGGCCTCCTTGGTTGTCAAAGGTAGACCGTGCCTCCGGCAATTGGTGCAATCGAGTTGCACGGCCGAGCAGTAAGGCCTGCAAACCCGCGTCTTAAGATCGCCGCCTGAACCTTGTGCACCGCACTAACTACCGCCGCAGCCACAGCCGCGCCAATCGGCCATATCGGCGAGCGCGTTCAACTCGTCATCGGCACTCAGTCCGGCATCGAACGCGCCGCGATGCGCCTGTGCATCGCGCGCGATCATCCACGCCAAATCGCGCGCCGCAGCGAGCCGTCGCAACTCGGCGAGCCAGTCTTCGTATGCGACGACAGTCGACGCCTCGGTCATGGCAGCCGCGCGAACGTGCCGCGCGTCAACACGAAAAGCGCGGTATTCGCCGCTTATGCCGCGACTACCGGAATCTTGCCGATCTTCGCCTGCCAGATTTTCGGCCCGGTTTGATGCACGGACTCGCCGGCGGCGTCCACCGCCACCGTGACCGGCATGTCTTTCACCTCGAATTCGTAGATCGCTTCCATGCCGAGATCTTCGAACGCCAGCACGCGCGCCGCCTTGATCGCCTTCGACACCAGGTAGGCCGCACCACCCACCGCCATCAAGTACACCGCCTTGTTGTCCCTGATCGCATCGATTGCGATCTGGCCGCGCTCGGACTTGCCGACCATGCCCAGCAGGCCGGTCTGCTCCAGCATCTGACGCGTGAACTTGTCCATGCGTGTGGCGGTGGTCGGGCCGGCGGGTCCGACCACTTCGTCGCGCACCGGATCGACCGGTCCGACGTAGTAGATGAAGCGGTTGGTGAAATCCACCGGCAGTTTCTCGCCGCGGTTCAGCATGTCGGTCATGCGCTTGTGCGCAGCGTCGCGTCCGGTCAGCAGCTTTCCATTCAGTAGCACGACTTCGCCGGGCTTGAAGCTCGCGACGTCCTCACGCGTGATCGTATCGAGGTTGACGCGCCGTGCCTTCGAGGTGTCGTAGGTCAGCTTCGGCCAGTCTTCGAGCGAGGGTGGATCGAGCGCGACCGGACCGCTGCCGTCGAGCACGAAGTGCGCGTGACGCGTGGCCGCGCAGTTCGGAATCAGCGCCACCGGCAGGTTCGCCGCGTGCGTCGGATAGTCGAGAATCTTGACGTCGAGCACGGTGGTGAGTCCGCCGAGTCCCTGCGCGCCGATGCCGAGCGCGTTGACCTTCTGGTACAGCTCGATGCGCAACTCTTCGAGCTTGTTCGAAGCCCCGCGCGCGATCAGCTCCGGCATGTCGATCGCCTCCATCAGCGATTCCTTTGCCAGCAGCATCGCCTTCTCGGCGGTGCCGCCGATGCCGATACCCAACATGCCCGGCGGGCACCAGCCCGCACCCATCGTCGGCACCGTCTTCAGCACCCAGTCGACGATCGAGTCGGACGGATTCAGCATCACGAACTTGCTCTTCGCCTCCGAGCCGCCGCCCTTGGCGGCGACGATCACTTCGACTTCATTGCCGGGCACCACCGAGACATTGATCACCGCCGGCGTGTTGTCCTTGGTGTTGATGCGCTTGCCGGCGGGATCGGACAGCACCGAGGCGCGCAGCTTGTTGTCCGGATCGTTGTAGGCGCGGCGCACACCTTCGTTGACCATGTCCTCAACGCCCATCGTCGCGTCCGGCCAGCTGATGTTCATGCCGATCTTCAGAAATACGGTGACGATGCCGGTGTCCTGGCAGATCGGCCGCTTGCCTTCAGCACAGAGCCGCGAGTTGATCAGGATCTGCGCAATCGCATCCTTCGCCGCCGGCGACTGCTCGCGCTCGTAGGCCGCCGCCAGGTTCTTGATGTAGTCGACCGGGTGGTAATAGGAGATGTACTGCAGCGCGTCGGCGACGCTCTGGATCAGGTCGGCTTGCTTGATGGCGGTCATTGCGGGCTTCGAGTTCGGGGGCGAGGGACTGGCATTTTACCGCGCCGCTGCGCGACACCGGGCGTTCCAGTGCCGCAGTCGCCGGCGCCGACTGCGGCAAGCTGCGGAAGCGATTCGAACAATATCGATAACCGGCTCGACGCATGGTTCAGGCGCTGTCGATCTGCAAAGATGTGGCGACGCGAAAGCGATGACCACATCGTCGCGAGCCGAACTTCGGTTTTGAACTCCGGCCATAAGGCCCAAATCACGCTCAGGCCCCAGCATGACGCCAGCACAGGAATCACCGCCCGCCAACATTGCCGCCGCGCCACCGCCGTGGCAGCTGTCCGGCTCCGGCTACATCGTGCAAGTCGAAATGCCGGAAGCAGTCCTCGAACACGGCAGCTTCATCCAAGCCGGAACGCGTCGCATCGGCCGCAGCCGCGTGGCGACGATGATGTTCGTCGACTACGCCGACAGCGCGGTCGGGCCGTATCACGAGCTGCTGTATATCCCTGGCCATCTGCAGATCGGCCCGCGCCGCGATCTCTCGATCACGCGGATTTATGTCTCCAGCTGGCCGTCGGTCGTCAATGGCCGCGCCAACTGGGGCATTCCGAAAGATCACTGCACCTTCGATGTCCGTTACGGTGAAGACGGCATCGATCGCGTGGCGCTGAGCGCCGCCGATGGCAGCCGCATCGCCGAACTGGAATTGACTGCCTTCGGCCCGAGTCTGCCCGCGCCGGGACATTGGGTGCCGAAACGTTTTCGCACGCTGTCGCAGCTGCGCGACGGCAAGATCTTCAGCTACGTGCCCTCGGCGCGCGGCACGATGAAGTTCGCGCGCGTACGCAACTGGCAGTTCGACGCGCGCTACTTCCCGGATCTCGCGCAGGGCAAGGTGCTGCGCGCGGTGCGCCTGCCGCGATTCCAGATGACGTTTCCGATCGCCGAAATTCAGCCGGCGAGTTGAAGCATCGAGCGCGCAAGAGGGTCGCGCGCGATCGGACCTGCGAGCATGCAGGCTGCAGCAGCAAACCTTCAGGCTGCAGCGGCAGACCTAAGTCATCTGCGACGCGCGTGCGCGACGAAGCTGCTCCTCATCGGGCAGGCGCACGCGGCGCAGAAACGAGCGCGAGTGACCGTGGTTTACCGATGCGATTCATCGACGCGATTCGTCGACGCAGCTCATCGGCGCGGCTCAGCGCCGGCCGAAGCCTCATCTCAATCACGCAGCGAGAACGGCGTGAAGTTGGTATCGCGGTCGAAGGTGTCGACACCCTCGCTGCGCTTCAGGAAGCCGACCACGAGATACGTGATCGGCGTGAACAGCACTTCAACCAGCACCTTGAAGAAGAAGTTGAACGTCATCAGCGAAACCAGCGTGTGGTCATCCATCACGCCGTAGAACGCGATCGGATAAAACAGCAGCGAATCGACGAACTGGCCGGTCACGGTGGAACCCCAGGCGCGCGACCACAGCGCGCGGCCCTCGGTCCAGACTTTCATCTTCGCCATCACGAACGAATTGAGGAAATCGCCGATCCAGTACGCGATCATGCTGGCCACGACGATACGCCAGACGTTGCCGAACACCAGTTCCAGCGCCGGCTGCAGCGCGCGGTTGAACTCGGAGGTCTGGCTGGCCGGCATACGCAGAATGAAGGCGCTCATCAGCGTCGCGAAAATCATTGCGCCGAAGCCGGCCCAGATCGCTCGGCGTGCGCGCGCGAAGCCGTACACCTCGGTCATCACGTCGCCGAAGATGTAGCTGATCGGGAAGAACAGGTTGCCGGCGCCGAAGGTGACCGTGCCGATCAGCGGCAGGGTTGCGACACAGGCCTTGGCCGGGCCGATCAAGTTCGAACACAGCAGCACCGCAACACTGCCGGCCATCAGGAAGTCGTAGTAGCGGAAAGCGCGCAAGACGTGTGCTCCGGTGAGCGGTTCGAATGAGTGCGACGGCGGGTTGGTGCTGCAGCCGCGATGATGCCGCAGATTGCGTGGTTCGCGAATGCGATTACAGCGCCTGCTGCTGCAGCGCCTGGGTAATCAACGCGGCGATACGTCGCTGCAAGGCCTTGCGTCCGACCAGCGACCACAGCGCGCCGAGTCCGACACGCAGCACCAGGCGTGCCATCCGGCTGCTGGTGCCGGCCAGCGCTTGATCGCGATGCAGCCGGAACAGCGCATCGAGGCGCGCACCGATCGCCGGCATCACCGCGTCCAGTTGCAATCGACCGGCGGGCCAATCCATCAAGCGCTCTTCGACCGCCGCAGTGCCGGTGAGCGGCACGATCGGCAGTTGCCCCTCGGTGTTGCGAAATCCTGCGGCCAGGCTCTCGTTCAAAGCGGCATAGCCGTCGCGCACGATCGGATTGTCGGCGGGCAGCGTGAAATGCTGACGCAGGAACTGCTGGCAGTTGCGACGACCGAGCTGGTAATCGTGCTTGCGAAAATCCTGGTGGAAGAAGCCGAGGAAGCCTTGCAGCGTGCCGCTGGCGATCCAATCCGCTGAAGCCTCGGGCGCCTTCGATCCTGTCGGCGCGATGACGAAGCGGCTGTAGACCGATTCGTCGTAAGCCATCGCCAGCTCCAGCGGCTTGAAGCGCGACTGCATGATCCAGCCGCCGATCAGCGGCATGATCTGGCTCAAGGGCGGCATGCGCAGTCGTGGGCGTTGCGTGTCCGCATCGACTTCCACCGGCGGTGCGTCGCCGTTGTAGGGCGTCGACATGAACGGCGCGACCATCAGCACCGCGCCATCGGCGGCTTTCGCCTCGCGCGGATTGCTGCGGCCGGGTCCGCCGGCGATCACTTCGCGCGCGAGCTCGAACGGTTCGTTGTTGTACATGCCGGCATCGACACAGGCGAAGGCATACGGCGCCGGCGGCTGCAGCGGATCTTCCCAGGCGGGTGGAATCGACGTCGGCGAGCCATCGGGGGTCGCGGCATCGAGATAGTGCCGCCAGGCATAGTCGCCCGGATCGCGCGTGATCAGTCGTGGCTTCAGAAACAAGGGAAACGCGCCGGACGCCACCGCGGCATTGCCGAGCGATTGCCAGCGCTCGAAGTCGCTAATCGATTCGGCGGCCAACGGTGCATGTCCGCACAGATAGTTGGGCACCGGTTCGTCGGGGTCGGCGCCGACCAGGAAGCCCTGATAGTCGGCGTGCTCGGTCATCGCCTCGTCGTTGACCTTCTTGTTGCCGCGGAAATCGATCCGGTACGGCACGCCGCGCAGATTGCCGAGCGCGAAGCGCAGCACGAACGGCCGCTTGACGTAGGGCCGCGAGATCGGCGCGCCGGGAAACATCAGGCTGCGACGCAGGATGTCGTCGATCACGTCGCAATTGAGCAAGGCGTCGAACTCGCCGCGTGCGAGATCGGAAGGATCGAGCAGCGGGTGAATGTCGATCGCCTCGACCCAGGCGCGATACAGCGGGTTCGCCTCGGGCAGACCACCGCCCCGCGTATCAGGCTCGCCATTGGCGGCGATCCGCACATGTGGAAACCGATACGGCAGCACGATGCCCAGCAGCGCTGCGCACATGGCACCTGCCGAAGCGCCGGAGGCGGTTTCGAGCGACACGCGGTGCGTCGGCACTGCTTCGCCCCGCGCCTGGGCCGCATTCCAGCAGTCGAGCGCTTCGAGCAGAAAATCGAGCACCCCGGCGGTATACGCACCGGCCGAAACCGCGCCGGCCAACGACAGGCCGATCTTGAACGCGGGCTGCGATGCACCTGCACTCGACATGCTGATTCTCCCTGTCCCCGAAAACGGCATCGTGCCTGTGGTCGCATCGGCCGCGCGCGGGTTGGCGCACAGTTGATCGACGACTGAATTGAAAAGACCGCCCGGAGGCGGTCTTTTTTTAAACTATACCGCCTGCGAAGCCGCGATCAGTGGCCGCCGCCGTCGAGCGACTTCACCGCCTGGATCATCGACACCATGACCTTCTGCGCATCGCCGTAGACCATGTTGGTGTTGTCGGCGAAGAACAGTTCGTTTTCGACACCCGAGTAGCCCTTGCCCTGGCCGCGCTTGACGACGTAGACCTGCTTGGCCTGGTCGACGTTGAGAATCGGCATGCCGTAGATCGGCGAGGACTTGTTGGTACGCGCGGCCGGGTTCACCGTGTCGTTGGCGCCGATGACGATGGCGACGTCGGCTTCCTTGAACTCGCCGTTGATGTCTTCCATGTCGTAGATGATGTCGTACGGCACGCCGGCTTCGGCGAGCAACACGTTCATGTGACCGGGCATGCGGCCCGCCACCGGATGGATTGCAAACTTCACTTCCACGCCGGCGTCCTGCAGCAGCTTCACGAATTCATACAGCTTGTGCTGTGCCTGCGCCACCGCCAGGCCGTAGCCGGGCGCAATGATCACCTTCGAGGCGTAGCGCATGTTGATGCCGGCGTCGCCCGCATCGACCGGCTTCATCGAACCCTTGATCTCGCCCTGCTGTTCGTCGCCGGTGGCGCCGAAGTTCGAGAAGATCACGTTCGAGACCGAGCGGTTCATCGCCTTGGCCATCAACAGCGTCAGCAGCGTGCCGGCCGAGCCGACCACCATGCCGGCGATCATCAGCGCCGGATTCTGCAGCACGAAGCCTTCGAAGCCGACCGCGAGACCGGTGAAGGCGTTGTACAGCGAGATCACCACCGGCATGTCGGCGCCGCCGATCGGCATCGTCATCAGCACGCCGAAGATCAGCGCGCCGATGAAGAACAGTGCCGTCAACGCAACCGGCGCATGGCCATGCGCGATCAGTGCGATGTAGAGGCCGAGTCCGAGTGTCGCGACGAAGAACGTGCCGTTCAACAGCTGTTGGCCCTTGATGCGCCAGGTGCCGTTGATGCGGCCGTCGAGTTTGGCCCAGGCGATCAGCGAACCGGACAGCGAGATCGCGCCGATCAAGCTGCCGATGATCGTCACGACCAAGGGGATCAGCGCGAGGTCTTCACCCGCACGGAACAACTCGACCGCGCCGATTGCCGCCGCGGCACCACCGCCCATGCCGTTGTACAGCGCAACCATCTGCGGCATCGCCGTCATTTCGACGCGCTTGCCACTGATCCAGGCCCAGCTCAGGCCGAGAATCAGCGCCACCGCGGCGAGGGCTGCGTTGACCGTGCGATGCGGCAACGCTGCTTCGCTGACGCTGAACACGTAGAGGAAGCTGGCCAGAACCGCCACCAGCATGCCGAGGCCGGCGACGCGAATGCCCGACGCCGCCGTGACCGGCGAGCTCATGCGCTTCAGGCCATAGATGAACAGGAAGGCCGCGGCGAGGAAGGCCGCGTCGATCACGAGTGATGCCAATTCAGTAGTGCTCATGACGATTCCTTAGGCCTTCTTCTTGTCGGAAGACTTGAACATCTGCAGCATGCGTTCGGTCACCACATAGCCGCCAGCGGCATTGCCGGCGCCGAGCAACACGCCGAAGAAGCCGATGACCTGCTCGGTGATCGAGGTTGCGTTCAGCAACGCGAACAGCGCGCCGACGACGACGATGCCGTGCACGAAGTTCGAACCCGACATCAGCGGCGTGTGCAGGATCGACGGCACGCGGCCGATGATCTCGTAGCCGGTGAAGGCGGCGAGCATGAAGATGTACAGCGCGATAAATCCGGTCAGCATGGCGTGCGTTCCTTTTAGGCTTCGACCGCTTTCTTCGCGGCCTCATTCTTGATCTCGCCGCCGAACGTCAGGCAGCTCTTGGCGATGACTTCGTCGGTCCAGTCCAGCGCGATGGCCTTGTCCTTGAGGAACAGTTCGATCAGGTTGTACTGGTTTTTCGCATACAGCTCGCTGGCGTGCTCGCCGAGCAAGCTCGGCACGTTGAGCGGGCCGACGATGGTGGTCTGGCCGACCTGGATGGTCTCGCCGGGCTGCGTGTATTCGCAGTTGCCGCCGCCTTCCGCCGCCAGATCGATGATCACGCTGCCGGCCTTCATGCCGTCGACCTGCGCTTTCGAAATCAGCTTCGGCGAAGGGCGGCCCGGAATTGCGGCGGTGGTGATGATCACGTCGGCCGACTGGATGTGCTTGGTGACGACCGCGGCGATCTTGTCCTTCTCTTCCTGCGTCAACTCACGCGCGTAGCCGCCCTGGCCGCGTGCATCGACACCGGTTTCGACGAACTTGGCGCCGAGCGACTCGGCCTGTTCCTTGGTCTCCGGACGCACGTCGTAACCTTCGGTCTTCGAGCCGAGACGGCGTGCTGTGGCGAGTGCCTGCAGACCGGCCACGCCAAGCCCCATCACCAGTGTGGTCGCCGGACGGATCGAACCGACCGCGGTGGTCATCATCGGCAGGATGCGCGCGAGTGTGGTCGCACCCATCAGCGCGGCGTAGTAACCGGCCAAGGCAGCCTGCGACGACAAGGCGTCCATCGCCTGTGCGCGGGTGATGCGCGGCACCAGTTCCATCGCGAAGCAAGTGATCTTCTTGTCGCGCAGCAGCTTGGTCAGTGCGGCTTCCTTGTGCGCGTAAATAAACGAAATCAGGATGGCGCCTTCCTTCATCGCGCCGACGATATCGGCCGAAGGCGGCTGCACCGCGACGACGATATCGGCATCCGATACCAGACCCTGCGGGTTGGCGGCGAAGGCGACGTTCTTGAACGCCGAATCGGGCAGCTTGACGGCATCGCCCGCACCCGACTGCATATGGATTTCAGCGCCGAGCTTGACCAGCTTGTCGGCGACGGCGGGCACCATAGCGACGCGCTTTTCGTTCGGACGCGTTTCCTTGAGCACCGCGATTTTGACCGGCATGACTCCTCCTGACGGGTAACTGGATCGGCCCCAAGACAGCATCTCCCCCTGCGCGGGCCGGGCGCGAGTCTAACGGATGCGCAATCCGAGGACGAGCAAAAGCTTCCAATCGGGAGGATAGCCGCAGCGCATCGAACCTCCGGGGCGACCGCAGGTGCTGCGATCAAGCCACACTCCATGTGCGATCAAGCTGCGAGCGCTGCGCCGGCGATTCGCCATCAATTCGAAGCGGGCTTGTCGGTCGCCAGTCGCTCCAGATCGGCAGCCAGTGCGCTGAGCGTGCTCGCCAGTTTCTGACGCTGGGCGGCGGTGTAACTGCCGCTGAGTTCGGCGAGCAGCGCAACGTAGCGGCTGCGCGTGTCGCTGCGCTGTCGCTGGAATCTGGCAATCGCCGGGTCGACAACATCGGTCAGGGCGAGCACGCGCCCCAGATTGTCCGGCTCGTGGCGCCGATGCAGAACTTCGGCAAAGGCGTTGCGCCAGGCCTGCGCAGCGGCCCGGGCCAGCGCCGCATCGCGCGGCAGGGTCTGCGTCCAGGATTGAACACGATGTCGCTGCGCGGGCGTCAGCGTGCCGGCGAATTTCTCGAGGCCGTCGATCGTCTGGCCGGATTGGCGCAGGCGCCAGTGTGCGTCGTCGAGCGCGTCGCTGCGCTTCGCCGACTTTTCGATGCGGCGGTCGACTTCGGCGAGTATCTGCGCGACCTGGGCGTCGTCGAGCGATGGCAACAGCGGCGCAATCTGCTGCAGCAAGTGCTGCGACAAGCTATTGCCAAACTGGTCGAGCAGCAGAATCTCATCATCGACCTGTTGCGGCGTTTGCAACGTTTGGCTGGCAGCTGCGAAATGTCTCGCAGTGCTTGCATAGCGCGGTAACTCGGTCTGGCGATGCCATTGCCAGAATTCGCCGAATGCCTGATCGAACGCCCGCTGCTGTTCGGGGCGCAGGTCGACGAAACCGGCAACATAGTGCCGCGCGACGAAGCCGAGATGGTTGTAGGCCAGCCCAGTCCAGTCACAGCTGCTCAGGAGCGCAACGCCGAGCAGCAGCAGCAGAACACGCGTAACACGGAACATGAGCGCTGGCCCTGATGGCCGGAGTGGCCCTGAAAACAGGCAGTACGGACCGCGAAAGGTTCAGCGCCTGCCCGCCTTTGCGCACGCTCGCCGCAAGCGGTAGGTAAACCGACTAGAACGGCGGGTCGACATTACGGCCGCAGGTCGACCGCATGGCAGTCGCAGATCGACACTGGAGCCTCGTCGAGGCCGCGCTCATTCGCGGTCGCAAGCGACGCGAATGAGCGAGGGCGCGGTTTAGTCGACTTCCACCATGATGAAGTCGGCCTTGGCCGCGCCGCAGTCGGGGCACGTCCAGGACTCGGGAACGTCGGCCCAGAGGGTGCCGGGCGCGATGCCTTCTTCGGGAAGGCCCTTGGCCTCGTCGTACACAAAATCACAGACCAGGCACTGCCACTTCTTCATTGCGAAAACCCTAAGGCGTAGAACAAAAAGAGGGCGGCGTACCTTGTGCAGATACGCCGCCGACGGAGTTCAAATTATGCCGCAGCCGAACGGTATTTCGCTATCACGCGTTCGCGCATCGAGGGTTTGATGTTGGCGCGGCTCATATCGCCGTTGAAATGCGCCACCACGCGCGGATCCATCAAGCGGAACCATACCGGCGGCAGATAGGCCGCCAGGATCATGCCGGCATAGCCCGAAGGCAGTCGCGGCAGTCCATCGAAATTCCGAAGCGTCTGGAACGAGCGCGTCGGGTAGGCGTGGTGATCCGAATGGCGCTGCAAGTGATACAGGAACACATTGGTCGCCAGATGGTTCGAGTTCCAGGAGTGGTGGGGCTGGCAACGCTCGTAGCTACCGTCGGCCTTTTTCTGTCGCAGCAGGCCGTAATGCTCCAGGTAATTCACCACTTCCAGCAGACTGCCGCCGAACGCCGCCTGCAGCAGCATGAACGGCAGAGCCCAGATGCCGAGCCAAGCGGTCATCGCGCCGAACAGCAGTACGGTAATGCCCCAGGCCTGCAGGTTGTCGTTCTCCAGCGACCACGCGCTTTTGCCCTGCTTGTTGAGACGTTTCTTTTCGATCTCCCAGGCAGAAGCGATCGAGCCATACACGCAGCGCGGGAGGAATTCGTAAAAGGTTTCGCCGAAACGCGAGGTTGCCGGATCTTCCGGCGTGGCCACGCGGACGTGATGACCACGATTGTGTTCGGTGTAGAAATGGCCGTACATCACCGGCGCCAGCGCGATCTTGGCGAGCCAGCGTTCCAGCGGGTCGGTCTGGTGACCGAGCTCGTGGCCGACGTTGATCGCCAGCCCCGAAGTCATGCCGACCGAGACCAGCAGGCCGAGATACGCCCACCAGGCGAGTCCGCCGGTGACGGCCATATAGGTGCCCCAGATGAAGGTTGCGTATTGCATCGGGATCGCCGCGAACACGACGTACCGGTAGTACTTGTCGGCGGCGAGCGTCGCCATGATGGAATCGGGCGGGTTGGCGTTGTCTTCACCGATCAGCCGGTCGAACAAGGGGATCAGCCCGTAAACGACCATCGGCGTGGTCCACCAGAACAGGCCCAGACCAGTCCATTGCACCAGCAGATAGCCATAGATCGGCAAGCCCATCACGACGATGCCCAGCATCCACAAATAGCGCTTGCTGTCGGTCCAGCTCGGGGCTTCTAGTGTTGCCGTACTCATAGTGCGTCCTCCGCGTCTTTATAAAACGATCGTTCAATTAATTATTGATTCGGTCTCAAGCGGTGTCAATGGCCGCCCGTCGAACGGCCGTCGAACGGTTGGACGGCCAACATTACGGCAATCGTTTGTTACCTGCCGTGGCGGCTACAGCAGTCCACGCGCCTTGGCGGCACGCAATTGTTCCAGCGCGTCGCGCGCGGGTTGCGAAGGGTTGATCGGTTCCGAATAGCCCTGGGCCAGATCGGAGGCAAAGCGCAGCGCGCGCAACCGCAGCGTATTGGTTTCGTCGAAGCCGCTGAACAGGATGCTGTCCTGCGACGGGTGAAACGACGTGAGCTTGAGCCAACGGGTCTGGTTCTGATCGGCGTCGTAGACGCGATACCAGCTTTCCGGGGTCAGCAGGCGCGCGAGCAACTCCATCACGGTGACGGAGGGCAGCGGTTCGGTCGCGGGCGGCGCGTCGAAGTCGCGCTGCAGGAGTTGCGATTCCACTGCCGAAAGCTCGCCGAGTTTGCCATCGAGCAGGGCATACGCTTCGCGCAGACCTTCGAGCAAGGCCGCCAGTTTCGTGTCGTCCATACCGACACCTGCCAGCGCGTCGGCGATCGTCGTCATCAGCTCGTCGCGCGCCTGTAGCTCGAAGGGCGTGGGCGGCGGAATGTAGTCCAGGCTGTTGAGAATCCGTTCGAGCAGATCCTGCGCGGCTGCAAATGTGCCGCTGCTACGGCCATTGCGCAGCAGGCGCATCGCCATCAGCGGGCCGATACCGCTGCGCAGCAGATGCATCACCTGCGCGGGAACGTCGCGACCCAAGGTTTGAATTTCGAGTTCTTGCGAAATCTGCCGCCGTACGCGCATCAGCATGGCTTCGCGGCGTGCGTGGGTCTGTTGGCGCAATTGTTCGAGGAAGCGTTCCGCCTCGTCGGCGCCGAAACGCTCGGCAGTTACCGAATCCGAACGCAAATCCGAACCCGAATCCAAACCCGAAGCCGCAACGCCGAGCTTGGCCGCGCGCCGCAACAATTCTTGCAGCCGCGGCTGCGCCTCGGGACTTCCGGTCTGTGCCGCAACGCCGGTTTCGACGAGATCCGCCAACAGCACCCGTAAGGGGTGATTGTTGTCGGCGAAGAAAGCCGCATCGGTCAAAGCGCTGCGGAACAGCGGAACACGCAGATTCTCGATAGTCGGGCGCAGGCTCGGTGGCAGCAAAGGCTCGGACAGCAGTTCTTGCAGCAACTGATTGGCGAGCGTGAGGCGTTCCGCCGAAGCCTGTTGCACCGGCGTACTGGTGCCGATCAAAAGGCTTTGCAGCAGTCTGCCTAGTTCCGTTGCCGATGTTGGCGACACCTGCTTCGCGGGCGCCGGGTCCATGCCGATTCGGCGCAGCATCTCGACGAGATCCACCGGATTCGCCGCTTGCGTGTCGGCGCCTCTGGAAGGTGCCGGGGCCTGCGCGCGTGCCGTGCCACGCTGCGCGTGATCGATTCCGTTGCGATCCAGAATATCCAGCGCGATCGCGTACACGCGCTCGAAGTCGCGCAGCACCGAGCGATCAAGCAACTTGTAGATCACCAGTTTGATCTGGAATTCGGTGTCGAGCTCGCCGATGGCGACGCCGAAGGCTTCGCAAATACGCGCCGGGTTCAGCGCCTGCGGCGCCACCGGTACGGCGAACTCCCGCGCGGCGATCGCCAGTCGCTGCTCAACTTCCCACAGCGCGTGCTTGAACAGGCCCTCTGCCTTGTTCGCCAGGTTGTCGATCGCGATGCGCTGCTCGAGCTCTTCGGTCGGCTGGATCGCCAGCCGTTCGATATCGAAAGCCTGCAAATTTGAAGACTGGCTGCGCGTGACCGGAATGAAGCCGTCCGCGAAGGCTTCGGTAAACGTTTGCGTCACCCGCGCGCTCTTCAGCCGCAAAACCCGCATGGTGTCGAAGTAACGGCGTCGCTCGCTGTCGCTGCCCGCTTTCTCGCCCATTTCGAACAGCAGATCGTCGGCGCGCTCGAACAAGGCGCGCAGCGAATCCTTGAGAACCTTCAGCGTTGCATCGCGAAGGGCGACCACCAGCGGGTGTTGCTCAGCCGCCGCACGCGCCTCCGCGGTGGCCGCATTCGCAGCGCCTCCGGGGAACAGCGGATGAATGCTGGCAGCCATAAAAATCCGTTTCTATTAGTCGCTTGCGCAGTCTTGGCAGCCATCCGGCTGCTGCATCGCGACTCGCGCATTCCCTTGCTGAATCTGCACCGGATTTCAGTCAGGCGCAGCTTGCCGTCACTCCGGATGATCCGCTGGTGCCGTGCTGTTCTTTCCGAACAGATCAATCCGCCATACGAACGTTAAACATTGGGCCGAAAGTGTCAATAACCGACCGATAAAGCGCCACGGGCGCCGCCGGCCAATGGGGCCATCTGCTTATCCGGATAAAAGGATATAATGCTCGAATGGACGATCAAACCCCCAAATCCCGAGTATCCGATGTCGTCGCACAGCTCGATGCCCGCGCGCGCGAAGCGATTCTGATTATCGACGGTGCGATGGGCACGATGATCCAGGGCTACGGCCTGAGCGAAGCCGACTACCGTGGCGATCGCTTCAAGGATTGGCCGCACGATCTGAAAGGCAATAACGACCTGCTGACGCTGACGCAGCCGCAGATCATCCGCGAGATTCACCGCAAGTATCTGCTTGCCGGCGCGGACATCATCGAGACCAACACTTTCAACTCACAGACCATCTCCATGGCGGATTACCGCATGGAAGAACTGGCCTACGAGCTGAACGTCGAAGCCGCGCGCATCGCCCGGCTGGAAGCCGACGCGATATCGACACCCGCCAAGCCGCGCTTCGTCGCCGGCACCTTGGGCCCGACCAATCGCACCGCCTCGATCTCGCCGGACGTGAACGATCCGGGAGCGCGCAACATCAGCTATGACCAGCTGGTGGACGCCTACGCGCAGGCCGCGCACGGCCTGATCGAAGGCGGCGCCCACATCATCATGATCGAGACGATCTTCGACACGCTCAATGCCAAGGCCGCGGTGTTCGCGGTGGAACGCGTGTTCGACGAACTCGGCTACCGGCTGCCGGTCATCATCTCGGGAACGATTACCGATGCCTCCGGACGCACGCTGTCGGGACAGGTCACCGAGGCGTTCTGGAATTCGCTGCGTCACGCGCGACCCTTCGCAATCGGTCTCAATTGCGCGCTCGGCGGCAAGGACATGCGCCCGTACATCGCCGAGCTGTCGCGCATCGCCGACTGCTATATCTCCTGCTATCCGAATGCCGGCCTGCCGAACGCCTTCGGCGAGTACGACGAACAGCCGGAAGACACCGCCTGCATCATCGAAGAATTCGCCGTTGCCGGTCTCGTCAATATCGTGGGCGGCTGCTGCGGCACCACGCCGGCACATATCGAACATATCGCGCAGCATGTGCGCGGCAAGAATCCACGCGTGCCGGCGCAACCGGAGTCCGCCTGCCGCCTCGCCGGCCTCGAGCCGTTGACGATCAATGCCGCGCTCGGCTTCGTCAACGTCGGCGAGCGCACCAACGTCACCGGCTCGGCGAAGTTCCGCGACCTGATCAAGGCCGGCGACTATCCGGCGGCAATCGCCGTCGCCCGTCAGCAGGTCGAGGCCGGTGCGCAGGTGATCGACGTCAACATGGACGAGGGCATGCTCGACGGCAAGGCGGCGATGGACCGCTTCCTCAAGCTGATTGCCAGCGAGCCCGATATCTCGCGTGTGCCCTTGATGATCGATTCCTCGAAATGGGAAGTCATCGAGGCCGGGCTCAAGTGCGTGCAGGGCAAGCCGATCGTCAATTCGATCTCGATGAAAGAGGGCATTCCGAAATTCATCGAGCAAGCGAAACTGTGCCGTCGCTATGGCGCAGCCGTGGTGGTAATGGCATTCGACGAGGACGGCCAGGCCGACACGCTCGAGCGCCGCAAGACCATCTGCCAGCGCGCCTACGACATCCTCACACGGGAGGTTGGATTTCCGCCCGAGGACATCATCTTCGACCCGAATATTTTCGCAGTTGCTACCGGAATCGAAGCGCACAACAATTACGGCGTCGACTTCATCGAGGCAACTCGCTGGATCAAGCAGAACCTGCCGGGCGCCAAGGTTTCGGGTGGTGTTTCCAACGTGTCGTTCTCGTTCCGCGGCAACAACCCGGTGCGAGAGGCGATCCACGCCGTGTTCCTGTACCACGCGATCAAGGCGGGTATGGACATGGGTATCGTCAACGCCGGTGCCTTGGTGGTGTACGACCAGATTGATCCGGAACTGCGCGAGCGCATCGAGGATGTGATCCTCAACCGCGCCGGTGCGGGAACCGAGGGCACCGAGCGTTTGGTCGAAATCGCCGGCAAGTTCAAGGGCGATGGCAGCAAGCAGGAAGTCGCCGACGAAGCCTGGCGCAGCCTGCCGTTGGGTGAGCGCATCACCCACGCGCTGGTCAAGGGCATCGACACCTTCGTCGAAGCCGATACCGAGTTGCTGCGCGCCGAGATTTTCGCGCGCGGCGGCCGCCCGATCGAAGTGATCGAAGGCCCGCTGATGGACGGCATGAACGTCGTCGGCGATCTGTTCGGCGCGGGCAAGATGTTCTTGCCGCAGGTGGTGAAATCCGCGCGCGTGATGAAGAAGGCGGTGGCCTATCTGATCCCGTTCATCGAAGCCGAAAAGAAGCCCGGCGACGTCGCTCAGACCAAGGGCAAGATTCTGATGGCCACGGTCAAGGGCGATGTCCACGACATCGGCAAGAACATCGTCGGCGTGGTGCTCCAATGCAACAACTACGACGTCGTCGATCTCGGCGTAATGGTGCCGGGACAAAAGATTCTCGACGCCGCGCGCGAGCACAAGGTCGACATCATCGGCCTGTCGGGCCTGATCACGCCGAGCCTCGACGAAATGGTCAACCTGGCGAAAGAAATGCAGCGTCAGGGCTTTGATATTCCGCTCCTGATCGGTGGCGCGACCACCTCGCGTGCGCACACCGCTGTGAAGATCGCGCCGTCGTACAAAGGCCCGGTGGTCTGGGTGAAGGATGCATCGCGCTCAGTGCCGGTGGCCTCGGCGCTGCTGGCGGCTGATCAGCGCGCCAAGCTGATGCTCGACATCGACAAGGACTACGCCGCGATTCGCGAGCGTCACGCATCGAAGGATCGGCAGCAGAAATATCTGTCGATCGACAAGGCGCGGGCGAATGCAACACCGATCGACTGGAACACGTACCAGCCGTTCCGGCCGCGCATGCTGACGCAGCAGACCAAGGATGTCTGCGAAGGGCCGAACTGCGATCATCAGCAGCATGGCGGCCCGGCGCAGTACGTCAAGGTGCTGCGCGACTATCCGATCGCCGAACTGCGCGAGTACATCGACTGGCAGCCGTTCTTCATCTCCTGGGAGCTGAAAGGACGTTATCCGGATCTGCTGAACAATCCGGTGAGCGGCGAAACCGCACGCAAGTTGTTCGCGGATGCGCAAGTCATGCTCGATCGCATCATCGACGAGAAGTGGCTCACGGCCAACGGCGTCTGCGGCTTCTTCCCGGCCAACGCGATCGGCGACGACATCGAGGTCTACGCCGACGAAACCCGCAAGCACACGATTGCGACGCTGTTGACGCTGCGACAGCAGAGCGAACATCGCGAAGGCGTGCCGCATCGCGCGCTGGCAGATTACGTTGCGCCGAAGTCCAGCGGATTGCGCGACTACGTCGGCGCCTTCGCAGTCACCGCGGGTCTGGGTTCCTCCGAGCGCGTCGCCGCGTTCAAGAAAGCCAACGATGACTACAGCGCGATTCTGCTCGAATCGATCGCCGATCGCCTCGCCGAAGCATTCGCCGAGCGCCTGCACCAGCGCGTGCGCAAGGAATTCTGGGGCTATGCGCCCGACGAGAAGTTCGACAACGCGGCCTTGATCGACGAGAAGTACATCGCCGAAGGCCACGGCATCCGTCCCGCGCCAGGCTATCCGGCCTGCCCCGAGCACACCGAAAAGGGCACGTTGTGGCAGTTGCTCGACGTTGAGAAAAACGCCGGCATCACGCTCACCGAGAGCTTCGCGATGTGGCCGGGTGCCGCCGTCTCCGGCTGGTACTTCGCAAACCCGCAATCGCAATACTTCGTCGTCGGCCGAATCCAGAAAGATCAAGTCGCGGATTACGCCAAGCGCAAGGCCTGGACGCTGAAGCAGGCCGAACAGTGGCTGGCGCCCAATCTCGCCTACGAACCGGAAGATTGACGCCAAGCCAATAGACCGCTGATATTGCCCTCAGCGCGGTACCACCGCGCAGGGGAGTCAACTAGTGAAAAAACTCAGCGTCCTTCTGCTGCTCTGCGCGCGTGCGGTATTTGCCGATGACCTGCCTTCGGACGCGCCACCACCGCTGAAAGATTTCGCCCGAATCGATCGTTATAGTGAAGCGCGTCTTTCACCTGATGGGGCGTACCTTGCTTTGAAGGTACCAATTGGCGATCAGGAAGGTCTGGCGGTAATGGACCTCGCTGCCAACAAGGTCATTAGTCGTATATCAGTGGGCGAACATCGAAGTGTTCTCAAGTATGTGTGGGCGGGTTCGAGACTAGTCATTGAACTAGCTGACAACTTCAGTCCTGTCGAATATCCAGTATCGACTGGTGAATTGATCGGTATCGATGCCGATGGGAAGAACAGTAAATACTTGTTCGGCTTCCGCGGCGAAAGCCAGATAGGTACGCACATCGCAAAGGTGACGCCGACAAGGGCATCGGCGCATATTGTTCAAGCGCTACGCGATGATCCGGATCGCGTACTGATCTCCGTCAATTATTGGCAGGAGAGCATCGATAGCGCATTCGTATCCACCTACCTTTTGAATGTCCATAACGGTCTGCTTGATCGCGAGGTGAGAGCGCCGATTAGCGGACCTGCCGGATTCGCCGCCGACCGTCAAGGATTCGTGCGCTATGTGGTGGTCAAGCACACAGCCAATCAGCTCCAAACATTTGCGCGCACTCCAGATGCGCTGGACTGGAAAGCCATCACAACCGGAGAAATGACGGATACGGTAGCGGTCCCAATTGGTCTGTCTAAGGATGCTGCAACCGTCTATCTTAGTTCCGACGAAGGCGGTGATTATCGCTGTCTGGTGAAGCAAGATTTAACAACGGGCGAACGATCACGACTGAGCTGTAAGGATGGCGTCGATCTCAATTCGACTCTGTTCTCATTCGACGACGATCGTGTGCCCGTCGCCGCAGAATATGAAGGCGAGCGACCGACTATCGAGTGGCTAGACAGCGGCAATCCATCCCAAGCCTTGCTGCAAGACTTGCAAAAGGCTTTTCCGGGCCAGTTGGCCTGGCCCGTATCGCGAACAAACGATGGTGGGAAGGCTGTGATCGACGTGTCGAGCGATCGCAACCCTGGCGACTACTACCTGCTCGACACGCGAACCCACAAGGCCACTTATCTGATATCTCAGTTTGACTGGATCGATCCGGAGCAGATGGCAACGCGATCCCCGGTTACGTTTGAGGCGCGCGACGGGGTGATTCTTCACGGAATACTGACGCAGCCGAAATCGTCGCCCACTACCCCAGCAATGCATGCCCTGGTCGTGATGCCGCACGGAGGACCATTTGGCATCAGCGATACTTGGTACTGGGAGCGTGACGCACAAGCCTTGGCGAGTCGCGGCTATGCCGTGCTTCAGGTGAACTTCCGAGGGTCTGGTGGTTTCGGTAAACACTTTGAGCTTGCCGGCAAACTGGGCTGGAACCGTGTATTGATCGACGACATCACCGACGGAACACGCTGGGCCATCAAGCAGGGATACGCGGATCCCAAGCGGGTTTGCATCTTTGGCGCAAGCTATGGCGGATATGCATCGATCATGAGTGCGGTGATCGAACCCGATCTCTACCGATGCGCAATTGGCTACGCGGGCGTTTACGATCTGGCGCGTTGGAAGCGCGACAGTGACGTCGGAGAAAGTGACTTCGGTCGAAATTACATCAGCGATTTCGTTGGTTCCGACGCAGACGCATTAGCCAAGGCATCGCCGATAAACTATCTAGATCGGCTCAAAGCGGCAGTGATGATCATCCATGGTGAGGAGGACGAACGCGCACCGTTCAGCCAAGCAAAATTGCTCCGCGATGCGCTGGATAAGCGGAAATATCCATACGAATGGTTGGTCCGTCCCGGGGAGGCACACGGTTTCATCCTTCCAAAAAACCGGTTGGCGCTTTACGAGCAACTGATTGCATTTCTGGACAAGAACATCGGTGCTCAGACGCAGGACGCGTCGGCAATCAATGCGATTCCTGCACAGAAATAAATGAGCCTTGTTGGAGCGCTTTAATTGGATTCTGGACTTGTACGCGTATTGCGTTCTTAGGCGTTGCTCGCCTCGGATATTTCTGCGCTTACACTGCGCAATGAGCGTGCTTGCTTTGCTTGCAATCGCGTCCGTCAACAGCGAAATCTTTGCTTCCGAGTTGCGGTCGGATAGGGGCCCCGTTCCCTTGCAAGATTTTGCGCGCATAGACAGCTTCAGCGCAGCTTGCCTTTCGCCCGACGGCAAATTTATCGCCCTACGCGTGCCGGTTGACGGAGCAATGGGACTTGCCGTCATTGATCTCGCATCACAGAAAATACTGAGCAAGATATCGGCTGGCCGAGGCCGTAGCATTCTTAACTATGTTTGGTCTGGCTCCAGCCGCTTGGTCGCAGAGTTAGCGGACAGCGTCGGATCCGTCGACTATCCGGTACCGACTGGCGAACTGATAGGGATTGATGCCGACGGAAAGAACCCGACCTATCTGTTTGGACCGAGAGGCTCGGCGCAGATCGGCTGGCATCTCAGCAAGGCCGAGGACACAAGCGGAGTTGCGACAATCGTTCGAAGTCTACCGAACGACCCGCCACATATTCTGATTGCAGTACGAATGTGGAATAACGCCACTCGTATCGTCTTCCGCTTGAATGTCTCAGATGGCGAGCTCGATCAAAGGCTCGATGCGCCGGCAAGTGGACCGCTTACATTTTTAGCCGACCGCAATGGATTCGTGCGATTTGCGACAGGCGAACGCGGGGTTGGTCAAATCTCGAGTTATCGGCGCTCACCCGATAAGCCCGACTGGCTGCGATTGGCAGATAGCGATCACCCCGATGCCCAGATCATCCCAATTGCAATCTCCGCTGACGCCCGCAGCGTTTATCTCAGTGACGACGAAGCGGGTGACGGGAGTTGCTTGGAGAGGCAGGATTTAGACACTGCCGAGCGAATCAAACTGAGCTGCGAACCTGGGGTAGACCTAGAGCGTACGGTTTTCGAGTTTGGTGATGAGGGCGGCCCGATTGCCGCGGTATTTTCGGCGGGGAAGCCCAAAATCGATTGGCTGACATCGACCAACTCGTCGCGAACGATGCTGGAGGATTTGCAAAGCGCTTTCCCGGGGCAACTGGCGCTGCCGGTATCGACCGCGCTTCACGGTGACCTAGTGCTGATAGAAGTTTCCAGTGATCGCAATCCTGGCGACTACTATCTGCTTGATACAAAGACACACAAGGCCTCGTATCTGACTTCACGGTACGACTGGATCGACCCGATCCAGATGCCTGAACGAATTCCGATCGAATTCAATGCGCGAGATGGACAGCGACTACACGGTTTCCTAACGGTGCCGCAGGGCCGCGATACCCGCCAGCAAGCGCTGGTTGTAATGCCACATGGCGGACCATTCGATGTACGCGATACCTGGTACTGGAACGCGGACGCCGCTGCGCTGGCCAGTCGGGGCTATTCCACTCTGCAAGTGAACTTCCGTGGGTCCGGCGGTTTCGGACGAAAGTTCCTGATGGCTGGTCGTCTCGGATGGGACCACACCATGATCGACGACATCACGGACGCAACGCACTGGGCAATAACGCAAAAATATGCCGACGCGCACCGCGTCTGCATATTCGGAACCAGCTATGGCGGCTACGCGGCATTGATGAGCGCGGTTCGAGAACCTGATCTTTATCGGTGCACAATTACCTTCGCCGGTGTCTACGATTTGCCGCGCTGGAAAACCGACAGCGACGTCGGCGGCCGGCAATCTGGACTCGATTACATTACTCAGTTCATCGGTGCTGACACAAAGTCATTGCGCAAAGCGTCTCCGCTTACTTACATCGACCGGCTAAAGGCCGCTGTGATGATCATTCATGGCGAACAGGATGAGCGCGTTCCTTTTAATCAAGCTGAGTACTTGCGCGACGCTCTCGACGAGCGCAACTATCCCTATACATGGCTGACCCGGCAGGAGGAAGGCCATGGATTTATGCTCCCGAAAAACCGCCTCGCCGTTTATGAGCAGTTAATCCAGTTCCTCGACCACAATATAGGTCCGGCAACCCAATCAGAGTCTTCTGCAGCAGACGCAGCGGGCGCGGCGGCGCAACCCGCTTCAGATGGTCAAGCGGCACACTGATTTGTCCCGCGCCATCCCTTACGGAAACCTACTGATCATTTTGGGCGGGTCGACCGCACCAGTGATTGACTGTCAGCAAGGTCTTAGTGGTGATGCCCGCCCGCGCCGTGCACATGTCCGTGCGCGATTTCTTCTTCGGTGGCGGCACGCACTTCGGTGACGTTGACCTTGAAGTGCAGGGTTTCACCGGCCAGCGCGTGATTGGCATCGACGGTGACGACGTCGCCAGCGACGTGCGTGATGGTGACGACCTGCGGACCGTTCGGGCCGTTCGCCTGCAGGCGCATGCCGACCGACGGGTTGGGAATTCCTTTGAGATTGCGACGCGGCACGCGCTCGATCAGCTTGGCATCGCGCTCGCCGTAGGCTTCGGCCGGCGCAATCGTGACTTCGAAGGCATCGCCGGCCTGTTTGCCAAGCATGGCCTTTTCGAGGCCGGGGATGATGTTGCCGCCGCCATGCATGTAAACCAGCGGCTCGTGGCCTTCGGAGGAATCCAGCACTTCTCCGGCGGTGTTGGTCAGGGTGTAATGGAAGCTGGCGACGCAGTTGTCCGCGATCTGCATGGGGGGTCTCGACGTGAGGGGTGAGAAAAAAAGCGCCCGTATCGTAACGGAAACCAAGCCTGCACCGGCTGATGATGTGGGCGCCGCTGTTCAATGCGACGAATCCGATGCAGCCGGGTGAGAGCCCAGGACTTCCGTTGCGCGTGTGATGGCAGGACGCGGTCGCGTCTGCTGACATGATTTTTGGAGAGTTCGCGCAGTTGAAGGTTCCCGCGCCGCCATCGGCCTTGGCCGACACGATTGATCGCGCAGTGGCGCGGACGCGACGGTGAGCGTGCTGCTGGTCAAGGTCAGCCCGAATGCCTCGCGCGATGCGGTGCTCGGCTGGCTCGATGACGCGCTGAAGCTGTCGGTGACTGCGACGCCGGAACGCGGTCGCGCCAATACCGCTGTCGAAACACTGCTGGCGCGGCGGCTCGGTCTGGCCCGGGGCGCGGTACGGGTCGTTGCCGGACAGACTCAAACCCGCAAGCGCGTCGAAATTGACGGTCTCGACGCGGCAGAAGTCCGCCGCCGGCTGCTGCCCGGCTGACGCCGGACGCCGGAAATTCCCTGCGTCGGTTTGATTCGGGCGGCGCGCAGAGTATCCTTTGCCGCCCCTTTCGAAGAGCCCCATGAGCGCGCGCACCGCCAACGTTCGTCGCGACACCCGCGAAACCCAGATCGCCGTCGAGTTGAATCTCGATGGCGCCGGCGTCTGCCGTTTTGCCACCGGCATTCCGTTTCTCGAGCACATGATGGAGCAGGTTTCGCGTCACGGCCTGATCGATCTGTTCGTCGAAGCCAAGGGCGATGTGCATATCGATCACCATCATTCGGTCGAAGACATCGGCATCGTCTTCGGCCAGGCGTTCGACAAGGCACTCGGCGACAAGCGCGGGATCGTCCGCTACGGCCACGCGTATGTGCCGCTCGACGAGGCGCTGTCACGCGTCGTGCTGGATTGCTCCGGTCGGCCGGGTCTGGAATGGTTCGTCGAATTCCCGCGCGCACGCGTCGCCGACTTCGATGTGGATCTGTTCCGCGAATTCTTCCAGGGCTTCGTCAACCACGCCAAGGTGACGCTGCACGTCGACAGCTTGCGCGGTCGCAACGCGCATCACGTCGCTGAAACGATCTTCAAAGCCTTCGGCCGCGCGCTGCGCATGGCCGTCGCACCCGACGCCCGCATGGGCGACAACACGCCGTCGACCAAGGGCGTTCTCTAAGCCGCCACGCCGATTCATCCATGGAAATCATCGGCGTTATCGACTACGGCATGGGGAACCTGCACTCGCTGGCAAAATCGCTGGAGCGCGTCGCCGGCGAGCGGCGCATTGAAATCAGTTCGGATATCGAACGTCTCGGCAAATGCGACCGCCTGGTCCTGCCGGGTGTCGGCGGTGTGCGCGGTTGCATGGACGAACTCAAGCGGCTGGAACTGATCGATTTCCTGCGCACCGCTGCGCGCCGCGTGCCGCTGCTGGGCGTGTGCCTGGGCATGCAGGTGTTGCTCGATCACAGCGAAGAGAACGGCGGCGTGCCGGCACTCGGCTTGATCCCGGGCGAGGTGCTGCGCTTTCCCGATCCACCGCCTGAACCGGGCACCGAGCGTTTGAAGGTGCCGCACATGGGCTGGAACCGGGTCAAGCAGTCGCGGCCGCATCCCTTGTGGGCCGGCATCGAAGACAACAGCTGGTACTACTTCGTGCACAGCTTTTACGCCGCGCCGCAGAACCCGGCGCACACGCTGGGCGAAAGCGAGTACTCACACCATTTTGCCGCCGCGATCGCGCGCGACAACATCGTCGGCGTGCAATTCCATCCGGAAAAGAGCCAGGCCGCCGGTCTGCGCCTGCTGGCCAACTTCGCCAGCTGGAACGGCGAGGCCTAGTCGCCTGCTGTCGACCCCACCTTGTTCGTTTCCATGCCTACCCTGACGCCAGTAGCTCACGCGATGTCGGCCGCACCGCTAGACTTTATGTCTGATTGCCGGATTTACGCCGGCAGCGCTTGCCTCACGACGCGCAGTTGAGGCACAGTGCTTGCACGTCACCAGGGAACTCGATTCCGCGCACGGCATTCGTAAATAGTCCTCTCGGCCTGCCGGCCACGCTCAACATCGCTTAATTCCCTCGACCTTCCCATGCTGTTGATTCCCGCGATCGACCTCAAGAACGGCCAGTGTGTGCGCCTGCGCCAGGGCCGCATGGACGACGTCACCGTGTTTTCCGACGACCCGGTCAGCGTTGCCAAGCGCTGGGTCGATGAGGGCGCACAACGCATTCATGTGGTCGACCTCGACGGTGCGCTCAAGGGCACGCCGATCAACCTGAAATCGATCGAGAAGATCGCAGCCGCGGTCGGCAACGTACCGATTCAGGCCGGTGGCGGCGTGCGGGACGAGGAAACCGTGCAGAAATATCTGGACGCCGGCGTCAGCTTCGTCATCATCGGCACCAAGGCCGTGGTCACGCCGCACTTCCTGCGCGACCTCTGCATCGAATATCCGCGCCACATCATGGTCGGCCTCGATGCGAAGGATGGCCGGGTGGCCCTCGACGGCTGGAGCAAGATTTCGCATCACGGCGTGATGGAAATGGCGCAGCACTGCGAGCGCGACGGCGTCGAAGCGATCATCTACACCGACATCGGCCGCGACGGCATGATGGGCGGCTTCAACAAGGAATCGACGCGCGAACTCGCGCGTTCGGTAAAGACTGCGGTCATCGCATCCGGCGGTGTGTCCAGCCTGGACGACATGCGCGCGCTCAACGACCTGGTCGAAGACGGCGTCACCGGCTGCATCATCGGCCGCGCCTTGTACGAAGGCGGGCTGCAATTCAAAGACTGCCTGAAAGCGGTCGGCGGCTGATCTCGATGCGCGTCGTCGAGTTCGTCCCCGCTGTTGCAGAATCGACGCGCCAGCGCTGAACGCAAACGCACTCCATGCTGGCCAAACGTGTAATCCCCTGCCTGGATATCGACCAGGGTCGCGTCGTCAAGGGCGTCAAATTCCAGGAGATCCGCGACGCCGGTGATCCGGTCGAAGTCGCGCGTCGCTACGACCTGCAGGGCGCCGACGAACTGGTGTTCCTCGACATCACCGCCAGCCACGAAGCGCGGCCGACACTGTTCAAAACCGTCGAAGCCGTAGCGCGCGAAATCTATATTCCGTTGACCGTCGGCGGTGGCGTGCGCACCAACGCCGATGTGCGTGCCTTGCTGTCGGCGGGCGCCGACAAGGTAGCGATCAACACCTCCGCAGTGCAGAACCCCGACTTCGTGACGGCCGCCGGCAGCCGCTACGGCGTGCAGTGCATCGTCGTCGCCATCGACGCCAAGCGCGTGAAGACGCGCAAGAAGGGCGAGGCCCTGCGCTGGGAAGTCTTCACCCACGGTGGCCGCAAGGCGACCGGTCTCGACGCGGTCGAGTGGGCCGCCAAAATGGTCGAAAAAGGGGCCGGCGAATTGCTCGTCACCAGCATGGATCGCGATGGCACCAAGGCCGGATACGACGTCGAACTGCTGCGCGCGATCAGCGACGCGGTGACGGTGCCGGTCGTCGCCAGCGGTGGCGTGGGCACGCTCGAGCATCTGTACGAAGGCTTCTCGGCCGGTGGCGCCGACGCGGTACTCGCGGCCAGCATCTTCCACAACGGCACCTATACCGTCGGCGAAGCCAAGCAGTATCTGGCCGGTCGCGGCGTCAGGATGCGGATGTGAACCCGCCGAATACCGAAGCGATCGCCGAGCTGTATGCGACGCTGCTCGAGCGCAAGCAGGCCGACCCGGGTAAATCTTACGTCGCCAGCCTGTACGCCAAGGGCGCCGATGCGATCTTGAAAAAGATCGGCGAAGAAGCGGCGGAGACCATCATTGCAGCCAAGGGCAGCGACAAGACTGCGCTGGTGCACGAGCTCGCGGATCTTTGGTTCCACACTCTGGTCTTGATGGCGGCGTATGATATTCCGCTCGATGCTTTGACCGCGGAACTGGCTCGACGCAGCGGTCGCTCTGGCCTCGACGAAAAGGCCAGCCGCAGCAAGGATTGACGCGGACTCGACGCATTAAAGCGACGGTCGGGCGATTACTATTCAGGTCGCGCAGCATCACCTGCGGTGGCTGGCGAACCTGGGCTTTTCGGAGGACGTATGGGTAGTTTCAGCATTTGGCACTGGTTGATCGTTCTGGCCATCGTAGTGCTGGTGTTCGGCACGCGCCGCCTGCGTGGCGCGGGTGGCGACCTTGGCGCAGCAGTGAAGAACTTCAAGTCGTCCATGCGCGAAGGCGAGGCCGAGGCCGACAAACACGCCGCCGAACTGACGGCGCAAGCCAAGCCGGCGCCGCAGCCGCAGCCCGCACCGTCGCGCGACGAGCACTCCTAAACTTCCGCTGCAGGAGCTTGCTCGTGTCGCACGCGGCCCAGAACGGATAATCGAAGCCGCGCATGTTCGACATCAGTTTTTCCGAACTGCTGCTGTGCTTCGTTGTGGCACTGGTGGTGCTCGGCCCCGAGCGCATGCCCGGCGTTGCACGCGCGGTCGGGCGCTGGACCGGCAAGGCGCGCGGCTATATGCGCAATCTCACTGCCGAACTCGAGCGCGAGACGCATATCGCGGAGATGAAGCGCCAGGTCGAAGACGCGCATCGCATCCTGCGCGAGCAAAGCGACGAAGTTCGCGCCAATGTCGATCTCAATCTGAAGGCGATTCGCGAAGAAACGCATTCGGTGGTCGATTCGGTCAAGACCGCAGTGCATCCTCCGCTCGAAAGCGCGCCGGTCGTCGCGGCCGCGCCCTTGCCGCAGAGCCCGCCCATCACGCCAGCACCGAGCGCGCCGTCACCGACCGTCGCCGCAGAGCCTTCCACACCCGCAAAAGTAACGCCGCCGCCGAATTACTATGGCCCCTGAAGCGCTGAGCGGCGGCGCGGTCGGCGACGGCCCGGACGGCACCGAACAACCCCTGTTGTCGCATCTGCGCGAACTGCGCACGCGCGTTATTCGCGCGCTGTTCGGCGTAGCGATTGCGTTTGCGCCGCTGGCGTATTTCTCGCGGACCATCTATCACTACTTCGCTGCGCCGTTGCTGCATCTGATGCCGGCGGGCAGTTCGATGATCGCGACTGAAGTCGCATCACCATTCATCGTGCCCTTCAAACTCGCTGCGGTGCTGGCGCTGGTGGTGGCGCTGCCTTGGGTGCTCTATCAAATCTGGGCCTTCGTCGCGCCGGGTTTGTACCGCAACGAACGCAAGCTGATCTTGCCGCTGCTGGCCTCGAGCACGCTGCTGTTCTACGTCGGCGTGGCGTTCGCGTATTTCGTCGTGCTGCCGGTGGTGTTCCGCTTCTTCGTCAACGTCGCGCCGGAAGGTGTCGCGGTGATGACCGACGTCGCCAAATATCTCGACTTCGTGCTGAAGCTGTTCCTGGCTTTCGGCCTGACCTTCGAGACGCCGGTTGCGATCGTGCTGCTGGCCTGGAGCGGTGTGGTCACGCCTGCGCAGCTATCGGCGCGCCGCGACTACGTGCTGGTCGGCGTATTCGTCGCTGCCGCAATTCTGACGCCGCCGGACGTGCTGTCGCAGACCCTGCTCGCGGTGCCGACTTATCTGCTCTACGAAGTCGGCATCCTATGGGCGCGCTGGGTGGTGAAGGTGCGCGATCGCAACCGCGCTGCCGCAGAAGCGGCTGCCGACGCACCGCCACCCTGAACTAGGCGCTGCGCGACCCCAGCCTCCGGCCTTGCTCAAGCGTCAGGCGCGGCTCGTGTCTCAGCACATCCGCGCATTCGGCGATTCATTGGAGCGCTTTGGCGATGTCACCGTCGTCAATCAAACGCGTCGATCCCGCTTCTCGATGCCGCGCATGGATCGGCGGTTGCGATTCGATGCTCGGAGCCGCTATCAGTTCGATAGCGCGGCGCTAGCTGCGTAGTGCGGCCAGAACGCTGGCAGTCTCGGGGCGCAGCCCGCGCCAAAGCGAGAAGGCTTCGGCGGCCTGCTCCACCAACATGCCGAGGCCATCGAATACCTGCACGGCGCCGAGTTCGCGCGCGCGCGCCAGGAATGGTTCGGCCGCACGGCCATAGCTCAGATCGTAGGCCCGCCCGCCGCTTGCGTAGATGCCCGGCGGCAGCGGAGGCGTTGCGCCGCTGTGTCCGGCCGACGTGGCATTGATCACCAGATCGTAGCGATCGCCCTTCAGCGCCAGAAACGTGCAAGGTCGCAGCGCACCGCGGTCTTTGAATTCTGCAGCCAGATCTTCCGGCTTCCACGGCGTGCGGCCGGCAATCGTCAATTCGGCCGGTTGCGCGTCGAGTAAGGGTTGCAGCACGCCGCGCGCGGCACCGCCGGCGCCGAGCAGCAACACGCGCTGGCCGGCGAGCTTGCATCCGAGGTTGTGCTGCAAATCGCGTAGCAGGCCGGCACCGTCGGTGTTGTCGCCACGCCAGCCGCTTTCGTGGCGAATCAGCGTGTTGACGCTGCCGGCGGCTTGCGCGCGGGCACTAAGCTCGCTGCACAGCGCAACGGCGTGGACCTTCAAGGGCAGCGTCAGGTTGACTCCGGCGTAGCCCTCGGTGTGCAGGCGAGCGAGGGTCTCGGCGAGCGCGGCGGCCTCGCTATCGATGGCCACGTAACTCAGTGCGGCGCCGGTCTGTGCGGCGAACAGGCCGTGTATGCGCGGCGACAGACTGTGGGCTATCGGGTGGCCAAGTACGGCGTAGCGATCCATCGAGTTCTTATCGGTTCTGCGTCGGAAGAAAAGTTGGTTCGCGGATCAAGCGCCTTCGCGCAGCCAGGTTGCGGCCTGCTTGGCGAAGTACGTCAGGATCATGTCGGCGCCAGCGCGACGCATGCACAGCAGGCTTTCGAGTACGACTTTTTTCTCGTCGAGCCAGCCGTTGCCGATCGCCGCTTTCAACATCGCGTATTCACCGCTGACCTGATAGGCGCAGACCGGCACTTCGAAGCGGTCCTTCACGCGGCGGATGATGTCGAGGTAGGGCATGCCCGGTTTGACCATGACGATGTCCGCGCCCTCGGCGAGATCGAGCGCGACTTCGCGTAGCGCTTCGTCGCTGTTGGCCGGGTCCATCTGATAGGTGCGCTTGTCACCCTTCAGTGCGATCGACGAACCGACCGCGTCGCGAAACGGACCATAGAAGCCGCTGGCGTATTTCGCCGCGTACGAGAGGATCAGTGTGTTGTGGCGATTGTCGCGTTCCAGTACCTGACGGATCGCACCGACGCGCCCATCCATCATGTCGCTGGGTGCCAGTACATCGGCACCGGCGCGTGCCAGCACCAAGGCCTGCTTGCGCAGGGTTTCAACGGTGATGTCGTTGGCGACATAACCGTGTTCGTCGAGGATGCCGTCGTGGCCGTGGCTGGTGTAGGGATCGAGCGCGATATCGACGATCACACCCAGCTCGGGGCAGTCCGCCTTGATCCGTTTGATCGCCCTGGGAATCAAGCCCTCGGGATTCAGCGCTTCGCTGCCAAGCTCGTTCTTCAGCTCCGGTGGAATCACCGGGAACAGCGCCACCGCCGCGATGCCGAGCGCCTTCAGCGCCTGCGCTTCGGCAACCAGTTCGTCGAGATCGAGCCGGAAGATGTCGGGCATCGAACGGATCGCGCCCTTGAGCGCGCCCTCGGCGACGAATAGCGGCGCGATCAGTTGCGCAGGAGCGAGCCGCGTTTCGCGCACGAGATCGCGGACGAATGCCGCGCTGCGGACGCGTCGCGGACGGGTAGCCGGGTAGGAACCGAGATTCAAGAGAGATTTACCCCATCGGGATCGAAGGTGGAATCGGCAACGAGCGTTCGTTGGACAGCTTTCGCGAAGCAATTATAGGCAGGCAGTGGTTCCGCACCTACTGAATTGATCCAACGACGCTAAACGGTCACCGCGAGGGCCTGCGCCTCGTTTATCATCGGGATCAAAGAGGGCCCGATAAACAACTCATGATTCCTGCAGAGCAACTGACTACCCTGCTCGCCGCCACCGCTGCCGGCGACCAACGGGCGTTTGCGCAGCTCTACCGGGGCTGCAGCTCGCATCTGTTTGGATTGTTGCTGCGTATTCTCAAACGTAGGGATTGGGCGGAAGAAGCGTTGCAGGACTGCTTTCTGCGGGTCTGGCAGAAATCCGATACGTACGAACCGGCCAAAGGTGCTCCGCTGACTTGGTTGTCGACGATTGCCCGCTACCGCGCGCTGGATTTGTTGCGCATGAAGCGGCCGGAAGTCGAGATGCCCGAGGAAGGCGACGCGCCGCCGATGACCATGGTGGATGTGGCAGAGGACCCTTCGGCGCGCGCTGACGAGCGTCAAGGCGTCGAGCGCTTGGAAGGTTGTATGTCGACGCTGCAGGACGAACAACGCCAGAGCGTTTTGCTGGCGTATTACGAGGGCTACACGCATCAGGAATTGGCGAAGGTGTTGAAAGCGCCGTTGGGCACCGTCAAGAGCTGGGTGCGCCGCGGACTCACACGCCTGCGCGAATGTCTCGATCAGTAATTGCACGAACCGAAATAGAAGCAAGAACAACCGAATGAAGTATCAGAACGCCAAGCTGCGCAACCTGCTGTCTGCCGAGTATGTACTCGGCACGCTGCAGGGCCGCGCGCGCCGGCGTTTTGAACGGCTGCTGCGTAGCGACGCCGCGCTGGTCGGCGAAGTCCGCTACTGGGAAGCGCGCCTGGCGAGTTTCGCGCTGAAGATCGCGCCCGTCGATCCGCCGGAAACGGTGTGGATCGGCTTGCAGCGGCGCATCGAGCAGGGCAACACCGTGCCGCTGCGCAAGCCGGTCGCGATCCCGCCATCGACGGCGAAATCAACCGCCAGCGGTGGTCCGCCGGTCTGGCGCATTCTCGCCGGTCTGGCAACGGCCGCCGCAGTGGTCGTCGCCGTGCTGCTGAATCAACCGAAGACACCGGAAGGCGTGCCGGTTGCCGTGGCACCTGCGCCGGCAGTAACGGCGCCGGCCGCAGCGTCTTACGTCGCGCTGCTGAAAATGCCGGACGCCGACATGCAGTGGACCGTCAGCCTGACACCGGCGCGTGGCCACATGACGGTTGCCGCACTCGGCACGGCGCCGGGGTTGGGCGATCGTTCGCCGGAACTGTGGTGGCTGTCGCCGAACGGCCCGGTCGCCATCGGTGTGCTGCCAACCTCCGGCAACGGCGCGATGGATCTGCCGCCAGCGCTGGCGAATGCTTCCGAGTTGAAGCTCGCGGTCAGTCTCGAGCCGCATGGCGGTTCGCCAACCGGCCAGCCGACCGGCCCGGTCGTCGCCTCCGCCATCGCGGTGCATACGGCCTGATCGATTCGCGGCGCAGCAGAATCGCGCCGGGTCGGTCGAGTCTGCCGAATCCGAGGTCGCGGACCTGACGCAGTGACTCGATCGCAACAGACCGAATGCGAAGGTCGTCTGCTTGAGCAAATCCAAAAGTCGCCGATTAAGCCGCTGCGATCGTATCGACACATCGCCGCATCCAACGCTTCGCCGCGCACCGTCACCCGAGTTGCAATCGGCAGTAGCGCATTGCCGCGTCTGAAAGTTCGCCGCGCACATTCACCCAGCGAAGTTCTGCAATCGGTCGGGCGCGCATCGCCGTGGCTGAAGTTTCGCTGCGCAAACTCATCTGCGAAGTACTGCAATCCATCTGGCGCGCACCGCCGCGTGCGCACCGCGTGCGTATCTCCCGCGGGCCGCATTCAGTTGGCGACACATCTCGCGAACCAGGTCAGCAGATCGGCCGTCACTTCATCGCGACAAACATCGTTGAGCAATTCGTGGCGGCCCTGCGGGTAGATTTTCACGTCGACATCACGCAAGCCTGCCTTGCGGTACGCGGCCGCCAGCAGGTTCGGACCCGTCGCGCCCTGACTCACCGGATCGTCGCCGCCGGCAATCAGAAGCAGCGGCAAGTCCGGCGGAATGCGCGCCAGCCTTTGCGCGTCGCACAGCGTCGCGCCGGCATCGAGCAGATCGACCCATAACTGCGCGCTGCAGCGAAAGCCGCAGAGCGGATCGCCGATGTAGCGATCCACTTCGAGCGGATCGCGCGACAACCAATCGAACGCAGTGCGCACGGGTGCAGCCTTGGTATCGAAGCGTTTGTTGAAAGTCTTGAAGCTGAGCGCTTCGGCCAAGGCGCTCGGATGGCGTTTGCCGAACAGCAGTCCCTCTCCACGCAGCAATAGAGCGCCCAGTCCGCGCGTCGGTCCAAGGCTGCCACTGGTGGCCGACAACACTGCGCCAGCGAGCCCGGCGCCGTGTTCGACCAGATAGTGCTGGCCCAGGAACGAGCCCATGCTGTGGCCGAACAACAGGAGTGGCAGCCCCGCATGTTGCTGCGCGATCTGTCGGCGCACGCCGTCGATCGCCGCCAGCGTGTAGGCCCAACCGTCGCGCTCGGCGAAGAAGCCGCGCGTGTCGCCCACGCCGACGCTGCGCCCGTGTCCGGGCAGATCGGGCGCATAGACCGCGTAGCCCTGCGCATTCAACGCCGCGGCAAAGCGTGGGTAACGCGCGCCGTGTTCGGCCATGCCGTGCACGATCAACACCACCGCGCGTGGCGCAGCAGCGGGCAACCATTGATGCACGAACAGCGACGGCGACTGGAATCCGGCAGCACTCATCGGTAAGGTCTCCCCCTCTAAAGGCTTTGCGCCAGACTACAACACGGACGTTGCGCATCGATGCGCGGCATCCCGCACCGGAGACACCGCATGCCGCAGGCCGCACTGCTCGCCATCGATCAGGGCACCACCAGTTCGCGCGCGATCGTGTTCGATCGCGGCGGCGACAAGCTCGGTACCGCGCAGATCGAACTGCCGCAATCGTATCCGCAGCCCGGGTGGGTCGAGCACGATGCCGAACGCATCTGGACGGACGTGCAGACCTGCGTACGCGATGCCTTGAAATCCGCCAAGCTCGGCGCGCGCGACGTTCTCGCGCTCGGCATCACCAATCAGCGCGAAACCACGGTGATGTGGGATCGCAAGACCGGCGTACCGATTGCACCGGCAATCGTCTGGCAGGATCGCCGCACCGCCGACTGGTGCCGCGAGCGTGGCGACGATGCGCGTCAGCACTGGCTGCAGCAGAAGACCGGCCTGCTGCTCGATCCGTACTTTTGCGCGACCAAGATCGGCTGGCTGCTGGAACATGTCGACGGTGCGCGCGCACGCGCCGAAAAAGGCGAACTCGCGTTCGGCACCATCGATAGCTGGCTGTTGTGGAAACTCACCGGCGGCAAGCTGCATGCGACCGATGCCACCAATGCCTGCCGCACGCTGCTGTACAACTTGCAGCGCGGCGATTGGGATGAAGAGCTGCTGAGCTTCTTCGGCGTGCCGCGCGCGCTGTTGCCGGAAGTGCGCGACAGCGCCAGCGACTACGGCCACACCGAGCGCGAACTGTTCGGCGCGGAGATTCCGATCGGTGCGATTGCCGGAGATCAGCAGGCCGCGACGGTTGGCCAGGCCTGCTTCGCGCCGGGCATGATCAAGAGCACTTACGGCACCGGTTGCTTCCTGGTGCTGAACACCGGCAGCGAGATCGTCGAATCCAAGCAACGCCTGCTCAGCACGGTGGCCTATCGCGTTGCAGGGCAGTCGACCTACGCGCTCGAGGGCAGCATCTTCGTCGCCGGCGCAGCGGTGCAATGGCTGCGCGACGCGATCCGGCTGATCGGTGCGGCCGGCGAAACGGAAGCCCTGGCGCGTTCGATCGCGGATACGCAAGGCGTCTATCTGGTGCCGGCGTTCACCGGCCTCGGCGCGCCGTACTGGGATCCGCAGGCACGCGGGGCGATTCTCGGACTCACGCGCGATTCCGGTATCGCCCACATCGTCCGCGCCGCACTCGAATCGACCTGCTACCAGACGCGCGACCTGATCGACGCGATGGCGCAGGATGCGCGTCCGCCGACCGAACTGCGCGTCGATGGCGGCATGGTGGTCAACGACTGGCTGACGCAGTTCCTCGCCGACACGCTGCGCATTCCGGTGGTGCGCCCGCGCACCGTCGAAACTACTGCGCTCGGCGCTGCCTTGCTCGCCGGCTTGCAGGCCGGTGCCGAAAAAGGGGGCTACGCCTCGCTGGAAGAAATCGCCGAACTGTGGCGCGCCGACGCGCGCTTCGAGCCGAAGATGCCGCAGGCGCGTGCCGAGGCGCTGTACGCCGGCTGGCGCGAAGCCGTGGCGCGTACGCGCAGTCACACGCAGCGCTGAGTCGTCGCGCGCACCCACGCGGGCCGGCCGGGCACCGCAGCGGTCGCTGAATCTCATCGCGCGCGAACGCCATCGACTTTTTAAACGGTGTTCAGGTGAACGCTGGTCGCATCCAGCGTTCTGAGAGAACCACCCTGAACGACGTGAGCACGAATCCAATGGAAACGATCGACTGCGCGATTGCCGGTTGTGGTCCCGCCGGTGCGATGCTCGGCCTGCTGCTGGCGCGAGCGGGCCTGCGGGTCTGCGTGTTCGAAAAGCACGCGGATTTTCTGCGAGATTTTCGCGGCGACACGGTGCATCCATCGACCTTGCAACTGCTCGATGAACTCGGGCTGGCCGATGCGTTCGCCAAGCTGCCGGCACGTCGAGTCAGCAGTGTGGCAATCGAAAGCGAACTCGGAAGCTGGCCACTGGCCAATTTCACGCGCTTGCCGGGTCGCTACAACTACGTCGCGCTGGTCCCACAATGGGACTTGCTGAAACTGCTGACCGACCACGCGCAACAATTCTCAGGCTTCGAGCTGCGCATGCAGAGCGAAGTTGTCGGCGTGGTGAAGGAGAACGACAGCGTGGTCGGTCTGCGCTACCGTTCGGGTAGCGCGGAGCAGATGGTGCGCGCCAGACTGTGCATCGCCGCCGACGGTCGTGGGTCGATGCTGCGCACGCAGGCCGGCCTGCAGCCGGTGGACCTCGGCGCGCCGATCGATGTGCTGTGGTTTCGGCTGCCGCGTATCGCTGGCGATCCGTCGAACGTCGCTGCGCGCTTGGGATCGCGCGCCATGCTGGTGCTGATCGACCGTGGCGACTACTGGCAAATCGCCTCGGTTATCGCCAAAGGTGGCTTCGAACCGATGCGTGCGGGCGATATCGATGGACTGCGACAACAAGTGCTACGGCTCGCACCGTTCTTCGCCGGACGCGAGCACAATCTGCGCAGCTGGGACGACGTGCATCTGCTGCGCGTGCAGCTGGATCGCTTGCCGCGCTGGCATCGTCCCGGCCTGCTGTGCATCGGCGACGCCGCGCACGCCATGTCGCCAGTCGGCGGCGTCGGTATCAATCTGGCCGTGCAGGATGCCGTCGCCGCCGCCAACTTGCTGAGCGCGCCACTGCTCGAACAGCGCTTGAGCGAAGCCGATCTCGCCGCCGTTCAGCGACGTCGCGAATGGCCCGTTCGCGTCACGCAGGCCGCCCAGCGCGCGGTGCATCGCGGATTGCTGGAACCGATGCTGGCGGGTGCGCCGCCACGGCCGCCGCTTGTGATGCGACTACTCGCGGCGACGCCTTGGGGCGCGGCGCTCGGCGGTCGTTTGGTGGGGCTCGGCGTTCGACCGGAACATATTCGCTCAGCGAGCAGGCAACCGCCCTAACGCAGACCAGTGCGCGCAAGCGCAAGCGACTACGTTCGTATCTTCGTATCTTCGTATGTTCATGCGTTCATGCGTTCGTACGTTCGTACGTTCGTACGTTCGCAGGCAGTTGCGATCCATTCGGGCAGTGCAGGTCGGACTGCCCGTTGCCTGCGGTTCGTGGACGGTTGCGCACGTGCCGCGATTGCGAAGCACGCTCAGCGAAGCGGTGCTTACTCCGTTGGTGCGATGCCAAGCCAACAGCGTGATGAAGCCGCAACGCTATCCAGACCGAGTCGGCTGGCGGCAACGCACTTCGCCGCTGAATGAATCAACCTGGTTTTGCTCAATCGGGCCTTAAGCTGGGTACGAGCGAGCGCGACGGCATCGGTCCCCGTACGCTGAATGCAAGCTGATCCTGTGCAAGGCCAGCGCGATCAATCAGCCGCAGCACATGCGAACCCGCTCGCGGCGCCCATAAAAGATCGCGTTCAGCGCTGGCCAGCACGGTGCCATCGAGTTCGAACCGTAGGCCAGGCCGACGCGGCGCGGCGCGGAATACGAGCTGCTGATGACCCGCCGGAATGTCCGGATCCAGCGCGACCACCATGCCGTCGGCGGGTGACAGCAGCCGCGGCCGAAGGCTCGACGGAGGAGCGACATCGATGCGGTCGAGCGCGGTGCCGCTCAGAAACCACTCACGGCGCGGCGGCTCAAGCCGGTTGCCATATTCGATCGATCGCGCCAGCAGATTCGACGGCGGCGATGGCGCAGCCGGTTCGGATGGCGGCAGCGCACGCATGATCGCCAGCCAGGCCGGTGCCGCACCGCTCACACCCGAGACTTCGCGCATCGGCCGACCATCGAAATTGCCGAACCAGACCGCAACCGTATAGCGCTGTGTATAGCCAATGCACCAATTGTCGCGCATGAACTTGCTCGTGCCGGTCTTTACCGCGCTCCAGAACGGCGTCGACAGCGGACTGTCGAGTCCGAAGGTCAGTGCACGGCTGGCACGATCGCTGAGGATGTCGCCGACGACGAAGGCGGCATCTGCCGACAGCACCGGCCGCATCAATGTCGGAGTTGGATCGTCGACAAGCAGGCGCGTCGGTGACCAGTTTCCGCCATTGGCGAGCGCACGATAGGCATTCGCCTGTTCCAGCAGACTGACCTCGGCGGAACCCAGTGCCAAGGCATAGCCGTAGAAATCAGCGGTCTGATCGATGCTTCGATATCCGAAGTCATGTAACACGTCGAGAAATGGCGCGGTTCCGACCAGCACCAGCGTGCGCACCGCCGGCACGTTCAAGGATCCGGCCAGCGCCGAGCGAACGCTGACGAGTCCATGAAAGTCGTGATCGTAATCCTGCGGAATGTACAGTCCGTTGCCGGTTTCCAGTCGCACCGGAGAATCGTCCAGCAGTGAAGCTGCAGTGAGGTAACGCTGATCGAGTGCGAACCCATAAAGAAACGGCTTCAGCGTCGAACCGGCCTGTCGACGCGCACGCACACCATCCACCGCGGACGCTTGCCCGGCGCTCGCCACCGAGCCGACATAGGCGAGGATGTCGCCGCTGAGGTTGTCGAGCACCACGGCCGCAGCATCGTGCACGTCGTGGCCGGCGAGCTGCTTCAACTGGTCGCTCAGCGCGCCGCGCGCCGCGCGTTGCAGGTCGGCATCGAGCGTTGTTGAAACCTGCTCGCCCGCGCGATGCAGCAGCTGCACCGCCAGTTGCGGCGCAAGCTGATCGTCGTCGACGACAATCGTTTCTCGCGTGGCGTCCAAGCTGCGCTGTGCAAGCGCATTCAGTTCCGCACAATCGGCATTCGATTGCTGTCGATGCAGTAGCGCGCACGCGCGTTGCGCAACGCGCTCCGGACTCGCACTCGGCGCCGGCAACAGCGCGGCAAGCAGCCAGGATTCGTCGTCGGTGAGTCCGTCGGGTGACTTGTGGAACAGTCGCTGCGCGGCAGCGGCAATGCCCTGCATTTCGCCGCGGAAACCGACCAGGTTGAGATAGGCTTCGAAGATCTGCGGTTTGCTCCAGCTACGCTCGAGCGCCCAGGCGGCGCGCATCTGTCGCAACTTTTGCAGTGGCGAACGATGTCGATCGCGCGCCATCAGATCAGTTTGCAACAGCGCGACGAGTTGCATTGTCAGCGTGCTCGCTCCGCGCAAGCGCTGGCCGCCGCTATCCGCTGCGCCGGCGCCCACGAGCGCGCGCAGATCGACGCCGTGGTGCTCATAGAAGCGACGATCCTCTGCCTGCATGATTGCATTGCGCGTGGCTGGCGATACCTGGTCTAGCCTCACCCAGGCCAGCCTGTGCAGCTGATAGTCGATGCGCTGCGTTTGCAGCAGCTTACCGTGACGATCCAGCAGGTACGCCTGCGTCGGCACATAGCTCGATCGCACCGATTCGAAACTCGGCGCTGAAGCACCGGTCTGCAGCCAGACACCGCCGGCAGCGATCAGCAACAGCGTCGCCGTCAGCGCCAGTGCGAGCCATCGGCGCCGCCGATTCACGGCGAGTCGATCTGCAGCGCGGCGTTGGGTAATTCCCCAAACATCTCGGGTGCGTACATCGCTTCAACGCGCGTGGTCGGCAGTTCGAATCGGCCGCTGCTGTTGAATCGCAGCGTGTACTCAAGCGTCCACTTGCCCTTCGGCACGAAGCGGTAATACGCGCGATAAGCGTCGGCACGCGCTTCCGTAAACGCCAGCCAGGCCATGCCTTGCTGGCGTTCGCTTTCGCGCAACAATGTGGAACTGCCGCCCAAGCCGGAACCTTGCACACTGGCGCCGGCCGGCACCGGATCGTCGACCACAACCCAGCTCATATCCGACTGTGCCTCAATTTCCAGGCTCACTCGTGCGACGTCGCCGCGGGTCCAGCGTCCCGCAACTTTCTGTTCGATCGGACTGACCGTGCGCCGGATGTTGTAGCCACTCGTGAGCGGCGCGCGCAGCGGAATCGCCGCACGACTTTCGATCAAGGCCCAGGGTTTGCCAGTGCCATGCTGCTGCACCTCGAGCGTCGCGGCTTGCGCCGGCCAGGGCAGTTCGATCGGCTGCGGCGGCTGGCGCCAATCGAGATCTCGCTGCGCGCCGGCCAAGGTCAGGTGCGTGGTGCCGCCGACCGTGGCGCGCTCGAATGCCGCGCCAAATTTCTCCAGAGCCAGAACGCCCCAGGCATTCGCCACTGTGGTTCTCCAATGCGCATGCTGCTGTCGGCCGAGCGCACCGCGCGCCATGCGCGGCACGTCGTCACGCCAGTCCGGTTCATTCAACACCAGCAGCAGCGCGCGTACCGCGTTGACATCACCGTCGATCATCAGCCACCACAGCGCATCGTCGCGCTCGGTCGAAAATCCCATCGTGCTGCCTTGGAAGTTCAGTCGTGAGCGCAGTATTTGCAGCGCCTCGGACCGTCGCGCCTCGCGCTCCGGCAGGGCGTTGACGTGATCGAGGATATCGATCCAATCGAGCAGAGCCGAAGTCGGCCACAGGTTCGGATCAATACTGATGCTGCCGAGCATTGCCGGCGTCGCGCTGCCGTAACGCGACAGCGCTGCAATCGCGGCGAGCTTGCGCAGGTTGAAATCGGCCGTTTCCAATACTGAATAACGGCGCACCCGCCCGGCGATAAAGCCGCTCAGTCCGGCCTGCATGCGCGCAAGGCTGTCGTCCGGAATGTTCCAGCCGGCTTCCTGCGCAAGCGCCAGCAGATACGCGGTCAAGGTTTCGCTGCCATCGAGTTCATCGAACGGGAAGTAACGAACCAGCCCATCGCGATCGAGGTAGCCCGGCAACTGATCCATCAGCTTCGACCAGCGCACGCGATCTTGCAGCGCGACGGCGGTCGATGCGCGCTGCTCGAAGCAGCTGTACGGATAGGCGCGCATGAATTCGATGACGCCATCGAGCGTATCGGCCAGATGCGCGCGCAGATCGACGCGAATGCCGCCGCGTCCGGTGAGCGCATCCGATGGACGCTCAAGCGGCAATTGCAGACTGCCGTCCACTTGCTGCAGCGTTGCTTGATACGTGCGTATCGGCACCGCCGGAGTCACCGGCGTCGTCAGCTGGAGATGATCGGCGGCACTGCCATGCTGTTCCTGCGCGTCGAAATTCCACTTCAGCGTCTGCGTGCCGAGCGCAACATCAACCGGCCAGGCGAGTTCCTGCGCCGAGCCGGCGGCGAGGGTGATGAGTTGCGCGCTGAGTGGTGCGGCCTTGCCGAGACCGGCATCGAGGCTGCCGCCGACCGTTGCTGTGATTGCGCGATTCGAGGCATTGCGCAAGGTCAGCGTTGCGCTCAGATGATCACCCTCGCGCAGCAGCGTCGGCAGGCCGGAGATCATCTGCAGTTCTTGCGTCGTACGAATGCTTGCACTGCCGGTACCGAACAGCTGCGCGCCTGCGCTGGCGATCGCGACGATGCGGAAGGAACTCAGGGAGTCGTTCAGCGGCACCGAGAGCGTCGCGCGGCCGTTGGCGTCAAGTGGCACGTGGCCGCGCCACAGCAGCAGCGTGTCGAACAACTCGCGCGCCGGCCCGCGACCGCCGCCGCCGCCGGGGGCACCGGCCTTACGACCGTAGTGGCGCTTGCCGATCACCTGCATCTGCGCGGTCGCGGTATGCACTTCGAGACCGCGCGGCGACATCATCGCGTCGAGCAGTTTCCAGGAGTCGTTCGGCAGGAGTTCAAGCAGGCCTTCATCGACCGCGGCGACCGCGACCTCTGCATCGGCCGGCAACGCCATGCCGTGCGGCGCCTGCACAGCGATACTCACCTGTGCGTGATCGCGCACCTTGAAAGTATCCGAAGACGGCGTCACCCGAACGTCGAGGCGATGGGGAGACCAACCGACGTTGATCTGCGCGATGCCCAGCCGGTAAGCCGGCTTGCCAAGATCGACCAGTGCAGTCGGCGAGCCACCTTCGATTTGAAATGGCAGATGCAGCCAGTGGACGAGGTCGGCGAGTCGCGCGCGCCAGCCTGCGATTCGACCACGCAGCGCCAGCACCGAGACGAATACGTTTGGTGCGTAACTGTCCTTGATCGGCACTTCCAGCACCGGGTCGCGGCCGGATAGGGTGGTGACGAAGCTGTCGATCACGCCTTCGCGTTCGACCGTCACGAGTGCAGTTGCGTCTCGGAACGGCATGCGCACCTGGAAGCGAGCGACCTGGCCGCTTTCGTAACTCGGCGCTTCAGGGAGCACGTCCATACGGTCACTGGGCGCGGCATCGAACCACCAATCATCACCGCCGGCGACCCAGATTTCGGTGGACGCCAGTGCGCGATTGCCGCTCGCGTCCGCGCTGCTGGCTTGCAGTTCGATCTGGCCGGACTCGGCAGTCTGCACCTTGCAACTGAGCAGTCCCTTCTCGTCGGTGCGACCGGCGCAGAGTTCGCCGAGCGCGATCGTTTCAGCGCTATTGTCGTAGGCATAAAAGCCGCCGACCAGCCGACGCCGATACGAATGGGTGACACGCCGGAAGCCATCGACACGGATGCGTTGCTGCGCCAGCGGGTGTCCACGCAGATCCAGCGCCAGTACCTTGAAACGCAGATCGTCCTTGGTCGCAATCCATCCGTCGGGTTTGACCCCGAGTACGACCGCAGATGGCCACAACGCGATGCGCGTTGCACTCGTCAGCATTTCGCCGCTTGCATCCTGATAGTCGACTTCGGCGACGAGATCCTGCGGTTCGCCAGACTTCGCAAGCTTAGGCACCGTGGCGCGCACGCTGCCCTGCGAATCCAAGGTCAGCGGCTGCAGTTGCGCGGGCGTCGCGCTGCTGTCGCCGTCGTTGGATGCGCCGTCCTCATCATCGTCGTCGCGCTCACCGCCGCCGGTGTCGATCCCGGGTTTGATCTCCGAGCCACCGAAACGGAACGCCTCGTAGCCGGGAAACTCCAGCGTCTTCGGCTGCAGCTGGGTGCGCAGTTTCACCGGCAGATTCGATGCGGCACCACCCGAAAGATACGACACGAAGATATCGAGTGTCGCCGTATCGGCGTTGACCAGAGGCTGCTTCGGTGCCTGCAGAATTGCGCGCATCGACGGCACGCGGAACTGCTCGACGCGGAACGCGCCACTACTCAGTTCACGGCGATCTCCGCGCGTATCCGCGGCATAGCGCAATTCGATGTCGTAGGTGCCGAGCTTGGCATCCTTCGGAATCTCCCAGCTGCTTTCGGCGACGGCACCTGCGCGCCATTGCAAGGGCAGCGTGTAGGTCTGATCGCTGCCTTGATGACGCAGCAGCACATCGACCGGCAGTGTCTTCGAAAGCGCCAGCCCACTGCCGACGTGTTCGCGCAGGAAATGTTTCATCGACACCGTTTCGCCAGCGCGGAACAGCGCACGATCGAGCACGGTATGCGCGAGTGTTGCATCGTCGGCACTGGCGTAAGCGCCCGGCAGCTGGAAGTCGCCAGGACTGATGCCGCGGTTCCAGCTCGATAGGGCAAAGCTCATGTCGTCGCCGGTTCGCGCACTGATGATCAGTGGATCCTCGCTGCGATCGCCCTCGGCCCGGTTATCGCAGCCGTCGTTCCAATTCGGTGGCGCTGGCAGGCCAGCATCGACCTGCGAACGGCCGCTGGCGTCAGTGTGGCCGTTCCACAGCACTTTGCCGTCGCAGGCGTCGCTAATGCGGATCTCTGCGTTGGCAACGGGCTGTGCGGTGTCCAGCGTCGTTACGAACACCAGCGAGGATTCGCGACCCCATTCGAAATGGACGGCGAGGTTGGTCACCAAGGCGGACGTCGCGACATAGCGAACGCGCCCGTCGCCCAGCAGCGCTGCGCCTAGCTTCGGACTCTTCAGCTCGACCACGTAGAAGCCCGGCTCGCGCAACGGGATACCGACCACTTCGAACGCCTGCGCACCGTTCGGCTTCGGCAGCGTGAACGCGCGGGTCGCGTCTGCATCCGAAAACACCGACTTCGCGCCGGTGTTTTCGATCCATTGCTGTTGCGCGCCTTCGCCTTGCCAGTCGCCGCTGGGCGTATTGATCACTTGGATGCGACGCAGCCAGCGCGCGATCTGTGCATCGTCGTCGATTTTTTGCGAGCGCCCATCGATCGCCGCTACCGCCAACTGCGACTGCAGCCCTTCGAGCACGGGCTCGACATTGCGCAGCGTGACCGGCAGCACACCGCCTTCGCTGCGCTCAAGAATGCCGAAGTCCGCGCCGAATTTGACCAGCGGCGGTGCTTCCGAGGTCGCCACATCGAGCGGGAAGCGGGCTGCGTTGGCAAGCGCGCGGCCGGCGTCGTCAACCAGACCCGCCGGCAACTCCAGTCGCAGGTGCGCGCGCTCCGAAAAAGGCCCAGCGAAACTCACAGACTCCACGCGATCGGCATCGTCGAGCTTCGGCTTATAGCGCTGGTCCCGGCCGATCAGCCGGATGCGCTCGGCCAGCGCATGAGCGATCGGTGCGCTGAAATTCAGCGTCATCGGCCGCATCGGCAAGCAGTCTGCGCGCGGGTTCACGCGCTCGCAGCTGAACGCGGCATTGAATGCGCGACGCGTCTGGAACACCAAGGTTTGATCGAGCGTGGTCGCGATCCCACTGACGGTTTTGATACCCGCACCCCAAACCAGTTGCACGGTCGTGGCCGGCGGCAGGCTGCGTGCGCAGCGCGTCACCAGCAGGCGCGCTTCGGCTTGTTCCATGCGGTGATCGCGCACCCGCGCAAAAGACTGCCGGCCGTTCTTCCAAAGCAGCTCGTAGTAGGCATAGCCCAGCTGTCGGCGTTGCGCGAGCACGCTGCGACGCTCGTTGCCGGACAGCACTTGCAGCGGAATTTTTTCGCCGAGCCCGGACACGACGCAGTAGGCGTGCGCTGCGATCGAGGCTTCGTCGGCCGGTGCGTCAAGTGCGAGAACGAAGACCTGCGCCTCATCGACGCCGCCACTGCCTTCGCTTGGTAGCGACGCGCGAATTGCGGGGCCACCGGTATCGAAGCTGAATCGGCGCGTGTCGCCGACTGCTGTACCGGAGGCTGTGCTCAGCTCAGGTTTGAGCTGAAAGCTGCACCGCAGGCCGGCCGGCAAATCTTCATCGAAGTCGTACACCCAGTTACGCGCATCGGCCCAGCGACCACGACCCGCTGCCGCACAGTCGATCGTAAACGGATCGACCGTCCGCGGATCACCGAAACGCACCATCGGCGCGGAAAATCGTACCGCGACCTGCCGCACCGACTTAACCGTGCCCTGCGGACTGAAGGCCTCTACTGTCGGTGCGGCGTGAACCACACTCGGCAGAAGCGACACCAGCACCGTGCAGATCAGCAGTGCGATGACCCGCATTTGCCAATGCGCGCGCTGAAGCTTGCGCGGCGCGGCGTGTGCAGACACCGGCTTGAGTCGTTGAGTGTTCATTGGCGGCACCGGCTCCCGGACTGCAAGGCTGCTGCGGCGACCCGCCGCAAATCAAACGCCAGCGAATTATGCCGCGCCGATGCTACGGCTCGACGTTGCTTTGTACCGACGAGGCCGATGTATCACGAAGGCGAGCGTTTGGAGCACAGCCCTAGGTGATCGCAGCGGCGAGGCTAGCGTATTACAGGAGCACCTTGAACAGCCGCGCACGCCATTCGTCGAGCTTCTCTCCGAGTGGGCGCCGATTCCAAGTCGCCGCATCGATGCCTTTCGCGCTGGCAGTATCGTCGCGAAACATCGCTTCCATCTGCTGGCCGAACGCGTTGCTCAGAATCACGGTGTTGAGTTCGTTGTTCAGCAGCACGCTGCGCCAGTCGAGGTTGGCGGAGCCGATGCTGCACCAGTCGCCGTCGACCACTGCGGTTTTGTTTGGCGTGCAGCACGCGGCCACACGCCGCTTTGAATCCGACGCAAGCCCGAAAGTTTCATTGCAGCCGACCACAGACTCCGACGCGAGCAAATCGGCGATGCAGCGCACATCCAAATCCGAGCGCCGCCGCGCCGAAGTGCGAATTTATTGACGACTACGATCGAACCCATCGTGAACCCTGAGACGGCGGCGATGGCGGGTAAAGTTGCCAGCTGCCGATGCTGTCACACCTCAGGGAGCGTTAGGCTAGGTGCACACCGAGAATTGTCGATGTGAGGAGCTTCTAATGAAAAAAATCAAAACACGATGGACCGTGCGCACAGTGGCACTGAGCGAGATCGTGCTGTGCTCGATTCTGCTCGCGGGCTGCGGCGGCTCCAGTTCGAACTCGAGCGCTTCGTCGGCTGCAACCAGCGAAGCCGCAGCGTCGACCGGTCCGGGCAGCACGGACAGCAAAACCTGTTCGGTACCTTACGGTGATGCGCCGCGCCCCTTGACCGACTCGCTCGATGGACTGCTGGCCGTCACCAATATCTGCCTGACTGTTGGCGGCGAGATGCTCAACTACACGGACGCCTATGGCGAAGCGCGCGCGGCCTGCGCGGTGATCCCGAAGACGGCAACGCCGCAGACGCCGCTGCCGATGGTCGTGTGGCTGCATCCGTCCTTGTTCCCGATCGATTCGATCGACTTGACCGGCTTTTTGGTGGCCAAGTCGAACGCCGATCTCACCGGTGATCCGGCACGGCAAGGCTTCATCCTGCTGCTGCCGGCCGGCCGCGATACGCAACACATCTACCCGTTTCCAGACAACACCGGCCTCGGCTGGGACAACTGGTACCGGAATCTCGATCGCAGTTCGGGCAGCCTCAATGTCGATGCCGAAGCCATCGATCATTTCATCGGCGCGATGACCTCGCGTGGCGTTGTCGATACCGATCGGATCTACATGTCGGGCTGGTCCAATGGCGCATCGATGGCGCTGCTTTACGCGCTGAACACGCCGCAGATCGCCGCAGCTGCGGTGTACTCCGCGCCGGCGCCCTACAGCGATATCAACGATCCCTGCGCGCAGTCACCGTTTGCGAGCGTGCAGACGCCGATTTACGACATCCACAATTCCTGCGACATCATCGGGACCTGTCAGACCGGCCAGCAATTCCACAAGGATCTGGCGCAGCGTTATCCGAGCCTGCAGCAGCAACTGGTCATCGTCGATGCGCTGAAGAACCCAACGGCAGATCAGACCTGCGTGGCATCGTGCGCGTCGTCGGCGATTGTGCCCGGCGAGTTGTCGCCCGGCACCGTCAACCACCTGGTCTGGCCGATCAACCGCAACCAGGACATGTTCACGTTCCTGCGCGAGCACCCGCTACACGGTAAGTAGCACCGCACGTTGCCGCCGCACGCTGTCTGGGCAGGCCTGCGCGAACCGGATACCGCGCGGCTCCCCGCAGGCTGTCGACGGTGTTGTGCCGGCGCCGCACCGATTCATCGGAAGCCGCGGCGCTCGGCCGACCGCGCGGGTCCCAACCGCTGCCATGACGCAGTCGTCGTTCGATCGCGCGCGTTTCGAGTGGGTTTCGAGGGGGTCTCGAGCGGTCTCGAGCGGGTCGGTCGATCCGGGTAAGTTGTGCGGGGCGCCGGGTTTGCAGCGGGCGCACATTCGTTGGATACTACTTGTACAAAACCTGTACAAGTAACGGACAAGTAGCGGACGAATGACGACGGCATCCAAAGCCTCAAGTGGACTGCGAATCAGCATGGTGGCGCGGCTGTCCGGCGTGCCGGCATCCACGATTCGCATGTGGGAGCGCCGTTATCAGGCGGTGCAGCCGTCGCGCACCGCGGCTGGGGGCCGGCTCTACACGCAGGCGGATACCGCAAGGCTGGCGCTGCTGAAGGAGCTGGTGGCGCGCGGCAACGCGATCAGCACGATCGCGGGCCTCGACGATGGCAGCTTGCGCGAGCGCTTGAGCGAGTCGGTCGCGCGTCCCAGTGCGCCGGTCGGCCGCTGCCGATTGGCGCTGCTCGGTGAGTCCCTGGCGAGCCGGCTGCAGCCGGCGCTGGCCGCGCTGCCGCAAATCGAATGGCTCGGTGTGCATGCGTCCGCCGAGGCCTTGGCAGACCTGGTCGCGCCCGGTGTGGCCGACGTGGTGATCGTCGATACGCCGACCCTGCGCGCGCACCGCATTCCCGATCTGCTGGCACTGCTGCAGGCGCAGCAGCCGCGCCTGCTGGTGGTGGTGTACAGCTTCGCGGCCGAACGCGACCTGCTGAATCTGGATCTGGATCGGATCCTGCTGATGCGTGCGCCGGTCGACCCCCTGCAGCTGTTGAGGGTCTGCCTGCTGAGCCTGAACCTCGCGCCGCGTGGCGAACGGCAGGCGACATTCGAGCAGCTGATGCATCAGCCGGCGCCGCCGCCGCGTTTCAACGAGTCGCAGCTGGCTACGTTTGCGCGGGAGCCCAATTCGATCCGCTGCGAGTGCCCGCGACATCTGTCCGATTTGCTGAGCAGCCTGGCGACGTTCGAGCGTTACAGCAACGAGTGCGCCAGCAGCGATGCCGAGGATGCCGCGCTGCATCTGATGCTGCAGCGAATCACCGGACACGCCCGCGGCCTGCTCGAAGAAGCGCTGGAACGGATCGACGCGGCCGCGGCGGCCTGAAAACGCCCGCCGTTTGAACCGGAGTTTGAACCCGAGTTCGAAGTTGAGTTTGAACCGGAGGCGCCGACGGCCCCAGGTCTGGCGCCGACGATCTAGCGCTGCAGCGGTCGGATCGCGCTGAATCCACCGTCGACCGGCAAAATCTGGCCGGTGATCCAGCCGCACTGCTTGGATAACAACCACAGTGCCGCCGCCGCGATCTCCTCCGCCGTGCCGATCCGACCGAGCGGATACTGCGCGGTAACCGCCTGGCGCGATCGTTCGTCGCGGACGAAACCCGCGGTCATCGGCGTCTCGGTCAGGCCCAGCGCCAGCGCGTTGATGCGCAGGCGCCGCGGGGCAAGATCGGCTGCCGCGGCGCGCACCAGCGCTTCCACCGCACCTTTTGCGGCAGCCACCGCGCTGTGATTCGGCGTGCCGATCCTGGCCGCAACCGAACTGAACAACAGCGCGCTGCCGCCCTCGCTGCGGGCGGCGGCAAAGCCGCGCAGCGCCAGGAAGGCGGTGGTTGCATTGGCGTGCAGCTGGGCATTCCATTGATCCAGCGAGGTCCGGCCGAGGGCGCCGAGCGCGACCGCGCCGACGCAGTGGCAGAGCTGATCCGGCGGTTCACCGAAGTGCGCGCGCGCGGCTTCCAGTGCGTCGCTGACACCGGCTTCGGTGCCAACATCGGACTGCACGCGCAGACAGTATTCGTCGTCGACGCCTTCGATTTCACGACGTGATTGCAGCAGGCAGCGCCGACCTTCTGCGCGCGCGAGCCGTGCCACCGCGCGGCCAATCCCTCCGGCAGCACCGGTGATCCAAACAATGCCGCTGTCGTCCATTGCACCTGATCTCTTCGAAAAAACAGCCGGCGCCCGCCTGGGGCGCCGGCGAACGGCTCCGGGGAGGAGCACCGCTTGGATGACCGACGGTACGCGCAGTTGGGATTAGTGTCAAAGGTATGTAGACTAATATCTGTACAAAGCATAAACAAACGATACGCAGGCACGACAAGGAATCCCCATGGCATACGATGAACTGCAGCACTCCGCGATGAGCGCTGATCCCGACGCGGCTACGCCGGAAGAAATCGCGGACGCCGGGAATTCCCTGCCGCGACTGTTCGAGGCCGTCATCAGCGAACTCGGTGAGGACGTATCGCGCGAAGGCCTTATTCGAACGCCGCAGCGCGCGGCGAAATCGATGCAGTTCCTGACACAGGGTTATCGGCAGGACCTCGCCGAAATCGTCAACGGCGCCTTGTTTCAGAGCGACAACAGCGAAATGATCGTGGTGCGCGATATCGAGCTGTACTCGTTGTGCGAGCACCATCTGCTACCGTTCTACGGGCGCGCTCAGGTGGCCTACCTGCCCGATGCTAAGGTGATCGGACTATCGAAGATTCCGCGCATCGTTGACATGTTCGCGCGGCGCTTGCAGATTCAGGAAAACCTGACGCAACAGATCGCCGAATGCGTGCAAAGCGTGACCGGCGCGAAGGGCGTCGCAGTGATTATTGACGCTAAGCACTTGTGCATGATGATGCGCGGCGTGGCCAAGCAGAACAGCGGACTGACGACCTCTGCGATGCTCGGTGCATTCCGCGACGACCCGCGGACCCGCGCCGAATTGATGAGCCTGATTTCACGCTGATGCCCACCCGTACACCAGCCCCTGCACCCGTCCCCACATGAGCGACTTCCTGACCCTCTCGACGCTCTTGTACGTGCTGGCGCTGTTCGGCATGTTTGCCGTGACTTACTGCGTGCTGGCACTGACCGTTTTCGCGGATCGACGCAGCGAGCGTCGCAGCGCCGTGAAGCGCTCGAACGACGACGATGCAGGCGGTCAGCACGATAAGCATCTCTAAGCTGATTCGAAAAGCTCGCGCACGATATCGGTCGCTCAGCCTCGTAATCGCGCGCTTAACGCCGCGACTAGGCCGCGACTAGGCCGCGATTAGGCCGCGACTAGGCCGCGATTAGGCAGCGATTGCGAGGTGATGCGGATTAGCGCGCAAATAATTTCAGAATATTTTCGATCGCGATGCGGCAGCGCGCTAAAGCCATTCGTGCGCAGTTCGCAGTGATCGCAACAGTAGTGGCCCTACTTGCCTGCGATCGACCCGGAACCGCGCGTGCCGCAGGCGCTGCGCGCGAATCGGCATGAGCCGTTGCAGGTCCAAATGCCTTCTCGATGCGCGCGCAGTTCGCCAACCGCCTAGCTTGCGACGAAAAGCTTTCCAATGACTTAACGCCGCAGCATCGCGCCTGCGCGTGCGTCGATGCTCCAAAAAACTGTCACACAGGCTTCCTAGCATCCGCCACTCGTTCCAAACATTACTGGAGGAGTTGACGATGAAGGCAAGACTTGGCTTGGTAACCCTGGCGGCGGCGGCACTCGCATCCGCGTGCGGCGGCAACAACGGCAACAGTAGTGCGGTGTCCGCGCAGCATGTCCTGTTGATCAGCGTTGACGGCCTGCATCAGGTCGACCTCGCCAACTGGCTCAAGAACAATCCTTCGTCAACTCTGGCCACGCTCGCGAGCACCGGCATTACGTATAGCGACGCGAAAACGACCACGCCTTCCGACTCGTTCCCGGGCTTACTGTCGATGGTGACCGGCGGCACGCCGAAGTCCACCGGCGTCTACTACGACGACAGTTACGATCGCACGCTGTTTGCGCCGGGCAGCAACTGCAAAGCCGCCGCCGGTGGTGCCGCCGGAAACGGTCCGGGCATCGAAGCCGTGTTCGACGAGAGCATCGAGGTGGACGACACCCAGCTGTTCAGTCCGATCAACAAGGACAATCTGCCGATGGCGCTGGACGCTACCGGCGCGTGCACGCCCGTGTATCCGCACAGCTTCGTCAAGGTCAACACCGTATTCGAAGTGGTCAAGGCTGCCGGCGGACTCACCGCATGGTCCGACAAACACGCGGCTTACGATCTGGTCAACGGACCCTCAGGCAGCGGCGTGACTGATCTGTATACGCCCGAGATCAATTCGCTGATCAAGAACGGCGGCGTGACGAACGGCGTCGACCTTGCCGCCACTCTGCTCAAATGCGACGGCACCAATTCGCTGCCGGTCGGCAAGGTGAGCGACTACACCACCTGCATCCCGGCCGTCGAAGCCTATGACGACGTCAAAGTGCAGGCGATCATCAATCAGATCGACGGCAAGAAATCCGACGGCAGCGCCGGCAGCGGCGTACCGGAGATCTTCGGCATGAACTTCCAGGAAGTCAGCGTCGGCCAGAAGCTGCCGGTTGGTGGCTACACCGATGCGGCCGCAACACCCAGCGCCAACCTCAACGGCGCAATCGCTCATGTCGATGCAGCACTCGGTCGCATGGTTGCAGAGCTGAAGGCTAAGAACCTGGCGGACTCGACGCTGATCATCGTTAGCGCCAAGCATGGCCAGTCGCCGATCGATCCGACCACGCTGGCGATGGAAAGTGGCGGACGCGGAAACACCAGCGTGCAGGATCCGTCGAGCTTCATCATGAAGGCCGACGCAACGATCGATTCGCCCTCGAGCTTCACCAACGCCAACAGCGGTGCGACGCTCAGCACCAACGGGCATCTGCAGACCGACGATGTGGGGCTGGTGTGGCTGCAAGACCAAAGCGCCGGCAACGTTGGCGGCGTGCTCACGCAGTTGCAAGACAATGCGACCGCGATCTTCGCCAACAGCTTGCCGACGGGAACGGTGTTCACGAACAGCATCACCTCCGGTGCGCCGCTCACGGCACTGTTCGGCGATCCCACCAGCAGCGACCCGGTCGCCGCCGCGCGCGCTCCGAATATCTTCATCCAGCCGAATGCCGGTGTGATCTACTCCGGCAGCTCGAAGAAGATCGCCGAACACGGCGGCGGTACGATGGACGACACCGGTGTGGCGCTGCTGGTATCGATGCCTTCGTTGAAGGCGCAGTCGGTAACGACCGCGGTGTCGACCACGCAGATTGCACCGACCATCTTGCAGGTGTTGGGGCTCGACCCGACCAAACTCCAGGCCGTGCAAAAAGAAGGCACCAGCGTGCTGCCGTCGCTGTTCTAAACCGCGGCCTTTCGGGACCTGAACATCTCGAATCGAGGTGCGGCGCCGATACGAGGCGCCGCACCTGATGCGGCCCGACTCGAAATTATCCGACGCCCGTCGGGCCGTCCAGCACGATCCGAACCCGACGCGTCAATTCCGTATGACGATACGGTTTATGTAGCACGTCGAATTCAGTGCCGCCGGCATCGGTGCGCTCCAGCGAGGAATCCGCGTAGCCGGTAGTCAGCAAAACCTTGATCGAGGGCCGCAGTCGCCGTGCCTCGCGGGCCAGCATCACACCGTTCATACCGCCGGGCATGATCAAGTCGGTGAACAACAGGTCAATCGAGGTTTCACCACCAAGAATCGCCAGCGCTTCGCGTGCATTCTTCGCATGCAGCGTGGTGTAGCCGATCGCCTCCAGCATCGCCTGCGCAACCTGTGCGACATCGATACGATCGTCAACCACAAGGATGGTCTCGGTACCCGGCTGTTCGATCGCGCGAGGTGCGAGCGCCGCATGTGCGGTTTCATCGTCGACCGCCGGGAAATACAGGCGAATCGTGGTGCCGACGTTCGGTTCGGAATACAAATTCACGGCGCCGCCCGATTGTTTGGCGAAGCCGTACACCATCGACAGCCCGAGCCCGGTCCCTTTGCCGATATCCTTGGTCGTGAAGAATGGATCCATCACCCGTTCGATCACCTCCGGCGCAATTCCGCCGCCGTTGTCGGATACGGAAATGGACACGTAGCTGCCCGGCTCAAGATCGGTGAATGCAATGCTGTCCCGGCGCTCGACCATGACGTGCGCCGTACGCACCACCACGACGCCGTCCGACTTGCCGCCAATCGCGTCGCGCGCATTCAGCAGCACATTGAGCAGTGCAACTTCCAACTGAGTGGGGTCGATACGACAGTTCGGCAAACGCTCGGCATAATTGGTTTCGAGCCGGATGTTTTCGCCGAGCGTTCGACGCCCGATCTCGATCATGCCGTCGGTGAGTGCGTTCAGGTTGATCGTTCGACCTTCGAGACGCTGCTTGCGAGCGAACGCCAGCAGCTGCTGAGTCAAGGTCGCCGCCTTCTGGACCGCGTTTCGAGTGTTCTCGACCGAATTGAGCATGCGAGTTTTCGGCATGCGATCGTTTTCGAGACCAACCTGCAGCAGATCGAGATAGCCGGTCATCACCTGCAGCAGATTGTTGAAGTCGTGGGCGATGCCGCCGGTGAGCTGACCGAGCGCTTCCATTTTCTGCGACTGGCGCAGCGCTTCCTCTGCATCGCGGCGGCGGCTCACATCGAGCTGCGAGGCGAAGAAATACAGCAACTCACCTTCGTCGCTGTACACCGGAGAAATGAATAGCGCGTTCCAGAACGTCGAACCATTCTTCCGATAATTGAGGATTTCCGTAGCAATCTCGCGCCGCTCCGCGACCGCCTCTCGGATCTGATCAACCGTTGCCCGATCGGTCTCCGGTCCCTGCAAAAAGCGACAGTTGCGACCGATGATTTCCGATTCGACATAACCGGTCATCGACATGAACGCCGGATTGGCGAAGATCACCGGATTGTCGACGCCGTAAGGGTCGGTCACGATCATCGGCATGCGCGTGGTCGCAACCGCTGCGAAGAAAATTTCATTGCGCCGGTCGTGCACGTCAGTGCGCCCCGCCACGCGCATGGTTGGAAGCGGTGATGCGTCGGTCTTGTCGAACATGTGTGTGCCTCCTTGCGCGACGCGCATTGGCGGCTCTCTGCACCGAAAACACGAATCGGCGCGATCAAAGATCGCGAGTGCGGATCAGCCGTGGATCTGGAGGTTGCGCCGACGAATCAAGCGCCAGCGCGCCATCGGCTCTCGCAATCGCGCGACGCCATAGGGTGCTGGGAGCAGCACATCCTGCCAGTCGACGCGGCTCATCTGCCGCGCCATTTCGCTCAATGGACCACGGCGGAATGTGTCAGGTTCCGTACTTAAACGAACCCTCAATGACGCAGCGGCCAAGCGCCGTCGGCATTCGCAACGGTTAAGGTACTGCCGCTTTAAGTTCCTGACGAACCAGATTGATGATTGCGGTCGCAAGCTTGGCGACCGTGCGCTCAGACTCGGCGAGATCGAGTCCGGCATTGCCGGTCCACCACTGCGGACTCGACTCGCCGACGGCAATCAGCGAATGGGCATAAGGCTCAACCAAGCGAAGCGCTTTGGCTTTTGACAAACCTTCCGGACGAAACGACGCGAGATCGTTCGCCGCGAGTGCCAGCATCTGTTGTCGCAACGAGTCGATCATCGAGCTGCCGGGACGGCTGCTCGAAACGCTACCGGCAACGACGAAGTAGCCATCGCGATAGCGGTGCGCGAAATGCAGAAAGACATTCAAACCCTGGCAGATTCGCCGTTTGATATTGGGTTCGGGCGCGAGCCGCGCAATATGGCCACGCAGATAGTCGGCGGCGCGCTCGATCATCGCGATGTAGAGGCCCTCCTTCGATCCGAAGTAGGCATACAGCATCGGCTTGGTTACGCCGCAGGCCTCGGCGATGTCATCCATCGACGTTGCCGCGTAACCCTTCTTTCCAAACAGCTTCGCGGCCGCCTCGATCATCTGAACTTCGCGTTGCGCGCGCGGGAGTCTGCGCTGCGTAGTGCGCTTTGCGTCCTCGACTTCTTCGAATTGCTTGGCCATGTTCGTAATTCTAGCGAATGCCAGATGCCCAGTTGACAGTTTATTACCCTTGGGTAATATACGGCACATAACTTACCCATGGGTAATAACGCGTCGTCAAGCTCCGACACCCGACGCGTCGATTCTTCAAATGTCGGTACAGCGTCAAAGCTGTAGGGAGAGGACACAACGCTATGCAACTTCGACAAACGACGTTCGTATCGGATCGCCGACGAGACCCCGTCGCCGAAGAATCTGCATTTCCTAGTACCAATCAATGCGTCGCCTGAGCGGATGCCAAGTTACCCACGAAAGTATGTTTGGACCATACCGGTGGCCGGTGCGCGCGCCTGATGCTAACGGAATCAACTGAGTAATCAGGTGTGTTCACGGATGGCCAAACCTGACCGTAACGCACAGCAGTAATTAAAAAGACAAACAACCCGCCGGCTCCGGACAGGAACGCGCGGATAACTACAGAGCCGCATGGAGAGAGCATGTCGAAACTACTTGGTGGGCTGAAGTCCTGCGCGTTGAGCGCGCTGCTCATCGTTCCCACGGTTTACGCCGGGGTCAGTCAGCAGGAAGCCGCGCAGATCGGCAAGCAACTGACCGACGTCGGCGCAGAGCGCGCCGGTAACGCCGACGGCAGCATTCCCGCCTGGGCAGGCGGCGCGGTATTCCGCCCGGAAATCCGCAAGGAAACCCATGCCGACCTCGAAAGCCTGCGCGTGAAGCTGGTGGCCGATATTCGTGTTCTGGTCTCGGACCCAAAGACCGTTCACGACTTCCTGACCAAGGGTCAGCAAATCATGGATGCCGACCCGGCTTCCACCGACAAGCTGGTCGATATCGTGCACGGCATGCTGTCCTCGGATGCCGGACTCAAAGCCGAGTTCGACCAATCCTTGGCCAAACACAATCTGTCGGTCGACAGCATCACCGAGCAGATCAAATCGAAGAAGCATCGCCTCGACGAATACGTTGATCCGATCGTGGAAGTGGTGCGGATGGAAGCGGCCAAGGGTCCGGAGATGATCAGCCGCCTGGTCAAGATGTTCGATATCGGCCAGGTGCTGCAGCTGCTGAATCTGGTCAAATCGCCGAAGTCGCAAGCCTTGGCCAACGACATGATGATGCAGTACATGCCGCCCTACGTGAAAGGCTTCCTCGACTATCGCGTGCCGGGCAAGTCCGACGCGATGCTCGACAATTTGAAGCCGCTGTACGTCGTGACCACGAGCAACCTCGCGCAGTACTCCGCGCATTTGTCCGATGGTCAGAAGGCGATGTTCGCGACGTATCCCGATTACAAGATGATCGTGTTCCCGTCGGTGCGTAACGCATTCTTCCCGGATGCGATCAATAAGGCGACCGCAGTCAATGCGACCAAGGCCACGCTGATCGGCACCGACAATGTTCAGGGCGCGAGCCTCGGCTTCCCGTTCCCGATTCCGAAGAGCGGTGCGGAGGTGATGTGGAATCACAAGCTGCGCTTCCGCGGTTCGGCGGCCAAGCGCTACAACAACCAGGCGATCGTCAAGCCGGACGGCACGTTCAAAATTTCCAAGCTGGTCGAGAACGTCAAGTTCGGTTACGCCAATCTGGTCGAACCGAAGTCCGACGTCATGGCGTACTACCTGCAGGAAGTCATCTCGCCGCCGCGACTCGCAGGACAGATCACGCTGGTTCATGAAATTGCAGCCGGCGGCGGTACGCGTAGCGCCTGGCTGTTCAGCCCTGGTCTAGGCCGTATCGTGCGCGCGCCGGATGTCGGCTTCGACAATCCGATGCTCGGCTCGGATGGTCAGCAGTTCGACGATCAGGTCGACGTATTCAACGGGGCACTCGAGCGCTACAACTGGAAGTTGATCGGCAAGCGCGAAATGCTGATTCCCTACAACAACTGGGTGATCAACAGCCCCACCTTCAAATACGTCGATCTGATTCGTCCAGGGCATCTGAATCAGGACCTGCTGCGCTACGAACTGCATCGCGTGTGGGTCGTCGAAGCCGATCTCAAAGAGGGCATGCGTCACCAGTTTTCAAAGCGCGTGTTCTATCTCGATGAAGACTCCTGGGCGATCGCCGCGGTCGACTGCTATGACAACCACGGCAAGTTGTGGAAAGTGCAGGAAGCCGAGCTGATCACGGTGCCCTTCATTCCCACGGTCAGCGGTGTGCCGGAGACCATCTACGACCTGCTCGGCAAGAGCTATTTCGTGACCTCGATGACCAACGAAGATCCGATCACCGACTTTGAAGTCAGTTATCCGGACAGCTTCTTCGAGCCGAGCGCGCTACGTCAGAAGGCGAAGTTCTGATGTTGTCGAATCTGAGGCGCACGAATCAGCGGAAGAGCCTGCGCAATCGCGTGCGGACGAGCGTGCTGGTCGGCGCCGCGTGCCTGCTGCCACTGCTGGCGCAGGCGCAAGCCACGCCTGACCCAGCCGTGGTGGCCATGGCCAACGACGCCGCGCAACCGCGCGCGGCGATCGTGGCGATGCATGCGGCCGAGGTCAATTTGCTGGCGATTGCCGATACCGGCAAACGCCTGATCGCGGTGGGCCAGCACGGCAGCATTGTCGTCGCCGATTCGGCGGGTCAGTGGCATCAGGTGCCGAGCCCGGTCGACATCATGCTCACGCGCGTGCGCTTCAGCGACGCGCAGCACGGCTGGATTGTCGGCTATGACGGCGCGATCCTGGCGACCAACGACGGCGGCGATCACTGGGCCTTGCAGCATTACAGCGGCGACGGTCAGCCGCTGTACGACCTGCTGTTCCTCGATCCCCAGCACGGCATTGCGATCGGCGCCAACGGCAGCTACCTCGAAACCAGCGATGGCGGCGCACATTGGACATCACGCAGCTTCCCGATCACCGAGCTGAGTCTGCACCTCAATGCCTTGACCAAGCTCGCCGACGGCACGCTGGTGCTGGCAGGCGAAAAAGGCCTGATGGCGTACTCGCGCGATCAAGGCGCGCAGTGGCAAATGCTGCGCTCACCGTATACGGGTTCGTTCTACGGCGCATTGCCGGTCGGCGAGCACGGCGTATTGCTGTACGGCATGCGTGGGCATATCTACGTCAGCGACAACTTGGTTGCGGCGGCCACGCAGGATCCGGCCAGCTGGCAGGAACTCAACCGCAGCATCGTTACCGATCCCAAGCAGTTGGCGGCGATGGGCTGGCGCTCGGTGCAGGCGCCGACTACCAACAGTCTGTTCGGTGCCACGCGCTTGCCGGACCAGCGACTCTTGCTGGTGGGCATCAACGGCATCGCGGTGCTGACCGATCCGTCGCTCACCTCGGCTACCCGCATTGACCTGTCCGCCCGCGAAACGCTGGCCGACGTGACTTATCGCAACGCCAAAGTCGTCGCAGTCGGGCGCCGCGGTGCCCAGTCGCTCGGCGCCCTCGACGAGAAATCCGTCCCATGAGCTTTACCCAACGCGTTCTGAAGATTGTCGAACCGCCGATCTTCCACTTCCGCAAAGTCACGCTGACCTTGCTGTCTCTGCTGACGCTGTTCCTCGCCTGGCAGGCCGCCCAGCTGCAGCCCAGCGCAGGCTGGTTGAAGATGGTGCCGCGCGAACATCCGTACATGCAGACGTTCATGCAGTACTACAAGGATTTCGGCGGCGCCAACACGGTACTGATCGCGCTGAAGAACAAGCATGGCGATATCTACAACCCGGCGTTCATGCAGGCGCTCGACAGCGTCACCAACGAAGTGTTCTTCGTGCCGGGTATCGATCGCGCTCGCGTGACCTCCATCTTTACGCCGAACGTCTATTACATCGACGTCAACGAAGAAGGACTGGCGGGCGGCAACGTGATCCCGACGGATTACAAGCCGACGCCGGAGATGATGCCGATCATTCGCGCCAATGTCGGCCGTGCAGACGTCGTCGGCAAGCTGGTGTCGAGCGATCAAACCGCCGCGCTGATCGTCGCCGAGTTGCTGGAAGACCAGTCGAATACCGACGCGTCCGCGCCGGTGCTGACAATGCGCGAAAAACTCGAGCTGTTGCGCCAGACCTGGGTCGACCAGTTCATTGGCGAGGGTTCGAAAGCGCCTTTGTCCGATCGAATCGACAACTTCCGTCGCGTCGCAATCGCGCAGTTCCTGCATGGCAGTGGCGGTGCCGAGGCCAAAGAACTGAACTACGGTGCGGTCGGCGACAAGCTCGAACAGATCCGTCGCAAGTACGAAACGGCAGACATCAGCATCGGCATTGTCGGATTCGCCGTCGCCGTGCATGAGATGACCAACGCGACACTGGAGGTCGGCGGCTTCTTCCTGTTGAGTCTGCTGTTGACCGGCGTGCTGTTGTGGATGTACCTCGGCTCGCTGCGTCTGGCGATGCTGCCGATGATCTGCTCGCTGGTCGCCTGCACCTGGGAAATGGGCCTGCTGCACTGGCTTGGCTTCGGACTCGATCCCTTCGCGATTCTGGTGCCGTTTCTGGTGCTGGCCGTCTCGGTCAGCCACGGCGTGCAGTACGTCAACTACTGGGCCGGCGAAGTCTGCAAGGAAGGCGCCGATAGCTATCACGCCTCGCTGGCGACGTTCCGTCGCCTGGCGATCGCCGGCACCATGGCGATCATGACCGACGTCGTCGGCTTCGGCACGATCTATCTGATCAACATCCAGATGATCCGCGAAATGTCGATCAACGCCGCGCTCGGTATGGCGGCGATCATCATCACCAACAAGGTGCTGATGCCGGAACTGCTGTCGTATCTCTCGCTCGGCGATCTCGCCAAGTTCCGTCAACGCCAGGCGCAACGCGAACGCTTCGGCGACGGGCTGTGGCGCTTCCTCGCAAAGGCCACACGTCGCGGCCCCGCCATCGGCATCCTGATCGTCTGCGCAGGGCTTCTGGCCGGCTCGCTGTATCTGTATCCGAAACTGCAGATCGGCGAAACGCAGAATGGCGTGCCGGAGCTGCGGCCGGAGTCGCGCTTCAACCAGGATGCCGCGGTGATCTCGGCCAACTTCTCGATGAGCGTGGATCAATTCAAGATCATCGCCGAAACGCAGCCGGACGCCTGCATCGACTACGGCATCATGTCCGAGATCGATCGCTTCAGCTGGTACATGCGCAACCAGCCCGGCGTGCGCGATACCTTGTCGCTACTCGATCTCGGCAAGCTCGCGTACTCCGGTCTCAACGAAGGCCGCATGAATGCCGAGGTCATGCCGCGCAGTCCTTCCTCGCTGGCACAGGCCACCGCTCTGGTGCCAACGGTCACCGGCTTGCTCAACGACGATTGCAGCGCGTTACCGGTGTGGATCTTCACCGTTGACCACAAGGCAAAAACGCTCGAGAAGCTGGTCGACGCGGTGAAGTACTACCAGGCGAGCTTGAACAAGGATTCGCGCATCAAGTTCCGCCTGGCATCCGGCAATGTCGGCGTGATTGCGGCGACCGATGAAGTGGTGAAGGACAAAGAGTTCGTCATCGTCGGCTGGGTCTACGCAGTGATCATGCTGATCGTGTTCTTGTGCTTCCGCACGCTGTCCGGCGTGATCTGCGTGCTGCTGCCCTTGTCGTTGGTCTCGATGATGAGCTACGGCCTGATGGTGCTGCTCAACATCGGCGAGAAGGTCACGACCTTGCCGGTGATCGCACTCGCAACCGGCATCGGCGTCGATTACGGGATCTACATCTACAGCCTGTTGGCCGAGGGTCTGCGCAATGGCCTGCCGTTGGAGCAGGCGTATTACGAAACCCTGCGGCGCACCGGCAAGGCCGTGGTGTTCACCGGCTTTGCACTGGGCGTCAGCGTGATCACCTGGCTGTTTTCGAAGCTGCAGTTTCAGGCCGACATGGGCGTGCTGCTGACCTTCAGCTTCACCGCCAACATGCTGGTGGCGATCATCGTGCTGCCTGCACTCGCCTCCTTCTTTGCCGGCGAGGAACTCAAGCATGCCGATGAAGACATGACCGCCGGCGCGGCCTCCGCACTGAAAGAGAAGCGCGCCTAGCCGGATCTCATCACGCCGCTGCGGTGCGAGCTGCAGCGGATTTTTGAAACAAAGGCGTCCACAAATGAGGCGCCGAAAAATGCTCAGCAGCGTTACGCGTAGAGCAATGAACAGCGCACGGACTTTCCGGCGCTGAATGAACGGTCCGGGGTTCACATCAAAAACTGAACCGTCGGGGGAGAGCATGTGATGAATCTGATCAAAAGCTGCGCCGGCGCCGCCGGAATCTTGTGGTCGCTGTACGCCAGCGCCGCTACGTATGATCTGGTCGACGGCATCACCATGTCGACACAGATGCGCAGTTCGATTGGTGCGGAATGGCGAACCGACCCTATCGACAACCAGCTGCTGGGCAAGCTCAACGTGCCGGGTCAGCAGAACCTGTGTCCGGATGGTTGCCTGTCGTTTACCGGCGACCCCGCACCGAACGAGCGACTGGTGAAGGCCAAGGGCGCCTTCCTGGGCTCGAACCGCGACAACGGCAACATGAACTACCAGCAATGGGACGTGGTTGCCGCAGACGCGAAGATCAGCGCCGACGTTGGCCTGGCCTGGGAAAACTACACGTTCAAGGTCGGCGCCTACGGCTTTCTCGATCCGATCAACCGCAGCTTTGACGAAACGCATAACGACACGCACTACCAGCCGCGCCACACCGCGCGACCTCAGAGCGCAGCCAATCAGCTGGGGCGCGACTGGAATCTGAAGGAGGCCTACGTCAGCGGATCGTTCCAAGCGCTCGACCGGCCAATCAACCTGACGGTGGGCTATCAGCACATTCGTTGGGGCGAGGCGAACTTCGTCGCACTCAACAGCATCAGCGAAATCAATCCGCCGAATCAGCGCGCGCTGTATCAGCCCGGCACCACCTTCGACGAAGTGTTCCGACCGGTGCCTGGCGCGCTGCTCAACTTCCAGCTCGTCGACAATCTTTCGGTTGACCTGTTCTACCAGTTCGCCTGGGTGCCGGCGAGCACCTCGCCGGACGGCAGCCTGTTCAACCTGCTCGACATCGCCGACGGCAACTACGCCAATCTTTCGCTCGGCCAGTTCTCCGAAGATCCCAACAAGCAGTCGCGGCTGCCCGGACTCGGCGCGCTGTTCTCGACGACATCGCTATCAGCGTCCGTGCCGCCGGCGAACTTCGGCTATCCGAAGAACAGCGGGCAAGGGGGCATACGCCTCAGCTACTTCAGCGAAGCGCTCAACAGCACGGATTTTGGCTTTTACTTCCTCAACTATCACAGCCGTCTGCCCTACGTCAGCGGCATAGCCGGCGACGAATCCTGCGCGCGCAACTCGAACAATTTCATTGAAGTCCTGATCGACTGCCGTGGCTTCAAAACCTTCAACCCGGCGACGGGCCTCGATCCTCTGCCGGTGGACACTGCCAAGGTGTTTCTCGACTACCCCGAGAATATCCAGATGTACGGGATGAGCTTCAATACGACCTTCGGCAAGTGGTCGCTGTCGGGTGAGTACTCGATTCGGCCGCGCATGCCGCTGCAGGTCTCCGCCGTCGATACCTTCTTCGCAACTTTTCAGCCTTCGTTTCCGAAGAAGGATATTCCGCTCGGCCTCGACGCCGACTTCCTCGGCAGTATTACCAGCGACCTGCCGGGTCTGATTCGCGATTTTTCGACTGCGCAGCAAGGGCAGATCCGCGATTCGGTCTCTACCCTGCTGCGCGTGCTGCCCACGATCGCAGGCCCGCTGCTGCAAGGCCAGGAGCTGGTGCTTCCGAGTGGACGCACGGCGGTGCCGGACTATCTCGAGGGCTATTCGCATTTCCAGACGCAGCCGCATCAGACCGTGCACGGCTACGTGCGCCTGCCGGTCGATCAAGTCGATCTGGTCGTGCTGCGCGTCTTCGGCAAAAGCGAAAATCCATTCGGCGCGGACCAGCTCGCGGTGATCACGGAGTGGGGTTTCACACACATCTGGGGCATGCCGCCGCGCAGCAAACTGCAGCTGGAAGGCGGCGACAGCAACGACTCGCACGCCAGCCCTGGCGAAGACGGCACCGGCAGCGGCGGCGTATCGCCGGACAAACATCAAGGACTGCGCTTCAACCCGACGCAGCAGACGCACGGCTTCGCTTCTGCGTTCTCGACCGGCTATCGAATTGCCGCCCGCTTCGAATACGACAGCTTGATTCCGGGAATCATCGTCAAACCCTTCCTGACTTTTTCGCACGACGTGTCGGGCGTCGCACCGCAGCCAATCCAGAATTTTCAGATGGGCACGATCGAATATTCGATCAACGGCGAGTTTGCTTATGGCGAACATTGGGCCACCGATCTGTTCTATCACGGCTGGACCGGCGGCCGTACGCTCGATACACATCGGGACGCAGACTTCATCGGCTTCAATCTTTCCTACACGATCTGAGGATCGAATTAGGCGGACGTTCCGCAATCGGCGACGCGAATCGCCTAGCATCACTACAAGCATGAGCGCCTCCATTGCAGAGGCGCGCGCAGGCCCAGGAAAAAGAAAAGCGTAGCCAGGCGTTCGCCTGAGCTACCGGCATACGGTCGCGCTACCAGTCCGCGCGCCGTTCAATCTTGGGGGCAGACTGCAATGAACGTGATCAGGCAATGTTTTCCGTGCGTGGCGATTCTGTGGCCGCTCGTCGCCAGCGCGGGGAGTTACGAGGTGCTGGATGGCGTGACCTTGTCGACGCAAGTGCGTACGTCCATCGGCGCCGAATGGCGCACGGATGCGCCCGATACGCGCTTGCTGGGCAAGCTGAACGTTCCGGGCCAACAGAATTTGTGTCCCGATGCCTGCCTGTCGTTCACCGGCGACCCGGCGCCTAACCAGCGACTGGTCAAGGCCAAGGGTGCGTTCTATGGCTCGAACCGCGACAACGGCAACATGAACTACCAGCAATGGGATGTCGTCGCGGCCGACGCAAAGGTTAGCGCGGATATCGGCCTCGCTTGGCAAAAATATACGTTCAAAGTGGGCGCCTACGGCTTCCTCGATCCGATCAATCGGTCGTTCGAAGAAACGCATAACGACACACATTTCCAGCCTCGGCACACGCCGCGTCCGCAGGGCGTCGCCAACGAACTCGGTCGCGATTGGAACCTGAAAGAAGCCTATGTCGGCGGCGCGTTTGAGGTGCTCGATCGACCGGTCAACGTCACGCTCGGCTATCAGCACGTGCGTTGGGGCGAAGCCAATTTCGTTGCGCTGAACAGTCTCAGCGAAATCAATCCGCCGAATCAGCGATCGCTGTATCAGCCCGGCACGACATTCGACGAAGTGTTTCGCCCGGTGCCGGGTGTGCTACTGAACTTCCAGCCGATCGATAACATCGGCGTTGACCTGTTTTATCAATTCGCCTGGGTGCCGGTGAGCGCTTCGCCGGACGGTAGCTTGTTCAACCTGCTCGACATTGCCGATGGTAACTACGTCAACCTTTCGCTCGGCGGCTTCTCGGAAGACCCGAACAAGCAATCACGATTGCCGAGCCTCGGCGCGCTGTTCTCAACGACCTCGCTGAGCGCATCGGTGATGCCGGCGAACTACGGCTACCCAAAAAATAGCGGACAGGGCGGCGCGCGCATCAGCTATTTCAGTGAAGCGCTCAACAGCACCGATTTCGGCTTCTACTTCCTGAACTATCACAGTCGTCTGCCGTATGTCAGTTTTATCGCGGCCGACCAATCCTGCGCACGCAATTCGACCAATTTTCTCGAAGTACTGGTGGACTGTCGTGGCTTCAAAACCTTCAACCCCGCAACGGGTGGCGAGCCCTTGCCGCTCGATACGGCCAAGGTATTTCTCGACTATCCCGAGAACATCCAGATGTACGGCATGAGCTTCAATACCAGCTTCGGCAAGTGGTCGGTGTCGGGTGAATACTCGATCCGTCCGCGCATGCCGCTGATCGTGGCGACCGCCGATGTCGGCTATGCGGCCTACCAACCCGCACTGCCGAAGCAGGATATTCCACTCGGCTTGGATGCCGACTTCCTCGGCAGCATCGCGCGCAATCTGCCGGCTACCATCGCCGACTACGCCACTGCCGATCGTGTCGCGATTCAGAATTCCGTTTCAACGCTTCTGCGCGTACTACCCAGCATTGTGAGTCCACTTCTGCAAGGCCAGGAAATGGTACTTCCGGGCTCCCGCTCGGTCGCGCCGGACTATCTCGAAGGCTACGCACACTTCCAGACCCAGCCGAACCAGATTGTGCACGGCTACGTACGCTTACCGGTGGATCAGGTCGATCTGGTCGTGCTGCGCGTGTTCGGCGCAAGCGAAAACCCGTTCGGTGCGGACCAGATGGCGCTGATTACCGAATGGGGGTTTACGCATATCTGGGGCATGCCCCCGCGCAGCAAGCTGCAGCTGGAAGGCGGCGACAGCAACGACACGCACGCCAGCCCCGGCGAAGATGGCACGGGCAGCGGCGGTGTGTCGCCCAGTGGCGGAACTGGTTTGAGATTCAATCCGACCCAGCAAAAACATGGCTTCGCGTCGGCGTTCTCAACCGGTTATCGTCTCGCCGCGCGCCTCGAATACGATGCGCTGATTCCCGGGATTATCGTCAAACCGTTCCTGACCTTTGCGCACGATGTCTCCGGCATCGCGCCGCAGCCGATCCAGAATTTCCAGATGGGCACCATCGAGTACTCGATCAATACCGAATTTGAATACGGCACGCACTGGGCGACCAATCTGTTCTATCACGGCTGGACCGGCGGTCGCACACTCGACACGCATCGCGACAACGACTTCCTCGGCTTCAACATCTCGTACACGATGTAGCTGCGCATCACCCGATGCGCTCCGCAGTCACGGCAGTCGACTCAAGGCTTAGCCGGCGGCGCCGTGGCGGCAAGGAACGACCAGTCGAGATGCACCTCAAGCACGCCGTTGAATTCGCCGAGGACCGTGCTGTCGCCATCCAGCGGTGCGGTGATGTGCAACTGGGTTGCGGTGCTGCCGCTGACGGATTTGGCTTGCCGCAGCGTCTGCGTCACCCAGCTGATGACCTCGGCCGGCACCGGCATATCGGTCTCGCTGGATTCGGTGCGGCCACTCAAGCTCTTTACGGTGGTGCCGTGCGCTTCCGGCAGATAAGTGTTCTCGACGAACAGCGCGCCGGTTTTCGCGTCGATGGTAATCGTGTAGCGCCGACACAGCGACGCCTGTTCCGTCGCGCTCCCCGTACTGTCCGCACTGCGGTCCAGCACGAACGGCTGCAATTGCTTGCGATCGCGCTCGTACGCACGCCTGCCGGCGATGTGCGTGTGGTTGACCAGATGCATGCGGTTCGAACAGCCGCCGTAGCCGAAGAAATAGTAATAGCCGCTGCCATCGGCGTTGACCGGCGGCTGCAGGAATTCCTCCAGCGTCTGCACGCTGTTGTTTTGCAGTGCGCTCAGCGCTGCATAGCGTTCGGCCACCGCCCAATCGCAGTCGCTTTCTTCGCGGCAGGGCGTGCCGGCTTGCTGCACGCGGTCGGTGAACGCTTTCAAGTCCACCGGCGTTGTCGGCAGCTTGCCGCCGTTCTCCTGCTTCAGGCGCAACAGGCCCTGACGCGTCAGGTAGTCCTGCTTGACCTCGAGCCGATGGGTCACGTCCGGGTCGAGCAGATTGTCCGCGTAGCGGATGCCATCGGAGCGCAGCGAGGTACTCAGCGTGTAATCCTGAGTGGTCGTCGCCTGTGAGGATTGCAGGACGTTACGCCAGTTCTGCGTGCCGGCAATCGTGATTTTCAGATTGAGCGTGCGTTCGAGCGATGCCGCTTGCGCGAGGCCGCCGACGAGCAGCAACGCAAACGGTAGCAGCCTGCGCAAACGATGCAGCACGCGGCTGTTCGATCGCTCGCGCGAAGACTCACATCGTCTGACTGCAGAATCCATGAACCTCTGCGGCGTCGCGGCGAGCGAGCTGCGCAGATTCGTTGAACGCCAGCGCGATCGTGCGGTTCGGAGCGGCGCCAGTGTGCTGGCCGTGGCCGAGTGCGCGAATGTCGTCTGCAGCTGTTCTCTGCTCACGGCGCGGCCTCCGCCAGGCTCAATGCGATACGGAAGCCCAGCGCATCGCTGGACGCATCGGCGGGATCGGCATCGCGTGCCGACACTCGCATCGAGCGCGGGTTGTTGCCCCAACCGCCGCCGCGATTGACGCGCTTGCTGCAATCGCCATCGGCAATCCAGGGCCTACCATCGGTGGGCGCGCCGGTGTAGTCGCTGTGCCAGCAATCGGCGACCCATTCCCAGACATTGCCGAGCATGTCGTACAGGCCCCAGGCGTTGGCCGTAAAGCTGCCGACCGGCGCGCTCTCGGCGAAGCCATCATTGCAGTCGACATTCCAGGTCCACTGCGGGTGCGCGGCGAGCCCTGCGCGGTCGAGCGTATTGGCGTGCGCGCAGGCCTCCAGTTCGAGATTGCCCCAGGTGTACTGCCAGGGTGTGCCGGCACGTGCGGCGTATTCCCATTCGGCTTCGCTCGGCAGGCGATACGGCTTGCCCGTGCGGTGCGTCAGCCACTGCGTATAGCTCACTGCGCGATTCCAGTTCACGTGCGTAACCGGATAATGCGCACGCGCCGGATCATCGGCGCCGGGCAGTGCTTCGCAGCCACCGGATGCAACGCAGGCCTGCCATTCACCGTTACTGATTTCGTAGCGGCCGAGTGCGAACGGCGCCACCTGAACCTCACGCGAGGGATTCTCGTACGGAAGTCCGTTGCCGAGCAGATCCCCCATGCGAAAACGGCCACCCTTGAATGCAATCATCTCGGGCGCGTCCGCGCAGTGGCGAAACGCGATCACGCCATTTGCGTCGGCCGGCGTGCGCGAAAGTACGCAAGCCGGCGTCGACGGCGCGACTGCCGATGCCGATGCCGTCGCTGATCCCGGCGAGGACGTCGCAACCGTTGTATTTGCATGCCGCGCAGCACCGGACGCCGGAGCCGCTGCGCTGCCGAACACCAACAGTGCCGCGCATCCCAGCCTCATTACACTCTTGCTGGCGCCGGAACTATCGAACACGTCGATCCGGAATTCGTGTTCAGGCCGCAGCCGGCTCGGGCCGATTGCGCACGCCGAACGGAATATGTGCGCAGGGCACGCCACTGCTCGCGGCATCGAGGTGGCGACGCTGATCGTCGAAGAACAGGTGCGGCTTGAACACGTCGAGGATCGGCTTCTTCGCGCGGCCGCCGAGGAAAAACGTCTGGTCCGCGCGGATACCCCATTGCCGCAGCGTCAACACGCAACGGCGGTGTGCCGGCGCATCGCGCGCAGTGATGATGGCGGTACGCAGGCGCTGTCGATAAGCCGGATCGGCTGCGCGCAACTCGCGTTCAATCGCCTGGATCGTCGCGAGTCGCTCGAAGAACATCTTCAGCGGACCCGGATTCATCGCTTCGGTTGCGTGCGCCTGCTCGTGCAATTGGAATGCCTCGAGCCCCTGGTTCTTGTAAACCGCTTCGGAGGCGTCGTCGGCAATCACGCCGTCGAAGTCGAATGCGATGCGCAGTTCGTGATCGTCACCGTCGTCGGCCAGCGTGGTCGGTAACACCAGTCCGGCCGGATAGCCTTCGGCGATCGCTTCGCTGACGTCGTCGGCATTCATCGACAGGAACAGCGAGGCGTCGAACGGTTTCAGATAACGGTACGGCGACGAGCCGGACAGAAATGCGGCACGCGTGATCGGCAGGCCGTGGTGTTCGATCGAGTTGAACGCGCGCAAGCCGGTATCGGGATCGTTACGCGACAGCAGCACCACTTCCACCAGCGGCTGACCCGGACGAATACCGTTGAGTTGCAGCAGGCGCTTGACGAACCCGAACGCCGGACCCGGCGCCAGCGGCTGCTCTTCGTACAGGCGCTGATGTTCGCGATACGCCTCGATGCCCTCGTTCTGCCAGACCTGATTGGCGTCATCGAGTGCGAATACGGCGCGTGACGAAATCGCGATCGTCAGCGCCGCCTGCGTATTGCCATCGTGCGCACGCGCGCGGGCAGCAGCCTCGGCGGGTGTTTCGCGGACCCGATCGTCCATAGGCAAGCGATCAGCTCTGGCCGGTTCGGCTCAACGCAAGGTTCAGCGGCGCGAGTTCACCTTGGACAGCAGCCGCAACATTTCCATGTAGAGCCAGATCAGCGTCACCATCACGGCCCAGGCCGAGTACCAGGCCAGTGCCTTCGGTGCGCGCTGCGCGACCAGCTGATCGGCCTGCAGGTAATCGGCGATCAGGTTCATCGACGCCAACCCCACCATCAGCACGGAAAAGCCGATGCCGACCATGCCGTTGCCGCGGATCATGCCGGCCAGCGGATTCTGCGGCAGCAGCCACATCAGCAGCAGGTCGGTGGCATACAGCAGCACTGCCGAAAGTGTCGCGACGGCGACGATCTTGACGAAGCGCGGACCCGGCTTGATCAAACCGCTCGCGTACGCGCCCCAGGTGACGCCGGCGACCAGCAGCGTTGCCAGCAAAGCCTGCGTGCCGATGCCGTGATAGCGCGTATCGAACTGCAGCGTCAGCAAGCCGAGCGCGATGCCTTCAATGGTGACTGCCGGGGTGGCCAACCACTGCGCGCTGAGCGGCTTGAATGCAATCACCAGGCCGAGCGCGAGATACACCACGGCCGAGCCGATCAGCACCAGTCGCGCCTGCTGCGGAGCGATCAACCCGTATTGCGTGCCGAGCCAACCGAAGGCCGCGCCGCCGATGCACGCGAGCAACAGAAAGGCTGTGCGGAGCGCGATGTCGGCGCGCGTGATCGCCGCGCCCGACTGCACGGTCATGCCGTTCTTGCGCAGGGCCTGCCAGGCCGGGTTGCCGCGATCGGGAGTGGGGGTGTTGAAGGCCATGGCGAGTCTCGATAATTCCGGCGGCGTGCAGCGCCGCGCGAGGGACCTTCAGCTTACTCCGCTGCCGCGAACGAAAGAAGCGCGCAAGCCGCCGAGGCTTAAGCTGCCGGGGTCGCCGGCACGGTGAAATAGAAACTGCTGCCCTGTCCGAGCACGCTGGAGACGCCGATGCGACCGCCATGCGCTTCGACGATCTCCTTGGCGATCGCCAGGCCCAGCCCGATGCCGCGGCGATCCTCGTCGGCCTGCCAGTAGCGATCGAAGATGTGCGGCTGATTGACCGCCGCGATGCCGCTGCCGCTGTCGACCACGAAGAAGCGCAGTTCGTTGTGGCCCGGCACTGCGTCAAGGAAGACGCTGCTGCCGGGCGGTGAAAACTTGATTGCGTTGCCGACCAGATTCGAGAACACGCGCAGGAGTCGATGACGTTCGATCTTCACCGACGGCAGCTGCGGGCGCGAGCGCAACACCAGTTGCACATCGTTGGATTGCGCGATCGGCTGCATCAAGGCGACGACTTCGTCGAGCAGGCGTGAGGTCGGCGTCAGTGCATGCACAACCGCGCTCGGCAACTTCGCAGGTTCGAGGATTTCGTCGACCATGCGGCCCATCGTCTGCGCCGTGCCTTGCAGACGTTCGACCACCTGCGCGCGGCGCTCGGCCGGTAACTCGCGTGCGAGCAGTTCGGTACTGAGCATGATGGTCGTCAGCGGGGCGCGCAGATCGTGCGCAACCGCGGCGAGCACCTGTTCGCGTGCCTGTGCTTCGGCCTGCGCGCTGCGCAGGTTCTGTGCGGCTTCATGCAGTGCGCGCCGCAGGCTGATCTCGCGTTGTGCGGAGGCGGCGAGCTCGACCATCACTTCATGATCCAGCGCCGTCCACTGCCGTGGCTGCGTATCGAGCGCGCAGAACGTGCCGAGGGCGAAGTCGTGTTCGTCGCGCAGCGGCACGCCGAAATACGCGCGAACGCCCAAGTGCTGCGCGTTCGGAACATCCGCCAGATGTTCGAAGTCCAGCACTTCGTCCAGCACCAGCGGATCGTGCGACAACAAACTGTAGTGACACAGACTGCGGCCTTCAGCCTGACGTGTCGTCGCCAGCGGCTCCGGCAGTCCAAGCTGGCTCTTGTAGAAATCGCGCTGACTGTCGACCAGCACCAGGAAGACGATCGGCGCGCCGGTCAGCTTCGCCGCGAGTTGCGTCAGGCCATCGAAACTTTGCTCGGGCGGACTGTCGAGCAGCATCGTCTCGTGCAGTGCCTGCAAGCGTTGCGGGTCTTGCCGTGCAACTTCGGGATCGTCCTGAAACGAACGGCTGGACGGGCTTCTGTTCAAACAGGTCCTCATGCCGTTTGGCGGCGAATTCGGGCACGGCAAGCATCGGTACGCAGGGGGCAGAGCAGGCGCGCTGCAACTACGTTGATTCGGGCGGCGACGTTAGGGTTACGCCATCCTGCCGGCGTTGCGCCAACAACCAATAGCATCATAGCCAAGCTTAAGGTGAGTGACACGACGCGAGGCGATTCAAAATCGCACTGGTCGATAACGACGCCAAGCCCTGCTGCAGCGAGCGGCCGGCGCGACCATAAGCATGGATTAAATGAGTATTGGCTGGCGGTAAGCATACCCGCGCATCCTTACATCTCCAGAGACCTGCAGTTCTTTCGACCCGGCATCGCCGGGTCGATTTTGTCTCGGCCCGGTTGCACCGCATGGCGCAATGCGCCAGATTTCGTATGCGGACGCTGGGGTTTCGCACGGCGCCCTCGACTTCCCTATCCATGTCCGCCGCGCGGCATCGGCGAGTGGTGCCTTGCGAACGGATGCCTGCGACTTCGAGAAGCCCATGAAATATCTGATCTGGATCGTGCTCGCTGCCGGTGTGGCCGCCGGCGGTTACTGGTGGTGGCAGAAGCAGCATCCCGCGGCGCCGACCGAGACTGCCGCCGCACCGCCGGCCGCATCCGGCGAGGCCACGATCGAACATCCGATCGAACAGGCGCAGGTAGAGCCTCAGCCCGATGCGGCAACGACAGCACTGCCGGCGCTGGCCGACAGCGACACCGCTGCGCAAGCGGCGCTGCAGCAAGTATTCGGCGCCAATGCGTCCGCGCTGTTCATTCTCAACGACATCATCCGCCGCATTGTGGCGACGGTCGACAACCTGCCGCGCGAACGCGTCGCGCAGCGACTGCTGCCGGTGAAGCCGGCGCCCGGCAAGTTCAAGGTCGACACCGACGGCAGTCTTGCCGCCGACAACGCCAGCCGCTATGCGGCGTACGTGCAGGCGGCCGATGCGGTGAACACGAAGGTACTGGTGGCCGCGTACGTGCACTTGTATCCCTTGTTCCAGCAGGCCTATCAGGACCTCGGCTATCCGAAGGGATACTTCAACGATCGGCTGATCGCGGCGATCGACAACCTGCTCGCGACCCCGGAAGTGTCGCAGCCGCTGCGACTCGAACAGCACAGCGTGTTGTACCAGTTCGCCGATCCGGATCTGGAGTCACGCTCTGCAGGTCAGAAGATTCTGCTGCGGATCGGCACCGACAATGCCGCGATCATCAAGCGCAAGCTGCGTGAGATTCGCGCCGCGCTGACCGCGGGCGCGGTCGCCAAGGCCGGCGCACACTGAGACCAAGCACCGACGCCGAAACGCGATGCCGGTCGGATGGCCCACCGGCATCGCAACGCCTGATGTACCACCGCGACGGCGGCATTCCTTAAACTAGTCGTACTTCGACCGCGGCCAGCGCTGCCCGCCCGAGTGGCGCGGCGCGTTCGCGCGTCCGCCGACCCTGAATCTCCCAACCACGACCCGCAAGACCGAGCCGCGCATGAGCGAATCCGCTGCAACCCCCGTATACGTCGTCATTGGTGGCGGCCAGGCCGGCGCCGAAATCGCCAGCGAACTGCGCAAGCTCGGCTTCGCCGGTCGCGTGATCATCGTCGGCGAGGAAACGGCGCTGCCGTACAAGCGGCCGCCGCTGTCGAAGGCCTACTTGGCCGGTAGCGTCAGCGCCGACTCGCTCTACATGATGCAGCAGCCGGCGCTGGACAAGGCCGGCATCGAATATCGCGGCGGCGTGCGTGTCGAACAGATCGATCGCGAAGCCAAGCAGCTGAAACTCATCGATGGCAGCCGCCTGGCCTACGACAAGCTCGCACTCGCCACCGGTGGCCGCGCGCGCGAACTGAAGATTCCAGGCGCGGATCGCCCCAACGTGCTGGCGCTGCGCACGATCGAAGATGTCGAGCGGATACGCGCACGCGCGCAGGCCGGGCAACGCGCGGTGATCATCGGCGGCGGCTTCATCGGTCTAGAAGTGGCGGCGACGCTGGTCAAGCAGGGACTCGCGGTGACCGTACTCGAAGGTCTGCCACGCGTACTCGCGCGCGTCACCGTGCCGGAAATCTCGGCGTTCTTCGAACGCGTGCATCGTGAAGCCGGTGTGGATCTGCGCACGGGCGTGCAGATCACATCGTTCGAGTTTGAAGCACATCCAGACTCGGCCGTCACACATATTCATCTGAGTGATCACTCGCGCATCGACGCCGATTTCATCGTCGTCGGCATCGGCGTGATTCCGAATACCGAGTTGGCGGAGACCGCCGGCCTGGTCGTCGACAACGGCATCGTCGTCGACGACTGCACGCGCACGTCCGATCCGGACATCGTCGCCGCCGGCGATTGCACCAATCATCCGAACGAATTTCTCGGTCGCCGCGTGCGACTGGAGTCGGTGCAGAACGCAATGGAACAGGGCCGTGCGGCGGCGCGCACGCTGATGGGCAAGCCGGAGTCGTACAAGATGGTGCCGTGGTTCTGGTCCGATCAATACGAGCTCAAGCTGCAGATGGTCGGTATCTCGACCGGCTACGACCAGTTGGTGATTCGCGGCGATCTAGCTTCGCGTTCGTTCGCGGCGTTCTACCTGCACGACGGCGCGCTGATCGCGGCGGACACCGTGAGTCGGCCACTGGATTTCATGATCGCGAAGAAGTTGGTGGGCTTGCGCGCGCACGTGGATGCCGCACAGCTGGCCGATGAAAGCGTCGCGCTGAAAACGCTGGTGCCGGCCGCCTAAGCACTCGGCGACGGCGCGTGCGCCAGTTCGAACGTCTGCCGATTCAGGGCGCGATATCGCCCAGGTGCAACAGGCCGCAGGCCGCCAGCAGCTGGTAGCCGGCGACCGCGCGGTCGTGGCGGCTGGCGGCGAGGTTCACTTGCGCCGACAGCAGATCGCGCTCGGCATCGAGCAGGTCGAGCGTGGTGCGCGTGCCGACCTGCAATTCCTTCTGCACTGCATCGAGCGCCGAAGCGCTGGCCTCGGTGCTGGCCTGATAGGACGCGATGATGTCGGCCGCGGCCTCGGAATTCGCCCAGGCCTGCGTGATCGACTGGATCGCCGCGTGTTGCGCATCGCTGGCCTGCGCATCGGCCTGCTCGGCTGCGGCGTGCGCCGCGCTCAGCCGCGCGGCATTCGCGCCGCCGGCATACAGCGGCAGTGTGGCCTTCAGCTGAACTTGCCAATATTGGTAACGGTTCAGCGCGAACTGGCTATCGTCCTGCGCGCTGGCGCCACCGTCGAGTGAAACCTGCGGCAGCAGCGCGGCGCGCGCGGCGTCGATCTGCGCATGCGCGGAACGGCTCTGCGCGTCCGCCGCGAGTACCGAAGGCGTGAGTCCTGCGGCTGCCAGCGCCTGATCGAGCGAAGCGGGCGTCTGCGGCACCGGCCAATCGGCGCCCAGGTTTTGCGGCGCGACGCCGATCACGCGGACGAAAGCGGCATCCGAGATGTGCGCATTGGCGTTCGCGCGCTTCAGCTGCGCTTCCGCTTCGGCGCGACGCGCGTTGGCCTGGGCGACGTCGGTACGCGTGGCTTCACCGGCTTCGAACCGCTTGCTGGCGTCGTCCTGTGCCTGCTGCAGCGTGGCCAGATTCTTCTGATTCAACTCGACCACGGCGCGATCACGCACGACATCGAGATAGGCGGTGGTCGCCGCCAGCAACAGTTGCTGGCGCGTGGCGACCGCATCCTGCTCGCTGCCTTCGAGACGGCTGCGGCTGTCCGACATCTGCGCGCTGGTGAGTCCGCCGCTATACAGCGGCTGGCTCGCCTTCAGCGAGGCGGAGTAGGGATTCAGCAGATCGGGCTTCGGGAAGCCCGCCGGAAAATTGTTGCCGAGATAGACCTTCTGCACGCCGGTACCGCCACTCAGCGACACGCTGGGCAGATAGCCCGCGCGGGCGACATCGACATTGGCTTCCGACACGGCGACGGCCTGATCGGCTGCGCGCATGCGCGGATCGTTCTGCAAGGCCAGTTCGGCCGCCTCGCGCAAGCTCAATGCCTGCGCCGTCGGCGCGATCAATGCCGCCAGCAGCAGCGTCGCGCGCAGACGATAAAAAAGGGAGGTGGTGACGATCTTCATGGCTGCGAGAAATTCTGGATTCCGGAAGCGGATCGAAACAGGTTCAGCTGTGCTGCAGATAGCCGTGCAGGAACAGATTCACGGCGCTGTCCACGTGCTGCTCGAGCGTGAGGCCTTCGGGGAATGCGCTCAGGCCGAGCAAGGTACGGCTGTGCGGCTGCCCTTTAATGAGATCGAAAAACTGCGTGGCGGCACGTGCGGCGTCCGGGCAACGCAGGCGACCGGCAAGCCGTTGCAGTTCGAGGTAGTGGCCCAGGGCCATGCGACCACGATGCGGCCCCTTGTCGTAAAAGCGCTGCACGACCTCGGTCGGCAGGCGCCCGGCTTCGGCGATCATGATGCGGAACAGGCCGGAGCGGCGCGGGTCGAGCATCACTTTCAAGAACGTCGTACCGATACGACGCAGGGTTTTCTCGAGCGTAGCGTCGGCCACCGTCGGTATCTGCAGTTCGTTCATGAAGGCTTCGGTCTGCGCCACCAGAATCTCGTAGAACAGACCTTCCTTGCTACCGAAATAGGAGTACAGGCTAGCCTTCGATCCGCCGACGCGGCGCATGATCTCTTCGATGCTGGTGCCTTCGTAGCCGCGTTCCAGAAATACGTCGCGGGCGATGTCGAGCAGCGCCAGCCGCCGCAACTCGCCGCGCTCGGTGCGGCGCGGTTGCGGTGGAACACGCTTCGGGTTGACTTTGGTTTTGGCCACGGCGCAGAATGAACTGTAACGTACATTACATTAGCAGGCGACCGATCATCCGGCAACTCCGGAAAGAGAGGCCGCCGCTGTCCTTCCGATCACCCTTCCTTCGAGTTATCGCACATGGCTGTCGTCGCAAAAACCGGGCTGCGCGTGCTGATCGCGGCCGTGGTGTTGGTCGCCCTGATCGCTTTCGGCATCCATTGGTGGACCACCGGGCGGTTCCTGCAATCCACTGACGATGCGTACGTCCGCGCCGACAGCAGCGTCATCACGCCGCGCGTCGGTGGTGAAGTCATGGCTGTACACGTGGTCGACAACCAGGTGGTGCACAGGGGCGACGTGCTGGTCGAAATCGATCCTCGCGATTACACCGCGCGCGTCGCCAACGCGCAGGCCGCAGTCGCCTCGGCGCAGGCCGCGCTGCAGTCGAACGCAGCACAACTGCGGCTGCAGCAGGCGACGATTGCCGAGGCGCGCGCCAATCTGGCAGCCGCGCAGGCCGATCAGGTGCGTCTGCAGAAAGATTGGGATCGTGCGCAGCAACTGGTGCGCGATGGTGTTGCAACGACGCAACGCCTCGACACCGCGCGCGCATCGTTCAAATCCGGCGACGCGGCGGTGGCGCGCAACCAGGCTTCGCTGCAAGCGGCCGAGCAGCAGGTTTCGGCCTTGAACGCCGACACCGAGCGGCTGCAGGCGCAGATACAGGCACAGCAGGCCAGCGCACAACTGACCCAGCTCGACCTCGACGCGACCACCGTGCGCGCGCCGATTGACGGCAGCGTCGGCGATCTGGCTGCGCGCGTCGGCGAACGCATCGCGCCGGGTGCGCGCTTGCTGACGCTCGTACCGCTGCAGGCGGTGTACGTCGAGGCCAACTACAAGGAAACGCAGCTGACACGCATGAGCATCGGCCAGCCGGTTGCATTGCGCGTCGACGCGTTTCCAGGCGCTCGGCTGCGCGGTCACGTCGATAGCGTATCGCCCGCCTCCGGTGCGGAGTTCGCGCTGCTGCCGGCACAGAATGCCACCGGCAACTTCACCAAGATCGTGCAGCGCGTGCCGGTGAAGATCGTGCTCGAAGACGATGAGCCGCTGCGCGGCCGCCTGCGGCCCGGCATGTCGGTCGTCGCGACGGTCGATACGCACGGCACCGCCGGCGCGCCGGTGGCGCAGCACTAGACCGCGCGATCGATCCGAACGCGCATGTACGAGGGCATCTTCCTTCCCGACAGCACGCTCACCGGCGATGCGCGCCGGCGCGCGCAAAAGCGCATGTGGTACGGCTTCCTGGCCATGACGCTGGGCAGCTTCATGGCCGTGCTCGATATCCAGATTGTCGCCAGTTCGATCAACGAGCTGCGCGCCGGCCTGTCGGCGTCGATCGACGAGATCCAGTGGGTGCAAACCGCCTACCTGATCGCCGAAGTCATCGCCGTGCCCTTGTCCGGCTACATGTCGCGCATGCTGTCGACGCGCAATTACTTCGTGATCTCCGCGCTCGGCTTCACGCTGGCCAGCGTCGCCTGCGCGTTTTCGTGGAGCCTCGGTTCGATGGTGGTGTTCCGCGTGCTGCAAGGCCTGCTCGGCGGCGGCATGATTCCAACCGCATTCGCATCCATGTTCATCCTGTTCCCGGATCCGAAAACGCGTGCGGTTCCGCAGGTGTTGTCGGGCATGCTGACGATGCTGGCGTCGTCGCTCGGCCCCACCATCGGCGGCTATGTCACCGATAGCTTGTCGTGGCACTGGCTGTTTCTGCTGAACGTCGTGCCGGGGCTGGTCTGCGCCAGTGCGGTGTGGACGCTGTTGCGCATCGACCGGCCGCAGCCGGCGCTGTTCAAGAACTTCGATGTCTACGGCCTGGTGTTCATGGCGATGTTTCTCGGCGGCCTCGAATACACGCTCGACGAGGGCCCGCGCAAGGACTGGTTCGCCGAAGACAGCGTTGCGATCACGGCGGTGATCACGGTGATCGGCGGCGTGCTGTTCTTCTGGCGCTCGTTCACCGCCAAGCATCCGATCGTCGACCTGCGCGCGTTCCACGATCGCAATTTCGCGATCAGTTCAATGGTGTCGACCGTGCTCGGCATCGGCATGTTCACGCTGATCTATCTCACCCCGGTGTTTCTCGGTCAGGTCAGCGGCTACAACCCGCTGCAGATCGGCGAAGTGATGATGGTCCAGGGCGGAACCATGTTCTTCACCGCGCCGCTCGCCGGCCGACTCGGCTCACGCATGGACCCGCGCCGCGTGATCGTGATCGGCCTGGTGCTGATTGCGGCCGGCACCTATCTGAACAGCTTCGTCACGTCGGACTGGGGCTTCGCCGAATTCGCCCTGCCACAAGCGCTGCGCGGCGCCGGCTTCGTCTTCAGCTTCATCCCGATGACGGGCCTGGCACTCGGCACATTGCCGCCGAGCGAAGTGCACAATGCCAGCGGTCTGTTCAATGTCACGCGCAACATCGGCGGCGCGCTCGGCCTTGCAGTGATCACCACGCTGATCAACCAGCGCACCTGGCTGCATTGGCAGATGCTCGCCGAGATGACGCGCCCGACCCGCGAGCCGGTGCGCGAAGCGCTGTCGACCATGCAGGGCGCGTTGCAGCCGAGCCTCGGTAGCGCAGGCAGTGCCGGCGGGGCCATCGGCATGTTGGCTCAGCAGGTGCAGCTGCAAGCAGCCACGCTCACCTACGCCGACATGTATCGATTGTTGTCCTGGGTCATCATCGGCTCGGTGCTGCTGATCCCGCTGCTGCAGAAGCCGCGCAAGCTCACGCCGGAAGTCGCCGCGCACTGATCGCGTTGCGGCTTGCGATGCGCGTCGCGCAGAGCGCTCGGCTAAAATGCAGCGGATGAGCGATCCCTCCGGCAGTGCCAGCAAAACCGTCGCGATGTCGACCGTGCGGGAACAGGTCTACATGGTGTTCCCGAACGATCTCAACGCCAACGACACCGTGTTCGGCGGCATGATCATGGCGCACATGGATCGTCTTGCCGCGGTGGTTGCCGACCGCCACGCCGGCGGCGTGACCGTTACGGTGAGTGTCGACGCGGTGCATTTCATGGCGCCTGCGCGGCGCGGCGATGTGCTGGTGATGCATGCGGCGGTGAACCGCGCCTGGACCAGCTCGATGGAAATCGGCGTGAAGGTCGAAGCCGAAGCGGTCGGCGGTGGCGAACGCCGCCATATCCTGTCGGCCTACATGAGTTTCGTCGCGGTCGATGCGAACGGCCGGCCCCGGCCGGTGCCGGCGCTGCAGCCGGAATCACCGGAAGAGGTCCGCCGTTACGGCGAGGCAGCACTGCGTCGGGATAGCCGCCTGCGCCACGCCGAGGATCTCAAGCGCCTGCGCGGCACGCTACCGAACGCGTAGCGAGCAACCGACGCGCGCGGCAGCGGATCGGACGCCGACGTAGGCGCTTAGCAGTCGATTTACTTTGGTTGCAGGCAAGGCCGGCGCCGAAGGACTGACTCGGCGCTCAGCAGCCCGAGGTACTGCCGTTGCAAGCGTGACCGGCGCCGAAGTTCTGTGCCGCACCATTGCTGGCGGCACTTAAGCCCAGCAGGCCCAGCACGGCGGTGGTCGGGGTCGGTCCGGACATCGTTTCGCGCGGTGCGGCTTCGCGTTCGACACTCGCGATTTCGTGACGCGGCAGGTGCACACTCATGTTGCCGCTGAGTCCGACCAGCGTTGCTTCGTCGAGACCGCTGAGTTTGAGGTGATACACCGGGCCGCTCATCAGCCGCACGCGAACAAAATCGCCGCGATGCAACTTCGCAGAAGGCGCCGCTGGTGCTGCGGCCTGCGCCAGCGAAGCAGCGCCCAGCGCCATCAAGGAAACGAAAAGTCTCAGCAGGTTCGACATCGGCCGGCACTCCTGTGCGCTTGCGATCGATCAGCCTGCAGTCTAAATCGCGATGCGCCGCACCTGAGCGCCGTTGGCCGTGCGGGCGCGACCGTTCATGCGGCTCCTGACACCTGCATCAGCTCGCAGGCTTCTTATCGGGCTCCGCATCGGGCTGCTGTGATGGATGCGCGGCGACAAACGCAGGATGCTCGTTGCAGCGCGATTGCACGGCTGCAAGACGCGGCCAGCGTTCGAGCGCGCAACCGAACCGCAGTGCTGCATACAGTTGCGGCAGCAGACAGCAGTCGGCGTAAGTCGGAGTGTCGCCGAAGCAGTAGGGCGATTCAGCGTATTGCTGCAGCATGGCTTCGAGTGGGTCAAGCCCGGCACCGATCCAGTGTTGCAACCAGCGAGTCCTTGCCGCGTCGTCGACCCCGAGTTGATCCTTCAAGTAATGCAGCACGCGCAGGTTCTGCAGCGGCTGGATGTCGCTGGCGATGGTCTGGCAGAACGACCACATCCGCGCGGCGTGCTGCGCGTCCTCCGGTACCAGCGCCGGCTGCGGCACCAAGGCTTCGAGATACTGGAAGATTGCCAGCGACTGCGCCAGCCGGAACTCGCCATCGACCAGCAGCGGTACCAGGCCTTGCGGGTTCAGCCGACGATAGGTCTCATCGTTCTGCTCACCGCCATCGCGCACCAGATGCACGGTGCGCAATTCGTAGTCGAGCAGCTTCAGATTCAATGCGATTCGGGTGCGGTACGAGGAAGTCGAACGCCAATAGCTGTAGAGCCTCAGCACGGTCCGGCTCCTCAAGCGCCGACGACTTGATCGATCGCGCCGAAGATCGAGGCGCCGCTGGCGTCGAGCATTTCAATCCGCACGCGATCACCGATTTGCAGAAAGCCCGTGCGTGGCGCGCCATGCAGGATCGACTCGACCGACCGCAATTCGGCCAGGCAGGAATAGCCGACTCCGCCGTCGGCGATCGGTCGGCCGGGTCCACCGTCAGCGTCGCGGTTCGAAACCGTGCCCGAGCCGATGATGCTGCCCGCGCCGAGCGCACGCGTTTTCGCGGCATGTGCGATCAATGTCGGAAAGTCGAAGGTCATGTCGACGCCGGCATCGGGCGTGCCGAGCAAGGCCCCGTTGATCGACGAACGCAGCGCGCCGTGCAGGCGTGCACCGTCCCAGGCCGTGCCGAGTTCGTCCGGCGTAACTGCTACCGGCGACAGGGCGCTGCTCGGCTTCGATTGAAAAAAGCCAAAGTTCTTCGCCAGCTCCGCCGGGATCAGGTTGCGCAGCGACACGTCGTTGACCAGCACCAGCAGGCGGATCGCGGCACGCGCCGTCTGCGCGTCGCTGCCGGCGGCGACATCGGCGGTGATCACCGCCACTTCGGCTTCCAGATCGCAGCCCCAGGCCGGATCCGCCAGCGGAATCGGCTCGGTCGGTGCAAGGAAGCGGTCGCTGCCGCCCTGGTACATCAGCGGGTCGCTCCAGAAGCTTGCCGGCAGCTCGGCGCCGCGCGCGCGCCGCACCAGTTCGACATGGTTGACGTACGCCGAGCCGTCCGCCCACTGATAGGCGCGGGGCAAAGGTGCAAGGCAGTCTTCGCTGTGGAATTCGAGGGTGCCGGCGATGCGCCCGGCATTCAGCTGGTCGTACAGTGCTACCAGATCGGTAGCGACGCGATCCCAGTCGTCGAGCGCGGCCTGCAGCGTTTTGACCAGCGGCGCGGGTGCCGCATGCGCCAGGTCGCGGCTGACCACTACGAGGCGACCGTCGCGGCTGCCGTCCTTGAGCGTTGCGAGCTTCATGACTATGTTCGCGAGCAAACCAGACCCATTCTACTGCGACTCGAAAAATCACCGAACCGCACTGCAGCGTAGTCGGTTGCCACCGGCTGCATGCCGGTTGCTTGCATCGAGTTCGTACCGGCGGTCGATCCGATCGAGCGCCCTGCAAACAGCTTGAATCAAGCCGTCTGGCTGCTGCGACGTTCGCGCGCCTCGACCGGCGCCAGCGGCAACAGCAGCTCGACGATCAAGCCGCCGCCTTCGCGATTGATCGCTTCGACGCAGCCACCGTGCGCGCGCACGATGCGTTGCACGATCGTCAGGCCGAGTCCATGACCATTCGCATAGGCGGCGTTGGCCCCGCGGAAGAACGGTCGGAACAGCGACTCGATTTCGGTTTCCGGCACGCCGGGACCGCGATCCTGCACGCGGATCACGGCTTTGTCGCCACGCTGATCGATGTGTACGTCGACGGCGCCGCCGAGCGGACTGAACTTGATCGCGTTGCCGAGCAGATTGTCGACCGCGCGCTCCAGCAGCGCGTTGTTGCCGATTACGATCGGTGTGGCATTGGCAGCGGTCGACAGCGTGACCTCGCGCGCCTGTGCTTCGATCCCTGCCGCATCGACGCGCGCTCGCACCATGCCGGCGAGCGACACGCGTTCGCGCTCCATGCCAGGCAGATCGGCTTCCATCCGCGACAGCGCCAGCATCTCGCCGATCATGCGGTCGAGTCGTTCGATCTCTGCTTCACCGCGGCGGAACTGTTCGGCCGCGTCGCCGGGCTTGCCGCTGCGCGCGAGGTCGAGAATCAGCTGCAGTCGCGCGAGCGGCGAGCGCAGTTCGTGCGACAGATCCTGCAAAACGCTGCGCTCGTGCGCGACTAAGGATTCGATGCGTTCGGCCATGCCGTCGAAATCGCGCGCGAGCTGCCCGAGTTCATCCTGCTGGCTGGTCCATTTCGGTCCGACGCGCGCCGACAGTTCGCCCGCCGCCATTCTTTGAGTCGCGCCGCGCAAGGCTTCAACCGGCTTGGCCACACCGCGCGCAATCAGCCAGCCAACACCGCCGATGCCGAACAGCGAAAGCACGATCTGGATGGTGACGAACACCTGGCGGCGGATTTGCGGCGGTCGCGCGCCACGCAGCGCGACCAGCTGCCGATGCACCCCATCATTGCCGGTGACGCCGAGGCCGACCACCCGCAGGTCCGGACGAGGGCGCAGCATGATTTCGTGGTCGGCCAGCAGACGCGGCAGGGCTTCGTTCAAAGGTGGCGGCAGCGGCCGCGGCAACAAGGGTCTGTCGTTCTCGAACAGGTTCGCCTCGATCCCTTCGAGGTGGCGTTCGTCGGCCCAGGCCTGCAGTCCGATACGGCCTTCGGTCTGATAGATCTCGTTGGCGCTCTGCGCCAGTTCGATCCAATCCGGCTCACTCAACTTGCCACGCCGCACCAGTCGGTCGGTGAGAATCATGCCGAGCACCAGCGTTGCCAGATTGGCAGCGACAAACCACACGAGCAGCCGCCGATAGAGCGGACTGTTGAACGGACTCATGCCAAGGTGAGTACGTAGCCGGCACCGCGAACCGACTCGATCCGCGGCGCATTGCGTGAGGCCTCGGTCAGCTTGTGGCGCAGACGGCTGACGTGCACATCGATGCTGCGATCGAAGCGTTCCAGCTCGCGACCGAGTGCCGCACGCGTCAGTGTGGACTTATCGATCACGTCGCCGGCGCGTTGCGCCAGCGCCAGCAGCAGTGCGAACTCCGCGCCGGTCAGCGGCAGTTCCTGATCTTCCGCATAGGCGCGGCGTTCGCCGCCATGCAGTCGCAGCACGCCGACGCTGAGCGTTTCGCTCGGACCGGTTTGACCGCCACCGCGGCGCAGCTGCGCGCGCACCCGCGCCAGCAGTTCGCGCGGCAGGCAGGGCTTCGCCAGGTAGTCGTCAGCGCCGAGTTCGAGTCCGATCACACGATCCACCGGCTCGCCGCGTGCGGACAGCATGATCACCGGAAGACGGTGCTGGGCACGCAACTCGCGCAATGTGTCGAGACCGTCACGGCCCGGCATCATCACATCGAGAATCAGTAGATCGGGGCGCTGCTCGGCGTCGCGCAAGCGTGCCAGCGCCGCGGCGCCATCGCTGGCGATGTCCACCGTGAAGCCCTCGCGGCGAAGGTATTCGGCAAGCAGACCGCACAGCTCGCGGTCATCGTCGGCAATCAATATTCGGGACATGGGTAGAGCCTAGACCAATAGACCAGATGGAACGAGCCTCGTCCTTGTGGCCCCCGTATGCGGCCGCTTTCCGTAGCACCGCCACATCAGTCTTCTCTCGTGTACTTCCAGTACGTCAATCGATGAAATCCTTAATCAGCGAGAGCAACGTCAGCGCTGTTTCATATGGCCTAATGGCCTAGGCTCGCCTACTCTCGGCCGCTCCGGCGTGCCTCGCAACCGCTCGACGCATTGCTTTACCGATCTTTACCAGCGGGAAACTCTTTTACACCTGCTCGCAGCGTCCAATGAATTGCGCGCAACACCCTTAATTTCATAGCAGGTTTTAGGAGCATCTCATGCGGAACACTACGATTATTTCGGCGGCCCTGGTGGCTGCAATGGCAATTGGCGGCAGCGTGCTCGCCCAAGGCCCCGGACCGGAGGACGGTGGCCCCGGTGGCTGGCACCAGCACCATCATGGCGGACCGCTTGCCCATGAGCTGCATCAGCTCAATTTGAGCGATGCGCAGAAAGCCAGCATCAAGCAGATCGTCGAATCGGCGCGGCCGCAGATGCGCGCACAGATGGACGCTCTGCACGAACAGCGCAAAGCCTTCGAGACCTCGGTGCCGGGCACCGCCGCCTACCAGACGGCAACCGGCGCACTGGCGCAGGCCGAAGCCAATGCCGCGAGTGCACGGGTCACCGAAATGGCGTCGATTCGCACGCAGATCTACGCACTGCTGACCGACGACCAGAAAGCGCAGATGGCCACGCTGGTGGCGCAGCGCGAAGCGAAGGTCGCGCAGTGGCAGGCCGCGCATCCGGCACCGCCGATGAACTAAAACGCTTGGCGCCAGGCGGCATTGCAAGGTCCCGATCGGGACGCTGCCGTCCATCGCAAGTGGCAATACGAACGCCGGCGCAAGCCGGCGTTTTCATGTCCGCATCTGCAGTGATCTGATCAGCGAGCGAACTGATCATCAGCGAACCAATCGGACCTCGTTTCAGCCACCCGTCGCGTCCGCGCCCCAAGAGCGGTGATACGCCTCGAACTCGATACCACTCGCAGCCGCGCCGACATCGAGGGCATCGCGTGTATCGATCATCACCGCGTACTCGTCGGTGCCCGGCTTGCTCTGTTGCAACATCTTTCCCAGTGCTTTCGGATGCGGGCCATGGGTGAAGCCGCAAGGATGCAGCGTCACCATGCCGGGATGAATGTTGTCGCGCGAGAAGAAATCGCCGGCGTGATAGAAAATCACTTCGTCGAAATCATCGTTGTTGTGGAAGAACGGCACCTTGATCGCACCGGGATCGGTTTCGAACGGACGCGGCACGAAACTGCAGACGACGAATCGGTTGGCGACGAAGGTCGTATGCGCGCTCGGCGGCAAGTGATAGCGGTGCGACGTCAGCGGCCGGATGTCGCGAAGATTGATCCGTACCGGATGCAGGTCGCCATGCCAGCCGAGCGCATCGAGCGGGTTATAGGGATAGGTCACGGTCGAGATCAGATTGCGGCGCTTGATACGCACGCGCCACGGCGCGCCGGCTTGCGGGTTCGCGGCCTGCGCCTTGAAAGCCTCGTCGATGCGCGGCACATCGAGCATTGCCGGATCGAAGATCGCGTGCGCGCCGACCAGACCTTTGTCCGGCAGTTGGTAGCTCGAGTTGGTCGCCTCGATCAACAGCAGTTGCAGCGGACCGCTGACGAGATCGAGTCGCCACATCGTGCCGCGCGGCAGTACGACGTAGTCGCCGGCCTCGATTGCCAGATGGCCGTAATCGCAAAACAGATCGGCGCGACCGGCGTGAATGAACAGCAACTCGTCGCCATCCGCATTGCGCACCAGGTGATCCATCGAAGTCCGGCACTCCCAGAAACGCATCGCGCAATGTGCGTTGTGCAGCAGACCGGCGGCATTCCAGGGCGAGTCGCCGAGTGCGCCAAGCTTCGCGGTGTCGAACGCGCGCGGTCGCAACGGTCCTTCCCAATGGCTCCAGCCGGTCGGCGGACGCGGATGGATCATGTGCGTGGCCGGGCCGAAGAAGCCTTCCTTGCCGAGTTCGCGCTCGACCGTGCCTGGCGGCAGATCCGCATGGGCTTGGCGCGAGGCGAGGCCTTCGACGTGCGGGATGCTGATCCATTTACGCATGCGAATCTCCGGCAGATGCGGCGCTGGCTTTGGCTTCAGGCGGCGGGCGATTGCAGCACGCCGCGCCGCACCTGATCTTCCTCGATGCTCTCGAACAGAGCCTTGAAATTACCTTCGCCGAAGCCTTCGTTGCCCTTGCGTTGAATGATCTCGAAGAAGATCGGGCCGATCACGGTGCTGGTGAAGATCTGCAGCAGGATGCCTTCCACCGGCGCGCCGTCGATCAGCACGCGCAGCGCACGCAGCCGCGCAAGATTTTCGCCGTGGTTCGGCACGCGCGCGTCGGTCTTGTCGTAGTACGTGTCGGGCGTATCCATGAAGACCACGCCGCGCTCGCGCAGCGCGCTCACCGTTGCATAGATGTCATCGGTCGCCAGGGCCAGATGCTGAATGCCTTCGCCGCGATAATCGCGGATGAACTCGGCGATCTGGCTGCGATCGTCGGCGCTCTCGTTGATCGGAATGCGGATCTTGCCGCAGGGCGAGGTCATCGCGCGCGACACCAGGCCGGTCTGCTTGCCCTCGATATCGAAATAGCGGATCTCGCGGAAATTGCCGATGCGCTCGTAGAAGCCGGACCAGACGTCCATGTTGCCCTTGGAGACGTTGTGCGTCAGGTGATCGAGCTGGGTCAGGCCAACGCCCTTCGGGCTTTGGTCGGCGCCGGCGAGGGGCACGAAATCGACGTCGTAGATCGTATGGGGCCGCGCGGCGCTATCTTTTACATAGCGATCGATGAAATACAGCACGCTGTTGCCGATGCCGTAAACCGCCGGCAAATTCAGTTCCATGAAGCCGGGTTTGGTGTCGAACGGCACCGCGCCTTGGGCAACGGCGTAGGCGTAGGCCTTGGGTGCATCCGCGACGCGCCAGCCCATGGCACAGGCGCTGGGCCCGTGCGCGACGGCGAACTGCGCGAAGTGCGTATACGGCGTGGCGTTGACCAGGAAATTGATGTCGCCCTGACGGAACAGCGTGACGTCCTTGCTGCGATGACGCGCCACGGCGCTGAAGCCGAGCAGTTCGAGCAGGCTGTGCAGCTGCGCCACACCTTGCGCCGTCGGCGCGGTGAATTCGACAAATTCGAAACCGTCGGTGCCGAGCGGATTGCCGGTCGGCGGAATGCTGGACTGAGTCATGAAACGCTCCATGTTTTGCGTTGCGCGGTCAGGTTGGAAATCAACAATGCCGCGGGAATGATTGAGATCGAACGGCTGCCTTTACCGTTATCGCTTCCGTTTCAGTGGATGCGGTGGCCGGACAGCCCCACCGTGTGATCGCGTTAGGCCGCGCGCTGTGTGTCGGCCGCGGTGGACGCCGCCTGCGGTTCGGCGAGGGCCGTCTTCGGCAGACGTGCGTCCTGCGGGTTCGCCTTCGGTGCGAACAGCGGCGGAAACAAGCCAAGCCGTTTGGCTTCGGCGACATCGGCCATCACGTCACGCTGGGTGATCTCGTACAGCTCGCGCAGGTCTTCCAGCACGTAATACAGCGGCTGCATGATGTCGATGCGGTACGGCGTGCGCATCGCGCTGACCACGTCGAAGCGCCGACGTTGCGGCACGGTGCCGAGCGCATGCGCGGTTTCACCGATCGACGACAGGATGCCGCCGCCGTAGATGCGCGGTAGGTCGATCGGCCCAGACGTAGCGCTGGTGCCGGCAAGGCTCTGTGCCGGATCGGCGCCGTCGGTGCTGTCGTCAGTCGCCGTTGTCGCCGACGCATCTTCACGGCCCCGCGAGGCATCCGTCGGCGATGCGCCCAACAGTCCGAATTCCACCGTGAACCAGTACATGCGCGCGAGGTACACGCGGTCTTCCTTGCTCGCGGCGAGTCCCAGCTTGCCGTAGGTCGCAGTGAAATCGGCGAAGTAGGGATTGGTCAGCAAGGGCGTGTGGCCGAAGATCTCGTGAAAGATATCCGGCTCTTGCAGGTAGTCGAGCTCGTCGCGCGTCCGCACGAAGGTCGCCGCCGGGAAGCGCTTGGCCGCGAGCAGCGCGAAGAATTCCGAGAACGGAATCAGCGCCGGCACATAGGCCACTTCCCAGCCGGTCTCGCGCTTGAGGACTTTGGAGACCTCCGACAGCTGCGGCACGCGATCGCGCGGCAGCTGCAGCAGATCGAGCCCGTGCATGAACTCATCGCAGGCTTTGCCGCGGATCGCCTGCTCCTGTCGCGTGTACAACTCGTGCCAGATGCGATGCTCATCGTCGCTGTACTGCACGAGACCGCTGGCGTCGGCCTCGCGTGCGACGTATTTCGTCGACTTACCCATGGGATTCTCCTCCATGGTGGCGGCGCGTGCGGATTTCAGACTGGATCGGTCGAAAAGGCGCCGGCGCTGCATGTGGTGTGACCGCATCGGTGCGGTCGGAATGACCCGATTATCTGCCTGTGTGCGTTACAAGGACAAGGCAGGCGCGTCGAGGGTGCCGCGTCGGCGCCGAACGGTCGTCACACGATGCTGGAAGTTCGCGGACGACCAGGAGATTTTCCGGGAGGATTCTCAGGAAGCACGTGCTCGGCCGCAAAGATTGGTCAGGCTCAGAGCCACAAGTGGCGCGACATCATCACGGCCAGCAAGGGCAGCAGCAGCAACAGGTGTAACTCGATCATCACGGCGCGGCGCGCGCGCTTGAGTTCGGCGGCCGGCACCATGTAGGCGGGATCGCGCCGGAACGCGCGCAGCCAGCGCAAGAACTGCAGCGTCGGTGCGATCGAGATCAGCCCGATCACGACGAACAGGCCGACCTTGGCGTGGAACGCCGGGTTGTGCGCATAGAACGCCCAACCCTTGGCGCCCCAGATCGCCCGCGACACGCCGCTGGCGACCGCCGCGATCACGGCGATGAAGTAGATCAGGTCGACGCGCGCGAGCCAGCGCCCGCTCTGGCCGATCAGCGCCGGTCGCAGCAGCACGAGCTCGGCGGTCAGCGTCGCAGCGACGCCGAAAATACTGAGGAAATGCAGATAGGCCAGCGTTGAGTCCAGCAGCATCGCAAGTCTCCTAAAGCGTCCGCGCCGCAGCGCGCCCGAGCTGTCCGGAAGCCCGCAGCCGCTTCATTCTGCCGCTACCGCTACCGCTACCGCTACCGCTGCCGCTGCCGACGCGGCGCGGGTCCAGCCTGCCTTCAAAGTCGCGCGAAGCGGTCTGCAGCATCGATCAGCGCATTCAGAATGCCCGACTCGCTGGCGGCATGGCCGGCGTCGGCAACCACGCGCAACTCCGCTTCCGGCCAGGCGCGATGCAGATCCCAGGCACTCTTGATCGGGCACACCACGTCATAGCGGCCCTGCACGATCACCCCGGGAATCTGACGAATCTTGCCGGCGTCTTCGAGCAGCTGGTTGGGCGAGCGGAAGAAACCGCCGTTGACGAAGTAATGGCATTCGATCCTTGCGAACGCTTCAGCGAAACTGTCGCCGCCGTAGCGCGCCACCATGTCGTCGCTCGGAATCAGCTTGCTGGTCGCGCCTTCCCAGATACTCCAGGCGCGCGCCGCCTCACGGCGCACTTCGGCATTTTCGCTGGTCAGGCGGCGGTGATACGCCGCCACCAGATCGCCGCGCTCGGCCTGCGGAATCGGCGCGAGGAAATGTTCCCAGGCATCTGGATAAAGCCAGTTGCAGCCTTCCTGGTAGAACCAGCGGATTTCTTCCGGGCGCAGCAGAAAGATGCCGCGCAGGATCAGTCCACGCACGCGCTCGGGGTGCGTCTCGGCGTAGGCGATCGCCAAGGTCGAACCCCAGGAGCCGCCGAACACGACCCAATGCTCGATCCCCAGTTTGTTGCGGATCGTTTCCATGTCGGCAACCAGTTCCCAGGTGCCGTTCTCGCGCAACTCCGCGTAGGGCGTGCTGCGGCCGCAGCCGCGCTGATCGAACAGCACGATGCGATATTTGCGCGGATCGAAAAACTGCCGATGCCAGGGTTCGCAGCCGCCGCCGGGTCCGCCGTGAACGAAGACGACCGCCTTGCCGTTGGGATTGCCGCTCTCCTCGACATAGATCTCATGCAGGTCGGAAACCTTCAGACGGTAGGTGCGAAACGGTTCCAGCGGCGGATAGGGTTGGGCCATGTTCGAGTTGCTTTGAGGAGTTGTAACGCGCAGCGACGACTGCGCGAACCTGCTGCGCAGCTTAGCGGATTGGCACACCGACATCGCCTCCGGCGGCGCTCGCGCCGCGAATCGATTGATGCGGTTCGCAAGCACGGCTAAGATTTTGCTAGGGTGTTGTCTGAGTGTTAATTGTTCGCGTAGCAGATCGGTTTCATGGGGGCGGCAATCAAGAAGTTCAGCATTGGATGCTTGGCGGTTTCGATCTGCGCGGTGCTGCCCGCAGTACAGGCCGCCGACCCCGTCGCGACCACCGCGAACGGCGCTGCGAACACCGCCAGCGTCAACACCCGCAGCGTCGACCCATCGCAGCAAAACGCCCCGCGGACGCCGGCACTTCCTGGCCTTGCGAGCGCACCGGTCGTGCGCGTCGTCCAGGTTCCCGTTGCCAACGGTGCGGCAGCCGTCGCGCCGGCCAACACCGGTCTCGGCGGTGCCACCGCTGTCACGGTGACCACGACCAGCAATGTCAGCGCCGCAGCGGCGACGGCTAGCGGCAGCAGTTCGGTCACCGCTGCCAGCAGCGCAGCGGTCAACGCCTCTGCAAACCCGCCGGCCAACGCACCCGGCACTGCGCCGACCAACGACGCGCTGCGTGCGCGCGCCGCGCCGGCGTCCAGCGTGGCACTGCCGGCTGCCGTGCCGGCCGCGGTCGGCAAGCTGCCGCCGAGCCCGAGCAGCCTCGCGAGCACCAAGCCGGCGGTGACGCCGACACTCGATTTGCCGCCGCAGGCACCGGCCACCGCTGCGGCGGGCGGCGTCGATGCCGCGCATATCCTGCAAGCCTCGCTGCCCGGTTCATTGCAGCCGTCGTTGCCGGAAGAAACGCTGTTCCCGCACTACCCTTCGCTGAAGCCGGCGGTGGCGTTCTGGACGCGTGTATTCGCGGTCTGGTCGGAGAACCAGAGCGTGCTGCATTCGATGGACGACCTCAGCCGCGTCTATACCGTGCTCGATTTCCGTGACCAGGCGGCTGTGCTCGATCCGGTCAGTCTCGCCAGCCTGCGCTTCCGCGAAGAGACCCGTGCGCGCGAAGAAACGCGTCAGCTGCTGCTGCAGGTCGACGAACTGCAGGCAAATCCGCAGGCGCTGAACCCGGAGCAGCGGCACATCTACGAGATGTTCGCCAACAGCACCGATCCGAACCGCTTCAAGGACGCGATCGATTCCTTGCGCTTTCAGCGCGGCCTGCGCGAACGTACCCAGCACGCGCTGGCGGTGTCGGGTCGCTACATGCCGCAAATGGAACAGATCTTCGCGTCGTATGACCTGCCGAAACTGCTGACGCGGCTGCCGCTGATGGAGTCGTCGTTCAATCTCGACGCGTATTCGAAGGCCGGTGCGGCCGGTGTGTGGCAGTTCATTCCGTCGTCGGCGCGGATCTATATGCGTCTCGACAACGTGGTCGACGATCGCCGTGATCCCTGGTTTTCAACCGATGCCGCCGCACGTCACCTGAAAGACGACTACGACGCGCTGCGCGACTGGCCCTTGGCCCTGACCGCGTACAACTATGGTCGTGGCGGGCTGGCGCGGGCGCTGGCCGAGGTCAATGGCACCTCGCTGCTCGACATCATCGATCGCTTCCAGAGTCGCCGCTTCGGCTTCGCGTCGCGCAACTACTACGCCGAGTTCCTCGCCGCGGCCGATGTCGAACGCAACTGGCGCCTGCATTTCGGCGACATGACGCGCGACGCGCCGGTGCCGTTCGAACTGGTCGAGACGCGCGACTACGTTCGCTACGACACCCTTAGGCGCCTGTGCGCGCTGGATCCGCAAACCTTCAAGACGCTCAACCCGGCGTTCCGCGACGAAGTTATAGACGGCAAGCTGTACGTGCCGCCGGCGCATCCGATCCGCGTGCCGGTCGGCACCGCCGAGCGCTTCCGCGTGGCCTACGCTTCGCTCGGTGCCGACGAACGCTTCGACCGTCAGCGCCAGCTCTACGTGACCTATCGCGTGCAACGCGGTGACAACGCCGCCAAGATCGCGCAGCGTTACGGCGTCAGCGTCAAGGCGCTGCTGGCCACCAACGGCCTGCGCAAAGTTGGACGCGTCAAGCCGGGCCAGACGCTGCGGATTCCCGGCGACGGCGGCGAGTCACCGACGCTGATCGCGACTGCCGACGAGTCCAAGCCGGCGCATGCGGTGAAAGTTTCGGAAACGCTGCGTAGCGCACGTACTGCGCATGCGGCCAAGACTCACCGCGTCGAAGCCGGGCAGACGCTCGGCGGTATCGCCAAGCGCTACCAGACCAGCGTTGAACTGCTGCGCAAGTTCAACGGCCTGCGTGGCGATTCGCTGCGGGTTGGCGCGACCCTGAAGATCCCCGGCTAAGGCGAGTCAGAAGCCGGGTTCTGCGGACGCCGCACGGCCGAGTCCGCCATCGCCACAGCACGAATCCTGCACTTGAGCACACCACGCTCGCACGCGAGTCGAGCACGCGCGCGACAGCGTCGCCGCACTCATCCTCGATTGTTACCGCGTGCGCGGCCCAGCCGCTCAGGCCGGCAGCAAGCCCAGACCGAGCACGCCGACCAAGATCAAATAGATCGCGACGATGTAGTTGAGCAGCCGCGGCATGACCAGAATCAGCACGCCGGCGATGATCGATACCACCGGTACCATGTGGATATGCAGTGTCACGGCAGACTCCCGTCCTTGGATTTGGAATTCAAGCTGTCACACTGCGGCATAGCGCCCGCCTTGGTCAATGGCAGGCAGCGTTGCGGTCGGCGACGACGGAAACCGGGCTCACTTCGTGGATCGACCAAGCGATCGATCGGCCGATCGACACGGCGCAGACACCAGCACCCGTTGCCGATGCCCGATCGCGCGAGTAATCAGGCCGCCATACCCCAGGCCCGCGCCAGCGCATCGAGATAATTCGCAGTGAATCGTCTCGCGATCGGTGCCGATGGCACCGCGCCATCGAAGCTGTGGAACGCACCGGGATACACCTGCAATTCGGTGGGCACACCGGCCTGCAGGAGTCGTGCGGCGTAGGCCACATCCTCATCGACGAACAGATCGAGTGCACCGACGGCGAGGTAGGTCGGCGGCAAGCCGTGCAGATCCGCCGCGCGTGCCGGGGCAGCATAGGGCGAGACCGTATCGCCGCCACTGCTACTGCCTAAGTAGCAGCGCCAGGCGTAGAGGTTCTTGGTGCGATCCCATACGCGCGCATCGGTGATCTCGCGGCTCGAAGGCGTTTCGTTGCGGTCGTCCAGCATCGGATAGATCAGTAGCTGTAGCCGCGGTGTGGCGCCGCCGCGATCGCGGTTGAGCAGCGCCAGGCCGGCAGCCAAACCGGCGCCGGCACTGGCGCCGCCGATGGCAATACGCGCAGGATCAATCCCGAGCGCGCCGGCTTGCGTGCGCAACCATTGCAGTGCGGCGTGCGCGTCGTCGAGCGCGGCCGGAAACGGATGTTCCGGTGCGAGCCGGTAGTCAACCGCGAGTACCGCGCACTGCAGATCGCGCGCGATGCGTGAACACAGCAGGTAATCCGATTCGAGTGTGCCGAGCAGGTAGCCGCCGCCGTGCAACCACAGCAGCACCGGCTGATGCGCATTCGGCGTCAAGCTGCGATACAGCCTCACCGCCAGCGGCAAGCCTTGGCTGCCTTCGATCACCCGATCGGCGAAATCGACACCGTCCATGCGAGGTCGATTGGCGCGCAGTGCGGCTGCATCCTGCCCTTCCAGTCTGCGCACCGCCTGCAGCTGCTCGATGCGATCGAGCGATTCGCCGGTAAAGCCTGCGAATGCGACGGCGAGATCGGGGTCCACACGGCTGGCGAGATCCATGTCGGCACCATACACGCTCACACCCGCCGCGTTCGATCGGTCACCTGCGCCAATTCCGCATCAACGCGCAATCGGCACACGCGGTCGCACCTACTTCGACGCGTTGAGAATCTCCTGTGCCAGCCGCTCGTAATTGCCGTCGAAGTGGTGACCGCCCGGCAGCTTCACCACCTTGACCTTCTTCGGATCGAGTTTCGGACACAGCGAGTCGTCCTCGCCTTCGCCGTAGATGCAGAGCACCGGCGTGCCGGTGATACGGCTGACTTCCGGCATCGTCGGCAAGCCGCTGTCGCTGTCGTGCACCCAGCTGCTCATGTGGAATTCGAACAGCGCGTGCTCGGACAAGCCCATCACCACGCCGACGCCGACCTTCGCGCGCGTCGCCGCCGGCAGCCGGTTCAGCGCAAACGGCAGCACGTCCGCGCCTTGCGAATAGCCGACCAGCAAGACGCGTTTCTTGCCGTATTTCGGCAGGTAATAGCGAATGATCTTGTCGACGTCCTTGGCCACTCCGTCTGGCGTGCGCGGCGACCAGTAATAGCGCAGCGAGTCGAGGCCGACCACCGGAATGCCCTGAGCGGCCAGCGCACCTGCCACTGCCTGATCGAGCCCGGCCCAGCCGCCATCGCCCGACATCAACAGCGCGAACGCATCGCTGTCCGGTGCGCCTTTCGGCACCGGCACTTCCAGCACCGGCAAGCCGTCCAGATCTGCCGGTTGCGCGACAACAGCCTGCGGCTTCTCGGCGGCCACCAGTTTGTCGTAGGCGGACTGCAGTGCTGCGGTCCAGTCGGCGGCGACCGAAAAGCTGTGGCCGACACGCGGCGCCAGCACCAGCGTCGCGCCCGTCACCTGGCTGCTGAACTTCTGGTTGTCGGCCAGCGGTACCACGCGATCGATCGCGCCCTGCAGCAGCACCCACGGCGCACCCAGACGCGCGGCCGGCTGGTAGACCACTCCGGCGCCATCAGCACTCGGCTTCGAATCCACACCGGAGCCGGTGCATAGCGGCTTTTTCAGATCCAGCTGAGGCGAGAACGCCAGGCTCAAGGCGCCGGCAAAGGTATCGTCGGGTGCTTGCACCAACATCGTGTAGGCGAACGTCGCGCCTTCGGCGTAGCCGGCCAGGAACGGCGGTTGGTAGCCGGGCAGGCGGTAGTAGGCCTGCACGAAGTGGCTCAGGTTTTCGAGATCGCCGTCGAGGAATTCACAGTCGGCGCCGTCGGCTTCGAGCATCGCCATCATCTGGTGCGTATCGATGCCGATCACCAAGGCGCCCTTGGCGGCCAGCACCTGCGCAAAATCCTGCGCGCGCAGATTCCAGCCTTCGTCGCCCGACATGAACAGCACCGTATGCGTCGGCGTGCCTGCGGGCTTGTACGCGGTGAGTCCTTCGAAGCGGCCATGGTCGAAGCGCTCAGCGTTCTTCGGCAACGGCGGCCCTTTCGGTGCCTTGGTCGGCTTCGCTTTCGCAGACTTTTTGGTTGGTGCGGCGACGGCCGGTTTCGCCGGCGCAGTTTGAATTGTCGGTGCCGGTGCCGGGTCCGCAGCCGGAGTCGCCGACGCGAAGGCGGCACTCGTTGCGATGCTCAGAGAAAGTGCCAGCGCGGCGGTGGTCCACAGCGTTCGCGTCGAAGACATCGTTGGCATCCGCTTCATCCTTGCGTTGATCCCGGTGGTGCAGCTATTTCCAGACCACTTCGCGCACACCGCCGGCGATCAGGGCTGCGGTATCCAGCAGCACGCGCGGCAACACCAGCCCGCCCGGCGAGGCCAGATAGCGTGGTCGCCATTGCGGCGTGAACTTTTCCTTGTAACGCCGCAAGCCCTCGAAGTTGTAGAAGGTCTCGCCATAGCGATGCACCAGCACGCCAAGCTTGTGCCAGAACGGCGCCAGCGGATGTTTTTCCAGGCCCGATAGTGGCGCCATGCCCATGTTGAACCATTGGAAGCCTTGCGCCTTGCCCCACAGGATCAATTCGACAAACAAGTAATCCATGACACCGCGCGGCGCATCGGCACCGAAGCGCATCAGATCGATCGAGAACTCTTCCTTGCCCGTCGACAGCCACAAGTTCGCGAACGCAACGATCTGGCCTTCGCGAAACACCGCCGCACAGTTCGAGCGGCGGATGTAGTCGGGCTCGAAGCGGCCTACCGAGAAGCCTTTTTCGGCGGCCGATTTGCTCACCAGCCACTGGTTCGAGATGTCCTGCAGACGCGGCATGTTCTGTTCGATCTCGGCCGGCTCCAGCATGCGGAAGCTCGCACCTTCTTTCGGCCCGCGGCGGTATTCGTTGCGCAGCGATTGCCGCTTGGAGCCTTCCAGCGAGAAGCTCGGCAGATGCACGCGGGCTTCTTCGCCGAGCTTGCTCAGGCTCAAGCCGAGATCCAAATACAGCGACACATATTTTTCGGTGACTTGATAGAACACCGGCCAGCCGGCTTCGCGGTCGCACAGCTCGCGGAACTTCCAGCTGAGTTCTTCGAAGCGCGCCGGATTACCGGCCGGATCGCCCAGCGCGACCATCGAGCGGCCCGAGCGCTGATACATGATGAACGCGTCGCGCGCATCGCAGAACAGCAGTTGCTTGTCGCGCAGCAGCGCCAGATAGGCGAGCGTGTCGTGACTGTCGATCGCAATCTTTGCGGCTTCTTCGACCTCGGTGACATCGGGCTGCTTCGGCTCGGTGCGGATCGGACTCATCAGCTGCAACAGCGCATAGCCGGCGGCGAGCAGTACCGACAGCAGTCCGGCGCGCATGACGCGCGGTGCATCGTCGTCGAAGGCGAATTGCCACCAAAGTTCGTGTGCGTACTGAACGTCTCGATAGCTGGCGATCGAGACCAGCACGGCCGCACCCACCACCAGAATCACCGCAACGATCCACGCGCGGGAACTGCGCAGGTCGAGCAGTGAAGCGCGCCGGTAAAAGCGCTCGCGCGTCAGCCACAGCACCAGCATCACCGCCGACAACAGCAGGGCTTCTTCCCAGTCGAGTCCCTTCAGCAGCGACGCAATGATGCCGCCGCCGATCAGGATCATCGCTGTCCACCAGGCACCGTCGAGACGACGATAGAGGCCGCGCGCCAGGATCAGGAGTCCGACACCGACTGCGCTGCCGGCCAGGTGCGAAAGCTCCAGCACCGGATCCGGTACGAAGTCACGCAGCCATTCCATGCGGCTATCGATTTCCGGCGTGGCGCCGGAGAACAGCAGCACCGCCCCGGCGACGAACACGGCCCCGGCGAGCACTTGCGGGCCGAAATTTTCCAGCCAGCCGCGCGCGACGTAACTGAGGTCGGTGAAGTGATGGCGGCGATCGATCAGTTCGCGCGACGCCAGCAAGGCCAGGCCGATGATGAATGGCAGCAGGTAGTAGATCACGCGATACAGCAATACCGCCGCCACCAGACCTTCCAGCGCCGAACCCGGGAACAGCGGAATCAGGATCGACTCGAACACGCCGATGCCGCCCGGTACGTTGCTGGCGACACCGGCGAAGATCGCGAGCACGTAAAGGCTCAGAAAGCCGAAGTAGTTGAGTTCGATGCTCGCCGGCAGCAGCGCGTACAGCGTGGCCGCGGCGAAGCACAGGTCGATGCTGGCGACGGCGATCTGCCCCAGCGTTACCGGCAGCGGCGGAATACGCAGGGTCCGCCCGAGCAGCTGGATCGGCGCTTTCTTGCGCCAGGTCAGCAGCACGTAACCGCCGATGGCGGCGGCGAGTGCGGCACCGATTGCCTGCACCTGGCCGACGCTGAGATGTAGTACCAGCGCAGCCTGCTGCGATTCCAGCAACAGCGAAATCGACAGCAGCGCGCCGGCGCCCAGCGCAAAGGTGATCGAAACCATCGCCACGACGCCGGCGATCTCCAGCGTCGACAGCCCGGCCGGGGCATAACTGCGATAGCGTATCGACCCACCCGACAGCGACGACAGCCCAACGAAGTGACTGATCGCAAACGCAATGAAGGACGTCACCGCGACGCGCCGCCAGGGTAGGCCATGCCGCACCCCGCGCAGGGCGAGGTAGTCGTAGAGCGTCAGCATGCCGTAGCTGCAGCAGGCGAAGAATCCGGCGACCAGCACATTTCGCGGACGCACCGCGCGCAGGCCGTCGAGCACCTGATCGAGGCTCAATTTGGCCAGGAAGTGCCGCAGCACGGCCACCGCGACGATGAAGATCGCAAGCGTGACGGCGGCGAGAATCAGGGACTTGTAGTTGCGGGCTGCGGACATTGGACCGATTCGTGAGCCGGCCATTCTACCGGGGACGCGGCGAGCGGGAATCTACGCGCGGTAGGAATTCCGCGTTCGGCGGTGGTTTTGAGGACTGGCACGGAAGGCGCGACTGGTTACACTTCAGACTCCTCCCGCCGCCCAAGTTCCCGCATGTCGAAGAAGTTGATCGCCGCGCGTCTGCGCGATCTCGAAAACGCCGACAGCTATCGCAGCTGGCGTGAGATTGCGGGCGAGCTCGACCGGCTCGAGGGCGGCGACGCCTGGAAGCAGGACGAGATGAGCGATGACTACGACTACCTGCTGATCAAGGAGCGTCTCGAGCACATGCGCCGGCTGCGCAAGCGCGGCGAAGTGCGGCAACTGGTGCACGATCTCGCCGAAGGCCTGCATGGCAATCTCGGCAACATCGCCAACCCGATGCTTTATGTCTACGCGCGCGTCGGCACCAAGCGGCTGATCGAGGAATACGTCGAAGAGGCGGCACGCTGCCTGGACTACATCTGCGTCGGAGACTTCGGCGATTTTTCCGCCGAGGAGAAAGTGCTGTTCTTCAAGCGCACCGGCACCAGTTTCGGGCGCTCCGCCCTGCTGCTGTCGGGTGGCGCCACGCTGGGCATGTTCCATCTGGGCGTGATCAAGGCGCTATCCGAAGCCAATGCGCTGCCGCGGGTGCTGTCGGGTTCGTCCGCGGGCTCGATCATCGCCGCGATGGTCGGGACCCGCACCGATGCCGAGCTGCCGGCGATTTTCGATCCCGACGGCCTCGACCTGCAGGCATTCCAGGCCGTGAGCCTGCGGCAGATGTTCAAGGGCAAGGCGCTGATGGACCCGACTCAGCTGGAGGATTGCCTCGATCGCAACATCCCGGCCGGCAGCTTCGTCGAAGCCTTCGAGCGCTCGCGCCGCATTCTTGGCATCACCGTGTCGCCTTCGGAGATGCATCAGCAGCCGCGCCTGTTGAACTACCTGACCGCGCCCAACGTCGTCATCCGACGCGCAGTGCTGGCGTCGTGCGCGGTGCCCGGCGTGTTTCCGCCGGTGATGCTGGAAGCACTCGACTACAACGGTCAAACAGTGCCGCACATGCGCAGCAAGCGCTGGGTCGACGGCAGCATCGCCAACGATCTGCCGATGCTGCGGCTCGCGCGGCTGCACAACGTCAATCACTACATCGTCAGCCAGACCAATCCGCATGTGGTGCCGTTCATGAGCGAGCCGCGCCGCGCCGGTCACAACGTCGGCAGCTTCGCGCGGCAGTTCGCGTCGGTCGCCAGTCGCGATCTGGCCAAGGTGACGCAACGCTATTTCGGCGGTGCGGGTGCCGGTCGCATCGTCGATCTGCTCAATGATGTCCTGCAGCAGCGTTACAGCGGCGATGTCAGCATTTTTCCCAAGCACACGCCCGCTCAGCTGATCAGGATGTTCGCCAACCCTAGCGCGAGCGACATTCGCCGATTCATTCGCGAAGGCGAGCGCGCAACCTGGCCGAAGCTCGAACGCGTGCGCATGCAGACGCGAATCTCACGCGTGTTCGAAGATTGCGTGGCCTGGCTCAAGGAACAGGGCCTGCGTCGCACAGTCTCCCCGCGCCGCCGCGTACAGCCGATACGGCAGGCGCCGCCCGCGCAGGATTTTCGCGCCGCGTCCTGACAGTTCTCGGCCCGGCCTCCAACACGCCTCGGCGCAGTTCGCTTAAAGGCCAGTTCGGCCGAGGGTTTGGCCCGATCCTCCTCCGAAAATTCAGATTTCTCGGTGGGGTCAACCGCATTTCCGGCCGTCAATGCCGCGTATCGGCCGTCCAGTCGGAAGGATGAACCAGGCGGCACAATCGAGCATCGCTCTCAATTGGGCCTGGCACTTTGCGGTGCCCGCAACGACACCTCAATACATGTTGAAAGACCTGATTCCCGTTACGGCCCGTGGTGAAGCTACCCGGCGAAAACTCCTCCACGCCGCCGAAACCGAGTTCGGCGCGAAAGGCTTCCACAACGCCTCGGTCAGCTCCATCACCGGCCAGGCCGGCGTCGGACAGGGAACGTTCTACCTCTATTTTCGTAGCAAAGAAGAGATCTTCGCCAACCTTGTCCGCGAGATTGGTCAAGATCTGCGGCAGACGATCGCGCAACTCGAAGCGCCGGCCGGCGAGCGCATGGATGTGGAACGTCGCAGTCTGGAACTGTTCCTCGAATTCGCGCAGGAGCATCCGGGTCTGTATCGCATCGTGCAGGAAGCGCAGTTCGTCGACGAGCAGGCCTTCCGCGATTACTATGAGCGTCTCGCCGACGGTTACCAACAGGCCTTGCAGCGTGCCGAAGCGCGCGGCGAGATCCTGCCGGGCAACGCCGAAGTGCGCGCCTGGTCGCTGATGGGCATCGGACATTTTCTCGGCATGCGCTATTGCCTATGGAATCACCAGTTGCCGGAGCCCCATGTGGTCGCCGAGGTGATGCAACTGATCGGTCACGGTCTGTCGCCGCGGGTAGAACTGCACTGAGCGATCGCCCGATTTTGGGCTGACCGAGCGTCGAAAGCGCCGGCGCACAGCGCTGGCGTTATCATTTCGCTGCGCGATGCGCAGCGCGGCGCGCAGTCCTGGAATTCGTGCTGGAATTTATCGAAACGGGGCAGGTCGAAGGCCGCGACCTGCTGCTTGCAGCCTCGCGCATTTCGATTCCACCTTCCAAGGATTGCCATGATTGTCTTCGTTACCGGCGTTACCTCCGGCTTCGGTGCCGCGATTACTCGCCGCTTCATCGCCGCTGGCGCCAAGGTTGTCGGCAGCGGTCGACGCGCCGACCGACTCGCCGTGCTGCAGGCCGAACTCGGCGGCAATCTGCTGACGCGCACGCTGGACGTGCGGGATCGGGCTGCGGTCGAACGCTGTGTTGCGGAGTTGCCGCCGGAATTCGCCGAAGTCGACGTGCTGATCAACAACGCCGGTCTGGCGCGCGGACTCGAACCGGCGCAGCGTGCCGATCTCGACGACTGGGAGGCGATGGTCGATACCAACATCAAGGGTCTGATGTATTGCACGCGGGCCTTCTTGCCGGGCATGGTCGCGCGCGATCACGGCCATATCGTCAACCTCGGCTCGGTTGCCGGTGAATTTCCGTATCCGGGCGGCAACGCCTACGGCGGTACCAAGGCGTTCGTGCGCCAGTTCAGCCTCAACCTGCGCGCCGATCTGCTCGGCAGCAAGGTGCGCGTCACCAACATCGAGCCGGGTATGGCGGAGACGGAATTCTCGGTGGTGCGCTTCGGCGGTGATGCCGCGCGCGCGGGTTCGGTCTATGCCGGAACACAGCCGCTGTCGGCCGAAGACATCGCCGAGACGGTCGAATGGGTGGTGAGCCGGCCGGCGCACGTCAACGTCAACACGATGTCGATCATGCCGGTGTGCCAGGCGTTCTCACCGTTCGCAGTGAAGCGACAGGACTGAGCGACGACGCGCGCGGCGCGCGGCGCGAACCGCAAACGTCTATCCGCAGACGACGAGCGAGCTTGAGGGGCACGACCACCGCGTGTACGCATGCGCGGCGGATCGTCGAGCGCGCGCAGCCAATCCCTGGCGCTTTCGGGTAAGCGCGATCGAGGCGGCCGGCCGCTTATAAGGCCGCAACCGGCAGCCGCCAGGTCATTAATAGAAGGGCCGAAACGCGGCAGGCAAGCCTTAAAAAAGGGCTGCAAGGCGGCGGGCAAATCGAAAAGGGCCGCAAAGCGGCAGGCAATCAAAAAAGGGCCGCAAGGCGGCCCTTATCGGCTCGGCTTCGACGCGGGCAGCTGTGTTGGCTAGTGCGCGACGAAGCTCAGGTGAAAGCTGATGTCCGGCGAGGATTCGGTAATCAGGTCTTCCTGGAAGCCAGCGTTCATCGCCAGGTGTGGGTTGATGTCGTAGCGGCCACCGAATGCGCCCTGCAAGCCGCCGCGTCGCAACGGCTTCAAGCCGGAATCGCCATATAGCTTGGTGTGCGCATAGAACTGAGCGATCAATGCAAACGGTTGGGTCACGCGATAGCCGACACCTGCTCCGCCAAAACCCACCAGCCGGTGCTGCTGCTCGGCCAGGACCGAGCCGGTGTTATTCGCCGAGCCGCCGGCCGAGACAAAGCCGAGCCAATGCTGCGAACCGCTGAACGGATCGTAGTCCGCCCAGAGCGCGCTGCCGAGATTGCCGCCGGTGAGGTGATCCGAGTGGCCTGTGGGCAGCTTGACCATCGCATGCAATGCGAGATTCGGCAGTGCCTGCCAGCCACCCTGCAGTTGAACGTCGCCGAACTCGGTGGCGGAGTTGTCGATATTCAGCAGGGTTTGTCCGTTCTTGGTGTAGTTGTAGAGCAGGCGATCGTGCGGTGCGTTGCCGCGACCGCCATCCTGAAAGCCGAGCGCGTCGTGGTAGTTGTGGATGATGCCGTCGAGCACGCCGCCATTGGTCACGAAGAACGGCAGCTGCAGGCCGATTTCGAAACCATGATCCAAGCCATGGCGCCAGTTCCAGGCATACCGCTGGGTTTCGCCGTCGAGCGTCACCGATTCGTCCGGAATCGCGCCCTTGGGCAAGCCTTTCGGATTCACGTCGGTCGCGAATTCGTTGGTCCAGTCGAGCGAGGCGCGGAATTCGTTGGCGCCCGGTGCGAGCAGCGTTGCGCTCCCCAGTTCGGGCAGGGCGAAGCTGCGGGCCAGTGCGCTCTGATTGGTGACGGGTAGCAGTGCATCGGCGCCCGCCGCGCCCGCGATGCTGAACAATCCGATCGTGGTGGCAAGGCGCAGAACGGTGGACTTCATGTGAGGCGACGCTCCGTGAGAATGCGGTGAAGCATAAACAACCCCAGGCAAGCGCGCAGCCGCGGACCGCGAGGCGCAAGGCCATAAGGGATTGTCGGGAATGCGCGGTCTTGCCTCGCTCTGCTAGCATCGCGCCCCCGATTGTTCCTAATTGTTCGGATGGATGTGCGATGAACTCCCAGTCCCAGTCTCCTTCCAAGGCGCCGGCGAACGCCGCCAACGGCATCACCGAAAACCTGCGGATTGCCTCGATTCGCAGCGTCTCGACGCCCGCCCAAGTGCAAGACGAGCTGCCGCTGAGCGCCGCCGCTGCCGCGACCACGCTCGCCGCACGCCATGACATTCAGGAAATTCTCGCCGGCCGCGACGGACGCTTGTTGGTGATCGTCGGCCCCTGCTCGATTCACGATCCCGCCGCCGCGCTCGACTACGCCGCCAAGCTGGCGCCGCTGCGCGAGCAACTTGCCGGCCAGCTGGCGATCGTCATGCGCGTGTATTTCGAAAAGCCGCGCACCACGGTTGGCTGGAAAGGCCTGATCAATGACCCTGACCTGAACGACGGCTACGACATCGACCGCGGCCTGCGCATCGCGCGCAAACTGCTGCTCGAACTCAACGAACGCGGCGTGCCGGCCGGCGTCGAATACCTGGATATCCTGACGCCGCAGTATCTCGCCGACCTGGTCAGCTGGGGCGCTATCGGCGCGCGAACCACCGAATCGCAGCTGCATCGCGAAATGGCCAGCGGCTTGTCCTGCCCGGTCGGCTTCAAGAACGGCACCGACGGCAGCGTCAAGGTGGCGGTCGATGCGGTCCAGGCGGCGCGCAGTCCGCATCGCTTCCTGTCGTTGACCCGCGACGGCCAGACCGCGATCTTCGAAACCCGCGGCAACGCCGACACCCACGTGATTCTGCGCGGCGGCAGTTCCGGTACCAACTTCGACGCCAAGAGTGTCGATGCCGCCTGCGCGGCGATGAGCAAGGCCGGTCTCGCGCCGCAGGTGATGATCGACTTCAGTCATGCGAACAGTCGCAAGCAGCATGCGCTGCAGATCGAGGTGGGCGCCGATGTCGGCCACCAGATTGCCGGCGGCGACGCCCGTATCGTCGGCGTGATGATCGAATCGCACCTGGTCGCAGGTCGCCAGGAAATCGGCGCGCCGGAGCAGATGACTTACGGCCAGAGCGTCACCGACGCCTGCATTGGCTGGAACGAAACTGCCGATTTGCTGCGCCAGTTGGCAAATTCTGTCACTCAACGCCAGCAGCGACTTGCCAAGACCGCGTAAAGCGCGGTTCCACAGGGTCAGGAACACTAATTGCTATCTCCCGGAAACCTCCGGGAGAAATCCCCGGCTATCCAGATAGTTCGGATAGAAAACGAAAAACGGCGCGATAAAAGCACCGTAAGGGATTAAAGCAAGTGAAGTTCTCGGGAATTTTTCGTGGCACCTTCGCGGCCGGCCTTTGTGTCGCCGCAATCATGGCGGGCGCTGCCGCGCGCGCCGACCTGGGCGGGACGCTGCTGTCCTTGGGGGCGGCGCCCTCGATCGCACAGCAATTCCAGTCGCAGATTGCGAGCGCCCTCGGCGGCGTGCTGGGCACCACGCTGGGCAGTTTGACCGGCTCGTTGGGGCAAAGCCTGCTCGGCGTCGGCGGCTTGCTGCAAGGTGTCGGCGGCGACTATCTGGATCCGACACCGGGCACTGCCAACTCGGTCGGGTATATCAGCTGGCAGGGCCTGCCGCGGCGCTATGTCGCGATCTATCCGGTCGATGCGCCGCAGGGCGCTCCGGTGTTCATTTTGCTGCATGCCCACGGCGTATCGCCGGAGCGGATGGCCAACCTGGCGCGCGCCGGCCGCCTGGCCGCCGACGACGGCGCAATCGTGCTGGTGCCGGAAGGCGAAGGCCTGCACTGGAACGACGATCCGACCTCGGGTTCGCCGATCGACGACGTCGGCTTCCTGTCGCATCTGATCGATCGCGCAGTCGCGGACTTTGGCGTCGACGCCACGCGCGTCTATGCAGCCGGTTACTCCAACGGTGGCTTCATGGCGGAACGGCTCGGCTGCGAACTGGCCGTGCGCATCGCCGGCGTTGGCGCGGTTGCGGCGACCATGCGCGTTGGACTTGCCGCGCATTGCAGTCCCGCGCGCGCGATGCCGCTGGTGCTGATGCTGGGCAACGCCGACCCGGTGATCTGGTACGACGGCAACCAGCTGTTCGAGTCCGCGGCGCAAACCGCGGCACTGTGGTCCGGTTACGACGGTTGTGGCAGCGCGATGCAGACCCAGCGCCTGCCCAACGCGGTCAAAGACGGGACTCGCGTCGTGCTGACCCAGTTCACTGCCTGCCCGCAGAACGTCGGGCTCAGCCTCTACACGATCGACAGCGGCGGACATACCTGGCCGGGCTCAAGCGATGGTGCGTACACGACGGAACTCGGGCGCACCACGCACAACCTCGACGCAACCGTCGCGCTCTGGCAGTTCCTGATCGCCTTCAACAGCAACCCGAGCTAAACGCAATCCCTGTTGGAGGGGCGGTTCTGCAAGGTCCGACGGGCCAGCGCGCGCGGCAAGCGCGAGCGCTGGCGCGTGTCAGCGGTCTACCAGTGCTCGCCCTTGAACACATTGGCGAACACCACCTGCTCGAGCGTGGGCTTGGTCTTGGTGTCCTTGTCCTTGCCGCTGCGTGCGGCGGTCGAGGACGGGAACAGCTGGAAGCCCTTGCTGAGAATGTAATCGTTGACCTTCGGCCATAGCGCGTAAGAGATCGACGCGGCGGTGCCGAGCGTCGTCGCGATGCTCTTCGGCCGCTCGACGATCGCCTTCACCAAGGTGTTGGCGGCGTCATCGGGCGACCAGGTCGGCACGTAGTTGTACATCTTGGTCGGCGCGATCATCGGCGTGCGCACCAGCGGCATGTAGATCGCAGTCGTATGAATGTGGTGCGCCTTCACTTCCGCAGACAAGCAGCGCGTGAATGCATCCAGTGCCGATTTGCTGGCGACATAGGCCGAGAAGCGTGCCGCGTTGGCCAGCACGCCGATCGAACTGACGTTGATGATGTGACCGCTGCGGCGGTGTTGCATCGCCGGCAGCAGCGCCATGATCAAACGCACCGCGCCGAAGTAGTTCAGCTGCATCGTGCGCTCGAAATCGTGGAAGCGATCGTAGGATTCGGTCACCGCACGGCGGATCGAGCGGCCGGCGTTGTTGATCAGAATATCGACGTGACCGAAGTCCTTCAGCACCGCCGCTGCCATTTGATCGATCGCCTCGAGGCTGTTGAGATCGCAGGGGTAGACGTACGATTCGCCACCGGCCTTCTCGATGATCTGCCGGGTTTCCTCCAGCTTCGATTCGGTGCGCGCGACCAGAATCACCTTGGCGCCGGCGATCGCCAGCTTCTTGGCTGTGGCGAAGCCGATGCCGGACGACGCGCCGGTAATTAGCACCACCTTGCCGGCCAAACGCCGCGTCAACTTCGGCGACGGCGTGAAGTTGATATCGAGGAACTGCTCCCAGTACGCCCATAGCGCCGGCGCGTAGTCGGCGATGTCCGGGCATTTGATATGCGTACCGGCGAGTGCGGCGCGCGCGGCCTTGTCGTCGAACACCGCGCGGTTGGTAACGTAGCCGAGTACCGACACCGGCACGCCGATGGTTTTCGATAGCTGCGCTTTCGCGCTGTCCGGAATCGCGTTGCCGATGCGCGAGCTGAGCTTGCGCAGAGCCGGCGGAATCGTCGGCAATTCCAGCTTGCTCGCGAACTCGGGGCCATGCGCCGCGGCGAGGAAAGCCCCCAACAGTTCGCCGACCGTCGGCGCCTGCGATTGCACCAGATGGAAAGCATCGCCATCGAGGCCCGGCTTGTGCGCCAGCGCGTCCATCGCGGCAACGACGTAATCGACCGGCACGATCGGCACACGGCCACCTTCGATCCCGAGCAGCGGAATCCACTTCGGCACGCGGTAGCTGATCGTCTGCAGCGCCTTGAAGAAGTAGTACGGCCCGTCGATCTTGTCGATCTCGCCGGTCTTGCTGTCGCCGACCACCGCGCCCGGCCGGTAGATCCGGAACGGCACTTTGGATTCTTCGCGGACGATCTTTTCCGCGTGGAATTTGCCGCGGAAGTACGGATGCCGCAGCGGCTGGCCTTCGTCGAACATTGCCTCGGTGAACCGGCCGACGTAGTCGCCACCGGCCACCGCAACCGAACTCATGTGGTGCAGCCGCACGGGGGCGCCGAGTTCGTTGCAAAAATCGACGACGTTGCGCGTACCTTCGGAATTGACGCGATCGGTGGTGGCGTCGTCCATGTTCATGTCGTAGACCGCCGCGAGATGAAACACGTGGTCGATCTTGCCCTTCAGCTTCTTCGCCTCGGACGGCGCAATCAGGCCCGGCGTGGTGATATCGCCGTAGACCGCGACCAGACGCTCGCCGTGTTCGCCGAGGCGTTCTTTCAATTCGTCGAACTTCTCCTGCGAAGACTCGCGCACCAGCACGTAGATCTTGCCCTCGGAGGCGGCCGTCGCCGTTGCAGCCGCTGTCTTGCCGCGCGATTTGGCCGGTGCGCCGGCGCCATCGGCGAGGCGTTGTGCCAGACGCGCAACCAAAAACTTGCCGATGAATCCAGTGGCGCCGGTGACGAAGTAGTTCATGTCGTTTTAGCTCCTCGCGTGCCGCGATAACGATGTGTGCTTTTTATAGCGCGCCGCGACCTGTCGGTCGGTCGACCGATTCGCGGCGCGTCCCCCTGCGGTGCCAGTTGGCACCGACACCTAGCTTAAGCGAAGTTGGCGCCTCGACGAGACGCATTTGGCCAGAGGGTTCACAAGCCCGTGAACTGGCAGCGCAGCAATCCTCATTGCAGGCATTCGCGTGCGACCCGGAGTGCCCGACTGCGGTGCCCCAAGAGTGCCGTCTGCATGGGGTGCACTGGCATGACCCCGCTACAGTTGCGATGCCCGGCCCGGACATCCTGTCCGGTCGCGCACCCCCTAAACGCCTACTGCGATATGCAACGGCGGGCCGCCGTCCGTGGCGAGACTGCAGGATATTTGCCGAGCCCCGGCCCGGACATCCTGTCCGGTCGCGCACCCCCTAAACGCCTACTGCGATAAGCAACGGCGAGCCGCCGTCCGTGGCGAGGCTGCAGGATATTTGCCGAGCCCCGGCCCGGACTTCCTGTCCGGTCGCGCACCCCGCAAACGCCTACTGCGATAAGCAACGGCGAGCGGCCGTCCGTGGCGAGGCTGCAGGAATTTGCCGAGCCCCGGCCCGGACATCCTGTCCGGTCGCGCACCCCCTAAACGCCTTTGGCGTTTAGGGGGTGCGCCCCTTGAATTCTTCCATCGTGTGGTAGACGCCGAAGACATGCGTCGCCAGCCAATCGAACCACCGCACCGGCAGCAGACCGCGCAGTGCGCTCGACAGGAATACCGTCCACGGCATGATCACGCGCGGACGGCCGCGCTTCATCGCGGCCCACACTTTGGTGGTGACGGTTTCGGGTGTCAGGATCGGTGTCAGCAGGATCGGTTTGGCGCCTTCGAACATGCCGGTGGAAATGTACGTCGGGTTGACCGTCGTCACGCGTACATGCGTATGACCGGACTGTTCAAGCTCGATGCGCAGCGAATCGCTCCAACCGGTTGCGCTCCATTTCGACGCGCAATAGACGCTCATGCGCGGATTCGAAATCAAACCCGCCGCCGAGGCGACGTTGACCAGGCGTGCTTCGCTGTTGCGATTGGCGATCATCGCCGGCAAAAACTCGCGTGCGATGTACATCGGCGCGAGCGCGTTGATCGACATCGTGAACCAGATGTCCTTCAGCGGATCGTGCTCCCAGAACAGCTTGCCGCGCACCACGCCAGCGTTGTTGATCAAGATATCCGGATCGCCGACTTCCGCTTTCACGCGCGTTGCCGCTGCGGTAATCGCATCGAGCTTCGAGACATCGACCAGATAGGGGAAGACGCGTCCGCCGAGCGCCCGCAACTCGAGCACAGTGCGGTCGAGTTCAACCGCGTTGATGTCCCATAACACCACTGCGGCGGCTCCTTCCGCGACTGCCATTTGCGCATAGAGCTTGCCCATGCCCATGGCCGCACCAGTGATCAGCACACGCATGCCTGCGACACTTTCCATCATTTCGACTCATCCTTAAGCCTGAAGAAATCGGGTGCTGCGTTTACGCGGCCGTCAGCCGGTGGCGGGCTTCAACCAATCGCCGAACGCAGCTTGCACCCGTTCGATGCGCTCCGCGCGCGCGTGCGCCGCATACGGCTGGGCGGGCTTGCGTCCCCACACCGGCGCCGGCCAAGCGGCGTCGTCGATTTTGCGAACGATGTGATGGAGGTGTAACTGCGGCACGACGTTGCCGAGTGCGGCGACATTGAGCTTGTCGCCGTCGAACAGTTGCATCAGCGTGCGGCCGAGATGCACCGATTCGCGCTGCAGCAGCAGTTGTTCGTCGTCGGGCAATTCGTAAATTTCGAGCAGCCCAAAACGGCGCGGCACCAGCACGAACCAGGGATATTGCGCGTCGTTGAGCAGCAGCAGCCGGCACAGTGCGGTGTCGCCGACGACGAAGCAATCGGCGGCGAGCTGCGCATGCAGGACGAAGGTCTCTGCGGTCGAAGCGCCGGGTGCGTCTGCGTTCATGCGAAATCCTATTTGCGATGATCGGCGAGTGCGACTACGGCCACCGTCAGTCGCGAAATGCAGACGAGGTGTTGCTGCTCGTCCTCGATGCGAATTTCCCAGACCTGGGTGGTTCGCCCGACGTGCAGCGGCCGCGCCGTGCCGGTAACGGTGCCGGAGTGGACGCCGCGAATGTGATTGGCGTTGATGTCGAGACCGACCGCAAATGAGACGGCCGGATCCAGACACAGGCTCGCCGCGATGCTGCCGAGTTCCTCGGCAAGTACACAGGATGCGCCGCCGTGCAGGCGACCGAAGGGCTGATGCGTGCGGCTGTCCACCGGCAAGGTGCCGCGCAGAAAATCCTCGCCGATCTCGGTGACGCGCAAGCCGATCAGTGCACCGATGGTGTTGGGCCGTGGATACGGTGTTTCGGCGCCGAGCGGGCCAAGCTTCACGTCTTGCTTCCAGATCGCCATGTCCGCTCCAGTGGGGGCCTGAGTTTAGCGCAGCCACCCGGACGGTCGGTGTGAAGCCTGGGCTCGGGTACACTGCCGCCTGAACGAAAAAGCGAAAGTGTTATGGCTCGCACCGCGGTTATCGCCGGCAGCACCGGCTTGGTCGGCAGTCAACTGTTGGATAAGTTGCTGGCCGGTAATGTGTACTCGCACGTGACGGAGCTGGTGCGCCGAGCGTCCACACGCAAGCATCCGAAGCTGTCGAGCGTGATGGCAGATTTCAACGATCTGTCGCCGCTGCTGCCGCAACTGAATGCCGACGACGCGTTCTGCTGCCTCGGCACCACGCAGGCGGCTGCCGGTGGTCGCGCCGGGCTTGAACGCGTCGACTATCACATGGTGCTGGAATTCGCGCGACTGGCGCATCGTGCCGGAGCGACCCGTTTGTTCGTGGTCTCGTCGCTCGGTGCTTCGCTGCAGTCGCCGTCGTTTTACAGCCGCACCAAGGCCCGCATGGAAGCTGCGGTCGCGGAAATCGGCTTCGATACCGTGCAGATCGTGCGCCCCTCGTTACTGCTCGGCGAACGCAGCGAATCGCGGCCGCTCGAAGCGCTGGGTCAGCGCGTCGCACCCTTGCTGGCGCCGCTGCTACGCGGGCCGCTCGCGGCCTATCGCGCAATCAATGCCGGCGATGTCGCCGATGCACTGCTGCAGCTGGCCGCCGATGGTTCCGCGCGCGGCCTGCAGATCCATACGCTGCCGCTGTAGCGCAACCTCGTGCCGGCGACCGCCCCGTCCAACGCGCACGACGTCGAACTGCTGTTCGGTCTGTTCCTGATGTTTGGCGCGGCCAAACTCACCGCCGAGATTTTCGAGCGGTTCCGACAGCCGGCGGTGGTCGGCGAAATTCTGGCTGGCGTACTGATCGGACACTACGGCTTCGGCTGGGTCGAACCGAACGAGGTCACGCATCTGCTGAGCGAGCTTGGCGTCGTCTTCCTGATGTTCAACGTCGGCCTTGAAACCAAGCCCGCGCAGATCCTCGGCGTCGGCGGCACCGCCACGCTCGTCGCCGTACTCGGCGTGATTCTGCCGCTGGCCGCAGGCTATGCGCTGATGCGTCTGCCGCCGTTCGCGGATGGTGTCAGCAACATCGAAGCCCTGTTCGTCGGTACCGCGATGGTCGCCACCAGTGTCGGCATCACCGCGCGCACGCTCGCAAGCCTCGGGCAGCTCGGCAGTCAGTCCGCACGCATCATTCTCGGTGCGGCAGTGATCGACGATGTGCTGGGTCTGTTGGTGCTGGCCGCGGTATCGAGCGCGGCACAGGGCACGGTCGATGTCGGCGCGCTGAGTCTGTCCGCGCTGCTGGCCCTGGCCTTCATTGCGTTCATGGCCTTGCTGGCCGCACCTGCGTTGACGCGCGCAGCGCCACATGCGCTGCGCCTGCGTGTCGGCAACGCCGAATTCGCGCTGGCGATATCGCTGTGTCTGGGCGTTGCGGCGGCGGCTGTGAAGATTGGTGTGGCCGCGATCATCGGTGCGTTTCTCGCCGGCATGGCGCTGGCCGAAGCAGCCGAAAAACGCCACGACCTGCACGCACAGGTCAAAGGCGCGACCGAACTGCTGGTGCCATTTTTCCTGGTGAATATCGGCCTGCAGCTGGATCTGAGCGTGTTCGCGGATCGGCGCACGCTTTTGCTCGCTGCGGCGTTGATCGCGGTGGCGGTGATCACCAAGCTGATCGGCTGCGGTCTCGGTGCGCTGCGTCTCGGGCGCCGCGGCGCGCTGCAAGTTGGCGTGGGCATGATTCCGCGTGGCGAAGTCGGCATCGTCGTTGCGCAGATTGGCCTGGCGATGGGCGTGATCGACAACCGTTTGTTCGGCGCCGTGCTGGTGATGGCCTGCGCGACGACGATCATCGCGCCGCCGCTGCTGCGGCCGCTGTACGCGCGCACCCACGAGGCGGCCGGCTGAGCACGGCTTGATTGGCGATCTGGTTTTACGTAAGGCGTTAGGCGTAAGGCGTAAGGCGTTAAGCGTTAAGCGTTTTGCGCGATGCGATGCAATCGCTCGCGCGGCTCGGCAGCGCATGGACAGCTGAGCAGATGTCTTCAGATGCTCGTGCGGCAAGGTGAATACGCGCTGTCGCGGGTTGGCCGATCTACTTCCACGTTGAGCGAGTCCTCCAGCACGCACTGTGTGTGCGATCTCGCAGAGCGGGTCAGTCTTCCTTCTGTTCTTCCAGACGCTTGCGCAAACTCTTGAACTCGGCGACCTGATCTTCCGAGATTTGTGGATAGTGCAGCTGCATGTTGCGCAAGGTGTCGACGACGATATTCGCCACCGTCATCCGCATGTACGACTTCGAATCGGCCGGGATCGCATACCACGGCGCCCACGGTCGCGAGGTCTGGTTCAGCGCGTCCTCATAGGCCTTCATGTACTCCTGCCAGCGCGCGCGCTCGGCGATATCGGCGGTTTCGAATTTCCAGTTTTTCTCCGGTTCTTTCAGTCGATCGAGAAACCGCTGACGCTGCGTCTCGCGCGACACGTTGAGCCAGAACTTGAGGATCACCGTACCGCTGCGCGCCAGATGCTGTTCATGCGCACGAATCGATTCGAAGCGTTCGCGCCACAACTGCGCCAGCGGAATGTCATCCGGCAGGTGTTGCCCCTTCAGCAGCTCCGGGTGCACGCGCACCGCCAGCACTTCTTCGTAGTAGCTGCGGTTGAATACGACGATCTGTCCACGCGCCGGCAGGCGCACCGTGGTGCGCCACAGGAAGTCGTGATCGAGCTCTTCCAGAGACGGTCGCTTGAACGAATGCACGGTACAGCCCGCCGGATCGACGCCGGCGAGCACGGAGCGCACGGTCGAATCCTTGCCGGCAGCGTCCATGCCCTGGAACACCAGCAGCAGCGCGCGATGATCGTTGGCGTGCAACACGTGTTGCAGCAGCCCGAGCGCCTCGACCTGCTTGGCGAGACGCTGTTTGCGCGTGCGTTTGTCCGGCGCGTCATCCGGCGGTGCGCTGATCGCCTGCGAGATGCGGAAACGCCCATTGAAGCCGACCCGATAGGGCGAGTCGGCGCCCAGCTCGGTCGATCGAGTCGCAGCGCGCGTTTTCGAACGCGACGGGCGTTTCAAGGATGCGGCCCGGGAATCACGTACAGCAGCATCGCGAAGAAATGGAACACGCTGCCGCCGAGTACGAAGCCGTGCCAGATCGCGTGGTGATAACGCAGCGAGGTCCAGGAGTAGAAGATCGTGCCGAAGGTGTAGGACAGCCCGCCAGCGACGATCAGCCAGAGTCCGCCATTGGGGAGTGCGTGGATCAGCGGTCGCGCAGCGGCGATACCGCACCAGCCCATCAGCAGGTACACCGCCAGCGAAAGGTATTCGAAGCGACCGGTGGTGAAGATCTTGAACACGATGCCGATCAGCGCCAGTCCCCAGGTGAAGCCGAACAGGCTCCAGCCCCACACCGCGTGTTCCGGCGTTTGCAGTGCGATCAGCGTTACCGGCGTGTACGTGCCGGCGATCAGCACGTAAATCAAGCAGTGATCGATCACGCGTAACACGCGTTTGGTGGCCGGCAACGGAATGCTGTGGAACAGCGTGCTGGCGGTGTACATCAGGATCAACGCAGTGCCGAAAATCGCCGCGGCAACGACATCGCGCGCATGGCCCCAAAGTGCCGCCTTCGCCACCATCATGCACAGGCCAGCGATCGCCAGCAGTGCGCCGATGCCGTGCGTCAATCCATGTGCGAGTTCTTCGCCGAAGGTGTAAAGCGTCTCGCGCGCACGTTCGACCGGCGAGGCGTTGATGTCTTCAGGCGCATCGATGATGTTGCTGATCTCTAACTCTCCTGTTTGTCGTCGCCGCTCACGCTTGCAGTTCCACCCGCAGCGTCGCGCCTTCCACCGCAAGCACTCGCACGCGGCTGCCGGCGGGCAGATCGGGGCCCGCGATACGCCATTGACTGTCGTCGACGCGCAAGTTGCCGATGCCGTCGACGATCGGTGTATCGAGCGTGAAGCTGCGTCCTTCGTACAGCCGACCGCGTTCGTTGATGCGAGTTTCCGCGCGCGGCTCGTTGCGCTGTGGTCGCAGCTTGCGCCAGGCCAGCACCGAGCCGATCGACAGCAACGCGAACAACAACACCTGCCAGAACGATGCCAGCGTCGGCAGCAGCCACAGCAGTGTGCCGACGACCAGCGCCGACACGCCCATCCACAGAAAGAATGCGCCCGGCAGGAAGGCCTCGAGCGCCAGCAGCGCAAGGCCGGCGACCCACCAATGCCAGAACTGAAATGCGATTTCCATGCTCAGATGACCACGATCGAATTCAAGGCGGCGCGCATCAGCCGCGCGGCGCCGGCGCGTCCGGCTTGAGTGCCTGCTTCGCCAGCTCGGCGATGCCGGCGATCGAACCAATCACGTTGCCGGCTTCCAGCGGCATCAGCACCAGCTTCTGGTTCGGGGCGGTGCCGATCTGTTTCAGCGCTTCGATGTACTTCTGCGCGATGAAATAGTTGATCGCCTGCACGCTGCCGCGCTCGATCGCTTCCGACACCACCTGTGTTGCACGCGCTTCCGCCTCGGCCGAACGCTCGCGCGCCTCGGCTTCGCGAAATGCCGCTTCCTTGAGACCTTCGGCTTCGAGAATGCGTTTCTGCTTCTCGCCTTCGGCGGCCAGAATTTCCGCTGCGCGTGAACCTTCGGCTTTCAGGATCGCCGACTGTCGCAGGCCCTCGGCTTCCAGAATCGACGCGCGCTTGAGACGCTCGGCCTTCATCTGCCGGCCCATCGAGTCGATCAGATCGCTCGGCGGCCGGATGTCCTTGATCTCGATGCGGGTGACTTTCAGGCCCCAGGGCGAAGTCGCCTGATCGACCACCGACAGCAGCTTGGAATTGATGTGATCGCGCTGACTCAGCAACTCGTCCAGATCCATCGAACCCATCACAGTGCGGAGATTGGTCTGCGTCAGGTTCAGCACCGCATATTCGAGGTTCTGCACTTCGTAAGCGGCGCGCGCCGTATCCAGCACCTGATAGAACACCACACCGTCGACGCCGACCATCGCGTTGTCCTTGGTGATGACTTCCTGGCTCGGTACGTCGAGCACCTGCTCCATCACCGACATGCGCCGACCGATGCCTTCGACGTACGGCACCAGGAAATGCAGGCCCGGCTTCAGCGTCTTCTCGTACTTTCCGAAGCGCTCGACGGTGTACTCGCGACCTTGCGGCACGGTGACGATGCCGCGGAACAAGGTGACGACGACAAAGCCGATCAGGACGATCAGAAACACGGTGGCGATGGGCACTGCGGTACTCCAATGGCGATAAGCCGGGTTTCGATTCTATGCCTACCGCAAAAGTCGGAACGTCGGCGGCCGCGCGTGACGCATGAATCGACGCGCCGCCGCCGAAATCAGCCGCCGAAGATCAGTATCGCGGCCTCAAAGATGCTGCGTGCGTGAGGCGGCGCGATCTTTCTGGCTCGCGGGCGTGCGCAGGTCAAGCCGCTGGGAGAGCCGCGCCTGCATTTGAATCCGGGAGAGCCGCGCCAGCGCACGGTTCGCCGCCCGGCTGCCGACACGGCTCAGACCCGTGCGGCTGCCATCTCGCGGATTTTCTCGACCATCGAATAGAAGCCGTTGCGACGGTTCATCGTGATGTGACTTTCCAGGCCGAGCGTGTTGAAGGCTTCGCCGATGTCGGTATCGAGGATTTCGCGCGGCGTGCGATCCGAATACAGGGCCAGCAGCACCGCGATCAGGCCCTTGACGATGTGCGCATCGGAATCGCCGCGGAACTTGAGCTTCGGCGGCGAATCTGAAGTCTGTTCGCCGACCAGCCAGACCTGGCTCATGCAGCCGCGCACCTTGTTGGCTTCGCTGTGTTCGGCCTCAGTGAGTTCCGGCAGTTTGCGGCCGAGGTCGATCAGGTAGCGATAGCGTTCCTCCCATTCACCGAGCATCTCGAAAGTGTCGGCCAGTTCATCCAAGCGCGTGTTCTGCATATCCGGGCGTCCGTGATTCATGTTCATGCGTACCAGCACCATGGTACCCGCAGTGCGCCGCGCTACCCTTACCCAATGACCCTCGCCGAACAGGCCCAAAGTCCGCCATGCTGATCAAATCCTCGCACCCGTTTCCGATCAAACCCTCCGAGATCACGCCGGAGTCGACGTATCTCGATCGCCGCAAGTTTCTCGAGCGGCTCGGCCTGACTGCCATCGGTCTGGGCGTGGCCGCCTGCGGCGACGCCGCCGAGCCGCCGCCGCCAGCCAAGCCCGAAGCGGGTGCCGGACTCGCACCGCTGAAGGTGACGAAGTCGTCCTCGCTGGCGGGCGGCGAGACGCAAACGCCGTTCGAGACCGTCACGCATTACAACAACTACTACGAATTCGGCACCGACAAGAGCGATCCGGCCGACAACGCCGGCAGCCTGAAGACGCGACCCTGGTCGGTCGCCGTCGAGGGCGAGTGCGAAGCGCCCGGCGTGCTCGCGCTCGACGACCTGCTCAAACCCTTTGCGCTGGAAGAACGCATCTACCGCCATCGCTGCGTCGAGGCCTGGAGCATCGTGGTGCCCTGGGTTGGCATTCCGCTGGCCGATGTGCTGAAGCGCTTCAAGCCGACCTCGAAAGCCAAGTTCGTTTCGTTCGTCACGCTGTACGACCCCGCGCAGATGCCGCTGACGCGCCGCGGCGTGCTCGACTGGCCGTACAAGGAAGGCCTGCGGATCGACGAGGCGATGCATCCGCTGGCGTTCCTGTCGGTCGGCATGTACGGCAAGGTGCTGCCGAACCAGAACGGCGCACCGCTGCGGCTGACAATGCCCTGGAAGTACGGCTTCAAGAGCATCAAGGCGATCGTCAAGATCCGCTTCGACGAGCAACAGCCGGCAGCGACCTGGAATCACATGGCCGCAGATGAATATGGCTTCTATTCGAACGTCAATCCCGAAGTCGATCATCCGCGCTGGAGCCAGAAGAGCGAGCGCCGGCTCGGCGAACTGTTCAAGCGGCCGACGCTGATGTTCAACGGCTATCCGGAAGTCGCTTCGCTCTACGCCGGCATGGATCTGCGGAAGAATTTCTGATGCCGTCGACGGCCCGATTGTGGACGCTGCGCGTCGCCGCCTGGAGTGCCGGCATCGCACCGCTGTTGTGGCTGGCGTGGCAGGCTTCTACCGCGCAGCTGGGCGCGAATCCGGTCGAACATCTGGAGCATCAGACCGGTCAGCGCGCGCTGCAACTGTTGCTCGTCACCCTGGCGATGACGCCGCTGCGGCGCATCACCGGCTGGGTCGAATGGATACGCGTGCGCCGCGTGCTCGGGCTGTGGGCGTATGCGTTCGCCTGTCTGCACTTCGCTACGTATTTGGTGTTCGATCTGGAATTGTCGGTCGCGCAGCTCGGCGCCGATCTGATCAAGCGCACCTACATCACCATCGGGTTCGCCGGCTGGCTGCTGCTGCTGCCGCTGGCGATCACCTCGACCAAGGGCTGGCAGCGACGCCTCAAGCGTAAGTGGCAGTCGCTGCACCGGCTGATCTATCCGGCGACCTTGCTCGGCGTGATCCACTTCGTCTGGCTGGTGAAGGCGGACAAGCGCGAACCGCTGATCTATCTGGCGATCCTGCTGCTGTTGCTGGCCACGCGTGTGCCGGTCGGTGCAATACGAAGGGCTATACTCCGCCCCCGTTCGTCGATGCCCGACCGCCATGCAGACTCCCGTGACCCGTCCATCCAACCGCGCACCTGATCAGCTTCGTCCCGTCAGCATCGAGCGCCGCTTCACCAAGCATGCCGAAGGTTCGGTGTTGGTCAGCTTCGGCGACACGCGCGTGCTGTGCACGGCCAGTGTCGACGAGCGCGCGCCGGGCTGGAAGAAGGAACAGGGCGGCGGCTGGCTCACCGCCGAGTACGGCATGCTGCCACGCGCCACGCATACGCGCGGTCGCCGCGAAGCCGCGCAGGGCAAGCAGAGCGGGCGCACGCAGGAAATCCAGCGCCTGATCGGTCGCAGCCTGCGCGCGGTGCTGGATCTCGCCGCACTCGGCAATTTCACCATCACCATCGACTGCGACGTGCTGCAGGCCGATGGCGGCACGCGCACCGCCGCGATCACTGGTGGCTATGTCGCGCTGTGCGATGCGATCGCCGCACTGCGCAAGAGCGGCAAGCTGAAGACCAATCCGATTCACGGCCAGATCGCTGCGGTGTCGGTCGGCATCGTCAACGGCGTGCCGGTGCTGGATCTCGATTACATCGAAGACTCCGGCTGCGAAACCGACATGAATGTCGTCATGAACGAAGCCGGCGGTTACGTCGAAGTGCAGGGCACCGCCGAAGGCCACGCCTTCCGGCGCGATGAACTCGACGCGATGCTGGCGCTGGCGAGCAAGGGCATCGCCGAGCTGGTTCTGCTGCAGCAGCAGGCGCTGGCGAGCTAAATTCAGACGGGTGCTGTCGCTGCGCCGTCGAGTCGCCGCGCGGCGCAAGCCGGAGTTACACGATGCCGCAGCTGGTGGTCGCCAGTCATAACCGCAAGAAGCTTGCAGAGCTGCAGACCTTGCTGCAGCCACTCGGGTGGGATGCGCGCAGCGTTGCCGAATTCAGCGCGACGGTGCCGGAAGAAACCGCGCTGAGCTTTGTCGAGAACGCGCTGCTGAAAGCACGGCACGCCACACAGGTCTCAGGACTGCCGGCCATCGCCGACGATTCCGGTCTTGAAGTCGATGCGCTCGCCGGCGCACCCGGCGTCTATTCCGCACGTTATGCCGGCGCCGACGCCAGCGATGCGGACAACAATCGGAAGTTGCTCGAAGCGCTGCGCGAGGTGCCGGCGAGCAAACGCGGTGCGCGTTTCGTCTCGGCGCTGGTGTTCCTGCGGCACGCGGCCGATCCGGTGCCACTGATCGCCATCGGCAGTTGGCGCGGACGCATACTCGAAGCTCCGCAGGGCAATAACGGTTTCGGTTACGACCCGCTGTTCTATGTCGAAGCGCTGGGCTGCAGTGCCGCCGAGCTGGACAGCGCGTCGAAAAACCGCATCAGCCATCGCGCACAGGCGATGGCGCAACTGCTGACGCAGCTTCAAGCCGTCCACGCGTGAACAAATCAGCCTTGGACGACGGTGCGGGCGGCGCAACTTCAAGCTGGACGGAAGCGAGCGCGGAGAATGCGCACGGTCTCGCCGAGGATCAGAAGAATCGCGCGACTGCGCCCGGCATTCCGCTCGCGCTGTATCTGCATTTCCCCTGGTGCGTGCGCAAATGTCCGTACTGCGATTTCAATTCGCATACGGCGCGCGGCGAGCTCGACGAGGCGGCGTACGTCGATGCCTTGATGCGTGATCTCGAATTCGAACTGCGCGAGGGCGATTCGCGCGCACTCTCCAGCATCTTCATGGGCGGCGGTACGCCGAGCCTGTTTTCGGGGGCGTCGATTGCCCGCGTGCTGCGGGAAGTCGAACGCCGCATCGCGTTCGACGCCGATATCGAGATCACGCTCGAAGCCAATCCCGGCACTGCCGACGCAAAGAATTTTCGCGAGTACCGCGCGGCGGGCGTCAATCGCCTGTCGATCGGTGTGCAGAGTTTCGATGATGCCGCGTTGAAACGGCTCGGCCGCATCCACGGCGGCGACGAAGCCGTGCGCGCGTTCGATACCGCCCGCGGCGCCGGTTTCGACAATCTCAACCTCGACCTGATGTTTGCACTGCCGCAGCAATCCGCCGAGGCGGCCGCAGCCGATGTGCGCAAGGCGCTCGCGCTGGCACCCGAACACCTGTCGTACTACCAGCTGACGCTCGAGCCGAACACCGAGTTCGCCGCCAGGCCGCCGCTGCTGCCGGACGACGATGCCGCCTGGGAGATCCAGACCCGGAGCCAGGCGCTGCTGGCTGAACACGGTTATGCGCAGTACGAGGTCTCCGCCTATGCGCGCGCGGGTCGGCAGTGCCGCCACAATCGAAACTACTGGGCGTTCGGCGACTACCTCGGCATCGGCGCCGGCGCGCATGGCAAGCGCAGCTTCCTGTCCACGGACAACGCCAACACCGCTAGCGCGACAGCGCCGCTTGCGATCGAGCGTCGCGCACGACACAAACATCCCAGGTCTTATCTGGAGACTGCCGGCACCGCGTCGGCGATTCAGGAGACGCGGGTAGTCGGCGCCGAAGAGCTGCCGTTCGAGTACGTGATGAATGCGCTACGCCTCAACGAGGGGTTCGACTACGCGGACTTCGAGGCGCGCACCGGCCTCGATCGCGCAGCACTGCGGGCACCGTTGGCGCGCGCGCGCAGTCGCGGACTGCTCGACGAACACGACACACGCTTGCGCGCAAGCGCGCTCGGACGCACGCATCTCAACGCCTTGCTGCGGGAGTTCGTTTGATTGGCGCGCTCGCCTTTCAAACTTAGTCGGATAATCGCGGTCGCAGTCACACAACGATCAGCCGGCTACGCCCATGGAACGACTCGAAGATGCCGAAGTGGCCTGCCCCAGTTGCTGGGAGACAGTTGAACTGACACTCGACCTCAGCGCCGGCAGCCAGACCTATACCGAGGACTGCCCGGTTTGCTGTCAGCCGATGCAGGTGCGGTTGCTGGTCGACGAGGACGAAGGGACTTATACGGTCGATGTCGAGGCGGAAAACGGCTGAAGCGGTTCAGTCGTGCGCAGCGCACGAGCTGACCGTGCGACGAGGCGGACCGCGCCGTCGGAGGCGCGAAGGGCGCACCGCCGGTTGCGGGGATTGAGCCCGGCAGTCGGCGTCGGCGGGAGCTTCTGGCAGCCGGCAGCGCGAAATTTCGATCGCGCTTGCCGCGCCCCCTTGATCTGAGTACACTTCGCGCCCATTTTGCTGTCTGGCCCGAACTAGAAAGCACCCTCACGGGGTTTTCGCGAGATTCCCATGAAAGCTGAAATTCATCCGGCGTATACCGAAGTCAACGTCACCTGCAGCTGCGGCAATGCGTTCAAGACGCGTTCGACCGTCGGCCATGACCTGTCGATCGAAGTCTGCTCGAAGTGCCACCCGTTCTATACCGGCAAGCAGAAGGTCGCCGACGTCGGCGGTCGCGTGGACAAGTTCAAGAAGCGTTACGGCAACGCCAAAGCCGCCGCCTAAGCGTCGAGGCTTGCCAGAAAAGGCCGCCGTTGGCGGCCTTTTTGTTGGTCCCGACCCTTGCGCCATGCCGGGCCGGTCTTTGTGCTCGGAGATATCCCTCGCACGACGCCGAAGCGGAGCACTTGCTGCGCCGCGCACACGATCACCACGCGTCGGCATTCGCGTCGCGCGATTGCGCGGGACGCTGCAACTCAATCACGATGCGCGCGCGCTGAGTCCAGTGCTGCGGCCGGCCACCCGGAACCACCCTGTGCGCGCGGCTCACAAAAACGGTGTTACAGGCAATTGAAGCCATTTTTGGCCGAGCAATGTGTCTGATCGGGGTTTCCCCAGTAGCGGCGCAGCGGTAAAACTCGTTATTCTTGCGGTCGAAGCCGCCTCCAAGTCTCGCCTGCCTGCCCGTTTGCGCGTCTCTTAAGCGCTGCGGTCGCGCCCGCCCGATGCGGCAGCGCCGCAAATCCGGATTCGAAACGCGTTTAGGAGATGCTTGATGACCAGTTATTCCTTGCTCAACAACGACACCGGCGAAAAGGTTGAACTGCCTTCGGTGACCGGTGCGTTGGGCCCCGTCGGGCTGGATGTCGGCAAGGTTTACGACAAGCTCGATGTGTTCACCTACGACCCGGGTTTCACCTCGACCTGCTCGTGCAAGAGCGCGATCACCTACATCGACGGCGACAAGGGCATCCTGCTGTATCGCGGCTATCCGGTCAGCCAGCTGGCGGAGCATTCCTCGTTCATCGAGGTGGCCTACCTGATCCTGCACGGTGAACTGCCGAAGAAGAACGAGCTCGAGGAGTTCGAGGCTTCGATCCGCAAGCACACGATGATCAACGAGTCGCTGCGCCGCTTCTTCGACGGCTTCAACTACGACGCGCATCCGATGGCAATGCTCACCGGCATCGTCGGTTCGCTGTCGGCGTTCTATCACGACACCAGCAACAACAAAGACCCGAAGCAGCGCGAGATCTTCGCGCACCGGATGATCGCCAAGATCCCGACGATCGCAGCGGCAGCCTACAAGAAGTACTTCGGCCAGCCGTTCATGTATCCGCAGAACCACCTCGACTATTGTTCGAACCTGCTCTACATGATGTTCGCCGTGCCGGCCGAGCCGTATCACGTCGATCCGATCGCCGCGAAAGCGCTCGACATCCTGTTCATCCTGCATGCCGATCACGAGCAGAACGCGTCGACGTCGACCGTGCGACTGGCCGGTTCGACCGGTTGCAATCCGTACGCCGCGATGGCGTCCGGCATCGCCGCGCTCTGGGGTCCGGCGCATGGCGGCGCGAATGAAGCGGTGCTGAAGATGCTCGCCGACATCGGCGATGTCCGTGGCGTGCCGAGCTTCCTCGAGAAGGTCAAGGACAAGAACAGCGGCGTGCGCCTGATGGGCTTCGGCCATCGCGTCTACAAGAACTTCGATCCGCGCGCGACGATCATCCGCGAGCAGTGCCACAAGGTGCTCAAGCACCTCGGCAAGGAAAACGATCCGCAGCTGGAATTGGCGTTGAAGCTTGAAGAAATCGCGCTGTCCGACGATTACTTCAAGGAGCGCAAGCTCTACCCGAACGTCGACTTCTACTCCGGCATCATCTACAAAGCGCTCGGCATTCCGGTCAATATGTTCACGCCGATGTTCGCCATCGCGCGCACGGTCGGCTGGGTCGCCCATTGGAGCGAGATGGTCGCCGAGCCGGGCGGTCTGAAGATCGGCCGTCCGCGCCAGGTCTATGTCGGCGCGCCGACGCGCGACTACGCCGCAATCGGCACGCGTTAAACCCGCAGGCTGAGTTTCAAATCGAAGCCGCTGCGCGAATCTCGCGCAGCGGTTTTTTTTGGGGGCGCAGCACCTGAATGGCGGCCGCTGATCTGCGGCGATCCGCATCCTGAAAGCAGCCGCGCCGGAAAACGCCGCGGCTATTTCATCGATTCAGCAGCTTGGGATGCCAGCACAAAAGCCGGCGTAGCGAGACCGGATCGGAAGACCCGCGTGCAGCGTCAGCGCAGCAGCGATTCCAGCGGTTGCCGCGCGAGTGCTTCAGCTTCGCTGAGCGAAAGGCGCTTCATCGCCAGCCCGTCGGTCGGCGACAACGGCAGGCGGCGTTCATCGCCGGGTGCGAAGGCTGCTACGTCAACGCCGATTTCGCCGGCTTCGAATCGCACCAGCGGAATCTCTCGCTCGCTACCATCGGCGTAGCGGTATATGCGCTCGTCCTGCTCGTACGGAATCCGGCGGTCCTGCAGGAAAATATCGAGCGCTTCCGGCTGTTCCGGAAACGCATGCAGTTGTACGCGGTGCGCCAGCGTCGCCGCGCCGTTCACGGCTGCCCCGACCAGACGTGGCGAGAACTCGGCCAGCAGCCGCATCGCCTGTACCGCCACACCACGCATCGCCTGCAGATGCGCCTGATATTCGCGACCGCCGTAAAGTCGCAGGTAATCGAGCACCGCGGCCTGCACGCTGGCGTTGTCGGGCATCGCCGCCCGAGTGCCCAGTCCGAGACGCTGCGCGGCTTTTTGTTTGGCCAGACGATAGTCGAGCAGCGCCTCTTCGCAAATGATGCGCGCGGTCTCGTACGCGATCTCGTCGCGCGGCGGAAAGGCAGGACGCTGGCTCATGCTAGGTCGCGATCTTCGTTCGCGGGCTTTAGTAGATGTCGGTGGCCGGATTGGCTTCGTTGTTGACGCCCTGGCCATCATCGGGCGGCGGCACGTGATCGGTCTGCACGACTTCCATGATCGCACCGGGTGAGTCCGGTGCCGGCAGCAGCTTGCCGTTGACCGGATTGATCGGGATGCTGATCAGGCCGGGCGGACGCGGCAGTACCTGCGGCGGCATGCCTTTCAGCGCGACCTTCATGAAGTCCATCCACACCGGCAAGGCGGCATGCCCGCCGACTTCGCCACGGCCGAGCGGCTTGGGCTGATCGAAGCCGATCCAGGTGATTGCGACCAGCGCGTTGTTGAAGCCATTGAACCAGGCGTCGGTGAAATCGTTGGTGGTGCCGGTCTTGCCGGAAAGATCGTCGCGGCCGAGTTGGCGCACGTCGGCCGCGGTGCCACGGGTGACGACGTCGTGCATCATGCTGGTGATCAGCCAGTCGAGCGACGCATCGAGCACGCGCGGCGCGCGATGGGCATCGTCGACCGGTGCCGGTGCGGCGACTGCAGGTGCAGCACTCGCTACGCTCTTGGTAGCGCCAGGAATCGCCGGCGGCGGCATCGACGCCGAATTCGGATCGATCGCATTGCCATTGGCATCTGCCGGTGGCGTATCGCAGGCCGGGCAGGCCAGCTTGGGATCGGCCTTGAAGATTTCGTTGCCGCCGGCATCGCGCACCGAGTCGATCAGATACGGCTCGACGTAGAAGCCACCGTTGGCCAGGACCGAATAGGCGCGCGCCATTTCCCAAGGTGTCAACGACGCGCTGCCGAGCGCAATGGTCAGATCCTGCGGCAGCCGGTCCTTGGGTATTCCAAAGCGGGTGACGAAGTCGCGCACGTAGCCGATACCGATCGCCTGGGCGACGCGTACCGAGACCAGGTTGCGCGATTTCGCCAGCGCGTCGCGCAGCCGCATCGGGCCGTTGAACTTGCCCTCGTAGTTGCCCGGGCGCCAGTCGTCGTCGGGATTGATGCCGGTGAAGACCACCGGTGCGTCGAGAAACACCGAGGCTGGCGTATAGCCCTTGGACAGCGCGGCGGTGTAAAGGAACGGCTTGAAGCCGCTGCCGACCTGGCGACGCGCCTGCAGCACGCGGTTGTACGCGCCGGTGAAGAAGTCGTAGCCGCCGACCAGCGCCTGTACCGCGCCGCTGCGCGGGTCCACCGCGATGAACGCACCCTGCACCTGCGGCAGCTGCGCCAGCCGCCAGCCGGTGCTGGTCGATGCCAGCCGTACGAAATCGCCTGTTTTCAGCGGTTTCTTGTCGCTGATGTGGGCCCAGTCGAACGCGGTCTTCGGCAGATCGATCGCGCCCTGATCGGTCAGCACGCGCAAGGCCAGCGCCGAGTAATCGAGCACGATCGCCGGAACCAGGCCAGCCACCGGCGGCCGGCCGGCAAGCTGTTCCTGTATCAGTTCGCCTTTCGGATCGTTGCGCAGATCGTCGAGCAGATCGTTGGGCAGATGGCCTTCGGCGCCGATATAGCCATGGCGATCGGTGTACGCGAGGATGCCGCTGCGCACCGCAGCGACCGCCGTGTTCTGGCGCTTCGAATCGATCGTCGTCGTCACGGTGTAGCCGGCGGAGTAGGCGGCCTCGCCGTACTTGGCGAAGATTTCCGCCCGCGCCATCTCGGCGACGTAGTGCGCATCGATATCGACGCCGCTGGAATGTTCGTGTGCGGTGATCGGCTCGGCGAGTGCGATGCGCAGCGCACCGTCGTCGATATAGTTGAGGTCGCGCATGCGGCGCAGCACATAGTCGCGACGTTCGCGCGAGCGTTCCGGATTCGCCAGCGGATTGTCCCGCGACGGTGCTTTTGGCAAGGCCGCGATGGTGGCCATCTCGCTCAGCGTCAGCGCCGGCACTTTCTTGCCGAAGTAGACCTCGGCCGCAGCCCCCACCCCGTAGGCACGATTGCCGAGGAAGATGCGGTTGAGATACAGCTCGAGGATCTCCTGCTTGCTGAGCTCACGCTCGATTTTCAGCGCCAGCAGGATTTCCTTGAACTTGCGGATGAAGCTGCGCTCCGGCGTCAGGAACACATTGCGTGCCAGCTGCATCGTGATGGTGCTGCCGCCCTGGCGCTTCTCGCCGGTCGTCAGCAGAATCCAACCGGCCCGCGCCAAACCCTGCCAGTCGAAGCCCGGATGTTCGAAGAAGCGATCGTCCTCGGCGGCAAGGAACGCCTGGATCAAAGGCTGCGGCAACTGGTCGTAGCGCAGCGGCTCGCGACGCTCGGCGCCGAACTCGCCGATCAGTTTGCCGTCGGCGCTGAAGACGCGCAGCGGCTGGCCGAGATGGATGTCGTGCAGTTCGGCAACTGACGGCAGTTCCGACTCGTAATGCGCACGCAGGCCCAGAAACAGCAGCAGCGCACACAACATGCCCGCCGCCATCACGCCGGCCGCGATCAGCGCCACTCGGAGTTTAGGATTCAATGCCGCCTCGCCAAGGTGAGTTCTAAAAAATGCAGTCGTCGATTCCGCAGCCGGGTCCACTCATCGTCTAGATTGGGACTCCTATCAGATACTTGGCGACGTAAGCTGCGGTTGCGCCATAAACAGGTTCCGCTATATTAAGGCCTCGTCGGGGGCACAGTCATTCGGAAAAAGGAGAATCCTTCTGCGCAGGCATCGCGCACCAGGGTTTGACAAGTCCGCCGCAAGTCGGACGATCGGGAGTTGCACTATCTGGGGTGTGCGAGGGCTATGTCCTTCTTGCAGTCGCTGTTAGGCGGCGGCAGCCGCGAGTTGATCGGTCTGGATATCTCATCCAGCTCGGTCAAGCTGCTCGAACTGGCGCGTCGTGGCGAGCGGTACAGCGTCGAGGCGTATGCCATCGAAGCGCTGCCCGCGAACGTCGTCAACGATAAGCAGATCACCGACCCGAAAGTCGTCGGCGAGGCAATCGCGCGCGCGTTGAATCGCTCCGGTACGCGTACTCGTCATGCTGCCATCGCGGTCGCCGGTGCTTCGGTCATCACCAAAACCATTTCCATGCCGGCGTCGTTGAAGGACAACGACATGGAAGAGCAGATCAAGGCCGAGGCCGATCAGTACATCCCGTATTCGCTCGACGAGGTGAATCTCGATTTCCAGGTGGTCGGCGCATCGGCGAAAGATCCCACCAGTGTCGATGTGCAACTCGCCGCCTGCCGCAAGGAGTTGATCGAGCACCGCGTTGCCGCGCTCGAAATCGCCGGTCTGATTCCGCGCGTGGTCGATATCGAAGCCTACGCGCTCGAAAACGCCTGCCCGCTGCTGTACCACCAGATGCCGGACCAGGGTGTCGGCAAGACCATCGCGCTGGTCGACCTCGGCGCGCAGATGACCTCGCTGCTGGTCCTGCACGACCGCCAGCCGATCTATACCCGCGACCAGGCCTTCGGCGGCCGCCAGCTGACCGAAGACATCATGCGCAGCTACGGCATGTCGTACGAGGAAGCCGGTCGCGCGAAGCGCTTTGGCGGCTTGCCGGACAGCTATCAGAGCGAAGTGCTCGACGGCTTCATCAGCGATCTCGCGCTGCAGATCGATCGTGCGCTGCAGTTCTTTTTCTCCGCCGCAGCCCAGCACCGCACCATCGACGCAATGATTCTTGCCGGCGGCTGCGCGCACATCGCCGGGATCGACGCGGCCGTGCAGGAACGCCTGCGTCTGCCGACCTCGGTGGCGCGGCCGTTTGCACAAATGGGCGTTGCGGCGCGCGCCAAGCCCTCGCAACTGGCGCAGGACGAAGCCTCGATGCTGATCGCCGCCGGTCTCGCGCTGCGCGCGTTCGACGAGGACGTCGCGTGACCATTCGCATCAATCTCCTCGACTGGCGCGCCGAACGGCGACGCCAGCGCAAGCAGCGCTTCCTGGCGATCCTGGGACTGGCCGCCGCCGGCAGTCTCGCGGTCGTGGTCATCGGCTACGTCGCGATGGACGCGGCGGTGAGTCATCAGCAAGCGCGCAATCAGTACCTGACGCAGCAGATTGCCGAACTCGACAAGCAGATCAAGGAAATCCAGGAACTGGAGAAGGTCAAACAGAACCTGCTGGCGCGCATGCGCGTGATCGAACAATTGCAGCAAAGCCGCTCGGCCACCGTGCACTTCTTCGATGAAGTGATCAACACTCTGCCGGATGGCGTGTATCTGACCTCGGTCAAGCAATCGGGTCAGAACGTCACCATCGACGGCGTTGCCGAATCCAACGGCCGCATCTCGTCCTATCTGAAAAACCTCGACGGCTCCCCCTGGTTCAAGGATCCGAAGCTGGTGGTGATCAAGACCAGCGACAAGAGCAAGCTGCGCAGCAGCGAGTTCGAACTGCAGGTGACCAATCTGACCAAGGCCTCGTCGGATGGCAGCGACGGTGTGGTCGGGAGTGGCGCGCCATGACCGTGCGTGAACTGATCGACGAGCTACAAGCGCTCGACATGAAGAATCCCGGCGCCTGGCCGGGCTGGGCGCACATCGCCGCCGCGGTGATGGCAGCGATCTTCATCGTTGCGGTGGGCACCTATACCTTCATCAAGCCCGAATACGAACAGCTCGGCGTCGAGCAGGCCAACGAGCAGCAGCTGCGCACGGACTTCGAACGCAAGCAAAAGAAAGTCGCGGCACTCGATGCCTACAAAGCACAGCTGGCCGAAATGCAGCGCAACTTCGGCGACATGCTCAAGCAGCTGCCGTCGAAAACCGAAGTCGCCAATCTGCTCAACGACATTTCGCAGACGCGCGTCGCCAGCAGCCTGGAAGAGGAACTGTTCCAGCCGCAGCCGGAAATTCCGAAGGACTTCTACGCCGAGATTCCCAACAAGATCGTCGTCACCGGCGACTACCACCAGATGGGTGCCTTCGTCAGCGGTGTGGCCGCGCTGCCGCGCATCGTGGTGATCGACGAAGTCGAGATCAAGCCGATCAACGCGCCGAAGCCGGGCGATGCGACGGTCAAGAGTCCGCTGCGGATGACCGCACTGGCGAAGACCTATCGCTATCTCGACGCCAACGAGATCTCGGCCAAACCGACCGGAGCTGCGAAATGATCGCGCGCTCGAACGCGCGCCCGATCGTGCGCACGAATGGTCGCTTGCCAAGGTTCTGGCACGTGGCCGGGACGGGGGTCGCGCGCTGCAGTGGTCTTGCTGTCGCCGTGGCAACGATGGCACTGAGCGCCTGCTCGCCGGGCATGAGCGATCTGGAGCAGTACGTCGCGCAGGTCAAGGCGCGCAAGACCACGCAGATCGAACCGATTCCGCAGATCAAGCAGTACCAGGCGTTTGCCTACGTCGCCGGCGACCGCCGCGATCCGTTCGTGCCGACGCAACCGACGCGCGACCGCGGGCAAGCCAATACGCTGCAGCCGGATCTCAACCGCAACAAGGAAGCGCTTGAGGAATTCCCGCTCGATGCGCTCAAGCTGGTCGGCATCGTCACCTACGAAGGTCGCGTGTATGCCATGGTCAAGGCGCCGGACAGCGTGATCCACCGGGTCACCATCGGCAATCACCTGGGCCAGAATTTCGGCACGATCACCAAGATCACCGAAGCGGAAGTCACATTGAAAGAAATCGTCGCGGACGGTTTCGGCGGATTTACCGAGCGGCCAGCATCGCTGGCTGCCGAATAAGGACATTGAGGGGACGTGCGATGAGGTTCGGTCGAATGCTGGAACGCTGGAGCGCCGTTGCGCTGCGACGCCTGCCGGGTGCGGCGGTCGCGGTGGCACTGGTGCTGCTGCTGATTACGGGCGGCGCGCACGCCGAACAGGTGCGCTCGCTGCAGTCGGTGGATTTCGTCGCGCTGGATAGCGATCGCGTGCTGCTGACGCTGACCCTGTCGGACCTCGCACCTGAGCCCGTCGTATTCGCAATCGATCGTCCCGCGCGGCTGTCGGTGGATCTGCCTGAAACCCATCTGGCGCTGGCCGAGCGCTACCGCAAGATCAACGTCGGCAAAGTGCGTTCGGTCGCAGCGGCAGAAGCCCAGGGCCGCACGCGAGTGGTGGTCGAACTCAGTGACATGACGCCCTACAAGACGCGCGTCGAAGGCAACAAGGTCTACGTCGAACTCGCCGGTGCCGCCGGCACCTTGGGCTCGGGCAGTGGCTTGGCCGCGAATGCAGCGCCGGGAACCGCAGCGGCCGCTGTTGCGGCGACGCCGACCATCGCCGACATCGACTTCCGCCGCGGCGAGAAGGGCGAAGGCCGCGTGCTGATCACGTTGAACGATCCGCACACGCCGGTCGACGTGCGCGAGGAAGGCGGCAAGGTCATCGCGCGGTTCAAGAACACCACGCTGCCGGAGCGCCTTGCCAAGCGCCTCGACGTGCTGGACTTCGCCACGCCGGCGAAATTCGTCGACGCAATTCACGACGGGCCGAACACCGATATCGTCGTCACGCCGATCAACGGCGGCGACTTCGAGCAGACCGGCTACCAGACCGGCAACCAGTTCGTGCTCGAACTGCAGCCGCTGTCGCAGGAGAAGCTCGACCAGCGCAAACGCGATCAGCCGCAGTACACCGGCGAGCGCATTTCGCTGTCGTTCCAGAGCGTCGACATTCGCTCGCTGCTGCAGATCATTGCCGACGTCGCCGGTTCCAACATGGTGGTGAGCGACAGCGTCAACGGCCAGATTGCGATGCGCTTGCAGAACGTGCCCTGGGATCAGGCGCTCGACATCATTCTGCGGACCAAGGGTCTCGGCATGCGCCAGCAGGGCAACGTCATGCTGGTCGCACCGCTGGAAGAACTCGCCCAGCGCGAGAAGATCGAACTCGAAAGCGAGAAGCAGAAAGTGCAACTCGCACCGCTGCGCTCGGAGTTGATTCAGGTCAACTATGCCAAGGCCAGCGATCTCGCGGCGCTGATGAAGTCGAAAGAGAACACGCTGCTGTCCGAGCGCGGCAACGTCACCGTCGACGATCGCACCAACACCCTGCTGGTGCTGGAGACGCGCGACAAGCTCGCTGAAATTCGTACGCTGGTGCAGCGTCTCGACATTCCGGTGCGGCAGGTGTTGATCGAGTCGCGCATCGTCGTCGCCAACGACAACTACAACCGCCAGCTCGGCGTGCAATTCGGCGTGACCGGCGCGGGTACGTCGAAGAACGGCAACCTGATCACGACCTCGGGTACGAATACCGCAACCAACACCGCGGTCAACGGCTATCTGAACCAGGGCCGCACCGGCAGCGTGCCGGTCAACGACAACGCCAATGGCGAGCGCTACAACATCAACCTGCCGGTGACCGGCGCTGCCGGTTCGATCGGCCTGGCGATCCTGACCAAGAACTTCCTGGTCGATCTCGAACTGCAGGCGCTGCAGTCGGAAGGCCGCGGTCAGGTGGTGTCGAGCCCGCACGTGATCACCGCCAATGCCAAGCAGGCCTCGATCGAGCAGGGTGTCGAAATCCCCTATCAGCAAAATGCCGGTGGCACCGTTGGCGGCACTTCGATCGCGTTCAAGAAGGCGGTGCTGAGCCTCAACGTCACGCCGCAGATCACGCCGGACGATCGCGTGATCATGGATCTCGCGGTCAGCAACGATACCCGCGGCCAGGACGTCAATACCGGTGGTGGTGGCGTGGCGCCGTCGATCGATACGCGCAAGGTCAACACCCAGGTGCTGGTCGACAACGGCCAGACCGTCGTGCTCGGCGGCATCTACGAGCAGACCCTGACCGATTCGGTGACCAAGGTGCCGCTGCTCGGCGATATTCCGTTCCTCGGCGCGCTGTTCCGCAACACCAACCACACCAACAACAAGAGCGAGCTGCTGGTCTTCATCACGCCGAAGATCCTCAACGAGAGCCTCAATATCGGTCAGTAATCCGAGACCGCCCGGCCGGCACGCGTGAGCGTGTCCGGCACAGTGCGGGCCGGGTCGCGTCGCGCGGTGCGGTGCTGTCCGTGCTGCAAGCGGCGGCCAATCCGATTACGCTCGCAACCCAAGCTGCGCATGACGACTCCGTGACCAAGAGCAACATCTTCCTGATCGGCCCAATGGGCGCTGGCAAGACCACGATCGGTCGCCGGCTGGCCGACGCGCGCGCGATGAATTTCATCGACAGCGACCACGAGGTCGAACAGCGCACCGGCGTCGACATTGCCTTCATCTTCGAAAAAGAAGGCGAAGCCGGCTTCCGTAGACGCGAAAGCATGGCGATCGCCGAGCTCACACAACGGCAGAATCTGGTGTTGGCCACCGGTGGCGGCGCGGTGCTCGACCCGGTCAACCGTCAGCATTTGTCCGCGCGTGGCTTCGTCGTTTACCTGCAGGCCGGCATCGAACAACAGATCGCGCGGACCGAGCGCAGCGAGCATCGACCCCTCCTGCAGAATGCCGACCGTCGCGAAGTGCTGGAGCGCCTGCTGGCGGTGCGCGACCCGCTGTACCGGGAGATCGCCGATCTGGTGTTGGAAACCGACGGCCGCAATGCCCGCCTGCTCGCGCGCGCGATCGAGGAACACCTGGGTGGCAGCACGGTTTCGTCCTAAAGGCCCGCGCGACTGGCGTTGCGCCGGCGCCGCCGCGCATGCCACTCTGGCCGGCCGGGTTGTTCGGCTGGCGTGCGGGTATTCCGAGCCGCGCGTGAATGCCGCAAGGCTTGGCCGTAGTTCGCCCGTAATCGGCCACTGAATGTTGTTTGATTTGTCCCCTCAATTGCCTCTGATTTGTGCCTCTGATTTGCCCCTGAATTGCGCTTGAATTACCCGTGAAACCGAACCCTCCTTCCGTTCCTGTCGATCCATCGATTCCGCCGCCGCCGGCCGCCGGCAAGCGCGCGCCCGGCGCGAAGGCGCCGCTGTCGAAAAGTGGTGCTTCGTCGCGCCGGCTGCGCGCCGAGGCGGTTGCGCGCGAATTGCAGGTCAAGCTCGGCGCGCGCAGCTACCCGCTGCACATCGCGCCCGGCCTGTTGTCGGACCCGTCGCAGTTCGCAAGCCTGCGCGGTCGCCTGCTGCGCGTGGTCACCGATGCCAACGTCGCGCCGCTGTATCTGCAGAAGGTGCTGAGTGCGGCCGGCATCGCGGTGGAGGATGCCTTGGTGCTGCCGGCCGGCGAAACCCAGAAAAGCTGGGCGACGCTGGAGACGGTGATCGACTGGCTGCTCGCCACCCGCCTGCCGCGCGACGGCGTGGTGCTCGCACTCGGTGGCGGGGTGGTCGGCGACCTCGCCGGTTTCGCCGCGTCGATCTACCAGCGTGGTGTGGACTTCGTGCAGTTGCCGACCACCCTGCTCGCGCAGGTCGATTCCAGCGTCGGCGGCAAGACCGGCGTCAACCATCCGCGCGGCAAGAATCTGATCGGCGCCTTCCACCAGCCGCAGATGGTGCTGGCCGATACCGATGCGCTGAAGACGCTGCCGCCGCGTGAGTTCGCCGCCGGCCTGGCAGAAGTCATCAAGTGCGGTCTGCTCGGCGATGCGCCGCTGTTCATCAAGCTCGAACGCGAACTCGATCGCCTTTTGGCGCTCGATCCGTCGACGCTGGCGGAAGTCATCGAACGCTGCTGCCGATTGAAGGCACGCATCGTTGCCGAAGACGAGCGCGAATCCGGCCCGCGCGCCCTGCTCAACCTCGGCCACACCTTCGCGCACGCGGTCGAAACCTTCACCGGCTACGACCAGTGGCTGCACGGCGAAGCCGTAGGACTGGGCCTGTGCATGGCAGCGGACCTTTCGGCCAAGCTCGGCTGGTTGCCGCAGGCCGACGCCGATCGCTGCCGGGCGCTCGTGGCGCGCTGCAATCTGCCGGTGCTGCCGCCGGCGGGCATGAAGCCGGACGATTTCCTGCGGCTGATGGCGCAAGACAAGAAAGTGGCCGGTGGCCGCCTGCGTCTGGTGCTGTTGCGCGCGATCGGCGAATCGCTGGTCACCGCCGACTTCGATCCCGCCGCGCTCGACGCCACCCTCGCGCAGTTCTGCGCGCACACGACAGCTTGATGCCCGACCGGATGCCGGACGCAATACCGGCACTGGCGGTCTATGCCTGCACGCCGGCGCAATCGCGCGGGCGCCGCCATCCGGAAGCCGCGCCCGACGGGCGCAGCGAATACCAGCGTGATCGCGATCGCATCGTCCACTCGGCTGCGTTCCGCAGACTCGAATACAAAACGCAGGTGTTCGTCAATCACGAGGGCGACCTGTTCCGCACGCGGCTGACGCACTCGCTGGAAGTCGCACAGATTGCGCGCACGATCGCGCGTTCGTTGGCGCTGAACGAAGATTTGGTCGAGGCCATCGCGCTGGCGCACGACCTCGGCCACACGCCGTTCGGGCACGCCGGCCAGGATGCCTTGAACGCCTGCATGCGCGATTTCGGCGGCTTTGAGCACAACGCGCAAAGCCTGCGTGTGGTCGACGAACTGGAAGACAAGTACGCCGAATTTCGCGGCCTCAATCTCAGCTACGAGACGCGCGAAGGCATACTCAAGCACTGCTCCGAGCGGCGCGCGCGCGAGTTCGGCGACATCGGCGAGCGTTTTCTGAAACGCCAGCAGCCGGGGCTGGAAGCACAGCTCGCCAACGTTGCCGATGAGATCGCCTACAACAATCACGATGTCGACGACGGCCTGCGAGCACGGCTGCTGACGATCGAGGCGATGCGCGAAGTGCCGCTGTTCGCGCGCCATCACGACGCGGTGGTCGCACGCTACCCGGACCTAACGCCGAAGCAGCTGCGGCACGAAACGATCCGCCGGATGATCAACGCTCAGGTCGGCGATCTCACCGAAAACAGTCGGCGCCAGCTGCGCGCAGCAGCGCCCCAAACGGTCGACGAGGTGCGCAGTCAGCCGCAGCCGCTGATTGGGTTCTCGGCGGCGATGCAGCACGACAACCTCGAACTCAAGCGCTTCCTGCGCGAGCGCCTGTATCAGCATCACCAGGTCTACCGGATGACCTACAAGGCCAAGGGCGTGGTGCGCGAGTTGTTCGACGCCTTGTTCGCCGATCCGCGCCTGATGCCGCCCGAACTGTTCCTGCAGACGCAGTCGGCCGAGGCCGATCAGGGGGAAGCGGGCCGCGCCCGGGTGGTGGCGGACTACGTCGCCGGCATGACCGATCGCTACGCGATCGACGAACACGAACGGCTGTTCGACGCTCGCCGTCTGCGCTAAAGGCCGGCGCCGGACCGAGCGCGCTCGACCCTGCGAAGTACCCCCCGCTTGCCCGCGGTCGGGTTTCGGTTAGGCCCAGCCGCCGATTCGGCGGCAATAGGCGCCATCGACCGGTAAAACGCGCGGCTGAGGCGCGAATCTCCGGTTTGACGGATTACAGGGCGTCTTTATAATTCCAATGTTGCACTGCGGTTATCGCCATAGTGCAGACTCCTACGTCCCCCGCGCGCTTTCCTGCCCTACTAACGCTTACCAGCCGCTGGTCGCGGCAGGGTGGCGCGCCGCCGCAACGAGGCAAGCGTCATGAGTTTTCCAGCACAGCCAGGTCTGTACGATCCCGAGTTCGAGAAGGACAGCTGCGGCTTTGGTCTGATCGCCCAGATGGACGACAAGGCCAGCCACGATCTGGTCAAACGCGCGATTACCGCGCTGGAACGCATGACGCATCGCGGCGCCATCGCCGCCGACGGCAAAACCGGCGACGGTTGCGGTCTGCTGATGAAAAAGCCGGACCGCTTCCTGCGGATCAAAGCGGCGGAACTCGGCTTCAAGCTCGGCGAGAACTACGCGGTCGGCAACATCTTCCTGTCGCAGGACGCCACCAAGGCCGCGCGTGCGCGCGCCGTGCTGGAAGAATCCTGTGGCGTGCATGGCCTGCGTGTGATCGGCTGGCGCGAGCTGCCCACCGATGCCAGCGCCTGCGGTGAGGAAGCGCTGAAGACCTTGCCGCGGATCGACCAGCTGTTCATCGCGCCGAGTACCGGCACGCACAAGTTCAAGTTCGAACTGAAGCTGTTCAAGGCGCGGCGCCGTGCCGAGAAGATCCTCGCCGAAGAAGGCGACAAGGATTTCTACGTCACCTCGCTGTCGTGCCGCGTGATCGTCTACAAGGGCCTGGTGATGCCCGAGTACCTGCCGGTGTTCTACACCGACTTGTCCGACGTGCGCCTGGAAGCCTCGATCTGCGTGTTCCATCAACGCTTCTCGACCAACACGCTGCCGCAGTGGCGACTGGCGCATCCGTTCCGCTTCCTCGCGCACAACGGCGAGATCAACACGATCTCGGGCAACCGCATGTGGGCGCAGGCGCGCCGCTACAAATTCCAGTGCGAGGATCTGCCGAACATCGACGAGATCGCGCCGCTGGTGTCGATGAGCGGCTCCGACTCGCAGTCGCTCGACAACATGCTCGAAGTGATGCTCGCCGGTGGCGAGGATCTGTTCGCAGCGATGCGCGCGCTGGTGCCGCCGGCCTGGCAGAACGTCGAGAACATCGATGCCGATGTGCGCGCGTTCTACGAATACAACTCGCTGCAGATGGAACCCTGGGACGGCCCCGCCGGCATCGTGCTGACCGACGGCCGCTACGCCGTCTGCGCGACCGATCGCAACGGTCTGCGCCCAACGCGCTACGTCATCGGCCGCGACCGTACGATCACGCTGGCGTCCGAGATCGGCGTCAACGACGTCGCGCCCGAGGATGTCGTCGAGAAGGGTCGCCTGCGGCCCGGTCAGATGCTGGCGATCGATACCGAGTCCGGCACGTTGATGCGGCCGGTCGAGATCGACCGCATGCTGGCCGCGCGCCAGCCGTACAAGCAGTGGCTCAAGCGCAACATCATGCGGCTGGAATCGTCGCTGCAGGACGACCCGAACACGCTCGACAAGCTGCACCCGGAAAGCGTGTCGGTGTTTCAGAAGCTGTTCCAGCTGACCAACGAGGAACGCGGCGAAATTCTGCGCGTGCTCGGCGAGAGCGGCCAGGAGACGATCGGCTCGATGGGCGACGACACGCCGTTCGCGGTGCTGTCGGCCAAGGTGCGTTCGCCGTACGATTACTTCCGCCAGCAGTTCGCGCAGGTCACCAACCCGCCGATCGATCCGCTGCGCGAGCAGATCGTGATGTCGCTGGAGTGCTCGCTCGGTGCCGAGCGCGGCATGTTCGAGGAAACCCCGGAGCGCGCCGCGCGTCTGCTGGTGGATTCGCCGGTGCTGTCTGAAGGCAAGTTCCGCAAGCTGTTGTCGCTCGGAGCGGAGGGCTATCCGCACATCATTATCGACCTCAACTACAAGCCCGAGATCGGCCTCAAGCAGGCGATCCAGGACATCTGCGATCGCGCAGTCGAAGCGGTCAAGGACGGCAGCGTTGTGCTGGTGCTGTCGGATCGCGCGATCGAACGCGACACGCTGCCGGTGCACGCGCTGCTGGCCACCGGCGCGGTGCAGCATCGCCTGATCGCCGAAGGTCTGCGTTGCGACTGCAACATCATCGTCGAGACCGCCACCGCGCGCGATCCGCATCACTTCGCCTGCCTGGTCGGCTACGGTGCGTCCTGCGTGTATCCGTACCTGGCCTATGCCAGCCTCTACGAAATGGCGCGCAATGGCGAGATCAAGGGCAAGGCGCCGGAAGATCTCGCGGCGAGCTACCGCAAGGGCATCAACAAGGGCCTGTACAAGATCATGTCGAAGATGGGGATCGCGACGATCTCCAGCTATCGCGGCTCGCAGCTGTTCGAAATCGTCGGCCTGCACAACGACATCGTCGACCTGTGTTTCGACGGCACCGTCAGCCGCATCCAGGGCAGCGGGTTCAACGACCTGCAGGCCGAGCAGACCCAGCTGAGCTTGCTGGCGTGGACGCCGCGCAAGACGGTGGAACAGGGCGGCCTCTACAAGTTCGTGCAGAACGCCGAATACCACGCGTATCACCCGGACATCATCAACACGCTGCATCGTGCGGTGCGCAGCGGCGAGTACGCCGACTACGAAGTGTTCGCCGACCTGGTCAACCTGCGGCCGGTGGCGACGTTCCGCGATCTGCTCAAGCTCAGCGGCAAGGCGACACCGATCTCGATCGATGAAGTCGAACCGGTCGAAGCCATCCTGAAGCGCTTCGACTCCGCCGGCATGTCGCTCGGGGCGCTGTCGCCGGAGGCGCACGAAGCACTGGCGATCGCGATGAACACGCTCGGCGGTCGCAGCAACTCCGGCGAAGGCGGTGAAGACCCGGCGCGCTACGGCACCGACAAGACTTCGAAGATCAAGCAGGTTGCGTCCGGCCGCTTCGGCGTGACGCCGGCGTATCTGGTCAGCGCCGAAGTGCTGCAGATCAAGGTCGCCCAGGGCGCCAAGCCCGGCGAAGGCGGCCAGCTGCCGGGCGACAAGGTCAATGAACAGATCGCGCGGCTGCGCTATGCGCGTCCGGGCGTGGCACTCATCTCGCCACCGCCGCATCACGACATCTACTCGATCGAAGATCTGGCGCAGCTGATCTTCGACCTCAAGCAGGTCAATCCGCAGGCGATGGTGTCGGTCAAGCTGGTGTCCGGCCCCGGCGTCGGCACGATCGCTGCAGGCGTTGCCAAGGCCTATGCCGACTTCATCACCATCTCCGGCTACGACGGCGGCACCGGTGCGTCACCGGTGACGTCGGTGAAATATGCCGGCACGCCCTGGGAGCTCGGACTCGCCGAGACTCACCAGACGCTGCGCCTGAACGGCCTGCGCGACAAGGTACGCGTGCAGACCGATGGCGGCCTGAAGACCGGCCTCGACGTGATCAAGGCGGCGATCCTCGGCGCCGAAAGCTTCGGCTTCGGCACCGCGCCGATGGTCGCGCTCGGCTGCAAATATCTGCGCATCTGCCATCTGAACAATTGCGCCACCGGTGTCGCCACGCAGAACAAGGTTCTGCGCATGAACCACTTCATCGGCCTGCCGGAAATGGTGATGAACTATTTCCGCTTCGTCGCCGAGGAAACGCGCCGTTGGCTGGCGTCGATCGGCGTGCGCTCGCTGTCCGAGCTGATCGGTCGTACCGATCTGCTGGAGATGGCCGAGCCGCAGACCGACAAGCAGCGTGGCCTCGACCTGTCGCCGATCCTGTCGGCGGCCGGCATGGCCAGCAGCAGCCCGCAGTTCTGCTCCAGCGCCAACCCGCCGCACGACCGCGGCCTGCTCGCCGAGCAGATGGTTGCGGACGCACTGCCGGCGATCGAAGCCAAGACCGGTGGCGCCTTCGCGTACACGCTGAACAACACGCATCGCTCGATCGGCGCGCGGCTGTCGGGCGAGATCGCGCGGCGTCACGGCAACCTCGGCATGAGCGATGCACCGATCACCTTGAACCTGAAGGGCACCGCGGGTCAGAGCTTCGGCGTCTGGAACGCCGGCGGCCTGCACCTGGAACTCGAAGGCGAAGCCAACGACTACGTCGGCAAGGGCATGGCCGGTGGTCGCATCATCATCAAGCCGCCGCGCGGTTCGCGCTTCGTCACCAACCAGACGTCGATCATCGGCAACACCTGCCTGTACGGCGCCACCGGCGGCACGCTGTACGCCGCCGGCGTGGCCGGCGAACGCTTTGGCGTGCGCAACTCCGGCGCGCTCGCGGTGGTGGAAGGCGTCGGCGACCACGGCTGCGAGTACATGACCGGTGGTGCGGTGGTCGTGCTCGGCCGCGTCGGTGTCAACTTCGGCGCCGGCATGACCGGCGGCTTCGCCTACGTGCTCGACGAGCGCCGCAACTTTGTCGATCGCTACAACCACGAGCTGATCGACATCCATCGCATCGTCGCCGAGCACATGGAAGGCCATCGTCACTATCTGGTCGAGCTGATTCGCGACTACGTCGCCGCGACCGACAGCGACTGGGGCCGCGAGATCATCGAGAACTTCCGCGACTACGTCGGCAAATTCTGGCTGGCGAAGCCGAAGGCGGCCGACATCGGCTCGCTGCTGGTCACGATCCGCGCGGCGGCCTAAGGCTTCTAGAGCACACACCGAATGGCTACGAAAAATGTAATGCAGTTCCTGGACGTGCCGCGCCAGGATCCGAAGAAGGCGCCGGTCGAAATCCGGCTGCACGACTTCCGCGAAATTTACGGGCAGTTCAACGTCGACCACGCGGCCGGCCAGGCCGGTCGCTGCCTCGACTGCGGCAATCCGTACTGCGAATGGAAATGCCCGGTCCACAACTACATTCCGAACTGGCTCAAGCTGGTGCAGGAAGGCAATCTGTTCCAGGCTGCCGAACTCAGCCACGCCACCAATTCGCTGCCGGAAATCTGCGGCCGTGTGTGTCCGCAGGATCGTCTGTGCGAAGGTGCCTGCACGCTGAATGACGGCTTTGGCGCGGTCACCATCGGCAGCATCGAAAAGTACATCACCGACGAAGCGGTCAAGCAGGGCTGGCGTCCGGACATGTCGAAGGTGGTCGCCACCGGCAAGCGTGTCGCCATCGTCGGTGCAGGCCCCGCAGGCCTCGGCGCCGCCGACGTGCTGACGCGCAACGGCGTGGAAGCCGTGGTGTTCGATCGTCAGGCGGAAATCGGTGGCCTGCTGACGTTCGGCATTCCGCCATTCAAGCTTGAAAAGGACGTGGTGAAGACGCGCCGCGAAATCCTCGAAGGCATGGGCGTGAAGTTCAAGCTCAACACCGACATCGGCCGCGATATCGATTTCAAGGATCTGGTGTCGGAATACGATGCGGTATTCCTCGGCATGGGCACCTACACCGAAATGAAGGGCGACTTCCCCGGCGAAGATCTGCCCGGCGTAATCCAGGCGCTGCCGTTCCTGATCTCCAACGTCAACCGCGTGATGGGTCTCGAGAAAGATCCGAACGACTTCGTCGACATGCGCGGACAGCGCGTCGTCGTGCTCGGCGGCGGCGACACCGCGATGGATTGCAACCGCACCAGCGCACGCCAGCAGGCCACGCGTGTCACCTGCGTCTATCGCCGCGACGAAGCCAACATGCCCGGCAGCCGCCGCGAAGTCGCCAACGCCAAGGAAGAAGGCGTGCGCTTCCTGTTCAACCGTCAGCCGATCGAGATCGTCGGCAACGGCAAGGTCGAAGGCGTCAAGGTGATCGAAACCAAGCTCGGTGCGCCCGATGCGAAAGGCCGCCGTCGTCCCGAGCCGGTGCTCGGTTCGGAAGAAATCATTCCGGCGGATCGCGTCGTCATCGCCTTCGGCTTCCGCCCGAGCCCGGCGGATTGGATCACGCAGCACGGTGTCGAACTGCAGGCGGATGGCCGCATCAAGACTTCGGAGAAGCAGAAGTTCCAGACCACTAATCCGAAGGTATTCGCCGGCGGCGACATGGTGCGTGGCTCGGACCTCGTGGTGACGGCGGTGTTCGAAGGACGTCAGGCGGCGGAAGGCATCCTCGATTATCTCGGCGTCTAATTTTCGCAGCTGTTCCTAACAGACCCCGCTTCGGCGGGGTTTTGTTTTGATGGCCGTGGTGAAAATCGTCGACGCGATGGACTGCGTGCTATGACACGGTGATGCGGTCGATCAGTGATTTCGTTTGGGAAGGTTTGCCGCTTATCAGCGGGAGCGTTGTTCGCCAATTGCTGCTGATCGACCGAAACAGCCGTTCGAGGGTGCCCTGCGCTTCTCGCCCGCACCGGGCTTTCCGACGCGCCCTCCTTGGCGCGGCGGAAAGGCTTCGGCTCCTGCCTCGCCCGGCATACGCGAGCCCCATCGGCGCGGACTGCGATGTTGCGCTGAGACGTTCGTAGGTGCGAAGCGAGCGTTTGCGAGGATCGCTGAAGGTTCGGTTCCGCCCCTGCCGGGCGGGTCGCTTTCTTTGGCACACGCCAAAGAAAGTGACCAAAGAAAACGTGCCCAGCGTCTGCGCCCTCGAACGAAACAGCCGTTCGAGGGTACCCTGCGCTTCTCGCCCGCACCGGGCTTTCCGACGCGCCTTCCCTGGCGCGGCGGAAAGGCTTCGGCTCCTGCCTCGCCTCGCATACGCGAGCCCCATCGGCGCGGACTGCGATGCTCGGCGCTGCCGAAGGGGTGGAACAGAAAACCAGAATCAACAGCGACAGCGGATCGCTAGATCGGTTGCTTCTGCTGTTGCTTCTGCTGTTGCTGTTGCTTTCCCCTTCCCCCTGGGAGGCGCTGAGCATCGCAGCGCGCGCAGGGGACGATGGCCATGGAGGGCCATCGCACACCGTCACGGCAGGAGCCGTGTCGGTGTGGAATCTCCGAGCACGCGAGACGCGCAAGGCACCGGCGTAGCCGGCGCCGACTGGGGGTGTGCTTTCTTTGGTTACTCTTCTTTGCACAAGCAAAGAAAGTAACCCGCCCAGCAGGGGCGGAACCGAGCCTTCAGCGATCCACGCAGACGCTCGCCTCGCACCTAGGACACTTGCAGGTCGGCGTCACCAAGCGCATGTGCATGCGCATGCACAAACACAGGCATCCAACACAATCAGCGCTGCACCAGCAGCGCAGCTTCTTTGATTAAGACTCGCCCAGCAGGGGCGGAACCGAGCCTTCAGCGATCCACGCAGACGCTCGCCTCGCACCTACGA
>CAIJRD010000002.1 GCA_903822975.1 uncultured Sinobacteraceae bacterium
GCCACAGAGGGCCGGGCCGGGATTTCAGACGAGCGCTGCCGTCTCGCCACGGAAGGCCGCGCTGAAGTCGAACAGTCACGCACGAGCACTGCTCGCGGCGAGTTCGAACGCCCGGCCACAGACGGCCGGGCCGGGGTTTCAGATGACCGCTGCCGTCTCGCCATGGATGGCAGCGCTGAAGTCGAACCATCGCGCACGAGCACTGCTCGCGGCGAGTTCGAACGCCCGGCCACAGAGGGCCGGGCCGGGGTTTCAGATATCCGCTGCGTTCTCGCCATGGATGGCAGCGCTGAAGTCGAACCATCGCGCACGCGCACTGCTCGCGGCGAGTTCGAACCGCCGACCAGGCGTTTTTTCATTTGTGCCGAGCCGCGTCCAAGGCGCTCGTCGAGTCACTGCCATGCCTCAGTTCAGCGACCGAGCCTTACAGTCATGACCGCGCTTAGTCCCAACGAGCTGTCGCGACTGCGTTGGCGTTGCCGGCGCGGCATGAAGGAGCTCGACATCGTGCTCGAGCGCTACCTCAAAGCCCGTTACGACGACGCGCCAGCAGCCGAGCAGGCCGAGTTCCTCGCGCTGCTCGACTGCGAAGATCCAGACCTGTGGGCCTGGGTCATTGGCGCCGCCGAATTGCCGAATGAGTTTCGCAGTGTCCTTCAACGAATCCGCGGCGACGCTTGATCTCCGACTGGCGCCGTCGCTGCGTGCGCTCGGCGTCGTCATGGTGCTACACGTCGCGGCGATTGGCCTGACCTTCGCCGCGCAGCCGCCGAAGATGGTCGGACTCGTGCTGGCGCTGTTGTTCCTGGTTTCTTGGCTCTCGCTTCGACGTCATCCGGTATTCGGCTATGGTCCGCGTGCGCTGCGCCGCATCGTCGCTCATGGCGACGGCAATTGGACCGTCGAAAGCGCGCGCGCAACCGAAGCGGCCGAATTACTGCCAGGTGCGTTCGTGCATGCTGGACTGGTGATCTTGCGGTTCAAGTCGCCATCCGGTGCCGTGCGCGCCCGCACGCTGTTCGGTGACGAGTTGCCGCCAGAACAATTGCGCCGACTGCGTGCGCGGTTGCTGCTCGGTGAAAAGCCACCTGCAGCATTGCGAGAGTGAGTCCCTTAGAAGCAACGAAGCGTAGGAGCCGCTCGCCTTGAATGGCTAGTTGATCGCGTGCGCAGTCGCATGTTCACGACGGATATCAAGGGCGCGACGCAGTTTAGCTGGCGGTTCTTGAACGCAACGATTGCGCGCAATCAGTTGTCGCGAGTGCGACGTCACGTGACGATCACAGGTGTCAAAATCGGGCTCAAGTGCGGTGCCGCGTACTTTGTGGGGTTTTGCAAATACGTTTGCATTCGCTCCTGCTTTGCCAGCCGGATCGTGTTTGCACTCATGCAACGGCGGTCGCTCGATGCAATGCGCCGTCGTGCAGAAAACGCAGGATTTCAGCGCGGGCATGATGGAAGGCATGATCCTCGGCAAGCGCCAAGCGATCGCGCGGCCTCGGTAAAGTTATCGGCAAAATGCGGCCGACAGTCGCGGCGGGTCCATTGGTCATCATTACCACGCGATCCGACAACAGCACCGCTTCGTCGACGTCGTGCGTCACCATCAGCACGGTACAGCGCAGCTGCGTCTGGATCTCCATCAACGAATCCTGCAGATTCGCGCGCGTCAGCGCGTCGAGCGCACCGAAGGGCTCATCCAGCAGCAGAACCTTCGGCTCCATTGCGAGTGCGCGCGCAATGCCGACGCGCTGCTTCATGCCTCCTGAGATTTCATGTGGACGCTTGTGTGTTGCGTGCAGGAGGCCGACCAGTTCAACCGCCGCGAGCGTTCTGGCGACGAGTTTTGTCTTACTTTCACGCGCGCCGAACACCTGCTCGACCGCCAGATGCACATTGTCATAGACACTGAGCCAAGGCAGCAGTGAATGATTTTGGAACACCACGGCTCGATCGGGGCCGGGGCCGGTGATTTCGCGGCCGCTCAGGATTGCGCCACCAGCTGAAGGCTTGACCAGTCCGGCGACGAGATTCAGCAAGGTCGATTTGCCACAACCCGAGTGGCCAATGATCGAGACGAATTCGCCTTCGTCGATTTCAAGGTCGGCATCGCGTACCGCGACATAAACGCCATTGCGCGTGTTGAAGGCAATCGTGACCTGATCGATTTCCAGAAAAGCACTCATCACTGGATTCCTATTGTTTGCGGTAGTCGAAGCGATCGGCGATGAGTGTCATGCCGTGCTCGAGCAGTAGTCCGACCAGACCAATCACGCCGATCGCGATGAGAATGTGTTCCATGTTCAGATTGTTCCACTCGTCCCACAGCCAGAAGCCGATGCCAACCCCGCCGGTCAGCATCTCGCTTGCCACGATGACCAGCCAGGCGATCCCAAGCGCGAGCTTGGCGCCGCTGAGTACATAAGGAATGCAGGCGGGTAGAAGGATTCGCGTGAATATTTTCCATTCCGACAGGCGCAGAACGCGCGCGACATTCAAATAATCCTGCGGCACGCTCGCGACACCCAAGGCGGTGTTGATGATCATTGGCCAAATGCTGCAAATGAAGATGCAGAACATCGCGGCTGGATCTGCCCGCTGGAAGATCGCCAAACCTATTGGCAGCCAAGCCAGCGGCGACACCGGTCGCAGCAGGCTGATCACAGGAGCAATTGCGCGATTCAGCAGCGCGAATCGACCGAGCAAGAAGCCGAGCGGGATGCCGACCGCTGCAGCCAGTCCGAAACCCTTGCCGACGCGGGTCAGCGAAGCCAAAAGGTTCCATCCGATCCCCTGATCGTTGGGACCATTGATGTAGAACGGATGAGCGAACACGTGCAGCGCGGATAAAAAAGTGTTGGCTGGTCCTGGTAAATAACGCGTGAATTGAGCAATCAGCGCCCATACCCCGATTAGTGCAGCGACACCACACATCGGCGGGATGCTGCGCGACAGCGCCCGTTCAAACCAGCGCGCAACCGTGGAGGCTTCTGGCGCTGCGGTCGGTTCGGGGTTGCGTCGACGCATCGGCGATGGCGCTCCAGCACTGCCATCGCCTTGCGCCGCCAGTGCGCCGGCGGCAATGCCTGATGGCGCGCTTGTTTCGGATCGAATCATGCGCTCAGGCCGACCGAATCTTGAAGCTCTTGACGTAGTCCGAAGGCTTCGTCGGATCGAAAACACTGCCATCGAACAGCGTCTCAGTCAGCATCGGGTTCGCAGGTACCGACACGCCGAGCTGCTTGGCCACTTCGACATAGAGATCAATCTGATTGATCTGTCTGGCAACAGCCGCGTAGTCGATGTCCTGTTTGATCAAACCCCAACGTCGCTGTTGGGTCAGGAACCAAATGCCGTGCGATAGGAAGGGATAGTTCACCAGCCCGTCGTCGTAGAACTTCATGAAATTGCTGTCCTTCCATTTGCCTCCTTTGCCATCTTCGTATTCTCCTTGCATGCGTCCAAGAATCACCTCGGGGGCTGCATTGACGTACGCCTTGCCGCCGATGAGTTCGGAGACCTTTGCACGGTTCGACATTGCGTCGATGTACTCGGAGGCCTCGAGCACGGCGGCGATCAGTGCGCGCGACGTGTTTGGATTCTTGTGGACGAAATCCTGGGTCGTTCCCAGCACTTTCTCGGGATGGTTCTTCCACATGGCCTGACTGGTGATTGCGGTGTAGCCGATTCGATCGAACACCGCGCGCGCGTTCCATGGCTCGCCTACACAGTAGCCATCCATGTTGCCGACGCGCATGTTGGCTACCATTTGCGGCGGTGGGATGGTGATGCATTTGACGTCATTGATCGGATCAATCTCGTTGGCCGCCAGCCAATAGTTGAGCCACATCGCATGCGTGCCGGTGGGGAAGGTCTGCGCAAACGTAAATTCGCGATCTTTCTTCGCCACTGCTTTCTTGAGTGTTGCGCCGTCGCTGATGCCGGCGTCTAGCAGTTTCTTCGAGAGCGTGATCGCCTGGCCGTTGTGGTTCAGCCCCATCAGCACGGCCATGTCCTTCTTCTGGCTTCCGATGCCGAGATGTGCGCCGTACATCAGCCCGTACAAAACGTGTGCTGCATCGAGCTGACCCATTACAAGCTTGTCGCGAACTGCTGCCCAGCTTGCCTCTTTGGACAGCGTCACATCGAGGCCATATTTCTTGAACAGGCCGAGTTCAAAGGCCATCACCACACTCGCGCAATCCGTCAGTGGGATGAAGCCGATGGTAAGTTCGGTTTTCTCCGGCTTGCCGAGATCGGCTGCGAATGCGCGCGAGCCGAGCAGACTTGGTGCAAGTGTCGCGAGCGCAAGGCTGTTTGCGCCGCGACGGATGAAGTCACGCCGTGTCAGCCCGCCGAATTCGGAAAAAAAGTTGCTCATTTGAAGTTCTCTCTAGTGGGGCGGGTTGGCGATCAGAACTTGTATTCGAGCCAGGCCCAAACCTTGGAAACGTCCACTGGCTTGTCGATTGCGGCTGGCGCGATGCCGTTATCCGCCATGTAGTTGGCGTACTTCGCACCGAGCGTGAACGACTTAAAAAATGGACGCGTCAGCTGTACGTCGAACTCGGAACCGTAGTGCTGCGAGGCATCCGCGTCCGGCCCGAAGTCGTGGTAGACCAGCGTCAGCGTGCATTTCGCCAGGGTGTAGCCGAGATTGACGTAGACGTGTTTGAGTCCTGTTGCCGGTGTGGTCAGGAATTGATCGGCCCAACCGTCGAATGCGTGAGTGGTAGCAAGCGGCGTTTGGAAGCCGTAGTCGCCGTTGCCGCTGAGCAACTCGTAGCCGACTTTGAGCGCCAACATTTTCCAGGCAGCGCCGAGTTCAGCGAGTTCGTAGAAACCTTTTACCGAAGATGGCGATTCCTCGTAGGCCTGCTGTCTTGCGTACTCCAACGCGTAATTGAGTTTGAGACCGTTGACGCTTGCGACCGGCAGCGTACCGGTTGCGCGTGCGCCGTAGGTTGCGTTGTCGCGACGCAGTGTATTGAGCGCAGCCTTGGGCGTTGGCGGCAATGCCGCATCAAACGAGAAATCGAGCAGGTAGGCGTAAGTGACAAGATCGAGCCAAGGCTTGAACGCGTAGTCGATGTTGACCAAATGTCCAGAGTCAAGATCGATATTGGCGGTGTTGTTGCCGTTGATCGTGTTGAAGCGGAATGAGTTGATGTTGTTGATGTAGGCGTAGTTGAAGGTGATCGGCTTTATCCAGGTGCCAGTGAGCGCGAGGCCATCGTAGGTTTGCTCGTTCTGGCGCCAGCCCACGTTTCCAATGAAGCGCGCGTTGTCGTAAATGATTCGCTGACGCCCGAGCTTGATTGATGTGCCCGGCAGTCCGGTGTATCGCAGCCAAAGTTGGTTCAATTCATTGGTCGCTGGATCTGCGACAACTGGATAATTGGTCTTGCCATTGTTGGTGCTGTTGTACTGCTCGGTGCCAAGCGCGGACACACTCTCGAGTTCCAGCTGCGAGTCGAAGCCATTCCATTTTCCTGTGGTATAACCCAGGCGGGCGCGTGCGCTGACCACGTCCGCCGTTTCGGCGAGGTTGTCTTGATTAACCGTCTCGTAGCGCACGCGCACGTCGAGATTCGGGGTGCCGCCGGAGAATGCGAACGGCAAGGTGTCGATCGAGTCGGCCATCGCCAAGGTGGGGTGTAGGGCGGCGGCAAGCATCAAGCTTGTTATCGCGGCTGCGATATTGGTGCGGCGGTGTTGCATGGTTCACCCTTTCAATATTGTTTCGAAAACGAAAAAGGCGTCCGCTCACCGGGTCGTTTCCGACCCGGCGAGCGGACGCCTTCGCCCGTCAATTCAGCTCTAGGGAGACCGCCTTTGACCTCCGATCCGCCTCAATGGCGGTGAGCACCAGCAATGTTGCACGGCCCGTGCCGATTAACCGCAGTATCAGCAGTTGAGTGCAGCGCGGCGCAGCCAAGTACTTATTTCAGCGCTACTATGTTTTTTAATACTGGATTGCTGCGGTGGGTGAACGCTACCGAAAAAACAGCAGACTAAGGTCGGCGTGATGCGTGCGAGAAGAGCGATGCGTCATCGCAGTGCAATGACGTTGCGACCGGCCGCCGGCTCGAACACGCGATGGTCGAGAAAACGGTCGGCGCCCATCGTGATCGCCGACGGGCTGCCCGCCAGCGTCCAGTTGCCCGCGTGGACGCCCTCGACTTTCTCATCAACGGCGGGCGTTGCGACGCCAACCATCGCAGCGGCACTGCGGAACAGATCTGGGCGATAGACGGCGGCGGTCACGGCATTGCTGTTGATATCGGTTCGCAGGTGATTCCAGCGCTGCATCTGCGTCAGGAACCAACGCGCTTGCGAGCGCCACGGAAAGCCGGCGGCACCGGCGTGGAACACAAGGCCAGGTCCAAAGTCGGCATCTGCGGCCTTGCAGCTCAGGGCATCGCGCACGCAGGCGGACGGCGCCTCCAAGTAGTGCTCTTCGCTGAGCAGCCGTGCTGCCTCGGCTCGGTTGCCGGGTTGGTCGAGCCAACGATTGGCTTCGATCAAGGCTGCAACCAAGGCCAGGTGTGTCCGTGGAAACAGCGCGGCCCAGGCTTGCGTTACGCCGAGCACTTTCTCAGGGCTGTTATTCCAGATTTGGTACTTGCTGACGATGCGTCGGCCAACGCCGCGTCGTTCGGCGACTTCGCCCCAGGGTGCACCGACACAGAAGCCATCGATGCGGCCGGATTCGAGTTGTGCCACCGCCTGCGGCGGCGGCACCACAATCAGGTTGAGGTCTCGATCGGGCTGAATGCCACCGGCAGCCAGCCAGTAACGCAATTCGTAGTGGTGCGTCGAGTACGGGTATACGTGGGCAAAAACTGGCGCGGGTTTCCCGCTACGGCGCTCGAAATCAATCAGCCGTTTCAATGCTCGCGCCCAGACCAAAGCTTTTGACTTTGGTTGCTCATCAGCGCCGCCCACTTCTTCGCAAAAGGCGCACATGCGTGCGTGTAGATCTTCGGACACCACAATCGCATTGCCGTTGAGACTCAGCGTCATAGCGGTCAGCATCGGGGTCCGCACGCCATCGAGTCCCAGGGTTGCGGCCAAGGGCATCGGCGCGAGCATCTGTGCCGCATCCAGCACCCCGGTTGCGACTTTGTCGCGGACCGCCGCCCAAGCACGCTCGACCGCGATCTCGACGTCGAGCCCGTGGCGTGCGAAATACCCGCGCGCTTGTGCAACCACGATCGGTGCGGCGTCGGCCAACGGCATCAAGCCAAGACGCAGGCACGGCTTTTCCGGCATGTCACCGGCGGGCAGATCGAATTCAGGCATCAAAGCATTTCCGCTGCCGATATTAATGCGCGTGCCGCGTCGCCGAGCTTCAGAGCGCGATCCATCGACATTCTTCTGAGCATCTCGTGCGCCTCGTTTTCATTGAGCTGACGCCGCTGCATGAGCAGGCCCTTGGCGCGCTCGATGTCGCGACGGTCGGCCAGTCGCGTGCGCGCGTCGTCGAGTTCGCGACGCATCGCCTGGTATTCATGGAAGCGCGCAATGGCCACGTCGAGGATGGGTTTGAGTCGCTGCGCGGCGAGCCCATCGACGATGTAGGCACTGACTCCGGCGCGGACCGCCCTGCGGATCGTTTCCTGGTCGCCTTCATCGGCAAACATGACGATCGGCCGCGGACAGGCCGCATGAATCCGGTTGAGCGATTCCAGCGTGTCGCGACTTGGCGCATCGACGTCGATCAGGATGACGTCCGGCGAACAGCGCCGTACTGCGGACAACAGGTCGTCTGCGGTCGCGAGTCGCACCACGACGGTGTAGCCCGCTGCTACGAGTGCGAGCTCGACTTGTTGCAGTCGCAGCGCGTCGTCGTCCACCAGCATGATGCGCAGCGCACCGGCAGCGGCGGCGAGTTCGGGTTCGGAGATCGATGGGAGAGGCATTGCTGGAAGCTAGAGCAGAGCGCCAACGGCGTTCTTGCTTCGGCAACGCAAGCTACCTGCCATGCTTCGCGCTCCAGCGGCACGATCAGCACATTCTCAGCGTGTCGCTACCACTTCTGTCGAATAAGCGGTGCGCGCGATTAACTGGGCAGGGCAATCCAAGGCAAAACCTCGCCGCTCGCCACCGGACTATCCCCGGCAGTCACGCGCACCAGCACGCGTGCAACGGCGAGGTTGCCCAGCATGTGCGAATCCTGGTTGGCGAGCGGACGCAGCAGAACGCGACCATCGCCTGCGTCGTGTAGCGCCATTCGCAGCAGTCGCTCCCGGCGCGGGTCGCGCTCGACGGCGCTTTCGAGCACGCCGCTGCGCCAGCGCGGTGCGGGCTGCTTGATGCCTTCGAGTAGATCGAGGACGCGCGCGACATGCAGGCACAGGCCGATCAGTACGGCGCCGGGATTTCCGGGTAGTGCCAGCATGGCCAGTGGCCGTGTCTTGCGTTCGCCCACGCCGAACCAGAGCGGCTTGCCGGGCTTTTGCGCGACCTGCCAGAACACCCGGCGCAGTCCGAGTTTTTCGGCCGTGGCCGGCAGATGATCGTGATCGCCCACCGATGCGCCACCGGCACTCAAGACCAGGTCGGCTTGGTCGAATGCCTGATCCAGCGCCCGCTCGACCGCCTCGGGTCGGTCGCCGACGTGATCTGCGGCTGCGACGTCGTAGCCCCAGCCACGCAACACGGCGCGCATCATCGGGCCATTGCTGTCGTGAATTTCGCCAAGACGCAAAGGCGTGCCGATCGGGCGCAGTTCATCGCCGGTGGTGAGCAGACGAATGCGCGGTCGGCGATGCACCGCCACTTCCGAAATCGAAGCATTGGCCAATGCGGCGAGTAGGCCGGCATCGATGCGGCTGCCGGCTTCGGCCACGAGAGTGCCGCTGCGAAGTTCTTCGGCGCGGCGGCGGATGTTGATATGCGCGGGCCAGGGGGCGGTGAACAGCAGCGCGTCGCCGTCGCGCGTGGCGCGTTCCTGCGGAATCATCGCGTCGGCACCGGCCGGTAGCGGCGCACCGGTGAAGATGCGCGCCGCGGTCGCGGGTGCGAGCGACGGCAACGCATCGGTGCCTTTCGCTGCGAGGTGCAGTGGCAGTGGTAGTCGAACCGGGCGCTGCGGCGTGGCCTCGGCGACGTCGGCCGCCCGAAACGTATAACCGTCCATCGCGCTCTGGTCGAATCGCGGCAAGTCGGTCGGCGAGTACACGGCCTGCGCCAAGCTGCGTCCGTGCGCTTCGATCAGCGCGATCGACTCAGTCGGCAGTGCGCGCAATTCGCGAACGTAGGCGGCGAGTGCGTCGTCGATGCTGATCATGCGCGCTTGTGCTCCGCAACCTGGCGCTCGGCCAGAATCCATTCCTCGAAGGTGTTCAGGCTCCACGACCAGGTCGGCATGTCTCTGCAGTCGGCGACTGCCGGGCGATGTCGTCGGAACCAGTCGCGCGGCGTTCGGCCTCCGCCGCCCAGATAGCTGCGCAGGTCGTCGCGCAAATTTCGGGCGAGCAGGCAGCACAAGGGTTGCGGGCCATGCCCGTCGTCGACGTAGGCCAGCACGCTGCCGGGTGGCGTGAGTCGCGCGCGACTCAGCCGCGCTACCAGGTCGAGTGGCAGCAGCGGTGCGTCGCCCGGCACGCAAAGCACGTCGTCGGTGGTGGCGGCATCCAGCCCGGCCAATAGCCCGGCCAGCGGACCGCAATCGATGAAAGCACCGTCGTCGACCAGGATCGGGGCGTAGGGCTCATACAGTTCGCGATGGCGATTGACGCTGATGATGACGCTGCCAACCTGTGGCGCGATCCGCTGCAGCAGCCGCTCGATCAGCGGTGTGTCGACAAAGTGCCGCAGCGGCTTGTCGATGCCGCCGAGGCGGGTGGCGCTGCCGCCGCAAAGAATCAGAGCGGTCGGCTTCGCGCTCACGGCACCAGGACGGTCGGCGCGGCGACGTCGTCGGTTTGTGGAAAGTCGGAGGTGAAGTGCAGGCCGCGGCTTTCGCGACGCTCCAGCGCCGAGCGCACGATCAACTCGGCGACCGTCACCAGATTGCGCAGCTCGATCAGATGATGCGTGACGCGGTAATGCCGATAGAACTCGACGATTTCGCGACGCAGCAGGTCGACGCGGTGCTGTGCGCGCAACAGGCGCTTGGTGGTGCGGACAATGCCGACGTAGTCCCACATGAAAGTGCGCAGCTCGAGCCAGTTGTGGCTGACGACGACATCCTCATCCGAATTCGAGACGCGCGATTCGTCCCAGGGCCGCAGCGCGGGCGGTTCCGCCATTTGCGGCAGCTCGCGGATCAAGTCGTTGGCGGCAGCGTCGGCGAACACCAGACATTCCAGCAGCGAATTGCTGGCCAGACGATTGGCGCCGTGCAGGCCGGTGCAGGCGACTTCTCCGGCCGCGTACAGGCCGGCGACATCGGTGCGCGCGTTGAGGTCGGTGACGACCCCGCCACAGGTGAAGTGCGCCGAAGGCACCACCGGAATCGGCTCCTGGGTGATGTCGAGCCCGAGGCTGAGGCAGTGCTGGTAGATCGACGGAAAATGTGCGCGGATGAAATCCGCCGGCTTGTGGCTGATGTCCAGCAATACGTGCTTGATGCCGAGCCGTTTCATCTCGTGATCGATCGCACGCGCAACGATGTCTCGCGGTGCCAGTTCGGCGCGTTCGTCGAAGCGTGGCATGAAGCGCTCGCCATCCGGCAACTTCAGCAGTGCGCCTTCGCCGCGCAGCGCTTCGGAGATCAGGAACGAGCGCGAGTCACGGTGGTACAGCGTGGTCGGATGAAACTGCATGAATTCCATGTTCGCGACGCGGCAACCGGCACGCCAGGCCATCGCGATGCCATCACCAGACGCACCGAACTGGTTGGTCGAATACAGGTAAACCTGATTGGCGCCGCCGGTTGCGAGAATCACCGCCTTGGCGCGAAAGGTTTCGACCCGGCCACTGCGACGATCCAGCAGATAGGCGCCGAGCACGCGCTTGTTCGGTTTATCGATGATCAGATCGAGTGCCACGCACTGCTCGCGCGCATGGATGTTCGGATGCGCGGCGGCGAGGCCGGCGAGCGTGGTTTCCACCGCACGGCCGGTGGCATCGGCTGCGTGCACGATCCGGCGATGACTGTGGCCACCTTCGCGGGTCAAGTGCAGCCGCTGGCCGCGTTGTTCGCCCTCGGCCTGCGTGAACACCACACCTTGCTCGACCAACCATTCGATGCAGGCCGGTCCGCGCTCGACCGTGAAACGCACCGCCGCCTCGTCGCACAGCCCGGCGCCGGCGACCAGCGTGTCCCGCACGTGCGCCTCGACCGAATCGTCTTCGTCGAGCACCGCCGAAATTCCGCCCTGTGCCCACAATGTGCTGCCGCCGGCGAGGGTGCCCTTGGACACCACACAGACCTTGATTCCCGCCTGGGCCAAGCGCAGGCCAGCCGACAGGCCGGCAGCGCCGCTGCCAAGAATGAGCACGTCGGCGGATGCAACTACGGGAGAAGTCACGGATCGGGGGGCGCTTTATTCGTAAGGATTTGTTCAGCGGCGTTCGGATCGAGCTTGTTACAATGGCTTTCGAGTCACAACCGAAGTGCCGCACAGCGTCGTGAAGGGCAGCGGGAGTTTATCCGGATTTCAAGCTGCCGGCTCCAATGATGGGCCTTGCGGGACAGATGCAGGAATGAGCGAACAACAAACAGACGAACAATTAGTCGCTCTCGCCCAGGAAGGCAACCAGCGCGCATTTGAACTGCTGGTGCGCAAGTATCAGCACAAGATCGTGCAACTCGTCAGCCGCATCGTAGGCGAGGGCGACGGTCCCGACGTCGCGCAGGACACCTTCATCAAGGCCTTCCGCGCGCTCAACGGCTTCCGCGGACAGAGCGCTTTCTATACCTGGCTTTACCGGATCGGGATCAACACTGCCAAGAATCACCTGGTCTCGCGCGGTCGCCGGCCGGCCAACCAGGACATCGACATCGTCGATGCCGAGCAATACGGCCATACCGAGCAGCTCAGCGATGTCGACACGCCCGAATCGATGCTGCTGTCGGACGAAATCAAGGTCAAAGTTGCCGAAGTCATCAGCAAGCTGCCGACGGATCTGCGCCAGGCGATCACGCTGCGCGAACTCGAGGGGCTCAGTTACGAGGAAATCGCCGAAGTCATGGAGTGCCCGATCGGGACCGTTCGCTCGCGCATTTTCCGCGCGCGCGAGGCGATCGACGCGGTGGTGCAACCCTTGCTTGACTAAGCGGGAAGTAAGACTGACCGGTACAAGGTAAATTTTACCTAACCGACCCGGGAACTTTATTCTTTACTAGCGGTTAATACATCACTATGGTCAGCAACATAACTCGGTCGGGTGACGCTATGGCGGAAGAATTGGTTTCGGCACTGTTGGATGGTGAGTGCAGTGCCGCGGAGATTCGTCGTCTGCTGGACGAAACCGCCACATCTCCGCAGCTTATGCAGCAGTACAGCCGCATGAACCTGGTCCGGGAAGCGCTTTCCGGCAAGCCGATGTCGCGCGCCGTGCAGCTCGATTCCGACCAGTTCTGCGCCGGCATCATGTCACGCCTGGGCGAGATGGAGCCCGCGAACGTCGCGGCGCCGGCAACGGCCGTGCCGGCTCAGCCGAAAGTGGTTGCACTGCCGACCCGTCCGCGTCATGCAACCCCGCAGCGCCTGCGCCGCTCACGTCCGCTGATCGGTTGGGCCGCCGCCGCCTCGTTCACGCTGATCGTGCTGGCCGGGGGGCGCGCCTGGTACGGCAGCGGTTCCGAGCCGGCCGCCACACCGGTGGCCAGTCTGGCCGCCAACTCGGGCGGTTCGGAATTGCGCCAGGTGTCGGATACCGGTCTCAATCGCGGTGGTCTGATGCCGGTGTCTGCGCATACCTACAGCAGCAACCAGGTCGAGGAGCCGACCGAACTGCGTTGGACCCAGCTCGATCCGGATACCGCGCGCGAACTGAACGGTTACATGCTCGAACACAACAACTCGCGCGCCGATCAGGGCATGAACGGCGCGCTCGGCTATGCGCGCCTGGCGGCCCGCAATGTGGACTACCGGTCGTCTAACGAGTCGCACTAAATGAAGGCTGTGTTTCTCTGCGCGGGCGCCTTCGGGCTCGCCGCCGCGCAGCAGGTGTGTGCGGATGATGCGGCGTCGAGCCTGACGCGGGCGGCTGACGCCTCGCGCACGGTGACCTACCAGGGCATCGCCGTGTATCGCGGGGGCAGCGACCAGTTCGAAGTCTTCAAGGTTCAGCACCGCTTCCAGAACGGCAGTGAGCGCGAACGCATTTTCAACATGACCGGCGATCCGGTTCAGCTGCTGCGTACCGACGATCGCGTGATCTGGGTGTTGCCGAAGGGCCAGACCGTCACCCGCGAGCGACCGACGCTCAAAGGCGTGCTGAGCCAGCTGTCGTCAGAGCGCGTATCGCAGCTGGCGGCCTGGTACACCTTTGTCGACGAGGGCAGCAGCCGCGTCGCCGATCGGCCCTGCAACGGCATCATGGTGGCGCCGCGCGATGCCTACCGCTTCGGTTACGAAGTCTGGTACGACAAGGAAACGCGCACGCCGCTGAAAATCAGCTTGGTCGGTCCCAAGGGCGAGATCCTCGAACAGCTGATGTTTACCGAGATCAGCTTCCCGCAGTCGATTCCAGACGCCGCGTTTGAAACCGAGATCGACACCTCGAAATTCAATCTGGTCACCAAGAGCGAGCAGCCGGTCAATCTGGCGGCCAAGCCGGATGACGACAGCGGCGCCTCGCAGGTCGCCTTCGGCAGCCTGCCGCCGGGCTTCCAGGTGGTGTCGCGCGAGCATCGTCCACTGCCGAACGGTCAGCCGGGACAGATGGAACATCTGCTGCTGTCGGATGGCTTGGCCTCGGTTTCGGTATTCAGCGCGATCCGCCAGCCGAGCCCCGAAAAAACCTTCAGCGGCATTTCCCATGTGGGTTCGGTGCAGGCCTATGGCCGGATGGTGGGTGACTACCACATCACCATCGTTGGGGAAGTGCCGTCGCCGACGATCCGCCTGATTGGCGACAACGTCAGTCCGGTGTTCGCCCCGGACCTCAACGGCGCCGCCGTTGCGCCGCCCGCGGTCCGTAACGGTCCATAAAGGTCCATAACACCGCGCGCGCCCGAGTTGCCGGGCTGCGGCTGACGTGTTCAACTGTTTTCATGTGAAATTTCTGCGGGGTGCGCGCGCCATGCGCCTGCCCGCGTTGCCGGTTTAGGGAGCTTCTAGCATGCGGGGTCGTCTGTCTCGTTGGATGTGGCCAGCGCTCTGCGCCGCCGTCCTGGTGTCGGCGTGTGGCGGTCGGAGCAGCGGCAATCTGCCGGATTTTGCCGATCTGGTGCAGCAGGTCAGCCCGTCGGTCGTCAACATCAGCGCGGTGCCGGCCAACCCCGAACCCCAGGAGCAGGTTCCGGACGACTCGCAAAACAACAACAAGCTGCCCGACTGGCTGCGCAAGTTTCTGGAGCAGCACGGCAAGGGTGAGCAGGCCCCGCCGGCGGATGGTGATCCGGGTGCGGGCAAGACCCCCGGCGATGCGGCCAGCAATGGCGACGGCCAGGATGGCGGCAGCGACGGGGGCGACGAAGGCCAAGCGGGCAACGAGCAGTCCCTCGGGTCCGGATTCATTCTCTCGGAAGACGGCTATGTGCTGACCAACCAGCACGTCGTCAAGGATTCCAAAGAAGTCGTGGTCACCTTGTCGGATCGGCGCCAGCTGCAGGCCACGGTGGTCGGCAGCGACGAGCGCAGCGATATCGCCCTGCTCAAGATCGACGCCAGCGGCTTGCCGGCGGTAAAGATCGCCGACATCAAGAAGATCCGCGTCGGCGAATGGGTGGTCGCCATCGGCTCACCATTCGGCTTCGATTACACGGTGACCTCGGGCATCGTCTCGGCCAAGGGCCGCAATCTCGACACCGAGCAATACGTGCCCTTCATCCAGACCGACGCTGCGATCAATCCCGGCAATTCCGGTGGTCCGCTGTTCAATATGCGCGGTGAAGTGATCGGCGTGAATTCGCAGATTTACAGCCAGACCGGCGGTTTCATGGGTGTGGCGTTCTCGATTCCGATCGACGTCGCCACCAAGGTGGCGCGTGAGTTGAAGGACAAGGGCAAGGTCACGCGCGGCTGGCTCGGCGTGGTCGTACAGAAGATCGATCGCAATCTCGCCACCTCGTTCGGCATGAGCAAGCCGGGCGGGGCGCTGGTCGCGCGCGTGCTGCCGGATAGTCCGGCGCAGCAGTCGGGCGTGAAGGCGGGCGATGTCATCGTGCGCTTCAACGGCATCGAACTGGCAACGTCGAGCGAATTGCCGCCGCTGGTCGGCAACAGCACGCCGGGCGATTCCGTCACGCTCGACCTGTTGCGCGACGGCAGGCAGATCAAGGTCAAGCTGGAAGTCGGTTCGCTGGAGAACCAGGACCAGGATCAGGCGCAGGATCAGCCGGCGCAGAGTCCGGCGCCTCCGCCGTCGAGCACGCCGCCGCGCGGTCTCGGCGATTCGGGCAAGCCGCTGGGCCTGACCATAAAGAGCCTCAGCGACGACGAGCGCAAGTCCGCGCGCATCGTCTCCGGCGGCGTCAAGGTCGCCGGCGTTGCGCCGGGGCCGGCGCGTGACGCCGGCGTGCTGTCGGGCGACGTGATCCTGTCGGTCGCCGGTCAGGACGTCGAGAGTGTCGAGCGCTACAACGAAGTCATCGGCCGTTTGACGCCGGGTCAAACGGTGCCGATGCTGGTGCAGCGCGACGGCGCGCCGCTGTTCCTGGCGCTGCAGGTGCCGCCGAAATCCTGATGGCGTCGGCGCCCGCGAGTGTACCGGCAGCGGTGTCGCCGGCCGGCTGGCGGCTGCTGAGCCGCCCGGGCTGTCATCTGTGCGACGAGTTCAGCGATGAACTGCTGACCGCCTTTCCGAGCCTGTCGTCGCTGCTCAAGTGGGTCGACGTCGACAGTCGCGACGATTGGCGCGCACGTTTCGGCCGCACTATCCCGGTGCTGCTCGATCCTTCCCAACAGGCCGTGTGCGAGACCTTTTTCGACCGCGCGGCAGTTGCCGCGGCACTGGCCCGCAACCGCGTTGTCGAATAAGCGTGGTCGCCCAGCTTGCGGCCGGCCGCTGCGCCTACCGCAAGCCTTTCTTTCCGAGCAGCCAAAGCCTACCGCCGCTATACTTCGCGGCCATTTTCCCGTGCCCGCATGAAGCAGACCGCCGTCAATCAGTCGCTGATCCGCAATTTCAGCATCATTGCCCATATCGACCACGGCAAGTCGACGCTGGCTGACCGTTTCATCCAGCTCTGCGGCGGCCTCGAAGAGCGCGAGATGCAGGCGCAGGTGCTCGACAACAACCCGATCGAGCGCGAGCGCGGCATCACCATCAAGGCGCAGGCGGTTTCGCTGAATTACAAGGCGAAAGACGGCAACACCTACCAGCTGAACCTGATCGACACACCCGGGCACGTCGACTTCAGCTACGAAGTCAGCCGCTCGCTGGCCGCCTGCGAGGGCGCGCTGCTGGTGGTCGACGCCTCGCAGGGTGTTGAAGCGCAGTCGGTTGCCAATTGCTACACCGCGCTCGAGCAGAAGCTCGAAGTGCTGCCGGTGCTGAACAAGATCGATCTGCACAACGCCGAGCCGGACCGCGTGGCGCAGGAGATCGAAGACATCATCGGCATCGAGGCCACCGATGCGCTGCGCATTTCGGCGAAGACCGGTCTCGGCGTGCCGGAAGTGCTGGAAGAAGTCGTGCGCCGGCTGCCGCCGCCGAAAGGCGATCCGGATGCGCCGCTGCAGGCGCTGATCGTCGATTCCTGGTTCGACAATTATCTCGGTGTGGTGTCGCTGATCCGCGTGGTCAACGGCCGTATCCAGAAAGGCCAGAAGATCCGCGTGATCTCGACCGGCAAGGACTACGAGGTCACCATTCTCGGCGTGCATTCACCGAAGCGCGTGGTGAAGAACTCGCTGGAGACCGGCGAAGTCGGATTCCTCGTGGCCGGCATCAAGGATATTTACGGTGCGCCGGTCGGCGATACGCTGACCGAAGCCAGCCGCGCCTCGGTCGACCAGCTGCCGGGTTTTCGCAAGGTGCAGCCGCGCGTGTTCGCCGGCATGTTCCCGGTCGATGCCGACGATTTCGAAGACTTCCGCGAGAGCCTGCAGAAGCTGCGCCTGAACGATTCGGCGCTGCAGTTCGAACCGGAGAATTCCAGCGCGCTCGGCTTCGGATTCCGCATCGGTTTCCTCGGCATGCTGCACATGGAAATCGTGCAGGAACGGCTCGAGCGCGAATACAACCTGAATCTGATCACCACCGCACCCTCGGTGGTCTACGAAGTCGAGATGCCGGACGGCGAGATCAAGAAGATCGATAACCCGTCCGACCTGCCGGAGCCGGGTTCCTTCTCCGACGTGCGCGAGCCGATCATCCTGTGCCGCCTGCTGATGCCGCAGAGCTACGTCGGTGCGGTGATGCAGCTGTGCATGGAGAAGCGCGGTACGCAGAAGAACATGCGCTATCACGGCAACCAGGTGCAGCTCGAAGTCGAGATGCCGCTGGCTGAAGTGGTGCTGGATTTCTTCGACCGGCTGAAGTCGGTGAGCCGCGGCTTCGCCTCGTTCGAATACGAGTTCCTGCGCTTCCAGACCGCGCCGCTGGTCAAGCTCGACGTGCTGGTCAACGGCGACAAGGTCGATGCGCTGGCCACCATCGTGCACCGCGACGCCGCCTACAACCGCGGTCGCGACCTGTGCGAGCGCATGCAGGAAGTCATCCATCGGCAGATGTTCGACGTCGCGATTCAGGCGGCGATCGGCGCGAAGATCATCTCGCGCAGCACCGTGAAGGCATTGCGCAAGGATGTCACGGCCAAGTGCTACGGTGGCGACGTCTCGCGTAAGCGCAAGTTGCTCGACAAGCAGAAGGAAGGCAAGAAGCGCATGAAGCAGGTCGGCTCCGTCGAAATTCCGCAGGAAGCGTTCTTGGCCGTGCTCGGCATGAACCGCAACTGAAACCTAACACGCACGCATAGGCGTTACCGTCATGTTCAATCTGATCCTTACCGTACTCACCGCAGTTACCGGCCTGGTCTGGCTGGTCGACAAGTTGTTCCTGGCCAAGCCGCGCGCAGCTCGTGGCGAGGAGCTGCGACAGAATTCGGCGCTGGAGTTCTGCACCAGCCTGTTCCCGGTGATTCTCGCGGTATTCGTGGTGCGCTCCTTCCTGTTCGAGCCGTTCCGTATTCCATCGGGTTCGATGATCCCGACGCTGCACATCGGCGACTTCATCCTGGTCAACAAATTCGGCTATGGCCTGCGCTGTCCGGTCGGTGGTTGCAAGCTGGTCGATATCGGCGAGCCCAAGCGCGGCGATGTCGTCGTGTTCCGCTATCCGGCGGCCAGCAAGGACGATCCGAACTACGGCAACGACTTCATCAAGCGCGTGATCGGCGTGCCCGGCGACCACATCACCTATGTGGATCACGTGATGACGGTCAACGGCGAGCGCATCAACACCACCATCGACGGCGTCGATGCGAACGATGGTTTCACGCGGCGTTCGATCGAGAACCTGAGCGGTGTCGAGCACGTGATCCTGACGCGACCGGACATTCCGGGTAAGGATGCCGACGTCACCGTGCCGGCCGGCTCCTATTTCATGATGGGCGACAACCGCGACGGCTCGAACGACAGCCGCTACTGGGGCTTTGTGCCGGAAGCCAATCTGAAAGGTCGCGCCGTGGTGATCTGGATGAGCTGGGGCGAACACCTGAAGCCGGAGTTTTCGCGCTTCGGCACGCTGATCCATTAAGATTCCGAGCGCAGGCGCCAACGATTCGAACGTCGGTTGTCGTTCGGCGGATGCGCGCTAACGTGCAAGGGTGCGGAGGCACAGGTATGAACATGCGGCGTCAGCAGCGCGGTCTGGGATTCTGGGGTCTGCTGTTCGTGCTCGCCGTCGGCGGCTTCGCCGCGCTGGTGTTGATCAAGTGCGTGCCGATCTACATCAACGAAATGGCCGTGACCCGCGCGGTTCACGATGTCGCCTCCAAGAACACCGCCAGCGATGGCGAAGTCGATGTTGCGGCGATCCGCGATTCACTGCAACGGCGCTGGGACATCGACTACATCAACCGCATCGAACCGAAAGACATCAAGGTGGTGCGCGACGAGCATGGCCTCAAGCTGTCGTACGAGTACGAAGCGCGCGAGCACCTGTTCTACAACATCTTCATCGTCATTCACTTCGCGGAAGATATCCCGATCCGCGGCAGCGTCGGTTGAAGCCGAGTAGCGAAAGTCTGCAGTGCGCGCTGGACTACCGCTTCGTCGACGAGCGCTGGCTCAAACGTGCGCTGACACATCGAAGTGCAGCGCACGACAACAACGAGCGGCTCGAATTCCTCGGCGACGCGCTGCTGAATCTGGTCGTGGCCGACCTCGTGTTCCACGAATATTCCAAGCTGCCGGAAGGCGACTTGTCGCGTCTGCGTGCAGCGCTGGTGCGTGAATCGAGCCTCGCCGCAATCGCACGTTCGCTGTCGATCGGCGAACACCTGGAACTCGGCGCCGGCGAGCTGCGCAGCGGCGGTTTCCGGCGCGATTCGATTCTGGCCGATACGCTGGAGGCACTGATCGGCGCGGTGTATCTCGATGGTGGCTTCGACGCGGGTCGCGCCCTGTGCCTGCGAATGATGAAGGCGCCGCTCGCCGAACTGCCGGAGCCGGCCAAGCTGAAGGACGCCAAGACCCAGCTGCAGGAATTCCTGCAAGCACGCTCGCGTCCCTTGCCCGAATACGAAGTGCTGACCGAGGAGGGCCCGGCGCATCGGCGCCATTTCGCGGTCAGTTGCAAACTGGTCGATGATGTACAGACCGCCGTCGGCGAAGGCAGCAGCCGCAAACTCGCGGAGCAACGCGCCGCCCAACAACTGCTCGATCTGCTGGAGCGCGCGCCGCGCCCGCAGCCGGGCCCAGGAAGTGATGAAGATGCGTAGTGGAATGATTGCCGTTGTCGGCAGACCGAATGTCGGCAAGTCCTCGCTGGTGAATGCGCTGGTCGGCCGCAAGGTAAGTATCGTCGCGCCGAAGCCGCAGACTACGCGGCACCGCATTCAGGGCGTGCTGCATGGCGAGCAGGGCCAGATCGTTTTCATCGATACGCCCGGCATGCACTTGAAGGCGCCGCGCGCGCTCAACAAGTTCATGAACGAAGCCGCCAATGGCAGTCTGCAGGATGTCGACGCGGTGCTGTTCGTCGTCGAAGCCGGCCGCTGGACCGAGGAAGACGAAGCGGTGGTGGAGAAGCTCAAGCACGTCAAGGCGCCGGTCGGCCTGGCGATCAACAAGGTCGACAAGCTCAGCGACAAGGGCAAGCTATTGCCGGAAATGGAGCGGCTCGCCGCACTGCATCCGTTTGAATTCATGGTGCCGCTATCGGCGACCAAGGGCAGCAATCTCGACGGCCTGCTGAAAGAGCTCTACGCGCGCGTGCCCGAAGGGCCAGCGCTGTATCCGGAAGGCCAGATCACCGGCCACGATCTCGCATTCACGATTTCCGAAACGGTCCGCGAGAAGCTGATGCGCGCACTGGCGCAGGAGCTGCCGTATGCGCTGACGGTGGAAACCGAAACGATCGAACGCGAAGGCGCCTTGCTGAAGACCTCGGCGATCATCTGGGTCGAGCGCGAAGGCCAGAAGGCGATCATCATCGGCGAGGACGGTGGCATGCTCAAGCGCATCGGCACGGCAGCGCGACGCGAACTCGAAGTGCTGACTGGTGCGCGCGTCTACTTAAAGCTGTGGGTGCGTGTGAAGAACAACTGGACCGACGATCCGCAGGCGCTGCATCGCTTCGGCTACCAGCAGTGACGCGGCGAAGCCGCGCGGTAGCAATATGGCGTTGACGCCACATCGACCACTCTCCGCAACCCGCAGTCCCGTTGCAGGCATCCGGCCTTTCGGCATGAAACTTCTGGCGTGGCCGAACGACGCGCGGGATGCCAGCGTTCCGCCGAACTGAGCATGATGCGCTGCCGATCTTCGCAGCCGCCCGATAGTAGTCCGCGCAGTGACGATTGCACTGTGGACAATCGCTCCGTAGACCATCGCGCAGTGGACGATGGCCGCATCGCTGGCGCAGCCGGCGTTGTCCTTATCGTCGCCGGTGTTCGCGAATGCCAGCGTGCGGCAATCGGCGGAGTCACAACCGGCGCCGGTGGATTCGCATGAACCGCGTTCGCGTCGAGTTCGAGCCGGCGTATCTGTTGTCGCAACGACCTTATCGTGAGACCAGCCAGTTGGTCGAAGCCTTCACCGCAACGCACGGCCGCATCGGCCTGGTCGCGCGCGGTGTGCGCGGACCCAAGGCCAAACACCGCGGCGTGTTGCGGCCGTTTGCGCCACTCCTGTTGTCTTGGACCAGCGTCGGTGATCTCGGCACGCTGACCGACGTCGAACGTGCCGGCGTGTCGCTGCCGCTCTCGGGCGAGCGCATTTTCTTCGGTTGGTATCTGAACGAATTGCTGCTGCGGCTGCTACAGCGGCACATTCCGCATGAAGACCTTTTCGGCGTTTACGAAGCTGCGCTGGCGCAGCTGCCGGCATCGAATCCGGACGCGGAAGCGGCCTTGCGCATTTTCGAGAAACGCTTGCTCGGCGAACTCGGGTACGCACCGCCACTGGCCTCCGACTTCGACGCGGCACGGCGCTACCGATTCGATGCATTCCACGATCACTTCGAACTCGCTGCAGATTCCGACGCGCAGGCCTACCTCGGCAGCGACCTGATCGCGCTGCGCGACGAGCAACTGCAGACGCGCGAGTCGCTGCGCGCCGCGCGTCGCTTGCTACGCGGTGCGCTGGCGCGCCAATTGGGCGGACGCGAACTCGAAACGCCGAAGTTGCTGCGTGCAATGCGTCGCGGCGGTTTTGGTGAAGTCGGCAGCAATTCGATTCCGCCGGCCACGCGATTCGACGCGCTGCTGAACGAGCCGTCGGATGCGCACACGGTCGCACCGATCGCGCCGTTAGCCGATGATGGGGCGGTGGAATAAGCGTCGCCCGATGCTCGCGTCGAGCTGGGTATCGAATCCGAAGTCGCGGTTTGTGTTGAACCCCATGCCCGAGGATGTTTTGCGTAGGCAAGTCGCGTTCCGTGTAGAAGCCCGAATGGGTGGGGATGCAGGCGAGGACCAAGCGTTCGTCGCCCTCAGGTTCTAAACTAGTGCGCGCGAATTCGGTGCGCATTCGCCGAAACCCTTTCTGTCGATGAGCCTTGCGATGTCCTCTGTTCCGAAGCTGCGTCTCGGCGTCAATATCGATCACGTCGCCACCGTGCGGCAGGCGCGCGGCACCGACTACCCGGACCCCGTGGCCGCGGCCTTGCTCGCAGCCGGCGCGGGCGCCGACGGAATTACCCTGCACCTGCGCGAAGATCGCCGCCACATTCAGGATCACGATCTCAAGCGCCTGCTGCCGCTATGCCCTGTGCCGATCAATCTGGAGATGGCGGTCACCGACGAAATGCTGGCAATCGCCTGTGCTGCGCGGCCGGCGCACGTCTGTCTGGTGCCCGAGAAGCGCCAGGAACGCACCACCGAAGGCGGTCTCGATATTGCCGGCGCGCCGCGACTGATCGCGCAAGCCTGCGCGCGATTGCACGATGCCGGTATCGCGGTTTCACTGTTCATCGATCCCGAAGCCGCTCAGTTGGATGCCGCGCAGGGACTCGCGCCCAATCTTGAGATCAATACTGGCGCCTACGCCGAAGCCAACGACGCAAAGACGCGCGACGCGCTGATCGAGAAGATCGCCGGATTCGCCCGGTCTGCGACTGCGGCCGGCTTCCAGGTGCACGCCGGCCATGGGCTCAACTGCGACAACGTCGCTCCGGTCGCGGCGATTGCCGATATCGTCGAACTCAACATCGGCCACGCCCTGATTGCACGCGCGCTGTTCATCGGCCTGCCGGGCGCGATTGCCGAGTTGCGCGCCGAGATGCTACGCGCACGCGGTCACTGAGCGTGACCATGCCGCGGTTCGAGCCGCAGCCGCAGCAGATTTACGGAATCGGGACTGATCTGCTGCGCATCTCCCGCGGCGAAGAACTGTGGCAGCGTTGGGGTGCGAAAGCCGCCGACAAACTGCTGCATCCGCTGGAGCGCGCCCAGTTCGAAGCCTCGCATCGACGCGGACATTTCCTCGCGCGTGCGTTCGCAGCCAAGGAGGCGTTCGTCAAAGCACTCGGCACCGGCTTCCACGGCGTTGACTTCAGCGATGTCGGCGTGACCCGCGAACCCGACTGTCGTCCGCAATTCGTGTTCAGCGATTCACTGACCTTGCGCATGCGGCAGCTCGGTGTCACCGCTGCGCACTTGTCGCTGAGCGACGACGGCGATCACGTGTTTGCGTTCGCGATCCTCGAGCGCGACGCGCGTTAGCCGAGGCGCCTAAAGCGCCCACAGTTGCGAATAGTCGCCGTCTCGCTGCGCATGCAAGGCGATTTGCGCTTTCGGGCTGTCGGCGCCGAAGCTGCGCTGCAGCAGCGCATAAGCAGCCGCGGCGTAGCGTCGAGCGGTGTCTTCATCGCCTTCAAGATGCCGCAAGTGAGCCAGTTGCAGCTGGTACCGCGCCATCGCGGGGCTGTCGGCGGTGTAGGCCTGTTCCGCGCGCTCGACGCTGCCGTCGAGCAGTGTGTGGGCAGCCGCCAGATCGTGATCGGCCATCAGCGTTTCCGCCAGCGTACCGGCGATGTCGAGCGTGTACGGATGCGCGATGCCCAAGCCGTCGACCGACAACCGGTAGGCGCGTTGCAGCAGCTCACGCGCGTCGGCGCGACGTCCACTGCGCAGATACGCCTGACCGAGCGCGTTCATCGCGAGACGGGTGACGTGATTGCCTTCGCCGATCACCTGCATTTGCTTGCGGTAGAGATCTTCAAGTGTGGGGATGGCAGATGCCAGATCGCTGCGTCTGAGTGCGATCAGCCCCTGCAGATACTGCGCTTGCAGCGTGGTCGAGTGGATTGGTGACAGCGCTTTCACCGTGCTGTTGCGCACCTGTGCGGCGAGGGCATTGGCCTCATCGAGATGACCGGTGACCAGCCACAGGTTCGCGCGCGTCAGGTCGAGCCAGCTGAGCAGCGCGTTGTCCTCGCCATATTTTTTCAGATAGACGATGCGTGAGTCGCCGAGCAACTGATCCGCACGCGCGTACTGGCCCAGCTCGGTTGCGCATTCGGCAAGGTCCCAGCGGACTTCGGCGATCTCCTCGCCGTCGACGGTCGGTTTCGCCACCTGCGGGCCAAGCAGCGAATCGCCGAGCGTTTCGCAGTTGCGGTAGTGGCCGCGCATGTATTCGATCCAGGCGAGGCTCGAGCGCGCGTCGTACAAATCATTGAGCGAGGCTGCACCCGCCGCTTGGAAGTGTGTTCCGGCGGTCTTGTAAAGCTGCTCGGCCTCGTCGAAGCGATCCTGCCGCCAGGCGACCTCGGCCAGTTGCAGCCGGATCTGGTCGGTCAGCGGATCGCTGTCGCCGTTGGCGGATGCGCTGTCGGCGAGCGCACTTTCCAGCATCAGGCGCGAGGCATCGAGCAGTGCCAGCGAGTAGTACGCGCTGCCGATGGTGAGCCCGAGCTGCGCGGCCACTGCGGGCTGCGTTTTGCGTAGCGCCGGAAGTTCTTTCGCAGCACTGTCGAGCAGCGCATCGACAGTGACCTTGCGGCCGCCGCCGGCGACGAACGGGTCGGCGGCGCTGAGCACGTCGTCGTTCAGAAAGCGGTTGACGGCCGTGGTCGTGGCCATGGCGATCTCGGCGCGTCGCTGCGCGGCGCTGGCCCGCAGGTACAGCAGGCTGGTGATGGACAGACCGAGCAGCAGCACGGCCGCGAGCCGCCATTGCCAGCGGCGCACGCCGCGACTGCGTTCCAGTTCGCGCTGGGCCTGCTGTGCGCGCGCAAACGCGGAAAGCTGTGCTTCGCGCGCCGCACGGCGCGGCTCCAGTTCGCGCAGACGGCGTGCGAGTTCTGCGGCCGAACCGAGCCGATGCGCCGGCAGCAGGTCGGCGGCGGCGGCGATGTCTTCGCGCAACAGCGCGTCGTCGACATCGCGTTCCCAACCCGGCGCCAGCGGACGACGCAGGTCGCCCACGGCGAGTTGATACAGGATGACGCCGAGCGCGTAGACGTCCGACTGCTGCGTGGCCGGCTGGCCGGCGAGCACCTCCGGCGCCAGATACAGGGGCGTGCCGCCGCTCGACGCGGACGACTCCAGTTGCGATCCGAGCCGGGTGATCTTCAGGGCTTGCAGGCGTTCGGCGTCGAGCACGCTGCCGCTGCCGAAGTCCGCCAGGCGCACTTGCGGGGCGACGTCGGCGGTGCTCATCAACAGCACGTTCGCGGGCTTCAGGTCCTTGTGCAGAACGCCGGCCGAATGCGCATCGCCGAGCGCATCGGCGATCTGCAGCACGATGTCGAGACGCCGCGACCACGGGATCGCAATGCCGCCTTGCGCCTGCAGCCAGTCCTCCAGGCTGCCGCCCTCGCAGTACTCCAGTTCGAGGTACCAGGGCGCGAGCTGGAAGTTCCAGTCGAACAGTCGGACCACGCGGTCGCTGTGGCCCTGCACATTGTTCAGGAGTCGATAGATCGTGACTTCGCGCTGCAGATTGAGTAGCGCGGTTTCGGTCGTCGCGAGCTTGAACACGCGTTGCTCGCCGGTTTTGACATGCACGCCGAGCCAGGTTTCGCCGGCTGCTGCGAGCTTGCGCTGCAGTTGCCAGTGCGGTCGTTGCGGCAGAAAGTCGCCGGCTTCCACGGCACGCACCGGCGCTGGCGCTGCGATCGTTTCGCTGTCGATCGGTAAAGGATCGATTGCCAGCTGATAGCCGTAGCCGTGGACCGTGGTGATCAGCGTCTGATCGTCGTCGCCGATGGCGAGCCGCAGCTTGGCGACACAGCCGGCCAAAGCCGCTTCGGTGACGATGCGGCCATTCCAAAGCGCGGCGATGAGCTCGTCCTTGCTGACCAGCTGGCAGGGGCGACGCAGCAACAGCATCAGCAGATTGAGCGGCTTCGGTTCGATGCTGACGACCGCACCGCGCACGCGCAGCTCGCGCCGGACCTCGTCGAGTTCGCAATCGCCGAGTCGCCAGCGCGCAGCATGCAACGGTGGGCCTGCCACTCCGTCGAAATTCGGACGGATACGCTTAGCCAATGATGATTCCCCTGAAACGCCGAGTCCCGCTCAACCGCTTTATTGTCAGATCAACCGTAGCCCTCGGGGACGGCAACGTCAATCGGTCAAGAATGCGACTTTCGATGTAGAAAATCGCAGGGAAAAGGCCGGCGCCGGGTGGTACCCGAGCGACATGGCGGTAGCGGCTCACCAAGGGTCGACGAAGGTCTCGCATCCGGTCAATTTACTTCCGTTCGCAGGATACAAGTGGGATCCGAGCGGGGTAAGAGTGGGGTTCCGGTGGTGTTCGCGTGCGCGCGGGCGAGGAGGTCGCGCAGATCACCGAAAAGCAGTCTCACCCCAACGGATGAAGCTGTAGCGGCGGGCGCTCTCGATAATCGCCACACCTGAAAATTGCTGGCCGACTCGCCCCATGCCGAAGATCCAAGCACTGTCTTACATCGTCGCCGAGAGCACCGACGTTTCGCGTTGGCTGGTGTTCGCGGAGCAGGTGCTCGGCATGCAGACCGCGGCGGCGGCCAACGGCGGCCTGTATCTGAAGATGGACCAGCGCCGCTTCCGCCTGGCGGTGGTCAAAGGTGCGGCCGACCGCTATTTCGCATCCGGCTGGGAAGTGGCCGATCAAGCCGAATTCGATGCCTCGGTGGCGCAGCTGCAGCGCGCCGGTGTCGTGCTCGAGCACGGCGACGCCGCACTCTGCGCTGCGCGCTGCGTGCAGGCGCTGGTGAGCTTCACCGATCCGGCCGGCAACCGCCACGAACTGGGCTGGGGCTACAACGGGGGTTCGTCGGCGTTCCAATCGCCGATCGGCGTACGCAGCTTCAAGACCGGCAAGTTCGGAGTGGGCCACACCGTGCTGCCGGCATTGCCGTTCGACGAAACCCTGAAGTTCTACCGCGAAGTGCTCGGCTTCGGTCTGTCGGACGTGTTCAATTTCCAGCCGGCGCCCGATGCGCCGGTGATGCGCATCTACTTCCTGCACGCCGCCAGCGGTCGCCACCACAGCGTCGCGCTCGCCGAAATGCCGAGTCCGAGCGGCTGTGTGCACGTCATGGTCGAGGTCGATGACAAGGCCGAGGTCGATCGCGCCGAAACGCGTCGCGAGCAAAACGGCGTCAAGCTGATGGCGACACTCGGCCAGCACGAGAACGACAAGATGACCTCGTTCTACATGATGACGCCGGGCAACTTCGCGCTCGAATACGGCTGGGGTGGCATCGAAGTCGACCCGGCCACCTGGGAGACGACGTACACCAAGCAAGTCAGCATCTGGGGCCACGACTTCTCGGTCGGCTTTCGCTAAGCGCTCGACGCTCCCACCCGAAGAAGATCGCAATGGCGCTCGACAAACAACTCACCGCCGCGGCCGTCGTCGCGCAATTGCGTGATGGCATGACGCTGGGCATCGGCGGCTGGGGTCCACGCCGCAAACCGATGACGCTGGTGCGCGAGATCCTGCGCTCGCCGTTGAAGGATCTCACCGTCGTCGCCTACGGCGGCCCCGAAGTCGGCATGCTGTGCGCCGCCGGCAAGGTCAAGAAGCTGGTCTACGGCTTCGTGACGATGGATGCGATTCCGCTGGAGCCGTATTTCCGCAAGGCGCGCGAAGCCGGCGCACTGCAAGTGATGGAACTCGACGAGGGCATGTTCGAGTGGGGCCTGCGCGCCGCCGGCATGCGCATGTCGTTCCTGCCGACGCGCTGCGGACTCGGCACCGATGTAATCAAGCGCAACCCCGAACTGAAAACCATCGCCTCGCCGTACGACGACGGCGAGGTCTATCTGGCGATGCCGGCACTCAAGCTCGATGCCGCCTTGCTGCACGTCAACGAGGCCGATCGGCTCGGCAACACGCTGATGCGTGCCAACGATCCCTTGTTCGATCACCTGTTCGCGCGCGCGGCCGATCGCTGCTACGTCAGCACCGAAGTGCTGCACGACAAACTCGAACTCGACGGGGCCACCGCGCGCCTGAATTTCTTCGAACGCTATCTGGTCAGCGGCGTCGTGCACGCGCCCTGTGGTGCGCATCCCACCTACAGCGGTCCGGACTACGGCTGGGATCTCGATCATCTGAAGCGCTACAACGCCTCGGCTGCCGAAGAAGGCGGCTGGGAGGCCTATATGAACGAGTTCGTGCGCTGCAGCGAGAGCGAGTATCTGGCCAAGGTCGGCGGTGTCGAGCGCGTCGGCAAATTGCGTACGCCGGTGTTCTGAACATGGACGACGTTAAAAAGACGGACGCGATGGATGCGAGCACGGCGACGCTGGCGGAATTGATGATCGTTGCCGCATCCGAGGCCTGGCGTAACAACGGCGAGGTGTTGGCCTCGGGCATCGGCGTGGCGCCTCGAATCGCGGCGAGTCTGGCCAAGCTGACGCATTCGCCGGAACTGCTGATGACCGACAGCGAGACCTTCCTGGTGTCCGAGCCGATTCCGCTTGGACCGCGTGGGCAGGGTGATGGCGCCCACGTACCGAAATACGAAGGCTACATGTCGTTCGACCGCGTGTTCGAATGCGTCTGGGGCGGACGTCGCCACGCGATGATCGGGCCGAGCCAGATCGACCGTTTCGGGCAGTCGAATCTGTCGGTGGTCGGCGGCAGCTACGAGAAGCCGAAGTCGGCGATTCTCGGTGTGCGCGGCCTGCCCGGCAACAGCATCAATCACATGAACTCGATGTTCGTACCGAATCATGGCCCGCGCGTGTTCGTGCCCGGCGAAGTCGATATGGTTTCGGGTGTGGGCTACAACCCGGCGCGTTTTGCACCGGGCATGAAGATGGATTACATCGACCTGCGCCTGATCGTCACCGATCTGTGCGTACTCGACTTCGGCGGGCCCGAGCACGCGATTCGCGTGCATTCCTTGCATCCGGGCGTCAGCTTCGATCAGGTTCAGACCGCCACTGGATTTCCGCTACTCAAAGTGGAGCAGATGCGCGAAACGCCACTGCCCAGTGCCGAACAACTCGCGCTGATCCGCCGCCTCGATCCGCACAACCTGCGCGCGACGACGATCAAGAACAATCCGCCTGCGGTCCGCACTGCGAGCTAAGCCATGAGCACACCGAAGGCAGAGCCCGCCAAGATAGAATCCGCAGATACCGCCGTCGCCGGATCAGGCGCCGTTGCCGCCGCCGCGACTGCGCCTCAATCAGCAAAGGCAGAGAAGTCAGCGAAGTCGGCAAAGGCAGCGAGCCCCGATCTGGTGCCGCCGAAGCAGGTCGACATCACTTACGAAACCGATGAGCCGGTGCTGTACCGCGTCGAGAACAATGTTGCCTGGGTGACGATGAACCGTCCGCAGTTCAACAACGTGCAGAACTCGCAGATGACCTATGCGCTGGACGCGGCATTCCGTCGCGCGGTCGACGACGACGCGGTGAAAGTCATCGTGCTTGCCGGTACCGGCAAGCATTTCTCCGCCGGCCACGATATCGGCACGCCCGGCCGCGATCTGCACAAAACGTTCGACCGTAGGCATCTGCTGCCAGATCACACCAACAAGCCGGCGGCCGAACTGCTCTACACGCGCGAGCAGGAAGTGTATCTGGGCATGTGCCGACGCTGGCGCGACATTTCCAAGCCGACGGTCGCGATGGTGCAGGGTGCCTGTGTGGCCGGTGGCCTGATGCTGGCCTGGGTTTGCGATCTGATCATCGCATCGGACGATGCGTTCTTCCAGGACCCGGTGCAGCGCATGGGCATACCCGGCGTCGAGTATTTCGCGCATGCGTTCGAGTTGCCGCCGCGCGTGGCCAAGGAATTCATCCTGCTCGGCGAGCGCATGCCGGCAGCACGCGCCTACAATTTCGGCATGGTCAACCGCATCGTGCCGCGCGATCAGCTCGAAGCCGAGACGCGCGCAGTTGCAGCCAATCTCGCCGAAAAAAGCCGGCTCGGACTGTGGCTGACCAAGCAGGCGATCAATCACGTCGAAGAGCTGCGTGGCAAGCGCACGGCGATGGATGCGGTGTTCCACATGCATCACTTCGCGCATGCGCAGGCCGATCTCACCACCGGCGACAGCCTCAACGGCATGGATGGCAAGTCGATGGCCGCCGCCAACAAGAAGCAAGCCGGCGACGCATGATCTCCGCGCTGCACACGGTGCTGTGCGAACGGCTCGGCTGTCGTTATCCGATCGTGCAGACGGCGATGGGCTGGGTGGCCGACAGCAAACTGGTATCGGCGACGAGTCGCGCCGGTGGCTTCGGTTTCCTCGCCGCAGCAGTGATGTCGACCGAAACGCTGGAAGCGGAAATCGCCCGCGTGCGCGGCGCCAGCGATGCGCCGTTCGGCGTGAACTTCCACATGTTCCAGGCCAATGCCGCCGAAGTCATCGACTGCGTGATCCGCCATCGCGATCGCGTGCGGGCGGTCAGCTATGGTCGCGGTCCCGATGCAAAAACCATCGGTCGATTTAAGGACGCCGGCATTCTGTGCATGCCGACGGTCGGGGCTTTGAAGCATGCCGAGAAAGCCGTACAACTCGGCGCCGACATCATCACCGTGCAGGGCGCAGAAGGTGGCGGTCACACCGGCTCGGTGCCGACCACGCTGCTGTTGCCGCAGGTGCTGGATGCGGTGCAGGTGCCGGTGGTTGCGGCCGGCGGCTTTCACTCCGGGCGCGGCCTCGCTGGTGCGCTCGCATTCGGTGCCGCCGGCATCGCGATGGGCACGCGCTTCCTGATGACGAGCGATTCGCCGGTGCCGGCGGAAACCTTGAAGCGCTATCTGCAGGTGAAAGATCCCGCGCAGATCCGCGCATCGACGGCGCTCGACGGCCTGCCGCAGCGGATGATCGACAACGCGTTTCTGCTGCGACTCGAACACGGCGGTCTGCTGCGGCGCCTGTTGGTGGCGCTCAACAGCGCCTGGGCCTGGCGCCAACAGACCGGCATGTCGGTCGCGCACATGGCGAAGACTTTTTTCGCCGCGATCGGCGAGGGAGACTCGGCCATCCAGACGATGATGGCGGCGAACGCGCCGGTCATCATTCAACGCGCGATGGTCGACGGTCGACCGGACGAGGGCGTGCTGCCGAGCGGCCAGGTTGCCGCGGTGCTCGACACGTTGCCAAGTGTTGAACAACTGATCGCCGCAATCGTCATCGAAGCCGAGGCCTGCCTCACACAGCTTTCATCCACGCAGCGGCCATCGCAGTCGCAAGCCAATCACGCACCGTCCTTCGCCAAATCCGCATGAGCGCTCCGTTCAAAACCCAGGTCGCCGAAGGCATCGCCGAGTTGGTCATCGACCGTCCGCCGGTGAATGCACTGAACGATGCCGGCTGGCACGCGCTGGCCGATGAGATCGAACGCCTCGGCGATGCGCCGGGTGTGAACGTGATCGTCATTCGTGCCGAGGGTCGCGGCTTCTGTGCCGGCGTCGACATCAAGGAACTCGATGCGCAGCCGGAGCGGATCGTTTCGGTCAACGCCGGCAACTACCGCAGCTTCGAGGCGGTGCATCGCAATCCGCTGCCGGTGATCGTCGCGGTCCATGGCTTCGTGCTCGGCGGCGGTATCGGGCTTGCTGGCGCGGCGGATATCGTCGTGGCCTCGGACTGTGCGACCTTCGGCGTGCCGGAAGTCGATCGCGGCGCAATGGGTGGTGGCGCGCACCTGCAGCGCCTGTTTCCGCTGCAGAAAGTGCGCGCCATGTATTTCACCGGCGAGATCATCGACGCCGCCGAGGCCTATCGACTCGGTGCGATCGAACAAGTCGTGCCGAAGGCGCAGCTGCGCGATGCCGCCCTGGCGATCGCCCGGAAAATTGCCGCGAAAAGTCCTGCCATGATCCGGCTGGCCAAGGAATCGCTCAACGGCATCGAGGACGGCAATCTCGAGAGCAAGTACCGCTGGGAACAGGGCTTCACGCTGCAGGCCTACATGAGCAAGGACTCGGCGGAGACGCGGCGCGCGTTCGTCGAAAAGCGCGCGGCGCAGTTTGCCGCGCAGGAATCGGCGGCGACGGCCACGGCGGCGGCGGAGACAAAAAAGTGATCCTGCATTCGGCGATGGCGCTCGATGCGGATTCCTGCGAGCTTTGCAATAAATCGAAGCAAGACGAGCGCGTGTTCAATCCACGGGTTGTCGTTGGCCCCGTCGTGCACGGGATGTGCGCGCGATGAGACTGGAATACACCGAACCGCAGCGGCGATTCCGCACCGAAATCCGCGAGTGGTTGGCCGCGCATGTGCCCAAGCAGCCGCTGCCGAGTTTCGACACCGAAGCCGGCTTCGCCGCGCATCGCGCATGGGAAGGCGAACTCGCCTCCGGCTGCTGGAGTGCGGTGACCTGGCCGAAGAGCGTCGGTGGACGCGGTGCCGATCTGATCGAATGGCTGATCTTCGAGGAAGAGTACTGGCGCTCGGGCGCACCGCTGCGCGTCAATCAGAACGGCGTGTTCCTGCTGGCGCCGACGCTGATGGAATTCGGCAGTGACGAACAGAAGCAGCGCTTCCTGCCGCGCATGGCCAAGGGCGAGGACATCTGGGCGCAGGGCTGGTCGGAGCCGGGTGCCGGCTCGGACATGGCGGCGATCCGCTGCAAAGCCGTGCTCGAAGGCGACCATTACGTCATCAATGGTCAGAAGACCTGGTCGACGCGCGCGGTCTGGGCCGATTGGTTGTTCGGGCTGTTCCGCAGCGATCCGAATTCGGTGCGGCATCACGGCCTGAGCTTTGTGTTGTTGCCGCTGAACCTGCCGGGTATCACGATCCGTCCGATCCGCCAGTTGAATGGTCTGCCGGGTTTTGCCGAAATCTTCTTCGACAACGTTCGCGTGCCGGTGGCGAATCGCCTTGGCGAAGAAGGTCAGGGTTGGCACATTGCAATGGCAACCGCCGGCTTCGAGCGCGGACTGATGTTGCGTTCGCCGGCACGCTTCCAGCAAACCGCAAAGCTGCTGGTGGATCTGTATCGACGCAATCAGGCGAGCGCCGACGCCGATCCGTCGATCCGCGATGCCGTGATGAAAAGCTGGATGGACGCCGAAGCCTATGCGCTGGCAACGTATCGAACCGCCTGCCGTCTGGCCAAGGGCGGCCAGATCGGCGCGGAGTCCAGCACCAACAAGATCTTCTGGTCGGAGCTGGATCTGCAGATGCATGAAACCGCGATGCGGATTCTGGGTCCGCGCGCCGAGCTGATGATTCCGCACGCGGCCTGCCGCGACTACAACTGGCTCGATGGCTTCCTGTTCGCGCAAGCCGGGCCAATCTACGCCGGCACCAACGAAATCCAGCGCAACATCATTGCCGAACGCATGCTGGGTTTGCCGCGCTCATGACCGCCGCGCGCCGTTTGCAGCTTGCAGGTTCCGGCTTTGCGAAGCCTTCGGATCGTGTCCATGCGCAATCGCTTGCGCAATCACTTGCGCAATCGCTTGCACAATCACTTGCGCAGCCACGCGCGCGGTCGGGCGCGCAGCCGTGCGCGCAGTCTCTGGCGCAGTCAGGCGCGCGCTCACGCGGGCAGTCAGGCGCGCAGTCAGTGGCGCAGTCACTGGCGCAGTCAGTCAAGGCGCCGGTCGCATCCGGCGTCGTCGTGCGCGGTGATGGGCTGAATGGATACTCGCCGGGCAATGGCCGGACGCCACATACCGCCCAAAGGACACTGCCGTAATGGACTTCACTTTCGACGACCAGCAGATCGCGTTCCGCGACGCGGTGCGCAAGTTCCTGATGGTCGAAGCCGCGCCCGAGATGCTGCGGGAAATTTGGGAAACCGAGAGCGGCCGCTCGCGCGAACTGCGCAGCAAGCTCGCGGATCAGGGCATCACCGCGATGTCGGTGCCGGAGGCTTTCGGCGGCATCGGCCTCAACGATCTGGACTGGGTGCTGGTGCAGCAGGAGCTCGGCTACTACGCGATTCCGGATTCCTTGTCCGACACCGCCTATCTGGCCGTGCATCTGCTGAACCACATGCCGGCCGATGTTGCGCTGAAGCGCGAATGGCTGCCGAAAATCGCAGCCGGCAGCGTGCGCGTGGCCCTCGGTCATCCGATCAATCCGTTCGTCTGCGATGCGCATCTCGCCGATCTGCTGCTGCTATGGCACGACAACGAGATTCACGCCTTGAAGCCTGCGCAAGTCGAATTGGTCGCGCATACCAGCATCGACCTGTCGCGACGGCTGTACGAAGTGAAGTGGACGCCCTCGCCGCAGAGCTACATCTGCCCGGCGCGCAATGGCCGCGATCTCGGCAACGCGATCATCGACCGCGCCACGCTTGCCAACGCAGCACAACTGCTCGGGCTCGCCCAGCGCATGCTGGATCTCGGCATCGACCACGCCGCGCAACGCAAGCAGTTCGGCAAACCGGTCGGTTCGTTCCAGGCGGTCAAGCATCAACTGGCCGACGTTGCCGTGAAGATCGAATTCGCCAAGCCGGTGCTGTTCCGCGCGGCGCATGCGCTCGCACACAACAAACCGTGCGCCTCGGTGATGGTGTCGCACGCCAAGCTCGCGGCGGGCGAGGCTGCGCGCCTGTCCGCGCGCAACAGCCTGCAGGCGCATGGTGCGATGGGCTACACCTGGGAGGCGGACCTGCAGATGTTCGTCAAGCGCGCCTGGGCGCTGGATGCATCCTGGGGCGATCTGACGTTTCACAAGCGGCGCGTCGCCGATGCAATTGTTGCCGAAGGCGCGCAACTCGGACCGGGCGAAACCTTTAACTAAGTCGCATCGGCCGAAGCGCTGCGCGCGCAAGGTCGGTGTCAGCGAATCAAGAGGATGTGACTCACATGGCTGAAGCTTATATCGTCGATGCGCTGCGTACGCCCACCGGCAAGCGCCGCGGCACGCTGTCGCAAATTCATGGTGCCGATCTCGGCGCGCATGTGCTGAAAGCACTGGTCGCGCGCAACGGCATTCCGGCGGAGGACTACGACGACGTCGTCTTCGGCTGCCTCGATGCGATCGGCCCGCTGGCCGGCAACATCGCGCGCAGTTGCTGGCTCGCCGCGGGGCTGCCGCTGACGGTGCCGGGCGTCACCATCGACCGTCAGTGCGGCTCCTCGCAACAGGCCGTGCATTTCGCCGCGCAAGGCGTGATGAGCGGCACGCAGGATGTCGTGATCGCCGGCGGCGTCCAGACGATGAGCCAGATTCCGATTTCCTCGGCGATGATTGCCGCACAACCGCTCGGCTTCAAAGATCCGTTCTCGGGCAGCACCGGCTGGACCGCACGCTTCGGCAACGAGCCGGTCTCGCAGTTCTACGGCGCGCAGAAGATCGCCGACAAATGGAACATCTCGCGCGCCGAGATGGAAGCGTTCTCACTCGAAAGCCATGTGCGCGCACGCCGCGCCATTGCTGAAGGTCGCTTCGATCGCGAGACGCTCGAAACCAATGGCCTCAAGCACGACGAGACCACGCGCGAAACCTCGATCGAGCAGATGCAGAAGCTGGAGCCGCTGGCGCCGGGCGGCACCATCACTGCCGGTGTGTCGAGCCAGACCGGCGACGCCGCGGCGGCGATGCTGATCGTGTCCGAAGCCGCGCTGAAGCGCTACAAGTTGAAGCCGCGCGCGCGCATCCATCACATGAGCGTGCTGGGCGACGATCCGATCTTCATGCTGACTGCGCCGATTCCGGCGACGCGCCACGCGCTGAAGAAGTCCGGCATGAAGCTGGAAGACATCGATCTGGTCGAGATCAACGAAGCCTTTGCGCCGGTGGTGCTGGCCTGGTTCAAGGAACTCGGCTACCCGCACGCGCAGACCAACGTCAACGGCGGCGGCATCGCGCTGGCGCATCCGCTGGGCGCAACCGGCGTCAAGCTGATGACGACGCTGCTACACGAACTGGAGCGCACCAACAAGCGCTTCGGCCTGCAGACCATGTGCGAAGGCGGCGGTCTGGCCAATGTCACCATCATCGAGAGACTGTAAGCATGGGAATCTGCGACCAGCGGACGATCATCGTCACCGGCTCCGGTAGCGGCCTCGGCCGCGAATACGCGCTGCTGCTGGCGCAGGAGGGCGCCAATGTCGTCGTCAACGATATTCGCGCCGACGCCGCAGCGGCCGTGGCGCGCGAGATCGGCCGACAGGCCGTCGCCAACAGCGACGACATCACCAGCATGGAGGGTGCTGCGCGCATCGTCGACGCCGCGGTGTCGAACTTCGGCGACGTTCACGGCGTGGTCAACAACGCCGGCATCGTGCGCGACCGCATGTTCGCCAGCCTCACGGAGGAAGACTGGGATCTGGTGGTGAAGGTGCATCTGAAAGGGCACTTCTGCATCGCCAGCAAACTGGTGCAGCGCTGGCGCGACCAGGTGAAAGCGACCGGCCAGAAAGTCGACGCGCGCATCATCAACACCAGCTCCGGTGCAGGCTTGCAGGGCTCGGTCGGCCAGAGCAATTACGCCGCAGCCAAAGGCGGCATCGCATCGCTGACGCTGGTGCAGGCGGCGGAACTGGGACGCTACGGCATCACCGCCAATGCGCTGGCGCCGGCCGCGCGCACCGGCATGACCGAAAAGGTCTTCACCGACCTGATGAAGAAACCCGACGACGCGGCGGTGTTCGATCACTTCCATCCGGGCAACGTGGCACCGCTGGTGGTGTGGTTGTGCTCGGCGCAGTCGGCGGCGGTCACCGGCCGCGTGTTCGAGGTCGATGGCGGCAAGCTGTCGATTGCCGGCGGCTGGAAGACCGGCAAGATCCGCGACAAGAAAGCGCGCTGGAATCCGGCCGAACTCACCGAGGTGGTGGAAACGCTGATCGCCGAAGCGCCGCCGGCACAGAAGGTCTACGGCACCTGAACCCGGCAGGCGCCGCCCGCTGAGGCTGTCGCGCTCCTTGAGGCCATCGCGGCCTGCGTCGGATCGCCGATGCCCGCCAGCGGCCGTCGTCCGCAGTCGATGGCCGTCGATGGCCGTCGATGGCGGTCTGCGGCTGTCGCCGGCAGTCAAGCCGATTGCGCGGAAAAGCCCTAAAACCCGCATCACTGCGGGTGTTTTGATCGCGCCAAGGCGGCTGCCGGAATCATCCCAACGGGTGATGAGCCGGCGGCAAGCTGCCCGGATAATCGATCCATGGATTTAGCTCTGACCGATGATCAGCGGATGGTCCGCGAGGCCGCGCAAAGCTTCCTCGCGGATGCCAGCGATTCGGCCAGCGTGCGCGCGGCCATGGCGACTGCCTTGGGCTACGACGAGGCGGTCTGGCAGCAGATCGCCGGCGAACTCGGCTGGTGCGCCATCGCCATCCCGGAAGCCTATGGCGGGCTGGGTCTAGGACCGGTCGGTCTCGTTGTGCTGATGGAACAGATGGGTCACCAGTTGCTGTGTGCGCCGTTCTTCTCCACGGTCTGTCTCGCCGCGAACTGGCTCGCCGAGGCGGGTAGTGCGGCTGCACGCCAACGCTTCCTGCCGGAGATCGCCGCGGGCCGCTTGCGCGCAACGATGCCGGTGAACGAAACCGCGAACGACTGGATCGACCAGCGTGCTTCGCTGCGCGCATTCCGCGACGGCGCCGGCTGGCGCCTCGAAGGTGTTTGTGCGCGCGTACCGGACGCGGGCGATGCGCAGTGGCTCCTGCTGCCGGCCCGCATCGACGACGAGGCTGAATCGTCCGGCACGGGCGGCAACGGCGCGTTGCCACGCAGCGCCGTGTTCGCCGTGCCGCGCGATGCGGCGGGGCTGGTGGTCGCGCCCTTGAACACCTGGGATGCAACGCGGCGCTGGTTCCGCGTCGAGCTTCGAGCCGTGAAGCTGGAGGCGTTGGCACGCGTCGACGACGAGCAGCGTAGCGACGTCGGTTTTGTCGGTTTTGTGCGCAGTGCTGCACTGGCGCGTCTGTATCTCGCAGCCGAACAGCTCGGCGCCGCGCAGGCCTGTCTCGATCTCAGCGTGGCCTACACCGCAACGCGCAAGCAGTTCGGTCGCACGATCGCATCGTTCCAGGCGGTCAAGCATCGCTGCGCGGAGATGATGGTGCGCATCGAAGCGCTGCGCTCGGCGGTTTATGGCGCAGCCGCATTCGCATCAGCAAATGTTTCAGCGCGCGCAGCGGATGGCGCGGCGAACGAAGTCGATGCTGAGGGTTCGGCGCACGCAGCGCCTGAGACACTGGCGCTGGAATGCGCGATGGCGCGCGCGCTTGCCGACGACGCTGCGTTCTATTGCGCACAGGAAGCCATTCAATTGCACGGCGGTGTCGGCTTCACCTGGGAATACGATCCGCAGCTGTATTTCAAGCGCGCGCAGGCGGCACACCATTGGTTCGGCAACGGCGACGCGCTGCGCAGCCGCATCGCCGATGGAATTGCCGACGGCATTGCCGATGGCCTCTTGGCATGAGTGACGCCGCGATGATGGATGCGCCAACGCAATCCGCCGACGCCGATTTCCGCGCCGAAGTGGCCGGCTGGATGCGCGCACATCTGGTCGGTCGGTTCGCCGCGCTGAAGCACCGCGGCGGCCCCGGCGACGAGGAAGCCTTTCCCGCGCTGCGCAAGGACTGGGAGCGTGAACTGGCGGCCGGTGGCTGGACCTGTGTGGGCTGGCCGCGCGAGCATGGTGGACGGGCGCTACCGATTGCGCAGCAGGTGATCTTTCACGAGGAGTACGCGCGCGCCGGTGGGCCCGGGCGCATGGGCCATATCGGCGAAGGCCTGATCGGCCCGGCGCTGATCCGTTACGGCAGCGCCGAGCAGCAGCGCCGCTTCCTGCCGGCGATCGTCGCCGGCCGCGAGTTCTGGGCGCAGGGCTATTCGGAGCCGAACGCCGGATCGGACCTCGCCAATGTGCAGACGCGCTGCACGCTCGGTGCAGACGGTCGCTGGCGCGTCACGGGTCAGAAGATCTGGACCTCGCTGGCGCACGAGTCCGACTGGATCTTCGTGCTCGCACGCAGCGAGCCGGGTTCCAAGGGCAACAAGGGTTTGAGTTTCCTGCTGCTGCCGCTGCGCCAGCCTGGCATCAGCATCCGGCCGATCCGGCAGCTCGGCGGCGGCGCGGAGTTCAACGAAGTGTTCTTCGACGAGGCGATCGCCGAGCCCGAACATCTGGTCGGCGCGCCGGGCGACGGCTGGAAGGTCGCGATGGGGCTGCTCGAAGCCGAGCGTGGTGTCTCCACACTCGGCCAGCAGATGCACTTCAGTCATGAACTCGAACGCGTCGTGCGTGCCGCGCGACGCCGCGGCTGCGATGGCAATGCACAGATCCGCCAGCGCATCGCCCAGGCCTGGATCGGCCTGCGCGTGATGCGTTACAACGCATTGCGCATGCTCGCCGGTGACGCCACTACGCTCGGCCGCGAAGCGCTGATCTACAAGTACTACTGGTCGAACTGGCATCGCGACCTCGGCAAGCTGGCGATGGACGTGCTCGGCCCCGAGGCCGACGTGATCAGTGACGACGCCGATGTCCGCGCGCTGCAGCAACTGTTCTTCTTCTCGCGTGCCGACACCATCTACGCCGGCACCAACGAAATCCAGCTCAACCTGATCGCCGAGCGCGGTCTGGGCATGCCGCGCGAAGCGCGCGGCGACGTCTCCACTTCTTCCAAATCCTCATGAGCAGCAGCACCTCCGCAGCCACTCCGCCCTACGTGCCCGCGCACGGCTTGCTCAAGGGCAAGCGCGTGTTGATCACCGCCGCTGCCGGTGGTGGCATCGGCTTCGCCACCGCGCGCCGCGTGTTGGAAGAGGGCGCATCTGCGCTGGTGATCGCCGACATTCATCCGCGTCGTCTCGAAGAAGCGGCGACGGCGCTGCGCGCCGATTTCGGCGACCGGGAAATCTTCAGCCAGCTCGCCAACGTCACCAACGAAGCCGAGGTGCAGGCGCTGGTCGATTTCGCCGAAGCCAAAACCGGCGGCATCGATGTGCTGGTCAACAACGCCGGACTCGGCGGCAGCAAGCGTGTGGTCGACATGAGCGACGACGACTGGCTCAAGGTGATCGACGTGACGCTCAACGGCACCTTCCGGATGACGCGCGCGATGCTGAAGAAAATGCAGCCGCGCGGTCGTGGCGCGATCGTCAACAACGCCTCCGTGCTCGGCTGGCGCGCGCAGAAGGAGCAGGCGCACTACGCAGCAGCGAAAGCCGGCGTGATGGCCTTGACGCGCTGTGCCGGCCTTGAAGCGGCCGACTTCGGCATCCGCGTGAATGCGGTGTCGCCGTCGATCGTGTTCCACGACCACCTGCGCAAGACCGCACCCGAAGCCTTGTTGAAAGAACTGTCGAGCCGCGAAGCTTTCGGCCGCGCGGCCGAGGCTTTCGAGATCGCCAATGTCATCGTATTTCTCGCATCGGAATACGCGTCGTATCTGGTCGGCGAAGTGATCTCCGCTTCCAGCCAGCGCGCCTGAGGATTCAAGCACCCATGCCCATCCGTTTCGATTCCGCCGACGCGATTATCAAGGCGGTCGGCCAGCCGCTCGGCACCAGCGACTGGCTGACGATCACGCAGCAGCGCGTCGACACCTTCGCCGACGCCACCGATGATCACCAGTGGATTCACGTCGACCCGGTGCGCGCCAAGGACGGTCCGTTCGGCGCCTGCATCGCGCACGGTTACCTGACGCTGTCGCTGGTGTCGCACTTCCTGCCGCAGATCGTCGACGTGACGATGAAGATGGGCGTCAACTACGGCTGCGACAAAGTGCGCTTTCCGAATGCGGTGAAAGTCGGCGCGCGCATTCGCGGTCGCGGCGAACTGATCGCCGCCGAAGTCACCAAGGATGGTGGCCTGCAAGCCACCATTCGCGTCACCGTCGAGATCGACGGCGAGACGCGCCCCGCCTGTGTCGCCGACACCATTTCACGGTACTACTTCTGATGTGCACTGAACGACAGTCCCTGGGTTTCACGATGGCATCCGCATGGATCAGCGCGCCGAACGTCGCGACTAAAAGCGCAGCGGCATCCAAAACGTTCGCTGCATCGTTCACGTTGTTGGCGTCGTTAGCGTCGCGAGCGTCTGCGGCCTCGCGCCGAGCAGCGCTTGTAGTTGTTGCGACATCGCAGTCGGAGTGCCGCGCATGAGCCTGAACGAAGCCGTGATCGTTGCCGTTGCCCGCACGCCGATCGGACGTGCCTTCCGTGGCGCCTTCAACGATACCGAAGCGCCGGTGCTCGGCGGTCATGTGATTCGCGCGGTCGTTGCGCGCGCCGGTGTGGCGCCGCACGAAGTCGATGACGTACTGATCGGTGCCGCCGCGCAGCAGGGCACGCAGGCGTACAACCTCGGTCGGCTGTGCGCCTATGTCGGTGGACTGCCGGACTCGGTGCCGGGCATGACGCTGGACCGGCAGTGCTCGTCCGGCCTGCAGACGATTGCGATCGCCGCCAAGAACATCATGGTCGGCGAGCAGCGCATCGTCGTCGCCGGTGGCGTCGAATCGATCTCGCTGGTGCAGAACGCGCACAAGAATTCGTATCGCGCGGTGTCGGAAGCGGCGATTGCCGCCGAGCCGACCGCGTACATCCCGATGATCGAAACCGCCGAACTGGTGGCCGAGCGCTACGGAATCTCGCGCGCCGCACAGGACGAATACGCCCTGCAAAGCCAGCAGCGCACCGCTGCGGCACAGGCGGCCGGACGCTTCGACGCCGAGATCGTACCGCTGGCCTCGGTCAAGCAGCTGTTCGACAAGGAGGGCAAGCCGACCGAGAAGCAGCCCGTCACGCTCGCCAAGGACGAAGGCAACCGTGCCGATACCACGCTGGAAAGCCTGAGCGCGCTGAAGCCGGTCTGGAAGAATGGTCAGTGGGTTTCGCAAGGCGCGCACATCACCGCCGGCAACGCGTCGCAGCTATCGGATGGCGCGGCGGCGACGCTACTGATGAGTCGCGCCGAAGCGCAGTCGCGCGGCCTGCCCATTCTGGGCATCTATCGCGGCTACGCAGTGGCCGGCTGCAAACCCGACGAGATGGGCATTGGTCCGGCGCTGGCGGTGCCGAAGCTGCTCGCGCGGCACGGCCTGAAAGTCGACGACATCGGTCTGTGGGAATTGAACGAGGCCTTCGCCGTGCAGGTGATCTACTGCCGCGACGTGCTCGGGATTCCGCAGGAGCGGCTCAACGTCGATGGCGGTGCCATCGCCATCGGACATCCGTTTGGCATGTCCGGTGCGCGCATGACGGCGCACGCCCTGATCGAAGGTGCGCGCCGCGGCGTGCGCTATGTGGTGGTGACGATGTGCATCGGCGGCGGCATGGGTGCGGCCGCGCTGTTCGAAATTCCCAGTCGCAGCTGAGCGCGGCGTAAGCTGTGAACGGTATCGACAAAGCAGGTGCGCCCGGCATGCATCGGGTGCCGGATGGAGGAGACAAAGACATGGCCAAGACGGCCGCTTCTATGCTGCAAGACGCTTCGTCCGCGCACGTACGCGCACCTGCGGCTGCGCAAAGCCCCGCATTGGCAAGCTGGCCGGCGGTGGTGATGGTCGCTGCCGTTCTGGGTGCTGCGCTTTATGCGTTCTCGCCGCGACCGCTGTTGTCGTTCCCGGTTACCGCGATCGGGCCCGATCAATTGCTGATCGACGGCCTTGCGCGCAGCGGCTCGCGCCTGGCGGCGGTTGGCGAGCAGGGCGAGATTCTGATCGCAGACAACGCCAAGGGCCCCTGGCGCATGGCCAAGGTCGAACCGCAGCGCGGCTCGACGCTGACGCAGGTGCTGTTCGTCGACGATCAGCTCGCACTGGCGGTGGGTCACGACAGCTGGATCCTGCGCAGCACCGATGCCGGTGCGAGCTGGCACGAAGTGAACTTCAATCCCGAACTGTCGGAGCCGCTGCTCGGCATCGCCGGACCTTACGACGGCAAGCTGTTCGCATTCGGCGGCTTCGGCCAGATGCTGGTATCGACCGATCGCGGCCAGACCTGGCAGCCGCAGAAAATCGATACCGCGGCACCGAGCGAAGCGCCAAAGCCGGCGGCGGCCAACGCCGATCCGTTCGCCAGCGATCCGTTCGGTGCTGGTGCGACCGCCGACAGCGGCGGTGATCGCCACTTCAACGGCATGGTGCAGCTCAGCGATGGCGCGCTGCTGCTGGTCGGCGAAAAAGGTCTGATGATGAAGTCGGTCGACCATGGCGAGCACTGGACGATGATGCCGCCGATCTACAACGGCTCGTTCTTCGGCGCGATGCAATTACCGTCGAACGCCGTGATGGTCTACGGCATGCGCGGACACGCCTTCGTCAGTCATGACGCCGGCAAGAGCTGGCAGGCGAGCAGCCTGCCGATTCAAGGCTCGCTGTTCGGCGGCACCGTCACCACCGATGGAACGATCTATCTGGTCGGCGACAGCAACACCGTGCTGGTGTCGAAGGATGCTGGCGCCAGCTTCAGTCTGGCAGCGCGCGCCGATCATGTCGCCGTGGGTGCGCGTGGCGGTCTCGCCGCTGTGTTGCCGCTGACCGGCAATGCGCTGCTGACGGCGGGTGAGAGCGGTGTCGGTGTGCAGAATCTCGCCGCCGGCGAAACCGCGCCGCGGACCGGAGCTACGCCATGAGCGCGGATCGCAGCGCCGGTCGCGCACGCTGGATCGACCGCTGGGTCGATCGCTGTTCCGATGTCTTGATCGGCTATCGACGAGTCCTGCGTGTGCTGTTCGTCGTCGCCACGCTCGGCTTCGGCTACAGCGCCACGCATGTGCAGCTCGATCCGGGATTCCTCAAACAGATCCCGATCCAGCATCCGTACATGAAGACGATGATGGAGTATCTGAAGGATTTCTCCGGCGCCAATACGCTGCTGGTGAATCTGCGCTGGAAAGGCGAAGGCGATATCTACAACTCCGAGTTCATGGGCGCGATGCAGAAAGCGACCGATGACGTCTTCCAGATTCCGGGCATCAACCGCACCAAGGTTTCGTCGATCTTCACGCCGAACGTCTACTACATCGAAATCACCGAAGAGGGCTTCAACGGTGAGCCGGTAGTACCCGCGCGCTTCTCCGGCACGCCGGAAGAACTGGAACGCGTCAAACACAACGTCGGACTTTCGGGTCAGGTCGGCTTGCTGGTGGCCAACGATGCCAAGGCCGCACTGATCCGCGCGGACTTGCAGGAGGCGGACAGCAGCGATCCGGTGAAGGCCGGCGTGTTCTATCGCCGCGTGCTGGGCCGCCTCGGCGACATCCGCGGACGCTTCGAAAGCCATACGCGCTACACCTATCGACTGCTCGCCGACAAACCACCGTTCAAGGCCGGCGATGTCATCGCCGAGCGCTACAGCGACGAAGGCTGGCTGCGGCGCTTCGAAACGTTTTACGCAATTCCGCAAGACGGCAGCGATCCGGTCGCCGTCAGCGGCAGCGAAGTTCAGGTGGACGCAGCGCCCAACCCGGACTACGACGCCAACATCGAAGTCAACATCATCGGCTTCGCGCAGCTGTTGTCGGATGTCATCAACGGCCTGCTGGGCGTGTTCAGCTTTTTCCTGTTCGCGTTCGTCATCACCTTCGCCTTGCTGTTCGCCTACTCGCGCTCGATCCGGCTGACGCTGGTGGCGCTGGTGGTGGCCTTGCTGCCGGTGGTCTGGCTGATCGGCATTCTGCCGCTGATCGGATTCGGCATCGATCCGATGTCGATCCTGGTGCCGTTCCTGATCTTCTCGATCGGTGTGTCGCATGCGGTGCAGATGACCAATGCCTGGCGTCAGGAAGTGGTGGCGGGGGCGGATTCGGTTGAAGCATCGCGCAACGCCTTCCGCAAGCTGTTCGTGCCGGGCGCGGTTGCGTTGTTGACCAATGCGCTGGGCTTCGCCGTGATCATGTTGATCGACATTCCGATCGTGCATGAGCTCGGCATTACCGCCTGCCTCGGCGTGCTGCTGATGATCATCACCAACAAGATGATCCTGCCGATCTGGCTGACGCTGATCCGCCTCGAAGACAGCAGCCGCGCCTATTCGAAGAAGCCCGATTCGCCGCGCATGCTGGCGATCTGGCAGGGCATCGCGCGCTGTGCGGAACCGAAGTACGCGCTGGTGACCTTCGGCGTGGCGCTGGTGCTGCTCGCCGGCACCACCTGGCTGTCGCGCGGCATGGTGATCGGCGACTCCGGCACCGGTGCGCCGGAGTTGCGCAAGGATTCGCGCTACAACTACGACAACCGCACGATCGGCAGTTCCTACAACATCGGCACCGATCTGCTGTCGGTGATCGTTGAAGCGAAGAACTTCGAAGGCGATTCCTGCCTGCAGTATCCGGTGGTCAATCTGATCGACCGCTTCGAACTCTACGTGCGCGGGATCGATGGCGTGCGCTCGGTGACGAGTGTGGCCGGCATCGGCAAGCTGGTGATCTCGGCGTTCAACGAAGGCAGCCCACGCTGGCGCGCGCTGCCGCGCACCGAGCAGGCGTTGTCTGCTGGTTCCCGGGCATTTGATCCGGGTCTGGGGCTGAACAACGAAAGCTGCCGCGCGATTCAGGTGCTGATCTTCATGAAGAACCACGACGGCGCCAACATCGCGCACGTCGTCGCCGAGATCAAACGCTTCATCGCCGACAACCCGACTGATGGCGTGCTGATCCGGCTCGGCAACGGCAACGTCGGCGTGATGGCGGCAACCAACGAAGCGGTGTCGGCCGCCGAAGCGAAGATGCTGCTGGCGATCTTCGGCGCGCTGATGCTGCTGTGCTTCCTGACGTTCCGTTCCTGGCGCGCAGTGCTGTGCGTGATCGTGCCGCTGGCGATGGTGTCGATCTTCTGCAACGCGCTGATGGCCTCGCTGTCGATCGGTTTGAAAGTGGCGACGCTGCCGGTGATCGCGCTCGGTGTCGGCGTCGGTGTGGACTACGGCATCTACCTGTTCGAACGCATCCAACACCACATGGCCGATCCGAGCGTCGAGTTCCGCGATGCCTTCCACCTGGCGATGCGCGAGCGCGGCACGGCCGCGGTATTCACCGCGATCACGATGTCGATCGCGGTCGGCACGTGGACACTGTCTGCACTTAAATTTCAGGCCGACATGGGGCTGCTGCTGTCGTTCATGTTCCTGGTGAACATGCTCGGCGCAATCGGCCTGCTGCCGGCGCTGGGCGCCTGGTTCTTCAGGAAGCCCGCACCGGTGTTGCCACGCGTGGGTCAGGTGATCGGCGCGAAGTAGCGGGTGCGGTGGGACAGCGTGCGTGCGAGGCTTGTCACGCTGTCACGCTGTCACGCTGTCACGCTGTCACGCTGTCGCGGTGGAAGCATCAAATTCTCAGGCAGCACCGTCACACGGTCCTTTTCGCCTTTGCCTTGCCGAACGATGATCTCGCGCCGTTCAAATTCCACGTCTTTGATACGCAGGCGAAGCGCTTCGAGCAAGCGCATGCCAGTGCCGTAGAGCCGGTTGGCAACTAGACCCGTTGTCCCGCTCATCTCATGCAACAGCGAGCGAACCTCGGTTGGCGTCAACACCACCGGCAGATAGCGGCGACGCTTGGCGATGACTACTTCGTCCAACCAAGGGAGTTCGATTTCCAGAACCTTGGAATACAGAAACAGCAAGGCTGCGCGTGCCTGATTCTGAGTGGAGGGCGCCTCCCGCATCCGGACTGCGAGATCCGACAGAAAAGAAGTGACGCCTTCCACGCCCAAGTCCGCCGGATGACGCTTCTGATGGAACAGAATGAATCGACGTACCCAATAAACGTACGTCTCTTCGGTGCGCAAACTGTAGCCGCGCGTTCGCACGGCCTGGCGCGCACGATCGAGCAGCTTGGGCGCTGCAGGATTGAGTGAATTGATCACATAGTGTCTGTAAAGACGCTATAGACCTGCTCCGTCGTAAGGGTCAATGATGTCGTGAAAAATTGATTGGCATCAATTTTTCGACATCAAGCAAATTCAAGGAATTAGAGCATGCGCAACTGTATTCAACCGCAAGCACGCGTCCGCTTCGTGCGGTTCAATCAGCGTTAGGCATTTTAGAAGGAGTTCACTTTGTACATTCAAACCATCGATATACGCACAAAGAACAAGCGCGTGTTCTCAGTCCATCTGGAGCAGTGGGGTCAGGACCATTACGAGTGCAAGCTAGCCGCTATCAATCTTGGTCCACCACTTCCCGCGGATGCGACCTTTGGTCCATTCACGAAAGGCACAACAGCTCTAGCGGCCTATCGGTCTCTCATATCCGGCTTGAAGGAGACCTTGTTGCAGCTAGACGCCACGGATTCAATCTCAGTAACGGACAATCCATGCAATGCGCCGTTTGTTACGGCGACGGATCAAAAGAATGTCCTGGGGCAGGACGTCGTCGTCAAGGTCAATGGGGTCAATGCCTAACACGACGTTCAACGCGTCGGCCCGTAAACGGGCCGCGCGTTAACTGTGCGTTAGCGCCAAGGTCTACTTGAAGCAACTTAGTGATCATTTGCAGCGGGACGGCTGCGCTCGAATCAGCGCACATTCGCCTGACGAGACCACGTTAGCGGTGGCTGAGAGGATTGGAGCGGTCTCGTCAATTCGAGGCGTTTCTTCTGTCCAAGAGCTGGCCCCGCGACGAACGGAAGAAGCTGCCCCGACCAGTTACGGAGGCATTTATGGCCTGAGCGCCTTTCCCCTGCATACGGATATGGCTCACTGGCATATCCCACCGAGATACCTCTTGCTTCGGTGCATCTCAGCCGCACCTGTGGAAACTCTTGTAGTCCACTTTCGGGAAGTACTTGCGGACGAAGACGACGTCACACTACGCCGCTCAGTTTTCCGTCCCCGACGGCGGATCGAGGGACGTCTCACGTCACTCAGGCTAAAGCACGGTGAGATGCATCGATGGGATCCCATTTTCATTGTTCCAGTTACAGCCGAAGCGGAGCGATTGCGAGAAAGGCTAGTAACCCGTCTCTCTTCGACTTCAGCCGCTAAGCTTGCGCTGGATGGGCCGACCGACTGTTTACTCCTCGACAATTGGGCAGTCATGCATGGACGGACGCATGTGCCGCCGACCGCAATGCATCGACGACTAGAGCGTGTTTACTTGGACTTCGTAAGACGATGACACAGCAAACTGATCATGAATGGTCGAAGGGGGCGCTCTTCGCCAAGGCGCAGGTGTTCGTCGAATCCATGTCGGATAACGACGACACGGAGTGGAAATTCGGATTGTGGTCTTCCTTCGCACTCGAGATGCTCGTTCGGAGCGCAGTCGCACGCGTTTCGCCTGCCTTACTCGCAGATACTCGGGACTGGACAAACGTTCTCTACGGGCTGGGATTGCAGCCCAAGAAGCCCAAGTTCGTCCCTAAATCAGCGCCGATAACAGAATTGCTTTCAAGAGTAGAGGAACTGGTTCAGGAATTTACGGGTGAGCACGCGAACTTCTGTGCGAGCCATTTTGCTCGCAGAAATAGCGAGGTTCATACAGGCAGCTACCCGTTCGCAAATGTGGGGACTGCGACGTGGCTACCGATGTTCTACAGCGTGTGCGAGGTACTCCTGCGCAGTATTGGCGAGTCACTAGAGTCGCTATTTGGAACGGAGATGGCGCAGCGAGCGAAAGAAGACATCGATGCACTTCGAGATGAGACCGCGAAATCTGTCAAGGGGACGATAAACGCGCACAAGACCGTCTGGGAACAAAAGACAGAAGACGAGCGGATTACAGCCACCTCACAGGCAGCGACGGCGTCTCTGCGTCATTACGGGCATCGAGTCGCGTGTCCATCGTGTGGGTCGACGGCGTTACTAAATGGCAAGGCAGCGGGCGAAGCGAAGCGCACAGTCGACGACGACGGAATTGTCGAACGGCAGGTTATGAAGCCCGAATCGTTTTCATGTGTTGCTTGCGGCTTGAAGATCGCCGGATTTTCTAAGCTTCTCGCGGCTGACCTTGGAAACAATTTCATTTCCACATCGCACTACGATGCGGTTGAGTATTTCGAGGTCGACATAGACGAGCGCATTCGCAGCATGATGGAAGATGACAACAACGAGTATTGAGCGTGAACGGCGCTAACCACACGCTGCAGCCGCGGCGTCCCCGCGGCTGCAGCGTGGACGTTCAACCGGAAGTGCCCGAAAGACTTGGCAATCCGTTCAACCGGGTTTTCCATATATGCAGGGCTCACGAAATTATTTCCGGCGGGCTTTGCAAGAATTGTCGCGAGTTGAGGCGCCAATACGTTTATTGACTTGTGATATCACTTTCGACGGACCTTATTGCCTATCGTCAGCTGTCACGCTGTCGCAGCTTCGCAGCGAAGCGTCGTGTTACCAGCTTGTCCGTGATGCGTTAACAGCGGTCGCGTCAAATGCCTGTCCAGGCACCGAGACTCGGACGGTCATTAACGCCGAGGCGTCAGTTGCGCAGGCGATAGCCGGTCTTGAAGATCCAGCGGATTACGCCGAGGCAGATCAGCATGAACACCAGTGTCATGCCGATGCTCACACCGGGGCTGACGTCGGACACGCCATAGAAGCTCCAGCGGAAGCCGCTGATCAGGTACACCACCGGGTTGAACAGTGCGACCTTCTGCCAGAACGGCGGCAGCATGTTGATCGAGTAGAAGCTGCCGCCGAGAAACGTCAGCGGCGTCATCACCATCAACGGAATGATCTGCAGCTTTTCGAAGCCGTCGGCCCACACGCCGATGATGAAGCCGAACAGGCTGAACGTCACCGCCGTCAGTACCAGGAAGCCGAGCATCGACAGCGGATGCAGGATGCCGAAGGGTACGAACAGTCGCGCGGTCGCCAGGATCAGCGCACCGAGCAGGATCGACTTGCTCGCCGCCGCACCCACGTAGCCGAAAATCACTTCGACGTAAGACACCGGCGCGGACAGCAGTTCGTAGATCGTGCCGGAGAACTTCGGCATGTAGATGCCGAACGAGGCGTTCGACACACTCTCGCTGAGCAGCGACAGCATGATCAGGCCGGGGATGATGAAGGCACCGTAGGCGATGCCGTCGACCGCGCCCACGCGCGAGCCGATCGCCGCACCGAACACGATGAAGTACAGCGAGGTCGACAGCACCGGCGAGGCGATGCTCTGCATCAGTGTGCGGAAGGTGCGCGCCATTTCGAAGCGATAGATCGCGCGGATGGCGTGGACGTTGAGGCTCATGCTCATACTCGTGGTGTGGCTCATGTGCGTCCGTGGACCAGGCTGACGAAAATGTCTTCGAGCGAGCTTTCGCTCGACTGCAGGCTCTTGAAGTCGATGCCGAAGTCGTTGAGACGCCGCAGCACCGCGGCGATGCCGCTGGAATCGGAGTGAATGTCGAAGGTGTAGATCAGCTGGTTGCCGTCGGCGGACAGCGTCAACGGGTAAGTGGAGAGTTCGGCCGGAATCGCTGCGAGCGGCGCCTGCAGTTCCAGCGTCAGCTGTTTCTTGCCGAGCTTGCTCATCAGCGTGTGTTTGTCTTCCACCAGAATCAGCTCGCCTTTGCTGATGATGCCGATGCGGTCGGCCATCTCCTCGGCTTCTTCGATGTAATGCGTGGTGAGGATGATGGTGACGCCGCTTTCGCGCAGGCGCCGCACCATTTCCCACATGTCGCGCCGCAGTTCAACATCGACGCCGGCGGTGGGTTCGTCGAGAAACAGAATGCTGGGTTCGTGCGACAGTGCTTTGGCGATCATCACGCGCCGCTTCATGCCGCCGGACAGCGTCATGATCTTGGAATCGCGCTTGTCCCACAGCGAGAGGTCGCGCAGCAGGGTTTCGATGTACGCCGGATTCGCCGGCTTGCCGAACAGGCCGCGGCTGAAGCCCACGGTGTCGCGCACGCGCTCGAAGGCGTCGGTCGAGAGTTCCTGCGGCACCAGACCAATCGCGCTGCGCGCGGCACGGTAATCGTCGCGAATGTCGTGGCCATCGGCCAGCACGCGGCCGCTGCTGGCGTTGACGATGCCGCAGATGATGCTGATCAAGGTGGTCTTGCCGGCACCGTTGGGGCCGAGCAGCGCGAAGATCTCGCCGCGACGGATGTCGAGGTCGACGCGCTTCAGGGCTTGAAAGCCCGAGGCATAGGTCTTGGTCAGGCCTTGAATGGAGATGATCGGCGGCAACGGCGGCTCGCTTGGTTTCAAAGAGGATGTCGGGATTCTAACCGCTGCGCCCGCGTGTGCCGGAAATGCGCTCACCCGAGAGCGGCAGCGACACGCCGGCACGCTCGACGTCGGTCAAACGGCGACGGCAGGCTTGCGCGGGCCGGTTGCGTGAGCCGATCTCACCCATTTGCAGCAGGCGCGAACAGCGCGTCGGCCGCACCCTTGGCAGAAGCGAGCTATGCATGCATGGCGCGCGATGCAAGCGGCCGGTCGCGATCTGCGTTCGGCATTTGCGCCGACGGCGTGACACCAGAAACGCGCTGCGGCTACACAACCAGTCGGCGATGTCCGACGCGAGGAGCGGCATGAGCGCAAGTACCGTGGCAACAGCGTCGCAGGAACGCCTGGTTTCGGCGGATTCGCATGTCTTTTTCACGCCGGACTGGGTCAAGCAGCGTCTGCGCAAAGATCTGCACAAGGTGTGGGACGAGGCCACGCGCAAGGCCGAGGAATACAACGCCAGCGTGCAACGCGGCGGCCAGCCGCAGCTGCATCTGGAAGATTTCGTCGATCCATCCGCCTCGCAGGATCCGGGTTACAAGCTGCCCGAAGGCAAGCTCAAGGCGATGGACCGCGATGGCGTGTCGGCGGAGGTGATCTTCCCCGAACTCGGCGGCGCGAAGATCTGCTCGCCGCAGTTGATGGGCAGTGACTGGAAGGAGATCTTCCAGGGCTACAACCAGTCGATGGCGGACTTCGCATCGCACAACCCGGACCGCCTGCTGTGTGCTTACCAGTTGCCGCTGCACGACATCGATTTCGCGGTGAAGGAAGTGCGGCGTCTGGCGAAGGATCACAAGGCCCGCTGTGTGCAGCTGTCGCCATTTCCGAGCGACATGGGCCTACCGGATTTCCACGACAAGAGCTACATCCCGCTGTGGAAGACGATCGAGGAAACCGGGGTGACGATCATGAATCACCTCGACATGAAGGCGAACCTGTGGGATGTGTTCCGTCGCGATCCGACGCCGCAGAAGGGCATTTTCACCGGCCTGGCCTGGGCGCCGCTGGCGGAATCGATCTGCTTCTGGATTCTCACCGGCACGCTGGAGAAGTACCCGAAGATGAAGGTGGTGTTCGTTGAACCGGGGCTCGGCTGGATTCCGTGGTTCTTCGAAACGCTGCTGGACCCGCGCATGCACCAGCACTACGAGTTCCCAGGTGTGAAGAAGCCGCCGAGCGAAACTTTCCGCGCGCAGTGCGGCGCCACGTTCATGTACGAACCCTCGGGCCTGAAAACTTTCTACGATTATTTCGGCGCGGACTGCCTGTACTGGTCGACCGACTTCCCGCATCCGGCGACGTGCTGGCCGAATTCGCAGAAGCAGGTGATCAGCCAGTTTGCCGAAGCCGGCATCGGCGACGCCGATCGGCGCAAGATCGTGTGCGACAACGCCTTGAAGACGTTCGGTCTGTAAGACGCGCTGCGGTTGGCGGCGTGTTGTAGAAACTTAGGTGCTGTAAAACCAACACGCGGACTGCCGACGAAGACGGTCCGCACTAGTCAGTCGAATCCGATTCACTTCCGGCGCAGTCGCGTCGGACTCGCTAGACACAGGTGCAAAGATGGCAGGCGTTCTCGAAAATCTCCGCGTACTCGATCTGACCTGGGGTGTGGCCGGCCCGATGACGACGATGCTGCTCGCCGACAACGGCGCGTCGGTCACCAAGATCGAACCACCGGGTGGCGATCCGTTCCGCGGCCAGCTGGGCTACAAGGTCTGGCAGCGCGGCAAGCGCAGCGCGATTCTCGATCTGAAGAACGCCGACGACAAAAAGACGTTTCTGGCGCTGGTGCAGACCGCGGATATCCTGGTCGAGTCGTATGCGCCGGGCACGACCGAAAAACTCGGAATCGATTTCAAGTCGCTCGCCGCGATCAATCCAAGGCTGATCTATTGTTCGATCACCGGCTACGGTCGCGACAACAAGCATTCGAAGCGTCCGGCTTACGACGCGCTCGTCGCTGCGCGAACCGGGCTGCAGTGGGAACAGCGCGGCTGGCCCGAAGGCGCGCTGAACCACATGAACGGCGAGCCGGATCCGTTCCCGGATCTGGAGATTCCGCAGGACTGGGTGCAAGGGGCCGCGCGTCCGGGCCCGCTGTTCCCGGCGTCTTACTGGCCGAGCCTGGGTGCGTTCTTCAGCGCGTCGCTCGGCATCAGCGCCGCGCTGCGCGCACGCAACCTCACCGGCCGCGGCCAGTGGGTCGAAACCTCGCTGCTGCAGGGCGCGATGGCGGGGGCGGCTGGCGTTTGGCAGCGCGCCGAGAAAATCGATGCGCCGGGCTTCGATACCTGGATTCTCGGCAGCCGTTCGCCGAAGGGTCATTTCCAGTGCAAGGACGGCAAGTGGATTCACAACTGGGTGCCGAATCCGCGCTTCATTCTGCAGGCCTCGGAAGGCGACACGCTGAACGCCACGCCGAACCTGACCGTGCAGAACGATCCGGACCGCTTCGGCACCGGTCCTGAAGAACTGTTGGTGATGGCGCACTACCAGCCGATCCTGGCGGAAGCGATCGCCAAGTTCAGCGCCAAGGAATGGGTCGATGCCGCGGCGATTGCGGAAATGACGATGCAGGACGTGCGCTCGGCAGAAGAATCGCTGGCCGATCCGGCGTTCCTCGCCGATGGCTGTGTGGTCGAGGTGAAGGATCCCGAGCTGGGCACCATCCGCCAGGTCGGCCATGCCTACAACATGAGCAAAACGCAGGGCGCGATCGGGGCCCCGCCAGTTGCGCCGGGTGCGAATACTGCGGAAGTGAAAGCGGAAGCCGCGCAGATCATTGCCGAGGCCAAGGCGGCCACGCAGGCGAACAAAACTGGCGACGGCAAGAAACCGAAAGCGCCGCTGGAAGGCATCGTCGTGCTCGATCTGGGTCTGGCGATTGCCGGTCCGTTCGGCACGCAGCTGCTGTCCGATCTCGGCGCGACGGTGATCAAGGTCAACGGCCTGTTCGACCTGTTCTGGCATCGCGTGCATATCGCGTACATGGCGAACCGCGGCAAGAAGAGCATCACGCTGAACCTGAAAGATCCGCGCGCGATGAAGATCCTGCTCGACCTCGTCGCCAAGGCCGACATCGTCCAGCACAACATGCGTTACGACGCCGCCGAGCGTCTGAAGATCGACTACGAGTCGCTCAAGCAAATCAATCCGAAGCTGATTTACTGCCATACGCGTGGCTTCGAGCGCGGCGTGCGTCAGGGCCTGCCGGGCAATGATCAGACCGGCGCCTGCTTGTCCGGCATCCAGTTCGAAGATGGCGGCATGGGGCGCGCGCCGAAGGCGGGCGAAGCCGCGGGCCGTCCGCTGTGGAGCTTCACCAGCTTCGGCGACACCGGCAACGGCTTCCTGTCGGCGGTGGCGATGGTCAACGCGCTGTATCACCGCGACCGCACCGGCGAAGGCCAGTTCGTCGATACCTCGATCATCAATGCCGCGCTGCTCAACACCAGCTACGCGGTGGCGACACCCAAAGGCGAAGGCTTCGAACGTCCGCGTATCGACAGCCAGCAGCTCGGCTATTCCGCCGGTCATCGCGTTTATGAAACCAGCGCCGGCTGGCTGTGCTTCGTGCTGGTCACGCAGACCCATTGGGACGAGCTGTTCGCCGTGCTTGGGCTCCCCGAGCTGGTCACCGACGCGCGCTTCGCCGATGCCGCTGCGCGCAAGCAAAACGACGACGCGCTGGCAACGATTATCGGCGACACGCTGAAGCGCGACAGTGCCGCGAACTGGTTCGCCAAACTCGATGCGGCCGGCGTGCCGGTGGAAATCGTCGCCGAAGAATTCTCGCGCCAGCTGCACGACGATACGGAATTCCAGCAGCGCCGTTGGGTCGTGTCGTATCCGCATCCGGTGGTCGGCAAGCTCGACCAGATTGGCCTGCTGTTCTCGCTGTCCGATACGCCGGGCGTGATTCAGGGGCGACCGCTGCTGGTGGGCGAACACACCAAGGAAATCCTCGGCGGCATGGGCTACTCGGAAGACGAGATCAAGACCATGGAAGAGCAGTTCGCGATCGGCTTCGCCGGCATGCCGCGGATGCCGCCGCGTCCGGCCGCCACACAAGCCACCGCGCCGAAGCCCGGCATGGCGAGCATGCTGGAGCGGGAAGCCAAGCAGTAGCGCATTCGAAAATTGCAGCGCTGCCGCAGCTTGATTGCGTCCGCGGCACTGGTGTCGCAGTGCTGGTGTCGCAGCGCTGGCGTCGCAGTGCTGGCGCGGTAACGCTGGGGCCTCGGCGCCCTCCGCGCTGCGTTGTGGCTTAGGTGCTGTCGGCGCTGCTTTTCACACCAGGACGAGCCGCAGCAGTGCCAAGCTGTGGCTGCAGGTCGGCGGACAAGTACAGTCGGGCGCCATTGAACGTACGAGTGAACGTACGAGTGAACGCGCGAGTGAACGTGCGACTGAATTCGCGCGCGACAGCCGTCAGCTGGAAACGCTCGCCGCCGCCGATGAGACGAAACGGTTCTTGCCGAGGCGCTTGGCCTCTTGCTGGGCTGCGTCGGACTCGGCCACCAGTTCTTCGGGTGTCTGGCGGGTCAGCAAACCGAAGGCAATACCGAGGCTGCAACTGGGCAGCACGCTTTCGCTGACTAAATCCATCGGCATGTGAATGCGTTTGATCAGGCGCAGCGCCAGCGCCTCGGCCTCCGCGCGTGAGCCGATCTGCGGCAGCAGCAGAAAGAATCGAGCACCATCGATGCGGCTGACTGTGTCGATCTCGCGGATGGTCTGCTTCAGACGCGTGGCGACTTCGACCAGCAGGCGATCGTCCGCGGCGTGACCGAAGCCGTCGTTGGTGCGTTTGAAGTCGTCGAGTCCGATGCTGATGCCGGCGACGATGCGCTGCGATCGCCGCGCCAGTCGCAGGGCTTGATCGATGCGGTCGTAGAGCAGTACGCGATTCGGCAAGCCGGTCAGCGGATCGTGCGTCGCCTGCTGTTCGGAGTGCGCCTTCGCAGCGCCCAGCTGCTGTTCGAGCGACTTCAGCTTCGACACGTCGGCGACCTGCACGAAAATCCCGATCACCTTGCCATCGACGACATGCGGCGTGTACGACGCCAGGCTGTGCCGCAGCGCGCCGGACGCGCCGCGGACCTCGCGCTCGAACACCTGCGCTTCGCCGGCATACGCGGCGCGGATAGAGGCTAGGTTCAGCGGGTACAGCGGCCCGAGCAGATCGGACAGCGCGATGCCGATCATCTGTTCGCGCGTCTTGCCGAACCAGTCGAGATAGGGCTTGTTGGCGAAGCGGCAGATCTCCCCGGCATCCCAGTACGCCAGCATCGCGTCCAGTCGATCGACCAGACTCGTCACGATGTCGTCGCAGGTTTCCGGGCTTGGCGGGCGGGTGGCAGTGCCGAACATAGGCATGGGTGTGCGGGCTCCGGAGTGCATCGGCGCGGCTTTTCGATGTCGTCGCCGCTGGATCACTCGCGTATCGGCCGTGGGCGCGCAAACTGAAGATCGACGAGTCGAACGGTGGGTTCGACCGGATGCGCGTTTCCGATTCAGCATGGCGCCAGCTGTCGAGCCGCTACAGGATGGGTCGCACACCGAGTCGCCGGAGCCGTTTGCCGAGCTGAGCGCCTTCGGGCGTTGCGCAGGCAGGCGGTCAGACAAGGCGGCATGGTCCGTCCTGGCCCCGCGCCTCGGACCGCTAGACCAAAGTGACTTTCCGCGCGCCGCAACTGCGCGCAGGCAGCCACGGTGAAAGCGACTCACCCATTTGTATCAGGCCGTTGCGGCGCCCGACCGGCTATCGTGCAGGCCATGTCCGGGGTCGGCGCCGAGGCGCGGATTTCCGGCTTATCGAAAATCAACAACAGGCAGCCTCATGACCGCACCCAACGAAGCCGCGCCAGCACCGGACGCCGTGCCCACCGCAGCCAAGCCGACGCGCCTGGCACCCATCGTCACGCTCGACGCCAAGTTCTTTTGGGACGCGTCGGACCGCGAAGAATTCGTCGGTCAGCAGTGCGGCGCCTGCGGCAAGTTCCGCTTCCCGCCGGCACCGATGTGCGCGCACTGCAACAGCCTGGATACCCGCATCGTGCAACTGTCCGGACGCGGCAAGGTGGTCAGCTGGATCAAGCCGATCCATCCACCGGCGTTCGGCTTCAAGGAGCCGCCGACGGTCGCGGTGATCGAACTGGAGGAGGGCACGCGCTTCGTCTCCAACGTGGTCGGCATCGCGTTCGAAGCGGTGACGATGAACATGGCCGTCGAAGTCTGCTTCGAGGCGACGATGGGTAATCACAAGGTGCCGGTTTTCCGGCCCGCACAATAATCGAGCCGCTGCCATGACCCAAAGACAAGCCGCCATCGTTGGCATCGGCGCTACCGAATTTTCCAAGGAGTCCGGTCGCACCGAACTGCAGCTGGCCGCCGAATGTGCCAAGGCTGCCTGCGACGACGCCGGTATCAGCCCGAAAGACATCGACGGCATGATCACCTTCACGATCGACAACAGCGACGAGATCGGTCTCGCACGCTGTCTCGGTGTGAAGGATCTGGCCTACACCTCGCGCATACCGGGCGGCGGCGCCGCGGCGGCGGCAACGCTGTATCACGCGATGGCGCTGATCGACGCGAACGTCTGCGAGAACGTGCTGATCTGGCGTGCGATGAACGAGCGCTCGCAATACCGTTTCGGGCAGACGCCGACCAACATGTCCGGCTATACCGCCGGCCACGGCACCGGTTCGCTGCTGTGGTGCATTCCGTTCGGCGCGATGACGCCCGGCACCTGGGCGGGTCTGGCGGGACGTCCGTACATGGAAAAATACGGCGTCACCAATCGCGACTTCGGTCTGCTGTCGGTGCAGCAGCGCAAGTATGCGTCGACCAATCCGAAGGCCTGGTTCTACGAAAAGCCGATTACGCTCGACGATCACCAGAACTCACGCTGGATCGTCGAACCGGTGCTGCGCCTGCTCGATTGCTGCCAGGAGAGCGACGGTGCAGTGGCGATTCTGGTGACGTCGATGGAGCGCGCGCGCGATCTCAAGCAGCCACCGGTGCGCATCCTTGGCGCTACGCAGTCGATTCCGCGCAACGTCGAAGTGATCGCCAATTTCTATCACGACGATCTCGCCGTGATGCCGGAAGCCGAGGGCACCGCCAAGCGTCTCTACAAGCAGACCGGCATGAAGCCCGGCGACATGCAGGCCGCGATGATTTACGACGCGTTCAGTCCGCATGTGTTCATGCAGCTCGAAGCGTTTGGATTCTGCAAGCGCGGCGAAGCCAAGGATTTCATCGCCAGCGGCGAAATCGATATCGGCGGCAAGCTGCCGATCAACACGCACGGCGGACTGATGGGCGAGGCCTACATCCACGGCATGAACACGATGGCCGAAGGCGTGCGCCAGGTGCGCGGGTCGGCGGTCAATCAGGTGCGCAACGTGCGCAACGTGCTGGTGTCCTCGGGGATGGCCGGCGCGATACTCGCGCGCGACTGAACGCGATGCCTTCGAGCGTGGCCAGCAGCGTTGTGACCGGGCCGGCGGCCGATGCGGCCGGCGACACGGTATCTGGCGCCGACGCGCCTGCGCACGGCGATCGCCTGCTGTCCTTGCGACTCGACGCTAGGCCAGCACGCGACGGCGCGGCACCGCTGAAATGCGCGGTCGATCTGCGTATCCCGAACCGGATCACACAGCCGGCGCGATTGCTGGTGTGCCTGCCAGGCGGTGGCATGAACCGTCGCTTCTTCGACTTGATGTCGGGCGACGACGACAGTTACAGCTTTGCCCGTGCGATGACGGCGCAGGGCTATCTGGTGGCAATGCTGGATCATCCCGGCATCGGCGACAGCGATCGACCACTCGACGCCGACACGCTGACGCCGGACTTCATCGCCGACGCCAATGCGCAGGTCACCGCGCAGCTGTTGAGCGGACTGCGTAGCGGCACACTCGATTCTGGTGTGGCCGCGCTGCCGACCTTGCAGAGCATCGGCGTGGGGCACTCGATGGGCGCGATGCTGACCGTGCTGCAGCAGGCCGCACATGCGCAGCACCGGGCCATCGCGGTGCTTGGTTTCAGCACGCGCGGCTTGCCGGAATACGTCAGCACCGAGGTGCTGGCGCTGAGTCGCACCGAGCAGCGCGCGCGTTTGGTCGAACTCGCGCGCCTGAGCTTCGCCAAGCCGGCGACGGCCGCACCGGCCGCGCCGCGTTCGGGCGACGCAGCGAACACGGGTGATTTCTATGCCGCCGGCAAGGCTGAGCCACGCGGTGCCGCAGCATTGCGTCCGGCACTGGATCGCATGCTGACACTGCCGGCCTTCCTGTCGATGTTGCCCGACAATATCGCCGAGGCCTGCGCGCAGATCCGAGTGCCGGTGTTCATCGGCCTCGGCGAACTCGACATCGCCGGCCCCACACACGCGGTGCCTGCGAGCTTCGCTGCGAGCACGGAGGTCTGCTTGCATATCCTGCCGCAGGCCGGCCACAGTCACTTCATATTCGCCGCCCGGCGCGGCCTGTTCCGGCGCATGGCGCAGTGGCTGCGCGCGCTGGCAGAAGAATGATCATGCAATCGGAGGAAACATGTCGAACACTGTTTTGAATGTCGTTTTAAAAGCGGGTGCGCGCTTCAAGAGTGCGGTCTGCGATGCACAGGTGATGGTGATCAAAGCGCCGCCCGGCGAACACAGCCTGGCCTGCGGCGGTGCCGCGATGCTTGCCGCGGCCGCAACAGCGCCTGCGGATGCCACACTCGACCCGGCACTCGCCGGCGAGACGCTGATCGGCAAACGCTACGTCAATGCCGACGAATCGCTGGAGCTGCTGTGCACCAAGGGCGGCAAAGGCACGCTGGTGCTCGACGGTACGCCGCTGGAAATCAAACAGGCCAAGCAACTGCCGTCGTCGGACTGATGCGGGACTCGCCCGAGGAGACGCGCCTGCTATGAACATCGCAATGATTCTGGACATGGCCGCCGAAGCCTTCGGCGAGCGCGTGGCCGTGGTCTCCGGCGAGCACCGCTACACCTATGCCGAATTGCGCGTGCTCGCGCAGCGCCTCGCGGCAAGCTTGAAGCATTCCGGCGCCGGTCATCTGGCGCTGCTCGACGTCAATAGCCCCGCCGCACCAGTTGCGATATTCGCCGCCGCCTATGCCGGCATCGCCTACGTGCCGCTGAACTACCGTTTGACGCGTGCCGAAATCAACGAACTGATCGACCGGATTGCACCGGCAACGCTGATCGTCAACCCCGAGACGCGCGCATTGGTCGATGCACGAGCCGACGTTCGTCTGCTCGATCGCGCAGATGTGCTGGCGTCCGCCGCTACCGATCCGGTAGCTATCGAAGCGCCCGAAGATCCGCGCGCGGTCGCTGTGCAGCTGTTTACCAGCGGCACTACCGGCAAGCCGAAGGCGGCGATTCTGCGCCACGAAAACCTGATGTCGTACATCGTCGGCACGGTCGAGTTCGCCGCTGCCGATGAAGATGATGCGATTCTGGTGACGGTGCCGCCGTATCACATCGCGGGAATCTCAGCCGTGCTGAGCTCGACCTACGCCTGTCGCCGCATGGTGCAGTTGGAGAATTTCGAGCCGAGCGCCTGGCTCGCGGCGTGTGCCCGTGAGTGCGTCAGCAACGCTTTCATCGTGCCGACGATGCTGTCGCGCATCGTCGAGCACCTCGGTGACGCACCGGCTGCGTTACCGAAGCTGCGCGCGCTGGCCTACGGCGGCGGCAAGATGCCGCAGTCGACCATCGAGCGCGCGATGCGGCTGTTTCCGCAGGTCGATTTCACCAATGCCTATGGCCTGACCGAAACCAGTTCAACCATCGCTGTACTCGGTCCCGACGATCATCGTGCGGCCGCGGCGAGTGAAGACCCGGCGATCCGTCGTCGTCTCGGCTCGGTCGGCAAGCCAACGGCAGCAGTCGAAATCGAAGTGCGCGACGAAGGCGGCCGCGTGCTCGGGCCGGAAGAGGCGGGACTGGTGTTCGTGCGCGGTGGGCAGGTCAGTGGTGAATATCTGGCGCTCGGCAGCCAGCTCGACGGCGACGGCTGGTTCCCGACGCGCGATCGTGGCTATACCGATGCGGAAGGCTTTCTGTTTCTCGACGGTCGCGCCGACGACGTGATCGTTCGCGGCGGCGAGAACATCTCGCCGGGCGAGATCGAGGATGCGCTGCTGTCGCATCCGGCGGTTGCGGATGCGGCGGTGGTCGCGATGCCGGATGAGCAGTGGGGTGAGGCCGTTGCCGCTGCGATCGTGCTGAAAGCCGGTGCGAACGCGAGCGTCGCCGAATTGCAGGAATGCGTGAAGCAGCGCCTGCGCTCGTCGCGCGTGCCGCAGGCGATCGTGTTCAAGGAGGCGCTGCCGTACAACGAACTCGGCAAGGTGCTGCGTCGCGTGATTCGCCAGGAATTCGTCCAGGCCGCCTCGATCGCAGCCTGACTGTCCGGCTCAGCTGCCGCCGGCGCTGACCACGTGCAGACGCAGATGCCGCTCGCGCACGTACAGGAACAGCGGGAACGCGAACGAGAAGGCCAGGAACGCACCGAGCAAGGGGTAGATCCACGCGAAGCGCATGCCGATGCGGCGCGCTTCCGGGAACACCCAGACGACGAAGACGACGAAGGCGACCGTAAGGTCGAGCGTCAGCGAGGTTGAAGCAGGATTCACCAGGCCTTGCCGCACGAAGTCGAGCAGGCTGGCGCTACCGCCTTGCGCAAAGTACTGCAGGTTGTAGTGCCAGGTGCCGATGAGGCCGCAGAGGGCGAGCAGGGCGTACAGCGGTTCGCGGAGTTTCATGGGATCGGTCTCGGTGATGCGAAAAAGGGCTTGTATGGCTTGTATGGCTTGTATGGCTTGTATGGCATGCAGGCTTGTCGTTCAGGCTTGTATGGCATGAAGGCGACCGCCGCAGCTTAGCGCCGGGTCGAGACGCCGGTGCACAGTGCGGTAGAAAAAACTTCAGTTTCTGAATTGCCGAGCAGGTTCCCAATTGCTGCGCGGCAAAAAATCGGAAGGACGGAATCAATGAGCTTCGTAATCGATCGAAAGCTGACAATCGATGCCCCTGCGTCAGTCGTCTGGGAAGTGGTCAGCGATTTGCCGCGCTATGCCGAATGGAACCCGTTCTGCATCGAATGCGCGTCGACGCTGCGGCCGGGCGATCCGATCGACATGAAGGTCAAGCTGCTGGCGAAGCCGCAGGCACAGCGGGAATGGATCAGCGAATTCATCGATGGCGAGCGCTTCGCCTATTGCACGAAGCCGATGCCGCTCGGCGCTCTGTCGAGCCTGCGCTTTCACCAGGTCGATGCCGACGGCACCACACGCACGCGTTACCAATCGTATTTTCATTTGCGCGGCTGGCTGCGGCCGCTGGTGCTGATGCTGTTCCGCACAAAGCTTGAACACGGATTCGCCGCAATGAACGCCGCCGTGCAGACGCGCGCCGAGCGGCTGTGGCGTGAACGCAGCGGGCCTGCCGCCGCGGATGGCGTGAGCGCCTGAAGCGGGCGGTCGCGAAATCCTTGTGACGAAGCGATCGAATGCGTTGGGATGCGTTGGGATGCGTTGGGATGCGTTCGGATGCAGGGGACCGTCGATCGCTGCGGTTTCGCGGTGGTGATGTGCAAATGAGTGGTTCGCGGCCGGACGGATTGATAGCAGGTGAAGTTGGCTCACAGTTCAGCAACAGCACGAGCCGCTGTGTCGGGACCAGCACCAGCACCTTCACCCGCACCAGCACCTTCACCCGCGCTGCACACGCAACGCAGCATCGCGCATGATTCGGGCATGCCGGACTTGAACCGACCAGATAGCACTCCCGAACGCGAGCCCGAGCGTGCGAACGAACGTGCGAACGAGCGTGCGAACGAGCGCGCGCGCAACGGTGCGTCCGAATGCGCGCCAAATCTCGCGCCCGCGCATGCGTCCGAGGCCGCGCGGCGGTCTGCGAGTCAGGCCGCGCGCGAGCCGGTTGCTACATCTGCATCTGCGTCGGCTGAATGCGAGCCGCCGTTCGAGTCGCAAGCTGATTCCGAGAACTCCGCGGCGATCGAGGCCACTGCGGCGCGCTATGCCGCTCGGCTGCTAAAGGATCTCGAGCTGACAGCACCAGGCACGGTGACGCCACCGCAGCAGCATCCGGCGCTGCGCGCGGCCGATTGTGGACTGATGGCCTTGACCGGCGTCGCCGATGCGGCGCCAAAAGTCTGCATTGCGCCGCTGGCTGCCTGTGCCGACGGCGCCTGGGCGGCACTGCTTGCGCTAGTGCCGACTGCAGAGGCCGCGTCGAGCCAGGGCAGCGGCGATGCCGCCTGGTTTGCGCAAGGCGGTGCGATGCGCTTGACCGAACGCGCGGCGCACGCGGGTCATCGACGGCGCGGCGCCGTATCGCCCGGCGGGAGTTGCCATCTGCTCGACACCGCCAACACCGTCATCGCAGTCAATCTCGCGCGCGCCGACGACTGGCGTCTGCTGCCCGCCTGGCTCGAAGACGATGGCCCCGAACTCGAACTCGAACCCGACCCCGAGGCCGGCGCGGGTGCTGGTTCGGAGTCCGCATGGCGCAATCTCGCAGCGCGGGTCATGCAGCGCGACGGCGAGGCCTTGGTTGCACGCGCACGCCTGCTCGGGCTTGCGGCCTGCGCCGTCCAACCCATTCGCGGCGACGCGGATGCGCCAGGTCGAGGTGAGGAGTTCGCAGATACGCACACCGCTGCGCGGCCAAACGAACCGGGCCGTGCGAACGCGGTGCAGGCAGGAAACGCAGCGTGCCGCGCTCGAACGACAGTCAAAACCAATACGCAAAGCGGCCGTGCGGCCGAGCGCAATGCCGATCACGCTCATGACGACGTTCGCGATCTCGTGGGTGACGCCCCTGCGCATCCGGTCTGGCAGCGCGTGAGTGTGCGTGGCGCCACGAGAACACCGCCGGGTCGGCCACCGCGGGTGCTCGATCTGTCCTCGTTATGGGCGGGTCCCTTGTGCGCGCAGCTGCTGCACTCACTCGGCGCGCAGGTCATCAAGGTCGAGAGCACGGGTCGACCCGACGGTGCGCGCGCAGGACCGCCGGGTTTCTTCGACGCACTCAACCAGGGCAAGCGCAGCGTCGCGCTCGATCTGGCGAGTTCGCGCGGATGCCAGCAATTGCTGGCATTGATCGCGCAGGCCGATATCGTCATCGAAGCCTCGCGGCCACGCGCGCTGCGGCAACTCGGCATCGACGCAGAAGCCTTGGTACGCGCGCAGCCGGGGCTTACTTGGTTGAGCATCAGCGGCTACGGTCGCGACGAACCGCAAGCGCAATGGATCGCCTATGGCGACGATGCCGGCGTGGCGGCGGGCTTGTCGGCATTGATGAGCGAGACCTGCGGCGAACGGCTGATCGTCGGCGATGCCATCGCCGATCCGCTCACCGGCCTGCACGCGGCGCTGGCGGCATGGGCGAACTATCGACAAGGTGGTGCTGCACTGATCGAGCTGAGCCTGGTGGACGTTGTGCGCCATTGCCGCGCGTTCGAACTGCCCTCGGGAGCTGCAGCGCGGCAGCAGCGCTATCGCGACTGGACGCAATGCGTGGCGGCTGAGCGCAGGCCGATCGCCGAACCCAAACGGTCTGCAGCCTCGCCGCACGCGGCCGCGCTGGGCGCGGATACGGCCGCGGTGTTGGCGGGCGGATTCGACGCCGTATTCGACACCGTATTCGACGCCGTGCCCGACACCGTATTCGACGCCGTATTCGACGCCGAGTCCGGCCCCGTTTCCGACGCTGTATCCGACGCCACATCTGAAGGCGCGTTCGATGCTGCGACGAGTGCGCCATTGGAGTCGAGCCGGATCGAACCGCAGCCGTGTTGATTCGAAACGCCGAATGGCTCGCGGGCGAGCCCTGCGTCGATGTGCGCTGTCGCGATGCGCGCATCGTCGAGGTCGGGCAGGGACTGCAGGCCGCGATCGACGAGCACAGCATCGATGCCGCCGGTGCCGCGCTGGTGCCGGGCCTGCACGATCATCACCTGCATCTGGGCGCGCTGGCCGCGGCCAAAGCCTCGGTCGTCTGCGGACCACCACAGCTTGAATCCGAAGCGGAACTGATTGCCGCCTTGCAAAAGCACGCTACCGAAAACGCAGCGGGCTGGCTGCGCGGGGTGGCGTATCACGAGTCGGTTGCCGGCGAGATCGATCGCGACTGGCTCGATCGTGTGATGCCGGATCGGCCGCTGCGCATCCAGCATCGCAGCGGTCGTCTATGGCTGCTCAACAGTGCCGCACTCGCCGCGATCGGGGCGACCGAAGGTTCGGCGCCGGCGCGGGCAGTGCCGGATCGATTCGATGATTTCGCTAAACCGTCTGCGGTCGGCGACAGCGGCACTCACGATCTGCAAGCCGGGCGCTTGCCGCTGGAGCGCCAAGCAGGGCGCTACACCGGCCGTCTTTACGACGCCGATGGCTGGTTGCGCAGCCGCCTGCAGACGCAGCGTCCAGACCTGGGTGACTGCAGCCGTCGGTTGGCCGCACGCGGCGTCGTCGGCGTCACCGACACTTCGCACGACAATGATGCCGCCGCGCGCGACTGGTTCGCCGCAGCGCAAGCCGATGGCCGCTTGTTGCAGCGTGTACTGATGATGGGCGATGCCTCGCTCGACGCCGTCTTCATCAGCGGCCACGGCGCCGCGTCGTTGTCGTCGGGTCCATCTGCTGAGGGCATCGCGTCGGCTTCGGACCCGGCGATGCTGGCGATCGGCGCGCACAAGTTTCATCTGCACGATCACGACCTGCCGCCGTTCGACGCGCTGTGCGCGGCCATTGCCGCGAGCCATCGCGTGCAGCGCAACGTCGCGTTTCACTGCGTCAGCCGTGGCGAGCTGGTGTATGCGCTGGCCGTGCTGCGTGAGGTCGGTGCGCGTGCCGGTGATCGCATCGAGCACGCCGGCATCACACCGCCGGAGGCCTTGCAGGAGATCGCGGATCTGGGCTTGACCGTGGTGACGCAGCCGAACTTCATCGCCGAGCGCGGCGATGCCTACCTGCGCGATGTGGACGCTGCTGATCGGCCCTGGCTGTATCGACTGGCGAGTTTCGATCGCGGCGGTATCGCGCTCGCCGGCAGCACGGATGCACCTTACGGCGGCGCCGACCCCTGGGCGGCGATGCAGGCGGCGGTCACCCGACGCACGCTTGCCGGCGCCGTGATCGGCGTCGAGGAAGCGCTGACGCCGGAGCGTGCGCTGGCGCTGTTCTGCGGCGATGGCGCAACCCCGTCGCAGCCGCGGCGCCTTGCCGTCGGCGGCCGTGCCGACCTGTGCCTGCTGGATCGCAATTGGCAATCTGCACGCGCCGACCTCGCGGCCGTGCAGGTGCGGCTGTGCCTGCGCGACGGCGTGCCGATACACGCCGAGACCAGCGTGCCGGGGCTTAGCAATGCAACCGCGCCGTGAAGGGCGTGGGATGCAACCGCGTCGTGAATTCCGTGCGGCCTAGCGTGCTCGACCGTGCGCAGTGCCCAGCCGCTGTACCGATCCGCCGTGCAAGCGCATCGGCAATTCGCATCTCGACGTATATGCCGACATCGCACCGTCGAAGGGACCTAACCGTTGACGGGGTAGTCGCCCGCGTTTGAGTGTGCCGCGTCGTGCCTTCGCCAGCGTGCATTGTCGGTGCGCCGCCGGGCCTAATCGGTTTGGACGATGCGCCGACCAGGGTGAACGCAGAGGCTAGCGACAGCCGTCATAAAAGGCTTTTTTTAAAGCCGTTCCCGGAGGATTCGAATGAGATTGAAAGCAGCCCTGGCGTCGTGTGGTTGGGTCGTATTGGCCGGCCTTGCCGCATCGCCTGCGTTCGCAAAAGTGCCGGCCGAGAAGGCTGCGGAACTGGATACGCCGAAGACCACCTGCATGGGTGCCGAGCGTGCCGGCAGTGCGTCGGGTGTGGCCGCATACACCGGCAAGTACGTCGGCACCTGGCCGGGGCAGACCAAGCCGTTCGGTTACGAGCCGGGTCCGTACAAGGACGAAAAGCCACAGTTCACGATCACCGCGCAGAACATGGACAAGTACGCCGACAAGCTCACGGAAGGGCAGAAGGCGCTGCTGAAGAAGTATCCGACCACCTACCGGATGAACATCTATCCGAGTCATCGCGACTTCGGCTTCCAGCCTTACGTCTGCGAGACCACGAAGAAAAATGCGACGACGGCCGAGGTGGTGGACGATGGCCTCGGCATCAGCGGAACCAGCGGGTCGATTCCGTTTCCGTTTCCGCAGAGCGGCCTGGAAGCGATCTGGAACATGATCAATCCGCCGCGTGCCTGGACCGAGATGGGCGTGTTCGACATCGCCGACGTCTATGCCAACGGCAGCATCACCTGGGGCCGCAACCGCTTCATGACGCTGAACCCCAACAACGATCCGAGCAAGCGCGGATCGTATACGGACAAGATCAACGCGTACTTCTCCACCGGCTATTTGCTGCCGGAGCGCGAGAAGGGATTCGTTGCCGTGGGTTATCAGCCGAACAACTTCACGCATGACTCCACCCAGTCCTGGCAGTACCTGCCAGGTTTGCGCCGCGTGCGTCAGGCACCGGAAGTCGGCTTCGACTATCCGGTACCGCCCGCGGGTCTGCGCACGGTCGACGACGACTACGGCTTCAACGGCTCGCCCGAGCGCTATACCTGGAAGCTCGTCGGCAAGAAGGAGATGTACGTTCCCTACGACAACTTCAAGATCAACGACCCGAGCATCAAGTACGCCGACCTGATCAAGCCGAACAATCCGAACCCGGACTACGAGCGTTATGAACTGCACCGCGTGTGGGTGGTCGAGGGCACGCTGAAGCAGGGCGTGCGGCACATCTACGCCAAGCGCGTGCTGTACGCCGACGAAGACACCTGGCTGACGCTGACCGCGGACAACTACGACACGCACGGTGCGCTGTATCGCACCGCAACGGTCAACTTCTTCTACTCGCAGGAATCGAAAGCTTTCCACCGTGGCGCGACGATCTATCAGGATCTCACTGCCAACGCCTATGAAGCGGGCTATCTGGTGAACGAAGCCGGCGACAACTGGTGGCGCATCAACACGCCGCTGACGCCGGACAAGTTCAGTCCGAGTGCGGCGGCGCGCGGCGGCCACTGAGGAAGACGCAAGCGTGCAGGTCGGTTCGAACCTGCGCGCTTGCCGCTGTTTTGAACGCCGTCTAGCCGAAGACCTGTTCCTAGCCGAAGACGTGTGTACTGACGACCCAACAAGCGAAGGAACGACGTAACGATGGCAATGGACGGCGGGCGACAGCGAAACGCATTCATCACCGGCGCGAATATCGGGCAGGCCAACCTGCTGGTGAAGGCCTTGTCCACACGGGGCTGGCGCGTTTTTGCCGGTGTACTGCCGGCTGCGCCGACCGATCTGGTGAACGGACCGAACGTCGTCGTCGTCGATCAGGACGTATCCAGCGATGACTCGGTCAAGTCCAGTGCCGAGGTCGTCACGCGCGCACTCGATGGCGCCGGTCTCGATCTGCTGATGAACGTGGCGGGTGTCGCCAACATCGGCACCGGCGTTATCGAAGGCGCCAAGTTCGCCGACGTGCAGCGCCTGTTCAACATCAACCTGTTCGGACAACTGCGCGTGCTGCAGGCGTTCCTGCCGCTGATCCGCAAGAACGCGCCTGGCTCGCGGATCGCCAATTACAGCTCGGGCGCAATTCTGGCGAATCCGGTCGGCGCTGGCGCCTACAACATGACCAAACATGCGATTCACGGCATGACGCTGACGTTGCGCCACGAACTGGCACCGTTCGGTATTCAGGTCACGTCGATCATTCCCGGCGGCGTGCTCACGGCGATGTCGGCCAATGCACATGCCAACACACGCAAGACCTGGAACGAGCAGCCCGAGGCGGTGCGGCGCGTGTACGAGCCGCACCTGGGTCAGGTGATGATGCAGGTGCTGCCGGACATGCTGGAAAAGAGCGGCGCCACGCCCGAACAGGCGCTGGCCGGCACGCTCGAAATTCTCGCCAAGAAAAAATGGAAGCCGATGGAATACCTCGGCCGCGATGTCAAACCGATGGGCCTGATGCGGCGCCTGTTGTCGGATGTGCAGCTGGAAGCACTGATGCGCAGCACCTTCAAGATTCCGTCGTACAAAGCCGGCTAGACCGGTTCGGGAGCACTTTCGCATGAACGCACAAATGAAGCTGTCGAGCCCGGTCCAACAGGCGTTCGAACGAATCGCCGCGCGCGCGCCGGCGCTGATCGATACGACCGCAGAACAGCGCATCGCCAAGCTGCAGAAACTGCTGCAAGCCACACTCGATGCGCGTCCGCAGATTCACGCGGCCGTACGCCAGGAACTTGGCCTGTGCGATACCGATATCGATGCGCAGCTGATGATGGTCAAAGGCGAGATCGAGTTCTACGTCAAGCATCTGAAGAAATGGATGCGTCGAACGCCGGTCAAGGGTTCGCTGATGACGCTCGGCAAGAAGAGCTATATCCAATATGAGCCGAAAGGTGTGGTGCTGAACCTGGCGACCTGGAACGCGCCGTATGCGATCTGCCTGGTTCCGGCGATCGGCGCGCTCGCGGCCGGCAATGGCGTGATCATCAAGCCCTCGGAACTCGCACCGTACTCGGCGCAGGTGGTGGCGGATATCGTCCGGTCCGCGTACGCGGAAGACGAATGCACGGTATTGCAGGGTGGTGCAGAAGTCGCGCAGGAGTTGCTGGCGCTGCCGTTCAATCACATCTTCTACATCGGCGGACATCAGGTCGGCCGTCTGGTCATGAAGGCCGCGGCGGAGCACTTTGCCTCGGTGACTTTGGAAATGGGCGGCAAGAATCCGACGATCGTCGACGCCAGTGCCGACATCGAAGATGCCGCGCGCAAGATCGCCTGGGGGCGATTGAGCAATGCCGGTCAGGTCTGCATCGCGCCGGACTACGCGCTGGTGCACAGCTCGATCGAGAAGCCATTCATCGAAGCGCTGCAGCGGGCGATGACGGCGATGTTCAACGCCGATGGTCGCGGCTTCGAGCAATCGAAAGAGTATCCGCGACTGATCAATCCGCGACACTTCGAACGGGTCAAGGATTTGATCGACGATGCGCGCGCCAAGGGCGCGACGATCAGCTTCGGCGGTGACACGCACGCCGAGGCGCGCTTCATTTCACCGACGATCATCAGCAACGTCAGCGAGCAGATGAAGGTGATGAGCGACGAGATCTTCGGCCCGGTGATTGCGGTCGTGCCGTTTTCGACGCGCGACGATGTGTTGCGCACGATTCGTCGGCGTCCGAAGCCGCTCGCGCTGTACATCTACGCGAAGGATCGCGAGGAGATTGATTTCTATCTGCAGCACACCACCTCGGGCAGCACGGTGGTCAATCACAACATGATCCAGTCCGGCACCAATCCCAATCTTCCGTTCGGCGGTGTCAACGCCAGTGGCATCGGACGGCTCGGTGGTTGGTACACCTTCAACGAATGCTCCAACACGCGCGCGATTGTCGAAGAGGGCCCGTCGCTGGATAAAAATCCGAACGCGTTTTTTCCGCCGTATACCGACAAATACAAGAAAATGGCGGGCTCGATGCTGACGCGTCCGATCGTCGTGTCGGATGCCTTGATCAACGTCATCAACGGCGTGATCAAAGTCACCAGCAGCTTCAGTCGCAAGTAGCCGGCGCGACGAATCGCGCCGGCTCATCAGGCTTGGACCTAAGCCCGATTGCGAACCTCGCTAGTCATCGACGTTTCGACGTTTCGAGGTTTCGATGTCTTGACGTTCGCGACCTGGCTCAGCGCCGAATCAGTGCCGAGTCAGCGCCGAGTATGAAGCTGCGTCAGAATCAGGCCGCAGCCTGGTAGCGATTGCGCAGATCGCGGATCTGATCGTGATGCCGTACAACTCCTTCGTACTGGCGTTGCACCATCTCGCGAATGGTCTGCGGTAGCTGCGCCTTCAAGGCTTTCGCGTAGCTCGCCTTGGCGTGATCCTGACCGCGCTCGACTTCCTCGAGCACCGCGACATTCGGGTTCTCGACTTTCGATTTCAGCTTGACCCAGCCTCGATGCGCGGCACCGGTGGCGCTGCCGCTATCGTCCGCTTTGCCGCCAAGTGCGTTCACTGCTTTGATGAGATCGCCGGCCGCAGCAGCGCACTGCGTCGAACAATCGCGGAACAGCGATTTCAGCGAGCTGTCCTTCGCGTCGTTGGCGGCTTCTTCGAAGCCCTTCTTGCCGTCTTCGGATACTTCGATCAGATTATTCAGAACCTTGACTGCTTCCTTATTGCCTTCCATGGAATCCTCCTTGACTCACGAATGAAACCGGTCGCCGTTTCGTATGCGGCAACAGGTTTAAGTTCGAGGCGAGGACGGCGTCGAAGTTCCAACTGATTTCATTCAACGTGAACGGAATCGCTGCAGCTTGGTCGGAAACTGCAACAGTGACAAGTCCAAACGATGCGATGGATGGCGCGATGAAAGATGCGATGAAACCGGAAACGATGTGGAGCGATTGGTTCGAGCTGCTGCGGCGCCCGCTGTTCAAGTTCGGCGGCTCGGATATGAGCCTGTCGACGCTGGTGGGCGCGCTGATCGCGCTGCTGGTGCTGATGATGTTCACGCGCTGGCTGCGCAACTGGCTGGTGACGCGCGCGCTGGCGCGCGGTCACATCGATCTGAGCACGCGTGAAACGGTCGCCAGCCTGATCCGCTACCTGGTGCTGACGATCGGCGTACTGACGATCGTGCAGGGTGTGGGCATCAGTCTGTCCTCGTTCACCGTGCTTGCCGGCGCGCTCGGTGTGGGCGTCGGCTTCGGCTTGCAGAATATCTTCAGCAACTTCATCAGCGGCATCATCGTGATGCTCGAGCGTCCGGTGAAAGTTGGCGATCACATCGTCGTTGCGGGTGCGGAAGGCGACGTTATCGAGATCGGCGCACGCGCCACGAGTCTGATGACCGCGCAGGGCAGCCGCGTGATCGTTCCGAATCAGCAGTTCATCACCGGCAACGTGACCAACTGGGATCTGTCCAGCAGCGTGAGTTCGGTGGTCAGCACGCTGCGGCTGAAAGGCGACGCTGCGGCGAACGAGCGCTTGCTGCTGTCGGTGCTGGAAGCCGAACCATCGGTATTGAAATCGCCGCCACCTGCGATTTACCTGGCGACGATCGACTACCAGGGTCACGCGCTGGAACTGCACTACACAGTCGCGGGCAACGCACTGCAGCGATTGCGCGTGAGCAGCGCGGTCAACAAGGCGATTCTGGCAACGCTAGTGGCGCATCAGGTGGCGTTGGCACCGAACCCCTGATCGGACGACGTCTGAACATTCGGACAGGCGAAATCTCGATCTCAATCTCAATCTCAATCTCAATCTCGATCACGATCTCAATCCCAATCTCACTCTCGAAGTTGCGATCTCGCGATGCTTCGATGTTGCGACGCCGCGGTAGGCTGGATGTCGCGACAAGTCTCGACGACCCTGGGTCGATGTCTTGTAGTCGGCGGCTGCTTCGCTTGATCGTTGCCGGACGGCGACTCGACTCGCGCGCCGGACCAGTTAAGCGCGCTAACCCAGTTGTCACGTTTCCTCTTGTCGCGTTTCCTCTTGTCGCGGCCAATCGACGTCGTAGGCGTGGCGTATCTCCTCGACCGCTTCGGTCAGTTCCAGCTCGCATTCCTCGAACTCGCAGGGCTGCCGAACCGCCTGCCAGTTGCATCGCTGCTGCGGCGGCTCCAGGCGCTCCAGGGCGACGGGCAAGCAGTCGTTGCAGCGGTCGCCAAGTCGGTGAACCTGGCGCAGGCAGCGTGCGATGAGTTTGAGGATCTGTGCTTCCGAACCCAGTTTTCGATCCATGGCTGTCGTGGCTCCGGTCGCAGGGGTCGCTGCCGCGTCCGATTTTCGGTGGCGGGCTGCAGGCGGTCGGTTCGATCGCCTTTGTTGTTTGATTCGTAAACGATGCGCAAGTTGCGCCGCTGCATGGGTCGCTGCATACGCGGCTGAGATTGGGGGCATGAGCTTCCGCTTGAACTAAACCCGATGCACGGCGCCTAAACCGCATAGGGGCCACGGACGGCGACGTCCGTAGCGCTGCGCCACACCGGCTGCAGCGCACTAGCCGCCCGGCGATCAGGCGACCAACATGGATGTAGCGGAACCCAACGAGCGACGTTCAGAGCGGCGCAGCCATTTGCAACGGCATCGCGTCAAACTGATCACGGTGGCCGTACTGGTCGTGTTTCTGATTGCGCTGCGTTTGACCTTGCCATTGATGGTCAAGGCCTATGTCAACCGCGCGCTCGACTCCTCGCCGGGATACTCCGGACATGTCGACGATATTCATCTGGCACTGTGGCGCGGCTCTTACAGCATCATCGGCCTTGAAGTGCGGCAGCAGAAATCCGCGGAGCGCACGCCGCTGTTCAGTTCGCCGCGCACCGAACTGTCGGTGTTGTGGAGTGGCCTGCTGCAGGGTGCGGTGGTGGCGACGATCAAAACCTATGACGCACGCCTGACGTTTGCGGCTGGCCATAGCAAGAACGACGCGCAGACCGGACGCGACGCCAACTGGGGCGACGTGTTGAAGAAGCTGAGCCCGTTCAGCATCGATCACTTCGAAGTGGTTGACAGTGAGGTTCATTACGTCGACCGCTACAGCGATCCGAAAGTCGATGTCTACCTGACCCACGTCAACGGCGCGATCGACAACCTGACCAACCGCGAGCTGAAATCCGGCGATCGTGTGGCCACGCTGCATGCGAAGGCGCTGGCAATGGACCAGGCCACACTCGATCTCGATCTGCGCGTCGATCCTTACGCAGATACGCCCAATTTCGATTTGAAGCTGCGGCTGTTGAACCTCGAAGCGACGCGCATGAAGGATTTCGTTCGGGCCTACACGCTGTTCGATCCCAAGTCCGGCACGCTGGATGTGGTCATCGAGGCGAATGCGAAGGCCGGCAAGGTGGATGGTTACGTCAAGCCGCTGTTCCATAATCTGGAATTGTTGTCGCTCAAAAAGGCCGACAAGGATCTGAACCCGCTGCATCTGGCGACCGATGCAATCGGCAGTCTGCTCAACCTGGTTCTGCAAAATCAGCGGAAGCAGCAGCTCGCAACCGAAGTGCCGTTCTCCGGGCGGATCGACGATCCCAGCGTCGATATTCCCAGCACCTTGCTGAACCTGCTGAAGAACGCCGTGGTCAAGGCGTTTGAGCCGGAGTTCAACGGTAGCGATCACGCGTCCGACAAGGCCGACAGCAAAAGCGACCAGAAACCGGATGCCAAGTCGGACGCCAAATCCGATGCGAAGTAGAAAGCTCGATGAATTGGCAGTCGATAGGCGAACGCTGCGCCGACATCGACCGCCGGTGGCAGTCGTGTCGGCGACCCAGCGCCGGAGGCGCTTCCCATTGCAGCCGAGCGCTGGGGTGATCGCGCTTCGAACCGAGCCCGTTCCGCGTGAGCTGCAGCAGTCGACGGATCGCTTTCGTCGCGCCGCCGCCGCATGCTTCAAGATCAGGAGCAACGCGTGAGCGAAGCGCAGGCTGACGACAAGGCACGCGCTGCCGACGCGGAGGAGTTCTCCAGTCATCCCTTGCCGCTGGCGAAGCCGATCGATCCGCGCGGCTTTTCGATCGGACTGATCGCCGTGATCGCGGCGATCTTCGCGTTGAAGTCGGCGGCTGAGTTTTTTGTGCCGCTGATGCTCGGGATGATCGTTGCGTACACGCTCAATCCATTGGTCGTCTGGCTCGAGCACCGTCGCGTCGGGCGCATGATCGGCACAGCGCTGGTGATGCTGGCCGTCGTCGCGGTGCTGGGCCTGTTGGCCAACACCTTGCAGGGCGAGACCGAAACCATCATTGAGCAGCTGCCACGCACCACCGCCAAGTTCAGTGCGGTGGTGCAGGGTCGCCACGACGATCAACCGTCGCTGTTGCAGCGCGTGCAGGCGGCGGCCGGTGAAGTCGACAAGGCCCGCCGCCAGGCGGCAAACGACGCGGCAAGCAAGCAGGGGCCGACACACGTCATCGTCGACAACCCGAAGACCAGCATGAACGACCTGATGTGGGAAGGCTCGCGTGGCCTCGCAGCCTTTGCCGGCCAGGTTGCGATCGTGTTGTTTCTGGTGTTTTTCCTGCTGTTGTCGGGCGACACCTTCAAACGCAAGTTGGTGCGGCTCACCGGGCCGTCGCTATCGGCGAAGAAAATCACCGTGCAGATTCTCGACGACATCAACGTCTCGATTCAGAAGTACATGCTGGCGCTGTTCGTCACCAACACGCTGCTGGCGGTGGCGACCTGGGTCGCGTTCAGTGCGCTCGGATTGCAGAATGCGGGCGCCTGGGCGGTCGCCGCCGGATTGCTGCATGTGGTGCCGTATTTCGGACCGCTGATCACGGCGATTGCCACCGGCATGGCGGCCTTCCTGCAAGGCGGCTCGCTGACGCTGGCGCTGAGCGTGGTCGGTGCCTCGGTGGCGATTGCCAGCATCGTCGGCATGTTGATCACCACCTGGATGACCGGACGCATCACGCGGATGAATCCCGCCGCCGTGTTCATCAGCCTGTTGTTCTGGACCTATGTCTGGGGCGTGTGCGGTGCGCTGTTGGCGGTGCCGATCACCGGGATGATCAAGGTCATCTGCCAGCGCGTCGAGCAATTTCACCCGGTGGCCGAACTGCTGGGCGAATAGCCGCGTGCCGCGCGACGGGAACTCCTGCGGTGCAGGTCGATCTGAAGACTGTACTCAGCTCGAGGAAGCACGCATGAAAATTCTACTCACCGCCGCAGCGATCAGTGTCGGGCTGTGCGCCTGCGCCAGCGAACCCAAGGAAATCAGCGCCACGCCCACCAGCGTCAGCTACGAGTACAGCTCGGGCGATCTGGCCGATCCGAGCCGCAAGGCGCAGAAATACTGCGAGCGTCAAGGGGGTGTGGCAAAGCTCAACAATGTCGGCAAGGCCGATGGCAATTCGGTCGCGATGTTCGAGTGCGAAGCGTCGATTTCACGCTGATCGAGTCCTGATCGACGGCTAGTCGAATTCCGATCGACCGAGGCTCTGTTTCTGCGCACCTGACAGACCCGCAGGCGAGTTGCGGACGAACGCGGCAGGCCGCCCGACCGGCGTCGGCATGGATGGCTCATGTGTCATCGGTTGAGCCGGTGGAACAGGATAGAATCGCGCGTCCTAGCTACTAGTCGTGCCCCTTCGATGACCCGCTCCGAACGTCTGCCCATCAACTGGCCTGCCGCGTTGATGCTGATCCTCACCAGTTTGCCCGTCGTCACCGTGCTGCCCTGGTACGGCTGGACCCACCACATTTCCGCGGCGGCGTGGATCTGCGGCAGCCTGCTGCTGATGTCGAACGGCATGTCGATCACGGCCGGCTACCATCGCCTGTGGGCGCATCGCGCGTATTCGGCGCACCCGGCACTGAAGTGGGGCTATGCGATTTTCGGTGCGATGGCGGTGCAGAACAGCATCTTGGTCTGGGCCGCAACACATCGCGTGCATCACCGCCACGTCGACGACGTCGATCACGACCCGTATTCCGCGCGTCGCGGCTTCTGGTTCTCACACGTCGGCTGGATGCTGCGCGACTACCCCTCGGGCCGCGTCGACCTGAGTCGGGTACCGGACCTGCTGGAAGACCGCGTCGTATCGATTCAGCACCGCCATTACCTGTGGTTCGTGCTGGCAACCAACTTCGGCCTGCCGATCGGACTCGGGCTGCTGTTCCACGACCTCTGGGGCTTCGTGCTGATCGCCGGATTCCTGCGCCTGGTGGCGAGCCATCACTTCACCTTCTTCATCAACTCGCTGGCGCACGCCTGGGGCCGTCAGCCGTTCACGTCGACCAATACGGCGCGCGACAACGACTTCCTGGCGCTGTTTACCTGGGGCGAGGGCTATCACAACTATCACCACTTGTTTCAGTGGGACTATCGCAACGGCATCCGCTGGTGGCAGTGGGATCCGACCAAGTGGCTGATCGCGTCCTGCGCCTGGCTCGGCCTGGCGAAGGATCTGAAGCGCGTGCCGGACTTCAAAATCCAGCGTGCGCGTCTCACGCGCCAGTTCGAGCGCGCCCGAGAAGCGCTGGCGGCGAGCCGTCCGCATTCGCGCCTGCTTGCGCTGCAAAGCCAGCTGGAAAGCGAATGGCAGCAGTTCAGCGAAACCATCGCGCATTGGACCGCCTTGCAGAGCGAGAAACTCAGCGACGCCAAGCACCAGATGCAGGATCGCTGGGAGCACAGCGAGCTGCGCGGGCGCCTGCAGCTGCAGATCGAGCGTTCGCTGCGCGCGCAGCGTCGCCGTGTACAGAATCTGCGCCGCTCCATGATCGCGGAGTGCGTGCCGGTCTAGCTGAAGTCGGCGGGCGCGCACGGCGCGCTCGCCAGTCACAGCACGCCGTGCGGCCGACGATGGCAATCGTCTGACTGCGAGGAATCGCGGCTAGAATCGGGCGATGACCCGATACTCGATTCAATCCGAAACATTTGGTGCGCACGAAGCCTGGCGTCTCAGCGATCATCTCGGTGGCGCAACGGCACTGATTGCGAGACGCGGTGCAACGCTGCTCAGCTGGCAGGTACGTGAAGGCGCACACCTGCGCACGCTCAGCGATGGTCACCAAACGCCCGCCGAGTTGGAGGCCCAGAGCGGCATGCGCTTTGGTCTGATGGCGCCGTTCTCCAACCGGATCGCCGACGCGCGCTACAGCTTCGATGGCATCGAACACGACTTGCAGCCCGGTGTGGCCGGCGCACAGCGCGGCATTCGTCACGGCTTCGTGCGCCACGCCGATTTCGATCTGGTCGATACGCTGGCGGACGACACCTCCGCGCTGTTGCGCCTGTCGACCCAAGTGCTGCGTCCCGGCGCGTTTGCGGGCTATCCGTTCTCGGTCGATGTGGAAGTGGCGATCCGCCTGCGCGGCAGCAACCTCGATTACGCGATCGAAGCGCGTAATGTCGGAACGGTTGCAGCGCCGTTCGGTTGCGGTCTGCATCCTTATTTCAGACTTGCCGACGACGGCATCGAGCGGCTCGAGTTGCAGGTGCCGGCACGCGCGCTCGTGCTGACCGATCCCGCGCTGATTCCACAGCCGGGCGACGCCGCATTTGCAGCGGTTGAGGCAACCCCGGCGCTGGATTTCAGAACGTCGAAAACAATCGCCGGGCGCGTGATCGATCAAGCCTATTGCGATCTGCTGACCGACCCCGACGGCGTGCTGCGCAGTCGTCTGCGCGATCCGCAAAGCGGCATCGGCGTCGCGGTCTGGCAGACGCGCGGTCTGCTGCATGCATTCACGGGCGATACCGTATCGCGCGACCGTCGTGCGTCGGTGGCGCTCGAACCGGTCGAGTTTCCGACCAACGCGTACAACCGTGAGGATTGTGCGGCCAGCCTGCGGCTCGAGCCCGGCGCCGTGCGCAGCTTTCGCTGCGGATTCGAAATATTCGGTTGAGGTTGATCCTGGGCCGCGGCGCCGTAGCGCCGCAGCCGGGGGTTTTAGGCCTTCGAGTCGTCGACCGGCAAGGTCGTCAGCTGCACGAGATCTTCCATCACCGCATGCAGGACGTCGCCAACCGACGGCGGCATTGCGCGCGCCAGTCGATCCAGCACCAGCAGTTTCTCTTCGATGCGCGCAACCGGACGCAGCCGGAAGGCCACCGCCGCGAGCGCTTCGTTCAATTCCGGCGACACGCGTGCCGGCACCAGCGCCGAGCTGCTTGCGCGCGGTGTGTCGTGCACGACGACGGCGTCGATCGTCTCGGCGCTGGCGACGCGCTGCGCTTTGCCCTTCAGGCGTAGCGTGACGCTACGGCCGCTACGTTTGCTGTCGATGATTCCCTGCTGGCGCATCGCGCGCAGATGCAGGTATAGCGCGGAGGGCGTGAAGCGGCCTTTGCGCTGCAGTTCCGAATTGGTGATGGGCCCCGCGGCGAGGATATCGAGGATCCGTTCGCGAACGCCGGTTTGACGTTTGCGCCGAGCGGGCTTGCCTGCGACAACCGTTTTCTTCGCAGTTTTCTTTGCGGTTTTTGTAGCTTTTGCAGTTTTTGTAGCGGTACGTGCGACCTTCATCGATGCGTCTCCCAATTCATCCTAACGTCTCCCGGTGTGATGATTCCCGCGATGCGCCAGCGCTGTAAGTGTGCCGTGCATCCGGCCAGACTGCCGAGCATCTTCCGGCATTGCAAGTGGAATTCCACTGGCGTGCTCGATTCAACGGCGAATTATTCTGTGCGTATAGCCCTTTTAGCGTTTCCACACGGCGCCGCTGTGACGCATCCAATCCGAGTGCGTATTTGCCGTCGCGAGCGCAATGTCCTTGGCATTCCACTATTTAAATCTGAACGCTTGACGCACGCTTAACGCCCTTATGACGACGTCATTGGGCTGCAAGCTTCAGTTCGCGCGTCTCGGCGTCGCGGCGTCATAGACGCGTTGGTGCGTCGGTGCGCGCGTCGGGCGCGCCTGTCGTCGCACGGCTACGCTCGATGGCTAAAGCTGGCGGGCCGCGGGCCGCTATGGAATTTGACCGGGACGCAATCGACACCCACGAGTTCCGCCGGAGAGGCGATATGACGAGCAAGCGAGCGCAAGCAGAGGATGCCGGCGGCACGCCGTCCGAGCGCGCGGCGGAGGCCGCTCGCGCGCTCGAGCAGCAGGATCGCGTCTACAGTGGACTGTTCGGTTACGGCTGGGTGGTGGGCCTCCTGCAGATGCCGGACGGCACCGCCTACGGGCAACGCATACAGTTCGAGAACGGCACCGAAGCGGAATTGCGGATTCTGGGTCTGAGCATTCGGCACTGACGCGTCCTCGTCGGATCGGGCGAGTCGCGCGGCAAACGCAAAGCGGATAATCGGGTTGGCAATCGCGTCGGATTTCCCGTCGCGCAAACCCTCTCTTTCCGCCCAAGCAACCGCAATCGACCATGACCGCCACGACCCACCGCACTTCACCCTGGATGGATTCCGACCTTGAAATGTTCCGCGACTCGTTCGCTCGGTTTGTCGAATCCGAGATGCTGCCGCAGGACGAGCACTGGCGTAAGCAGCAGCATGTCGGGCACGACATCTGGCGCAGGGCGGGTCAGATGGGTTTTCTGTGCACCGACATCAGCGATACCTATGGATGCCCGGGCGGCGATTTCCGTCATGAGGTCATCGTTGTCGAAGAGTTGATTCGTCGCGGCATTTCCGGCTTCGCCCAGAGTGTGCACAGCATCGCCGCGCACTACATTCTCAATCATGGCACCGAGGAACAGAAGCAGCGTTTCCTGCCACGCATGGCGCGTGGTGAACTGGTCGGCGCGATCGCATTTACCGAGCCGGGCGCAGGTTCGGACATGCAGGCCTTGCGTACACGTGCGGAGCGCGACGGCGACGACTACGTCGTCAACGGTTCGAAGATTTTCATCACCAACGGCTATCTCGCAGAATTGCTGATCCTTGTTGTCCGCACCAGCAGTGCGCCCGGTGGTAAGGGCTTGTCGGTACTGCTGGTTGAAACCACCAATGCCAAGGGTTATCGCGTCGGCCGCATTCTCGACAAGATGGGCATGAAGGCGCAGGACACTTCGGAGCTGTTTTTTGAAGACCTGCGCGTACCGGCAGCAAACCTGCTCGGCGGCGAAGAAGGTCGTGGCTTCGCACAGTTGATGAGTGATCTGCCATACGAACGCCTGATCGTCGCCATCGCCGGTGTCGCCGCGATGGAAGGCGGCGTTGCCGCAACGATCGACTACGTCAAGCAACGCAAGGCCTTCGGCAAGGCGATTGCGGAATTCCAGAACACGCGCTTCAAGCTGGCCGAGATGGTGACCAATACACGCGTCGCGCGGACCTTCGTCGACAGTTGCATTCAGGACCTGCTCGCCGGTCGCCTCGATACGGCAACCGCGTCGATGGCGAAATATTGGGTGACCGACCTGCAGCAGCAGGTGCTCGACGAATGCGTGCAGCTGCACGGCGGCTATGGCTACATGAATGAATATCTGGTCACGCGTCTGTTCGCCGATGCGCGCGTGCAGCGCATCTATGGCGGCACCAACGAGATCATGAAGGAACTGATCTCGCGATCGATCTGAGGCGCGAACAGGTTGGGCTGTCGGCCGTTGCGCGGCGCTGGAAGACCAACGGCCGCTCCGGCGGCCTGCGGCGAATCGCCAACCGCCAAACGGATGCTGCAGGCGCATGATCGCGCAGATCTGCCGCGATCTGCCGGATCGCTGCAGCGGCGTCCACTTATCAGCGCCAGCGCCGTGCTCTCCTGCGGCCGATGCGCGCGCAGCCCGTTGCCGTTCGAGTCCTAGGCCCGCGAGATCTGGGGCGGCCCGGCGGCATGTACGGAGGCATTGCGGCGTTAAGAAGCGCTAAGGCTGCGAACTAACAATCGAGCGAGTTGCCTGATCCTTGCCGCGACGTTCCTCCCTAGCGTTCGCGGTGTCTGATTGGACATCTCATCCCCCAATGAGCATGTTCGTACCCCATTAGGCAGCCGCCTGTCCCCGCAGGCCGCTGCCTTATTTTTTGGCTGTTGGATTTTCTGGATGTCGCAATCGCGGCGTTTGGCCGGGCGATCTGAAGTCGAGCGATCTGAGGTTTTGACGCACGGTGCTTGAATGGCGAGCTTAAAGCGAGCCATTTGCTCGATGCTTTCGCAAGCTTGTCGATCCTGCGCGCGCGCCGGTTAATTCAATGCGCCATCAACGGCTGGTGCAGGCACGCAGCCCGCCGGTCGGTGTACCGATGTAATCAACCGCCGAACCGCTTTAGGCGCCGTGGCGCATCGCGCGGGAAATCTCGCGGTTGCTGTCGCGCTCCTTGATCGTCGCGCGCTTGTCGTGCTGCTTCTTGCCTTTGGCCAGGCCGATGGTGAGCTTGGCGCGGCCGCGGGTCCAATGCATGTCCAGCGGCACGACGGTGTAGCCGGCACGCTCGACCTTACCCATCAGCTGATTGATCTGCTTGCGTTGCAGCAGCAGCTTGCGCGTACGCGTGGTATCGGGACTCACATGCGTCGAGGCCTGCAGCAGCGGGGTGATGTGCGCGCCGAGCAGAAAGGCCTCGTTGTTCTTCAGCAGCACGTAGGACTCGGTGATCTGCACGCGGCCGGCGCGCAGACTTTTGACTTCCCAGCCGGCCAGCGACAGGCCGGCTTCGAACGTATCCTCGATGAAGAAATCGAAACGCGCACGCCGGTTCAATGCGATTTGGCGTTCCGCCGGCTCGCGTGACTTGGACTGCGCTTTGGAATTGTTCATGCTGCGATTATAGAAACTTGGAGCGAACGGCGGCGATGATCGAAGTCGATGTGATTCTGGCCTTGCCGCAGTCGCAGCAGCGCTGGTCGCTGCAACTCGACGACAGCGCCTGTGTCGGCGATGCGCTTGCAGCGGCGGGCTATGTTGAGAGTGCTGCGGACGCGGGCCTGAAGTTCGGAATCTTTGGTCGCATCGTCGAAGTCGATCGACGCCTTAAGCACGGTGACCGCGTCGAAATCTACCGGCCATTGCTGGCCGATCCCAAGCAGGCGCGGCGACGTCGCGCAGCGAAGATCCGACGGCGGTAAGCCAGCGGCGGACGTCCGCCGCTGCACAAGGCGGGTACCGCGATCCGCCCAGCGGGTGCTCGGCGGCGGGTTCGGCGAGGGTGGAATCAGCGCGCGATCAATGCGTGCTGGCGGGCAGGTTGGAGCCTTCCGCCGACGGCACCGCGTTGGGCGTGCCCGCCGGGTTCTCGTCACGAGCGCGATCGAGATTGTCTTTCTTGTCCTGCTTCTGCGCTTTGGCCAGCGCACCGAAATCCGGATCGTCCAGCGTCTTCGCCTGTGCCTGCGCATCGGCCGAGGCCACGCGCACGCCTTCCATGTGGGTCAACTTGCTGTTGTCGAAATACAGCGTGACGTTACGCGTGCTGACTTCGCCGCGCGGGCTCTTGTAATAGCCGAAGTAGTCCCAGCGATCTTCGCGGAACGGGTTGGTGGCGATCGGCGTGCCCATCAGGAACTTCACCTGATCACGCGTCATGCCCACGTGCAGTTGGTCGAGCTGCTTCTGTTCGACCACATTGCCCTGGCGCGTCGGCAGCTTGTAGACGATTTCGTCGGGCAGCTTGGCGATCTGCGAAGGCAGCTTCGACATCGTGCTGCACGCCGGCAGCAGCACGGACAGGATCAGGAGCGAAAACAGGCGCATAAATTTGTCGCGAGAGGACGAGATGCGATAATACTGCATCGTTGCCAGCTGCGGACGCCGGTGGCACTGGCGCCGCGGACCTGCTGCGTTAAGTTCTGGGCGCATCGTTTCGGTGGCCGCCCGGGCCTTCCGGGTGGCGCCGCCACAAGGACGTGACTCAGGAGTACATGTGGAATCGCAAGACCTCAGAAACGCCGGCCTCAAAGTCACGCTGCCGCGCCTCAAGATTCTCGAAATGCTCGAGGTCAGCAATACGCGTCATCTGTCTGCCGAAGAAATCTACCGGCGCCTGATGGATTCCGGCGAAGACATTGGCCTGGCGACGGTTTATCGCGTGTTGACCCAGTTCGAGGCGGCGGGCCTGATCATCCGCCACCATTTTGAAGGCGGCCACGCCGTGTTCGAACTGCAGCGCGGCAATCACCACGATCACATGGTGTGTCTGCGCTGCGGCAAGGTCGACGAGTTCGAAGACGACACCATCGAAAAGCGCCAGCGCGAGAAGGCGCGCGAGTTGGGCTATCGCCTGGTCGAGCACAGCCTGATCATGTACGGCGAGTGCCTGCGCGAGAATTGCCCCAATCTGGAAGGCGCGCCACTGCGCCGCGGCGAAAGCGGTCGCGGCTTGCCGCCGGCCGGGGACAACTAGGCCGACCTTCGGCGCCTCCAGATGCGAACATCGAACGCGCAACTCGAACACGCAACTCGAATACGCAACTCGAATACGCAACTCGAACACGCAACGCGCGTTAAAGCGGGGTTTCCAGGCGCGACGTAACGGCGCCGACCGCGCTGACCACGCCGCTGCTCAGCCGGCGCGTGCGCGCTTCAGCAGATCCTTGGCCAGCGCCTGCGTCGCCGCGCTCAGATGCTGGCCGCCGAGCATGCGGGCGAGCTCGATCACGCGGCGATCGGCGTTGAGTGGTGTGACCCGCGTATAGGTTTCGCCGGCGACGACTTCCTTGGCGATGCTGAAATGCTGGCGGCCCTGCGCGGCAACCTGCGCCAGATGCGTCACGCACAGCACCTGTCGCCGCGCGCCAAGCGCACGCAGCTGCTGGCCGACGATTTCAGCCACCGCGCCGCCGATGCCGGCATCGACCTCGTCGAAAATCATCGTCGCCGCGGCGTCGCCGGCGCTGATGCCGGCACCGTGCAGGCTCACCTGCAGCGCCAGGCTGACACGGGACAGTTCGCCGCCCGAGGCGACCTTCGCCAGCGACCGCGGCGGCTGGCCGGGATTGGCCGAAAAATCGAACCGCACCAGGTCATCGCCGTGCGCGTTGGGTGTATCGCGGCCGGCCGGTTCCACCGCGACGACGAAGCGTGCGTTCGGCATCCCGAGTTCGCGCACGCGCGCAGTCACCGCCTCGGCGAGCTGACCGCTGTGCTGCTCGCGTGCGCGCGTCAGCGCGCCGGCGGCCTTGCGATAGGCGGCGAGGGCGTTGGCGCGCCGTGCAGTCAAAGCGGCGAGCTGTTCGCCGGCGTTTTCGAGTCCGCCCAGTTCACTGCGCAGTTCGGCGTGTCGCGCGGCCAGATCCGCGGCGCGCACGCGATGCTTGCGTGCCAGATCGTGGATCACGCCGAGGCGACGCTCCACCGTTTGCAGACGCTCCGGGTCCAGTTCGAGATGATCGAGTTCGCGTCGCACCGCGTCGGCCGCATCGCGCAATTGCGCTTGCGCGGTGGCGACCAGATTCTCCACCTCGGCGAAATCCTCGTGCAGGGGCAGCAGTCCGCGCAGCAGACCGAGCACGCTGCCGAGCTGGTCGTAAGCGCTGGCGTCGCCGCCGTACAGAGCCGACTGCACCGCCGCGCCTTCTTCGATCAGTCGTCCGGCGTTGGCGAGTCGGCGCTGCTCGGCGTCGAGTGTTTCGAGTTCGCCTTCGCTCAGCGCCAAGGCGTCGAGTTCCTGCAATTGGAAGCGCAGATACTCCAGCTGGGCAGGATCCCGTGACTGGGCGGCCGACAGCCGTGCAATCTCGGCGTCGACCTCGGCGACGGTAGCCGCAGCGGCGGCCACCGCTTGGCGTTGTGCGGCCGGCACGCCGAACTCGTCGAGCGCGTCGCGCTGGGCCTCCATGCGCAGTAGTTGCGCGCTCTCGCCCTGGCCGAAGATCTCGACCAGACGTTCGCCGAGCCCGCGCAAGTCGCCGGCATTCAGTGGTGAGCCGTTAACGAACGCACGCGTGCGACCGTCCGCGCCGAGCGTGCGACGGATCAGGCAGGTGTCGCCGTCCGCGAGTTCGCGCGACTCAAGCCAGGCACGCGCGGCCGGCGAGTCGGTGAGTTCGAATTCCGCGCTGATCTCGGCGCGCTCCGCGCCGGCGCGCACCAGCGTGGCTTCCGCGCGACCGCCGATGAGCAGGCCGAGCGCGTCGATCAAAATCGATTTGCCGGCGCCGGTCTCCCCGGTCAGCACCGAAAAGCCGTCGGCGAACTCGAGTTCGAGTGCATCGATGATCGCCAGATTGCGGATTTGCAGCGAGCGCAGCATGCGTGTTCTAGAAATCCCTGGGTGAGGCGGGGCAGCGAAGTCGGCACGCCGGTCCGATGGCGCCGCCGGTGGGCGTGCCGCGCAGAGTAGCCGAGGCGTTGCCGCGGCGGAAACCGGCGCCGTTGTCGATCGTCGCCAACATGCGGGGTTTAACTGCGGTCGCTGGCGACGGCCGGCGCGCGACCCCAATGCAGCTTGTCGCGCAGCAGGCTGAAGTAGCTGTGCTTGAGCGGATGCAGCAGCAGTAGACGATGCGGCGAGCGGCTGATTTCCACGCAATCGCCGCCGGCCAGCGGTGCATTGATCTGGCCATCGCAGGTGACGCTGGCGCCGCTGGCATCGCCGTGCATGACGATTCGGATCGGTCGCGACGCCGGCACCACGATCGGGCGATCCGACAGCGTGTGCGGGCAGATCGGAACCAGCGCGATGGCTTCCAAGCTCGGATGCATCACCGGACCACCACCGGACAAGGCATAGGCGGTTGAACCGGTCGGTGTCGACACGATCATGCCGTCGGCGCGGTGCTGGCTGATGAACTCCCACTCGCCGACGGTTTCCTGCCCGAGCCAGGTCTCGAATTCGAGCATGCGGATCGCTTCGAGGTTGCGCACGACGACATCGTTGATCGCCAGCAACGGCGCCGCATCCGGACGACTGTGGATGCGCGCCTCCAACAGCACGCGCTCCTCGCGGATCGATTCGCCGCGCAGCACGGCATCGAGGACCTGCTCCACATCCTCCGGTCGCACATCGACCAGAAAGCCGAGGCGTCCCTGGTTCACGCCAAGAATCGGGACCTGCCGGGGCGCCAACAGTCGGCCGGCCGACAGCAGCGTGCCATCGCCACCGATAACGATCGCAAGGTCGCAACGTGCGGCGAGTTCATCGGCTTCGACGAACTCGATATCGAGATTTTGAAACTCCGGCGCGTTGTCGCACAGGGCCAGCACGGCATCGAGTTGCCCCGCGTTTCGGCGCGCGAGCAAGTGCGAGGCGACCGCATTCAGCGCGTTCGCAGCGCGCGGATCGCGCCGCTTGCCCAAAATGCCGACGGATTTAAAAAGGCCCATGCGCTTGAGTTTTGAGTATTCACGCAAATTATCATGGGCCAGACAGGCTTGACACGTTTTTTGCGACGTTGCTAGCTTGGCCGCCAACCGAGACCGCCCTCCATGTCGCTGCAGCTTGACCCGCGCGCCGCCGAACTGCTGAAGCTGCTGATCGACCGCTACGTGCGCGATGGTCAGCCGGTCGGTTCGCGCACGCTGGCGCGCGTCGGCGGCATGGAGCTGTCGCCGGCGACGATCCGCAATGTGATGGCGGATCTCGAAGATCTTGGCTTCGTAAGCTCGCCGCACACCTCGGCCGGTCGTGTGCCGACCGCGCGCGGTTATCGCTACTTCGTTGATGCGCTGCTCGCACCCGAAGCACTCAGCGAAGCCGAACTGCAGCGCATTGCCGAGGACCTGTTCCCCGGCCATAAAAGTCCGAATGATTTGCTACAAGCGGCGTCGACGCTGCTGTCGCGCCTGTCGTCGATGGCCGGCGTTGTAACCGTGCCCAAACGCAACCTGGCGGTGCTGCGCCGGATCGAGTTTCTGCCACTGTCCGGCGGACGCGTGCTGGCCATCCTGGTGGTGAATCAGCGCGAAGTGCAGAACCGCGTGCTCGACATGGGCCGCGAATACAGCGCCAGCGAGCTGGAGCGTTACGCCAACATCATCAACGAGGCCTTCGCTGGCCGCGACCTCACGCTGCTGCGGCGAATGCTGGCGGACGACCTCGCCGAAACCCAGACGCGCGTGCGCCAGGTGCTGGGCGAGGCCTCGGCGTTGGCCGAGCGTGCGCTGCGCGGCGAGCCGACCGAAGACTACTTGCTCGCGGGCGGCACCAATCTGCTCGGGTTTCAGGAACTCGCGGACATCAACCGGCTGCGCGCGCTGTTCGACGCGCTGGATCGCAAGCGCGACCTGATGGAGTTGTTCGATCAATGCCTGGCATCGCCCGGCATGCAGATCTTTATTGGCGGCGAATCCGGCTATCAGGTGCTGGACGATTGCAGCCTGGTCACCGCGCCTTATTACGTCGATGGCCATGTCGCCGGCGTGCTGGGCGTGATCGGACCGACCCGCATGGCGTACCATCGCATCATTCCGCTGGTCACCGAAACCGCGCGCCTGCTCAGCGCGGGCTTGAAAGCGGAAAATTAAGTCCCAATCACTGTGCAGTCGCAGTGCCGGCCGAGCCGGCGCTGTGCGCTGTGTTCGCGTCACGAAAATCATTTAACCGCTGTTTACGCCCGGATCCACGCAATGCAAGAAGACATCTCCGAACCGGTTCCGCCGGAAGCCGACGCCACCGCCGATGCCGCCAGCGGCGACGCGCTTGGGCAGCTGCAAGCACAACTCGCAGAGGCTCAGGCTCAAGCCGCCGCCGCACGCGACGCGCAACTGCGTGCCATCGCCGAACTCGACAACGTGCGCAAGCGCGCCGAACGCGAGATCGCCAACAACCTGCGCTACGGCGCCGACCGCGTGCTGGGCGATCTGCTTGCCGTCAGCGACAGTCTCGATCTCGGCCTGCAGGCGGCCGCGGCACCGGAGGCCAGCGTGAAGGCCATCGCCGACGGCATTGCCGCCACGCGCCAGCAGCTCACTGCATTTTTCGAAAAGCACGGCGTCAAAGTGGTCGACCCGGTCGGCCAGCCGTTCAATCCGGATCTGCACGAGGCGGTTTCGGCGATCGAATCGACCGAGGTCGCACCGAATCATGTGCTGTCGGTGATGCAGAAGGGCTATCGCCTGCACGAGCGCCTGCTACGGCCGGCGATGGTGATGGTGGCCAAGGCACCGACTTCCGCGGCTTCGTAGCGGTTTTTGGCGCCGAATAGGCGTTTTTTATCAAAATTTGTGCGGTTTGCAGTTGTGACGCGCCTTGAAACCCGCGCGCGCAACCTTAAATAACATTCAGCTAATCACTTACGTCTGGAGCGAACAAAATCATGGCCAAGATCATCGGCATCGACCTCGGCACCACCAATTCCTGTGTCGCCATTCTTGAAGGCGGCACCGCCAAGGTCATCGAAAACAGCGAAGGCGAGCGCACCACGCCGTCGATCGTCGCCTATGCCGAAGACGGCCAGGTGGTCGTTGGCCGCCCGGCCAAGCGCCAAGCGGTGACCAACCCGACTAACACGCTGTACGCGATCAAGCGCCTGATCGGTCGCCGGTTCGAAGACCAGGTCGTGCAGAAAGACATCAAGATGGTGCCCTACAAGATCGTCAAGGCCGCCAATGGCGACGCCTGGGTCGAGGTCAAGGGCAAGCAGATGGCGGCCCAGCAGATCTCCGCCGAAATCCTCATCAAGATGAAGAAGACCGCCGAAGACTATCTCGGCGAAAAGGTCACCGAGGCGGTCATCACCGTGCCGGCCTACTTCAACGACTCGCAGCGCCAGGCGACCAAGGACGCCGGCAAGATCGCGGGCCTCGAAGTCAAGCGCATCATCAACGAGCCGACCGCGGCGGCACTGGCGTTCGGCCTCGACAAGGTCAAGGGCGACCGCAAGATCGCCGTGTATGACCTGGGCGGCGGCACCTTCGACGTGTCGATCATCGAAATCGCCGAAGTCGATGGCGAGCACCAGTTCGAAGTGCTGTCGACCAATGGCGACACCTTCCTCGGTGGCGAAGATTTCGACATGCGCGTGATCGACTACATCGCCGAAGAATTCAAGAAAGAGCAGGGCATCGACCTGAAGAAGGATCCTTTGGCGCTGCAGCGTCTGAAGGAAGCGGCGGAAAAGGCGAAGATCGAGCTGTCGAGCACGACGCAGACCGACGTCAACCTGCCGTACATCACCGCCGACGCCAGCGGCCCGAAGCATCTGAACATCAAGATGACCCGCGCCAAGCTCGAATCGCTGGTCGACGAGTTGATCAACAAGACGCTGGAGCCCTGCAAGATCGCGTTGAAAGACGCCGGCCTGTCCGCATCCGACATCCAGGAAGTGATTCTGGTCGGCGGCCAGACGCGCATGCCGAAAGTGCAGGAAGTGGTGAAGAACCTGTTCGGCCGCGAGCCGCGCAAGGACGTCAACCCGGACGAAGCGGTGGCTGTCGGTGCCGCAATTCAGGGTGCGGTGCTGACCGGCGAGGTCAAGGACGTGCTGCTGCTCGACGTCACGCCGCTGTCGCTGGGTATCGAAACCCTCGGCGGCAAGATGACCAAGCTGATCGAGAAGAACACCACGATTCCGACGCGCAAGTCCGAGACTTTCACCACCGCCGACGACAACCAGGGCGCGGTGACGGTGCACGTGCTGCAGGGCGAGCGTGAGATCGCCAGCGCCAACAAGTCGCTCGGCCGTTTCGATCTGTCGGACATTCCGCCGGCGCCACGCGGCGTGCCGCAGGTCGAGGTGACCTTCGACATCGACGCCAACGGCATTCTGAATGTCTCGGCCAAGGACAAGGCCACCGGCAAGAGCCAGAGCATCGTCGTCAAGGCGAACTCGGGTCTGTCGGAGGACGAGATCAAGAAGATGATCAAGGACGCCGAGGCGCACGCCGAGGAAGACAAGAAGTTCAACGAGCTGATCACCGCCCGCAACCAGGGCGACCAGATGATTCACGGCGTCGAGAAGTCGCTGAAGGATCTGGCCGCCGACGTGCAGGACGATGAGAAGAAGACGATCGAAACCGCGATCTCCGAACTGCGCGACGCCCTCAAGGGCGACGACAAGGACGCAATTGCGACCAAGACCGAAGCGCTGGCCGCGGCCAGTGCGAAGCTCGCTGAGCGCGCCTACGCCAAGGCCGGCGCGGCGGCGGGTGCTGCTGGCGGCGAGTCGGCGCAAGCCGGATCGGCGGCGGGTACGGCGGAAGATGTGGTCGACGCCGAGTTCACCGAAGTCAAAGACAAGTAAGCTTCAATACGTAAGCCGCTCAGCTGCGATTCGGCAGCGGCAGGCAGCAAACAGGCAACGCCCCTTTGAACAGGGGCGTTGCCGTGTCCAGGGATTGAAAAAAGAGCGCAATACACGACATGCACAAGGGGCGGCTCGAAGCATTCAGCGATGGCGTGATCGCCATCATCATCACCATCATGGTGCTGGAGATGAGGGTGCCGCACGGCGACGATTGGGCCGCGCTGCTGGGACTGTTGCCGGTGTTCCTGAGCTATGTGCTGAGCTTCATTTACGTCGGCCTGTACTGGAACAATCACCACCACATGCTGCAGGCCACGCAGCAGATCAGCGGTGGCGTGCTGTGGGCCAACTTGCACTTTCTGTTCTGGCTGTCCCTGTTTCCGTTCGCGACCGGCTGGATGGGCGAGAACCATTACGCCGCGGTGCCGACTGCGTTCTATGGCGCGGTGTTGTTATGCGCGTCGATTGCCTATCTGATGCTCGAAAAATGCATCATCTCGGTCAACGGGGCCGACTCGGTGCTGGCCCGCTCAATCGGCAAGGATCATGCGGGCAAGATTTCGGCCGTGGGTTACGCCGCGGCGATCCCGCTGGCCTTCGTCAACCAATGGATTTCGGATTTTCTCTACGTGTTGATCGCGGCGATCTGGATCATTCCAGACCAGCGGATCGAAAAGGTTTTCAAGAATGAGCAAGCGTGACTATTACGAAGTCCTCAGCGTCTCCCGCGAATGCAGCGATGACGAACTGAAGAAGGCCTATCGCAAACTGGCGATGAAGTTTCACCCGGACCGCAATCCGGGCGATGCGACGGCTGAGGAAACGTTCAAGGAATTGAGCGTGGCATACGAAGTGTTGTCCGATCCGCAGAAGCGCGAGATCTACAACCGCTTCGGCCATGAAGGCCTGGAGCGCGGCGGTGGCGGCGGTGCCAATTTCGGCGGCGGCTTCGCCGACATTTTCGGCGATGTGTTTTCCGACATTTTCGGCGGCAATCGCGGCGGTCCACGGCGCGGTGCCGACCTGCGTTACGGCATGGAGCTGACGCTGGAGCAGGCCGCGTTCGGTACCACCGAAACCATCCGCATTCCAACACTGACGTCCTGCGAATCCTGCCGCGGTTTCGGCACCGCCGACGGCAAGGCCCCGCGCGAATGCCAGACCTGTCGCGGTGCCGGCCAGGTGCGCGTGCAGCAGGGCTTCTTCGTCTTGCAGCAGACCTGCCCGACTTGCCGTGGCGCCGGTGCCGCCATCACCGATCCCTGCAAGAGCTGCCGTGGTGCAGGCAAGATTCGCGGCGAAAAGAATCTCGAAGTGAAGATTCCGGCCGGTGTGGATACCGGCGATCGTATCCGACTCAACGGCGAGGGCGAACCGGGCGAGCGCAATGCGCCGCCGGGTGATCTCTACGTGCAGATCCAGGTCAAGCCGCACGAGATGTTCGAGCGCGAGGGCGCGGATCTGTATTGCACCGTCCCGGTCAGCATCGTCACCGCCACCCTCGGCGGCGAACTCGACGTGCCGACGCTGACCGGCAAGGCGGCGCTGAAAATCCCCGAGGCCACGCAGAGCGGCAAAGTGTTCCGCCTGCGCGGTCTGGGTGTGAAGCCGGTGCGCGGCGGCGGCATCGGCGACCTGCTGTGCACGGTGGAGGTGGAAACGCCGGTGCATCTGAACAAGCAGCAGAAGGAATTGTTGCGCCAGTTCGGCGAATCGCTCGGCGAAAAACACAGCCCGGCAACCAATGGCTGGCTCGATAAAGCGAAGAAATTCGTCGAGGAACATCTGAAGGCCTGAAAGCACGTCGCGGCATCGGCGACAATATCGGCTCGCTCCAGCGGAATCCGTCGTCCATGTCGTCAGAAGCGGTTACACGTGTCGCAATCCTCGGCGCCAGCGGCCGCATGGGCCGCACGCTGATCGAGTCGGTGCTGGAAATGCCATCGCTGAAACTGGTCGCGGCGGTGACCCAGGCTGGCGAAGCCGTGGTCGGCAGCGATGCGGGACAACTGGTCGGCAAGCCGAGCCTCGGCATTGCCATCGGCACCGACGTCGCCGTCGCCGCCAAGCTGGCCGACGTCGTGATCGATTTCACCCGGCCCGAAGGCACCGAGGCGGCACTCGCGGCCTGTGTTGCCGCCGGCACGGCGCTGGTGATCGGGACCACCGGCTTCAGCGCCGCGCAAAAAGCCGCGATCGCCAAGGCCGCACAGACCATTCCGCTGTGCCAGGCGGCGAATTTCAGCATCGGTGTGAATGTCAGCCTGAAGCTGATTGCCGACGCGGCACGCACGCTCGGCGCGGGTTACGACATCGAGATCGTCGAGGCGCATCATCGCCACAAGGTCGACGCGCCTTCAGGCACCGCGCTGCGCATGGGCGAGGCGGCGGCCGAAGGTCTCGGCGTCAAACTCGAAGACCACGCGGTCTACGCACGCGAGGGTGTCACCGGTGCGCGCGTGAGCGGCACGATCGGCTTTGCAACCACACGCGGCGGCGATGTCGTCGGCGATCACACGGTAATGTTCCTGGGCGATGGCGAGCGTGTCGAGATCAGTCACAAGGCCAGCAGTCGCGGCAACTTCGCGCGCGGCGCGCTGCGTGCGGCTGCTTGGCTCAAGGGTCATCCGGCCGGGCTCTACGACATGCAGGACGTTCTCGGATTCAAGTGACCTGCCGGTATCGCGACACTGTGATGTGTAACTGCGCCGATCATGCCGGCGAGGCATCGCGCGATCCGGCGGCCGCTCGCGCACGTGGGCAATCGCGTTTGCCATCGCACCATCGAACAAGCCGGTCGATGCGCCAGCGTTCAAGCCATCAGGCGATTCGGCTAGGAATCAGACATCGGCAGGGCGCGGCATGAGCGAAGACCGGCGTCTGCCGAAGCTCGCGCTGGCCGCACTCGGCGTCGTGTATGGCGACATTGGCACCAGCCCGGTCTACGCGCTGAAGGCGTGTTTCGCCGACGATGCCCATTTGAGCGCGACGCCTGCGCACGTGCTCGGCATTCTGTCGCTGATCATCTGGTCGCTGCTGGTGACGGTGACGCTGAAGTACCTCACCGTGGTGATGAACGCCAACAACAAGGGCGAGGGCGGCATCGTCGCGTTGGTGGCCTTGCTCAACCCGTGGCGCGCGAAGGTTGGTTCGCTGCGTTATGTGCTGATGCTGGTCGGCTTGTTCGGTGGCGCGCTGCTGTTCGGCGACGCCACCATCACCCCGGCGATCTCGGTGCTCAGCGCCATCGAGGGCATCAATGTCGCAACACCGGCGCTGCATCACTGGATCATTCCAATCACGCTGCTGATTCTGGCAATGCTGTTCATGATCCAGCGGCGCGGCACCGGTACGGTCGGCGTGCTGTTCGGGCCGGTGATGGTGCTGTGGTTCGTCGCGATCGGCGCGATGGGCGTGATGGGAATCGCACAGCATCCGCAGGTGCTGGCCGCGCTGAATCCCTGGCACGGTCTGGACTTCCTGATTCATGGCGGCTTCGTCGGCTTCGCGGTGCTTGGTGCCGTGTTCCTCTCGGTCACCGGGGCCGAGGCCTTGTATGCCGACATGGGCCACTTCGGCGTCGCGCCGATCCGTGTGGCCTGGTACACCTTGGTTCTGCCGGGACTGGTGCTGAACTATCTCGGCCAGGGCGCCTTGATTCTGGCGACACCCGAAGCGATCGACGCACCGTTCTATCACCTCGCGCCGATGGGCTGGATCTATCCGCTGGTCGCACTCACGGCCTTGGCCACCGTGATCGCCTCGCAAGCCGTCATTTCCGGCTGTTTCTCGCTGGTGCGGCAGCTGATCCAGCTCGGCCAGTTCCCACGCATGACGATCGTGCAGACCTCCTCGGAAGAGCAGGGCCAGATCTACATTCCGTTCGTGAACTGGGTGCTCTTGATCGCGACGTTCGGTCTGGTGCTCGGCTTCAAGTCGTCCGATGCCCTGAGTGCCGCGTACGGCATCGCAGTCTCGGCAACGATGGTGATCACCACGATTCTGTCCTTGTTCGTTGCGCGCCGATTCAACTGGCGGCTGCCGATCGTCTATGCACTCACCGGCTTATTCATCTCGATCGACCTCGGCTTTTTTGCATCGAATCTGCTCAAGATCGAAGGTGGCGGCTGGTATCCGCTGGTGGCGGCAGCCGCGGCGTTCATCGTCATGGTCACCTGGAGTCGCGGCCGTGCGCTGCTGGCGAAAGAGTTGTTCAAGGACACCGAACCGCTGCAGGAATTTGCCGACAAGCTGGTCAAGAATCCGCCCTATCGGATTCCCGGCACCGCGGTGTTTTTCACGTACGGCACGCAGGCGCCGCCGCGACTGGTCTGGCACCTGGAGCGTCACCACGTCCTGCAGGAGCGACTGATCCTGCTGACCGTGCTCACCGAAGACGAGCCGCGCGTACCGACCACCGAGCGGCTACAGATCGTCAGCATTGCGCCGAGCATCACGCGAATCACGGTGCGCTATGGCTTCATGCAGGCGCCGAACATCCCGGTGGCGCTGCGCCTGTGCGAAAAACTCGGGCTCGACCTGGATCTCGATCACGTGACGTATTACCTCGGCCGCGAAACCATCGTGCCGACCAGCGATATTCCGGGCATGGCGATGTGGCGCGAGCAGCTGTATTCGTTCCTGTCGCGCAATGCGATGCGACCCACCGCGTTCTACCAACTTCCGGCCGACGACGTGGTCGAACTCGGATTCCAGGTGAGAATCTGACCCCGTGAGCATCCGATGAGCGCCGACGTTTTAGATGCCGGATTCGAGATCGTCGCCGCACGGCGCGAAGATGTGGGCGACATTCTGCGGCTGATTCGCGCGCTGGCGGAATACGAAAAGCTGTCGGACCAAGTGGTCGCCACCGAAGAGGCGCTGCAGGCGGCGCTGTTCGATTGGCCTGCACGGGTGGAAGCGCTGGTCGCGCGCAGTGCCGGGCGCGTGGTCGGCTTCGCGCTGTACTTTCTCAATTACTCGACGTTCCGCGCGCGCAGCGGCATTTATCTGGAAGACCTGTTCGTCGAGCCAGCCGAGCGCGGTCGTGGCATTGGCCAGGCGCTGCTCCGTGCGATTGCCGGCATCGCGGTGGCGCGCGGCTGCGAGCGTTTCGAGTGGGCCGTGCTCGACTGGAATCAACCGGCTATCGCGTTCTATCAGCGACTCGGCGCACGTCCGCTCGACGACTGGACGGTTTATCGCCTCGGCGGTGAAGCCCTGCAAAAGCTGGCATCTGCGACGAAATGAGTCGGTCGCACGCATCGAATTCCATTCATCGCTGTGCGCAAGTGCGTCGATTGCCGGGTCGGCGCGCGGCTAGGCGCTGGCTCCTGCGCATCGCGTCGTTTGGGAGCAATACGTGAGCGACCCCGTGTTCGCTTCTGCGAACCGTGGTGCGCAGTTGACCGAACACAATCGACGCTTCTACGACGGCCTGTGGTCGCAGTCGCGCTTGATCGCACCCGAACGCTTCAATACCTGGCCGCTGGTGCAGCAGCTCGCCGCGCAGGCACCGCGCCGGCTCGAGATCGCCCCCGGCATGCGGCCACGTCTGCCGTTGGCGGACACCGTCTTTGTGGATCTGAGCCAACCGGCAATCGCTGCGCTGCGCGCCCAAGGCGCCCAGGCTACGCTCGGCCTGGTCACAGCGATTCCCTGCGCGGATGCGTGTTTCGATTTCGTCTGCGCGTTCGATATTGTCGAGCACGTCGAGGACGATCGACAGGCGCTGCGCGAGTTGGCGCGGGTTGCAGCACCGGGCGCCGCGCTGCTGCTGTCGGTGCCGCTGCACCCGACGCACTGGAATGCATTCGACGAATTCGTCGGTCACCGGCGCCGCTATGTGCCGGCCGAGTTCGCAGCGCTGTTGCGCGAGAGCGGCTTCGCAGTCGAGCGCAGCGCGGTCTACGGCATGCAGCCGAAATCGAGCTGGTTGCTGGATCTCGGCGCCTGGTATCTGACTCACAAGCGCGAGCGCGCGATGTGGTGGTACAACCGCGTGCTGCCGATCGGCGTACGCTTCCAGAAGAAGCTCGAACTGGTCGACGGACTGATCGCCGACGACAACGTTGATGAAATCCTGCTGGTCTGCCGCAAGCAAGCCGGGTAACGAGAGAAACGACATGGGCGTCGCCGACGAAGCCGATCGGAAGCGTCACAAGGGCCGCGGTGCGGTGTCGAATCCGGCTGGCCGCTTTGAATCGCAGCGGCGCACGGCTTGGGATGATGGCTGGGCGCTGAGCGAGGAAAGCGTGCCGGCGCTGGAAACGACGGTCACTGCCGAGCCGGCCAAGAGCATCGTCAGCCACAACGAATCGCCGGATATCTTCTTCGAGCGCTCGATCAACCCCTACAAGGGCTGCGAGCACGGCTGCATCTACTGCTACGCGCGACCGAGCCACGCGTATCTGAATCTCTCGCCCGGCATCGATTTCGAAACCAAGCTTTTCTACAAACCGAACGCCGCCGATTTGCTCGAACGCGAATTTCGCAAGCCCAGGTATGAACCCGCCTTGATCGCGGTCGGCGCCAACACCGATCCCTACCAGCCGATCGAGCGCAAGCTCGGCATCACCCGCAGCATTCTCGAAGTGATGGCGCGCTTCCGGCATCCGGTTGGCATCATCACCAAGGGTGCCGCGCTGGTCGAGCGCGATATCGATCTGCTGAGCGCGCTGGCGCAGGACGATCTCGTCACGGTGTCGATCACGATGACGACACTCGACCCGACGCTGAAGCGCACGCTGGAGCCGCGTGCGGCCTCGCCCGGTTCGCGCCTGCGCTTGATGCGGCTGCTCGCCGATCACGGCATTCCGGTGCGCGTGCTGTTTTCGCCGGTGATTCCATTCATCAACGATGCCGAGCTCGAACAGGTTCTGCAGGCCGCCGCAGACGCTGGCGCGCAGCACGCGAGCTACACCTTTCTGCGACTGCCGCACGAAGTGAAGGATCTGTTCCGCGAATGGCTGGACGCAAACTTCCCGCTGAAGGCGCGTCATGTGATGAGCCTGGTCGAACAGTCACGCGGCGGCAAGGCCTACGATTCCAACTTCGCCACGCGCATGCGCGGCGAAGGCGAATTCGCAACCCTCATCGCGCAGCGCTTCAAGCTGGCGCGACGCCGCTTCGGGCTCGAATCGAAAGCGCGCGCGATCAATCTGTCTGCCTTTCGGGTACCCGACACAGCCGCATCGAGCGGCGCACAACTCGGTCTGTTCTGAAGGACTCGGCGGTTGCTCGATTCGCTCGCCGACGTGGAAGTCGTGCATCGCCCGCTGCGGCTCGCGAGGTCTCGGGTCGGAGGCGGCGGACGTGCTGCGTCGCTCGAAGCTTAAGAGCCTCGGCAGAACCGTTCGATGCGCTGGCTCGTGATCGGTCCGCAGTTCGAATTGCAGGATGACACCTTGCTTTCGAGCAGTGACGCATCAAGCGCGTCTCAAGCGTGCAAGAAAGCGGCTGAGCTTGCGTAGCAAAAACGGTCCACGCCAGCCCAGTAGCGGGTCCATCGGTCCCGGTCGAAACCAGCGCGGGCAGCTTGCGCGAAGTTGTGCCAGTTCTGCGCGTTGGTCGATGCCAATCGAGTTCAGGTATCGGTAAAACGCGCCGTTCGATTCATCGGTCGGCTGCAGGTGTCGCATCTGTACCGCATCGATCACGGCGATCGACCGGTAGCGGAGCATCATCGGCCACAGGAAGTCCAAGCCCCAGGTCGATATCGAGCGGTCGAAGCTCGCCAGGCAGCGCGTCAGCGCCGCGCGTGAAAAACACGGTGCCATGACTTCGACGAAGTTGGTCGGACGCAAGCCTCGCGCGCGCGGATCGTGACGAAGAAACGGCCAGGCGGTCGACGACTCGACACTCAAGGACGGCTGGCACAGCGCGAGTTCAGCGCGCTTTGCCGCATTGAAAAGCCGATTCACCGAATCGACGTCGATGCCGATATCGGCATCGAGAAACAGCACTTGCTCATAGCGGTCGAGGCTTTTGAACCGTTGCTGAATCCGCAGCGCGGCGTGAAATTTCGACCAACCCCCGGCGTAGACGCCAATACCAGCGTCGATCAGCTTCGGAATCTCCGGCGCTGGCTGATACAGGCTCAACATCAGATCGTAGTGCCGGTCCGGATTCGCCAGCGCGCGTGCCAGCGAGGTGTCGATGCCGCCGCGTACGAACACCAGGCTTGAATGCCGCTGCGAGCCCTCGGCGATGCGGCGGATGTACTCGGCGTTCTGGATCATCGCCCGAGCTTAACGTTCGCGCTGCCTACGCCTCTGTACGGTAGGTGTTTTCGACGTGCTACACCGACAGTCGCACATCGATTAATGCGCCACCCAGTTCGCTGCGCCCAAGTTCAATGCTGCCGTCATAGATGCGCACCATCTCCGCAATCGCGCCCAAGCCGATGCCCTGGCCGGGCACATGCGTATCCGCGCGCACGCCCCGCGCGAGCAGTTCGGCGGCGTTGTCGGGGAATCCGGGGCCGTCGTCCTCGACCAGGATGCGCAGGCGCCGGTCGGCGAATTCGATCTTCACCGCGATCTGCTGCTTGCACCATTTGCCGGCGTTGTCCATCAGGTTGCCGAGCAGTTCGTAGAGGTCGCCCTGATCGGCGCGCGCGCGCAGCGCATAGGCCACGCGGATGTCGAACTGCGGCTGCTTCTGCGCGTAGACCTTGCCCAGCGCACCGGCGAGTTTCTCGACGATCGGGCGCAGCTGCACCGGCTCGCTCAAGGTCCGGCGACCGGCCGCGGCGGCCTTGCGTAACTGGTGATCGGTGATGTCCTGAATACGGCCCAGCGGATCGCGCAGCTTGTCGCGCGTGGCGGGGTCGGCCTCGCTGTCGTCGATGATTCCGCGCAGCACGGCCAGCGGCGTCTTCATGCTGTGCGCGAGATCGTCGAGCGCGTTGCGGTAGCGCGTCTGCTGCGTGCGCTCGGCCAGAATCATCGCGTTGAGGCCATCGGCAAGCGGTTTCAGCTCGGTGGCGTAGTCGGATTCGATGCGAGACTTTTCACCGGTCTCGACCTGCCTGAGTTCGCGTGCGAGCCGACGCAGGGGGCTCAGGCCCCAGAGCAGCACGAAGAACTGCACCGCGATCAGTGCCACCGCGCTGCCGCCGAGGCCGAACCACAAGATGCGGCGGAACGTATAGAGCTGTGCGCGGTAAGTGTCCTGATCGTGAAACAGCGCGACGGTGTAGCGCTTCGGCTTCGGTGGACCGCCGAACAGATGCGGACCGCTGGTGTCGCCGACCCAACGCACGCCGTAGCACAGCATGAAGCGGTCGCCGACTTCCTTGAACAGGCTGACGCCGACATCCGGCGAGGGCACCTGCGGGACCGCCCCGGAGAAGCTCGCGGAGCGCCAGACGACCTTGCCGCGCTCGTTGAAGATCAGCGCGTCGAGGCCGCTGAGCACATGGCCGAGCCGCGGATCGGGCAGGGCATTGTCGGGAATCGTCAGCGTGCCGTTGGGGCCCGATTCGGCGGCGCCGAGTAGCGCCAGCACCATGCCTTCGAGGCGATCCTGTTCGCCTTGTTCCGCCGCTGCGCGAAACGCCTGTTCGAGCGCTTCACCAGACAGCAGCAGGAACACCGCCAGCACCGATGAGGCAACGACCAGCAGGCGGGTGCGCAGCGATTTCATGAACGGCAGTGTCCCGCTTCAGATGTTCAATTTCCAGGCGTTGCGGAGGCTGCCGATCGCGGGCTCAGTCGGACGTTCGTAACGCGACGCCGCGGCGTCGGCTTCGATCAATTCCGCGTTCGAGCACAGCGACGGTGACAAGCCACTGCCGACCGCGAAGGTGCCCTAGCTGCGCGGCACGTCCCAGCGATAGCCGGCGCCACGCAAGGTTGAAATCGGATTCAGCGTGCCGGCCGGATCGAGCTTGCTGCGCAGTCGCCGCACGAAGACTTCGATGACGTTGCTGTCGCGCTCCTCGTCTTCGTTGTACAGATGTTCGGTCAGCGTCGATTTCGAAACCACTTCGCCGGCGTGCATCACCAGATATTCCAGCACGCGATATTCGTAAGCGGTGAGCTCCACCGCCGTGCCGGACAGCTTGACGGTCTTTGCACCGGTATCCAGTACGATCGGCCCGCATTCGAGCTGCGACTGCGCCCAGCCGCCGCTGCGGCGGACCAGCGCGCGTGCGCGTGCGAGCAGTTCTTCCTTGTGGAAGGGTTTGACCAGGTAGTCGTCGGCGCCGGCTTCGAGCCCTTCCACCTTGCTCTGCCAGCCGTCGCGCGCAGTCAGGATCAGGATCGGATATTTGCGGCCGGCTTTGCGCGCGGCCTTGATCACGCTGATGCCCGACGCCTTCGGCAGCCCCAGATCGACCACCGCCAGATCGACCGGATATTCCACGGCCATATAGGTGCCCTGTTCGCCGTCGGCGGCTTCGTCGATGGCGTAGCCGTCTTCCTTCAGATGGCGGATCACCTGGGCTCGCAACTGCGGATCGTCTTCAATGACTAGTGCGCGCATATCCTTCGGGAGTTCTTGTTGGTTTTTTGAAATAGGGGGCGGCCGTCAGCCGCCGGGCACCGCGATCACGCGAACCTCACCTTCCTTGAGGACCTTGACGCGATAACCCGGTCCGTTCGGATCGACCGAAAGGATGCGGCCGCCACCGTTCATTTCCTGCGCGCGGCGCGCGGCGTCGCCGGGCGAAAAATCATTCGGACGGGCGTACTGCGGCTCGCCGCGCGGCATGAAGCCGGACTGCGGCTGACGTTGATATTGCTGTGAGTACTGCTGCTGCTGGTACTCGCGTGGGTCGCGTTGCGGATAGTCGCGCGTGTCACGCGATTGATAGTCACGCGGATCGCGCTGCAGTTGTCGCGGCTGCTGCGGCATGAAACGCGGCGCGTCACGGCGCTGGTCCGCGAAGGGCGCGCGGCGATCATCACCATGACGATGATCCGCCCACGCCGGTGCGAGCCACAGTCCGGCAACCGTCATCAGCAGGAGGATCAGTGCGCGCATCGGCTTACTTTAGCGGCTTTGATGCCAGCTAGCGCGCGGCTTCAGTACGCCGCCGGCGCAACGTTGACGTTGACCGGGATCTGCGGACCGGGGTCGTACGATAGCCGCGTGTGATAGACGCGACCGCCATAGCGATAGGTCACGTCGTAACCGTCGATCTGCTGTTCGTCGTGAAATGCGTTGACCGTATCGCAGCGCTGCTGGTAGCCCACCTGTGGCGGGCCGTCGTTGGCGCGGCCGACGTTGTTGCCGACGCTGGCGCCGACCACCGCGCCACCGGCGGTGGCCAGCACGCGGCCGGAGCCACGGCCGAACTGGTTGCCGACCACACCACCGATCAGACCGCCGATCAACGTACCGGCCAGCGTATTGCCGCGATCATTGTCGTAGACCACCTGCTGCTGATAACACTGCTGCTGCGGCACGTTGACGCGGACGACGCGGTAGATCGGCTGTGTCTGCAGCACTTCGCCGTACTCGGGCGGCGCGTAGTAAGGCGGTGGCGGCGGTGCGTAGACCGGCGCGTAGCCGGGCGGCGGCGCCACCGGCGGAGGCGGATAGTAGGCCAGCGCAGAGCTGCTCGCGCTGACGCCCGCGCCTGCAACCAGGGCAGCCAGGACAAAGGCGAAAGGGGCTGAAGTGCGCATGGGACTCTCTCCTGAAGCGCAGCCGGCGGCTACGCACATGCAGACAAGCTACGCGCGCGACCTGAATTGATGCTGAATCAACGGGGTTTGCGCCGCCTTACACGGCATCGTTTCGGCGGCCAAAGCCGCCACCTGCGACCGCGCGTCTGCGTGTGCGGTACCAAGCAAGCTCAAGCTATCGGCAGTGCTTTTCGAGCCGGTGTGCGCCGGGGCATTCCCGGACGCAACGCGTTCTGTGACAGCACATCGGTCTCGGTCTCGGTCTCGGCCCCGGGAGCGGCACCATCTGCCGGTTGTGAGTACCGCACGAACGGCTGCCCGGCGCCGACGCACCAGCATCGCCACACTGCTTGCCTGCCTACTTGCCTGCGGTGGCGAACTTCTGCAGTTCCTGCGGTGTGAAATAGCTGGGTTCCTTCTCCCAGTCGTACTCGACCATTTTCTGCTCTTCGTTGGTCAGGTTGACGATCACGTAGCGGCGCGACTGCAGGTCGTAGTGGACCTGCACGCCGTTCACCACCACCGGGACGTTGGCAAAGCTGATCGCGTGGGCTTCCGAGAAGCGCCAGAACTGGTCGCGTTCATCGTAGATGTCCTGCGCGAGCACCAGCCAGGAATCCTCATCGAGATAGAACACGCGTTTCTTGTAGCGATGATTGAAGCCGGGCTTCAGGTTGGCTTCCATTACCCAGACACGATGCAGCTCATAACGCGCCAGATCCTGGTTGATGTGGCCGGCGCGGATGATGTCCTTGTACTTGTACTGTGGGCTATACAGCGCGTAGGCGTTGTATGGCACCAGCATCTCTTTCTTGCCGATCAGCTTCACGGTGTAGCGATCGAACGGGCCATTGAACATGTCGATCTGGTCGTGCGTCATCAGGCCGTCGAACAGCGGATTGTCGTAGCCGACTTCGCCGATGCGGCGCACGCGTCCCAATGCCGGGTTGAACTCCCACACACCGGTCTGTTCGGCGATGCGGTCGATCGGCACATGCAGCAGATCTGCGGTGCCGGCCTTGTTCGGCGGCGACAGCGTTTTCACCATCACATAGACGTTCTGATTTTTCAGCGTGTCGAGCGTGGTCTTGACGTTGTTGTAAACGTAGCTCAGCTCGAAATAGGCGCGCTCCAGCACGAAGCTGCCGCTGGAATCGGTGGTCGCCGCCGCACCGAAGCCACGGTAGCCGCGCGTGTTGTAGCGCATGATGTGGTTCCACATCACTTCGGTTCCGTTCTTCGGAATCGGGAACGGATAACCCTGCGCGGCGCCCTTGAAGCCATAGCCGTCGTCAGTCAACTCGACGTTGGTGGCGTTCTTCTTCGTCGCGTCGTAAAGCCATTGCGGATACGAGGCGCTACGCCGCGTCGGATAGACCTGCATCTTGTAGTCGGGGAAGGTCTGGAACAGCGCCTTGTAGCCCTCGGCGAGTTTGTCGGCGTAGGTCTTGTAGTTCTGCGCCGTCACCGTATAGAGCGGCTTGTCGGCGCTGAACGGATTGGCGCCGCGTGGCATGTCGCCCTGCGGCAGTCCGCCGTCCCAGGCGGGAATGCTGCCGTCCTTGTTGCCGGCTTTTTCGGCACCGATCGGTGTCAGCGTGGTGCCGAGCTTGGCGGCTTCTTCGGCCGTGACCTTGGCCTGTGCGCCGGAAGCTGCACCCAAGCACAGGCACGACAGCAGGAGCGCGTTCAGAACTTTCATCAAGCTTCCTCCAGATGACACAAGCGCCTCGAGATTGCGCGAAAGCGCGGCGGGCGTTCGAAGACTGTACTGCTAGCGATTATTACTCTATTTGCCAAGCAAGCCCGCGTGCGAACGCAGAGGGCCGACGAGTTGGCAGAGCCAGCCGAGCGCCGGCATCATCAGGATCGCGCCAAGCAGGTTGGTACTGAACATGAACAGTAGCAAGCGCCCCATGTCGGCCTGGAACTGCAAGCCCGAAAACAGCCAGGTGCCGACGCTGACGATCAGCGCCAGCGAGGTGAACGTCGTCGCCTTGCCGGCGGCGCCGAGTGCTGCACGAAACGACTCGCGCAGTCCCGCGCCGCCCGCCTGCGCACGCATCAAAGCACCCCAGAGATAGATGCCGTCATCGACGCCGATGCCGACTCCGAACGCGGCAACCGGCAGTGTCGCCGCCTTCATGCCAATGCCGGTGAGTGCCATGAAGCCGTAGGTCAGCAGTGAGCAAGTCACCAAGGGCACGATGATGCAGACCACGCTGGCAAGGCTGCGGAACGAGATCCAGACGAACAGCAATAACGTCAGATGCACCCAGACGATTACCAGCACTTCGCGCGCGCGGATCTCCTCGTTGGTCGCAGCCATCACACCCAGGTTGCCGGCAGCGAGCGCGTAGTGTGGTGCACCCGTGTTGCCGAAATCGCCGTCGCGCGACTCGCCTGCGTCGAAGCTTTTGGTGGTATCGATCAGGCGCGAGATGGTCTCGGCGCGGTGATCACTGGCGAACACCAGCACTGGCAATCGCGAGCAGTCATCGTTCTGCAAGCCGGCCGACGAGGGTACGCGGCCCACCAGTTGCGACAGCGCGGCGGGTGCGCGCGGCAGCACCTTCCATTGCGGCGCGCCCTCGTTCCACAGGCCGCGGATTTCGCGTGCAACCGTCGGCAGCCCCACCGCGAGGCGCACACCGGGTGTGTTGGTCATGTGCCAGATATAACGATCGACCGACTCCATCACCGCGGCATCCAGGCAGCCATACGGATGGGTTTCCACGATCACTTTCAGCAGATCGACGCCGAGCGAGAAATTGTCGGCAATCGCCTGCGAGTCGCGGTTGTAACGCGAGTCCGGCCGTAGCTCCGGCACGCCGGCCTGGGCGTCACCGATGATCAGCTTCGGATACATCCAGAACGCCCAGACCAGCGCGACACTCACGAGTCCGAGCGTCAACAGCGCCCAGCGACGTTCGGTGATTGCGGCAATTGCCGCCCACAACTGCGCGCCTGCGCGCTGCCGTCGTGCCTGCGCGCTGCGAAACGCCTGTGGCCGCGGCACGCGAATCCAGGTCAGCGCGATCGGCAGCATCACTTTGTTGGTGACGATCACTGCGGCCATGCCCATCGCCGCGTTCAGCGCCATCTCGCGGACGATGTCGATGTGGATGAACATCAGCGTGGCGAAGCCGATGACGTTGGTGATGATCGCCACCGTGCCCGGCAGGAACAGGCGGCGAAAGCTTTCGACCGAGGCGTCGAATGGCGAGCGTCCGTGCTCGGCAACTTCCGCGCTCCAGGCGTTGATGTACTGCACGCCGTGCGACACACCGATCGACAGAATCAGGAACGGCACCAGGATCGCGAACGGATCGAGTCCGAAGCCGGCCAGCTGCAGCAGCCCGAGTTCCCAGATCACCGCCGTGAGTGCTGCCATCAGCGGCAGCAGGCTCAGGCGGAACGAGCCGCAGAAGAACCACAGCAGCAGCGCGATCAGGGCGATTGCGACGAAGAAGAATCCGACCACTTCGAGGCTGGCGTCGCTGACGTCGCCGATGACTTTTGCGAATCCGATGATGTGCACCGACAACCGCGGCGCGTAATCCGGATTGGCAACTTGCTGAACGTCGACTTCGCGACCGGACACCAGGATGGCGCCGCCGTCGGCGTCCTTCTGCGCGGCTTCGAACGTTTGTGCAGGCAGGCGCCAGCCGTAGTCGGTGTAGCCGCGCCAGACCACGTCGCCTGCAGCATACGGCAGCCGCGCTTGTTTCAGCCGGTATTCCCACATCTGCGGGCTTTCAATCCGACCGCGCAACTGGTCTTCGAGCTGATCGGCGAGCCGGTGGTAGTCGAGCTTTGCCCCGGTAACCGGGTGATGTTCGAGCAACTCGGCGACGATCAGCGCGCCGCGTTGATCGAGCGAAACGTAGCGGCCGATGACGCCAGCCTTGCCGACGTGATCGCGCACCTGCTGCAGCGCTTCCGGCGTCGGTGCGAAATTGCGCGGTACGATGTTGCCGAGATTGATGCCGCCTTCGACGATCTCGAAATAGGTCAAATCCGGCGTGAACAGCGACGACACGCGCGTGCGATCGACGCCTGGCAGGAAGAACGTCGCATCGGTGAGTTTGCGCAGGCGATCGAGGAAATCGGCGTTGTAGATATCTCGGTCGGCATCGCGATTGAGCAGCGCAATCGAAACCAGATTGGCGCCGCCGAAGGCTTTCTCGTAGCGCTTGAACACCTGCATGTAGGGGTGGTCCAGCGGAATCTGCTTCTCGAAGCCGGCATCCGGTCGCAACTGCAGTGCATGCCAGCCGAGGAACAGCGTCAACAGCATCAGCACGCCGAAGCTGAGCCAGCGGCGTGCATAAACCAGCGGGATAACCCGTCGCAGGATCGCGTCTGCGCTAATCGGCACCGCCGGACTCCGTGCGTTGAGAGTGAATGCCGCCGATTGTACGTTGCCGCTCCCGTGCGCCCGTATTGGGTGATGCGGCTCACAGCGTCACAGGTGCAAACCCTGAGCCGGCTTGCCGAACCGGCGTTGCCTGGGCGAGGATCGGCCGTAAGCTTACGACCGATGTCGCGTGGGCCGCTCACACCAGACGTTTTCAGTAGCACCTGCTCAGGAGAGTCTGCAATGCCGCAATTCGTGATCGAAAGAGAAATCCCCGGCGCCGGCAAGATGACGCCGGATGAACTGCGGGGCGCCGCGCAGCATTCGAACGGTGTGATCGCCAAGCTGGGTCCGAAGATCGAGTGGGTGCACAGCTACGTCGCCGGCGACAAGATTTACTGCATCTACAACGCGCCGAGCGAGGACCTGATCCGCGCACACGCCGACCAGTCCGGCTTTCCGGCCAACAAGATCACGCCGGTGGCGGCGGTAATCGACCCGAGTACGGCCAAGGGCTGAGTTCGGTATTGCGCGGGCGGGTCGAGCGCGCTGGCAGCGCCCGGACGGCCGCGCGGACGCGCCGAAGGTTGCGACGACTAACGCCGACGTCGCGTACGCGCGCGACGTTGATGCGCAGCGCGAGGCTTGCGCGAAGCAATCTGCGCCCGACGTTCGAGCTGGGTCGCTAGCGTCGGGCGGGCCAGCGCGGCGGTGGATGAGCTAAAGCTGCGGTGGCAAGCCGGCTTTGGCGTAGGCACGGAACAGCGTGCGCGCCAGCACGTCGAGGATCTGGTGGACTTCCTCATGCGATTGGTAGCGCAGCGGCAGAATCACCACCGCCTCGACCAGCGCGATGATCGCGCGCGAGAAGTCTTCCAGATCGCCATGTAAATCGAAGTGGCCTTGATCGACGCCGCGCTGCAGCGTTGCTTCGACGATCGCCTTCGACGCCAGCTCGAAGGCGCGCTGCGCCTCGGCCAGTTCGGCGGTTTCCGGCGTGGCCGGCAGCAGCCAGAAGCCGGCGATGCCGTTGCGGATGCTCGGCACTTCCACCAGACGTTCGACGCCGCGAAACAGTCCGATAATTCCCAGCCGCGCATCGGCCTGCTGAGTCATCGGCTGGAACACGTACTCGTCGAAGATCGCGTGCAGTCGCTTCAGGCAGTCGAGGAACAGCGCTTCCTTGCCTGAGTAGTGCCAATACAGCGCGCCCTTGCTGAGATTGGCGGACTTGGCGATGTCGCCGATCGAAACGCCGTCATAGCCGTAGCGGCCGAACAGATCGAACGCGCGTTCCTGCAGCGCCTTCAGCGTGTCGAATTGTTGATGTGCGGGTTTGCGCGGCATGCCGGGATGCGAAAATGTCTGCGACCAGTGATGTAATCGAATTCCGTACTTGGACTATTCAAACCCGGGAGCACTGCCGAGATGTACGCGCCTGCCAACAATCGGGTCGATGACCCTGCGCAGCAGCTTGCGTTCATGCGCGAGTATAACTTTGCTGCCCTGGTCAGCCGCAGTGGTGCATCCGGGCTCAGCGCAAGCCATCTGCCGTTCGTGGTCGATGCAGACGAACGTGGCCTGCTGCTGCAGGCACACCTGGCGCGTGAAAATCCGCAGTGCGATGAGTTGGCTCAGGCACACGAACTGGCGCACGAGGTGTTGGTGATCTTCAGCGGTCCACATGCCTACATCTCGCCGACGCACTATGAACGTCATCCCAGTGTGCCAACCTGGAACTACCTGGCCTTGCATGCGCATGGCACGATCCGGCGGGTCGAATCGGAAGCGGCGCGGATGGCTTCGCTCGAACGGCTGGTGGCGGTCCACGATCCAGCGTTCTCGCCGACGCTTGTCGCATTGCCGTCGGACTACCGCGACCGCATGTTGGCGCATATCGTCGCGATCGAGATCCGGGTAAGCCGCATCGAGGCGCGCTTCAAGCTGAGCCAGGATCGCTCGCCGACGGAACGCGCGCGCATTGTTACCGCGCTCGAGGTGGGCGATGCCGCTGCGCAAGCGCTTGCCGCAAAGATGCGCGCGGGCTGATTGCAGGGTCGATCGATGCGGCCGATCGCGGTCGACTGAGGCGAGCCGCACCCGCGGCGACTATCGAGATCGGCGCCGGTCCAGTACGCTGGCGATCCTTTCGCGCCCGCGCCACACCCGCGCTGTACTGCGCTACGCGATCCTTGAATAATTCACGCCGCAGGCCCATATCGCGCTGCGAATCCCGTTGGAGTGGTTTGATGCCTTTTTACGAATACGTCTGCACGGCCTGCGGTGAACCGACCGAAGTGCTGCAGCGACTGTCGGATCCGCCGGAAACGGAATGTCCGCATTGTCATCAGCAGTCCCTGATCAAACAGGTTTCCGCGGCGGGCTTCCGCCTCAAGGGCGGTGGCTGGTACGAAACCGACTTCAAGTCGGGCAACAAGCGCAACCTCGAAGGCGACAGTGCCGTGGCACCGCCGGCGGCGGTGAAGGGCGAGTCGAAGTCGGAAGGCGCCGCGGACGCGAAGCCGGCGAGCGAGACGGCCGCGCCGAAGGCCGACGCCAAGCCGGCGCCCGCCAAGAGTGACGCAGCCACGCCGGCGCCGGCTGCGCCGAAAGCTTCGGACAGCAAGTCGCCTGCATGATCCGGCGCTGGTTCCTTGCCGGCCTGCTGGTCTGGATCCCGCTGGGTGGCACGCTGCTCGTCATCCGCTTCCTGCTCGGGCTGCTCGATACCAGTTTGCTGTTGATTCCGCCGTCCTTGCGCCCGGACATTCCGGGCCTCGGCGCGCTGCTGAGTGTCGCCCTGGTGCTGGGCACCGGCGCGCTGGCGGCCAATTTCCTCGGCAGCAAGCTGCTCGACTGGATCGAATATCCGTTCGACCATATTCCCTTGGTGCGCTCGTTCTACGGCGGCATGAAGAAGCTGGCCGAGAGCCTGTTTTCGGAGAAGGGCACTTCGTTCCGCAAGGTCGTCCTGATCGAATGGCCGCGCGCGGGGCAATGGTCGATCGGCTTCCAGGCCGGCGAGCCGCTGCGGCAGGTCGCCGACATTGCCGGCGAGGACATGATCACCGTGTTCGTGCCGACCACGCCGAACCCGACCTCCGGTTTTCTGATGACGGTGCCGCTGCGCTCGGCCAGGCTGCTCGATTTGAGCGTCGAAGAGGGCATGCGTTACGTCATCTCGCTGGGCGTGGTGCCGCCGAATCCGGACGCGCGCCCGTCGATGCGGCCGGCGTCGGCCGCCCCGCCGCTGTCGGCTGAATAAAGCTTTACCAAAACCTTTACCAAACACCGCTTGCACGCCACTTGCCGCGCACGGCTACAATTCGCGTTTAGCGATTTCCGCTGGCTTGGTTACTTAGTCCCAACTTCCTGATGATGCGTTCTCATTATTGCGGCTCGGTCACCGAGACCTCGACCGGGCAAACCGTTCGCGTCTGTGGCTGGGTCCAGCGTCGCCGCGATCACGGCGGTGTCATTTTCATCGATCTGCGCGACCGCGAAGGCGTGCTGCAGGTGGTGTTCGATCCGGACCAGCCGGAGATGTTCAAGCAGGCCGAGCGTCTGCGCAGCGAATACGTCGTACAGATCAGCGGTCGCGTGCGTCCGCGGCCGGACGGCACCGTCAACAGCAACCTGGCGACCGGCAAGATCGAAGTGCTGGCCGAATCGCTGGACGTGCTGAACCGTTCCGAACCGCCGCCGTTCACGCTGGATGACGATGCCGTCGGCGAAGAAACGCGTCTGAAATACCGCTATCTGGATCTGCGCCGGCCGCTGATGCAGAAGAACCTGAAGCTGCGGCACGACGTCATCCGCCGCATCCGCACGACGATGGACGCGCTCGGCTTCATCGACGTCGAAACGCCGATCCTGACGCGCGCAACGCCCGAGGGTGCGCGTGATTATCTGGTGCCGAGCCGCACGCACGCCGGACATTTCTTTGCGCTGCCGCAATCGCCGCAGTTGTTCAAGCAGCTGCTGATGGTCGGCGGGCTCGATCGCTACTACCAGATCGCGCGCTGCTTCCGCGATGAAGACCTGCGCGCCGATCGCCAGCCGGAATTCACCCAGCTCGACGTCGAGACCTCGTTCCTCAGCATGGAAGAGATCATGGCCTTGATCGAAACCATGTTCGTCGACCTGTTCCAGGCCGTGATGAACGTCGATCTGGTGGCAGACATCGGCAAGCTGCCGCACATGAGCTACGCCGAGGCGATGATGCGTTACGGCTCCGACAAGCCGGACCTGCGCAACACGCTGGAACTGGTCGAGATCAAGGATCTGGTCGCCGACAGCAGCTTCAAAGTGTTCGCCAACCCGGCGAATGATCCGAAGTGCCGCGTGGCCGCACTTCGTGTGCCCGGCGGCAAGGAAAAACTGTCGCGCGGCCAGATCGACAGCTTCACCGAATTCGTCAAACAGTATGGTGCCCGCGGGCTCGCGTACATCATCGTCAACGAAGCCGCCAAGGGTCGCGAGGGCTTGCAGTCGCCGATCGTCAAGAACCTCTCGGACGCCGCACTCAGCGGCATCCTGGCGCGCACTGGCGCGGTCGATGGCGACGTGATTTTCTTCGGCGCCGACAAGTTCAAGGTGGTGTGCGATGCGCTCGGCGCGCTGCGCATCAAGCTCGGCGCCGAGCTCGGCTTCACCGCCGCCGGCTGGCGCGCGCTGTGGGTGATCGATTGGCCGATGTTCGAGCGCGATGACGAAGCCAACGACGGCGCCGGCCGCTGGGTGGCGCTGCATCATCCGTTCACCGCACCCAAGGCCCAGAATGGACCGCACGATGCCGCAGCACTCGAAGCCGACCCGGGTGGCGTGCTGTCGCAAGGCTACGATCTGGTGCTGAACGGCGTCGAAGTGGGCGGTGGCTCGGTGCGTATTCACCGCGCCGAGATTCAGCAGGCTGTATTCCGTTTGCTCGGCATCAGCGATGCGGAAGCGCAGGAGAAGTTCGGCTTTCTGCTGGAAGCGCTGCGCTTCGGCGCGCCACCGCACGGCGGTATCGCGCTCGGCCTCGATCGCCTGGTGATGTTGATGTCCGGCAGTGCTTCGATCCGCGAAGTAATCGCATTCCCGAAAACCCAGACCGCGCACGATCCGCTGACGGACGCGCCTGGTCTGGTCGACGCCCGCCAATTGCGCGAGCTTTCCATCCGCAGCACCGTCGCCCCCGCGACGAGCGCTGCGCCGACTCCTGCGGTGACTGCTTCCCCATGATGAATTTCGCTCGACAGAATCCACCGTCACGAGGTTTCGGCCGCAAGCTGCTCGCCGCGCTCGGCGCCGCCGTGTTGCCGCTCGCAATCGCTGCCTGCGGCGGCGGCAATGGCGTGGTCGGCAAAGGCAACGGCCCCGATCACCTGGTCGTCACCTCGAATCTGGCCGCCGCCGGCGCCAGCTATTTCCAGATGTACGAGTGTTTCCGCGCAAAAGTGCAGGCAATTCTGTACTTCAAGGATGGCAGCGCCGGCGACTACACCTCGCGCGTGATCTGGTCGAGTTCAAGCCCTGGAACGGTCACGGTCAGCAACGGCGATCAGCCGATTCCCAATTCGAGCCCAGCCCAGTTCTATGCAAATGGCGTCGTCACACCGGTCGGCGGCGGAACCGCGGTCATTACCGCGAATTACTTCGGCCTGACCGCGTCGATCGGCGTCAGTGTCGGCACGCCGCAGTCGCTGACCGTCAAGCGCATCATCCAGGGCAACACGGTTCTGCCGCCGGCCTTGCCGTCGAATCAGGTACAGACCACCGGCAACTCGCTGACCAGCACCGGATTTTCGATGGGTGTGAATACCACGGAAACCCTCACCGTGGTCGCACAGCTCGACGGCCAGGAGCAAAACGTTGCTTCGGCAGGTATTGACTGGCATTTCCAGGTGCCGAACGACGGCGAAGCGACCATCAATTCGAATACCGGGGTGATTACCGCGATTACGGCTGGTGCGCCGCTGATTGCCGTGGTCGGCTTCGATTCCTGCACCTATACCGCCAGTACGCAGGTGACGGTGGCGAATATCACGTCGATTTCGATGACGCCGGAATTTGCCGGTGATCCGACCGCCGTGCCGCCGGTGCCGCAGCCGCAGCTGGTGGTCGGCAATACCGAGAAAGTCAACGTTTACGCCCAGCTCGATAACGGCGCCACGCAGGACATCAGCACCCAGGCGCAGCTCGCATCGAGCGACAACACGGTCGTCCTGTTCGGCGTCACTGGCGCATCGAATATCGCCAGTGCCTTGATCGAGGGCGGGCCGGTGAACATTTCGGCCAGCTTTACCCAGGGCGGTTCACAGCAGCTGATTGCCAGCAACTTGCAGATCGGCACCGTGCTGGCGTCGCTGGAGGCGATCCGCATCACCTCGCTGCCACGGCCGCCGAATAATTTGGTCACGCCGACGCTTGCCGATACGGTGCCGCCGGATTGCTCAACGGCGACCGCCGCCGAATACGTCAATCCGCCAACGGCAGTTGTCTTCACCACCAGCACGATTCCGCTGCAGTTCTGCGTGCAGGGCGTATACGCGAACGGCACGATTCAGCAGGACATTACCCGTCAGATCACCTGGACCTTGAGCGATCCGCTGGCTGCGATTGCCGGGTCAAGCAAGCCGCAGACCGCCGGCCAGGCGCTGGCCGCATCGACCACGGAAGGCACGATTCAGGTGACGGCGACACCGCCAAGCCAGACGGTGGGTCCGCTGATGGTGCCCCTGACGATCAGCGACTGATTGTTCGCGCAGGCCTGATCCGCCGTTACCGCATGCCGGTGGCGGCGGATCAGCTAAAATAAGCAGCTTGTCGCTGCTTTCGCGCCACCGAGGTTCGCCATGGCCGCCGCTCTCAAAATCGATCGATTCAATCTGTTGCCGGACGAGGACTGCGACGCCCGCATCGTCGCCGCCAAGCGCATCCTCGGTAAGCGGCTCGCCATCCTGGGTCATCACTACCAGCGCGACGAAGTCTTCAAGCACGCGGACTATTCCGGCGATTCGCTGAAGCTGTCGCAGATGGCGGCCAATTCCGAGGCCGAACACATCGTGTTCTGTGGCGTTCACTTCATGGCCGAAGTTGCCGATATCCTCACCTTCGGCACCCGTAACGTGATCCTGCCGGACCTCGCCGCCGGTTGCTCGATGGCCGACATGGCGAACCTGGTCAAGGTGCGCAAGGCCTGGAGCGAACTCAGCGAGATCCTTGATCCCGATCAGAGCGTCACGCCGGTCACGTACATCAATTCAGCGGCCGATCTGAAGGCGTTCTGCGGCAGTCACGGCGGCATCGTCTGCACCAGTTCCAACGCACGCGGCGTGCTCGAATGGTCGTTCTCGCGGCGTGAGAAAGTCTTGTTCTTCCCGGATCAGCACCTCGGCCGCAACACCGGTCACCGCATGGGCATTCCGCTCGACGAAATGGTGCTGTGGGATTTCATGAAGCCGATGGGCGGCCTGACGCCGGAGCAGATTCGCAAAGCCAAGATCATTTTGTGGAAAGGCTTCTGCTCGGTGCACCAGATGTTCCATCCGAATCACATTGCCAAGTTCCGCAAAGACGTGCCGAACGGCAAGGTGATTTCGCATCCGGAAAACGACTTCGAAGTCTGCGAGAACTCCGACTTCGTCGGCTCCACCGAATACATCCTGCGCACCGTGCGCGCATCTGAAACCGGCACGCATTGGCTGGTCGGTACCGAGCTGAATCTGGTCAACCGTCTGCGCGACGAGATGAAGCCGAAAGGCGTGACGGTGCAGTTCATGTCGCCGATGGTCTGCATGTGCTCGACCATGTTCCGCACCGATCCGCAGCATCTGGCCTGGACGCTCGACAACCTCGTCGCCGGCCAGGTGGTCAACCGCATCCAGGTGCCGAAAGAAATCGCCGATCCGGCGCGCGCGGCGCTCGATCTGATGTTGGAGGTTGTCGACTGAATTACCCGCGACGGCCGTAAGTCGAGGTCGTCGCAACGGGCGGGTCCGCTGGCCGCTAGCGAGCCGCCGGGCGTCGCACAAGAATTTCTGGAGAGCATTGCAATCATGTGGACCCAAGCAAAATCACTGGCCCAGGCCGATCCTGAACTGTTTCGCGCGATCGAAGCCGAACGCGGTCGTCAGGAAGCGCATATCGAACTGATCGCTTCGGAGAACTACTGCAGTCCGGCGGTGATGGAAGCGCAGGGTTCCGAGCTGACCAACAAGTACGCCGAAGGGTATCCGGGCAAGCGCTATTACGGCGGCTGCGAATTCGTCGATGTCGCGGAGACGCTGGCGATCGAACGCGTCAAGCAGGTGTTCGACTGCGACTATGCCAATGTGCAGCCGCATTCCGGCGCACAGGCCAATGCCGCGGTATTCATGGCGCTGGTGTCGCCGGGCGACACCATCATGGGTATGAGCCTCGCGCATGGTGGCCATTTGACGCACGGCCATCCGGCCAACTTCTCCGGCAAGCACTACAAGGTCGTGTCCTACGGTCTCGATCCGGAAACCGGATTGATCAACTACGACGAGATGGAACGCGTCGCCATCGCGGAAAAGCCGAAGCTGCTGATCGGCGGTTTCTCGGCCTATTCACGCATCAAGGACTGGGCGCGCATGCGCGCGATCGCCGACAAGGTCGGTGCCTACCTGTGGGTCGACATGGCGCATATCGCCGGACTGGTCGCCGCCGGCATCTATCCCAGTCCGCTGCCGCACGCCCACGTCGTCACCAGCACCACGCACAAGACGCTGCGCGGTCCACGCGGCGGCATCATCCTCAGCAAGGGCCAGTCGGAAGACTTCAACAAGAAGTTCAATTCCGCCGTGTTTCCGGGCATCCAGGGCGGTCCGCTGATGCATGTGATCGCAGCGAAGGCGGTGGCGTTCAAGGAAGCGCTGGCGCCGGAGTTCAAGGAGTACCAGAAGCAGGTGGTGGTCAACGCCCGCGCGATGGCGAAAGTGTTTCTGGACCGCGGCTACAAAGTGGTGTCGGGCGGTACCGACGATCATCTGTTCCTGCTCGATCTGGTCGCCAAGAACGTCACCGGCAAGGATGCGGAAGCCGCACTCGGCGCGGCGCATATCACCGTCAACAAGAACGCCGTTCCAAACGATCCGCGCTCCGCGTTCGTGACCTCGGGATTGCGTATCGGCAGCCCGGCCAGCACCACGCGCGGATTCGGTGAGCGCGAGATGGCGGATATCGCCGGCTGGATCGCCGACATCGTCGACGCACAGAGCACCGGCACCGACGTCGAAGCGACGATCGCGCGCGTGCGCGGCCAAGTGTCCGCCTTGTGCGCGCGCTATCCGGTCTACCAGGCGAGCAAGAAGGCCGCGTGAACCGATCGCTGTCAGCTGCGCTACTCCTATCGTCAGAACGGAATCTGATCGGCGCTCGCACGCCGTGCGCTGGCGCGCGGCTCGGCGGCTAAGCCGATGCAATGCCCGTTCTGCAAAGCCGCCAACACGCGCGTGATCGACTCGCGCCTGTACGAGGAAGGCACGCAGGTGAAGCGCCGCCGCGAATGCGAGCGCTGCGGTAGCCGCTTCAGCAGTTTTGAAAAAGCCCAGCTGACGATGCCGTTCGTGCTCAAGCGCAACGGCATTCCGGAGCCCTTCGACGAGGACAAGCTGCGTCGCGGCATCGCCAATGCGCTGTACAAGCGCCCGGTGCAGCCCGAAGCGGTCGACCACGCGATCGAGAACGTCATGCGCAAGCTGCGCGCGACCGGCGAACGCGAGGTTGCTTCGCGCCGCATCGGCGAATGGTTGATGGACGAGCTGCGCGACCTCGACCACGTTGCCTACGTGCGCTTCGCCTCGATCTATCGCAGCTTCGAGGACGTCAACGCGTTTCGCGAAGAGATCGAGCGCCTCGAAAAACTGCCGAGTGCGGAGCTGCGCCGCAGCCAGATGCAGTTGATCGTCGGCGAGGAACCCGCACCGGACGTTTCGGCGACGCCGCGCAAACGTGATGACTGAGGCGCTGCCCGACGTCGAGGTGATCGCCGCCGCCGGCTATATGATCGAAGCGCTGCAGCTTGCGGCACGCGGCAAGGCGACAACCCATCCGAATCCGCGCGTCGGCTGCGTGATCGTGCGCGATGGCGAGATCGTCGGTCGCGGCTTCCATCAGCGTGCCGGCGAGCCGCATGCCGAGGTGCTGGCCTTGCGCGACGCCGGTGAGCGCGCACGCGGTGCCGATGTGTATCTCACGTTGGAACCCTGTTCCCATCAGGGCCGCACCGGTCCTTGCGCCGATGCGCTGATCGCCGCCGGGGTGCGCCACGTCTGCGCGGCGATGCAGGATCCGAATCCCCGTGTGGCCGGTAATGGCTTCGCGCGGCTGCGCGCCGCCGGCATCGGCGTGCAGGCTGGATTGCTGGAAGCGCAGGCCGCGGCGCTGAATCGCGGCTTCGTCTCGCGCATGACGCGCGCGAAACCTTGGTTGACGCTGAAACTCGGCGCGAGCCTCGATGGCCGCACGGCGGCAGCGTCCGGCGAATCGAAGTGGATCACCGGCGCGGAAGCGCGCGCCGACGTCCATCGTCTGCGTGCCGAAGCCGGCGCGGTGCTGACCACCAGCGACACCGTGCTGGCCGACAATCCGCAGCTGAACGTGCGCGACTACGGCGGCCCGCTGCGCCAGCCGGATCGCATCGTGCTCGACCGCAGGTCGCGCGTTGGCCGCGATGCAAAAGTCTGGAGTCCGGACGACGGCGCGCGTCGCTTCCGGCTGGTCGCGACCACAACATCCGACGCTGTTGAGGCCGATCCGGCGAACGATCCAACGACCCGGACCGCGAGCATCGCTACAAACGCTGCAGCCGGCATTGCATCGGACGCGATGGCGAACTCGAAAGTTGGCGACGCCGGAACCGCCATCGGCGTACAAACGCTCGCGCTGCCGCAGTCGGACGATTCGGCCAGCGAAATCGCTGCGATGCTGAGTCTGCTCGCGGCGCAGGAGATCAACGAACTGCTGGTCGAGTGCGGCCCAAGTTTCGCCGGCGCCTTGCTGGCCGCCGGTGCCGTCGACGAACTGGTGCTGTATCTCGCGCCGAGTCTGCTCGGCGACAGCGCGCGGCCGCTGGCGCATCTGCCGGTGCTGCAGCGGCTCGAGCAGCGCATCGATTGGGACATTCAGGATTTACGCATGATCGGCGGCGACATCCGCGTCGTCGCAACTCCGAGGACGCATTAACCCATGTTCACCGGCATCGTCGAAGCCCAGGGCCGCATTGCATCGGTCGTTCCCGTCGGCGGCGACCGACGCCTGACCATTGATACGGCGGGCGCGTATCTGGACGACGTCAAGCTCGGCGACAGCATCGCCGTCAGCGGCATCTGCCTGACCGCAGTCGAACTGCTGCCGCGGTCATTCGTTGCCGACCTATCGGTGGAAACGCTGGACGCGACCATCGCCGGCGGCTGGACGCTCGGGACACCGGTCAACCTCGAAAAAGCGCTGACGCCAGCCAAGCCGCTGGGCGGACATCTGATGGTCGGCCATGTCGACGGTGTCGGCCATCTGGTCGAAAAGCACGAGGATGCGCGCTCCTGGCGGCTGACGTTCGAAGCGCCGCTTGCACTGGCACGCTACATCGCGCGCAAGGGCTCGGTCGCCATCGATGGCGTCAGCCTCACGGTCAACGAGGTTCAGGGCGCGCGGTTTGGCGTTAACATCATCCCGCAAACCTGGACCCATACCACGCTGGGCGCCCTGCAGCCGGGCTCGGCGGTAAACCTGGAAGTGGATCTGATCGCGCGCTATCTGGAGCGCCTGATCGAAGCCCGCGACCTGCAAGGCTGAAGCCGGAGAACGAAAATGAACAAAGTCACCGCCATCAACGACGCACGCAGCTCGACCCTGGACAGCATCGAAGACGTTGTCGCGGACATCCGCGCGGGTCGCATGGTCATCATGATGGACGACGAGGATCGCGAGAACGAAGGCGATCTGATCATGGCCGCCGAGAAAGTCACGCCGGAAGCGGTGGCGTTCATCGTGCGGCATTCGAGCGGCATTATCTGCATGCCGATGACGCGCGAGCGCCTCGAAGAACTGCGCCTGCCGCTGATGGTCGCCGAGAACACCGAAAGCCATCGCACGGCGTTTACCGTGTCGGTCGACTACAAGCACGGCACGACGACCGGAATTTCAGCGGCCGATCGCGCGAAGACCGCAGTGGCGCTGGCCGATCCTTCGACCAAGCCGGACGACTTTGCACGCCCCGGGCACATCTTTCCGCTGCGCTGTGCCGAAGGCGGCGTACTGACGCGCGCTGGACATACAGAAGCGTCGGTCGATCTGGTCAAGCTGGCCGGATTGAAATCGCAGGGCGCGATCATCTGCGAGATCGTCAACGACGACGGCACCATGAAGCGCGGCGCCGAGTTGATGGCGTTCGCACGCGAGCACAATCTGAAGATCGGCACGATCGCCGACCTGATCCGCTATCGCCTCGCCAACGAGCACACCATCGAGCGCGTCGCCGAAACCAACGTCAAGACCGAATTCGGCGACTTCCATCTGGTGACCTATCTCGATGCGATCGAGAACACGGTGCATCTGGCGCTGGTGCGCGGCAAGATCGGCGGCAACACGCCGACACTCGTGCGCGTACACGTGCGCAACATGCTGTCGGACATGCTCGGCGTTGAACACGAACGCTTCAGCTGGCCGCTGCGTCGAGCGCTGCAGCGCGTCGCCAAAGAGGGCAGTGGCGTGGTCGTGCTGCTGCGCAAGCCGGAGGCGCCGCGTGAACTGGTGCAGCAAATCGTCTCGCTGAATTTGCCGCAGCACGAGGAAGCGCAGGACAACCGCCCGATGCTGCGCACCTACGGTGCCGGCGCGCAGATCCTCGCCGACCTCGGCGTGCGCAAGATGCGCGTGCTGTCGACGCCCAAGAAGATGCAGGCGATTTCCGGCTTCGGCCTGGAGATCGTTGAATACGTCAGCCAGGATTAATCATCCAGAATTAGTCGGTCAGCATTGAAACAATCGCGGCATTCCGAGCCACTGTTCCCATCCGCAGCATTCACGCAAGTACGCGCCCTTAAGTGACCACTTCGAAGAAAAAAGCCGCCTCGATTCCGCCGCGCAAACCGGCTGCCAAAAAGACGGCACAGCAGTCCCGCGTGAAGTCCGCTCGCGCGGTGAAGCCGGAGAAACCGACAAAACCAGTGAAACCTGTCGCAGCGGTGAAGGCCGGCTACGCCGCACCGGCGCGCCCGGACGCGCACGAATTCCGTGATGTGCGCATCGCAGTGCTGGCGACGCGCTGGAACATCGACATCGTCGATCCGCTGATCGACGGCGCGCGTCGCTGCCTGCAGGATTGGGGCGTACCCGACAGCGGCGTCGAACTGCTGCGCGCGCCGGGTGCATACGAATTGCCGCTCGCCGTCGCGGCAATCGCCAAGAGCCGCCAGTACGACGGCGTGGTCGTGCTCGGCGCGGTGATCCGCGGCGATACGCCGCATTTCGAATTCGTCGCCGGTGAATGCTCGCGCGGCCTGCGCGAAGTCTCCACCAAGCAGCGCCTGCCGCTGGGCTTCGGCGTGCTCACGGTGAACACGCCGACGCAGGCGCGCGAACGCGCCGGCGACGGTGACGACAACAAGGGCTACGAGGCCGCCGCGGCGATGCTGGAAATGATCCGGCTGCTGCGTCAGCTCGGGACCGCCCGATGAATGAACCCCAGGTGCCGCAAAGTCGGCGCGGCCTCGCGCGTCGGCTGACGATGCAGGCGCTGTATCAGTGGCTGGTCAATGAGACCTCGCCGGAGAGCTTGTTGCGCCAGTTCCGCGAGCAGCCCGAAGGACTCGGCCGCGCCGATCCGGAGTATTTCGGCGAGCTTTTGCACGGCGTGGTCGACCACGCCAACGAACTGCTGCAGACCGTCGTGCCGCATCTGGATCGTCCGGTCGCACAACTCGATCCGGTCGAATACGCGGTGCTGCTGCTGGGCACCTACGAGTTGCAGTACCGGCCGGAAGTGCCGTGGAAAGTCGTCGTCAACGAATCGGTCGGGCTCGCCAAGACCTTCGGCGCCGAGGACGGATTCAAGTTCGTCAACGGCGTGCTCGACAAAATTGCGCGCAGCGCGCGGGCCGACGAGATCGCGGCCGGTTGAGTTTGACGGCGTCGTCCGCGCTAGAGGGCAGTGCCATCGACGAATTTGCGCTGATCCGCCGATACTTCGAATCGCATGCTACCGAAAAGCTAGCGCGTGATGGAGCTGGCAACGCGCTTGCCACGGATGTCGCCCTCGGTATCGGTGACGACTGCGCCCTGCTGCGACCCCGCGCCGGCTGTGTCGCCGCCGTCACCACCGACACGCTGGTGGCCGGCCGCCACTTTCCGCTGGAAACGCCGCCGCACGCGATCGGCTGGAAAGCGCTTGCGGTCAGCCTGTCCGACCTGGCCGCAATGGCGGCGGAGCCGCAGGCGTTCGTGCTGGCGCTGACGCTGCCGGAGGTCGATGCGAACTGGCTTGAGGCCTTTGCAGCCGGGCTTTTCGAACTCGCCGGTGCGTGCGGAATCGCCCTGGTCGGCGGCGACACCACGCGCGGACCCTTGACTCTGAATATCACCGCGATTGGCCAGGTGCCTGAGCGCCAGGCGCTGCGGCGTAGCGGCGCCCGGATCGGCGATGTCATCTGCGTTACCGGCACGCTCGGCGATGCGGCGCTGGCCTTGCAGCGACTCAAGCTGAACCGGGTTGACTCGGCCAGCGCTCACGATGCGTTCGGTCACGATGCGTTGACGACACGAGATGCTGAAAGCGCCGTGAAGGACGCACTGAGTGCAGACGCTTGGCTACAGCGTCGGCTTGATTATCCGACGCCGCGGCTCAAGGCGGGCGTGCTGCTGCGGGACATTGCCCGCGCGGCGATCGACCTGTCGGACGGACTTGCCGGCGATCTCGGCCATATTCTCGTGGCCAGCGGCGTGGGCGCCGAAATCGATGCCGACGCACTGCCGATGTCTTCTGCCTTCGCGCAACTGCACGACGCCGGCGAGCGACTGCGCCTGCAGGCCGCCGGCGGCGACGATTACGAACTCTGCATCTGCCTGCCGCCCGCGCAACTCGAACGGGCGCAGGCCCTTTTGAAGTCGGATGCGGATATCGTGCTGACATCGATCGGACGTATCGTCGCCGGTCGTGGCATCACCTGGCTCGATTCGCAGATTCGGCAACTGGATTTCAAACTGGGCGGCTATGACCATTTCCGCAGCTGAGCTGAGTGCAGCCGCACCGGCACCGATCGGCGTATTCGATTCCGGACTCGGCGGCTTGTCGGTGCTGCGCGAGATCGTCGCCAAGCTGCCACAGCAGCGCTATGTCTACGTCGCCGACAGCGGGCATTGCCCCTATGGCGGCAAGTCGCAGGACCAGATCATTGCGCGCGCGGTGACGATCACCGACTTCCTGCTGGCGCGCGGCGCGGGCTTGATCGTCGTCGCCTGCAACACGGCGACGATCGCCGCGGTCGAATATCTGCGCGCGACGTATTCGGTGAATTTCGTCGGTATGGAGCCGGCGGTAAAGCCCGCAGTCGCACTGACGCACAGCGGCGTGGTGGGTGTACTCGCAACCGGTGCGGCACTCGCCGGCGACAAGCTGCTGCGGCTGATCGACCAGCACGCGGGCGGCGTTCGCGTTATCACGCAGCCTTGCCCGGGCTTGGTCGAGCAGATCGAACGTGGCGAACTGGCGACTGCGGCCACGCGTGCGCTGGTGCGTCGTTATGTCGAACCGCTGCTTGCGGCCGGCGCCGACGTGATCGTACTGGGCTGTACGCACTATCCGTTTCTGCGTCGGCTGATTGGCGAAATCGTGGGTCCGCAGGTGCGCGTGCTGGATACCGGTGAAGCCGTCGCGCGTCGCGTCGCCAGCTTCGTAAACGAGGCGCCGTCGGCCGACGTGCGCGCGACCGCGATCGATTGGTACAGCAGCGGCGATCCTTCGCAAATGCGCGACGTCGGTGCTGCGCTGTGGGGCAGTCCCATCAACGTTGCGGCGCTACCAAAGGAATAGCACAACGATGCAGGCCACCAAATCCGGACGCAAGCAACATTACCAGCCGCCCGTGCGGCTGATCCTGACGACCTGGGAGCATCTGATCGCCTTCTGGTTCGGCGCGGGACTGTCGCCCATCGCACCGGGTACGGCGGGCACGCTGGCAGCGCTGCCACTCTGGTTCTTGCTGCGCGGCCTGCCGCTACCGGCTTACCTGCTGATTGTGGCGTTGCTGTTCGCATTCGGTTGCTGGGTTTGCGGCGTCAGTGCCAAACGCCTCGGCGTGCACGATCACGGCGGCATCGTGTTCGATGAAGTCGTCGGGCTGCTGGTGACCTGTATTCCCTTGCTGCCGGCGCTCGGCCTGGAAACTGGCGACTGGCGCCGGCAGCTGGCCTGGGCTGCGGCCGCTTTCCTGCTGTTCCGGCTGTTCGACGTCTGGAAGCCCTGGCCGATCCGTGTGCTGGATCGCCGAGTCGAGGGCGGCTTTGGCATCATGGTCGACGATCTGCTGGCCGCGGTTTACGCCGCGATTGGGCTGGCGCTGGTCTCTTTGGTGATCTTACGGTAATAGGTCGTTCCGACTCGTCAACTGCGCAGTTCGGATCGGTTAGGATAGGCTGCAACGAGCCGATGGCTCGCAATAGCTCTATCAGATAAAGGAAATTCCGCGTTCCATGAAAACCATCCGCATCGGCTGCGCGTCCGCGTTTTGGGGCGATACCAACACCGCAGCGGCGCAGCTGCTGGACAAAGGAAATATAAATTACCTAGTTTTCGATTATCTGGCCGAGATCACGATGTCGATTTTGGCCGCGAAGCGCATGCGCGACGCCAACGATGGCTATGCCACCGACTTCGTCGAACACGTGATGGCGCCGCTGCTGGCGCAGATCCAGAAGCAGGGTGTGAAGGTGGTGGCCAATGCCGGTGGTGTTAATCCGCTGGCCTGCAAGCGCGCCTTGGAAGCGGCGGCGTTGGCGGCCGGAGTCAGCCTGAAGATCGGCGTCGTGCTGGGTGACGATCTGCTGCCGCGCAAGAAAGAGTTCGCCGCGCTCACCGAAATCGAGACGGCCGCGCCGATGCCGCCAACGCTGGTGTCGATGAACGCCTACCTCGGCGCTGTCCCGATCGCGCGTGCGCTGGCCGCAGGCGCGGACATCGTCATCACCGGCCGCTGTGTGGACTCGGCCGTCGTGCTCGGCCCCTTGATGCATGAGTTCGGTTGGGCCGCCGACGCCTACGACCAACTCGCGGCGGGCAGTGTTGCCGGCCACATCATCGAGTGCGGCGCGCAGTGCACCGGTGGCAATTTCACCGACTGGGAACTGGTTCAGCCGGGCTTCGCCGATATGGGCTTCCCGATCGTCGAAGTCGAGGCCAGCGGCGCGTTCTTGGTGAGCAAACCGGAGGGCACGGGCGGGCTGGTATCGGTCAACACGGTGCTCGAACAAATGCTGTACGAGATCGGCGATCCGCGCGCGTATCTGCTGCCGGACGTCGTCTGCGATTTCACCCAGGTGAAGCTCGAACAGGTCGGACCGGATCGTGTGCGCGTCACCGGCGCACGCGGCCTGCCGCCAACGGCGACCTACAAGGTCAGTGCGACGTATCCCGCCGGCATGCGCTGCGCGGCAATGTTCATGATCGGCGGAATCGCCGCCGCGAAAAAAGGCCGGGCTTCGGCCAGTGCGGTCATCGAGAAGGTGCGACGCCAGTTGCTGGCAGCCAAGCTCGGCGACTTCAGCGGTGTGGATATCCATTGCATCGGTGCCGAGGAGACTTATGGTCCGCATGCACGCGCCGGTGCTGCGGCAACGCGTGAAGTCGTCGTGAAGATCGTCGTACAACACCCGAATCCGAAGGCCTTGAAGCTGTTTGCTCGCGAGATCGCGCAGGCCGCCACCGGTATGGCGCCAGGGTTCACCGGTTACTTCGGTGGCGGGCGTCCCGAGCCGCACATGATTCCGAAGCTGTTCTCGACGCTGGTGCCGAAGTCGCAGGTGCCGATCGAAGTGGTGGTCGACGAGCAGCGCCTCCCGGTTGAACTGCCCACCGACGGCGGATTCGTACCTCCACCGCCGCCGCAGGAAGACGGCGCGCACACAGCGCCGGCAGATTCGGTGTACGTGCCTTTGATCAAGCTGGCGCTGGGCCGCTCCGGCGACAAAGGGGATCACTCGAATATCGGCATCATCGCGCGCAAGCCGGAATATCTGCCGCTGCTGGAACAGGTGCTGACGCCCGCGGTGGTGCGCAAGTATTTCGCACATGTGCTCGCCGGCGGTGCTGAAGGTCGAGTCGAGCGCTGGACGCTGCCGGGCAGTCACAGTTTGAACTTTATGCTGTATCACGCGCTCGGCAACGGCGGCGCGGCGAGCCTGCGTACCGATCCGCAGGGCAAAGTATTCGCGCAAATGTTGCTGGAGCTTGAAGTGCCGGTGCCCCCGGTGTTGGCGCAGACGTTAAAGTAGACGCCCGCCAGCAAGGAAGAAACGCACGCGCATGAGCGACTGCCAGGATCCGTGTCACCAGCATCCCGAGTCTTCGCTGCGGCGCCTGCTCGACAACAACCGCGAATGGGCCGAGCGACTGGCCGCCGAGCAGCCGGGGTTTTTCCCGCGGCTCGCGGCCCAGCACAACCCGGAATACTTGTGGATCGGCTGTTCCGATAGCCGGGTGCCCGCGAACGAGATCTGCGGCCTGTTGCCGGGCGAGATTTTCGTTCATCGCAATATCGCCAACATCGTTTTGCAATCCGATCTGAACTGCGTGTCGGTGATTCAGTTCGCGGTGGAAGTGCTGAAGATCAAGCACATCATCGTCACCGGTCACTACGGCTGTCTCGGCGTGCATGCGGCGCTGGAAGAAAAGCGCGTCGGGCTGGCCGATCACTGGATCGCGCATGTGCGCGCGGTGTTCTCGCGTCACGAGGACCTGTTGATGGCAGAACCGGTGCGCGCCGAGCGCGAGCGGCTGCTGTGCGAGCTCAACGTCATCGAGCAGGTCGTCAACGTCTGCCGACTGCCGGTGATGCAGGACGCCTGGAATCGCGGCCAGGAGCTCACAGTGCACGGCTGGGTTTACGGCCTGCAGGACGGCAAGCTGCGCGATCTGGGTTTGTGCGTCGGCGAACGCCGTCGCACCGATGCGCTGCGGCGCGAGGCGGTCACCGCCTGGATGGCGCAGCGCGCACAGGAAACGGGCGCGCCGTCGTAAAGCCACCCCGGGCTGGCGCTGGCGCCCTTCGCAATTGGGGCCGCACGCCTTTAAAATAGGCGAGTTTAGCCATCCGATCTCGATTGCCACCTCGATCGCCAATTTCATCGATAAGGGTTTCGCCACGTAATGACCGTTGAACGCGATGTAATGGAGTACGACGTCCTCGTCGTCGGTGCCGGCCCGGCCGGACTTGCCGCCGCCTGCCGCCTGAAGCAGAAAGCCAGCGAAGCGGGTAAGGAAATCAGCGTCTGTGTGGTCGAAAAAGGCTCGGAAATCGGCGCCCACATTCTGTCCGGCGCGGTCTTCGAGCCACGCGCGCTGAACGAGTTGTTCCCGAACTGGAAGGAGCTCGGCGCACCGCTGAATACGCCGGTCACGCGCGACGACGTCTACCTGTTCCGTAGCGAAACGGCGGCGACCAAGCTGCCGAACGCCTTCGTGCCGAAGACCATGCACAACGAAGGCAACTACATCATCTCGCTGGGCAATCTCTGCCGATGGCTGGGCCAGCAGGCCGAGGGCCTCGGCGTCGAGATTTACCCAGGCTTCGCCGCACAGGAAATCCTGATCGACGAGCACAATGTCGTTCGCGGCGTGCAGATCGGCGACATGGGTGTGGGCCACGACGGCAAGCCGAAAGAAGGCTTCTACACGCCGGGCATCGAGCTTCGCGCGAAATACACGCTGTTCGCCGAAGGCTGCCGCGGCCATCTGGGCAAGCGCCTGTTGGCGCGCTACAACCTCGCGAAAGATGCCGATCCTCAGCATTACGCGATCGGACTGAAGGAAATCTGGGACATCGATCCGGCCAAGCATCAGCCGGGCCTGGTGGTGCATGGCGCCGGCTGGCCGCTCGACGATGCCAATCCGGGCGGATCGTTTCTGTATCACGCCGAGAACAATCAGGTGTTCGTCGGCCTGATCGTCGACCTGTCGTACACCAATCCTTACCTGTCGCCGTTCGACGAGTTCCAGCGCTTCAAGACGCACTCGATCTGCAAGCAATATCTGGAAGGCGGCAAGCGCGTGTCCTATGGCGCGCGCGCGATCTGCAAGGGCGGTTACAACTCGCTGCCGAAAATGGTGTTCCCGGGCGGCGCCTTGATCGGCTGCGATCTCGGCACGATGAATTTCTCCAAGATCAAGGGCAATCACACCGCGATGAAGAGCGGAATGCTTGCCGCGGAAGCCGCTGCCGAAGCGCTGTTCAACGGTTCTGAAGGCGGCGACGAACTGAACGCTTATGTCGAGACGTTCAAAGCCAGCTGGCTCTACGACGAGTTGTATCGCAGCCGCAACTTCGGGCCCGCGATTCACAAATACGGTACGTTTTTCGGCGGCGCCTTCAACTACCTCGATCAGAACTGGTTCGGCGGCAAGATTCCGCTGACCTTGCACGACCGCATTCCGGATCACACCACGCTCAAACTCGCGGCCGACGCGAAGAAGATCGAGTACCCGAAGGCGGACAGCAAATTCAGCTTCGACAAACTGTCGTCGGTATTCATCTCCAGCACCAATCATGAAGAAGATCAGCCGGTCCATTTGAAGCTGACCGATCCGTCGATCCCGATCGCGAAGAACCTGCCGATGTACTCCGAGCCGGCGCAGCGTTATTGCCCGGCCGGCGTCTACGAAGTCATCGGCGACGCAGAGAAGAAGTTCCAGATCAATGCGCAGAACTGCGTGCACTGCAAGACCTGCGACATCAAGGATCCGGCGCAGAACATCACCTGGATTGCGCCCGAAGGCTCCGGTGGTCCGAATTATTCGAACATGTGAGACGACCCCGCTTGCGTGGTAGTCGCACTGTATTTTCGCCCCTTTAACTGCAACGAGACGATTGAATGAAAGCTTTGGTGAGTGTCAAGCGCGTAGTCGATTACAACGTGCGCATCCAGGTGAAGCCGGATGGTTCCGGTGTCGTCACCGACGGCGTCAAGTTCAGCATGAACCCGTTCGATGAAATCGCAATGGAAGAAGCGGTTCGTCTGAAAGAGAAGGGCAAGATCACCGAAATCATCGCGGTGACGATCGGTGGTGCGAAGTGCGAGGAAACGCTGCGCACGGCACTGGCTTTCGGTGCGGATCGCGCCGTGCACGTCAAGGAAGAAGGCGACATCCAGCCGCTGACCGCCGCCAAGGCGCTCGCAGCCGTGTTCAAGAAAGAAGGCGCCAATCTGTTCCTGCTCGGCAAGCAGGCGATCGATGACGACGCCAACCAGACCGGACAGATGGTCGCCGCGCTGCTCGATCTGCCGCAGGCAACCTTTGCTTCGAAAGTCGAACTCGAAGCCGCCAAGGTTACGGTCACGCGCGAAGTCGATGCGGGTCTGGAGACGCTGGAACTCGATCTGCCCGCGATCGTCACGACCGATCTGCGTCTGAACGAGCCGCGCTATCTCAAGCTGCCGGACATCATGAAGGCGAAGAAGAAGCCGCTCGAAGCAATCTCGTTCGAGTCGCTGGGCGTCACCGCGGCCGCCGGTCTGAAGACCGCCAAGGTTTCCGCACCGCCGAAGCGCAGCAAGGGCGTGATGGTCAAGACCGTCGACGAACTGGTTTCCGCGTTGAAGGCCAAGGGCCTGGTCTAAGGCGCGTTCCGAGACTTCGAAACTTTTCTAATTTGTCCGGTCAGGGACGACCGGTTCTTGGACACGATGTCCACCAAGGAATAAGTCAATGAGCAAGATTCTGGTTATTGGTGAAATCTCTGACGGCAAGCTGAATGCCGGCACGGCGAAGGTCATGGCCGCCGCAACGGCGATCGGTGGCGAAGTCACGATCGCGCTGCTGGGCGCGGATGTCGCTGCCGCGGCGGAAGGTGCATCCAAGCTCGCCGGCGTCAGCAAGGTGCTGAAGGTCGAACGCGCCGAGAACGCGCACATTCTCGCGGCGACTTTCGCGCCGCAGATTGTCGAGCTGAGCAAGGGCTACAGCCATGTGCTGTTTCCCGGAACCGCCTTCGGCAAGGACATCGCGCCACGCGTCGCCGCCAAGCTCGACGTGCAGCAGGTCAGCGACATCATGGCGGTGCACGGCGCCAGCAGCTTCGATCGTCCGACCTATGCGGGTAATGCAATCCTGACGGTCGATGCCCCGGCCGAGTCGACGATTGTCGCGACGGTGCGTCTGGCCTCGTTCACCGCAGTCGCCGAAGGCGGCAGTGCGGCGATCGAAGCGGCGAGCACCTCGGCGGTGCTGCCGACGCATACGCGTTTCGTCAAGCTCGAAGCGCAGAAGAGCGAGCGTCCCGATCTGCAGGCCGCCAACAAGGTCGTCTCGGGCGGACGTGCGCTTGGCAGCGCCGATGCGTTCAAGATCATCTACTCGTTCGCCGACAAGCTCGGCGCCGCGGTGGGTGCCTCGCGTGCAGCGGTCGATTCCGGCTACGTGCCGAACGATCTGCAGGTCGGTCAGACCGGCAAGATCATCGCACCGGAACTGTATTTCGCGATCGGTATTTCCGGCGCGATCCAGCATCTGGCTGGTATCAAGGATGCCCGCACCATCGTTGCGATCAACAAGGATCCGGAAGCGCCGATCTTCGAGATTGCCGATTACGGACTGGTCGGTGATCTGTTTTCGGTGGTGCCGGAAATGGAGAGCAAGGTCTAAGCTCGCCGTTCAAAACATCGTGTCAACAGAAGGCCGGGAAACCGGCCTTCTTCTTTTGGGGGACAAACAAGATGGCTTACCAATCGGTATTTGCGGCGGACCTGTTCGCCGGACAGAACATCGTCATCACCGGCGGCGGTTCCGGCATCGGTCGCTGTACGGCGCACGAACTGGCCAGCCTCGGTGCCAAGGTCATCATCACCGGGCGCAAGCAGGAGAAGCTCGACAAGACCGTCGCCGAGATCGTCGAGGATGGCGGCGTTGCGGCGAGTTACGCCTACGACATTCGCGATGAAGACGCGGTGAAGGCCACCGTCAAGCAGATGCTCGCCGAGCACGGCGCGATCCATGGCCTGGTCAACAACGCTGGCGGCCAGTATCCGATGCCGCTGGCGATGATCGGCAAGAAGGGCTGGGACGCCGTGGTCGCCAACAATCTCACCGGCGGCTTTCTGATGGCGCGCGAAGTCTACCTGCAGCACATGAAGAAGCATGGCGGCAGCATCGTCAACATGCTCGCGGATATGTGGGGCGGCATGCCGGGCATGGGTCATTCGGGGGCGGCACGCGCCGGCATGCTGAACCTGACCGAGACCGCCGCAGTGGAGTGGGGCGTGTCGGGGGTTCGCGTCAATGCGGTCGCGCCGGGCTATGTGGCCTCGTCCGGTATGGATCACTACGATCCTGCGTTCGCCAAAGAAGTGATTCCGAAACTGTCGGGGATCGCGCCGCTCAAACGGATGGCGGAGGAAGCGGAAGTGTCGTCAGCGATCGTGTTCCTGCTGTCGCCGGGCGCGGCGTTCATCACTGGAACGTGTATCAAGATCGACGGCGGCTCCAGCCTCAATCCGAAGGCCTTTCCGTTGATGGATCACAAGAACTCAAAGCCATTCACCGGCTTTCATCGCGCGTTTCGACCCAAAGCGGTGGCCTGAACGCGAACCGGCGGCGCGGCGTTCTGGCTGGCGTCGCCTCGCCGGCTGCTACCTTTGAAGCTGGCTACAGGCCGTCGCGTCGCGTGGCAGAATCGAAGTCGCTCAAAAAGGCTTTCTGAAAGCCGATCAGTAATTGACATTGTTGGTGAAAACACCTTCATTTACTGATAAAAATACACAAGAAAATAGAACCTGCGAGGAAAGCGGAAATGTCAGTTATCGAATCCAAGGTCGATGTCAATAGCGCTGCGTTCAAGCAGAACCGCGAGGACATGCTGGCCAAGATCGGTGAGTTTCGCGCGATCGAAGAAAAGGGCCGCCATGAAGAAGAGAGCAAGCGCGCCAGATTCCACAAGCGTGGCCAGATGCTGCCGCGCGAACGTCTGCATCTGGTGTTGGATCGCGGCAGTCCCTGGCTCGAACTGTCGACGCTGTGTGGTTACAAGCTGCACGACGACAAGGATGGCTCGCTCGCCGGCGGCAACATGATTGCGGGTATCGGTTACGTCTCCGGCACGCGTTGCATGGTGGTTGCGAGCAATTCCGCGATCAAGGGCGGCACGATGACGCCGTTCGGCGTGCAGAAAACCTTGCGTCTGCAGGAAATCGCCTACGACCAGAAATTGCCATCGGTATCGATGATCGAATCGGGCGGTGCCAATCTGCTGTACCAGGCCGAGTTGTTCATCGCCGGTGGGCGCACGTTTGCGAACCAGGCGCGGCAGTCGGCGGCCGGCGTTCCGCAGGTGACGATCGTGCACGGCTCGAGTACTGCTGGCGGCGCCTACATGCCGGGTCTGTCCGATTACGTGGTGATGATCCGCAAGAATGCGAAAGTCTTTCTCGCCGGCCCGCCGCTGTTGAAAGCCGCAACCGGCGAGATTGCGATCGACGAAGATCTCGGCGGCGCCGAGATGCATACGCAGATCGCCGGTACCGGCGAGTATCTCGCGGAGAACGACGCCGACGGTATCCGCATCGCACGCGATATCGTCAGCAGCCTGGACTGGAATCGCAATCGCCCGCGCCTGCAGCTGCGCGAAGTGCGCGCGCCGCTGTACGACATCGAAGAGCTCTGTGGCGTGGTGCCGGTGGACTACCGCAAGCCCTTCGATTGCCGCGAGGTGATCGCACGCCTGGTCGACGGCTCGGAATTCCTCGAATTCAAATCCGAGTACGACCAGCAGACGATTTGCGGCCGCGCGGTGATTCACGGCATGCAGGTCGGCATCATCAGCAACAACGGACCCATCACCGTGCGCGGTGCGACCAAGGCCGGACAGTTCATCCAGCTGTGCTGCCAGGCCGACATTCCGATCATCTACTTGATGAACACCACCGGCTACATGGTCGGTAGCGAGTCCGAGCAGGGCGGCATCGTCAAGCATGGCTCGAAGATGATTCAGGCGGTCGCGAATGCGAAGGTGCCGCAGATCACGATCGTCATGGGCGGCAGCTTCGGTGCCGGCAACTACGGTATGTGTGGCCGTGGCTTCGGACCGCAATTCATTTTTGCATGGCCGAATTCGCGCACCGCGGTGATGGGCGGCGAGCAGGCCGCGAAGGTCATGACGATCGTCACGCGCGACAAATGGGTCAAGGAAGGCAAGCCGATCGGCGACGCTGAAGAGAAGCAGCTGTCGGCGATCGAGAGCAACATCGTCAAGCAGTTCGATCAGCAATCGACCGCGTTCGCCGCTAGCGCCCGCCTGTTCGACGACGGTCTGATCGATCCGCGCGATACGCGTCGCGTGCTCGGTTACACCTTGTCGATCTGCCTCGAAGGGCGCGCACGCGAGGTCGTGAGCAATTCCTTCGGCGTCGCGCGCTTCTGAGGAGACGCGCGTGCTGCCGCGCCTGATCGCGCGGCGCTGTGTGTTCACAAATTTTCGCGGAGCCAACAGGCACCGCGCATCAGTCCGGAGGGATCCAGCATGAATTTCACGCACGAACACCAGTCGCTCTACGACACCACCAAGAAATTCGTCGAGACCGAAATCAACCCGCATGTCGTCGAGTGGGAAGAAGCGGGCCTGTGGCCGGCGCACGAAGTGTTGAAGAAAATGGGCGACCTCGGTTTGCTCGGCATCAGCAAGCCCGAAGCGGTCGGCGGGCTCGGCCTCGATTATTCCTATCAGGTGGCGTTCGCCGAGGCCCTGGGTTTCTGCACCTGCGGCGGTCTGCCGATGGCAATCGGCGTGCAGACCGACATGGCGACACCCGCACTAGCCCGTTTCGGCTCGGATTATCTGAAAGAGAATTTTCTCAAGCCGGCCATCAGCGGCGACCAGGTTGCCGCGATTGCAGTCAGCGAGCCGGGTGCCGGTTCGGATGTCGCCGGCATCAAGACGGTGGCTCGACGGGTCGGTGATGAGTACGTGATCTCCGGTTCGAAGATGTGGATCACCAACGGTACGCAAGCGGACTGGGCCTGTCTGCTCGCCAACACCGGCGATGCCGGTGCCGATCGCCACGGCAGCAAGTCGCTGATCGTGGTGCCGCTCGACGCCAAGGGCGTTGATCGCAAGACCAAACTCGACAAGCTCGGTCAACGTTCCAGCGATACCGCGCTGATTTTTCTCGACGATGTCCGCGTACCGGTGCGCAACCTGATCGGCGAGGAGGGCAAGGGCTTCGTCTATCAGATGCAGCAGTTCCAGGAAGAGCGTTTGTTCCTGTCGGCCAGCATCATCGCCGCGATGGAACGCGTGCTCGACGACACCGCCGCCTACACCCGCCAGCGCCAGGCCTTCGGCCAGTCGGTGCTCGACAATCAATACGTGCAGTTCCGGCTGTCGGAACTGAAGACCGAAGTCGAAGCGCTGCGTGCCTTGACCTACCGCGCGACCGACGAACTCGTCGCCGGCCGCGAGGCTTCGCTGCTGTGCTCGATGGCAAAGCTCAAGAGCGGTCGCCTCGCGCGCGAACTCACCGACGCCTGCCTGCAGTTCTGGGGCGGCCAGGGTTACATGTGCGAAAGCTCGGTCTCGCAGTTCTATCGCGATCTGCGCCTGCATTCGATCGGCGGCGGCGCCGACGAAGTCATGCTCGGCATCATTTCCAAGCGGCTCGGTTACGGCGGCAAGCGCAAAGCCGGCTGAACGCTCCATTCAACTCAACCGTAAAGCCACGATGAATCTGCCCGACACCAAGACGCTGCTGTTGTCCTTCGAACGCGGCGTGCTGCGCATCACCTTGAACCGTCCGCAGGTGCGCAACGCGCTCAACTTCGAGATGGTCGGCGAACTCGAAGCGGTATTCGCAGCCTGCATCGAAAATCGTAGCGTTCGCGCGATTGTGCTGCGCGGTGCCGGGGGGCACTTCTGCGCGGGCGGCGATTTGAAGGAAATGATGGCGGGCGGACTCAAAGCTCCGGCACCCGGCGAACCCGATCCGGTGGTGGCGTTCAGTCGTCGCTTCGGCACGATGCTGCGCACCGTCGGCCGCATTCCTGCCGTCGTGATTGCGGTTTGCGAGGGATCGGTGCTGGCCGGTGGCTTCGGCTTCGCCTGCGTGTCGGATATCGCCTTGGCGCATCACGACGCCAAGTTCGGCGTGCCCGAAACCACGCGCGGACTGCCGCCGGCACAGATCGCACCGTTCATCGTCGAGCGTATCGGACTGACCGCGGCCCGCCGATTGTGTCTCACCGGCGCACAGTTCAGCGGTGTCGAGGCGCTGCGACTCGGTCTGGTGCACGAAGGCTTCGGCGACGAGGCCGAACTCGCCACCAAGCTCGATGCAACACTCGCGCAAGTGCTCAACTGCGGTCCGCTCGCGAATGAGATGACCAAGGAGATCATTCTCAACGTCGCGCGCCAGGACATGGATGCCGTGCTCGACGATGCCGCCGTAAAATTCGCGCAGGCCGTGCGCGGCAGCGAAGCGCCGGAAGGCATCGGCGCGTTCATGCAGAAGCGCAAACCGAAGTGGGCGCAATGATCTCAGTGCCGCTTTCAGCGCCACTCTCGGCGCCGTCCGGTGACGACGTCGCCTACCGTGGTCCGGCGGATGCCGGCGAAGGCTTGGCGACTGCACGCCTGGTGTTGCGGCGCTTCGAGCGGAACGATCTGGCGCTGCTCGACCGGCTCAATTCGGACGCCGAAGTGATGCGCTATCTCGGCGGCGCGGTGTCGCTCGATGCGACGCGCGCGATGTTGGAAAACCGCATCCTGCGCTACTACGACGAACACCCGGGTCTGGGCGTGTGGGCAACACTGCTGCGCGACTCGGGGGACTGTATCGGTTTCCATCTGCTCAACCACGTCCAAGGTGAAACCATCATCCAGGTCGGCTACCGGCTGTTCCCGGCGTACTGGGGGCAGGGCTATGCGACCGAGATGAGCTTCGCGCTGCTGCATTACGGATTCGTGCAGAAGCAACTCGCGCAGCTGACCGCCAACGCGCACCTCGACAACCTCGCCTCGCAACGGGTGTTGCTGAAGTGCGGCCTCGCGCGCAATGGCGTGCGCACGTTCGCGCACCCGGCCTATGCGGCTTACGCCAATGTCGCCTATTTCGAGCGCACTGCGGCGGACTGGCTCGCCGACTATTCAAACATTCAACAAACGATTTCCGCTGAACACGGAGTAGGGATTCGATGAAACGTTTCGACAAGGTGCTGGTTGCGAATCGCGGCGAGATTGCGGTGCGCGTGATTCGCGGCGCGAAAAAACTCGGCTACAAAACCGTCGCCGTTTTCAGCGAGGCCGACCGCGATGCGCTGCACGTGCGCGAAGCCGACGAGGGCGTGTGCATCGGACCGGCGCCGGCGAAGGAATCGTATCTGCTCGCCGACAAGATCATCGACGCTGCGCGTGTCTCCGGCGCACAGGCGATCCATCCGGGTTACGGCTTCCTGTCGGAACGCGCGGACTTCGCGCAGGCGGTGCACGATGCGGGCCTGGTGTTCATCGGTCCGGATGCGCATTCGATCGAAGCGATGGGCAACAAGTCCGCGTCGAAGATCCGCATGATCGCGGCACAGGTGCCCTGCGTGCCGGGTTATCAGGGCGACGATCAGAGCGACACGACGCTGGTGGCCGAGTCGATCAAGGCCGGTCTGCCGGTGATGGTCAAGGCCGCTGCCGGCGGTGGCGGGCGCGGCATGCGGCTGGTGTTCGAAGAAGCCAAGCTGCTGGAGAACATCCAGTCGGCGCGCTCCGAAGCCAGCAACGCATTCGGTAGCGGTCAGCTGCTGATCGAAAAGGCAGTGATCGACGCGCGGCATGTCGAAATCCAAGTGTTCGGCGATCGCCAAGGCAACGTCGTCCACTTCGGCGAACGCGACTGCTCGGTGCAGCGGCGCAATCAAAAGGTGGTCGAGGAAGCGCCCAGTCCGGCGGTCGATCAAGCGCTGCGCATGAAGATGGGTGCAGCGGCGGTCGCGGCGGCGAAAGCGGTGGACTACGTCGGCGCCGGCACCGTCGAATTCCTGCTCGGCAAAGACGGTGCGTTCTATTTTCTCGAGATGAATACGCGCCTGCAGGTCGAGCATCCGGTCACCGAGCTGGTGTACGGCGTCGATCTGGTCGAGTGGCAGCTGCGCGTGGCGCAGGGCGAGTCCTTGCCGCTGTCGCAGGCGGAGATCAACGACAACCGCTTTGGCCATGCAATCGAAGTGCGGCTGTGCGCCGAAGATGCGCGCCAAAACTATCTGCCGCAGACCGGGCCCGTGCTGCGCTGGCAGGCGCCGGGTGGCGAAGGGGTTCGTGTCGACACCTACCTCGAAAGCGGCAAGCAGATCAGCCCCTACTACGATTCGATGCAGGCAAAAATCATTGCCTGGGGCGAGGATCGCGAGACCGCGCGCACGCGTCTGCTGAAGGCGCTTGAACAGACCAGCCTGCTCGGCGTTGTCTCCAATCGAGACTATCTGCGCGCGGTGTTGGCGACCGAAGCCTTCGCATCGGGCGACTTCAGTACCAGCTTCGTAGGCAAGTACTTCGCACAAGAACAACTCGCATCGGAAAAGCCCGGTGCCGTACAGCTCCTGTTGGCAGCGGTGGCTTTGTATCTCGATGATGCTGCTGCGCTGGCGCGCACGCACCAGCTCGGTGTGGAAATGATCGGCTGGCACAGTTCGCATGAAACGCCGGCGGTGTTCCGCTTGCGCTGGGGGACGAGCGACTACGAACTCGGCGTGTTCGTGCACGAGGGCCGTCACTTCGAAGCCACGATCGGTGACGCCAAGCTCGCGATCGACGCGCAGTGGTCGGACGCCGGTTCGTTTCAGTATCTGATTGGTGGCGTGCGCAAGACGGCGCGGTATGCGCGTGCCGCCCAGTCGCTATGGCTGGATGCGGAGGACCGCATCGAATGCTTCGTCGATCGCACCTATGCACCCGCCGAAGTCAGCGGCGCCGGCTCCGATGGACGCATCACCGCGCATAGCGACGGCAAGATCGTCGCCGTGCATGTGAAGCCCGGCGACACCGTTGAGAAGGGCCAGACGCTGGTGGTGCTGGAAGCGATGAAGATGGAATTCCAGTTGGCCGCGCCGCTCGCGGGGACAGTCGAGGCCGTCAGTGTCGAGCCGGGGATGCAGGTCAAAGGTCGCCAATTGCTGGTGCAGTTGAAGCCCGCCTGATGTCGCGCGGTCCCGACTCGATCGCCTGAGTCGCAGACTTCGGTAGGACGGCCATCGTAGGACGGCCATCGTAGGACGGCCATCGTAGGACGGCCATAAAAAAGGCGCCGGAGAAATCTCCGGCGCCTCGTTTTACTGCAACGGCTTAAGACTTACTGCGAGGATTCCGAGCTCGCGGCCGGCTTGCGCTTGTGGCGCGGCTTGGCCTTCGGCGTCGGACCACCTTCGGCGGCGGCCTTCGACTGTTCGGTCGAATCCTTGCCCACCACCTTGACGGTCGCCGGCTTGTTCAGCACGACGAACTCGACGCGGCGATTCTCGGTGCGACCTTCGTCCGTGTCATTGCTGGCAATCGGATTGGCCTTGCCGAAACCCTTCGCGACCAGATTGCTCGAGCTGACGCCCTTGCTGACGAGGTAGTTGCGGACCGAGTCGGCACGCTTCTGCGACAGCTTCAGGTTGTAGCTGGCCGAGCCGACCGAGTCGGTGTAGCCACCGATCTGCACGCTCAGACTCGGCTGACCATTGAGGCCGCCGGCCACTTCATCCAGCGTCTGCTTCGACGGCAGCGTCAGCTGATCCGAGTTGAACTCGAAGTTGACCGCGCGCAGCACGATGGTCTGCTCGATGATGCAACCGGTGGCATCGACCTTGAAGCCGTGCGGGGTGCCGGGGCAACGATCGAGATTGTCCGGCACGCCATCGCCATCGCTATCGAGGACCGGCGGCGGAGGCGGCGGCAGCGGACGCGGCGGCGGCGGAGGTGGCGGCGGTGGCGGCGGCGGAGTCGGCTCAGCGCCGAATGAATAACGCACGCCGAGCATCGCCGACTGCGAGCGGTAGCGCGCACGGCCGTCGGTGCCCAGACCAAGGTCGAAGTTGCCGCGGCTGGTCTGCAGATAGCGCCAGTCGGCCGACAGCGTCAGATTCGGCGTCACGTCGAAGCCGAGACCGGCGCCGCCCTGATAGGCGAACTTGGTGCTGAAATCGTTGTTGCCCGGCGTGTTGCGCACTGCGAAGCGCGCGCCACCCACACCGCCGCCGAAGTAGGGATGCACGACGCTGAAGAAGCCGGTCGGCGTCTTGATGTCGTACCAGAGGTTGCCCATCGCGGTGTAGGCATTCTCGTATCCGCTGATCGATGCGCCGGCGAAGCTCTTGATGTCGTTGCGGCGATAGTCGAGTTCCAGTTCAGGACGCAGACCGATGGCGGTGCCATAGCCGAACGTCAAGCCGCCGATGTAGCCGGCGTCGAACGGATGCTTGAACTTTGCTGTGGCGTCGACGCCACCGCCAAAGTCGAAGTTCTGCGGGGCCTGCCAGTTGGCGCCGCCTTCGACGCCGATGTAAGGGCCATTACCAGCCTGCGCCAGCATCGGCGCGGCCAGACTGGCGCAGGCAGCGCTCAGCGCCGCTAATTTGAGTTTGATTTGTCGCGACTTCATTTGACTCTCCTGGGGGACTCTACCAATTGTCATGACATCGAATTAACGATGCCTGTTATTCACCGCGTTATAAGCCCTGATTACCGAACGTAGTCATATTCATATTCGAACTAGGTGCAGCGAATGGTTAAGTTGGTTGTATGAACACAAAAACGCCGGTAAGTCGCGGGTTCGACCGACTGCATCCGGCGAAGTTTCATCGAATTTCAAGATGAGAAATGCTTGTTGCTGTGGAACTTTCCAACCATTTAAGTTGTTGCGGCATACGCCTGTTCACTGGCGCCGACGACTGCAAGATCGACGCGCACGATTGAAGGCACAGCCGAGAGCGACTGCGTGCGTAGTTCGATGACTTGTGCGGGCGCTTTCCGGCGCCGGGTCGCGGGCGCCGCTGTGCGAACGATCGACCCCGCTTATTGACCGCTCTGAATCAATATCCGAGCTGCTTGGCCGCCAGTTCCTTCATGACTTCGGAGGCGCCGCCGCCGATGGACAGCACCTTGGTCTCGCGGAAGATTCGCTCGACCTTGGCGCCACGCAGATACCCGGCGCCGCCGAAAATCTGCACCGCCTCGCCGGCCACGTATTCCAAAGTCTGTGTGGCGAGATTCTTCAACATGCACACCTCGGCCACCGGCATCTGCTTGCGCGACACGCGCCAGCACAGCAGATCGAGCTGCGCCTTGACGGCATCGATGCGCGTTTTCAGATCGACCAGTTTGTGGCGGATCACCTGATTGCGGATCAGCGGCTTGCCGAAGGTCTGGCGCTCACGCGCATAGGCCAGCGATTCTTCATAGCAGACCATCGCAGAAGCCCAGGCCTGGGCGGCCAGCATCAGCCGTTCGTTGTTGAAGTTCAGCATGATCGTCATGAAACCGCCGTTCTCGCTGCCGAGACGATTGGCGACCGGCACGCGGCAATTGTCGAAGTACAAGGTCGCGGTGTCCGAGCACCACCAGCCCATTTTTTCCAGACGGCTGCGCGAGAAGCCCGGCGTATCGGCTTCGATCACCAGCAGCGATACACCGCCCAGGCCGGCTTCACCGGTGCGAACTGCGACCGTGATCTGGTCGGCACGCAGGCCCGAGGTAATGAAGGTCTTGGAGCCGTTGACGATGTAGTGGTCGCCGTCGCGTTTGGCCGAGGTACGCAGGTTGGCGACGTCCGAGCCGCCACTGGGTTCGGTGATCGCCAGCGCGGCGATCCGGTGACCCAGCAGCACTGGTTTCAAGAAGCGCTCTTTCTGTTCCTGGGTGCCGACGTGCATCACCGGCGGCACCGCAATGCCGTGCGACAACAGGCTGGCCAGCAGGCCACCGGCGCCGGTCTGCATCAGTTCTTCGGTGGCGATCACCATGAAGAACAAGTCATCGACCGGCACGCCGCCGAATTCCTCCGGAAAGCCAAGACCGAGCAGGCCGGCTTCCGCCGCTTTCAGGTGCAACTCGCGCGGCAGCTCGCCGGCCGCTTCCCAGGCCTCGATGTTCGGCATGCATTCGCGTTCGACGAAGCGGCGGATTTGCGTGCGAAATTGCTCGTGGTCGGCGGTGTAATAAGGCGAGGCGATCAGATTCGGGGTCGAGCGAGTCATGGTAATCGTAAATTCCGTGTTGCCGGGTTGGTAAATAGGGTCGTGCGTCCGATACCATTACTCTATTACTGCGGATGATAACAATGGCGATTACGCCTTAGCCGAGGAGACGCTTCATGCTGCCGCTGTCGCCGGATGACTTGCCGCTGCAACGCCTGTATCGCTGGGAGCGCGAGCGCGCCAATTTGCGCTACCTGAGCCAGCCGATGGGCGGCGGAATCCTGTGCGAGTGGACCTGGGCGCAAGCGCTCGGCGAAGCGCGCCGTGTCGCGGCCTACCTGCGCGCGCAGCAGTGGCCCGCCGGCAGTCGGGTGGCGATTCTGTCCAAGAACAGCGCGTACTGGCTGATGGCGGACTTTGCGATCTGGATGGCGGGGCATGTCAGCGTGCCGTTGTATCCAACACTCGCTGCGGATTCGGTCCGGCAGATTCTCGATCACGCCGAGGCCAAGGCGCTGTTCATCGGCAAGCTCGACGCCTGGCCGACGATGCGCGCCGGCGTGCCCGAGGGCGTGCTGCGGATTGCCACGCCGCTGTCGCCGGAAGGCGCGTCGGATGGCGGGATTCACTGGGACAAGATTCTGGCAACGGTTGTGCCGATCGCCGATTCGCCGGTGCGCGAAGGCAGCGAGCTGGCGACGATCATCTATACCTCGGGCACTACCGGAATGCCGAAAGGCGTGATGCACAGCTTCGATCATTTCGCGGCCGCCTCGCGCACGATGAGCGAGGAGTTCACGCTCGGACAGGAAGATCGCATCCTGTCCTACCTGCCGCTGGCGCATGTCGCCGAGCGCGTCGGTGTCGAGGCCAACAGCGTCTACAACGGCTTCCAGGTGAGCTTCGCGGAATCGCTCGACACCTTCGTCAAAGACATCCAGCGCGTGCAGCCGACCGTGTTCTTCTCGGTGCCTCGACTGTGGGTCAAGTTCCAGCAGGGCATTTTCGCCAAGCTGCCAAAGCGACGGCTCGACATTCTGTTCCGCATCCCGGTGGTCGGCGGCCTGTTGAAGCGCAAGATCCTGCAACAGCTGGGTCTGTCGCAGGTGCGATTCGCTGCGACCGGCGCGGCACCGCTGCCCTCGGATGTGATCGAGTGGTATCGCAATCTCGGTCTCGATCTGCTCGAGGTTTACGGCATGACGGAGAACTTCGGTATTTCGCACACGAGCCGGCCGGAGACGATGCGCGTCGGCTACGTCGGCGCGCCCTGGCCGCATGTGGAATGCCGACTGTCCGAAATCGGCGAAGTGATGGTGCGCGCGCCCTGGAACATGCTGGGCTATTACCGCGAGCCGGAAAAAACGCGCGAAACGTTCAGTGCCGACGGTTTCCTGCTGACCGGAGATCTGGGTGAGATCGATGCGCAAGGTCGCCTGCGCATCACCGGTCGGGCCAAGGAGCAGTTCAAGACCAGCAAGGGCAAATACGTGGCCCCGGCGCCGATCGAAAATCGGCTCGGTGCACATCCTCAGGTCGAGGCCGTGTGTGTCGCCGGTGCGAACTTCCAGAAGCCGTTCGCGATGCTGATGCTGCCGGCCGAGAGTCTTACCAAAGCGCGCCGCGACGAGGCATTCCGTGCTGAGCTCGACGCGCAGTTCAAGGCGCTGCTGAGCGACGTCAACCCGACGCTCGATCCGCACGAGCAGCTGGAATTTCTTGCGATCGTCCCCGAGCAATGGACCGTTGATAACGGCATGGTGACGCCGACGATGAAGATCAAGCGTGCGGCGGTCGAGCAAGCATATGGGCAGTATTTCCAGCGCTGGAGCGCATCCAAATCAGCGGTGATCTGGCACGCTTGAAACACGATGCCGGTGCAGCAAGGCGCCGGCGCAGACGATAACGACAAAGCGCGCGCAAGCGCTCACTTCATTTTTCTGGGGGATTCCATGGTTCAGTTTTCCGGCAAGGTCGCCGTCATCACCGGCGCCGGTTCAGGCATCGGCCGCGCGTTGGCACAACAGCTGGCCGCGCGCGGCTGTCGCCTGGCTTTGGCAGATGTCAATCAACAAGGTCTCGAGGAAACTGCTGCGAGCTTGCCGCAACCCGTATTGCTCAAGCGCCTCGACGTCGCCGATCGCGAGGCCGTTTATGCCTTCGCCGAGGAGGTCCGCGCAACCTACGGCACGGCGCATTTCGTCATCAACAATGCCGGCGTCTCGGTCTCGCAGACCATCGCCGAGCAAAGCTACGAAGATTTCGAGTGGTTGATGGGCATCAATTTCTGGGGTGTGGTTTATGGCACCAAGGCGTTTCTGCCGATGCTGACGGCGCAGAACGAGGGGACCATCGTCAATCTGTCGAGCGTATTCGGCATCGTCGCGGTGCCGACGCAGGGTTCGTACAACGCGTCCAAATTTGCGGTGCGCGGTTTCACCGAGTGTCTACGTCATGAACTGGACGCGACAAAGGTGAACGTGGTCTGCGTGCATCCGGGCGGCATTCGCACCAACATTGCGAAATCGAGCCGCTACTATGCGGGCCCCGATGGCTCCAGCGATCAGGCGCGGGCGGTTCAGCAATTCGAGAAGCTGACGATGACGACGCCGGCAAAGGCGGCGGCGACGATCATCCGCGGCATCGAGCGGGGCAGTGCGCGCGTACTGATCGGGCCGGACGCACATCTGATCACCTTCATCCAGCGCTGCTTCCCGGTGCACTACTGGCGCCTGATGAAATTGAGCCTCGGCTTCGTCAAATAGCCTGGTGCCGCGCACAAAAATTGGCGGCGATGCAGGGTGGCGCAGGGACGTAGATGGTGATGCACTTGATTGACGATCCGCCGGGATCGCCGCGGAAAACAGACCCGCGCCGGCGCCCGGTTTTTCGAGCCTAGTCGGATCTTCTGAGACGAATGTTCTTAGACGAATCTTCTGAGACGGATCTTCAATTTGGCGAAGATCGCGTCATCTCGGCGGCCGTTTTAAGGCCGCTCAGCTGCCGCGGCGTTCGGCGGCGGTCAGGGTGTTCTGCATCAACATCGCAACCGTCATCGGACCCACACCGCCCGGTACCGGCGTGATCCATGCCGCGCGTTCGCGCGCGGCGGCAAATTCGACATCGCCTGCCAGGCTTCCGTTGGCGAGCCGGTTGATGCCGATATCGATCACCGTGGCCCCCGGCTGTATCCATTCGCCGCGCACGAGTCCCGGCTTGCCGACACCGACCACCAGGATTTCGGCACGCGCAACTTCGGCGGCGAGATCGCGGGTAAAGCGGTGCGTCACGGTTGTCGTCGCGCCGGCGAGTAGCAGTTCGAGCGCCATCGGCCGTCCCACGTGATTGCTGGCGCCGACCACCACGGCCTGGCGACCATAAAAAGTTTCGCCAGCGCTCTTCAACAGTTCAATCACGCCGAAAGGTGTGCAGGGCCGCAACGCCGGCAAGCGCTGGGCGAGTCGGCCGAGGTTGTACGGATGGAAGCCATCGACATCCTTGTCCGGGCGAATGCGCTCGATCACCACGGTCGTGTCGATGTGCTTCGGCAAGGGCAACTGCACCAGAATGCCGTCGACGCCGTTGTCGGCGTTGAGGCGATCGATCTCGGCCAGCAGTGCGGCTTCGCTGATGCTCGCGTCGAACTGCTGCGGCACCGAGCGGATGCCGACCGCCTCGCAGCTGCGTCGCTTGTTGCGGACGTAGATTTCCGAGGCGGGGTCGACGCCGACCAGAATCGTCGCCAGCGCCGGCGGACGATGCCCGGCTGCGACGCGCTCGGTCACGGCCTGCTGAACGCGATGCTGCACCTGGGCGGCTACGGCTTTGCCGTCGATCAGTTGTGCGCTCAAGCGAAGGAATCCAGGGAGTGGCCAACGAGGGGCGCTATTGTAAGTCGCAAGAGCGTCGGCGCGTGCCGCATCGCTTACACTGCGCCCGAAATTTTCCCGCCCTCGCCATGAGCCCTCTTTCCGTCAGTGACCTCGCGGTCAGCCGCGGCGACCGCACCGTGTTCAGCGGCCTCAGCTTTCGGGTCGAGCCGGGCGAGATCCTGCATGTCCAGGGCCGTAACGGCGCAGGCAAGACGACGCTGCTGGAAACACTCGGCGGATTGCGCGTGCAGATTGCCGGAACGATCGCAGGCGGACCCGGGGCGTCGGAGCGGCACTGGCTGGGCCATCGCAGCGCGCTCAACGCTGCACTCACGCCGCTGGAGAATCTGCGGTTCTGGTGCGCGCTGAATGGCGCTGGCGATTCCGAACTGCTGCCAGCACTCGATCAGCTTGGCGTGAAGGCCCAGCGCAATCGCCTGTGCGGGACCTTGTCGACCGGCCAGCGCCGACGTGTCGCGCTCTCGCGTCTGTTGGCGGTCAAGCGCCCCTGGTGGTTTCTGGACGAGCCGCTGGCCGGCATCGATGCCGCCGGCTTGCAGCTGATCACGCAGTTGCTCGCAGCGCACGCGGGCGAGGGTGGAACCGCCGTCGTCACCAGTCATCAAGCCTTGCCGGATTCCTTGCCGCGCCTGCGCGCGCTGGCTCTCGACGCATGAACGCGATGCTGGATGCCGCGTGGGCGGTGTTCGTCCGCGAATTGCGGTTGGCGCTGCGGCGTCCGGCCGAGGCGACGCAACCGCTGGTGTTCTACTGCGTGCTCGCGCTGTTGTTTCCGCTCGGGCTCGCCGCGCAGGATGTCGGCCTGCGCGCGTTTGCGCCGGCGATCGTCTGGGTCAGCGCCTTGCTTGCCGCGCTGCTCGGCATCGAGCGCTTGTTTCGCGCCGATGTCGACGACGGCACGCTCGAACAGTGGCTGCTGGCAGATGTTCCGTTTCCGATGCTGGTCGGCGCCAAGCTGGCGGCGCAATGGCTGCTGATCGCAGCACCGCTGATCGTTGCAGCACCGCTGATCGCGCTCGCACTCAATCTGCAGCCGCAGGCGATCGGCGTGCTGCTGTTAGGGCTGCTGTTCGGCACGCCGGTGCTGGTGTTCAGCGGCGGGTTCGCCGCGGCGCTGACCGTGGGCGCGCCGCGCGCGGGCCTGCTGATTCCGATCCTGGTTCTGCCGATGATGTGTCCCGCCCTGATCTTCGGCGCAGGCGCCGTGCGCGCGGCACAGGTTGGACTGTCGGTTGAAGGGCCGCTGTATTTCCTCGCGGCGATGATGGTGCTGTCGCTCACCCTGCTGCCGTGGGCTGCCGCCGGCGCCTTGCGCAATGCACTCGAGTAGTTCGGTCCTGGTAGTTGACGATCAGGGTCACGTCGCCGACGCCGATCGGCGATAATTGCGCTATGTGGACCTGGTTTCATCGTCTGGCTTCGCCCCCTAGCTTTTATCGCTTCGCAGACCGGCTCGCGCCCTGGCTGCTGGGGCTGGGCTTGCTGCTGCTCGCCGTCGGTTGTTACGGCGGGCTGTTCATCGCGCCGGCCGACTACCAGCAAGGCGACGCGTTCCGGGTGATTTACGTGCACGTGCCGGCCGCCGCACTCTCGCTGTTCGTCTACGTATTGATGGCTGTCGCCGGCGCGATCGCGCTGGTCTGGCGCATGAAGCTGGCCGAGTGCGCGGTGGTTGCGGCTGCGCCCATTGGCGCGAGCTTTACCGCGCTGGCGTTGGTCACCGGCATGCTGTGGGGCAAGCCGACCTGGGGTGCGTATTGGGTGTGGGATGCACGCCTCACCTCCGAGCTGGTGCTGCTGTTCCTGTACCTCGGCGTCATCGGCCTGAACCAGGCTTATAGCGATGCGCGAACCGCGGCTCGGGCCTGCGCGTGGCTGGCGCTGGTCGGCGTGGTCAACGTGCCGATCGTGCACTACTCGGTGCAGTGGTGGAATTCGCTGCATCAGGGATCGACGATCCTCAGCCTCGAAGCGGTTCGTGATCCGAAGATCAGCAGCTCGATGCTGTGGCCGCTGTTGCTGACGCTGTCTGGATCGTTCGCATTCTTCTTCGCGGTGTGGCTGCGCCGTCTGCAAAACGAAGTGGTCGCACGCGAGCGCGGTGCAAATTGGGTGAGAGACTGCGTTTTGCAAGCACCGCTTGCAGCAGTCTCGAACGAGCAGTCAGGGATGACCGGGCCGGAGCTTGATCCGTCGATGCAGTCGCGCCAGGGACGGCAGCGTCATGGTGAGCCGCGAGGCGCGGATTGATGAACGAAAAATACGAGTTGTATGTGTGGAGCAGCTACGGCCTCGGCGCCGCGGTGTTGCTGTGGAATCTGCTGTTGCCGCTGTGGCGGCGCCGCGCATTGCTGCGCAGCCTCAACGAGGCACGGGACGAAGGCGAATGAGCGGACTCAGCAAGCGTCAGAAGCGGATGGCGGCGGTCCTGGTCCTGGTGCTCGGCGTGGGCGGTGCGGCTTTCCTCGGCTTTACCGCCTTCAGCAAGAACATGATGTATTTCTACACGCCGAGCGACCTGCTTGCCGGTGCGGCGAAAGAGGGCGCGACGCTGCAGCTCGGTGGCCTGGTCGAAAAGGGCAGCCTGCGACGCGAGGATGGATTGAAAATCGTGTTCGTGATGGCCGACTGCGAAAAGCAAATGCCGGTGCGCTACGAAGGCATCCTGCCGGACCTGTTTCGCGAAGGGCAGGGTGTGGTCGCGACCGGCAAGCTCGGCATCGACCCCGTCACCGGTGAACGAACGTTCGTCGCCAGCCAGATTCTCGCCAAGCACGACGAGAACTACATGCCGCCGCAAGTGGCCGCCTCGCTGAAGACCGCCGACGGCAAACACTCCTGCGCGCCGTTCAAATCGCTCGGCCGGCCGGCCGAGAACCTCGCCGGCAAACCGATGACGGCAGCTGCCGAAGCGCCGCGTTCCTGAATCCGGGCCAAGCATGATTCCTGAACTTGGACATTTCGCGTTGATCCTGGCACTCGGCGTGGCGCTGCTGCAGACACTGCTGCCGCTGGCCGGCTGGCGCCGCCGCGATGCGCGACTGCTCGGCGTGGCGGGTTCCGCCGCGCAGGCGCAGTTCTTCTGCATTGCCGTCGCCTACGCCTGTCTGACCTACTGTTTCGTCACCAAGGATTTCTCGCTGCTGTACGTCGCCGAGAACGATCACACGCAATTGCCGCTGTTCTATCGCGTTACCGCAGTGTGGGGCGCGCACGAAGGTTCGCTGCTGTTGTGGGTGCTGATCCTGTCGGGCTGGACGCTGGCGGTGTCGATTTTCAATCGCCGCCTGCCAGCCGATCTGAGCGCCTTGGTGCTGTCGGTGCTCGGCAGCGTCAGCATCGGTTTCCTGCTGTTCATTTTGCTGACGTCGAACCCGTTCACGCGGCTGTTTCCGGTGCCGGCGGAAGGGCACGATCTGAATCCGATCCTGCAAGATCCGGGCTTGGCAATTCATCCGCCAATGCTCTACATGGGCTACGTCGGCTTCAGTGTCGCGTTCGCATTCGCCATCGCGGCCTTGATCAGCGGCCGGCTCGATGCAGCATGGGCGCGCTGGACGCGGCCTTGGACGACCACCGCCTGGCTGTTCCTGACGATGGGCATCACGCTCGGCTCCTGGTGGGCTTACAACGAACTCGGCTGGGGCGGTTGGTGGTTCTGGGATCCCGTCGAAAACGCTTCGTTCATGCCCTGGCTTGCGGGTACTGCGCTGATCCACTCGCTGGCCGTGACCGAAAAGCGTGGACTGCTGAAATCCTGGACCGTGTTGCTGGCGATTCTGGCGTTTTCTTTGTCGCTGCTCGGCACGTTCCTGGTGCGCTCCGGCGTGCTGGTGTCGGTGCATGCGTTCGCGAGTGATCCGGCGCGCGGCATGTTCATCCTGATCTTCATGGCGGTGGTGGTCGGCGGTGCGCTGACGCTCTATGCCATTCGCGCGCCGAAGCTGGTCAGTGGCGACAGTGCGGCGATCAAGCTGTTTTCACGCGAAGGCCTGCTGCTGCTGAACAATGTTTTTCTGGTGGTCGCCGCCGCCGCGATCCTGCTCGGCACGCTGTATCCGCTGGTGCTGGATGCGCTGCACCTCGGCAAGATTTCGGTGGGGCCGCCGTACTTCAACGCCGTTTTCGTGCCCTTGATCGCACCCTTGTTCGTGCTGGTGGGCATCGGTGCTGTGGTGCCGTGGAAACGCGGCGATGCGCGTAGTACCTGGCAGCGCCTGAAGTGGCCGGCGCTGGCGGCGCTGCTGATTGCCGTTGCCGTGCCGTTCGCGTTGTACGGGCGTGCAACGGTGGTTGCACTCGCCGGCGGACTGCTCGCAGCCTGGACGGTCATCGCCGCGTCGCAGGACGTCTGGCGCCGTGTGCGCTCGAAGTCGAGCCTGCTCGATGGACTCGCTTCTGTACCGCGCGCGGTCTGGGGCATGACGCTTGCGCACATCGGCTTGGGCGTCTGGGCGCTGGGTGTGGCTTATGTCGGCAGCTTCGGCGCAGAGAAGGACATCCGTTTGCAGCGTAACGCCGAGGCCACGGTCGGCGGCTACAACTTCCGCTTCAATGGTGCCGATGAACAGAATGGTCCGAACTACAAGGCCCAGCGCGGCAGCATCAGCGCCGGTCGTGGCGCCGACATCGCGCTATCGCCGGAGAAGCGTTTCTATCCCTCACAGGGCACGATGTTGACCGAGTCGGCGGTCGATGCCGGGTTGCTGCGCGACCTCTACGTTTCGCTCGGCGAAGGATTCGACGACGGCAGCTGGAGCCTGCGCATCTACGTCAAGCCGATGGTGCGGATGATCTGGTTCGGCGGCGTGCTGATGTTCCTCGGTGGCCTGCTGGCCGCCAGCGACAAGCGTTATCGCCTGGTGCGCGCGGCCGAGCGCAAGGCCGTTGCCGGCGCGACGGCAGTCGCCTGATGCGCTACGCAATTCCGGTGATCGTGCTGCTCGGCCTGTTGGCACTGTTCGCGGTGGGGCTGGGCCACGATCCGCGCGAGTTGCCGAGTCCCTTGATCGGGAAGTCGGCGCCGGCATTCGAGCTCGCCGTGCTCGGCGGCGAAGGTGCAACGCGCGTGCGCACACAGGATTTGCAGGGTCGCCCGGTGCTGGTCAATTTCTTCGCCAGCTGGTGCGCGGGCTGCCAGGAAGAACACGCCTACTTGATGCAGTTGGCAGCCGATGAGCACGCCCCGCTGGTCGGCATTGATTACAAGGATGCGCCGGCCGACGGCAGCGCCTGGCTGGCGAAGCACGGCAATCCCTATCAGCAGGTGCTGCTCGATCTCGACGGCAACACTGGAATCGACTGGGGCGTCTACGGCGTGCCGGAGACCTTCGTGCTCGACGCGCACGGCACCATCATCTACAAGCACATCGGCCCGATGACGGTCGAGGCCTGGAACCGCGACATCAAACCGAGATTGCAGGCGGCCTCATGAAACTGTTGCGTGCGTTGCTGCTGTTGGGATTGTTCTCCTTGGCACTTGCGCCGGTTTCTGCACAGGTGCAGGCGGAAAAGCCAGCGATCGTGCTGACACCGCAGCAGGAGCAGCGCTTCGAAGCGCTGCTGCCGAACCTGCGCTGCCTGGTGTGCCAGAACGAATCGCTGGCCGATTCGCAGGCACCGCTGGCGCTGGACCTTCGCTATGAAATACGTAGCATGATCGCGAAAGGCGCGAGCGACTTTCAGGTGAAAAAATACCTGACCGATCGCTATGGCGAATTCATTCTGTATCGGCCCGCGGTGAATCTGCGGACGTATCTGCTGTGGTTCGGTCCGCTGTTGCTGCTGGCGATCGGGCTCATTGCCTTGTATCGCTTCACGCGACGCGCGCAAGCGGTGGCGGCGCCGGCGGTCGATGAAGCCGCACTTCGCAAGCTGCTCGACGATCAGGCGCGATGACCCCAACGTTGAATTTCGCTGCGGCGGGTTCCGCACTCTTTCTGATCGCACTGCTCCTGCTGACGCGACCCTGGTGGCTCGGCGTCAGCACGCGGGTGCGACGTCGGCGCGCCAACGTGGCGGCCTATCAGACACGACTGATTGAACTCGACGACGAGCGCAGAGCCGGCTTGCTCGACGCCGAAGCGGCGGCCGGCCTGCAGCAGGAACTCGGCGCACGCCTACTCGCCGATGCCGACGATGTGACCGCCGATACTGTGCATCCACCAACCGCGCGTCCGCGCGCTTGGGCGATTCTGGTGGTCGGACTGCTGCTCGCGCTGTTTGCGGGTGGCGGCTACTGGTACAGCGGTAGCTGGCAGATGCAACAGCAGATCGCCCGTCGCAGCGTGTCCGATCCACAGGTCGCCGCGATGGTCGAGACACTCGCCGAGAAGCTCAAGCAGCAGCCGGACAATGTCGAAGGCTGGGCCTTGCTGGGTCGCTCGTATTTCGTGCTGCAGCGGTTCGGTGATGCTGCCAAGGCCTACGCCGAGGCGAACGCGCGTGCGAAGTCGCCGGACGCGGTGTTGCTAACGGATGAGGGCGAAGCACTGGCCTTCGCCGACGAGAACAACCTCAGCGATCGATCCGCGCAATTGTTCGCGCAGGCACTGGACCTTCAACCGGATCTGGGCAAGGCGCTGTGGTACGGCGGACTCAGCGCGGCGCAGCGCGGTGACGTCGCCACCGCGCGTGCGCGCTGGTCGCGCTTGTCGCAGCAGGATCTGCCGGCACCGATGCGCGGCGTGCTGCAAGAACGCCTGCTCGCGCTCGACTCGGTCGCAGCACCGGCCAACGGTGCGGCCGCAGGCGCGGCGCCTTCGGCCACTCAGGCCGCATCGCCGGTGACGCTGCATATCCGCGTGGCACTGGCGCCCGAGCTGGCGGCAAAGATTCCGCCGAATGCAACGCTGCTGGTGTTTGCGCAGGCCGACGGCGGACCGCCGATGCCGCTGGCGGTGCAGCGCATCGCAGCGGCGCAGTTGCCGCTTGAGGTGACGCTCGACGACAGCCAGGCGATGACGCCGGCGATGAAGCTGTCGCAGTTCGAGCACTACCTCGTCAGCGCGCGGCTGTCGCAGTCCGGCATGGCGCAAGCGCAATCCGGCGACTTGCAGGGCAGCATCAAGGCAGCGCGCGCCGAAGCGTCGAAGCCCTTGCAAGTCACGATCGATCGAGTCGTTCCGTGATACCTCCGCTGGCATCAGCGCCGCCTAGGATCGTCGCGCAACCCATGACGATGCAGGAATCAAGCGACGTATGATTTGTCATTGCGTTACCTCCCCGCACGCGACAGCCGTCCGACAAACCGACTGACTTCCCGACATGAACGCTCCGATCTCCGAGTTGCAAGGCTTGCCGCCGGCGCTGCCGACCTTCTTCAATGCCGCGCGCACGGCAGGTCGACGTCCCAGCGGCAAGATCGAACTGCCCGCCTTGCAGGCGCACGTCGCCGGCTTGAAAGTCGACGCGGCGCGGCTGCGCGCTTACAACCTGCTGCTCGGCTTCGAGGATCGCGCGAGCCTGCCCTTGACCTATCCGCATGTGCTCGGCAGTTCGCTGCACATGTACCTGATGGGTCAGCCTCAATTTCCGCTGCCCATGCTCGGACTGGTGCATCTGCGTAACGAGATCGAGCAGCAGCGTGCGCTCGCCGTCGACGAAGCCCTGGACCTGCAGGTGGCACTGACCGACAGCCGCGAAGTGCCGCAAGGCCTGGAATTCGATTTCACCACCGAGTTCGCAGTGGGCGAGGGGCCGACGTTGTGGCGCGGAATCTCGACCTACCTGTATCGCATTCCGGGCAAGAAGCCGCCGCGTCGTCCGTCGTCCGCACCGGAGCCGATCCCGTTGTCGCGATATCTGGCATTCAACGCGCCGGCCGACATCGGCCGGCGTTACGCGAAGGTGTCGCGCGACTACAACCCGATTCACCTGTATGCGGTCAGCGCCAAACTGTTCGGTTTCAAACGCGCGATTGCCACCGGCATGTGGACGGCGGCGCGTGCGCTGGCGCTGCTGCAGCGCGAACTCGGCGTCGATCCGAACCATTACGCGTTTCAGTTCAAGCAGCCACTGCTGCTGCCGGGCCGCGCGGCGCTGCGTTACGAATCCGCTGGCGATGCAGTTCGCTATTCCCTGGTTGGCAACGACGCCGGCCGCGTCCACATGCTCGGCACCCTGCGTTAGACTAGCGGTCTGTAGTGCAGGTGTGGATGCTGCGCGGAACGAGCGTGGCCCCCACCGGTCTACCGACTCTCCCGACTAGAGACCCGAATGCGTATCAGAAAAGCAGTTTTCCCCGTTGCCGGCCTCGGCACCCGCTTCCTACCCGCGACCAAGGCCAGCGCCAAAGAAATGCTGCCGATCGTCGACAAGCCCTTGATCCAGTACGCGGTGCAGGAGGCCATCTCGGCCGGCGCCGAAGAACTGATCTTCATTACCGGCCGCTCGAAGAATTCCATCATGGACCACTTCGACAAGGCCTATGAGCTGGAAGCCGAACTGGCCAGCCGCGGCAAGGGCAAGCTGCTCGAAACCGTGCAGGAAATCCTGCCGCCCGGCATCACCTGCATCTTCATCCGTCAGGCCGAAGCACTCGGTCTCGGCCACGCAGTGCTGTGCGCCTGGCCGGCGGTCGGCGACGAAGATTTCTCGGTCATTCTGGCGGACGATCTCATCGACGGTCGCCTGCGTCCCTGTCTCGCACAGATGCAGCGCGTTTATCAGGAATACGGCACCAGCGTGATTGCGGTGGAGCGCGTGCCGCAGGAAGACGTCTCCAGCTACGGCATCGTCGAAACGCAGCCGGTAGGCCCAGGCCTCGGCGAGATTCGCCGCATCGTCGAAAAGCCGAAGCCGGCCGAGGCGACCAGCAACCTCGCGGTGGTCGGTCGTTACATCCTGACGCCGCGCATCTTCAAGCTGCTCGAGCGCACGCAGCGCGGTGCCGGCGGCGAGATTCAGCTGACCGATGCGATCAGCGCCATGATCCAAGAACAGACCGTACTCGCCTACGAATTCGAAGGCACGCGGTACGACTGCGGCAGCAAGCTGGGTTATCTGAAGGCCAACGTCGAGTACGGCCTCAAGCATCCCGAACTCGCGGACGGATTCCGCGAATACCTGCACGACTTGACTGCGGACTGGTCGCAGCCGGCCGGCGAAAAAGTAGTGAAAGTCGCAAAAAAATAACGTCGGCACTGCCCGTACGTCACGCGGCTTAAGGAAACGCCATGAGTGGAACCAAGTATCAGAGCCTGATCGAGTCGTCCTCGATCCAGGGGGCCAATGCCGACTATGTCGAGGATCTGTACGAACAGTTCCTCGACGACCCGGACAGCGTCGATCCCGAATGGCGTGCCTACTTCCGCGGTGTGCAGGCGCCGAATGGCACCGTCGATGTGCCGCACTCGCCGGTCAAGGCGCGCTTCGCCAAGCTGGCGCGCGAGCGCAAGACCGCAGCGCCGCTCAGCGCCAGCGATGCGCGCTTCGATGCGCGCGCCGCTGAGAAACAGGCCGCTGTACTGCGGCTGATCAACTATTACCGCGTGCGTGGCCATCAGGCGGCCAAACTCGATCCGCTCGGTCTGGCGCCGATCACGCTGGTGCAGGATCTCGATCCGACGTTCCACGGCCTGCAGCCGGAGGACATGGATTCGGAGTTCAACACCGGCACGCTGGCCGCCGCCGACCGTTTGCCGTTGCGCGAAATCATCCGCATCGTCAAAGCGGTGTACACCGACACGATCGGTGCGGAATACATGTACATCACGGAGACGGCGCAGAAGCGCTGGATCCAGAAGCGTCTGGAAGGCGAGGTGTTCAAGCCGCGCCTGACCAACGAGCAGAAGAAGGACGTGCTGACGCAGCTCGCCGCCGCCGAAGGCATCGAGCGTTATCTGCACAACAAGTACGTCGGCCAGAAGCGTTTCTCGCTGGAAGGTGGCGACTCGCTGATCCCGCTGCTGGATGAACTGATGCGGATGGCCGCCACCGGCGGTGTCGAAGACATCGTCATCGGCATGGCGCATCGCGGCCGCCTCAACGTGCTGGTCAACGTGCTCGGCAAGTCGCCCAAGGATCTGTTCGCGGAATTCGAAGGCAAGTATTCGGCGGAGAGCCTGACGCGCTCGGGCGACGTCAAGTACCACATGGGTTTCTCCACCGATATCGAAATCGTCGGCAAGCGCCTGCATCTGGTGCTGGCGTTCAATCCCTCGCATCTGGAAATCGTCAACCCGGTGGTCGAGGGTTCGGTCAAGGCCCGCCAGGTGCGTCGCGAAGACGAAAAGGGCGAGCGCGTGGTGCCGGTGCTGATCCACGGCGACGCCGCATTCGCCGGCCAGGGCGTGGTGATGGAAACGCTGCAGCTGTCGCAGTCGAAAGGCTACGGCACCGGCGGCACCGTCCACATCATCGTCAACAACCAGATCGGTTTCACCACACCGAATCCGATCGAAGCACGCGAAGGTCGCGAAGCGCGCACCTCGCGCTATTGCACCGACATCGCCAAGCTGCTCGAAGCGCCGGTGTTCCACGTCAACGGCGACGATCCGGAGGCGGTGGTGTTCGTCACCCGCCTGGCGATGGACTTCCGCAACGAATTCCACAAGGACGTCATCGTCGATCTGTGCTGTTACCGCCGTCATGGCCACAACGAGGCCGACGAGCCGGCGGCCACCCAGCCGGTGATGTACGAAGCCATTCGCAAGCAGCCGACCACCTACACGCTGTATGCGCAGAAGCTGGTCGAGCAGGGCGTGATCGGCAAGGATGAACCCGATGCGCTGGCGCGCGCCTATCGCGATGGTCTGGACAAGGGCGAGAACATCGCCCGCACCACGCTCGGCATGGTCGGCAATCAGTACACGGTCAACTGGTCGAACTATCAGCAGGGCAGCTGGGACACGCCGGCCGATACCTCGATGACGCTGGAAACGCTGCAGCGTCTGGCCGGCCAGTTGCACAAGCTGCCGGCGGATTTCACGCTGCATCCGCGCGTCGCCAAGATTTACGAAGATCGCGTCAAGATGGCCGCCGGCGAATTGCCGATGGATTGGGGCTTCGCCGAAACCATGGCCTATGCCGCACTGGTGCAGGAAGGCTTCTCGGTGCGTCTGGTCGGTCAGGATTCGCGCCGCGGCACCTTCTTCCATCGTCACGCCACGATTCATGACGTGAAGACCGGCGCCAACTACACGCCGCTGCGTCATCTGGATGCGGACAAGCATCGCTTCGTCGTCAACGACACGTTGCTCAGCGAAGAAGGCGTGCTCGGCTTCGAGTACGGCTACAGCACCACCGATCCGGATAGTTTGGTGATCTGGGAAGCGCAGTTCGGCGACTTCGTCAACGGCGCGCAGGTCGTCATCGACCAGTTCATCGCCTCGGGAGAAGCCAAGTGGGGCCGTCTCTGCGGTCTGACGATGTTCCTGCCGCATGGCTTCGAAGGCCAGGGCCCGGAGCACTCCTCGGCTCGCCCCGAGCGCTTCCTGCAGTTGTGCGCCGGCAACAACATGCAGGTCTGCATGCCGTCGACGCCGGCGCAGTTCTTCCACATGATCCGCCGCCAGATGAAGCGCTCGCTGCGCCTGCCGCTGATCGTGATGACGCCGAAATCGCTGCTGCGCCACAAGCTGTCGGTGTCGCATCTGGACGATCTCACCAACGGCCAGTTCCAGATGGTGATCGGCGAAACCGAGAAGCTCGACGCCGCCAAGGTCAAGCGCATCGTGTTCTGTGCCGGCCGCGTCTACTACGATCTTTTGGAAGCGCGCAGCAAGCAGGGCCGTGGCGATGTCGCCATCGTCCGCATCGAGCAGCTGTATCCGTTCCCGCGCGCGGAATACGAGGCACAGATCGCCGCGTATCCGAATGCGAAGGAAGTGCTGTGGTGTCAGGAAGAGCCGGAAAACCAAGGCGCCTGGTATCAGATCAAGCATCGTCTGCGCGCCTACCTGGCGGACGATCACGATCTGCTGTACGCGACTCGCAAGGGCAATTCGACCACTGCGGTCGGTTACCTGAAGGTGCATCAACATGAACAGGAAGACGTGGTGAAAGCGGCACTCGACGGCGGTCAACCGGTACGCGGCGGCGCCTGAGCCGCGCACCGTCAAAAATCGTAGCGTCGTTGCAGCAGCGGCACCTCACTGAAGACGTATCAAGAACGGAGTTCGCATGAGTATCGAGATCAAAGTCCCTAACCTGCCGGAATCGGTCACCGAGGCGACCATCGCAGGTTGGCATTTCAAGGCTGGTGACGCGGTCAAGCGCGAGCAGAATCTGGTCGATCTCGAAACCGACAAGGTGGTGCTGGAAGTGCCGGCGACCGCCGACGGCGTGCTGAAGGAAGTGCGGATTGCGCCGGGCGCCACGGTCAAAGCCGGCGACATCATCGGCGTGCTCGAGGAAGGAGCGGCCGCGGCCGCACCGACCGCGAAAGTGAAGGATTCCACACCCGCCGGCGGAGACACCGCCGGTGCCGCTGCCAAGCCGGAGCAGAAGTCTGCAGACAAAGCCGCCGATGCCAGCGACGACGGCCAGAGTCCGGCCGTGCGCAAGCTGCTGTCGGAACTCGGGCTGTCGGCGGCGCAGATCAGCGGCAGCGGCAAGGGCGGGCGCCTGACCAAGGAAGACGTGCAGGCCTATGCCGACAAGCAGAAGGCAGCACCGGCCGCAGCGCCGGCCAAGGCCGATGCACCGAAGGCAGCGGTGGCGACCTCCAAGCCAGTGGCAGGCTCTCGCGAAGAGCAGCGCGTACCGATGACGCGCATCCGTGCGCGTATCGCCGAGCGGCTGGTCGAAGCGCAGGCAACGGCGGCGATGCTCACCACGTTCAACGAAGTCGATCTGAAGGCGGTGTCGGAACTGCGCGCCAAGTTCAAGGAGCCGTTCGAGAAGGCCAATGGCGTCAAGCTCGGCTTCATGTCGTTCTTCGTCAAGGCATCGATCGAAGCGCTGAAGAAATTCCCGGCCGTGAACGCGTCGATCGACGGCAGCGATGTGGTCTACCACGGCTACTACGACGTCGGCGTTGCGGTGTCGACCGAGCGCGGCCTGGTCGTGCCGATTCTGCGCGACGCCGATGCGCTGTCGTTCGCCGAAATCGAAAAGACCATTGGCGAGCTCGGCCTGAAGGCGCGCAATGGCAAGCTGACGATGGACGATCTCACCGGCGGCACGTTCTCGATCACCAACGGCGGCACCTTCGGCTCGATGATGTCCACGCCGATTCTGAACCCGCCGCAGGCGGCGATTCTCGGTATGCACGGCATCTTCGACCGTCCGGTCGTGGTCGGCGGCGAGATCGTGATCCGGCCGATGATGTATCTGGCGCTGACCTACGATCACCGCCTGATCGACGGTCGCGAGGCGGTGCTGTTCCTGCGTTCGATCAAGGAATCGTTGGAAGACCCGTCGCGGATGCTGCTGGCGCTTTAAGCCGCAGCGCCTTGCAATCGAGCCCGCGTGCAGACTCTGCACGCGGGCTTTTTGTTGGCAGTGCGCTGAAAACGCAGGCAATCGAAGACCTTTGCGTCTCCAGTCGATGACTCGGGCCCAGCCGCCGACGATAGTTTGGCGACAGGGCGACGCGGTTCGGCGGCCATGGTTTGAAACTTGGAATCTGCGGTAGCTGCAAACTCGGACTGCAGCCAGAACCTTGTCCTGAAACAATTCTTTACCCCCTGCGCGTCTGAACCGATCGCCTATCGGTAGCGTCCAACGCGTGCGGTGCGGCATATTGCGGCTCGCTCACAAGACAAGCTCCAATTGGAATTCATATGCGCAGAACGCTAGTCGCCGTACTGGCGCTGCTCGCCGTTTTGCTTGCCGGCTGCGGCAAGCACTCGTCGCAGGCGGCGGGCGGTGGCGGAAAAAAAGGCCGAGGCGGTGCCGCCGATGGACCGGTGCCGGTCACCGTGATCACCGTGCACGCGCAGGATGTGCCGATCTATCTCGATGGTCTCGGCTCGGTGCAGGCCTTCAATAGCGCGACGCTGCAGCCGCAGGTCACCGGCCAATTGATTGCGGTGCCGTTCAAGGAAGGCGACGAGGTCAAGCGCGGCGATCTGATCGCGCAGATCGATCCACGCGCGTATCAGGCGCAGCTCGACGAAGCGCTGGCAAAGAAGGGGCAGGACACGGCAACGCTGACCAGTGCCAAGCTCGATCTGAAGCGCTACAGCGATTTGCTGCCGGATGGATTCGTCAGCAAGCAGCAGGTCGATCAGCAGGTCGCCACGGTCGGCAGCGCGCAAGCGCTGGTGCAGTCGGATGAAGCGGCGATCGAAAACGCGCGCGTGCAGTTGTCGTACTGCACGATCCGCGCGCCGTTCGACGGCGTGGTCGGCATCCGTCAGGTCGACGTGGGCAATCTCGTGCAGGGCGGTAGCTCGTCGGGCATTGTCGTGATCACGCAGATCAAGCCGATCTCGGTGAGCTTCACTTTGCCGGAGCAGGCGCTGGCGGAAATCCGCAAGGCCGATTCGCAGAAGCTCAGCGTGCTGGCCCTGAATCGCGACAACAAGACCCAGCTCGCGCAGGGCGAGTTGCTGGCGTTCGACAACACCATCGACCAGACCACCGGCACGATCAAGTTGAAGGCAACGTTCGCCAACACCGACAAGGCGCTATGGCCCGGTCAGTTCGTCAACACGCGTCTGCTGGTGCGCACGCAGAAAGATGGACTGACGATTCCCGCGCCGGCCGTGCAGCGCGGACCGAACGGATCGTTTGTGTATGTCGCCAAGCCCGATCAGACCGTCGAAATGCGTAGCGTCACGATCGAGCAGTCCGAGGACGGCGTGGCACTGATCAGCGATGGACTCAAAGTAGGTGAGCAGGTCGTCACCGACGGCCAATACCGACTGCAGCCCGGCTCGAAGATCAGCGTGTCGACGGCGCCCGCCGCGGGTGACAAGGCCTCCAGCGCAGACGCCAGTGCGAAGTCGGAGCCGAGCACGAGCACGGGCACGAATGGCACACCGTCTGGTGCGACGCCCGGCACAACCCCGGGAACAACCTCCGGCACAGCGCCTGGCGCAACGCCGCCGGCCAGCAGCGGACCTGCGGCACCCACCGCGCCGCGGCCCTGAGTGCCGCATCCGATGAACTTCCAGCAGCAGGCGCCGTTGCCACGATGAGGCCGTCTCCACGATGAGTGTTTCCGAACCGTTCATCGAACGACCGATCGCGACTTCGCTGCTGATGGTCGCGGTGCTGCTGCTCGGTGCGCTCGGCTACAAGTTCCTGGCGATCTCGGCCTTGCCGTCGGTCGATTTCCCGACGATCCAGGTGACCACGCAGTATCCGGGTGCGAGTCCGGATGTGATGGGCTCGCTGGTGACGACACCGCTGGAGCGCCAGTTCGGTCAGATCGCCGGGCTCAGCGCGATGATCTCGGACAGCTCTTACGGCGTCTCCAACATCACGCTGCAGTTCGGCCTGGATCGCAACATCGACGCCGCTGCGCAAGATGTGCAGGCGGCGATCAACGCGGCGAAAGGCACACTGCCGTCGAACCTGCCGTATCCACCGGTGTACAACAAGGTCAATCCGGCCGACACACCGATCCTGTCGCTGGCGGTCACCTCGGACACGATGTCGATCGACAAGGTCAACGACTTCGCCGATACGATACTCGGGCAGAAGCTGTCGCAGGTTTCCGGCGTTGGCCTGGTGTCGATCCAGGGCAATCAGAAGCCGGCGGTGCGGGTGCAGGCCAATCCATCGGCGCTGGCCGGCATCGGCCTCGCGCTGGAAGACATTCGTACCGCGATCGGTCAGGCCAACGTCAACCAGCCGAAGGGCAGCTTCAACGGCAACGCGCAGTCGTACACGATCGGCTCCAACGATCAGATCGCCGTGGCCTCGGATTTCGAGCCGGTGATCGTCGCCTACAAGAACGGCGCACCGGTTCGGCTCGGCGATGTGGCCAGCGTCACCGACGGCGTCGAGAACGACCAGCTGGCGGCCTGGGTCGCCGATCCGAAAACCGGCAGCAAGCCGGCCGTGCTGCTGGATATCCAGCGCCAACCCGGCGCCAACATCATCCAGACGGTCGACGCGATCAAGCAGCTGCTGCCGAAACTCGAAGCATCGATTCCGGCGGCGGTTAAAGTCAGCATCCTGTCGGATCGCACCGAAACGATTCGTGCCTCGGTCAGTGACGTGCAATTCACGCTGATGCTGACCGTGGTGCTGGTGGTGCTGGTGATCTTCCTGTTCCTGCGCAAGCTATGGGCGACGGTGATTCCGAGTGTGGCGCTGCCGCTGTCGTTGATCGGAACATTCGGCGTGATGGCGCTGTGTGGCTTCTCGCTCGACAACCTCTCGCTGATGGCGCTCACCATCGCCACCGGCTTCGTTGTCGACGATGCGATCGTGATGATCGAGAACATCGTGCGCTACATCGAGGAAGGCAAGGAGCCGGAAGAAGCGGCCCGCCTGGGCGCACGCCAGATCGGTTTCACCGTGATCTCGCTGACGATCTCGTTGATCGCGGTCTTCATTCCGCTGCTGCTGATGCCGGGCATCGTCGGACGCTTGTTCAATGAATTCGCGCTGGTGCTGTCGATCGCGGTGATCCTGTCGGCGGTGGTCTCGCTGACGCTGACGCCGATGATGTGCGCCAAGCTGCTGAAGCGCGAAGACCCCGAGCAGGAGGCGGCGAACACGCGCAGCAATCGTCTGTTCCGCTGGAGCGAAAGCCTGTTCGACCGCGCACTCAACGGCTATGAGCGCAGCCTCGCCTGGGTCATGCAGCGCCAGTTCGCAACATTGATGGTTGCGACCGCGACGCTGGCCTTGACCATCTTCCTTTACATCGTGATTCCGAAGGGCCTGATCCCGCAGCAGGATACCGGTGTGATCACCGGTGTCACCGAGGCTGATCAGAGCATCTCGTTCACTGCGATGGTCGCGCGCAGCCACGCGCTCGCCGACGTCGTCAGCAAGGATCCGGACGTGCAGAGCGTTTCGGCCTTCGTCGGCGCCGGTACCGTCAATGCCACGCTGAATACCGGGCGCTTGAGCATCGTGCTGAAGTCGCGCGATCAGCGCCATTCGAGCGCGCAGGAGATCATCGACCGGCTGAAACCGGCGGTGGCGGACGTGCAGGGCATCTCGCTCTATCTGCAGCCGGTGCAGGATCTGCAGATCGATAGCCGCGTCAGCCGCACGCAGTACCAATACGTGCTGCAGGACACCGATCCGCTCGAGCTGAACGAGTGGGTGCCGAAGCTGATCGATGCGTTGCAGCAGCGTCCTGAGCTTGCAGATGTCGCCAGCGATCAGCAGGCCAAGGGTCTGCAGCTGAGCCTGACAATCGATCGCGATCGCGCCAGTCAGTTCGGCGTGCCGGTGCAGGCGATCGACGACACCTTGTACGACGCGTTCGGCCAACGCCAGGTGTCGACCATCTACACCGAGCAGAACCAGTACCGCGTGATTCTCGAAGTCGCACCCGAATTCCGCATGCAGCCGGACACGCTCGACAAGCTTTACGTCAAAGCCAACACGGCGACGCTGGCGACTGCGGCGAGCTCGAATGCATCGGCTGCGAATTCTGCCTCGGCCAATTCCGAAGCGGCCAAGGCCACTGGCACCAGCACCGGCGGCAGCAGCAGCACGACCACCACCGGCAGCAGCGGCAGCGCATCGGCTTCAAGTGCGTTCACGCTGGGCTCCAGCAACATGGTGCCGCTGTCGACGTTCGTGAAGATGGAGACCGTCACCGGTCCGCTGGTGGTGACCCACCAGGGTCAGCTATCGGCCGCGACGGTGTCGTTCAATCTCGCCGGCGGCAAGTCGCTCAGCGACGCGGTGACGGCGATCGACGAAGCCAAGCAGGCGATCGGTCTGCCCGCGACCATCAGCGCCAGCTACTCCGGCTCCGCGGCGGAGTTCCAGTCTTCGCTCAGCAACGAGCCGTATCTGATCCTTGCCGCACTGGTGGTGATCTACATCGTGCTCGGCGTGCTGTACGAGAGCTACATCCATCCGGTGACGATTCTGTCGACGCTGCCGTCGGCTGGCGTCGGTGCCTTGCTGGCCCTGATTCTGACCGGACAGGATCTGTCGATCGTCGCGCTGATCGGCATCATCCTGCTGATCGGCATCGTCAAGAAGAACGCGATCATGATGATCGACTTTGCGCTTGAAGCCGAGCGGCATCAGGGCCTGAGCCCGGAGCAGTCGATCTTCCAGGCAGCGATCTTGCGTTTCCGCCCGATCATGATGACGACCATGGCGGCGCTGCTTGGCGCTTTGCCGCTGGCGCTGTCGAACGGCACCGGCTCGGAGCTGCGCAAGCCGCTCGGTATTTCGATCGTCGGCGGCCTGCTGTTGTCGCAGGTGCTGACGCTGTACACGACGCCGGTGATCTATCTCTATATGGATCGGCTCGCGCAGCGGCTGCGGCGCAAGCCGAAGTCAGAGCCGAAGTCGGACGCCTTCGTCGCCGACGCGCCGCAGCCGCACGCGAACTAGGCGCACGAGCCCGGCGTCGTGTTCAACATCAGCGCTCCGTTCATCCAGCGGCCGATCGGCACGTCGCTGCTGGCCATCGGCCTGTTCCTGCTCGGCGTGATTGCGTACCACTTCCTGCCGGTCGCGCCGCTGCCGCAGCTCGATGTGCCGACCATCTTCACGCAGGTGCAGCAGCCCGGTGCGTCGCCGGAAACGATGGCGTCGACGGTGGCGGCGCCGCTCGAACGTCGCTTCGGCCAGATCGCCGGACTCAACGAGCTGACCTCGTCGAGTTCGCTGGGCAGCAGCACCATCATCATGCAGTTCGATTTGTCGAAGAACATCGACGCGGCGGCACGCGACGTGGCTGCGGCGATCAACGCTGCGGCGGCCGACTTGCCGGCCGGACTGCCGAACCCGCCGACCTATCGCAAGGCCAATCCGAACGACGCGCCGGTGATGATTCTGGCGCTGACCTCCGATACTTATCCGTTGTCGGAGCTGTACAACTACGCCGATTCGCTGCTGGCGCAGCGCATCTCGCAGGTCAAGGGCGTCAGCCAGGTGGATATCGCCGGCGGCGCGCAGCCGGCGACGCATATTCAGGTGAACTCCAGTGCGTTGTCGGCGATGCAGCTGAACATCGACGACATCCGCACTGCGCTCAGCGGGCTGTCGGCCAACGCGCCGAAAGGCGCGCTCGGCAACGGCACGCAGAACATGGTGATCACCGCCAACGACCAGCTCAACTCGATCCAGGACTATCAGGGTCTGATGCTCGGCGTGCGCAATGGCGTGCCGCTGAAGCTCAGCTCGGTGGCGAACATCGTGCCGGGGCAGGTCAACGCCTTCCAGGCCGGCTGGTTCAACACGCAGCGCTCGGTGCTGCTGATCGTCCGCAAGCAGGCCGACGCCAACATCATCAAGACGGTCGACGGCGTCAAGGCGCTGCTGCCGCAGCTCGCGAGCTGGCTGCCGCAATCGGTGAAGCTGCAGGTGCAGACCGATCGCACGCTGACGATTCGCTCCTCGGTGCAGGACGTGCAGTTCTCGCTGATGCTGTCGGTCGGGCTCGTTGTGATGGTGATGCTGTTGTTCCTGCGACGCTGGACGCCGACCTTGATCGCCGGCGTCACTGTGCCGCTGTCCCTGGCCGGAACGTTTGCGGTGATGTGGGCGCTCGGCTACAGCCTCGACAACTTCTCGCTGATGGCGCTGACCGTTGCGGTCGGCTTCGTCGTCGACGATGCGATCGTGGTGATCGAAAACATCGTGCGCCACATCGAGCAAGGCAAGACGCGCATGGAAGCCGCGCTGCTCGGTGGCCGCGAAATCGGCTTCACCGTGCTGTCGATGAGTTTGTCGCTGATTGCGGTGTTCATCCCGATCCTGTTTCTCGGCGGACTGGTCGGGCGGCTGTTCCGCGAGTTCTCGGTGACGCTGGCGGTGGCGATCGCGGTATCCGGCGTGGTGTCGCTGTCGCTGACGCCTTCGCTGTGCGGCCTGTTCCTGCGCGGCGAGCATGAGAAAGATGCCTCCGGCGCAGAGCCCAAGCCGCCGAACTGGCTGATGCGGCAGTCCGAGCGTGCGCTCGATGCAATGCTGCGTGGCTATCGTCGCGGACTGGACTGGTCGCTGCGGAATTCCTGGCTGATGCTGCTGCTGACGTTGGCAACGGTGGTGGCCACGGTCTATCTCTACATCGCAATCCCGAAAGGGTTCTTCCCGTCGCAAGACACCGGCATGATCTCCGGCACCACCGAAGGTGCGCAGGACATCTCGTTCACGTCGATGGTGGCCAAGCAGCAGCAGGCGGCGTCGATCATCCTGGCCGATCCGGACGTGGTGTCGATGGGCTCGTTCCTCGGTGGTCGCAACTCCGCCAACAACGGCAGCATGTTCATCACGCTGAAGGAGAAGAGCGCCGGTCGCAAGGCCACGGTTGACCAGATCATCACCCGGCTGCGACCGAAGTTCGACAAGATCACCGGACTCGGCGTCTACCTGCAGGCGGTACAGGACGTGCGCGTCGGCGGCCGCCCCGGCAAGTCGCTTTACACCTACACGCTGCAGTCGTCCGAGATTCAGGACCTCTATACCTGGGTGCCGAAGCTGATCGACAAGCTGAAGACCAAGCCGCAGCTGAAGGACGTCAGTTCCGATCTGGAGAAGTCCGGCCTGCAGATGAACGTCGTGGTCGATCGCGATTCGGCCTCGCGTCTCGGCCTGACGCCGGCGACGGTGGATCAGGCGCTCGGCAACGCCTTTGCGCAGAGCCAGATCCTGATCACCTATACCCAGCTCAACGAATATCACGTGGTGCTTGAAGCACTGCCGTCCGAACAGCAAGACCCGGATACGCTGTCGCACATCTACATCAAGGGCAGCAACGGCCAAAGCGTGCCGCTGTCGGCCGTCGCGCATTTCGAGGCGGGCACCGCGCCGTTATCGATCAGCCATCAGGGCCAGTTCCCGGTGGTGAACATCACCTTCAACCTGGCCCTGGACGTGTCGCTCGGGCAGGCCACGGATGTGATCAATCAGGCGATGCTCGACCTGCACATGCCGGGCAACATTCAGGGCAGCTTCTCCGGCAACGCTCAGCTCTTCCAGCAATCGGTCAGTACGCTGCCGATTCTGATTCTGACGGCGCTGCTGGCCGTCTACATCGTGCTGGGCATGCTCTACGAGAGCCTGATCCATCCGCTGACGATTCTGTCGACCTTGCCTTCGGCCGGCATTGGCGCGCTGCTCGCACTGCTCGCAACCGGCACCGATCTGTCGATCGTGGCGATCATCGGCATCATCCTGCTGATCGGCATCGTCAAGAAAAACGCGATCATGATGATCGACTTCGCACTCAACGCTGAACGCGCGCTCGGCCTGAGTCCGCGCGATGCGATCTACGAGGCCTGTTTGGTACGCTTCCGGCCGATCATGATGACGACACTCGCCGCACTGTTCGGCGCGGTGCCGCTGGCGGTCGGCATGGGCACCGGCTCGGAGTTGCGCCAGCCGCTCGGAATCGCGATTGTCGGTGGACTGCTGCTGTCGCAGATGATGACGCTGTTCACGACACCCGTGATCTATCTGACGCTGGAACGCCTGTCGACGCGTCGGCATCGCCGTCGTGCGGTCGCAGGTGCATCACCCAGCCCGATCTGAGATGCGGAAGCGCTGCCAATGGAATTGACCGAGCCTGCGCAGATCCGCGCCTTGCTGGCGGCCACGCGAAGGATTGCCGTGCTCGGCGTCAAGCCCGAGTCGATGGCGACACAACCAGCCTTCTACGTGCCGCAGTACCTGCAGCGAGCCGGCTTCGACGTGATTCCGGTGCCGGTGTATTACCCGGAGCTGACGACGATCCTCGGCGTTGCGATCTATCGCAGGCTGGCGGACGTTCCCGGTGCAATCGACCTGGTCGATGTGTTTCGCCGCGGTCCGGATATCGACCAACATCTCGATGACCTGCTCGCCGCAAAGCCGCGTGCGGTGTGGTTTCAGCAGGGCATTCGCAACGATCGCGTGGCGCGCATCCTCACCGACGCGGGCATCGATGTGGTGCAGGATCGTTGCCTGATGGTCGACCACCAGCGCCTGGGCGCCTGATTGGGTACGGCCCAGCTTAACGGTTGAGCGCAACGGTTGAGCGCAACGGCGCAAGGTGCGCGATGTCGGCTCGTGTCGGGGCGCGCAGAGCATCGCGATGCAGCGAGCCGCAGACACGCACGATTGAATTGCTTGACTGAATTGCTTGACTGAATTGCTTGACTGAATTGCTTGACTGAATTGCTTGTCCGGATCGCTTGTCCGGATCACTGGTTGAATGACCGCGCGGAGTCGACGCGCCTCCGCTGGAGACCGCGCTCGATCGGCGATTTCAAAGTTCGGCGAACCCGAGAACGAGGCGGCCGAGTGCCGCGTTCAACTGGACGGTTCCAATGTCGGACGCGCAGGATTCCACGCGCGCGTCGAGTGGGGCGATAAGCCCCGTCGAAGCGGAGCGGCCGTCCGGAGTTGCGATCCCGACAGCCGCCCTAGGGCAGACTAGAGACCGATTTCGGTCTTGGCCGCGTCGACTGCTTGTGCCACGTCGTGCACAACGGCTTCGACTTTTTCCGCGATCACGGTCGTGATCTTTTTCTTCGGTGCCTTCTTCGCCACTTTCTTGACGGCCTTCTTCACGGCCTTCTTGGCGACTTTCTTAGCCGGCACCTTCTTGGCAGCTTTCTTCGCCACTTTTTTGGCGACTTTCTTTACGGCCTTTTTGGCGACCTTCTTAGCCGACGCCTTTTTGGCAGCTTTCTTCGCTACTTTCTTGGCGACCTTCTTGGCGACTTTCTTCACGGCTTTCTTGACGACCTTCTTGCTCGTCTTCTTGCTCGCGCTGACTTTCTTCGCGGCCTTCTTGCCTGCTTTCTTCTTTGCTGCTGCCATCGTTGACTCTCCCGTTTCACTTGTTTGGAACTACCCCTGTGCAGCTTAACTGAAACATTGCAACTCGCAAGCCCGTCATCACGCGCGCTGTGTGTGATGCAACACGCGTGGCACTCAATGAAGCATGAGATCTGCGCGGGGCGAAGCAATTGAACTCTGCTTGCGAGCGAGCGCATGCTGGAGCAAAGCGCCGTGCAGACCAGTAATTGCTGGCCTTCAGGCCGGATCGACTGCGAGAGCGGCGTGCTGCATCCGAGCTGATGCTGAATCGAGCCATGCAAGGCTGCGTGTTCATTGCATGCCGTACGGCGATGCGCCTTTTCTGCAACTCATATCGGAAGTCGCGCAGTTGCAGCCACTGATCGCAACGTCGATCGCGATGACCATGGCTGCGGCGGCTGCGGCGGCTGCGGCGGCTGCGGCGGCTGCGGCGGCTGCGGCGCAGTCGATGAACCCGGATCAGCGCCGATCAGCACGACGCGCGGCATTGCGCGCGCACGTCGTGCCCGAATCGTCTAGCGCCATCCGTGATCACGCGCGCCATAGCGATCGTCGTCGTGATCGCGCGGGTTCGCATAGGCGCGGTAGCCGTCGCGGTCGTCATGGCGGTAGTCGCGACTGTCATGCACGACGTAGCGCGCGTCGCCATAACCTGAGCCGCCGTAGCCGTAGCCGGAACCGCTGTAGCCGTAGCGATCGTTGCCGTAGGCGTAGCCGCCGTTGCGATAGCCGTCATCGTAGTAGCGATTGTCGTTGTAGCCGTTGTCGTGGCCACGGTCGCGACCGGCATGCGAGCCGAGCGCGGCACCGGCGGCAGCGCCGATCAAGGCGCCGGTCAGCGTGCCGTTGTCGCCAGCGTATTGCTGGCCGACAAAGGCGCCCGCGGCCGCACCGATCAGTCCGCCGATGACCGCGTCTTTGCCGCGATCACTGGCGTAAGCGCCGGCCGACAGCGAAGTCAGCAACACGGCGACGATGAGTTTTTGTTTGACGTTGCGCATGGTCTGCGCTCCAGCGAGAGGCCGGAAAGTGTCCGGCCCACATCACGCTACGCCTGCCACCTGAATGCAGCTTGAATGCAGCTTGAATGCAGCGCGAATGGCGATTGCGTTCGAACGCGAGCGCGCACGCAGGCCAGATCCGCAATTGGGTGCTTCAGCGCATCGACAATCAACAGTCAAGCAGTCAAGGCGGCGACGCGTTCTCATCTCGAGTGGCTGCGGCTTCGACGGGTGCTGCGGATTCGGGCGCGGCGGCCTCGTCTGGGTGGCCGCTCGCTTGCGCGCCGCCACCAAGCGCCTGATACAGCAAGACCAGGCTGTCCCGCTGCTGGCGGGCCGCCAGCAAGGCCGACACGCGCAGTTCGATCGCACGCTGCTGGGCATCGAGCAGTTGCAGTCGGTCGGCGTGTCCCGCATCCAGCGACAGCTGCGTCCGCTGCAATTCGCTGCGTTGCAAGTCTTCGGCGCGCGCCCAACGCGCCGCGGCTTCGCGCGCCGCCTGATTCGCCAGCAACGCGGTCTCGACATCGCCGAACGCCGCCAGCACGCTCTTTTGATATTCGGCGAGTGCGGCGTCGTATTGCTGCCGTCGAATCTCGACTTCGGCGGCACTGCGACCGCCGTCGAAGATCGGCAGCGACACGCCGGGGCCAATGCCGATCAAGGCACTGCCAGCGTGCAGAATGTGCACCACCGCTGCAGTGAGATAGCCGAATTCGGCGGTCAGTTGCACTTGCGGGAAGCGTGCGGCGCGCGCCACCGAAACCTGCGCCTGCGCGCTGGCCAGGCGCGCTTCGGCGGCACGCACATCGGCACGGCGTTCAAGCAGGCTCGATGGCAGACCGGCCGGCGGCAGCGGCACGTCGAGCGCTCGATCGGGTGATTCATCCGCGGGCTCGTCTGCGCGATTGGTCCGCTCGGCGACGGCTGGCGGCGAGCGGCGTGCCGAGTCGTCCGCCGAGCCCTTCACGGAGTCATTCGCCGAGTCGTCCTTCACACCCGCCTGCGTGGGGGATGCGACCGCTGCCGCGTCGCGGCTCAATTCCGGCGTGAGTTGCAGCGTCTCGCCGGTATCGCCGATCAAGGCCTGCAGCTGCTGCAAGGCTGCGTGACGCTGCAGCCGCAGGTCCGCAACTGTGGCGTCGGCATCCTGCGCGGCGAGCTGTGCTTCAACCAAGGGTGCAACGACGATGCGACCGGCATCGACACGCATCTGCAGCAGTTGCACACGTTGTGCTGCCAGCTGCGATTTGCGCGTTGCCTGTTGCAGCAGGGCGTCGCAGCTGCGCAGCGCGAAGTAGGCGCGCGCCACGCCACTCAGCAGTGCGATCCGCGCGGTGTCGACATCGTCGCGGCTGGCTTGATACTCGAATTGCGCGGCATCGACGCTGCTGCTGACCCGGCCCCAGAAATCGATCTCGTAGCTGGCGTTGAGGCCGACCTGATAGTGCGCATCGTCGACATGATTGCGGCTGTTCTGTCCGGCCAGACGCAGCAGCACCGGGTCGGTCGGGCCGGCGTCAAAGCTGATTGAGGGGTATTCAAAAGAGCGCGCCACGCCGACGCTGGCCGCCGCCGCGCGCATGCGATCCACCGCAATGCGCAGGTCGGGACTGCCGGCGAGTGCCTGCTGCAGCAGTTGCTGCAATTGATCGTCGTGAAAGGCGGCCCACCATTCGGCTTCGCCGCTCGCTGTCGCCGCATCGTCGACTGCCAGCGGAACCTGCCAGGCCTGCGGCAGCGCCATCGCTGGCCGCTGATACGGCGGGTTCGATTGGCAGCCGACGAGTGCGAGACTCAGCGACAGGAGTGCGGCGCGGACTCTCAAGGCTGTTGTCCGGTCTTGCCGAGGTCGATCTGCACCAGTACGCGCTGCCCGATCAGCAGGGGCGCGTCGGCGTCGAGTGCGAGATCGCATTCGACCACGCGGTCGTCTTTCGCGGCGGCGCGCACGTCCGGCAGATCGCGCACCGGGCCGACGCTGCGGGCGACGCGCAGTACACGCGCCGGAAAGTGCTTGCTGTCGTCGTACTCGGGGCTGACCTGTGCGCTCATGCCGGTCTGCACGCTGCCGAACAGGCGTTCGTCGAGTTCAGCGCGCACGATCAACGGTCCCTCGGCCGCGAACCAGAGCAATTCAGCGCCGCTCGCAACTGCTTCGCCGGCATGAGCGCTGACGCGCAGCACGCGACCCGCACGCGGCGCGCGCAGTTCCGTGCGCGCGAGTTTTTCGTGCAGCGACTGCGCTTGCAAAACTGCGGTCTGTTCGGCGATCTTTGCGAGCGCTGCCTGCGCTTCCAGATCAGCTTGCGCATGACGTTGTTCGTTGAGCGCATCCAGCGGTTCGGCCTGGGCATCGACCAAGGGTTGCAGGCGTTTGATCTGCTCGCGCACGCGCTGCAGCTGCGCGCCGAGTGCGCTGCGATTGGCGCGGCTGCGCTGCACGTCGAGATCGGCGAGCTGCGCGTCGATTCGCAGTTGGCGATCGTCGAACCGCAGCAGCAGTGCCTTGGCCGCCACGCTGTCGCCGGCGTGGACCAGGACGTCCTGAACCACGCCGTCGGTGCGCGCGCCCAGATGCTGCGTGCCGCCTTCGACATCGACCCAGCCGGGCGCGGCCGCAAAGGCTGTGGCAGCGACAGCGGCCGGCGTTGCCGCCGGGCGCTGACAGGCGCTGAACATCAGCGTCGATAGCAGTGCGGCGCCGGCCAGCAGGCCGTGCCGGATCGTCTCGCGTGCGGTGATGAAGGACGAGCGTTGCAGGGGGCTGATCAAGTGTTCGGCTCCGGCGACTTCAAAGCAGTGGGGCAACCGCGCGCAGATCGGCGCGCTGGTCTTCGAAAATGGCGCCATCCTGCAACTGGATAATGCGCTCGGCGTGGCGGCTCAAGTGTGTATCGTGTGTCACGGTGATCACGGTGGCGCCGTGTGTACGGGCAATCTTTTGCAGCAGCGCGATCACGATCTCGCCGTTGTGGCTGTCGAGCGCGCTGGTCGGTTCGTCGGCAAACAGAATTTTCGGTGCGCCAACCAGGGCGCGTGCGATCGCGACACGCTGCTTTTCGCCGCCCGAGAGTTGCGCAGGGCGCATGTCCATACGCGCGGTCAGTCCGACTTCGTCGAGCGCGTCGCGGGCCCGGCTGCGCGCGCGTGCCTCGCGTTCACCGCCGAACAGCAAGGGCAGGGCGACTTGTTCCACCGCAGTCAAGGCCGGAAACAGGTTGAAGCCCTGGAAAATGTAGCCGCAATTCTCGAAGCGGAAGCGCTCCAGTTCGCGCGCGGGCAATTGCCAGATTGCGGTGCCGAGCAGTTCGACCTGGCCGGCTTGTGGACGCAGCAGGCCGCCGAGGATCGCCAGCAAGGTCGACTTGCCGGAACCCGAGGCGCCCATCATCAGGCTCAGCTCGCGCGGCGCGATCGACAACGACAGTCCATGCAGCACCGGCGTGTGCGCAGCGCCTTCGCCGTAGCCGTGGCGCAATTCGCGTGCGACCACACTCGGTGGCAGTGGTGCAATCGTGATCATCGCAGCAGCACCGCCGGCTCCAGCCGGTACAGCGCACGCAGCGCCAGCAAGCCGGACACGCCCGCCGTGACAATGCCGATGACGATGGCCGCGACGATGGCCCACCAGGTGAGCGTCAGCGGAATATAGAACGCGTGCGCAAGCGCCACGATCGCAGCGGACAGCAGCAAGGTCAGCAGCGCACCGGCCACACCGATCCACAAGGATTGCTCCAACACCACTGCGCCGAGGCGCGACGACGGCACGCCGATCGCCCGGAAGGTCGCGTATTCGCGCAGCGACGCCAGAATCACCGAGCGCAGCGTCTGGCTGGTGATGACCACGCCGATGATCAGGCCGAGCAGCGAGGAGAACAGGAAGCCGGCGCCGACGCCGGATTCGGTCAGCCAGTAGCGCTGCGTGCCTGCGGAGAATTCCTCGCGCGTCCAGACGCGATAGGCGCTGCCGCGCAGCAGGGTCTGCAACTGCGCGCTGATCGCTTCCGCATCGCTGCCGGGCTTGATTCGCGCCAGGATGAAGGTGGCCGAATCCACGCCCGGCAGCGGGGCTTCGCTGATTTCTCGCACAGTCTGCGGCGACGCGAAGACGAAGGTCGCGCCGATCGCACGTAAGCCCGCGCTGACGCCGACCACGCGCACGCGATGTCCGTTGATCTCCGCCATCGCGCCGGCATCCACGCCGAGCTTGTCGAGTTCGGCGCGGTCCACCACCACCGCCATCGGCTCGGCCAGCCGCGCGCACAACTCGGCGCGCATCGGCTGCGGGCACGAGGGCGCATCGCTGGCCGGGGAGATGCCGACCAGTACAACGCCGACGCGCACGCGCATGTCCACGCGCCACTCGGCATCGTAGGTCCGCATCGCATCGCTGCCGCTGATGCCCGGCTGCGCGCGAATCAGCGCTGCGAGACTGGTGGGAATGTCGCGCGATTCGTCGAAGCTTTCGGTTTCCGGCGAGGTGATCCAGATCTGCGCGTCGCTATCGTCGACCAGCACGCTGACGGTGCCGAACATACCGAGCAGCAAGCCGAGCTGAATCAGCATCAGCACGCCGGCGAACGCAACCGACAGCACGCCCGGCAGAAAGCGCGGCCATTCGTGAATCAGCGAGGCGCGCGCAAGGGACAAGGACATGGCGGTGCGAAGCGTAGGCTCAGGCGGGAATCGAAGCGGGCAGGCGCTGCAGCGGCTGTTTGCCGAAATTGCCGCTGAATGTGCAAGTCATCGTCGCCGCCTCGTGTTCCCCGCAGGAGCAATGATAGGGCTTCGCCCTGGTACGCCGCACTTTTCGCATGAGGCGCCCGGCGGCGACATTGCGATCCGGTTCGTTGCCGGCAGCCTGGAACTTCGTATTGATCACGATCGACGGACCCGCATGGCACTGCGCACCACAGTCCAGTTTCGCAGCCGTACTGTCGTTGGTTGAGTTTGTATGCGCGCGCGCAACGCAGAGCTGCGAACCCGAAAATCGCCAGCCGCGTCGCAGCCACTCGACTTGGCGCCCCGTACTTGTTAGCGTTCGCACCGTTTCACCCGGCGTCATCAAAAACCAATAAAGGACTTTACCGATGAGCGACACGTTTACCCGCAAGGATCTGGTTGAATCGCTTGCAAAGAAGCAGGAACTTTCCAAAGTCAAGGCCGAAGCGATCATTCTCGACCTGTTCAACGACATTTCGAAAGCGCTGAAGAAAGGCCAGAAGGTCACGCTTTCGCCGTTCGGCACTTTCGAAGTCAAGAAGCGTCCGGCACGCAAGGGCCGCAACCCGGCGACCGGCGCAACGATCAAGATCGCCGCCAAGAAGAATGTGCGCTTCAAGTCTTACGCCGGCCTTAAGAACACCATCGGCTAAGACTTCAGCAACCGGACAGGTGCCGGGCCGTAGGGGTCTGTCACTTGTCCGGTTCGTTTGCAGGCGCAACTTCGTTTGAAAAACCGCTCACTCAGTCGGCGGTTCGCTCGATCAGTCCGATCGACCTCTTGTCGCAGCGACAAGCACGTTGTTCGTAATACCTCGCGACCACTCAAGCGCTTCGATCAGGCAGCTTTAATCAGGGAGCTTCAATCAGGCAGCTTCGACCAGGCGCGGCGAATTGACGCTGATTCAGAGCGCTATCGCGGAAGCGACTGAGAGCACTACTGCGCAAGTGCACTACCGCCGCTCCAATTAATCGACACGCCTGCTGGCGCGGGGCATTGGCCGACCTTGGACCTGCGTGGCTCGGCGAGCAGGTGCGGTGCGCCTGCAGCTCGAGCTGGCAACGCCTTACTGCTGAGTACGTTCAGTCGACGACTTTCACGCCCTTCCAGAACGCCATGCGGCCTTTGATGTTGGCCGCGGCCGACTTCGGATCGGCGTAGTACCAGACCGCGTCGGCGTTGCGCTGGCCGTCGATCTCCAGCGAGTAATAGTTGGCCAGACCTTTCCAGCCGCAAACGGTGGTGGTCGTGCTGTCGACCAGATATTCGCGATGCACCGCGCTCGCCGGAAAGTAGTGATTGCCTTCGACCACGACCGTATCGTCGGACTCCGCGATCGTGTGCCCGTTCCAGATGGCCTTCATTGGAAGCGCTCCTCGTTTGGTTGGTGGTGCCCTTTGCCAGCTCGGCACCTGATGTGTGCAGGTCAGACAGCATGCACGTTCTGCAGTTTCCGCTAAGCTGTGGGGGCTGAAGTTTCGTTCACGATCGTCAGGGGAGATGAGCATGGCCGTCAAGAAGGGCAGTGCAGTGAAGAAGGTGGCGAAGAAGGCAGTCAAGAAGTCGGCGGCCAAGAAGGTCGCCAAGAAGGCAGTCAAGAAAGTCGCCAAGAAAGTCGCCAAGAAAGTTACGTTGAAAAGCGCCGCGAAAACGCTCGCGAGCAAGCGCAGCGTAAAAAGCACACTGAAGGCGGCCGCGAAGAAAACGTCGGCGGTCAAGAAGTCGATTGCCAAACGCGTCGTTGCTGCGAAGAAGTCGCCGCTATTGAAGAAGGGCGGCCCTGCGAAGGCGGCGAAGAACATCAAGGGCATCGCCAGCAAAACCTCGAAGAAAACCGCGACGCGCGTGAAGCAGATGGTGCAGGACGCCGCCACCGAGATCAGCACCGCGGCGACCGAGATCGGCGCCGACGTGGCTCAGGCGGTGGACGATATGAAGAAAGAAATCGTCGGCTGAACCCACTGCGCCTGCGGCGATGTCGCAGGCGCGCAGCGGTGCGACTCGCAAGAGTTGCTGATGGGCTCTTTCGCAAGACGGGCTTCGGCTCGGCGCGATCGAGCGTCGCGGTTTTCCGATCAAGCCAAAATATTTACCCCGCCAACTGCGCCGTGCAAGGCTTGCGCGCGCGCCGTTCCCTGCTGTGCGTCCGTTAGAATCGGACCGGATCGCGTAGCTGCGTATCCGCCTGTCCGCGAAGACGTTCAGCTGTCGTTGTAGATTCCACTAAGAAGCAGTGCTGCGCGCGACGACGTCGCCGGTGGAACTCGATGGCGGAACGCGAACACAGGTTTGGCGCGGCAATCGACATCGCGGTCGCCGACGTTCGGCCCGCTCAATCAACTCATAAAAAAGGATATGCGATGAATTCGATGCAATATGGACTGCAGCCTCTCGACTTTCGGAACCCGGCGGCGCCGGCTGCGAACAATGGCCTATCGCGCCGCGGCTTCATCGTCAGTTCGCTGGCAAGCGGTTTCGCGCTGGCTTCCGGTGCACTCGAAGCGCAGGCCATTACCACCGATACCAAGGGTCTGGTCGCCGGCGAAGTCAGCATTCCAGTTGCCGACGGCAAGGTGCCGGCCTATCGCGCAATGCCGGCGAAGGCCGGCAAGTTTCCCGTGGTGCTGGTGATCGAAGAGATCTTCGGCGTGCACGAACATATCAAGGACATGTGCCGTCGTTTCGCCAAACTCGGCTATCTCGCGATTGCACCGGAGCTGCTCGCGCGGCAGGGCGACGTCTCGAAGATGAGCGACATCAACCAGATCCTCACCGAAGTCATTTCCAAAGTGCCCGATGCGCAGGCGATGTCCGACCTCGACGCGACGGTCGCCTTCGCCAAGGCGAGCGGTCATGGCGATGTCGCCAAGCTCGGCATCGTCGGCTGGTGCTGGGGTGGCCGTACCACCTGGCTGTATGCCGATCACAATCCGCAGGTGAAAGCCGGCGTGGCGTACTACGGCCTGCTCAGCGGCATGAAATCCGATATCAAGCCGAACGATCCGATCGACATTGCGGCCGACATCAAGGTGCCCGTGCTGGGCCTGTATGCCGGCGACGATGGCTATATCAAGGCAGACGTGGTCAACCAGATGCGTGCTGAACTCGCCAAGCACAACTCCGGTTCGGAAATCGTCGTGTTCCCCGGCGTCAATCATGGCTTCAATGCCGACTACCGTCCGACCTACGACAAGATCGCGGCGGACTACGCCTGGAAGCTGACGCGCGAATGGCTGAAGGATCGCGGCGTCTGAAACGGAATCCGCATCCCGTGCGGATTGCCGATTGTCGCGTTGCCGGACTTAGCGCAAGGACGCGCGCGGCCGAAACCGCGCCGGCGGTGCGATTCACGCGACCCGCGCGCGCGTCCGCGCGGCGATGTTCGGCACCGCACTGCCGCAATCCGACGTGCCGACCGATGTCGGCGTTAAGCTTGCCGTATGCAAGCGCTCGATAAATGGTTGGATCAGTTCTCGGCGGCGGTGCGCGCCCGTGACTTCGAGGCGGGTGCCGCGCTGTTCGATCCGCAGGTGCATGCCTATGGCAGCGTCGCCGAGCGCGCCGTCGGACTCGCGACGCTTCGAGAACAGCAGTGGCGGCAGATCTGGCCGGCGACGCGTAACTTCCACTTCGATCGGGACGAACGCCATTTCGAGCTGAGCCAGGACGGCTCGCTGGCACTGGTCTGCGCGGAGTGGACCTCGGAGTGGATCGCCCCATCGGACGCGCCACCGCGGCGTGGCCGAGCCAGTTTTGGATTACGTCGATCACCGGACAGTGACGAGTGGAAAGCGGTGCACAGCCATTTCTCGCTGGTACCGAGCAGCAACTCGGCTGCCGGAGCTGGATGATTGCGTTCTGGACGACGCGCCGCAACGCGTATCCGGTCAGTGCTTATCGTGCGGCAACGTTGCGCTCGCAAGTGGAACGCGCCTGCCTGCATTTCTTCTACGAGGACTGGCTCGATCAGCGGCCCGAGCATTGGCAGCACCTGCCATCGGCCCTGCATATCTTCAGCGACATCGAGTTTCTGAGTGCGCAGGAGGCCAATCGCGCGGCGGCGTTGCACGGCGTGCTGAGCGGCGCGGGCAGTCGCGTGCTGAACCATCCACATCGCTCGTTGAAGCGGCTGGCGCTGCATCAAAAACTCCGCGCTGACGGCATCAACCAGTTCCGCTCCTTCGCCGTGGATGAAGTGGATCCGCGAGTCCTTCGATTCCCGGTGTTCCTGCGCGCTGCCAACGATCACCTGGGCGCGCGCAGCGGTCTGTTAAAAAATGCGGCCGAACTCGCTGAGGCCATCGCGTCCTCGCGTGCGCAGATCGAACGCGACGGCGACTGGATCGTCAGCGAATACTGCGAGACCGCCGATGCCTCCGGTCTGCGTCACAAATTCGCCGCGTTCAACATCGGCGGCGTCATCATTCCCAAACACTTGTTCTTCAGCAATGCCTGGTCGATCAAGGATCCGGAGCTGGATTCCGCCGCGCTGCTCGCGCGTGAACGCGACTATCTCGAGACGAATCCGCACCGCGCCTGGCTCGCCGATGTCTTCGCGCGCGCCGGCATCGAATATGGACGCATCGACTACAGCCTGGTCGGCGAGCAGTTGCAGGTCTGGGAAATCAACACCAATCCGATGGTGTTCCGTCAGGGCCAGTGGTGGAGCAATCGCGCCGCGCATCATCGGCTGGTGAATCGTGCGGTCGAGCGCGCATGGCAGTCGCTCGACGCATTGCAGCCAGTGCGCGGTCGCTGGCAATGGCAGCGGCTGCGCGCCTTTCCGGCAGTTGCCGAAAGCCTCGCGCGAGAATCGGTTAAGCATGCGCTGAGTCGACGGCGCGCCTGGTGGCGAGCGCTACGCAGACTGGGGCGCGCCGGCTAGTTCACATCCTTGCGTCGCCCACGGTGCCCGGTTTGTTTACGGTCATCCGACATAGAAGTGGATGCGTTCGCCACTGCAGAGTTGAATGAGGCGGCCAGGCATTCGCCAATACAGCGTTGAATGAAGCTGCCACGCATTCGCCACAGCGTATTCGCCGCCGCAGTTTGAACCAAGCGGTGCAAGCATTCGCCACTGCAGCTTGAACCAAGCGGAGCAGGCGTTCGCCCCTGCAGTTTGAACGACGCGATGCAGGCTCTCTCGACTGCAAGGTGAACGAAGCGCTGAATGGCCGACCAGGCGGCCGTACTGAGCGTCGAGGCTGCATCGCGAACCTGCAGCCGGCTGACTTTCGTGTGCCTTACTTACGCTTCAGCGCATCGGCCAAGGCGGCACCGAGCGAACCGGTGTTCGCAGCTGCGGCCTTGCCCGGTTTGGCGGAGCCGCCCGCCGCTGCCGACACACCCGCGCGTGCGCCGCGCGCAGCACCCGCGCCTTGCGGGGGGCTGGGATTGCCGCTGACCGCCGGTATCGTGCCGTCGTCGCGCTTCATCGACAAGGCGATCCGCTGACGCTTCGGATCGACATCGACCACACGCACCTTGACGATCTGGCCGGCCTTGACGACCGCGTGCGGATCTTTGACGAAGCGGTCGGCCAGTTGCGACACATGCACCAGACCGTCCTGATGCACGCCGATATCGACGAACGCGCCGAACGCGGCGACGTTGGTCACCGTGCCTTCGAGCATCATGCCGGGCTTCAGATCGACGATCGTGTTGATGCCCTCGGCGAAAGTGGCGGTGACGAATTCGGGTCGTGGATCGAGTCCGGGCTTTTCCAACTCGGCAAAAATATCGCGCACCGTCGGCAGGCCGAAGCGCGGATCGACGAACTGTCGCGGATCGAGTGCCTTCAGGCTGCTGCCGTCGCTCATCAAGGTGCGCAGGTCGCGTCCGCAGGCGTCGACGATGCGCCGCGCCAGGTCGTAAGCCTCGGGATGCACTGCCGACGCATCGAGCGGCTCGGCGCCATCGCGGATGCGCAGGAAGCCGGCGCATTGTTCAAACGTTTTCGGCCCGAGACGCGCGACCTCGAGCAGTTGTTTGCGCGTGCGGAACGCGCCATTGCGATCGCGATGAAACACGATCGATTCCGCCAGCGTGCTGCCGACGCCGGCGACACGCGCCAACAGCGGTGCCGAGGCGGTATTCAGATCGACGCCGACTGCGTTGACTGCATCTTCGACCACGGCATCGAGCGATTTCGCCAGACGATACTGGTCGACGTCGTGCTGATACTGGCCAACACCGATTGACTTCGGATCGATCTTGACCAGTTCCGCCAGCGGATCTTGCAAGCGGCGTGCGATCGACACCGCGCCGCGTAGCGATACGTCGAGATCGGGAAACTCATTGGCCGCCAGTTCGCTGGCCGAATACACCGAAGCCCCGGCCTCGCTGACGACCACCTTGCGCGGACGCGGCTCCGGCAATAGCGGCAACAGATCCGCCACCAGTTTCTCGGTCTCGCGGCTGGCGGTGCCGTTGCCGATGGCAATGAGGGCGATGTCGTGCTGCTTGATCAGACGCGCCAGTTCGATCTGTGCGCCGCGCGCATCGTTGCGCGGCTGGAACGGGTAGACCGTCGCCGTCTCCAGCAGCTTGCCGGTGCCGTCGACCACGGCGAGTTTGACGCCGGTGCGAATGCCGGGATCGACGCCGAGCGTTACCCGCGAACCGGCCGGCGCGGCGAGCAGCAGTGCCTTCAGATTGCGTGCAAACACCTCGATCGCCTCGGCCTCCGCGCGCTGGCGCAGTTCCATCATCAGGTCGACCGACAGGTTCAGCGACAGCTTCACGCGCCAGGTCCAGCGCACCACGCTCATCAGCCAGGCATCTGCGGCGGTGCCATCGATACGGATGTCCTGGCTCGCGGCGATCATCCGCTCGACCGGCTTCCACGCCGAAACATCATCGGCATCGACTTCGATGTCGAGACTCAGAATCTCCTCGTTGCGGCCGCGCATCATGGCCAGTGCGCGGTGGCCGGCGACCTTCGCCCAGGGTTCTTGATGATCGAAGTAGTCGGAGAACTTCGCACCGGCCTCCTGCTTGCCTTCGGCGACGCGCGCGCGCAGTACGCCGCGATCACGCAAGTACTGACGCAGGCTGCCCAGCAGGCGGGCGTCTTCGGCGAAGCGTTCCATCAGAATGTCGCGTGCGCCATCCAGGGCGGTTTTCGCATCGGCGACTTCTCCAACCACGAACGCCAGCGCCGCTTCCGGCGGATTCTGGCTGCGATCGCTCAGCAGCAGATCCGCCAGCGGCTCGAGCCCGCGCTCCTTGGCGATCTCGGCGCGGGTGCGCCGTTTCGGCTTGTAGGGCAGGTAGAGATCCTCGATCTCGGACTTGGTGGTCGCCGCCAGCAGGCGTGCCTCCAGATCGGGTACCAGTTTGTCCTGGCTGCGGATCGAATCGATCACCGCGGCGCGTCGGTCTTCCAGTTCGCGCAGATAGCCGAGTCGTTCTTCGAGCTTGCGCAGCTGGGTATCGTCGAGTCCGCCGGTGATCTCCTTTCTGTAACGCGCAATAAACGGAACCGTCGCGCCTTCGTCCAGCAAGGCCACCGCCGCCGCGACCTGCCGCACCTGCGCGGCGATTTCTCCGGCAATGGTGTGCTGGATCTGCAGTCGGACGGTTTCGGCGGTGGTCATACGGTCAATCTCGGGGCCGGGAAGGGCGGCCGCGGACGATAACGCCTGGGGCCGGCGAATCCAAGCGCGAGAACCGTGGATGCGGCCGCGCGGTGCCCACGCAGCACGCGCCGACCGGGGCCAGCGTGCTTGTTGCGCGCGGCGCAGATTTGCGTTCGCGGCGCCGAGGTTCGAGTCCCACGTCGAATTACGGCGAGCCGTCGACGGCGAGCTGGCGCGGAAACGGACCGCGCACTTCGGCTGGCAAACCGACTCCCTGCAATCGCGACTACAAAAAGTGAAGGCGCAGACGCTATTTAATTCGCAGCGAAATAAATCGGTAACTGTCTTGCAATAAACCGACGCCAGTATTGCGCTTCGATGTTTTGGGGAAGGCTGAAACATCGGGGTAGGGTCCAGGGGCAGACGGCGCCAGGCGCCGCACACCAAGTGCAAGCGAATGCTACGCCAAGCGAATTGGTGCGAGCGGGTGCTACTGCGGCCCTTTGCCAGTCTTCAGCAGTACGACACGAATTGAACCACGCAGTGAATTGGTCTCGGGCAGTGCAGATGTCGAAACGCAGCATGATCGCCCTGGGCCTCGCTTCGTGCGGCCTCTGCCTGGCTGCGGAGCCGATTGCGCCCACGCCGACGCCGACCGCCGCGCCGAGCACCAAAGTGGTCGCGCCAGTCTCGCATCTCGATATTTGGGAGATCGACGTCGACGGCAATACCGTGCTCGATGAGGCCACCATCGACCGCGTCGTCGAGCCCTTCCTTGGGCCAGGACGCACACCGGATGATGTCGACGCCGCACGATCAGCACTCGAAGCGATTTATCGCGAGCGCGGCTACAAGACAGTTTCGGTGTCGATTCCCAAGCAGACGGTGCGCGATGGCGTGATCACTTTGCAGGTCGATCAGGCGCCGGTCGGGCACTTGAACGTGATCGGCTCGAAGTATCACTCGATCGACCAGATCAAACTCGAAGCACCCTCGCTGGCCGAAGGCCAGGTGCCGGATTTCGATCAGGTTCAGCACGATCTGGTGGGCCTCAACCAGCAACCGGATCGCGTGGTGACGCCGGCGCTGAAGGCCGGGTCGCGACCGGGCACGGTCGATGTCGACCTGGTGGTGAAAGACAACCTGCCGCTGCACGGCAGCCTCGAATTGAACAACCAGCGCAGCCAGGACACCAGCGAGCTGCGCGCACTGGCCTCGCTGTCGTACGGCAACCTGTGGCAGCGCGGCCATAGCCTGTCGCTGTCGTTCCAGACCGCACCCGAGCGATTCAGCGACGCGCGTGTGATCTACGGTTCTTACCTGGCACCGTTCCGCGACAGCCCCTGGAGCCTGCTGATCAGCGGCCTGCATTCGGGCAGCGACGTGTCGACGGTCGGTGGCACCGATGTCGTCGGCAAGGGCACCACGGTTGGTGCGCGCGCGGTTCTGGATATCCCAGCCAGCAGCGGTGCGTTCACCGTTACCGCGGGCGCCGACTACAAGCGCTACGACACCAAGATCGCGCTGGGTTCGGATCAGTTCGCAACACCGATCGAATACGTACCGTTCACGCTCGGCTTTTCGGCCTTGTTGCGGCGCGACTCTTCGATCACGCAAAGCGACTTCAGCCTGGTGTTCGCCTCGCCCAAGATCGGCAGCAGCAGTGCGGTTTATCAACTCAACCGGGCGGATGCGCGCGGACAATCGTTCTATATCCGCGAAAGCATTTCGCATACGCAGGAACTGCCTCTGGGCCTGCAGCTCGGCCTGCGCGCCAACAGCCAGTTGACCGATCAACCGCTGATCTCGAACGAGCAGCTCAGCGCCGGCGGCTACAACACCGTGCGCGGCTACCTCGAAGCCGAAGCGCTTGGCGACTACGGCTTCGGTGGCACGCTGGAACTGCGCAGCCCGTCGTTCGCCGATCACATCGGCTCGGTCAACACCGCGCAGGAGCTGCGTCTTTTCAGCTTCGTCGACGGCGCGCGCCTGCTGGTGCGCAGCCCGACGCCTGGGCAGCAATCCGAGTTCGACCTGCTCGGCATCGGCGTCGGTTTCAACGCGCGCCTGTTCAATTACTTCAACGGCAGCCTCGTCTGGTCCGAACCGGTGCTCGACGGCGTTGCCACCAAAGCCTGGAACAGCCGTCTGCTGTTCCGCGTCTGGACTTCCTTCTAGTGAGCACATCATGAACCCGTCAACGACCCGCTCTTCCAATCGCAACGCATCGCTGCTGGCGCGCTGGCTGTCGCGCCTGTTGCTGATCTGTAGCGCCGGCCTGGCGATGGCGCCGGCCTCGGCCTTCGCGTCCTGGTGGAATCACGATTGGTCTTACCGCAAGCAGATCACGCTCGATGCCAGCCCCAAGGGTGCGGCGATCGCCGGCGATCTCAACGAAGTGCCGGTGCTGATTCGCCTGCACGATGGCGTGCTGAAATTCAGCGATCTGAACGCCGACGGTTCCGATCTGCGTTTCGTCGCCGACGACGACAAGACGCCGCTGAAGTTCCACGTCGAGAAGTACGATTCGGTGTTCAACCTGGCCTTCGTCTGGGTGCAGGTGCCGGTGCTGAAGAGCGCGGCGCCGACCTCGATCTGGATGTACTACGGCAACGCCAACGCCACCAACGCCAGCGATGCGCGCGGCACCTACGATGCAAATCAGACCTTGGTCTATCACTTCGGCGAGCGTGGTACGCCGCCGCAGGATTCGAGCAGCTTCGCCAACAATGCGCAGTCGCCGTTCGCGCTCGATGAAAGCGGCCTGATCGGTAACTCGGCGAAGTTCGACGGCAACAATGTGGTGACGCTGCCGTTGTCGTCTTCGCTGACGACCGCCGCCGCCGCGCCGAACACCTGGTCAGCCTGGATCAAGCCGACTGCCGAAGGCAGCGACGCGGTGATCTACGCGCAGCACGACAGCGGTCGCAGCCTGCAGATCGGCCTGACCAAGGGTGCGGCCTACGTGTCCGTCAGCGGTGAAGCCGGTGCGCAGAGTTCGACGCCGTCGTCGCCGCTCAGCGCCGGCAGCTGGCATCACCTGGCCTTGCTGGCCACCGCCAGCGGGATGACGCTGTACGTCGATGGTCAGGCGGGGCAGACCCTGGCGCTGCCGATGCCGGCGCTGGCCGGCGGTGCGGTGCTCGGCGGCGACGTGTTGAATGCGGGTGCGCCGGTGCAGTCCGGATTCAAGGGTGAGATCGATGAACTGGAAATCGCCAAGGTCGCGCGCGATCCGGCGCTGATCAAATTGTTCGCCGGCAACCAGGGCACCGAAGACAAGCTGGTGCAGTTCGGCGGCGACGAAGCGCAGTCGACCTGGAGCTCGGGCTACTTCGGCATCATCATGAAGTCGGTCACGCTCGACGGCTGGGTCGTCATCGGCATCTTGTTCGCGATGGCGGTGACCTCGTGGATCGTGATGTATTCGAAGGGGTCTTACACCTCGCGCGTCAACCGCGCGAACGATCTGTTCACCGAACAGTTCCGCACGATCAGCAACGACGTCACCAATCTCGAAAGCGCTCAGAAGATGACCGACGCCGAGCGCGCCAAGCTCGAAGAGTCGACGCTGCATCGGATGTATCAGGTCGGTCGCAAGGAAATCCTGCATCGCTTCCAGGTGCAGGGCCACAGCAGCGCGCTGTCGGCCGAATCGATCGAGTCGATCCGTGCCGCAATCGATGCAACCCTGGTGCGCGAGAACCAGCGCCTCAGCAAGAACATGGTGCTGTTGACCATCGCCATTTCCGGCGCACCGTTCCTCGGACTGCTCGGCACCGTGGTCGGCGTGATGATCACCTTCGCGGCCATCGCCGCCGCCGGCGACGTCAACGTCAACGCCATCGCGCCCGGCATTTCGGCGGCACTGCTCGCCACCGTTGCCGGTATGGCGGTCGCGATCCCGGCGCTGTTTGGCTACAACTATCTGCTCGGCCGGGTGAAGGATATCCAGGCCAACATGACCGTGTTCGTCGATGAGTTCGTCACGCTGATGGCCGAAATGTATCCGGCCTCGACCTACGCGCATCAGGCCAATCTGCGGAATCAGCAGCACTAGTTTCGCAAGCCCAAGCCGGAGCGCGCCATGCAAATTCAGGAAGACAAGCCGTACGACGACATCAACATCACGCCGATGCTCGATCTGGCGTATGTGCTGCTGGTGATCTTCATCATCATGACCACCGCCGCGGTGCAGGGCATGAAGGTGAATCTGCCGAAGGCCTCCGATCAGCCGAGCCTGTCGAAGCCGAAAACGGTGGCAATCACCATCACCAACGACGGCAAGATCTTCATGGACGCGATTCCGGTGACGATGGATGAGCTCGCCGATCGCCTGCGCGCGAAGAAAGCACAGATTCCGGACCTGCCGGTGGTGGTGCGCGGCGACGGCGCGACGCAGTACCAGAATGTCATCAACGTGCTGGCACTGCTGGGCCAGCTCGACATTACCCAGCTCGGGCTGGTCACGCAGAAGCTGGTCAAGTAACGCGCCGTGGATCAGTCGCCGCAAGCCGTTGCCAACCGCCGCCGGGCGATCGTGATCGCGGTCGCCGTCGTGCTGCTGCTCGGCGCCGGCTGGGTGATCTACAAGATCGTCAAGGGCTCGTCGGGTACGCCACGCAAACAGGTGCCGGACGTCGTGCAGCTGCGGCTGATCCAGCCGCCGCCACCGCCACCGCCGCCACCACCGCCGCCGCCGCAGCAGAAGATGGTCGAGCAGCCGAAGCTGAAAGAGCCAGAGTTCATGAAGCCGCTGGAAAACCAGCCGCCGAATCCGGCTCCAAAAACCGAAGCGCCGCCAGGACCGCCGGCGCTGGATGCCGCCGGCCAGGGTGCGGGCGATGCGTTCGGCCTCGAAGGCCGCCCCGGTGGTGGTGACTTCCTCGGCGGTGGCGGCGGTGGCGGCGGCAGCCGCTTCGGCTGGTACGTGACGATGCTGCAGCAGCATGCACAGGACGCGCTGCGGCGCCAGCCGAAGCTGCTCGGTGCGCGCTATCAGGTCTCGGTCGAACTGTGGCTCAACGGTGAGGGCGCACCGGAGCGCGTCGAGCTGCTGACCTCGTCGGGCAAGCCGGATGTCGATCGTCTGCTGAAAGAAAACCTGCGCGCGATGGCGAAGCTGTCGGAGCCGCCGCCGGCCGGCATGCAGCAGCCCATCGTCATGCGGGTGACCTCGTCGTGAGCCGCGCCTTCGCTTTCATCACAACCGCGAGCAGCGCCGCGGTTGCATCCGTACAACGTCGGGAGTTTCGAGTCATGAGCGTCAACACCCATTCGTCGCAATCCGGTTCGCGGCGCAGGCTTCAACGCAGCCTGATCGCTGCGGCGGTTTCCGCATTCGCAGGCGCGGCATTCGCCGACGCCGATGCGACCGCCGCTGCACCGCAGGAAACGGTGACGGAAGAATTGATCCGCATGCTCGCCGCGCATAACGCGCTGTCGGCGGACGACGCCGCCAAGCTGCTCAATCGCTTGCAGGCGCAGAAAGCTGCACCGGCGGCTCCGACCGCTGCTGCAGCCGCACCCGCCGCACCTGTCGATGCGACGGCCGCCAACCCGGCCGACAAGGGCAAGGTGCGCGTGATCTATGTGCCCGAGAGCGAGAAGCAGAAGATCCGCGACGAGGTCAAGGCCGAAGTGATTGCGCAGGCCAAGGCGGAGAACTGGGCGCAGCCGAATGCGATTCCGGAGTGGACCAAGCACATCACCATCGAAGGTGATCTGCGCTACCGCCAGGAAGGCGACTTCTACGACCAGTCGAACGATCCGAACCAGATCAATTTCCAGGCGATCAACAGCGGTGCGCCGGTCAACGTCAATTTCGCGTCGACCACGCCGGTGGTGCTGCCGTATCTGAACACGCAGAGCGATCGACAGCTGCCGCGCTTCCGTGCGCGCCTCGGACTGGTCGCGCAGATCAGCGAAGACCTCACCACCAGCTTCCGCTTCAACAGCGGCAACAACACCAACCCGGTGTCGACCGATCAGACGCTGGGCACCGATTTCAACAAGACCACGTTCGTCATCGATCGCGCGTATTTCGACTATCACCCGAGCAAGAACCTGTCGGTGTGGGCCGGGCGCGCGCCGAACCCATTTGAGTCGACCGACCTGCTGTTCGATCGCGATCTTAATTTTGATGGCGTGTCGACGCAGTTGCGCCACTCGTTTGCCGACAACCTGCGTGGCCGCTTGACCCTCGGTGCGTTCTCGATCGAGAACACCGCCTACGATTTCCCCAGCACCAGCTCGCAGAAAGGTTCTGGCCGCGACAAGTGGCTGTTCTCCGCACAGCTCGGTCTCGACTGGAAGCTGCAACCGGGTATGACCGTAAGCGGCTCGGTGGCGTATCACGATTACTACGAGCTCGACGGCAAGGCGCGTCCCTGCGATCCGAACCCCTTGAGCGCGAGCATCGCCTGTAGCGCCGACGACGGTCGCCCCGGTTTCATCCAGAAGGGCAATACGCTGTTCGCGCTGCGCCAGCTGACGCCGGCGCAGCCGACCGATCCACAGTTCCAGTACTTCGGTCTGGCTTCGCCGTTCCGCATCCTCGACACGCTGGTGACATTGGACCGCACGATCGACGGACCGGTGCACGCGCGGATCGATCTCGATTACGTGCGCAATCTCGGCTATCACCGCAAGGCGGTGGTCGACAAGGGCCCGGTCAACAACTTCGGTGGCTGCGCCACCAGCGATCCGAGTTGCACGGCGAGCTTCGCCGGCGGCGGCAACGCCTTCATGGTGCAAGCCCGATTCGGTTATGGCGAAACGGTTGCGCGCTGGCAGTGGAATGCCTTCGGTGGCTACAAGCGCCTCGACAGCGATGCCGTGGTCGATGCCTTCACCGATTCCGATTTCCATTACGGCGGCACCAACGCCAAGGGTTATTTCATCGGCGGCAACCTTGGTCTCGCGCACAACACCTGGTTCACCGCGCGTTACCTGAGTGCCAGCGAAGTCAGCGGTCCGCCGCTGTCGATCGATGTGCTGCAGTTCGATCTGAACGCGCGCTTCTGAGGCAAGGCTCATGAACGACTTGCTAGGGCTTCGATCGACCCGCTTCGCCGTTGTCTGCTGCCTGTCGCTCTCGGCAATCGTCGCGCTGCCGGCACAAGCGCAGTCGGCGGCGGAGACGCGTCTGCGTGATCAATTGCGGCAGACCACGCTGGCGCTGCGCGACATGGAAGACCAGAACACCGAGCTCAAGCAGAAGCTCGCGGAAGCCGAGCAGAAGCCGGCCGCACCGGCGCCGGCAGCACCTGCAAACAGCGCCGACAGTGCGAAGGCGCGACGCCTCGAAGCCGAACTGCGCGCACAAACCGAAAAGGCCGCCACGTTGCAGAAGGCGCTCGATCAGGCGCGCGGCACACAAGAGCAGTGGCAAACCTCGTACGCGCAAACTGCCGCGCTGGCCAAATCGCGCGATGCCGACGCCAAGAAATTCGAAGCCGACGCGCAATCGCTCGGCGAACGCGTGCAGCGTTGCGAGCGCGACAACGCGCAGCTTTCGACCATCAGCGAAGACCTGTTGCAGCGTTACAAGAACAAGGGCCTGTGGCGCGCAATCGGCGATTCCGAACCGCTGACCGGCTTGCAGCGCGTGCAGCTCGAAAAGCTTGCGCAGGACTATCACAGCCGCATCGTCGACGCCGGTGTCGCCGCGCCGGCGCCTTCCACACCATCCGCGCCGCAGTAAGCGCAGGAGATTCGATTCCATGAGTGATTCCATTCAACTCGCCGTTACCCCCGCGCTGATCGCAGACGCCCTGCAAAAATGCGGCTATCGCGCGCAGGCCGTCGAGCGCGACGGCGTGCGGCAGCTGCAGAGCGCGGCACAGGGTCTCGGTTTCTTCGTCAGCTTCGGCAATCCGGCGGCGGTTGCCGGCAGCTTCATCGACTACTCGTTCCAGTGCTGGATCGCGATCGAAGGCACGCTCGCGCCGGAGCTGATCGATAGCTGGAATCGCGGCAAACGCTTCGCGCGGCTGTATCGGCAGGAGCAGATGCTGGTGCTGATCATGGACGTGCTGGTGGCCGGCGGCGTCACCGAAAATTATTTGCGCGCACAAGTCGAGATCTGGGATCGCGTGCTGCACGACTTCGTGCAGCACTTGCGTCAGAGCGTGCCGGCGGCGGCCGAAGCGAACACATCCGCCGCGACGGCCGAAGCCGCCTGATGTTGCAGCGCGCGTGCAGCGTCGGCGCGATCGCCGCGCTGATGTGCGCTGCCGCGTTGCAGGCCAGCGCGGTTGGCGCGCCGACCGCGGCGCCCACTGCCGAACCGACCGCCGCGCCCACGACAGGGCCGGCAGTTGCGAACGCAGGCGCGCCCTGTGTCGAGATCGAAGGTGCCGCGCGCGAGCGCTATCTCGACTGCCTGTCGGCACAGCTCGCCGCGCGGTCGCAGGCCGACGCAGCGCTGCATCGAGCGTCGATGGACGCAGTGATCGAATCGGTCGCGCCGGCATCGCCGGCTGCTGCCGGTGTGTTCAACCAGACCGCGACGCACCAGACCCTCGGCAGCGCGTTCGGGCATGGCGTGCGCCGTCCGGAAACGGTGATGGTGTATCCGCAACCGCTGCAGCCGCCCGCGCGACATTAGTCGTTGAACGGTTGAAGCATTGATTCAATGAACTGCCGAACCGCTGAACCGCTGAACCGCTGAACCGCTGAACCGCTGAACCGTTGAACCGCTGAACCGTTGAACCGTTGAAGCGTTGAAGCGTTGAAGCGTTGAAGCGATGAAGCGATGAAGCGATGAAGCGATGAAGCGATGAAGCATTGATGCGTTGATGCGTTGATGCGATGAAGCATTGATGCATTGATGCATTGATGCATTGATGCGTTGATGCGTTGATGCGTTGATGCGTTGATGCGTTGATGCGATGAAGCGTTGATGCCTTGAGTTGTGAGTTTCAAGTTGCGAATCGATGAGTGGTCAGGCGCAGCAGAGTCGTACAGATATTCAGCAGCAGTCGAATTGGCATTCTGGAGCAGCACCGATGAAGCGCACCCAGCAGTTTGACCTCCGTGTCGTCTCCGCACCGCAGCTGCAGCTGTCGGTGCAGGGTCGCTTGCGCCGTTATGCGCTGCTCAGTGGCATGGGCATTGTCATCGCGTCTGCGCTGGATGCGCCGGTCGTGCAGGCCGCCGCGCCGTTCGGCAGTCCGGCCTGGTTCGCGCAGGCGCGCGCGGCGTCGCCGGTGACCGCGACTGCAGGCACCGCCGCCAATCCGCCGAGTGCTGGCGCGCCGGGCGCGGTGGTGACGCCACAGCAGGCAATTCTGCAGGCGCAGCGCTCGACCACCGATCTCGCACGCGCAGCTGCCGCAGTGACGTCGGCACTCGCGGCGCAGAAGGCGGCACAGCAGCTTTCGTTGGGCGCGCCGTCGAATGTGCCGGATGGTCTCGCAGCGGGCGGCCTACAAGTCGCCAACGGTGTCGGCAGCAATCCCTCGCTGTGGCAGAACGCAAAAGCGCCGACGCAGAGCGTGGCCGCCGGCAAGACCACGGTCAACGTCAAGCAGACCGCGCAGAAAGCGATCTTGACCTGGGACTCGTTCAACGTCGGCCGCAACACGACGCTGAATTACGACCAGAGCGCCGGCACTCAGGCCAATGGCAGCAACGACTGGATTGCGCTGAACCGCATCAGCGCCGGTGGTTCGCCGAGCCAGATTCTGGGCCAGATCAAAGCCGACGGTTCGATCTATCTGATCAATCCGAGCGGCATCATTTTCGGCGCGGGCAGCCAGGTCAATGTGCATTCGCTGATCGCCTCGTCGCTGCCGCTGTTCAACGACAGCGTCGCCGCCAGCAATGCGTTCTTCCTGAATCAGGGCATCGCCAATGCGGTCGGCTCGCAGCCGATTCTCGGTGGTGCGCTGACCCCGCAGCTCGTCGCGAGTCCAGCTGCCAGTGCGCAGATCACGATCGAAGCCGGTGCGTCGATCACCACCGGCGAACTCGGCTATTCGCTGATCGCGGCACCGAAGATCGTCAACGCCGGCAGCATCACCGCCAGCGGCGGCCAGGCGATTCTTGCGGCTGGTCTGCGCGTCTCGCAGCAGCAGGTGGCGAGTTCGTCGAACAGTGCCTCATCGGCGCTGCTGGTGCCGGTGGTGACCGGAACGATCGTCGACAGCAACGGCCACGACATCACGCCGGTCGGCTCGATCGTCAACACCGGCATCATCCAGTCGCCGCGCGGCAACATCAGCTTGGTCGGCGGCAACATCCAGCAGAACGGTGTGCTCGCGGCGTCGAGCAGCGTAACGACGCCGGGCAGCATCACCATCGATGCGCGCGACGAGCGCGATGTGGTCAGCGCGCTGACGCAGGCGCGCGTCGGCTCGGTCAAGTTCGGTCCTACTTCCGTAACGACGCTGTTGCCGGAAGAAGATGGCCAGACCACTACTTCGACCGCCTCTGCCGATCAGACCTTCCAGACCGGCACCATCAAGATCACCGGCGGTTCGGTCAGCTTGAATAGCGGCGCCTTGATTGAAGCGCCGGGCCAGAATGTGCAGATCACCGCGATCGCGGAGAATCTGCCGGGCCAGACTTTCTCTGGAATCACCGACGGCTCCGTGGTCGGACGGGTTTACGTCGACCAGAATGCGACGATCGATGTCGCCGGCCTCGCCAATATCGAACTGGCGATGGCGGTCAACCAGGTCACCATTCCGCGTCTCGGCCTCAACGAGCTTGCGGATTCGCCGCTGCAGCGCAATGGTTTCCTGTTCGGTCAGCCGATCACGGTCGATGCCAGTGCCGTCGGTGTCGATGCCAATGGCAACGCCTATGTCGGCACGCCGCTGGCGAACGTTGGCGGCTACATCCAGCAGGTGCCGCGCAAGATCGATCAGCTATTGCAGAACGGTGGTGCAATCACGCTGGCTGGCGGTGAAGTGCTGACGCGCACCGGCTCGCAGCTGAATCTCGATGGCGGCTACATCCATTATCTCGGCGGTCTGCTGACAACCACCAAGCTGGTCGCGGCCAATGGCGCGATCATCGACATCTCGAATGCCGATCCGAACGTCAGCTATATCGGCATCGCCGGGCAGTTCACGCAGGCGCAACCGCGCTTCAATCTGACGCGCAGCTACAGCAATCCCTTGCTGGCAGGTGGCGCGCAGTACGTGTCGGATTACATTCAGGGCGGCAAGGCCGGCACGCTCAACGTGTTCGGCCTGTCGACGACGATTCTCGATGGTGACGTTTCGGCGCATGCGTATGCCGGTCGCAATCAGGTGGCCGGCGGCGCGATTCCGGCGGGTGGCCAGTACAACGCCGGTGCCGGCAGCAACAACAAGCTGGCGTCGGCGGTGTTCCCGGATATCGACACCGTACTGCTGGCAGGGCCCAGCTACGTGCTGGAAAAGTCGAGCCCGGAGCTGAAGCTGATCGATGCGGATTTCAGCTTCGATACGCCGTTGACCAGCAGCGTGAGTGCGCTAAACGATCCCGACAACTTCCTCAAGTGGACGCCGATTTCCACTGACCTGCTGCGCGACGGTGGCTTCTCCGGCATCAGCGTGATGGCCGACGATCCTGCGCGCACGCGCAAGGATCAGGGCGGTGAAATTCTGGTGCGCAACGCGGTTGATGTGCAGGCCGGCGGCAGCATCAGCCTGACCGGCTCGCGTGTGCGCATCCGCGCCGATCTGAATGCGGAGTCGGGCAGCATCAACGTCACCGCGACCGGCAACACCTCGGTGGTCGGTTCGACCCTGCGTCCGACCGAAGCGGACAGCGCCACACGCGATGGTGATCTGATCGTCGCCAACGGCGTCACCCTCGATGCGCGCGGCCAGTGGGTCAACGATGCCGGTCTCGATCAGGATCACATTCGCGGCGGCGCCTATATCAACGGCGGCAGCATCAGCCTGCAAACCTTGCAGAACGCATTTCAGATCGACGGCACGCAGGTTGTCGATACCACCGGTTCCGTACAGCTCGGCAGCGGCAGCCTGCTCGATGTTTCGAGTGGCGCGCGCATCCTGCCGAGTGGCAAGTTCAGCATCGCCAATGATGTGCTGAAAGGGCGCGGCGGCAACCTCTCGCTGGCCGTGTATGCGCCCAATGCGGCAGGACCATTCGGTGCGGAACCGCCATCGGCGCCACTGCCGACCGCGATGCCGAACAGCGGACAGCTGCAACTCGACGGCAACCTGCGCGGTTATGGCTTCTCCGGCGGTGGCAGTTTGAGTCTGCGTGCGCTCGGCATTCAGATCGGTGATTCCGCAGCTGCGGCGCCGTCCTGGGCCTTGGTACTTCCGGCGAACTTCTTCAGCGCGCAGGGTTTTGGCAAGTACGTACTGACTGCTGAATACGACGCCACCATCACCGCGGGCACCGTGGTCGCGCCGAGTCAGGTCAATCTGATTCCGAATGTCGCGGCACTGCTGAGCGCCGCCAGCGGCAGCGACATCCTGCCGATGATTGACAGCAGCAGCAGTGGCGCCAGCAGTGTTACAGGCGGCCTTACCAGTCTCGGCAAGCTCGACGACTATCACCGTCAGGCCGCGGGTTTCAGCCTGTTCGCAGGCGACTACCTCAACTGGCGTTCAAACAGCGGTCTGCCGGATTACAGCGGCTCGCCGAGTATCGCCGGTGCGCCGGGCATCACCGGCACGGTGCTGCTGGCGCAGAACGCCTCGATCAACGCGGATGCCGGTGCGCAGGTGCTGCTCGGATCGATCAATCAAGTCACCGTCGAAGGCTCGATCATCGCGCGCGGCGGCAGCATCACACTGACCGGAGACACTGGCGGCGGTGGGTATTCACAAGTGCCCGGCGTTTTCAGCACGGCGTCGTATACCAGCAACAGCAAGTCGGTCTGGCTCGGCAGCAGCAGCCTGCTCGATGTTTCCGGCATCGCGCTGATCGATCCGCTCGCTACGCCGGTGTCGGTCGACGGCAGTCTCGTCACGCCGCGTACGGGCCGTCTGCTCGCCGGCGGACAGGTCGTCCTCACCGACGATACCGGCTACGTCATTGCGCTGAACTGCAGCTCGGTGAACGCTTGTGGTGCCGATGGCGTGCCGGGCGCGCGCATCCGTGCCGATGGTGCGAGCGCCGAATTCGATTTGCCGTCCGCCGCCGGTGGTTATACGCGCCAGACAATTTACAGCGACGCCGGTTCGATCACGGTCGGCGCCGGTGCCGGCCTGTTCTTCAATGCGCGCCTCAGTGCGCAGGCGCCGAGCGGTTCGACAGCGGCCGGCGGCAGCTTGACCATTGCACCGGAAAGCAATCTGCCGTTCCCGCCAGGTGCCGGTTTCGACGGCGCTACGCAAATGGTAGTCAGAGAGAATCTGCAGGCGCTACCTACCGGCGCGTTGACACCGGGTGCAACGATTGATGCTAAGGGCCCGGTCGGTGTGATCGGCTTCGGCGCCAGTGAGCTGAACAACTCCGGCATCGAGACGCTCAACCTGGGTAGCGATCCAGCGCTGCGCAGTGCAGCGATCCCGCTGCTGTTCGGCAGCAATGTCAGCCTCAAGCTCGACCGCGCGATCACGATCAATGCCTCGGTCATCACCGGCGCTTCGCCGGCCGCCGCCGCGGACGGTAGCGCCGGCACCTCGGTGGTCACGCTCGATGCGCCCTATGTGGCGCTGCACGGCTACACGCCGGGTGCGAATTACGCGGCGCTGCCGACTCCGAAACTGCCGGATGCGAACGTCAGCCTGGTCGTGCAGGCCGACAACATCGATCTGGGCGGACAGTTCGAGCTGCGCAACTTCGGCAGCGCCAGTTTCAATGCCAATGGCGACATTCGCTTTGTTACGCCGGCGGCGGACGAGTTCTACACACCCAACAGCACCAGCGCACCGATCACGATTCCCGGCCTGTTGCTCAGCGGCGGCGATCTGACGTTCGATGCAGTGCAGATCTATCCGGCCACCGGCAACCGTTTCATCATCGACGCGGTCGCGATCACCGATCCCGACACCGGCAACAATCAGGCGACCAAGATCACGTTCGCGCGCAATCCCGGCAAACAGAACGCCTCGCCGCCGATCTCCGCAGGCGGCAGCCTGTTGGTGGATGCGTCCAACATCGTGCAGAACGGTGTGCTGCTGGCGCCGGATGGTCAGATCACGCTCGGCGTGAACGATATCCACGATGGCGATACGCGCGATGCGTACAGCTATCCGAACACCGACCTCAGCAACACGCAGCGCACCGTGCAACTGCCGCTGACGGTGACCGGCTCGGTGCAGCTCGGCGAGCGCAGCATCACCTCGGTGTCGCTGAGCAATACGATCGTGCCGTATGGCGAGACTGTCGACGGCCAGAACTGGCAGTACAACGGCGCGGCGCTGATCAATGCGGCGTCGGGCTCGCAGGTGCCGGACCTCACTGCACCGCCGATCAAGCAGGTGACGCTGAGTGCGCGCAATGTGTCGGTGAAGCAGGGCGCGAGTGTCGATCTGTCCGGTGGCGGCGATCTGCAGGCGCAGGAGTTCGTCCCCGGTACCGGCGGTTCGCGCGATGTCTTGTCGCAGTACCAGACCAGCTATGCCAGCGGTTCGTCGCAGCAGGTGCCGACCTACGGCGATGCGCGTCCGGTGTACGCGATCATCCCCGGTTACCACGGCATCGCGCCTTACGATCCAGCGATAGTCGGCGGCGCGCCACTGGTCGGCCAGTCGGTGTATCTGTCAGGCGTGCCGGGTCTGCCGGCCGGTGTTTACACGCTGATGCCGGCGAAGTACGCCACCTTGCCGGGGGCCTTCCGCGTGGTTGAGAACACCGCGGCGACCGATGCAGTCGCCAGCCAGAACCAAACGCTGGCCGATGGTACGCAATTGGTAGCGGGTCGATTTGTCGACGGCATCACCGGCAGTGAGTCCTCGCGCAGCACTGCGTTCTTCGTGCAGTCGAATGCGGTCTGGCAGCAGTATTCGCAGTACACGCTGAGCAGCGCGAACACTTACTTCGCAGCGCTGGCGGCAAGCAAGGGCGAGGCAGCCCCGTTGTTGCCGCAGGACGCTGGACACTTGGTGCTGGCGGCAACCAAGACGCTAAGCCTGGGCGGAACCGTCAATGCCGCTGCTGCCAATGGCGGCACCGGCGCGGAAGTTGACATCGCCGCACCTCAGATTCAGATCAGCGGCAGCGGTGCTGTGGCACTCGACGGCTACGTGCAAGTCAGCGCCACCGACCTCGACGATCTCAAAGCAAGCAGCCTGCTGATCGGCGGCACCAGCACGCGCACCGGCGAAGGCCAACAGATCAAGGTGCTCGCCACCAGTGTCGTGGTCGACAACGGCAGTCAGGCGCTGAGCGCACCGGAAATCACGCTGGTCGCCAATGCGGTCGACGGTGCCGGCGGCATCACGGTGAATGCCGGCAGCGTGATCAAGGCCGATGGCACCCTCAGTGCCGGCAACGATGTGCCGGTGATCATCGGACAATTGCCAAGCTCGACCGGTGCGAAAGATGGCGCCAGTGGTGATGGCGCCTTATTGCGCGTCAGCAATGGTGCGGCGACCACCGTCACGCGTCGCAACGTGCCCGGCGTGGATGGCGCCAGCGGTAGCGCTGCCGGTGTGTTGACGATCGGCGCGGGCGCCAACATCAGCGGCGGTGTCGCGCTGACACTCGATGCCAGCGGTAATACCGTGGTCGATCCCACAGCCTTGTTCAGCGCCAAGGAGATCGATGCGGACAGCAGCCTGATCACCTTCGTTGGGAGCGGTGGCAGCACTGCGCCGATTGCAGGGCTGGTGATCAGTCCGCAGTTGTTGCAGCAGTTCGCAGCCGCGCAGACGATCAATCTGAGCAGCCGCGGCGATCTCGCGTTCAACGGCGCGGTCGATATCGCGCTGAGCAATGCCTTGAGCCTCAACGCCGAGCGTTTTGTCGGCGATGGTCATGCGGTTTCGATCAAGGCCGGCACGCTGACACTTGGCAACAGCATCGGCGGCGATCCGGCCGCGGCGACTGCCGGGAGCGGCGGCGCATTGAGCTTGCACGCAGATGAGATCGTGATCGGCGGCGGCGACAAGGCGCTGGCTGGATTCGGTAGCGTCAACGCCACTGCGACCAAGGGCATGTTGTTGCAGGGCAAGGGCGCTTTCGATTTCGGTGCGGCTGCGTTGAGCCTGAACACGCCGATCCTGATCGCGGATGCCGGTGCCGATGCCAGCCTGCGTACCGCGGCCGCATTGAATATCGCCAGCGCCAGCGGCGGCAAGCCGCTGACCTTGATGCCGATTGGTGGTGCGATGCATCTGACCGGTGCCAGCGTTGCCGTTGCGACGAGCTTGCAGGCGCTCGGCGGCACCATCGGGCTCGACGCGACAACCGGCGACGTCAGCCTGGCCTCGACCGCCGCACTCGATGTCTCAGGCATCGCAAAACAGTTCTTTGATGTCACGCGCTACGCCGCCGGCGGCAGCATCAAGCTGCGGTCCGAACTGGGCAATGTGCAACAGGCCAGCGGTGCGAAGCTCGAATTCGGTGGCGCCACCGGCGGTGGTGATGCGGGCAGCCTCGGCGTGATTGCAACGCAAGGCGCTGCGCAGTTGGGCGGAACGCTCAGCGGGGCTGCCGCCAACGGATACAGCGGTGGTGCCTTCACGCTCGATACCTTGGCCGCGACCGATCTCGACGCACTGGCGCATCAACTCGCCGATGGCGGCGTTGATCGCGCGGTTGCAGTCCATACCCGCAGCGGCAATCTTCAGTTGTCGGCCGGCAATACCTTGAGCGCGGAGCAGGTGAGCCTGACCGCCGACGGCGGCAGCGGCGCGCCGAGCGCGATTCAAGGCAATGTCAACGTGCTCGGCACGATCGACGCCAGCGGTGCGGCTGGCGGCAGCATCGCGCTGTTCGGCCGCAGCGGTGTGGATCTCGAAGGTACGCTGCGCGCGCGCGCGAACGACGCGAGTCAGCGTGGCGGCAACGTCGACATCGGCACGCTCGGCATCAGCGACGGCACGGTCGACGCGAGCTATGGCTACGAGAATGTCAGCGCCGCGAACGCCGGCACGCTGCGCTTTGGTAGCGGCGCGCAAATCGATGTGAGCGGCGGCACGCTCGACGGCAGCGTGCATCTGCGCGCACCGCTGCTCGCGGGCGGCGAACTCAATGTCGCGGTTGCAGCACCGGCCACCCTGGTGAAGGGCGCACGGGAAACCACGCTCGAAGCCTTCGCGACCTGGAGCACCGACGACGCGAGCCTCGGCGCCAAGCACTTCGACGGCATCATCGATCCAGCGGGTCTCTACGATGCACAGGGTCAGTCGGTCGATCCGGTCAACGCCGAGCACAGCGGTTTCTATCAGACCACCTTGCTCGGGTTCGTCCAGCAGCCCGGCTTCAGCTTTGGCAACCGTTACAACGCGATCAAGGGTCTGGTGGTGCGGCCGGGCATCGATCTGGTCAACAACGATGCCGCAATCAACAGCGGCAACATCTCGGTGCTGAGCAACTGGAACCTCGGTGCCGGCACGCTCAGCGGCGGGCTACCCGTGCTGTCGTATCGCTATGCCGGTTCGATCGCACCAGTCTTGAGTCTGCGCGCGGCGAGCGACATCAACGTAGACGCCAGCATCAGCGACGGTTTCTTCCAGTACAGCAATCCATTCGGTCCCAACGCCAACGGCGCCTGCGATGCTGTGGTGTGCGACAACTCGATCGCGCCGCAGGCGACCAAGAAAGATCCGCTGCCGCTGCTGACCGCCAGCCTCGATGGTGCCACGACCGGCTTCGATGCCAACGGCAAGCCGTTCGTGCTCGCGGCGGATTCGACCTCGTACCGACTGGTTGCTGGCGCCGATACGGCGAGCGCCGATCCCTTGGCGTTGTCGAATGCCGCATATCAGGCGGGACGCGGCAATGTCAGTCTCGACGGCCATACCGTCGCGACCTACATCAAAAACGTCAATACCGGCGCAAGTGTGCAAGTGGTGGCGCCGACGATGATCCGTACGGGTGTTGGTTCGATCGACATCGCCGCTGCGAACAACGTGCAGCTGCTCGATACCGTAGCCCCCGGCGTGATCTACACCGCGGGCCGTCCGTCCGCCAACACGACCGCCGAAGATACGAGCCGGATCGTCAAGAGCATTGGCAAGATCCCGGTGATCGTCGACAGCGGGCAGGTCAATCCGGATTCGGCAGGCGACATCTCCATCGTGGCCGGCAACGACATCATCGGTGTGGAGCAGATCACCGACGATGGTTCGCGTAGCGGCAAAGCCGGCACCAATCTGAGCCAGTTCTGGTGGCCGTGGATGCAGCAGGACTGCGTGTTCATCGGCAACGGCTGTGCAGCGCCGACCAGTTCGTCGATCAACTTCGGCAACTTCGATCAAGGCGTGCTCAGTGTCGGTGGCAATGTCTCGGTCTCGGCCGGCAACGATATCCGTGACCTCGGCGTATCGCTGCCGACGACCTGGACGCTGACAACGCGCAGCGACGGAGGTCAGCTCGTCAACACGATTGGCGGCGGCAACCGGCTTACGGTGAGTGCCGGCGGCAACATCCTCAGCGGAACCTACTTCGTCGCCCAAGGCCAGGGCCAGCTCAGCGCGGGCGGCGATATTGCGTCCGACATCGTCGGCAAGGTGGGTTCGGTGGCGACACTGCTGGCAGTGCAGGACGCACAGCTCAGCGTCAACGCGCGCGGTTCGATCGATATCGGCGGCGTGTTCGATCCGTCCTATCTGTTTCAGAACTTCGATTCCCAGAGTTACAGCGCCGCTTCGGCGGTCAATCTCTCGGCTACTGCGGGCGATGTCGCGTTCAATACGCTGACCAATCGAACTGGCGAATACGGCTATGGCAGTAATCTGGTCTCGGCCTATTCCTATCTGCTGCCGGCCGCGCTGAATGTCACCGCACTGAATGGCGATATCCAGATTCAGCAGCGCGGCGAACTGTATCCCTCGGCCATCGGAAATCTAAGACTCATCGCCGCCGGCAATACTGAACTGTTCGACACTCTGAAGTTCGGCAACCTCGCGTACTTCGGCTTGATCGACGCGCCTGACACGGTGCTGCCGTCGCCGCTGAATCCGCTGGGTTCATCGGGCTTCGTACCGACCTTCATCAACAACGGCGGAATTTCGAACCTGCTGCTGCATACCGACACGCTGTTACATGCAGCCGATCCCGAACCGGTTCGAATCTATAGCCTCGTCGGCGACTTGGTCGACGGCACCAGCAGCGGTCGCGACATGCTGATCGTCGCCGCCGACAAGCCCGCACAGATCATCGCCGGCCGCGACATCGTCAACCTTGATTTCCGCGGCCAGAACCTTTACGCCTCGGACATCAGCCTGATCTCGGCCGGTCGCGACATTTACGACACCGCCTTGTCGGAGTCGCAGCAACTCGCGGCGATTCAGCTCGGCGGCATCGGCACCTTGGCGCTGTCGGCGGGTCGAAACATCGGCCCGATCACCTCCGCCAACGAAGCCTTCGACGCCGGCTTCCTGCCGAATGGCACGACGCTGTATCCCGGCATCGACACGGTTGGCAACTTGTACAACGCGCACCTCGAGCACGCCGGCGCCGATATTGCGATCAGTTTCGGCATCGCGCCGGGTGTCGATCTGCAGTCATTCGAGCAGGCGTATCTTGATCCGAGTGTCACTGCCGTTGGCCTGCCGAGTTACAGCACGCAACTGATCCGCTTCGTGCAGCAGTACGAAAACGACGATCTGATGCGGCACGGACTGAGCGGCAAAGTCGGCAAGCTCAGCGCGGCACAGGCCTATGCCGCCTTCGGCAAGTTGCCGGCGGTGCAACAGCAGCTGTTGGTCAGCAGCGTGTTCTTCGACATCCTCAATCGCACCGGCATCGACTTCAACAAGCCGGACAGTCTCTACGCCGGCCAGTACGGTCGCGGTTATCAGGCGATCAGCACGCTGTTCCCGTCGGCGCTCGGCTACACCGCGAACAATCTTGGCAGCGGCAGCAACGGTGCGCAGGCGCCGGTTGCGACCGGCTTGTTCGACATGCGCGGTTCAACCGTGCAGACGCAGCAGGGCGGCGATGTTTCGGTGCTGGGACCCGGCGGCGAAGTGCTGGTCGGCAGCACCGCGGCACCGCCGAGTGTTGCGGCAACGCCGAGCAGTGCCGGCATCGGTCCGAATGATCAGGGCATTCTGACGTTGGAGCAGGGCAGCGTCAGCATCTTCACCGATCGCAGTGTGCTGCTGGCACAGAGTCGCATCTTCACCGAGCAAGGCGGCGACGTCCTGATCTGGAGTTCCAACGGCGACGTCAATGCGGGCAAGGGTGCCAAGACCGTGTCTGAAATTCCGCCGCCGGACTATCTGTGCGATCTTGATCATTACTGCGTGGTCGACGCCAAGTCGCAAGTCAGCGGCGCCGGCATCGCGGTGCTGCAGACCAAGGCCGGCGCTGCGAGTGGCAATGCCAACCTGGTGGCGCCGCGCGGGACCGTGGACGCGGGTGAAGCCGGCATTCGCGTGTCCGGCAATCTCAATGTCGCGGCGCTGCATATTGCCAATGCCAACAACATTCAGGTGCAAGGCAACAAAGCAGGTGTTCCGACCGGTCTGGTCAACACCGGTGCACTGAATCTCGCGAGTTCAGTCGCGGCAGCGGTTTCGCAAAACGCGACCGCGCTGGCGTCGAGCCGGCCGCAGGACAGTGCGGTCAACGCGATCAGTGTGGAAGTGATCGGCTTCGGCACGCCAAGTGCCGATCAACAAAACGAATTGCGCCAATAGCGCGCGAGCGGATCGAGGATCAATGCGCGTGCGTACGGTTCGCACGCGCAGGGTAGTAATTCCATGGTGCTACCAAACCTGTAAAGAACCGCTACGGATGTCGTAAAACCGTAAAGCTCCTGAAACGAACGCTGGGTATGTTTGAGCGCGCTGCCGATCACGGCAGACGGGAATTCGAATACACCTTATTGCTCTTCACCTGGGAGAAGTTATGTCTGTCAATTTCAAGCCTGCCCTGCGCATCGCGCTCGTCAGCGCCTTCATGACGCCGATGATCGCTGGTGCCGTTACGCCGGCGCCTAGCGATACCTTGTATGGCGGCGGCGCAACGCTGCCGGCGATCGGCTACGTCGGCAATTCGTGGCTCACCAACGATGGCACACACGTCAACAACCCGCAGCTCCGCCTGACCAACCCGGCGGGCCTCGGCTCACTGTTCGGCGCGTTCACTGCTGCCACCCCGCCGGCCAGCACGCATCTGACCAACTACCCGAATGTGTCGTACTGCCAGACCGGCAGCGGCGGCGGTCGTAAGATTTTCTACGGTCTGACTGGTTTTGCAGCCAACCAGGCTTGCGGCGATTACACCACCTCGAACAAGAACGGCTTTTCGGCGCCGAATGCCGAACCGAACTTCGCTGCTTCCGATGCACCGTTGTCCGCCAGCGAGTACAACCAGTTCATCACCAACAAGGGCGCGACTCACGCCGAGCCAGTGCAGATCCCTGAAATTGCTGGTGCGATCGGCGTTATTTATGCCAACAGCGACACGGCCGTCTCCAGCAAGATCAACCTGACCGAATCGCAGATCTGCCAGATCTTCAAGGGCACGATCAACAACTGGAACCAGATCAGCCCGAGCTTCCAGAACAAGGCGATCAAGCTGGTCTATCGTTCGGACGACAGCGGCACCTCGTTCAATTTCACCAACCATCTGTCCAAGGTCTGCCCTTCGGCATTCCCGACGGCCGTGTCTGGCATCAGCACGCAGTCGACTTTCGTCAACATCTATCCAGGTGCGACGGCGCCGACCGGTGCAATTGGTGGTAGCGGCAATGGCGGCGTGGTGCAGGCCGTGCAGACCACCGATGGCTCGATCGGCTACGCCGAAATCCAGGATGCGGTCGAACGCGGCAATCTGGCCGGCAGCAAGGTCAACTACGCCACCGTATCAATCCGTCCTGACGTTGCAACCGTTAAGGGTGGCGCGCCCGGCATCACGTACAAGAAACTCGATCCGACCAGCCTCTCCAACACCTTCAAGATTCCGGCTGGTGGTGTTCTGACCGACATGGTCATTACCGGCAACGACAGCAACGGCCGTCCGGTGCTGGCGAGCATTGCTTCGGCAACCAGCCCGTCGGTCACGCCGCCGCAAGCGGGCTGTCTGTTCGTCGCCGCTCCGGATGCAGTGGCTACTGCTGCTACCAAGACCTACACGAAGACCAACAGCTTCGGCACGACGACGTATGACGACTATCTGCTTTATCCGATCGTCGCGCCGACCTACCTGCTGGCCTACAACACTGGCAACGGCGCGAATACCGCTGGCGTTCAGGGTCTGATGACGGCTGGTCTCACCGCTGCGATCAAGAACACGGTCAGCACGATCGGCAAGAACTCAGCGACCGGCAATGTCGCCACCGGCTTTGCGTATCTGACGGGTCTGCCGTCGGGTATCGCCGGCACCGTGAAAGGCTGCATCAAGAACTAAGCCGTAGGCTTGTTGCGACTGCGAAGTCGCCAACACTGAGCCCCCGGTGCGTTAGCACCGGGGGCTTTCTTTATGTGCAGGCCTGCTTCATCCACTACGCAAAATCATAAAGGCGGGAGATTGATTTGTGCGGCTAATCGGTCGCGGATATTGGCACAGACGATTTCATCGATTGGTCATATCGACGTCACGCGCCACCTTAAGAATGCGTCGCAATATTCGCAGTACATCGAAGCACAACCAGGGGAGAGTTGTATGTTGAAGAAGAAACTGATTCCACTAGCGCTGGCCTCGCTGTTCGCCATTCCCGCCGCACAGGCGAGCGTTGATCTGATCGCATTCGGCAGCATCAGCGGCAACTATCGCGACATGTCGACGGAGACTGCCGGGCTGCTCGAAAACGGCGTGCCAGGCAATTTGCTTGGCGGGATCGGATCAGGCATTGCCTATGCGGGCGGCAACACCTTCATTGCAGTGCCGGATCGCGGCCCGAATGCCGTGTCGTACAACAGCGCGATCGACGACACCGCCTCCTATATCAACCGCATGCAAACGCTGCGGCTGACCTTATCGCCGAATCCTGCGGGTTCGGCACTGCCATTTACGCTATCGCCGTTTTTGACCGACACAACGCTCCTGTCTTCAGCCGCGAAAGTGCCATTGGTTTATGGCAGCGGTTCTGGCCTTGGTGTCGGTAGCGGTGAGCCCGCGCTGAATGCAGTCAACGGAGTCTCGTACTTCACTGGTCGTTCCGATGGATTTGATCCGACCAAGATTTCCACATATTTCCGCGACGCACGCCTCGATCCTGAAAGCATTCGTGTTGCAAACGATGGAAAGACGGTCTTCATTTCTGACGAATACGGACCTTATGTCTATCGCTTCAACCGTTTCACCGGTCGTTTCATGCACGCGTACACGCTGCCGGCCAAGTTCGCAGTTACCAGCCTGAGCCCGGTCAGCGCCACCGAAATTTCCGGCAATACGGTTGGCCGCGTGGCCAACAAGGGCATGGAAGGCCTGGCGATCTCGCCGGATGGAAGCACGCTGTTCGGCATCCTGCAGAGCGCGCTGATTCAAGACGGTGGCACCAATGGTGCGATCACGCGCATCATCAAGATCGACGTCGCCACCGGCGCCACCAACGAGTACGCCTATCAGTTCGACAACATCGGCACCGTGTCGAAGCCGAAGTACCCGACGGCGAGCGACTTGCTGGCGATCAACGACCATGAGTTTCTGGTTGATGAACGCGACGGCAAGGGCCTCGGTGACAACTCGACGGCGGTCCAAAAGAAGCTGTACCGCATTGATCTGTCCGGCGCCCAGGACGTCAGCAGTCTCACGGGCTCTCAGCTGATTGGTACCGCAGTGACCAAGACGCTGTTTCTCGATGTGGTCGCGGCACTCAACGCGCAGGGTTTTTCGAGCAATGACATCCCGGCGAAGATCGAGGGGCTGGCATTTGGTCCGGATGTGGTGCAGAACGGCGTGACGCGTCACACGCTGTTCGTCGCCAACGACAATGATTTCATCGCCACGGTCACCGACAGCAACCATCCGACTGGAATCGACAACCCGAACAAGTTCTTCGTGTTCGGCATCGACGCATCGGATCTGCCAACCTATCAGGCGCAGCAGATCACCGACGTTCCGCAGCCGCTCGCCTGCCATTGATCCGATCACCGCGCTCGGGCCGAATTGCTGAGGATTCGGCTTGAGTTCGTTGGGGGATTGGATAGCTTGGAGGGAGGTGGAAACAAAAAAAGGCCGCGAAAGCGGCCTTTTTCTTTCACTCTTTTACTACTCGCTTCGGTCTTCGAATCGCTCGTTTTGCGGACCTTCTGCCGAAGTCGCCGCAATTCGCTCTGGAGGGCCGAGCGTTTCGACCAGCGCAGGCACTGCGGCCGGGCTGGGATCGACCAGGGCGTCCATCGGTTTCGGCGGCAAGCCGACCAAGGCAGCCTTCAGCGTGCCCTGCGCCAGCACGCGTTTATAGAGTTCGCCGATCTTTATCTGATACGCCTCCGGCGAAAACAGGTCCGCGCGACGCTTGCCGCGTGCGCTGAGGTCGGCGCGAAGCTCGGCATTTCGATCGAGTTCTGCGATTCCCTCAGCGATGGCACGGGTGTCATAAGGATCGACCAGCAGCGCGTTGTCGCCCGCGACTTCCTTTAGCGCGCCGTCATTTGAGGTCAATACCGGTGTGCCAAGTTTCATTGCCTCCAGCACCGGCAGACCGAATCCCTCGTACAGCGATGGGAACAGCACCGCCTTCGCGCCGCGAATCAGACTGACCAGTAATGGAAACGGCGCGTAGTCGACGTGGAATACGCGGCGTCGGCGGAAGGTTTGTGATCCGAGTTGCTCAAGGTAGGACGTGGCGTCGTCGTTCACCAGGCGCATTTCCTGTTCGGATTTCCACGCCAACTTGCCGACGATCAACAGCGGCGTATCGACTTTCGAGCCAAGGTAGCCTTCGATCAGGCGCCCGACATTCTTCTTCGGCTCGATTGCACCAAAGAACAGGAAGTATTCCTTGTAGCGAACGTTGAACGTGCCTTCGATCTCGCGCTGAACAACGTCTTCCGGCTTGTTGGCGTACTTGGCTGGAATCTCGACGGCCTGATAGGTGTTGGTGACGCGATCCTCGCGCACGCCGAGCAGGTTGATCAGGTCGCGTTTGGAGGTTTCCGAAACCGTGACAATATGGTCCGCGCGACGCGCCAGCAAACGCGTCATGTGGAAATAACGCCGCTTGTCGTCCAAGGTGGTGTAGGGCAAGCGCAAGGGCACGAGGTCGTGCAGCGTATAGATGTTCTTTGCGCCGGGCACGTAGATCGGCAGCGGATAGGTCCAGTGCGCCAGATGCGGCTGATGGTGTGGCAGCTTCACGCGCAGACGGGTCGGAAACAGAAAGCTGCTCAGATAGAACAGGCGCTCGGCGCGTCCGAACACGTCCGGCGAATTCCAGATGGTGTCGTAGTAGGGCAGCCGCGAGTTGTAGGTCGTCGTGATCACGCGGCCCGTGATCGGCACTTTTCGTGCCGATACGCCATAGGGCGAGGAAAGCAGTTGGCGCAACTGGCGCAGCCAAACCAGCCAGGCCGGCGGCGTGCCGACGTAGGGGTCGAAGAATGCAATTTCTTTCAGCAGCGTGTGGATGCCCGGCGCTTCGCGAACGTTATAGAGCACGTTGACGTCGTAGCCGAGATCTCGTGCGCAGAAGCTCAAGTTACGCGCGTAGGTCGCGACGCCCGTGCCTGTTTCCAGTCCGAGGTTGAACCCGTCGATCAGAATCCTTTTTTTACTCATTGTCTCGACATGACTGGGCACGTGCCTAAACTAACTCAAGAAACTGCAGCGGCCAGTATGCAGGTTATCTAACCGGCAAATAACCCAAACGTTCATGCTACAAAAAGACGATGAAAGCGCGGGACATTGTTCTGTAAGTCTGAACCTGGCGTCGCAGGACGCCGTCGTTTTCAATCTTCGGGGGGCGCAATCGTAATTGCCCTGTGAGTCTGGAAATCGGGTCGAAGAGACGGCAGCGTTTGTGGGGGCTGTCGCAGGCAGTAACGGGTCCAAAGTAAAGCTTAGAGATCGAATGTAACGGTTTAATTAAAACGGCAGCATTCTTTGGTGCGACGGTCTTCACACTCGACCGCAATACGTCGACCGAGCGCTGATCAAACCGCGAATGCATCGCGTTGGCCGTTATAATTCGATTGTCGAAGCGCGTAGCGAGAGCCAGCGGTCGTTGATCGATACGGCGTGGCCCCAGGTAGATCGTACAGAGAATCAGGAGAGGGTTACTTTAATGATAGTACTTAGCTACGGAATGACGAAGTCTGGTAGCACCTTGGCGTTTGAGTTGTGCAAAGCAATTCTGGAAAAGCGCGGATTCGCGCAGCGTCGTCTGCCTGACGAAGTCGTCACGCCCGGACACCACATAAACTTCCTACAGGAGGTTAGTGTGGTTGGCTTGCAAGCGCTTTTGAAGGAGGTTGCTCAGGGGGAATTTGTTGCGATTAAATTGCATACCGGGTTGCGGCAGCCGGAGGCAGATTTCATCGGCCAGCAGATCAGCGCGGGAACGATCAAGCTGCACGTCAATTTTCGTGACCCGCGTGAGGTATGTCTGTCGTTGGTTGATGCCGGCGCCAAGGCGCGCGAAAAGCAACGACAGGCATTTTCAGAGATCGTGACGCTTAGCGATGCTGCAAATGCGGTCAAACGTCAGTTGAACATTTGTCGCCGGTGGGGATCGATTGAGGGCGCCTTGCCGTTGTTCTACAACCAGGTCGCTTTCGAAACGGGTGCAGCGATTGAGCGCATATGCGCCGACTTCGGCTTTCCGATGTTTGATCAGCCGACATGTGCGGAATTGATGGCGCCATTATTCGGTGAGACCTTCACGCAGAAGAATAAAGCCGTCAAGGATCGTTACAAAGACGATCTCACCGTCCGACAGAACGAAATGTTGCTCGATCAAATTCCAGGGGTTCGACCTTTCATCAACAGAGTCTGCGAGCAGGGTGACTATTCGTGGTTTTCGCAGATTCGCAGGGGCGCGACGGAGGAAGTCGTTTAGGCCACGGTCTACTTGGAATTGAGCGGCTCATCAATTGACGGTCGCTTGTTGGATCGTTGCTCTGCGCGAGCCAGACATTCTGCCGCATGCTGTAAGTTCCCAGCCTTCATGTACAGCCCGGCGAGGGTTCGCAAAGCGCGTGGGCTGTCGACACCCTCGAGCATATGAATTGCTGTATCAAGATCTGTTTTAGCGACCGCGCTCGCGGATACAGATAACGCCAACGCGGATTTAGGACTGCGTTCCGCGGCAAGCGCGAGTACGCGAGTTGCTAACTTGTGACGGCCAGAGGCATGTAGTCGTTTGCCTAGGCTGGCGTAGTACATCGGTGATTGCTTTCTTTGTGAATGGAGCAGGGCGGCGATGCTGCGTTTTGCCAGCAGCGGTCGTTGCTGCGTAAGTGCGATCACACGTTTCAGAATGTCGGATCCGAGCACCAGGTTCACTGTTGCATGGTCCGCATAGCGAACCGGAAGCAATGCAACAGTTGATGGCTGTTGCTTCCGGATGAGCAGTGCATTGAGGCGGTCGAGCGTGTGCATGCGGTCGAATACGATCATGCTGCGAGTCGACAGGTCTGCTGCCTCTATCGACATCCGTCGATTGTACGGCCGAAAGTTCGCGCGGAAGCGCTCGTCATCGATTTCGTTCGGATCGATAGAAAACTGCGGCGAAAAAGCCAGTACGACGTCGGCGGCGAGCAGCTTGGAGAATTTCAGCGCGGCATAGCCGCCCATACTGAAGCCGTAGAGGACACGCCGCAGTTGTGTAGGAAGTTCGGGGCGAATCGCGCGAATCAGACGTCGCGTATCAGCATTCGGGTACCAATGTGCTTGCTTGGCGACGAACGACAACGTTGTAACTCGATTCTTGAGTGCGAATTTATCTGCCCAAAACGCCTCATGTTCGCCTGCTTGGCGCATCGGGCTAAACGTTACCAATAGGTACTCGCTGTCACCCCGCGCGAACACAACTTTCGTATGCTCTGACTCGGCGAGTATTTCGATATCGGCGACGTGTACCGGGTCAGATGACTCTTCCGAATTCATAGGTTTAGGGTAACGAGGCAGCCCTGCAGTATGCAAATGAAAAGTATCCTCTGCTACGGGTTGGCAACGATTCTTTACGCGTCCTGCTCCGCGTTCGGGGAAGCGCCTTCGGCGATAACATCTGCGACATGGACAGAGTCGCTATGTGAGGATTTGCCGCATTCGGCAGTTGTTGATATCCCCGCTTTCTGGCGAGCATCCAATTCTCGCGCTCCGCTTGTCGTTTTCGTGCATGGAGGTGCCTGGAGCAAGGGTGATAAGAATCAGGCCGCTGGCCTCGCGCCTTTCTTCAATCGGCAAGGATACGCGCTAGCATCGGTAAATTACCGATTGGCGCCGCGCGTGAACGTGGCTGCGCAGGTGGCAGATGTTTGTGCCGGAGTTCTATACCTGCGAGCTCATGCGAGCAGCCTTGGTGTGGATGCTGAAAGAGTTGCCTTAGTCGGCCATTCAGCTGGAGCGAATCTGGCGGCGCTCGCTACGCCCGGCCTTGCCCCGAGAGCGCTTGTTTTGCTGGACGGTGTTGGCCTCGACGTTGGCGACGAAATAAGCAGAATACCTTCGTTGGCTCGTGTCTTCGGTAGCGATCCGGCAACGTGGTCTCGGCTCTCGCCGGTGTCCCTCGCGCGCGCGGGTTTAAAGTTCCCTCAGACATTTGTGGGGTACACCGATTTTCGAGCCGATACGGTCCCGCAGGCGCAGTCGATGGTCGCCGCACTTACTGCGGAAGGGATTAGGGCGGAGTCGAAGTTCTATCCAGGGCGACGGCATGGCAGCTTCTTCATGAACTTACGTCGACCAGAAGACCCGATGTCGACGGACGTCCAGGCCTTTCTGGCGAGGGCACTAAAATAGCGCGTAGAAAACTAGCGCGTCGGGGCCCAAATGTTCGACCCGTATGCCAGCAGGACCAGTGGCGCAACTTCGTTGGTCTGCTTGGCAATCGCTGGGATGTTTAGCTTGCAGTCACTGGCATCCGGACTGCAGTAGTTTGACCACATGCCGCCGCTGGGTGATTGCGCTGACCACAGCTTCTGTTCGAGCTGCGCTTTCTGCACGCTTCCTAGTTGCGACTGGGTGCCGACACCCAGCGCATTCGCACACATCAGTGCAAATGCAAGATCGCGTGTCCAATAGACGCCGACCAACCGACCGCCTGATTCGGGATCATTCTTTGGATTCGCGAATCCATTGCCGTCCCAACGGGTCATCGCAAGATCGAACATTTGCTGTGCAGTTCTTGTGTGGCCGAGCAAAGATTGGCGGAGGCAGCCGTACTTGAATAGATCGCGTGCGGATTTGCGCGAAATTGCAGCCATCTGAACATGGCCCGTTCGATCGGCGGGGTAGTCGGTGCCGATGATCGGCGTCTGTAGCGAGTCGAAGGCAGCGTCGGCTGGATCTGGGTATTGGCGCATGCGCAGGTATTGCCAGTCGCCAGGAGTTGGCAGGCGACACCGAGAATCGGTAGGCGCGCTGCCGCGCTCGTAGGCCGGTAGTGCCCCGACAACGACATCGCTCTGTGTATCGGGGCAGAAGTCGGGATAGGTGCGTTCCCAGTGCGTACGCCAACTCTGCGAAAGAAGGCGGCCCAAAGCCGGCGCGTATTGCATCAAGGCCCCGGCGCCGTACAGTGCGTTGTCCTGCAACCAGTAGGTTTTCTGCAGCTGGCGTAGACGTGTGCTTGATTCAGGTCGGCCTGCTGCTTGACCATCCGGTACTGCTGAGAGCAGTCGCACCGACAGGTTGTTGGCGTAGTCATGAACGACCCACCGGAGCAAATCCGCTAGATGCGAGTTAATTGCGGCCGGCGGCAGCGTTGATTGCAACTTGCTCGCCTTGCGCACCGCCTGAACCGCAGCGAGTGCAGACAGTCGATTCTCGGAAAGCAGTGAGTCGATGTCGCTGCGCTCTGCACTAGTGCTGCTTGCGTCGGCAGACGATGCCGCGCTGTAAGAACTCGTACCAAGCACCATCGCAGCAACCAGCGCAGGCAGCAGCAATTGGGCGGTCGGGCAATTCCAAATCCGATTTCTCAGGATTGCAGTAGTTGAATTGGCGATCGTCAAGCCGATTCCTTACGCGACCAGGGCATACTTCTTCCAGTCGCTACCGTGTTTTACGTCGAAGGTATCGATGTGGCGACCCTTTTCGATCAGAATGCCGATATCGCAGGATTGCTTGATCGTCGCGGGTTGATGCGAAACCATCAGCAGCGCGCGATCGCTCCGTTTGTCAAATAATTCCTCTTTGCATTTCTTGCGGAATCTACGATCACCCACAGCAAAAACTTCATCGACCAGATAGCAGTCGAATTCGATCGCCAGTGATACGCCGAAGGAGAGCTTGGCACGCATGCCGGATGAATAGGTCTGCACGGGATCGCGAAGCCGCGCGCCCAATTCTGTGAAGTCTTCGACATAGGCGCAAAGTTCTTCAAAGGAGCGCTGATAAATCCGAGCGATGAATCGCAGGTTTTCATAGGCGGAAAGGTTGTTCTGAAATCCGCCACGAAATGCCAGCGGCCATGAAACACTCATTTCGCGCCGCACCTTGCCGCGTGTGGGCAGCTCGACGCCGCCAACTACCCTGATCAGCGTGGACTTGCCCGATCCGTTCTTGCCCAACACACCGATGCGCTGACCGCGACAGACAGTCAAGTTGATTCCGTCCAGCGCGCGAATGCGTCCGCTGTTGGTTCGATAGTCTTTTACTAGGTTCGAAACGGTAATCATCAATCGTTCATCCGTGAACGCCCGATATGCAGCACGACGAGCCCGATCAGCGTCAGCAGCAGATTGACGCCGATGGTGTATGGCAAATCGAAATAGGTCGAGTACGATGCGCCGAAGTAGCCGCGCCGCAAAACTTCCGAGGCGTTCGCCGGGGGAAACAGGAGCAGGTAATAGCGGAGGTTCTCAGGAACCCAATCGAGCATGAAGAACGCGCCATAAGCGGGAAGCATCAACAGCGAGATTGGCATGAAAAGTCGACGCACAGTCTCCCAAATCAATGCCAAACCCGAAAAGAAAAAGCAGGCCGCAGCGATGAACCAAATATGTAGAAACCAACCCAAATAGATATAGCCAAGCAGGCGCGGCATCGTCAGCTGATCAAAAAGATAGAAGCCGAAATAAATCGCGCAGAACGCAATCAGTACCGAAATGATCTCAACCAAAAGTCGGGAGAGCACCAGGTCGAGGTAGTGCACTTGGCGGTGGTAGAGCAGTCCGCTATTCGCCTTCAAAGCCGCGACCCCGGCGACGCCGCCATGACGGAACAGCAGGTGCGGCATGTAGCCCGTCAAGATGAAAAGTATTACCGGCACCGACTGGATCTGCGTGGCGCCTTTGAAAACATGAATGCCTACGACAATCATCGTCACCAAAGCTGGTTCGATAAGTAACCAAAGAACGCCGGCCGCGTCGCCCCCATGACGCGATCCGATGTCGCGCAACAGCAGGGCATGAATCACCCTCGATTGAGCCTTCAGTCCGGCGACCAGGGTGCTCATGTCGCGTCAGTTTGAAACGTGTTCTTTGGCGACACTGACCATCAGTCGACCGATTGCATAAATCAGCAAGAACGTGATGACCGCAATCAGTGTGTCGAGCAACTTGTATGGATAGAGTGCACGATCTGGAATATTCGGTGCGGCGACACGTTCGATATACAGCTGTTGCTGCTGTACGGTGACTTCGGCGGTCTCAAGTGCGCTGACTGAGGTTTGTAGCATTAACTGTACGAACTGCTGCTTATTCAGTAGTTGCTCGTACTCCGCCATCTTGGGAGCCAGCGACTGGGTTCCGCCCGAGTCGCGCTGCTCCTCTGCGGAAACCTGCTGCTGTAGCGATTCGATTCGTTGACGAAGGCTGGCAATCTGAGGGCTCTGCGGCGACGCCTTCTGGATTTGCGTGAGCAAACCTCGGGTGGAAACGAGATCGGCCTCCATTGATGCCAATCGCGCCAGCGCGGCGGTTGATGATGCAGTTGGATCGATCATCAATTCGCGAAAGCGGAAGTCGGTGATCTGCTTCTGAATGTCGCCTCCCTCGTGCTGAAGATGCTCCACTTCGAGACGCGCGGCGGCGAGGGAATCATTTCGTGCCCGCTCGTTCAGTGCATTGACCAGGGATTCGCTCAGATCCAGAAGCTTTGTGGCGACAAGTTGAGCATCATCAGGCCGAAACGCGAACACTGACAGTGTGCTTACCCCGGATTGCAGGTCGTAGTCGACCTCGGTCCAATAGCCGTAGTGAATAAAGAGATTTTCGAACGACGGCCGATAGAGCAGGTTGGGAAACTTTGCGACAAAGTCGAAACGGGCTTCTGGACGGGCGTAGATCGAACGGATGTCGGCGCTCTGTTCCAGCGAATGCAGCGCATCGCGCGACAGCAGATAAGCGGCGACGGTGTACGAGTCCGAAGAGCCTCCGAAGCCGCTACCCTGAAGCATGGAAGACAGACCGCTAGTGGCCGTCGACTGCGTTGTGTTCTTGACCACGTATTGCGCTTCAGACTCGTAAATGTCTGCAGCAAAGATCGCATAGTAAATTGCGACGAGAACGCTGGGCAGCAGAACGACGAGACTGAATCCTGGACGAGCGCGCAGGTAGCCGATGAGGCGCATAGAAAGTATTTCGAAAGGAAAACTGTTATTGAAACAGCGGATTCTTCGATTCCAGCCCCGGTCGCCTCGGCTGGCGCCTTGAGCGTGGCGCTCGAGACTGAACCAAGGTCCGGCCTGGCGCTATTTGGTCTCTGCGATTTCGCGAAATTTTTTGGCAACAGCCAGAACCACCCGCTTCGATGCCGGTCCGGCCTGGGCGTCGCCGCCGCTCTTGGGAACTACGTCCTTTACACGCAACCTGCCGAGTTCGCCGATTTGAACCAGCTTGCCCTTCTTCAGTTCCTGCGCGGCAAGGGCAACCATCCCATCGATTGTTGTTTTAACTTTGATTTTAGGAAGCTGTAGCTGCTTCGCCAAGGCTGCGATGAGTTCGGGGTAACGAACGACACCGGCGCTGTCTTGATCATTTTTCATGAGTCCCATTGTGTTCTTTTCCCGTTGATTACTTAGTTAACCCTGATGGACGTCTAAGCCGATAAAACGGCTTTTCATAATTAGTTTCTTGCAACTAACTGGCCAGCCGAGACGGCGCGATTGCTACCACGATCGGCGCGACATGGTCGCCTATGCATTAGTGCCAGTGGGGTCGCGTTTGGCGGATTCTTGTCCCGCAAGGAGCGGGTAAAAATGACTGTTCATTATTGTCATCTGTAAGTGCTACGGTTTAATTACACCAAGGCGACTAGGTATCGATTAACAAAGGCCGCGTGTCCGGGTGCTTTTCGAATGGTGGTGAAAAGCAATGGTGGTGAAAAGCGTAGCGACGCAAAAAAGAAATATTACACGTATAGACTGTTTGTGCAGATATTCAGACGCGTGAGGCGCCCGGAAATAGGCACCTAATGCTATCAATGAATTGATTTGGAGCACTCCGGTGATTTATGAGTGCCCGATAACTCGGAAGGCGGGAACAGCGGCATGGCGGGTATGTTCGGGGGCGTGGACCATCTCATCCTGTTTGACCTGACGCAGTTGATACTGCGTTCAGGATTTGCAACGCCCACCGGCATTTCGCGCGTCGAGTTGGCCTATGCCAAGTACCTTCTGGAAGAGCACTCCGACAAGACGCGATTTCTGATTGCGTTCCCGCCGAGCACGCGCGTTATTCCGAACCACGTTGCCCGGCGCTACATCAATGCAACTGAAATGGCGTGGGCGCGTTCGGATCAGCAGGTGCGGCGTAAAACGGCTCATCGACTGCGGCGCTTCCTCGGCATCGATCCTTCGGAGCTGTGCACCTCGACCGAGGTTGTGACGCCGCCGCAGCGTGCCCCGAAGAACCGTCTGCTGCTCGGCGCCAGCGTGATGATGTCGACGGTCATCGAAAGTCTTCGGCCGAAAAATCTGCAGGCTTTGAGCCGGGGCGCACGCAGAATCACCTATATATCGGTCTCCGGCTCGCGTTTGACGTCGCCTTGGCTGACGCGCTGGTTGTTGCAGAACGAAAACGTCAATGGCGTGTTCATGCTGCACGATCTGATCCCGGTGACGCACCCGGAGTACAGTCGTCCGCGCGCGTCGGAGCGGCATGCGCGGCATGCTCGTCAACTGTTGCGGTGCGCATCGGTAATCGTGGCGAATTCGCAGTCCACGGCAGACAGCCTGAAGGAATTTGCTGAGCACGAAGCCTTGGCGATGCCGATGATCGCGGTCGCGCCGCTCGGGGTTGGCGAGCTATTTCGCAAACCGCCGCGTCATGTTCCGTCCAATCCATACTTCGTATTTGTCGGCACGATCGAGCCACGCAAAAATCACATTCTGTTGCTGCAAGTGTGGCAGCGACTGGTGATGAAGCATGGTGCGCGGGCGCCGAAGCTGGTGCTGATCGGCAAGCGCGGCTGGGAGAACGAGAACATCGTCGATCTGCTCGATCGTGGCGGCAATCTGCGTCGCCATGTGATCGAACTCAACCAGATCTGTGACGACGTGTTGGCCGGTGTCGTCGCGAATGCGCGTGCGCTGCTGTTGCCATCCCATGTCGAGGGTTACGGCTTACCGGTGGCAGAGGCCTTGGCACTGGGTACACCGGTGATCTGCTCGGACCTGCCTTCACTGCGCGAGATTGCTGGGGATGTCGCCGAATATGTGGATCCCTTGGCCGGGCGTGGCTGGGCGCGAACGGTGATGGATTATGCGGATCTCGAAAATCCACGGCGACAAGCGCAATTGCTGAGAATGCAGCAATTTCGCGCGCCGCAATGGAGCGATCATTTCGCGCGGCTGGACGAGGCGATCATGCAGCTGGGACGCAATGCGGAATTGCCAAAACGAAGCGTCCGCCAGCTGGTTGCGCTGGGCGGCGCCGCGTCGCAAACCCTTGTGCATTAGCGGACCACTCATCAGGTCTGTTCGTTCGCGAGTAGTGGCACAAGTAGGGCTGGGTAGCGCGGTTGGATGCGTCATCAATCGATGAGCTTCGTTCGCCGAACAAAAACATAAATTGACTGGGGTAATTTGAAGTGGAACAAATGATCACGCGAGCGCTGAAGCCGTTAGTTGAATCCATCATCACGTTTGTCGCCGTGCATTACCTGACCGGGAGCACGACGACGGCAATCGGAATCGGCCTGATCCCGTTGGCACTTGGCTGGTTGTCGATCGGCTCGGCACTGGGGGCCGCGGTGACCGTCATCAGCGTCGTTGCGGGTCTGTCGTGGTATGCCGTTCCGCCCGATTTCAAAGGTGTTGTTCATGCCCAGGTCAAAGAGGCGATGGGTGACGAGAGCAATCAAGCGAAGCCGCCACAAACCGCGCACCGCGACGATGCGGACGCCAGTACCGATGCGCACAAATCCAATCAGTAATTAGGGAAAGGAATCGCGCGCGACCTTAAGACGTTACGGTCGCAGCAAGTCCCATCATCAACTTTGCACATTAAGTCGCAATCCGGGGAACACGTGAAACTGATTAAACAGCTGCTGGGAATGGCTGCTAGCGGCGCACTGCTTGCAGGCTGTTCGACCCTGCCGACCGCCGGGCCTTCGACCAACGAGGTTTTTGGCCAGGCGAAGAATGATTCGGACTCGAAGCTGGTCGACAACTATGTAGTTGCCGACATCGATGCGAAGGTATTGAGCCTGCTCAAGGCGCAAGCCTCGCCGAGCCTGTACGACACGTTTGGCAATGTTCGCTCGGACGAACAGGGAACCATTCGTGCAGGTGACCAAATTCAGGTGACGATCTGGGAGACGGGGCCGGGTGGTCTGTTTTCGAACAGCCAATCCACGACCACGTCGCTGACGCCTGGGCAAACCACGCAAATCCCGCCGCAGGTGGTCGCCACCGACGGTACCGTCTTGGTGCCGTATGCCGGCCGACCCAAAGTTGCGGGCCTAAGCCTGCCAGATGCGCAAGCGCTGGTGCAGGAGCGTCTGAAACATACGGCCGCGCAGCCGCAGGTATTGTTGACGTTCGCAGCCAGCGTTGCCGACCAGGTCACGGTGTCCGGCGACAACATCAAGGGTGGCTTGATTCCGCTGGCGCAGAGCAGTGGTCGCGTGCTCGATGTGATCGCCCTGTCCGGTGGAATTCTGGGCCCCACCTACGCGGCTTGGGTGCAAGTGGTCCGCAGCGGCGTGTCGGTCACCGAGCCGCTGCAGGACATCATCCAAAACCTGCGCGACAACATTCAACTGCAGCCCGGCGACAACTTGATCGTTTCGAAAAATCCGGAAGTGTTCACCGCTCTGGGTGCCTCGGGTACCAATCTGGTAATCCCATTCGATTCGAAGCGCGTGAGTCTGGTGCAGGCACTCGGCAAGGCCGGCGGCCTGCTCGATCAACGTGCCGATCCAGCCGGCGTCTTCGTGTTCCGCTACGAACCGCGTGGCATTGCCTCGCAGCTGTGCGCCGATTGCCGCCTGCCGGAAGGCGATGGTCCGGTCCCCGTGGTGTTCCGTCTGAACTTGCGCAATTCGGTCAGCATGTTCACCGCGCAATCGTTCCAGATGTCGAACCAAGACGTGTTGTACATCGCCAACGCGCAGCAGGTGCAGGTGCAGAAAGCTCTGAACGTGCTGAGTTCGTTCCTGTCGCCGGTGCTTGCAGGCGCCGTTGTCGATAACGCCGTGACTCGGTAATCGTTCGCGGGATTTGCCAGAGTGGCTGATGATAGGCGCTTGCTGCGGTGGGTCGTCCAATTGGTCCGGTGCAGCGTAAGCTTGCGGTTAGGTTCAGTGCCGCAAGTGGCATAGCCGCTGTTGCACGGCAGAACCCCGAACGATTCGCCTGCATACTAGGCGGGTCATTGGTACTGTTACTTGATTGATCGCTGGTTCCGTTTCAGATGTTCCGATGAATAGACAGGAGTTGCCCGAATGAACAGGCCCCTGAAGTTTGCTTCCGTTCTGTTTGGTTCCTTGTGCGTCGTTAGCGTCGCGGCGGCCGCCAATCCCCAGCTTCGCGCCGATGCCGGTGCTGTGGATCAAGCCTGTGCGAGCGAAGCGGCCACCGCGCATTGCAGCGGCGAACAGGTCGGCCAAGGCATGCTGAAATGCATCGCCAACTATCGCAAGACCACGCCGGACTTCAGGCTTTCTGCCGGCTGTGCTGCGGCGGTTAAGCAACTACGCGCAGATCGCCAGCAGGCCAAGGCTGCTGCAATGCCGGCTCAGTGAGCGGCGAAAGACTTCGCAGAGCTTCGAAGAACTTCTGAAATCTTCGCGGGATTTCGAAACGGCGCATTCGTGGGTCGACGCCAACGAAAACGCCAGCGACAAAGCTGGCGTTTGAGGTGTCATGCAATCGTGAAAGTGGTCGGGGCGACAGGATTCGAACTTGCGACTTCCTGCTCCCAAAGCAGGCGCTCTACCAGACTGAGCTACGCCCCGACATTTTCAAGCTTGTGTGCCCGCGTATTCTAACCGGATGTAGCCTGGGCTGGCGACCGCGTTCTCGTTCGGTGCGTCGGCTCGGCAATAAACAGCGGGCTGGGGTCGACGAACAACCTACAGATCGCGCAGTAAGGCGTTGATGCCGACCTTCTTGCGCGTCTGTTCGTTAACGCGTTTTACGATGATCGCGCAGTTCAGACTGTACTTGTCGCCGCGCGGCAGCGAGCCGGCCACAACGACGCTGCCGGCCGGCACGCGGCCATAGGTCACGGTGTCGCTCTCGCGATCATAGATTGGCGTGCTCTGGCCGATGAATACGCCCATCGAGATCACGGCGCCTTTTTCGACGATGACGCCTTCGACGATTTCCGAACGCGCGCCGATGAAGCAGTCGTCCTCGATGATGGTCGGTGCGGCCTGCAGTGGTTCCAGCACGCCACCGATGCCGACGCCGCCGGACAGGTGAACGCCGGCGCCGATCTGCGCGCAGGAGCCGACGGTGGCCCAGGTATCGACCATCGTGCCGCGGCCGACGTAGCCGCCGATGTTGACGAAGCTCGGCATCAGGATCGCGCCGGGCGCGATGTACGCGCCCTTGCGAACGGTGGCGGGCGGCACCACGCGAGCGCCGGCGGCTTTGAATTGGTCCGCGCTCCAACCATCGAACTTCAACGGTACTTTGTCGTAGCCGCTGAGCTGCCCCATCTCGATCGGCGCGTTGTCGTGCAGGCGAAAATACAAAAGCACCGCTTTTTTAAGCCAGTCGTTGACGACCCAGCCGCTGCCGGTCGGCTCGGCGACGCGTGCGGCGCCGGAGTCGAGCAGGGCGATTGCTTGCTCGACCGCATCGGCAACCTCGGCATCCTTAGAATTGAGGCTGTCGCGGCGTTCCCAGGCGCCCTCGACGAGGGCGCGTAATGCGTGTTGGCTCATTGTGGTTCTTCTGTGAGGCGATGGACGCGCGGCTTTGCGGCCGCTGTTATTTGACGGGGTCGCTGTTGTCGAACGTGCGAGTCAGCACCTGACGCAATTCGTCGAGCAGTTTTTCATCGGTGATCGGCTTGTGCGCGCGATCGGTGATGAAGAAGACGTCCTCGGCGCGCTCGCCGATGGTGGCGATCTTGGCGGCTTCGAGCAGGATGCCGCGTTTGTGGAAAATGCGGCCGATCATCGACAGCAGACCCGGCTGATCGGCGGCGACCAGTTCCAGCATCGTGCGGCTGCGCGCCAGATCCTGACGGAAGTGCACCGTGGTTGGCGTATCGAAATGCTTTAGCCGGTTGGATCGGCGCCGATTGACGTCGACCACCGAAATCCCTGGATCGCCAATGACCGCACGCAGGCGATCGGCAATTTCCTGCTTGCGCACGCGCGGATCGACCGCGCCGCCATCGCTTTCCATCACCACGAAGGAATCCAGCGCGTAGCCATCGCCGCTGGTGTTGATTCGCGCATCCAGAATGTTGAGGCCGAGCTTGGCCAGAACGCCGGTGGTCAGACCAAACAGGTGATCGCGATCGCGCGTGTAGACGAAGACGGTGGTGCCGAAGCCGTCGATCACATCGACCAGCACCAGCGGCAGGTCGACGTCCTTGGCTGAGATGATGGCCGGCAGATGCCAGGCCAGTTCGGCGGCCGAGTGGCGCAGGAAGTAATCGCCGTCGAAGCGTGCCCAGACCGATTCGGCCTGCGCGGCATCGATGCCCTTGGGCGCGAGTAGGGGTAGGGCTGCGCGCTTGAGTTCGGCAATGCGCTCCGCTTCGCTGAGCGGATTGTCGAGGCCGCGTTCGAGCGCGCGCGCAGTGGCCTTGTACAGATCGCGCAACAGGCTTTCGCGCCAGGAATTCCACAGCGCCGGATTGGTTGCACGGATGTCGGCGACGGTCAGCAGCAGCAGATAGTCGAGCCGCTCGCGCGTGCCGACGCGGGTGGCAAATGCGGTGACGATTTCGGGATTGCTGATGTCCTGGCGCTGTGCGGTGAGCGACATCATCAGGTGTGAACGCACCAGCCAGGCGACCAGCTCGGCGTCGGCATGCGACAGGCCATGTTCGAGACAGAACTGGTAGGCATCGACGGCGCCGAGATCGGAATGATCGCCACCGCGACCCTTGGCGAGGTCGTGATGCAGGCCGGCGATATAGAGCAGTTCCGGACGCGGAATCTTGTCCATGATCGCGCTGAAGAACGGCAGCTCGTTCTTGAACTGGTCCATCGCCATGCGGCGCAGGTTGCGCACCAGATGTAGCGAATGTTCGTCGACCGTCAGCGTATGGAACAGGTCGTACTGCATGTGGCCGATGATCTGGCCGAAAGCCGGCAGGTAGCGTCCGAGTACGCCGTACCGGTTCATCCGTCGCAAGGTGTTGGTCAGGCCGTTGCCTTCCTGGAACAGCCCGATGAACAGCGCACGTGCGCGGATGTCGTTGCGGTGCGCGTCGATCAGGCGGCAATCGCGGCGAATCATGCGGATGGTCGAAGCCCGAATGCCTTCGAGTTCCGGATGGCGCTGCAGCAACGCGAAGATCTCGATCAGCGCGGTTGGCTGACGTGCGAAGACATCGTCGCCAATTGCCTCGATGTAACGGCCGCGGCTCTGGAAACGCGGATTCAGCGGTTTCGGCTGTTCGTGCTGGCCCTTGCCGAGTATGGCTTCCTCGAACAGCTGCATCAGCATGTCGTTGAGGCAGGACAGCGACTTGATCGTGCGGTAATAGAGCTGCATGAACAGCTCGACCGCCTTGTTGTGATCCTCGTCGACGTAACCGAACAGTCCGGCCAGCTTGATCTGGTTGTCGAACAGCAGGCGGTCTTCGTGGCGGCCGGTGATCATGTGCAGCGCAAAGCGCACGCGCCACAGGAAGTCCTGACTGGCGAACAGCTCGTCACATTCCGGCTTGGTCAGGAAGCCGCGATCGCGCAGTTCGGTCAGCGAACTCTGGCCGAAATGGCGCTTGGTCACCCAGGCGATGGTCTGGATGTCGCGCAAGCCGCCGGGCCCCTCCTTGACGTTGGGCTCCAGCTTGTAGCCGGTGTCGTCGTACTTGGCGTAGCGGTTGCGCTGCTCGTCGAGCTTGGCGCGGAAAAAGGCATCGACCGGCCATTGGTGCTCGGGCGTGATGCGCGCCTGCAGATCGGCGTACAAGCGGGAATCGCCGACCAGGAAGCGCGATTCCATCAGGTTGGTGATGACGGTGATGTCTTCCGCCGAGAGTGCGGCGCATTGCGCGGGCGTGCGCACACTGCTGCCGACTTCCAGACCGATGTCCCACAGGAAAGCAAAGAAGCTCTCCATGCCGTTCTGCTGGTCGCCCAGCGTTTCGCCGGCGTGCAGGACCAGCAGGTCGATATCGGAATGCGGCAGCAGCTCGCTGCGTCCGTAACCACCGACGGCGATCAGCGCCAGACCCGGCGCGTTCTCCGGAAGAAAGCGCAGCCAGGCCTGGTGCAGGACTTCGTCAACCAGATGCGCGCGTGCGCGCACCAGCGAATCGGTCGGGGCGCCCTCGTGGAACATGCCGTAAAGGCGCTTCTTGCCCCAGTCCAGCGTGGCGCGGAACACCGCGATCGGCTTTGCGTCGCCATCCAGGCGTAGCCGTGCCCGCACGCGCCGCGCGGAAAAAACCGCGGCGGCTTCGTCTTCGGCCAGCTCGATCTCTGCACTCATTACGGATGGGGCTCTGTTTTTTGCCGATTCAGTGCGTCTGTTCGCCTTGGCGCAGGGTCAGAATCTCGACCCCGGTGTCTGTGACAAGCACAGTATGTTCCCACTGGGCGGATAGTGAGTGGTCCTTGGTGACGACCGTCCAGCCATCCGGCAGCAGGCGCACGTCGGCTCGGCCGGCATTCAGCATCGGCTCGATCGTAAAGGTCATGCCGGTCTTCAGTTCCATGCCGGAACCGGGGCGGCCGTAATGCAGGATCTGCGGATCTTCGTGAAACACGCGGCCGATGCCGTGGCCGCAATATTCGCGCACAACCGAGAAGTTATTGGCCTCGGCGATCTGCTGCACGGCATGGCCGATGTCGCCGAGACGTGCGCCGGGGCGCACCTTGCGGATGCCGGCCAGCATCGCATCGCGCGTGACTTCGACCAGGCGCTTGGCCAATACCGGCGGCTCGCCGATATAGAAGGTCTCGCTGGTATCGCCGTGCCAACCATCGAGGATCACGGTGACGTCGACGTTGACGATATCGCCGCGCTTGAGCTGCTTGTCACCGGGAATACCATGACAGACCACATGGTTGACCGAGGTGCAGACCGATTTCGGAAACGGCTGGCGTTCGCGGCTGCCGCCATAGCCGAGCGGGGCGGGAACGGCCTTCAATTCATTGACGATGTAGTCGTGGCACAGCTTGTCGAGCGCTTCGGTGGTCACTCCGGCCTTGACGTGGGGTCCGATCATTTCCAGGACGCTGGCGGCGGCGCGACCGGCAGCCCGCATCTGTTGCTGTTCTTCGGGGGTCTTGATCGTAATGGACATTCGCGGGTTAAAGGCCTGAAGCGGTGGTCGCAAAGCAGCGGAAAAACGGCGCGTCGGAGCGGAAATACTAAGGCGCCGCGCGTTGTCCCGCGCAGCCCGCTATGGTATAAAGCGCGCCGCCGCAAGGCAACGAAGCGAGCGATTCTAGTCGATCGAAAGATCTGCGGTGACTAAGAATCGACGCATATCCCATCCGCGCCCGTCCCTGGGTGCCTGCCCAGTTCGAAAACTGCCAGCAGGTGACCGGCGCGCGGTTTGAATGAACCCAAGGAGACTGTAAATGTCGAGCATTACCATGCGTCAGCTGTTGGAGGCCGGTGTTCACTTCGGCCACCGTACCCGTTACTGGAACCCGAAAATGGATGCTTACATTTTCGGCAGCCGTAACCGCATCCACATCATCAATCTCGAGCACTCGCTGCCGCTGCTGAAAGACGCCTGCAGCTTCGTCGGCAAGCTCGCTGCGAATGGTGGCCGTATCCTGTTCGTCGGCACCAAGCGCGCCGCGCGCGAAGCGGTTGAAGTCGAAGCGCAGCGCTGCGGCCAGCCGTTCGTGAGCCAGCGCTGGCTCGGCGGCACGCTGACCAACTTCAAGACCATCAAGGCCTCGATCAAGCGTCTCCAGGAAATGGAGAAGCAGATCGAAGACGGCACCGTCACCCGCCTGACGAAGAAAGAACAGCTGGTGTTCACGCGCGAGCGTGAAAAGCTGAACCGTTCGCTCGGTGGCATCAAGGACATGCCGAGCCTGCCGGACTGCCTGTTCGTGATCGATACCGGCTACGAGAACATCGCCGTGTCGGAAGCCAAGAAGCTCGGCATTCCGGTGGTCGCCGTGGTCGATACCAACAACGACCCCGACAAGATCGACTACGTGATCCCGGGCAACGACGACGCCACCCGCGCGATCAAGGTGTACGCACAGTGCATCGCCGACGCGATCATCGAAGGCCGCGGCAGCAACACCAACGGCCGCCCGGAAGACTTCTCCGAAGCCACCGCCGACGACCGCAACAACAAGGGCTCGCGCCGTCCGCGCAAGCCGGCCGGCAAGGCCGACAGCAAGCCGGCCGCCGTTGAAGCCGTCGCCGAAGCGCCGGCTGCCGACAAGACCGAAGGCTAAACGCCTGCGGTCTTCGCGGGCACACCGGCCTGGCGCCGGTGTGCTCCGCGACTGTGTCATCCGATCGTTTTGATTGGCCTCTACGCTGATCGCGTGCAGGCACTGACCCGAAAGAGAACTCAAATGAGCACACCCATTACTGCTGCGCAGGTCAAAGAACTGCGCGACCGCACCGGCGCGGGCATGATCGACTGCAAGAAGGCACTGGAAGCCACCGGCGGCGACCTCGATAGCGCGGCGGAAAAGCTGCGCATCGAAGGCATGGCCAAGGCCGACAAGAAGGGCGCCCGTACCGCCGCCGAGGGCATGATCGGCACCGCCGTCAGCGCCGACGCAATCGCGCTGGTCGAAGTCAATTGCGAAACCGATTTCGTCACCAAAGGTGCCGATTTTCAGGACCTCGCCAACACCGCCGCCAAGCTCGCGCTCGCGCATCGCCCGGCAACAGTTGAAGCCCTGCTGGCCCTGACGGTCGACGGCCAGACGCTGGAACAGAAGCGCAAGGCGCTGGTTGCCAAGATCGGCGAGAACATGACCGTGCGCCGCTTCGAAGTCGTGGCCAAAGCCGGTGGCGCGATCGCCAGCTATATGCACGGCGCGCGCATCGGTGTGGTGGTCGCGCTGGCGACTGGCGACGAAGCATTGGCCAAGGACCTGGCGATGCACGTGGCCGCCAGCCAGCCGCGCTATCTCGACGCCGCCTCGGTGCCGGCAGATGTGATCGCCGCCGAGCAGAAGGTGATCGACGCGCAGGTGGCGCAGGAGCAGGAAGACGCCGCTGCTGCCGCCAAGGAAGCCGGTAAGGACTTCAAGCCGAAACCGGCTGACATCCTCGCCAAGATGACCGAAGGCAAGATCCGCAAGTTCGTCGGCGAGATCACGCTGCTGGGTCAGCCGTTCGTGAAAGACCCCGATCAGACGGTCGAAAAGCTGTTGAAATCGAAGAACGCCCAGGTCGCCTCGTTCGCGCGGCTGGCGGTCGGCGAGGGCATCGAGAAAAAGCAGACCGACTTCGCCGCCGAAGTCGCCGCGGCATCAAAAGTCTGAAATTTTCGAAAAAGCTCTAAAATGTGAGATCGGCCCCGGCGACGGGGCCCTCTCCAATAACGGGGCAATGCCTGCGCGTGGGAATTCCGACGTGAACGAACCGTTTGCCTGCCAGCGAACGACTACGGTCCGCGGAATTGACGGCCAGTGCGCCCCTTGCGCAAGGACTGCCGTCTCCTAATGAGCAACCGTCTGCCGTACAAGCGCATCCTTCTGAAACTTTCCGGCGAAGCCCTGATGGGTAAGCTGGAGTTCGGCATTTCGCCGGACGTGATGTCGTTCCTGGCACACGAGATCAAGGCCATCATCGATCTCGGCGTGCAGGTGGCGCTGGTGGTCGGTGGCGGCAATATCTTTCGCGGCGAAGGTCTCGCGCGTGCCGGCATGGACCGCGTCACCGGCGACCAGATGGGCATGCTCGCCACCTGCATCAACGCGCTGGCCTTGCAGGACGCCGTCGAACGCGTTGGCCTCGGCGCGCGCGTGCAGTCGGCCATCCGCATCAACGAAGTCTGCGAGGATTTCATCCGTCGCCGCGCCGTGCGGCATCTGGAAAAAGGCCGCGTGGTGATCTTCGCCGCCGGCACCGGCAACCCGTTCTTCACAACCGACTCGGCTGCGGCCTTGCGCGCGATCGAGATCAATGCGGATCTGTTGCTGAAAGCGACCAAGGTCGACGGCATTTACACCGCCGATCCGAAGAAAGACCCGGGCGCCAAGCGCTACGATGCCTTGACTTACGATCAGGCACTCGACCAGCGCCTCGGCGTGATGGATCAGACGGCGCTGGTGTTGTGCCGCGACAACAAGATCCGCCTGCGGGTTTACGACATGGACCGTCCGGGCGCTCTGCTCAGCATCGTCACCGGCGATACCAATATCGGCACGCTGGTGCAGGTCTAGTCAGGTCCGGTTCAGGCGACAAAACAAAGGATAGGCGCCCGAGGCCGCTGCACGCAGCGCGGCGGACGCGAAGGCGGCAATTAGGAGTGATGAACAATGGTTGAAGACATCAAGAAAGACGCCACACAGCGCATGCAGAAATGTCTGGACGCGCTGAAGGCTTCGCTGGTCAAGTTGCGGACCGGTCGCGCCAACACCGCGATCCTCGAACACATCCGCGTCGACTACTACGGCAACGAAACGCCGCTGTCGCAGGTTGCCAGCGTGGTGGTCGAAGATGCCCGCACGATCTCGATCTCGCCGTACGAGAAGACCATGGTCGGCGTGATCGAAAAGGCCATCTTCGCTTCGGATCTCGGCCTGACGCCGAATACCGCCGGCACCACGATCCGCATCAACTTGCCGCCGCTGACCGAGGAGCGTCGCCGCGATCTGATCAAGGTCGTCAAGTCGGAGACCGAGGGCACGCGTGTCGCGATCCGCAATGTACGCCGCGACGCCAACCAGGATGTGAAGGAACTGGCGAAGGAAAAGATCATCACCAGTGATGACGAAAAGAAGGCCGAGACCGAAATCCAGAAGATGACGGACCAGTACATCGCGAAGGCCGAAGAAGTCATGACGGCCAAAGAAAAAGAACTGCTGGCAGTCTGAAGGCGCAGAGGCGACTGCGATGACCCGTTCTCCACCTGCGATCGAGCCCTCGAAGGTACCGCGACACGTCGCGGTGATCATGGATGGCAATGGCCGCTGGGCCAAGCAGCGCACGCGCCCCCGTGCGTTCGGACATCGCGCCGGCGTCGGCGCCGCGCGACGCATCGTGCGCGCCTGTCATCTGCACGGCGTCGAGGTGTTGACCTTGTTCGCGTTCAGCCAGGAAAACTGGCAGCGTCCGCCGACCGAAGTCAGCCTGCTGATGCAGTTGTTCGTGCGTACCCTGAGCCGCGAAGTCAACAGCCTGCACAAAAACGGCGTACGCATTCGCTTCATCGGCGATCACGGCGATTTTCCGGAATCCCTGACGCGCCTGATGGCGGATGCCGAAGCGCTCACGGCAGGCAATACCGGCCTGACCTTGGTCGTAGCAGCCGGCTATGGCGGCCAGTGGGACATCGCCAATGCGGCGCGTAGCCTGTGTGCCGAAGGCCAGGCGATTACGCCGGAAAGCCTTGAATCCCGGCTGGTGCTGCCGCAGTTACCGCATCCGGATTTGTTGATCCGCACCGGCGGCGAAAAGCGGCTCAGCAATTTTTTGTTGTGGCAGCTGGCGTACACCGAGTTGTTGTTTGTCGACACGCTGTGGCCGGATTTCGACGACGCCGAATTTGAACGCGCGCTAGAGTGGTACGGCAGCCGACAACGCCGCTTCGGCCGCGTGCCGGAAGGCGTATGAGTGACCAGGTTCGGCACGATCCATTAGTGACGCGCTACGTCTTGGGTAGCGCGTCTGCTTCGGGTCTTGCAGGCAGGTCGACGTCGATGGCGCACCCGTGCGAGGGACCGCAAATCTTGATCGGCTGGAAGGCAGGCGACTTTACGTGCTGCTCCGCAAAATTCTGCAAGGACTGCTGAAATGCTGCTGCAACGCGTCATCACTGCCCTGGTCCTGCTGCCGCTGGTGTTGGCGCTGGCCTGGTTCGCGCCGGCAGGCTGGCTGTATCTGGCATTTGCAGTGATCGGCTTGCTCGGCGCGCACGAATGGTCCGCCTTGCTGGGACTGACCACTGCGCCCGCGCGTCTCGCCTATACGGCGGGATGCGCGTTGTTGATTGCCCTGGCCTGGGTGCTGCAGGCCTACTGGCAATGGCTGGCAGCGGCCGAAGTACTGTGGTGGTTGTTCGCGCTGTACCTGATGTTCGGCTTCCCCGAAAACCTGCAGCGCCATCGACCCGGTACGTTCGCGCTGGGTCTGCTCGGCCCCTTGCTGTGGACGCCGGCGATTCTGGCGCTGGTCAAGTTGCGCGAAATGCCGAACGGGGCCGAGCGGTTGATCTTCCTGCTGGTGCTGGTGTGGGCGGCGGATGTTGGCGCCTATCTGGCCGGGCGCAATTTCGGCCGCGTAAAGTTGGCGCCGAAAGTATCGCCCGGCAAGACCCGCGAGGGCGCACTCGGTGGCCTGCTGGTCTGTTTCCTGTGGGCAGTTGCGGCCGGCGCCTATGTCTTCATGCCGAATGACCTGGCGACACTCGCGCGGATCGTCGGATTGAGCCTGGCGGTGGCGCTGCTGTCGATCGTCGGCGACCTCGGCATCAGCATGTTCAAGCGTTTGTCCGGCATCAAGGACAGCGGCAAGTTGCTGCCGGGCCATGGCGGCGTGCTGGATCGGGTCGACAGCCTGTTGGCGGCCGCGCCGGCGATGGCATTGGGCCTGTACGGACTGCAGCTTTAAGTGTCTTTACACGCCGACCGCGGCAGGGTGCAGGACTTGTGCGCGCTAAGCGCTCATAATTCGAATCTGCGCCGCAACTTGCGTGCGTATGTTTCAAGCTCAGCGCAGTTGCAGGAGCGGTCCTAATGTTTGAAATGCTGAATACCGGCGTACACAACACGATCTGGTTCATCGTCGCGATCGGCGTGCTGGTCGCGTTCCACGAGTTCGGCCATTTCTGGGTTGCGCGTCGACTCGGCGTGAAAGTGCTGCGCTTCTCGGTGGGTTTCGGCAAGCCGCTGTGGAAGCGCACCGCCCGTGACGGCGTCGAATATGTTTTGGCGATGATCCCCCTGGGTGGCTACGTGAAACTGCTCGACGAGCGCGAAGGACCGGTCGATCCGGCGGAACTGTCGCGCGCGTTCAATCGCCAGCCGGTGTGGTCGCGCATCGCGATCTTCGCCGCCGGTCCGGCATTCAACTTCGTGCTGGCGGTGGTGTTCTATTGGGCCGTGTTCGTCGTCGGTATTCCGGACTTCAAACCACTGATCGCCAAGCCCGCCGAAGGCTCCGCTGCCGCGGCTGCGGGTCTGCACGAAGGCGACCGCGTCGTGCGCCTGAATGGCGTAACGATCCAGACCTGGAGCGTGCTTCGGACCGACCTGATCGAAGCGGTGTTGACGCATAAACCGGCGAGCATCGCGGTGGTCGATAGCGCGGGCGCCGAACGCGAAGTGCAACTCGATTTCAGCAAGGTCCGTGTCGATCCTCAATTCCTGTTCGACGATCTCGGGCTCGATCGCTACCTGCCGCCGCTGCCGCCGAAGTTTGGCGAGCTGCTGGCGGGCAGTGCGGCGGAAGTCGGTGGACTCAAGGCTGGCGATGTCGTGCTGGCGATCGACGGTAACAAGATCACGACGTTCCAGGAACTGCAGAAGATCGTCGCTGCGCATCCGGGCGAGACCTTGCACTTCGAAGTGCAGCGCGGCGCCGAGACGCTGACGCGCGCGGTGCTGGTCGGCACGCTCAGCAGCGGTGGCGTGACCCGCGGATATCTGGGGGCGGCGTCGGCTCGCATGGCCAATGCGGACAAGATGTGGCAGGATTTGGGCGCCGAGTTGCGCTTGGGTCCGGTTGCGGCGGTGCCGGCGGCGCTGCAGCAAACCTGGGAAATGACGCGGATGGTCGCGCAGCTGTTCTACCGGATGCTGGTCGGCGATATTTCGGTGAAGAACCTGAGTGGGCCGATCAGTACGGCGCAGGCGGCGGGCAGTGCCGCAAAAGCCGGTCTCTCGACCTTTCTCGGGTTCGTTGCATTCGTCAGCCTCAATCTTGGCATCGTCAACCTGATTCCGATCCCGGTACTGGACGGCGGTCAGATCGTTGGGCTGCTGGTTGAGGCGGTAAAGGGCAAGCCGTTGTCGGAGCGGGCGCAGGTGCTGGTACAGCAGCTAGGGCTGGCGCTTTTGGTTTTGATTATGGGATTCGCAATTTTTAATGATATCGCGCGCCAATTCGGCTGATCTGCACGAGCAGCTTCCGCACCCGTTTCCCGCAACTCCGAGCCGACCCTGAATGGGCCCGAACTTCCGACGCAACCGCATTCGCCGTGTTGCCGCAGCACTCGCCGCAGGTCTGGCCTTTCAGGGCTCCGCCTGGGCGTTCGATGCGTTCACGATCCGCGAGATTCGCGCCGATGGCCTCAAGCGCATCGAAATCGGCACGGTACTCACCTACCTGCCGCTGTCGGTCGGCGACCAGCTGAATTCGAACACGTCGAGCCAGGCGATTCGCTCGCTGTACCAATCCGGCCTGTTCCAGGACGTTCAACTGCTGCGTGACGGCGACGCGCTGGTCATCAAGGTCAAGGAGCGTCCGTCGATCGCGACCTTCAAGATCGAAGGTAACGACAAGATCGGCGGCGACGAACTGAAGAAGTCGCTGAAGGATCTCGGCCTGGTGGAAGGCGAGCTGTTCAAGCGCGACCTTCTCGATGGCGTCGAACAGGAGTTGCAGCGCCAGTACCTCGCCAACGGTTTTTATGACGTCAACGTCGATACGACGGTGACGGATCTGCCGAACAATCGCGTCGACATCCACATCAAGGTCACCGAAGGCCCGGTGTCACGCATCAAGCAGATCAACATCATCGGCAACAAGATCTACCCGACTGCGGAGCTCTTGAAGCAGCTGAAACTGCAGACGGCCAGCTGGATCCCGTTCATCAAGAACGACAAGTATTCCAAGCAGCAGCTGGGCGGCGATCTCGAAACGCTGAGTTCGTATTACCAGGATCGCGGCTATCTGCAATTCAACATCGCCTCGGTACAGGTGGCCTTGTCGCCCGACAAGAAAGACATCTACATCACGGTGAATGTCGAGGAAGGCGACAAGTACACGATCAGCTCGCATCGCTTCTCGGGCGAAACGGTGCTGAACGAAGCCTTCCTCGAGCGCCTGATTTCAACCAAGGACGGCGACCAGTTTTCGCGCAAGGAAGCCACCGAGAGCGCCAACCGCATCGAGGGTGCGCTGTCGGACATCGGCTACGCCTTCGCCAAGGTCACGCCGTTGCCGGAAGTCGACGAGAAAGCACGCAAGGTCGGCCTGAATTACTACATGGAGCCGGGCAAGCGCGCCTACATCCGACGCATCAACTTCACCGGCAACGCCGGAACCAACGACGAAACGCTGCGTCGTGAAATGCGCCAGCTGGAAGCCGCGCCGTTCTCCAAGAGCGCGGTCGAACGTTCGCGTGCGCGCCTGGCGCGTCTGCCTTACATCGAGTCGGCGGAAGTCGAGACCAAGCCGGTTCCCGGCACCGACGACCTCGTCGATATCGAATTCAAGGTCAAGGAACGTGCGCCGGGTTCGGTGCAGTTCGGCGTCGGCTATTCCGGCGCGCAAGGCTTCCTGATCAACGCCAGCGTGGTCAACAGCAACTTCCTCGGTACCGGCGATCGCGTCGCGATCACGGCCGAGAACAGTGTGTTGACACGCGTCTTGAACGTCAGCTGGACCGATCCTTACTTCACCGAAGACGGCATCAGCCAGACCATCTCGACGTTCTATCGCCGTTCGAAAGGCCTGATCCGCTACAGCTCGGGATTCGACTACGACGTCATCGGCGCGGATCTGACTTACGGTATTCCGCTGTCCGAGTTCACCTCGCTGCGCCTCGGCGCGGGCATCTCGCAAACGGCCGTGCAAACCTTCCCGGGCGCGAGCTCGGATCAGGTGCTGGATTTCATCATCAACAACGGTACGGTGTTCAACAACTACCAGTTGAAGACCGGCATCGGCCGCGACACCCGCAACAAGACGTTCTTCGCCAATCGCGGATCGCTGAGCCGCCTGACGCTGGACGTGTCGATTCCGGGCAGCGACCTCGAGTACTACAACCTCGGCTTCGAGCAGCAGCAGTACCTCACGCTGCCGTACAAGTTCTTCGTCCAGGCCAATGGCTCGGTCGGCCTGCTCGGCACCTACGGCAAGACCAGTTTCGTGCCGCCGTACGAAAACTACTTTGCCGGTGGCCCGACCACGGTGCGTGGCTATCGCGATGGCGAACTCGGTCCGCGCGATACGCCGAACAACAATCCGTTCGGTGGTCGTCTGCGCACCACGGCACAGACCGAACTGGTGTTCCCGATTCCGCTGGTCAGCGACAACAAGGTCACCCGCCTCGGCGTGTTCTACGATGTCGGCAACGTGTTCGCCAAGCCGAGCGATTTCGCCTTCAGTGAACTGCGCATGGCCTATGGTCTCGGCTTCAGCTTCTTCACGCCGATTCTCGGTCTGCTCGATTTGAGTTACGCTTTCCCGCTCAATCCAAAGCCCGGCGACCAGACCGCGCACTTCCAGATTTCGTTCGGGCAGGGCTTCTGATCCTGACCTGGCTTCGCTGGAAATCCAACCGCTCGTTTCACCGATCAACCAAGAGAGAGACTATGAAGATTCAGCATCTGTTCGCGACTGTTGCCGTCGCCCTGGCATTCGTTGCCGCACCGGCGTTCGCCGACACCAAGATCGCCGCGATCAACTTCGAAGACGTCGTGCAGAAGTCGCCGCAGTACAAGGCCGCCGATGCCAAGGTCACCGCCGAATTCGGCAAGCGCCGCACGGATATCGAGACGCAGGGCAAGCAGCTCAACGACGACGCGCAGAAGTATTCGAAGGACCGCGACGTGCTCAGCGCCGATGCGCGCAGCAAGACGGAAAAAGACCTGCAGCAGCGCCAGATCGACCTGCAGTACGCGCAGAAGAAGTTCCAGGATGATTTCGTCGCGCGCAACCGCGAGCTGACGCAGCAGATCGTCACCCAGATCCGCACGGTCATCACCCAGGTCGCCAAGGAAAAGGGCTACGACCTGATCGTCACCGATCCGGTGTATGCCTCGCCGACGATCGACATCTCCGACGACGTGCTGAAGCGTCTGGCCGCGCTGCCGGACGCCAGCAAGTAAGACGTGCCGTGCTGCGGCGCCGGTTCGGCTTCTTGCCGCGCCGGCGTCACTGCGGCACTGCCGTTTGATCGCGCGACCTGGAGCGCTCCCGCGTGACCGTCCTGCGACTCGCCGAGTTGGCGCAGCGCTTTGACCTGCAACTGGTCGGCGATCCTGAAGTGCAGATCAGCGGCGTCTGCGCGCTACTGCCCGGTAAGCCGGGCCTCCTGAGCTTTTGTGCGGATCCGCGCCTGCGCGCGGGACTTGCGCAGACGCAATCGGCTGCCGTCGTGCTCGGCGCGCGCGACGCCAAGAATTTCGCCGGCAATGCACTCATCGCCGCCGACGCTGCGGTGGCGTTCGCGCGTATTGCTGCGCTGTTCGATGATCGCGCCGGCTTCAGCCCAGGGCGACATGCGGCGGCGAGTGTGGCGAGCGATGCGCAGATCGGCGCCGACTGCTGGATCGGTAGCGGTGCGGTGATCGAAAGTGGTGCCACGATCGGCGCCGGAACCTTTATCGGGCCCAACTGTGTGATCGGGCGCGACGCGTCGATCGGCGCGGGTAGCCGCCTCGAGGCCAACGTGTTTGTCTCCGCGCGTTGCCGCCTGGGTGCGCGCGCGCAGGTGCAGCCAGGCGCGGTGATCGGCAGTCGCGGCTTCGGCCTGGCGCGCACACGCGAGGGCTGGATCGAAGTGCCGCAGTTGGGCGCGGTAATCATCGGCGACGATGTCGAAATCGGCGCCAACACCACGATCGATCGGGGTGCGCTGGACGACACCGTGATCGAGGATGGTGTCAAGCTCGACAACCAGATTCAGATTGCACACAACTGCCGTATCGGCGCGCACACCGCGATTGCTGCGTGTGTTGGCATTGCCGGTAGTACGCAGATAGGCCGACGCTGTCTGATCGGTGGCGCCGCCGGCATCGGTGGGCATCTGAAGATCGGCGACGACATTGTCATTCTCGGCCGCGCGATGGTGACCAAGTCGCTGACGGCTCCGGGCGCCTATGGGTCAGGTTTGCCCGTGATGCCGGCGCGCGAATGGCGCAAACTGGTCGGGCGCGTGCGTCGGCTGCCACGAACCGAAGCACGCGTGCAGGCAATTGAACAACAACTCAAAATAATGCCGTCCGATGGAGAGACCGAGATTGAGCAACCAGATGACTTCTGAAACGCTGTACGACATCCGCGACATCATGGGCATGCTGGCGCATCGCGCGCCGTTCCTGTTGGTCGACAAGGTGATCGGTTACCAGAAGGGCGTAGCGCTGACGGCGATCAAGAACGTCACCTACAACGAGCCGTTTTTCACCGGCCACTTCCCGCAAGTGCCGACCATGCCCGGCGTGTTGATTCTCGAAGCGATGGCGCAAGCCTGCGGATTGCTGACCTCGCTGGATACCGGCATCCGCGCCGACTCCGGCGTGATTTTCTATTTTGCCGGCATCGACGACGCCCGCTTCAAGCGCATCGTCGTGCCCGGCGACACGCTGCAGCTCGATGTCGCGATCGACAAGATCAAACGCAATCTGTGGAAGTTCAAAGCGCGCGCCAGTGTCGCCGGCGAGCTTGCTTGTGAAGCCGGACTGATCTGTGTGTTCAAGTATCCCGACAAAACCTCGGGTGCACCGGACACCGCTGCCAGCGCACCGGCCGAAGCATGAGTGCAGCGGCGCTGATCCATCCAACGGCGGTGATCGAAGCCACCGCCGAACTGCATCCGAGCGTGGAAGTCGGCGCTTACAGCGTGATCGGCGCGAACGTGTCGATCGGCGAGGGCAGCATCATCGGCGCCCACGCGGTGCTGAAAGGGCCGATGCGGATCGGCAAGCACAACCGCATCTATTCGTTCGTTGCCCTCGGCGAAGTGTCGCAAGACAAGACCGCCAAGCCGGAAGATGCCACCTCGGTCGAGATCGGCGACGGCAACACCATTCGCGAGTTCGTCACGATCCAGCGCGGCACGCTGAAAGACACCGGCATCACGCGCATCGGCGACGACAACTGGATCATGAACTACGTGCACATCGCGCACGACTGCGTGATCGGCAGTCACGGTGTGTTTGCGAACAACTCCACGCTGGCGGGCCACGTCACCATCGAAGATCACGTCGTGCTCGGCGGTGGAACCCTGATCGCGCAGCACGTGCGTCTGGGTGCGCATTGCTTCTCGGCTGGCGGCGCCGGCATCACGCGCGATGTGCCACCGTTTTTCATCGTGCAGGGCAATCCCGCCGGCCCGCGCGGCATCAACATCGAAGGCATCCGTCGGCGTAATTTCAGCGCCGAAGACCTCGCCGACATCAAGCACGCCTACCGCATCCTGTTCATCTCGGATGTCAGCGCTGCCGACGCGCGCGCGGAGCTGTCCGAGCTGGCGAAAACCTCGCCGCAGGTGCGCCGGATCAGCGAGTTCGTCGAAAGCTCGAAACGCCTGATCCAGAAGTAGCTGGCGCGGCTCCGCACATGCGTATCGCAGTGCTGGCCGGCGAACCCTCGGGCGATCTGCTGGGTGCGGCAATCGTCCGCGCGCTGCAACTGCGCTTCCCCGAGGCGAGCTTCTACGGCGTAACCGGTCCGCGCATGCGCGAAGCCGGTTGCGAGTCGATCGCCGACATCGATGCGCTGTCGGTGATGGGCTTGGCCGAAGTGCTGCCGAAACTGCCCTCGATCCTGCGCTTGCGCAAAAGCTTGCGCGAGCGCTTCGTTGCGGATCGGCCCGACTGCGTGATCGGCATCGACGCGCCCGATTTCAATCTGCCGCTGGAGCGTCGACTCAGCGAGGCCGGCCTTAATACCGTGCATGTGGTCAGCCCGACGGTCTGGGCCTGGCGCGCCGGTCGCGTGAAGTCGATCGCGCGCTCGACCCGGTTGCTGCTGTGCCTGTTTCCGTTCGAGCCGAAGTTCTACGCCGATCAGGGCGCGCATCTGAAGACCGCCTACATCGGTCATCCGCTGGCCGAAGAACTGAGTGCGCCGATTGCGCGTGCCGATGCGCGCGCGCAGCTCGGCCTGCCGGCCGACGCCAGCGTCGCGGCACTGCTGCCCGGCAGCCGCGGCGGCGAACTCAAATATCTGGCCGAGTCGTTCGCGCAGACCGCGGCCTGGCTGTCGGTGCGCCATCCGCAACTGCATTTCGTTGTGCCCCTGGCGAAGCCGAGCCTGCGTCCTGCGTTCGAGGCCGCCATTTCCCTGCATGCGCCGGCGGTGCACTGGCATCTGGTGGAAGGCGAGTCGCGCGCCGCGATGCGTGCGGCGGACGCGGTGCTGCTGGCCTCCGGCACGGCGACACTAGAATGCCTGCTGCTCGATCGACCGATGGTGGTCGGCTATCGCGTCTCGGCATTCACCGCCTGGCTGCTGCGATCTCTGAACCTGCTGAAGATTGAGCGCGTCAGCCTGCCCAATCTGCTGTGCAGCGCGCCGGTGGTGCCGGAGTTCTTGCAGGAAGCGGCGACGCCGGAAAATTTCGGTGTGGCGCTCGAAAAGCTGCTGTTCGACCCCGCAGCGCGGGCCGCACAGCTGGCGCCGTTCGCGGACGTGCGCGCGACGCTGAAGCAGGATGCGGCCGCACGCGCTGCGCAGGCAATTGCCGAGCTGCTCGGGCACTGAGCGCAGGACGGTCGCTGAAATGCTCGGGCGCTGAACGCTGGTTGATCGCTGAAATGCTCGGGCGCTGAACGCTGGTTGATCGCCGAACTGCCTGGGGCTGAACTTGGGGCCATCGCCGAACGGCTCGGGCGCTGAACGCGGGGCGGTCGCCAAAATAGCTGCGGTGCTGAGCGCGGCAATGTCCCCTGGCGTTGTCCGCCATCGACGTGCGACGTCGACGTCCGCACTCCCTGCGAGCGCTCACTTGCCTGCGCATCCCAGCAATTGATTCCCCAGAACCAGTACTGCGAGGCGTCGAACTGATTCCGGCGCGGTTCATGCAAAAGTTGTCCGACTGGCTCGGCAAGTCGTCGGCATCGGGGGGATAATGGGGCCGTAGTCGGAGAAGCTGCTCAGCGAATTTCTCTGGCGATTTTGGCTTTTTCACTCGCCCGCAAGCGGGCTTCACGACAGGTGACAGGTCGCGGATGGCGGAACTGATTGCAGGCATAGACGAGGTCGGCCGTGGTTGCCTGGCCGGGCCGGTCTACGCCGCGGCGGTGATCCTGCCAGTCGCACCGCGCCTGCGCGGATTGCGCGATTCCAAAGCCCTCACCGCGAGCGCGCGCGAAGCGCTGGTGCCACGCATCGAGGCACGCGCACTGAGCTGGGCCATCGGCATCGCAACGCCCGCCGAGATCGACGAGATCAATATCCTGCAGGCGACCTTCCTCGCCATGCGGCGCGCGCTCGCCGCGTTGGCGGTGACGCCGGATCGCTGCCTGGTCGATGGCAATCAGAATCCGCGACTCGGCCTGCCGACCGAACTGGTGATCGGTGGCGATGCGCTGCACGATTGCATCATGGCGGCGTCAATCGTGGCGAAGGTCGCGCGCGATGCCGAGATGCGGCGCCTGTGCGCTGAGCATCCGCGTTATGGATTTTCGCGGCACAAGGGCTATGGCACGCGCGAGCATCTGCAGGCGCTGCAGCAGCACGGACCCTGCAGCATCCACCGGCGCAGCTTTGCGCCTTGCGCGCAGGGCAGTCTCGATCTGCTGGATCTGTTGGCCGATGGCGATTCACTGCTGGAGCCGGTCGCCGACGATGTGATTGCGATCGAGTTGGCCGCCGGCGCCGAACGTGGCGCGAACCGTCGTTCGAGCGCCGACGACTACGACGGCGCTGCGCGCGCATGAGCTTCGTTCACCTCCATCTGCACACCGAATTTTCGCTGTCGGACGGCCTGATCCGCGTCGAAGCACCGGCGCGCAGCAGTCCCGGTGCGAACGTCTCGACGCTGACCTTGCAGGCGAAAGCCTTGAAGCTGCCGGCGATTGCGGTGACCGATCAGCACAACCTGTTCGGCATGGTGAAGTTCCTCAAGTACGCCGAAGGCGCGGGCATCAAGCCGATCGTCGGCGCCGACGTGCAGGTCGAATTCGGCGGCGATACCGATCCGCCGGAACGCGCAACCTTGCTGGTGCAGAACGATCGCGGCTATCGCAATCTCACGCGTCTGTTGTCGCGCGCGTATCAGGAGGGCCAGGGCCGTGGTGGACCGCGGCTGCGGCGCGAGTGGCTGCGCGAGGATGCTGCGGGCCTGATCGTGCTGTCGGGCCGCGAAGGCGAAGTCGGCCGCGCGCTGCTGGCCGGCAATCTGTCGCGCGCGCGGGCAGCGGCGGCGTTTTGGCGCGAAGCATTTCCGGATCGCTTCTATCTGGAGATCACGCGTTGCGGCCGCACCGGTGACGAGGACCATCTGCGCGCAGCAGTTGCGCTTGCGCGCCGCGATGGCCTGCCGGTGGTGGCGAGCAACGACGTGCGCTTTCTCGAGCGTGGCGATTTCGATGCGCACGAGGCGCGCACCTGCATCGCGCAAGGCCGCGTGCTGAACGATCCGCGACGACCGCGCGACTATTCCGCCGAGCAATATCTGAAGTCGTCCGAGGAAATGCGCGCGCTGTTCGCCGACTTGCCAGAGGCGATCGAGAACACGCTGGAGATCGCGCGGCGCTGCACCTTGAGTCTGAAATTCGGCGTCAATCATCTGCCGAATTTCCCGACCGCCGAGGGCATCACGGAATCGCAACTGCTCGCCGAGCAGGCGCGCGCGGGCCTCGAACGGCGCCTGACCACACATGCGCCCGCCAAGCCGGTAGAGGAATACCAGCAGCGGCTCGCCTACGAACTCGGCGTGATCGACAAAATGGGCTTCGCCGGCTACTTCCTCGTGGTGGCCGATTTCATCGATTGGGCCAAGAACAACGGCGTGCCGGTGGGGCCAGGACGCGGCTCCGGCGCGGGCTCGCTGGTGGCGTATGCGATCGGCATCACCGATCTCGACCCGCTGCCGTACAACCTGCTGTTCGAGCGTTTCCTCAATCCCGAGCGCGTGTCGCTGCCAGACTTCGATGTCGATTTCTGCATCGAAGGCCGCGACCGCGTGATCGACTACGTATCGCAGCGCTACGGCCGCGAGCGCGTCTGCCAGATCATCACCTACGGCAGCATGGCGGCGCGCAACGTCGTGCGCGACGTCACCCGCGTGCTCGGTCATCCGTACGGCATGGGCGATCGCATCGCCAAACTCATTCCCGGCATCCCGGCGTTCAAGACCGAAGCGGAGAAAGCCAACCGCTCGACGCTGGAACACGCGCTGGTCGTCACGCCGGAATTGAAGCAGTTGTACGACGACGATGAGGAAGTCCGCGCGATCATCGATCTCGGCATGACGCTGGAAGACCTCACGCGTGGTGTGGGTATTCATGCAGGCGGTGTTGTCATTGCACCGCGGCCGTTGACCGAATACACGCCGCTGTTCTGCGAACCCGGTGGCGCCGGACTGCGCACGCAGTTCGACATGAAGGATCTGGAAACCGTCGGACTGGTGAAGTTCGACTTCCTCGGCCTGCGTACGCTGACGATCATTCAGGCCGCCGTGGACCAGATCAACGCACGCACGCCAGAGCGCAAACTCGATGTGCTGCAACTGCCGCTGAATGATGCGCGTGCGTACAGTCTGTATGCGAAAGGTGAAACCACCGCGGTGTTCCAGATGGAATCGCCGGGCATGCAGAAGGCATCGAAGGATCTGAAGCCGGATAACTTCGAAGACATCATCGCGCTGGTGTCGTTGTACCGGCCCGGACCGATGGAGCTGATTCCGGAGTACTGCAAGCGCAAGCGCGGCGAGTCGCCGATCGAATATCTGCATCCGGACATGGAGCAGGTGCTGCAGCCGACTTACGGCATCTTCGTTTACCAGGAACAGGTGATGCAGATGTCGCAGCGCCTGGCCGGCTACACGCTCGGTGGCGCCGATCTGCTGCGCCGCGCGATGGGCAAGAAGATCGCCTCGGAAATGGCCAAGCAGCGCATCGTGTTTCAGGACGGCGCGCAGGGGAAGGGCATCGAGCCGGCCACCGCCAGTGCGGTGTTCGACCTGATGGAGAAGTTCGCCAACTACGGTTTCAACAAGAGCCACGCCGCCGCGTATGCGCTGGTGTCCTACCAGACTGCCTGGCTGAAGGCGCATTACCCGGCCGAATTCATGGCAGCGGTGATGTCTGCGGAAATGAATCACACCGAGACGGTGGTGGTGATGCTGGCCGAATGCGAGCGCATGCGGCTGAAGGTGCTGGCGCCGGATGTGAACAGTTCGAAGTACCGCTTCACCGTTAACGATCGCGGCGAGATTCTTTACGGCCTCGGCGCGATCAAGGGCGTCGGCGAGGGCGCGCTCGAAGGCATCATCGCCGAGCGCGACGCCCGTGGCGGCTTCCGCGACCTGTTCGATTTCTGCCGCCGCATCGATACGCGCAAGGCCAACAAGCGCGTGATGGAAGCGCTGATCGGTGCCGGTGCGCTCGACTGCTTCGGACTGAACCGGCCGAGTCTGCTGGCAACGCTGCCGCGCGCGCTGCAACTGGCCGAGCAGACCGCGGCGGGTGTCACCGCTGGCATTGCCGATCTGTTTGGCCTGGGTGCGCCGCAGGACGAAGGCGACAAGGTCGAGGCGCGGATCGAAGCCGACTGGCCCGATAACGAACGTCTTGCGCGTGAAAAGGAAGTGCTGGGGCTTTATCTCTCCGGTCACCCGATCGAGGCCTACCGCGAGCTGATCGAGCAGATCTGCTCGGGCACGATCAAGAAGCTGATCGACGACGCCGGTGGTCCCACACCGGCTTTCGGCGGCGACGATGACGAAGCCCCCGCGCCGGTGCGCCGACCCTTCCGCCGCACGGTGATGCTGGCCGGCTGGCTCGGCGAAGTTCGCACCATCGGCGGCGAGCGCCCCGGCAAGATCGTGATGCTGGACGATCGCAGCGCGCAGATCATCAGCTGGCTCGATTTCGACGCCTGGCAAAAATTCCAGCACGTGCTGCGGCGCGACTCGCTGATTTTCGCCACCGGCGACATCCGCGCCGTACAGCGCGAAGGCCGCGATCTGGAACACCGGCTGTATCCCAAGCAGTTTTTCGACCTCGACGGCATCATCCGCGAATGCGCCGACCGCCTGATGCTGACCTGGCGCCGCCCGGCCAACGACGTGGGCAGCCTGCACACCCGGCTGGCCGGCCTGCGCACCTTCGAAGGCGGCGCCCAGGTGACGCTGGACTACCTCAACGGCCAGGCCCGGGCCACGCTGGAATTCGGCCGGGACTGGCGCATAAAACTGCAGGAGGCGACACTCTCGGAACTGCGGCGCATGTTGGGCGATAATGCTGTCCAGGTCAGCTACCGGCGCTTTGTCCCGCCCGCGACCCACCGGAACGAATCCTATGGCGAATAACACGACGCAACTGGCCAACCAAGCCGTGAACTATCTCGAATTCGAACAACCGATCGCCGAACTGCAAAAGAAGATCGACGAACTGCGCTTCATGACCGGCGGCAGCGAACTCAACCTGACCGACGAGATCGCCCGGCTCGAAGCCAAGATCGGCGAGGCCACCCGCCAGATCTTCGCCAATCTCACGCCCTGGCAAGTCGCACAGGTTGCGCGGCATCCGCAGCGGCCGTACGCGCTCGACTACGTCAACGGCATCTTCACCGAATGGGAAGAGCTGCACGGCGACCGCCATTTCGGCGACGACCCGTCGATCGTCTGCGGCATCGCGCGCCTCGAAGGCCGCGCCTGCGCAGTGATCGGCCACCAGAAGGGCCGCGACACCAAGGAGCGCATCTACCGCAACTTCGGCTCGCCGCGTCCCGAGGGTTATCGCAAGGCGCTGCGCATCATGAAGCTCGCCGAGAAATTCAACCTGCCGATCATCACGCTGATCGACACCGCCGGCGCCTACGCCGGCATCAGCGCCGAAGAGCGTAACCAGTCCGAAGCCATCGCACGCAACCTGTTCGAACTCTCACGCCTGCGCACGCCGGTGCTGGTCACGGTGACGGGCGAGGGCGGCTCCGGTGGCGCGCTGGCGATCGGCGTGGGCGATCACTCGATGATGCTCCAGTACAGCATCTACTCGGTGATCTCGCCGGAAGGCTGTGCTTCGATCCTGTTCAAGAAAGCCGAACGCGCGAAAGACGCCGCCGAAGCCATGCGCATCACCGCGCAGGATCTGCTCGAATTCAAGCTGGTCGACGAAATCATCCCCGAGCCACTAGGCGGCGCCCACCGCGATCCCGCCGCGATGCTGGCATCGGTGAAGGCGAGGCTCGTCGCCAACCTCGAACGCCTCTGCACCATTCCAATGACCAAGCTGCTCGCCGACCGCTACACGCGCCTGATGAGCTACGGCGCCTACGACGAACCGCAGCGCGTCACGCAGATCAAGGGCGTGGCCGAGTCGCGCTGAGAAACAACGCAGCGCGGGCGCAAGCAGCTTGTTGCGAACGCGCGATCGAGTTCCTTACGTTCGTAAGCAGCGCAGGACTCGTTAAGGAGTAGTCGCGCCGCTGCTCGCCTGCACGGCCACGACGCTTGAAGGGTTGTGCTGTGGCGATCAACTGCCGCGCTCCTCTGGCGAGCCGCACACACCAACACCCTCATAACGAGTCGACCCGACTGCGGACGCCACGTCCTCCGCACCGGCACAAAAAAACCGTCACCTCCTCGGCGCCTATCTCCACCGGGTGGCGTTTGCCGTGAAAAAGGATGTAACGTCTGATCCAGGCGATATAGGTCTTTTCAGTACGGAGACTGTAATGACGAACCCGCAGTGCCATGCGCACCCTGTCCAACGGCCGCGGCTGTTCGGACGCCGGAACTAAAACGGACTCGACGGAGGTTCCATCATTCTGCATTGCGATAACTCATCTCCCGGAAATCCGAAGACAAGTGTCATTGGATCAAGCCGGTCTCATCGTGCAGATCCGCATTATTTCCAGGCGACAGACGCTGTCAAAATGACACCAATCAATAGATAGCAGAGATTCGAAAGTGGTTATCCAGCAGCGCCGCCGGGTTATCGTGCGGATGTGCACACTAATTACAGTTGGGCACATGAAAATCAGTGACGTCACGTTTGATTTGGTATGTAGATTGTGCGCCCGAGTCGCACCTTTGTTTATCGTCACGGTTGCGATTATGGGCGCCTGGTCTCTGTGCCGAGCGGCAGACGCCCCCTATGAACTACCCCTCGCACCGTTTCATTCAGAAGGAAAAAGAATCAGTGCGGAAGAAAACCTCGGCGCAGCAGTCGTCAAGAATTTAACAAACGCTCTGAACGCAGGCGACGTAGACGCACTTGAGCAATTGGCGAACTCGCTGCTCAGACAAAAGACTAAGACCCCTGCTGGATTTCTGCCGATTCGCTATATCCACGGCGGAATCAGAATTTACCTTTCTCAGGACAATGAGGATGCGGTCAAGGCACATACATTTGATCGTATCTTGGAGACTATCCATGCCTGGCAGAAGAGGTATCCGAACTCTGGTACGGCAATCGTCGCTGAAGCGGACGTCTTCCTGCGTCGCGCGTTGGCGGCACGTGGCGGAGAGACGATCGACCAGCTACCGCCGGGTCGCCTGAAACTTTTTAGAACGAACGTCCTAATCGCGAGAGGTGTTTTGCTCGAGAAAGCGAAAATCGGGAAGACTGATCCGCTTTGGTACGAGAAGATGGCGACTGTCGGGCAATACATCGGTGCCGACAGACAGCAATTTCTCCGCCTGATTGACGCGGGCATGCGCGACCATCCGGAAGACTTGGAAATGGCCGACAGCGGTGTCACTTACATGGTGTCTCGCTGGGGGGGAGGCGACGAAATGGTTGCCGCCTACATTAAGCATGTGCTGTCACGAGTATCAAAGGAAGATGCACCGATCGTGGCGGCGCGAATTTATTATCGTCTGCTCAATTCGGGCTTCTACTATGCCGGGAGCGAGCTCGTATATGTGTTGCATACCAGTGTCGAGCAAGTCGAACGCGCTATGGCGGATGTTGTCGCCCGCTATCCCGACCCGGTCAACGTCGATGCCCAGGCGATGGTTACTTGCGCACTTGGTGACAAGCTCCGTTTGAGGCCACTGCTAGCAGAAATCGGCGATTCTCCAATCCTCAGCCATTGGGCGGCGGGCAGCGCCCCTGATGGATCATATTTTTCGCTTTGCAGAAACTTCGCAGCCCAGAATTAGACCTGCTATGACTTACTGGATTTGCAGGGTATGGGCTACGGCGCGCCCAACTGGCGGTTCCAGGCGACCTGCTCGCGTTGCTCGCGCGCGTGAACCGCAGCGTTAGACGGACATGAGAGCGCCACATGAACACGAACGGCCACTACTGGCATACCTGTTCTCGCTTGCGTCAATATCGGTCGATCTGGATGCTCTTGAGGTTGAGTCTATGACGGACGGCGGTATGGGCAGCCTTCTGATCGGTCCGAGCGATCGGATCGGACGGAAGCGTGGCTCGACGTGCGCCGAGTGCCATTTTTACGATGTTGACGACATGCCCGTATCCATTCTTTTGAATCTCGATGATTGTGGCTTGCCGTTTGAGATTGACGTTTGGAAAGTCGATTTCTCTAAGACGGTGGGCTGGCCATTGACTAATGAACTGCGCCAAGGACCGCCCAACGAATAATTGACTCCGAAGCGGTTTCGCGGAGCGGCGTATGGTGACTTTGGAGATGAGGGGGAGGAGCTGGCCATGAAAATGACCTTCGACTGGCTTATCGCCGTTGGGTTGTCCACGATTTACTTTTTTGGCATAGCCACTGCACTGGGCTACGTTGCCGGCATGGACCTTCCTTGGTATCCGCTCAAGGGAAAGCCCGCCTGGGACGTCTACGCGCTCCTGAGCTTCGAGGATCTTGCCACTGTTTTTGCAGTTTCTTCGGCTGTCGCCGCTGGTATAGCACTGCGCTTTCCGGGCCGCGCCTTTACGATCGGTCTGGTCGTTGCAGCACCTACGGCGCTGTATAGCGCTCGGGACATCTTGCGCGTCCTCGGTGTCGGTTCTGTCTCTGGCGTCGATCTGGGTGTTGAGATCGCGCAATCGGTAGTGCTGCTGTTTGCTCCAGCCGGCCTGTCGTTGTGCTTCGCGCGACTCATATCCAATCACCTGATTAAGCCAACCGCTAACGCGGCGGCTTAGCGGAGCGTCGGACCACTTGACCAATCACTTCGTAGCTAAGATTCAGCTTGCTACCACCGAGGCTGGCGGTCGCAAGGGTCCGCTTGTTTCCGGTGAGTGGCGCACTGTACTTGGTGCAAAAAACGAGAATTGGTCAGCGCGCCTAACGTTCTCGGACGAACCAATGCCGGGGGACAGCTTTGTAGCCTTTGTCGAGCTTTTACGGTCTGATATTGCCCTGGGTTTCTTTCCGGTTGGAGCCGAGTTCACAGTTTGGGAGGGCAGTGTCAAAGCAGTTGGTCGGGTCATCTCGCTTGCGGCCCAACCTGCAATTCAACCGAAAGCGCCGGCATCCGGCCAGCCGTCGGATTAACATCGGAAGTTGAGGGCGAAGTACATGAATCAGGAACAATACAGGCAAGCATTGGATGCGATGCCTCCTTATGCGCGATCTCAGTTTTTGTGCCACCTTGGTCACAGTCTTACGGTCGCAGGTCGTTGCGCATACGAATTTCAGGCGCCTGGAGTGACCGATCGTGATTTACTTCGAGACTTAAACGAAATTCACCATCGCCTTTACCCCCAAATTGGCAGACTCATAAAAGCGGAGGAACTTGCGTTCGATACAGCGTCGCTCGCCTCTTGGCTCGAGGGGGTAGACCGGCCGAAGGAGTTCCAGGCAGCGTGTCAGTATGCATTCGAACAATGCCTCGCATACGCTGAAGCGAATCCGCCAACTCGCTCAAGCGGAAGTCGCCCGGAGCCTGGTAGTTCCGATTAATTCTGCGTTGGCCTATCGAGGAGTCATTGAACATGGACGTGAACAATGACGAGTGGATTCCAGTCTCCCACGAGAATTGTGAATCTGCGAGTGGGCCGTTCTATCACGGGACAGAGGCCAAGTTGTCGATAGGCGACCTGCTGATCTCTGGACGTCCATCCACCTTCGAGGAAGGCCGTATTTCGAATCACATCTACTTCTCTACTCGGATGGAAGCCGCTATCTGGGGAGCGATGCTTGCAATGTCGTTGGCGGGTTTGGCGGGACGGGGTCACATCTTCGTCGTCGAACCGATTGGGCCATTCGAGGACGACCCGAATCTGACGAACAAAAAAGTCCCGGGAAACCCGACGCGGTCCTATCGCACTCGCGAACCCATCGGGATCGTCGGCGCGGTCGAAGACTGGGTCGGTCACCCCAGAGGCATCTTCCTCGCGGTCAACTTGATATCGCCTCACTTCAATATCAATACTCCGAGTTAAGTGCATTAGCATGCGCTCCATCTTCGCACTGCTTCTCTTTATAGCGACGCTAATAGCGCTCGTTGCGTCTGTGGAATACTCAGATCGGTATGGACTGAGTTCGGATGTGGAAGATTGGTCCTGTAGTGCGGGAGAATGCAAAGTTCGGGTCGAAATGCGGAGTACAAGAAAGACTGCTACCTCGGTTGGATTGCGTTTGTCCGTTCGTAGACTAACCCGCTATCCCGTCGGGAACCAGATTGCGGCGCGCGTGTTTTATGGGAAGCTGTTGCCCGGAGAAACCCGGGTTCAAGACTTTTCGCTTCCCTATGCAGTAAACCCGCTTATTGGTAATAAGCTACTGCGTTCACTATTTTCCTTGGGCGTTTATGCTGATATTTTTGAATCAAAAAGGCCCGTTTTACAGCTAGACTTTTTGCCAATCGACACAGCACTACAACAGCTGCGATGGCTCCATAGTCGGCGGAATAATGTCATTGCCGAAACCCCGAGTAGTGAAAATTGAGCGGCTGACCGAGCGCCTTTTCCAGTTATAGGGCGCTGTTTGCCATGGCGATTCGACCTTGACCGGAGACTAAGATGAAGCGAGTGACTGGCATCGGTGGCATCTTCTTCCAGGCGAAGGATCCTGTCGCTTTGCGCGCCTGGTACAAGCAGCATCTCGGTATCGATGTGCAGGCTTGGGGTGGCACCGCATTCACGTGGTCGGATGCGGCGGGCAATCCAACGACGGGAACAACGGTTTGGTCGATTGGCGCGGCGGGCGGGGACGCCTTCGCGCCAAGCCAGTCGAGCTTCATGATCAACTACCGTGTGGACGATTTGGTGTCGCTGCTGCAGGCATTGCGCGCAGAAGGTTGTGATGTGCTGGATAAGACGGATGACTCCGAGTTCGGCAAGTTCGGCTGGGTCATGGACCCGGAAGGGAACAAAGTCGAACTCTGGCAGCCGCCCGAAGGCCAATGAAGCTGGATTCATTCATTGAGGCTGAATATATCTCCTTGCTCATTGGTTGCCTTGCGGACGTTTCGCAGTGCGCATCCGGCGATATGAATGTATCAATGCACGTGACCCTGCATGAATCAGCCAGCATGAAGTCTTAAGTGGAGTACTAAGTGAAGCCTTAGGAGAAGTCCTAAGTAAAGTCCTAAGTAAAGTCCGAAGTGAAGCCCTAGGTGAAGTCCTAGCTGAAGCCCTAGCTGAAGCCCTGTGCGCTTGAATTGCCGCCCACTCGCGGAGTATTCCGATGAACCTTGAGCAAGTTCGCCGTATCGCCATGGCGCTTCCGTCGGTTACGGAAGAGCCGCACTTCACATCTACCTCGTTCCGTGTGGTCGGCAAGATTTTCGCAACCGCGCCGCCGAGCGGTGAGCATCTGCATGTCTTCATCGAGGAGGAGGCGCGCCAGCGTGCGCTGGCGCTCGCGCCGGAAACGCTTGAGATTCTGACCTGGGGCAAAAACGTAGTCGGTATCCGCGTGATCTTGAAGAACGCATCGCCGGCCCTGGTGAAAGACCTGCTGCTGCAGTCCTGGACCCGCAAGGCACCCAGGCGACTGCTTGCGGAAAGTGCAGCGGCTGCTCCGCGCGGCAAGGCGTGAGCGACGATCGCAAGAAACTGTCAAAAGTTTCAACCGAGCGCTGACTTCCTTTTGAGACAAGGCCCGCGCATGCGTTATTTGGCGCCGACATGCGAATGAGACAAGATCTGCACATTCACTCAATGCGCTTCTCATGAACGAACTACAACAACGCATCGCGAACAGCTTCGGCGCCCAGGGCTTGATGGCCACACTGGGTGCCACGCTCGTCTCGGTATCCGAAGGCGAGGTGCATATCGCATTGCCGTATTCCTCGCGACTCGCGCAGCAGCGCGGTTACGTGCATGCGGGGGCGATCAGCAGCATCGTCGACAGCGCCTGTGGCTACGCTGCTTTGACGAAGGCGCCCGCGGACTGCGACGTCGTGACGGCCGAATTCAAAATCAACCTGATGCGACCAGCAATCGGCGAGCATTTCCTTGCGATCGGCAGGGTGCAGAGCGCGGGGAAGCTTTTGACGGTGTGTACCGGAGAAGTGCGGGCCTTTGCAGGCTCGGCGACTGAGTACAAAGTGGTCGCGCTGATGCAGGCGACGATCGTCAGCATTCGCGCGTGAAAAAAAGTGATCGGCGCGCAGATGCGTGCGGAGATGCATCAATAATTGGCCTGCATTGATCGCGCCCGGAGCGCGCGGCGACGATAAACGAGGAGCGGAAGCGCCATGAGCCAGTTGTTTCGATTCGCGAGTGCGGTCCGGCGCGATCCCGCCGTCGAAGCCTGGATGCAGGCGCATGCCGGGCCCTTGGGTGCGATTGCGCAGTGCTGGTTCGATGTGATGCGCGCCTGCGGCAGCGATGTCCACGAGCTGTTGCATGATGGTCATCCAACCGCCTGTGTTGGCGATGCCGCGTTCGGCTATGTGAATGCGTTCAAGGCGCACGTCGATGTCGGTTTCTTTCGCGGCGCCGAGATTGACGATCCGGAGTCGCTGCTGGAAGGCACGGGCAAGTTCATGCGCCATGTAAAGCTGATGCCTGAGCGTGCAGTGAACGCGGCGGCGCTGACGAAACTGATCGAAGCGGCCTTCGCCGATATGAAGCAGCGGCTGCAGTCGGAGTAGTCCACCCGGCGTGTAAGTTCCGGCGTTCTGGCGCGGCGGCACAGCACCGTTGCTGCCGTTGCATCACTACCCGACAACTACCCTTGAACCCTCTGGCGCCGAGCCTGGCGTATGGATCAGCATTCTGCTCGTGTCTGCAGGCAGACGATGGCTGCGCGCGATGGCTGCGCGGCTTTTCATCGGGCATTGCTGTGGTTGAAAAAGGCCGCGCCGGATGGCATCGCCTGCGGCCGCGCAGAATGGCATCGCCTGCGGCGCTGGCGCATGATGCGAACGTAGCGGTCCCGGCAATGCTGCTGAATCAAGCTGCCTGCAAGCCGCCCCAAGGTGCGCCATCGATGCGCACCGAATAAAGCGAGGAGATGCACAGTGAAACTACAAGCATGGGCGCTGGCGGGTGCAGTCGTGGTCGGCACTTTTGTCAGCGGAGTGGCGGGCGCTAACAGCGATAAGGCGGCCAAGCATGCCGGCAAGGCGACGGCCAAAGTGGTGGACGCCGCGCGCATTCAGGCCGCGGATACGGAGCCGGGCAGTTGGATGAGCACCGGCCGCACTTATGGCGAGCAGCGCTTCAGTCCGCTCACCCAGATCAACGCCGATAACGTCGGCAAGCTCGGCCTCGCGTGGACCTATCGTCTCGATGTCGATCGGGCGACCGAAGGTACGCCGATCGTGGTCGACGGCATCATGTACGTCACCTCGGCCTTCAGCATCGTCACCGCGCTCGATCCGGTGAGCGGCAAGCAGTTGTGGAAGTACGATCCGAAAGTCTCGCGTGACCGCGATCGCGATGGCTGCTGCGATGTCGCCAATCGCGGTGTCGCCGTGTGGCAGGGCCGCGTCTACGTCGGCGCCTACGACGGCCGCCTGATCGCGCTCGATGCAAAAACCGGCAGGAAGGTCTGGATCACCGACACCGTGATCGACCACAACCGCAGCTACACCGTCACCGGCGCACCGCGCATCGTCAAAGGTCGCGTGATCATCGGCAACGGCGGCGCCGAACTCGGCGTGCGCGGCTACGTCTCCGCATACGATGCCAAGACCGGCAAGCTCGACTGGCGCTTCTTCACGGTGCCCGGCGATCCGAAACTGCCGCCCGAGAACAAGGCCATGGAAATGGCGCAGAAGACCTGGTTCGGCGATACCTACTGGAAGCAGGGCGGCGGCGGAACGCCGTGGGATTCGATGGCCTACGATCCCGATCTCGATCTGCTCTATGTCGGCACCGGCAACGGCTCGATGTGGAACCGTGGCGTGCGCAGCGAGGATCACGGCGACAACCTGTTCCTGTCGTCGATCGTCGCGCTTAAGCCGGAGACCGGCGAATACGTCTGGCACTACCAGACCACGCCGGGCGATAGCTGGGACTACACCGCCACGCAGTCGATCATCCTGGCCGATCTCACCATCAACGGCGAAGTGCGCAAGGTGCTGATGCAGGCGCCGAAGAACGCGTTCTTCTACGTCATCGACCGCAAGACCGGTGAACTGCTTTCAGCGGAGAAATATGTCAACGCCAACTGGGCGAGCAAGGTCGATCTGAAAACCGGTCGGCCGGTCGAAAGTGCGAGCGCCGATTGGTCGCAGAAAGCACAGCTGGTGATCCCCGGGCCGCTCGGCGGCCACAACTGGCAGCCGATGTCGTTCAGTCCGCAGACCGGCTTGGTCTACATCCCGACGCAGGACGCACCGGCGGTGTATACGCCGAACAAGGATGCTAAGTACGGCGGCAAGGGCACCTGGAATCTCGGCATGATGCCGATCTCTCTGCCGGAAGATCCGGCGCAGCTGAAGCCCTTGCAGGATATGTACAAGGGTCATCTGGTGGCCTGGGATCCAGTTGCGCAGAAAGCCGTGTGGACGCAGGACTACGTCACCATCTGGAACGGCGGCACGCTCGCGACCGCCGGCAACCTGGTGTTCCAGGGCACCGCCGATGGCCGCTTCGTCGCCTACGCGGCCGACAAGGGCACCAAGCTGTGGGAGACGGCGGCCAATAGCGGCGTGATGGCCGGGCCGATCAGTTACGAGATCAATGGCGAACAGTATGTGACCGTACTGGCGGGCTGGGGCGGTGCGTTCCCGCTGGCGCTGGGTGCCTTGTCGGCGCCCGCCAAGGTCAAGCCCGAGGCGCGCGTACTGACGTACAAGATCGGCGCCAGTGGCAGCCTGCCGCCGCCGAACCTCACGCCGGTGAAGCAACCGGAACCGCCGGCGCTGATTGCCGATGCGGCAACCGTCGACGCCGGACGCGATCTCTACAACAGCTACTGCGGCATGTGCCACGGGCCGAGCGCGATGAGCGGCGGCGTGATCCCCGACCTTCGCTATCTCACGCCGGAAAAGCACGCGATGTTCGCCGGCATTCTCGCAGGCGCCTACGCTCGCAAAGGCATGCCGGCGTTTGCCGACGTGCTGAAGCCGGCCGATGTCGAGGCCATTCATCAGTACCTCATCAAGCGCGCGCAGGATCTGAAGAAAGAACTGGCGGCGACACCGGTGGCGGCTACGCAGTAGGCCGTCTTCGATGTCGACGCGGATCACCGAGCACGCGGTCACGAACGCGGTTGCGAACGCGATCACGAACGCGATCACGAACGTGGTGGCGGCGCCGTCGGTCGACGTGCTCGTGGACAGCACGGTGCGCGGTGCCACGCAGCCACCGCTGCTGACCGATACGATCGGCGCGTACTTCGACGCGATGGTCGCGCGCCAGCCGGATCACCTCGCGTTGATCGTTCGAAATCCGCCAACGCGCTGGACGTATCGCGAGTTGCAACAGCAGGTCGACGCGGTCGCCTCCGGCCTGTTGACGCTCGGACTCGAACGCGGTGACCGCATCGGCATCTGGGCGCCGAACTGCGCCGAGTGGCTGGTGGTACAACTGGCAACGGCGAAAGCCGGGCTGATTCTGGTCAACATCAATCCGGCCTACCGGACGACGGAACTCGAATACGCGCTGAACAAAGTCGGTTGCCGAGCACTGATCACGGCGACGGCGTTCAAGTCGAGCAACTACCTGGCGATGTTGCGCGAGCTTGCTCCCGAACTCGAACACAGCCCGGCCGGCGCCTTGCGCGCCGCGCGCTTGCCCATGCTGCAATGCTTGATCGTGATTGACACGGCGAACAACACTACGATCGACACGGCGATCGACACGGCGATCGACACGGCGATCAACACGGCGATCGACACGGCGATCAACACGGCGATCGACACGGCGATCGACCTGGCGGACCTGCCCGGCATGCTGCGCTACACGGATGTGGTGGCGCGAGGGAGCGCGACTGGATATCAGCAATTACAGGCCTTGGCGCCGACGCTTGCGTGCTTCGACGCGGTCAACATCCAGTTCACCAGCGGCACCACGGGCGCGCCGAAGGGCGCGACCTTGACGCATCACAACCTGCTCAACAACGCCCACAACGCCGGACGCGCGCTGCGCTTAGGGCCCGACGATCGCCTCTGCATTCCGGTGCCGCTGTATCACTGCTTCGGCATGGTGCTCGGCAATCTCTGCTGCATCACGCAGGGCGCGACGATTGTGTATCCGGGAACTGCGTTCGATCCGCACGACGTGTTGCAGACCGTGCAGGACGAGCGCTGCACGGCCTTGCATGGCGTGCCGACCATGTTCATCGCGGAACTCGATCACGCCGATTTCGCACAGTTCGATCTGAGCAGCCTGCGCACCGGCGTGATGGCGGGCTCACCGTGCCCGGCGGAAGTGATGCGTCGTGTGCGCGCGCAGATGCACATGGACGAAGTGACGATCTGCTACGGCATGACCGAGAGCAGCCCGGTGAGTTTCCAGACGGCCACTGACGATCCGGTCGAACAACGCGTCCACTCGGTCGGCCGCATCCAGCCGCACCTCGAAGCCAAGATCGTCGATGCGGACGGCGCAACGGTTGCCATTGGTGTATCCGGCGAATTGCTGGTGCGCGGCTACGCGGTGATGCAGGGTTACTGGAACGATCCGCAGCGGACCGCCGATACGGTCGACGCAGATGGCTGGCTGCACACCGGTGATCTCGCCAGCTTCGATGCACACGGCTATTGCAGCATCGTTGGCCGCAACAAGGATATGGTGATTCGCGGCGGCGAGAACGTCTATCCGCGCGAGATCGAGGAATACCTGTATACGCATCCGGCGGTGCAGGACGTGCAGGTGATCGGTGTGCCGGACGCCAAGTTCGGCGAGGAAGTCTGCGCCTGGGTGCGGTTGCGCGAAGGCATGGACTGCGACGAAGAAGCGATTCGCGCGTTCTGCCGCGGACGCATCGCGCACTACAAGATTCCGCGCTACGTGCGCTTCGTCGATGGCTTTCCAATGACGGTGACCGGCAAGGTGCAGAAGTTCCTGATGCGCGAAGTCATGCTGCGCGAGCTGACCGTCGTCGAGGTCTCCGGCACGTCCAGCTGATCGCAGGCGAGCCTTCCAGAATTGAGAATGCTGCGCGACAGGACTCCGGCTGCGCCGCGACGATCAGGTCGACGGCGCGAGCGATCGGGAATGCAGGTTCAAATGCGGCTGCTCGAAGAATCACGCTACTTCGTCGTCGCGGTCGCCGATGCCGGCGTCACGCGCCAGACTGTGTTGCCGACATCGTCGGCAACCAGCAACGCGCCTTTCGCATCGAGCGTGACGCCGACTGGCCGACCCTGCGCGTTGCCGTCGCTGTCGAGAAAGCCGGTCAGCACATCTTCCGGCAAACCAGACGGCTTGCCGGCGGCGAACGGCACGAAGATCACCTTGTAACCGCTGCGCGGTTTGCGATTCCAGGAGCCGTGCTGACCGATGAACGCGCCACCGCTGTAATGCTGCGGCAGCAGGTTGGCAGTATCGAATACCAGACCCAGCGATGCGGTGTGCGCACCGAGCGCGTAGTCCGGCGCGATCGCCTTGGCCACCATGTCCGGCGACTGCGGTTGCACCCGTGCATCGACGTGCTGGCCGTAATAGCTGAACGGCCAGCCGTAGAACGCGCCATCCTTCACCGAGGTCATGTAGTCCGGCACCAGTTCGTTACCCAACTCGTCGCGTTCGTTCACGGCGGTCCACAGCGCACCCGTCACCGGCTCCCAGCCGAGGCCGTTGGGGTTGCGTAAGCCTGAAGCGAAGATGCGCGACTGGCCGCTGGCCACATCGATTTCGAGAATGCAGGCGCGGCTCTTTTCTGCGTCCAGGCCGTTCTCACCGACATTGCTGTTGGAGCCGACGGTCACGTACAGGTGCTGGCCGTCGCGGCTGGCGATGACGTTCTTGGTCCAGTGATGGTCGATCGATCCGGCCGGCAAGTCGGCGACCTTGACGCCGGGCGTGGTGATCGCAGTATCGCCTGCGTGATACGTAAAGCGTAGCAGCGCATCCGTATCGGCGACATAGAGCGAATCGCCGGTCAGGGCCATGCCGAACGGCGAGTTGAGGCCGGAGATCAGCACGCTATGCTGGTCGGCCACGCCGTCGCCGTCGGTATCGCGCAGCAAGGTGATGCGGTTGGGGCTGTCGACGCCGGCGCCCGCGCGCTTCATGAACAAGTTGGTGGCCCAGCCGCGTAGACCTTTACGGTCGTCCGGATTGTGCGGCGTGTTGGTCTCAGCCACGAGAACGTCGCCATTCGGAAGCGTGTACAGCCAGCGCGGGTGTTCAAGCCCGACTGCGTAGGCTTTCACCGCAAGGCCGGCCGCGGCGACCGGCGTAGCGCCGTTCGGCCAGCCCTTGGCCGGCGCGATATTCATCGTCGGCAGAATGCTGGATTGCGGCGCCGGCAGCGACGGGTTCGGGCCGAAGTCGCTCTGCGAGCCCGCGGGTTGGTTCGACTTCGCGGCGCAGGCGGCCAGGCTCAGGCCCAGAGTCAAGCTCAAGCTCAGGGTGACTCCAGTCAATAGTTGGGGAACAGGGCTGCGACGCATTCGTGGACTCCAGGGTTGGTCATTGCGGCGTGCATTCTGCGCATGCAATGGTCTTAAGTGCATGCAGCGCAATGTCGAGCGAAGTTACCCGCATGCAGGATGCCGCCACATCTGTTGCCTAAGACCGGTCTCGGCGGTGTGAGTTCGCCAAAGCCGGAGATTAGCCCGAGGCAGCTTCACGCAGAGAATTGCGAAACAGGACCTGGGTTCAATCCAAATGCCGAGATTGCAGCTTGCGTTCGGCCTCACTGAACACGCCGTTTGAGTGTCTCGGTCGTGTGGCGTTGTCGAGTAACGGCATCGAGTGCCCGGATTGAGTTCCCGCCTCGAGTGCTCGGATCAGGTGCCCGCGTCGAGTGCTAGCGTCGCGAGCCCTCGAAGGGCGACGTTGTGACTGCCGCTTTCGAAAATCCACACGCGCACGTTTCAGGTGGCGGCGCGTAAGCAATGCGGCTTGCGCTCAGGCCGGCGCGAAGCGGTACGTGAATTCATACAGATGCTTGCCGTCGACGATGTCGATCTTGAACTCGCCGGAAAGTCTGGCCAGTTCGTCGGTGCCGGAGTCGGGGACCACGACCACCGACAGCGAGGGTGTTCCGCGATTCATCAGTCCGGTGTGCTGAAGCACGAAGGTGCCGCGCTTTCCATCGAGCACGCCGCTGACGCGCTCGATCGCGACATAGCCGGCGGAGCCTTGGGTGCCCGTCATCGCGCTGAGCATCTGCCCCTGCGTGGTGGCCACCAGATCGCCGGAGATTTGCTTGTCGATCGAGCGTCGGCCCAGTCGCGATTCGGCGTCCGCGCCTTCGAAAATCAGCGGCTGCAGTGCAACGCTGAAACTGCCCTTGGCAATTCGATTCATTTCTTCGCGCTCCTAGACTGCGTTTGGCGACTTTGCTCGACGATGCGTCGCCTCAGCTGGCGTTGCCGAGCTTGGAATTGAAGTCCGGCTCATCGAGCCAGTCGAGAATGTCGCTGGATATTTCCTCACCGAGATTATTCAGCGTCTTGCAGGCCGACAGTGAACCGGCGATGGTTTGGCGCCGGACTTCGAAATTGCCGATCAGCTTGCCGCCTTCGGTGAGGCGGCCTTCGAGCACCAACCACTTCGGCCCGGTATAGGCGCTGCCACTGAGCGTATGCAAGGTCACGGCGACCAGCGACAGTTCGCGGTGGCGGCCGCCGTCGGCAGCGGCTTCGCCGACGCGCAGCTTGCCTTCCGACTGCTCGGCCAGATAGCGCGGCATCACGCGGTTCCAATCGCAGTCGTCACGCACCCACTGCGGCGCGGTTTCAGAATCCTGATAAGGAATCACCGGCGCGGTGTAGACGACGATCGTTGGCGCCGTCGCTACCACAGTCGGCGTCGGCGGATTCGATCCGCAGCCCGCGCAGGACAGGGCACTCAGCAGCAGGCTCACTGCCAAAACGCTCATCTGGGATTTCATGCGGTATTCGCGTCGTGCGACGGGCGGGTCGCGGAATCTAGAGTGCCTCGTCGGCACTGGAGCGGCAAGACGCGCGTGGCGACCGCGAGGGATTGCAATTGGTCTTCGGCGGTGCGGCGTTTCGTGCGCTCGATGCGCGTGCCGACTTTCGAATCCGATTCCGATGCCGTGCGGGTGACCACCACTAGAGCGGTCAGCTCACAGCGGACAGGCCTCGGCGATGTTGTGATCCGGTGTGACGAATCGAGCGAAGCCCGCCAATCAATCCGCAATCGATCCGCATTCGATCCGCAGATCAATCCGCGGCGGGCCCACTCAGGCCATGCCGCGAACGCGGCCTGGAATCGCAAAGCGTTCGTGGCCGCGACCGTCGTATTGCGCGGGCAGACTGCCCTTGAGTCGATGCAGGCGCTGGCGACTGCGTGCGGCCAAGGCTTCGAGCAGGGCGCCGTTGTCGCCATTCAACTGCAGACATTCGGCCAGCAGGCGGCGCAGTCGCGGCTGCAATCCCGCCACGATGCCTGACTGCAGCTGTGCCAGCAGTTCGCCGAGTCCGCGTAACAGCGGCAGCTTCTCGCGCGCGAGTTGTTCCACGCGCAGGTGTTCGCCCTGGTGTAGCGCGCTGCGTTCGAGCTGCAGCAGGCGCTGCAGTTCTTCCAGGCGGCGCAGGTGTTCGTCGAGCGGTGTTGCCGCTGCGTGAACGCCAACCGTGGCGGAGATCGGAATCACTTGCCGCCGAGATCCCAATCCATGCGCGTCAGTTTGGCGGCGATCTGCTTGCTATCGATCTGATAGCTGCCGGAGGCGATGGCCGCGCGCGTCTTGGTAACGCGCGCCATATCGATGCCGTTGTGCAGGCTGCTGGCCTGATCGAGTTGCTGCAGTCTTACGGCGTCGCCGGTGAGACTGAGCTTGTCGACGGCCGCGGTCGGCGCCGTTGCGGCAACGCTGTTGCTCACCGTCTTGTCGCGCGCGCTCTGAATGCCGCTGAGCAGTGAGAGCGGTGAGGCTGTGCTTGCAACGATCTTGTTAGGCATTGCCGTTCCTGGCGAACACCGAATCTGGTGTCCAGTCTTTAGCGGCTCCCTGGCATAGAACTTTAACCGTGACGATAAAATAATAATCGCCGCGATTACAAAGGCCTACGCGTGCACGACTGTTCAAGACCCGACCTCGATCGTTTCCGCATCGAGAACCACGCCTTCGACGATGCGATGTGACGCGACGTTCTCCACCCGTATGCGCTGGCCGCTTGCGCCGTCTGTCAGCGCCTTGCCGCCGGCGCGTACGCTGAAGCCGCCACTGCTGCTGATCAGCGTCACGTCCTGACCGCGTCGCACACTCGCGGCGACCGTCAGGGCATCGGGGCTCAGCACCGTGCCGGAGACCAGCGGGCGCCGCAGCAACTTGCCAACGACGTCTTCAGGTTTGGTGAAGTAGCCATACGGCATGCCGGCAACATCTCGCGCCTGCGTGCTGAGTGCATCTGCCGGAATCGCGGTGTTCGGCGGCAGTGCGCGCGTCAGCACCAGCACGTTCTGTGTTTCGCGCGCGCGCACCGGTACATATAAGGTCCACGACGCGGGTCCGGCGCAATGCACGGCCACCGACCAGGCATTGCCATTGCTCGGCATGCTGCCATCCGCGGTCAGCGGCGCGGCGCAGGCCGGCATGTGTACGCGTTCGTCGATCGACGCGCTGATCTGCTTGTCGCCGGCGCCGAGGTGCGCCGCAACGAAATCCTGCGCAGCTGCACGGATCTGCGCCAGAGGCTCGAGCTCGCCGGCCTGCACTGCGGGCGCAAGGGCACAAGCAACGATTGCGGCGGACAGCAGCAGGTGAGGGCGCATGACAGGCTCCACTCGAAATACGAGTACGCGTGCAGTCCAGCAAGGCCTGTGCCTCGACAGCCGAATGAGCCAGCACTCGCAGGAATTCGCGCGCATGCGCGCTTCAGTTCAAAGCAGAAGGCGAGCGGAGTCGGAGCCGGAGCCGGAGCCGCAGCCGCAGCCGCAGTCTCTATAGAGTCCAATGATTACGGGCGTCTGCGCCGATCATGCGGATACGCAGTGCTGCTCTGTTACCGAGCTACATGGGCCCGGATGCGGCGGCGGACTGTCGCCGATTCCGGCAATGCGTCAATTCCTTGGCAGCGAACGCTCGCCGTTTCACCGGTTCAGGTGGGGCAACCAGCCGCTCGATGCCGACGGAAAACAGACGCGGCCTGGCCGATTCGTCGGCGGGCGCGCGTCGTTCGCGGCGATTTCTTCGTCACCGCCACACGTCTGCACGCGCAAGCGATGACGGCCGTGGCACAGGAGTTGTAGGAAGCCGCCCGCAAGTTTCTTGAGCATTCTCGAACACGCGGAGTCCGCAATGGCCGATCTCGATCCCATCTTTGGTATGCACGCGCAGTCGCTGGCGGTTCAGCGTCAGCGCATGGAAGTGCTGGCCTCGAATCTGGCCAACGCCGACACGCCGCAATACAAGGCGCGCGATATCGACTTCGCCAAAGTCCTCGCCGGCACGCAGCAGGGCGCGACATCCGGCGTGACACTCGCGACCACCGACGCCAAGCACGCGACCGGCGCTGCGGGCACGACCACCGGCACGATGCCGCTGAGCTTTCGCCAGCCGCTGCAGCCGAGTCTCGATGGCAACACCGTCGATGAGCAGGTCGAACAGTCCGCGTTCGCCGATGCGGCGATGCACTACCAGGCGAGCCTGAGTTTCCTGAGCGGCCAGATCAAGGGCCTGATGACCGCGATTACCGGTCAAGGCTGAGGAGGACACCGCGCATGAGTTCCTCGTTCAAGATTTTCGACATCGCCGGCTCGGCGATGAGCGCGCAATCGGTGCGACTCAGCACCGTCGCCAGCAATCTCGCCAACGCCGATGCGGTCGGCGCCGATCCTTCAACGGTGTTCAAGGCACACATGCCGATGTTCAAGACCGCGCCGGAAATCGCCGGGAAACAGACGCCGGGCGTGCGCGTCACCGGCATCGCCGAAGACCAGACGCCGGCCGAAAAGCGCTTCGAGCCGGGCAATCCAATCGCGGATGCAGACGGCTATGTCTATGCACCCAACGTCAACGTCGTCGAGCAGATGGTCGACATGATCTCGGCGTCGCGCTCGTACCAGAACAGTGTCGAAATCATGAACACCGCGAAAGAGCTCGCGTTGAAGACGCTGAGCCTCGGCAGTTGAGCCCCTAAACGCAACCGGATCCCACGATGAGCACCGCCATCAACAACAGCAGCATCTACGCCGGCCTCGGCCTCACTGGCAACGGCAGCAGCGGTAGCACTGCCAACGCCGCCGCGACCGCTGCCACCAGTGCTGCCAGCACGCAGCTCAACGAGCAGGACTTCCTGCAGTTGATGACCACTCAGTTGCAGGATCAGGATCCCTTGAATCCGATCTCCAACAACGAGTTCTTCAGCCAGATCGCGCAGTTCTCGACCGTCTCCGGCATCGCGCAGTTGAACAGCTCGTTCGGCACGCTGTCGTCGCAGCTCAGCTCGAGTCAGGCGCTCGATGCCGCTGCGTTGATCGGTCAGGGCGTGATGGTCGCCGGCACGCAGGCGCAGCTCGGCAGCACCGGCCTGTACGGCGCGGTGGAAGTGCCATCGAGTGGCGACGTCACCGTGAAGATCAAGAATTCGAGTGGCGCGCTGGTCGGCTCGCTCGATCTCGGCACGCAGGCCGCCGGTACGGTGCCGTTCGTTTGGGACGGCAAGGACGCCAGCGGTAACGCACTGCCCACCGGCACGTACACGCTCAGCGCGCAGGTCGGCAACGGTGCGACGGCAGTGGCCGCGCCGACCGATGTGACCGCCGTGGTGCAGGGCGTGTCGACCTCCTCGTCCGGGCTGATGCTGAATCTCGGCACGCTCGGCGAAGTGCCGTTCAGCAGCGTCAAACAGATCATTTAGCGCGCGTTATTCACACACACGCGCGCCTTTCGTTTACGTCGTATTGCAGTTCGAACCGGAGTTCAAACCCATGTCTTTCAAAATCGCTTTGTCGGGCATCGATGCCGCCTCGACCGATCTCAACACGATTTCCAACAACATCGCCAACGCCAACTCGACCGGCTTCAAGCAGTCGCGTGCCGAGTTTGGCGACTTCTTCCAGAACTCCGCTTACAGCTTGCAGAGCAATGCAACCGGCGGTGGCGTGCATACGCAGACGATCGCGCAGCAGTTCACCCAGGGCGCAATCACCAATACGTCCAACCCGCTCGATCTCGCGATCAGCGGCGAAGGCTTCTTCACGCTGAAAGACAACGGCGCAACGGTGTATTCGCGCAATGGCGCCTTCACCACCGACAGCAATGGGTATGTCGTCAGCCCCAGCGGTCAGCGCCTGCAGGTGTTTCCTTCGCTCGGCAGCGGCAATTTCAGCACCGGTACGCTGACCGATCTGCAGCTTTCGACCGCAGTGAATCCGCCGTCGGCAACCACCACCATCGGCGCGGCGGTGAACCTGCCGGCGAATGCCACGGCCCCGGCGACGGCGACGTTCTCGCCGACCGATACCAGCAGCTACAACCAGACCACAGCCGTGACCGTGTACGACTCCCTCGGTGCAGCGCACACGGCAAGCCTGTATTACGTCGCAGGCGCGAGCGCCGGCAACTGGACCGTGCATACCGTCGTCGACGGCAGCGAAGTCGGCACCGGTACCGCGATGAGCTTCGACAGCAGCGGCAAACCGACCGCACCGGTCGGCGGCAAGATTCCGCTGGCGTTCACGCCGAGCGACGGTGCGGCTGCGGTTGCGGCTTCGATCGACATCAGCGGTGCGACGCAGTACGGCAACACCTTCGCGGTGAACAGCCTGACGCAGAACGGCTACGCCACCGGTCAGTTGTCCGGCATTTCGATCAGCGGTCCGGGCGTCGTCTCGGCGACTTACAGCAACGGCCAGACCAGCGTGCTGGGTCAGGTGGCGATGGCGAACTTCGCCAATCCGCAGGGCCTGCAGCAACTCGGCAACGCCACCTGGGCGCAGACCTTCGCGTCCGGTAGTCCGACTCCGGGTGCGGCCGGCAGCAGCAGCCTCGGCACCTTGCAGTCCGGCGCGCTGGAAAGCAGCAACGTCGATCTCACCGCACAGCTCGTGGACATGATGAACGCACAGCGCAACTACCAGGCGAACTCGCAGGTGATCTCGACCGACAGCCAATTGATGCAGACCATTCTGCATCTGCAGTAAGGCCCGCTACTCAAGCGATAGCACAGCCAACCGCAGGAGACTGCCATGGACCGCGCACTGTACGTCGGAATGTCCGGCGCGATGCAGACGCTGGTGGCGCAGACCGCCAACAGCCACAATCTCGCCAACGCCAGCACCACCGGCTTTCGCGCGCAGCTGGTGGATGCACAGTCGGCCGCCATCGCCGGTCCCGGCCTGGCCTCGCGCGTCAATGCGCAGGTGCTGGATCAGGGATGGGACGCCAGCAACGGTGCGATCACCGAAACCGGCGGCCCGCTCGACATCGCGCTGCGTGATAACAAATGGCTCGCGGTGCAGGCACCCGATGGCAGCGAGGCCTACACGCGCGCCGGAGATCTGCACGTCGATGCGTATGGCCAGCTGCAAACCAGCAGCGGACTCGCGGTGCTGGGCGATAGCGGTCCGCTGTCGGTGCCACCGAATTCTTCGGTCAGCATCGCATCCGACGGCACTTTGTCGATCGTGCCCGCAGGCCAGGGTCCGAATACCTTGAGCGTGGTGGGCCGTCTGCGTGTGGTGAATGCAACACCGGCCGATCTCGGTCGCGGTTCGGATGGACTGATGCGCGCGGCGGCCGGCGTCACGCTGGATTCCGCCGCGGGTGAAACCGTGATCCCCGGCGCGCTGGAAGGCTCCAACGTCAACATGGCCGGTACGATGGTGACGATGATTCAGCTGGCGCGGCAGTTCGATCTGCAGACCAAGCTGATGAAGACCGTCGAAGACAATGCCAGTGCCTCGTCTTCCTTGCTGAAAATGAGTTGAGCAGCGGCGGCGACTGGACTAACTAATTTTCCGCCGCTGAATCGGTCCAGGACTTCGCGCATGTCGAACGCGCGCAGCAGACGCGTACTGCAGCGTCGTCGTATGACTTGCACTTGGCTCACGCATGATTTGCGCATTCCTCGCGCATGACTTGCACATGCCCGGCGCGCCTCTGAACGCCCGATCAATGAAGCCCCGGACGCGAAGGTCCGGGGCGCCACAACCGATCACAGCTTTCGCTCAAACGCGAGTCACTGCCGCACTGCCACGATCAAACGGTCGATCGAGTGCTCGATGCATCGCGCCGAAATCCCGATCAGAAGTGCAGCTTCACGCCGCCACGGAAAAAGCGGCCCACGATACCGGCCTGTCCGTAGGTCGGGTTGTAGTTGATGCCCGCGTAATTCGCCGGATTGAACGGCGGGTTGGTATCGAACAGGTTTTCGATTGCACCGAACACTTCGAGATAGCTGGTGAGCTTGTACGAGCCGGTGAGATCGAAGTCGATGAACGATTTGACGTGGCAGCCCGACGGAAAGTCGTTGCCTGCTGCATCGACATCAAGACAGGCACTCGCATCGCCGGTGGCATCCACGCCGGTCTGCTTGAAGCCGCTGACGAAGTAGGTCGTGCCGGTGATGGTGGCAGGACCGACGATCAGCGTATTCGCCCAGGTGGCGCGATAGCGCGGCGTACCCGCACCGGACGACAGGATGTACGGCGCCTCGGTGCCGACATACTGCTGCGTGGTGCCGTCGGTGTTGATCAGCTTGAAGCTGGCGATCTCGGTCAGCGTCAACTCGCTGATGATCTTGGTTTGCGCGGTCGGTTTGAGGTTCAGCGCAAAATCGACGTCGAAGCCAGAGGTCTGCTCGGCAGTGGCGTTCTGGTACGGCGAGCCGATCGAGATCGGGCGCGGCGCCGCCCCTGGGAACGCCGGGTCCGGATTGTCGAGCGTCAGCGTGTAGCCGGCCGGCAGCGGCTGGCCGTTGTAATACGCATCCACTGCCGAGCCGGCGTCCGAACCGACGATCAGATTGGTCTTGCGGATGTTGTAGTAGTCGATAGCCACACTCAACGGCTTGATTGGCTGGAACACCGCGCCGAGCGTGTAATTGCGCGACTTCTCCGGCGACAGCTTCGGATTTGCCGAGGTCACCGTCGCCAGCGTGTAGGTCTGCGAGTACAAATCTTTGCCGTGCGCAGCCATGAAGTCCTGCGGTGGCGTCGAACTGATGAAGCCGGTCACGCCGCCGCTGCTCGATTCGGCGAAGCTCGGTGCGCGGAAACCCTTCGAGAACGTGCCGCGCAAAGCGACCTGTTCGATCGGCGTGAACTTGATGCCGATCTTCGGCGTTACGCCGTGATCGGCAAAGTTACTGTAGTGGTCGTAACGCGCCGCCGCATCGACCTCGAGCATCGTCATCAGCGGCAGGTTGACCTCGGCATAGGTCGCCGCCACATCCTGCTGACCCGTTGCGAACGTCGCACCGAGGCCTTGCGCGAGGTTGCCGGGATTGAGATCCGGATCGCGCTGTGCCTCGTATCGATATTCACCCCCGAGTGCCAAGCCGACTGCGCCGCCCGGCAGCATGAACAGCTCGCGGCTCGCACGGAAATCGATCGAATCCAGATCGGTGGTGGAGGTCTTGGTCAGCGTCGGTGCCAGTGCGGCCAAGGTTGCAGCCGAGTTGGGGCCGAGCGACTGGTTGAAGTTGTAGGTGCCGTTGGTGACGTCGGTGATCAGCTGCGGATAGTTGATGTAGCCGTTCAGCTGCGACAGCAGGGAGGTGTGATTGATGACCACGGCGCTGTCGTAGTCCCAGTTGAACGCGCTGCCCTTGATGCCGGCGACAAAGCGATAGTTCTGGTTCGAGTAGTGGCTGCTCGCCGGGATGTCGCCGAATGCGTAGTTGATCAAGGCATATTGTCCGGCCGCCGCGAACGGATCGTTCGGATTGAGGCTGCCGTCCGGCAGCGTCGGCGGCAGCGCGATGCCGTTGGTATTGGTTGGAATACCGTTCTGGATCTGCGCCGGCACGCCATCGACCAGCACCTTGTTCTCGTAGAACGAAGCATTCAGGTAAGCCTGGGTGCTGTCGTTGACCTGGAAGGTGAAGCGGCCGTTGAGTCCGTAACGCTGTTCGGCCGGCTGTTCGTCGAGATACTGGCCCTGGAAGTTTTGCGTGCAATACGAACCGGATGAATCCGTAACTTGAGTGGTTCCCTTGCCGCAGGCATTCAGCGGCTGCACCAGCGCGCCGTCGACGGCGGTGGCGGTGCCGCCGACCAGGGTCGCTGGCGTGACGCTGCCATAGATGGAACCCGAATCCGAACTCGGCTGACCACCGATCAGATTCACGCCGCCGAGCGGCGACAGATCCTGCGTGTTGAACGGAAAGCCGCGCTGCGAAGCGGCAATGCGATCGTCTTTCTGGTACTCGAAGCTGAGATAGGCGTTGTAGCGATTCGCCGGCAGGCTGCCGGTGCCGACAATGCCGCTCAGGTGCGTCGTCGTTCCACCGCCATGCTGCGAGGTGCCGCCTTCGAATACGAACTCCTTCGCGCGGTACTCCTTCTTCATGATGATGTTGACGACACCGGCGATCGCATCGGCGCCGTACAGCGCGGAGGCGCCGTCCTTCAAGATTTCGATGCGGTCCACCGCGTTCAGCGGAATGGTGTTGAGATCGACAAAGCCGCGCTCGCCGTCGTCGTCGAGCGCGTAGTTGGCGGCGCGGCGTCCGTCGATCAGCACCAGCGTCGAGTTGACCGTCAGGCCGCGTAGCGCGACACCCGATGAGCCAGCAGCAAAGCCGTTGCCGAACGCGGTGGGCACCGAGCCGCTGTTGTCGGCCGAAACCGAACGCACCACGTCGGCGGTGGTGGTGAGTCCACTGCGGTCGATGTCGGCGCGCGTGAGGACCTGTACCGGTGATGAAGTTTCAGTGGAGGTTCTTGGAATGGCGCTGCCGGTGACGGTGACGGCTTGCAGTTGTTTCGGACTTCCCGAGGAGTCGGTGTCGTCGGCCCAGGCGCTGTGCGATTCCATCGCGGCGGTGAATGCGCCAATTGCAAAACAGCAATGCAAAGCGCGCCGCGTGCGGCGCTCTTTTGGCAGTTTCATGTTTACGGCTCCCTGAAAGATTGAATCGAATGTCACTTCCGATGTGTGTGAAGCGAAGGTACGTGTCGGTCTCGAGCGCGCATCCTTTTCGCGAAGTGCGACCGGCCTGGATCAAGTCCGGTCCCATGGCCTTGTGACACACAAGTCACATACCAATTGTCCATTTCAGGTTTGAACGGCGGCGGAATATTTACCTGTGTTTACGTTTATTCCCTGTCGTTGATCAATCGACACGGTTCGCTCGAAAGCTTGCGACTTCTCAGGTTCCAGAGGCACTGAATGTGTGCGGCGCGCTGCGCCGACCTTGTGCGCGGGCGCGCGATCGTTGGCCTTGGTTGGCAACGATTGGCGATTGTTCAGCTGGATCGGTAGTTGCAAGTTTGACGCGAAATTGCGTCAGAACTTTGGCGCTACACGCAGCGGCGGCAGTTTCGGTGCTGGTCCAGGACTTGTAAGTCTGCCCGCAGTCGCCGCAAATCCGGCGTGGAGAACATCAGCATGACTTCATCTCTGTGGGTCGCGAAGACCGGTCTTGATGCGCAGCAAACGCAGATGACCGTGATCTCGAACAATCTCGCCAACGTCAACACCACCGGCTTCAAGCGCGGTCGTGCGTCGTTCGAAGACCTGATGTATCAGAACTACGGACAGGCCGGCGGACAGACGTCGACACAGACGCAATCGCCGACCGGGCTGATGCTCGGCACCGGTGTTCGCATCGGTGCGACCGAGAAGCTGTTCCAGCAGGGCAACATGCAGAACACTGGCAACAGTCTCGACCTTGCGGTGAACGGTCGCGGCTTTTTCCAGATCCAGATGCCGGACGGCTCATTGGCCTACACGCGTGATGGCAGCTTCCAGGTCAACAGCCAGGGGCAGATGGTCAACAGCAGTGGTTATCCGCTGCAACCCGGCATCACGATTCCGCAGGCCGCGCAGAGCATCACGATTTCGACCGACGGCATCGTCAGCGTGCAGGTCGCTGGCGCCACCGCGCCGCAGCAGGTGGGAACCTTGACCACCGCAGACTTCATCAATCCGGCGGGCCTCGAAGCGCGCGGTGGAAATCTGTTCGTTGAAACCGCCGCCAGCGGCAGCCCGCAGACCGGTACGCCCGGCCTCAACGGACTCGGCACGCTGGTGGAGGGTTCGCTCGAAGCCTCCAACGTCAACGTCGTCGAGGAGATGGTCAACATGATCGAAACGCAGCGCGCGTACGAGATGAACTCGAAGGCGATCTCGACGACCGATCAGATGCTGCAGTTCCTGACGCAGAACCTGTGATGCGCACCTCGCAGACGGCATTGCCGGGTGTGCTCGCTGCCGCACTGTTGCTGGTCGGCTGCACGACGATCGAGTCGCGCATGGAAAAAGCACCGCCGCCGATTCCAGTGATGCCGCAGCCGGAAGCGCCCCGCGCAGGCGCGATCTCCGCACCCAGCAACGGCCTTGCCTTATTCGAGGATGCCAAGGCGCGCAACGTCGGCGACCTGCTGACGATCAAGCTGATCGAGTCGACCAGCGCGCAGAAATCCGCCACGACCGACACCACCAAGGACGACAACGTCACACTCGGCAAGCTCGGCGTGTTCGGTCACAACATCAACTCCGCTGCCAGCGTCGGCGGCAAACGTGCCTTCGCCGGCAAGGGCGATAGCGCGCAGAGCAATTCTCTGAACGGCAGCATCACCGTTGCGGTGGTGCAGCGCTTGTCGAACGGCAACCTGCAGGTGCAGGGCGAGAAGCAGGTGCAGATCAACCAGGGCTCCGAGTACATCCGGCTCGATGGCGTGATCCGCCCCGCGGATGTCGCGCCGGACAACACCGTCACGTCCGATCGCGTTGCCAACGCGCGCATTTCGTATACCGGTCGCGGCCAGCTTGCGGATGCAAATACGCAGGGCTGGATCACGCGATTCTTCAGCTCGCCGTGGATGCCGTTCTGATGAAAACCTCGCCGCTGTTGCTGGGATCTCTGCTGATGCTGACTTGCGCGGCCGCACAGGCCGAACGCGTCAAGGATCTGGTGGATGTCGAAGGCGTGCGCAGCAATCACCTGATCGGCTACGGCTTGGTGGTCGGTCTCGATGGCACCGGCGATCAGACCACACAGGCGCCGTTCACGGTGCAGAGTCTCGAAGCGATGCTGCGCCAACTCGGCGTCACCGTGCCGTCGAACGTCAACCCGCAGTTGAAGAATGTCGCGGCCGTCGCCGTGCATGCCGAGCTTCCCGCGTTCGCCAAGCTGGGTCAGGCGATTGATGTCACCGCATCTTCGATCGGCAATGCCGGCAGCCTGCGCGGCGGTTCGCTGCTGATGACGCCGCTGAAGGGCGCCGACGGACAAATCTACGCTGTCGCCCAGGGCAACGTCGTCGTCGGTGGTCTCGGTGTCTCGGCCAAGGACGGCTCGCGCATCTCGATCAATATTCCCAGTGTCGGTCGCGTGCCCGGTGGGGCTTCGGTCGAACGCGAAGTGCCGAACGATTTCAACAACGGCGGCGATCTGCTGCTGAACCTGCACACCGAAGATTTCACCACGGCTTCGCGCATGGCCGAGGCGATCAATCGCACGATGTCGGCGCCGGTGGCGCGCGCGATCGACGCGGTTACGGTCGCGGTGAAAGCACCGAGCGATCTGAACGATCGCGTCAGCTTCCTCGCCACGCTCGAAAGTGTCGATGTCGACCCCGGCGAAGCACCGGCGCGCGTGATCGTCAATTCGCGCACCGGCACCGTCGTCATCAGCAGCCAGGTTCGGGTGATGCCTGCGGCGGTGTCGCACGGCAATCTGTCGGTGACCATCACCGAGCGCTCGCAGGTAAGTCAGCCGGCGCCGTTCTCGAAGGGTACGACGCAGGTGGTGCCGGTGTCGGACATTCAGGTGAACCAGGCGCCGGCGCACATGTTCGTGTTCCAGGCCGGCATCAATCTCGATGACATCGTGCATGCGGTGAATCAGGTGGGTGCGGCACCCGGCGATCTGGTCGCGATTCTCGAAGCGCTCAAACAGGCCGGTGCACTGCGCGCCGAGCTGGTGGTGATCTAGATGGTCGCCGGCCCGGTCAATCCGGCCGTCGACGGCGGCGCACGCGCGTCCGCGGTTACTGATTTCGATCAGTACGCCAAGCTGCGCGCCGGTGCCAAGACCAACGATCCGCGCGCACTCAAGCAGGCCGCGCAGCAGTTCGAAGCGCTGTTCACCGAGATGCTGCTGAAGAGTTCCAACCAGACCAAGTTCGGTGACGACCTGACCGGATCGCAAGGCGATTTCTACAAGGATCTGTACAACCAGCAGCTCGCCTCGCATCTGTCGTCGGGCAAGGGCATGGGCCTGGCCGACATGCTGGTGCGTCAGCTCAATGGCGTACCCGGACATTCGACCAGCAACGGCACATTGAAAATGCCGAGCACGCATGCAGCGAGTGCCGCCAGCAACAGCGACGTCGTCGCGCCGTCGAAATCGGCGCAGGAATTCGTCGATACGATTCGCCCGCATGCCGAGAAGGCCGCCGCCGAACTCGGCGTGCCGGCGCGTGCCTTGATCGCACAAGCCGCATTGGAAACCGGCTGGGGTCAACACATGGCCAAGCGCAAGGACGGCAGTGCAGGGCTCAATTTGTTCGGCATCAAAGCCGGTGCTGCGACCAGCGACGTCACCAACCAGGCCACGCGCGAATTCAAGAACGGCCAATGGGTCAGCGAGCCGGCGAGTTTCCGTGCGTACAAATCGGTCGGAGCGGCGTTCGACGACTACGTCAGTTTCCTGAAATCGAATCCGCGCTACACCGAAGCGCTGCGCAATGGCAGCGGCAGCGTCGGCGGTTTCGTCAGCGGTCTGCAGAAGGCCGGCTACGCCACCGACCCGCACTACGCGCAGAAGCTGCTGAAGATCGCCTACGGCACGCAGATGGCCAGCACCTACGACGGCGCCAGCCGCAACAGCGTCTAAAGAGGAACGAGTTATGAGCGACATGCTGAACATCGGCAGCTCGGCGCTGCTGGCTTATCGCACCGCCTTGAACGTGGTCAGCCAGAACATCGCCAACGCCAACACCACCGGATACTCGCGTCAGCGCGTGGACCTGCAGAGTGTGCCCGGTGCGACCTCGCCGAACGCGAGTGTCGGCAACGGCGTCACCGTGCAGACCGTGCAGCGACTCGGCGATGGCTTCCTGCAGCAGCAGTTGGTTGCCGACGACAGCAGCTACAACCGCATCAACACGTTTCAGACTTACGCCGCACAGGCCGACAGCCTGCTGTCGGCGGCCCACGCCGGTCTGTCTGCGCCGCTGCAGCAGTTCGCCACCGCGCTGAATGGTCTGGCTTCCGACCCGAGTTCGAGTGCTGCGCGTCAGACCCTGCTGAGCAGCGCACAATCGCTCAGCGGCACGTTCAATTCGCTGCAGCAGCAATTGAGCGGGCTCGAGGATCAGAGCAATAGCGACCTGTCGACCGCGGTCGGCCAGATCAACACCTACGCCAGCCAGCTGGCCACGTTGAACGGACTCATCAGCCAGGCGACCGCGCAGGGCAATGGTCAGCAACCGAACGATCTGCTCGATCAGCGTGATCAACTCCTGAGAAACCTGGGTTCGGCGGTTGGCATCAGCACCACCAGCAATGCCGACGGCTCGGTCAACGTCTTCGTCGGCAACGGTCAGGCGCTGGTGCTCGGCAACACCGCCAATTCGATGTCGCTGCAGCCGGACGTTTACGGTCAGAGCCAGGATCTGGTGCTGAACAGCGGCAGCACCAAGACCGTCGTCACCAACGCCGTCTCCGGCGGCAACGTCGGCGGCTTGCTCGACGTGCGCCGCGAAGTGCTCGATCCGGCGATGAACCAACTCGGCCAGCTCGCCACGGCGATGGCCAGCGCCGTCAACGCACAGCATGCGCAGGGCATGGACCAGTACGGCCAGCTGGGCGGCGCGCTGTTCACGCAGCCACTGCCGCAGGTGAGCGCCGCGAGCAGCAACAGCGGTAGCGCCAGTGTGGCCGCGAGCGTCAGCGACGCCAGCGCACTCGGCACATCTGACTACGTGCTGAAATTCGACGGCTCGCAATGGTCGCTGAGCGATCGCAGCAGCGGTGCGACGGTGCCGATGACCGGCGCAGGCACCTCCGCGAGTCCGTTCAAGGCCGCGGGCGTCAGCCTGGTCGTCAGCGGCAGCGCTGCGGCCGGCGACCGCTATCTGGTACAACCCACGCATTCCGCCGCCGCACAAATCGGCACCGCGATCACCGACGTGCGCCGCATCGCGGCTGCGTCGCCGGTGCAGACCAAGGCAGTTGCCGGCAACAGTGGTTCCGGCACCATCGGCTCGGCCAGTGTGCTCGACGCCAGCAACAGCGCGCTGCTGAGCACCGCAACGATTCAGTTCACCAGTGCCAGCACCTACAGCGTCAACGGGGCCGGCAGCTACGCCTACGTGTCCGGCGGCGACATCGATGTCAACGGCCTGCGCGTGCAGATCAGCGGTGTGCCGGCCAACGGCGACAGTTTCACGCTCAGTGCCAACAGCGGCAGCAGCGGCGACAACAGCAATGCGAAGGCGCTGGCGGCACTCGGCAATGCCAAGCTGCTGAATGGCGGCACCGATACGTTCTCGACTGCCAATGCCTCGCTGGTCTCGCAGACCGGTGCCGCGGCGGCGTCCGCACAGAGTCAGCTCACTGCGCAGGGCGCGATCCGCGATCAGGCGCAGACCTCGCGCGATTCGATGGCCGGCGTCAACCTCGATGAAGAGGCGGCGGACATGATGCGCTTCCAGCAGGCGTATCAAGCCGCCGCGCAGGTGATCGCCACATCCAACACCTTGTTCCAGTCGCTGCTCAGCGCGGTACACGGTTAAACCTTTTTCAGGAGTACGGCCATGATGCGCATCGCCTCGTCCGCGTTCTACCAGACCGCGGTCAACACCATCGACAACAACCAGAACACACTGGCCAAGCTGCAGACGCAGATGAGCAGCAGTTTGCGCATGCAGACCGCGGCGGACGATCCGGCTGCGGCCGGGCAGGTGCTGGGCATCGACAAGTCGATGTCGGATGTCAGCCAGTGGCAGTCGAACGCAACCGCGCTGAACAACAGCCTCGGCCTCGAAGACAACGCCTTGAGCGCGGTAACCACCGCGCTGGGCCAGATCCAGACACTCGCGCTGCAAGCGAACAACGCCACGCTCGGCGCCAGCGATCGCCAGGCGATCGCACAACAGATGCAACAGCAGTACAACGTGCTGCTGCAGCAAGCCAACACGCAGGACAGCAACGGTCGCTATCTGTTTGCCGGCACCAACGATGGCAGCGCGCCATTTACGCAGACTGCGAGTGGTGTGAGCTACGGCGGCAACAGCAACCTGCGCACCTTGAGCGTTGGCCCTACCAGCGAAATCGCAGCCGGTGATCCGGGCGATGCGGTGTTCATGCAGATGCGCAGCGGCGACGGCGCGATCAGCGTCGGTGCGGCCAGTGGCAATACCGGGACGGCATCGCTGACCGCCGCACAGGTCACCGATCCGACACGCTGGGATTCTGCCGCGTACACGCTGAGTTTCAGCGGCGGTCAGTACCAAGTCACCGATTCTTCAAACACCGTGATCAGTTCCGGCGCGTATACCGCCGGTACGGCGATCCAGTTTCGCGGCGCCTCGGTGACGCTCAGCGGCACGCCGGCGGATGGCGACAGCTTCAGCGTCGGCGGCAGCAGTACGCAAGATCTGTTCAGCGGCGTGCAGAACCTGATCAACCTGGTGAAGTCGCCGCAAACCACCGCCGCGCAACGCGCGCAGACGCAGACCGCGATGTATGGCGCGCTGCAATCGCTGAGCGGGGCACAGGCACAAATATTGAGCGTGCAGTCGGGTGTGGGTGCGCGCGAGCAAAGTGTCACGGCGACCACGACACAGCTGCAGGCCCGTGCAACGCAATTAAAGTCCGTGTTGTCCAGCGTGCAGGATCTCGACTTCGCCGCGGCGACGGCCGAGTTCAGCAAGACGCAGCTGACACTGCAGGCGGCGGAGCAAAGCTACGTGACGATTCAGGGCATGAGCCTGTTCAATTATCTGAAGTAGCCGCCGGTCGGTCGTGCTGCGCCGCTCATCCCAGCAGTCACTGATCGGCATCAAGAAACTGAAGGTGACTCCGCTAACTCTTCCAGCACAAGACGTAACGCCCCTCCCGGGAAACGTCGATGCGATCCGACCGGACTGCCGGCCGGTTACCAAAGCCCAGTCAGTCTAAGGAGAGTACCCGTGAGCCTTATCGTAAACACCAACCTTGCATCGCTGGCGACACAGAATTATCTGTCGACCACGCAGACCCAGCTGTCCAAAGCAACGCAGCGTCTGGCCTCTGGCCTGCGCATCAACAGCGCTGCCGACGACGCCGCCGGTTTCGCCATCTCGCAGCGCATGACCGCCCAGGTCAACGGCGCCACCGCCGCGATCCAGAACACCAACAACGCAGTGTCGCTTGCGCAGACCGCGCAGGGTTCGCTGTCGGAAATCACCAACAACCTGCAGCGCGTTCGTCAGCTGGCGGTTGAGTCGGCCAACGCCACCAACAGCGCAAGCGACCGCCAGTCGCTGAACAACGAAGCCCAGCAGCTGCTGAAGGAAGTCGATCGCGTTGCCTCGTCGTCGTCCTTCAACGGCGTGAAGCTGCTCGACGGTTCGTTCAGCGCCCAGCAGTTCCAGGTCGGCGCGAATGCCGGCGACACCATCACGGTGGCCTCGATCAGCAGCGCGCGCATCGGCTCGCTGGGTCAGGGCTACCTGGCGCAGACCTCCAGCACCTCGGTTTCGGCCATCTCCGGCGCCGGTCAGCTGACCATCAACGGCACCGACGTCTATGCCGGCACCGCGATTGGTGGTGATGCGCAGTCGGTCGTCAACGCGGTCAACAACGCCGGCATCACCGGCATCACCGCCAGCGCCGCCGCCACCTCGGTGACGGGTACTGCCGGTACGGGCACCGCCGGTCATGCCGGTGCGATCACCATCAACGGTGTCAACACCGCGTCGGTCACTGCCACCGGTGTGGCGTCAACCGATCTGGCGAACAGCATCTCGGCGATCAACAACATCAGCGCCGCCACCGGTGTCACCGCCTCGAACGTCGGCAGCGCCCTGAAGCTGACCGCAGTCGATGGTCGCAACATCACCGTCGCCTACGGCGGCACGCTGACTGCTGCTGATGTCTCCGGTTCGGCTGCCGGCACGACCTCGTCGACGGTGCAGCTGAGCTCGAGCAACTCGACCGCGCTGACGGTCGGTGGCTCGGTGAGCTTCGGCTTCGCCGCCAGCACCAACGCCAGCCAGTCCGGCACGGCGCTGTCGAACCTCGACATCTCGACCGTGAACGGCGCCACCAGCGCGCTGACCTCGATCGACAACGCACTCAACACGATCAACACGAGCAACGGCAACCTGGGCGCATATCAGAACCGCTTCCAGTCGGCAGTCGCCAATCTGCAGAGCACTTCGCAGAACCTGACGGCCGCCCGTTCAACGATTCAGGATGCGGACTTCGCATCTGAAACGGCGAACGAAACCCGCGCATCGGTGCTTCAGCAGGCGGGTGTCGCAGTACTCGGCCAGGCCAACTCTGGACCGCAGCAGATCCTCTCTCTGCTGCAGCATCTGTAAGAGTCGGGCAGGTCGTAACACCCCATGCCGGCATCGCTGCCGGCATGGGGATTTGGCCGTTCAGGGGTTGAAGAAAACTCGCTGACGGCAGCTTGTTTGATGAGGGCGGCACGATGACCGATGCCATCACCCCAGTTGGATCGAACGCCATTGAATTGAATCTTCCTGGATTGAATTCGAATGGCGTCAACCCTATTCCGGCCGCAGCGGACCTGAGTCCGCGCGCCACCAATTTTCCAGTCGTACCCGCAACCGGCGCAACGCTGGACGTCCGCGCAGCGTCGGCGAGCCAGCCGCCGGCTGCCACCGAGCAGCAGCTCGAATCCGCTGCCGCCGCAATCGCCGGCTCGTCCGAAGCCAAGCAAACCGATTTGCGCTTTCAGATCGACAAGGTCACCCAGCAGCTGGTGATGTCGGTGATCGACAGCAAGGACGGCAGGGTGTTGTTGCAGGTTCCCGGACCCGAAGCGCTCAGCATTGCGCAATCTCTCGAAACACGGCAATTGCAGTTGCTCGACCGCAAGGCCTAGGAGCTTTCCATGAGTGTCAGTCTCACCACCATCGGCAGCAGCGCCGCCGCGACCGGCACCGTCACCTCGACCGGTATCGGTTCGGGCCTGGATATCAACAGCATCGTCACGTCTCTGGTCAATGCGGAAATCAATCCGCAGAAGACCTTGCTGACGACGACGCAGACCAACGACCAGACCACGATCTCGGCATTCGGCGCGCTGTCTTCGGCGCTGGCGACCTTGCAGACCGCGACCGACGCGCTGACCACCGGCCATGCGCTGAACGCGATGAAGGCCAGCTCCAGCAATAGCAGCGCACTCAGTGCGACCACCACCAACCAGGCGGTGAGCGGTAGCTATCAGGTGTCGGTCACGCAGTTGGCGCAGGCCAACACGCTGGTCTCCGGCGTTTACAGTACTGCGGATTCCGAAGTGGGGACCGGCAGCTTCGCGATCAGTGCCGGCGGCGGCAGCTTTAACGTCACGCTCGGTGCGGGCAGCGACAGCCTCGCCAACCTGCGCGATGCGATCAACAGCGCCGATGACAACACCGGCGTGAGTGCGAGCATCGTCTACGCAAAAGACGGCGCGCGTCTGCTACTGACGGCGCAGCAGAGCGGCACCGCCAACGCGGTGTCGGTCACCACCACTGCGGCAACGTTCACGACGCTGACGCCGGCCGCCGATGCCAAGCTCACCGTCGCCGGCTTCGATGTAACCAGCGCCAGCAACATCGTCAGCAACGCTATCGATGGTGTGACGCTGAACCTGACGCAGATGACCACCAGTCCGGTGACGGTGTCGGTTGCGGCCGACAGCAGTGCGGCAACGACGGCGGTACAAAGTTTCGTCACCGCCTACAACGCCGTGCAGTCGCTGTTGTCCACCGATACCGCCTACACGCCGGCCAGCAGCACCTCGACTACCGGCAGCGCCGGACCCTTGCAGGGCGACAGCGCGACGATGTCGCTGATGCGGCGCCTGTCAACGCTGATCGGTGTGACCGGCGGCAGTGGTGGAATCAATTCGCTGGCCGATCTCGGCATCACCAGCGATCCAACCAGCACCACCGGCGCGCTGACAGTCGACGCGACCAAGCTCGCGAGTGTGTTGCAGCAGAATTCAGCCGGCGCCAAGAATCTGTTCTCCGGCGCCACCGGACTCGGCACCCAACTGAACAGCGTGCTCGACGGCTACATCGGCCCGGGCGGGTTGATCGGTACCAAGACCTCGCTGTTGCAGGATCAGCTGACGACGATCAGCGGCAAGCTCGATTCCTTGACGACGCGCTCGACCCAGCTCACCGCGCAGTACTCCGCGCAGTTCAACGCGATGGATGCAATCGTTGCCGGCTACAAGAACACTTCGAGTCTGTTGACGCAGTTGTACGCGCCGCGCACCACCGATGCATCCGGCAACAGCAATTGAACCTCAAGTTTTCGGCGTCCGGGCCGATTCAGTAGGTGTCGTCACCCAACCGGAATGCAGCCATGTCAGTGCCTAATCTTGCCGCGCTTCGTCAGTATCGGAGTTCGGGCGTTACCTCTCAGATCAGCGACGCATCGCCGCATCGGCTGATCGCCATGTTGTACGACGGCGCACTCGAGCGGCTGGCGCTGGCGGCTTCGGGGATTACCTGGAACAACCTCGACGCCAAGCTGCGCGGCATCGACTCGACCATGGCGATCATCGAGCACCTGTTGTGCGTGCTCGACTACAAGGCCGGTGGTGACATTGCCAGCCGACTCGCCGCGCTGTACGACTACATGATGCGGCGCCTGCTGCAGGCCAAGCTCAATAACGATCTCGCGGCCGTCAACGAAGTGACGAAGTTGATGCGCACGCTGCAGTCCGGCTGGGACGCAATCGCGCCGAAAGTCGGCTGAGCCGGGACGCGCCTTAGCGGGTCCGCGGCTTGCAGGGAGTACAGGCCGAGCCTGGCAGGAGAGACCCCACATGCACGCCGCGACCGATTCCCACAGCGATGGCATCAGCTATCGCAAGAAAATGCCCCTGCGCTGGACCACGCTGAGCGAACTGCCTGGCGTGGTCGAAGCCGAGCGGTATGCCGAGGCGAACGCACGGGTTCTTGCAGCGGTGGCCCTGCTCGAAGAACACGTACAGGTCGGCGACGAACCGTCGCCGCACGAACTGGAACTGCAACGCATCCATCAGAAGCTCAATCTGCTGATCGAGATGTTCGGCGGCTTCCTGAGTCAGCAGATCACGCGGCCGGAGGAAACGCCGGTGCGGCTGTCGTGGCGCAACATTTCTTGGGATGCGCCGGAGAGCGCGCCAACAGGTTCGCTTGCAATCGGCACGCTCGGCCTGGTCGAGCTGCAGCTCAGTGCCTTGCTTCCACAGTTGCTGCGATTACCGGCGCGCATCGTTGCCAACCATGATGGCGTCGTCAGCGCCGAGTTCGATGCGCTCGGAGAGGTCGGTCAACGCGCACTCGAGCGGCACGTCTTCATGTGGCATCGACGTGAGGTCGCGGAAACCCGACAGCCGGCTCGCCACGTCGCGCGCGAAAATCGCGAAGCGCCATAAAACTGCCGCATAACCCCTCGTTCGCTACCGCCTACCGGCAACAGGGCTTTTAGCGGCATTTACCTAGCCAAAACCGATGAATCAGTCTCTAAGATTGGCCCACGTCAATCACATCCAGAGACCGCAGTGCGAATCATTTTGGCCGACCCGCATACGCTTTTCAGAGCCGCGCTCAAGCATCTGCTGACGAGCTTCGGCAACGTACAAGTGGTCGCCGAAGCCGGCGATGGTCGCCATGCATTGGACCTCGCTGCGAGCTACGGCCCGGACCTCCTGCTGAGCGAATTCTCGCTCGATGGCATCACCGGTCCCGAGTTGATTCACGAGCTGCGTCGGCGTTCGCCGCGCAGCGGCATCATCTTCATCAGCGCCTGCCACGACGACGTACATGTACGCGCCGCACTGAAGGCGGGCGCGGTCGCCTACATCAGCAAGAGTGGCGACGCCAGCGAACTCGATGCCGCACTGCGCGCGTTTCGCAACGGCACGCCCTACGTCAGCAAGATGCTGGCGCACAACCTGGTCGAAAAGCGTCGCCACGAACGCAGTGAGCGTTCGGCTGTGCTGACACCGCGTCAGCGCGACGTGCTGCGTCTGGTCGCCGTCGGTAAATCGACGCGTGAGATCGCCCTGCAGTTGGGCTTGAGTCCGAAAACCGTCGAGACGCATCGTGCGCGTTTGATGCAGGCGCTGGGGCTGCGCGGCATCAATGCCTTGATGCACTTCGCGGTGCGCTTTTGCAGTCCCGCCAATGGCGATCCGCAAGCCGCAAGGTCGGCGGGTGGCGGGATGCGGGAGTCCGGATTCTTGAGTGGCAGCGTCGCAGGACGTGCGGCGTAGGGTTGAGAGACGCAGGCTGTGCTGTAAGGGGATGTACCGAGGGACACACGGCCTGCGAGCCGTCCACAACTAGATCGAACGGGGAGTGCAAGATGAATCCAGGAATGAAGATGCAGTCGGGGCAGTCGCAGACGATGACGCCGCAGCTGTTGCAGTCGATCCGCCTGCTGCAGCTGTCCTCGCTGGAACTCGAACAGGAAGTCCGGCAGACGCTGGAAACCAACGTGATGTTGGAAGAGCCTGACGACTGCGACGACGACGAACATGCACAGATCGCCGCCGGCGAACTGACGCTGCAGGATGCAGTACCCACCGACTGCACCGAAGCTGCCGTCACTGGCTGCGACGAAGCTGCGTTCGACAAGGTCGACGCCGATTTCGACTGGAGCAATTCCGAAAGCTGGAGCGGCAGCGAAGGTGGTGACAGCGAAGGCGAATCGCTCGAAGCCCGCACGCCCGCCCGCAATTCCGAAGACCTGCGCATGCGTGCACTCGCGCAGCTGCGCCATATCATCGACAACGAGCGCGAACAGCGCCTGGTGTCGGCATTGATCGAACAGATCGACGACAACGGCTACCTCGCCGAGACGCTCAGCGACATCCTCGCCGAGCTGCCGTCGGAGTGGGCAGTGGAGATGGACGAACTCGAAGCCGCGCTTGCGCGCGTGCAGAGTGTCGAGCCCACCGGCTTCGGTGCGCGCAATCTGCGCGAATGCCTGCTGCTGCAAATCGATGAACTGCCGCAGCGGATGCCGGGTCGTCGCACCGCGCGCCGTCTGGTGGCCGAATATCTGGAACAACTCGGCGGTCGCGATCCCGCCGCGGTTGCGAGTCTGGTCGGCTGCACGCTCGATCATTTCGGTGTGGCGATGCGTCTGATTCGCGCGCTGAACCCGAAGCCGGGTTCGACCGTGCGTGAGCCGGCGCAGAACGTGGTGCCGGATGTACTGGTCAGCGGCAACGGCTACGCCTGGAAGGTCGAGCTGAACCCGGCGACGCTGCCGCGTGTACGCGTCAACACGCGTTACGAACAACTGATGTCCGGCCGCGCGCCGCATCGCGCGCTGCGCGACAAACTGCTGGAAGCGCGCTGGCTGGTGCACGGTCTGGAAATGCGTTACGACACCTTGCTGAAAACGGCACGCGCCGTGTTCGAAGCGCAGTGCGAATTCCTGCGCCGTGGTGAAGAGGGCATGGCGCCGCTGACACTGCGCGAGATCGCAGCCCAGATCGGCATGCACGAATCGACCGTCTGCCGCGTGGTCGCCAACAAGTATGTGCAAACGCCCTGGGGCATCTATGCCTTGAAGGCGTTCTTCCCGAGCCAGATCGCACGCACCGGCGGCGACACCTCCGGCACCGCGGTGCGCGCCATGATTCGCCGCATCGTCGATGGCGAGAACCGCGCAACGCCGCTGTGCGATGGCGCGATTGCAGCCCTGCTGGCGCGAGCCGGTGTACGCGTGGCGCGCCGCACGGTGGCGAAGTATCGCGAGGCGATGAAGATCCCGCCGGCAACCGAGCGTGTGCAGTTGCTGCGCGTTGCCAATCTCAGTTTCGCGCGTTGAATCGTATTCGAGCAGCACCGCCTAAGACCAAAGCGTCACGGAGTTGAAGATGGCCGAAACCAAAGTTCTGGTAATCGATGCAGACGAGCAGCGTGCGGATACGCTGGTCGAGAACCTGCGCTTCATCGAGCAGCAGCCGGTTGTGGCTGCCAGTCTCGCGGAAGTCGCGACTGCCGAACGTCACCCGCAGGAATTCAGCGCGATCATCCTCGGCCAGGATGAAGATGAAGCCTCGCTGCTGCGCTTCGGCGAATGGCTGATGCGCGATCGCTATCATCCGCCGCTGCTGGTCGCTGCGCGTCTGCACGAAAAAGTCTTGAGCACGCTGAACCTCGATCGCAGTGCTTGTCTCGCGCTGGATTATCCGGTGCGCTACACGCAATTGATCGAGCTGTTGCGCCGCGCGCAGTTGCTGCAGGCCGAATCCGCACCGGTGAAGTCGCGCGCACCGAGCGCGCCGATGGGACCAACCGGCAACTCCGCGTTGATCCGTGCGACGCGCCGGATGATCGAACAAGTCGCACCGTTTGACAGCACCGTGCTGGTGACCGGCGAATCCGGTACCGGCAAGGAAGTGGTGGCTCGCGCCGTGCACGCCCAGTCGGGCCGCCGCGACAAGCCCTTCGTCGCGGTCAATTGCGGCGCGATTCCGGCCGAGCTGCTCGAAAGCGAATTGTTCGGTCACGAAAAAGGCGCGTTCACCGGCGCGATCACCACGCGTCGCGGACGCTTTGAAATGGCCGAGGGCGGCACGCTGTTCCTCGACGAAATCGGCGACATGAGTCTGCCGATGCAGGTGAAGATCCTGCGCGTTCTGCAGGAGCACACCTACGAACGCGTCGGCTCCAGCCGCAGCCAGCATTGCGACGTGCGCATCATCGCCGCGACGCATCGCGACCTCGAAGCTTCGATCCTGCGCGGCACCTTCCGCGAGGATCTGTACTACCGCTTGAACGTCTTCCCGATCGAACTGCCGCCGCTGCGCGAACGTCTGGAAGACCTGCCGATGATGGTCGGCGATCTGATCGCCGCCCAGGAGCGCAACAATCGCGGCAGCGTGCGACTCACCGCCGATGCGGTGCATGCGCTGCGCAGCTATCACTGGCCCGGAAATGTGCGCGAGCTGGCGAACGTGATCGAACGTCTCACGGTGTTGCATCCGACCACGGCCGTTACCGCCGCGGATCTGCCGGCGCGTTATCGCGGCAACACGCTGGCGGCGCCGTTGGAGGAATCGCCATTGGAAATGGCGCAGCCGCCGTCTGCGGCGAGTGCCGCCGCCGCGAGCCTGGCGTCGCCGCTGCCGGTTTTCGGCGAGCGCGTCGGCATTCCGTCGCTGAACCGGCTGCCGAGCAGCGGACTCGATTTGAAGGAACACATCGAGGCGATCGAGATCAGCCTGATCCAGCAAGCGCTGGAACAGGCCGGCGGCGTCGTTGCACACGCCGCGAAGCTGCTCAACACACGTCGCACGACGCTGGTGGAAAAGCTGCGCAAATACGGACTGCATCGCGAGTTCGCCGAGCGCGAGAAAAACATCGCCTGAGTATGACCGCCGCCAAAAGCGCGACGGGAATGCGTCACCGGCCCACGGGCATGGGACTTGCCCCTAGCCCTGCACGAGTCTGAATGCGGCTTGAAGCTTGGCCTGAAGGTTTGTTGAGGGTGGGTTTGAAGGTGGCTTGAGGTTTTAACGGGGCGGGCAGGAGAACGGCGTGAACGAGATCAGTGTCAACAGTGTGCTAGCGCAGATTCGCTCGCTCAGTGCGCAGGCCTCGGGCGCTGCGCAAAGTCCGCTCGCCGCCGCCGCCAATGGTTCGGTCAACGGCTCGGCCGCGACCACCAAAGGTGACTTTGGCTCGCTGCTGAAAGAAGCCATCGACCGCGTTGGCAACACTCAGAGCGAAGCCGCCAAACAACAGCGCGCGTTCGAACTCGGCGATCCCAACACCGATCTGTCGAGCGTGATGCTGGCAACCAGCAAGGCGCAGGTTTCGTTTCGCGGCATGGTTGAAGTCCGTAATCGCCTGGTATCTGCATACCAGGACGTGATGAACATGCCGTTGTGATGCGCTGAACGACCATGGCTGAATCCACTGCACTTTCGTTGAACCAGCTGCGCGGTCTGAAAGACCTGCCGGCGGTGCGTCAGCTCGCGCTGCTGATCGGTCTGGCCGGAGCGATTGCCGTGGGCATCGCGCTGTTCAGCTGGTCGCAGCAGCCGAATTACATGCCGATCTATCCCGGCCTTGCCGAGAAAGACGCGGCTGAAGTGGCCGACGCGCTGCGTGCGTCGGGTGTGCCGGTGCGACTCGATCCCGGCAGCGGCACCGTCACCGTGCCGGCCGACAAGCTCTACCAGGCGCGTATGCGGCTGGCCTCGCAGGGCCTGCCGAAGAGTGCGGCCTCCGGCATGGAGATGATTCAGCAGGAGCAGGGGCTCGGCACCAGCCAGTTCATCGAAAACGCGCGCTACCAGATGGCGCTCGAAACCGAGCTTGCGCGCACCATCAGCAGTCTGCAGCCGGTCAAATCCGCGCGCGTGCATCTGGCGCTGCCGAAAGCCTCACCGTTCGTCCGCACGCAGGACAACGCAGCGGCATCGGTGACGCTGCAGCTGTATCCGGGACGTCAGCTGGAGACCGGGCAGGTGTCGTCGATCGTGCATCTGGTCGCGTCAAGCGTGCCGGATCTATTGCCGAGCGCGGTGACCGTGATCGATCAGTACGGACACCTGCTGACGCAAGCAGACCCCGACGGCGCACTGGCACAGAGTGCGGTTCAGTTCGACCAGACGCACCGTCTGGAAGCGGACTATTTGCGCCGCATCGAGGAACTGCTGTCGCCGATGCTCGGTGCCGGCAAGGTCAGCGCGCAGGTCGCGGCCGACATGGATTTCGCCGTAACCGAAGAAGCCCACGAGAGTTACAAGCCGGACAGCGCGGTGGTGCGCAGCGAACAGACCAATGAAGACACCACACGCAATGCCGCCGGCAGCGGCGGACCTGCGCAAGGCATTCCGGGCGCGACCAGCAATCTGCCGCCGACCGCCAAACCGCCGGAGCCGGTGAAGAAGGACGCAGTACCGGCCGTCGCGGGCGCGACACCTGCTGCACCGACCAGCGCCGCCGCAGCGGCTGCGCTTGCCGACAATGTCCTGAGCCAGAGCCGCAGCAATACACGCAACTACGAGCTGGACCGAACCATCAGTCACACGCGGCAGCCGGTGGGTCGCTTGAAGCGACTCTCGGTGGCGGTGCTGATCGCCGAGCCGGTGAAGACGGACCCGAAGACTGGCAAGACCACACCGGCACCGCTGACACCCGAGCAACTGGCCAAGGTCGAATCGCTGGTCAAGGAAGCGGTCGGCTTCGATGCGACGCGCGGTGACAGTGTCAGCGTGCAGACCGCCGCGTTCGCGCAGGCCGACGTGCCGCAGGTCAACGCGCTACCGTTATGGCAGCGCCCGGATCTGCGCGACATCGGCCGCCAGGCACTCGGCGCGATCGTCGTGCTGGTGCTGATCCTCGCCGTGCTGCGGCCCTTGATGCGCAATCTGTTGTCGCCGGCGCGCGTGCCGGTGCGCCTCGCCGCCAGCGGTGCGGCCGATGGCGGGCTGGCCGACGACCGCGTCTCGATCAATCGCGGGGCGGCGGTGCTGCCCGGCATCCCTTACGAACAGACCCTGACCACGGCGCGCAATGCGGTGACGCAGGATCCCGCACGGGTGGCACAGGTCGTCAAGACCTGGCTGAGCGAAGATGGCTGACAGCGGCATGGACCAAGGACTCGTCGGCGCAACCGGGCCCGAGCGGGCAGCGATCCTGTTGATGTCGCTCGGCGAAGCCGAAGCCGCACAGGTGCTCAAGCACCTCGGCGCCAAGGACGTCCAGAAAGTCGGGCAGGCGATGGCCTCGCTCACCAACGTGTCGCGCGAGCACGCCGCATCGGTGGTCACGCGCTTCGTCGACGAGATCGAGAATCAGACGTCGATCGGCGTTGGCGCCGACGACTACGTGCGGCGCGTGCTGGTTGGCGCACTGGGTGAGGACAAGGCCAGCGGACTGATCGATCGCATTCTGCTGGGACGCAACAGCAAGGGTCTCGAAGCATTGAAGTGGATGGAAACGCGCGCGGTCGCCGATCTCGTGCGCAACGAGCATCCTCAAATCGTTTCAATCGTGCTGGCTTATCTGGATCCGGATCAAGCCGCCGACATCCTCGTGCAACTGCCCGAGCGCATGCGCAGCGATGTGCTGATGCGCATCGCGCGACTCGATGGCATTCAGCCGGCGGCACTGCGCGAACTCGACGAAATCATGGAGAAGCAGTTCTCCGGCGGCGGCAATCTGAAAACCTCCAGTGTCGGCGGCGTCAAGGTTGCGGCCAACATCCTCAACCTGATGGACTCCAGCAACGAAGGCAAGATCATCGCGTCGATCTCGGAGACCGACGCCGATCTCGGCACCAGCATCCAGGACCTGATGTTCGTGTTCGACGATCTTGCCGAAGTCGACGATCGCGGCATTCAGGCGCTGCTGCGCGAAGCCAATCCGGAACTGCTCGGTGTCGCCCTGAAGGGCGCCGAGCCGCGCCTGCGCGACAAGTTCATGAAGAACATGTCGAAGCGCGCGGCCGAAATGATGGTCGAGGACATGGAAGCCAAGGGCCCGGTGCGACTCGCCGATGTCGAGGCGGCGCAGAAGGAAATCTTGACGGTCGCGCGGCGTCTCGCCGAGGCCGGCACCATCATGCTGGGCGGCAAGGGAGAAGAATTTGTCTAAGGTATTCGGCGGCGATACGGCCTCGGGTTCACCCGCACTGCTGTGGCAGTTGCCCGTATTCGGCGAACACGTGCAGGCCGACAGCCTGCGCCGACCGCCGACCGCCGATGAACTCGATGCGATCGACGCGGCCGCGCGCGAGGAAGGTTTTGCGCGCGGCTACGCCGAAGGGCTCGCGGCCGGTGCGGTCGAAGCGCGCGCGCAGGCGCAGCGTCTGGCCGAAGTGCTGCAGCACTGTGCACTGCCGTTGCAACAGCTCGATGCCGGACTCGAAGCCACGCTGGTGGATCTGGCGATGGCGGCTGCACGCCGGCTCACGCAGCAGCAGTTCGCGCTCGATCCGCAGAAGATGGCCGCGACGGTCAACGAAGCGGTGGCCGCACTCGCAACTTTGCCGCGCGAACTGCGTGTGCATCTGCACGCTGCCGATGCGGCGCTGCTGAAAGAACATCTGAGCATGCCGATGGAAGTGGTCGGCTGGCGCATCGTCGTCGATCCGGCACTGGCGCGCGGCGATTGCCGCATTGCCGCCGATGGCGGCTGGGTCGACGCGACACTGGCCACACGCGAACGCGTGCTGGCGCAGTCACTGCTGGGTGACCGTGAGTTGGACGTGTGAACGCGCTGCTCGAGGCCAGCCGTCTGCGCATGCAGGCCGCGCTCGAAGCGCATGTCGTTGCGGTGCCGGAAATCGAACGCAGCGTGGTTGCCGAAGGGCTGCTGAAGCGGGTCGTCGGCCTGACGCTGGAAGCGGTCGGTTGTCAGGCGCAGATCGGCGCGCGCTGTCGTGTGATCAGCGGGCCGGAAAACATTGTAGAAGCCGAAGTGGTGGGCTTCTCCGGCGAGCGCGTGTTCCTGATGCCGATTGGCGAGATGCAGGGTCTGTTGCCGAATGCGCGGGTCATTCCGCTGCCGCATGCCGCGGCGATTCCGTTCGGCGATGGCCTGTTGGGCCGCGTGCTCGACGGTGAAGGCAAGCCTATCGACGGTCATGGCCCGCTGCATTGCGAGCGACGCATTCCCACCGCCGATACGATCAATCCGATGTTGCGCGCGCCGATCGAGCGACCGCTCGATGTCGGCGTGCGCGCGATCAACACGCTGCTCAGCGTCGGCCGCGGCCAACGGCTTGGACTGTTCGCCGGAACCGGCGTCGGCAAGAGCACGCTGCTCGGCATGATGACCCGCTTCACCGAGGCCGACGTCATCGTCGTCGGACTGGTCGGCGAACGCGGCCGCGAAGTGCGCGATTTCATCGACCACAGTCTGGGTGTGGAAGGTCTCAAGCGTTCCGTGGTGGTCGCAACACCGGCGGATCGTCCGCCGCTGCTGCGGCTGCGCGGTGCCTGGCTGGCGACGTCGATTGCGGAAAGTTTTCGTGATCGCGGCCAGCATGTGCTGCTGCTGATGGATTCGCTGACACGCTTTGCGCACGCGCAACGCGAGATCGGTTTGGCGGTGGGTGAGCCGCCGACCACGCGCGGCTATCCGCCCTCGGTGTTCGCGCAGTTGCCGCGGCTGGTGGAGCGCGCTGGCAACGGCGAGCCGGGCGGCGGTTCGATCACCGCGATCTATACCGTGCTGACCGAGGGCGACGATCCGAACGATCCGATCGCCGACACTGCACGCGGCATACTCGATGGTCACATCCTGTTGTCGCGCAGCATCGGCGAGTCGGGGGTTTATCCGGCGATCGATGTCGAAGCCTCGATCTCGCGCGTGGCCAAGGATGTCACCGGCGTGCCGCAACAGAAGCTGGTGCGTCGCTTCCGCCAGCTGATTTCTGCCTACCAGCGCAACCGCGATCTGATTTCCATCGGCGCTTATCAAAAAGGTAGCGATGCCAACGTCGACGCCGCCATCGCTTTGTGGCCGCGCATCGAAGGCTTCCTGCGGCAGGACGTACACGAGCCCTCGAACTTTGCCGCCGGTCTGGCGGCGCTTGAAAGTCTGATTCCGCAATGAGTGCCAAACCGATCCAGTCGCAGCGGCTGCAGCCGATCCGCCATCTCGCGCAGAACCGCGAGGACGAAGCCGCGCGTCGCGTCGCCGAGAGCCAGCAGGCCCTGGCGCGACAGGAAGCGCAACTGCAGGAGATGGAGCGCTATCTGCAGGAATACGGTGCGGCATCCAGCGATGCGCCGGTGGCGCCGTCGCTGCTGGCGAATCGCGAGGCTTTCCTGCGCCAGCTCGCCGAAGCGCTGCGTTGGCAGGCCGGAGCAGTGGAGGAGGCGCGTGGACGTCTGGCACTGGCGCGCGATTTGTGGACCGGCAAGCACCGCGATACGGACGTACTGCAACAACTGATCGCGCGCAGCCAGCGTAGTGAACTGAACGAACAGGAACGCCGCCTGCAGCGCGAGATGGACGAGTTTGCACAGCGCATGCGGCCGGCGTCGCAGCGCGACGCATGAACACGGCGTCCTCAATCTCGGCGCATCAACCGGCGGTGAAGCCGGTGCGCACCACGCTGTATCGCCAGGATGAGGCCGGCGCGGACGACGCCAAGGCTTATGCGCGCGTGCACGAACAGACGCAGGCGCAGACTCAAGTACAGGCTCAAGTACAGACACAAGTACAGACTCAAGTACAGGCTCAAGCTCAATACCGGACACAAGCTCAGGCAAAAACTCAAGCACAAACTCAAGCACAAACCGACGCCGCTGCGGCCGACGCTGATAGCGGCCCGCACGCGCCGACCACATCGCCGACCAGCGGCCGGACACCCGCGTCCGCGGCGAGGGCGGATGCTGCGAAGACAGATGCTGCAAAGACATCCACGTCAACGCATGCGGACCGGTCGACTGCCAAATCGACGTCGTCGCGCTCTGGAGAGGCGGCGCGCAGTCACGCATCACACGAAAAGTCGGACGCAGTCGACGCTGGCGATCGGGCTGACGATGCCGGCTCGGCAGACTCGGCAGACTCGGCAGACTCGGCGGACGCAGCGGATTCGGCGGATGAGAACGGCGCGACGAACCTCGTGACGGCAGGCGGCGCTGCTGCAGGCGCGAATGCGCCAGCGGATGGCGCCGTCGTGCAGCCGTCGAGTGGCGACCTCGCGCGCATTGCCTGGATGCTGGGTGCCGTGAAGGCGGTTTCGACGGTGGCCAACGATCAGGCGAACGGATTGAGTTCAGCGCGCGCGCCGGCGTCGAGTGTGCTCGGTAGCGCTGTGGTCGTCGGCGGCAGTCGCGGAACCGCTGCGATGGCAATCGGCGATCCGGTTGACGATGCCGGCACGACAAGCATGAGCCTGCTCGGCGACAAGGCGCATGGCAGCGCAGCCGGCAGCGCGTCGGTCCTCCCGTTTTCGTTGCTGCCGGACGCTGCTAATTCCGCATCGCGACCCATCGACCCGATGGCGACCGTCGTCGCCGCAGGTACGCCAGTGCCACTGCCGACGAATGCCACGCAGGCGGCGACCAGCACCGAGGCTGCGCCGTTGTCGACTTTGTCTTCTTCACTCGCATCAATGGCCAGCACGCTCGGTAGCGCGCCGATTGCGCTTGATCAGCCCGGCTGGACCGGTGGACTCGGCGCGCACCTGCATCTGCAGCTCGCGCAGGGCGTGCAAGAGGCGCGTCTGGAACTGCATCCGCGTGACTGGGGCATGTTGCAAATTCATTTGAAGATCGTCGGCAGCGAGGCGCAGCTGCAGTTCAACACGGCGCACCCGCAGGCACGCGCCGCGCTGGAAGCCGGCTTGCCGGATTTGCGCACCCAGCTCGCCAGCGATGGCCTGCAGCTGCAAACGCAGGTCGGTCAGCAACAGCAGTCGCGGCAGCAGACCTTCCGACCGGCATTCACCGCCGCCGAACGCGCGGATGAACCTGAGGCGACCTCAGCGCCGCAGATCCGGTCGATCCGCATCGGCCTGGTTGACGACTTCGCCTGAACGTCGACGCGTCGGATCGGTTTGTCCGCATCGACGGTTTTGCTCAAATACCCGACTGCCTTTGCAAGCTCGCAATCGCTTGTTGCGACCAGCTAAGACGGCACGTCGCGGCGTAGCTGAAGCAACGCGAGTGACAAACTGACGCGACGCATTTCCGGCAGGGCAGCTCAGCACCGGCCAGTCAAAATTCCGGCGTAGGCACCCGCGATTCGCCGCCACAGCGGGCCAGCATCGGTCACCATTGCATGGCATACGGCTTGCTCCACGCCGCCCGACTTCAATGGAGTAGGCGATGGCCACCGCAGCAAAAGCCGCAAGCAAAAAAGAACGCGACGAAGACGACGAAGCGCCGGCCGCCGCGCCGCCGAAGCCGGCCAAGCGCGGGGGTCTGTTGCTGCCCTTGATCGGTGTTGCGGTAATCGCAGCCGGTGCTGCCGGCGGTGGCGTGTGGTTCATGACGCGTCATGCCGCGCATCCGGCCGCCCATGTCGCCGCAGAGGGTGCCGCTGAAGCGGGCGCCGCCGAGGGCGGGGAGGCACCCGCAGGCGAAGGCGCGAGTGCGCCGGCCGGCGATGGTTCTGCGGCGATCTACCTCGATCTGATGCCGGCGTTCGTCGTCAACCTTGCCGACGAGGAGGCCATCCGCTTTCTGCAGGTCGAAGTGGAACTGATGGCGCGCGACTCAAAATCGATCGACGCGGCGAAGGATCATATGCCGAAGATTCGCAATGCTCTATTGCTACTGTTTGCGCAGCAGCAGTCTCACCAACTGGCGACGCGCGAGGCCAAGGTCAAGCTGCAGGCCGATGCACTGGCAGAAGTTCAGCGCGCGCTGCGCGAGGAAAAAGTGCCGGCGGCCATCGAAGGCGTCTATTTCACCGCGTTCGTGATCCAGTGATGGCCGCGAACGTTCATTTCAAAGGTTTCAGCCACAACACAGGTGCCGCACCATGAGTCTCGTCAGCGATGCCGTTAATCCCGTAGCGTCCGGTTCCGCCAGCGGTGCGCCGAATGCGCCACCCACCGACTACGCCCGCGCCAGCTTCCAGAATCTGCAGACGGATCCTTCCGGGCACGGCGGTGACATCGATATTGATGTGCTGCTCGATGTCGGCGTGACCTTGTCGATGGAAGTCGGCCGTGCACGTTTGCCGATCCGCAACCTGTTGCAGCTGAATCAGGGTTCGGTGGTGGAACTGGAACGCGCTGCCGGCGAGCCGCTCGATGTCTATGCCAACGGCACGCTGATCGCACACGGCGAAGTCGTGGTGGTCAACGAGAAGTTCGGCGTGCGTCTGACCGATGTGGTCAGCCCGGCCGATCGCATCCGCAAGCTGCGTTGAACGCCATGACCGCACCTGCGGTGGCGACCGGTGCGGGCATGCTGCAGACCGCCTTGAGCCTGCTGCTGGTGCTTGCTGCGATTTTCGCGCTGGCCTGGTTGCTGCGTCGTGTGCAGGGCTTTCGGCCGCCTTCGAGTGCTGCACTGAGCGTGCGCGGCGGCCTGCAGGTTGGTCCGAAAGAGCGGGTGCTGTGGCTGCGTGCCGGCAATCAGGACTTGTTGATCGGTGTGGCCGCCGGCCGCGTGCAGACCCTGCACGTATTCGATCAAGCGCCGGACGAAATGGTACTGCCGCCGTTGCCGGCAGCAACGCCACCGAGCTTTGCCGACGCGCTGCGCAAAGTGATGCGCGGCAACAAGCCGCAGTAAGTTGTCCTCAATCTCGCTGAACCCAGATGCCGAGCGAAATGGCTGCCATGAATCCTGAAATCCGCCGGCACCGCCTGCTGAGGTCGATGCGCGCCTGGTGCGTCATCGGCGTCTCGTTGACGGCTGTGATCGCATTGCCGGCGTTTGCCGTCGCCGCACCAGCGCTGACTCTGCCGGCCGGCCCCAATGGTCAGAGCTACAGCCTGAGCATTCAGCTGCTGCTGGCGATGACGGCGCTGACGCTGCTGCCCGCCGCATTGATGACGATGACCGCGTTCACGCGCATCGTCGTTGTGCTCGGACTGCTGCGTCAGGCGATGGGTACCGGCAATACGCCGTCCAACCAGATTTTGCTCGGACTGTCGTTGTTCCTGACGCTGTTCGTGATGGCGCCGGTCGAGCAGAAGGTCTATGCCGATGCGCTGCAGCCCTACATCGACGGCAAGCTGGAGTTCCAGCCGGCGGTGGCGGCGGCGGCCAAGCCGATGCGCGGGTTCATGCTGGCGCAAACGCGCAATGACGATCTGATGACCTTCACCCGCATCTCCGGTAACAAGCGCTTCGAGACGCCGGACGATATTCCGTTCACGGTGCTCGCAGCGGCCTACATGACCAGCGAGCTGACCACCGCCTTCCAGATCGGCTTCATGCTGTTCATTCCGTTCGTGGTGATCGATCTGGTGGTCGCCAGCGTGTTGATGAGCATGGGCATGATGATGCTGTCGCCGATGCTGATCTCGCTGCCGTTCAAGCTGATGCTGTTCGTGTTGGTGGATGGCTGGGCGCTGGTAATGGGCTCGCTCGCAGCCAGCTTCGCAGCCCCCGTATGAATCCCGCCGCCGTTATGACCTTGGGCCAGCAGGCGCTGCAGCTGGCTTTGCTGCTGGCAGCACCGCTGCTGCTGGTGTCGCTGGCGGTGGGTTTGCTGGTCGGTATCTTCCAGGCCGCCACGCAGATCAACGAGAGCACGCTGTCGTTCATCCCGAAACTGATCGCGATGGCGGCGACGCTGGCCTTCGCCGGTTCCTGGATGTTGCAGCAGTTGACCGAGTTCACTCGGCGGCTGATCGAAAACATTCCCTCGCTGCTGCACTAGACCGCGCGATCGCCGCATGACCGTCACCGACGCGATGCTGGCCGGCTGGTTGCAGATGTATTTCTGGCCGTTCCTGCGCATCGGCGGTCTGGTGATGGCCGCACCACTCTTGAATGCCCGCGCGGTTCCGGCACGCGTGCGCCTGTTGCTGGCGCTGCTGCTGACGCTGGTGGTTGCGCCGCTGCTGCCGGCCGCACCCGTGCTTGAAACGTTCAGCGCCGGCTGGACGCTGCACATCGCCACCGAGTTCATCATCGGGGTCGCACTCGGCTTCGTGCTGCAGCTGGTGTTCGAGGCGACCATGCTGGCGGGCGAGGTGGTGTCCTACGGCATGGGGCTCGGCTTTGCGCAGCTGGCGGATCCGCTGCACGGCGCGTCTGCACCCATGCTCGGACAGTTCTACCAGCTCTGCGCGATGCTGCTGTTTCTCGCCTTCGGCGGACAGCTGCGGCTGGTCGAACTGGTGGTCGATAGTTTCCGCTCCGCACCCGCCGGTGTGGCGACACTCGACCCCGCCGCATTCATGGCGTTGGTGCGCTTTGGCGGCCTGTGCTTCGAGGGTGCCTTGCGCATTTCACTTCCGGCGGTGATGGCGCTGCTGCTGGTGAACCTGAGCTTCGGTGTGATGAATCGCAGTGCGCCGGCTTTGAATGCGATGTCGCTGGGCTTTCCGTTGTCGCTGATCGTGGGCCTGCTGGTGCTGCGCTTCACCTTGCCGCAATTGCCGAGCGTGTTGACGGATCTGCTCGATCAAGCCTGGGGTTTCGCCGGGCATTGGGTGACGATGGGCACACCGAACAGCCTCGTCGACAGCACCGCGATGGCGGCGCCCTAGCATGTCGTCCGGCGGCCAGGAGAAAACCGAATCCGCAACGCCCAAGCGCAAGCGCGAAGCTCGCAAGCGCGGCCAGATTCCACGTTCGCGCGAGCTTGGTGCTGCCGCAGTGGTCGGTTCGATGGCCGTGGCGGCACAAGCCTTCGGCGGCAAGCTCGCCGCTGCCGCCAGTCAGCAGATGCAGCAGCTGCTGAGCCTGACGCCGGCAATGCTGGTGGACGCACACGCAATGCCGGCGTATTTCGGTCAGGCGCTGATGCATGCGCTGCTGCTTTGCGTGCCGCTGTTCGCCGCCGCCGTGGTCGCCGCGATTGCCGCACCGCTGTTGCTGGGCGGCTGGAATTTCAGCATCGGCGCCTTGAAGCCCGATTTCAACAAACTCAATCCGATTCCTGGCATCGGCCGGATGTTTTCCGGCCAGGCTGCGATGGAGCTGTTCAAAGGCCTGCTGAAGCTGGCCTGGATCGGCGGTGTCGGTGCGCAGTACCTGTGGCTGCACCGCGATGCACTGATCGGACTCTCCGGCGAACCGACTGCGCGCGCAATCGGCGACGGTGGCGCGATTCTCGGCGGTGCGCTGGTGTGGCTGTCGATGGCGCTGGTCGCCGTCGCGGCAGTCGATGCGCCGTATCAACTGCTGAGCTACGCCAAGAAAATGAAGATGTCGCGGCAGGAAGTACGCGACGAACACAAGCAGAGCGAAGGCCGCCCCGAGGTCAAGGGTCGCATCCGTCGCATGCAGATGGAGCTGTCGCGGCGACGCATGGCGCAGCAGATTCCCAATGCTGACGTCATCATCACCAACCCGACGCATTACGCCGTGGCGCTGAAGTACGACAGCACGGCGATGCGCGCGCCGCGTGTGATCGCAAAGGGCGCCGACGAACTCGCCGCGATGATGCGCGAGTTGGCACGCGCGCACCGCATCCCGATTGTCGCCGCGCCGCCGCTGGCGCGTGCGCTGTACCGCAGCGTCAAGCTCGACCAAGAGATTCCTGCGGCGCTGTACGCCGCGGTCGCGCGCGTGCTGACTTACGTCTACCAACTGCGCAACTGGAGCGGCACCGGCGAACCGACCAAGCCGGAGATCGAGACCGTGCCGGGCGGCGAGCCGGATCCGCGCTAGCGCGTCGATTCGTTGTGGCGTGCCCGCGCTGCGACCGGGTTCTGGTGCAAAACACGTTTGATCTTGCGTAAATCCTGCCGCTCGATCCTTGCTTGCGCAGCCCGCAAGGCGGTGCCGACGAAGATGCACCGCCGCCACGGACGACTGTCACCGATTGTTGACGGAAGGCTGCGACGACGGTGACACGGAATGGCTCCGGCGCACTCAAGCCGCGACCTTCGACGCGTCCGAAGCAGGCCGCCGATCGTTCATGAATCGTCGATGCGGCTACGCGGCACCAGTCGAATGCACAGTGACTTCGTCTACGGCTTTGGCAAGAACAGAACTTGCTGATCCGCCGGCATGGCCATCACGCAAACCGCTGACAACGCATTTTTGACACGCATTCGCAATATCGGCCGCAGCGGTCTGGGCGCGCCGGTCTTGATGGTGGTCGTGCTGTCGATGATGGTGCTGCCGCTGGCACCGTTCGCGCTCGATCTGCTGTTCACGTTCAACATCGCACTGGCGATCATCATCCTGCTCGCCGTGGTCTACGTGATGCGGCCGCTGGAGTTCTCCGCATTCCCGACGGTGCTGTTGGTGGTGACCTTGTTGCGCCTGGGCCTGAACGTCGCCTCGGCGCGCGTGGTGCTGCTGCACGGTCACGAAGGCACGCATGCGGCGGGCCGCGTGATCGAGGCGTTCGGCGAGTTCGTGGTCGGCGGCAATTACGCAGTCGGTTTCGTCGTCTTCATGATCCTCACCATCATCAATTTCATGGTGGTGACCAAGGGCGCCGAGCGCGTGTCGGAAGTCTCCGCGCGCTTCGTGCTCGACGCGCTGCCCGGCAAGCAGATGGCGATCGACGCAGATTTGAATGCCGGATCCTTGACGCGCGAAGAAGCCAAGGCGCGGCGCGACGAAGTGCGTGAGGAAGCCGACTTCTACGGCTCGATGGACGGTGCCTCGAAATTCGTTCGCGGCGACGCGATGGCCGGCATCCTGATCCTCGCGATCAACATCGTCGGCGGCCTCTTGATCGGCACCTTGCAGCACGGCCTGCCGCTGGCGGTGGCGCTGAAGAACTACACGCTGCTGACGATCGGCGACGGACTGGTGGCGCAGGTGCCTTCGCTGTTGCTGTCGACCTCGGTGGCAATGCTGGTCACCCGTGTCTCGCGTTCGCACGACATGAGCGCGCAGCTGGCCTTGCAGGTGTTCGGCAAGCCGCGCGTGCTGGCGATTACGGCGACCGTGCTGGCAATGATCGGTCTGATTCCCGGCATGCCGAATTTCGTGTTTCTGGCGCTCGCCGCCGGTTGCGGCTTGATCGCGTGGAAAAGCCATCAGCGCAGCAAGCGTCCGGTTGAAGTGATTGCGCCGCCGGTCAACGCCAATGCGCCGCCGGCGGAGTTGAGCTGGGACGACGTCGCCTCGCAAGACGTGCTCGGTCTCGAAGTCGGCTATCGCCTGATTCCGCTGGTCGACCTGCGCCAGGGTGGCGAGTTGATGGCGCGGATCAAGGGCGTGCGCAAGAAGCTCACGCAGGAACTCGGCTTCCTGGTGCAGCCGGTACACATCCGCGACAACCTCGAACTCGCACCGAACGTGTATCGCGTGCTGCTGCATGGCGTGCCGCTGGCGAGCGCGCAGATCTATCCGGATCGCGATCTCGCGCTCAACCCCGGTCGCGTGTACGGCACGCTCAACGGCATCGCCGGTAAGGACCCTGCGTTCGGTCTCGAAGCGGTGTGGATCGAGCGCGGCGCACGCGATCACGCGCAGACGCTGGGCTACACCGTGGTCGATGCCTCGACCGTGATCGCCACGCATCTGTCGCAACTGATCAAGGAACACGCGGCCGAATTGCTCGGCCACGACGAAGCACAGCAGCTGCTGACTGCTCTGGCGAAGAGCTCGCCGAAGCTGGCCGAGGATCTGGTGCCGAAGCTGTTGCCGCTGGTCAGCTTCGTGCGCGTGCTGCGTCTACTGCTGGCCGATCGTGTGCCGATTCGCAATCTGCGCGGCATCGCCGAAGCCTTGGCGGATGCGGCACCGCGGAGTCAGGAACCCGTCGCGCTGGCGAGTGCCGTGCGCGTGGCTTTACGTCGCCAGATCGTCCAGGACATTGGGGCCGGTGACGGCGAACTGCCAGTTCTGACACTGAGCGCGGGGCTGGAACGTGTGTTGCAGGACAGCGTCGCCAACGGCGCAGCCGCGCTCGAACCAGGACTCGCAGAACGCATGCAGCAATCGGTATCACAGAGCGCACAGCGGCAGACCAAGGCTGGTCAACCGGCGGTGCTGCTGGTGCCTTCGACGCTGCGGCCACTGCTGGCCCGATTCACCCGTCAGAGCGTGCCGGAACTGCATGTGCTGGCGTACGACGAAATTCCGGAAGACCGGCGTGTGCGGATGGTGGGAGCAATCGCATGAAGTTCGAATCAGGGAGCGACGCTTAGATGAAGATCAAACGGTTCGTCGCCAAGAGCATGCGCGACGCCATCCGCCAGGTGCGCGATGAGCAGGGGCCGCACGCGGTGATCCTGTCGAATCGTCGCGTGCCGGGCGGTGTCGAAGTGGTCGCCGCTACCGATTACGATGCGGCGATGGCACATCAGGCCGAGCGTCAGCGTGCCGGCAGCGAGACGGAAACCGGTGACGCCGCCGAAATGTCGGCGGACGCGACGGTAATCGATGAAGCCGCGGAGTTGGCGGCGAACGGTCGTCGTACGCAGGCCAAGGTGCTCGATCGACTCGCCGCCGCAGCCGGCGGCCTGGTGCGCGGCAATCAAGCGCAAGCCACGCAGTCGTTCGCAAGTGATGCAACGAGCGAACGCGGCGTCACGCGCCGCTTCGAATCCGCCGCTGCCGTCAACGCGCCGGCAACTGCCGAAGTGAACGACAGTCCGAAGCTGGCGGCAGCCTTCGCGCCGCGTCGTCTGCGCACTGCGGAAGCCGCAGCGGTCGTGAGTGCTGTCGCCGCGTCGCAGTCTGCACCGAGCGAGCTGGCGGCGATGCAGCAGGAACTCGGCAGCATGCGCCGCCTGATCGAAGAGCAGTTGTCGGGCTTGTTCTGGAATGAACTCAAGCGTAGCCAGCCGCAACGCGCGGCGGTGATGATGGCCTTGTCGAAACTCGGACTCGATGCGGATCTGTCGCGTTCGATCGCCGACGCGCTGCCGCCGGACACCGATCGCGAACGAGCGCGCTTTCTGCCGCTGGGTCTGCTGGCCAATCGCATTCCGATCGGCGCGGCGGATCCGATTCTCGATGGCGGCATCGTTGCACTGGTCGGCCCCACCGGCGTCGGCAAGACCACGACGATCGCCAAGCTGGCCGCGCGCTTCGCACGCCACAATCGTCCGCGCGATATCGCACTGGTGACGCTCGATCATTACCGCATCGGCGCGCAGGAGCAGCTGTTCAGCTACGGCCGCCTGCTGGGCGTGCCGGTTCACAGTCTGTCGCCCGATCAGGATTTGCCTGCGCTGCTGCAGCAGTTGTCCGATCACAAGCTGATCCTGATCGACACCGCCGGCATGAGCCAGCGCGACGCGACACTGATGCAGCAGATCAATCGCCTGAAACGCGTTGGACCGAGCCTGCGCAGCTACGTGGTGCTGGCCGCCAACGCCGCGTCGAGCGACGAAGTGGTGCGCCGCTTCGCACCGCTGGAACCGGCCGGCTGCGTACTCACCAAGATCGACGAAGCCACCACCATCGGCGCGGTGCTGTCGGCAACGATTCGCCACGCGCTGTCGATCGCCTACGTCAGTGAAGGACAACGTGTACCGGAAGACCTGCAGCTGGCGCAGGCCGACCAACTGGTGCTGAGCGCCACGCAACTGGCGCGCAACACTCCGAAGATTCTGGACGACGAGATGCTCGCCTTCAGTTTCGCCAATCCCATCGCAGACCCCACCTCAATCCATGCGTGAACGACATCTCGACCAGGCCAGCGGCCTGCGTCTACTCAAGCAGTCGCCTCCGGTGCGCGTGATCGCGGTCACCAGTGGCAAAGGCGGCGTCGGCAAGACCAGCGTTTCGGTCAATCTGGCCGTCGCGATGGCACTGTCGGGCAAGCACGTGATGCTGCTCGACGGCGATCTCGGCCTGGCCAACGTCGACGTCATGCTGGGCTTGCAGCCGATCTGCAATCTTGCGCACGTGTTGGCCGGCGAATGCTCGCTGGAGGACACCTTGCTCGAAGGTCCGGGCGGCGTGATGGTGGTGCCGGCCTCGAGCGGCAAGCAGCACATGGCGGAACTCTCGCCGATGCAGCACGCCGGACTGGTGCAGGCATTCAGCGAGCTGACGCGTCCGCTCGATACGCTGATCGTCGACACTGCGGCCGGAATCGCCAACTCGGTGATCACTTTCAGCCAGGCGAGTCAGGAGGTGATCGTGGTGATCACCGCCGATCCGACTTCGATGACCGATGCGTATGCGCTGATCAAGGTCTTGAACCGCGATCAAGGCATTCATCGCATGCAGGTGCTGGTGAACATGGCGGCCAATCCGGCGGAGGTGCGCGAGATCTACGAGAACTTGCGCCGTGTCGCCGAGAAATTCCTTGATGTGACGCTGAGCCTGATGGGCAGCGTGCCGCAGGACGAATGGATGAAACGCGCTGTGCGTCGGCAGCGTTCTGTGGTCGACGCCTATCCGAATTCTCCGGCGGCGAAAGCGTTTGTCGATCTGGCGAAGAAGGCGGATCGCTGGATCATGCCGCAGGGACCGCGCGGCAATCTCGAGTTCTTTGTAGAACGGCTGATGCAGCCGGCAGCGGGGCTATCGGCATGAACGCACAGGTACAGATGCAATCCCCAACAACGCCGGTCTTCGCCGGTCCGGTGTTGAACGACAACGAGCTGGTGCGTCGTCACACCGAGCTGGTGCAGCGGATCGCGCATCATCTGGCCGCGCGTCTGCCGGCGAGTGTCGATGTTGGCGATCTGATCCAGGCCGGATTGATCGGCTTGCTCGAAGCGGCTCGAAACTACAGCGGCGCGCACGGCGCGTCGTTCGAAACCTATGCCGGAATCCGCATTCGCGGTGCGATGCTCGACGAGCTGCGCCGCAGCGACTGGGCGCCGCGTTCGGTGCATCGGCGCCTGCGTGAAATCAGCGCGGCGATGCGCGCGCTGGAACAGCAGCTCGGCCGCGAACCGCGCGATGCGGAAGTCTGCAAGCTGCTCGACATTCCCTTGAGTGACTATCACCAGCACGTGCAGGACGCATCGCAATGCCTGGTGCTTTCGACCAGCGCACGCGACGACGAGGACGGCGATCTCGACTATCCGTCGACCACCGACGGCCCGCAGAAAGAACTGGAGCGCGACGAGTTTCGCCGCGAGCTTGCCGAAGGCATCGAATCGCTGCCGAAGCGTGAGCAGCTGGTGTTGTCGATGTACTACAACGACGAGATGAACCTGCGCGAGATCGGCGCCGTGCTGGATGTCAGCGAAAGCCGCATCTGCCAGATCCATGGTCAGGCGCTGCTGCGCCTGCGCGCCAAGCTCGGCGATTGGGCCGGGCAGGACGGTGCCGAATGAGTCCGCCGTCGTCGCCCTGCGTCCGCATTATCGTTTCGCGTGATCTTGTTTCGATCGTTCTGGGGAGGCTGCCGTGGATCGTCAAGCACGCATCCTGATCGTCGATGACTTTTCCAGCATGCGGCGCATCGTGCGCACGGTGCTGCAGGACCGCGGCTATCACTGCACCGCAGAAGCCAGCGATGGCCGCCTGGCCTGGGCGGCGTTGCAAGCGCAACGTTTCGATCTGGTGGTCACCGACTTGAACATGCCAGTGATGAGCGGGCTGGAGTTGCTGCGCAAGATTCGCTCGGATGAACGCTGCGCCGGCACCAAGGTGCTGATCGTGACGGCGGAGGCCAAACGCGAGCAGATCGTCGAGGCGGTTGCCGCAGGGGTCGACGACTATCTGGTGAAGCCATTCACGGAGCAGCTGCTGCGCGACAAGATCGATCGCATCATGACGCCACGCAGCCTCGGAGTTGCCGCGTGAATATCCGAGCGATCGTCGCCTGCAGAGCTTCAGTTCTGCCGCCTCCGGCCGCTATCGATAACAGGCTGACCAGCCCGGTCGCCGCGCGGCAGTTTGAAACCGTCCGAACGGACAGGCATATGGACATCCAGACTGAGCGTGTCGTGAAACTGTCGTGCGATGCACGCAATGCAGGCCTGCGTCCATGGCCGTCTATTTCCGCTTCGCAGGGCTAGCGCATGGATCTGCTCAGCATCATCGGCTTCGCCCTCGGCATGACCGCCATCATCGGCGGCGAGATGCTGCATGGTGGCGGTGTATCCGGATTGCTCGGCGGACCTGCGGCGACGATCGTCTTCGTCGGCACCTCCGGCGCGATCCTGCTGCAGACACCGATGAAAACCTTCAAGCATGCGTTGGGCATGCTGCGCTGGGTGTTCAAACCGCCGAGTCTCGATGGCGCCGCCTTGATTGCGCGCATCGTCGAGTGGAGCAACGCCGCGCGCAAGCAGGGCTTGCTGGCCCTCGAAAGTGCCGCCGAGTCCGAGCCGGATCACTTCCTGAAGAAAGGCCTGCAGATGCTGGTGGATGGCGCCGAGCCCGACGTGATCCGCAAGACCCTGGACGTGGAACTCAACAACCGCGAGCACTTCGACCTGGCCAGCGCCAAGGTGTTCGAGGGCATGGGCATCTATGCGCCGACGATGGGCATCATCGGCGCCGTGATGGGGCTGATGGAAGTGATGGCGAATCTCGCCGACCCCAGCAAGCTCGGTCCCGGCATCGCGGCCGCGTTCATCGCCACGATCTATGGCATCGCCTCGGCGAACCTGTTTTTCCTGCCGATGGCGTCGAAGTTGAAATCCGTTGTCGGCGACCAGACCCGTGTGCGCGAAATGACGATCGAAGGTCTGGTGTCGATTTCGCAAGGCGAAAATCCGCGCAACATCGAAGCGAAACTACAGGGCTACCTGCACTGATATGGCACGCGTCAAACACGAAGAACATCAGAACCACGAAGCCTGGGCGATTCCCTACGGCGACCTCGTCACCTTGCTGTTGGCGTTCTTCGTCGTCATGTATTCGATCTCATCGGTCAATGAGGGCAAGTATCGTGTGTTGTCCGATGCGCTGTCGCAGGCCTTCGGCGGTCCTCCGAAATCGATGAAGCCGGTGCAGATGGGCAGCCATCGCGCGAGCGGATCCAACTCCGATCAACGGATCAACATCCTCAACCAGAACAGCGTCGAGCAAACCCTGGCGGGCGACATGCACGACGCACGCAGCGCGGTGGTGATGGCCGGAAAACTCAAGCTGCCGACCGCGCTGCAGCAGCTCAGTGCATCGGGCGCGACCGGTTACAACGCACAGAAGGCCGCCTTGCAACACATGGCCGACGAAGTACAGAAGGCGATGGGGCCATTGATCGATCGCAAGATGATCATCGTGCGAAAGACCGATACGCGGCTGGAGATCGAGATTCGCACCGATATCCTGTTTGCCAGCGGTGTGGCGATGGTGGATGCGCGTGCTCAGCCGATTCTGGCCAAACTCGCCGCGATCATGCAGCCGTTTCCAAACGCTTTGAGAATCGAAGGCCACACCGACAACGTACCGATTCATACCCTCATGTTCGCTTCGAACTGGGAGCTGTCCGCAGCGCGCGCGGCGTCGGTGGTGCACTTGTTCATGGAGCGCGGAGTCGATCCGAAACGGATGAGCGTGGAGGGCTTCGGCGAATACCAGCCGGCGCTCGACAACAGCAGCGTTGAAGGCCGCAACCGCAATCGCCGCGTCGTGCTGGTGGTCTTGGCCGCGCCCGGCGAGACGGTCCCGGTGGAATCGGACGCAGAAGCTGAAACGAAGCCGGTGTCGGATGCGACTGCTGCTGCGGATGGCGCGACGACGCTGGCGTCCGCATCGTCAGGTGCTACGTCGCCAGTGTCGGCGTCGAAGGCGATGCCATCGTCGTTGGCCTCATCGCCATCGCAATCGTCATCGCCATCGTCGTCGGCATCATCGATCTCTCCAGCAGCCATCGCCGCGACGCCAGCATCGTCCGCTGCGACTGCAGTGACTGCGCCGACCGCAACATCCTCATCGACAGCCGCGCCAACAGCAGCCCCAACAAGCGCCTCAACCAACGCCTCAACCGGCGCCTCGACAACTGCCGATACGACCGCCTCAACAGCAGTGCCAACCAAAGCATCGGCTGCGTCGATGCGGACAGTCGGCAGTGCGACCGCATCGTCGCCGTCGAACGATGCCGCGTCCCATGCTGCCGGCGTTGCGAGCGCTGCGCGCGCGAGCGCGCAGCCGGTTGTGGCGAAGACGCCGCCTTAAATCGAATCGGGCAACGCTTGCAGGAAGCGTGTGCGGCCTGAACGCTTGTGAGCGGACAGTTCACGCGCCGGCACTCATGAGGTTTGTGATCGATCGCCTGCAAGGCCAGGTCTCGTCACACCGCGTGTCGATCCATCCGCTAGGAAACCCTTTCAGGCTTCGATCGGCGTCATCCGGATTGAACGGGTTATGAAGGTATTTGCGTGCCGCAGGTCGGCGCGCGAATCACGCGCAACAATGTCGTCGTTGTCGTTGTCGTTGTCGTTGTCGTTGTCGTTGTCGTTTGCCGTTGCGCTCTTCGCGGTCCTCGCCGACAACCGCAGGCGCGAGCCGCTACAGGCGCGACGCTTTGCGATCCGGTTTAGCTGTGCAATTTAGCTGTGCACCGGGTGCAGCAGCTCGAGCAGGCGTTCGCTCGGAATCGCCGGGTAGAACAGATGACCTTGCGCGTAGTCGACGCCGATCTCGCGCAGCATGCGCAAGGTGGTGCCGTTGTCGACGAACTCGGCGGTCGTCTTCTTGCCGGCGGTATGCGCAATCTGGTGAATGGCGCTGATGATCTGGCGCGAGAGCGGGTCGCTGGCAATTTCGCGAACGAAGCGGCCGTCGATCTTGACTTCTTCGACCGGCAGCGAGCGCAGGTAGGCAAACGAGCACAGACCGGAGCCGAAGTCATCGAGGCTGAACGGGCAGCCGATCGCGCGGAATTCCTTGATCGTGTCGGAGGCGACCTCGATATGCTCGATCGCCGCGGTCTCGGTGATCTCGAATGCCAGGGTTCCGGGCGGCAGCCGCGCGCTGCGCACGTCGTTGAACAGTTTGTGCATGAAATTGCCGTCGCCCACCGAGCTTGCCGAGAGGTTGATCGAAACGCTGCGCAGCTGCGACATTTCGTCGCGATGTTCGTCGAGCCAGGCGAGAATGAAGTCGGCAGCGAAGCAGTCCAGATCGATCACGCGGCCGCAACGTTCGAGCGCGCGGATCATGCCTTCCGGTGGCGGAACGTAGCGATCGTCCTGACGGATTCGCAGCAGGAATTCGGCCTTGACCAGGTTCGAGCGTCCATCGCCGATGTCGATGATGGGTTGCGGATAAAGAGTGAGTCCACCACTGTGCAGCAGGCGATGGAAGTCTTCGACTTCGTCGGCTTCCAGCGTCTGGCGCATGCGCTCGTCGTGTATGGCGGAGTGCGGCGCAATCTGATTGCGCCCGCGCTTTTTCGCCTGCTCACAGGCCTGCGCCGTCTGGCGCAGATAAGTTGGCCAGTCGGACGAGCTGCCCACGCAGCTCACGCCGATCGACACGGCCAGATCCCAGCCGGCGACATTGACGGATTGTCCCTGCGACAGCAGCAGGCGGCGCAGCTGCAAGGCTTCTTCGATGACTGATTGCGCGTGATCAACCGGCTTGATCGCGACGAACTCGTTGCTCCACAGGTGACTGCTGATGCCCTCGGCACCGACCCAGCTACCGATGAGCTGGCCGACGCGGGCGATCACCTGGTCGGCGCGGTTGGGGCCGGCGCAGAAGTTGAGTCCGCGGATATCGTGCAGATCGATATGGAACACGGCGGCCAGCGGTGCGTAGGTCCAGCCGCGTAGCTGTTTGAGAACTTTGTTGTAAGCGGATAGGGCCATGATGCGTCACTGTTGTGATGCATCCTTAGCGGCGCTATTAAAAAGGACTTGATAGTGCGTTCTGTCCGCAGCGCCGTGCGAATCGGCGGTGCGCCGACCAGCGTTGTCGTCTGCGCGATAAGTGGCGTCCCGGTGCGGGGATGAACTGCACCGGGCGCTTTTCAGGAGGCAATCCTTACGACAGCAACTGCATGCATCAGGGCAGCGGATGCGCGCGCAAGTAGGCGAGGAACGCCGGGTTCTGCGTTTGCGGCCAACGCGTGTGATTGTGCTGCTCGCGTTTCTGGATCGCCGGATCGGTCGAGTGGCCCTCGCAGGCCGGATCGCAGGCCTGGACGATGTTCTCGTTGTCATCGAGGATTTCGCCGCTGACCAGCGACGGCGGTACCAGAACGCCGGCGCGCAGATCGTCGAGGAATTGGTTGCCGGCCACGCAGGCATTGCCGACATCGCAGGACCGCACCACCAGCTTCAACGGTCGCGTGGTGTTGGTGGCCGACGCGGGCTGCGGGCAAGGATCGGCCGGATCATCGAACGGGCTGATGCTTGAATAAATGTCGGTCGCTGCGATGCCGGGCGTGTTGATGCCGTAGAGCGATGCCATGTCGGCGCCTTCCGAGTGGCCCGACATGTAGACGCGCTTGGTATCAACCGTTCCGCGCGACTCGACCTCGGCGATGAAGTGATCGATCGCGGCCACATCCTGATTGACATAGCGGCTGCCGCGATTGAAGTTGCGATACCAGTGATCCCAGCCAATGCCGGTGCTGAGCGGTGCCGGCAGAAACATCTCGATATTACGACCGTACGGAATCAACAGGCTGTAACCGAGCTGCTTCGGATCGGAGCCGAGCAGGCCGGTCTTGGTCAGCGGGGCGAGACCCGTGCCGCCGAAGGCATCCTTCGCGACCAGCGTCGGATGCAGCCATACCAGCAGCGGCAACGGCGCGGACTTCGTCGCTTTCGGTGTCGTGATCAGGCAGGCCTGGCGCGGCGTGTTGTCGGAGTCGGTCCAATTCAGAATTTCGCCACCGTCGATCGTGCACAGCGGCAGGATCCTGGTCAGGAAGCCGTCGAGCGCTCCATCCAAAGACACCTTGACGACCTTGCGTGCAGGCGCGCCGTAAGCGGTACAGCCGGCGCCATTGATCGGCGGCGGTTGATCGCCACCGCTGGTGCCGCCGCCGGAAGTTCCGCCGGTGCTGCCTCCAGTGGACCCGCCAGTGGAGCCGCCAGTGGAGCCGCCAGTGGACCCACCGGAGCTGGCGACTTCGGTCGGGTCGCTGCCGCCGAAACAATGGCTCAGCGCGAGTGTCGACAGCAGAATTGCAAGCGTCGCGAAACGACGTGGTTGAAAACGACGAACTGGGTTGTACATGTGAATGGCCTCTTGATTTTTTGTTTCCCGACAACTTTGTGTGTGTTGTCTCGCGGCACGATCGGGATTGTTCGGCTGCGAGAGGATTGGAAAGCGGATTAGGGCAGCGGATGCGCGCGCAAATAAGCCAGAAGTTCAGGATTCCGAGAGACTGGCCATGGCACGTGATTGAGCTGTTCGCGTATGAAAGTCACCGTGTCCGGGTTGGGGTCTTCACAGGTCGGATCGCAGGCTTCGACCACCTTGCCCTGCAGATCGAGGGTTTCGCCGCCGACGTTGGCAGCAGGCAGCACGCCGGCCCGGAGCTGGTCCAAGAACTGATGACCCGCGACGCAGGCATTGCCGGCATCGCAGGCGCGCGTCGTCAGAAAATACGGACGCGTGTTGTTGCTGGCGAATGGCGCTTGCGGACACGGATCGGCCGGATCATCGAACGGGCTGATTGACGAGAACACGCGAGTCGCCGCAATTCCTGGAGTGTTGAGTCCGTACAGCGTTGCCATGTCTGCGCCTTCGGAGTGGCCGGTGATGTACACACGCTTGGTGTCGACGATGCCTTCGGCTTCTGTCGCAGCAATGAAGTGATCGATCGCAGCAACATCCGGATTCAGATACGGCGAGCCGCGATTGAAGTTGCGATACCAGTGATCCCAACCGATCCCGTAATTCACTGGAAACGGCAGAAACTGCTCGATGTCGCGGCCTTCGGGCATCAAGATATTGAAGCCGGGCTCGGCATCGTTCGCGCCGAGTACCGCGGTCTTACTCTGTGGTACCAGCCCAGTGATCAATAGTGCATCTGGTCCAATGCCTGTCGGCGGCAGATACACCAGCAAGGGCAGTGGATGTGTCGGGCTGGACTGTGGCGCCTTGATCAGGCACGCGGTGCGCGGTGTGGCGTTCGCATCGGTCCAGGTCAGCACTTCGCCGTCGTGCAGGCGACAGCTTTCGACAATCGCCATCAGCACCTTGTTGATCGCGCCGTCCAGCGATTCGGCCACGGTCGCACGCGGTCGCACGCCATACGCGCTGCAGCCCTGCGCGTTGTAAACGGGTGCCGCGGCACGTTCAGCAACGTCGGGCGTGACGCTGCTGCCGCAGGCAGCCAGCAATGCGAGACAACCGCAAACAAATCCGCAAACAAACCCGCGGATAAGCCCGCCGGCTGCGAGCCGGCGGATTGATTGGATGCTCGGTACTCTCATCGAAAGAGTCATTGGCTTGCCAGGGACCTGTGATCGGGAACGGCCATACGAATACCGGCGTGTCGCGAGCGCGCACAGGCGAGCGCTTGTGTAGCCGCCAAGTGCGGCAAGGCCGCGCATGAACGCGGCGCACGCAAGGTATGGATGCGAAGCTGATCTCTCCTCATGGCAGCGGATGCGCGCGCAAGTAGGCGAGGAATTCGGCGTTGCGACTGACCGGCCAGAGGAGATGATTGGCCTGCTCGCGCAGGAAGTCGGTGAAGTTCGGGTTCGGGTCTTCGCACGTGGCGTCGCAGGCGCTGACGAGCTTGCCGGAGAGATCCAGGATTTCGCCGCCGACATCCACGACCGGCAGCACACCCGCACGCAATTCGTCGAGGAACTGGTTGCCGGCCTTACAGGCGTTTCCCGTATCGCAGGCGCGCTCGGTGACGAAGTAAGGACGAATGTTGGTTGCGGTCGGTGCTTGTGGGCAGGGGTCGGCCGGATCGTCGAACGGGCTGATGGTCGAGAACACGCGGGTGGCGGCAATGCCCGGCGTATTCAATCCGTACAGCGTGCCCATATCGGCGCCCTCGGAGTGTCCGGTGACGAAGATGCGCTTGCTGTCGACGATGCCTTTCGCCTTGCTGGCCTCGATGAAGTGATCGATCGCGGCCACGTCCGGATTCAGATAATCGGAGCCGCGATTCAGATTGCGATACCAGTGATCCCAGCCGACGCCGTAGTCGAGCGGCGCCGGCAGGAACTGTTCGATGTTGCGCGGAACGGGAATCAGCAGATTGAAGCCGGGCTGACTGGGATCGGCCGCAAGCTGACCGGTTGCCGTCAGCGGTGCCAGTCCGCTCAACAACACGGAGTCGAGCCCCACCAAGGTCGGCGGAAGGTACACCAGCAAAGGCATCGGCTGACTTGGGCTCGTCTGCGGCGCCTTGATCAGGCAGGCCTCGCGCGGCGTGCCGTTGGCGTCCGACCAGGTCATCATCTCGCCCGAATGGAGCGTGCAGGAGTTGACGATCGCATTGAGCAGGTTGTTGAGAGCGAGATCGAGCGAGACCGGCACGACCGCGCGCGGCCTTACGCCATAGACGCTGCATCCGGCTGCGTCGTACACCGGTGCGGCGTTCGCCGCGGCGGAGGTGTCTGGTGTGTTGCTGCCGCCGCAAGCGCTGAGCAAAAGCGCTACTGAAATCGACAGCAGTCGGTTACCGCCAGTGGCGCCGAGAGAAGTGCGAGATAGGGCGGGTGCTTTGAGAAAAAATGTCATCGGTCGGTGTATCGGTGGTGTATCGGTTGGCGTATGGATTCGAATGGGTTGGTCACGCGAACGCCTAGGGTTCGCGAAAAGTGCTCAGGTCTCGGATCGCCCGGTTGCAGGGCGTCCATGCAGGCTCGCGTAGGTTCCAGCACGGTTAGTCAGCCCGTCGCCGATGCCTTGCAGCAGCAGGCGCAGCTTCTTGCGCTTGTCGGTCTCGAACAGCAGGATCGCGAGCGCCTGATTGAGTGTGAGCAGATTGATCAGTGCAATCAGCGGGTACCGACGCGCGTAGCTGCGCGTCAGCAGCAGGCTGTTGCGTGCGAAGTAGTAGCGCCGCAGCGCGCTGTGATTCCAGGCGCGCAGGCGGAAGATCAGCCAGCGCCGCTCGACCTTGGTGCCGATCGCATGGTTCATGCGAATTGCAGGATTGAGGTACATCGGGACTGCGCGCTGCGCCGCCCGCAAGCAGTATTCGGTATCGACGTGGTCGATCACGTAGTCCTCGCGGAAGCGCCCCAGCAGGTTGTAGGCGGCGACCGATAACAGCGTGCCCGAGGAGATCAGGAAGGAGCAGGACAGTAAGCCGCCGTCGCAGTCGTCGTTGATCGCGATTTTCTTTGCGCCGTGCGCGGTCAATCGGAAGCTGGGCAGGTAGCGACCCAGGTTGATATCGAAGATCTTGGGGCCGAGCAGGAATTCGCGCGTGGCGATCGAGCGACTCGCTGCCAGCATGGTTTCGACATAGCCTTCGGGCAACGTCGAGTCTTGATCGAGCAACAGCAGCACCGTGCAACCGTCCGCAATGAGGTGCTCGGCGCCACGGTTGTAGGCGCCGGCGATGCCACCCAGATTGCGATTAGCGATGACGTCGATACCGTCACGAACCAATCCGGCATGCAGGCTGCGATCGATCAGCGCCGTGTTATCCACCACCACGACTCGCGCGCATTGCTGGCGCAGACGATAAACCCCGGCAATCTGCTCAACGCTCGGATCGAACAGCACAACGATGGCGCCGCAGTTCTGGGGAGATTCCATCGCGCGCGGCCTCAATGTCCGAACGGCGTGCCGCTGGCCGGCGCCGGCTTGGCGAGCCAGATCAAACCGGCCAGCAGCAGGCAGACGACGGCGCTCAAATGGAACACGTCGTTGGTCGCCATCATGTAGGCCTGCTGGCTGACCACGCGATCGATCGCCGCGAGGTCGCGGCCGGCGCCGAGTCCGGCGGCATGCAACAGGTCGAGGTAGTGACGCGAGTTCGGTGCGTAGACGCTGATCGACTGCGCCAGTTCGGCGTGATGATAGGTCGCACGGTTGTCCCACAAGGTCACGCTCATGGCGGTGCCGAAGGCGGCCGACAGCGTGCGCAGAAAGTTCGACAAGCCGGAGGCCGCAGCCAGACGATCGTTGGGAATGCGCGACATCGTCGCGGTGGTCAGCGGAATAAAAAAGCAGGCCAGTCCGATGCCCTGGAAAAACCGCGGCAACACGACATCGCCGAAGCTGGCATTGATCGCAAAGTAGGAGTTCCACAAGGCCACGCCGGCGAACACGCAGAAGCCGAACGACACCACCGCGCGCAGATTGAGCCGGGCCATGTTCTTGCCGATGTAGATCGACACGATCAGCGCCAGCAAGCCGACCGGCGAGGTGGCGATGCCGGCTTGCTTGGCGCTGTAGCCCATTACCGTTTGCAACCACAGCGGGAAGATCACGCCGACGGTTGAGAACGTCAGCATGCCGAGACAGATGACGATCACGCAGGATGTGAAGGTGCGATCTCGGAACAGACTGAGATCGATCACCGGATGACGTTCGCTGAGTTCCCAGATGATCAGCAAGCCCAGGCATACGAATGCAACGAGCGCGAGCGTGACGATCAGCGGCGAGGCAAACCAGTCGCGATCACGGCCGAGGTCGAGCATCATCTGCAGCGCGCCGACGCCGAAGATCAGCAGGCCAACCCCGACGCCGTCGATCGGTTGTTGTTCGATGCGCGTCTCGCGGCCCTTGAGCAGGCTTGCGCAGACGGCGAACGAGAACAGACCGATCGGCAGATTGATGTAGAAGATCCAGGGCCATGAATAGGTGTCGATGATCCAGCCACCGACCACCGGTCCCAGGATCGGCGCGATCACCACCGTCGCGCCCCATAGCGACAGCGCAAGCCCGCGCTGGTGACTCGGAAAGCTGCGCAACAGAATCGTTTGCGACAGCGGCACCATCGGCCCGGACAACAGACCCTGCAGAACGCGCAAAATTACGAGTGTGTGCAAGCTGCTGGCGAGGCCACACAGCATCGACACCAGCGTGAACAGCAGCACGGCGCCGCTGAACAGCCGCACCTCGCCGATGCGTTTGGCGAGCCAACCGGTCAGCGGAACTGCGATTGCGGCGGCCACGGAGTACGAGCTGATGACCCAGGTGCCCTGGCTGTTGGAGACACCGAGCGTGCCGGCGATGGTCGGCACTGCGACGTTCGCCACCGTCGAATCGAGTACTTCGATAAATGTGCCGAGCGACAAGCCCAGCGTGAGCAGGGCTAAGGCGGCACCGCGCACCGGCAGATCGGCAGCGATGCGGCCGGTGGTGGCGTTCACTCGGCGTCTGCGCCGACAGGGCTCGCAGTAACGACGCGTCCTGCGTTCTGTCGGACAACCCCTGCCGTGCGGCGCAGAGGTGCGAGTGCTTCGACTGCGTCGGCCGCCGCGTCGCAGGCCTGCATACTGCTGGGCATCCGCGCTTTGATGCTCGCGCAGGTCTGCGCCATCGCCGGGTCTTGCAGCATCGGCTGTAGCGCGCGCAGCAGATCCGAGCCGTTGACCGGCGCATCGAGTCGCCGTCCACAGCCGATCCTCTGAATACGTTCGGCGTTGTCGAACTGATCGTGTGCGAACGGCGTGGCGAGTTGCGGAATGCCGGCGGCGAATGCGAGCGCGGTACTGCCGACGCCGCCGTGATGCACCAGCGCGGCACTTCTCGGCAGCAGCTGGCTCATCGGTACATAGCTGCGCAGGCAGACGTCCGCTGGCAGCGGTCCGGTCTGCGCGAGGTCCTTCGCCAAATAGATTCCGCGACGACCGAGCGAACGCAAAGTTGCGCCGGCTGCGCCGAAGAACGCCGGACCATCGATCATCGTCGAGCCCGGCGTGAACACGATCGGCGCGGTGCCGTTATCCAGGAAGTCCTGCAGTTCCGCATCGAGACTGTGGAACTCGGCTTCGTCGAACAGCGGAAATCCAGTCAACCGGACTTGCGGTGGCCAATCGCGCTGTGGCGGCGCATACCATTCCGGGAAGAGTCCGAGAACCCCCTGGGGCGAATGCATCCAGTGCCCCATGATGCGGTGCACCGGCGGTAGCCCTAGCTCGCTACGAAAGCGGTTCAAGTCAGGGCCGCAAATTCGATCGAGTACCGAACGCTCGATCAGCCACAGCAGCGCCGACTTCATCGCCACCGGCATCGCCGCGGGAATGGTGAAGCGCTTGTGGGTCGGCGGACTATGCGCGGAGAGCAGCGTCGACGGTGACACCTGCGCGGTGAGCAGCGGAACGCCATAGCGCTCCTGCAGCAGTCGCGCACTGAAGGCCCACAGCGAGCCCAGCATCACCGTGTTGTCGTCGACTTCCCTGGCCAGCAGATCAAACAGCGGCTTGAGATTGTCGGCAATCACGCGCCACAAGGTGCGCAGCGATGTCCGCGGATCCCACATCGCCGGATCGTTCATCGCGGCCTGATATTCCTGCAGCGTCCCGATCGGCAGAAAGCGCAGGCCGCATCGAGCGACCAGGCCTTCGAACGCCGGGCTGCAGCAGACAGAAACCTGGTGGCCGCGTTGGCGCAGCGTGCGGCCGATGCCGATGAAGGGATGCACGTCGCCGGCCGATCCCAACGCGATGATGATGACGTTCAGCGGCGCGGTACGGGACCCAAGCCGCGCAGCAGCACCCGCCGACGTCGGCAGCTGCTGCGTCTGCGGGATTTGTACCGCGTTGTTGAAGGCTGAATCAGGCACGTAGATGCCCCCGATTCGAAATCAGCCGGTAGCTGCCGATGCGTGCCGCCGTCGATGCCGGCTTCACAGGCATCCGTTACAACAGAAACGCAAAGATCGCATCGCGAACTTCCGCACGGGCATACTTGTTCTCGAGTTCGAGAAAATGCCCAGCACTCGGAACGGTTACGAAGCGACCTTTGCGGATGTATCGGCTGAGCTGCTCGACATCCTTTGGCGTGGTGTGTTCGTCGAGCTTGCCGTTGACGAACAGCACCTCGATGTCGATCTCGGAGAATCGATCGACGTAGTTTTCCGAATCCAGCGCGATGATCTGCTGAATATGAAAGGCGATCTGCTCGGCCTCGTGTTCGGAGAGCGACAGCAAGTAGCGCCCGTTGTAGATCTTCAGCAGTCGCGGCAGGTGCTGGCCGACGGTCTCGTTGAGCAGGCGTGCGGCGCTGCCGTGGTCGCGCGAGCCGAGGTAGAGCTGCGCCTTGTCGAGATAATCCTGCATCGCCTCGTTGAGGACCGGCGAGAACGAGCCGATCACGGCCTTCTTGATCGAAGGCGGACGTCGGGCCAAGGTCAGCAACGCGGCAACGCCGCCCCAGGACATCGAAATCAGATATTCGGGCTTGAACCGATCAATCAGCGACGACAGGATTTCCACCTCGTCGTCCTTCGTCAGCATCGCCAGATTCGGGCTGTGGCCTTTCGACCTGCCGGCGTAGGGCAGGTCGTAGAGAATGATATTGAAATGCGGACGCAGATACTTGACGGTCTGATTGAACGAACTGGTCGTCGCCAGTGCGCCGTTGACCAATATGATCGTTTCGAACGAGTCGTCGATCCAATAGCGCTCAACGTAGACTTTGAATCCGCGGTAAACATCTAGAATGAATGTTTCCGGCTGTTTTGGCAGCGTTGGTGTTCTGACGCTATCGAAATCAAAGTTCAAGATCGAGCTCACAAGAGTCCCCGGTTTTCAGCAGTTGAGCGGATCGATGGATGCAACGCGTTGGTGTCGCATCGCTCAGAATCACGTCGGGTGTTGCCGGGAGAGGTGCGTCTGGTCGCGTCTGCGGTGCGGCTCCAAAACTAAAGGTCCAGTTTTGAAAGTCGGCGTCCGTGAAGCGCCCTGACTGTCCAGCAAGGAGGCCTCACGGCGTCCTTAGAGAATCGTTCCTTTTCCGTGCTGGCCTGTCGGTGATATGAGCTACTGCGGCATTGAGAAACAGTTTCTGCCGCAGACCGTCGATGGCCTAGTCACAAAAAAGCGCTAGTGCTTTGAAAACATGAAGCGACCGTCATGCAAGGAATTTGCGGAATAGACGTTTAAACCACAGAGGCGGACGCGCGGTTTCGGATACAACTCTCCGATGCTCGACTTGCTCAAAGGACTGCGCGCGCGACAGGGACTGTCTGGACGTTCATTCGTCGACGTCACTGCATCGCGATTGATCGGAACAACCCCCGATCGTGAAGAACCTCAGAACGACGCATTCGAATATTCGCAGCGGAGCGAACGTGCGGCACCGTTCACACGCGAAGCGAACTTCTCCTTTCGTTGATATCGATGGGACCTTCGACTTCCCACGTACGGCTGGGTGTGCGTCTGTCGATCTGCGCCGTCGGCGCCGGCGTGTTGCTTGGCGCGTGTGCGGGCCTGCCGGGCGTTCACGCACTGACGCAGGTTCGATCGAGCGAGAGTTTCGAAACCACCAAGAGTCTGCGCAGCGACGGCGGTGCCTGGCCGGAATCCGATTGGATTTCTCAAATCGGCGGCGCTCAGTTGGCGCGCCTGAGTCGCGAGGCCTTGGCTGCGAATCCGGATTTTCTAGCAACGCGTTTTCGCATCGCGGCCGCAGTCGCACAGGCTGAAGGCGCACATGCAGCACTGCTGCCGACGTTGCAGGCCAACGGCAGCGTCAGCCGTGGGTATCAGGATCAGAATCTGAATTTACCGACCCCGGTCGGGCCAACGCCTGAAACCGATGGCTGGTCGAATCAGCTGACCGGCTTGCTCGGTCTCAATTACGAGCTTGATCTCTGGGGCAAGAATCGAGCTGCGCTGGCGCAAGCCGTTTCGCAAAGCAAGGCCGCAATCGCAGAGGGCGAGCAGGCGCGGCTTAGCTTGTTGGTCGCCCTGGCGATGAGCTACACGCAGCTGGCATTGCAATACGAAACGCGCGACGCGGTCGGCTCCGTGCTCGAACAACGCCAACGGCAGATGAAGCTCGCGCAGGCGCGTCTCGATGCTGGTCTCGATAGTCCGAGCGAGGCAAATGATGCAGGCGCGCGCGTGAGTCTGCTTCGTCTGCAGTTGCAGCAGATCGATGAGCGAATCGAGTTGCTGCGCCACCAGCTTGGCGCCTTGCTTGGAAAAGGGCCGGATCGCGGAATGGCGATTCCTCGACCGCGTCTTGCGCCGCTTGCACCTTTGGCTGTGCCAGAACAGTTGCCGCTGCACTTGTTGGGCAGACGTCCGGATGTCGTCGCGGCGCGCTGGCGCGTCGAAGCGGCGGCGCGCGGCGTAGATGTCGCCAAGGCGCGCTTTTATCCGGATATCAATTTATCTGCGCTGGCCGGCTATGCCTCATTCAGCTTGAGCAATCTCGGCAAGTCGACACTCGAGGGCTTTACGGCAGGCCCGGCGATCAACCTGCCAATTTTCGAAGGCGGCCGCCTGCGCGCCAATCTCAATGCTCAGCTTGCGCAATACGACGCTTCGGTTGCGGCTTACAACGGCATTCTCAATACAGCCCTCAACGATGCGGCGGATCAGATCACTTCTCTGCGGGCGGTAGACCAGCAGCTTCACACGCAAAGCGATGCCACCGACTCGAGTGAGCGCGGGCTCGAACTTACGCGCAAGCGTCATTCCGCAGGACTTTTGTCAGATCAAATGCTCGCCAGTGCAGAGCTTGAGCTGCTGAACGCGCGTCAGCGCAGTATCGAGCTGCAATCACGTCGGCGCAGTTTGCAAATCGGCCTGATTCGCGCGCTCGGCGGCGGCTTCGATGTGGGCAACGTAGGGATTGCGTTCAACAGTACACAACATGAAAAGAAGCCTGTGAAATGAGCGAGTCCGAGGGAACGACCGACGATGTGCGCGATCCGGCGCAGCGCGTGCAACAACTGGTCTTGTTTTGCGCGGTACTACTGGGCGCGGCGCTCGGCTATGGCGCTTACTGGCTGCAGTACGAACGCCACTATGAGCGCACGGACAACGCCTACGTCGGCGGCAAGGTCGTGCAGATCACCCCGCAGATCGCCGGCATGACGACGTCGGTGGCGGTGGACGATACGCAGCGCGTGAGTGCCGGCGATCGCCTGGTACAGCTCGACGCCACCGACGCAAAAGTTGCACTGGCGCAGGCCGAGGCCGACCTTGCGCAAACCGTGCGACAGGTTCAAACGCTGTATGCCAATGACGAACAGCTCGGCGCGTCGTTTCGGCTGCGACAAGACGATGTGACACGCGCGCAGCAGGACGTCGCACGCCGGCTTGCCGCTGGCGGCGCAGTGTCGAAAGAGGAAGTGCAACACGCGCGCAGCGCGTTGGTTGCCGCGATGGCCGGGCGCGAAGTGGCCCATGCGCAATTGCAATCGAATCGCTTGCTAGCCGGTAGTGGCGCGCTGGCGCAGCACCCGAACGTGCAGCAGGCGGCCGCGCGCGTGCGCGCCGCATATCTGAACCTTGCACGCACCACCATCGTGTCGCCAATTGATGGCTATATCGCACAACGCAGCGTGCAGGTTGGCCAGCGGGTTGCGCCGGGCAGCATCTTGATGGCAGTGGTGCCGCTGCGCGAAGTCTGGGTCGATGCCAATTTCACCGAGGTCCGTCTCCGGCGTGTGCGTGTCGGCCAACCGGTTGCGCTGACTGCCGACCTGTACGGCAACTCGGTTGTATTCCGCGGTCGTGTGCTGGGATTCTCGCCAGGCACAGGTGCTGCGTTTTCGCTGTTGCCGGCGCAAAACGCGACTGGCAACTGGATCAAGGTGGTGCAGCGCTTGCCGGTTCGGATCGCGCTCGATCCCCGGCAGCTCGATGCACATCCATTGAGCATTGGTTTGTCGATGCAGGTCACGATCGACGTACACGAACAGCGCGGTTCGCCGGTTTCGGCGACCCCGCGAGTGCCAGCCGATGCGCTCGATCCCTATGAGAAGCAATCCGCAGAGGCCGATGCCTTGGTTTCGCATTTGATTGCAGAAAACACGCAGCGATAGTCCGGACGGATCGCCGACGGCTTGGTTTACTCGAATCGTCGCGTGGTGGGTCGTTCGCCTAGTTGCAATGTGGCGAGCGCAGCATGGTCTTGCGGCCGAGCGCGTTCGGTTGTTACGCTTTTGGAGTCGAATGCGAAAGTCATCACAGTTCGCGTCGAACTGTGAGCGCCGGTGCGCGATACCGAACTCGCTGAAAGCCTAAAGCGATGATGCCGCCGGCACGCCTGGCCGAATCCTGAAACGCCAACCTGGCGACTGGCGACTGGCGACTGGCGACTCCGCGACTCGAGACTGCAAAAAAAAAGCGGAGCAGATGCTGGATCTGCTCCGCTCATACAGTTTCAGGATCACATTGCCTTTGGGCGCAGGTTTCCGGTGTACCGGTGCCAGTCGCTTTGAGCTGGCGACGCGGGCGCTCGAATCAGACTGCGGTCAATGGTGCGCGCTCGACTTGAGCGACGATCGAGGTCTGATAGTCGCCGGCCCAGCGATTGAGCAGGTCGCGATTGTTGTGCTGCCAAGGATGGAAGCCAGGGCGGAAGAAGGCCAGGAACGGCAGGGTGATGCGCCGCACGATGCCGGGCGTGGTGAACAGGAAACGGCGCAGCTGGCTGAATTCGGACATCGCGATCGGCGTTTTGTCCTGGCGTCGCAGGTGCTTGACGGTCTGGTTGGTGATGTAGACCAAGCGTGCGGTGGCTTCGATCAGTGCGCGGCAACGCAAAATGTAGCTGCCGAGGGTGCGCGGAGCGACCGTTTTGTAGACGCCGAATGCGACTGCTTTGTGCTCGGTCTCTTCAACCGCATGCCAGCGCCACATCGATTGCATGACCGCTGGCGCGCCGGCGAGAAGTCGGTCGTCGCGTAGCACGATGTCCGCAAGGATGGCGGTGAGGTGCTCAAGCGCGATGGTTGCCGCAAGCTGCTCCAACGGCGGACGCGAACGCGCGTCGTCCAGTTGCTTGATCGCCCGGGCTTCCAAAAGATCCGCGTCGTAGCCGGCGTTGGCGAGCGTCTTGTTCAGGGTTTTGTGCTCGCGGCCATGCATGGCTTCTTGCGCGATGAAGCCTTTGACGTCCTGGCGCTGAACCGGATCGGTCAGCTGACTGCGGTAGTGGCGCACGCTGTCGATAAAGAATTGCTCGCCCTTCGGGAAGAACAGCGACATGCCATTGAAGACCTGCGTCACCAAGCGGCCATGGGGGTGCCAGTTGGAGATATCCACGGCGGACAAATCGAAATGGATATCGCGCTGCAGGACGGCTGGATTCTGGTTCTGGTGGGACATGTGGATTCTCCTCGTTGGCAACGGCATCGTTACACCGTTTAATGTAACAGTCATCCGTGTGACGTCAAGTGCTGTAGTATTCGGCGTCAAATGTTTTTGCCGCTCGTACGCCCATGACTGTTGATTCCGAAGCGTTTCTGACGATCGAGGAACTCTCGTTCCAGTGTGGCGTGACGACCCGAAACATCCGCGCTTACCAGAGCCGGGGCCTGTTGCCGCCGCCAGTGACGCGCACCGGCGAACGCACCGGCTTCTATGGCCACGACCACATTGCACGGCTCAATCTCATCAACCGCCTGCAGGCGCGCGGCTATTCGCTCGCCGGCATTGCCGAGTTGCTGCAGGCCTGGGCCGAAGGTCGCAGTCTGGAGCAACTGGTCGGCATGGAATCGGTCGTAGCGGCCGCACAGGAAGATGATTCAAGGCTGATGAGCGAAGCACAATTGCTGCAGCTGGCACCCCCCGGTGTCGATCTGCTGGAAGTGATGCGGCAGCTCCGCGGGTTGGGACTCGCGGTGCGCGAGGGCAAGCAGTACCGGCTGCGGCAACCCAAGCTGCTCGAGTTGGGCTTGCAGGCGGCTGCCGCGGGCATTCCGATCGCGCAAATGCTGCGCGAATTCGAACGCATGCAGAAAGATGCGCATCGCATCGCACGGCGCTTCGTTCGCTTGTTCGACCGGCATGTGATGCAGCCGTATCTCGATGCCGGCATGCCGGCGTCCGCAACCGAGAAAATGATTGCGAGCATGACCGCGCTGCGCAAGCAGGCTGCCGCCGGCATCAAGCCCTTGATGGCGGTCGCGCTGTCGGACGAGATCGAAGCGGCAGTGGCGCGGCGACTACCGATTGCTGATCGGCCGCAGAAAGATTCGAAAGCCTGATTGCTGCCGGTTGCCGGTTACACGTTACCGCGTTCGAAATCGTCGCTGCGCGCATTGGCGCCGGCAATCGAAGTTGCAGATCGCGGCGGTTAAGTCCGCGACTTCATCAGCCGAAACTGCAAGGTCGACACGTCCGTTTCAGCTGAACTTCGTGCGACCCCGAGTATGACAAACGCTTGACTCGTCGCCGCGACGACGCGCGCCGAACAGTCGATGCAAGGGGAGAATATTGTCAACTGCGAGCTACTAGTAACGTAGCAGAATCGTACCCCAGGTCATGCCGCCGCCAACGCCTTGGAGCATGACCAGTTGATCGCGCCGGATGCGTTCGTCGCGAACCGCTGCGTCGAGCGCCAAAGGAACCGAAGCGGCCGACGTATTGCCGTGACGAGCGACCGTCGTCACGACTTTGGTTCGCGGCACGCCGACTTTGTCGGCAATCGAGTTGATGATGCGGATATTGGCCTGGTGGGGCACGAACCAATCGAGATCGCTGGCCTTCAGGCCCGTTGCACCGAGTGCTTCGTGGGCGCTGTCATCGAGCGCGCGTACGGCGGTTCGATACACCGCCTGACCATCCATCTCCAGATAGGGATTGCCGCGGATGGTGCCGTGGCTGATGCCGCCATCGACACGCAGAATTCCAGACAAGCTGCCGTCGGCGTGCAGATTGCAATGCAGGATGCCGGGCTCGTCGCTGCGCTTGATTACAACGGCTCCGGCGCCATCGCCGAACAACACGCAGGTGCGCCGGTCGTTCCAGTCGAGCAGACGCGAAAACACTTCGGCGCCGACCACCAGTGCGCATTTGTGCGCGCCGCTGTTGATGTAGAGATTTGCTGTCGACAAGGCGTACATGAAGCCGGTGCAGACGGCTTGTACGTCGAATGCCGCGCCCTGCTTGATGCCGAGTTTGGCCTGCAGCAGGCAGGCCGTGGACGGAAAGATCATGTCCGGCGTCGTCGTTGCGACGATGATCAGATCGATGTCTTGGGGACCGACACCCGCCGATTCCATCGCCTTCAATCCGGCTTGATAAGCGAGATCGCTGGTCATCTCGCCATCGGCGGCAACATGGCGCGCTTCGATGCCGGTGCGCGACACGATCCATTCATCGGTCGTGTCGATTTTGGATTCGAGATCGCGGTTGGTCACCACGCGTTCGGGCAGGTAACTGCCGGTACCGATGATTCGGGAGTAGGCCATAGCGGGCGCTAGCTTAACCGCTCGCAACCGCTTTCGTGTCTGGAAGATTCGTGCTAGGCGGAATGCTAGCGAACGATCTTTTGCTGGCATCGTGATCAGCTGCGACGAATCGCAGCGGGGCCACCCGATTGATGCTTACGGAACTGGTCCGATCTCCAGTGCCAATCCGCTTGCACCGGGTTCAACGCGAATCTGACACGACAAGCGCGAGGTCGCGCGGACTTCGACCAGTTCACCGATCGCGTCCAACATCATCTGCTCATCCTCGCTGCGCGCCGGCAGTCGTGCGGCCCAGGCTGCATCGATGTAGACATGACAGGTACCGCAGGCACAAGCGCCGCCGCAGGTGCCTTCGACCCCGGTGCCGGCATCTCGCAGGCTGTCCATCAGTGCGCTGCCATCGTCCGCTTCGATCATGCGTTCGGCGCCATCACGGCCGATCACGCGTACTTCGGTCATACCCAACACGCTCCTGCGTGAAGCGCAACTTGCGCGCTTCTGAATGAACATCGCGCGACGCGCGTGCTTAGAATCGAACTACGCGCGCCGCGCCGCGATGCGTACAGCTAGACCTTGGCGAGGGTGCCTTCGTCGGCCGCGGTGTAGAACTGCTTGAACCATTTGCGGTACTGCAGGATAGGACCATCGCCGTCGCACAACAGCGGATTCGGCCGATATTTCTTGTTGTTCCAGACGATGAAATCGACGCTCTCGAAACCCGCGCTCTCTTCGCCCTCGGCGGCACCGATCATATGGTCCACCAACTTCTTGGAGATGTGCAGTTCCTTGCTGCCTTCCGCATAGTCCTTGTAGCGGAAGCTCATGTTCATCTGGCTGCGCTCGGCGGTGATCGGCTGCGTGTAGGAGATCATCGTCGCGCTGATGCCTTCCTGGGTGAACTGGAAGACATTGAGTCCCGGACCATAGCCGCGACCGACGATGTAGCCGTTCGCCATATTGATATCGATGATGTGCTTCTCGAAGTTGACGACTGCCGGCGGAATGCCCGGTGCGCCGTGCAGGAACTTCAGATGCGCGAAGTCGACGCCGTTCTCGGCGATTTCCTGAATTGCCGTGTTGACCGGCCAGGTGCCGCGGCGAGTGCAGGCATAGCCGGCGTCTTCCATCTCGGGAATATGCGGCAGCTCCCAGGTTGGCGCCTCGCACTTCGGATCGAACCAGGCCCAGATCAGGCCATATTTCTCGGCCATCGGCAGGGTGCGCAGAATCGCCTGCTTCTTGGTGACCGGCGGCATCACCTTGGCGTACGGAATCTTCTTGCAGAAACCGGCGGTGTCGTATTCCCAGTGATGGAACGGGCAGCGCAGATTCTCGCCGACGACCTTGCCCCCGTGGCCGAGATGCGCACCCAGGTGCGGGCAATACGGATCGGACAAACCTACCTGGCCGCCTTCGGTGCGGAACAACACCCACTCCTGATCGAACAGCTGCACATTGCGCAGTTCGCCGGCTTTCAGGGTGTCGGAGTAATCGACGAAGAACCAGCCGGTTGGAATCGGAAACGGGCAGCGTTCCAGCGTTTTCGTTTCAGCCAGCAACTGCTGCAGATTGATTGCGCCCATCTTCTGTCTCCGAAGTCGTTGAACCGCTTGGCCCGCGTGCGTCAAAAAGGAATTGCCACTGCGCAATAATGCGCGCTGTTTGGGCAGCGATCCTCACAAAAACGGGCCTTGCATTTGTGCGTGACTTGCGGCAGGTAATTCCGACACGGCAGCGCAAAGCCGCCGGGAGCGGGCGTCCAAAGCTCGGCGATGCGTGAGTGGTGTTGCCAGTCCACTCGCATCAGCAGCCATGGTCCAAACTCAGGCGAGTGCGGCTGCGGGCTCGAATCCAGGCTCGGTATGGCGCGGCAGCAGGTCGCCGCTGCGTGCGGGCGATAGCGATGGAAGTCCCAGCAGCGCATCGAGCCGCTCGCAATCGCGTTCGCTGCGCACCTGTGCGAACAGTGCGGTGGCGCCCGGATAGTTCCGTGTCAGCAACGCCAGCCATTGCTTGAGTCGACCGGGCGCGTACTGCGGTGGCAGCTTGGCGCGGCACTGCGTCCAGAAATTGCGCAGCAGTGGCAGGACTTCGGTCCAGCCCATTGCTGCGTGATCATGGCCGGCGCGGGCGGCAGCGATCTGCAAGGCCAGATCCGGCTGCGAGATCAGCCCGCGACCGAGCATGAAGTCGTCGACGCCGCAGACCGCGCGGCAGCGCCGCCAGTCGTCCACGCTCCAGATTTCACCATTCGCATACACCGGCACCGAAACGGCTTCGGCGACGCGGGCGACCCAGTGCCAGTGCGCGGGCGGCTTGTAGCCATCCATCTTGGTCCGGGCATGCACCACCAACTGTGCGGCACCGCCGTCGACCAGTGCACGGGCGCAGTCGAGTGCGCCGTCCGGGCTTTCGTATCCAAGCCGCATCTTCGCCGTCACGGGCACATCGGCGGGCAAGGCCTTACGCACGGCAGACACGATGGCATGGAGCAATTCGGGTTCGTTCAGCAGCACCGCACCGCCGCGTGAACGGTTCACCGTCTTTGCCGGGCAGCCGAAATTGAGGTCGATCACCGGCGCGCCGAGCGAAGCGGCGAGGGCGGCGTTGTCGGCCAGACAGGCGGGATTCGAGCCCAGCAGCTGAAGCCGCATCGGCGTGCCGGCGCGCGTGCGCCAGCCGGCGGCCATCTCTGGCGCGAATTTGCGGAAGTAGGCCGGCGGCAGCAGCGTGTCGTTGACGCGGATGAATTCGGTCACGCACCAGTCGATGCCGCCGACCGCCGTCAGCACATCGCGCAGCACGTCGTCGACCAAGCCCTCCATCGGGGCCAACGCCAGTTGCATGAATACGGTCTCGCGTTTGCGCGGCAGAAAGTGGAGCCGGTGATTATCCACTGAACCTGCCGTCCCGGCACCCGCCAGCCGATCGCGTCGGCGTTCCGTCAAAAAGCCGGCGAGTGCCTGAGGTCGCGCATGCAGAGAACAGTTCCGGCAATCGAATGCCCGAAGCGGGTCCGGCACAGCGGTGCAGGCGTCCGGGAATTGCATGGCGTCCGTGCAGGCGAGGGTCCGCTGAAGGTGGGCGCCGCCGCAGTCAAAATGTCGGCGCGCCTGCACGGTTTCGCCGGTATTCGCCGCTGGTATGCGGCTTGCTCCAGGCCTGCCGACTCCAGGAGGTCTGCATGGTCCATCTCGCGAAACTGATCCGCCGCAATGCCGTAGCGAAGCTGTGCCTGAGGGCCAGCCAAGGGGCCTGGGTATGAGCGGGCCGCTGCAGGATCTGCTCTCGCAAGACGAGATCGATGCGCTGCTGCACGGCGTCAACAACGGCGAAGTGGATGTGGCACCGCCACCGGCGCCGGGCGAAGTGCGCGGGTACGACTTCACTGCGCAAGACCGCATCATCCGCGGCCGCATGCCGACGCTGGAGATGATCAACGAGCGATTCGCGCGACTGTTCCGGATCGGCTTGTTCAACATGATGCGGCGCACGCCGGAGCTGACCGTCGTCGGCATGGAACTGCTCAAGTTCAACGAGTACACCCATTCGCTCTATGTGCCGACCAGCCTCAACCTGATCCGCATCAAGCCGCTGCGTGGCACCGCGCTGTTCGTATTCGAACCGAAGCTGGTGTTTGCCGTGGTCGAGAATTTCTTCGGCGGCAATGGCCGCTACGCCACCAAGATCGAAGGGCGGGAATTCACGCCGACCGAACTGCGCGTGATCCAGTTGCTGATCCGCCAGGCATTTGCCGACTTGCACGAAGCCTGGTCGCCGGTGATGCCGCTGGAATTCGAATACCTGCAGTCGGAAGTGAATCCGCATTTCGCCAATATCGTGGCGCCGTCGGAAGTCGTGGTCGTCTCCAAATTCCGTATCGAACTCGATGGCGGCGGCGGCGACCTGCACATCACGATGCCCTACTCGATGCTGGAACCGATCCGCGAGCAGCTCGACGCCGGTGTGCAATCCGACCGCGCCGACAAGGATGAGCGCTGGGCCGCCGCACTGCGCGAGCAGATCAAGGATGCCGAAGTCGATCTCGATACCGAACTGGCGCGCACCAGCATCAGCCTGCGCAAACTGATGAGCCTGAAGCCGGGCGACATCATTCCGATCAACATGGCCAAGAGCATCGATCTGAGTGTCGATGGTCTGCCGCTGTTCCGCGGTCAGTTCGGGGTCAACAACGGTCACAACGCCGTGCGTATCACCGAAGTCGTGCGGCGCAGCCCGACGTTTGCAACACCCACCGGTTCATTCCGATGAAGCCGTGCAATTCGGCGTACGCCACGCCAGCCTTCGCGGCCGCAGCCGCATCACCTGCAATCCACCCAGAGCCGGCGACGGTCAGGGCCGGGAGATAAGTTTTGGACAAGAACATGCGGATTCTGATCGTCGACGATTTCTCGACCATGCGGCGCATCGTCAAGAACCTGCTGCACGACCTTGGCTACACCAATACGGCCGAAGCCGATGACGGCAAAACCGCGTGGACCGCGTTGCAGACCACCACCTTCGATTTCGTCGTCACCGATTGGAACATGCCGGGCATGACCGGCCTGGATCTGTTGAAGAAGATCCGCGCCGATGCGCGGATGTCGACGCTGAAGGTGCTGATGGTCACCGCCGAAGCGCAGCGTGAGCAGATCATTGAAGCGGCACAGGCCGGCGTGAACGGCTACATCATCAAGCCCTTCACCGCGATCACGCTGAAGGAGAAGCTCGAGAAGATCCTGCAGCGCAGTTTGGGTGCGGCGGCATGAGCGCGACGGCGGACGAGGGCGCGGCAGGCGAACGCCTGTACGTCGGCCTCGCCCGGCTGACGCGTTCGCTGCACGACAGCCTGCGCGAACTCGGTCTCGATGGCCGCTTGTCGCGCCTGGCCGGCGATGAAATCCCGGACGCCTGCGTGCGGCTCGATTACGTCGTCAAGATGACCGAGGAAGCCGCGCATCGCACGCTCGATCTGGTCGATGACGGTCGCGCGATTGCCGATGGCATTGCCGACGTCGCAGCACACTTGGGCGCCTTGCAGCTGCGCGCCGGACCGCTGGCCGGCGAGCTGCAGGGTGCCGGTGCGGCCATTGGCGATGCGCAGACACAATTGCGCGCGACGCTGACCGCGCTCGCGCAGGCGCAGGAGTATCAGGATATTTCCGGCCAGGTGATCCGTCGCGTCATCGGCCTGGTGCGCGATGTCGAATCGGCCCTGATCGAATTGCTCGGCACCGGCGTCTTGCTGAATACCGCAGCCGACCACCGTGCCCAGGGCCTTCCCGGTCCGGTGGTCCCCGGCACCAGTCGCAACGGCCCGAGCAACGGCGCCGATCAGGACGATGCCGATCGTCTGCTGGCCAGTCTGGGCTTTTGATCGACGCAAAGGCGTGATGGCGCGCCTGCGCGCTACTGCCGGTGTAGCGACCGGGCAGAAGACGCGTGCCGACTAGGCGCTCCCGTCGATCGACGCCGATCGGTCGCACCTCGGCGGTCCGAATCTCCATCGGCGCTGCAGGCCGCCGTGCGTCGGGATCGATCGCGTTGGCGAGCCTCTACGGCGGTAACGCCGCGACATTAATGCGGTCGATCCGCTTGCCGCGTGTTTTATTCGGCTCCGGCGCGTAGGGGTTCGCATGGGCGCACGACGTGTGCCGCCGTTCGAATCGCGGGCGATTGCGGGCGATTGCGAGCGACCGCCGCAGGTTCGAGACATGCCGGACAGAGCGGATGCAGGCCTTACCGCTGGTTCCCTCTTTTCGGTCCGCTCGTCGCCGTTGACCGGCGTCGACGTTCAGTCGGGGCCGCAACCGGCCGCTAGAAACTCGACCAAAGGAGTCACCCATGCGCCCTGCCTCTACTACCGTCCGCGCACCGCGCCCGCCCCGTGGCGCCAAGCATGCCGCGCTTGCGCTGGCTGCTAAGCCCAAGGGCTTCAGCTTGCCGGCCGAACTCGACATCGCCGGCGCATCGACACTGCAACAGCGGCTCGAAAGCCTGCTGGACATGCCGGAGCGCGTGCAACTCGACGCCTCCGAAGTGCAGCGCGTGCATTCGGCCGCATTGCAATTGTTCTGCTTATTCTGTCGGGATCGCCGGGCCCAAGGCCGCGATGTCGAATTCTTGCGACCGTCGCCGGCACTGTTGTCGGCGGCTGCCTTGCTCGGTGCATCGACCTTGCTGCAACTCGCGTCGGTGCGCTCATGAGCCGCATCCTGGCGGTTGATGATTCGACATCGATGCGGCAGATGGTTGCGTTTACGCTGACTGCGGCCGGATTCGAAGTAGCCGAGGCGGCGGACGGCGAGGCCGCGCTGGCACTGGCGAAGAAAGAGAAGTTCAAGCTGGTGCTGACCGACGTCAACATGCCCAACATGGATGGCATCACGCTGGTGCGCGCGCTGCGGGTGTTGCCGGATTACAAATTCACGCCGCTGTTGATGCTGACCACCGAATCGGGCCCGGAGAAGAAGCAGGAAGGGCGGGCGGCGGGTGCCACCGGCTGGCTGGTGAAGCCGTTCAATCCGGAGCAGCTGCTGCTGACCGTCAAACGCGTTCTGGGCTGACCGGCGCGCAACGATGAGCATCGATCTGCAGCAATTTCATCGAACCTTCTTCGAAGAGTGCTTCGAAGGTCTCGATTTGATCGAGCGCGAACTGCTCCACATGAGCGGCGACGCCAGCGGCGAAACCGTCAACGCGGTGTTTCGCGCCGCGCATTCGATCAAGGGCGGTGCGGCGACGTTCGGCTTCGCCGCGATCGCGTCGTTCACGCACCACATGGAAACGCTGCTCGACCAGATGCGCAGCGGCAAACGTGCGATCAGCGAGGCTGCGGTGGATCTGCTGCTGCGCGCAACCGATGCCTTGCGCGGTCTGCTGAATGCAGCGCGAGATGGCACTGTGCTGAACCAGGCCGTGGTGATCGAGGCCGAGGCCGAGTTGCAACGCTTTCTGAACGATGCGCCGCCGTCGACCTCGATTGCACAAACGACATCGGCAGCGCCGGCGGCGTCGGCGTCGGCGAATGCCGAGCAGGTCTACCTGATTCATTTCGTGCCGCTGCCGGAGCTGTTCCGCAGCGGCAATGATCCGCTGCTGATCCTGCGGGAACTGGCGGGGCTGGGCGCGCTCGAGAGCACGCTGGAGATTGATCCGCAGGCGACGCTGGTCGCCGCCGACGCGGAGTCCTGCCTGATGTCCTGGCGCCTGCGCCTGCGCTGCACGCACAGCGAAGCCGAAGTGCGCGACGTCTTCGTCTGGGTTGAAGGCGATTGCCAGCTCGAAATCGTGCGGGAAGCCAGTATTGCAGCACCGTCGCGGTCGGCCGTGGTCGCAGAGGCATCGCCGGCGGTGGTAGTCGACGCCAGCGTCGCGCGCTTGGTCGAACATGCGCCCGCCGATGGCGGGTCGATCCGTGTGGCGACCGAGAAGATCGACGCGCTGATGAATCTGGTCGGTGAGTTGATCATCACCCAGGCGATGCTCACGCAACGCGCCAGCACGCTCGATCCGGTTATCAATGAAAAGCTGCTGGCCGGGCTTACGCAGCTCGATCGCAATACGCGTCTGCTGCAGGAAGCGGTGATGAGCACGCGCATGCTGCCGATCGACAACGTCTTCAGCCGCGTGCCGCGCATGATTCGCGACCTCGCCGGCAAGCTCGGCAAACAGGCGCGCCTGAGCACCTTCGGCGAGGCGACCGAACTCGACAAGAGTGTGATCGAAAAACTCAGCGATCCGCTCAATCACTTAGTGCGGAACAGTCTCGACCACGGCATCGAATTGCCGGAAGAACGCCTGGCGGCCGGCAAGGACGCCGTCGGCACGGTCACGCTGAAGGCGATGCATCAGGGCGACAACATCGTCATCGAAGTCGCGGATGACGGTCGCGGGCTCGATCGCAAACGCATTCTGGCGAAGGCACGCGAGCGCGGCATCGACTGCGGCGATCACTTCAGCGACAGCGATGTCTGGCAACTGATTTTCGCACCCGGTTTCTCCACCGCAGCGCAGGTGACCGATGTCTCGGGTCGCGGTGTCGGCATGGATGTGGTCAAGCGCAACATCGGCGCGCTCGGCGGCAGCGTCGAACTGAGTTCGGTCGAAGGCCGCGGTTCGCGAACGCTGATCCGTCTGCCGCTAACGCTGGCGATTCTCGACGGCATGTCGGTGGAAGTCGCCGGTGACGTATTCATTCTGCCGCTGTCATCGGTGATCGAATCGCTGCAGCCCGGCGCCGAGCAGATCAAGAGTGTCGCGCAGGCCGGCAGCCTGGTGCGCGTACGCAAGGAGTACCTGCCGCTGGTGGATCTGCGCAGCTGGTTCGGCCTCGCCGGTACGTCGCCACCGCCGGAAGAAGCCATCGTCGTCATCGTCGAATCCGAGGGCCGCAAGCTGGCTTTGCAGGTCGATGCCCTGGTCGGTCAGCAGCAGGTGGTCATCAAGAGTCTTGAAGCCAACTATCGCCGGATACGCGGCGTCTCCGGCGCCACCATTCTCGGCGATGGACGCGTCTCCTTGATTCTGGATGTCGGTGCGGTGGTCCGTCATTTCAGTCACGCGCAGGCCGCGTGATCTCACCAAGAGTGGTATCGGCAAGGTTCCCATGAATAAAGCAAACGAAACGAGTACGAGTCTGCAGCCGGTGGCGGTCGTAGCGGACATGCCGAGTGAGTTCCTGACATTCACGCTGGGTGGCGAAGCCTACGGCGTCGACATCCTCAAGGTGCAGGAAATCCGTGGCTACGACACCGTGACCAAAATTCCAGAAGCACCCGAGTTCATCAAGGGTGTGATCAACCTGCGCGGCACCATCGTGCCGGTGGTCGACATGCGGCTGAAGTTCCGGCTGAGCAAGGTCGAGTACAACGAGTTCACCGTGATGATCGTGCTGAACATCGCCCGGCGCGTGGTCGGCATGGTGGTCGATGGCGTGTCCGACGTGTTGCAACTCACGCCCGAACAGATCCGCCCGGCGCCGGAGTTCGGCAACCTGGTGAACACCCGTTTCATTACCGGCATCGGCGCGCTCGACGAGCAGATGCTGATCCTGATCGATATCGAGAAGTTGATGAGCAGCGACGACATGGCGTTGATGGATAGCGCCGCCCTCCACTGAAGGTTTTGTCCGAGACCTTGTATGAAACACTCCGCACGGAAAGCCAGTGTCAAACCCAGTTCACGCGCAGCGAGCAAGCGCCGCGTGGTGAAGAGTCCAATTAAAAAACGCGCCGCGCCCGCCTCCAAGCGCAAAGCCGAGCCGAACAAAGTTCGCGATGTTCGACGCGCGAGCTTGCTGCATATCGCCGATCTGGAAGGTCAGATTGCCGCGATCGACAAGGCGCAGGCGGTGATCGAATTCACCCTCGACGGCCACATCATCAAGGCCAACGACAATTTCCTGAGCGTGATGGGCTACAGCGCCGCCGAGGTGATCGGCCAGCACCACGGCATGTTCGTCGAGCCCGACCGCCGCAACAGCCTCGAATATCGGCAGTTCTGGGAAAAGCTCGGCCGTGGTGAATACGATGCGGGTCAGTACAAGCGCATCGGCAAGAATGGTCGCGAGGTCTGGATCCAGGCCAGCTACAACCCGATCTACGACCTCAACGGCAAACCGTTCAAGGTGGTGAAGTACGCCACCGACATCACCGCGCAGAGGCTGCAGGCGGCCGACGTTGACGGTCAGCTCGCCGCAATCGACAAGGCGCAGGCGGTGATCGAATTCACCCTCGACGGCCGCATCATCAAGGCCAACGAAAATTTCCTGAGCGTGATGGGCTACAGCGCCGCCGAGGTGATCGGCCAGCACCACAGCATGTTCGTGGAACCCGATCAACGCAACAGCCTCGAATACCGCCAGTTCTGGGAAAAACTAGGTCGCGGCGAATACGACGCGCGTCAGTATCGGCGCATCGGAAAAAATGGCCGCGAGGTCTGGATCCAGGCGAGTTACAACCCGATTCTCGATCTCAACGGCAAGCCCTTCAAGGTGGTGAAGTACGCCACCGACATCAGCCAGCAGACCGGCGTGTTCAACGATGTCGTGCGCGTGCTGTCGGCCTTGGCACAGGGCGATCTCACCGAACGCATCGATAGCCATTACGACGGCAAGTTCGGCGCGCTGAAGAACGATGCAAACACCACGGTGGATCAGCTGACGCTGATCGTGTCGCAGATCAAACAGGCCAGCGACACGATCAACACGGCGGCCGCCGAGATCGCCGCCGGCAACCAGGATTTGTCGAGCCGAACCGAGGAGCAGGCGGCGAGCCTCGAAGAAACGGCATCGTCGATGGAAGAGCTGACCAGCACGGTCAAGCAGAACGCCGAGAACGCGCGCCAGGCCAACCAGCTCGCGATCGGCGCCAGCGACATTGCCTTGAAAGGCGGCCGCGTCGTCGGCGAAGTGGTCACCACGATGAGCGCGATCGATTCGAGTTCGCGCAAGATTGTCGACATCATCAGCGTGATCGACGGCATCGCCTTCCAGACCAACATTCTGGCGCTGAATGCGGCGGTGGAAGCCGCGCGTGCGGGCGAGCAGGGACGTGGCTTCGCGGTGGTGGCGGCCGAAGTCCGCAACCTCGCGCAACGCTCGGCGGCGGCTGCGAAAGAGATCAAGTCGCTGATCAGCGATTCAGTCGAGCGCGTCGGCGCGGGCTCCAAGCTGGTGGAACAGGCCGGCAAGACCATGGACGAAATCGTCAGCAGCGTGCGCCGCGTCACCGACATCATGGCGCAGATCACCGAGGCCTCGGAGGAGCAGAGCCAGGGCATCGAACAGGTCAACCGTACGGTGTCGCAGATGGATCAGGTGACGCAGCAGAACGCCGCCCTGGTCGAAGAAGCCACCGCATCGGCGCGCGCGATGGAAGAGCAGGCCGATGGCCTGCGGCAAACCATCAGCCAGTTCCGGCTTTCGACACAGGTCAGCGAAGCGCCGCTGCGCAGCAGCTCGGTCGTGCCCTTGGCGCCGGTGGTCCGGCGGAATGAGCGGGCACCGCTACCTGCGGCCGTTAAAGCAGAGAGCAAGCGACCCGCGTCACCGCGGCGGATTGCGGGCATGGGCTTCGCCCAGCGCAGCGACGTGAAGGATGCGGCTGCCGGTGGTGATTCGCAGTGGCAGGAATTCTGAGTCGAAGAGTCGAAGAGTCAACGAGGGCACCATCATGCAGAGTCTCGAAAATCGCAAGCGGATCGCACGCTGCATCGATGTCGCGCTTGAATGGCTGGCGAACTTTGCGGTGAGTCAGTACGGCTCGCCGTATGTGTCGTCGAGGGTCGAGTCGCCGCGTGAGTGCCCCTTACGTCCCTTGCTACGCGAGATGACGCGGACGCAGCCGTGCCGTCCGTCATGAGCGCGGCGACGGCCACCGCAATTGAAACCTCGCAACGTGAATTCGGCTTCACGCGCGAGGATTTCGAGCGCGTGCGCCGACTGATCCACGCACACGCCGGCATCGCCTTGGCCAGCAGCAAGGCGCACATGGTGTACAGCCGGTTGTCGCGGCGCCTGCGCGTGCTGGGCCTGTCGACGTTCTCGGGCTATCTGGATCGCCTCGAACATGGCGACGATGCAGCGGAATGGCAGGCCTTCGTCAATTCGCTGACGACTAATCTGACCTCGTTCTTTCGCGAGGCGCATCACTTCACCGAGTTGTCGAAGTTGTTGTTGCGGCGAAAACCCGGCGAGCGCATCGTGCTGTGGTGTGCCGCGGCGAGTACCGGTGAAGAACCGTATTCGCTGGCGATCACTGCAGCGGAGACCTTTGGCACGCTGACGCCGCCGGTGACGATTCTGGCCACGGATATCGACACGCAGGTTCTGGCAACGGCCGAACGCGGCATCTATCCGCTGGAGCGGATCGCCGACTTGAGCGCAGAGCGCAAGCGCAAGTTTTTCCTTAAAGGCGTCGGCGCGAACAGCGAGCAGTGTCGGGTGGTCGATGCGCTGCGGCAGATGGTCACGTTTCGCGAACTCAATCTGCTCGATGCGCAGTACCCGATGCGCGGTCCGTTCACCGCGATCTTCTGCCGCAACGTGATGATCTACTTCGACAAGCCCACCCAGCATTCGGTGCTGCAGCGCATGGTGCCGCTGCTTGCGCGCGACGGCCGTTTTTTTGCCGGCCATTCGGAGAGCTTCTTTCAATCCGCCGATCTGGTGCTGCCCTGCGGGCAGACGGTTTATCGCCGCACCGATGGCGTGGACGGCTGAACGCCATGGCTACACCTGCCAGCAGTCCCACAACGGTTCCGCGTCAGCGTGTCGCGCAGCGGCCGGCCGAGCCGGCGGCGTACTTCGATCCGGCATTCGGCGCGCAGGCGCTGAAGGTGCTGCCGGGTGAGTACATCGTCACCGATCGCGATGTGATGCTGGTTACGGTGCTGGGTTCCTGCGTGTCGGCCTGCATTCGCGATCCGATCGCGCAGGTCGGCGGCATGAACCACTTCATGTTGCCGGACACCAGCAATCAGGGCACTGCCAGCGAGTCGGCGCGCTACGGCGGCTACGCGATGGAAACGATGATCAACGAATTGCTCAAGCGCGGTGCGCGGCGTCAAAACCTCGAAGCGAAGGTGTTTGGCGGCGGCGCCGTGCTGGCAGGTTTTTCGGTCAACAAGATCGGCGAGCGCAACGGGCAGTTTGTTCTTGAATACCTCGCGGCCGAGCACATCGCGGTGGCCGCGCAGGATCTGTTCGATATCTATCCGCGGCGGGTGCATTACTTCCCGAAGAGCGGAAAAGTCATGGTCCGGCGCCTGCCGTCGACGAACGAGCCGGAGGTACTCGCCAGCGAGGGCCTCTACCGTTCGCGGCTGCGACAGGCGCCGATCGGTGGAACGGTGGAGTTGTTCGAATGAAAACGCAGAACTACAAGAGGTCGAAGCCTGCACGCAGCGCAGTTCCTCAGCGCGCACGCGCGGCCGTCGCAATGGTTGATGTGCCTTGCGTGGTCGGAGCCCGGCCATGAGTGCGATCCGTGTGTTGATCGTCGACGACTCGGCGCTGATGCGTCAGCTGCTGACCGAATTGCTGTCGCGCGACAGCGGTATCGAAGTGGTGGGCGGGGCGCCGGATCCGCTGATCGCGCGCGAGATGATCAAGTTGCTGAATCCGGACGTGCTGACGCTCGACATCGAGATGCCGCGCATGGACGGACTCACGTTCCTGGAAAACCTGATGCGGCTGCGGCCGATGCCGGTGGTGATGGTGTCCTCGCTCACCGAGAGCGGTGCTGAGGTCACGTTGCAGGCCTTGGAACTGGGCGCGATCGATTTCATCACCAAGCCGAAGATCGATCTCGCGCAGGGCATGAACGTCGCTGCCGAAGAGCTGATCGAGAAAATCCGCATGGCCGCACGTGCGCGCGTGCGTCAGCGTCAACCGGTCCCTGCTGCGGTTGTGCGCGCAGTGAAGACTGGCGTGCATCTGTGTCGGCCGACCGAAAAAGTGATTGCGCTCGGCGCATCGACCGGTGGCACCGAGGCGATTCGCGACGTGCTCGAACAGATGCCGGCCGATGCACCAGCGATGTTGATCACCCAGCACATTCCGGCCATGTTTTCGAAACCGTTTGCCGAGCGGATGAATCGCAGCTCGGCGATGACGGTCTGCCAGGCCGAAGACGGTCAACCGGTTTTGCCGGGACATGCGTATATCGCGCCGGGCGACAAGCACTTGCTGCTGGTGCGCGAAGCAGGACGCTACCTGTGCCGGCTCAGTGATGCGCCGCCGGAGAATCGTCATCGCCCCAGCGTCGACACGCTGTTTAGATCGGTCGCGCTGCACGCAGGTCACAACGCAGTCGGCGCGATTCTGACCGGCATGGGTGAAGACGGCGCACGCGGACTTTTGATGTTGCGCGATGCCGGCGCCCGCACCTTGGCGCAGGACGAGGCCAGCTGTGTCGTCTGGGGAATGCCGGGTGCGGCGGTGCGTCTGGGTGCTGCGGAGGAAGTGGTCGCGCTGCGCGATGTTGCATCGAGGCTGCTGCTGCTGACGTCCGAACCGATCCGGCGCATTCCACCGGTTCAAGCTTTGCGGCCGCGTGCCGCTAATGATTTCACGTGAACGTACAAGGCGAACAAGCGATGCCTACGACCCTGCAAGCGCTGGTCTACAAACCCTTTCTGCCGCCCTTCGGCCTGGCACTGGCGGCCTTCGTCGCGCGCATGTCGGAGACGCCGCCTGCGCTGTATTGGGCGCTGCTGGCGGCGACGGTGGCGTCGTGGCTGTGGACCACCTGGAAAGTGGGTGGCGCTTTGGCGCGTGCTCAAGCGCAGGAACGCCGCCGCGTTGAAGTCGGGGCACAGCAGTGCAAGGCGATCGAAGAACTCGGAAGCGCGCTCGACGGCAATGTGCGTGGCGTGCAGCAGGAAGTCGGTCGCGTCCGTTCGTTGATTACGGAAGCCTCGAGCGAACTGTCGAGCGCCTTCGAGCGCATGGCGCAGCAGGCGCGTTCGCAGGAAGCCGCCGTCGCTCAGATCATCAGCCAGACCGGCGGCGCCGGTTCGACCTCCGGCAACGGCATGGGCGTGCAGCAGTTCGCGCTGCAGGCCGGCAAGTTGATGGAAGGTCTGGCCAACGTGTTGTCCGAAGCCAGTCGCCAGAGCGCCACCAGCGTGCAGCGCATCGACGTGATGGTGAAGCAGTTCGACGCGATCTTCGAACTGCTCGGCGACGTCAAGACGCTTGCCGACCAGACCAGCCTGCTGGCCTTGAATGCCGCGATCGAAGCGGCACGCGCCGGCGATGCCGGTCGCGGTTTCGCAGTGGTGGCGGAAGAGGTGCGCAATTTATCGGAGCGCTCCAACAGCTTCAACGAACAGATTCGCAAGCTGGTCGGCAGTTCCAAGGAAGCGATTGCGACCGTACGCGAATCGGTCGGCGCAATTGCGCAGCGCGATTCCAGCACCAGCGCGCAAGCGCAAAGCCAGGTCGGTGATCTGCTGACGCAGATCGAACGTATCGATCGCAACATCGGCGACGGCATGCGCGCGGTTTCGAGTGTCACCGAGCAGATCGGCGCATCGGTTGGTCAGGCGGTCCGCTGCTTGCAGTTCGAGGACATCAGCTTGCAGGCGCTCACGGCGGCGGAAGGTCACGTCAATCGCCTGCAGCACATTCAGGCAGAAACCGCGCAGCTGCTCGGCGCGCGCGCGTCTGCTTCGAACGCGGCGGGCAGCGACTGGCGTCAGGTGCTGCACAAACCGGTGGGCCAGTTGTCGCTGCACGAAGGCTCGGTCGAATTGTTCTGATCGTCCGCTGCATCGATTGCTCAAGCCGCAGGGGTAGCTCGCACCTGCGTCTTGCGCAACGTGTGTCTGCGTCGTGCTCGCGCCTTGCCCGAAAATTGACGGCGACTTGATGGCGACTTGATGGCGACTTGACTGCGACGCGACTGCGACGCGACTGAGTCTTGACCGCGGATTGACTGTGTCCTGACCGCGACTACAGCGGCGCTCACCCGCGCAAAACGCGCTTCAGATCAGCAGGCGCTCGGCGGGTTTGGATCGGAGCGCTTACACACTTGACGCGTGATCGCCGAGGCAGCCGTTCGCTGGCTTTTTCGGCCAGCAAACGACGCGGCCACCGATTAAGACCAAGCCGGTGAGGTGTTGTCAAACGAAGTGCAGACCCTGGCCGATGCGCAGCACCATCCATAGCGCGGCGGCCGCGCCGAACAGCAACTGCAGAATTTCGATGCGTCGATCGACGCTCGCGCGCATCGCCCAGAACAGCGCGAAGGGCGGCAGGTAATACCGCTGCTCGATCAGCGAGAACGGCAACAGCGACAGCACACTAAACAGCAACAACGGCCACAGCAATTCCTGCCGTTCTCCGAGTCGCGTGCGCGCCACCAGCAAGGCGGTGGTCATCACGGTTGCGAGGAAGATCGACATGCCTTGCGCGCTGAGCGTTCGGTGCAACAAGTAATTGCGCACGAAGTACTGGATCTCGATCAGGTTGAAGCGATGCGTCACGTGAAACGTGAAGCCGATCGTCAGACCCAAGGCCAGCACCTGCCATAAGGGCACGCGGATGCCTTCGACGCCGAGCCGTTGCACGAAGTAGGGCAGATAGACGATCGCCGCTACCGCCAGCGCAAACCACACGTTGGGCATGCCGGCGAGGTTGCCGGGGTGATCGCTCTGGGTCCAGCTGCCAGCCGCCACGCCATGCTGCAGACGCACCACGAACAGCCAGGCTGCGCCAATCGCCACGGCACCGGCAATCACCCACAGGCGCAGTCGTTCACCCGCGTGCAGGCACAGTCCGCCATATAAAAGGCACAGGCCGGCGAACCAGACGATGTTGTTCTGGCGCATGGCGCAGGCGAGCAAGCCGGCGAGCAGCAGCAGCCAGGCCTGACGACGCAGGGCGCCGACCGTCGCCCACAGCAGGCAGGCGAGTGCTGGCAGATCGGTGTAGACCAGCGCGCAGAACGGCAGCACGATCGGCGACAGGAAGAACTGCGCGGTGCGCAGTCCGGCCGCGCTGCGATCGAACTGTTGCGCGATTCGGTAGAACGCGGCGAGGGCGATCAGACCGAACCCGACAATCACCAGACGTCCCGCCAGAATCGAGCGGCTGGCGCCGAACACGGCGGTGATCCAGCCGACCAGCGCGTTCATCGTTGGCCAAGTGGATATGCCGGGATTCAGCGGCCACTGACCTTGCGCAAATTGCTGTGCGGTGGGCCAGTGCGCGTATTCGTCGACGAACGGATGCTGGGGCAGCAACAGCGCGGTTGCGATCATTGCCAGCGCGGCGAGCAGCAGAGGTGCGTGAGTGCGAAGCGTCGGCAGCATCGTGAACGTCGGTTGCGTCGGTTTAATACGGTTGGTATGCACGCAGCCTCGCCGCGACGCTGGATCTTCGCCGCGAGCCTGTCGAAGTGGTGCGATCGCCCCAGACGAATCGCGCCGCCACTATAAACAAGCTGGTTTGAACAAGCTCGTGCAAATCAGTTCCTACAAACCAGCACCTGCAAACCAGCGCGCGGCAACGAGGCCTGAGAATGCCGCTGCGCAGGACACGAGACGACCGCGCACGCATCGTCCGACGCATGACCAGCGCGACGGCCGCGTAATATTGCGACACTCGTCCAGTAGTGCCACCGACTCGCTCGTGACCCTCTCGCGTCGCCCCATTTCTGCTCCGCGCAAACCGGTGGCATCGAGCACACCGAAATCGGCGCGTGCGACCTCGCGATCAAGCCAGCTTGGTGCGTCGGTGCCAGTGGCATCCAAGCGCGAGTCGCGTCCAACCATCGTCGCCAGCCGGGCGCCGTCTGGTGACAGGGCCAAGCCGCGCGCGCCGCGCAAACCGGGCAGCACGCAGGCGTCGCAAAAGAATGTGCGCCGGCAGAAGGAAGTCGCCGGCACGCGCGCCGTCATCAGCGCGGCATCGAAGACCAAACGCCAGGCCAAATCGGTCGGCACAATCGGCAAGACGCGAACGACGCAGCTGCAGCCTGCGGCAACTGCACTCTCAAGCGCGCCAATCGACGCAGCCGGTCGCACGCCGACCGATGTCGCCGCATCCCAGGCCGAATCGAATGCAGGCAGCACCGTGCCGCGCGTGTGGTGGTTGTATTTGCTCGAATGCCGCGATGGCGCGCTCTACGCAGGCATCAGTCCCGATGTCGCCGCGCGCTTTCGTGCGCACACGAGCGGTCGCGGTGCGCGCTATACGCGTGCCAATCCGCCGCTGCGGATTCTCGGCGCGCAGCGGCATGCCAGCCGGTCGGCTGCATCGGTGGCGGAATACGCGCTGAAGCAGTTGCGCCGCGCCGACAAGCTGATCTGGGCGCAGCAGCACGGCTGGACGTCGCCGGTGCCGGCAATCGCAATTGAAGCGATCGAGACCGACACGATCGGGATCAACGCGATCGGGATCGATGCTAGGGCAGCGCCGCGACCATCGCCAGCGAAGCAGCGTCGCGCGGAGTCGAAGCGTTCTGCGAAACTTAAGTCGGATGCCGTATGAGCGTGCTGCGCTTCATCAATGGTTACTCGCCCGACACGCTGGCGCGGGTGCAGCGCATGATCGACCAGAATCTCCTCGATGCGTATCTGCAGCGACGCTACGGCGAACGCCATCAGGTCCACAGCGACCATGCGCTGTACGAATATGCGATTGCGCTGAAACAGGCGCATATGCGCAGCGCCGGCGTGGTCCACAAAGTGGTCTATCACAGCAAGCTCGACGTGCTGCACAACGCACTCGGCCTGCACACCTCGATTTCGCGGGTTCAGGGTGGCCGCCTGAAAGCCAAGCAGGAAATTCGCATTGCGGCCTTGTTCAAGGAGGCCGCACCCGAGTTCCTGAAGATGATCGTGGTTCACGAGCTGGCCCACTTGAAGGAAGCAGAGCACAACAAGGCGTTCTATCAACTCTGTGTTTACATGCAGCCGGACTACCACCAGGTCGAGTTCGATCTGCGGTTGTTGTTGATTCAGCGCGAGCTGGCGCGGGGCGGATCATCGGCGCGATGAATCGCGCACCGCGCGCCGATGCGCACAGGCAGTACACTCGCGCTCCGGTTTCCGATCGAGCGATGCCAGCGGTGCGACGCGCAACTCTGAAGAAAACACTGGCCTATTTGATGACGCCGCTGTTCCTGCTCGTCTGGGGCCTGTTGCTCGGCGTATTCCAGTTGGTGCAGGTGATCGCGCTGCGCGGCTTCGGTGCGGCCGCGCATCGGCGCAGTGTGGACCTGATGAATCTGCTGATGATTCGCGCACTGTGGATCATCGGCGTGCGCAGCAGCGCGCGCTTCAGCGAAGCGCTGCCGACCGATCGCGCGATCATCTTTGTTGCCAATCACCAGAACAAGTTCGACATTCCCGGCATCGGCTGGCACCTGCGTCGCTTTGCGCCGAAATTCGTGTCGAAGATCGAGCTTGGCCGCGGCATTCCGAGCATTTCCTACAACCTGCGCCATAGCGGCGCCGCGCTGATCGATCGCAGCGACGCGCGCCAGGCATTGACCGAGATCGGTCGTCTCGGCAGCCTGATCGAAAGCACGCATACCAGCGCGGTGATTTTTCCTGAGGGCACGCGCTCGACCACCGGCGAGCTGCAGAGCTTCGCCACGGCTGGCGTCAAGATTCTGATGAAGCGCGCGCCGAACGCCGTGATCGTGCCGGTATACATCCACAACACCTGGGCACTGAATCGTTATGGTGGGTTTCCAATGACCTTCGGCGAGCGCATCAGCTGGACCGTGTTACCGATGATCGAACCGCAGGGCAAGGCGCCCGAGCAGGTGGTGGCCTTGGCACAGGCGAGTATCCAGCGCGCCTGGCAGGCGCAGCGACTGGCGGCCTGAAGCCGTTTTTTTGCTGCGCCGCGGAATGGAAAGTTTCGCGGCAGACACGGTAGAGTTCAGTCCGTCGACGGTTGCGCTCGCTCAGGTGGGGGATCGTCGCGGTCGCGGCGCCCGCAGGTCGCCGATGAAACATCGCAGTGAAGCGAAACGGGAGACCCGAGTTGGTCAAACGCATATTCATCGGCCTTGTCACGCTGGCCGTGCTCGGCATAGCGGGCCTCTTCGTGCTGGCCTGGCGTCCAGCGATTGCGCCTATTGCAAGCCCGACGCCGTCCAGTTTCGCAGCCGAGCAGATCGCGAAAGGCGCGGTGCTCGCCGGTGCCGGCAATTGCGCGAGTTGCCACAGCGCGCCGGGTGGCGCGCCTTACGCCGGCGGACTTGGTCTCGATTCCGGCTTCGGCCTGATCTACTCGACCAACATCACGCCGGATGTCGAGACCGGCATCGGCAATTGGTCGCAAGCCGCCTTCATCCGCGCGATGCATGAAGGTGTTGCGCGCGACGGTGCGCAGTTGCTGCCGGCCTTTCCGTACACGCACTTCACCCGCGTCAGTGATGACGATCTGAAAGCGCTGTACGCCTTCCTGATGACGCAGCCGCCGGTCCATGCACCGGCCAAGTCCAACACGTTGCCGTTTCCGCTGAACGTCCGTGCGCTGCAGGCCGGCTGGAAGCTGCTGTTCTTCCGCAAAGGCCGTTACGAGCCCGAGCCGACCAAGAGTGCCGAATGGAATCGCGGGGCCTACTTGGCTGAAGGATTGGGACACTGCGCGGGCTGTCATACGCCGCGCAACGCACTGGGTGGCGAGCGCAGTTCGGCCGCCTACGCGGGTGGTCCGATCGATGGCTGGTTGGCGCCGGCACTCACCGCCGCCAATCCGGCGCCGCTGGCCTGGAACGTCGAAGATCTCTATGCCTATCTGCGCAACGGTGTATCGCCGATGCATGGCGCGGCGGCCGGCTCGATGTTCGATGTGGTGCACAACGGTCTTGCGAAACTGCCGGATGACGACATTCGTGCGATTGCGATCTATTTTGCCGATCTGAACGGTTCGGCTGCCGCCGAGCCGAAACGTGCGGAAACACTCGCGCAGACACTCGCACTGGTGCAGCGCGACAGCGATGCCGAAACCGATCCCGGCGCGCGCCTGTATCAGGTGGCCTGCAGTTCCTGCCATTACAACGATGCTCAGTTGCAGGCGGCGCGCCCTGCGCTGGCGCTGAGCAGCACGCTGACCGGTCCGGACCCGGCGAACCTGATCCGCGTCGTGCTCGAAGGCATCGGACGCGACGACAAGATGCCCGGCGTTTATATGCCCGGTTTCGCCGCCGGGCTCAGCGATGCCGATCTGAATGCGCTGGCCAGCTGGTTGCGGCGCAGCCACGGCATGCAGACGCCGTGGACCAACCTGGCGGCTGCCATCCCGGCTGCACGTAAGGTCGAGACTACGGCGTCGTCGACGCCGGTGAATGCCGACACTCAATCCAAGGGTTCACCATGAAGCCGCAGCATGGAGTTGCGTCGCGATGATCACGTTCAATCTCAACGGCAAACCGGTCACGCTGGAGGTCGATGGCGAGACGCCCTTGCTGTGGGCGATCCGTGACGACCTCGGCTACAAGGGCACCAAGTTTGGCTGTGGTATCGGTATGTGCGGTGCCTGCACCGTGCACCTCGATGGCCGCGCGATACGCTCCTGCATCACGCCGGTGGCGGCGATTGCAGGCGCCACCGTCGTCACCATCGAAGGGCTCGATCCGAACGGTCAGCATCCGCTGCAGAAGGCCTGGGTTGCCACGCAGACGCCGCAGTGCGGCTATTGCCAGTCTGGCCAGATCATGCAGGCGGCGACGCTACTGAAGGATTATCCGAATCCCACCGACGCCGATATCGACGCCGTCATGAACGGCAATCTGTGTCGCTGCATGGCGTACGCGCGCATACGCAAGGCGATCAAGCTCGCCGCCGCTGAATTGCGCGGAGGTGCGCCGGCATGAGCAAGTTCGACAAATACCAGGGCGAGGCGATGCTCGGCAGCCTGATGTCGCGCCGTGGATTCCTGATCGCCGCGAGCGCAACCGGATTCACGCTGGCGTTTGCGCGCGGCGGACACGCTGCCGACGCTGCGACCGACGGCGGCCCCGCATTCGAGCCGACGATCTGGTACCAGATCGATCACGCCGGAATCGTCACCGTCAACATCACGCGCGCCGAGATGGGTCAGCACGTCGGCACCGCGCTCGCGCGCATCGTCGCCGACGAGCTCGAAGCGGACTGGGCATCGGTACGCTTGAACTACGTCGATACCGATCCGAAGTGGGGAATGATGGTCACCGGCGGTAGCTGGTCGGTGTGGCAGAGCTTTCCGTTCCTGAGCCAGGCGGGTGCGGCCGGGCGCATTGCGCTGATCGAAGAAGGCGCCAAGTTGCTCGGCGTACCGGTCAGCGCCTGCAGCGCACGCGGCGGCAAGGTCATCGCCGGGTCGAAGTCGATCGGCTATGGCGAGATCGTGCATCGCGGTGCGCTGTCGCGTACGTACAGCGCCGACGAGTTGAAGGCGATGCCGATCAAGGCCGCCGCCGAGCGTCGATTGATCGGCGCGCCGACGCAGGCGATCGATATTCCGGACAAGACCACCGGCAGCGCACGCTATGGTCTGGATGCCGAAGTGCCGGGCATGGTCTACGCGAGACCGAAGCTGCCGCCGACGCGCTACGGCTGCAAGGTCACGTCGATCGACGACAGCGCTGCACGCGGCATCAAGGGTTACCAGAAAGCGATTGCGCTGGACGATCCTTCTGGCACGGTGCCGGGTTGGGTCGTGGTGCTGGCCGACTCGTTTCACGCCGCCGAGCGCGCCGCCGAAAAGGTCAAGGTCGTGTGGACCACGCCGGATGCTGCGACGGTCTCCGAACAGAATCTGCTCGATCACGCGGTGAAGCTGATCGAGGATGCCAACATCGGCGCACTCGTGGTCGAAGACGAGGGCGTGGATCAGGCGTTCAAGTCGGCGAAGACCACACTCGAGCGCAGCTATACCACCAGCACGGTGCTGCACTTCCAGCTGGAACCGGTGAATGCACTGGCGTTCCAGAAGGATGGCGTCTGGGAAATCCACACCGGCAACCAATGGCAGTCGCTGATTCTGCCGACCTTGGCGACGGCCTTGGGTGTGGACGTCAGCAAGATCGTGCTGCGCACTTATCTGCTCGGCGGTGGCTTCGGCCGGCGCCTGAACGGCGACTACTCGGTGCCGGCCGCACTTGCTTCGAAGGCGATCGGACGTCCGGTGAAGCTGGTGTTCACGCGCGCCGACGACGCGCGCTTCGATTCGCCACGGTCAGCTTCCGTGCAGCGTATGTGGATGGCGTTCGGCGAAGACAACAAGGTGATCGGCATGGAGCATCACGCCTGCGCCGGTTGGCCGACGCAGGTGATGGTGCCGGCGTTCATGCCGAAAGCGAAGAACGGTCAGGCTTACGATCCGTTCGCGATTTCCGGCGCCGATCACTGGTACACGGTGGGTGCGCAGCGCGTGCGTGCGATTTCCAACGATCTCGCCAACAACAGCTTTCGTCCGGGCTGGTTGAGATCGGTCGGGCCGGGCTGGACCAACTGGGCGGTCGAGAGCTTCATGGACGAGTGCGCGCATTCGGTCGGTAGCGATCCGCTGGCGTTTCGGCTGGCGCTGCTCGATGCACAGGGCCGCAACGCCGGCAGTGCGCCGAGTGCGGTCGGCGGTGCTACGCGTCAGGCCGCGGTGCTCAAGCGCGCGGCCGAGAAAGCCGGCTGGGGCAGTGAGCTGCCGAAGGACACCGGACTCGGCATCGCAACGACGTTCGGCCAGGAACGCGACATGCCGACCTGGAGTGCCTGTGTTGCGCGCGTGCATGTGAATCGCGCGACCGGCGTGGTCAAGCTGGAGAAGCTGACCTTGGTGGTCGACGCCGGCACCATCGTGCATCCGGATGGCGCGCTTGCGCAGTGCGAGGGTGCGGCACTGTGGGGCGCGAGCATGGCCTTGCACGAAGGCACCGAATTCGTGAACGGCCAGGTGCGCGATACCAATCTCAACACCTACACGCCATTGCGCATCCGCGACGTTCCGGAACTCGATATCGAATTCCTCGCCAGCAGCGAGCCGCCGGTCGGTCTCGGCGAGCCCGGCACCACGGTGGTCGGCCCGGCGATCGGCAACGCGATTTTTGCCGCGGTCGGCGCGAGACTGCGGCACATTCCGATTCGGGCGGATGCAGTGCTGGCCGCATTGAAGGCACCGAAGGCGGCCTGAGACCGGGTGTAGCGCTGGCCTGAGGCCAGATGCGCCGATCGGCCGCAGCATCGCGGTTTGCGGTTTGCGATTTGAGCTTGGCGCGCTGATGCAAGGTGCCTGGTACGCGGTCGGCGTGCGCAAGCGATGTCTCGCGGCGCGCGATCAGCGCGCAGCCGATTGCGGTGTCTTCACCACCTGCGATACATCGAAGCCTTCCGCGGCGGCCTTGGCCATCAGCCTGTCGTAAGTGGCCGCATCGATTTGTGGCTGGCGCGCGAGCAGCCATAGATAGTCGTGGTTCGGCGTGCCGACCAGCGAGGTCTGGTAATCGGCGTCGAGATCCAGCACCCAGTAGTCGCCCCACACCAGCCACAGCCACGATAGCCAGGCCGGCGCAAAGCGAACTTGCAGCCGTGCGGTGCTGCTGCTGTCGGCCTGGCGCGCAACGCCCATCACCGAATCCAGACTGCCGTCGTCGCGGCGACAGACATTCGTCACATCGATCCTGTCATCGCTACGCAAGGCGTAGCTGGCGACGACATCGCCGCTGCAATGTTTCTGGAAACGGTTCGGCAGTCGTGCAATCTCGTACCAGCGGCCGGTGTAGCGTTGCAGATCGACATGGTCGACGCTGTGCACGCGCGTGGTATCCGCTTGCGGTGCGCTCGCTGCGAGCGAGCAGAGTAGGCAGAGTAGGCAGAGTAGGATTAGGGCGTGTGCGCGGCGAGCGTTCGGCATTGCATGGATCGATCGGTTGCGATTGATCATTCACCATAGCAGCGGCTGCAGGATGGTGCAGGAAGGTGCCTGCCGACCGCAGCGGATCGGACCTGGCGCTGCAGCACGAGGAGACGCACATGCGACATCGACAGCATTCCGATCTCACGGCCATCTGCGTCGTCCCGCGCGCAGATCCAGGCCGCGCAGCCGCAGGTGCCGACGTGCGCGGCGCGCTCACGCGTCGACGACTGTTCGCTGGCAACCGGGAGATCGCTTGATGCCCATTCGAACCGCCCGCTGTAGCTGTGGGCAATTGCGCATCCGGGTCGAGGGCGAGCCGCGCGGCGTCGGGGTGTGTCACTGCCTCGCCTGTCAGCAGCGCACCGGCAGCGCGTTCGCGACGCTGGCGAGTTTTGCCGCGCCCTTTGACGTCGTAGGAACTGCAACCGAGTACGTCCGGGTCGGCGATCGGGGCGCGCGCTTTGTGTTCAGATTTTGTCCGGTCTGCGGCACCAATCTGTTCCATACCGAAGTGGGCTGCGATGATCGCGTCAGCGTTGCCGTGGGTGCGTTTTGCGATCCCGCATTCCCGGCGCCGAGGGTTTCCGTTTTCGACTGCCGTCGGCACCCGTGGGTCACGCTGCCGCCAGGCCTCCGCGTGTTCGACAAAGATCCGACGTGATTGCAGACTGCGCATGGCGCGGCTCGCCGCCTGATCGGATGGCGATCAAGCCGGATGCTGGGTCGATCGTCGTGTGCGAAGGCCACCGCAATGAATGCGACGGTCGCTGTGGCGAGACTGCACCGACACGACCCAAAGGAAAGCACGGTTAATTCAATGTCCGAGCGTTGCTCGCATCCTCACGACGATCGAGTGGCTCAACGCACTCGGGATCGCAGTGATCACTTGGACTTTTTCCAGGACAGAAAAACATGAGCCCGATTTTCGAAAAACTGAACCTCAAGAATCAGCGCGAGATCGTGGTGGTCAATGCGCCTGCGTCGTTCGAGCCGGACCTTCGCACGCTCAAAGATGTGCGTGTGCTGCGCGATCCACGCGACGCAGCGGCGATCGACTTCGCCCTGGTGTTCGCACAGCGCCAGGTCGAAGTCGATGCGATCGCGAAACAACTTGTCGGCAAGGCTGCGGGCGACGCGCTGATTTGGTTCGCCTATCCCAAGGGAACCTCGAAGCGGTATCGCTGCGACTTCAATCGCGACACCGGCTGGGACGTGCTGCGCGATGCGGGCTTCGACACGGTCCGGCAGGTCGCAATCGATGAAGACTGGTCGGCGCTGCGCTTTCGCCGTATTGCGTACATCAAGTCCAGTAGCAGCGGCAAGACGAAAGCCTGAGTGCCGATGACGACGATACTGTGCTGCGGTGTCATGGATCATTCCATTGCAGTAAGCCTGATGCGCCTCATTGGGCAATCGATGGCGATGATCGAGCGCACACAAAAGCATGCGCGCTGGCACACTGGCGCTCACGTCCAGTTCTGCAGCGTCACTCACAAGCCGCGATTTTGAATACTTCGACCCCCGCGTTACGTGCGCCCGACGGCTACGAGCTTGCCAGCCTGCTGTCGGTGCTGCGGCAGCAGCGGCATCCTTCGCTCGCGAGATTCCCGGACGATCGCGCCGCACTCGAGTTTCTGCTCGACGACTGCTGCATCGCCGTGTTCGAGCGCTTCCTGGTGGACGAGGACGGCGATCGCGCGGCACAACTGCTGATGGCGATGGACGGCGGCCCGCAAGTCATCGCGAGTGCGAGGCTCGACCCCGGCGGCTCAGTCTGGCAGTTGAGCTACACCACGCTCGGCGATTTCCTGCCGTACGAGGAACTGTCGCCAGTGGTTTCGAAGTTGCCGCAGCGGCCCGGTCTTTCGCATGCGGGTCCGCGCGCGCCGGATGAAGATGACTTGCGCGACTTGCTGCGCATGTTCCGTCAGGCCGACGAGCCGTTCCTGATGCAGGCGCTGCCGAACGATCTGGCGCGGCTGGCCTATCTGCGCGACGACGCCCGCATCGCGATGTTCGATGCGTATCGCGGCGGCGGCTACACCGGGCCACTGGCGCTGATGCTGTGGCCGGCCGCGCCGCGTGTTTTGACGGCCGCCATTCGCAGCGCGGGTCGATGGCGTTATGCGGGCGGAGAGACGTTCGACTGAGACATTCGACCGAGACGTTCGGTTTGCACTGAACGTCAGGCGTGTTGGTTCGGGGCAGGACACGCGCCTTGTCACTGCAGGCTTGCGCTGATCGTGCTGGCTCGACATGCACGACGCCGGTGACCGAATCCGATGATGGATGACGTTGGAGTCGTGGCCAACATTGCGTGCGGGCCGCAATCGAATGGCTCTCGGTGAATGCGAGCCGCAGTCGAATTGGATCATCTTCGGATTGCATCGGTATTGTCGTCGCGCATCGCGCTCGTCTTGGTGCGGAGCGCGCATCAACGGCGCCGAAGCCTGGCGTCTATCGCGTTGTCGAAAAGCTGGCGTTGTTGAAAAGCTCGCGGAGCGCTCGCGGACGCTTGCGAATGTAGGCACCGTTGACTGTCCGTTCAGGTGCCCGATGCTGCCGCTGCGCGGCTGGCAAAAAGTTCGTGCGCTCAAGGCTGTTATACATTAACGTTACAACATAACGTAGATCGGGTACCGGGAATGCGAGTGCAATCGGGAGTGTCGAAGCAGGGCGCGGCGTGGTCGTTGAAATGGCTGGTGCTGATGCTGGTGATGGCGATTGGCGGCACGCCTTCGGCATGGGCTGCGAGCGCGCATCATCGCAAGGACGCGACGGCCCTCCACAGCAAGGCAAAGACTTCGACGCACGCGAAGCAGAGTGGATCGTCGAAACGATCCGTCGCAAGCCGCCATCGGCGTGCCGGCGCATCGCCGACGAAGTCAAACCGCGCTGCCTCCAGCCAGCACACGCGGCACAGCGTAGCGGCAACGAGTCGCGCGCAGGACTCATCGATCGCACACAGCGCTGATCCGGCGACATTCACAAATTCGGCCACAAGCGCGACCACTACTTCGGCCGCTCGCTCGACGAAGCTCAGTGATTCGTTGTCGACGCCAGTCAACTACGTCCTTAGAAATCCGAACGCACCGGTCGCAGCTGCAACCGGGACGCCGCTCGATCTCGCAGCGGTTCAGCCGGATTTGCTGGCGCTGTCGTCGCGCGGTCACCAGACCGATCCGGGCACGCTGACCTTGGCGCGAACCGCCTTGGCGCGGACCAGCGACGCCGCAGCGCCATCGGTGAGCGTCAAGCCGTCGAAGGCGGGCAAGACGCCAGCAGGCAAAGTGCCGGCGAGCAAACCAGTCGAAGACGTTCCCGAATTGATCGCGAAGGCCGGTGTGGTCGGCAAGAAAGGCATGCGATCGCTGGCCCAGGCCGGCGTGCCGCAGACCGTGGTGGCGCAGATGTCCGAAGCACTCGCGCATGACGCCGTGCTGCGCGGCAGCGCGCCCGAGCATGCCGCGTTCCGTGTGGTCTACGAACAGGTCGCCAGCGGCAAGGCGAAACACAAGCATCCCGAGCTGCGCCTGGCGGCGCTGACCATCGCCGGCAAGGAACATCGCGTCTATCGTTACGCAGTCGATCACGATGTTGCCTACGTCGATGGCAGCGGCCGCGGAGTCATGCCGCTGGACCTCGCATCGCCGGTACCGGGTGCGCCGATCACGTCGCCATTCGGCTGGCGCATTCATCCGATCCTGGAAATTCGCAAGTTCCACGAAGGTGTGGATTTCGGTGCGCCGACCGGAACGCCGGTGCGCGCCGCGGAAGATGGCGTCGTCGAAGATGTCGGTCTGCGCGGCAACTATGGCAACTACGTCCGCGTGCGCCATGGCGACCAGTTGCAGACTGCGTATGCGCATCTCGATGGCTTCGCGCGCGGCTTGCACATCGGCTCGCAAGTGCATCGCGGTCAGGTGATCGCCTATATCGGCACGACCGGCTGGGCCACCGGCCCGCATCTGTATTACGAGGTGATCGTCGACGGCGAGCATCTCGATCCGCTGCGCCGCGATTTGACGCTGCCGATCCGGCTGCAGGGCGCTGCGCTGCATCGCTTCAAGCTGTTCACCGATCAGCTCGCCGAGCGCGTCAAGCCCGTGGTGAACAAGGATTGCCTGTTGCCGATGTGCAAGACCAGCAAGGCACTCGGCTAAACGTTAAGCCCGGGACATCGTCATGTCCCAGGCTCTTGACTGCCGCCAAGTGCAGCGCCCGCATCGGACGCCGCACTCGCATCATTGACTGAAGCGCTAGGCGTCGATTGCCGCCATCTGTGCCTCGGCATAGCGCAGGCCCGTAACCGGCTGCTCACGCAAGATGCCGTAGAGCCGTTCGAGCTGCGCTTCGCTGAGCCGCACCATGATCGACATCGCGTTCTCCTTGAGCCGCTTGATGCTGCGGGTGCCGGGAATCGGCACGATGAACGGCGCGCAATCGAGCAACCAGGCGAGTGCGACCTGAGCCGGCGTGTAGCCTTCCTCGTTGGCGATCTCGGCGACGATCTCGACCAGTTTGAGATTGCTGGCGAAGTTGTCGCCGACGAAACGCGGATTCAAGCGGCGATAGTCGTTCGGGTCGAGATCATCCGTCGTTTTGATCGCGCCGGTGAGAAAGCCGCGGCCGAGCGGGCTGTACGCAACCACACCGATGCCGAGTTCTTCGCAGACCGGCAGAATCGTCGCCTCGATGTCCCGCGTCCACAGCGAGTATTCGCTCTGTAAGGCGGCAATCGGATGGACTTTGGCGGCGCGGCGAATGGTTGCGGCCGAGGCTTCAGAGAGCCCCAGATGGCGCACCTTGCCGGTCTGCACCAGCTCGGCCATTGCACCGACGGTCTCTTCGATTGCGACATTCGGATCGACGCGGTGTTGGTAATACAGATCGATCTGCTCGACGCCCAACCGCTTCAGGCTGGCGTCGCACGCGGCGCGCACGTATTCCGGTCGTCCATTGACGCCGAGGAATTCACCCTTGGGTCCGCGCACATTGCCGAACTTGGTGGCCAACACGACTTCGCTGCGGCGCGTTTGCAGCACTTGCGCAAGCAAGCGTTCGTTGGCGCCGGTGCCGTACATGTCGGCGGTGTCGAGAAAATTGATGCCGATATCCAGCGCGGCGTTGAGGACCTTCAAATTCGTGGCCTCATCGGCCGGACCATAAAAATCGGACATGCCCATGCAGCCGAGTCCGATTGCGGAAACCTGCAGCCCGTGTTGGCCGAGGGTGCGACGGGGAATGGCAAGCGCCATGGCGGTGCTCCGGTGGGGTGGGGATGTTGCACAGCCTAGGGGTCGAGGGCCGCTGCGGGTTAGTCCATTGCTGTCCGGTTCTTGCACAATCCTGCACGCCGGGTGGCCGAGGCACTCCGCTGCGACGATCACTGGACTACTATCGACGGACTTTCCGCGTCAGGAACCAGCGCCATGTTCGATAGCGAATTGCACATTAACCAGGAACGCAGCGCGATGGCCGCGCGCCAGCAAGACCTCGCCGAGCGGGTGGCCCGGCTGGCACCGGTGGACGGCGTGCATCCTGCGCCGGTGCCCGGCCTGCACCTCGTGCGCGCCAGTGCGCCGACCCTGATGATGCCCTCGGTCTATCAGCCCTGTTTGTGCGTGGTGGTGCAGGGGCGCAAGCGCGCGCAGTTGAACGAGGAAGTGTTCCACTACGACGCGCTGAATTATCTGGTCGTGTCCGTCACGCTGCCGATGCGCGGTCAAGTGCTCGAGGCGAGTCCCGAGCGGCCGTACCTGTGTTTGCGACTCGATCTGGATCTCGACGAGATTGCGCGATTGCTGCTGGAACTCGGCGATCGCGGCGCTGCACCGTTGGCGCCGGATCGCGGCCTGTTCGTGGCGCGCATGGGCGAAAGCATGCTCGATGCGGTGCTGCGCATGGTCAAGCTGCTGGATACGCCGGATGACATCGCAGTACTCGCACCGGTGATCCAGCGCGAACTGTACTACCGAGTGCTGCGCGGCGAGCTCGGCCATCGCCTGGTCGATCTCGCCGAAAGCGACGGCAGCAACCATCGCATCGTGCGGGCAATCGAATGGCTCAAGCAGCGCTACGCCGAACCGCTGCGGATCGAACAACTGGCCGAGGCCGTGCACATGAGCCCGTCGGCCTTGCACCATCGGTTCAAGCTGGTCACGGCGATGTCGCCGCTGCAATACCAGAAACAGCTGCGTCTGCACGAAGCGCGTCGCCTGATGTTTGCCGACGGAATCGAGTCGGCCACCGCCGGTCACCGAGTCGGCTACGAGAGTCCGTCGCAGTTCAGCCGCGAGTACCGTCGCCTGTTCGGCGCACCGCCGCGTACCGAGATCGCGCGTTTGCGCGAAAGCGGACTGGCCGCTTAAGCGAGTCGTGCGAGAAGGGGTGGATGACGCCCGTGCGTTGTGCGGGTGCGTGCGTGACGGCAATGATTGGAATGCAATCCGGATTGATTCGGAGCGCGACGATGCAATCGCGCCGAATCCGCGGTCCAAGGCTCCACAACACCAACAGGAGCGCGAAGGATGAAAACCAAAGGTTCGGCTGCGTGGCAAGGCGGCATCAAGGACGGCAAGGGCGCAATCTCCACCCAGAGCGGCGCATTGAAAGAGTATCCGTATGGATTCAGCAGTCGTTTCGAGGGCAAGCCGGGCACCAATCCGGAAGAACTGATCGGCGCGGCCCATGCGGGTTGTTTCACGATGGCGCTGTCGCTGATGCTCGGCGAAGCCAAGCTGGTGGCGGAGCAGATGGACACCACGGCTGAAGTCACACTCGACAAGGTTGACGACGGCTTCGCGATTACGGCGGTTCATCTGAGCTTGAAAGCCAAGATCCCGGGTGCGGATCAAGCCAAGTTCGACGAACTCACCGCCAAGGCAAAAGCCGGCTGTCCGGTCTCGAAGCTGCTCAACGCCAAGATCACCCTGGATGCCACGCTGCTGAGTTGAGCTTCTGCTCGCGCGCATCGCAAGAAGGCCTTGCGCGCGAGCAAGCTTCGTGCGGCTGGTTTTCGGGCCGAAGCAAGCGCGAATCGAGCGCGAATCACGCGCGAATCACGCGCGAATCACGCGCGAATCACGCGCGAGTTATACGCAATCCAGATGTCTCTCGGAGGCGCTTCTACGCGAATCATACGAATACGATTTGCGTCGCTAAAGCCGGCCTTGCGCGAACCTGCGCGCGACTGCGCGATGCAGATGCGACCTGCGCACGCGTGTTGCGCTAATCTCGGCATTCGCAATCGGGAGTGCCGCCAGCATGAGTCGAGCCGCCAGTGTTGCCGTGGACCTCGGGGTCGCTGCACGTCTCGGATGGCGCGCGCTGCGTCGCCGTCTGGGTGGTACGCATGCCGCCGCACCCGACCTCGTTGGGTTCCGCTCGCAGTGTGAGGCGCTGCTCGCGCGGGCGCCTGCGGGACTGATTGCGCAGCATCAAATCATCGAACTGCCCGCGACGCGACCGCCCTGGTCACCGAGTGGCTGGCCGCTCGAAGCCGGCGACAGCATCACCTCGCTGGCCTGTGGACGCACGCTGCTGTCGCGGCCGCTCGATATCTGGGTCGAACCTTCGTTTCAGCTTTGGCTGCGCATCGGCGAGCAGGGCCCGGTATTCCGCGGCACGCGCAATACACACAGCTTCGTCGCAAGCCATGCAGGGGCGCTGCAGCTGGCCAGCTATTTCCCCGGCGAATGGGCCAGTCCCGATGGGCGCCTGGCAACCTCCGAACGCGACTACGCCAAGGTCAGCGGCTCGATCTGCGTGTTGCTGATCCGCTGGTGTCGCGGTATCGATGCCGCCGACGGAGTGGCGGCCTTGGCCGCGATCGGCGACGTACAGGGTCTGCTCGCCGGTGAGCGCGAGCGGCTGGCACGCGCTGCCGGCGAGTCGGAGCCTGCGGGTTGGCGCCACCTGTGGTTTCTCGGTCCCTCGGAAATCTATCGCCGTGCGCCGCGCGATCATCACGCCGACGCCATCTGCTGCAGCACGCATCGCGACGTCGCCATCTTGCAGCACGACGCCGAGCTGGCGCTGATGCCGGATACGCGGCTGCACTGGTCGTGGAAAGTGGATGCACTGCCTTCGAGTCTGCGCGAGGACAGCATTCCCACGCACGATTATCTTAGCATCGCAGTCGAGTTCGACAACGGCCTGGACCTCACCTATTTGTGGAGTGCGGCCTTGCCGGTCGGCACGCATTTCCGCTGTCCGCTGCCGACCTGGAAAGATCGCGAAACCCATTGGGTCGTGCGATCCGGCTCCGCAGAGCTTGGGCGGTGGCTCGACGAATCGCGCAATGTCTACGACGACTATCGCATCGCGATTGGCGGAACGGTGCCGACACGCATCGTTCGCGTCTGGCTGATTGCCGTCAGCCTGTTTCAACGCGGCGAGGGGCGTTGCGCGTATGCCGGCATCCGCTTGTCGCAGGGCAACACGGAGCTGAAGATCGACTAGCGCGTCGCCGAGCATCCGACGCGGATCGCACGACAGGAAACGCCAATCGTCTAGCGACGGCCGTGGTTCGAACCGTGCGCGATGGGCGCTCGCCAACGCGCCAACGATTCGGAAGACCTTCACGCGACGCTCAGTCACTGCACGATTGGACCTTTATGTGAACGCGCATGTGAACGCTCATGTGAACACGCATGTGAACGCGCATGTGAACACGCATGTGAACGCGCATGTGAACGCGCATGACCGATGAGCCTGCGAGCTTCTCGGCGCGGCGTGCACACCGTGAACGGAGTCTGGCCATCGATGGTGCGGGACCGGCCAGCATTCGTGTGCGCGAGCTGTTCATCGCGCCAAGGGACTCGCGGAGTCACGTCGCAGAGGAGCGTCGAAGAGGGACGTCGCGGCGGAACTTTGCAGAGGAACTGCGCAGAGGCACGTCGCAGAGGAACTTCGCGGCAGAACTTCACAGAGGCACGTCGCGGGGAACGTCGCAGCAAACTTTCACGCCTGCGCAGGGTCCAGTCGACGCGCGTTTTCGTCCGAGACCGCGCCTTGCTGTTTCCGTCTTACAATCGCGCCGCCCGTGATCGACCGCAAAACCACTCGCTTCCTCGGCTTCGTCTGCGCCGCCACCGTTGCCAACGCCTACTACAACCAGCCTCTGCTGGGCGAGTTCGCGCGCGCGTTTTCGGCGACACCGCACGCAGCCGGTTTGATCGCGACGCTGTGCCAGATCGGCTACGGCGTCGGCATCCTGTTGATCGTGCCGTTGGCGGACGTGCGCGAACGCCGCTCGCTGATTCTGCTGTTGCTCGCTCTGGTGAGTCTCGCGCTGCTTGCTGCTGCTGCGGCCACCAACTTGCCCTGGTTGTATGTGGCCTGCCTGGCGATTGGCCTGACCACGGTAGTGCCGCAGATCATCATTCCGTATGCGGCGGGGCTGGCCGAGCCGGCGCAGCGCTCGACCGTGGTGGGCACTGTGCAGGGCGGTTTGTTGGTCGGCATTCTGCTGGCGCGTACCGTGTCGGGCGCGATTGGCAACTGGCTGGGTTGGCGCTGGGTGTTCGTGCTCGCAGCGGTGCTGATGCTGGCGATTGCGCTGTTGATCCGCAAGCGCCTGGCGCCGCAGGTGGTGCCGGTTGAAGGTCTGCGCTACTCCGCGCTGCTGCGATCGATGGGGCGATTCTTCATCGATCTGCCGCAGCTGCGACGCATCTGCTTTGCCTCGGCCTGTTCGTTCGCCGCATTCAGTGCGTTCTGGACCACGCTCGCGTTTCTGATCGAGTCACCGAGCTACGGTTACGGTCCGGCCGTGACCGGCGCGTTCGGTCTGATCGGCGCGATGGGCGCGATGACTGCGCCCTACGCCGGCAAACTATCCGACCGCAAGGGCACGGCGTACACACTGCTGCTGGCCAACCTGATGAGCCTCGCTGCGTTCGGCCTGCTGTACTTCGCGGCACTCGGCTGGCTGCCGCTGTTGATCGTCGCCGTGCTGGTGCTGGATGTCGGTGCGCAGTCCAATCACATCGCCAATCAATCGGACGTCTTCGCGTTTTGCCCCAAGGCGGTGGCGCGGCTCAACGGCGTCTACATGTTCTGCCGGTTTGCCGGTGGCGCCTTGGGCTCGATCTGCGGCAGTTGGGCCTGGAGTTACGGCGGCTGGCACGCGGTGTGTGCCGTAGGCCTGAGCTTCTGCGTGCTGGCCCTGCTGCTCAACCGTGGAACCCAGGTCGCTCGCAGCCTCGCCGAAGGCGCCTGAAACGGGTCGCGCGCCGCGCCCAGGTCGCGACGCGCCTTGCTGCGGAGGTGGCACGCTCGCATCGGCGTGCGCTGACGCTCAAAATGTTCCTGCAGGTCGCAGGATCATTCGACATCAATCGGCCGATCGTGCGAGCGTTCCGTAATCACAGCGCGCCCTGGGAAAGAGGGACGCAGCCGTGGTGCCATCGAAGCACTCGGACGCGCACGAGACGGCTGGAACGAGCGACAAACGCAAAAACGGGGAGACAGCATGCCGCAGCAGAATCAAGCAAAAATCCTCACGGCCATTGTCTTGCTGGGCGCTGCTGCGAGCGGCTGCAGCAGCAATTCGTTTCATGAGCCGATCAGCGATTTCGACCGCGCGGTTGGCACCACGACGCAGGTGGTTGCTCAATACGAGGCTCATGCGCAAGTCGAACCCCTGTATTTCAAGTTGGACGAAGCCGTGCGCAGCGACCACGACTTGCTGCTCGATCGAACCCGTTGCCGACCCGGCGGTGATGCCAACGCCTGCGCCATCGAAGACGTGCAGGGCGCCACCTGGTTGGTGGGCGACGCGCCACAGCCCGCCGCCAATGCGCTAGCGATGCTGCTGAAGCAATACAGCGCGGGGCTGGCCAAAGTCGTCGATGCCGACAGTGGCGCCCAGCTCGACGCCAGTGCCGATGCGCTGAACAACGCACTCGGAAATTTCGCACGCAAGGTCGATCCGAATGCGAGCAGCGGAGCGTTCGCCTCACTCGATCCGATCACCACCTTGTTCAAGTTCGCGGTCGGCAACTATCTCGACGCGCGGCGCCTGCAGATCCTGAAAATCGCGGTGGCGCGTGCGGATCCTTTAGTGGCGCAGGCCTCGCAACAGTTGTCGGCCATCGTCGCCGACGATCAGACGGCGATCATCTCGTACGAGGCGACGCGAACCCAAGCACTGGTGGCCACCGTCAGTGCGATCGGGCAGCCGCGTAGCGCCAGCGAACGCGCGGCCAAGCGCGCAACGCTGACCCTGGCGGTCGACGACGCAGCCGGCGTGCAGCGCCTCGTGCGTGTCGACGCATCGGCAAGCATTCGCGCGCTCGCCGATGCGCATCACCAGTTGGCTCTGGCGCTGCGCCAGCCGCACGCAGGCGTGGCCACCAGCTTCGAGTCCATTGAAAGTTTCGGGCAGCAGGTGCGCGACGCGTACGACGCAATTCACGCGCTGCACTGAGCCTAAGCTCGGAGGGTTGCATCTGCGGAATTGGCTGGGGACCGCAGTCGGCATTTGAAGATCAACCATCATGCAAAGGAGATGATCGTGGCAGACGACAACGATGCACTGGCAGATATCGAGCGACAGATCAGCAAGCTTGAGAGTACGGCCACCAATCTTGAAATGATGTCGACGCTCGCCGCGCGCGCCGGCCAGAAGGACAACAGCCTGCAGCTTGCGGACTCCGCGGTGGACGTGCGCGTGCAGCAATTCAAGCTGTATCGAGCGAAGGACAAGCTGCAGGAGAACTCGAACGAGTGGAAGGCCCTGACGGCGTCGCTGGAGGTGGTCAATCACTTCATCGACGAATCGCTCGCCGATCTCGGACAGATCAAGAACGTGCTCGATTCAGTCAGCCAGTTACTCGCCATCGCCACCAAATTGCTGACCGTTGTCGGCGCCTGATCGCGGTCGGCCACCCGAGCGTCGCGCGTTTTTGTTGGCGGATTCGTTGGCGTATTCGTTGGCGCTGTCGTCGCCGTTTTTCTCACTGTGATCTGGCGTGCATCCGCACGCCGCAGCGGACCCACGCCGCTCGCGGAGCGCTCGGATTCGATCGGTTAAACTTCCGGCTTATTGCGACTCCGTAGCGTACCGTACCGTCTCGAAACAGGCCTGCGGCTAGGTGGCGTGGTCATTTAAGAAACGTAAGAACGAACAGCCGGCAAAAAGTGCTGTCCACTGCATGCGACGAACACAGGCGTAGGCCAAGGATCCGATGAAAACTTCCGCAACTTCCGCTCAGCGGCGGTCCGATATCAATTCGTGCGCGCACTCGCGTCCGCAGGCCAATTCGATGCGAGCGGGGCGCTAAGGGCCATGGCGATTGCCTTACCACCGCCGGTCACACCGCAACTGGCACCCCTGCAGCAGGTTGTCGGCGACAGCCGCGATATGTGGTTGATCGATTACCAGGGCGTGCAGATCCATGTCGTCGGGGATCTGCTGATTTCGGTTGATTCGGTCCGCGCCGCGGTGACCGCGGCACCCACCGTGTCCGACGCCGTTCGCGCCGTGGGCGCGACGTTCTACCGCGCCGGTTACCCGGCCGCGCTGCTGAGCTATGCGGTCTCCGGCGAAACCGATCTGTACATCCGTGTCACCGTCGGCAAGCTCTCAGAGGTGGACGCGCCAGATTCCCTGAAGTCGTATTTTTCGGGCCTGGTGTCCGACCATCCGCTGCGTACGCGTTCGTTGGAGCGTGCGCGCGCGCTGGGTGACACGCAGAGCGAGCGCGCTGGCGAAAATTATCAGCCGCAGTTCCGTGCACTCGGGGGCGACCGGGTGGCACTGGATCTCGGTACGCCTGCTGCCGGCAATGAACAACTCGCAGTTGCGGCGGACTTCAACAATTCCGGCAACCGCTACGCGGGGCCTTATCTGGTCGACTTGTCGGTGCGGCAGTCGGTCGCCAGCGGCGATGAAGTGGTGCTCGGCGGCAGCTCCGATGTCGGCATCGGCAACGGTCGGCCGTATCACGAAGGAGATGCCAACTGGTCGCACATCACGCCGTTTGGCGTATTCGGCATCGAAGGCCGCTACGCGATCTTCGGTCAGGACGTGCAGGGCATTCGCCTGGAAGGACATTTCAGCTCGGGTGCTGCGACCTTTCTGACGCCGCTGTACGCCGACCTCAACGATCGCGCGGTGTTGCAGCTCAAGGTCGAACGCAGCGACGAAAGTGTGCAGGCGCATGTGCTCAACGCAACACCGACGCCCACGCTGTCGCTGTCGCTGGAAAAATTGCTGGAGATCCTGGGGCTGGCCGCGCCGCCATTAACCCAGGCGCAGGTGTTGTCCGAGCTATACAACTCGGCGGAGATCGACCTCAGCGGTGTCAGCCGGATCGATTTCGGAACGCAGGAACTGGAGATCAATGCAGCGCTTGGCGTCCGCAAAGGACTCAGCGACCGCAACAGCGCCGAAAGCGCAGCCAGCCTGTCGTATCTGCTGCTGCGTCCCAGCATGAGCCTGCGATACAGCTTCCTGCCCAATTGGGATGCCACCGCCGACGTGCGCGCGCAGCTGGGTAACAGTGTGGTGCCGCAGCTCGAACAGTTCGTTATCGGTGGTCCTACCAGTTTGCACGCGTACGATACCGGCGTCGGCATCGGCGACCATGGCGAAGACGCGCATCTGGGTATCGAATGGCACGGCAGTGACGACAGCTTCGCCGCGCGTTACGGCCTGCGCCCGCGTGCGTTTGTCGAATACGGCGCAGCCAAGCTGGAACACAGTGCACTCGACGAAACCGCCGGCAGCGTCAAGCTCGCGGACGTCGGCCTGAGTCTGGAAGCCAAGCCGATCGCCGCCATCACGACGACGGTTTCAGTCGCACAGTCGATCTATCACGCGGGCGAGCAGACCGATCCGCCGGGCGACTCGCGTAAGTACATCTTCTTCCAGATCACCGGTCGTTATTGATTGGCGGCACGGCAACCAGGACGTCAATGTTCGGTAGCCCTGACGCGGTACCGCTGATCGTGATCACTGATCGTTCATTGACCGGTCGATGTCCCGCGTTGATCGTCGGTGATCCGTCTCTGTTCTTGATTTACGCAATTTGAGATGCAGAGCGGCGGTCCGCCGCACTCGTCAGTCAGCGCGATTGGCAGCGCTGCGATATGAACGAAAAGACGCCGCATCGATTGAGGCTGCTGATCGACGCGGTACCTCACGACGTCAGCAGAACTTCAGTGTGCCTCGCGCTCCGCACGTCCATTCAGACGCCAGGCCGCATGCATCGCGTGCAACTGGCCGCGTCGCAGCAGTCGACCGGTGCCGGCCTGCAGCCCGACAGCCGCGCGACCCGCGAACGCCGGCATCGCACCGCGCAGCGGGCCGAGCAGGGCCTCGAGACGCTCGTGCTTGAGCGCTTTGAACTCCTTGTCCATCGCCGCCAGCGCGGCTTTTTCGAATCCGGCTTCCAGAAGCGGATACAACTGCAGTTCTTCCTGCTTGATGTGCTGGCGCAGCAGTTGTTCGAGCAATTTGATCTGCGGCGTCCAGCGCTCGCTGCCGAAGTTGCCCGATGCCAGCTCCTGCAGCAACACGTCGGCGAGGTGATGTTCCTCGTAGGCCTCCAGGACCTGCACCTCTTCCGGATATTTCATGCGCAGGCGGCGATAGACCACTTCTTCCTCGGCGCGCGAATGCGCTTGCAGCAGGGCCTGAAGTTTTGCGAAGGTCTGCACGCGAAGCTGCTTGTCCGTTTTTGGTGTGGTCGAGAGTTCGGCGAGCAACTGTTCAAGCGCGCGGTGGTCACGTGACAGTGCCTTGATGATCAGCATGCGGACGTTCTCCTGATTTCTGTCGAATTAATCGCCGCGGTTCTGTGCGGTCGAAGGGGTCACAGGTTTATGGCAGCGCTCGGACGCCGAGGTTCCAGTAATTTCAAAGCGTTCCGGATTGCCTGATTGCTAAATGGGTACGCCTGGCCCCGCGTTTTGACGACGCCCGAGCCATGCTGGTCCGCAATGCTGGGCCGGAACGCTCGGGCCTTACCGATGACCGTATCAGGGCGTCGACCTGATCTTTGTTCGCCCGAGGACTTTTCAAACGTTTGTCCGCCCGAGGACTCTTCAAACGTTTGTCCGCCCGAGGACTCTTCGAACGTTTGTGCGCTCGCCATCGCGGCGCGCCGAGCAGCCGTGCCTGCGTGCACCCGATGCGATGCCGGAATTGTTTACCGATTCTGTGAAATTCATTCCGATGCCCGATGCGCGCAGATTGAAAGTGCAAAGCGGACGGTGCGTCTGCAAATGCCCGAAACCAGCAGGTTTATCGGGGTTTACGGGGACTTATCGGGGTTTATTCGGCGTGCAGTCTTTGCGGTGCGGATATTGCGCCCGGATTACCACGAACGCTTGCTGGCGAAGGTGGTGGTTTCAGTTGAGACGACGCCGCAAATGCCGCCAATGAGATCTCTAAATTGCTGAACGGAGGAAACACCAGATGCAGGCTAGCCCATTGATGCGTGCAGGTCAGGAGCGCTCGCTGCGCCCTTCGTTGCGCTTCGACTCTGCGTCCGGCACAACGAACGCTGCGGTTTTCCTGGACATCGCACTGCTGTACGCGTCGGAAGTTGGCGCTGACCAGAAATTGGATGTGAGCGAGCAGCGGCCGTCGATCGACGAGCAGATTGATGCGCTCGCTGAGCTTCACCTGCCGCTGGTGCTGATCTATGCCATCGGCGTTGCGTCCGTGCCCGACGAAGCGAGTAAGGCTCGCGCAGCGGCGCTCGCGCGCCGCTTGGCCACGCGCGGGGTTCGGGTGGTGGCGATCGTGCCGCGACCATCGCAGGCAACACGCGGCGCATCGCTGGCATCAGTGGCGTCGTCGCTCGGTATGGCTCCGGACGAATGCTGGCTGATCGGCGATCAGCTCGACGACGTCGAAATAGGGAACCGTGCCGGCTGTCGCAGCCTGATGATCGACAACGGCAGCGAGCGCGACTGGCGCGGCGGCAGCTTCCGCGAACCGCTCGCCAAGCTTGGCAATCTCGCGGCCGCTATTCGCGTGATCAGCGCGGCGGCAACCAGCCCTCGTTACGGTTGGTTGAGTTGATCGCGCCCGGCCGGACTTTGTTGATGACGCTTCCTGCGCCTTGTTGATTCATGGGCTCGGCGTCCAATTGCGCCGCAAGTGTTCTCATGCCGAGCGCTGTGACACGACTGCAACCGCCAAGCACTGGGCCTTGTGTCTGTCTGTCGGTCGCAGTCGATCGCTGAGCCGTCGCAAACTTTTCCCTGAAGCCTCATGACAGAACCACAGTCTCCAACGACCGCTGAACTCGCGGCCGACTACGAGTACCTGCGTCGCCTGAACGAGGACGAAACCTTGCCGGTTCCGGCTGAGGTTGCCGCGCGCCTGGAACAACGAGGGCTGATCATGCGCGGCTGGAATGCGGTGCATGTGGTCACGGCGCGTGGACGCGCGGTGTTGGCAAGCGATTAAATCGAAAACTGCGGCGGCCACGCACCGCACAGGCGAACGCGGCGGGTGCATGCGGGTGAGCAGTGCACGCAAGGAAAGCGCGAACAGCGACGACGCAGTTTCCAACTCGAATTCATTGCCGAATGCGTAATTCTTTCCGGGAAAAATGTCAGGGCACGTAGCCGATATGCCGATGCTCATCGGTGGCATCGACTAAACGTGCTGACCCATACAGCAATTCTGCTGCCGACCTATCAATTAAAAACCGTGTGCGTGCTGGTACTTGCCGATTCCAATCGCGATTCAAGCAGCTGTTGATGCCTGCTCGTCTGCTCGCGGCACGACGCGTGCGGCAATCCGTATGTAAGCGACCCGATTGCTCGAGGCGTATCGCCACGGCAGCAGCCGACGCACACCATCAACCGAACAGGGACGTTCATGAACGCAGATCGGAACTCGCAGCAATCCAGCGAGCTTCAGCAGCTTCGCGAAATCAGCGGTGAGCTCTCACGGCTACGCGCGCAGCTCTCATCGCAGGCCTCGAGCGGCGACGTGCCGGTCGAGCGATCGAAGTTGTTCTATCGCCTGTCCCTGTGCTGCGAGCAGGCGATGGTCGTCGCCGATCGGATCGGCAATAGCGAACTCGGAGCTTGGGTCGACGGGTTGCTGCTGGAACTTGCGGAAACCGATTTGCTCGCGAGCAACTGGCATGCGCGCGCCACCGCCGTGCTCGACCAGGTCGCCGCGTGCATCGCGCGTCAGCGCAGCCGCATGGGACGCGCACTGCGACGGCAGCTGCCGGTCCCGCAGCGCCGCCGTGCATTCCCTCGGGCGCTCGTGCTGGAAACGCCGGAACGGGTCGCAGCCTGATGTCTGCGCGGGCGTCGCGGCGCGGGTCGAACGGTCGAACCGGTTTTGATTTCGCACAGCGCGAGACTTCAGTGCGTGCTGCCGATGATCTCCTTGATGATCCCGCTGAACACGTCTGGGAAATGGCATGAACCGCACACTCTTGTTGGCAGCGTCGTTGGCGCTGCTGGCTGCATCTTCATCGGCCCGTGCCGAAGCGTCGTTATCGGCTTCGCCATCGTCATCGGCTTCCCCGACCCAGATCGACGCGACTCGGCAGACGCCGGCCGCTCCGCTCAGCCTCGCACGCAAAGCACCGGCTGATCCGTCGGCGAGCGGCGCCGCACCATCGGTAGCCGACTACAGCGGTGTGGCGCTGGCAGCCAACGACGGCAACCTCGGCCAATATTTCCTGATGTTGGCATTCGTGGCGCTGATGACCGTGCTGGTCGAGATCGCAGGCCGATTGTTGCCGCAACAGACCTCACGCCGCGATGAACGGCTTACGGTGCCGCCGACGCCAACGGTGCAGCCGCAGCCGTAACCGCAGCGCAATCGCATCTGCAGCGGCGTAGAAGAATCTGCTTGGATTTTTGACTTCGCTTGATGTGGGCAGCGTCGTGCATTGATCGCGCTCGATCACGCGACCGCTTGCCACGCGAAGAAGCCGGAGGAAATCGAGCGGCTGCATCGAGCCGAGGCTCGACGCAGCCGCTGAGCTGCTTACTCGGCGACGAACGAACGCAAGTGGTTTGCGCGGCTCGGATGACGCAGTTTGCGCAGCGCCTTCGCCTCGATCTGGCGAATGCGTTCGCGGGTCACGTCGAACTGCTTGCCGACTTCTTCCAGCGTATGGTCGGTATTCATGTCGATGCCGAAGCGCATCCGCAGCACCTTGGCTTCGCGCGGCGTCAGGCTTGCGAGAATCTGTCCGGTGGCTTCGGTCAGCGCCTGCGCGGTGGCCGCTTCCAGCGGCGAGATGTCGTCGGTGTCGGCAATGAAATCGCCGATGTTGGCATCGCCGTCTTCGCCAATCGGGGTATCCATCGACAGCGGTTCGCGTGCGATGCCGAGCGCCTTCTGGACCTTGTCCTTGCTCATTTCGAGCTTGGCCGACAGTTCGTCGAGCGTGGGCTCGCGTCCCATCTGCTGCAGCATCTCGCGGCTCGCACGGTTGACCTTGTTGATGCTTTCGATCATGTGCACGGGCACGCGGATCGTACGCGCCTGATCGGCAATCGCACGGGTCACCGCCTGGCGAATCCACCAGGTGGCATAGGTCGAGAACTTGAAGCCGCGGCGATATTCGAACTTGTCGACCGCCTTCATCAGTCCGACGTTGCCTTCCTGGATCAGATCGAGGAACTGCAGGCCGCGGTTGCTGTACTTCTTCGAGATCGAAATCACCAGACGCAGGTTGGCCTCGACCATTTCCTTCTTGGCCTGGCGCGTCTTCGCCACGCTGATCGCGACGTTGCGTGCCAGCTGCTTGATCTCCGGAATCGAGAAGTGTGCCTGCTGTTCGATTTCGACCAATCCGTTGACCAGCGTTTCGATGTCCGCGCGACGCGCGGCCAGCGGGGCGGAGTACTTGCGCTTGGCGCGGATCGACTTCTCCAGCCACTCGATGTCGGTTGGGCTCTGCTCCTGATAACGGCCGAGGAATTCCTGGCGCGTCATGCCGGCGTCGTCGACGGCGATTTCAATGATCTGACGTTCGATCGCGCGGATCTGGTCGTGCGTGTTTTGCAGAACCTGTGCCAGCGCCTGCTGCAGTTTCGGCGCCAGACGCAGCGTCATCATATGGTCGGCGAGGGCGGCGCGGGCGGTTTCGATCGCAGCGCTCTTGGCCGACTTCAAGGCCTTGGTCAGCGCGTCGTGCAGCGTGCGGAGCTGCTCGAACGCCGCGGCGGCGAGTTCCGGATCTGGGCCGGAAGGCAGTACTTCTTCTTCGGCGTCGTCGGCAGGAACGTCCTCGACTTCGATTTCGACGGCCAGCGCATCGACCGCCTCGGCTTCGATCGCGGCGGGTGGCACTTCGCTGTCATCGGCGACGAAGCCGATCAGCACATCAATCATGCGGGCGTTGCCGGCAGTTACGGCGTCGCAGGCTTCGCGCAGCGCAGTGGCCGTCGGCGGAAACAGCGCGAGCGAATAGGCGGCTTCGGCGATGCCTTGTTCGATTCGTTTGGCGATGCGGATTTCGCCTTCGCGGTCGAGCAGCGGCACGCTGCCCATCTCGCGCATGTACATGCGAACCGGGTCGGTGGTGCGGCCAAACTCGGCATTGGCCGAGGCGAGCGTGGCGGCCGCTTCTTCAGCCGCTTCTTCGTCATCGCCGGCGACGCTGGGCTCGGCAAACAGCTGAACTTCGCCTTCCGGGCGCTCGTCGTGCACGGGGATGCCCATGCTGCGGATCATGCTGATGACATCGTCGATCTGGTCGGTGTCAACCAGTTCGGTAAGATGGTCGGAGACTTCGGCGTAGGTTAGAAAGCCTTTCTCCTTGCCGAGGGAAATGAGATCCTTGATCAAGGAACGCTGGTTCGAAGCACTCATCTACGACGTCTCCGGCCAGGACGCGGGGCTAACGGTTCAGCCCGAGTCACGGCAATAAGGCGGCGCACCATACCACCGTTCGGCGCCCAACTGTTGCATTGCCGTCATAAAGTTGCGCCCATCGGGGTGGCGAGGTGGGGCGGTGTATGCCCCGAGCCCAGAGAAATGGCGATCTGGAGCCCTGTTTTCAGGCACTTCCGGGGTCTGGCGACGGCCTGATCCCGAGCCATCTAGCCGCCTGCAAAACTGTGGTGCACGACTGGATTCTGCGGCCGCAGCCTCGCGCTGCGCTGGAGCTAGGTAGTTGCCGCAATCGCTTCTCGGAAATTGCGAATGGTTGGCCCCGGTCAATGCGCGGAAGCTTGGCGGCACTCCAAGGAGCTCATGCCATGTTCTACGATGCCAAAGCCGCCAACCTCCCGCAGCCCCATTTCGCGCCTGCTGCCAGCGATTGCGGATTGTGTCCCGTGCGCGCCTGTCTGGGTCGAACCTGCGCGGGTGACGCTGCCACCGCCTGGACCAGCATGCTGGCACCGCGCTCGGCGGTGATGCCGGGTGCCAAGCCGCTGTTCTGCGCCGGTGACGAGTTGCAGGCGCTGTATTCCGTGCGGGGCGGCTGCATCAAGACCTCGACCGTCGACGGTGATGGCAACGAACGCATCCGCGGCTTCTATTTCCCGGGCGACCTCGTCGGGCTCGACGCGATGCACGATGGTCGGCTGCGTTCCACCGCCACCGCGGTCGTGGCCTCGCAAGTCTGCGTGGCGCCTTTGCACAGCCTGACCCGCCTGATGCAGCAGCACGTCGATGTCGCGCGCCAGTTGATGACGCAAACCAGTCGCGAACTCGCGCTGGCCCTGGCGCTATCCGGAAATTTCACGGCCGAGCAGCGCCTGGCGGCGTTCCTGCTGCATCTGCAGGAACGGATGCCGACGCTCGATGGCTTGCTGCATCTGCCGATGACGCAGCGCGATATCGGCAACTATCTGCGGCTTGCCACCGAAACGGTCTGCCGCACGCTGAAGAGCTTTGAAAAGCGCGGCTGGCTGCGTTGCGAAGACAAGGGCATCCGGTTCCTGTCCATGCCGGCTCTGTTCCGAATCGCCGAGCCCGTCGGTCTGAGCGTCCCGGTGTCGGTGCTGGCGCAGGCGTGCTGATCGCCGGCTCGCCCGATCTTAACTTGCGACGTCTTCGCCTCGATCAGTCAGCCGAACGCTTGAAGCAGCCGCCACCGAAATGCTCGGTGGCGACGGCCGGCTAGTGCCGGGGCACAGTCAGGCCCAACGTGAGTATGGCGATAGTAGACGTCGACGCAGGCGTCTGCATTCGTCGTGGCTTTGCGTCTTCGCGAGCTGAATTTCCATTGCCATGTTCGAGCGGCTAGTGCCGAGGCACTTCGCAGGCGTCATGCGTGCGCGGGCTTGCGTTTGATCATCTTGCCATTGACTTTCGTCGCCTCGACCACGTGGCCGCGTCCCAGTGCGAGACGCTGGGCTTCGCCGCTGGCGGTGATGCGGTCGCCCACCTTGATCGCAGCTCGCGCCATGCCATCTGGTTTCAGATGAACGAAGTCGCCACTGTCGAGCACCACGCCGTTCGGCTCGCCGTGTTTGGCGTAATTCAGGCGAACCACGGTGCCGGAAAACGTCGAAGGCACTAGGTCAGCGGTCGCCTTGCGACCGTCGATCTTCAGCAATTTGTGCAACTCGTGAACCGGGTGCACGGACTCGCCCTTCGGCGATGGCTTACGCGGTGTCGATTCCAGTTCGATGCGTGTGCCTGGCTCGAGTTCGGCGAGCAGTGAGCTGTGTCCGAACTCGGGATCGACGACGACTTGCATCGGTGCGTCGTCGACCCGCATGAGCAGACCTTCCACCGCGCCCTTCGGGCTGAAAATCAGGTGCTCGAATTTTCCCGTGACTTTCTTGTGCGGCCGATTGCGGGACTTTTTATGTTGGATCATCGGTTGATTTCTCTTGGTAATGTAGTTGGGGAGTCGAGTGAAACTCGAGATAAGGAGCGATTTAAGGATTCGTCTATTCAGCTGTGCGCAAGCGCGCGCAGCAAGTTACGGTTGCGATCAAACGGTGATCACGCTTGAGACTTCGGGCATTTGCTTGCGCACGCGGGTTTCGCGCATGGAACTCGCAAACAGCGCGAGCGCGAGTGCGGCGATCGCCGCCAATGTGATGAAGCTGCTGGCGTAGCCGGCATGTTTGGCCACGGTGCCGGCCAGCAGATTGCTGAACGCGGCGCCGGCACCGACGGCAGTCGCGGCGATTCCCTGGCCGAGGTTGAAGCGACCGCTGCCGCGCGTGAGATCGCCGATCATCAGAATCAACATCACGCCGAAAATGCCGGCGCCGATACCGTCGAGTACCTGCAACGCAACCAGCGCGATCGGCTGGTGAACCGTCAAATACAGCAGGCCGCGCACCGGCAGCACGGCGAATGCGACCAGGAAGATCGGCTTGCGAGGGAGCTTCTGCGCGAAGCGGCCGACCGCCAGACCGATACCGATCGTCATCAGCTGCGTGACGACGAGACTTGCCGACATGTAGAGCGTGGCGCGGTTGCCGGTGACCTGCGAAATCTGCTGCGCGACCAGCGTCAGCATCGCGGCATTGGCCAGATGGAACAGGAACGCACAGACGCACAGTACGATCAGGCGGCGATCGTACCAACGCTCGCCGCCGGTATTGCCTTCGGTTTCGTTGTCGCGATCGGCGCCACGTGCGAGCTTCGCGTCGATGTCGGCATTGCGGATCGATAGTGCGGCGATCATCGCCGGAATGCCCATGGCGATGGCATACACAAACATCGATCGCGGGCCGAACAGATGGCCGATCACGCCGGTTGAAACAGCCCAGGTCACTGTGCCAGCAGCCGTCAATGCAGCATTGCGTCCGAGACGCAGTTCCATATGATTGCGGCCGACCAGTCCCAGGCTCACTGCCGCCAGTGCCGGCGCCACGATTGCTGCGGCGACGCCGATCACGGATTGTCCCAGCAGAATCACCGGATAAGTCGGCAACAGCGCCATTGCCAAAACGCTCAGGGCGATCACGCCCAAGGAACCTGCAATCCAGCGCGGCATCGAGCGCACCTGATCGACCAGTGCACCTGCCGGCGCCTGCAACAACAGCCCGACCAGCGCCGATGCAAACATCACCGTGCCGACGCGTCCGGCATCCCAATGCAGCGCGGTCGACATGAAGATCACCAGGAACGGACCGATGCCGCCCTGTACGTCGGGTGCAAGAAACGCCAGCGCATCGAGCGCGTGCACGCTGCGGGTTTTCGACATGTCCTTGTCAGTCCGAGTGTGTTCGCAATAACGATCTAGGCATGCGCGCGCGAGGCGAGCGGTACTGGAGTCGGCAGGCGAATTGAGTCGATCGCGTGAGTGGCCACCTCAAATTGCGAGTCGCCATTGCGCTGGATGCATGGGGCCAGGCGCGCTCACTGATGCTGTTGGGTCGCACGATGTGACGGTCTAAGCAGTGCCGGAACAGCACGCAAACCACCGCCTTGAGACTGGCGCAGACGGCGAGCGGAAAATGCCCGTACGCGATGAGGTGTACGCGGAGCGTTGCCAATCAGGAGTGCTCGTTATGTCGTTCGAGCTTTTGGAGCCGAGGTCGGCCGATTGGTTCAACCAGATCGAATCCTGTGCGGCTGTCGGATCGCGAAGACAGCCGCGACGACCACCGCGATCATCACGTTGAAGCCAAAGACAATGCCTGCTCACTGTCCGGTGCCTCCTGAGTCGAATGGACAACGGCAGTAACGAGCACGCGGACGGGTGACCGGAATGCACTTCGAGCCCAGGTCTGTCCGGTATGAGATCTGCGGTTGTTCGCAGTCGTTCGGTTTGCAGTGCTCAGGGGTACTGTCAGTTCGCAGTGAATCTCGGCTAGGCTGACGCACTGGAGCGCAGGCATCCATCGAATCGATGAGCGCGAGCCGCAGTGTGAGGCGGCCCTGGCGTGCGCTCAGTCTTGCGCTGGCAAAGGAATGCAGGAATGACTGAAGACGAGTCACCCAAGGACGCACCACCGCGTCGCCGTATGCGACTCAAGCTGCCGCAGGTGCCGCGAATCTCCTGGCGCGATCTGGCGGCCACCTTAGGTCCCGTGCTGTTGATCAGCCTGCTGGCAATTCTGGTGACGGCGCATTTCGTACGACCCGCGCCACCGAGCACGTTGACCATGGCGAGCGGACCGGATGGCAGCAACTTCCGGTCGGTGGCCGACAAGTATCAGGCGATCCTCAAGCGCAACGGCATCAAGTTGGTGATCCTGCCGTCCCAGGGCTCGCAGGACAATCTGCGCCAGCTGAGCAATCCCGATTCGAAAGTCGATATCGCGCTCGTGCAAGGCGGGATCAATGCCGCGAGTATCGCGCCGAGTGGCGGCGGCGACAGTATCGATGTCAGCGATCTGGTGTCGCTCGGCAGCATGTTCTACCAACCGCTGACGGTGTTTTATCGCAACGGCAAACCGCTGACGTTGCTGTCCGATTTAAAGGGCAAGCGCATCGCGGTGGGCGGCGAGGGTAGCGGCACGCGCGTTCTCGCGCTGGCACTGCTGAAGGCCAACGGAATCGAAACCGGTGGCGACACTTCGCTGTTACCACTCGAAGGCGAAGCCGCGCGCAAGGCGCTCCTCACGCATCAGGTCGACGCGATTTTCCTATCCGGCGACTCGGCCGGACCCGCAACGCTGCGCGAGATGTTGCATGCGGATGGCGTGCGCCTGTTCGATTTCGTTCAGGGCGACGCGTACGTGCGGCGCTTTCGGTATCTGAGCAAGCTGCTGATTCCCGCCGGCGCTTTTGATCTCGGCGAGAACCTGCCGACCGAACCGATCAACATGCTTGCGCCAACAGTCGAGCTGCTGGCGCATTCCGAGCTTCATCCGGCGCTATCCGACTTGCTGATCGAAGCCGCGCGAGAGGTTCACGGTAAAGGCGGCCTGTTGCAGAACCCCGGTGAATTTCCGGCACCGCTGCAGCACGACTTTCCAATCAGCGACGACGCGACTCGGTACTACAAGTCCGGCAAAAGCATCGTCTATCGAATATTGCCGTTCTGGCTGGCCAGCCTGGTCAATCGCGCAGCCGTGGTGCTGGTACCGATCTTGGTGATCCTGGTGCCCGGACTTCGATATGCGCCGGATCTATACGGCTGGCGCGTGACCAGCCGGATCAACAAGCGCTACGGCGAACTGATGGCACTCGAGCGCGCGTCGCTGGAGCCAATGTCGGCCGACCAGCGCGCAGCGCTTGTCGAGCAACTCGACGAAATCGAGAAATCGATCATCAGCGTAAAGATGCCAAGCTCGTTCGCGGACCAGATCTACATTCTGCGACGACACATCAAATTTGTTCGGGAGCGTCTTCGCGTGACCGAGACCGATGCAGGGGTAGCGGAACGCTCGGCGCCTGAACCGCGCGGTGTGTAGGACGGTAGGACGGAGAGCTGTGGAATTGCTATTCTAGGACTTAACATAATATACATTGTGCACATATGTTATTGTTGTGAGCCTGAACCGAATAGCTTGGTCGAAGCGCGCCAGCCCCCATAGTCAGCACTTGTACATGGAACTTCGAGTGCTGCGCTGGCGACCATTTCGACAGTTGTCTTTCTCGCTCAACGGCGAAAAGCCTTAGGATTTCAATAATGGACGAACCAACTCACCGGATCCGTAACATGCATCTGCGCTCGCGTCGTTCAGTCTTACAACTGCTTGCAGGTTCTGCCTGCGTGGCTGCGTCTCGGTCGGTGCTGGCGATGCCGCAGCCCGCTGGCGTTCGCTCGTTATCGTTTTTGCATACGCATACTGGCGAGCGTCTTGAGGTCGACTATTTTCGCGGCGGTCGCTACGAGAGTGCTTCGCTCGGCGTGATCAATCATTTTCTGCGCGACTATCGCAGCGGCGATGAGCATTCAATCGATCCTGGGCTGCTCGATATTTTGTTCGGTTTGCAACAGCAGATTGGCACGGACGTCCGCTTCGAGGTGATCTGTGGTTATCGGTCGGCGGCTACCAATGAGTGGATGCATGAACACTCCTCAGGTGTGGCCGAACACAGCTTGCACATGGAAGGCAGAGCCATCGATATCAGAGTCAGCGGCTTCGCCACCGCGCGGCTGCATCAGCTGGCCTTGGATCAGCAGGCCGGCGGCGTCGGTTATTACGCACGCTCGGACTTTATCCATGTCGATACCGGACGCATTCGCTCCTGGACTGGTTGAGGCGGCGCGTTAGCCGTTATTCAGTGCTGCCGGCAATTGCGGTCAGTCCGAGTCGCTGTTCAAGCTCGCGATCGAGCCCGTAAAGATCATCGAGCAGATAGAGTCGTCCCGACTCGGTTGCAACCGCGGTTGCGTAGAGAATCATCACTGGAATCGAATGCGCGAGTACGACGCGCTGATTCGGCAGCCCGCTCATCGCCGCTGCGATGGCCGCTGGTGACCACGGCTCGGGCTCGTTGCGGAGCACGTATCCGGCCAGCGCGGCGGGATCTTCCACTCGAATACAGCCGTGGCTGAACGCGCGACGCGAAAGCGCGAAGAGTTTGCGTGCTGGTGTTGAGTGCAAGTACACGTTGTAGGGATTCGGGAACAGGAATTTGATATCGCCCAGCGCGTTGTCCGGGCCAGGACGCTGCCGCAGGCGCGTCTGTCCATTGCCAAGTAAATGCAGATTTGTGGAGCTGGCGGGAACGACCGTGGCGTCGTCGCCGCTGCCTCGGACGAGTTCCATATGCTGGCGCTCGAGGTAGTGCGGATCGCGCGCCAGAGCCGGCAGAATTTCTGCGCGTGCGATGCTGCTTGGCACGTCCCAGTAAGGACGAAAAACGACAAACTTCAAATCTCCGACGAACACCGGCGTTTGCCGCGCTGGAAACGACTGCCCTACCACTACCGCCATCGTCAGCAGATTCTCTTCTCGATCTTCATTCGAGTCGAACGCGAACAGGCGGAATTGTGGGATGTTGACGACGATCGTCGCCGCTTTGATTTCGGGGAGCCAGCGCCAGCGTTCCATGCTCAGTTCGATCTGCCGGATGCGAAATGCGGTCGGCAGATTCAGCGCTCGGAGTGTGCCTTTTCCAAGCACGCCGTCCTCGTTGAGTCCGTGGTCGCGTTGAAAGCTACGCAGGGCATCGCTTAATTCAGGCGTCAGGCGGTCGTCGTCTGCGCCCGCGGTATCAGTTGCGTTCAATTCGCCGAGCAGCGAAAGGCGCTGCCGGAGAAGCGCAATTCCGCTGTAACTGTCGCCCTGCCCGATGGATCGGGTATTGAATGCGGGCAACATCGCGTCGGTTGCCGGCACCAGCGTGCGATAGCGCCGCAGCTGTTGTTTCAGCAATCGATAATGCAGAAATTGCGGCTCGATCGAGGACAGCAAGGCATCCACATCAACCGCGCCGGCAAGCTGCAAGACAAGCGCCGGAACATCGATCGCAGCGCGCGATAACTTTAATTTGTATCCGACCTGAAACGGATCGATGCGGCCGAAATGCAGATGTCGCACGAATCGCATCGCCGCTGTGGCGACATCGAAATCCCAGTCGGCCCACTGCCGCGGCGTGCTGGTTTGGTCCGACTGCAATTGAGCCAACCGAGCGGCCAGTAATTCTGCGGCGTAGTCAGCCGGCGCGAGGCCGTCGTCGTCGGCGTGCGTGAATCGTTCGAGCAGCGCAAGCGCCTGCGCGCTGGGCCTGCGGCCGTCACTCCAGAGCATCGAATCGGCGTGAAGCGCATAGAGCGCTTGCAAGTCGCCGCGCAAAGTCGCTCGATTGTCGAGCCGCAACAGCGAACGATCCGGCTCGGCTTCGAGGAGAAGGCGCATTGACGGCGCTTGATCAGCACCTGTCGGATCAACACCTGTCGGATCGACATCTGCCCGATCGACAGCTGATTGCGCGTACGCCGCGCTGCCGAACGTCAAATAAAGCAACAGCAGTGTGAACACGCGCGCGATGGATCTCATCGCTTCATTGTTCGTAACCGAACGTTCGAGCGCATTGATCCAGCGCAAGCCGCCTGCACACGCAGAACAAGCGCGCGCAATGCAAAGCTCAGTTACGCGCGTTTAGTCGTGCCGTCGCCTCAGGCGGAGTTGATCAGCCCTGCCCGCGTTCATGGCGCTCGCAACCGGAATCTCTTCGCTGCCCGATTAGCTTGGAATCGACTTTCCGCGCTGCACAGCCGGTCTTGCGTCGAATGCCGCAAGCACGCGCGCCACGTTGGCGAAATCGGTGCTTCCGACCAGATCGCCCGCTTGGTAAAACTCGGTGATCGTTCGCACCCAGGGAAACGTCGCGACGTCGGCAATGGTTATTTGATCGCCCATGATCCAGCGACGGTTTTCGAGTCGTTCATCGAGCACGCCCAGCAGGCGCCGAGCCTCTGCCACATATCGATCGCGCGGTCGCTTGTCCTCGTAATCCTTTCCGGCAAATTTGTGGAAGAAACCCACTTGGCCGAACATCGGACCGATGCCGCCCATTTGCAGCATCAGCCATTGGATCGTGTGCAAACGATCCTGCGGATTGCTCGGCAGCAACTGACCGGATTTTTCGGCCAGGTAAATCAGAATGGCGCCGGATTCGAACAGTCCGATGGGTTGGCCGGCCGGGCCCTTCGGATCGATGATCGCCGGAATCTTGCCGTTCGGATTGAGCGAGCGGAATTCCGGCGTTGCCTGATCGTTGGTTGCGAAATTTACGCGGTGCGCCTCGTAGGGCAGCCCGGTTTCTTCCAGCATGATCGAAACCTTCTGACCGTTCGGCGTCGGCAAGGAGTAGAGCTGGATGAGGTTCGGATACTTGGCGGGCCACTTCCGAGTGATCGGAAAGTCAGACAGGTTCATCGGATTCTCAGACTTGCCGGCGTTCGGCGAACAAAGTTGGAGGTTCAATCTAGCGCAGTCGCGCCGGCAACGAATTCTGTAAGCCTCGCAAACACCAGCGGCGCGAAATGCTGGACGCTCAAGCCTGGGTTACGATGCGGCCTGCGGCGAGGCAGCTTGATGACGCACCTTCCGCCTTGTCTGCGCGGCCCTCGCCGCGCGGCCCCAACTCCAAACTCTGCTGGCAATGCGCAAACTAAAGTCGATTTCGTCGTGGGTGGCGTTGGTTCCGCTAGTGCTCGTCATCGGGTTCGCCTGCAGTCACGAGACGATCAAACCCGATGTTCCGGCGCCGGTGGCGGTGGTGCAGACGGTGCACTATCAGCGCGATGTGCGGCCGATCTTCGAGGAAAAATGTGCGGCCTGCCATTCCTGCAACGATGCGCCCTGCCAGCTGAAGCTCACCAGCGCAGACGGCGTCAGCCGCGGCGCCAGCAAGATCGTGGTCTACGACGGTACGCGCAGCAAGGATCTAGACCCCACCCGCCTGGGCATCGATGCGCTGACGCCAGACGCCTGGCGCCAGAAAGGCTTCTACTCGGCGCTGTATTCACCCGTAGCCAGCGAAAAGGCGCCGCTGCAAGCGTCCTTGCTGTATCGGATGATCGAACTCGGACATCAGCATCCGTGGCCGGCAAACAGCAAGATTCCCGAAGGAATCGATCTCAGCCGAGATCGTCAGAACCAGTGCCCGATGCTGGACGAATTCAAGGACTACGCCAAGGCACGCCCGACCCAAGGTATGCCGCTGGCGGTGACGGGTCTCACCGACCCTGAGTTCCAGACGCTCGCAACCTGGGTTGCAGAAGGCAGTGTGGTCGAACCCTCCCCGCTCGAAGCCAGTGCCGACGAGTTAAAGGAAATCGCCCAGTGGGAGGCCTACCTGAATCGTGGCGGCGCGCGCGAGCAGTTGGTTGCCCGCTATTTGTTCGAACACTTATTCATTGCGCACCTGTATTTTTCGGATCAGCAAAAGCCTCATTTCTTCGAACTGCTGCGCTCGCGAACACCGAGCGGCCAAGCGATTGTTCCGATCGCAACGGTGCGACCGAATGACGACCCGGCCGGTCCATTTTTCTACCGCTTCCGGCTGCTCGACGAAACCATCGTCGAGAAGACGCACATCACCTACGCCCTGAACGACGCGCGCATCAAGCGCTACAACGAGTTGTTCTTCGGCAGCGCGTGGGATGCGGGTGTGGCACCGAGCTACGACGAAGCTGCGCGCGCAAATGCCTTCGCAACCTTTGCAGCGATTCCAGCCAAAGCGCGCTATCAGTTCATGCTGGATAACGCCGAGTACTTCGTGCGGTCGTTCATCCGCGGGCCCGTCTGCAGCGGGCAGATCGCCACCGACGTGATCCGCGACCAGTTCTGGGTGATGTTCGAGAATCCGGCAACCGAGCGCTACGTCAACGATGTCGCCTACCGCGCTCGCACGACGCCCTTGATCGGTGTGCCTGGGCAGAACTCGGATCTCATCGGCATCCTGCTGGAATGGGAGAAGTACCGCGCGCAGCGCAATCACTACTTCGACTTGCGCCAGGCCGAATATGCGCGCGCCGAGCCCAAGGGCCCGGGCCTCGACGATCTATGGGACGGCGATGGCGTCAATCACGATGCACTCCTGACGATATTCCGAAATCACGATAACGCCTCGGTCAATCGCGGATTGATCGGCGCCGTGCCGGAGACCTTGTGGGTGATGGATTACCCCTTGCTGGAGCGCACGTACTACCAGCTGGTGGTGAACTTCAACGTGTTCGGCAGCGTGTCGCACCAGCTGAAAACACGTCTCTACTTCGACCTGATTCGTAACGAAGGCGAGAACAACTTCCTGCGGCTGCTGCCATCGAAATCGCGTGCGCCTCTGCGCGAGGCCTGGTACGCAGACTCCGGCAAGATCAAGCTGTTCGCCACCTACGCAAAGCCGGACGATTCGGTTCCGACCCGCTTGGTGTTCCACAGCAAGGACGTGAAGTCGGAGTTCGCCACGAAGCTCTACGCGCACATGCATCGCGTGATGGGGCCACCTGATCTGATCAATCGCTGCAGCAAGCACGATTGCACCGTCGCGAACGAGTCATCCGAACAGGCACAAGCCAATCGAGCCCTGCGCCGCTTCGGAGACATTTCTGCGGCCAGCCTGCCGGTGATCAAGCTGATGCCGGAGCTGGTTTACTTGCGCGTAACGGCGTCGAACGGATCGCGATTGATGTATTCGATGCTGCACAACCGCGCGCACAGTAACGTCGCCTTCCTGGTGGGTGAAGATCTGCGCCTGGAGCCGGAGAAAGACACGCTAACGATTACGCCCGGCGTGCTCGGCAGTTACCCGAACTTCATGTTCGACGTGCCGCTGGAGGATATCGATGCGTTCGCGGGCCAGCTTGCAAGCGCGGGCGATGCGTCGCAGCTCGAAGCCGTGGTGCAGCATTGGGGTGTGCGTCGTACGCGACCGGATTTCTGGCACGTGTTCCACGATCTGACGCACTACGTCGACGAAACCGATCCGATTCAGTCCGGCCTGTTCGACCTGAGCCGTTACGAGAATTTGTAGGCCGTGGTTCGTCGCGCCGGTTCATCGGCGTCGCGTTCAAGGCGGCGACGCATCACTCAGGCTGAGGGAATGCTGAAGAGGGTCCGGCGCGGACCTTCTTACCGAGCGCATGGCTTGCCCCGCATAACGTACGGAGCATCGTGGATGCGCATCGCGTCAGTCGGGCGTCCGTGACACTCGATCGCGAACTGCTCGGTCGATAGGCATCAGCGTTGATGCGCGTCGGACGTCAATTAACTCCGATCGCGCGGCGTGCTTGGTTGGTGATGCCGACGGTGACTAAAAAGTCTGGGCGAGACTCTTCTCCGTCACCGTCACCGTCACCGTCCATCACCATCGCCCTCGCCTCAAGCGGGTGCTGTGACCTCAGTCTTCAGCCGCACCAGCTCATAGTCCTTGACGTCGAACTTCTTCAGCTGGTGGGCAAACTGAGTTGCGAAGCCCGGGTACATCGCTGCATTGAAACCATCGGCGGTGAGGTACCAGCTTTTGTAACCCGAATTCCAATTGGTTCTCGACAGGCGCTTCTGGATGCCGCGGTTGTATTCGAGCTGCACGTTTTCGCGCACTTCGACATAGCTGAGGCCGCGCGTCTGAACCGTTTTGATGCCCTGCACGATGTAGTCAATCTGCGACTCCACATAAGCGAGCGCGGAGTTGTGTCCAGGGCCTGAGTTGGGTCCGAAGGTGATGTAGAGATTCGGATAGCCCGCGACGTTGATGCTCTTGTAGGCCTGTGCACCGCCCGCCCATTCCGCTGCCAGCTGGCGGCCATTGCGGCCCGTGATTTGATACGGCGCAGCCGAGTTGTAGATGTCGTAGCCGGTCGCGAATACGATGCAGTCGACGACGTGCTCGACACCTTCCACCGAACGGATGCCGCGCGGCGAGATGCAGGCGATTGGCCAGGTGATGAGCTTGCAATTCGGCTGCTGCAACGCGGGATAGAAATCGCTCGACATCAGCACGCGTTTGCAGCCGATGCGGAAATCCGGCGTGAGCTGCCGACGAAGCCAGCTGTCTTTGACCTGATGCCGCAAATGCATTTTCGCGATCATCTGTAGCACGCGCGTGACCGGCGTATTCCAGATCAGGCCGGTCGCCATGAATTCATGGATGTAGTACAGCGCCTGGCGAACTGCGCGCTGTGTGCCGGGCGCACGCTTGAACAGGCGCTGCGCCCAGCCGGGAATCGCAATGTCGAAACGCGGCATCATCCAGCCGGGCGTGCGCTGGAACACTTTGACGAACGCAGCCTGCTTAACCAGTTCCGGCACGATCTGGATGGCCGTGGCACCGGTGCCGATGACGGCGACGCGCTTGCCGGTGAAGTCATAGCTGTGGTCCCAGCGCGCGCTGAGGATCTTGTGGCCTTTGAACGACTCGATGCCCGACATCTTGGGGAAGCTCGCGTTCGACAACGGCCCCGATGCCATGATCACGCTGCGTGCGCGATGAACTTCGCCGGCTTCGGTGCTGACATTCCAGCAGCCGGTGGCGTCATCGAACGCCAGTGCGCAGACGTTCTGACGAAAGCGGATCAGCCCGCGCAGCGCGTAGCGATCGAGCAGACTGTTCGTATACGCAAGGATCTCGTGACAGCCGGAATAACTGCGCGACCAATTCGGATTCGGCGCGAACGAAAACGAATACAGATTCGAGGGGATGTCGCAGGCCGCGCCCGGATACTGGTTGTCGCGCCAGGTGCCTCCGACGACGGCGTCGCGTTCGAGAATCACAACATCGTCGATGCCGGACTGGCGCAGACGAATCGCGCAGCCCAAACCGGCGAATCCCGCGCCGATGATCAGAACCTGGTGTGTGACTGCGGCCGTTGAAGTCTTTGCAACGGAGGGCTTGGCGGGCGATTTTGCGAGCATGTCGTTCTCGGATGCGGCAGGAGTGCCGTTCAAGCGGTGGGCTTCCAGGTCAACTCCTTGACCCAGGTGGGCACCGCCGGCAGCGCCCGTACCGGAATGCGATCGATCACACGAACCAGTGCGTCGATCGGCCGGTGATACCAGTGATTGCGCCGATCGATCATCACCGCGCTATGCCAGCTGAGAATCTTGAACCAAGGATTGCGACGACCGTCTTCGGTACGTCCGCCGATGCGCTTGAACTTGTTCATCGCGTCGTACAGACGCGCTTCCGTCAGACCGAGGCCGACGATGTTGTCGCGCATTTTGTTGAGCAGCGGAAGATAGGCCAGGATGCCCACGACCAGTTTCGGGTGCAGCAGCGTTCCGATCGCCTTCAGCGTCAATTGGTAAGCCTTGCCATGGCCCATGGTCTCGAGCACGTGGAAGCCGACGCCGAGATGGCGCGATTCGTCGTCGTTGATCTTCTCGAACACCTTGTGACACAAGGGGTCGTCGACCGTTTCCAGCAGAAACTTGCACAGTGCGCCATCGAGCGTGATCTCAAGCATCGGGATCACCGAGGCGAGTGCGTTGAGCGGTACGTCGTCACCGAACCGGTCGAGCCATTCCACCACCAGGCGGATGTTGGTGTTCGGCTCCGGCAAGTTGTCGCCATCGAGCATGCCCCAGCGCTTCATCAAGGCCATTTCGGCGTTCGCGTGGCGCTGCTCTTCCGCGTGGAAGTAGTGATAGATCTGTTTGAGCGTATCGTCCGGCGCTTTCTTGACCATCGCCGCAAAACCGCGTGCGCCCACGTGCTCGATCCACATCAAGTCCGCCATGAAGGCTTTCAGCTTCGGCCACTGCTCCGGCGTGATCTTGTCGACGCCCGGTTCATCCCAGTCGAAGTCCGCGAGCGCCCATTGGGTGGACTTGATTTTTTCCAGCATCTTCACGGTGTCGAGTTGCACGTTGAATCTCCGGCAGGCAGCAAAAAACGGTTCGGTTGGCTTCTATCGATTCGGCGATCAGTTAGGACGCGTTGGCGCGCTCCAGCATTCGTAGCGCAACGCCAGAACCCCAGGTGTAACTCGAAGGCATCCAGCGTTTGATGCGCCAGACAATGCGCGCATCGATCTGCGGCAGCACGTAAAGGCGACCGCGGTCGAGCCCGTCGAGCGAAATACGGGCAACCTTGTCGGCCGACATGCCGACGCTGGCCATCAGACTGCTGGCCATGTTCGACGCCTTTTCCTCGATGCGCCCGCTCTTGATGATGTTGGTTTTGACGAAGGTCGGGCACAAAGCGGTGACACGAATGCTGGTGGCGCCGAGTTCGGCCGACAGCGTTTCGGTGAGCGACAGCACCGCAGCCTTGGTGACGTTGTAAGGCCCCATCGTCGGTGCCGCGGCGAAGCTCGCAGTGGAAGCAACGTTGAGAATGCCGCCGCGGCCCAGCGTACGCAGCAAGGGTGCAAAGACGTGGCAGCCGTGGATCACGCCCCAGAGGTTGACGTTCATCGCCGCATGCCAATCTTCGATCGGATATTCGCCGATCTGCTTTCCGCCAACGCCGATACCGGCATTGTTGATGACCAAATCGACCGGGCTTTCGAGCTTCGCGGCGGCCGTATCGGCCAGCGCCTGAACATCATCGAGACTGCAGACATCGCAGGCGACCGCCCAGGCTTTGCCGCCAATGGCTTCGATCATCGCGACGGTTTCCGCCGCGCTCGCGGGGTTGATGTCAGAACAGACCACCTGACCGCCACGTCGCGCGATTTCAAGCGAGAATGCACGTCCGATTCCGCTGCCTGCGCCGGTAACCACGGCGTAGGCGCCGTAGCTGACTTTCTTCTTCTTGGCCATTGCCGCTCCTGCGCGCCGCACCGCCTGATTGACGGTGTCTGAACGCGATGCAACAATAATCCGAACGTTTGTTCGGATTCAATTCGGATTTAAATGCCCCGCAAACCGCAGCAAGAGCGCGCCAAGGCGACCGTCGACGCGATAGTCGAAGCCGGCCTGATCCTGCTCGCGAACGAAGGCCCGAAAGGAACGTCGACACGGCGAATCGCAGAAGTTGCAGGTATCGGCGTGGGTTCGCTCTACGAATACTTCGAGAACCGCGAAGCGGTGCACGAAGCGATGTTCCAGCGCATCGTTGACGACGCCGTGGCGATGATCAAACCGCTGATTCCCGAACTTGTTCGGATGACAATCCGCGAGGCTGTCTACGAACTGATGTGCCGGATGCGCGAACTGCTCGAACGCGACGATTCGCGCTATCTGAAATGCGCCCGCCACAGCGTCAGTATCGTCCGCAGCTATCCGCTCAAGCCGCTACAAAAGGTCTTGACCGATCTGGCGATGCAATACGTCATGCACCATCCGGAACTGATGCGCGGCGCCGACCTGCCGACGATGAGCTACATCTTCATCTACGGCGGCACCTTCACCGTCATCCGGCACCTGTCGGACCCGAATCCGCCGATGTCGTTCGATAGTCTCGCCCGCGGCTTGGCGAACATGGTGGCGAGCTCCTCAGAAGCCAGTCTTGCCGCGGCGAAGCTGTAGGCGTCACGTCCCGTAGCGGCTGGCTTGATTTGCTGACCTGCGTAGCGATTGCGAATAAAGCGATTGCGAACAGAGCCTCGCCGACAGGCAGCCGCCGTGGAGCCACTGTGGCGGCGCGTTCGCGACCTCGCAAAGCCGGCCATATCGTCAGCACTCGCGGGCGTAATAAACCCTGCTCTGCAGGAAGGTACCGCAGGTTCGGCGTTCGGCAGCGTTGTCGCCCGAATCAATGCGGGTGTCGGATGTCGAATCCCTAATTGCCAAGCCTGCCCCGTTTGCCAGACCTGCCGCGCGCTCAGCGTGTGGCTATCGAGCCGACCTGCGGCCTTGCATACGCGCGAATCGGCGGCGCTTCAACGTCGAACAATTAAGCTCCCAAGCACCGTCGCCCAAAAAAAACCCCGCCGAAGCGGGGTTTTTTGCAAGGCACCGGACTAGGCGCTGTTCTTGACGTCGCGCCGTGGCGCATCGACGTTTTCGTAGACCACGAACGGCTTGGCCTCGCCCTTCGCGACCGACTCGTCGACCACCACTTTCGATACGTTTTGCATCGAAGGAAGGTCGTACATCACGTCGAGCAGGATGTTCTCCAGAATCGTACGCAGACCACGAGCACCCGTCTTGCGCTCCTTGGCCTTGCGCGCGATCGCCAGTAGCGCGTCCTCGCGGAATTCCAGCGTGCAGTTCTCCATCTGGAACAGCTTGCCGAACTGCTTGACCAGCGCGTTCTTCGGCTCTTTCAGAATCGAGATCAGCGCGCGCTCGTCGAGTTCTTCGAGCACCGCCAGCACCGGCAGTCGGCCGACGAATTCCGGAATCAGACCATAGCGGATCAGATCCTCGGGTTCGACGATCGACAGCATCTGGCCGATGTGACGCGAATCCTTCTGCGACTTCACGTCTGCCGAGAAGCCGATACCGGTCTTCTCGGTGCGCTGCTGCACGACGCGCTCCAGACCGGAGAACGCACCTCCGCAAATGAACAGGATGCCGGCCGTATTGACCTGCAGGAACTCCTGCTGCGGATGCTTGCGGCCACCCTGCGGCGGCACGCTGGCGATGGTGCCTTCGATCAGCTTGAGCAGCGCCTGCTGCACACCTTCACCGGACACATCGCGCGTGATGCTGGGGTTCTCGCTCTTGCGCGAGATCTTGTCGATTTCGTCGATGTAGACGATGCCGCGCTGCGCCTTCTCCACGTCGTAGTCGCATTTCTGCAATAGACGCTGGATGATGTTTTCGACGTCCTCACCGACATAGCCGGCTTCGGTCAGCGTGGTTGCATCAGCAATCGCGAACGGCACGTCGAGCAGGCGCGCGAGCGTTTCGGCCAGCAAGGTCTTGCCGGAGCCGGTCGGGCCAATCAGCAGGATGTTCGACTTGGACAGCTCGATACCATCTGCCGAGCCCTTCTGGCTGAGGCGTTTGTAGTGGTTGTAAACCGCAACCGACAGCACCTTCTTGGCCTGGTCCTGACCAATCACGTACTCATCCAGTACCGCGCGGATTTCGAGCGGTTTCGGCAGGCCTTTGACCTGCGGTTTTGCGTGGACTTCCTCACGAATGATGTCGTTGCACAAGTCAACGCATTCATCACAAATGTAGACGGAGGGCCCGGCAATCAGCTTGCGAACCTCGTGCTCGCTTTTGCCGCAGAACGAGCAGTACAGCACTCGCCCGCTCTGGGAACCATTCCTCACGTTGTCTGGCATTTCATCCTCTAAATCGGCACATGACGCTGGTCGTCATAACCCTTATATCACCGCGTAACGCTGCAGCAAAATTCCTGTGACACCGCCCAACCACCCCAGGCCGCCTTCGGACGGCGGGCCGAGGCCAGGATCAGGCCGTTTTCGGCGCCGGTGGCGTTGTACGACGGTCGAGGATCTGGTCGACGATCCCGTAATCCTTGGCGGCTTCGGCGCTGAGGAAGAAGTCGCGCTCGACATCGCGCGCAATCTTTTCCACCGGCTGGCCGGTCCAATCCGACAGCATTTTGTTGAGGCGTTCGCGCAGATAGAGGATTTCGCGCGCCTGAATCTCGATGTCGCTGGCCATACCCTGCGAACCACCCGACGGCTGATGGATCATCACGCGGGAATTCGGCAGCGCGAAGCGCTTGCCCTTGGTGCCTGCCGCGAGCAGATGCGCGCCCATGCTCGCCGCCTGACCGATGCAAAGCGTGCTGATGTCTGGCTTGATGAAGTGCATCGTGTCGATGATCGACAGTCCGGCGGTAACAACGCCGCCCGGCGAGTTGATGTAGATGCTGATGTCCTTGTCCGGGTTCTCCGCTTCCAGGAACAACAGCTGGGCGACCACCAGGTTCGCCATGTGGTCTTCGACCGGACCGACGATAAAAATCACGCGCTCTTTCAACAGGCGCGAATAGATGTCGAACGCGCGTTCGCCGCGCGCCGTCTGTTCCACCACCATCGGCACCAGGTTGGCCATCTGGGAACGGGTCATCGCATCGTTCATCGTTGATCCTTGTTTATAGGTAAGTGTCGTGTGCGCATCGCAATCGTCTGCGATGCGCACGGTTGCCCGGCTCAGTCTCAAGCTGCGGGCTGCGCCTGGGATTTCAACAAGTCTTCGAGCGACATTTGTTGATCACTGGTCTTGGCCTCGGCCAGCAGGGCTTCGACAACCTGCTCTTCCACCACGATGGCACGCAGACCATCGAGCATTTCCGGGCGCGAGCGGTAGTACATCTTGACCTGCTCCGGTTCGTCATAATCGGCCGCGATCTGGCTCAGTGTGGCTTCGAGCTTGTCGGTATCGAGCTTGATGCCCTTCGACTTGATCGCCTGCGCCATCAGCAGACCGAGCGCGACGCGGCGCTGTGCATTGGCCTCGAACAGCACGTCGGGCAACATCTGCGCGGCTTGTTCCGGGCTGATCTTGGTCTTGGCCTGGTTCAGACCCATGCGATTGGCGGCTTCTTCGCGCAGGCGGATCACTTCCTGATCCACCTGGCTCTTGGGCACTTCGATCGGGTGCAGGGCCAGCAGCTGGTCCAGGACTTCGCGCTTCAGGCGTGCACGCGTCGCCTTGTCACGCTCGGCTTCAAGCGCGGTGCGGCACTTTGCGCGCAGACCATCGGCGCCGGCGCCTTCCTCGACGCCATGAACCTTGAGGAATTCCTCATCGATTTCCGGCAGGCGCGCTTCGCGCACTTCGTCGACGACGACATCGAACTGCGCCGTCTTGCCCTTGAGCTGCTCGGCACGATAGTCGGCCGGGAAGTTGACGTCGGTGGTGAACGAATCGCCAGCCACGTGGCCGACCAGCGCGTTTTCCAGATCCGGCAGGAACTGGCCGGTGCCGACTTCGATCTCGACCTTCTTGCCTTCGCCGCCCTGGAACGGCTCGCCATCGAGCTTGCCGTTGAAGTCGACGACGACGATGTCGCCCGCCTGCGCAGCACGTTCAACCTTCTCGACGACACGACGCGCCTTGCGCAGATTTTCGATCAGGCGATCGATATCGGCTTCGGTGATCTCGACGGCCGGACGCGTGACCTGCAGCTGGTCGAGCTTGTCCAGCGTGACTTCCGGCAGCACGTCGAAGCTGGCGACGTAGACCAGCGGTTCGCCGGCCTTCTCGCCGGTGACCTCGAAATTCGGCGCGGCGGCCGGCTGCACCTGCGCCTGCATCAGCGCTTCCGGCCAGGTCTGACGGACCAGTTCGCCAATCAGCTCCATGCGGGCGGAATCGCCGAACTGCTTCTCCACCACCTTCATCGGCACCTTGCCCGGACGGAAGCCCGGAACCTTGACGCGCCCCGCGAGGCGCTTCAGGCGCTCGCCCAGTTCGCGCTCGACGCGTTCGGCAGGAATGGTGACTTGCAGACGGCGCGCAAGGCCGCCGGTCGATTCAACGTGGACTTCCATCTGGGGATAGCTCTGTAGTGATTGGCGAGGTGACAAGCAGACTTCGGGCAGGGCTGCCGACATTTATAGTGGTGCGAAAGGCGAGACTCGAACTCGCACGCCTTGCGGCGCTGGTACCTAAAACCAGTGCGTCTACCAATTCCGCCACATTCGCGTGTGAAGGCACCCAACCGAAGGTGCGAATTATATCAGCTAGACGCCCCGCGACGGTGCGCCGCGCCACCCGTGGTTCGCCCCGCCCGGCGGCCTGCAGACACGGCACAATGCGCGCCATGTCGTCGCCTCTCGAATCCACGCCAATGGCGCGCCCCGCCCGCGCGCTCTACGCAGCACTGGCGGTTGCGATGATTCTGATTGCCGCAGCGGCGCTCGCAAGCGGGCCGTTGACGATCGCCCCGGTCGAGCTGTTGCGCGCGCTGGTCGGCGGCGCGACCGACGAAGGCGTCGCGCAAACCGTTCTGCAGTTGCGCTTGCCGCGGGTGCTGCTGGGGCTGCTGGTCGGCGCCGCGCTCGCAGTCAGCGGCGCAGCCATGCAGGGCGTGTTCCGCAATCCCTTGGCCGAACCCGGCTTGATCGGCGTATCCAGTGGCGCGGCACTGGCCGCGGTCGCCTTGATCGTCCTCGGGCATCGCTTCGAGGGCTTGATGCGCATCGTGCCGCAAGCCGCCGCGCTGCCGCTGGTGACCTTCGGTGGCGCGGTTTTGACCTGCGCACTGGTGATGCGGCTGGCGCGGGTCAACGGCCTGACCCACTCGGCAACCTTGCTGCTGGCCGGTCTGGCGATCAATGCGATCGCCGGCGGCGCGATCGGGTTGCTGTCGTATGTCGCCGCCGACGATGCGCTGCGGACGGCCACCTACTGGATGTTCGGCAGCCTGGGCCGCGCCGGCTGGGGCGAAATCGCGGTGGTCGGTCCCTTCCTGCTGCTGAGCATTCTGCTGTTGCCGCGCTATGCGGCCGAACTCAATGTGCTGCAACTGGGCGAAACCGAGGCGGGCTACCTCGGAATCGATGTCGAGCGGCTCAAGCGACGATTGATGGCGTGGGCGCTGGTCGCGGTCGGCGGAAGTGTCGCGCTGGCGGGCGCGATCGGTTTTATCGGGCTGATTGCGCCGCATCTGGTGAGGCTGCTGGTGGGCAACGACCAGCGTCGTCTGATGCCCGCCTCCGCGCTGCTCGGCGCAAGCCTGCTGACGCTGGCGGATCTGGTGGCGCGGACGGTCGCGACGCCGGCCGACCTGCCGATCGGCATTCTCACTGCGCTGATCGGCGGACCGTTCTTCATGATCCTGCTGCTGCGCCTGCGCAGTGACGGCAGCCTGCGATACGCGCGCCAATGAGTGCCGGGCTGGCCTTGGAAGGCAGGAGTCTGGGCCTGGACCGGGACGGTCGCCGCCTGCTCGACGATGTGTCGCTGCGCCTGGCGCCCGGACAGCTCCACGTTTTGCTCGGCGCGAATGGCGCCGGCAAATCGACCCTGCTGCGTCTGCTCGCCGGAGAATTGCGGCCGAACCGAGGGACGGTCGAACTCAACGGCCGCGCGCTGCGGAACTGGACGCCACGCGAATGTGCCTGCCAGCGCGCCGTGATGTCGCAATTCGATGCGCTGCAGGCCGATTTCCAGGTGGCCGATGTGGTCGCGTTGGGACGCTATCCGTGCTGGCGGCAAACTGTCGGCGAGGAAGCCGCCGTCATCGATGCGGCGCTTTCGGCCGTCGATGCTGGATCGCTGGCCGCGCGCAGCTATTTGAGTCTGTCTGGCGGCGAGCGCCGTCGCGTGCAACTCGCGCGCAGCCTCGCGCAACTCGGCGGGCCGCTGCCGCCGACGCTGGGGAACTTGCCACGCTATCTACTCTTGGATGAACCGACCGCGGGACTGGATCTCGCGCATCGTCACGCTGCACTCAAGCTGGCGCGCGCACTGGCCGCTGAAGGCCTCGGCGTGCTGGCGATTCTGCACGACCCCGATCTGGCGATGCGCTATGCCGATCAGATCACGCTGTTGTCCGCCGGCCGGGTCCTGGCGCAGGGTTCGCCGCAACAGACTTTGACGACGGCCACACTGGCGGCGGCCTACTCGATTCATGCCGAATTCCTGCCACAACCCGGTTCGGACCGACCGGCGGTCATCGTGAGACCTCTGGACTCGCATGAGGAGTCATCGGTATCCGAATAAAATCGTAGCCTTAAGAGCCCGACTTCGAACCCGGGAATGGAGTTAAGCTTTCACCATGTCCCGTCCGCGCGCCCTCGATCCCCCGACTTCGTGAGTAGCCAAGTCGTACCCACGCCCGCTGGCGCAGGCCTGCGCTGGTACCAGGGTCTGCAATTCAAGCTCGGGCTACTGTTCGTGCTGCTGGTGCTGGTGTTGGGTGCGGTAGCGGTTTACGCGGGCTATCGGCTGGTCGGCAATGGACTCGGCGTTCTCAATTATCGCTATGAGGACTCGGTCAACAATCGCTTGGCGGCTCAGGTGCAGTTACCGGTGTCGGCGGCGGAATCGCTCGCGACCACGCTGGCGGTGCAAATGCAAAGTCGCCCGTCGCGGGCTTCGCTCAGAACCCTTGTGCAAGCGCTTGGCGAGCGTTCGCCGAATGCGGATCTGATTGCGAGCATCGGCATCTGGCCGGAACCCGGCACCCTGGAACCCGGCGTCGAACGCGCCAGTGTGTATCTGCTGCGCGACGCCAACGGTCACCTGCAGCCGCGCGAGGACTACAACGACCCGCGCAGCATCCCCTATTTCCGCGAAGCCTGGTACACGCCGGTGCGTTACGCCAGCGCGCGCCGGTGCTTCTGGACGCTGAACTATCACGACCTGCTGGCCAAACGTGATGTCGTCACCTGCAGCCTTTCGCTCGGTGGACCGGGCAACTTTCTCGGCGTCGTCAGCGTCAGCCTGGACGTCGCCGCATTGGCCAAATACTTCGCCGACTCCACCAGCGACAGCGGCGGCTATGCCCTGTTGCTGGATCGCGACAATCGCTTGCTGGCGCTATCCGCTGCCGCTCAAACCGCGCTCGGTCGCGACGCCGCCAGCCGCAATATCGCCGAACTCGCGCAGCACAACGTTTCGTTCAACCCGCTGGCCTTGGCGCTGAATGCGCAGTCGCAGAAGTTTGTCGATACCGCCGTGCATTCGCCGCAGTACGACGCCGGCTCGATCTCGGCACTGAAGGATGGCACGCGTGATATGTCGCGCGCCGAAGCGGAATCGGCGCTGGCGACAATCTGGAATGCGGTCGACGACGGCAGCACGCCACAGCGCATGATGCTCACCGACGACGCCGTTCTGCACGACGCCGGCTATGCGGTGCTGCGCGGGCTGCCGGCCACGCACTGGCACATCGCCAGCGTCACCGCCGCGCGTGACGGCGAAGACGGCTCGCGCTACCTGATCTCGCAGGCCTTGGTGCTCACGCTGGGCGCTGCGATGCTGACGCTGGCACTGGCCTGGGGCGCGATTCGTCGCACCGTGGTGCGGCCGCTGCGGCGGATGGCGCAGCAACTGGCGACCTATGAATCCAGCATCGACTCACTCGGCGTGGCACTGGACGACAGCGCGCAGAACGAGGTCGGGCTGCTCGCGCACTGGTACAACGAGCGCGTGATCCAGCTGCGCGGCCAGATTGAAAGTGCGCGCATCACCCGCACGCAGTTGTACGCCGAAACTGCCGAGCGCCAGCGTGCGCAAGAGGCACTCTCGCGGCTGCAGGAACGCACCAGCCTGGCCTTGGGTTCGGTCGAAGACGGCGTCATCGCCACCGACGAAAAAGGTCTGATCGACGAGATGAATCCGGTGGCGGAGCGGCTCGTCGGCATGACCTCGCGTGCGGCGCGTGGCCAGACCTTCAGCAAAGTCTTCCTCGCCCGGCTCGACGCCGAGGCGGGCGCACCGATGCCGGACTTGCCAAAGCTCTCGCTGGCACGCGGTGCGCGCATCGAATACACCGGCGGCGTCACGCTGTTGCGGCCGCGTGGCGAAGAAACACAGATTGCGATCGTTGCCGCACCCCTGCGCGCGCGTTCGGGCGAGGATCTGGGCTGCATCGTCGTGTTCCGCGAACTGGCGCGCACCGCCGCACTCGCAGCGCCCGATGCCGCGCACGACAGTCTCGATCCGAGCACTGGACTCGGCGGACGTGCCGCCTACGAGCGCAGCTTGCGGACCTTGCTCGGCAGTCACGCCGACCAGCCGAATCGCCATGCGCTGCTGCTGATCGATCTCGACACCACCGCATCGGTGCGGGAACACGGCGGCCCGTCAGCGATCGGCGCGATGATGCAGCGCGCGGCCGAACTGATCCTCGCACGCAGCGGCGGCAGCGATCACGTGTTCCGACTCTCCGGCGAACGCTTTGCGGTCCTGCTGCCGGATACCGACGTCGAACACAGCATCAAGTTCGCCGAGTCGCTGCGCGAATCGCTGGCGCAGCTGGCATTCAGCTGGAACGGCGAACGCTTCCATCTGACCAGCAGCGTCGGCGTATGTCTGGGCAGCTACATGGTTGGTAGCGGTGCCGACAACGCGGCCGAAGCGCTGCGCCGCGCCAGTGAGGCATCCGCAGCCGCGCGCAGGCGCGGCGGCAACGCGGTGGTGGTGTATTCGCCGGAAGTGGAACTGCCGTCGCGGCGCGTCGAAGAGGCCTTGTGGACGCAGCGCGTGCGTCGCGGACTCGAAGACGATCTGTTCCATCTGACCACGCAGTGGATCACCCCGGCCCGGCGTCATGCCGCCGAAGGCGACGTATTCGAGATCCTGCTGACGCTCGAAGACGAGGAAGGCTTCTGGTCTCCCGCCGCCGCTTTCCTGCCCACCGCCGAGCGCAGCGGCTTGAGTGCCGAACTGGATCGCTGGGTGCTGCTGCATACGCTGGATCTGCTCGAAGCCCAGGCCGAGGCGTACCAGCGTCTGGCGTTCTGCAGCGTCAATTTGACCGAAGCGTCGTTGTCCGATCCACGACTGCTGGATTTCCTTGCTGAACAGTTCAGCAAGCGTCCCGAGATTGCGGTGCGCAAGCTGTGTTTCGAGCTGCCGCACGATGCGGTTGCACGTCAGCCGCAACACGCGCAGACATTTTGCGAAACTATGCGGACCTTCGGCTGCCGCGTCGCCGCCGATTTCAATCCCGGACGTCATGCGACCGAACTGGAGCGCCTGCGCGCCTTGCCGATCGATTTCCTCAAGCTCGACGCGCGTCAGTTCCCGGACATCGCCACCGATCCGCTGGAGCTGGTGCTCGGCGAAAGTGCGATGCGTGTTGCGCGGCATCTGAATCGCCGCGTCATCATCACCGGGCTCGACCAGGATCGCTGGATCGAACCCTGGCGCAAACTGGGTGCCGACTACTTCCAGGGCTATTCACTGGCGCGCCCATCGCCGCTGCCGTTCGTGGCGGGTCCGGCGGACTAGCCTGAGCTGCGATCCTGCAGCGATTGCGTGAAGCCGATCGCTGCGTTGCCGCTTGTCGCGATCAGATTGAATGTCCGGTCGCTATCTAAACGATAGCGCTGTCTGGCGCAACGATCAGTCGATCGGATAGGCGTGTTCGATCCGTAATTCAAGCATTTCGTCGCCGCGAAAACGGTTGACGCTGAGCTGATAGATCAGACGGACCGGCCCCTGCGTGACCACGGCATCGCCGGCATTGAAATGCAGACCTGACAGTGAGTTGCCGGCACGTGTACGCAAGGTGTAGCGCACGTGCTTGCCGTCGGCGCCGAGCGCGCGCAAAGCGGTCACTTCGAACGTACCTTCGAACAGTGGCGCCGGAAACCCCTGCCCCCAAGGGCCGGCCTGTTCCAGCGCGAGTGCGGCCGTCAAGGTGAGTTCGGGCGCGAACAACTCACCGTCTGTTTCGATCACCTGCTCGAGCGCGTCGTCATCCAGCAGCGCACGGCAGCGCTGGTCAAAGGCCTCGGAGAAATCGTCCAACGCGTCTTCCGCCAGACTCAAGCCGGCCGCCATCGCATGGCCGCCGAAGCGCAGGATCAAACCCGGATGCTGGGCGTCAACTGCGGCCAGCGCGTCGCGCAGATGCAGGCCACGGATCGAGCGGCCGGAGCCTTTCAGCATGCCGGGCTCGGTCGCGCGCGCGAAGGCGATCACCGGCCGGTGCAACTGATCTTTGACGCGTGATGCCGCGAGACCTACCACGCCCTCGTGCCATTCGGGATCGAACAGGCACACACCGACCGCATCGGTCTGTGCGGCCAGCTCCAGCGCTTCGTCGCGCATCTGCGCTTCGATGCCGCGACGTTCGCGGTTGAGGCCGTCGAGTTGCATTGCCAGCGGCAATGCGGCCTCCAGCGTCGGCGCCAGCAGACATTCGATGCCGACGGTCATGTCTTCCAGGCGCCCGGCAGCGTTCAGACGTGGACCCAGCACGAAGCCGAGATCGGTTGCGCTGAGCCGCTCGGCTTCGCGACCGCCGACCTGCAGGATCGCGCGGATGCCGGCATGCGCACGACCCGCGCGAATGCGCGCGAGCCCTTGCGCAACCAGGATGCGGTTGTTGTAGTCGAGGCGCACGACGTCGGCGACGGTGCCGAGCGCAACCAGGTCGAGCAGTTCGGCCAGGTTCGGCTCCGGCTTGGCTGCAAAGGCGCCGGCCGCGCGTAAACGCGCGCGCAGCGCCAGCAGCACATAGAACATCACACCGACCCCGGCCAGATGTTTGCTCGGGAAGTCGCAGCCGGGCTGGTTCGGATTGACGATCGCATCCGCCGCCGGCAGCAGCGGTGGTGCCAGATGGTGATCGGTAATCAAGACCTGCAGCCCGGCTGCTTTCGCGGCAATTACGCCGGCGATGCTGGCGATGCCGTTGTCGACCGTAACCAACACTTGCGCGCGTTTCGCCAGTGCCAATTCGACCAGCGGCGGCGACAGGCCATATCCCATCGTGAAGCGATTGGGCACGACGTAGTCGACGCTCGCCGCACCGAGCGCGCGCAGGCCGAGAATGGCGACGGCGGTCGCGGTGGCGCCATCCGCGTCGTAGTCGCCTGCAATCACAATGCGGCGCTGCTGCGCGATGGCGACTTGTAGCAGTTCGGCGGCGGCGTCGATGCCCCGCAATGCCGCAGGTGCGTGCAGGTGACGCAGTTCGAGTGCGAGTTGATCGGCGCCGTCGATGCCGCGCGCGGCGTACACCCGCCGTAGCACCGGATGCAGGTCGGCAGGCAGCCGACTCGCGTCGCCGGCGGTGCGGCGACGGATTTGCGGCGTCGTTGCTGGCACGCGCGGGTCGTTGTCGATGCCCACGCCGGGCATCGCGCGGCTCAGCTCAGCCGGTCGAGCAGTGCGCGCGCGACGGCGTTCTGCTCGGCATCGACCTGCACCAGTCCGCGCAGACCGTCCTTGAGAATGATGTCCGGGTCTTTGAGGCCGTTGCCGGTGAGCGTGCAGACCACGGTCGAGCCTTTCGGAATCTTGCCGCTGTGCAGATCGCGCAAGGCACCAGCGAGCGAGGCGGCCGAAGCGGGTTCGCAGAACACGCCTTCCTTCTCCGCGAGCAGGCGCTGTGTGGCCAGAATCTCATCGTCCTCGAGTTCGTCGAACCAGCCGTCGGATTCCTCGCGGACTTTCCAGGCCGGGGTCCAGCTCTGCGGATCACCGATGCGAATCGCGGTGGCCACGGTTTCCGGATTCGCCACCGGACCCCCGCGCAGGAACGGCGCGCTGCCGGCCGCCTGATAACCCACCATGCGCGGACGCTTGCGCGTGCAGGCGGCGCCGAGGAAGGCGCAGTCGCCGGCACAGTGCAGGCAGGATTCGGTGCCGATGCCGGCGCATTCCGAGTAACCAATCCAGTGCGCGGTGATGTTGCCGGCGTTGCCGACCGGAATGCAGTGGAAATCCGGCGCGTGGCCGAGCGCTTCGACAATCTCGAATGCTGCCGTCTTCTGGCCCTGCAGACGATACGGGTTGATCGAATTGACGATCGTCACCGGTGCGGTCTTGGCGACTTCCTTGACCAGGCGCATGCCGTCGTCGAAGTTGCCGCGGATCTGGATCACTACGGCGCCGTGGACGATCGCCTGCGCCAGCTTGCCGAGCGCAATCTTGCCTTCGGGAATGAGCACGAATGCGGTGATGCCAGCGCGCGAGGCATAAGCCGCCGCAGCGGCTGAGGTATTGCCGGTGGAAGCACAGATGATCGCGCGGCTGCCCTGGTGGACCGCCTGCGTGACCGCCATCGTCATGCCGCGATCCTTGAACGAGCCGGTCGGATTGAGGCCTTCGAACTTGACGTACAACTCGGCCTCGAGCCCTTCGGCGCGCAGCAGGTTGTCGAGTTTGATCAGCGGCGTGCGGCCTTCGCCGAGGCTGATCGCACGTGCTTCGGGCGCCAGCGGAAGGCGGCTGCGGTAGTGTTCGATGATTCCGGTGTAGCGCATGGCGATGTCAGTCGGCGGTGGCAGTGGCGGCGGTGCGGCTTGAATGATTGTGTGCGAGGAATCGGTCGAGGCGCTCGCGCACCGTCGGCCACTCTTCGCGCAGGATGCTGAACCAGACGGTGTCGCGAACATAACCGTCCGGCAGCACCATGTGGCGGCGGAAGCGGCCTTCCTCGGTGGCACCAAGGCGCGCGATTGCAGCGCGCGAAACCTGGTTGCGCGAGTCGGTTTTCAGTTCGATGCGATTCAGCTTGAGCGTGTCGAAAGCATATTCGAGCAGCAGGCGCTTGCATTCGGTATTGACGGCGGTGCGCTGCACACGAGCGCTAAGCCAGGTCCAGCCGATTTCGGCGCGTGCGTGCGCCGGTTCGATTGCACAGAAACGTGTGCTGCCGACGAGGCTGCCGTCACTCAGTTCGATTGCGAACGGTATGGTGCGACCGGCGGCCTGCTCGGCCTGAGCCTGCGCGATGTAGGCCTGCATCGCAGCAAGATCGGCGATGCGCACCGGCATGTAGCGGAACAACTGCGCATCGCGCGCGACCTCGAACAGCGGCGCGGCGTGTGCGGCGGACAAGGGCACCAGGCGAACGTGTCGACCTTGCAGCGACGGCGCGTCCATCAGCCCTCGAAATGCTCCACGCGGATGCGCGACAGACCGCTGCGCACGAACGGCAGTTCACCGAGCTTCTGCAGCGCGAGATTGCAGCGGCTTTCCGGAATCTCGGAGGTGATGATCGCGAGTGTGGCGTCCTCGTTGTCGCCGGGTTCCTTCTGCAGGATCGCTTCGACGCTGATATCGAGATCGGCCAGGATCGACGTGATCGCACGCAACACGCCGGATTCGTCGGCGACACGCAGGCGCAGGTAGTACGCGCTGTGGATCTCGTCGAACGGCAGCGCGCGCGCTTCTTTGAGGCTCGCGCTGCCGAAGCCCAGATACGGCACCGCCTGTGCGGGCGCTGCGAGCCAGCGAGCGGCGTCGATCAGATCGGCGATCACGGCCGAGGCGGTTGCATCGCCGCCGGCGCCGCGGCCGACGAACACGGTCTGGCCGACCGCATTACCGTGCACGCGAATCGCGTTGAGCGCGCCGTCGGTCTTCGCCAGCAGATGATCGACCGGCACCAGTGTTGGGTGCACGCGCAGCTCGACCGTATCCTGACCGTCGACGGTTGCATGCTTGGCGATGCCGAGCGACTTGATGCGATAGCCGAGTTCCTGCGCGAGACTGATGTCCTGCGGCAGCACCTTGCTGATGCCTTCGGTGGCGACCGCCGCAAAACGGAGCGGTGTGCCGAATGCCAGCGAGGCCAGAATCGTCAGCTTGTGCGCGGCATCGATGCCCTCGACGTCGAAGGTTGGATCGGCTTCGGCGTAACCGAGCTTCTGCGCTTCGGCCAGCGCTTCACCGAAGGTGATGCCGCGGCGGCTCATCTGCGTCAGGATGTAGTTGCTGGTGCCGTTGATGATGCCGGCAAGGCTGTCGATCCGATTGGCGCTGAGGCCTTCTCGCACCGCCTTGATGATCGGAATGCCACCGGCGACTGCGGCTTCGAATCCGACGAACACATTCTTGGCCTGCGCCGCTGCGAAGATCTCGTTGCCATGCTCGGCGATCAGCGCCTTGTTGGCGGTGACCACCGGCGTGCCGCGCGCGATTGCATCCAGCACCAGCTGACGCGCCGGCTGCATGCCGCCGATCAGTTCGGCAACGATATCGACGTCGGCGGCCACCACGTCGGCCGCTGACGCGCAGATCGTCACACCACTCAGATCGCAATCGCGCTTGGCCTTGGCATCGCGCATCGCGACGTGGGTCACGACAACACGACGACCGAGGCGACGCTCGATCTCGTCCGCGTTCTGTGCGAGCACGCGCAGCACACCCTGCCCGACCGTGCCGAGCCCGAGCAGGCCGACACGAAGTGGCGTGGACGCGCTCATGCGCCGCTCTTCGACAGGAATTTCTTGATCGAGCGCATCGCCTGACGCGTGCGCTGTTCGTTCTCGATCAGCGAGAAGCGCACATATTCGTCGCCGTATTCACCGAAGCCGATGCCCGGCGAGACGGCAACACAGGCGTCTTCCAGCAAGCGCTTGGAGAATTCCAGCGAGCCGAGCGCACGATGGCTTTCCGGAATGCGCGCCCAGACGAACATCGTCGCCTTCGGCTTTTCCACCGGCCAGCCGGCCTTGTTCAGACCGTCGACCAGCACGTCGCGGCGTTTGCGATACATCTCGCAGATCTCGGCCACACAGTCCTGCGGTCCTTCGAGTGCGGCAATCGCAGCAACCTGGATCGGCGTGAACATGCCGTAGTCCAGATAGCTCTTGATGCGCGCGAGTGCGGCCACCAGCGTCGGGTTGCCGGCCATGAAGCCGACGCGCCAGCCGGGCATGTTGTAGCTCTTCGACAGCGTGAAGAACTCGACCGCGATGTCCTTCGCACCCGGCACCTGCAACACGCTCGGCGCCTTGTAGCCGTCGAACACGATATCGGCGTAAGCCAGATCGTGCACCAGCCAGATCTCGTGCTCGCGGCAGATGGCGACGACTTTCTCGAAGAACGCCAGATCCACACACTGCGTGGTCGGGTTGCCCGGGAAGTTCAGGATCAGCATCTTCGGCGCCGGCATCGTTTCCTTGATCGCCTTGGCCAGTTCTTCGAAGAAGTCGACCTCGGGCGTCAGGCGCACATGGCGCACGTCGGCACCGGCCAGCACCACGCCGTAAGGATGAATCGGATATGCCGGGTTCGGCACCAGCACGGTGTCGCCGGGTGCGAGTGTCGCGAAAGCCAGATGGGCCAAGCCTTCCTTGGAACCGATCGTCGCGATGATCTCGGTTTCCGGATTCAGCTCGACTGCGTAGCGCGTGCGATACCAGCTTGCCATCGCACGGCGCAGACGCGGGATGCCCTTGGACACCGAATAGCGATGACCGTGGACCGCTTCTTCGTCCTTGTGCTCGGGCTTGACGTACTCGCTGTCGGTGCCGCGCACGGCGACTTCGACCAGCTTGTCGACGATGTGCTTGGGCGTCGGCTGATCGGGGTTGCCCATGCCGAAATCGATGATGTCCTCGCCGCGAGCTCGGGCCGCCTTCTTCATGTCACCGACAATATTGAAGACGTAGGGCGGCAGGCGCTGGATGCGCGGGAACTCGGTTTTCACGAAGGAGGCCTTTGGGCGTGGGGGAAACGTTATGAAATCAGGGTCGCGGCGACGATTGCGCAGGCGGGCATGAAGTTCGGGGGCGCGATTAAATCATGCCCGCGCTGGAGCCGCCAGCCAGTGCGGTCCCCCGTGGCTCGCGCCTGAATCCGCACAGCGCCGGTTTGCGTATCCTTGGACTCTGGTAACGCCAATCGAGTCACTATCCATGAACAACGTCGTTCGTTATTCCCGCCGCCTGCGCCTGCCCCTGCTGGTCGCCCTGCTCGGCTGTGTGCTGATTCCGGCCGAAGCCGCCCTTAAAGCGGGTGCGAAAGCGCCTGATTTCAGCACCGAGGCATCGCTCGGCGGCGTCGTCAGCACGTTCTCGCTGGCGGAAGCGCTGAAGCAAGGCCCGGTCGTGCTGTATTTCTATCCGGCGGCCTTCACATCGGGCTGTACCGTGGAGGCGCATGACTTCGCCGAAGCCACCGAGCAGTTCAAGGCACTCGGCGCGACGGTGGTCGGTGTCTCGCATGACGATATCGCCACCTTGAACAAGTTCTCGGTGAGTGAGTGCCGCAGCAAGTTTGCCGTCGCCGCCGATCCCGAGCAGAAGATCTCCAAGGCCTACGACGCGACGATGTGGTACTGGCCCGGACATTCGGATCGTACGTCGTACCTGATCGCCCCTGATGGCAGCGTGATCTACACCTACTCGGCACTGGCGCCGGATGGTCACGTCAAGAATCTGCTGGCCGCTCTGAAGGAGTGGAAGAGCAAGCAGAAGTCTTGAGGCCGGAAGTCAGAAGGGTCGGAAGCCGGACGCCTTAGTCCGAAAGACTTGAGCGCACGCACCGAGCGAGCGCGGTGCGTTGTGCACGGCACGGAGTTGGCGACCCCGCGACAGGTAAGTGGGAGCTGGCAAAGCGTGGCAGCGGCGGCGCGGCCCTTGTTGCTTCGCATCGACAGAATCGATGCCGCGGGTCGAGTCAGCTGCGGTTGAACCGAAACGATCGGGATGGTCGGTGATGGGTCGACGACCGTACTGTTTCGAATGAAATGATGGACCGAAGACAGTATTGTCGTTCTGTCGCAGCACACCTCAACGACGAGGCAATTGGCTCAGCGGATCGATCGGCCTGCCACGATCGCGAATCTCGAAATGCAGCTCTGGCTTTTGCTCCGGCCCGAGTCCCAATTCCGCAATCGGCTGACCGGCGCCGACGACGTCGCCTTCGTTGACCAAGCGGCGCTGGTTGAAACCGTAGGCCGACAGATATTGTTCGTCGTGCTTCAGGATCACCAGTTCGCCATAACCCTTCAGCGCGCTGCCGCTGTAGACCACCTTGCCGGCGGCAGCGGCGACGACGATCTGACCCAGATTGCCGCCGATATCGACACCCTTGCTGCCATCGGCACCGAAGCTGCGCAGAACGCGGCCCTGCGTGGGCCACTCCCAGCGACCGGCATCGAAACGCGGACCCGGCGGCGCGACGACCGCGCTCGACGTCGGTTTCGGTAGCCGCGGTGGCGGAGCGCTGTCGGGCGGCACCGACACGCCGGATGTAGCGGCATCGGCGTTGCCTGCGCTGCCCGCCGCGGAATCCGCGCCAGCAGAAGACTTGCCCGAGCTGCCGGCGCCCCGCCCGTACGGATTCGCGCCACCATTGCCGGTAGGCGTTGCCGGGGGCGGATAACTCGCGACGGCATCCTCGGATTTGCGTGCGGCGCTGACACTTGTCGTCACGCCCGGCGCCCTGAGTCGCAAGATCCGTCCGGGATAGATCCGATAGTCGGGACCGCTGATGCGGTTCCAACTGGCCAGATCGTGGAAATCGAGTTGATTGCGGAACGCGATCGAGTACAGCGTATCGCCGCCGACCACGCGATATTCGCCGGGCTCAACGCTGCGCGCCGCCGTTTGGTGCTGGCTATGCGCGCCGCGTGTGGATTCGAATGCGCTGAAGCAACCGCCTAGCGTGCTCAGCAGCAGCAACGCGAATATCCACGATAGGTGCCGTGGGAACTCCCGCAGCGAATACGAACTCGTCGAGTCCATGCAAGCCGCTGCAGCGGGCCGTTCACCGCGACCGGATGTCGCAGCTGTCTTTGGATCCAGCGAGTCGTCGATTCGACCGCGCAAATGCCTGTTCCTTGGATGCCAGCCTTCGCGGGTGGTGGTCGTAGTTAGGGGTTTTGCGAGGAACCCGAACCAGGCTCGGGCCGGCGTCGCAGAAACCAGATCGCGCCCAGCACGAGTAACACGAGCACCAGAATGCTCAATTCGTGCATGTAGTGTCCGACCCAGTCCACCGCGGCAGCACCGAAGTAATAGCCGCAAGCGACGAGCACCGCGCACCAGAGCGCCGAGCCCAACGTCGTCAGTACTGCAAACGGTAGGCCAGGCATTTCGAACACTCCCGCCGGCAGCGAGATCAGGTGCCGCACGACGGGCAGGAAGCGCCCGAAAAATGTGGCGCTATGACTGTTGCGAAGAAACAGGGTCTCGGCCTGCTGGTAGCGGCGCCGATCAATCAGCAGCCAGCGACCATAACGCAGCAGGAAGGCCTGACCGAGCGTACGGCCGAGCCAGTAATTGGTGCTCGCACCGATCAGCGAACCGATCGCGCCGCAGGCGATCGCCAGCCCGGCATCGAGCTGGCCGGCGCGCGCAAAATAACCGGCAGGAATCATCACCAGTTCCGACGGCACCGGCAGCAGGCTCGATTCCATCGCCATCAGCAGCAGGATCTGTGGATAGCCCAGATGTGCATACAGCTGGGTCAGCCATTCGCGGAAGGCGTTCATTGAGCGTTCGAATTTCGGTGGGTTTGCGTCATCGAATCTGCATGCGGATGCGGCGATGATCTTGGGCGTGATCTCAATAGATTGCCTGCGACCAAGTCAGGCGCGACCTTCGAGCATCGGCACGAAGCTGACCGCGGCGATCTCGCGCGTATCGAAGCCGCGCAGCTTGCGATCGATCACGCGCAGGACCTGGTTCTGCGGAGGGCCGACCGGAATCACCAGTCGCCCGTTCTTGTCGAGCTGATCGAGCAAGGCCTGCGGGACCTCAGCGGCGGCGGCGGTTACGATGATGCCGTCATAAGGTCCGTGCGAGGCCCAGCCGGCATTGCCATCGTTGTAGCCGAAATGGATGTTGCGATAGCCCAGCCGCGCGAGCCGTTCGCGTGCGACTTCCGACAAGGCCTTGAGCCGTTCAACGGAAAACACGCTGATGCCGAGTTCGGCCAGCACCGCGGTCTGGTAGCCGCTGCCGGTACCGATTTCGAGCACACGTTTGCGCGGTGTGGCGCCTTCCAGCAGGGCTTGCGTCATCAAGGCAACGACGTAGGGCTGCGAGATCGTTTGCGACTGTCCGATCGGCAGCGGCTTGTTCTTGTAAGCCTCGGCGCGCCAGGATTCATCGACGAACTCATGCCGCGGCAGCTTCTGGATGATTTCCAGCACGCGCTCATCGGTGATGCCTTCGCGGCGTAGATCGGCGACCATTTTGGTCCGCGCCGACAGCGACACTTGCGAGCCTGCTTTTGCCAGCGGCCTCAGCGTCATGCGCCGGCAACCGGTGCGAGATCGCCGAGCCAGCTTTTCAAGCGGTCCATCACGCTGAATCGTGTCAGGTCGACCAGCAGTGGCGTGATCGAAACACGGCCGTTCTGAACGGCGAAGAAGTCGGTGCCGGGTCCACAATCGGACTCGGGGCCCGCAGCACCAATCCACCAGATCGCGCGGCCGCGCGGATCGCGCGCAGGGTGTGCGGCTTCCGCGCGATGGCGGTTTCCGAGCCGCGTGACTTCGAAGCCCTGCAAGCTTTCGTAGGGAATGTCCGGCACGTTGACGTTGAGAATGGTGTCGCCCGGCAGTGGATCGTGCTTGAGGCGTTCGATCAGCTGCAGCGTTGCGCGCGCGGCGGTATCGAGGTGCTTGGGTTCGAACGACACGCAGGACACCGCGATCGCCGAAATGCCGAGATGACGCCCCTCCATCGCCGCGGCGACCGTGCCGGAATACAGCGTGTCGTCACCCAGGTTGGCGCCCATGTTGATGCCGGACACGACCATGTCGGGCGCCTGCTCGAGCAGGCCGGTCAGCGCCAGGTGGACGCAATCGGTCGGTGTGCCATCGACGCAATGAGTGCCGTCTTCATGGCGCTGCACGCGCAAGGGATTCAGGATCGTCAGCGAGTTCGATGCCGCACTCCGATTGCGATCGGGCGCGACGATATCGATTGCATAGACCTTGCGCAGGTGTTTGGCCAGGCACAGCAGACCCGCCGCGGTGCAGCCATCGTCGTTGGACAGAAGAATTCGCATCGGGTGGAATTTGGCGTGAAGCGAGGAGCGAAGCGTGATTTTAGCGGTCGCCCCGATATGATGTACGCATGAACGCGAAGCGCGGTCGTGATCAGCAGGATGCACTGCCGGAGAGCCCGGAAATTAACGATTTCCGCGCAGCGATGGCGGGCGTTGAACCACTGCCCGCGCGCGACCGGGTGCTGCCCGCGCGCAAACCGCCGCCACCGCGACCGCTGCAGCGCGAGGCCGACGAGCGTGCGGTGTTGCAGGAGTTGCTCGAAGGCCCATTCGATCCGGATGCAATCGAGAGCGGCGACACCCTCGCCTACCGTGCCGATGGCATCCAGGATTCGGTCTGGCGGCGGCTGCGTCGTGGCACTTACAAGATCGGTGCCGAACTCGATCTGCATGGCTTGAACCGCTACGTGGCGCAGGCCGAGGTCTCGGCATTTCTCGCGCATTGCCAGGATCACAATATCCGTGCGGTGCGGATCATCCATGGCAAAGGTCGTGGATCGCCCAACAGCGGTCCGGTGATCAAAAGCCTGCTCGATGGCTGGCTTCGGCGTCGGCGCGATGTGCTGGCATTCGCATCGGCGCGGGCTTGCGACGGCGGTACCGGTGCGGTCTATGTACTGCTACGCGCGAGTGACACAGCGCACGCGGCGCGCGGCTGAGCGCTGGACGCAATCGACGCGTCGCGCTAGCGTCATGACGCCCATCTCGGGTCCGGGAGAAATCATCATGTTCAATCTTTCCAAGCAGTCGCGCAGGAATGCGCTTCTTCTACTGATGCTGGCAATGACGCCTGTTTTGATCGATGCCTGCGGCGCAACCACACCGAAGTCGAAGAACAACTTCGAGATCGTTCCGCTGGCCGGGATCAGCCTGATGGTGGTGCTGGGCGCGCGACGTCGTCGTCCGTCGGCGTCGCAGTCGACACCACAGCTGCAGTCGGCCTAAGGGTTCGCGTTGGTTTGATTCAACGGGCGCCGCACAGCGTCCGTTGCGGGCGGACGGGGGTCAGATCATCCCCGTCCGTCTGCCAGGGCACGCGACATTGCAAACTGGCGGCAATGGTTTCGGCGTCCCGTTCTTCCGCTGTTGCGTCCCAAACGCGGGCACTGCCATCCACCGATCCCGTCAGCAGCCGATCACCGTCGCGGCTGAAAGCGCCGTTGCGGTAAGTCACGGCTCCTCCATGAAACGCCAGGACATCGAGCAGATTGCCATCGGTGTCCCAGATTCGGGCGCTGCCATCGCGGCTCGTGGTGAAGATGAGCGTTCCGGCAGGATTGAAACCGGCCGCCGAAAGGTCCATGCCGTGTCCGCAAAGTCGATGCGAGATTTTGTCCTGCAGCCGCAGCAGGAAGGCACAGCGATTGTCGTCGCTGAGCAGCACTTGCGTACCTTGCGGGTTGAGCACGGCGGTGGTCACCGACTCGCTGGTTTCGTCGCGCGCGCTTTCGATCACGTGGCCATCGTTCGAATCCAGTAAATAGATTCCGCCGTGTTCGCTCACGGCCAGCAACTGGCGACCATCGCGACTGAAATCGATCGCAGTGACCGCATCCGCAGGCGTTGCCGTCGACAGCGGCGTCGACCACAGGCGACGATCGTGCGCCGGTTCCCACAGGCTGACGGTGCCACCCGCGCCGATTGCAAACTGCGCGGCGACCGGGTTGAACGCCTGCGCCAGATAGCGATCGATCGGCTGACTCTTCAGCAGCTGTCCCTCGGGGAGCTGCCACAGCATCGAAGTACCACCGCGCAACGCTGCAGCGAGCATGCGTCCATCGCGGCTGAAGTGAATCGCGCGAACGGTGGCACCGATGTTCGAGATTGTCGTTTGCAGGTTTGCGCTATCGACATCCCAGACTTTCAGTGCCGCGACGCCGCCGACTGCGATCTGCTTGCCATCCGCGCTCAGCGCGCCCGCGCTGATGCGGCCGATATCGGCCGCAACGTCGTGCAGCGTCGCCAGGGTTCGACTGTTCCACCAGTCGACGCGCCCATCGAGTCCCGCACTGAAGCCGAGTTCGCGATGGCTGGCGAAGTCACTGGAAACTGCCGCCAGAACACGCGGCACATTCGGATCTTCCGGTCCGCTGCCGTGTTGGAAACTCGCCAATGGCATCGCCGGTAGTTGCCAGAACGCAACGACGCCGTCGCGGCCTGCGGTCGCCAGCAGTTGGTCGTCGAAACTGAAATCGATTGCGGTGGCGCCGCCGAAGTGGGTATCGAGCGAAAACAGATCGGCGCCGGTGTCGACATCAAGCACGCTTAAGCGTGCGGCACCGGTGTTGATCAGGCGGCGGCCGTCTTCGCTGATATGAATGCGTTGATCGTTGCTGCCGAACTTGATCGAATCGAGCAAGGCACCGCTGCGCGTATCCCAGACGCGTGCGCTATCGACGGATGCGGTGAGCAATCGCGTGCCGTCGATACCGTTGAACACGTGTCCGAGGTAGTCGCTCGCGTGGGCGGCGCTGATGCGTGCGCGACCACTGTCGGCCTCCCAAAGACGGAACACCCCGCTGATCGCACCCGCCGCCAACAGCCGGCCATCCGGACTGGAATCGGTGTAGACCACCTGCGCACCGAGGCTCTCGAACACGTGCCGCAGGCGCAGACTGCGCGCGTCGTAGCTGCGCACGACGCCATGCGCATCGGCGGTCAACAACTGGCCACCGTCGCGGCTGTAGCCGGCGAGCACGCAATCGCGCTGAACCAGATGGACCACGCGCGCGGCGGCGAAGTTGTAGATCGCCGCTTGGCCGTCGGGCTGCACGAAGGCGATATTGTCCCCGCTGTGATCGAACTGTGTATGGGCCGGCCAAGCGTGCGGCGCAATGCTGAGATCGGCAACCGGCACGCCGGTGGCCGCGTCGATGACGCGCAGACGAGGCGCCTGGCCGTCGATGCGGAACAGCAGTTTGCTGCCGTCGGCGCTGTACTTGGGATTGGCCTCGACGTCCTCCGGCAGCTCCGCCGTCCACTGCTTGCGGCCGCTCGCCAGTTCCCAAACAGCCGCATGATGATCGACGTCGAGCGTCAGCACGCGCGTGGCGTCCGGGCTGAAGCTCAGGCCTTCTACCGATGCCCCGACGTTGATGGTGAATTTGAGCGCATCGACCACGCGCATGGCGCGACCGAGCATGAAGCGCAAGGCCGGCGTGTCGCGTCCGAGTCGATACGCCTCGTTCAAGTACACCGCCGCGCGCGCTTCGTTTCGCACCTGCAGCTCGCGCCGACCTTTTTCGTACAGCGTGTCGATATGCGCGTGCAGCGCCTGCTGTGCGAGCGCTTCCTGCCGGGCGCGGGTCTGCACATTCCAGATGCCGACGAAGGCGATCAACGCGAGTGCGGCGGCGACACTCCAGGCGGTGGTGCGCAACAACTGTCGGCGACGCTCACGCCGGCGCAGATCGTCAAGCCCCACGCCGAGCAGTCCGGCGATCAGCCGCAGTTTCGCCGCCGCCTTGCTGTCCTTGCGCTGGCGCACGTCTGCACCGACCGGCTCGGCGCAGCCCGGTTCGCGCAAGGCCGGCGGGAAACATTCCAGCAAACCGTTTTGCGGCAGCGTGTCCGCATGCGGTTCGCCGTCGACGATCAGGCACAGGATGCGATCGGCCCGGCCGAGCGCGCGGAAGCGCTGGATCTCCTCATCGACCCAGCGGGAAACTGCGGCGTAAGGCGACGCGATCACGATCAGGAAGCGCGACTGCTGCAGCGCTTCGTCGATCACTGCGCTCAGATTCGGCGAGCTCGGTAACTCTTCACTGTCGCGGAACACCGGGAACAGACGCCGGGGAATGGTTCCACCCGCGGTTGCACGGCCGACCAGGCGACGCGGAACGCGATAGCTCTCAAGCGCCTTGTGCAGCCACTCCGCCCAGGCCTGATCGCGATGGCTGTACGAAATGAATGCCCAGTACTTGTAGGGTCCCTCGACCAACGCGCTCCCCTTTTTTAGTTGCGCCGGTCTGCCCCCGATTGGCGCGCGGCCAGTCTGCCACAGCTGCTGCGGTCGGCAGCGTCGCCGAGCCCGGATTAATCCCGACTTAACCCCGACTTAACCGTGACCTATTCTCCGGATTACCACTGAGCGAACCCTGGACTAACGCAGGTATTCGCGCCGCGACAGCCAGAATTCGGCCAGCGGCAAATCTTCCGGATAGGTGACTTTCAGATTGCTCTCGCGACCCCGCACCAGCAGCGGCCGGTGCCCGGCACGCTCCATCGCACTGGCTTCGTCGGCGTGCCCCGCGCCTGCATGCGAACCGTTTTGGAGTGCCGCTTTGAGCAGGTCGAGCCGGAACAGCTGCGGCGTCTGCGCACGCCAGACATTCGCCTGCTCCAGGGTGCTGTCGGCGCGTTCGCGCGCTTCGACTTTGAGGGTATCGGTGACGGGCACCGCCAACAGACCGCCCTGCTCGTCGCTCGCTTCGTCGCGCAGCGTCTCGATATCTTCTACTGTGAGACAGGGCCGCGCGGCATCGTGGATCAATACGAACAGCGGACCGGTCAGACCGCGGCTACGTTCGCTCACCGCCTGCAGTCCGGCGAGTACCGATTCGGCACGGGTTGCACCACCCGTGACGGTCCCGATTTTCGGATGTCCCGCCAAAGCCAGCTTGGCGAAATCGGTATCGCCTTTCGGCAGCACCAGGACGACCCCGTCGATCCAGCCGGTATCGAGAAATGGGGCAACGCTCCACTCGAGCAGCGACCGATTGCGCAAGGATAAATACTGCTTCGGTTTGCCCGAGGCCATGCGTGAACCGCCGCCGGCAGACGCGATGACCGCCCAATAACGCGGATTCTGCGGACTCACGCGGGAGGATACGCTCAGGGGCCAGGTGCAACCACGAGATAGAACGTCTCGCCCTTGCGCACCATGCCGAGATTGGCGCGCGCCTGCGCTTCGATCGCCGGGCCGCCCTCACGAAGGTCGGCGACTTCGGCATCCAGCACGGCATTGCGCTTTTTCAAATCGGCATTGTCGCGCTCCATCTGCGCGGCTTCGCCTTGCAGACGATGGTTCTCGATCATGCCGCCGTCGGCCGACCACAACCGATACTGCAGCGCGGCCAGCATCAGGCCCAGCACCAGCAGCATGAGGCGGCCGAGTCTCGGCATCAGGTGCTCGTCAGTACCACCGGGAACGCGTCGGCGCCCGGGTAGCGCGCACGACTACCGAGCAGTCGCTCGATGCGCAGCAGTTGGTTGTACTTCGCCATGCGGTCGGAACGGCACAGCGAACCGGTCTTGATCTGCGTTGCCGCCGTACCAACGGCAATATCGGCAATCGTGCAATCCTCGGTTTCGCCCGAGCGGTGCGAGACGACCGCTTCATAGCCGGCTTCGGTCGCCATGCGAATTGCTTCCAGGGTTTCGGTCAGCGTGCCGATCTGATTCGGCTTGATCAAAATCGCGTTGGCGATGTCCTGATCGATGCCGCGCGCGAGAATCTTCGTGTTCGTCACGAACAGATCGTCGCCGACCAGCTGCACGCGATCACCGAGCTTCTCGGTGAGAATTGCCCAACCGTCCCAGTCGCCTTCGGCGCAGCCGTCTTCGATCGAAATCACCGGATAGCGATCGCACAGGCCGGCGAGATAATCGGCAAATTCCTCGGCGCTGAATTCCTTGCCTTCGCCTTCGAGGTGATAGCGACCGTTCTTGAAGAACTCGCTGGAGGCGACGTCGAGACCAAGATAGATATCGCGACCGGCCTTGTACCCGGCCATGTCGATGGCTTCCATCAGGCATTCGAGTGCGGCTTCGTTCGACGGCAGGTTGGGCGCGAAGCCACCTTCGTCGCCGACCGCCGTGTTGAGTCCGCGCGCCTTCAGTACTTTCTTCAGCGTATGGAAAATTTCCGCGCCGTAGCGCAGCGCTTCGGAGAAGCTGCTGGCGCCGACCGGCAGGATCATGAATTCCTGGATGTCGACGTTGTTGTCGGCATGCGCGCCGCCGTTGATGACGTTCATCATCGGCACCGGCAGCGTCTCCGACTGGATGCCGCCGAGGTGACGGAACAGCGGTTGACCGTTCTCGTTGGCCGCTGCGTGCGCGTTCGCCAGCGACACCGCGAGGATTGCGTTGGCGCCGAGGCGCGCTTTGTTCTCGGTGCCGTCGAGTTCGATCATCACTTGGTCGAGTTCGGCCTGGTCCTGCGCGTCGAGACCAATCACGGCCTGCGCGAGTTCGCCTTCGGCATTCGCCACCGCCTGACGCACGCCCTTGCCGAGGTAACGGCTGGCGTCGCCATCGCGCAGTTCCACGGCTTCGCGCGTCCCGGTCGATGCGCCCGACGGTGCCGCTGCGCGACCCCGCGCGCCGGACGCCAGCACCACTTCCGCCTCTACGGTCGGATTGCCGCGTGAGTCGACAATTTCTAGTGCGGTGACGCTGACGATCTTGGACATGTGCTGAACGATTTCCTGACTTAGAGGACGGCGTGATTGGGCTGCATCTTAATGAATGCGCGTCGCGCGCGCGAGCGAGCGCCGGCGGCGTGCCGCGCAGCGGTTCGGAGTTCGAAAACCGTTTGGCTCGGGCATCTGCAAAAAGCCGCCATCGAGGCCAGCGACAGGCAATCGTCGCCTGAACCTCGCGTGGTCAGTGTTGCAGTACAACCGAGCTGAAAACCTCGCGAAGTGTCGCGACACCGCCAGAGGGGCCGCTGCGAAGATCTCGCAGCGGCGCGGGTTCACGCCGCTTTCGCTTGGTGCGCGAGGTGCTGCTCGCGCGCCGCCCGGATGAAGCCTTCGAACAAAGGATGTCCGTCGCGCGGGGTCGAGGTGAATTCCGGGTGGAACTGGCAACCGACGAACCAGGGGTGCTCGGCGATTTCAACCATCTCGACCAGCTCGCCATCTTCCGACATGCCCGCGATCGACAGACCGTGCTGCGTCAAGGTCTCGCGGTAGTTGTTGTTGAACTCGTACCGATGACGATGACGCTCGCTGATCAGTTCGGCGTTGTACAGCGCGCGCGATCGCGAACCGGCGACCAGCCGGCAGGTTTGCACGCCGAGACGCATGGTGCCGCCGAGGTTCGACTGTGCACTGCGCCGTTCGATGCGACCGGTCGCGTCGCGCCATTCGGTCACCAGCGCGATCACCGGATGCGCGGCGTTCGGCACGAACTCGGTGCTGTGCGCACCTTCCAGACCCGCGAGATTGCGCGCGTATTCGATCACCGCGACCTGCATGCCGAGACAGATGCCGAGATACGGCACCTTGTTTTCGCGTGCGTAGCGCGCGGCAGCGATCTTGCCCTCGATGCCGCGTTCGCCGAAGCCGCCCGGCACCAGGATCGCATCGGCGCCTTGCAGGATGCGCGCACCCTGGCTTTCAACCGCTTCCGATTCGATATAGCGGATCTTCACCCGCGTACCGGTGTTGAGGCCGGCGTGGTACAGCGCTTCGTTGAGCGACTTGTAAGCATCGGCCAGATCGACGTACTTGCCGACCATCGCCACCGAGACTTCGACATCCTGCTTGTCGCGCGCATTCACCACGCGCTCCCAGGCACTGAGATCGGCGTTGCGCACTTCCAGCCCAAAGTGCTTCACCACCAGATCGTCGAAGCCCTGCTGCTGCAACCAGCCTGGAATCTTGTAAATGTCATCGAGATCGACGGCCGAAATCACCGCGCGGTACGGCACGTTGGTGAACAGCGAAATCTTGCGCTTCTCGGCGTCGGGAATCGGACGCTCGGAGCGGCACAGCAGCACGTCGGCCTGGATGCCGATCGAACGCAGTTCCTTGACCGAATGTTGCGTCGGCTTGGTCTTTAACTCGCCGGAAGACTTCACGAACGGCAGCAGCGTCAGGTGCACGAACATCGCCTGCTCGCGGCCGAGTTCGGCGCCCATCTGACGAATCGCTTCGAGGAACGGCAGCGATTCGATGTCGCCGACCGTACCGCCGATTTCGACCAGGCAGATGTCGGCGCCGCGTGCACCGGCGCGGATACGGTCCTGAATCTCATCGGTGATATGCGGGATCACCTGCACCGTGCGACCGAGGTAGTCGCCGCGGCGCTCCTTTTCCAGCACGTTGCGGTAGATCTGCCCGGTGGTGACGTTGCTCAGGCGGCTGGTCTTGCCGCGCAGGAAACGTTCATAGTGGCCGAGGTCGAGATCGGTTTCGGCGCCGTCTTCGGTGACGTAGACCTCGCCGTGCTGGAACGGGCTCATGGTGCCGGCGTCGACGTTGATGTAAGGGTCGAGCTTGATCATGTGGACCTTGAGTCCACGCGATTCGAGAATGGCACCGAGGCTGGCAGCGGCGATGCCTTTGCCGAGCGAAGAGACCACGCCCCCGGTCACGAAGATGAAGCGGGTTTGAACGGTATCAGGCATGGGATTGGCGACTGCGGGTTTGTACGATTTTACGGGAAGCCCGCCGACCTCACAATGCGAGCGGTGAGCGCAGGCCTGCCAAGCTGTGTCGCCACTCCAGCGCCCCGATGGTGTCGGCGCGTTGTGCCTCCCAGGCTTGGGCGTGCCCGAGTCCGGCCACCGCGAGGATCTCGCCGGCACTTTCGATCACCGGCAGCCGGCGGCGTGCCCAGGGCGGCACGCCGGCCTCCTGAAAAAGATTTTTCAGCGTGCGCTGGTGTGCGGCACCTGCCGGCCTGAACGACTCACCCGCGCGCGGGAAACGCAGGCGCAATCCCCCTTGTGGTGGATGGGCGGCGTGCAACTCGCCGCAGCCTGCGGGCAGTTGTAGCGTTGCGCCGTCGCGCCAGTCCATCGACCAGTCGAGCGGCACCGCCGCCAGCGGCGCCATTACGAACAGCAGACCGCGGAAGCGGCGCAACTCGCAGCCCGACCATGCGAAACGTGGTTCAGCGTCAACCGCGGCGGCGAGTACCTCGCCGGCGATGCGCGTGAGTTCGTTCGCCGGCGGCACTTCGAAGCCCTGCCCGCGCAGCCAGTAACGCAGAAGATTGTGGCGTCGCGCACTGCCCAGTTGCAGCAGCGGCTCCACTTGCAGCGCCGCGCCGGCGGCAACTTCGACCAGATCCTGCGAAGCCAGCTGGTCCAGCAGTTCGCAGGCTTCCGCGGCGAGTTGCGCGGTCCGCGCCAGACTGCGCGAGACTTGCGGAAAACGCGGCTGAAGCTGCGGAATCACCTGCGTACGCAGCCACGAGCGCGCGTAGCGCGGCTCGACGTTATGCGGATCCTCGATCCAACGCAGGCCTTGCGATTGTGCGTACGCTTGCAGTTCGTTGCGCGGAATTGCCAGCAGCGGCCGCCAGATCCAACCCGGTGCGAATTCGGCGACCTGACGCATGCCGGCCAGCCCGTGCACGCCGGTTCCCCGCAGCAAGCGCAGCAAGACCGTCTCGGCCTGATCGTCGCGGTGATGGGCGGTGACCAGTCCGTCGCCGGCCGCGAGTCGACTGCGCAGGGCGTTATAGCGTTCGCGCCGCGCGGCGGCTTCCGGTCCGGCCGGATCGGTCGGATCGATCTGAACATCGATCCGCTCGAACGGCACGGCGAGATCGGCGCATACGGCTTCGCAGTGTCGCGCCCAGTCGTCCGCCACGGTTTGCAGGCCGTGATGAACGTGCAGTGCACGCAGGCGATCCGGGAAGTGCTGCGCGAGCAGGTGGAGCAATACGGTTGAATCGAGGCCGCCACTGAAGCCGACCTGCAGCCGCGCGTCCGGTCGCTGCATGATCGGTTGCAGGTCGATCGACGCCAGCAGAGGCTGCGCTTTCTGCATCAGGGAATTGAAATCGGGGCTGTCGACCGGTCAAGCGCCGGTGGGGCCACTACTGACGAAGCGCGGGTCTCCGCCGCGCCTCGGACATATAGACACGCGGATCGGCACGTCGCTGCGCACATACGGCCGCACCGGACGACAGCGCAACGCCGAGCGTGCTCAGCGGCGCAGGTGGGCATCCATCAGCGTCTTGGCTGCTTTGGCGGCAGCAATGATCGGGCCGCCGGTGCTGAACGTGAGTCGCGTGATGTAGCTGCCTTCCAGCAATAGCATCAGCGCATCACCCAATACGTCCGGATCGCGCGCGCCCATGTCGCGGGCGAGCTTGCGCAGCCGCCGTCGCGATTCGCTCTTGTGTTCGATCAGCACCTTGCGGCCCGGGTGTTCCTCTTCGGGGATTTCGATCGTTGCATTGGCGATGGCGCACCCGCGCGAATCTTTGGCGCAGGTCTTGGTCACGCAGGATTCGAACAGGGCTTCGACCTGCTTGCGCGGCTTGCCCTCGTAAGGCGCGACGACGGTGTCCCACCAGTCCCAGTAGCTGCGGCCCTGATCACCGAGATACTCGGCAACCAGCACGTCTTTCGACGCGAAGCTGCGGTAGAAGCTCATCTTGTTGGTGCCGGCTTCGCAGGCGATCGTGTCGACGCCGACCGCGCGAATGCCGCGACGGTAAAACAGCGCCGATGCTGTTTCGAAGATCCGGTCGCGCACGCGCGTCTTAACCGGCGCCGCGGCGGGCACCATCGTTTCTTCGCTCGTTCTGCTCATTGCTGATCCTCCGTACACCACCCATCGCTTGACAGGTGCGTGACCGGTAAGTAACTTTATTGGTGTTACTAAACGGTAACACTCCCGCCAAGCATTGCGATATCGGCGCTGCAAGTCAAGCGCCATGCGTTCGGGAGCGTGCCGGAATGGCTGTTTTTGTCGTCGTTTTGATGCAAACCCGTCTGCGTCGGCAGCTGCCGACGCAGGCGTTGCCCCAGTGGCGGTGAGAGCGCTCTGCCACTCCGCCGCCCCCTCCACCCGAATAAAGGAATGCTGATGACTTCGAAACTACTCACACCGGTAAAGGCCGGCGAATTGAAGCTTGCCAACCGCATCGTCATGGCGCCGCTGACCCGCGCACGCGCCGGTCGTGAACACGTGCCGAACGAATTGATGGCGGAGTACTACGCACAGCGCGCGAGCGCCGGCCTGATCCTGACCGAGGCCACGATGATCGCCGCCGACGGCTGCGCCTTCACTGCGGAAGGCGGCCTGTGGGACGCCGAGCGCGTCGCCGGCTGGAAGAAAGTCACCGATGCGGTTCATGCCGCAGGCGGCCTGATCGCGGTCCAGCTGTGGCATCCCGGCCGCGCAGCCCACTCGCTGCTGAACAATGGCGCGCAACCGGTCTCGTCGTCGAACAAGGCGATCCGCGACGGCTCGATTCATACGCCAGAAGGCAGCAAGCCGTACGAAGTGCCGCGTGCGCTCGGCACCGATGAGCTGCCCGGCGTGGTTGCACAGTTTGCGCAGGCAGCGCGGCTGGCGAAAGAAGCCGGATTCGATGGCGTGGAAATTCACGGTGCGCACGGCTATCTGCTGGACCAGTTCCTGCGCGACGGCGTCAACGACCGCACCGACCGCTACGGTGGCTCGATCGAGAATCGCGCGCGATTGATGTTCGAAGTAATCGACGCGGCGATTGCGGTGTTCGGCGCCGGCCGTGTCGGGCTGCGCATCTCGCCGCTGGTGCCGTTCAACGACGTGGTCGACTCCGATCCGAAGGCGCTGGTCGCCTACGTTGCGGCACAACTCAATGCCCGGGGTGCTGCATTCCTCGATCTGCGCCATGACCAGTTCGACCGACCAGCGGAACAGGAACTCGCAAAGATCGCGCGCGACAATTATCAAGGAACGCTGATGCGGAATGGCGGTTTCGATCCCGCCAGTGCTGCCGCCGCCATCGCCGATGGCAGCGCCGATGCGATCATTTTTGGGCGCCACTTCATCGCCAATCCCGACTTGGTTTCGCGTATCCATGATGGCGCCGCGCTGGCAACGATGGATCCGAAAACGCTGTACTCGCCGGGCCCGCACGGCTACACCGACTATCCGGTGGCGGCGGAAGTAGCTGCAACCGCCTGATTGCCTGCCAGCGCACTGTCGATACGTTTTCTGTCGACCGTGCGCTGGGTCTTTCGAAGCGCACGCATTCCGACAAAGACCAAACCCGGTCGTGACTCACCTGATCGTGCTACACGTTCGAAAGCATCACGAACCACAGAAGTTCCACGAGTCAGCGCGAATCAAACGCGCGGCTTGATCGTTGTCGATTCACATCGCGCGAGTCGACACTGCGCACACAGCGCCGGCGCATCCACAGCGCACTCCAGCATTCGTCCGCAGCCGCCTTCGCAGTTGCTGTAGCGAACCCGCAGCTCATCGACGACGCAATCGAAGGCATCGTCGACGTCCTCGGCACCGCCACGGGATTTTCGCAACCGCCGTTGTCGAAGTGTCGATACGGCGCGCCAGAACGTATTCAGCATTCGCATCCGAGATTCATCAATCTCTTCGCAGCGTGCAAATCCGCTGGGTGCGCCATGGGTGCGGGCAATTCATCGTGTCGTGCGCCGAACATTCGTTGATGAGCCTCGCGCTCGGGTTGCGGCCGTTCTCGGCCGATCATGCTCAGGGCTGCGATCTTCCTCTGCAATAGTTAATGTTGGCTTACAGATGAAATCGATAAGTCCTGGGAAAACTTAATGCTGGCTTACGGTGTGCGGCGCCGCAGCGCCCCGCTCTCGGTATGACCTTGGCAAATGCGGTTTCGGATGTGTGTGCGGCGGCAGACGCATCCTCGCGGTCGAGCGGCAGAGGCGCGCGACGTTAAGCTCGATGCAAGATGGGGCGCCTACCATAACGCATGGTTCGTCTGCGCATCGCTCTCTTACTGTTCGCATCGATCCTAGGAAGTGTCGCGCAGGCCGATAGCGCGCAATTGTTCGTCGGCGGCTGGAAGTACGACGTGAATGGTTCGCTGGAATCGGGCGGCTCCAGTCTCGGCCTTGGTTCCGGGCTCAATCTGCACTCGCAGGGTCAGCTCAATCTGGTCGCGGGCTACCAGACCGATTCCGAGTGGCTGCCCGATTTCAGCGCCAGTTACGACCACATTGGCGCATCGAGTGCGGTCACGGTTCCGAGCGGATTCAGCTTTGGCCCGATTACCAGCGACGGCCACCCGAGCGACATCGCCACGCACGTCCATTTCGATGACTATTCTTTCAGCGTCGAAGCACCGTTCTATTTTTTCGGTATGCGCACAGGCTTTGGCATTACCGTGAAGAAACTGATCGGTGCGGCCGACATCGTCGCGCAAGCCTCGCAGCAAGTGCTGGGTCTGCCCTTGCCCGGAACTCAAGCGACTCAGACGACGCGCGAGGACATCAATCAGTGGGTTCCGCTGCTGCACCTTCGACTGCACGCGGACCTCACCCGTTGGCTCGGCTTCACCCTCACCGGCAACTACATCGCGGTGGACGACGAGCATGTCGGCGATGTCCGTGCCGTGCTTGAAGTAAAGCCAATCCGATACGTCGGACTGGTCGCCGGCTATCAGGGCAAGTTCTACAAGGTCAATGACGACGATCTACACCTGAATGCACGTTTCGATGGCATCGTGTTCGGCGTCGCTGGCGAGTTCTAGTGGTCGAGCGGCGTCGCTCGCAGCGCGCTAGGCGTGAACGAATATCCGCGCGTACGCCACCGCAAACTGGCAACACGCGAAGCCGCGCAGTGCGCGCCAGACCTCGCGCAAGCGCGTAGCGCCGCGAACCGTGATCGGGAATAGCTCCGATTGCAGGATCAGGCGCGCGGATTCGGCGCGACGTGCCGGATCGTGCAGGCGTTTGCGCAGCAGCGCCAGGCATTTGGTCCCTTCGTCGTGGGCCTGATGCGCCAGCGTACGTCGCAGTTGTTGGCTCTTGGCTTGCGCCGCAGCAGCAGCCATCAGAGGCAATATCTTCAGGTAGCTCTGGATCCGCAACTGGATCGCACGCGCGCTGCTGTCTGCCGTTACCGAACCGGCACTGAGTCGATAGCCATACAGCGGCGCCGGCAGGAATCCGACGCGATGCGCGGCAAGCGCCACGCTCAAGGTCCAGGGAATATCTTCGTGGACGATGCCTTCAATGAACTTCACGTGCCATTGCAGCAGGCAACTGCGGCGGATCAACTGCAACCAGACCTGATGCGGAAACTCTCGCGTCGATCCGCGGATCAGCCACTCTTCGCCGGTGATCACCTCATTCCAAGATTGATGCTTGAGCAGTGGCGTTCGCGGCTGATCGCCGGGCGATTCGCAGAAGTGGAATGCGTTACCGACGAGCAGGTCCAGATTCTGTTCCACTGCGCGATCGATCCGCAGCTTCAAGGCATTCGCGTCGAGCCAATCGTCGCTGTCGGCAAAGGCGATCCATTCGCCGGTTGCATGCGACAGCGCGATATTGCGGGTTTGCGCAAGGCCTAAGTTGGCCTGCAGGAAAACGCGCAGTCTGGAATCGGTGCGCGCGGCCTGTGTCAGCAGCTCGGCACTACGATCGGTTGAGCCGTCGTCGACCGCGATGATTTCTATCGAGGACTCAGTCTGTGAAAATAGCGAGGTCAGCAAGCAGGCCAGATAGGGCTCCGCATTGAAGACGGGCACAATAATGCTGACACGTGGCGGCATCGAGGTCGTCCCAATAGCTTTCAATCGTCATTTCTAGTTATCCGAGGCGAACCGCGCTTCGGTGGTTGCTTGTTCCGAATTATGGCGAAAAAATTTTCGACGACTGTAAGAATTGTCGCTCATGCCCTGTCTGTGCGGCTGACGACATTGTCACGTCGTCGCAGGCCGGCCCTGCCCTGTCGCATCCTGGTCGCGCACCATCTTTTGCTCGGCGATACCGTGCTGTTGTCGGCATTGCTGGCAAAACTGCGTGCGCGTTTTCCAGCGGCCAAGATCGTGCTGCTGACGCCGCTGTCGATGGTTCCGCTGTATGCGGGCAAACCTTACGGTGTTGAAGTTTGGCCGTTCAATCCGCGCGACATGCGCACGGTGCGCGCGATGCGCGCGCAACCGACTTTCGATCTGGCGCTGGTGCCGGGCGACAACCGCCATAGCTGGCTGGCGGCGGCCCTCGGTGCGAAATGGATCGTCGCGCACGGCGGCGAGCGACGGGGTTACAAGAGTTGGATGGTCGATGAGTTCGTCGATTACCCGACCGAACCGCAAGCGATGGCAGACATCTTCGCCGATCTCATTCCGGGACCAGCGGCGGCTCCCTTCCGAATCGCGGATTGGCCAACGCCGTCGTGTCGATCGTTCGACCGCCCTGTTGCGCCCTACGCGGTGCTGCACGTGGGCGCGAGCACACCATTGAAGCGATGGAATCCCGAGCGCTGGCGCCAGTTGGCCGAGTGGCTGGCGTCGCGCGGCTACGGCGTGGTCTGGAGCGGCGGCAAGAACGAAGGCAGCATCGTTGCCGAGATCGATCCCGATCGACGCTATCGCAGCTACGCCGAGCAACTCGACCTCGCACAGTTATGGCAGCTGTTTGCCGGCGCATCGATTCTGGTTTCGCCGGATACGGGCGTCTCACACCTGGCGCGACTGGTCGGCACGCCGACCGTCACGTTGTTCGGTCCGGGCTCGGCCACATTGTTCGGTCGAGGACGGTTCTGGCAAGACAGTCCGCGAGTCGATGTCACGATCGAAGATTTCCCCTGCCGCGACCAACAGGAGCAGTTCAGCCGTGTGGTGCCCTGGGTGCGCCGCTGCGGTCGCAGCATCAGCGAATGTCCAGCGGCGCGCTGCATGCAGGCCATTGCGCCCGACGTGGTAATCGATGCCGTCGAACGCTTACTGGCGCAGACGGCGCGTGACGGCGCGAATCAACGACTCATGGCCCATGCACGACAGGCATCGACGTGACGATGCGCTATCGAGCAGTCACGTCGCAGCTTGCAAGCGACTTGCAGGACGCAAAAAAAATCCTGCTGCTGGAACTCGGCGGGCTTGGCGATCTGGTTCATTCGCTGCCTGCGCTGTGGGCCTTGCGCCAGCAGTTTCCTCGGGCTGAGCTGCACTGCCTGGTGCAGGCCGGGAATGCCAGCTTGCTGCGCCTGACGCCTTGGATCGACCGGGTGATTCCGTATCAGCGCGGCGGCAACGGCAGCCTGCGGCATCATCTAGCCACTGCACTCGCCTTGCGCGCGCGGCATTTCGATCTGGCCGTCGACTTCATGGGTGCGGATTACTCCGCCGCTGTCGCCGGTATCAGCCGCGCAAGGCGACGACTGATGCGACATCCGGGACCGTCGCGATTTCGAATCGGCTGGCAAGTGTTCAGCACCGATGTAATGGAGTGTTCGTTCCACCAGGAGCCGATGTATCTGCAGAAACTAAGCTGTCTCGAGCAAGCCGGCGTTGAACGCCCTGCCTCGCTGTGCAGCATCCGCAGGGACCCTTCGTTTGCAGACAACGGAGTGAGCCCGTCGCGCACGCCCTACCTGCATGTAAGCCCATATACCAAGCTGGCGCGCAAGGAACTGCCGCCGGAACGTATGGCCGAACTGCTGGTGATGCTGCAGCACAGGTTTCCGCGCCACCAGCTAGTCGTCAGCAGCTCTAACAAGGCACGTGAGCGCGCTCTGCTCGATCGACTTCTCGCCGTGCTGCCGTTTCGGCCTGCGGCCATCTATCCCGGGACGCTGGACATTCCGGGGCTTTACGCGCTGATCGAAGGCGCCGATCTGCATCTAGGCGGCGACAGCGGCGCGATGCATCTGGCCTGGCTCGCCGGCACGCCGTCGGTGGCTTGGTTTCGCGACTTCGGTGCGTTCGGCGAATGGGTGCCACAAGGCTCGCAGTACGCGATCGTCCGCTCGAGCGATCAACGCACGGATCAGCTGCACGGCATCGATCTCGACCAGGTCGTCGATCAGGCCGAGCGGGTGCGCACACTGCCGCGAACGCTGCCCGGGAGCTTTCATTGAGCATCGCGGCGGCGCAATCGATCTGCATCTTGATGCACGACTTTTCGGCGGGCGGCACCGAGCGCATCGCGATTCGCCTGGGCAATCGCTGGGCAGCGTCGGGACGCACGGTGACGATTGTCTGTGGCAGCAGTGCCGGCGTGCTGCGAGAACTGGTTGATCGCGCGGTTACAGTGATCGAACTGGCCCCCGCGCTGGTGCGCGGGTTGCGGTCGCGGCATCGACTGGGCGTGCGCATGGCGCCGATCGTTGCGCAACTGCATCCCGACATCGTTTTTATTCCAGGCAACTTCCATATCCCGGTGGTTTCGCCCTTGCTGGCCAACCTGCCCCGACCGTGGCCCAGCATTGTCGTCAAGCTGAGCAACCCGATACAGCGCGATAGCCGCAGCACCGTCGGGCAGTGGTTGTTCGAGTCGCGCCTGCGCCAGCGCCTGCGCGACTCCTGCTGCGTCGTGGCGATGGCACCAGTCCTCGCCGCCGAATTGAGTGCGAGAACCGGTTACCAGCAGGTGATCTCGATCCAGGAACCGATTCTCGACGACGATCTTCCAGCTTGCGCACCAATGCCGCCATCCACCGCGCTCGTCGCCGCCGGACGCCTGGTTCCGCAAAAAAACTTCCAACTCGCCATCCGCGCCGTTGCAAAGCTGCGCGATCCTTCGGTGCAGTTGACGATTTATGGCGAGGGGCCACAGCGTGCCGAGCTCCGCGCGCTAGCGCTGCAGCTAGGCATTGCCGAGCGGATTCACCTACCCGGCTACGCGCGCGATTTTCAGTGCAGCGTCCTGCCCAGACATCGCCTCTTCCTGCTCTCGTCGGTGTTCGAGGGCTATCCAGCGGTTGCCGTCGAAGCACTCGCCGCCGGGCTGCCCGTAATCAGCACGGATTGTTCTTTGGCCATACGCGATATCGTCAGCCGGCCCGAGCTTGGCACCGTACTCGCCCAAGCCGACGCCGAGCAGCTGGCCGCAGCCATCGACGCGCGATTGAAAATGCCGGGCGCCGATGCTGACTGGATCGCCGCACAAGTTCAGCAGCACCGCATCGGCCCGATCGCGCAGCAATATCTGGCCTTGTTCGATCGCCTGGCGCTCAGCCGTACCAGTGGGCAGGCGCCGACGACAGCAAGCCCGTCCCTGCACGCTCCGCCGCTAGCGCCAAGCTAGCGTGCGCGCCAGAAAAATCAGCGAACTCTTGCGCCCGCTGTTACCCAGGCGAGGCAGTGTCAGCAGATCACTCCCGGGTGCGGCAACGGCGCGGCGCGTGGTCAGTGCGCTGAGGTAGCCGCATTCGGTGGCCAGCCTGCGGCATTCCGCGTCGTGATCGCCAAACGGGTAGCAGAAGTGATCGATTGCAATGCCCAGCAGATCTTCCAGCTGCGCACGCGAGTCGAACAGCTCGCGTCGCTTCTCGGCCGAGGACAACCGGGTCAGACGCGGATGCGAAACACTGTGCGAACCAACATGCATGCCCGCGGCGAGCCAATCTCGAATCTCGGCTGCGTTCATCAAGGGCTTCTCGATGCCCAACAGTGCTGAATCCCAGCGGTTGTGGCTGCCGATGGCGCTACTAACCAGATAGCAGCTTGCGCTGAAGCCGAACTCCAGCAAGATCGGCAAGGCGTTGCGCAGATTGTCGAGATAGCCATCGTCGAAGCTCAGAATGGCGACTTTGCCGTGCTTTTCGCCACGCAAAAACGGCAAGCCTTCAGCGATCGAAACCCCGCGATAACCGCGCCAGCACAACAGCTGCAGATGCCGGCGGAACTGCGCAGGCGTCAGGTAAAGTCCTGGGTGCGAGACGCCACGCGGCCGCGCAGCGACGTTGTGATACATCAGGATCGGAATCGAGTGCTGCGACGACTTGCCAGTGCCATTCGCAAGCTGCGGACGGGCCTCCGGTAGCGCGTCCATCGTTACTTTCTGCTTACCTGGCCGACGCGCTGCGCCGATTCGACCGGCACGAACGGTGAGCGTCGATGGGCGATCGTGGCGTTTTGGTCAACTGAAAATTCGGTTTCCAGTCGCTCGATGATCGAATGGCCGGCCGTATCCAAGGCTGCTGCAGGAAATCGTTCCAGTACGCGCATTCGGCCTGCACGTCCCAGAGCCGCTGCGCGCGTGCGATCGTTCGCAAGTGTGCGAATCGCGCGCGCCAGACCATCCAAGTCCCCGACTTCGCACAGCCAGCCGGTTTCACCGTTGACCACGCTGTTGGCGATTTCGCCTACTGCCGAGGCGACGACCGGCAGGCCCGCCTGCATGGCTTCATGTGCCGCGATACACAAACCTTCCTTGCGCGACGGCTGGATGTACGCATTCAGGCCAGCCAAAAACTCGGCGGTGCGATCGGTGAATCCGGGAAAGTGGACATTGGTCAGGTCGAGCTCGCGCGTGAGTGCTTCGAGGCGATCACGTTCGGGCCCTTCGCCGGCGATCACGAATTCGATCGAGCGCGACAACTGCGTATCTTGATCGCGCAGCTTCGCGGCGAGATACAGCACCTGCTCGTAACATTTGTCCGGATGCAGACGACCGAGACTGCCGATACGGAATTTCGCGGATGTCAATTGCGTATTGGCCTGTGGCTTCGACGGACTTGCGGCAAACAAGGGCCAGACTTCGATTTGACTGGCGGCGATGCCCACCTGTCGCTGCAGAAACGATTTTACAGCGGCTGAATCGGCAACCCACCGATGCGTCAACGGATGCGTTCGCCGCAAGATCGCACGGTTGCCGGGCTTCAGGAAGGCACTGTGCTGCCAGCTGACGACCGGGATATTCAGTCGGCTGCCGAGAACCTGGCCAAACACGGTGGCGCGCGTCAGCGAAGTCCAGATCAGATCGGGTGTGTTGTGGCGCAGGTCGCGCATCAGGCGAATCGCTGATCGCAGATAATCGAACGGCCCCGAGCCGATGATGCGGTATGGAATCCCCGCATTTTCGAGGTGCTTGCCGGCCCGGCCATCCTGGCGCATCAGCGCCACGACATCGACCTCATGGCCGCGACTGCGCATGATCCGGATAACATCGGTCATCGGAAAAGCAGCACCGCCGCCATTCAAGCCGTTTATCAGATAACAGATCCGCATATGATTCAGTTTCCAGCCGCCCAATCCGACCAGACATACGGTCGTGGCGTAAGCTAATTAACGAATCTGTCATTTCGCTTAGCGTTTCGTAGCAATTACTCCTTGATCTGAAATCAATGCCTGCCACTTCCCCCGGCCGCGCGGCTGTCATCGTCGGCAGACCCATCTGGCAAATTGCCGCGGCCATTCCGCTGCGTCGCAATCTTCTGGTTTTGACCTGTCTGGTATTCGCGGGCGTTGCCGAAGGCATCGGCATCGCAACCTTACTGCCGCTGATTGCCGTACTCGGCGACACCGGCTCGAAGAGCAATCACCTGAGCCAGCTGATTCTGAGCGTGCTCGACCGTTTGCATATTCCGCATCAACCCATCGCCCTGCTCAGCATCATCGGCGGCGGCTTGTTGTTGAAGGCCGTGTTGTCGCTGGTGGCGCTGCGGCAGGTCGGGCGCGCGGTTGCCGATGTCGGCGCCAACATGCGGCTCGGCTTGATCGACGCGCTGCTGAAGGCGCAATGGGGCTTCTTCGTACGGCAACCGGTGGGCCGTTTTTCAAGCGCGCTCGGCGAGGAAGCGTCGCGCGCGGCCGAAGCTTACAACGCGGTGACGTACATGCTCGCGCTGATCGTCCAGGCGATCATTTACATCCTGATTGCGGCGATCGCGGCCTGGCAGTTGGCCCTGCTGTCGGCGCTGGTCAGCTTTGTGATGATCGGCTCGCTGAATCGCTTGCTGTTGGTGTCCAAGCGTAACGGCAAGATTCAGGGCGAACGCTTGCGCACCATGCTGTCACGCCTGACCGACGTCCTCGTCGGCATCAAGCCGATGAAGGCGATGGCGCGCCAGGCACGATTCAACGTGCTGTTTCTGGAAGATCTCAAGGTCATCAAAAACGCCGCAAGACGTGCGGTCTTCAGCCACCACACCAATCGCACGCTGCAGGAACCGATTCTGGCGCTGTGCCTGACGCTGGGAATATTCATGGCGCTGGAGGTGTTTCACCTGCAAGTTGGTGAAGTGATGGTGATGAGCCTGTTGCTGGCCAAGACCGTATCGATCGTTGGCAAGGCGCAGCAGGAATTGCAGAACGTTTATGCCGCGGAAGGCGGTTACTGGGCGGTGCACGACACCATTGTGGAAGCGCAGGCACACGTGGAAGCAGTCGGCGGTGCGCAAGGCGTGCCGACCTTCGAGCGCGATGTGCAATTCAAGAACATCAGTTTCGATTTCGGCGATCGCCGAATCCTTTCCGAGGTGTCGTTCGACTTCAAGGCCGGCGAGATCGTTGCGCTGACGGGAACCTCCGGCGCGGGCAAGACCACGCTGGTCGATCTGCTGCTCGGTCTGCATCTGCCGAAATCGGGCGACATTCTGATCGATGGCGTGTCGCTCTCCGAGATCGACGTGACGCGTTGGCGCGCGCTCACCGGTTACGTGCCGCAGGAGTTGATGTTGTTCCACGACTCGATCGCCACCAATGTGACGCTCGGCGAAGATCGCTTCAGTCGCGAAGACGTCGAGTACGCACTGCAAGCCTCCGGCGCCTGGACATTTGTAAGCGAGTTGCCGCAGGGCATGGATACGATCGTCGGCGAGCGCGGCACCCTGCTCTCCGGAGGCCAGCGACAACGTATCGCGATGGCGCGTGCGCTGGTTCATCGACCGCGATTGCTGATTCTCGACGAAGCCACCAGCGCGCTGGACCCGGTTACCGAGGCGCTGATCGTGCGAAACGTCTGCGCGCTGGCGCGCGATCGTGGCATTGCTGTGCTGTCGATTTCGCACCACCGCGCCTGGATCACCGCCGCCGACCGCGTGCTGCAGCTGGATCGCGGCCACCTGACGATCGAGCGCAACGAGGCCTCGCCAACGGTTGTCAGCCTGCTCGATCGTCAGGTCAAGCACGACAGCTCCGAAGGGCCGCGTCGAGGCTGAAGATCGGGACTGTACGGCTGAGTTGGCGTTGGCCGTCGTGTGCCGGTCGTACACGTCGGCCGCGCGCCGGTCAGGCGCCGCTGTCGGCGAGCCCGACGCGGACCCATTCGATCGCGGGCAACAAAAAAGGCCGAAGCGTCGTCTTCGCTTCGGCCCGTTCTATTCTGTATTGACGCGATGCATCTAATGGTGGGCTGTCCCAGACTCGAACTGGGAACCTACTGATTAAGAGTTTCCGAATACGGCGATTCTGCCATCCCATGTTCTCCGTGTCCGGCTAAATATCCGGGCAACTAGTGCCGTAAACACTAGCATTATGCTTGCGCACCGACTGACTGTGTGCGACATTCGATACACAACCCATACAGATAAGTGCCCGGACACGAGCCGGACACAAGATGGGTCTTGGAGTCGCACATGAAGCAGAAGCTAGACGACAGGAAAGTTAAAGCCCTCCCCCTTCCCGCCACAGGAAGCAAGATCCATTACGACTCGACCCTGGTCGGGTTTGGCGTCCGCGTTACTGCTGGAGGGTCTAGAGCGTTTGTCCTGAACTACTTCGTCAACGGCCGCGAACGCAGATACACAATTGGCCAATATCCAGCTTGGAGCGTAGCTAAGGCGCGCGAGGGCGCCGCCAAGCTGCGAATGGCGATCGATACCGGCACTGATCCTCAGGCCGAGAAGGAAAAGTCTCTAAGTGATCCGACCGTGGAAGAACTGTCGGCGCACTTTATGAGCGACCACGTTAAGCAGAAGAACCGAGCTAGCACTGCAGAGCTATATCGCCTGACCTTGGAGAGCTACATCAAGCCACGGATCGGCAAGTTGAAGGTCGACGCGGTTAAGTTTCAGGACGTCGCACGTGTTCATGCCGAGGTCACGCGCGATAACGGGCCCTACGCGGCCAATCGCGCCGTCGCCGTCATGTCGCGCATGTTCAGTTTGGCAATCCGATGGGGCTACCGGCCGGACAACCCAGCCCGAGGGATAGAGCGCAATCAAGAGGTAAAACGCGAACGTTTCCTGACGCCGGAGGAATTAGCTAGGCTTGCCCTCGCCCTTCGTACCTACCCCGACGAAGCCATAAACGAAGGCGGATTGCGCCAAGATCAAATCAAGCGCATTCGTTTGGTCCGTCTTCAATCCTGCAACGTCATCCGGTTTGCACTCCTGACGGGCGCCCGAATCGGCGAGGTGCTATCGGCAACCTGGGATCAATTCGATCGCGAGATCGGCGTATGGACAAAGCCGGCAGCTAATACCAAGCAAAAGAAAAAGCACCGAGTCCCGCTCAGTTCGCCTGCCATGGAGCTGATCGAGGAAATCAAGGCGCTCCAGGCAAGCGACGAGCACTATCTCTTTCCGGGTTCCAAGCCCAACACTCACCAAGTGGAATGCAAGAGTGCTTGGGCAAAGCTCTGCAAGCTCGCAGCCCTAGAGGGCGTTCGAATCCACGATTTGCGACACAGCTACGCTTCGCAGCTAGCAAGTGCCGGGCTCTCGCTGCCGATCATCGGCGCACTACTGGGCCACACGCAGGCCTCGACAACCCAGCGATACGCACATCTGCTAGACGACCCTCTGCGCGCCGCCACTGAGCGTGTGGGCGCCCTATACAAGCATGCGCAGACTGGCGCTAAGAAGGCGCCGCTTCGGAGCGTCAAGTGAGCGCCAAAAAAGGCGTCGGTTTGATGTTGGACGAGGCGTATGCCCTTTCCAGAAGTGCTGCGGATGTCGCTAAAAATGGTGGCCATCATGCGCCACCGCTGTCATGGGATGCGGAAGATGCTCGACTGCTGAAATATCTGACCACCAGCGATGAAATGTCTCCAGCTTGGCGCGACATGGAAGCCGAGGCTATGCAGCGATCGTTTGATCGTCGAAGCGTGACTCGCCAGCTGCTGCAGACGTGCTCACGTAGTCACTCGGGCTTTAGAGCTCGAACCGTGAGGTCGCCCAGTGATCATGAGGAACACTACGTAGCAATCAGCAATCTCGTTGGCGGATTAAAAAAGAAACTTCGAGCGGATCCCGACCTGAGGTCTTTTCATCATCCGATGCAGGCTAGTTGTTTCAGCGGGTCTCGCCTGTTCGATGCCTTCGAAACGCTTTACAAGCGGGAGTCTGGCGCAATGCCCAGCCCTCTTTATGCTGGCGCAGCCTTCGACGCAGCTTGGGCAGTGAGTCCGACTGTTGAGCAAATATTGGACGAAATCGAAAATCGCGCCACAAAACTTGCAAAGGCAGGCCCTCTCGTCAAAAAGAGCAAGTCACGTTCTCGCGCTGCCCCAATTGCGTTCTTTGAACAACAGCTCGCGGCAGATCTAAAGTTCTTTTACGGAAAGCCAATGCGCGCAGTGCTAGCGTCCTTTACCGACGCATATCAAACCTTCCTTAGCGATTCCGCTAACACAAACTATTAGAACTGCGCAAGCCGAAAACCACGCGAAGTGGTTGCGGATTTCAGATTCGACGTTAGACGACATTCACACAATCTGGGCGCACCTCAACTACAGCAGGTGCGTCATGAACGATCCAATTTTGGCTGACCATTTCGACCGGGAGGCGTTGGCATCTGAACTTCACGTTACAAAGCGAACGCTTGAACGCTGGGCAGTAATGCGCAAGGGCCCCTCTTTTAAAAAGGTCGGGCGCAGCGTTTATTACTCGCGGAAAGCCGTGCAGCAGTGGCTTGAGCAGTCCGGGGGTGCCCAGTGAAAGCAAGGACACAACTCGGCATCGCAGCAGACAGCACAGTGGCCCTCGAGCTTCACGACTGCACTAAGTCGGCATACGAACTCGACATCTATCATTCCGACCAGATGGCCGCAGCCCACGCCATGCTACTGGCGATTTCTGCACTCCCTGAATCTGCCCACACGCACATCGTGACTCTGGCCAAACACGCCGCCAGAATGGTGGCCGATACGGCCAATGAGATTGATGTACTGGGCGAGCACGCAGCACGTACGCTGAAGGCGGTGCGGTCATGAAGCCTCAAGGCCGCGTTACCCGGGGCGTCACCTTCTTCGACACATCGTCGGAAGGCAACCATCTGTTTGAAATTCGAAAGGGCGTAAATCTCGACCACGCGTTAAATGCGCTTTATTGCTATCTTGATACGGCAAAGGCCCTCACATGCATGGCCGCCCACGCAGTTGATAGCGATGGCCTCAACGGCGTCGACCACGACAGTCGAATCGTGTACGCCGCTCACTACCTCGTCGAAATGAGCTGTGCAATTGCTCTGTCGGCGCTCCATGCCGACGATCAAGAGCAAGTCGAAACGAGCGTGCAGGCGGTGAAACCATGAAGCAGCCGCAAGATGCACACGAACGTGCGACGGATGCTATGTACACCTTCCGACACATCGCAAAGCTCCAGCGTGAATTGGAGATCACGAGCATCACAGAAAAGCCAGCGCCAATCGGTTCCTGGCAGCTTGGTCCGGAGCGAGCTAATCCGCTGGACGTGCCGCGCTGCAAGCACGTTGGAACAACACACGAGAATCATCCCCGCGGGCAACTGATCGAATGGCAGCGCGCAGGCGAGAAATTCATGCGCGAGTGCAGACTGCTAGACCTTGGCCGATGGGAATCAGAGATCGCTGACTTCAGCTCGCTTGAGGCGTTCGCTCTGGGAGTCCAGTTTGGCCGGCTGCAGAAAGAGCTGGAGGAGAAGGCATGACGACCAGCTCGACTGTCCGACCTGCCGATGCTGAGCTTCTGGCACTGCACCGACTCAGAGACGCAATTATCAGCCTCGGCCTTCCCTACTCAGCACAGGTTGCGTTGGTGGCTGCGACTGGCAGTTACGCGAAGGCAATCGCCGACCGGATCTTGGCTGACCGTAGCGAGATCCAATGACTCGAGCCCTTGATAGCAATAAAGGGCGACCATCAAACCGAAACGATCCAGGCCGAGCTCTCGCAGCACTGAGAAGCCTCGACCCTGGCTCCGATCGCGAAACATGGGTCCGAATTGCGATGTCCGCAAAATCTGCCGGCGTGACGGAAGATGATTTCGTGACCTGGTCGAAACCTGCGAGCAACTATTCGGGTGAGAAGGACTGCCGTGCCGTCTGGCGGAGTATCAAGATCGGCAACGGAATTGGAGAGGGTTCGCTCTACAAGACCGCGATCGAAGCTGGCTGGCGTGACGAGCCGGCCAAGGTTCGGGAACTGCCGCGCAAGCCGCGGGAATCGGCGCAGGATGTCTGGGATAGATGTTTGCCAGCGTCAGCCTCGCATCCCTACATCACTGCCAAGAGCGGAATACCCGATGGCCTGCGCATCTATCCTGACGAAGCGGCGCCGCTGACGATCGCTGGAATGAATTGCGCCGGCGCGCTAGTGATTCCTGTCTGCAGCTTGGATGGCGCGCTCACGTCACTGCAATTTGTGCCGCCGAAGGGCAAGAAGCTAAATCTAACCGGGCATGAGATGCGCGGCGTGTTCATCGTCGGCGAGTTGCAGAGCGATGGTCGTGCTTACGTCGTCGAGGGTATTGGCGCGGCCTGGGCGTGCTGGAAAGCGTCTGGTGCCGCGGCTGTGTGCTGTTTCGGGTCTGGGCGAATGCAGGCCGTGGCTGAGCAGTTGCGAACGAGGCACCCGTCCTTGCGAATTGTGCTGGTTGCGGACCGAGGCAAGGAAACCGAAGCCGACAAGATCGCGACGTCGGTGGACGCTCGAACGGTGAAATTGCCTGCGGACATGCCTGAAAACTCCGACGCGAGCGACTACGCGCACGAGCATGGACTGGAAGACCTCGAATACCTGCTGTCCGCGGCGAAGGCTGCGCCCCAGCGATTCAACATCATGTCGGCAAGCGCACTGGCAGCGTTGCCGTCGCCTCCATGGCTGGTCAAGGGCGTTCTACCGCGTCGCGGCGTTGGCGCCATCTATGGGCCGCCGAGCAGCGGCAAGACGTTCCTTACGCTCGACCTCTGCGCCGCGGTGTCTGGAGGCTGCGACTGGTTCAACCTGAGAACCACACAGGTGCCAGTACTGTATTTGGGACTGGAAGGTGAAGACGGACTGTCAAAGCGAGTCCGTGCGTACCAGAAGGCCAAAGGAGACTGCCAGGCGCGCTTCGTCACCGCACCGCTTGACGTCCGAATTGCGAGCGACCGTAGGGAATTGGTCAAGGCAGCGATCGCCGCCGACTGCATCGATGGCCTTCTGATCGTCGACACGCTTAATCGCGCAGCGCCCGGTTTCGATGAAAACGCCGCTGCGGACATGGGCGAAGTGATAGCCGCGCTGAAGGATCTTGAATCACAGACCGGCGGGATGGTCATCGTCGTGCATCACACAGGCAAGGACAGCGCGAAGGGCTTGCGCGGACACTCATCGCTTTTGGCGGCTTTGGACGTAGCGATCGAAGTTAAGCGAGGCGACTCCCTGCGCAGTTGGGAAATCGCCAAGGCCAAAGACGCAGGGGACGGCGACACATTCCCGTTCAAGTTGTCGATCGTGGAGCTCGGGACCGATACGGATGGTGAGCCCGTCACCAGCTGCATAGTGGATTCGACCATTCCGCAAGGAGCACTGAAGCCCAAAGCGCCCAAACAACCCCAAGGCGCGAATCAGGTCTTGGCGCTCCGCGAGATCCGGCGCTTGATCAAAAGCGAAGGCGTTGAGCGGAACTGCGGATTCCTCTACACCGCGGCCGTACCACTCAGCAGGGCGCTAGAAGAAGTCGCGAAAGGTTTGGCCGACGTGGAGCCGAAACGCAAGCCAGAACGCGCAGCTGCGGCCGTCAATGGCCTTGCAGCTAAACGCATCATAGGAAGTCGAGATGAGATTGTTTGGCTGGAGCCTGGGAGTTAGTTTCTGACGCTAGCTATTCGCGCCATAACCACTTCTACGTCAGTCGCCATTCGGTCTTCTGCCCTTGGTGTGCACTCGCTCGCCTCGACTAGCCGTCCGTTATGAAATAGCTGCCAAATCGATAAATAAACCTGCAGCAGGCGAATGACCATGTCATCTAGCTGGCCATGCTTTGCGTCCACTTCGAGAATGCTTGGATCGATGATCGCTCGAAGGTCGCGGTGGGCAACCAGCTTGTTCCGGATTGGCTTGTATACCTCGTTGTAGATCTGGGTTGGCTCTGCCAAATAGTGCGTAAGAGCTTCGAAGTCGGTTGCGGTTGCTACATGTGCTTCGTATGCGATCCCTCTAATTGCTTCGCGCAACTCAAGTTCGTCGCTCCGAACAGTGCTGAGTTTCCTGCTGCTGATCGCTTGTGCCGAGAACTGATCAAGATTTGATTCGCAGCGTCTTATGAACGTGGCCGCTGATAGCGAGTTGGCGTCGTCGTCAAAGATCCTTCCTAGAACCGTAAGGGCGGAAATTCGCAACGAGTATTGAATCGTTCCCCACGCCAGTACGTTGCTGTTGAGGGCGCGAAGGACGGCGGGTTGTGAATTCGCGATCCGACTGATGTGCTTGAACAAGAAATGGGTATCTGCCGCAGAATTTACCTCTGTCTCAAAGATGCGGAGCAACTCGCCAACATCATTGCCAGCCTTTGCCGTCATTTGCAGTCCTTAGTTCCCGATCCGTTCCCGAATCCCGTTCCCTATAGGGAGGAACGGGAAAACGGGAAACGGGAAATCTATCCCAAATTCCCGAAACGGGACGAAACGGGAAAGAACGGGAAAGCGGGAATGAGTTGAAAGGACTTAAAAGTCCCGAAACAGTGCGCAGTGGTTTTCGATGACCGTAGCGTCGTCCGGTCCTGTTCAAGCGCCTGCCCTGATTCGTAATCAGTAGGTTTACAGCTATAACAGTGCTGTTTTGCGCTGTATTTGTCGCTTTCAGTGAATTGTATCCGGCTCACGTCCGGTCAATGATGTCGCTACTGCATTTTTCGATACGGCGGCGGTATGAGCTGGACGATTGACCCGACGAAGTTCGGCGACCAAGTTGTCGAGGATCATCGACGACTCTGCGTTGCCGTCGCTCTCGCAATCGATCGCCGCTTGGTGCTTGGATCGCCTGTCGGCAACCCCGATTTGTGGAAGCATCCGGCGCCGAAGGGCTACGTCGGTGGTCGCTTCCGTTCCAATTGGCTGCCGAGCATTAATGCTCCACGCACCGATCAAGCCCCGATCTCTGATGCCGCCGCGGTCGAGGGCGAGGCACAGGAAGTCTTTTCAGCAGCGCCAGAGTTCCCGCTGCTGTTCCTTTCGAACAACATGCCATACGCAACCGCCTTGCAGTACGGCAGCAGCACGCAGGCACCGTCAGGCTGGATCGAGACCGCCATCGACGCGACGATCGAAGCCGCAAGCCGTGGCCGAACCGGCGAATCGTTATGACCGGCGAATCCACGCACGGCCGCCGCTGCACGATTTGCGCACATGCAGACCGCGCCCCCATTGAACTAGGTCTCGCCAACAACGTGCCTGTACGCATGCTGGCGAAACGCCACGGCATCAGCAAAGAGGCGGCGTTCCGGCATCGCAAGAATCACATGCCAACGCAACTGTTGGCCAAGCTCAAGACTCGCGGCCGGTCGACTGAGATCGACCTGGAGCAGCTGCGCATTACGGAAAGCGAGGGTTTGCTGCAGCACCTAGTAGCGCAGCGCGCGCGCCTCTACTGCCTTGCCGACGATGCCGAGGATCTGAAGGACATTGGCAACGCTGCGCGGGTGCATGGCCAGTTAACACGGAACCTGGAACTCACCGGCAAGCTGCTTGGCGATCTGCAGACAGGCAATCAGACGATCACTCAGAACATCCTGATCGCGCCGCAGTACCACACCATGCGCACTGAGATGATCCGCGCCCTGCGCCCGTACCCTGACGCTCAACGCGCCGTGGTGGCGGTCCTGCAAGCGATGGAAGCACCAGCGATACAGGGTGAGGTGGCGCATGCATAGCCTTGCTCGCGACCTTGCCCGCGGCTTTGATCCTGCCGTCCTTATGGATGAAGCCGGAATGCCGCCTGATCCTTGGCAGTCCGACTTGCTGCAGTCGACTGCCAAGCGCCACTTGTTGCTGTGCTCTCGCCAGTCGGGCAAGTCGACCACCTGCGCCGCACTCGCCGTCCATTCGGCCATCTACGACCCTGGCTTGGTGCTTCTGATCGCGCACGCACAGCGTCAGTCGTCGGAACTGTTCCGTAAAGTGCTGGACGTTTACCGGCGCCTTACCGACGTGCCTGCGATCGTGAGGGAGTCGGCCCTCAGTCTTGAACTCGAGAATGGCTCGCGCATCATCGCCCTGCCAGGTACCGAAGCGACGATTCGAGGCTTTTCAGGCGCCAAACTAATCGTCCTCGACGAGGCTAGCCGCATTGAGGACGCGCTCTTTGCTGGTGTGCGTCCGATGCTCGCCACCACGCAGGGCCGGCTGATCGCACTGACCACGCCGTACGGCCGCCGAGGTTGGTTCTACGAGGCCTGGGAGAACGGCGGCGCTGGGTGGAACCGCATTCGCGTCACAGCACACGACTGCCCGCGGATCGATAGCGTTTGGCTCGATGAGGAGCGCGCAATCATCGGCGATTGGCAATTCCGCCAGGAATATCTCGTTGAGTTTGTCGACACAGATGAGCAGTTTTTTTCGAGCGCACTGATCGAGGCTGCGCTTGACCCGACTGTGAGACCTCTATGGATCAGCTAGTGCTTGGCAGCCTTGATCCTGCAGTCTTCTACGAACACACATTCGTCGTTGGCGTCGACCTTGGCCAGTCGCACGATCCAACGGCTATCTGCATCGTCGAAAAGATCAGCGGCGGTCGGTTCCAAAGTTACAGGGATCGTATCGGCATTCGTTATCGACCGCTTTACCACGTCAAGCATCTTGAGCGACTGCCGCTTGATCTCGCCTACCCGCAGCAGGTGGCGTATGTCGCGTCGCTTCTACGCCGCGAGCCCCTTTCGAGCGCCGAGCCTGCCGTCTACGTCGACTACACAGGCGTTGGTCGTCCGGTCTTCGACATCTTTCAACAAGAGCGAATCCCGCGCGTCAGAGGAGTTGCGATCACTGGAGGACAGGAAACCACGAAGACACCGGCGGGCTGGAGCGTGCCGAAAACACAGCTCGTCAGTCTGGTGCAAGCAAAGCTCCATTCGGGTGACCTGAAGGTCGGGAAAGAGCTGAAGGACGCTCCCGCGTTGCTCAGGGAACTGCAGGAATTTCGCGTGCGATTCACCACTGCGGGCAACGCCACATTTGGTGCTCGCGAAGGCGCTCACGACGACCTTGTTTTGGCGCTCGCGCTCGCTGTTTTCGGTGCAGACCAGTCTGAGCCGGTCATGTCACTTCCATTCCGGTTTCCGTACTGACCATGCCATTAAAACTCGACGAAGTTATTCGAATGATTCGGCTGCCTTTCAACCGGATCAACGAAAAGTCGCATCCGGATAAGTCGAGCACCGAGGTGCCGCATTCGCCTCTCGATATTCCACATGAACCCGGCAACTACTACGGGCTTTGGCCCATCAAAACGGAGCAACAGAAAATGGCAGAGCAAGCTGCTGAAATAGTCGATCAGGTCGAATCCGAATTCACGCCGTCCAAGGACGATTCAATTCGGATTCACGAGATGCTACAGGACAAGGGCAACCACTACGTTGCCTCGTTGCCGAGCAAACAGACGCTGGCTTACGGCAAGAATCCAGACGAGGGCCCGAGCGTCGCCGGCGCTGCTGTGACACTCGCGACCAATCGCCTTCTGACGCTTGAACTTGAGACAGAACGTGTGTTGAACGACAACCATCTTTCGGAAGTCGGAAAGAACAAGCGTCTGGAGGCAGTCCGCGCCGAGTCGCTTCGCGGAATCGGAAACGCATTCCAATACGTCGAGATGGCCGAAGAAAACGCCATTAAGGCCGAGGCCGCCTTGTATGCGGTACCTCAGGTCGATCCGACGCACTCTGCCGATGCGATTCAGGATCGTGAGATCCGCGACTGGATGCGCTCACTCGATGTAAATCAGCGCACCGACATTCTGCGCGAGATTATCAATGACGGTCACGAACGCATCCTGCTTGCGCTGTGTCGTTCGCCAATCCCCTGCGGGGTTCCGGAGAAAATCGCCAAACAGACCTGGCGCGACAACGTCGAGCGCAAATTTCCCGAAAAAGCGAAACAGGTCGCCGATCAGAAAGCGTCAGTCGAATGGGCGCGAATCGCAATCGGCAGCGCGGCCAAGATCGCGGCAAAGACTTCCGGACTGGACGAGCTCGGCGTGTTCAAGGCTTTGGGCGGAGTTGGCTTGCCCGCCTTCGGTTTCACCGACCCGCTGAAGGTTAAGAGCCTGGCGCGAGTGGTTGAGTCCCTGGCCCTGAAGAAGGCCAGCTAAGGCATGGAGACCGGCCTACTCATTCGGATCGACGGCAGCGCGCAGGCGCGGTCGGACGCGAGCGCACTGCGCGGGGATCTCGACAAGCTCAAGCTGAGCGGCGAATCCACGGTCGGCGCATTCGATCGTCTGACGAAGCAGTATTCGTCGGTCGATGCAGCGTCGAAGCTGCTCAGCGCTTCGACCAAGGCCGGTAGCGTCTCGTCCGACACCTTCGCTCAATCGGTGGTCCGCCAGGAGGCCGCACTCAACCGGTTGGTGGCTCAGCTCAGCACGTCGGCCGCCGCCGCACAGCGGTCCACGGCAGGCCTCGTCACGCATGCTGCGGAGAGCCAAGCGGCATCGCATGCGATGGACTTATTCAGCGGCGCCACGACGCGCGCGAAAACCGAACTGCTGGTCCTGGCCCATGAGCTTTCGCAGGGCAACACGCGACGCTTTGGTGGCTCGCTGCTGGTGTTGGCAGAGGAAGTCGGCGCCTCGGGAATAATCTTCAGCGCGACCACTGGCGTTATCGCCGCACTGCTCGCACCGGTGGCGCTCATCGGCGTTGCTGCCATTCGATCGGCTCAGGACACTGCCGCGTTCAATACCGCCATTCAGTTGAGCGGCAACTTTGCCGGCGTCACTCGGCAGCAGTATGAGGCCATGGCAACCGGGGTGGCATCTGCCACGAACGGCAAGATCGCTGCGGCGCGCGGTGTCCTGAATGATCTGATCCGGACCGGACAGTTCGCCAGCGGCGCCCTTGGTCCTGTGGCGAGGGCGATCACGGATATCGCGGACGCATCCGGCGAAGATGTCGGCAAGGTCACGGCAGACTTCGAACGCATGTCCGGCGGTGTGGCCAAATGGGCCGCAGAGGCCAACGGCGCGTACCACTTTCTGACCGGCGCGCAGTATCAGTACATCGCTGATCTTGAGCGCCAAGGACAAACCGAGAAGGCCGAGAAAGAAGTCGCCAAGCTGCTCTATACCCAGATCGAAGCTGGGAAAGAACCGCTCACCGGTCTTTCCGCTGCTTGGCACGACCTCAACACAGAAATCACTTCGTCATTCGACATCCTCAAGAAGTTAGTCGCGATCGACATTCGTAGCGAACTTGCGGATCTCGGCCGGCTTCTGGATATTTTCGGACACGGTGGACCGCAGGCGGCATTCGGCGCCTCGCAGTTCATGGCGCAGCCATCGGCACAAGCGAGTGTCGCAGCCGCTGCGGCCGAAAAGACGGCTGCCGCCGCGCAACGCAATGCCTTAGAGGTGGCTGCACGTCAGGCTGTATCCCAGTCGACCGATGCGCTTAACCAGCAGATCACAACCTATGGCAAAGGACAGGTCGCGATCGAGCAATACGCAAAATCCTTGGATCTCGCCAAGGCTGCATCGATCGGTGATGCGGCCGAACGTCAACGCTACATCGCGGACATCGACGCGATTTACGCACCAGCGATCAAGGCAGCCGCGGCCGTAGACCGGTTGACGAATGCGAACGAGGCGCAAGCACAGGCGATTCGAGATCAAGAGGCGGCGCGCAAGAACATCGAGCAGCATGCGAATGCCCTGGATCAGTTCAATAGCTCGCTGGACGCGATCATCGAAAAGTCTGGCTCAAACGGAAACAGTGCACTCGACAAATACCTGTCGCAGATGGAGCAAATCGATCGGATCCGCAGGCAAGCGAGCAAGTCGGACTTGGCTGATGTCGAAACGCAGCGGAAGCTCACCGAAGCAACCAAATCCGCCGGCGATGCATTCCAGTATCAATCCGAAAAGTTTCGAGACGCCTTCGACAACGACACCAACAAGCTCATCGTCGGCAACACGATTGATCCCTACCTGTTGAAGATTGCGCAGGCCACCGCAGAGTTCAAACGGGCGGCCGAGGAAGCCAAGCGCGCGCTCGATAACAAGTCCATTACCCAGCCTGAGTACGACAGCCGCATCGGTGCGCTGGGTCAGCAACGCGACCTGCAGACGCAGAACGCGCAGCTCGGAAACAGCTTCGCAGGCCATGCCACTGGCATCACCGATGTGCAGAAATTGCAGCAGGCTCTAAACCCGCTCAAGACATCTGCAAATCAGGTTGGCGACGTCTTGCACCAAGCGTTCAGCCGCGCCAATGACGACCTAGCCGACATGGTTTCGCACATGGTCCTGTTCGGCAATCGTGGCCAGATTTCAGGCAAGCAGATCGAGCAATCGCTCATCCAAGGTGTCGTCGGCGGCCTGATAAAAGTTGGCCTGCAGATGGCCGAAAATTTTGCATTAGGCGAAGCTCTGAAGGCTGCAGGCTTGGTGACGAGCGTTTCGACCTCCGCAGCTACAGCCGCTGCCGCGGCGCCCGCTGCCGCTGCCACGAGCATCTATAGCTTCGGTGGCGCCGCACTTGCTGGTGGAGCGGCACTGATCGCAACGCTGGCACTTTCGAAGACGCTCTTTTCGGCAAGCCAGGGTTTTGATGTCCCTGCTGGCGTGAATCCACTGACGCAGTTGCATGAGCAGGAAATGGTACTGCCAGCCAGCCTCGCGAATCCGATGCGCAGTCTGCTTGCGGGCGGCGGCAGCAAGGGCATCACCGTTCAAGTGACGAACAACCATTCCGGCGCAGACGTAGCGGTCGGAAATGTGCTCACGCAAGCCGACGGCTCATTGATTCTGGAGATGGCCGTCAACCGCGCGCGTGCAGACATGCTTGGCCGCCTCGGCAACGCCGGATCCCCCGAGAACGCCGCAATCCGCAACGTGCACGGCACCGGCTCACCGCGCGGCAGCCGTTAAAACAATCACCCCAAAGGACAACAATGATCAACCTCGATTCACTACGAATAGACGTCGATGCAGCCGAAAACGGAAAGACGTTCACGCTGAGCAGCGGCATGGTCGTGAAGCTGCGTCGAACGAACTGCAAGGCCCACAAGACCGCAATGGCGGAATTGCTCGAGCCGCACGCAGCATCGATCGCGGTGCGCAAGGAATTACCGCCTGGCGTATTTACCGACATCGCACTGAAGGCATTCGCTTCGGCGGTGATCGTCGGCTGGGATGTCGTCGATTGGGACGGCCCATTCGAATACACGCCAGCCAATGCCGAAAAGCTGCTGCGCGAACCTGCCCTGCACGACATTGCCGACGAAATGGCTGCGATCGCAGGGTCGGCTGATTACTTTCGACTTGCTGTAACTACGGCCACCTAAGGAGATTCACCAATGGCAACTATCGACGATCTTATCGACGGCCGCGCGGCTGCAGGCGCCGCCTACTCAGCTGCAGCGCAAGCCTACCTCGCGGCCTGGGTTGAATTGCATGCATACGACATGGCAGTGGGCAACGCTGCCTTTGCACAAGGCGAGCAGAACGGTTTCAACGAACTTCCAGTTGTGCTTCTCCATCCCGCATTCCTCCATGGCTCATTCGGCGGAACAGCGCTGGTCGACGCTGCAAATGCGCGGAACGTGGCGCTGATCCGCAGTGTCAGCTGACACCAATCCGGGTTCAATCCGACGCGATGCGACCCGGCTACTTACTGGCCGGGATTCATATAGCGAGGAAGAAACTTTTTGAATCTCACGCCACAATCGCCTTGATAAGGCCGGGTGTGATCAAACTCCGACAGCCAGATCGTGGCAGGAATGTCCGCGAACGCCTTGCACACGCGCTTTCCGTTGTCGGTGCCGACAAAATGCGCGCACGCCCAGCACTGCTTGCTGGTCACCGGCAAACCGCCGTCGAACGTGATTGTTCCGTCGTTCATTCACCATTTTACCTGGAGTCCTGCCAAGTACCTGTTCTGAGCCGAACTTCAATTTGCCGATAAATTTTTTCGTTCAGGTAAGTCCTGTCCCCCTTCTCATGCAGGCGTCGCATGTTGCAGGTCTCGCAGAAGAGCGAAACCATGTAGGCGGAATTCCAATGGTCAATCGCTTCCATTTGCTCGCCATAAACCAAAACGGTTTGGCAGGTTGGACAGATGGGACAAATGCCGATGGGATCGTCGCCTGAGTAACGCCATACCCATTTCACGCCGAAGAAGTTATCTGTTCGATATTGCTTGTATGGTGGCTCTGCAGGAGGTGCGGAAATAAACGCGCCGACGATAACAACGACGCATAGCACTACGGCCCCGCAAATCAAATAAAGGAGCCAGTTCGGAACAGGCGTTGACCTAACAAGGTGCGCGCTGACACCAACGACAAAATCTGTTGTTGCCTGCCAAGCTGGTTTCGCAAATGGCAGTAGGTACGGGACGATCCAACCAACCAGGCCACTGACTGCTGCGAGGGCGATAGCAGCTAATGATTTTTGAAGACTACTAATGGGCTTGTCAGCGCTCATCGGTCACCGCCGTCTTACGTCGGACACAGGCCGGATACAACTAAAAAGGCCGAAGCGTCGTCATCGCTTCGGCCCGTCTTATCTCTTTGAATTTGCTAGTTATTCTAATGGTGGGCTGTCCCAGACTCGAACTGGGAACCTACTGATTAAGAGTCAGCTGCTCTACCGATTGAGCTAACAGCCCACAACGACTTGCATTTTTTGGGGTGGACGATGGGACTCGAACCCACGACCTCCGGAATCACAATCCGGAGCTCTAACCAACTGAGCTACGCCCACCACAGCCATCTAGTTTAGCCGATCCTTTGGGTAACAGAAAAGCTTTATTCGCTGACGCCCGCAATCTGGCTGCTTTTTATCGGATCGCGACGCGCAATGATGGCCGCCTAGGTGCTCTGCAAGCCACCAAGACGCGCAACCAGGTCATCCAGCAAGCCGCCCAGTTCGCCGGTGAGCAAGGTCATCGCAGCCTCGAACTCGTCCGCAACGGCTTCGCGACTGCGTGGCTGGTCGCCGGCATCGTCATCCATCGCCTGAAAGCGCAGTCGCTTGATGGCGAATTGATCGGTTAACACGAACGCCAGGCGCTCGCGCCAGATCAGGCCAAGCTTGCTGACCGTCTTGCCGCCCTTGATTAGCGATCGAATCTCCTGACCATCGAGCCCGTGGCGAACGTAGCGCACGGCCGCCGCATTCTGTTCGCCGCCGATCAACTCGCAATCCTGATCCAGTGCGAATTCGTTCGAGGCCTTGCCGGCCATCAACCACGTCGTCATCGCCGCACCCACGGCGGTTTGAGTCGCAATCGGCGTCGCTGGAAATTCGCCCAGGTCGCTGCGCAGGACGCTGGCGACTTCTTCGGCGACCTTGGGCGACGACGTATCGACCACGAACCGCCGTTGCGTCGGATCGATCCAGGCGCGGATGGCCTTGTCGCGCACGAAGGCGCGCGGTCGCAATTCATCGGCAATGCGTTCTTTCAAATCGCGCATCTGCTTGCGGCCCAGTGCGAAGCCCTGCTGGCGTTCGATTTCGACCGCCCTTTCTTTCGCGGTCTGATTGATCACCGCCGCTGGCAGCAGTTTCTGCTGCACGCCGAGCGTGACCAGCATGTTGCGCGCCTGGTTGAATACGAAGCCGCTGTCGGGCGCCGGCAGCAGCCAGCCCTGGCTCTGCATGCTCGCGGCATTGCAGGGCAGCAGCGGGTGCGCAGACAGTGTTTGCTCAAGCTTCGCGGGGGTGACGTCCCAGCCCGAAGCAAGCGTGAATACCTGCAGGTTTTTGAACCAGATCGACATGGATGTGCTTGGTGGATACCGAAATGCTGGCGACGAACTGGCCGCCGCAGGCTTCCGGCTTGATGGTGAGAAGGAATTTCCCATTATCGCAGATGCGCGATGCCCTCCAAGCCTTGCGCACGCGCTCAAGTCTGGGCGCGATGGCGCCGGATCGAGGTCAGTCGAGGTCGCTCGACGTTACTCGAGGTCGCAGGCGCGCGCCGCGCACCGGCCGGCGCCGCAGCTTAGAATTCGCGTATGCGCCCGTAGCTCAGTTGGATAGAGCATCGACCTTCTAAGTCGAGGGCCACTGGTTCGAATCCAGTCGGGCGCACCACTTCCCGTTTACGTGGACCTTCGTCCCGGGGCGCACCCCGAGGCTTGCGAACTCCATCGCGTCGACGCCGTATTCGCGAACACACGCGGCCGACCCGTTCCTCTGCGCGCGAGTGTGGATTGAAGAACCCCTGCTCGACCGGCGCCTGTGCCCCGGTTATTTCGACGGCAAGATTCACTTCGACGCACTTGCGTGGCAAGGCGTCGCGCAACCGGTTCACTCCAACCCTACACTTGCCCTCGGCCACATCAGGGTCGCGTTATTTCCAGCATTCCGCGATCGAGGCTGAAACAGCGACTCGACCAACGTGAGGAGATCGACATGAAAGCCATCGTCTGCCAGAACGCAGCCTTACGCCTCGAGGAACGTCCAACGCCAGAGCCCGGTATCGGACAGGCGCTGCTGAATGTATTGCGCTGTGGAATATGCGGTTCCGATCTGCACATGCGTCATCACTGCGATCACATGAACCTGCTGAGTCGCCGTGTAGGTTATGAGCGCGTTGCTCGCAGCAGCGACCCGCTTGTGTTCGGCCACGAATTCTGCGGGGAAGTTGTCGACTACGGCCCGCGCAGCCGGCGCAAGCTGAAGCCAGGAAGCCGAGTTTGTGCTGTGCCCTTAATTCGCAACGGCGCCCACGTCGATCTGGTTGGGCTATCGAACTATGCGCCAGGCGCATACGCCGAGCAGGTTCTGGTGCAGGAGTCTTTCATGATGCCTGTGCCGAACGGTTTGAGTGCCGATCGTGCGGCTTTGACAGAACCGATGGCCGTTGCGCTGCACGCAGTTCGACGCAGCGAAATCAAAAAGTCTGATGTCGGCATCGTCATCGGCTGCGGTCCGGTTGGCCTTGCCGTCATTTGCATGCTCAAGGCGAAAGGCATCAAGACGATCGTTGCCAGCGATTTTTCGCACGGTCGCCGCGAACTCGCGCGTCGCTGTGGCGCGGATCTCGTGATCAACCCGAAGGACACGTCGCCGTACCAGAACTGGAAGGACTACGGCTTCATCGGCTCGGTGCCGCAGATGCTCGACCTTGCGGTGAAAGTCCGCGAGCAGCTCGGCAAGCTGCCGGTGCCGTGGTGGCACACCTGGCGACTCGGCGAAATGCTGGGCGCAATGCCGAAACGCCCAGTGATCTTCGAATGCGTCGGTGTGCCGGGAATCTTGCAGAGCATTCTCGATGGAGCGCCGCTGATGTCGCGCGTCGTCGTGGTCGGTGTTTGCATGCAGGCCGATACGATCGAGCCGAGCATGGGCATCAATAAGGAAATCGAGTTGCGCTTCGTGCTCGGCTATACACCACTCGAATTTCGCGACGCTCTGCAGAAACTTGCGAACGGCGATGTGAGTTGCGATCCGCTCATCACTGGAACGGTCGCGCTGTCGGGTGTCGCCGGCGCATTCGATGCGCTCGTCGATGCGGAACAACACGCGAAGATTCTGATCGATCCACAACGAACCGAACCTTTCGGTCTTTGATTGTTTCGCGCATCGATCGCGATTCGATCATGCCTTGATCACGGCTTGATCGTGGTTTGATTGAGGTTCGATCGTGGTTCGATCGTGGTTCGATCATCGAACCGCCATCCAGCACCTGATTCACTGTTCAGTTTCCGTAGCAACAGGAGCCATTACTCCGACACAACGATTAGCTGCGCGCGCCATATTTGTTTGTCGCACCCCATTTATTGCCCCATTTTCTCGACCTGACAGGCAACTCATCACCTTGTCCACTACCGCCGATCGGTGCCGAACGCTATCTAGAAACTCGTGGCATAGGCTCTGATGACGAGTTGCTCGCAGCATCGGAACTCAATCCGTTGCGCACAATCGGGAGAGATAAATGGAAAGGATTGCATTGACGCAAGTGATTGCCGGAGTAGCAGCGAGTCTGTGCCTCGGCGCCTGCACCGTTACCGATAATGCCTACTTCGTTAAGCCGGACGATTCGCCCGCGACAGTTGCCGGCATCGCCGAACTCGCTGAGCTGCCGCCCGACACGCAAGTGCTGCAACTCGGCGTGACCTTCAAATCCGATGGCAAGTTGCAGCCGAGCGCCACCGATGCCTTGTATCAGTCCTTCCGCAAAGGCCTGCAAGCCAAGGGCCCTTGGGATGTGCAACGCCTGGGTCGCCGCAGTGACGACTTCAGCGCGCAGATTGCCGCCACCAATGCGGTGCCGCTGACCACGACTTCCTACAAGACGATGGCGGCTCCTAGCGCGCGGCAACCGCCGCGAGTGCTGGTGCTGATCGAGAACCATCCCGATCTCTCCACGGCAACCGCCGCCAAGTACTTCGTGTCGGGCATGACTTATGGTGGCGCCCGCGTGCACAAACCGACGGATCGCTATGACGTGACGATTGCGTATCGAGATCCGGATGGCGTTGAACGGATCTATCGCGGCCATCAGGACCTCGTGTTCGCAACAGGCTCCAAGTTGTTTGGCACCGATCCTTCGCCGGGCCCGGAGTACAAGCGTTTTAGCTCGTCGGTCGCCGCGTTCGATGGCGTCGTCGATAACTCGGTCAACGGCGTGCGTCATGGCAAGGTCACGGTCGGTGCGCCGCAAGCCGCACCTGCCGCGGGCGCATCGCAGCCGCAGGCACAGAAGAAGAGCGTCGCGGTTCGCTCGACCGACGCCGGTCATCTGTCTTACGACTACCAGCCCTGAGCCGCGTTAAGCGCTGCCGACCAGTCCTGCCGAAACGTTGATCGCGAAACCGAGAATCGAGGCGTTGAAGATGAACGACACGAGCGCATGGCCAATCACGGTCTTGCGCACGGCGGCGGTATTGGTTGCCACGTCGGCGGTCTGACACGCCGCCGCGATGGTGAAGGAAAAGTAAACGAAGTCCCAGAATTCGGGCGTATCGGTCTGCGGAAACGCCAGCGGTCTCGCATGCGGTCGACAGCTGTAGAACTGGTCCGCGTAGTGCAGCGTAAACATCGTGGGGACCAGCAGCCACGATGAAACAATGGTAGAAGCCGCCAACGCAATGTGCAGCCCGCGCGCTGCACCCTGCAACTGCTTGACCTCGCCCAGCAGCGCAAAGATCGCGGCAAGACTCAACAGCGCAGACAACACGACGATCAGCAAGATCACGCCGGCACTGCCGTCCTCTTCTTCGAAGCGCGAACGCATCGAGGCCGGCGGTAGGCGCGTCATCCAGGTCCAGATCAGAATCAGGAACAACACGACGCCGATATTCCAGCTGAGGAGTATTCGCGCTGTCAGCGACCACGCCGTCGGCAGCAGAGCAAATGCGGCGATGGCAACCGCCAGCGAGAACCACAAACGGATATGGGTCCGGGCGAGTTTCTTCAGTCGCTCGGCGCGAGTGATGGGCGAGGAATCGGCTTTCATCGATGAAACGCTACAGGGGATTCGGTCGCTTCGCACGTCTTCGTCGGAACGATCATCGCCTTAGCGGCTGCAAATGGCATCGATGGACGGATGCTCCCGAGCGGATTGAACGCGTCAACACTACTCGACCGGCATCGCAGCCGAACGCGAAGTGCAATCCGAGGGGAATGGATCGCAGGCAGGACCAGCGCTAACCCGCGCTGCCACCGGCGCCGCAGTTTCGTCGGGTTTTGGGGTGTTAGCAGCGGCATCAAGCTTTGTCGACGTTGACGTCAACGTCGCGATCGCGAACTCGCACGAATCGCATCGACATCGATGTCTATGTCGATCAACCCGGAAACCATTTCAAGGAAATGGCGGAGAGAGAGTCTGCCGAACTCAGCCTCTAACCTATTGTTTCATTTGGTGAAATATTTTGGTGTCAATTAATGCCCACCATTATGCCCACCACACTTTTTTCTTCGTGTGTTGAAATTGTACCATCAGTTTGGGTTCGCCTTAAGGGCGAAGCCCCAAGAAGTGCGGCGCGAGCGCACTTCGACGTTTGATTGGTGGTGCCCCACCACGACGATTCGCGAGGGATTTAACAATCCGTTAGCCGGATCGCGGCAGTTCTGTCTCTTTGTCCTATACTTTGACTGTGACGACGCTCTCGATAAAGACGAAAGGAATAAGCGGCATTGCACCGCCGAGGGCACGTGTTCAAAAGCGTATCGGCATCGACAACCAGCCGACCCCAGAGTTAGTGCGCGCGATTCGTGAGGTGGCGGTTGGGCAGTATGTGGTGTACGACTCGCCCGAAGCCGTCTTGGCAGACATCGAGCACCATCGGAAGCGACGCAAGCGTTGAGGGAATTGCGCTTTCATCCGAACGCTACGGTGCGTATGGCGCAAATCCTCGACGCCGGCGGTGAGTTGCCAAATCTCAAGTCAGCGCTTCAACGGCTCCGAGACCGCCGAGAACTTCCAGACACGTTTAATGACCACGCCGGCCGCTATTCGGAAGAAGCTGAATATTTCCCAAGGCTCCCGCCTGCTGATTACGGTGAGCGGCGGAGAAATCCGGCTGCGGACGTCATCCGAGCCTCTCGATTCGCTCCAAGCCAAATTCGCGCATGCCACCAAAGGAACCTCGCTATCTGCTGAGCTCACTGCCGATCGACGGCGCGAAGCGAAGCGAGAACGCGAATTATGACTGAGGTCAGCTGCTACGCCAGGTCCTCAGGAAGCAACTGCCGGTAGTGCATGACGGTGACGATCTCCAAATCGTCTTCGGAGCGGATGCGGTAGATGATCCGGTAGGGCCGCTCCAGGACTTCGCGCAGCGTGTCGAGCTGGTACTCCGGCACCTTGCGGCCGATGCGGGGCAGATCGCCGGTACGTTCGGCACGCCGCGTGATGCGGTCGATCATCGCCGCTGCATTCTGCGGCGAGTCCTGGGCGATGTAGGCGTGGATCGCGCGCAGCCTGGCAAGCGCTTCTTCGGCGAAGCGTACCCTCATTCGGGCAAGCCAAACTCGCGGCGTACATCCTTCACGTCGGTGAGCCGGCCCGCATCCGCATCCGCCAGACCGCGTTCAATCGAGCGGCGCACCGCCATCTCGTAGACCACATCGTCCCAGGTCGCGCCCTCGGGTAACTGGTCGATCAATTGGTGGGCTTGCTGCTTCAGGTTGGCGGCGGTGGCGGTCATAGGAGGTCCTCGAAAGCAGTTTCCAGTTTAGCCGCTCGCGGCGGTAAACGGGCTCAGCGTCCGCCGGCTCTGAGCTGTCGCCAAAACTCGATCCGTCGAAGCGACCACACTTTAGTTCAGAATTGTCCGGCTTCCGGGGGAACGTCAGTTGACGTTGACGTCACGATTGTGAGCGATCGCTGAAGTTTGAGCAGGTCCGATCATTCGCGCCGGAGCAGAACTTCTTGGAGAAAAGCGATCACCATCAAGTTGATGCCATGAGAGAGCCTGCTCAGCCCTTCGTGATCGATTACTGCAACCAATGCTCAATTCAGCATGATCACCGGCAACGAGAACAACCTGGGTATCTACTCTGGCAATCTCGATTTCACGGGTAACCGGACGGTCCGTACACCCAAGTTCTCGGCGACCTTGGGAGTCAGCAAGACGTTTGAGATGGAGCACGGCGCACTGGAGGTGGCTTCGGACCTCTACTACAACTCGGGCTTTTTTTATACGGCTCAGAATTCGAGCGAAGCGGAACAAAAGTCGTACAACGTTGTTAACGCCCGCATCAGCTACCTCTACAAACCTTGGGATGTGCGGCTGACCGCGTACGGCCAGAATCTTGGTAAAACGTACTACACCAACGGCGTTCTGCAGACCGATTTCGGCACTTTGGAGTCTCCGGCCCCGCCGCTGAACTATGGCGTCCGTGCGGCTTGGACTTTCTAGGTTCGCCATTGGGGTTTTCAGCTCTGGCATTCTCGGCTGGCGTTGAGCCCAAATGACTAGCGCTCAATCATCGCTTCCGATTTTTCGCTTCGGGTTTCGTTTGTCAGGTTTGATTGGAAGCGTGCGCCGAGAACTGACCCAGGTTTGGGGGTAAATTGCATCGAAATCTGACCCACCCCATAGGCTGTGCTCTGACTTTCAAAGACAGGGCGGCCAGGAGTGATCAGCATGGATGTACTGGGCAAAATCCGGCGGTTGCATTTTCGCGAAGGACTGTCGATTCGACAGATTGCGAAGAAGACCACTCTTTCTCGTAACACGATTCGCAGATACCTGCGGGATGCAACGGTGGAGCCGGAATATCCGGAGCGTGCTTCACCGAGCAAACTGGATGCGTTCACCTCGATCCTGACGCAGTGGCTGGCAGAAGACTCGGCATTGCCGAAGAAACAGCGGCGGACAGGACGGCGGCTGTTTGAAGGACTCAAGGCGCAGGGGTATGACGGCTCCTACGATCGAGTCACGGCGTTTCTTCGTGATCGACAGCAGGAGAGTGGACAGCCGACGGGCACCGTCTTCATCCCGCTGCGCTTTGCCCCTGGCGATGCATTCCAGTTTGACTGGAGCACCGAGCACGTCGAAATCAACGGCCAGGTGACCAAACTCAAGGTCGCTCACCTGCGGCTCAGCCACAGCCGCAAGTTTTACGTGCGGGCTTATCCGGGCGAAAGCCACGAGATGCTTTTCGACGCGCACATGCGCGCTTTCGCCTATCTCGGCGGCGTGCCACGGCGCGGCATCTACGACAATATGAAGACCGCCGTATCCGAGATCGGCCAGGGCAAGGCCCGCGTCTTCAATCGGCGCTTCCTGAGCCTGGCGAGCCACTACCTGTTTGCCCCGGAAGCCTGCACGCCGGCATCGGGCTGGGAGAAAGGTCAGGTCGAGAACCAAGTCGGCAATCTCCGCGAGTGGCTGTTCGTCCCGCGGCTGAAGTTTCCGACGCTGGCCGCATTGAATGACTGGCTGGAACAGCGGTGTACCGAGATCGCACAGGAGCGGTCTCATCCCGAGTACCGTGAGCAAACCGTCGAAGCGGTCTTCATCGCGGAGAAAGCCGCCCTGGGAGCGCTGCCACCACCCTTCGACGGCTATGCCGAGCGTCAGTGCCGCGTCACGCATCACTCGCTGGTGAGCTACGAGCGCAATCGCTACAGCGTGCCCTGCACGCACGTCGGCCACGCCGTGAGTCTGCGCGTCTACGCTGACCGCATGTGCATCGTCGCCGAGGGTCAGCCACTGGCTGAGCATGCCCGTCTGTTTGGGCGCTATCAAACCAGCTACAACCCTTGGCACTACCTCCCGGCATTGGAACGAAAGCCTGGTGCACTGCGCAACGGCGCGCCGTTTGCCAATTGGGATCTGCCGGCACCGATCAAGGCGATCGAGACCCGGCTGATGAAATTGTCCGGCGGCGATCGCCAGTTTGTGCAGATTCTCGCGGCGATTCCGTCGGATGGTTACGAGGCCGTCGCGGCATCCTGTGCCCAGGCCATCGAGGCCGGCGTGATCAATGCCGACTACGTGCTCAACCTGCTCAACCGGCGCAAGGGACAGCCTGCAGCAGTATCCGTCGACACTCCGAATGGGCTGCGCCTAAAGGAAGAGCCCAAGGCGGATGTGGAGCGTTACGATCAACTGCTCGGGAGCGAACTCATCCGAACCATTGCGCTGCTCGTGATTACGCCCCTGATGAACACTTATCCGCCAGTGATGATGGGGGTGAGCCATGCAGCGGCATGAACTGGTGGGGCAATTCAAGTCGTTGCGTCTGCATGGCATGGCTGCCGCCTGCGAGGAGCTCATCGAAGACAGCATCCGGCGCAATCAATCACCGGATCAACTCCTGGAGAGCTTGCTGAAAGCGGAGGCTGCGGAACGAAATGTCCGCTCGATCAGCCATCAATTCGGCGCTGCGCGCTTCCCGGTGAATCGGGATCTGGACACCTTCGATTTTGCTCAGTCGGCCTTCAACGAGGCTCAGATTCGCGAGCTGTACCGGGGAGACTACCTCGATCAGGCGCGTAATCTGGTCTTTGTCGGCGGACCCGGCACGGGCAAGACACATTTAGCCATCGCTATGGCCAGTGCTGCGATCCGCACACGTGACAAGCGGGTGCGCTTCTACAACGTCGTCGACCTGGTCAACCAGCTCGAAGCGGAGAAGCTAGGTGGCAATGCCGGACGCATCGCACGGCGACTGACGGGCATGGATGCTGTCGTCCTCGACGAACTCGGCTACCTGCCTTTCAGCCACAATGGTGGCACTATGCTCTTCCATCTGATCAGCAAGCTATATGAGACCACCAGCCTGCTCATCACCACCAATCTCAGTTTCTCGGAATTGGGTAACGTCTTCGGGGACGCGAAGATGACGACAGCACTCCTCGACCGTCTCACGCATCACTGTGACATCATCGAATCCGGCAACGACTCTTATCGCTTCAAGCACAGAAACCAAGCTTCAAAAACCCCCCAATCCTAACCAACTTGGTGGGTCACTTTTAGATGCATACCAGGGTCAGAATTTAGTGCACGCGCCCACGCAGCGGCGAGCTTCCTATCAAGCGCGCGCTCGACCAGCCAAAAAAACTCCCCTTCCATCCGCTCGATGTCGCGCTTCTTGGTGTTGATCCACGTCATGCGGTCTTTGACCGACATGTCTGGCCACTGCTCGGCGAGCATGACTTGATCGAGTGATGGTGGCTTGGTTTGCATAGTGTCGTAATAGACACTAGTGGACTGCGCGACGCAATGATCTGGTTGGCGAACTCTGGGGCACCGGTGGGGCATACGCTGTAATTACCAGTAACGCAGAGACACGGCCAGTCGCCAATGCGGCGCGTATAAGTCTTTGTTTTAGAATTACTTGCCGTGTCTCACCATTTCCATGCATTTCAAGGAAATGGCGGAGAGAGCGGGATTCGAACCCGCGATACAGGGTTTAGCTGTATACACGCTTTCCAGGCGTGCTCCTTCAACCGCTCGGACACCTCTCCAGGTGGTTCATCGCAGCTGTCGCCTCGCTCGATGAGGCCGGCCCAGCGCGGCGCATTTTATAGCAAGGCGCGCTGACCTGCTCAGGCCTGCGGCGATCTTTAGCTCGATGCTGGATTACGCACGCCGGCCGGCAAAGGCGGCGGTTGATCGAGGCATTGCACGCGGCGACCATCGGCATCCTTGTGGCCGTCGGCCAACAGGACTCCGAACGGCGCATCGTTCTGCGGTGCCGGCGGAACTTTGAGCGCGGTCGGCGACAGCGGCAAGCTCAGACCTTCGCCGCCGACGGCCACCGGCTGCACCGATTGCGCCTTTTCATAACGCTGTTCGCGAACGCAATACGACTGAGAAGCGCAGCCGGCCATCAGCAGGCTGCAGGTTACGAGGCTGTTCAATACAAGCTTCACGAACTCACTCCAGACGCACGCAAAGCCGCGCGCATCGTCGCATGGTACTCGGTTGACAAAGGAACCAGCGGCAAGCGGATGCCGCCAGGAATCAGATCCATCTGCTGCAGCGCCCACTTTGCCGGAATCGGATTCGGCTCGCAGAACAGATCGCGATGCAGCGGTGCGAGCAGTCGATCGAACTGCTCGGCGCCCAGACGATCGCCGCGTAGTGCGGCGGCGCACATCTGATGCATCAGGCGCGGAGCGATATTGGCCGTCACTGAGATGTCGCCCTGGCAGCCAAGCAGAATCGACTCGCAGGCGGTCGCATCGTCGCCCGACAAGATCGCGAAATCCTTCAGATTCAGTGCCAGCAATTCCTTGATCCGGCCGATCTCGCCCTTGGCTTCCTTGACGCCGACGATATTGTCGATCGACGCCAGCCGCGCAACCGTTGCCGGCAGCATGTCGCAGCCGGTGCGGCCGGGCACGTTGTAAAGAATCAACGGCACCGGAACAGCCTCGGCGATCGCCTTGTAATGCCGATACAAGCCTTCCTGTGGCGGCTTGTTGTAATACGGCGTGACCAGCAGGCAGGCCTGCGCGCCGGCGGCAAGCCCGGCTTGGGTCAGTTCGATCGCTTCGCGCGTCGAATTAGCACCGGTTCCGGCAATCACCGGAACGCGGCCCTTGGCAGCCGCGACCACGCGCCGGATCACCGAAGTGTGCTCGTCGACATCGAGGGTCGCGGACTCTCCGGTGGTGCCGACGGCGACGATGCCGTCAGTGCCTTCGGCCAGATGCCATTCCACCAGTCGGTCGAGCGCGGCAAAATCCACCGCGCCGTCATCCGACATCGGCGTTACCAAGGCGACAATGCTGCCCTGCATCATTCGGAATTCGTAAGGATTGAGTAAAATGCGATTATAGCCAAGCCGGCATAACCCCCGCCCCGTATGGCGGCACATTATTTTCTAGAGCCGACGTTTGAATATTCCTTCTGCAATGCCCTCTTCCGAAAACCTGCTGTCGATCTCCGTGCTCGGCAGACCCCGGCCGCAGCTCGCGCTTGAACTGTTCAAGGCGATCCGCGAGCGCGGCGGCGAGGTGGAGGATTGCCGCATTGCGCCGGTCGGCGATCTGCTGACTGCGAATCTCGTCGTGTCAGGCAATTGGAGCACGCTGGGCCGGCTGGAAACCGCATTGCCGGGCATCGCCGAAAAGCTGGAACTGCAGGTGCGGTTCCAGCGCTCCGGTCAGCGCGAACAGAATCCGGAATTCCGGCCGTATGCTGCCGATGTCATCGCGCCGCAGCAGCCGGACCTGTTGGTCCACTTGCTCGAGTTTTTCCACGGTCAGGACCTGCAAGTGGCCGAGATGTCGACGCAGAAGTATCAGTCGACGCATACCGGAGCCGGCATGGTCAGCGTGCAACTGGTTCTGCACGTACCGGTCAACCAGCATCCGCAGGCCTTGCGTGAATCCTTCATGGACCTGTGCGACGATCTGAACGCGGATGGAATGCTCGATCCGATCAAGACCTGAAGGCTGCGGGTTGGCGCGCAGCTTGCACCGTAGTTCCAACTGAATGGGAGTGTCGATGAGCCTGGAAATCGGCGACAAACTGCCGAAGCTGCGACTACCCGCCAACGGTGGCCGCGAAGTGGGACTGCAGGACTACAAGGGCAAGAAGCTGGTGGTCTACTTCTATCCGAAGGACAACACGCCGGGCTGTACGCTGGAGGGCCAGGACTTCACCGCGCTGTACAAAGATTTCGTAAAGGCCGGCGCGGACGTCGTCGGCGTGTCGAAAGACAGTGTGAAAGCGCACGACAACTTCTGCGCGAAATTCGGTTTCCCGTTCACGCTGCTGTCGGATACCGACGAAACGATGTGCCAGGCATTCGGCACCATCGTCGAAAAGAGCATGTACGGCCGCAAGTACATGGGTATCGATCGCAGTACCTTTTTGTTCGACGGCAAGGGTGTGTTGCGCCAGGTCTGGCGCAAGGTTTCACCCAAGGGCCATGCCGCCGAAGTGCTGACCGCGGTGCAGGCGCTGTAGGCCTTGCCGACAGACGCGGTCTTGATCAATCTCCGTTTGTACCACCTGTGCTGACGGCGTACTGCCGCGCGGCCTCCCCTCGCCCCAGGGCCTGATGAAAAAGAAAATCTTCGTACTCGACACCAACGTGCTGATGCACGATCCGAGCTGCCTGTTCCGTTTCGAGGAACATGATCTGTTCATACCGATGGTCGTGCTCGAAGAACTCGATGCCGCCAAGAAAGGCACCAGTGAAGTCTCGCGCAATGCGCGCCAGGTCAGCCGCTTCCTCGACGAGATGATGCGCGGCAAGGATCACGCACAAATCGAGAAAGGCCTGGTACTTCCGACGCCGCAGAACAAGGGCAACAGCATCGCGGTCACCACCAGCAACGGCAACGGAACGCATATTCCGGTCGTTAGTGGCCGGCTCTTTTTCCAGACGCGCCCGCCTGATGCGTCCTTGCCGGAGATCCTGCCGGGCAACAAGCCCGACAACAGCATTCTGTTGACCGCACTGGGCCTGCATACACAGCACCCGGCGCGTCAGATCACCTTGGTGTCGAAGGACATCAATCTCCGCATTAAAGCCGCGATCGTCGGTGTCCACACCGAGGACTACAACAACGATCAGGTGCTCGACGACCTCGATCTGCTGTACAGCGGCTACAGCGAACTTCCGGCCGATTTCTGGCAGACACACGGCGAGAAGATGGAGTCCTGGCAGGACGATCGCGGTCGCGCTTGCTATCGCGTGACCGGTCCGAAGGTCAAGGACTGGCACGTCAACCAGTTCCTGTATCTGCCCGACGAAGTCGAGCGCGGCCTCGAACTCAGTGTGCAGGCCAATGGCGATTCCGCCAGCCTGCGCGTGATCCGCGATTACCGCGCCGGCAAGACGCCGGTCTGGGGCATCCACGCGAAGAATCGCGAGCAGAATTTCGCGCTGAATCTGCTGCTGGATCCGGATGTCGATTTCGTAACGCTGCTGGGTGCGGCTGGCACCGGCAAGACGCTGCTGACCTTGGCGGCCGGTCTGGCCCAGACGCTCGACGAGCCGCGCTATCGCGAAATCATCATGACACGTGTCACCGTGCCGCTGGGCGAGGACATCGGCTTCCTGCCCGGTACCGAAGAGGAAAAGATGACGCCTTGGATGGGCGCTCTGATGGATAACCTCGAAGTGTTGACCCAGACCAGCAACGCGGGTGACTGGGAACGTGCCGCCACCAACGATCTGCTCAGCAAGCGCATCAAGATCCGCTCGCTGAACTTCATGCGCGGTCGCACGTTCCTGAACCGCTTCATCATCATCGATGAGGCGCAGAACCTGACCGCCAAGCAGATGAAGACGCTGATTACGCGTTGCGGACCCGGCAGCAAGATGATCTGTCTCGGTAACCTGGCGCAGATCGATACGCCGTACCTGTCGGAAACGACGTCGGGACTGACTTACGTGGTCGACCGCTTCCGCGGCTGGCCACATGGCGGCCACGTAACACTCGCCCGCGGCGAGCGTTCGAGGCTCGCAGCGTTCGCATCCGATGTTCTGTAAGCGTTACGATCATTCGAAGCGGCCCAGAGACCTCTCATGTTCGGCACCCTCGCACGCGGAATGAAAGACGGCGCACTCGGACTCTCGTTTCGCGCCTATCTGAACGACAAGTTCAAGGAGTATGGCGAGGTCACCGATGTCGCCGTCGATACACAGGCGAACCGGCTGACCTTGAAAGCCATGCTGCGCGGCGAGAAGGAAGCGGTCAGCGCGACCATCGAGCGCTACGATATCGAGAAATCGGCGGCCGATTACTTCATCGTGCTGCGCCAGTTCTCGAGTTCGCGGGCGTGGTTGACGCTTCTGCTGACGCAGTTGTTCAGCGGTAAGCGTTACAAGCTGCCGGCGGCAGTCAGCAAGCTGCTCTGATCCGGCTGTAATCAAACGGCTGCCGCGCGAATCGCATGCTGGATCGCATGCGGACGACGGCCGCCGCATCGCGATCGGCCTTCTGCGTTTCAAGCATGGGTTCTCGGTTATCCACGTTCGCCTTCAGGCGCGCTCGAAATCGAATGCCAGCGCATCACCGATGTGAGGCAGCTCCAGCATCAGCATGAGCAGTCGGTCGAGCCCGATCGCCACTCCGGCACAGGCAGGCATGCCGGCAGTGAGTGCTTCGATCAGGTGGGCGTCGTACGGCGGCGCATGCTGGCCACGTTCGCTGCGGCGCATTCGATCCAGTTCGAATCGACGGCGCTGTTCGTCGGCATCGATGAGTTCCGAGAAGCCATTGGCCAGTTCTATGCCGCGCCAGAACAGTTCAAACCGTTCGGCAATCGCCGGCGGACCCGGTCGCACGCGGGCAAGCGCTGCCTGCGACGCCGGGAAGTCGAACAGGAACTGTGGAACGTCGGCGCCGAGGCGCGGTCCCACCACCGCGCTCATAAGTAGATCGAGCAGAAAATCGCGTCGTGCCGTCGCGGAAGGTTCCGGCGGCTCAGGCAAAGGTCCAAGTGCGGCGATACAAGCTTGCTCTAGCACCTCGTTGGAACTGACAAAAGGATCGACTCCGGCGTGCAGCAAAAAGGCCTCACGATAAGTGATCGATTCGAAGCTTTTGCCGAATGAACCGGCGACGCACAAAACCCTTTCGACTTCGCGCATTAGGTCACGATAGTTCCAGCCGGGCCGATACCATTCGAGCAGGGTGAATTCTGGATTGTGGAGGCGTCCAGCCTCTTCGAAGCGAAAAACCCGCGCAATTTGATAAATAGCGCCGCTGCCGCCAGCAACCAGGCGCTTCATCGGGAACTCTGGAGAGGTCTGAAGCCAGGTGTCGCCACTCGCGCCGAAGCTATCGATGTTCGGGTCGACGGTTGCGGCACGCGAGAGGATCGGCGTGTCGACTTCGAGGACGTTCTGTTCTGCGAAGTAGCTACGAATCGCACCGTACATCGCCGCTCGTGCGTGCATCGTCGCAAGCTGCGCACGCGGGCGCCAAATTTGAAGTTTTGTCATTGACGTCTAGTTATGCCGATGCTATAACGCCCGGCTGCTAAGGGCTTGTGCCGTATAACTTACCCGTAAATTGCGGATTCGGAGAAGCTGGTAATGACCAAAAAGTTGGCGCTCAAAGGCCACACTAAGGCTGCTGTGAAGAAGCCCGTCGCCGCGTCTAAAGTGCAGAAAAAAGCCAAGGTTTCAAAACCTGCGCCGGTCGTCTCCAAATCCGCAAAGAAAGCACCGCCGAAGGCAGTCAAGCCGACTGCTGCAAAACCGGCCGCGAAATCCGCAGTAAAGCCAGTCCGTAAGCCTGCCCCGAAAGCCTCTCCCGCCGCCACCTCAGTGAAGAAGCCTGTGCCGAAAGCCGTAAAGAAACCCCTCAAGCCGGCACCTGCCGCGAAGACCACCAAGCCGAAGCCGGTTGCAAAACCCGTTGCAAAACCAGTTGCAAAACCCGCGATTGTAAAAGCAGCGGCGACCAAAACCGAAGTCAAATCCGCGCCGAAGGCGCCCGTCGCTGCGCCCGCGCCGGCCGCCAAGGCTGCCCCGAAAGCCGCGCCTGCGAAGGCCCCGGTCGCCCCGGCGTCGAAGCCTGCGCCTGTTGCCGCACCAGCAGCGGCCGCAGCCGTTAAGTCGCCGGCGCCCAAGGCGATGGCCTCCTCCGCGAAGCCGACACCAGCAATCAAGGTGAAGCGTCCGCCCACACCCAATGGCGTGGAGTTCGCCGGCAGCCTGAGCGACGATCAGATTCGCGCGATGCCTGAAGACGACTACATGAACGACGTGCAGCTCGAATTCTTCCGCCAGCGTCTGATCAAGATGCGCGAGGAAGTGCTGGCGCGTGAGCTCGACGTCAAGGAGCGCCTGCATCAGCGCGAAGTGTTCGCCGATCCTGCCGATCGTGCGACCGCCGAGGAAGAGCATTGGCTCGACCTGCGCCTGCGTGAGCGTGAGTCGATGCTGATGCGCAAGATCGAAGATGCGCTGCGCCGCATCCGCGACAAGGAATACGGCTACTGCGTGAAGACCGGTGAAGTCATCGGGATTCCGCGACTGCTGGCGCGCCCGACGGCGACTGTCATCGTCGACGTCAAAGGCCAAGACGAAAAAGTCGAAACGCATTTCCGCGATCGCTAAAGCCTGTTCCGCCTCCGCGTCGAGCATTCGACGCAGAGGCGTTTTCAAACATCGGTGTCGACGCGTGCATCGCACGCAACACGAATCCTTGAAACAGTGTCGGCGCGGATTTTCACATCGAGCCTGCAAGAGGCAACGCCGTTGCGAACGGCAACATGCGGCTGCACGTGCCGAACCTTGCCGCAGCCGCATCAGCACTCGCGGTGAACCGCGACACACCTGCTTCAGATGAGTCGCGTGTGCGCAGAGCCACATCCGCCATCGCGGGTGTACGAATACATTGTGCGAACACCACGTGCCGGTCGTAGATCGAGCAACGACCTCGTCGATTAAGGTTTCTCTGACAATCGACGTCGCCTATCAAGGATTGAATCTTCGGCGCGCTCTGCGCTGTGCGTCGGATCGAACTCGATCTCCCCGATAGCCCTAGCGTTTTTGTTGCGTCTCGATCCCGTGTCAATTCAGCAGTGCAGCAGTCGGTTCGCACTTGGCCGCTTAAGCGCTCCATGCGCACAAAGACTTCAAACGCTTTCGCACGCTGCCCGCGGCGGCCTTCGCCGCATCCACACACTGAAACTGCGCTCGATCTAACAGGCCGGTGTCGCCGGAACGCAGCCACCGGAACCGCCGAGACCGGAACTGCCGAGTACGTAAAGCTGTCGTAACACTTATTGATTATCGATAATTTCGTATTATCATCTGCGCCGCTGGAGTCTGGCGGCCAGGCGCAGCGCAAGGACGCAACAGGCCACGATGCACAGACGATGCCCGTGCACGCGGCGCTGCGCACAACAGGAGTTCAGGGATGTGGATCGTTAAAGTTGCGCTGCACCGTCCGTACACGTTTATCGTGCTGGCGTTGCTGATCTTGCTGGGCGGCATTTTCACGATCCTGAAAACCGCCACGGACATCTTCCCGAACATTCCCATTCCGGTCGTCGCGGCAGTCTGGAGCTATACCGGTCTGCCGCCGGAGGACATGGCGAACCGCATCATTCTGTTCTCCGAGCGCACCGCGCAGACGACGGTGAACGACGTCGAGCACACCGAATCGCAATCGCTCAACGGCATCGCGGTGGTCAAGTATTTCTTCCAGCCGCACGTCAACGAGTCGCTGGCTTTCGCACAGATCACCGGCGTGTCGCAGACGCAGTTGCGCTCGTCCCCGCCGGGCACGACGCCGCCCTTCATCCTCGCGTACAACGCATCCAGTGTGCCGGTGATCCAGCTGGCATTGTCGAGCGAAACACTGCCTGAGTCGCAGTTGTTCGATTTGGGCAACACCATCATCCGCACTGCGCTGTCGACGATCGGCGGCGCCTCGGTACCCTACCCGTTCGGTGGCAAGCAGCGTCAGGTGCAGGTGGATATCGATCCGGCCGCACTGCGCGCGAAGGGCTTGTCGGCCCAAGACGTGAGCGCTGCGATCGGTGCGCAGAATCTGATTCTGCCGGCGGGCACGCAGAAGATCGGCGACATCGAGTATTTCGTAAAACTCAACTCCAGCCCCACGGCGATCGACGATCTGAACAACGTGCCGATCCGCGTGCGCGACGGTAGCGTGATCTACATCCGCGACGTCGCCCATGTGCGCGATGGTTTTTCGCCGCAGACCAACATCGTTCGCGTCGACGGCAATCGTGCGGTGCTGATGAGCGTGCTGAAGACCGGCAACGCGTCGACGCTCGACATCATCGACAGCATCAAGAAGAAGCTCCCCGACATTCAGGCCGCGTTGCCCGAAGGGATCAAAGTGCGTGCGCTCGGCGATCAGTCGATCTTCGTGCGCTCGTCCATCAGCGGCGTGATCCGCGAGGCGATCATCGCCGCCGCACTCACCGGCTTGATGATCCTGCTGTTCCTCGGCAGCGTGCAGAGCACGATGATCATCACCTTGTCGATTCCGCTATCGATCCTGGCGTCGATCATCTGCCTGTCGGCGCTCGGCGAAACGATCAACATCATGACGCTCGGCGGTCTCGCGCTCGCGGTCGGTATCCTCGTCGACGACGCGACGGTGACGATCGAGAACATCAACTATCACCTCGAACAGGGCAAGGACGTCCAGACCGCGATCATCGACGGTGCCCAGCAGATCGCGGTGCCGGCGCTGGTGTCGACCTTGGCGATCTGCATCGTGTTCATCCCGATGTTCCTGCTCACCGGCATCGCCAAGTTCCTGTTCGTGCCGCTGGCCGAAGCGGTGGTGTTCGCGATGCTGGCCTCGTACCTGCTGTCGCGTACGCTGGTGCCTACACTCGCGATGTACTGGCTGAAGCCGCACGCGCAACACGATGAGCATGCGCAGCGGCCGCGCGGCAATGTGTTCCAGCGCTTCCAGCGTGGCTTCGAGCAGCGCTTCGAGCGTTTGCGCGAGCGTTATCACAAGCTGCTCGAACGGGCCGTGACCGGCGGTGGCAGATTCGCCGCATTGTTTCTTGCTGCGATGGTCGCGACCGCCATCCTGGCGTTCCCGATCGGCCCGTTGCCGGGTCTGGGACAGGACTTCTTCCCGTCGGTCGATGCCGGTCTCATCAAGCTGCATCTGCGCGCCCGCACGGGCACGCGCATCGAGGAAACTGCCGCGCTGTGCGATAACGTCGAAGCGGCGATCAAGCGTCTGATTCCGCCCGCGCAGTTGTCGAGCGTGGTCGACAACCTCGGTTTGCCATACAGCGGTATCAATACCGCGTACAGCACCTCGGCGGCGATCGGCCCCGGCGATGCCGACATCTACATCAGTCTCAACGAGAATCACGAGCCGACCATCGACTTCGTCACCAAGCTGCGCGAGCAGCTGACGGCGCAGTTCCCGTCGGTGGCATTCGCATTTCTGCCGGCGGACATCACCAGTCAGATTCTCAACTTCGGCCTGCCCTCGCCGCTTGACGTGCAGATCGCAGGTTTCAATATCGAGGCCAATCGCGACTATGCGAATAATCTGCTCGACAAGATTCGCCATGTGCCCGGCGCGGTCGATCTGCGCATTCAGCAGGCTTTCGACTATCCGCAGTTCAACGTCAACGTCAATCGCAGCAACGCGCAGCAACTGGGCTTCACGCAGCAGAACGTTGCTTCGAATCTTCTGATTTCGCTGTCGGGCAGCTTCCAGACCGCGCCGAGTTTCTGGATCGATCCGAAGAGCGGCACGCAGTACAGCGTGGCCACGCAGACGCCGCAGTACCGCATGAATTCGCTGAACGATCTGCTGACGACACCGATCACCAACAATGGCGGTCCGTCGACGCTGCTGGCCAATGTCGTCGACTTCAAACGCAGTGTCGGGCCCGGCGTCGTCACGCACTACAACGCGACACCGAGCATCGACATCTACGGCAGCGTTCAAGGCACCGATCTCGGCTTTGTCGCCGGCCAGGTCCGCAAGATTGTGGCGGACTCGAAGAAGGATCTGCCGCGTGGCTCGCATGTCGAGGTGCGCGGACAGGTCGAAACGATGACCAGTTCGTTCAATGGACTGCTGATCGGTCTGCTCGGTGCGATCGTGCTGGTGTATCTGCTGATCGTGGTCAATTTCCAGAGCTGGGTCGATCCCTTCATCATCATTACCGCTTTACCCGCAGCACTCGCGGGCATCGTCTGGATGCTGTTCCTGACGCATACCACCGTCAGCGTTCCGGCGCTCACCGGCGCGATCATGTGCATGGGTGTGGCCACCGCCAACTCGATCCTGATCGTCAGCTTCGCGCGCGAGCGCATGGCGGCCGGACTCGCACCGCGCGACGCCGCGCTCGAATCCGGCTACACGCGATTCCGTCCGGTTCTGATGACGGCGCTGGCGATGATCATCGGCATGATCCCGATGGCGCTCGGTCTCGGCGAGGGCGGCGAGCAGAACGCACCGCTTGGTCGCGCGGTGATCGGCGGTCTGCTGTTCGCCACGGTCGCCACGCTGCTGTTCGTCCCCACCGTCTTCACCTTAATCCACGATCGCCTGGCTGCGCGCTCGCAGACATCCTCCGGAGTTTCCCATGGCTGAGCTTGAACACAGACCCTCGCATCGTCAGGCCGGCCTGTCATTGCCGGTGCTGATCGCGATCGTTGCCGTGCTGCTGCTCGCAGCCTGGGGCATCTTCAGCCGCCTGCATTCACGTTCCGAGCTGCGCAAGACGACCGACGCCGACGCACTGCCGACGGTCTCGCTGGTGAAGATCGATGCCACGCCGCCGGAGGAAAAGCTGGTGCTGCCGGCGAACGTGCAGGCCTATGCCGATGCGCCGATCTACGCACGCACCAATGGCTATCTGAAGCGCTGGGTCACCGATATCGGCACGCCGGTAAAGGCCGGCCAATTGCTCGGCGAGATCGATGCGCCCGAAGTCGATCAGCAACTCAACCAGGCGCGCGCCGACTTGGCCACCGCCGAAGCCAACGAGTCCTTGTCGCGCTCGACCGCGGAACGCTGGAAGGGCCTGCTCGAAACCGAATCGGTTTCCAAGCAGGAGACCGACGAAAAGACCGGCGACTTCGCCTCCAAGCACGCGCTCACCGAATCCGCCCGTGCCAACCTCAAGCGACTCCAGGATACGCAGGGATTCCAGCGCATCGTCGCGCCGTTCGACGGCACCATCACTGCGCGCAACACCGACGTCGGCCAGTTGATCAACAGCAGCAGCGGTGGTGTCGAGCTGTTCCACATTTCCGATCTGCGCAAGCTGCGCGTCTACGTGCAGGTGCCGCAACCGTATGCGCCGTCGATGAAGATCGGGCTTTCGGCCGACCTGCGCTTTGCCGAACGGATCGACCAGCCGTATCCGGCGACGATCGTGCGCACCGCCGATGCACTGGATGCCAACACACGGACGCTGCTGGTCGAGCTACAGGTCGACAACAGCAAGGGCGAGCTGTTTCCGGGCTCCTATGCCGAAGTGCATTTCAAGCTGCCGGTTGCGGCCGGCACCTTGCGTGTGCCGGCCAATGCGCTGATCTTCCGTGGCAGCGGCCTGATGGTTGCCACCGTCGATGGCAGCCAGCATGTGGTGATGAAACCGGTGACCGTGGGTCGCGATTTCGGTACGTCGCTGGAAGTCACCAGCGGGGTTGCGGCCGGCGATGCGGTGATCATCAATCCACCGGATTCGCTCGCGCAGGGCGTCGAGGTGCGCGTCGCACAGCCGCAGAAACCGGCTGAGGCAGCATCGGGCGGGAACAAGGATGCAAAATCCGACGCACCTTCGACCGAACAGAAAGATCCGAAGGCCGACACGCCAGCCGGAAAGCAGCCGTGAACGTCCGCCTTCGCACCACGCTCGCCGTGGCGCCGCGCTTGTCTGCCATTGCGCGGCGCCGCGTATTGAGCTGTTTGCTCAGCGCGGTCGGAACTTCTCTGGTGGCCGCCTGTTCGTTCGCGCCCAGCTACAAGGTTCCTGAAACGACTGCGACGGCGAGCTACAAGGAGGCGAACAGCAGCGGGGCCGAGGCATCGCAACCGGTCGATGTGGGCAACTGGAGTGGCGCTGAACCTGCGGACACGACGGCACGCGGACCCTGGTGGACGCGCTTCAACGATCCGACCCTGAATCAGCTTGAGGACCAGGCCCATGCGGCCAATCAGAATCTGGCGGCGGCGGCGGCGCGTTATCGCGAAGCGCGCGCAGCAGCCGACATTGCAGGCACCGACCTGTTCCCGATCCTGAGCGCAGGCGCGTCCGGTACGCGCGAGCGCGTGTCCAAATATGCACCGACCAACACCACGGGTGCGCCGCATACCGGCGGTGATTTCATCCTGCGTGCGCAGACCTCGTACGAGCTGGATTTTTGGGGGCGTGTGCGCAATGGCATCGCGGCTGAACGCAGCCGCGCACAGGCAAGTGCGGCGGATCTCGCCACCGCGCAGCTGTCGATCGAATCCGAACTGGCCGGCGACTACTTCGAATTGCGCGGCCTCGATGCGCAGGTCGATCTACTGAGCCGCACGGTCGAAAGCTATCGCGAGGCGCTACGCATCACCACCAATCGTTATCAGGGTGGCGTCTCTGCGGCGGTCGATGTCGATCAAGCCACCACACAGTTGGAAACCGCGCAGGTGCAACTGGCAGACACGCAGCTGTCGCGTGCGCAACTCGAGCACGCCATCGCCATTCTGATCGGCAGCCCGCCGTCGAACTTCACGCTCGCGCCTGCGAATCTCGACGTAACGCCGCCGGGCATTACGCCAGGCCTGCCCTCGCAGTTGCTGCAGCGCCGCCCCGATGTCGCGAGCGCCGAGCGCTCGGTGTTCGCCGCCAACGCCGAGATCGGTGTAACGCGCGCAGCCTGGTTCCCAACCTTCACGCTCGATGGCGACTTCGGTTTCGAAAGCGTGCACACCGGCAACTGGATCGAAGCGCCCGCGCGGATGTGGTCGATCGGACCGTCGGCGGTGCTGACGATCTTCGATGCTGGCTTGCGACGCGCGCAGAACCAGCAGTCGGTCGCGGCATTCGACGAGAGCGTGGCGAACTACCGGCAAACTGTTTTGAGCGCCTATGCGCAGGTGGAAGATCAACTCGCAGCGATTCGTTGGCTCGATCAGCAGCTGGCCTCGCAGGATCGCGCGGTCGCCAGCAGTCAGCGCGCGCTCGACCAGTCGAATTATCGTTACAAGGGCGGCATCGTCACCTTCCTTGAAGTCGTCACCGCGCAGAATGCCGCGCTGCAGGCACAACAGGCCGCGCTCAATCTGCGTGTGCGTCGATTGAACGCGTCGCTGCAGTTGATCAAGGCCTTGGGCGGCGATTGGACGCCGGCACAACTCGATCACCCGATCGAGGTGGCCTCGCAACCGGCAGCCGCAACGTCCACCGCCCAGGTGCCTGCGAGTGCAAGCGTACCTGCGCCGACGTCGACAACGCCGCCGAGCGCCGACGACGTGGCCGCTACTGCTGCTGCGCCAACCGCGCCCTGATGCCATGAAAATCCGCCGTACATGCATGCGCGACGAAGTGCGTGATCTGGTGGTCGAGCGGATTCTCGATGGCAGTTATCCAGCCGGAACGCGATTGAAAGAGCTTGCACTGGCGGCGGAATGCAATGTCAGTCAGGCGCCGGTTCGCGAGGCACTGCGGGATCTCGAAGCCCTCGGCCTGGTGGAATCCGAGCGTTATCGCGGCACGCGCGTGCGGGCAACCGATCATGTGCAGATGCGTGAAGCTTATGAATTGCGTGCGCTGCTGGAAGAGCGCTCCGCGCAGCTGGCAGTGCCTTGTGCACCCGATACGCTCGCCTCACTCAAGCACGAACTTGCGCGCATGCGCCGCGGCCTCGCGCGTCGCGACTACAAACTGCATGCCGAAGCCGCGGCACAGTTCCATCGGCTGCTGATTGTCGCCTCGCACAATTCCACTTTTCTGCGGGCCTGGGATTCGCTGCATTGGGAAGTCCGCAGCCGTATCGCCGGACAGCAATTGCGCGCACGTGGAGTCGATCTGCAGTCGTTGTTGGAAGGACATTCGGAAGTCGTCGAACTGCTCGAACAGGGCGACGGCCTCCGCGCCGGCAGCACGCTGCGGCGGTTGGTCGAACGCGTCATGCTGGCGATCGATCCCAGCGACAATCCGAGCGACGGACCGAATGGCCGTGTGAGTGAAGCCCCGTGTGATGACAGGCCTGCGGCGAAGCTCGCCGGCGCCTTGGCGACACGCGGGCGCGTACCTAAATCGCCCGCGCCGCTGCCGCGCGCACGCGCAATCAAGACCCCGGCGCACAAACGCTGAACGAACCTCGGACGTACCGAGGCGCTGCCTGGCGATGCAGTTGAATCTGCAAGTTAGTGCTGCAGTTAGTGCTGTCGATGAGACTGCAGTTGCGCGAGCAGTTCCGGCGCCGACCAATCGCGTCGTCCGCCTTGTTCCGCATCTCGAATCAGATCAGTTAGTCGCTGGTTCACAGGCGCAGGCAGCCCGAGTCGGGCGGCCAGTCGCAACAGCTCTCCGTTGAGCCAGGCGATTTCGGTCGGGCGTCCCGCCTGCAGGTCTTCCCACATCGATGAGCGCGCCAGCGGATCGATCGCCAACATACGACTCGCAGCGCGGCGAAACACCCAATCCGGCAGCGTCAACAGGCGCGGCAACAGCCGCGGCGGCAACGGCGTCACCGCAGCAACCGTCTCTCCGGATGTCTGCAGTAACTGCAGGCCTTCGCGCTGCGCCGCGGCCAGGCAGCGGCGAAAATCGCGCTGCGAAAGCTCCTCTTTCAATGGCAAGCCACATAAGGCGTTGATCGAGTTGTTCAGGTTCAGCAGCAACTTGCCCCACAGCACTGCGCGCATGTCGTCGCGCAGATTCAGCGCCAGGCCGGCGGCTGCAAACGCGGGAAGGTAGCGACTCAGTGTGGGGCTCGCCTGCACCATCAGCTGGCCATCTGAGCCCTGATGGAAGCGGCCCTCGCCGCGATTGACGATGTTGAACGGCACCATGCCAGCAAGCACGCGACACTGCGGCAGCAGGCTCTGCAACAGCGCGGCGTTGTCGATGCCGTTCTGCAGGCTGATCACGCAGGTTCCCGGCGCGAGCACCGGCGCCAGCGCGCGGCCGCTTGCTTCGGTGGCTGCCGATTTCACCGTCACCAGCACCAAGCCGGCATCTGCGGCGGCGGCCGGCTCGTCGACGACGAAATCGACCTGTGCAGGTTCAACTCTGCAGTCGGCGCCATGCAGATCGGTCAGGCTCAGTCCATGGCGCCGTACCGCGTCCGCCAAGGTTGCTCGGCCGACCATGCGGACGGGTGCTCCGGCTGCCTGCAAACGTCCACCGAGATAGCAGCCGACGCTGCCCGCGCCGAATACGACAATCCGATCAACCGACGACATGGCGCTGTTCATCCTCGTGGATTCTGATGGTCCGGAATTGTGATCGTTGTCGACCGGCCCGCGCTTGGCGGTCCTGCGCTATTCGATAAGCGAAACATGCGACATGCGGAAGTCGCCCGCTGCGCGCCCGGCTGTAAGGCCGCCGAAAGCTGCTGCGATGAGCCTGGCAAGCAGACGGGCCTGGTAGCCTGCAGCCTTGCCGAATCGGGCGAAATCACCGACGATCCTCCGCTGTAGCCTTATTTTGATCGAACCCATGCGTTTGAGTATCTTTTCGTCTATGTCAGAGAGTATCAATGCCTAAGGACGAAACTGCCGTCGCGATCAACAAGCAGACGGAAGTGCTGCAGGAAATCGCTGCCGGAATTGCCGAGTCGAACGACATCGCGCGTGCCCGCCTCGAGCAGGAGCTGAAGGACGAGAAGGCCAGCCCGCTGCAACCCGATGGCGATGCAACCGGCGCCGCTGGCGGCGCGTCCGGCACCCCCGCAGAGGGCGGCGCGCAACAGAAGAAATAGGCGGGCGCTCGCACGCCACGGTGCGCGCCTGAACGGCAGCGGCCTACTCGAATTCGATACCGAGCAATCGGTACCGTAGCTCCTCGGCCAGTTGCGTACACATCACCGACAGCGCGGCCTCCTGGCCCTCTTCGCAGCCGTGTCGATACACCGGCATGTCGTCCTCCACCATTGCGATGGCAAGATTGCGGATGCGCCCGGCATTCGCGGCGGATAGCGCTTCGGTCAGAATCTGCACCACAGCCGCATTAGGTTGCGGCTTTATTTTTTCCGATCGGACAAGTTCAAGAGTTGGCACTGCGAAAGCCCTCGTTCTGCGCGGACACATCGGTAAGCCGTCGGCCCAGCCGCCCCATGCCGACGCGAGCCCTTGGACAATCGAGAATCCTGCCCAGTAAGACGGAAACCACGGGGTGGAGGTTCAAACCGCTTGGCGGAAGGTGGTATCCAACGGCGTTTGCCTATCAAGCCCCGATTCTGTGGCATTAGCGTGGCAGCGGCGCAGAGATTGCTTCGCCAAACAACCATAACATCTTGATTAGACGACTGTTATGGTGCCCGAACTCGGACTCGAACCGAGATTCCCTCGCGGGAGAGGGATTTTAAGTCCCTTGCGTCTACCGATTTCGCCATTCGGGCAATTGCAGTGCCGCCGGACGTTGCGGAGAACCGTCAAGACCGGCGCGCGGAACGCGTGAACCGATCAACCGCACTGCGACGCCATGATACCGCGAGCGCTGCTCTATCCGCGCCGCTCGAACGCGATCATCGATTGCACGGAGCCAATGTCAGGGCGCCTCTCGGGGCGGCACGGAACGATCGATTTCGAATTCGTCGCCCGCCAGCTTAGCGACGCATTTTTCAGCACGCATGATCGCGTCGTCATCTCGAATGCCAACGACATTCAGGTGACTCGACGGGTCGTTTGCTCACTTAGCTACGTGGCTACATCGCTACCCAATCAAGCCCGATCCAAGGCGAGTCGTTTCGCACGTCGCGGTTTCGTTCGCGCAGCCATCGAGCCGAATTGTGATTGCAGTTTCAGGTTGCAGAAGTCGATGTGCTTCGAAACCGATATCGCCGGAATCGCTACATAAAAGCCCCTACAAGCATTCCGCTGACGGCTTGCTAACGAGCCGTTCGTCTCCCGATCTCCAGCCGGCAGCACCCTGCCCCGTGAGGATCGACGCGTGAACACCGAATGGAGTCGCTGCAAGGACACCGCAACTCGGCCCTGCAACTGAACGCTCGAAAGGCAGAAAAGGAACGATGTCAATGAACACTCACAAATACGTCTCGCGTCTCATCGCAGCTGCGCTACTGTTTGCAACAACCACAGCCGCGCAGGCGATCACGTTTACGAATGTTTCGGGGATCATTCCGTTTGCAGGCACCAGCAGCTATAGCGCAACGCTGACGTATCAGGGATTGGTTCGCAACTACATCGTAATCCGTCCGACCAAAACCTCGACGACGCCGGCGCCGGCGATGTTCCTGTTGCATCCTCGCGACACCGACATTCTGCCGATGGCCAACCTGAGCCTGGCTGGACGCCTCGCCGCCAACTACGGCACCTGGGTGTTCATCCCTCAGGCTTACACCGGCCAGTGGCATGACGATCCGTCCCCGACCGGCTCACAGTCGACCCTGCCGGATGACGTTGGCTTCCTCTCGGCGCTGATGGACGTCGCCGTCAAACAAAACGGCATCGATGCCAAGCGCATCTACGTTGCGGGCTATTCGAACGGCGGCTTCATGTCGCAGCGCCTGGCTTGCGAACTGACCAGCAAGATTGCAGGCATGGGTGTCGTTTCCGCTGCACTGCGCACACCGCTGGCGGCCTCGTGCCGGCCGACCTTGGCGCTACCGGTGGTGATCATACCGGGCACCGCAGACCCCATCGTCCCGTACAACGGTAATTCAACCACCGATTCGGCGGCGCAGACCGCAACGTTCTGGCTCAACAACAATCGCTGCATCGGCGCACCGAGCATCACCAACTATCCGAAGGTGAGCGGTGACGGCACGACTGTCAGCCTGTCTCGCTACGGAACCTGTACCACTGGCAGCGAAGTGCGCGTATACACCGTGCAGAACGGCGGCCACACCTGGCCCGGCAGTCCGTTCACCGGAATGGCGATGGTCGGCTACACCAGCCGTGCCATCGACGCGACGATGGAACTGTGGAACGTGCTGTCGACCTATCACCTGCAGTAAGGCAGGAGACACAAATCACCAACTGAAGTTTCGATCGAGACACAGACACATGAGATCGAAACAACTGGATAATTGTTATTTCTAGCTGACAGCATTTCCAGCTGCGATCCGAAGTCGATGTATTGAATCAAGGTCTGCAAAACGAAACCCGGTGACGGCCACGTCACCGGGTTTCTTTTATTGAGGCTGGGAATTCTCCAATTCAACTGAGTAACGTGCAGCGGCTCGATCGGATACTTCAAGCATTCCATCGCGCGCAAAAACGGCGGACTCGCGATGTCCCGCGAGCCCGCCACCTACCGCCAGCCACCGACCATAGATTGATACTCAGTACCGCCAGCCTGACACTCAGCCCGAGTGTCGTTCGCCGCGCAATTCAGCCGCACACTCGTTGCGAATGCCGTGCTTTTCGGCATCGCATTGATCATGGTGTGACTCGCAGAAGGACTCGGCAACCGCCGTCTTCTCGCGGACACAACTCGACAATGCCGGCGCCGAAACATGCCGAACGTGCTTGTCGCCAGCAGTAGGCATGTCGTCGTCGGCGAATGCGAGGTTCCCGCATAGGACAACGCCGGCAAGTGCCAGGATGCTTGAGATTCGATTCGACCGCGTCATCGGACCACTCCTTTTAGGCAAGTAAAACCTAAAGCCGTAGACCCAATTGAGGCTGCCACGGTTCCCTTACAAGCAGCCGCGCCGACGCAACTGCGTCGTCCGCGCCGAACCTTGTACCGCCTCAACCGATGGCCGCTCAGAAGCTCGCTTACAAGCGAGGGCCGCGACGACCCCGCGCACCATTCAGCAGGTAGATCGCAACAATTACGATCACCAGAAGTCCGATGGGCCCCACACCCCAGCCCGCACCAAGGCCCCAGTAGATGCCACCGCCGCCGCCGAACAGCAGCAGCAGGATGATCAATACGATCAGAAGATCCATTTTCTTATTCTCCTCGTCGCGCAGCGGATCCGCGCATTGCCATTTCGATTCCGTCTCCGCCGATTCGTTCAAATCGAACTCCCAGGCAGATTCGATCGCCGCGTCGCACGCTCCCAATTGCACGCTCCCAATTGCACGCTCCCAATTGCAGGCTCCTGATTGCAGCGTCACGTCGATGCAACCTGCTGCATTGAGCGCGGTCCTAAGGCAGCAGATCACGAAACGTAGCGTTGCACACGACAGGAGTCAGGCAAATGATGCAATGGAACCCGATGCCGAACCCCAGTGGTGAAGAACGCGATTGCGAGGAAAGTGCTTCGCGCAAAATTGCCAAGCCCGCGATGCTGATTCGCTCGCCCGGTTCAACTGTTCAGAAAGACTCGAAGCGCTCATTGAGCATCAGTCGATGATGACGAATCGCGTTTCGATGAGAAGCTCGCCATGAATCGACTCAGCTTGCAGTCGCTGATGTCGCCAGGTGCATCGTCTGGTGCGTCCTCCGGGTTAGGCGCCGCCAATCGTCCGCGCGTCCTGGTCGTCGAAGACTCGGAGCAGATTGCAATGTTTGTCGAGTCGGCCCTGATCGATGCCGGTTATGACGTAGTCGGCCCGGTCGGGCGATTGCAACTGGCCATGGATCTTGCGCAGAACGAACGCCTCGATGCAGCCGTGGTCGATCTGGACCTTTTCGGGCAATCGTCGATTCCTGTTTTGGAGGCGCTGAACGCACGTGCGGTGCCGTTCGTGGTGGCCACTGCATACGACATTCACAAGGCGCGTCGGCGCTTCAGCAATCGGCCGTGGCTGGCGAAGCCGTACAGCCTCAACGTGATGTTGACGGAAGTACACGCACTGACGCATCCATCACGCGTCGCTTGACGAAGACCTCGGACGCCGCACGCGGCCCAATGTGAGTGTTCCGCGACGTCGAAATTCCGGCATCGATCTCCAACGCACATCCGCAGGGATGAGTCGCGAGAGCGATCCGTTTTTCCATCTCTCGGATGCAAGGCGACGCCGTTTTCGCGATGCTCAGGATAGGCAGAAAAGCCTTCAAAAATGACGAAGCCCCGTTGCCGGGGCTCCGAGTGCTTTCGGTGACGATGAGCACTAGATCATCGGATTAGGCCGCGAGGGCCACATCGTAAACGCTATCGTTCGCAGATAGACTTTTTGCGCGGCTTAGGGCCGTCGCCTGTCCTGCTGTCCACGTTGATTCCTCACCTAGTCGAAGCTATGTCATCCCCGTCGATGGTGGAGATGGCCGGTACTGCCCCGGCGTCCTAAGCGCATCCTCGCAGCTTCATACAGCAATAATGCGACAGGAAAATTCCCGTCGCACGATCATTATGGGGCACCGGGCGGAACATTCAAGTCCATCGCGTCAGGACGACAGCCGCCGCGGCCGGCGGCCGCTCACGCGCGGCACCGTTGTGCTGGCTGCGCCAGGCGCTTGAGCCAGGCGCTTGAGCCAGGCATTTGAACTGGGCGCCTTGCGCTAGGCGCCCTTGAGACTGGCCGCGAGCTTGCGTGCGTTGCGCAAGGAGAAGCCGTAAACGCTCTCTTGCGGATTCGCGCCGATCGAAGTCGGGAAGATCGAGCCGTCGAATACCGACAGGCCTTCGACCTGGTGATGCGCGCCGTAAGAGTCGACCACCGAAGTCTTCGGGTCCTCGCCCATCGCGCAACCGCCCATTACGTGCGCGGAGCCATACTGCATGCGGCCGATCTCGAAGCTCGCTTGATCGAGCCAGGCCTTAGCAGCGTCAAAACTGCGCAAGGGCTGCGACTGCATATGCCAGGGCACGACGTAGTCGGCGCCGCCGGCGAACTGAACCTCCATCATCGCCAGCAGTGAGCGGCGGAAGCCGTCGCGCAGATAATCGTTGAGCGGATAGTCGAGCACTTCGCTGGCGCCGTAAGCTTCGACGTCCTGCAGTTCGACGCGTCCGCCCGCGGCCTGCGGATGGAAACCGTCGCGCAGCAGCGCGACTTGCGAGTGCATGTAGGTAAATCGCTTGATCAAGGCCGCGTGTGACGCGCCCATGCTCTTGTCGAAATTGCCCAGTGCGAACACCGGCTGCAGCGGCGTCGTCTCTAGTTTGAAACCGATGCGATCATCGTCCGGCCACATATAGGCATCCGAATAGATGCTCTGCGGGGCGCCTTGGTAGCCGTCCACTCGATTCGGCATCACCGCCATGCTGGCCGACACCGGATGCAGGAACGTGCGAGCACCCGTGAGGCCGGAAGGATCCGGCGTTTTGGAGCGCAGCAGCAAGCCGGGGCTGCGGATCGAGCCGGCGGAGACGACCACATGCCGCGCCTTGATCGTCAGCTTGCGACCGGTCTTCTCGACGCCGCGTGCGTCGAGTGCATGCGCCACCACACCCACGGCCCGATCGCCCTGCAAGCTGATCGTCTCGGCACGTGCGCGATAGATCAGCGTGGCGCCGTTCTTCAGGGCTTCAGGAATCGTCGTGATCAGCATCGACTGTTTCGCATTGAGCGGACAGCCGAGCCCACACAGGCCGGTGTTGCCGCAGCCGCGCACGTTGCGGTGCATGCGATCCCAGGAAATACCCAGTTTTTCGCAGCCACGCTGCAGCACGGCGTTGTTTTCGTTCGGCGCGATCTCGGTCCATTCATGGATATTGAGACGCTGCTCGACCGCTTCGAAGTACGGCGCCATCGTCTCGACATCGGCGTCCTTCACCGCGTGCACCGCGGCCCAGTGTGCGAGCGTTTTCGGCGGCGTACGGAAGCTCGACGTCCAGTTCACCACCGTTGTGCCACCGACGGTCTGGCCCTGGAACACGGCGATCGCCTGGTCCTTGGTGCGCTGCGCGCCGGACTGCTGATACAGCATCGGGAACGCCACGCCTTCGTTTTGCGAGAAGTCTTCGGTGCGGTGATAGCCTCCGGCTTCCAGCATCACGACTTTTAGACCCGCCTGCGAAAGAACCTCGGCAGCAAAGCCGCCGCCGGCACCGGTGCCGACGATGACGACGTCGCAGTCCAGGGTTTGGTCCTGTGCGAGCGCGGATGCATCGATAATTGAATCGCTCATGAGTCTCAACCGTTCTTCGGATTGTCGTAGACCGGACCGGAATATCCGATCAAGGGCCAGGAGCGGCGGTCGCCATAAAAGCCCGCCATTACCAGGTCGTGGACCACGCGATAGACCGTCAGCCGCGTGTTGTTGTCCGACTGGCGCATCGCTTCCAGATGTGCCTGCAGTTCCGCACGCTCGACCTTGGCCCAGCCGGTCCACTGCCCGGTGAGCAGCGTGCGTGTCGGCGCGAAGGTCAACATGGACGTAAGTTTCTTGGTCTCGCGCTGCAGTGCGAGTGGCAGCAGGTTGATTGCGGCGTCGACGTTCTGCGTGATCCAACCGAGCCACTGCTGATGGGCGTCGGCTTCCGCCGGCAGCACATCGGAGAGAATCGCATCGGCCAGTTTTGCGAACATCAGCTGCTCGGCGGCGCCCAGATACTTCAGCGGTGCGGAAGCCCCTGGGCTTACATCCGTCAGACGCACGGCCAGCCAGCCGCCGGCAACAATCCCGACTGCAGACCAAAGACCGCCTTTGAGCAATTGCCGACGCGTAAAGCCGGCCTGCAAGGCACGCGAATTCATCACACGCTTCTCCTTCAGGGTTCGCCGCATCCTCTGCGCCGATGTGTCAGTGCACGATGCGCCGTGCGATGCGTTGTTGCGCACAGGGCAGTCGTGCCGTTCGTGCATTCAAGTGAGCCTGTCGACGTCGCTTTCGACGCATCGGCAAACTCGCTCGGACTGCCGGACTTCAGCGCGCCTTCCGAGTCTTGCCGTTTGCTGACGAAACGTCAGAAATGTTCAGTGTTTAATAGGTTTTCGCGACATTCGACGACGGTTTTGTAACACGCGTCCCAAGGCTCCGCAATAACCCTGGCGCGGGACTACCTCGGCGCCAGAAACCTCCTGACCCAGCGCCTCGAAAAGGCCGCATCGACAGCGCCAGGGCCAGCGACGCGAGGCGCGCTCTTCTTCTGCTTCAAGGCTTAGGCGCGGACCACGATCTTCGAGCGCGTCGCTTCGATAACCGTATCGTCTCCGGCGTTCGCGTTGATACCCATCTCGGCCAGTTTGCGCGCCAGGCTTCGGATCAGAACGATCGATCACACCGATCGCCGTCAACCGCGCCGCGCGCCGCAGCCGTCAATTGTCGGCCTTGCAAAGTTCGGCCCTCGCAGGGTTTTAATCAGGAGCCGCTTGGCACCGAGAGCAGTCGTTCCGCAAGCAGCGCCACCTGGGTGCGCGTGTTCAATCCCAGCTTGCGCAGGATCGCGCTGATATGCGTTTTCACGGTCGACTCGCTGATTTGCAAATCGCCCGCGATCTGCTTGTTGAGCCGACCTTGCTTGATGTGTAGAACGATGCGCAACTCCTGTCGCGACAACAGGCCGAAACGTTCGTCGGCGGTGGCAACCGGCGGCGTCGCCAACGCAGGCTTCGGCGACGAGCGCTCCGCCTCAGGCCAGTATTCACCGCCGTCGAGCACGCGGCCAAGAATCGACTGCATTAATTCCGGGGAGGCCGACTTGTGGACGAACGCACACGCACCGAGCGTGCGGATCATGCGCAACCAGCTGGGTTGCGAGACCGACGAAATCACCGCCACGCGCAGCGTCGGAAACTCCGACCGCAGGAATTCCAGCGCCGACAAGCCCTGCGCACCCGGCATCATCAAATCGAGTAGCACCAGATTTGAGGTTGGATACCGAGCCGCAGCCGCGCGCAGCGAATCGAACGAATCGACCTCGATCACCTCTGCCGACGGCAACAGGCTGCGCACTCCGAGGCGCAGCGCCACGCGGAACAACGGGTGATCATCGGCCACGATTACCGTGACCGCGCTGTGTTGCTTCCCTGTCATCGCTCCCCCTGCCCGTCCTGGGCGGTGTTAGCTTAGCTTGCGCTCATTCACTTGGACGCACCAAGCCGTCAGTTGACTAAGCAACTGGACATGTCCGGCTTCAATCGAGTTCAGCCTTGCGCTCAAAGCGGACGCATCGAACTGCACCACACCCTGCACGATGCCTCGCTCAAGTTGTCGGCACTCGTCGGCCAGCGCGTTCGCATCCACCATCTCGCAATGCGCCTTCAGGGTTCGCGCCTCGCGCCGAATCGATTCGGCATCGCCGGCGAGTACCGCTGCACGCAGCGATTCGATTCCAGCCTGTGCACCGGCAAGCAGTTCGGTGACGACTTCGGTCGCGCCTTCGCGCCCGAGCTGTGCGACCAATTGTGTCGCGACTGGCGTCGGCGTTGGTTCCTCGGAAACTTGCGGCGCTGCATCGCCCGGACGATCCGGCGAAACATCGGCAGCTCGACTGGCGCCGAACGATGGCGGCGGCGTGTCGCCCTCAAGCGCCACGGCATTGGCGACCTCATTCAGAACCGCCGCCAGTTCCTGCCGTCGAATCGGCTTGGCGATATGCCGCTCCATTCCGGCGTCGATACATTCCTGCCGTTCGCTGTCGAGCACACTGGCCGTCATCGCGAAGATGCGCGGCAGTCGCGAAAGCGGCAATTGCCGGATGCGACGAGTGGCTTCGAGACCATCCATCTCAGGCATCTGCACGTCCATCAACACCACGTCATAGATTTTCGCGCGCACCGCGGCGACTGCGGCGATGCCATTCTCGGCAAGGTCGGCGCGATAACCGAGTGCTTCGAGCGTACGCAGCGCGACTTTCTGATTCACCAGATTGTCTTCCACCAGCAGAATCCGAAGGCCGGCGAGCAGCGGCGGAGACTCTGTTGCCTGCGCCACGGGTTCGCTTACGCCGCTTTGAATCGGTGCTGCGAGCAATTGCAGAAACGCATCGAGCAGCGCATCGCGCCGCACCGGTTTCAGCAATACCAGGTCGAGATCCGGCATCGCCCGCGCGGTGCGCCGTACGCTGCTCAGCAACAACAAGGGCAGTTCGCGGTACGGTGCGCGTTGGCGGATCGCGGCAGCCAACTGCGATCCATCCATTTCGGGCATCAAATAATCCAGCACCGCGAGATCGAAGCAGGCGCCGGCATCGAGCTGTTGCAGGGCTTCCGCTGACGAGGCTGCTTCAACGATTTGCATTCCCCATTCGAGCGCGGTTGCGCGCAGGATGCGTCGATTGCTTGCGTTGTCATCGACGATCAACAGGCGCTTTCCGGCCAGCACCGAACTGTCGGGTCGTGGAGCGAGCTGCCATGAAGGGTTCGTCGCTGCCGCAAAGCTGAAGGAAAATATGGAGCCGAGTCCCGGATGACTTTCGACGCCGACAGTTCCGCCCATGCACTCAGCCAGACGCTTGCAGATCGCAAGTCCCAAGCCGGTGCCGCCGTAACGACGCGTGGTCGAGGCATCCACCTGGCTGAAGGATTTGAATAATCGATCACGCCGCTCGGGCGGAATGCCGATACCGCTGTCGCGCACGGAAATGGTCACGAGCTGGCGGTCGCCATCGACGGCGGCTGCATTGACCATCACCGTGACATCGCCGCGCTCGGTGAACTTGATCGCGTTCGACAAGTAGTTCAACAGCACCTGGCGGATACGACCGCGGTCGCCACGCACGACTTCCGGCACACCAGCGGCAAATTCGCAAGCGAGATCGAGGCGCTTTTCGGCTGCCTTCATCGCCACCAAATCCAGCGCATCTTCCACCGTGCGACGCAGATCGAACACCTGCTCGTCGAGCTCCAGCATGCCGGCTTCGACCTTGGTGAAATCGAGAATGTCGTTGATCACCGAAAGCAGATGCTCGCCGCTGTTCTGGATGATCTCGACGCTCTCACGCTGTTCGGTGTCGAGCCGCGTATCGCGCAACAACTCGGACAAACCGATCACCGCGTTCAGCGGCGTACGAATTTCGTGACTCATGTTGGCCAGGAACGCACTCTTGGCGTGATTCGCACGCTCCGCCTCGGCCTGCGCATCGCGCGCGCGCTGTTCGGCCAACTCGCGCTTGGCGATATCGGTTTCGATCGCCGACGCCATCTCGTTGAAACTGATTCCAAGTTGTCGAAGCTCGGTGACGGGTGCCAGCCGCACACGCTGCGCATATTCGCCCGCAGCGATGCGCCGCGTAATCCCGATCAAACCCTGCAGCGGCCGCACCAGACCGCGGCTCGCCGCGAACATCGCACCGAGGCTGACCATCAACAGCGCCGCCACCAGCAGGAGTTGCGCCTTCAGCAGACGATTGCTCTGGTGCTGCAGCTGTTGCAATTCGTTCAGTGTGCGGTGATCGATCAGGCTGTCGAACTGCTCGATCGCCGCCATGATGCGATCTTTATCGTCGAGATATTCCTGCGACACCAGCCGCTGCTGCAGAGGCTGCGCGCGCTCCGGAAAGTCCGGGTCGCCCGCCTTGAGTCCAAGCCCCTGCAACTGATCCATCACGCCGGTTTCGATCTCGGCGAGATGATCAGAGGATTCGCGTGAGTCATCGAGGGCAGCGAATTCTTCGTCGGTAAAGTTTGCCTCGCGCATCAGCGCGGTCAGCGATCGCGGCGGCCCATACTTCACATCGTCGAGGCCGTGCGCACGTACGCGATCCCAGAACGAACCGTCGTAGTTCAGTGGCCGCGGTGCGGTACCGGCGCGAATCGCCAGCACTTGCTCGAAATACTTGCGGTAGCGCGGCTCGCCCGTCGCGACGTACAGCCTGACCAGCGTGGTCAGATCGTTGGAGCTCTGACGCATCTGCTCCGCCAACCGATATGATTGAGTTCGACGCGTTTCGGCTTGCGTCTGCATTGCTCCATTTTGCGATTGCAAACGCGTCAAATAGAGAACGCCGGCCAACAGTGCGCAGATCGTCAGAAGCACCAAGGCGATCGACGTGCGGACGGAAAGCCTCATTGTGCGAGCGGCTCCGCTGCTTCACGCTGCAAGGCCGCATCCAGATCTGCAACGAGCCGCGCATGGCGCTCGATCACCTGGGCGCAGTCGCGTAAGGCGGCATCCGCATCGGCGGCACCCGCCGCCTGCTCGGCGCGGGCACATAGCTCTGCGAGTGAATCGGCGCCGAATTGCAGGCTGGTTCCCCGCAGCGTGTGCGCGAGCGTCTTCATCGCAGGCCAATCGCGCTGAGCTACCGCGTCGGCCAATCGCTGCTGTTGAACGGGCAAATCCGACTTCATCACGGCAACCAGTTCCGCTGCCCCGGCGGCTTTGAACAGCTGCACGATTTCGCGCCAACTATCAGCATTGAAGTCGCTTGCAGACGTTTGGCGAGCGCTGGGAATCGAGGACAGCAATGCGCTGAGGCTCTGCAACGACAATGGCTTGCGGATGATCGCGTCACAGCCACTGCAGGACGTTGCGCCATCAAGGTCGTCGCTGGCGCTCATCGCGACGATCCAAGGCTGCGCCGGCCGCTGCGAAACCTGCCCGCGCAATTGCTCGATCAGATCGGCTCCGCAGTAACCGAGATCGATCAGGATCAAGTCAACGTTCTGCCGTCGCACAACGTCGATGGCCGCGGAGGCATCCTCCACAAGGCAAGGATCGACGCCATTGAGGCGTTTCAGCAGCAACGCGGCAAGCCTGCGGCCCACTGCATCGTCGAGCACGAGCGTTTGCATTGCGGCCTTGGCTGCCGAGTCGCGGTGGGCGATCGGATCCATAGCATCTCATCCCTGAATGTGGCGCAGCGGCATCGCCCGGGGCCGAGTATCCCCCGATTGCGAAGGCCTGCCTTACGTAAAAGCGATTATCGACTGGACTGATTCAACTGCCAAGCTACTACTCCTGAGCGAAGCCTTGCGATCGTCCAGCGTTTAAGAGTGTGTCGCCCGCGACGGCGTGATTACGTCTCCAAACAGGCAATGTACGAACGAATCACTCCTCATCACTGCCGTTGCATCGGAAGGATCGGCGCGCTGCCACGCGCAATCGGTGACGCTCGTTTTGTGACGCCTCGATTACTGCATCGGAAAGGTCCAGACCGCTCGAAGGATTACGAAGGGCGCACATGAACCGCAAACTCAAGGCGCTCGGCTGAACCCTCTACAAGCGCTCATTCGCCATCGTTGAAGCTTTGCCGCCAACGTTGTGGCGTTACACCGAAGGAGACGCGAAAGTGCTGCCTCAACGATGCGGGCGACGCAAAGCCCACCTGTGCAGCGATCTGCTCAATCGAGTGCTTGCTGCCTTCCAGCAGGCGCTGCGTGAGCGCCAGACGTTCGCTCAGCAACCACTCCCCGACTGTAGCGCCGGTGAGGGCACGAAAGTGACGCGTGAACGTACGACGACTCATCAGCGCTCGTCTGGCAAGGCTATCGAGCGTGTGCGGCGCCTGCAGATTAGCGCGCACCGCGACGAGCACTTCGGCCAGCCGCGAGTCGCGCAGGTTCGCCGGCAACGGTCGCTCGATGTACTGCTTCTGGCCGCCCTGACGATGCGGCGGCACCACCAGTCGTCGCGCGACACAATTCGCTACCTCGGCGCCGTAGTCTTCGCGCAGGAGGTGCAGACAGCAGTCCAGCCCGGCCGCGGTGCCGGCGGAGGTAACGATGTTGCCGTCGGCGATGTAGAGGCGGTCGGCGTCGACTCGGATGTTTGGATAACGCTGAGCGAAGTCCAGCGCGCATTCCCAATGGGTGGTCGCGCGGCGGCCATCCAGCAGGCCGGCTTCCGCCAGCACGTATGCGCCCAAGCACAGCCCGACAATTCTGGCGCCGCGACGATGCGCGGCGACCAGTGCATTCAATAGCGGCTGTGGCGGGCGTTCGTTGGGGTCTCGCCAACTCGGCACGATGATGGTCTGCGCCTGTGCCAGCGCACGCAGGCCGTGCTGAGCAATCAGCGCGAATCCGGCGGTGGTGGTCAGCGTTCCGCGTTCGGCTGCGACCACCAACAAGCGGAACGCCGGCGCCCCGGGATGGGATTCGCCGAACACGACGCAAGGCACCGACAGGTGAAACGCACTGATCTGATCGAAGGCGACCACCGCAATCACCGCACGCGGCCTGTGGGCGGCACTTTGCGTCTGCATCTGAAAATGGACTTGGACTTGGAATTGGCTTCGGCGAGTGTCGGCAGTTGGCCCGAATTCGTTGTTTATTGTCAATCGGGCCACTCGCCCGTCGAGCCGGCCCGAGCAAAACTAGGCGGGACTTCAAACGCCACCCGCACTCAACCGCACCGCAGGAGTCGCACTCGCATGATCGCAATCGAATCATCCATTGCCCTGATCGATGAAATACTCGGTCAATGGCGGGTGCAGCTCGGGGCCGATTACCAGGGCTACCGCAATCACGTGTACCGAATGGTCCACTTCTGCTTCGCACTCGGCGACGCAAGCGAAGCGGACAAGAAAAAAATCGCCATCGCCGCATGCTTCCACGACTTAGGTATTTGGTCGGACGGCACCATCGACTACCTGCCGCCTTCGGTCGTGCAGGCCCAGATGTATTTGGAGCGACAGGGTCTCGCGGAATGGAGCCAGGAGATCGCGCTGATGATCGATCTGCATCACAAGATCAGAGCGGTGACCGATGCGCACTCTCCGTTGATCGAGATCTTCAGAAAGGCCGATCTGGTCGATGTCTCATTGGGCTTGGTCAAATTCGGATTGCCCGCAAGCTTGATTCGCAGTGTGAAAGCGGCATTCCCGAATGCCGGCTTTCATAAGCGCTTGCTGAAACTGGCAGGCGGCTGGTTCTCGGAACATCCGCTGAGTGCGCCACCGTTCCTGAAATGGTGACCTGAAATTTTGAACGCTTCGCCGTAGCACCGACTCAAACAATCAGCCGATTGATTCGAGTCGCAGACGCAACGCGCGATGCGGCAGCGGCCTGTTCGACGATGGGTGGGACTTCGCAGCCCGAAACCCCACCCGAATCGGAAAAGAGACCCTACCGATTCGGGTAAAAGTTTCCGGCACGATCGGCCTGCATTCCCGAAAACGCGCGAACCGAGCGCAATCGCGATTGGCGGCCCATTCATTGAGCCGTTTCATATTCCCTTTATATTTCTGCACGTTACGAGCGGGTTTTTAGTGACTCACCGGGTCTGCGGCCGATCAGGCACAGGCAATGCGCCTTTAATCGGGCAGTGCCGAACTCGCGGATAGGGATTCACCCAAGAATCCGCGACGAACGGCCCACTCAATGTCACGAAACGGGAGTTACACGTTCATGCTTGCACACAAAATCAATGCGCCCTCTTCCGCAACGACGGCCCGCAACAAGACGAAAGCGAGCGCGCGTGCGCTCAGCCTGGTCACTCCTTCGACCTATGTGCCCGTACCGCTGGGCGAAGTCCAGACCGACGAAGAACTGGTCGCGCTGACCCAACAAGGCAACCAGCGTGCATTTGAAATTCTGGTGCGCAAATACCAGCGCAAGATCACCCAGCTGGTCGCCCGCCTCGTCGGCGACGGCGACGCGCCGGATGTCGCACAGGAAACCTTCATCAAGGTCTATCGCGCCATCAACAATTTCCGCGGCCAGAGCGCGTTCTACACCTGGCTCTACCGCATCGGCATCAACACCGCGAAGAACCATCTGGTCGCACGTAATCGCCGGATCTCGACGCAGGACATCGACGTCTCGGATGCCGAGCAGTTTGGCCACACAGATTTTTTGAGCAACGTCGATACGCCGCAGGCGCTGTTGCTGTCCGAAGAAATTCGTCAGCAGATCGATACCGTGATCAAGAAGCTGCCGCCCGATCTGCGCGAAGCCATCGTGCTGCGTGAATTCGAAGGTCTGAGCTACGAAGAAATCTCGATCGCCATGAACTGCCCGATCGGAACGGTTCGCTCACGCATCTTCCGAGCACGCGAAGCGATTGATCTCGTCGTGCAACCGCTGATGGCGGCGTAAGGAACTGGGATCTCTGCAATGGCGGTCGCAGGGATGCGACCGCAGCTTTCTCCAACCGCGGAGTGCACTAAGGAGCAAGCAGTAGCGGCGAGTCGCGCGACGCGCATTGCCGTTAGGTATGGAGGCTCGGGCCGGAATTGAACCGACGTACGGGGATTTGCAGTCCCCTGCATCACCACTCTGCCACCGAGCCGCGCGTGCACCGCGGATGCGACTGTAACCTATGCCCTGACTTTGCGATTGCAAGGCTTCGGGACTTCTAAAAACAAAAAACCCCGTTACTCACGAGGTTCTTGTCGACGGCATAAAGATGGAGCGGGAAACGAGGCTCGAACTCGCGACCTCAACCTTGGCAAGGTTGCGCTCTACCAACTGAGCTATTCCCGCTTGCCGAGGTCGCCATTGTATTGCCGGTTTGTTGCGTGTCAAGTCGCGGCGAAAACACGGCGTTACCAGCGATTTGTCAACTGTTTCCCTGGTCGTCGGCAAACCCCGAGAAACGAGTTGGCGACAGTCGGATTCCACAGGATGCAAGTGAATTCGCGCGCGCCTCATGAGCCATCTGGGAGCCTCCTGTGAGCCTTCTGGGAGTCTTCCGCACGCATTGAACCTAATGTCGCGCAAGGTCGAACTCAGGAGTTGTCGCGCATCACCGGCCAGGCTGCACGCAGGTAACTGACCATCGACCACATCGTCAGCGCGCCAGCGGCAAACAGCAGGAAATAGCCGAAATCGTAGAGTGGCAAGCCAAAGATTGGCGTTTGCCACAACATCAAGCTGATCGCCGTCATCTGGAAGGCGGTTTTCAGCTTGCCGACGAAGCCGACCGCCACGCGTGTTCGCTCACCGAGTTCCGCCAGCCACTCGCGCAAGGCCGAGATGGTGATTTCGCGGCCGATAATGATCGCGACGAGTACCGCCATGATCCCGCGAGGGTCGTCGCGCAGCAGCATGACCAGCGCGACCGCGACCAGCAGCTTGTCCGCCACGGGATCGAGAAATGCTCCGAACGCACTGGTCTGATTCAGGCGACGGGCGAGCCAACCATCGAACCAATCGGTAATGGACGCGCCGATGAACAACAGCGCGGCGAAATGCCTGGCGAACTCCCAGGGCGTATAGAACAGGCCGACCAACAGCGGGATCACGGCGACGCGGCCGATCGTCAGCATCGTGGGGGTGTTCACTCTCATGCTGCCAGTGTCGGGGTTTCGTGTGACTAATTCCAGCGCGCCAGCCGTCGGCCGCGGTCACTTCCAGGCTTACTGGCCGCACAGGCCTGGCGGTGGTCTCCGCGAACGCGCCGAAACTTGCGTGCTACTGGCTTGCGGCCTCAGGTCCTGAAGCTGGCGTAGATACGCTCGGCAAGTTTGCGGCTGATGCCCTCGACCCGCTCCAGTTCTTCGATGCCCGCGCGCTTGACCTGGGCGAGTCCGCCCAAGGTTTTCAGCAAGGCGCGACGCCGCGTGGGTCCGAGGCCTTCGATCGATTCCAGGCTCGACGTGATGCGCGCCTTGTCGCGGCGGGCACGATGTCCGGTAATCGCGAAGCGATGCGCTTCGTCGCGGATGCGCTGCACCAAGTGCAGTGCGGGAGAATCCGGCGGCAGCACGACGGGCTGATCGCGCTCCGGCAGTATCAGTTGCTCGAGTCCGGGCTTGCGCGTCGGGCCCTTGGCGATTGCGACCACGCGCAGTCGATCGAATTCGACTTCGGCAAGTGCTTCGAGCGCAGCGGCAAGCTGGCCTTTGCCACCGTCGATGAAGAGCACGTCCGGCGCCTGCGTCTCGCCGCTCTTGATGCGGGCATAACGACGGTGCACGGCCTGCTTGATCGCTGCGTAGTCGTCGCCCGGCGTGATGCCTTCGATATTGAATCGGCGATAACCGGATTTCAAAGGCCCCTCGGCATCGAACACCACGCAGGACGCCACCGCTTTTTCGCCGCCGGTATGACTGATGTCGAAACATTCGAGCCGCTGCGGCGGCCGTTCCAGATCGAGCGCCTGCTGCAATTCGAGCAGCCGTTGATCCATGCTGGCGGACTCGACCAGCCGCGTCGATAGCGACTGCACGGCGGTGGTGCCGGCCATCGTCATCAGCTTCAACTTGGAGCCGCGCTGCGGCTCGCTGATACGCACTTTCCGGCCGGCACGCACCGCCAGCGAATGCGCAAGCCAGTCGCACTCGTCGGGCACATGGCTGACCAGAATCTCCGGCGGAATCGGCCGTTCCAGGTAATACTGCGCGATGAAGCTGGCCAGCAGCTCCCCCATATCCACATTCGGCGGATGCCGCGGAAAGAAGCTGCCGTGGCCGAAGTTGATGCCGTCGCGCACAGACACGACGACGATGCAGCTGCTCGACGCATGCGGTGCCACGACGATCACATCCAGCTCATCGGCACCGCCGGTGAAGCTGCGATTCTCGCGCACGCGCTGCAGTGCGGCGATCTGGTCACGCAATCGTGCGGCGCGTTCGAAATCCAGCGCCTCGGCGGCCTGCTCCATCTCTGCGGCCAGTTCGCGCGCGAGATCGTCGCCGCGACCCTCCAGCAGTCGCACTGCCTTGGCAACGTCGCGTGCGTAGTCCTCCGGCGAGATGGCGCCGACGCATGGCGCCGAGCAGCGTCGGATCTGGTGTTGCAGGCAAGGCCGCTGGCGGTTGGAAAAGAAGATGTCGGTGCAGGGTCGCAGCCGGAATAGCTTCTGCAGCGTCACCAGGGTTTCGCGCACCGAACCCGCACTCGGAAACGGCCCGAAGAACAGGTCACCGCCACTCTTGGCGCCGCGATAGAACCCGATCCGGGGATACGGGTGCGACTGTGTGATTCGCACCAGCGGATAGCTCTTGTCGTCGCGATACATGATGTTGTATCGCGGCGTCAGTTCTTTGATCAGCGTGGCTTCCAACAGCAGCGCTTCGTCCTCGGTGGTGGTGATCGTCACCTCCATCCGCTGGATCTGCGAGACCATGCTTTCGATGCGCGGATCGCCGCTGGCGCGCAGGAAATAGCTCGAAACGCGCTTCTTCAGATTGCGCGCCTTGCCGACATAGAGCAGGTCGTCGCGTGCGTCGTACATGCGGTAGACGCCGGGCTGCGAGCTCAGCTGCGACAGGAAGGATTTGGGATCGAACAGACTCGGAGCAGCCGCTTTCATGACCGCTTAAGGATAACCGGCCCGACTACCGAATACCGCACACCGAATACCGAACCGATTACCGAACCGATAACCGAATGTCCTTCCCGCGGTCGATAGCCGCCGTTGCGGCGCACAAGTCGCGTCCCGATCAACGACAAGTTTATGGTTCGCTCAACTCCGGCGATGCGATCTGCATCCAACGATGAAGCCCTTGTCTGCCATCGACGCGCTCCACCTCTCCGTTAGCCGGTCCTGCCAATGTTCACGGCGGCGCAGGCGAACGATCAGCGACGAGCGATCGTCCTTAAAAATGACGCGCGGCGATCGAATCTCAGGCGCGGAGTTTTCGCTACGTGTGACGATTGGTTTCTATTTGATCGGAACAAAGATCAGCGTCCGCAACTCGGCGGCCGGCTTGGTGGTCGGATCGTCGATGTACTGCTCCCAGCTGTTGCCGTTGTCCTCGAGCGCGTAGGCCTTCTTGAACGCGTCGATCAGCGCGTAGGTTTTGCCGAGTTCGGCGTACGGCCCTGTGTGCACCACGCGCAAGGCCTGACCCGCATACGTTTTGGTCAGCTTGACCGCGCCATCCGCAGGCAGCGTTGCCTCGGCCGGCGCAACCGGAATCGCAGCGTCGAATTCGTAGACCTTCGCTTGCGGATCGTAGCGACGCGTGATCGCCAGCGGCGCTCCGTCCATCTTCAATCCGGCCGTCTTCATCGCCGCACCAATGCTGCCGTAGGCCACTCCCAGCGCCTTGCCGATGGTGTCGACATCGGTCGTGGTCGTGCCGGAAACGTAGGCGATTGTCTGTGGTTGCAGATCCACGCGCTCCACCTTCAGTACCGCAAAGTCGACCTTGCTCTGCGCTTCCACCAGCGTTTTCAGCTTGGCCAGGCCATGTTCGTAATCGGGCCCGACCATGCGGTCCATCAGCAGTCCGAAGTAATGCAGCAAGGGATTGGCGCCGAGATCGCTATGGAGTGCCCAGGTCACCCGCGTGCCCTTGCCTTCCACCGGCTCCAGCGAAAACACCGCAATGCTCGGCTGCGAAAAGCCACCGAAGGTCACCCGAATCTTCAGGTCGCTGTAGGGATGGCTCTCGATGATTTCCTGCGTGCCGGTGCCGACATCCTTGTTGCCCGACCAGCTGTAATGCGCGCCGACACCGAACGCCGGGCCACTGATTTCGAGCTTGAGGTTCGGATCTTTCTCCGACCACGGGGACCAGCGCTCGAAATTGCGGAAGCCATCAATCGTCGCAAAGATCTGCGAAGGTGGCGCGTCGATCATGGTCGAGCGCGACAACTGCACCGTGCGCGGCAGCATCATGCCGATCAGCACGACGAGAATCACCAATCCCACGAGTCCGACAATCAGGTTGCGGATCATTTTCAAGCACTCCCCCAAGGCTTAAGCCCGGCGTCAACTTATACCCGCGCTGCGACATCGACAAGCGCGCCGCGCACCAACGCCTACATGCAGCCTCGTACCGAACCGGATAGGGATTCGGTCGGTCGGGTTTTCGGACATTCGTTCCGTACCGCCGCAGACACAAAAAAGGGCCGCACGAGGCGGCCCTTTCGGTTACAGCATTACGGCTTAGGTCCGGCGCCTACATCAGGCGCCTGGGTACGGCTTAGTGGAACTGCTCTTCTTCGGTCGAACCGGTCAGGGCTTTGACGCTGGAGGCGCCGCCCTGGATCACGGTGGTGACGTCGTCGAAGTAGCCCGCGCCGACTTCCTGCTGATGCGACACGAAGGTGTAACCCTTCTCGCGCGCCTCGAATTCCGGCTGCTGCACCATTTCGGTGTAGTGCTTCATGCCTTCGCCGCGAGCGTAAGCGTGCGCGAACTGGAACGTGTTGTACCAATTGATGTGAATGCCGGCCAGCGTGATGAACTGGTACTTGTAACCCAGCGCCGACAGATCGTCCTGGAACTTGGCGATCTGTGCGTCGTTGAGGTTCTTCTTCCAGTTGAACGACGGCGAACAGTTGTAGCTGAGCAGCTTGCCCGGGCAGGCCTTCAGCACGGCCTGCGCGAATTCACGCGCGAAGCCGATGTCCGGCACGCCGGTTTCGCACCACACCAGATCGGCGTACGGCGCGTAAGCAACACCGCGGCTGATGGCCTGTTCCAGACCATTCTTGACGCGATAGAAGCCTTCCGAGGTGCGCTCGCCGGTGATGAACGGCTTGTCGTTGGCGTCGTGATCCGACGTCAGCAGGTTGGCAGCCTCGGCGTCGGTACGTGCGAGCACGATGGTCGGCACGCCCATGACGTCGGCGGCGAAGCGGGCGGCGATGAGCTTTTCGATCGCTTCCTGCGTCGGCACCAGCACCTTGCCGCCCATGTGGCCGCACTTCTTTACGGCCGCGAGCTGATCTTCAAAGTGCACGCCGGCAGCGCCGGCGGTGATCATGTTCTTCATCAGTTCGAAGGCGTTCAGCACGCCGCCAAAGCCGGCTTCCGCATCCGCCACGATCGGCAGGAAGAAGTCGGTGTAATCCTTGTGGCCAGGGCCGATACCGCGCGCCCACTGGATTTCATCGGCACGGATGAAGGTGTTGTTGATGCGGCGAACCATCGTCGGCACGGAGTCGTACGCGTACAGCGACTGATCCGGGTACATGGTTTCGGAGGTATTGCCGTCGGCGGCAACCTGCCAGCCCGACAGATACACGGCTTCGAGGCCGGCCTTGGCCTGCTGCATCGCCTGACCGGCGGTGATCGCGCCGAAAGCGTTGACGTAGCCCTTCTTGGCTTCGCCATTGACCAGCTTCCAGAGCTTCTCGGCGCCGCGCTTGGCCAGCGTGTGCTCGATATGAACGCTGCCGCGCAGGCGGACGACGTCGGCGGCGCTATAGCCGCGCTTGACGGTCTTCCAGCGGGGGTTTGCGCTCCAGTCCTTCTCAAGCGCCTTGATCTGCTCTTCCCGGTTCAACTCTCGGCTCATCGCAACAATCCTCACGTAGGGGGTAAACCGCGGGCCGGGCGCTATTCACCCGGCCGTGGCGGGTGATCTCGAAGCGCAACCGCGGCTCAATCAGACTGCAACGCGGCTGAAACGAGGCGGCGAATTATACAAGCAAATTTTTTGCGCTGCACAAACCAGTGGCGCTCTCGGCACTCGCTTTTGCAGGCATCCGGACCGGATCGCGTCACTCGGTCGCGATCCGGTCGCGGCAAGGCCAACTAGTCGAGATATTCGTAGGCCGGCAAGGTCAGGAAGTCCGCGCAGCGGTCGGCGGTCGACATCCGTGCAACGATCCCTGCGGCTTCGGCGAAGCGGCGCGAGTAGAAGCTCTCGCCGATCTCCTTCTTGTAGGCCAGCAGTTCCTCGTCGACGATCTGCATGACCAGCTCGCGCGTCAGCTTGCGGCCGTCGGACAGCACAGCGCCGTACTTGAGCCACTGCCACACCTGCGTGCGGCTGATTTCGGCGGTCGCCGCGTCTTCCATCAAGTTGTGCAGCGGCACGCAGCCGTTGCCGTTGATCCAGGCTTCGACGTAGCCGATGCCGACGTTGATGTTGTTACGCAGGCCGGCTTCGGTGATCTCGCCTTCCGGCTTGGTCAGCAAGTCGGCGGCCTTGATGCCGTAATTGAACTGCTTTTGGAGCTGGTTCGGCGTTGGCATGTGTTCGTTGAACACATCCATCGCCACCGGCACCAGACCCGGATGCGCAACCCAGGTACCGTCGTGACCGTTGCGCACTTCGCGCAGCTTGTCGGCCTTGACCTTGGCGAACACTTCGGCGTTCTTGGCTTCGTTGTTCTTGATCGGGATGAAGGCGGCCATGCCGCCCATCGCCATCGCGCCGCGCTTGTGGCAGGTCTCGCACAGCAGCTTCGAATAGCTGTCGAGGAAATGCTTGTCCATCGTCACCTGCAGACGATCCGGCACCATCCAGTCGCCGTGCGCGTTGAGCGTCTTGATGCACGAGAAGATGTAATCCCAGCGGCCGCAATTCAGCGCGACAATATGATCCTTCAGTTCGAACAGGATCTCGTCCATTTCGAACGCGGCCCACAAGGTTTCCACCAGCACGGTGACCTTGATCGTCTTGCGCGGCACGCCGAGTGCGTCCTGCGCGTCGTTGAAGATATCGTTCCACAGCCGCGCTTCGAGATGGCTCTGCATCTTCGGCAGATAGAAGTACGGGCCGGTGCCGCGCGCCAGCAGTTCTTTCACGTTGTGGAAGAAATACAGGCCGAAGTCGACGATGCCGCCGATCGACGGCTTGCCGTCGATCAGGATGTGCTTTTCAACCAGATGCCAGCCGCGCGGACGCACGATCAGCGTGGCGATCTGCTCGTTCAGCTTGTACGACTTGCCGCCCTGCTCGAACGAAATCGTGCGACGCACGGCGTCGCCCAGATTGATCTGACCCTGAATCATCAGTTCCCAGGTCGGCGAGGCAGAATCCTCGAAATCCGACATGAAGCACTTCGCGCCCGAGTTGAGCGCGTTGATGATCATCTTGCGATCGACCGGCCCGGTGATCTCGACGCGGCGATCGAGCAGATCCTTCGGAATGCCGGCAATTTTCCAGTCGCCCTTGCGGACCGACTCGGTCTCCGGCAAGAAGCCCGGCAGCGCGCCTTGGTCGATCGCCATCTGGCGGCTCTGGCGCAATGCCATCAGTTCGGCGTGACGGCCGCGATACTTGCGGACCAGGGTCGCAACGAAGTCGAGCGCTTCCGGCGTGAGGATTTTGGAATAGCCCGTCAACATTGGGCCCTTGATCTCGATAGAAGCGCTGGCGCTCATTGCAAACCTCTGCGTATGTGTAACGGTGGATTGAATCGGCATTGAAAGGGCTTGGCCGCGTATTCGCGGCCGGCGGACCATGGCAGCGGGTGCAATCGCCGATCAGGTACCGCGCGGGAGGCGCGCAGTATACAAAAATCGCACCCTCGCCGGCCGCGGCACGGTGCCGCCCGCGCAGCCTCAGGCGTCGACTGCGGGTGTGGCTGCCACAACCGGCGGCGTCATTCCGCCAAGTTTTCTGCGCAGTTCACGCCGCAGGAAATACAGGTTCATCAACATCTGCAGCACAGTCGCGGCAACCGACAGATACCACAGCCAGATCACGCGAAAATCAGCGTGTCGCGACAACAACGTCGCCGGCACGATGATCAGTACGATGCGCGTGGTGGAGCTGATCAGCGTCGGCACGGTGTTGCCGAGACCGGACAACACGCCGAAACAGGCGAACGCGATGGTGACCGCGATCAGGTTGAACGACAGCACGCGCAGGAAGTCGACGCCGGCGGCAAGCACCGCCGGATCGCTGCTGAACACACCAATTAACACCGACGGCAGGCTCTGCATCAGCAGCCACAACAAAACCGCCAGCGGAATGCCGAGTTTCAGCGTGGCGATGAACGTCGCACGAACCCGCTCCGCGCGACGCGCGCCGAAGTTCTGACCGGCGAGCGCCGTTGCTGCGAAGCTCAGGGCCATTGCCGGCATCATCGTCGCCTGCAGCAGGCGCTGACCAATACCGAATGCGGCCTGTTGCGAGGCACCGAAGGGTTTCAGCAACGCCGTGATGAAAATCAGATAGCAGCCCATCAGCGCGAACTCGGCCGCCGACGGCAGTCCGATTTTCAGGATCTGTCCCCAAAGCCGGTATTGCGGACGCCAGCCGCGCAGCTGCAGCTTGAGGTAGGCCTGCGGTCGACCGAAATAAAACAACAGACCTGCGAAGCCGGCGAAGCTGGCCAGGAAGGTCGCGAGACCCGCGCCTTCCACGCCCAGCCGTGGTGCTCCGATCAGTCCGAAGATCAGCACGGGTGCGAGCGCGATGTTGAGCACGACGCTGCCGATCTGTGCAGCCGTGGCCGGCACCATGCTGCCGGTGCCGCGCAGCGCCGAACTCATCACCATCAGCGGAAACTGCAAGGCCATCGAAGGCACAAACCAGCGCAGATAGCCGGCGGTGAAGATGGCGGTCTCGTCGTCCGCACTGAACGCGCTGATGTACGCCGCCTCACCTAAGCGCAATGCCAGTACGAACAACAGCGCCATCAGCATCGCGATCCCGAAGGCTTGGTTGAAGGTGCGATGTGCGGCGTCCGCATCCTTGCGTCCGACGGCTTGCGCGACGAGCGCGCCGGTGCCGACGCCCAGCATCTGGCTCAACGACATTGAGATCATCATCAGATTGCTGGAGATCGCGACTGCAGCCACGGCCCGCGCGCCGAGGCGGCCGACGAAGTACAGATCCACCAGGCTGTACAGCGTCAGCATCGCCATGCCGACCAGCACGAAGCCGCTCAAGCTGAGCAGATGACGCAACACCGATCCCTGGGTCAGGTCTTTCATTGTTTGCCTTGGGCTGTGCCAAGCATGCCGCGACTAAAATTCATCTTGCTGATGAATTGATGAAACGGTGCCGCGCATGGCGGCGAAGCTTGAGGCGCCCGCGGCGGTCGATGCTCGGTGCAGGCTTGGTCGACGTGCCTCAGGTCAGTTACAGGCCGAGCCAAGCTGTCGCTCGGCGCTGTAACGCCCTCTATTCGTGGATCGCCTGATCTGCGACCAGGATGCCGTCGGCGTCGGCGTACAGCCAGGCACCCGGCTTGAAGCTGATGCCGGCGAAAATCACCGTGCGACCCGACTGCGCCGTGTGCAGTCCCTTCTCGCTCTTCCGCGGATGGGTGCCGATCGCCTTGACGCCGATGTCCTGCGAAGCGATTTCCTCTGAGTCGCGGATGCAGCCGTAGACCACGATGCCGGCCCAGCCATTCTTCACGCCGAGCACGCCGAGATTGCCGCCGACCAGTGCGCAGCGTGTCGAACCGCCACCATCCACCACCAGCACATGACCCTCGCCCGGCGTTTCCAAGGCAGCGCGCACTGCGGCGTTGTCTTCGAACACTTTCAAGGTGCGGATCGGACCGTGGAAATTAATCACGCCGCCGTAATCCGCGAAGATCGGCTCGGCGACCTGCGCATCGGGATTCGCGTCGGAAAGATCGGTCGTGAGATAGCGTTTGGTCGTCATGGTTCGAAAAGAGTTGAGTGGTCGCGGGACAAGGAGTGATGCAGGCGCGTCAGATGCTGCGCGGCCGCGTGCGCACTACGGCGAGCAGCAGATACAGTGCCAGCAGGATGAATACGAACAGCGTCCATTCCGGCAGCGTGATGCCGAGCCATTGCGCGTCGATCTTGGCGCAATCGCCATCACCTTTGAGCACCAGCTCGGCGATGCGCTGGATCGCCTCGCCCTTCGGCAGCATGTTCCACAGATAGCCCGGCGTCGGTCCGCAGGAGGGTGCTTCGCCCGGCGGCAGATGCTGTAACCAGACCTGACGCGCGGCAACGCCCGCACCCGCAAACGTCGCAAACCAAGCCAGGCCGGCGTAGACCCAGCGACCGCGGCCGCGCGGACCCTGCACCGCTGCGATCAGCAATACGATGCCGGCACTGAGCAGCGCGATACGCTGCGCGATACACATTGCGCACGGCGTGAAGCCCATGCCTTTTTGCAGGTACAGCGCGAATGCGAGTCCGAGCGCACAGCCGATGGCGGCGAGCAGCGCGAACTGTCGGAAACTGAGGCGGGCGATCATGCGAGGGCGTTCAAGCGGCAGAGACGGGATCGGCAGGGTAGCGGCAGCTTGCACGCATCGCAATGCATGCGCGCCGGCTAGACTTCCGCACCCCCAATCGGAGCAATGCACATGAGCCTGCAAGTCCGCATCGAACAGCACGGCGGCCCGGAAGTGATGCAGCTGCTCGATGCACCGGAGCTGGCGCCGGGTCCTGGAGAAGTCCGCATTGCGCAACAGGCGATCGGTCTTAATTTCATCGATACCTATCAGCGCTCAGGCCTGTATCCGATTGCGCTGCCGAGCGGGCTGGGCCAGGAAGCTGCGGGCGTGATCGCTGCAGTCGGCGCCGGGGTCACCCAGTTTCGAATCGGCGATCGCGTCGCCTATGCCGGTGGAGCACCCGGCGCCTATGCCGCGCAGCGCACGATGCCGGTCGATCGACTGGTGCAACTGCCCGACGGGGTACCCGCGGAGGTCGCCGCAGCCCTGCTCCTGAAAGGCATGACAGCCTATTACCTGCTGCACCAGACCGTCGTCATCAAAGCCGGCGACCGTCTGCTGGTGCATGCGGCAGCCGGTGGTGTCGGCAGCGTGCTGGTGCCCTGGGCGAAATCGCTCGGTGCTGAGGTGATCGGCACCGTCGGCTCGGAGCAGAAAGCAGCGCATGCGCAGCGCTACGGCTGCGACACGGTCATCATCTATGGTCAGCAGGAGGTCGCCGCCGAGGTGCGGCGCGTCACCGGCGGTAAAGGCGTCGACGTGGTTTATGACTCGGTCGGCAAGGACACCTTCGCCGGCTCGCTCGATAGCCTGCGGCCGCGTGGCTTGTTGGTGTCGTACGGCAACGCGTCCGGCAAACCGCCGGCGATCGATCCGGGCACGCTGATGCAAAAAGGTTCGCTGTTTCTCACGCGGCCGATGCTCGCGCATTACATCGCGACGCGCGCCGAACTCGAAACCGCCGCAGCTGCGTTTTTCCAAGTGATCGCAGACGGCATCGTCAAACCCGAGATCGGTCAGCGCTATGCACTCGATGAGGTTCAGCTGGCGCACCGCGAACTGGAAGCGCGCGCCACGCGCGGCGCCAGCGTGATGCTGGTCTAATGCGGCGTTTAGCTACTGCGTGTCGCGGTCGAGGTCCGTCTCAACCGCCAGCCGCGCCACCACCGGCATTTCCCCCTTCGGTCAAGGCACGCGGATCGAGCAAGCTGCGCAGCTCGGCTTCCGACAGATCCGTTTCGGCTTGCGCGACTTCGAGAATCGGCTTGCCCTCCTTGTAGGCTTTCTTCGCGATTGCCGCGCCCTTCTCGTAGCCGATACGCGCATTCAGCGCGGTAATGAGGATCGGGTTCTTGTCGAGCGCCTCGGCAATCTTGGCGTGGTGGACGGTGAATCCGGCGATCGCCGAATCCGCCAGCAGCCGCGAAACGTTCGCCAGCAAATCGATCGACTGCAGCAAGTTGTAGGCGACCACGGGCAGCATCACATTCAGCTGAAAATTGCCGGCCTGGCCGGCGATTGTGATCGTCGCGTCGTTGCCAATAACCTGTGCGGCCACCATCACCGTGGCTTCGGCGATCACCGGGTTGACCTTGCCCGGCATGATGCTGGAGCCCGGCTGCAAGGCCGGCAGCGCGATTTCACCGAGGCCCGCCAGCGGACCTGAGTTCATCCAGCGAAGATCGTTGGCGATCTTGGTCAGCGATACCGCGATCGTCTTCAGCGCACCGGACAACTCCACCGCCGCATCCTGCGACGACAGGCTCTCGAAATAGTCCTCGGCCGGCTCGAAGCGGATGCCGGTGCGCTTCGCCATGCGCTTGGCAAACTTGGCACCGAACTTCGGATGCGCATTGATGCCCGTCCCAACCGCGGTGCCGCCCTGTGCCAGTTGCTGGATGCGCGGCTCGGCCGACTTGACGCGCTCGATGCCGTTGCGGATTTGCATGGCCCAGCCGCCGAGCTCCTGATCGAACCGCACCGGCATGGCGTCCATCAAATGCGTACGACCGGTCTTGGTCACGCCATTCAGGCTGCGCGCCTTCTTCTCGATCGTTTTGGCCAGATGCTTCAGGGCCGGCAGCAGGTTTTCGCGCAGCGCGATGCTGGCGGCAACGTGAATCGCGGTCGGAATCGTGTCGTTCGACGACTGCCCGAGGTTGACGTGGTCGTTCGGATGCACCGGCGCCCCGGCCGCGCGGCTGGCCAGGTGCGCGATCACCTCGTTGGCGTTCATGTTGCTCGAGGTGCCCGAGCCGGTCTGGAACACGTCGACCGGAAACTGCGCGTCGTAGCGACCGTCGGCGACTTCCTGTGCGGCGACCGAAATCGCCTGCGCCAGCGCCGGATCGAGCAGTTCGAGTTCGGCATTGACCTCGGCCGCGACCGCCTTGATCAAGCCCAGCGCACGGATGAAGCCGCGCGGCATGTGCAGGCCGGAAACCGGAAAGTTGTCGACCGCACGTTGCGTTTGCGCGCCCCACAGGGCATCGACCGGCACCTGCAGTTCGCCCATGCTGTCGTGTTCGATACGGAACTGATCGTTCATCGCCGCGGCCTCGCCTTTTGGTGTCATTGCCGTTCCGAAGTCGACGCCCTCACCGGGCAGCCGCCTTCAGGTCGGATAAAATGCGAGACGATCCTAACCGATGGCTATTGACTCCAAGATGAACCTCACTTCGCTGACCGCGCTTTCGCCCATCGACGGGCGCTATGCCGACAAGACGTTCGGCCTGCGCTCGATTTTCAGCGAGTTCGGGCTGATCCGATACCGTGTGCAGGTCGAAGCGCGCTGGCTGCACGCGCTCGCCGCACATCCCGGCATTCCCGAAGTGCCGCCGCTGTCGGAAGACGCCGCCGCGCGGCTGGCCGCAATCGTCGACGGCTTCGACGTGCAGGAAGCACAGCGCGTGAAGTCGATCGAAGAAACCACCAACCACGACGTCAAGGCGGTCGAGTATTACCTGAAGGAGCGCATCGGCAGTCATCCCGAACTCGGCGCGATCAAGGAATTCATCCACTTCGCCTGCACCTCGGAAGACATCAACAACCTCGCTTATGCGCTGATGCTGCAGGATGCGCGCAGCAAGGTGTTGCTGCCGGCACTGGACAAGATCATCAAGGCGATCGGGCTGCTGGCGCAGCGCTTTGCCGAGCAGCCGATGCTGGCACGCACGCATGGTCAGCCGGCCTCGCCCACCACGCTCGGCAAGGAGATGGCGGTATTCGCACATCGTCTGCGTGTGGAGTACCACCAGCTGTCGGTGGTCGCGATCATGGGCAAGATCAACGGCGCGGTCGGCAACTACAACGCGCACATCGCGGCGTATCCGGAGGTCAATTGGACCCAGTTCGCCGATGCCTTCATCGAATCGCTGGGTTTGACCCGCAGCGAATACACCACGCAGATCGAGCCGCACGATTTCATCGCGCGCTACTTTCATGCGCTGATGCGCGCCAACACGATCCTGATCGGATTCTGCCGCGATATCTGGAGCTATATCTCGGTCGGCTACTTCCGCCAGCGCACCGTCGAGGGCGAAGTCGGATCGTCGACGATGCCGCACAAGGTCAACCCGATCGACTTCGAAAATGCCGAAGGCAATCTCGGCATCGCCAATGCGATGTTGAGTCACCTCACCGAGAAGCTGCCGATTTCGCGCTGGCAGCGCGACCTCACCGACTCCACCGTGCTGCGCAATCTTGGTGTGGGCGTGGCGCACAGTGTGGTGGCGTACCAGTCGCTGCTGAAGGGCATGAACAAACTCGAAGCCGATGCCTGGCGCATGGGCCGCGATCTCGACGACAACTGGGAAGTGTTGGCCGAGGCGATCCAGACCGTAATGCGTCGCCACGGACTGCCCGAGCCTTACGAGCAACTGAAACGCCTGACGCGCGGCAACAAGACCGGGCGCGAAGCGATTCGCGGCTTCGTCGAAGGCCTGCAACTGCCGGAAGCGGATCGCCAGCGGCTGCTCGCGATGACGCCCGCCAGCTACGTCGGCGACGCCGCCGAGCAAGCCAAGGCCTTCAAGGCCTAACTCGCTACAGATCGCTGAAGGTCAGTGCATGGCCGCCGATGCACAAACGATCGAAGGCCGCGCCGCGTTGCGGCAGGCCTTGATCGCGGCGGTCCAGGCAAGCCCATTGCGGCGGGTCGACCTGCTCAGCTACGCGCTGGAGCCGGCGCTGTACGGTGATCCTGATTTTGTCGGCGCCCTACAACGCGGCCTGCTGGCTTCGCCGCAGGCGCAATTCCGGTTGCTGCTGAACCAACCGCAACTCGCCGCCCAACAGGCGCCGCTACTTCGTGAGCTGTGTCGGCGCCTGCCGAGCCGGGTTTGGTGTCGTGCGTTGGATCAAGCCGACCGCGGCGTCTTGTTGGAGCAACTACTGCTGTCACCGGCGACACAGATCGAGCGCAGCAGTCCCGATGCAAGCTACGCGCGTGTCTGGCATGACGACGCCGCGCGGATGCAGCGCCAGCAGCAGGACTTCGATGCGCTGTGGAACCGCGCGAGTATCGCCAACGATTGGCGGATACTCGATCTTTAGATTGGACGCCAGCGGTTGCGCCACGCTGGCAACTCTTCCCGCGGTCACCGGCGAACGTATGTCGCCCGCGGCAGTCGAATACACAACGTCGCTTCGAAAAGCCGAATCATGAAAACCATCGCCCATAGCTTCCTCTTATTGACGGTGCTTGCGCTGGCAGCCTGCGCCAGCACCGATTCCCGCATTCACGACCAACAAGCGCAATTCGACAGCTATGCGCCGGCCGTGCAGCAGAAGATTCGTGCGGGTGACATCGAAGTCGGCTTCACGCCGGAGATGACGCGAATGGCACTCGGCGATCCCGATCGACGCTATACGCGCACCACAGCGAGCGGCAGCGACGAGGTCTGGGCCTACCGCGAAAGCAAACCCATGTTCAGTTTCGGCGTCGGCGGCGGCAGTTTCGGTGGCGGCGGCTTCGGCGGTGCGGGCGTCGGTGTGACGACCGGTGGCGACGCGCCCGACGACAAACTGCGCGCCGTGTTCGAGAACGGACATGTGGTCTCGGTGGAGCGAACGCTGAAATAGCGCGCTGGGCGCTGCGAACGGGCCGCTTGGCTCGATCTCTGGCCCCTTAACTCCGAATGTGCGTCGATGAACCTCAGGCCTCGCCAATTCGAATGGCGCAAGAGACGAGACGCCCGATGCGATTCAGCAGAAACAAGCGTAGAAGCTTGCGTCTTATTCGATTGGCGCGACGTGTTCCCGCCCACGAATCCAGGCTCGCACATGCTCCGGTATCGGTAGCGCCTTCTGCTGCTGGTAGTCGAACCAGACGATCGCACAACTGGCGACGGCGATTGCGCGCTCGCCCATGAACATGCCGACGCGCGCTTGCATGCTCGTGCGACCGATGCGCTCAATCCGCATGCCGATATCGAGCTGTGCGGGGTAATGCAGCTGCGCCAGGAAGTCGCAAGCGGTACTGGCGACGATCAGACCATAGTCCTTGAAGAACCGTGGATCCTCCGCGCTGAGCGCATCGAAGTACTGCATGCGCGCCTGCTCGGAATAGGTGAAGAACTTGACGTTGTTGATGTGGCCGAGCATGTCGGCATCGCCCCAGCGAACCGCGAGGCTGATGTACTGCTTGAACTCGGCGCGCTCGGGCGGCGTCATTGCGACTTCTCCGGCGTGGCGGTTTTGAGCATCGCCAAACGCCGCGCGGCACGATCGACGATGGCCGCACGCTGAGGATTCGTCGCCGCGAACCAATCCGCGATCTCACTACGGCTTCGGCCGCAGCCGATGCAGACATCCGCCGCGTTCAGCGTGCAGACCTTGTTGCAGGGTGAGGCGACGTCCATGGCTGAAGTGGCTGACATTCGAGTTGCGACGGCTTCCTGCACGAAGGCGACCCGCGGGCGCGGAACAAAAAAAGGGCGGGAGCCGTGAGGCCCCCGCCCGTTTACGGTACCGCTATTTTACTGATTTAGTGCAGGACGATCTTGAACTCGACACGGCGGTTCGCCGCGCGGCCGTTCTCGCTGTCGTTCGACACCAGCGGCGCGGTCTCGCCGAAGCCACGAGTCGTCATGCGACCACCGTCGACACCTTTGCCCACCAGATACTGGCGCACCGACTCCGCACGCTGCTGCGACAGCAGCATGTTGAACTTCGGACTGCCGCTGTTATCGGTGTGGCCGTCGATCTCGATCTTGATATTGGCCTGTGCGTTCAGCGCAGCCGCGACGCTATCCAACACGTGAGTCGCCTGACCGGTCAGCACTGCCGATGCGACTTCGAAGTTGACGTCGTCGAGGATCACGGTCTGTTCGACCGCGCAGCCCTTGGCATCCACCTTCACGCCAATCGGCGTATGCGGACATTCGTCGGCACTGTCGAGCACGCCGTCATGGTCCTCATCGCTGCCGTTGTCGATCGGGCAACCTTTCTCGTCCACCGGCGTGCCGGCAGGCGTACCCGGGCATTGATCGAGCTTATCCATCACGCCATCGCCATCCGAGTCAGCGGCGCAGTCGCTGCGACCGGTCACCGGATCGACCACCGCCGTCGGACAGTCAAGCATCTCGACTTCCTTGTGCGAAGGCTTGAACAGCCAGGACAGCGGCACATTGAGGCCAACATTGATGTGATAGTCGACCGGAACCTTGTGGCTCGGGAAGTCATGGTCGTTGTACGCAGCGACCACGCGGCCCTCGGTTCGAAGCGACCAGCCCCAGTTCCAGCTTCCGAACTTCAGCGGGAACATCAGTCCGGCGCCGGCTTCGAGGCCCGGGTTGTAATGCACGTGTCCGCGCTCGTCGTCGCGCTGCACGCCGGGTCCGGCGAGCAGATACGGCTTGAAGTCGGGAATCAGTTTGGACTCGTAGGCGAACTGGCCGAAGTCGTACAGATAGTCGAGAAACAGGCCCGAGTTGTAGTCGTGCTTGCCATCGATGTCGCGCTTGCGTTCCAACGTGAAGTACGAAAGCTCGAGCGCGCTGCGTTCGTTCAGCGGATAACCCAGCAGCCCGCGCACGCCGTAACCGTTTTCAGCTTGACGCGACGAATCGGGGAACTCATAGAGTCCGGAGACACCCGCGTAAGGAATGTCGTATCCCTCTGAATTGATGGCGAGCGCTTCGCCCGTCCATGCTGCCGTCAATAGCAGTGCGCTGCCCCATAAAACCAGTTTCATAAGTCCCTCTTTTTTCTTTGTGTAGGTCGGTCTACCGACTCGGTTCCACATTTTGCCTGCCCACCCGAGCGCAAGTCTTGCTGTTGAAGCCAACAGCCTGCCACTTTTATATCCTTTTAGCGCGAATTCGCGACAGCTTTGGCACATTCTGCGACCAAAGCGGGACCAACGTAGATCAACCCGCTATAGATCTGCAACAGATCGGCGCCGGCGCCGCACCGTTCGACGGCATCCTCGGCACAGCCGATGCCCCCGACCCCGATCAGCGGGAAGTCGGCACCGACCGCAGCACGCAACTGCTGCATCACCTGGTTCGCACGCTCACGCAAGGGACGCCCCGACAGACCGCCCTTCTCCTGCGCCTGCGGTTCGCGTTCGACGCCACTGCGCGAAACGGTGGTATTGGTTGCGATTAAACCGTCGATCCCATGACGACGCACCGCGTTCGCGATATCGAGCAGCTGCGCGTCTTCCATATCGGGCGCGATCTTGATCAGCAGCGGCCGACGTTTGCCGTGACGCTGCGCCAGCGTCTCGCGTGCTTCGCCGAGTTTCATCAACAACTGCTCGAAGCGTTCCGCTTCCTGCAGCTGGCGCAGTCCGACGGTATTCGGCGAGGAAATGTTGACGACGATGTAGTCGGCGACCGGATAGACCTTATGCAGGCAGGCCAGATAGTCGTATTCCGCCAGGTCCAGTGGCGTGTCCGCGTTTTTGCCGATGTTGATACCGAGCACTGCGCGCCGACGTGCGCGACTCGCCCGTGCAACCAGCGCATCGACGCCCTGGTTGTTGAAGCCGAGCCGATTGATCAGTGCCTGCTCCGCCGGCAACCGGAACATGCGCGGGCGCGGATTGCCCGGTTGCGGGCGCGGCGTCACCGTGCCGACTTCGATGAAGCCGAAGCCCATCCGATCGAAGGCTTCGATGCACTCGCCGTTTTTATCGAGACCCGCCGCCAGGCCGATGCGATTCCTGAAATCGAGCCCCATCAGTCGGACCGGATCCTCGACCAAGCGCCCCGCGAGCAGGCTGGCGCTGGCCGGATATCGGGACAACAGCCCGATGGTGAGCTCGTGCGAGCGCTCGGCATCCATCCGGAACAGCAGACTGCGCGCAAGCAAATACGGGTTCATGGCGGTGTTCTTGTCTGCGGTCGCGCCGACGGCCATGGGACGAACCACTCGCGCCCGAAAGCGGTACTCACGTCAGTCGGCGGCTCGGTCGATTGGCTGCAGCAGGTGCCCCATTTTTGCCGCCTTGGTATCGAGGTAGCCGGCGTTGTGCGGATTGCGTCCGTACTCGACCGCCACGCGTTCCACCACTTCGATGCCATCCTTGACCAGGGCGTCGAGCTTTGCCGGGTTGTTGGTCATCAGTCGGATGCGGCACAAACCCAGTTCGGCCAGCAACTGCACCGCCAGGCCGTATTCGCGCGAGTCGGCCGGGAATCCAAGCTGGTGATTTGCTTCGACCGTATCACTGCCGCGATCCTGCAATGCGTACGCGCGGATCTTGTTGCCGAGTCCGATGCCGCGACCTTCCTGACGCAGATACAACAGCGCGCCACGACCTTCACGCGCAATCGCCTCCAACGCAGCGTGCAGTTGGAATCCACAATCGCAGCGCAGGGAGAACAGCGCATCGCCGGTGAGGCACTCCGAATGGATACGGATCAGCGGTGCCGGTCCGGCATTCGGATCAACACCCTTTCTCGAACCGGGCGCGAGATCGCCCAGCGCCAACACCAAGTGTTCCTTGCCGTCGCTGCTCGAGTACGCGTGCACGGTGAATTCGGCAAAGGGCGTCGGCAACTTCGCCGTTGCAATATGTTGCAAGGGCTTCAAGGACGCATCCAAAGGTTTCCCCATCTCAAAAGTGCTCAAACGGGCAATCAGGCGCCCATGAAGTTCTGGCCGCAGACTCGCAGCGTTCGGCCACTTACGCCTGCCGCGAGCGGACTGGCCAGGAACGTCACCGCCTCGGCGATATCGATCGGCAGACCGCCCTGGCTCAGGGAACTGAGACGGCGTCCAACCTCGCGCGGTCCCATCGGCATTTCAGCGGTCATATGTGTTTCGATGAAGCCCGGCGCCACTGCATTAATGGCGCCGCCACGCTTGGCGAGAATCGGCGTCAGCGCTTCGACGTAGCCAATGATACCGGCCTTGGTTGCACCGTAGTTGGTCTGGCCGGCGTTGCCGCCAATGCCGCCGATGGACGAAATGCAGACCAGCCGCATCCCGTCTTTCAGTCCGCGCTGAAGCAGCACGTCGTTGATCTTGAGGATTGCGCCGAGGTTTACGCCAAGTACCTGATCCCAGGCCTGCGGCGACATGTTCTTCAGCGTCTTGTCACGGGTGATGCCGGCGTTGTGGATGAAGATGTCGGCGCCGCCGAACTGCCGCTCGAGTTCATCCGCGATGCGCTGCGGCGCGTCGGCGGCGGTGATGTCGAGCGGCAAACCGTAGCCGTTGAACGCCGACAAAGTCGCACCGAGCGCGGCTTCCTCTTGCGGCCGGTCGATGCCGACCACGCGCGCGCCTTCCCGCGCCAAAGTTGCGGCAATCGCTGCGCCGATGCCGCGCGCCGCACCGGTGACGACCGCGACCTTGCCGCCGAGCGGTCCAACGAAGTTCTTCGGCATGCCAGCACCTTTGGGCGGCGCCGACAGGCTCAGGCTCTGGCCATCGACATAGGCCGAATGCGGACTCAGGAAGAAGCGCAGCGGGCCCGCCAGCGCTTTCTCGGCGCCACGCCCAACCTCGAGCAGATTGGCGGTCGCGCCGCGTTTGCCAATTTCCTTGCCGAGTGAGCGCATGAAGCCGCGCAGAGCCGCATTGGCCGCAGCCGCGGCCGGCGTGCCGGCATCCGCCGGGTCGCGCGCGAGCAGGAGCACGCGCCCATTGGGCGGAATGCGCGCAACACGGGGCTGGAGAAAATCGTAAAGCTGGCGCAGATCGTCGACCGACGCCAGACCGGTGCCGTCAAACACGAATGCGCTGGCGGCGGCGGCCTTGTCCTCAGGCCCGCCCTCGGTTTTCACGGCGATGCCCGCCGCGCCGGCTGCTGCGCGGATATCGGCAAGCGTTGGGTGATCGGCGACCACGCGCACGGTGGCGCCGGCCTCGTGCAGTGCGGCCAGCAGCGCCGGGGCGAGTTCACCGCCGCGCGAAAGGCCGAACAACACATTCTGTTCACTCAGCGGCTGCGGCAAATAGCCCGATTTCGCCCGCTGCAGCCGGGGCGGCTTCGGCAGTCCGAAGGTATCAGCCAGGGCGCGCCCAAAGGCTGAATGAGTGAACTCAAGATAGCGATCGCTCATGAAAACTCCAAATACAATAGATAATTTATGAAGAATCGAAATTTAGGCCGGCATTATCGCAGCCCCGCCCAGGACGCGACAGTGCGTGCCGGCCGGCCGAACCGGCAATGACCGCAGGGACAGCGCCGGCCGTTTCTGCGGTTGACGACCACGCGCCGGGTTCCGCATAGTCGGATTACGACGTGTCATCTGACTGTAACCGTGACCGCGTGTTTGTTTCGGCGCTCGGGAGAAGTAAGCAATGAAAAACGATTGGTTCGTGACCGGAATCGCGGTCACTTCCTTGGTTGCGGCATTCGGCGTGGCACGTGTATTCGGTGACGGTTTCTCGCACCATTCATCCAATGCCTCGCTCAACCACAATAGCGCGCGCCAGCGGATGGCACAGATGGTCGCGCGAACCGCCGCACGAAGCGCAGCCCAGACGACTCGAGCCTTGGTGCTGGCGACAGAGTCAGCTGACGATGAACTGGGCAGGTCGACCACGGCTTCCGGCGAACTCGGCGCTCAGCCCTAATCGCAACGCTGTCGCGGCTGCTCCGATTTGCATAAACTCCACCGGCGGACACTGACCGCCAGTTCGCGGCGTGGGCGTCGCGACTCGCGTCATGCAATCGCGCCGCATCACCCGAACGCAGTTCCAATAAAACCGACGCCAGGAGCACAGGCCACATGAGTTTCTCCCGCATCTTCATTTTCCTGGTCTTCACCGCAGCGGCGGTGTCCCTCGGTCTGTTCGTGCTTGGATTGATCAAGTGAGCTTCTCGCGCATTGCAGCCGCGGTCGTCGTCACCGCCGTGGTGGTGTATTTCGGTCTGACGCTGATCCTTCCGCACACCAAAGTGGAGCCCAGTCTCGCCGGCGGACCCTCGCCCGACGAAGTCTTCAATTCCAGCACCTCTGCAACACCGCCTGCGGCGAGCGAACCGGCTGCGCCTTCGAACCAGCCAACTGCAGACGCAACCCAGGCCGCCGCGCCAGCGACCAGCGACAGTTCGGCGAATGCGTCCGCCGCCGCCAGCGCTCCGCCTGCCGATTCGACTTCCGATTCGACTGCCGCCGCACCGGCGAGCAGCGCCGACACATCGACCGCAACGACTGCCGCAAGCGCAACCGAAGGCGGCGACAGCGGCCGGACCCTGAGCGAGGCCGAAGCGCGCAAGATCGCGGAAGACGTCGGCCGCAAGGTTGCCACGCAGGTCGCGCAGCAATTGATGGCGCAGCAAGCCGGCAAGCCCGCAACCGGTGAGGCTGCGCCGGCGGTCAGCGACGAAGAAGTGCGCCGAATCGCGCAGTCCGAAGTCAGCAAGGCGGTGGCCAGCGAACCGTCTGCCGCCTCCAGCAACGCACCTGCGGAGACTTCGACTGCGACTTCGACCGAGGCCGCCGCACCCAAGCCCGCCAAGCAGCGGCCGGCTAAGACCACCGGTGAAGCGCCGAAGGTAGTCGCGAGCAGCACGCCCGCACCGAAAAAGGCGAAGAGTTCGACAACGGCCGGCGCCAGCGGTGGCGCGTGGTGGTCGTCGGTCAGCTCGCCAGGCAGTGGTCAGCTTGGCATGACGTACGCCGGTGAAGCGGCGTCGACACGTGCGATCGCGCTGCTGTTCACCGCCCCGTTTGCCGATGCCAGCGCTGGCGCCCACATCAAGGTGCAGAGCGCCAACGGCAAGACCGTTCCGGCGAACTGGACCTTGGCGCCGAATCCGAAAATGCTGGTGCTGCATGTTGCCGAGGCCGGCCGCTACACCGTCACCGTCGGTGCCGATGTCGCGGACAGCCGTGGCGAAAAGCTCGGCACCTCGGTTCACGGCGCCGTCGTCGTGCATTGATCGACATGGCGTTGCGGCGCCGTCGTCGGATCACTCGGTCGCCAACGCCGGCTGAAGATGTCTGAGCCCACCGCCGCTGTGGTCGATTCGCCGGGTCGCGTGCGTGAAGAAAACGCATTCGATCCGGCGACCATCCTGCCGTTCCTGCAGTCGCAGATCGCCGACCTGCCCGAGGGTCCCCTGCAGCTGCAGCAGTTCCAGGGCGGCGCATCCAACCTGACCTACCAACTCACCATCGGCTCGCGTGAGTTGATCCTGCGGCGTCCGCCGGCGGGCACCAAGGCAAAAAGCGCACACGATATGGGCCGCGAAGTGCGCGTGCTCAGTGCGCTTGCGCCGCACTTTCCGTGTCCGCGCCCGCTGGCCTACTGTGAGGATGAGAGCCTGATCGGCTCGAGTTTCTTCGTCATGGAGAAAGTCGGCGGCATCATCCTGCGGCGCGATCCGCCGGCCGGCACGGTCATCGCGGCGACACGCGCACGGCAGCTGTGCCTGAATTTATTCGACACGCTGCTGCGCTTGCACAGCCTCGATTACGCAGCGATCGGGCTCGGCGATCTCGGACGTCCTCAGGGCTACGTCGAGCGCCAAGTCAACGGCTGGTGTGAGCGATTTGGCAAAGCCTGGACCGATGATGTTCCGCGCTGCGAGTCGCTGATGAGCTGGCTCAAGCAGCACATGCCGCCGGACTCGCCACGTCCCGGACTGATCCACAACGATTACCGCTTCGACAACGTCGTGTTGTCGCCGCAGGACGGCACCCGCATCATCGGCGTGCTCGACTGGGAAATGTGCACGATCGGCGATCCATTAATGGACCTTGGCAGCACCCTGGCCTATTGGGTGCAGGCCGACGATCCCGCCGCAATGCAGACCGTACGCATGCAGCCGAGCAACCTGCCCGGCATGCTGAGCCGCGACGAAATCGTTCGGCACTATTGCGAGCGCAGCGGGCGCGAGCTCGACAATTACGACTTCTACTACGTGTTCGGTCTGTTTCGTCTGGCCGTTATCGCGCAGCAGATCTATTACCGCTACAAGCACGGCCAGAGTCGCAATCCTCGCTTTGCGGCCTTCGGCCTGTTCGTCGGTGTGCTGGCGTCGCTGAGTGAACGAATCATTCAGAAAAGCACGTTATAGTCGCCGGCCAATTCGCGGCCCAAGCACTCGCGTAATCTCGTTTTTGAAATTAGTTTTCGAAATTCGTTTTTTAAATCAGCCTGGGATTTCCGCAACGCAATGAACTCCGCCGATGTTCGCTGCGCGGGCAGCGGCGACGTCTTCGCATTCAATTGATTCAAGTTCAAGCACAATCTCGACGAGGAGACAGCATTCATGGCCACTCAATTATTCGACCTAACCGGACGCGTCGCGCTGATCACCGGCGCATCACGCGGCATCGGTCGCGCCACCGCTGAACTGCTGGCCGGTCAGGGCGCGCATGTGATCGTGTCATCGCGCAAACAGGAGGATCTCGATGCGGTGGCCGCCTCGATCATCGCCGCAGGCGGCAAAGCCACCGCGATCGCCGCGCATCAGGGCGAGTCGGCTGCACTGAAAAACCTGATCGCCGAAATCAGCACGCAGTTCGGTCGCCTCGATATTCTGGTCAACAACGCCGCGACCAATCCCTACTTCGGCCACATCTCCGATACCGACGCCGGCATGATCGACAAGACCCTGCAGGTCAACATCAAGGGCTACTTCGAGTTATCGGCGCTCGCCAGCAAGTTGATGAAAAAAGGCGGCGGCGGTTCGATCATCAACATCGCTTCGATCAATGGCGTGCGACCCGGCATGTTCCAGGGTATCTATTCAATCACCAAGGCGGCGGTGATCAACATGACGCTGGCATTCGCCAAGGAATGCGCGCCCTGGAAAGTGCGCGTGAATGCCGTGCTGCCGGGACTCACCGACACCAAGTTCGCCTCCGCGCTGACCAAGAACGAGCAGATCCTGAAGACCGCACTCCAAAGCATTCCCTTGGGTCGCGTCGCGCAGCCGGCCGAAATCGCACCGGCGATCCTGTTCCTCGCCTCGGACGCGGCAAGCTACGTGACCGGCACGACACTGACGGTCGATGGCGGCTTCCTCGCCGGAGGATTGGCTTAAGTCGCGATTTGCGTCATTGTCGGAGCGTGCAGAACCGCGAGCCCCATCGCGGCACACGATATCGAGGAGCACAGCAATGCCCTATGCGAGCCTGCGCGGCCAGGAAATCTTCTACGAGGATAGTGGCGGCGACGGTCCAGCGATCGTGTTCTCGCATGGCCTGCTGATGGATCACGAAATGTTCGCGCCGCAGGTAGCCGCACTGCGTGCGCGCTACCGCTGCATTGCCTGGGACGAGCGCGGCCATGGCCGCACGGCGGGCGAGCACATCGCGCCGTTCAGCTACTACGACTCGGCGGACGATCTCGCCGCGCTGCTGCAGCTGCTGGGCATCAAGCGCGCGGTGCTGGCCGGCATGTCGCAGGGCGGTTATCTGTCACTGCGCTGCGCGCTGACGCATCCCGATCTCGTGCAGGCCTTGATTCTGATCGATACGCAGGCCTTGCCGGAGGATCCGCAGAAGATGCCGGGCTACAAGGCGATGCTTGAGCAATGGGCCGCCGAGGGTCTCAGCGATGCGACCGCCGGCATCATCGAGCACATCATTCTTGGCGACGGCTGGGAGGGTGCCGCGGCTTGGAAGGCGAAGTGGAAACAAGTACAGCCACACAACCTGCTCGCGAGTTTCACAACGCTGGGCAGTCGCGACGACATCAGCGAACGGATCGCGTCGATTCACGTCCCCGCGCTGGTGATCCACGGCGATCAAGACGTCGCCATCGAACTCGACCGTGCGCGGCAGATGGCGCAGACGCTGCCGGATGCGCAGCTGGTCGTCGTCAGTGGCGGCGGGCATGCGTCGAATCTGACGCATGCCGATGTCGTCACGCCGGCGATCGTCAAATTCCTCGACCGGCTGCAATAGTCCGCAGCCGACGGACAGCGTCGGAATCGACGGCCCTCGCGCGCTTCATCGCGAGAATGCGAATTGCCGTCGATTAGACCTGAATTTGCGAGGCGTGCTTCGTCATCTCAATACCGACACAATCAAATCCCGCTCGCCTCGGTTTCGCGCCCGACACCGAGCCCCGAGCAACTAAAAGGCAGCGACAATCACGCCGATCGTGGCCGCAACCATCACGGCAGTTGCCAACCAGCCGACCATCCGCAATCCGCCCGGCAAGCGAAACGAGCCCATCGCAGGTGCGTGCGTGGACAGGTGCATCATCATGATCATCACCGGCACCGCGACGATACAGTTCACCACTGCGCACCAGAACAAAGCTTTGATCGGATCGATCGCGCTGAAGTTGAGCGCACCGCCGACGACGGTCGCGGCAGCGATCGTTGCGTAGAACGCCTTGGCCCGCCCGAGCTTGCGTGCAAGGCCTACCGGCCAACCGCGCAGTTCGCCCAGCGCATACGCGGCCGAACCGCCCAGCACCGGCAGGGCGAGCAGCCCGGTGCCGATGATGCCGAGCGCGAAAACCAGAAATACCCAGCGTCCCGCGATCGGACGCAGTGCCTCGGCTGCTTGCGCCGACGTCTGGATATCGGTGATGCCGTGTGCATGCAGCGTTGCAGCGGTGGTCAGCACGATGAACAGCGCGACGACATTGGAAAGTCCCATGCCGAGATACGTATCCCAGCGAATGCGGCTGAATTCGGCTTGCGCCGGCGCCGGTCGCTGCGTCAAGGCAAGTGTGTGTGGCGATTCGTGCATCCCCTCCACTTCCTGCTCGGCTTGCCAGAAAAACAGATAGGGGCTGATTGTCGTTCCGAGAATCGCAGCGACCGTGGTGACGTAGCCTGCACTCCAACTCAGATGCGGGAACACCAGCCGCTGCGCCACCGTCGCCCAAGGCAAATGCACCACCAGTGCGGCACCGACGTAAGCAAACAAGGACAGGCTCAGCCACTTCAACACCGATACATAGCGCGAGTAGCGCAGAAACACTTCCAGCAAAACCGAAATCACCGCGAACATTGCCACGTAGAGCAGCTGCGATCCGCCAATCAACAATTGCAAGGCCGCCGCCATCGCACCGAGATCGGCGCCGAGATTGATCGTATTGGCCAGCACCAGAAGGAAGATCAGCATGTAGACCAAGAGCGGCGGATAGTGGCGCTTGAGATTGCCTGCGAGCCCACGACCGGTGACGCGCCCGATGCGTGCACTGATCTCCTGAATCGCGCACATCAAGGGCCAACTGGCGATCAGCGTCCAACCCAGGTCGAAGCCAAACTGGGCGCCGGCCTGCGAATACGTCGCAATGCCGCTGGGATCGTCGTCCGAGGCACCGGTGATCAATCCCGGACCCAGCACCTGCAGCAGCTTGGGACGCACAGGTTGTTTGACGTCGGCGCTGGCGACCGCGTCCGCTGCAGCGATCGAGTGATCGAGCGTCAACTCGCGCGCATCCTTCGGTTGCATCGTCATCTCGGCAGAATCGTCAGCATGATCGAGCAGGGTCCGCTGTCTGTGGGCGCACCAATGCCGTCGCGCGCACCGGGTAAATTGAAGCTGCTGCACGGTAGCACGCGGACAAGTCCAAGCCTGCTCTTACACGCTGGCTGCAGACATGCCTAAAATCACCCACATCAAACGGCACTGCGCGTGAACACGTCGTCAGGCGACGCGTCGCTCGCAAAAAATCAAAGGCCGCGCCGTTCAACCGAGGAGTGACTGCTTGCACGCGTACGATCCGATCGTCAAAACCCCTTCCGCCTACGACTTCCAGTTGTTGATCAAACAGCTGCTGATCACGCCGGTCGCACGCGCCACGCAAAACCAGATCGTCTACAAGGATCAGGTCCGCTTCGGCTATCCGAAACTGATCGAGCGCATCAACCGGCTCGCTGGCGCGCTCACCGCGGTGGGTGCTGGGCCTGGCGACACCGTCGCGGTGATGGACTGGGACAGTCACCGTTATCTTGAAGCCTACTTCGCGATACCGATGCTCGGCTGCGTGCTGCAGACGGCCAATGTACGGCTATCGCCCGAGCAATTGCTGTATACGCTGAATCACGCCGGCGCCAGCATCATTCTGGTGAATGCCGAATTTTTGCCGCTGCTCGAGTCGCTGCAAGACAAACTCGAGACGGCGAAGACCTTCATCCTGATCGATGAAGCCAACAGCAAGCCGGTGACGCCGATCCCGTTCGCTGGCGAGTACGAGCAACTGCTGGCAAAGGCGCCGGCCCATTTCGAATTCGCCGAGTTCGATGAAAACACGCGTGCGACGACCTTCTACACCTCCGGCACTACCGGCCTGCCCAAAGGCGTCTACTACAGCCATCGGCAGATCGTGTTGAACACGATGGCGACACTCGCCACCTTCGGCACCAACGCGAGCCAGGGGCGCCTGCACAACGAAGACGTCTACATGCCGATCACGCCGCTGTTTCACGTGCATGGCTGGGGTATGCCTTATGCGGCCACGCTGTTGGGACTCAAGCAGGTCTATCCCGGACGTTACGTGCCAGATCAATTGATCAAGCTGATTCGCGACGAGCAGGTCACGTTCACACATGGCGTACCGACCGTGCTGCACATGTTGATGAACTGTCCGCTGGCGGCACAGACCGATCTGAGCCGGCTGAAGATGCTGGTCGGCGGCTCGGCCTTGCCCAAGGGCCTGGCAAAGGTCGCGCTGTCGCGCGGGATCGATCTGACCATCGGCTACGGCATGTCGGAAACCGGGCCCATCCAGGTGACCAACCAATTGCGTAGCGACGAACTCGGCGGCGATCTCGATCATCAGGCCGAGATGCGCACACGGCCGGGTCGCCCCGCCGTGCTGTGCGATGTACGCATCGCCGACGAGCAGATGAACCTGCTGCCACACGACGGTGTAGCCACCGGCGAAATCGTGTTCCGCTCGGCTTGGACCACGCAGGGTTACTACAAGAACGCCGAGACCTCGGAAGCGCTGTGGAAAGGCGGCTGGATGCACTCCGGCGACATCGGCAGCTTCGGCACCGATGGCGTGCTGCGGATTAGCGATCGCGTCAAAGACGTGATCAAGACCGGCGGTGAATGGATCTCCTCGCTCGACCTCGAAGACCTGATCTCGCAGCACCCCGCCGTCAGCGAAGTGGCGGTGGTCGCGGTGAAGGATGAGCGTTGGGGCGAACGGCCGATGGCGCTGATCGTGCCGCATGCCGCGCACAAGGAAACCGTGGACGCAGCGGCGATCCGATCGCATCTTCAAGTCCATGCAGATGCCGGCACCATTTCGAAGTACGGCGTACCGGAGACGATCCATTTCGTCGATGCGCTGGAGAAGACCAGCGTCGGCAAACTCGACAAGAAGCTTCTGCGAACCAAGTACCCCTAGTGCGACAGGCTCGGCCGTCGTGCTGCGTCTGAATTGCCGCGTTGTCCGCAGGATCGCGTCGGCGACGTAACAGCCGGCGCGGTTCGACACCGGCTTGTCACACCGAGGGCAGCTGGGACGGTGAGGCGATCGTCCCCGAGACTCTCGGCGATTGCGTTCAACTGGTGCGCGGGTGGCGGCTGAAACTTCCGCTGTGGCGGCTTCGACTGCTCGCAGCGAAGGCGACGCCCAACGTCGCGATAAAGACGTTCGTGTGCGCCGGCTGCGTCGATCAGCGCACAGCCCGACTCATTCAACTGATTTGCGCGCGGGGGCCGAGAACCCGCGCGACAGCCCGCTACGTTTTCAGCAGCGTATGGGCTTGCGCTGTGAGCCTTCAGCGAACCTTCAGCGAACCTTCAGCGAACTTTGGTGGGCTCGGCGACCGCGCGACTCTGCGGATAGCCCTGGTGCGCGACCTTGTCCTGCGCAGCGCGCGCGAGCGCTTCGGTCGGGTACGGCCCCAGGCGCACGCGATACAGCGTGTTGCCACTCGCCCCGGTCACCGACGACGACTCGCCGCGATAGCCGATGTTTTGCAGAAGGCTCAAGGTGGTCTGCGCATTGCCCTGATCGGCAAAGCTACCGATCTGCACGTACCACACCTTTGCCTCCGGCGCGGCAGCACTGGCCTTGTCGACAGCGGCGGCCACCGCCGCAGGCGGCATCTGCGGCGCAATCGGCTTGGCTGGCGGCGGCGTGCTGGCCGGCTTGTCCAGCACCGGCTTGGTCGGTGGCGGCATCGTCAAGGGCTTGGTCGGCGCGGGCGACGATTCCGACTTGGCCAATTCGTTGGCGGGCACTTTGGGCGTCGCCTTGCCCGTCGACGTCTTTTCCACCGGTGCAGATTTCGGCGCTGCGATCGTGGGCTTCGTCGCCGGAATCGCTTCCGCGCGTTCCTGCGGCGACAAGCCCGTGGCGCCCGATCCATCGCCAGCCCCCGGATTCGACCGCGCTTCTTCTGGCGGCGGCAGATGCGGCGCAGCTTCGGAATCGCCGAGATTGTCGGCCGCGCTGCTGCCGCCAGCGGCCGAACTTCCATCCGGCGGCGCACCGGCCTGGCCCACCGGCGCACCGCCGAGTGGGACCACGGTCGATGGCACTGCGCCGTCGCCACCGCCGCCCGGACGCGGTAGCAACCAGGTCAGTCCGAACAGCAGCACCAGCACGACGATCAGTCCAACCAGGCGCTGCTTGAATTTGTCATTCATTCCGTTTTTAAGTCCAAGCTTTCGAAATTGAGTCTGGCGACTGCAGCAACCGTCAGAAACGAACCGCAAACCAGCACGATAGCGTCGCCTTCGGCGGCATGCCATGCACGCGCAAAGGCCGACTCGACGCTCGCATCGCTATCGCCGACTACTCCTGCTTCGAGTGCGCGCAATCGCAACTGTTCCCCATCGAGCCCTCGCGCACCCGGCAGACCGCCAAAATACGCACGGCGCAGCAGCGGCGCCAAGGCCGCGCACACCTCAGTCACCGGCTTGTCGGCGAGCATGCCGAGGACCAGCACGACGCGCCCCTCAAAGCCATCTGCGCGCAGATTGTCGGCGAGCACCGCAGCCGCCTCGGCATTGTGCGCAACGTCCAGGATCAGACGACCGATGCGCTCGTAGCGCCCGCGTAAACGCAAGCTCGGCAGTGCTACGCGAATCGCCTCCTCCGGCACCGGCAGTTGCGGCTGCAAGGCATGAATAGCCGCGAGCACGCCCGCTGCGTTGTCGATCTGCGCGCGCCCGCCGAGACCCGGCAGCGGCAGTCGCTCAAGTCTTGCCGAACCGGGCCCGCGCCAATCCCAGTGCTGCACATGCGCCCGCTCGGTCGTGCGCTGCGCCCGCGTGTCGGCTCGTTCGCTCAGCGGCTCGTATTCGGACGACGGCTCGGCGAAGAAGTCGCGGCCGAGTAGTTGCAGCGGCGCCTCGATCGCCGCCGCGTGTCGCAGCAGACTGTTCGGCGGATCGGTCTGCACGCAGATCGCCGGCCGATGCGCGCGAAAGATGCCTGCTTTCTCGTAGCCGATCGCTTCGTGATCGTCGCCGAGCCAGTCGCGGTGATCGAGGCCGATGTTGGTCACCAGCGCACAACTGGCGTCGACGATATTGACCGCGTCCAGACGACCGCCGAGGCCGACTTCGAGAACCTGCACATCCACGGCTGCTTCGCGGAACAACCACAGCGCCGCCAGCGTGCCGAATTCGAAATAGGTCAGCGCGATTTCGCCACGCGCCTGTTCGATCGCAGTGAATGCACGACACAGTTCGGCGTCTTCGACCGGCTGCTCGTCGATGGCAATGCGTTCGTTGTAGTCGAGCAGGTGCGGCGAGGTGTAGCGACCGACGCGGTAAGCCGCGCGGTGATAGATCGACGCCGCCAGTGTCACGCTGGACCCCTTGCCGTTGGTGCCGCCGACGATCAGCGTCGGCGGTGTCGATGCCAGCAATTGCAGGCGTTCAGCAACACTGCGGACCCGGTCGAGCCCGAGTGCGATCGCATTCGGATGCAGCTGCTCCTGATAGCTCAGCCATTCGGCGAGCGACCCATCCGCACCCGGCGGCGGGTTGATGCGCGCGCTAGTGATTCGGGCTGGCGCCGAGCGGCGCGTTGACCAGGGCCTGACGCGACGAGGGCAGCACGCAGACCGCCGGCGCAAAATGCGTGAACGAGGCCAACAGTCGGTAGATGCGCTCGCGCAGTTCGCGTCGGTCGACGATCATGTCGATCGCGCCCTTTTCCAGCAGGAATTCGGCGCGCTGGAAACCTTCCGGCAGTTTCTGACGCACGGTCTGCTCGATCACGCGCGGACCCGCAAAGCCGATCAGCGCACGCGGTTCCGCGATATGAACGTCGCCGAGCATGGCCAGGCTGGCGGAGACGCCGCCCATGGTCGGATGCGTCATCACCGAAATGAACGGCAAGCCACGCTCGGCGAAACGAGCCAGTGCGGCACTGGTTTTCGCCATCTGCATCAGCGAGAACAGCGACTCCTGCATGCGCGCACCACCACTGGCGGCGAAGCACACCAGCGGAATGCCGTTGTCGTATGCGAGGTTCACCGCGCGCACGAATTTCTCGCCGACGACACTGCCCATCGAACCGCCCATGAAGCCGAATTCGAACGCGGCGACCACCAGCGGCAGCCCCATCAGCTGACCGCGCACGACGATCAGCGCGTCGTCTTCGTCGGTATCTTCGTGCGCCTCGGCCAGGCGCTCGCTGTACTTGCGGCTGTCCTTGAAGTTGAGCGGATCGTTGGCGCGCAGGCCCTGCGCAATCTCGACTCGACCGTCCACATCGAGGAAATGATTGATGCGTGCACGTGCGCCGATCGCGCGGTGGGCGCCGCACTTCGGGCAGACTTCCAGCGTGCGCTCGAGCTCGGCGCGGTACAGCACCGACTGACAGCTCTCGCACTTCATCCAGAGGCCTTCGGGCACGCTTTTCTTGCGTACGCCGCCGCTCAGCAGCTTCGATCCGGAAATTTTCTCGAGCCAGCTCATGGGCAGATTCTATCCGTTGACTTTAAGCGTGGGTGGAATCGATCGCAGCGCGCATCTCGGCGAGCATGCGGGTCAGAATTTCTGGCAATTTCTGCGCCTCATTCTGATGTTTCTCGATCTGCGAGACCAGTGCGCTACCGACCACAACGCCGTCGGCGATGCGCGAGACTGCCGCGGCCGACGCCGCATCGCGAATACCGAAGCCGACCGCGACTGGAATCTTGGTGTGCGCGCGGATCTCGTCGAGCTTGGCGGCGACGCTATCGACGTCGAGCGTGGCTGCGCCGGTAACGCCTTTTAGCGACACGTAATACAGGTAGCCGCTGGCCTCACGGGCAATCGACTCGATGCGCGTGCCGGAACTGGTCGGTGCCACCAGGAAGATGCAGTCGAGGCCTTGCGCGCGCAGGCGCGGCGCGATTTCCGGCGCTTCCTCGATGGCCACATCGACGATCAGCACGCCATCGACACCCGCCTGCTTCGCATACGCGGCAAAGGCATCAAGTCCGCGCGCCTCGATCGGATTCAGATAGCCCATCAGCACCACCGGTGTGGTGGTGTTAGTGCGGCGAAACTCGGCCACCATCTCCACGCAGTTCCACAGACTGGTGTTGTGCATCAGCGCGCGCTCGCAAGCGAGCTGGATAGTCGGGCCGTCAGCCATCGGATCGGAAAACGGCACGCCGAGTTCGATGATGTCGGCGCCGCCCGCAACCAGCGCGTGCATCAGACCCACCGTCTGTTGCGGATGCGGATCGCCCGCGGTGATATACGGAATCAGCGCTTTGCCGCCGCCCGCTTGCAGAGCACCGAATACGTCGTTAATTCGCGTCATGTTGCGTGTAGGAATGGTCCGGTCATGGATGGCCGGTTCTTGGACAGGATGTCCATCAGGTCAGCGAAATGCCTTCACGCTTGGCGATCGTGAAAATGTCCTTGTCACCGCGGCCGGACAGGTTGACCACGATGATCTGGTCGCGCGCCATCTGCGGTGCGAGCTTCTTGGCGTAGGCCAGCGCGTGCGCCGGTTCGAGCGCCGGGATGATGCCTTCCACACGGGTCAACTCATGGAACGCGGCGAGCGCTTCGTCGTCCGTTACCGACACATAGCTGACGCGGCCGATGTCCTTCAGCCAGGAATGTTCGGGGCCGACACCGGGATAATCCAGTCCGGCCGAGATCGAATGCGTTGCCGAAATCTGGCCATTGGCATCGGCCATGATGTAAGTGCGATTGCCGTGCAGCACGCCCGGATGACCCGCCGACAAGGGCGCGGCGTGGCGGCCGGTTTCGATGCCGTCGCCGCCGGCTTCGACGCCGTACATCTTGACGCTGTCGTTGGTGATGAACGGATAGAACAGACCGATCGCATTCGAGCCGCCGCCGACGCAGGCGACCAGCGCATCCGGCTGCCGACCGAGCATGTCCTGCGACTGGTTGATCACTTCGCGGCCGACCACCGCGTTGAAATCGCGTACCAGCATCGGATACGGATGCGGACCGGCGACGGTGCCGATCACATAGAAGGTGTCGTCGACATTGGTGACCCAATCGCGCAGCGCTTCGTTGAGTGCGTCCTTCAGCGTTCGGGTGCCGCTCTGCACCGGAATCACTTCGGCACCGAGCAGTTTCATCCGGTAGACGTTGGGTGACTGCCGCTGCACGTCGTCGGCACCCATGTAGACCACGCACTTGAGGCCCAGGCGTGCGGCGATCGTAGCGCTGGCCACACCGTGCTGGCCGGCACCGGTTTCGGCAATGATGCGGGTCTTGCCGAGATGTTTCGCCAGCAGCGCCTGGCCGACGGTGTTGTTGATCTTGTGCGCGCCGGTATGGTTGAGGTCTTCGCGCTTCAGGAAGATCTGCGCCCCGCCCCATTTCTTGGTCAGCCGCTCGGCCGGATACAGCGGCGAGGGACGGCCGACATACAGTGCGAGGTCGCGATCCAGTTCCGCACGGAAGGCCGGATCGTTCTTCAGCGCGTTGTAGGCTTCCTCGAGCTTCTGCAGCGGCTCCATCAGCGTTTCGGCGACAAAGCGACCGCCGTAGGGGCCGAAATGGCCGCGCGCATCGGGCAGGTTTTCGTAGATCACTTCAGGGTTTGCTCGGCTTTGAATAAGCACCGCGTTGATCGCACGGCACGTCGGATCACTGCGTCGGGCGTGGGGTCCGCAGGGCCGCATCGAGCAGGGCTCGATCGGCGCGCACGACCGCGCTGACGAAGTCCGACATTTTGCCTGAATCCTTGATTCCGGGCGCGCTTTCGATACCGCTGCTGACGTCCACCGCGAACGGCCGCGCGATCTCGATGGCCGCACCGACATTGGCCGCCGACAGTCCACCGGCGACGATCACCGGCTGTGCAAAGCGCGTCGCCACGGCATTCCAGTCGAATGCCTGGCCCTGGCCGCCGAGACCACCCTGCGGGTGCCCATCGAACAGCAGGCCGGCGGCAGCGGCAAAGGGCCGCACGCGATCGGCCACCGCGGCCTGCGAATCACCCATGGCGATGGCCTTCAGATAGCGCTGACCGAAACGATTGCAGAACTCGGCGGACTCATCACCGTGGAACTGAAGCAGATCGGGTTGCAGCGCTTCAATCACCTCTTCAACCAGCGCGGCGGTCGGATTGCGCAGCAGCACCACGGCAGAAACCATGGGCGGCAAGCGTCGGCGCAGCGTCTGTGCCTGCGCAATGCTCAACTCGCGCGGACTGCCCGGCACCAGGATCAGACCGATGGCGTCCACGCCGAGTGCTACCGCCGCGTCGGCGTCGGCCGCGCGGGTGATGCCGCAGAACTTGATCCGGGTACGCTGCTTCATCGAAATCCTGTTGCGCGAATGCCTCTCGTCGCGCCTGACCGCCGCCGCATGAATGCTTGAGCACCCGCTCAAAACATTTCGACCCGCTCGGCGACTCGGGCGTCTAGCGCGCCATTATCCCGGAAACCAGGGCCGCGCCGGTGGTGGCAGACCGAATTCCGCCGGGTATTCGGGGCCGAGGAAATAGAGGCCGCGCGCCGACGAGGTCATCGCCGCCCGGGTGCGGTCGCGGCCGGCGAGCAGCTCGGCCATCCAGTTCTCCGCCCGCCGTGCGCGGCCGATTTCGATCAGGCTGCCGGCGATGTTGCGCACCATGTGATGCAGGAAGGCATTGGCGCAGACATCGATCACGACAAACTCGGCACGGCGAAACACGTCGATCTGCATCATGTTGCGCATCGGCGTGGTCGACTGACATTCAGCCGCGCGAAACGCTGAAAAATCATGTTCGCCGATCAGCACCTGTGCGGCGCGATGCATCGCCTCCGCATCGAGTGTCTGTGGCACCCAGCAGACGCGGTCACTCAGCAAGGCCGAGCGCGCGCGCAGGTTGCGAATCACATAACGATAACGGCGCCGCTGAGCGCTGCGGCGCGCATCGAAGTGCTCCCCGACGGGCTGGATCCACGACAGGCTGACGTCCTGCGGCATATTGCTGTTCGTGCCCAGTACCCAGGCATACGCGCTGCGCGGCGCCGGACTATCGAAGTGCACCACCTGGCCGAAGGCATGCACGCCGGTATCGGTGCGTCCGGCTGCGACCGTGACGACCGGATGCGCGGCCACCTGCGACAGTGCGGACTCCAGTGTGCCCTGCACGCTCTCGCGACCGCGCTGCAACTGCCAGCCCGAGAAGCGCGCGCCGAGATACTCAACACCTGCGGCCCAGCGTGTCACCGAAACCTCCGACACCTGCGTCGGACCGTCACCCCGCGCACCGCGCCTGAGACCGGACTAGACGCTGCGCAGACGGCGCGCAAGCGTCTCGGCTTCCTGTTTCTGCAACACGCTGCCGGTTGCGATCACTTCCTGCAGCAGCCCGTCGGCGGACTGGTTGTCGCCCATGTCGGCGTAAGCGCGTGCGAGGTCAAGCTTGGTGCTGATCTCGTCTTCGGCGCTCAGCACCGGCGTCTCTGGAAAGCTGTCGCTCAGATCGACATCGTCGAGCTGGAATTCCAGTGCGGCTTCATCGGCCTTCTGCGGCGTAGACGTCGACGGCGGCGGTTCGGAAAGATCGAAATCGTGCAGCGAAAGCTTGGGCGCCCCGGACGGTTCCGTGACCGGTTCTTCCGGTGCCGGCTTGGTGCCGAGATTCGACAAGGCCGTTTCCAGGTCGAAATCGATCAGGTTCGAATCGTCCGGCGTGCGCTGCGTCGGCGGCGGCGCAACGACCGCGTTTGCCGCCTCGTCGAAATTGAACTCGACGTGATTGCTCGCAGATTCCGGTGCCTTCGTTTCTGTAAATTTCGGTTCGGGCTCCGCGCGCGCGACCTGCGGCGGAACGACGGTGTTGGCTTCCACGACCGGCGCGGGCCGCGTCACAGACGCCGGTGCACTGGTCGTCGATGCCGGACTCAAGACGCCGGTCGACGCACCGACCGCCGCAGCGGCGGCGGTCGACGGTGCAGCGGCTGACTCGTCGCGGAAAGCGCCGATGTCCGGCGAAATCTGCCGCCCCATCGCAGCCAACTTCTGCCAGTCGGCTGCCGGTATCTGGCCACGCAAGGCCAGCGCGGTTTGCTGGAATTCGGGTGCCTTGCGCGCACCGAAGTAGGTTTCGGCCAGCTTGATGCGCAGATCCTTGCGCGCCGGCTCTTTTTCCAGCGCACGCCGGAGCAGGATGGCGGCCTCGTCGTACAACCCGTAGGCCAGATGAAAATCGGCCTCGGCAATCGGATCGTTGCCATCGATCCGCGGCGCGACGGTCTGCGCGCGCATTCGATCGGCCATATCCGGCTCGCGCGCGGGCGCAACCGGTGCCGACGCGGGCGGCAACAAAGGTTCGATGTCGGGACGCAGCACAACGCCTTGCTCACCCGCAAACGGGCGCGGTTCCACAGTCTGCTTGACGAAGCCGGCGGTCTCACCGAGCGCGCGGGTGGCTTCGAGGTCGGTGGCCGTCGTCGGGCTGTTCTGTGTGGCCAACGAACCGGGCGCGGCATTCGGTCCCGACATCTTGTTGGCGATTGGTCCCTGCGATGGGGCCTTGTCTGCGCTTGGCTTCGGTCGCGTCATGCGCCAGCCGACCAGACCAACCAGCAACACGACAATGATCGCGAGCAAGGGCAGACGGAATTCGTCGGTCAGGCTGTAGTTGTTGACGGTTGTCGAGCCCGCGGGCACAGCCGGCGGCGGAACGGCGGCCGCTGGCGCAGTCTGCCCCGGCGGTGCAGCCGAGGCTGACGCGGCGTCCTGAGTTGCGGTTGCGGCGCCACCGCTGGTGGTGGGCTCGGCAGCAGCGCTGCTGGTCGATTCACCAGCAGCGGGCATATCGCTGGCCGCCTTGGGTGGCGCCACGACCGGCTCGATCGGGGTCGGCTCGGCCGCCGCCGTCACCGGATTCGATGATGGGGCCGACGACGAATTCGACGACGAATTCGACGGTGGGATTGACGTTGGCGCCGCCGATGGCGCCGCCGCGTCGACCGCCGGCGCAGGCTTTTCCGCTTTCGGTGCGACGGAGGGGCCGGTCGGCAGCAGTGGTGCAGCCTTGCCGGTACCGGTCGATTTCTGTTCCGCAGGCGATTTGAACGGCGCCGCAACAGCCTCGGCGGGGACCGCTTCGGTCACGGAACGGTCGGCTTTCTCGGATGCGGCCGACCGTGCGGACGGCGAACTTGCTTTAGGGGACACGCCGCTAGTCTCAGGCGTTTCGCCGCTTGGGCGCCCGCCGCGCCGCAGCTCGGCCACGCGGGCCTGCGCGGTTGCCGGGGGCACGCGCTCGATCACCGAATCGGCCGGCACGCTCAGCGTGACGCCGCGCATCAAGCCATTGAATCGGCCACGATCGAATGCACCGGGATTGGCGTCGTACAAGGCCCACAGAATCTGGTCGATCGTCGCCCCGGCCGGCTTCACCTTGTTGGCGATGCTCCACAGCGTTTCCTGCGGATCGATCGGTCCATAGGTTCGTCCCGAGCCGCTGCCATCGCCCGCAGCCTCATCCAGCGCAGGCGCCGGCTGCGGTGCAGTCGTAGGCGGCGTCGGTGCGGGCACAGCGTTTTGGGTCGCGTTCGGGGCCGCATTCGACGCCGCATTCGGCGTCGCGTTTGGGGCCGCGTTCTGTGCCGGCGATTTGTCGGCACCGGTCGCAGTCGTCGCCGGAGCCGCACCGGGGGCATCGAAGGGTTGCAGCGAATTCGGGGAATCGCTTGCGGCGACCGGCGGTGTATCAGCAGCAGCGACGGCGCTCGACGGCGCCGGTGGATTCTTCGCCGCTGCCAGCGGTGCAGAGGCCACGGCACTGCCGCCGCCAAGATTCGGCGGATCGAGCAGAACGGTGTATTCGCGTTGCAGTCGGCCGCCCTGCCAGCGGGCCTCGACCAGGAAATTCAGAAATGGCTCGTGATCGATCTGCGGGCTGCTGATCGCCACCCGCGTACCGCCGGCACCGGACTCCAGCTTCATCGTCAGGCTCGACAGATAGTCGGCCCGCTCGATACCGGAACGCTCGAAATCGGCGGCGCTTGCAAGGGCCACCTGCAGCGTCTCGAGGTCCTGCGCGGTGGCGTCGAGAATCTGGATCGAGGCCGAGAATCGCTGGTTGAGCTTTGAGCGAACTTCAATTTCACCCAAGCCCAGCGCGTGAGCCGGCACGGCACAGACCAGACCGATGGCCGCCGTCATCCGCGCCAGTGTTCGCAACATTGACCTCTCCCCCAAAATCTAGAAATCGCTCCCCGCAACGAGCGCGCCGGACGTCCGTACCCGGCGCGGCACCTGTAGCATTAACAGTGCAGCGTAAAGCCCCTTATACCCTACATTTATCCTCGAACCAACCGATCGGTCCGGGCTTTTTCGATCAAAGGTAGTCGCGGATCAGATGCTCGGCAATTTGCACGCTGTTGAGCGCCGCGCCCTTGCGAATATTGTCGGCGACGACCCACAGATTCAGGCCGCGCGGATGCGAAATATCCTCGCGGATGCGCCCGACGAACACTTCGTCGTGATGCGCCGCTTCGCTGACTGCGGTCGGCCATCCGCCGTCCTTGCGCTCGTCCATTACGCGCACGCCGGGGGCTGAGGCGAGCAGCTTGCGGGCCTGCTCAGCGCTGATCTTGTCGCGCGTCTCGATATGGATGGCCTCGGAGTGACCGTAGAACACCGGCACACGCACCGCGGTCGGGTTCACCTGGATCGAGCTGTCCTCCATGATCTTGTGGGTCTCCCACACCATCTTCATCTCTTCCTTGGTGTAGCCATTGTCCATGAAGACGTCGATCTGCGGCAGGCAGTTGAACGCGATCTGCTTGGGGTAGACCTTGCGCTCGATGTCGCGGCCATTCAGCGCTTCGCCGGTCTGCTTGATCAGCTCCTCGATGGCCGGCTTGCCGGTGCCGGAGACCGACTGGTACGTGCAGACGTTGATGCGCGTGATGCCCACGGCGTCGTGCAGCGGCTTCAGCGCCACCAGCATCTGAATCGTCGAGCAATTCGGGTTGGCGATGATGCCGCGGTTCTTGAACTGCGCGATCGCATGCGCGTTGACCTCGGGCACCACCAGCGGAATCTCGTCGACGTAACGGAACTGCGAGGTGTTGTCGATCACGATGCAGCCGGCTTCGGCCGCCTTCGGCGCGTAGATTTTCGAGACTTCGGCGCCCGGCGAGAACAGGCCGATCTGCACCTGCGAGAAGTCGAACTTGGCGAGATCGTGCACGTCGAGTTCCTGATCGCCGAAATCGACTTCCTCACCCGCCGAGCGCGCCGAGGCGATTGCGTACACCTGACCGACCGGAAAACGGCGCTGATGCAGCACCTTGAGCATCTCTTCGCCAACCGCACCGGTGGCACCGACAACTGCGATATCGAACTTCTGGGACATGGTTGCAACTCCTCATGCAGCGCCAACGGCGCGCTACTCAAATGAACGGTGAGCCTGACGTGGCTCGCAGTGCGCGAGATCGCTCGCGCTTTTGGTCCTTACCCCTTCAGCGCGGCGACCACGGCACCACCCATTTCGCGGGTGCCGACGCGCGCCTCGCCGGTACGTGCGATGTCGCCGGTGCGCAGGCCGCTGCCGAGTACGCGCTTGACTGCGGTTTCAACTTTTTCGGCGAGGTCGCCGCGCTTCAGCGAGTAGCGCAGCAGCATCGCCAGCGACAAGATCATCGCCAGCGGATTCGCCAGATTCTTGCCGGCGATGTCCGGCGCGCTGCCGTGGATCGGTTCGTACATGCCCTGCCCGCGCTCGTTCAGCGACGCCGACGGCAGCATGCCGATCGAGCCGGTCAACTGTGCTGCGATGTCGGACAAAATGTCGCCGAACAGGTTGCTGGTAACGATCACGTCGAACTGCTTGGGCGCGCGCACCAGCTGCATCGCAGCGTTGTCGACGTATAGATGCGATAGCTCCACATCCGGATAATCACGCGCCACTTCCAGCACGACTTCGCGCCACAGCTGCGAAGACTCCAACACGTTGGCCTTGTCGACCGAGCACAGCCGCTTGTTGCGCAGACGCGCCGCTTCGAAGCCGGTTTTGGCGATGCGGGCAATCTCGAAATCCGAGTAAGCCTCGGTGTCGCGCGACACGCGTGCGCTGGCAACGACGTGTTCGCCAACGCGGTAATCGGTTTCCACTTTCGATTCGCGCTTGCCGAAGTAAATGCCGCCGGTGAGTTCACGCACGATCAGGATGTCGAGATCGGCCACCAGTTCCGGCTTCAACGAAGATGCGGCCGCGAGTTCCGGGAATAACAGCGCCGGCCGCAGGTTGGCGTACAGACCGAGCGCGGCACGAATGCCGAGCAGGCCGCGCTCGGGACGCAGTTCGCGTGGAATCGTGTCGTACTGCGGACCACCGACGGCGGCGAGCAGGACGGCATCGCTGGCACGCGCGGCAGCGAGTGTGGCATCGGGCAGCGGCACGCCGGTGGCGTCGTAGGCCGCACCACCAATCAAGGCGCGTGACCATTCGGCGTCGAAGCCGTGGTGATCGCGCAGCGCGACCAGCACCTTCTCGGCCTCGGCGCTGACTTCGGGACCCAGGCCGTCGCCCGGGAGGATCAGGATTTTTGCAGTGCTCATGCGGATTTCAGAGGGTCGTTGGCGTCGATGGAATAGTGCGCGGCGGCCTGGAACACCAAACCCTGCGCGTTGAAACGGAAGACTTCGGCACAGCGCCGACCGGCGTGATTGCGATAGCTGATGACCACACTGTCGACCGACAGCAGCACATCGAGCAGATCGAAATGCGGCTCGGTCATTATCGCCAGCGCCTTGCGCCAATACTCGGCGACCGCTGGCTTGCCCTGCAGCTCGCCGCTGGCAACTCCGGCGATCTCGACGATGTACGGCGAGCGCATGCTGAAATCCTCGCTGTAGTGCGCGAGGACGCGCGGCAGATCGTGCGCATTCCAGGCGTCGATCCAGTCCAGCGCGAACGCATGCGCCTGTGCTTGCGTGAGCATCGTCATCGCGCTCAAGTGCGCACGGCGACGAAGCGCAGCCGCACGTAGTCCGCCATCCACACGGCACCGACGATGCGGCGGCCGAGGATCGGGCGCAGCGCCTCGCGTACTTCCAGCACCAGCGGCTCGCGCTCTGCTGCCGGCAGCGATTGCAGAAACGACTGCGCGAACGTCAGCAGCCAGCCGCTGACATCGCCCGGCAAAGGTGTGGGCCGCGCGAAGCTTTCGATGCGCCGCACTTCAAAGCCCGCAGCTTCCAACCGTGCTTGATACTCGTCGGCCTTCGGGAAATACCAGGGATCGACCGAGGCCGCGTCCACCCCTCGCAGCGCGAGCGCGTTGTAGAGCGCAGCACGAATCGCGGCGACATTGCCGGCGCCGCCCATTTCGGCGACGAAGCGGCCACCGGGCTTCAGCGCGCGATGCACGCCGGCGATCACCGCATCCGGATCGCGCCGCATCCAGTGCAGCGCGGCATTCGAAAACACCGCGTCGAACGCGTTGGCAAAGTGCAGTGCCTGACCATCGATCAGGCGTGCATCGACGCCGCGCGCGCACGCCGCGGCGACCAGTTCGGCACTGGCGTCGGCGCCCACAACCGTACAACCGGCCGATGCAATCTGCTCGCTGAGCACGCCGTCGCCGCAGCCGAGATCGAGCACGCGCTCGCCGGATTGAGGTGCGAGCCATTCCAGCAGCGGTGCTGCGAGTTCGGCGACAAAGCGGCCGTTGCGCGCGTAGGCAGCCGCATCCCAGACCTGGCCTGCAAGCGGACGCACCGACTCATGCGAATCGCTTGCATGCGATTCGGCTGCAAGCGTACCGACGCTGTGCCGCGCTGCCGCGCGCGGTTCGGTGGTGCCCGCATTCACCGCCCGCACATCTTTCTTCACCTCTTTCAACTCCGCGTCGTTCGCGCGCGTAGCGGGCGCCGCCGCGCGCTTGGCGTCGTCGAGCACGTCGGCATCCGTGAATGCGGCGTCCATCACGCGAACAACCACGGTGCCGTCGCCTGACGCTTGGCCTCGTAGGCGCGGATCGCGTCGGACTGCAGCAGCGTCTCGCCGATCGCGTCGAGACCGCGAATCAGCTTGTCCTTGCGGCCGGCATCGATCTCGAAGCCGAACGCGCGACCGTCCGGCAAGCGCACCTGCTGCGCCGGCAGATCGACGCTGATCTCGGCTTGCGCATCGTTTGCCACGACCTCGAAAATCGCCTGCACTTCGTTGGGCTTCAGTACCACCGGCAACACGCCGTTGTTGAAGCTGTTGCTGAAGAAGATGTCGGCATAGCTCGGTGCGATCACGCAGCGGAAACCGTATTCGTCGATCGCCCAGATCGCGTGTTCGCGCGAACTGCCGCAGCCGAAGTTTTCACGCGCCACCAAAATCGTAGCGCCCGCATGTTCGGGGCGGTTCAACACGAAATCAGTGTTGACGCGACGTGTCGCCGGATCGATATCGAGCGTGCCCGGATCGAGGTAGCGCCAGTCGTCGAACAGGAACGGACCGAAGCCGGTACGTCGGATCGATTTCAGGTACTGCTTGGGAATGATCGCATCGGTATCGACATTGGCGCGGTCCAGCGGCAGCACCTTGCCGCTTAAGATCGTGAAGGCTCTCATTGCGTAGACCTCGGGTTTGACGCGGTTGATTCGTTGCTCGCAGCCGGGCTGCTCGCCAGCAGAAAATGCGCCGTCGCGGCGGCGACCGGACGCTGCGGATCGTCCTGATAAGCGACGATGCGGACGTTGGCCACGCGGCGGCCGTGACGGGTCACGGTTGCGCGCGCAAAGGTGTCGAACCGGCCGGCGCTGCGCAAAAACTCGATCGAAATGTCGACCGTCTTCGGCACCGCCGTGGTTCGCGCCAAGGTCAACAGCTTGCACACGGCGGTCAGTTCCATCAGCGCACCGAGTGTGCCGCCGTGCAGCGCGTGCACCGCCGGGTTGCCGACCAAGGCATCGGCGTAGGCCATGCGGCCGATGATGTCGGTGCCGTCGCGCAGCAGGCGGAAGCCGAGATGCCGCGCATACGGAATCTGCAGAATCGTCGGCAGCATCGCGTCGATCGTCTCCGGCGAAATCGCCTCGTCGTGCACGCTCATGCCGAGGCTCCTTTCGGATCTTTGCGCTGACCGCGAACGATTTCTTCGAACAGCACGAAGTTGCCGGTGGCGGTTGCCAGCAGATCGTCGGCGTCGCCGTCGTGGGCGACTGCGCGCGCGAATGCGATTTCATGCGTCACGCGGTGGCACTCGGCCACACAACGAACCGTGCGGCCCGGACGTGCCGCGCGCAGGTAGTCGATGCGCAGATCGATCGTGGCACAGCGTCGCAATACGCGTAGAGCGGTCAACACTGCCGTGCCGCAGGCACCATCGATCATCGTGGTGATCGCGCCGCCGTGCATCACGCCGGTGGCCGGATCGCCGATCAGGCGTTCGTCGTACGGCAGATCCACCACAATTCGGCCCGCGCCGATTTCGATCACCTTGAGTCCGAGCGCGCGCGACTGCGGCACCGTATCGATCAGTATTCGTTGCGCGTTTTCCAGCGACAGGCCGGTCAGCGGATTAGTCGCGTGCGCGTCCATACCCACTCAAGCGCCGCGCACGTCGACAAAATGGCCGGCGATCGCCGCCGCTGCCGCCATTGCCGGCGACACCAGATGCGTGCGGCCGCCCTGCCCCTGACGACCTTCGAAATTGCGGTTCGATGTGGATGCACAGCGTTCGCCCGGCAGCAATTGGTCGGCGTTCATCGCCAGACACATCGAGCAGCCCGGCTCGCGCCATTCGAAACCGGCGTCGCGGAAGATGCGATCGAGTCCCTCGCCCTCGGCTTGGCGCTTCACCAGCCCGGAACCGGGCACCACCATCGCCAGCTTGACGTTGCCGGCGATGCGCTTGCCTTCGACAACCTGCGCCGCGGCGCGCAGATCTTCGATGCGCGCATTGGTGCAGGAACCGATGAAGACCTTGTCGATCACGATGTCGGTGATTGGCATGTCGGCGGTGAGGCCCATGTAGCGCAATGCGCGCTCGATGCCGTCGCGTCGCGTTGCGTCCGCTTCGCGCGCCGGATTCGGCACGCGGCCATCGACCGGCAACACCATTTCCGGCGACGTGCCCCACGTGACCTGCGGCTTGATCGACGCCGCTTCGATCAGCACTTCGCGATCGAACACCGCATCCGCATCGCTGTGCAGATGCTTCCATTCGGCGACGGCACGATCGAAATGCTCGCCCTTCGGCGCGAACGGACGTCCGCGCACGTAGTCGATCGTGGTCTGGTCCACTGCGATCATGCCGGCGCGCGCACCGGCTTCTATTGCCATGTTGCAGACCGTCATGCGGCCTTCCATCGACAGCGCGGCAATCGCCTCGCCAGCGAATTCGATCGCGCAGCCGGTGCCGCCCGCGGTGCCGATGTTGCCGATGATCGCCAGCACGATGTCTTTCGCAGTAATGCCGGCCGCCACCGCGCCGCGCACGGTGACGCGCATGTTGCGCGCCTTCTTCTGCACCAGCGTTTGTGTCGCCAGCACGTGTTCGACTTCGCTGGTGCCGATGCCAACCGCGAGCGCACCGAAGGCGCCGTGCGTGGAGGTGTGCGAATCGCCGCAGACCACGGTCATGCCCGGCAGCGTTGCGCCCTGCTCGGGGCCGATGATGTGGACGATGCCTTGACGCGCGTCGTTCATGCGGAATTCGGTGATGCCGTATTCGGCGCAGTTGGCGTCGAGCGCATCGACCTGCGCGCGCGAAATCGGATCGGCGATGCCCTGGCTGCGATCCGTGGTCGGCACGTTGTGATCGGCCACGGCCAGATTCGCCGACAGGCGCCAGGGCTTGCGCTGCGCCAGACGCAGGCCGTCGAAGGCCTGCGGGCTGGTGACTTCGTGGACCAGGTGACGATCGATATAGATCAGCGCCGAGCCGTCGCCGTTGTCGCGCACCAGATGCGCATCCCACAATTTGTCGTAAAGCGTCTTGCCGGCCATCGCGTGTTTCCTCGTCCGCACGTTCCCGTGCGTTGCTCAAACATGCCCCAGACATTTCCAGAACATTCCCAGGACATTCCCGGAACATTCCCGGAACATTCCCAACCTGCACAGGGACTCTGCAGGGGCGCGATTCTAGGCGCTTGCGCTCGCATTACTCCAATGAATCGTTTTCATGATCAGCATTCTGATTTAGAATTCGACTTCTTCCACCTCCCAGCTTGCCCCGCATGGATACCCAGAGCCTGGCTGCCTTTCTCGAAGTGGCCGGCAGCCAATCGTTCTCGAAAGCCGGCGAACGGCTGCACCTGTCGCAGCCGGCAATCAGCAAGCGCGTGGCCGCGCTCGAAGCCGCGATCGGCAGCAAGCTGTTCGACCGCGTGGGCCGCCAGATCAGCCTGACCGACGCCGGCCGCACATTGCTGCCATACGCGCGCCGCGTGCTCGACGATATCGAGGACGGTCGCCGCGCGCTGTCGCAGCTCTCCGGCGAAATCGGCGGTCGGCTGTCGATCGGCACCAGTCACCACATCGGCCTGCATCGCCTGCCGCCGGTGCTGAAACAGTTCACGCAGAAGTTTCCCGATGTCGATCTCGATATTCACTTCATGGATTCCGAAATCGCCTGCCAGGAAGTATTGAGTGGCCGCCTCGAACTCGGCATCGTCACGCTGCCGAGCGAGCGTCTCGCACACCTGGAGACGCGCCTGGTCTGGCCCGACCCGCTGGCGGTGGTGGCGAGCCCCGAGCATCCACTCGCCGCACGCAAGAAACTGAGCCTGCGCGATCTGGCTGAATATCCCGCCGTGTTGCCGGACGAGGCCACCTACACGCATCGCATCATCAAGACCGCGCTACAGACGCAAGGCCTGGAACCGCGCGTGCGTCTCGCGACCAATTACATGGAGACTTTGAAGATGCTGGCCGCAATCGGACTCGGCTGGAGCGTGCTGCCGCGCTCGATGATCGACGACACGCTGGTGGCGCTGCCGGTGAGCGGCATTCGTCTGCAGCGCGAACTCGGCGCGGTGTGGCATGAGCGACGCACACTCTCGGGTGCTGCACGCGCCTTGCTGCGTGGCATCGGCGTAAAGATCGCATGAGCTTCGGCGCAGGCGGTGCGGATTTCATCGAGCGGCGCATCAATCTGGCGGGATTCGAAACCCGCATGCTGCAAAGCCTGGTCGGGCGCGGCCGCGATGATCTAAGCCTGCTCTTCCTGCACGGCTGGAGCGACAGCGCGGACACCTACAAGCCGCTGCTGCGTGCACTGGCAACGCACGGCATCGGCGGCATTGCGTTCGATCTGCCCCACTGCGGCCGCGCCGACGACTTGCGGCCCGGTGCACATCTGCCGCAGTTCGTCGCCTTCGCCCGCGCCGCAATCGACTTCGCCGGCAAGCGCGTGTTGCCGGTCGGCCAATCGCTCGGCGGCAGACTGGTGCTGATGGCACTGGCCGAAGGTGTTGCCGCCGACGTACCGGCCTGTGTTGCGATTGCACCCGCACCGCTGGTGCTGCCGCCCTGGCAACGCATGCTGGTGCGCAACGGCGCGCTGGCCTACGGCGTGAGCCTGCTCGGCCAAGGCGAGCGGCGCGAACAACTGGTGAGCGACATCGTGCAAAGCTTCCGGCGCAGCTGCTTCGTCGCGCCCGACTCGATACCCGATTCGGTCTACGCCGACTACGCCAGCCACTACGACCCCGCACGCGTGCAACGCCACATCGGAGCACTGCGGCAGATCGGCGAAGAACTCGCCGAACCCTTCGACCTTTCGCAACTGCACTGCCCGGTCGATCTGATCTGGGGCACCCACGATCGCCTCGCACCACTGGCCGGCGCGCAGAGCTATCAGCAGCTACTGCCGCAAGCAAAGCTCACCGTGCTGCAGAACTGCGGCCACCACGTACATCTGGAACGGGTTGCGGAGGTTGCGGAGTTTCTGATGATGCGAATCGACGCAGGCTGATCGAAACAGTCCGGTCGATGCTCCTCGATATGCCGGGTTGACGATTGACGGACCTTGCCAAAGCTCACATTCTGCTCAGCGCGGGAACCACAATTGATCCTTCTATTCGGTCTTATCGTGCATATCTGCATCTTTTCGCGGCAGCAATGACAAATCAAAATGAGCCGGATCACGCGATTGCAGAAATACGAAATTTGTTATCCAGCAGCGCTGCTGGGTAATCGTGCGGATGTGCAGACTAATTACAGTTACGTGCCATGGACCAGTTGAAAGACTTCGCGACGGTTCTTGCCGCAACCATTGCAGGCTTGTTTGCTCTACTCTCCGCGTTTCTCGCATGGCGCCTGCGCAACGCCACTGAAAGCCACGCCTCCAGGTCTGCCACCGCAAAGGAGCGCAGAAATGAAATCAAGAGTTTATATATGGAGACCTATAGCTTGTTTGAAAAGGCCATCGCAGAGGTGAGCGGCGGGAAGCCGTTCACACTGGCAAACGACTTTGCAAAGCTCAACGCTCAATTTCATCTGCTTGCGCCCGAGAAACTTTCTGAGCAGTACGGCGAATGTTGCCTCCGACTACAAGCGTGGTCGCAATTGCATGTTCAGGCCAGCCCAAAGCGCATGGACGTCGGCGGTGTTCCCATCGTCTTGGTTCAATCACCTGACCCAGCGGCGAAATATCGTGAGCCTGCTGCAGCGGCTTATCAGAAGCTGCAATCACAACTTCAAGGACTAGCTGCGGCCATGCGTAAGAACCTGGGCGATGGCATATAACAAGTGCTTTCAGCCGACGTATTTGCCTCCGCTTCTCTGCGGCAAATCCGCGTCTGAAGCACGGCGTTAGACCACTATGAAAAAAATCATTACTCCCACCGTTTCCAAAAGACTCACCGTCATCATCGCCAAGTACAAGGGCGAGATCGCTGATCCCATATCAGGGGATTGGCAAAGCAAAAGCGATGGAGAACTTTGGGCTACCGTCCTTGGCCAAATCGCTGTTGTCGGCGGTGCCGCGTCTGGTGGAGCACTCAAAGTTTGCCTCAACGGACACGAAGAAGGCTGGTTTCAAGACTTAGCAACAATGGACCCAAAGGCACGTCTGAAGGCAATTCACCGCCGCTTAAGGGAAGCAGGAGTGCGCTATGCGTCTGGGGACATCACCAAATGCAAAAAGACAACTGCAGCTGCATACGACTTCGAGGTGCTTGCGTCATATGGCGGACCAAAGGAGTACTTCAGCAAAGTAGCCTCGGTTCCAGTTGAAGCATGGCGAATTGCCGTCGTCGGCGATGACTTGTCATATGTGAAGAACAAAGGAGCTCGTGATCTTCTGATCGGCCTTGGTTTGGTTCAGCGAGCGATCGCCTTCGATTCACGATTGATAAAGGTTCTAAAGCACGTAGGCGCGCAATTGCCTCCCGACCTAGCGATGAGCAAGCCAAAATACAAATCTCTGGAGACTGAGCTGATCGAAAAAGTATGTGCGCCGTGCGGCATTTCAGGTGGGCACTTTGATCGAATCCTCTTTGCAAAGGCAAAGGCGATCGTTGTCTAACCTGGGCGTGCACGTTCGAAAATCGAAATATTTCAGCGCTCCAAAGATGACCCATCGCACCGCCTCCTGCAGCTGCGGTCAGCTCCGCCTCACTACGAGCGAGGAGCCGCTGCGCGTGTCGGTCTGCCATTGCCTGGCGTGCCAGCGCAGGTCCGGCAGTGTGTTTGCGGTGCAGGCGCGCTTTCGGCGAGAAGCTGTGCAAATCACCGGCGCGTCGTCGGTGCATGTCCTTACCGGCGATGAGGGCGGCAGGGCTCACTTCCACTTCTGTCCGCAGTGTGGTGCGACCGTGCATTACCACGCCGAGAGCAAGCCGGAGGAAGTGGCCGTTCCGGTGGGCGCGTTCGCCGATCCCGGATTTCCAGCGCCTTCATATTCGGTTTATGAAGTGCGCAGGCATGCTTGGGTGGGCTTGCCGGCGAACATCGAGCATTTGGATTGATAATCCATCCGTCCAGCTCGAAACCTAAGCTTTAGGACAACGCCGCATCACTCGCTTTTTGACTGCGCCCAAACCTGGAACTCAGAAGACCGTGACCGAACCCATTCGCTTCGATGATGCGGCAGCCTACGAACGATACATGGGCAAGTGGAGCCAGCTTGTCGGCGAAACCTTTCTTGATTGGCTCGCGCCGCAGCCCGGTTTGCAATGGCTCGACGTCGGCTGCGGCAACGGTGCATTCACCGACCTTCTGTTCAAGCGCTGCGCGCCGGCTTCGGTGGATGGCATCGACCCGTCCGAAGCACAACTCGCATTTGCCCGCACGCGTCCTGGATCGCGCACCGCACGCTTTCGTGCGGGCGATGCAATGACGCAACCATTTGCCGACGATACTTTCGACGCAGCGGTGATGCCGCTGGTGATCTTCTTTGTTCCAGAGCCGGCCCAGGGCGTTGCCGAAATGGTGCGCGTGGTGCGGCCCGGCGGCTGCGTGAGTGCCTACGCCTGGGACATGATCGGCGGCGGATTTCCGTACGAGGCCGTGCAGGCGGAATTACGAGCGTTGGGCGTTGTGCCGCTAGTACCGCCAAGCCCCGATGCATCTCGACTGGATGCAATGGAAAGCCTGTGGACCGGCGCGGGCCTGGATGCGGTGGAGACGCGAGAGATCGTGGTTGGACGCACCTTCGCCGATTTCGACGACTACTGGGCGACCGTGCTCGGGGGCCCGAGCGTCGCGCAAAAGCTCGCAAAGATGGCACCCGATGAAGTCGCACTGCTGCAATCGCGGCTGCGCGCACGTCTGCCGACGGATCGCGCGGGCCGCATCACTTATAGTGCCCGCGCCAACGCAGTGAAGGGTCGCGTTCCGGATTGATTGCGTCGTTGCGGGCCGCGACCGAATCGAGCACCAATAAAAATCAACCGCGAGCGATGCGGCATCGAAGGCATACGCAAGCGCACCGCGCCACAAATAACTACAAATGAGGACTCGCAACCGATGAGCGACATCATCCTGCATCACTACGCCAGCTCACCCTACAGCGAAAAAATCCGCGCGATTCTCGGCTACAAGCAGCTGCACTGGAAGTCGGTGCGCACGCCGTCGATCCTGCCGAAACCCGATGTCGTTGCGCTCACCGGCGGTTATCGCAAGGCGCCGGTGATGCAGATCGGTCGCGATATCTATTGCGACACCGCACTGATGGCGCGCGTGATCGATCGCCTGCATCCGCAGCCGCCGTTGATGCCTTCGGCGCAACGCGCAAGCCTCGCCGCCTTCACACAACTTGAGCAGACACTGTTCTTTGCAGCGGTTCCGGTGGTATTTCAACCGGCTGGGCTGAAGGTGGTGATGGAGCGCCTCGGCGCCGACGTGTTCGAGAAATTCGGCCGCGACCGCGCAGCACTCTTCACCGGCGGCAATGCGCCGCGACCCGACGCCGAGTTTTCGAAAATCCACTTTCTGCCGCTGATGAACGCGCTCGATCTGCAACTCGCGCACTGCAGGTTCCTGCTCGGCGATGCGCCGACACTGGCGGATTTCGTCTGCTGGCATCCGGTGTGGTTCGTGCTCTCGAACGCAGGCGTCGCCGACAAGCTCGCGGCCTTCAAGCATCTGCTGGCCTGGGCCGAGCGCATCCGCGCGCTCGGTCACGGCACGCCGAGCGAACTCAGCTCCGGTGACGCGATCGAAATCGCCCGCACCACCACGACTGCGCAAGCCTTCGACGGCCCGCTGCTGGAACCGGAGAAACTGAAAATCGGTCAGCGAGTCAGCGTCAGCGCCACCGACTACGGCTGCGACGCCGTCACCGGAACACTCCTGCACGCCTCGGTGTTCGAACTGGCGATCAAGCGCAACGACGAACGTGCCGGCGACGTCATCGTGCATTTTCCGCGACAGGGATTCCGCGTGGTTGCCGCTTAAATCGGCGCGTTCGCAAAGCAAGCCGAGCCGTTCGATGTCGGCTCGTTGGCTGCGCTATTCAGCTGTCGGCGGCAAAGGTTTTGGCGCGCGGTTGTAAAGCACGATCAACACGACGCCGCCCAACACCAGACCGATCGCCAGAAGGTCTGTGCGCCCGAAGTGCTCGTTGCCGAGCAGCAGCCCGAGCAGAACGGCGACGACCGGATTGGCGTAGGCATAGCTGGTCGCCAGCGCAGCGCTGACGTTCTGCACCAGGAACATGTAGGCGCTGAACGCGACCAGGCTGCCGAAGATCGATAAGTACAGCAGCGCGGCGATCGCCTTCGGTGGTGCTTCGAGCTGCCAGGATTCTCCGGCGATGGCACTCCCGATCATGAAGACGACGCCAGCACTGAGCATTTGGGCTGCGCTGCTCATCAGGCCCTGCGGCAAATCCAAGCGCCGACTCCACACCGAACCAAACGCCCAGGTCGCGGGTGCCAGAACCAGCAGCAGCGCGGCGAGCGGATTCGCTGCAAAATCGCCACCGAGATTCAGCACGACAATACCGGCGAAGCCGACCACCAGCCCGATCCATTGCAATCGCTGCGGCCATACGCCCCAGACTCCGGCGAACAAGCTTGCCCACAGCGGCACCGTCGCCACCGCCGTCGCGGCCAGGCCGGAGCCGACCGAGCGCTCGGCCCAGACCACCGCGCCGTTGCCGATGTTCAACAGCAGGAAGCCGATGACGACGGAGTTGCGCCATTGCCGCAGGCTTGGCGACGGGTAGCCGCGCATGCGCAGGATCGCGAACAGCACCAGACCGGCGAAGCAGAACCGCAGGCCCGGGAAAAACAGCGGCGCATAGCCCTGCAATGCGAAGCGGATCGCCAGATAGGTTGAACCCCAGACCAGATAGACCGCCACCAGCGCAGCAAACACCAGCAGCGGCGCGGCGCTTCGTCCGGGTGATTGGGCTTGCATCGGAACAGCACTCCTGCCAGCGCGCGGACTCGGCATACGCTGCATTCAGGCAGCGAAACGCAGACGCGAACGGCGCGCACAAATTCGGGGGCGCATGTTAGCTGCTTGCGCCGCGGTTCGCAGCCGCGTGCGATTGCGCCCGGCGCGCGAAACGCCGTCCAATCGGCTAGATTGGCGCCGCGTTTTATCCGTCAGTAAACCAATAACCCTAATCGAGGAGCGCTCAATGACGATTTCGATGTATCAGGCTTCGGTCCCCAGCTTCATCCGCACGCTGGAAAATCTCAGCGTGATTCTGGCCAAGGGCGCCGCCCACGCCGAGGCGAAGAAGATCGAGCCGAACGCATTGCTGGGAGCTCGACTGTTCCCGGACATGTTCGCGCTGACGCGCCAGGTGCAGATCGCCACCGACATGGTCAAGAACGGCGCATCGCGTCTGGCCGGCGTCGAGCCGCCCAAGTTCGAGGACACCGAAACCACCTTCGCCGAACTCGAAGCACGCCTGCGCAAGACCGTGGACTACCTGAAGACGCTGAAGCCCGAGCAGATCGATGGCTCGGAGACGCGCGCGATCACTTTGAAGTTTCCGAACGGCAGCATGGACTTCCAGGGAATGCCCTACCTGATCGGCTTCGTGCTACCGAATCTGTACTTCCATGCCACCACCGCTTACAACATTCTGCGCCATAACGGCGTTGAACTCGGCAAGATGGATTTCATCGGTAAGCCGTAAGCGACGCGCTCAGGTCGCCTAAAAGGGCGCCTGAATGCAGGCCTGAATGCAGGCCTGAATGAACGCCTGAACGGACGCTTGATTGGAGTGCGCTACGTGCGCAGCGTGGCGCACTCCAGCTGTACGGTCCGGCTCGCATCGCTGAGCCAGATCTGCTGTTCCTGAATCGTGCATTGCAGCGTCATGCTGCGTTCGGCCAGTGCAGCCAGTGCGGTGTCGCCGATCCGCGTAAAGCGCCGTACGGTGAGGTTCTTTGCACGCGCCAGCTGCGGCTCGGCCAGCGCCCACCACGGTGCGGCCGCATTGTTGAAGCCATAGACGTAGACCTGTCGCGCGCGACCACAGGCTTTGAGTAGATTCTTTTCGTCGGGCTGACCGAGTTCGATCCATTCCTCGATGAGTCCGGTCAAATCCTTGCGCCAGAGGTCCGGCTCGTCGGGATCACTGAGTCCCTTGCCGAACTGCAGGTACTCGTGCGCGTGCAGCGCGAACACCAGCAGGCGAACCATCATGCGCTCGTCGGTTTCCGATGGATGACGTGCGAGCGTCAGCGCATGGTCGCCGTAATAGCCGCGATCCATGTCGGCGATCGACAGCGTCGCTTTGAAGATGGTTGCTTTGAGCGCCATGGCTTTATCGAAAGTGGATTGAACTTCGGAACAGGTTCGCAGTATCGCGAGCGGTCGGTGCATCAGCGTGCAGCTATGCCGCCACTCAATGTATTCGCGACCTTCGCAACTGCATGCTTGATGTTGTGAGGCGGTGACATCCTGCGGTCGCGAACGCGTAGGTTCGTCGGGGTGACGCGATGCGCCGGTTCACGCGTGGCAGCGCCAAGGCGACGCCGCGCGTGCCGGTTTCAGATCTTTGGCGTGGGCGATACGACGTCGCCGTTCTGCGCACGGTTGCGCAGGTAATGATCCATCAACACCAGCGCCACCATCGCCTCGGCGATCGGCGTTGCGCGAATGCCCACGCAGGGATCGTGGCGACCGGTCGTGCGCATCTCGGTGGCCTGGCCGTCGGCGTCGATGGTTTTGCCCGGAATGGTGATGCTCGACGTCGGCTTCAGCGCGATCGAGCAGCGCAGGTTCTGGCCGGTGGAAATGCCGCCGGCAGTGCCGCCGGAATGGTTCGCAAGGAAACCTTCCGGCGTCATCTCGTCGCGCGCCTCGCTGCCGCGCTGCGAGACGACGGCGAAGCCATCACCGATTTCCACCGCCTTCACGGCGTTGATGCTCATCAGCGCGTAGGCCAGATCGGCATCGAGTCGGTCGTAGACCGGTTCGCCAAGACCCGGCGGCACGCCGCTGGCTTCGACGTTGATGCGTGCGCCAACCGAATCGCCGTCGCGGCGCAGCTGCGTCAGATAGGCCTCGAGTTCGTCCATTCGCGTTACATCGCCGCAGAAGAACGGATTCTGTTCGACTTGCGCCCAATCCTTCAAAGCCAGTTCGAGCGGACCGATCTGCGCGCAATAGCCGCGCACTTCGGTGCCGAGTCTTTCGCGCAGATATTTCTTCGCAATCGCCGCCGCGGCCACGCGCACCGCCGTTTCGCGCGCGGAAGAACGACCGCCGCCGCGCGGATCGCGCCGACCGTATTTCTGCACGTAGGCGTAGTCGGCATGATTCGGCCGGAACACGTCCTTGATCTTGTCGTAGTCGTACGAGCGCTGGTCGGTGTTCTCGATCAGCAGCGCGATCGGTGTCCCGGTGGTTTCGCCCTCGTACACACCCGACAGGATGCGCACCTGGTCCGCCTCCTTGCGCTGGGTGACGAACTTCGACGTGCCCGGCTTGCGCCGATCGAGTTCCGGCTGAATGTCGGACTCGCTCAAGCGCAGACCCGGCGGACAGCCGTCGACCACGCAGCCGATCGCCGGCCCGTGCGACTCGCCGAAGCTGGTAACGCAAAACAGCTTTCCGATGGTGTTGCCCGACATGATTCAACCTTGTTGCAATGGACGGTGCCGCCGCTTCCGACCGCTTTTCCGTCAAATTCCGTCAATAACTTGACTCGGAGACTGTGCAAACCGCCGTGAAGACGGTTTGCCGACGCCGCGTCGATCGCTACTTTCTGCTTTTTTTGGCTGGTGCGCGCCGCCGCTCGTTCCAGCCGATCAATTCTTCGCGGCTGATGACGAACACACCGTCACCGCCATTGGCGAACTCCGGCCAGGACACCGGAATCTTTGGAAAGCGTGCATCGAACTCGTCCTGCGATCCCCCGATCTCACACACGAGCGTGCCCCCGGCGCGCAAATGCGTGGGTGCTTCGGCCAGGATGCGCGCGACGATGTCCATACCATCGACCCCGGCTTCGAGCGCGCGCCGCGGCTCGTGGCGATACTCCGGCGACAGCGCCGCCCATTCGGCGAACGGCACATAGGGCGGATTGGTCACGATCAGGTCGAAGTGTCGGCCGGCCAGCGGCTTGAACAGATCGCCCGAAACGATGCTCACCTGACGTTCGAGGCCGTGCCGATGCACGTTGCGCGCGGCCACCTGCAGCGCGTGTGCGTCAAGCTCCGCCAGATCCACGCTTGCGTCCGGAAACGCGAGCGCACAGGCAATACCGATGCAACCGCTGCCGCTGCACAGGTCCAAAATCGAACCCGGCGCATCGGAAATCCACGGCTGGAATCCCTCGGCGATCATCTCGGCAATCGGCGAACGTGGAATCAGCACGCGTTCGTCGACATGGAACGGCAGGCCGGCGAACCAGGCCTCGCCGGTCAGGTACGGTGCCGGCTTGCGTGTCAGCACGCGACGTCGCAGCAGTTCGGTCACGGCGATGCGTTCACTGTCGGTGACGTTTGCCTCGAGATAGACCGTCGGCAGGTCGAGCGGCAGCTGCAGTTGCCACAACACGAGGTGGAAGGCCTCGTCGAGCGCATTTTCGCTGCCGTGACCGAAGCTCAGACCCGCGCGCGCGAATTCGGAGGCGCCCCAACGCACGAGGTCGCGCACGGTGCGCAGGGCTTGCAGCTCGGAAACGGGGTCGGTCATGCGTTGCGGGTCGGGGTTTTTCTTTACAGTATGCGGCCCGGGCGACACCGTTGCCACGCACCCACGGAGAGTTGCTTGCAGAATCGCAGATTGTTGGTGGCCATGATCGCGGTAATCGCAGTCGTGGCGGGCGCACTGGCCAGCCTCATCATGTTGAAGCAGTCGACCACCGAAATTGCGTCCGGCACGCTGCTGCCGCAACCGCGCGCGATCGCCGACTTCAGTCTCAACGCAGCCGATGGCCGCACATTTACCAAGGCTGATTTCACCGGTCACTGGACCATCGTCTTCGCCGGCTACACGTTCTGCCCCGACGTGTGCCCGACCACGCTGACGGACCTGACGGCGGTTATCAAGCAACTCGGGCCGGACGACGCCAAGAAGCTGCAAGTGCTGTTCGTATCGGTCGACCCGGAACGCGATATGCCGGAGCGGCTCGCCAAATACGTGCATTACTTCAGTCCCGATTTTCGCGCGGCCACGGGCGATGTCGCCGCGCTCGAAAAACTGGGCACCAGTCTCGGTTTCGTGTTCATGAAAGTGCCCGGCGCAACTCCGACCAGCTATCTGATGGACCACTCGGCGGCGCTGATGCTGGTCAACCCGAAAGCCGAACTGGCGGGCTTTCTAACGCCGCCGTTCAAGGCCGACGCGATCGCCGACGATCTGCGTCCGCTGCTGCAACGAGATCACTGATGTCCGAGTTCGAAGCCACGACCGGAGATCGCGCGTTTGCCCTGCTGCAGCAGTGTCTGCCGACGCGCGCGTTCTCGGCGCTGATGTACCGCGTGGCCGAATGGCGCAATCCGCGGTTCAAACGGGCGCTGATTTCCTGGTTCATGCGCAGCTACCGCATCGATCTCGGTGAGGCCGAATTCGAGCGCGCGGAGAGCTATGACAGCTTCAACCAGTTTTTCACGCGCGCGCTGAAATCCGACGCGCGGCCGCAGCCGCAAGATGCGCTACTCCTGTCGAGCCCGGTTGACGGCACGATGAGCCAGTTCGGCACGATTCGGGACGGCGCGCTGATCCAGGCTAAGGGCCGCGACTATACGGTCGCCGAACTGTTGGCCGACGACGAACTCGCTGCCCGCTTCTGGGACGGCAGCTTTTGCACGATCTATCTGGCACCGCACAACTATCATCGGGTGCACATGCCCTTCGGCGGGCGCTTGACGCGTTGGAGCTACATTCCGGGCCGCTTGTTCAGCGTCAACCCGAGTACCGCGCGCGCACTGCCCAAACTGTTCGCCCGCAACGAACGCATGGTCGCCTGCTTCCAAACCGACTTTGGGCCGATGGCGGTAGTGATGGTCGGTGCAATGATCGTCGGGGGTATCGAGACCGTCTGGGGCGGTCGCATCACGCCGCCGCACCGGCGCGATCCGGAGCCGCTGGTGTATCAGCCGATGCAGCCGCTGGACCTCGCACGTGGCGAAGAACTCGGACGCTTCCATCTCGGCTCGACGGTGATTCTGCTGGCGCCGGCCGGCGCCTTGCGCTGGCTGCCGCAGCTCGCCGCCGGCGCCGGTCTGCGTCTGGGCGAGCCACTCGCCGCCACGCCGCCGAAAAACAACGTCGTCGCATGACGCCGCAACTGCAAACCGCCTTCGATGCGCTGTCCGGCATCGTGCTCGGCAAGGATCGTCAACTGCGGCTGGCGGTGGCCTGCCTGCTCGCGCGCGGTCACCTGTTGATCGAGGACATCCCCGGTGTCGGCAAGACCACGCTAGCTTTGGCACTGGCCAAGGTCTTTGGTCTGCACTTTCAGCGTGTGCAATTCACCAGTGACCTGCTGCCTGCGGACATCCTCGGCGTATCCATTTACGAGCCCGCCACCGGCGCGTTCCGCTTTCATCCAGGCCCGATTTTCGCGCAGGTCGTACTCGCCGATGAAATCAACCGCGCCAGCCCGAAGACGCAAAGCGCGTTGCTGGAAGCGATGGAAGAGCGGCAAGTGACGTCGGAGGCTGCGACGCGCGCGCTGCCGGAACCGTTTTTTGTCGTCGCCACGCAAAATCCCAGTGAGCAGATCGGCACGTTTGCCCTGCCGGAGTCGCAACTGGATCGGTTTCTGATGCGCATTTCGCTGGGTTATCCGTCCGCTGCGGCGGAGCGCCGTTTGCTGCTGGAGAGCGAGCGCCGCGACCTGCTGGCGACGACGCCGGCGGCGCTCGAACCTGAGCATCTGCTGGCGCTGCAGTCGCGTGTCCAGAACATCCGAACCGCGCCAGCGCTGATCGATTATCTGATGGCGCTGATTGAGGCGACGCGGCGGCATCCGCAGTTGCGTCAGGGTTTGTCGCCGCGGGCAGGTCTGGCACTGCGGCGCTGCGCGCAAGCCTGGGCGCTGTTGCACGGACGTACCGGCGTAATTCCCGAAGACGTACAGGCAGTGTTCGTCGGCGTCGCCGGCCACCGCCTTGCGGCAGCCGAGCGCGATCGGGCTCAACCGATCGCAGACGAAATCCTGGCAAGCGTCGCGATCCCCTAGCTCGGCAATCGATTTTGCGGCGCCAAGAATGCGCGCCGATAGCCGCAATTGCCAACGACAGAATGCGGCAAATCCTGCCACTTTTCCGGCTTTTACGACACAAAGCTCGGAAGCGCTTTCAATTCCGCCAATGAATCGGTAACGTCAGTACCAGGGACGACGCACGATCCTTGCGGTGGACTTGCCAGACGGTTCGCTGCCGCACGTGACTTGCGCTGACAAGCAACTACCCTAGCGGCATCAATGGGTCGACCGGAGATTGCGCACAGCATGTTGACCGCGGCTTCAGCTCCGGGCTGGCAGAGCCAGTTGATCGCACGGCTCTTGGCCGAGCCGCGGCTGAAGCAATTCGTGATAACCGGCTGCACGACGCTGTTCTTCGTCGCCTACTTCGCCCTGCTCAGCGTAGAAATTTTCCCGGTCTCCGAAATGCCGGTGACTGCACTGGACCGATGGATCGCCTTTCAGCCGCAATCGCTGTGGCTGTATGCCTCTCTGTGGGTCTACGTGACGCTGGTGCCAGCGCTGCAGGACAGCCGCCGCGACCTGTTGATCTACTACCTCAGCGCGGGGGCAATCTGCGCGATTGGATTCACCAGTTTTCTGTTCTGGCCGACGGTTACGCCGAGCGCGCACATCGACTGGACGCAATATCCGATGTTTGGTCCGCTCAAGGCCGTGGATCACTCGGGAAATGCCTGCCCGTCCTTGCACGCCAGTTTTGCAGTCTTTTCAGGAATCTGGCTGGATCAATTGCTTCGCCAGACTCATGCACCAGGGCGTCTGCGCGTTTTCAACGTCGTCTGGGGACTCGGAATTCTCTATTCCACGATCGCAACGCGTCAGCACGTGGCCGTCGATGTCTACGCCGGGATCGTGCTGGGCGTGGCCGGAGCCGCCCTACAGTCGCGTTTGATCGCAACTTTGCCGGAATTAACGCAGACAGCGCCGATTCCGGTCGAAAAACTTTGAGATTCGGCGCATAACTTGCTAACGATTTTGCGCGCGCGACGTAAGACGAATCGCATCACAGTTGGACCAACCGGGGAAGTGCGAAGCTAACCGGCATCCGATTACTAAGCAAGTGGCAGGAATTAACTAAATTTTCATGTAAAAAGCTTTGCATAAAGCGACGGACGAACGGAATAATACTCATCGTCGGCGAGCGGCAACCCGATCGGGAAGTAGGAAGAACAATATTGTTAAAAGGGAGTTGCAACGAGTGATCGCAATAATTTCATTTTTGCTGCAAACGCCGGATGCTCAGCGCAGGCTGGAAAACCTGCAGTCAGGAGCCCGGCGATGAGCGAGAACAATGTCGTTTTCATCGTCATGGATAGCTGTCGCTATGACAGTTACGCCGCCGCAAAACGACCCAATATGGATCGCATCGGCCTCGGTGAAAAACGCTACTCCTTCGCGTCCTGGACCTCGCCTTCGCACTACACCTACCTGATGGGAATGGTCCCGCACGTCAGCCCGCAGGGCGTGTTTGCGTCGGAGGTCTACAAAAAGGATTTCTCCAAGTGGGTCGACCGCACCGGCATCGAAGGGCTTTCGTTCAAGACTTTCGTGCCTCAGTTGTCGCTGGCCCACGTCCTGCAGGAGAACGGTTATCGCACCAGCGCCAAGGTTTCGATGCCGGTGCTGAACCCGTTCTCGCATCTGAACAAGCATTTCGACGACTACAAGCTGATGTCGAATCACAATGATTTCGCCGGCATGGTCAAGGAAATCGAGTTCGATGAGTCTGAACCACAGTTCTATTTCCTAAACCTAGGCGAAACGCACTATCCGTACATGTTGGACCCGAAGGGGCTGCCACACATTTCGGGGGTTCATGGCGTGTTCAAACGCATGGACGATAACCTCGGCGAAGGTACTGAAGACAAGTTCTTCGACGACGAGCAGATGCGCGATCTGCACAAGCAGCAGATCAAGACCGTTGAATACGTCGATGAGGTGTTGGGAGCGCTGATCGACAAATCGCCGAAGAACACGCATTTCATCGTCACTGCGGATCACGGCGAATGTTTCGGCGAGGGCGGCTATTTCGGCCATGGCCCCATCGTTCACGAAAAAGTCTTGGAAGTACCGTTTCTCGAAGGTAAAAAAAGCTGAAATGCGGCTTAAAGCCGCCAGCGCCTTAACGCTTAGCTGGGAACTTTGAGGGAGATCACAGGTGACTCAGGAAACTTTTGAAGTTCTCGGCATTGTTGCCGCGGACCTCTCGCAATCGTCAATCGCCATTGCCATTGCCCGCTCTGGCGGTACCGGCATCCTCGACCTCGAATTTTGCAGCGACGCCGCACAAGCCACGCGCAACTTCCAGCAATTGGTGGCGGCCACCGGCAACGCGATCGGCCTGCGCGTCACGCTTGATCGCGTGGACCTCGCCGCGCAGTTGCTGGCACCGCTGGATCAGCGTGGCCTTACGCTGATCTTGGCCGGCACGCCGGCACAGCAGTCGCAGATCCACGCGGCGCTGCAGCCATCCGCGCACTGCCGGGTGATTGCTGAAATCACCGACGCCGATGCCGTTGCTGAAATTGAATATCCGCATGCGGCCCTGCTGGCCAAGGGCCATGAATCAGGCGGCTGGGTCGGCACCGATACCAGCTACATCCTCGCCCAGAAGCTGTTCGGTACGAGCGCGCCCGCTGCCGGCAAGCCCATCCTGATGCAAGGTGGCATCGGCATTCATACGGCTGCAGCCGCCCGCATCATGGGCGCTGCCGGCGTGGTGCTCGACGACCAACTGTTATTGCTCGCCGAATCGCCCCTCAGCGAAACCCATCAAAGCGAACTCGCGCGCCTGAATGGCGCCGAGACCAAGTTGTTCGGCGAACTGGTCGACATGCCCTGCCGCGTGTACTCGCGCCCAGGCACGGCCACACTGAAAGCCGCTGAGGATGACAACCGGCAAGCCGAGGCTGGATCGCTCGAACTCGGCGAATGGCGCAGCCGCTTGACCAGCAAGCTGGCCTGGACCAGCACCGACGGCGCCGACATCCTGCTGCCGCTCGGCCAGGGCATCGGCATGGCGGCGACCTATCGCAGCCAGTTCCGCACCGTTGGCCGTCTGGTGCAGGCCCTGCTCAAGGCCAGCCTCAAGCACATCGAATCCGCTGCCGCGAGCGCGTTTATCGCACCGGGCGGCAAGCTGGCCGTGTCGCACGGCACACGCTTCCCACTCGCTCAGGGCCCGATGACCCGCGTATCGGACAGCCCGGAATTCGCCTATCAAGTTTCGAAGCATGGCGCCCTGCCATTTCTGGCGCTCGCGCTGATGCGCGGCCCGCAAGTGCTGGAGATGCTGCAGCAGACCCGCACGCTGATGACGCAATCGGGAACCGAATTGCCTTGGGGTGTGGGCATGCTGGGTTTTGTGCCGCATTCCTTGCGCGAAGAGCAGTGCGAAGCGATCTGGCAGTGCAAGCCGCCGTTCGCACTGATCGCCGGCGGTCGTCCGGACCAGGCCGCCGAATTCGAAAAGCGCGGCATCGCGACGTATATCCATGCGCCAGCACCCGCGCTACTGAAAATGTATATCGAACAGGGCGCCAAGCGCTTCGTGTTCGAAGGTCGTGAATGCGGCGGCCACATCGGGCCGCTCGCCAGCTTCCCGTTGTGGGAGCAGATGATCGAAGTGCTGCTCGCCGAGATCAAGCCGGGCAAGGAAGGCGACTATCACGTGCTGTTCGCCGGCGGCATACACGACGGCAAGTCCGGCGCGATGCTCGCCGCACTCACCGCGCCACTCGCTGCGCGTGGTCTCAAAGTCGGCGCCTTGATGGGCACCGCCTATCTGTTCACCGAAGAAATTGTCAGCTCAGGCGCGATCGTGCCGGGCTTCCAGGCACAGGCTCTGGAATGCGCACGCACGGTCAATCTCGAAACCGGCCCCGGTCATTCGACGCGCTGCGCCGACACCCAGTTTGCACGCGACTTCTACGACACGCGCCGGCGCCTGCTGCGCGAAGGCGTGTCTGCGGAAGAACTGCGCGATCAGCTCGAAGACCTCAATCTCGGTCGTCTGCGCGTCGCCTCGAAGGGCGTCAATCGCGACGCGAGCGGTCAGATTGTCACGGTCGATGAGGCTGCGCAGCTGACCGAAGGCATGTACATGATCGGCCAGGTCGCAACCCTGCGCGATCGTGTGCTCAGCGTCGAAGACCTGCATCGCCAGGTCACCGAAGGCGCGATGGCGGTGCTGAATGAGCATGTTGCCGAGTACGCCGGCAACAAGCCGACACTGAAGGCGAAGCCGACCGACATCGCCATCATCGGGCTGGGCACGCTGCTGCCCAAGGCGATGGAAGCGGAGAAGTACTGGGAAAACATCATCGATCAGGTCTGCACGATCTCGGAGGTGCCAAAGGATCGTTGGGACTGGAAGCTGTATTTCGACGCCGACCGCAACGCGCGCGACAAGGTCTACTCGCGCTGGGGCGGCTTCCTCGACGAAATTGCGTTCGACCCGATCTCCTACGGCATTCCGCCGAAGTCGATGAAGGTGATCGACCCGATGCAGCTGCTGACGCTGGAAGTCACGCGGCGTGCACTGGCCGACGCCGGCTATGCCAATGGTGAGTTCGATCGCGAGAACACCTCGATCATTCTCGGCGCCAGCGGCGGCCTCGGCGATCTCGGCACGCAATACGCGGTGCGCTCGGAACTGCCGCGCTTCGTCGAGAATCCGGACGATCACGTTTGGGAACGTTTGCCGGAATGGAGCGAAGAATCCTTCGCCGGTTCGCTGCTCAATGTCGCCGCCGGCCGCGTTGCCAACCGTATGGATCTGGGCGGCCTCAACTTCACCGTCGACGCCGCCTGTGCGTCCTCGCTGACCGCAATCGCAATGGCGGTCAACGAACTCGAAACCGGCCGCAGCAATGTCGCCATTGCCGGCGGCGTGGATACGGTGCAGAGCCCGTTCGGCTTCCTGTGTTTTTCGAAGACGCAGGCGCTGTCGCCCACCGGACGTCCAAAGACTTTCGACCAAGGTGCAGACGGTATTGCGATCAGCGAAGGCCTCGCCGTCGTCGTACTGAAGCGACTGGCCGATGCCGAGCGCGACGGTGATCGCATCTACGCCGTGATCAAAGCCATGGCGGGCTCCAGCGACGGCAAGGCGCTGGGCATGACCGCGCCTCGTCCGGAAGGCCAGAAGCTCGCGCTGAAACGCGCCTACGGCCGTGCGGGATTCTCGCCAGCCACGCTGGGCATGGCCGAGGCACACGGCACTGGTACGCCGGTGGGTGATCGCGCCGAAGCCAAGACCATCACCGAAACGCTCGCGGCCGAAGGCGCTGCTCCGAAAAGCGTAGCGCTGTCGTCGGTCAAAACGCTCATTGGCCACACCAAGGCCAGTGCCGGCGTCGCCGGCTTGATGAAGGTGGCGCTGTCGCTGCATCACCGCACGCTGCCCGCGCATTTCGGCGTCGAAAAGCCGATCGATACCATCGCCGATCCGAAGTCGCCGGCCTACCTGCTGAAGGATCCACGCCCCTGGCTGCGTCATCCCGATCATCCGCGCCGTGGCGGCGTGTCGGCGTTCGGTTTTGGCGGCACCAATTTCCATGCCGTACTCGAGGAGTACAGCGGTCGCCTGAGTGCCGGCGCTGCCGCCGGCGCTCCACGTTGGCCGTACGAACTGCTGGTGTTCCGCGCCAAGGACGATGCCGCCTTGCTGGCCGATGTCGGGCGCTTCGTCGCCGCATTGCGTCAAGGCAGCAACGTCAAGCTGCGCGACCTCGCCTACTCGCTCGCGCGCCAAGCCGAAACACGCAAGGGTGCAACGGTCAATCTCGCCGTCGTCGCCAAGGATTTCGCCGGCGCACTGGCCGATCTCGAAGCCACACTTGCAACGCTCAGTGGCACCAGCAACAAGCCGCTGCCAACCAGTGCACGACTCGGCCGCAACCTCAAAGCCGAAGCACCACAGGTCGCCTTCCTATTCCCGGGCCAGGGCGCGCAGTACGTCAACATGGGCCGTGAAGCGGCGCTATATCTGGATGAATTGCGCGACGCGCTGGAATTCGCCGATGTCACGCTGCGTGCGGAACTTCCACAGTTCCTGTCGCGCGTGATCATGCCGCCGGCCGCGTTCGATACGACGGCCGAAGCCGCGCAAGGCAAGGCACTGACCGACACGCGTGTGGCGCAACCGGCGATCGGCGCACTGTCGCTCGGCTATCTGCGATTCGCCGAACGGCTGGGTCTGAAGCCAATGGCCACCGCCGGCCACAGCTACGGCGAATACAGCGCGCTGCTCGCCGCTGGCGTGCTCTCGGCGGAAGATTTCCTGAAGCTGTCCGCCGTACGCGGACGCTGCATGGCCGAAGCCGCTGGCAGCAGTGCGCCAGGTGCAATGGCGGCGGTACAGGCCAAGCGCGATGTCGTGCAGGCTGCGATCAACGGCCTGGCCGGCGTCAAGATCGCCAACCACAACGCGCCGGATCAGGCGGTGATTTCCGGCCCGGCGGCAGCAGTCGAACAGGCCGCAAAGCAGCTGGAGGCCGGCGGTGTGCGCGTCAGCCGTTTGCCGGTATCGGGTGCGTTCCATACCGAACTGGTGGCCGGCGCTCAGGTCGGACTTTCCGCTGCGATCGCGCAGGCGAACTTCTCCGGGCAGCGCTGCGCGTTGTATTCGAACACCACCGGCGCGCAGTATCCGAGCGATACAGCAGGCATGCGTCACACGCTCGATGGGCATCTGCTCAACAGCGTCGAATTCGTTGCCGAAATCGAGGCGATGTATGCAGCCGGCGCGCGCGCGTTCGTCGAACTCGGGCCCAAGGGCATCTGCTCGAACATGGCGAAGGCGACCCTCGCCGGACGCGATGCGCTCGCAGTGTCGCTCGATGGACAAGGCGGCGGCATGCGCGGCGTGCTGCTCGGCCTGGCCGAGTTGTATGCGGCCGGCGTACCGCTGGCGCTGACGCGCCTGTTCGACAATCGCGACCCACTCGCACTGGACCTCAACAAGCTCGGCGACATCGTCAAGCCAGTGGCTCTGCCGAAACACGCCTGGTGGATCAGCGGCGGCTGTGCGCGTCCGCTCGACGACCCGATGTTCCGCACCGGCAAACTGCCACCGCTCGACCTTGCCGGCGTCGAAGCCGCGCGCGAGAAAGCCAGCCGCGTCGCATTGCCGGCCGCACCGGTCGTGATTGCTACACCGACTGTAGCGCCCGCACCGACCGCCAACCTGAACACGCCGATCGTCGCGCCGGCACCGATGGCCGCCCCCGTCGTCGCCTCGGCTGCCGCACCGTTGGCCAACGGCACGCTGAGTTCAGATGCGCTGGTTGCTTATCAGCAGACGATGCGCCAGTTCCTGAGTCTGCAGGAGCGCGTGATTCAGCAATTCCTCGGTAGCAACGTTGCGACCACCGGCGCTCCGTTGGCGCCGCTGATGCCAGCGATTGCAGCGCCTGCGGCCGTAGCTGTAGCTGCACCGCCGGCCGCACCGAAGGCGGTTGCTGTTGCACCGGCCCCAAAAGTGGCGGCACCGGCGGCGATTGCCGTACCGGCGCCGGCACCGGTCGTCGCCGCGGTCCGTCGGCAAGTGGCGTTCGATGCACCCGCGGTATTGCTGGAAATCGTTGCCGAACGCACCGGCTACCCGGCCGAAATGCTTGGGCTCGATCAGGATCTCGAAGCCGAACTGGGCATCGACTCGATCAAGCGCGTCGAAATTCTCGGGGCCTTCCAGAAACGATTGCCCGGCTCGGTCGCCGAAGCGATGCAGTCCGGCATGGAGCGCTATACCAAGGCGAAGACCTTGCGCGCGATTCTCGATACCGCTGCCGGCGACCTCGCCGCTTTTGCCGGCGCTGCCGCGCCCGCACCGGTTGCGGTGGCGGTCGCCGTCAGTTCATCGCCGGTCATGGTTGCGCGCGGGCTTGATCGCACGACGCTGACCACGCAGCTGCTCGGCATCGTCGCCGAGCGCACCGGTTATCCGAGCGAAATGCTCGGTCTCGACCAGGACCTCGAAGCCGAACTCGGCATCGATTCGATCAAGCGCGTCGAAATTCTCGGCGCGCTGCAAAAGACACTCGCAGCGGCACAAGCCGAAGCGATGCAGGCCGGCATGGAGCAGTTCACCAAGGCGCGCAGTCTGAACGCGATCGTCGATGCGGCGCTGAAGCTCGCACCCGCGATGGAAATCTCCACGGCCGTTACAAACACGGTTGCGGTTTCCCCGACGATTGTGTTCGCACCAACCCCGGCGGTCGCAGCACTCGATCGCGACCATCTGCAGCAGCAGCTGCTCGGCATCGTTGCGGAGCGCACCGGTTATCCGACCGACATGCTGGGTCTCGATCAGGATCTCGAAGCCGAACTCGGCATCGACTCGATCAAGCGCGTTGAAATCCTCGGCGCGCTGCAGAAGACGCTCGCACCGGCCCAAGCCGAAGCGATGCAGTCCGGCATGGAGCAGTTCACCAAGGCGCGCAGCCTCAACGCGATCCTCGACGCGGCGATGTCGCTGGCACCCGCCGGCATGGTTGTGACGACGACCGCAGCGGCAGTGATGCCGACAGCGCACCCGGTGGCCGCGCCGGCTGCGGCACTCGATCGCGATCATCTGCAGCAGCAGCTGCTCGGTATCGTCGCCGAGCGCACCGGTTATCCCACCGACATGCTCGGTCTCGATCAGGATCTCGAAGCCGAACTCGGCATCGACTCCATCAAGCGCGTCGAGATTCTCGGCGCACTGCAGAAGACACTCGCTCCGGCGCAAGCCGAAGCAATGCAGGCCGGCATGGAGCAATTCACCAAGGCGCGCAGTCTGAATGCGATCCTCGATGCGGCGATGGCGCTGGCACCCGCAGCAGTCGCAAGGCCTGCGCAGGCAGCGGCCGGCATTGCGTCAGCTGCGCCGGTCGCCGCGGTCGCAGCCGCAGCTGCTCCGAAGCTGGATCGTGCGAGCTTGCAGCAGCAGTTGCTGGAAATCGTCGCCGAGCGCACCGGTTATCCCACCGACATGCTCGGTCTCGACCAGGATCTCGAAGCCGAACTCGGCATCGACTCGATCAAGCGCGTCGAAATTCTCGGCGCGCTGCAGAAGACGCTCGCACCGGCACAAGCCGAAGCGATGCAAGCCGGCATGGAGCAATTCACCAAGGCGCGCAGTCTGAATGCGATCCTCGATGCGGCGATGCAGCTTGCGCCGGTTTCGACTTCGATTGCGGCGGTGCCGCTGGTTTCGATTGCAGCCGCCGGCACGCAGCCGTTCGCCGTGGCGACCAGCATTCCGCGTCACGTGCCGCGTGCGCGTGTCGTACCGCTGCCGGCACAACGCGATGCCATCGCCGGACTCTACCTGCTGACCGCCGACGAAGAAGGTGTGGCCGAACGCCTCGCCGATCGCATCGTCGGCGCCGGCGGCCAGGCGGCGGTGATTCTCGCCGAGGCCGCCGCCTCGCCGGATGCGCTGACGGTCGCCATCGAGCGCGCCCGCAGCGCAAACGGTCGCGTCAGCGGCATCGTGCATCTCGCAGCACTCACGCCGACCGTCGGCGACGGGCTCGACGCCTGGCATCGTCTCACCGGTCAACAAGCAAAGGCACTGTTCTGGCTGCTGCAGAAAGCCGGCAACGACCTCTCGTCGCAACGCTCGGTGGCGTTGTCGGCGAGCCGCCTCGGCGGCAGCCTCGGTCGCGAAGCAGCCGGTGCGAGTGCCGCACCTGCCGGTGCCGCGGTCGGTCTGTTCAACTGCGCGGTAGCTGAATGGCCGAGCCTGCGCGCGCGACTGGTCGACTTTGAAGACAGCGCCAGCGCGGACTTCATCGCCGACGCCTTGTTCGACGAACTGACCGTGCACGAGGCACGCACCGAAATCGGTTATCGCGGCGGTGAACGCATCGGCTTCACCCACGTCCAGGAAACCGTCAGCGACACGCCGTTCGCGCCGCATCTGCAGCCGGCCGGCGATTGGGTGGTGCTGGTCACCGGCGGCGCGCGCGGCATCACTGCCGAAATCGCCGAGGAACTCGCGCGTCCCGGACAACGCCTGGTGCTACTCGGACGTACTGCATTGCCGGGCGCCGAAGACGCCAGCACGGCGTCGATCGCCGAACCTGCGGCGCTGAAGAAAAAACTGCTGGAGCTGGCCCTCGCCGCCGGCCGCAAGCCGACACCGGCCGAGCTCGAACGCGAGCTGCGTGCGCTCGCCGCCGATCGCGAAATCCGCGGCAATCTCGCGCGACTCGCCGCGACCGGTGCGACCGTCGACTACCGCGCCTGCGACGTGCGCAATGCCGAAAGCTTCGGTGCTTTGCTCGATTCGCTGTACGCCGACTATGGCCGCATCGACGCGGTGATCCATGGCGCCGGTGTGATCGAAGACAAGCGCATTGCCGACAAGACCCCCGAGTCGTTCGATCGCGTCTACGACACCAAGGTCGACAGTGCCTGGGTGATGCGTCAAAAGCTGAAACCGGAAGGTCTCAAGCTGCTGGCGTTCTTCACCTCGGTGGCCGGCCGCTTCGGCAACGTCGGTCAGGGCGACTACGGCGCGGCCAACGAAACCCTCAACCGGCTCGCCTGGCAATTGCACCGCGAATGGCCGGGTGTGCGTGTGCTGTCGATCAACTGGGGGCCCTGGGATGCCGGCATGGCCACCGACGCGATCCGCGCAGGCTTCCGCTCGCGCGGCGTCGAGCCGATCCCGGTTCCTGCGGGTCGCCGCTTCCTGCTCGATGAAATGGCCTTCGGTCCGCGCAATGATGTCGAACTGGTCGCCGGCAAGGGACCGTGGACTCAAGCCGTAACGGCACCCGAATCGCAGGAGCCCGCTACCGTTTCAGCAGCGGGTTCGAACGAATTCCCGTTCGTGCGTCGTGCGCCGCGCGTTGGCGTGGGTGGCGCGGTCACGCTGGAACATCGCTTGAGTCTGGAGGCCGATCCCTACCTGATCGACCACTGCATGGACGGCAAGCCGGTGCTGCCGGCCGCGGCGGGACTCGAATACATGGCGCAGTTCGTCGCCGCTGGTTGGCCGGAATGGCAGGTCGCCGAAATGCTCGACGTGCGTGCGCTGTCGGGCATCGTGTTCGACGGCAACGGTCATCGCGACCTGGTGCTGCGTGCGCGCTCGTCGACCCACTCCGAAGCGGGCCAGCAGGCGGTGACGGTCGAGATCATCGATCCGAGCCGCAAGGCCGCAAATTACCGCGCCACCGCGGTGCTGATGCCGCGTCTGCCGGAAGCACCGATCGCCGATCAGGATCTGCTGGTCGGTGCGGATCGCATGAACGCGGCACGCGCCTATGGCGAGTTCCTGTTCCATGGCGAGCGCTTCCGTCTGCTGCGCGAGATTGAAGGTCTATCCGGTCAGGGTATCGACGCCGCGGTGAGCAACTCGAGTCCGCGTGCCTTCCTCGGCGCGCAGGCCCAGGGTGCAAGCTGGCTGTTTGACCCAGGCATGATGGATCTGCCGCCGCAGCTGGCCTTCCTGTGGGCGCGCGTGTTCCGCGACATGGGCGCGCTGCCGTCGCGCTTCGGTCGTGTGGCACGTTACGGCACCACGCCGGTGTCTGGTCCGCTGACGCTGCGCATGCGCCTGAAGCCGGGCACGCATGAGCAGGCGCTGATTTACGACGCACAATTCATCGACGCCAGTGGCGCCGTGCGCATCGCCATCGCCGATGGCGAGAGCACCATGAGCCCGGCATTGAACCGTCTGGCGCCGAACCACAGCGAGTTCATCGCAGGACTCCGCGCCTGATGACGTCGACGGTTCGCAGCAGGATCGGTTCGGCATGAGCAAGCCGCTCGACATCGCCATCGTCGGCCTTGCCGGCTGCTATCCGCGTGCGCGCGATGCGCGCGCGTACTGGCAGAACATTCTCGACAAGGTCGATGCCGTCGATGAAGCGGACGCGACCTGGACCGGTCCCTACCTCGATCCTGCGTCGACCGCGAACGACCGCATCTACACCAACAAGGGCGGCTTCCTGCGCGATCTGGCGGAAGTCAATCCGCTCGAATTCGGCGTGCTGCCGACGATGGCCGAGAGCGGCGACCCCGATCACATGATGGCGCTGAAGCATGCGCGCGATGCGCTGCTCGATGCCGGCTATCTGAAGGAACGCAGCTTCGATCCGCAGCGCGCCGGCGTCATCATCGGCCGCGGCACCTATGGCAACCGCGGCATGGCCAGCGTGCTGAGCCGTGGACTGTTCCTGGATCAGGCGATGGAGATGGCGCGGCTGCTGCGGCCGGATTTGAGCAGCGCCGACTTGGCCGGCTTGCGCGATCACTTCAGCAAGCAACTGCCGCTGTACAACGCCGATATGGTCGGCGTGCTGACGCCGAACGTGATCGCCGGGCTGATCGCCAACCGACTCAACCTGATGGGCCCGAACTTCATCGTCGATGCCGCGTGTGCGTCGACCTTGATCGCACTCGATGCCGCGGTGCACGAGCTCAGCAGCCATCGCTGCGATCTGATGATCACCGGCGGCGTGCATTCGCATACACCGCCGCAGCTGTACATCCAGTTCTGCCAGATCCAGGCGCTGTCGCGCGACAAGATCCGGCCGTTTCAGAAAAACTCCAACGGCATCCTGCTCGGCGAAGGCGTCGGCATGATGGTGCTCAAGCGCCTCGAAGATGCCGAGCGCGATGGCGACCGTATCTATGCGGTGATCAAGGGCATCGGCGTTTCGTCCGACGGCAAGGCCAAGGGCCTGTTGGCGCCGCGCTTCGAAGGCCAGATCCTGGCGATGCAGCGCGCCTACGAAAGCAGCGGCATCAACCCGCTGACGATCGACTTCATCGAGGCGCACGGCACCGGCACCGCGATCGGCGACCATACCGAGATCAACTCGCTCGGCACCATCTTCGGCGGACGCGGCGCGGGTGCGCAGATCGCCGTGGGCTCGGTCAAATCGATGATCGGCCACTGCCTGCCCGCCGCCGGTTCGGCGTCGCTGATCAAGGCCGCGCTGGCACTGCACCATCGCGTGCTGCCGCCGATGCTGTGCGAGGAACCGGAGCCTTCGCTGAAGCTCGGCGAGACGCCGTTCTACATCAACAACGAAGCGCGACCCTGGATTCACGGCAAGGCGCATCCGCGCCGCGCCGGCGTCAACGCGTTCGGATTCGGCGGCACCAATGCGCACGTGATTCTCGAGGAATACACGCCGAAGGCGCACGCCGCGCACGTCACCGTGCTGCACGCGCCGCAACCGTCCGAGCTGATCACGCTGGCGGCGAACTCCGCGCCCGCGCTTGCGCAACTCGCAACCCTGCTACTGATTCAGTTGCGCGGCCCGTCGGCGCCGAGCCTGGCAGAACTGGCGCAGGCGAGCAGCGCGCAGTCACAAGGCGCCCATCGCCTTGCCATCGTCGCCGAGAATCTCGCCGATCTGGTCAAAAAGCTCGATCAGGCGATCGACAAGCTCGGTCGCGAAGATGCCAAGCCGTTCAAGACCCGTGGCGGGGTCTACTACGGTGCGGGACCCAAGCCCGGCAAGGTGTGTCTGCTGTATCCGGGCGAAGGCGCGCAGTACCCGAACATGTTGGCCGACCTTTGCCTGCACTTCCCGAAGCTGCGCGAATGGTTCGATTTCCTCGAACAGACCGCGCTGCGACACGGACTCGAAGGCCGCGCCGCGGCGATTTTCCCGGCGCCGACCGGTCTCGACGAAGGCCAGCGCCGCGCGCTCGAAGCGCGCCTGTTCGAAATGGATGTGGCCGCCGAGAGCGTCTATTTCGCCAGCCTCGGTTTGCAGGCCTTGCTCGACGATCTGGGCGTCGAAGCCGATGCAATGCTTGGACACAGCAGCGGCGAGAACAGCGCAATCACCGCCAGCGGCGTGCGCCGCTTCACCGAGCGTGAGCAGATCGCCGACTCGGTGCGCGAACTCAACCAGATTTTCCGCTCGCTCGAAGCCGACGGAAGAATTGCCGAAGGTACCTTGCTGACCATCGGCGCACTGCGCGCCGATGCACGCGCGGCCCTGCTGGCGGAAATCGACGCCGGCGGCGGCGAGATCCTGCTGGCAATGGACAACTGTCCGAATCAGGTGGTGCTGTTCGGCACACCCGAGCGCATGCATGCGCTGAAGGAAAAACTCGCCGCCGAAGGTGCGATCTGTGTCGAACTGCCATTCGGTCGTGCGTATCACACGCGCCTGTTCGCGCCGCTCGCCACCGCGTACCGCGAATATTTCGGCCCGCTCGAGTTCGGTAGCGGTCGACTGCCGCTGTACAGCGCCAACCGCGTCGGCCTGTTTCCGGACGATGCCGATGGCATTCGCGAACTGGCCGCCGCGCAATGGGAAAACCCGGTGCGCTTCACCGAAACCATCGCCAAGCTCTATGACGACGGCTTCCGGGTTTTCGTCGAAGTTGGCCCCAGCGGCAATCTCACCTCGTTCGTCGGCGATACGCTGCGCGGCGCTGCGGATGTCGTAGCGCTGTCGTGCAACAGCCGGCGCCGTTCGGGCGTGCTGCACTTTCAGCAGACGCTGGCGCAGTTGTTTGCCATTGGCGTGAACTGGAATCCCGCAGCCCTGTATGCCCACCGCACGATTCCGGCGATCGATCTGCTGGCGCCGCCGGCGCCGGCACCGAAGCCCGGCATCAAACTGAAACTGCAGATGCCGGTGTTGAGCTTGCCGGCAGACTTCAAGCCGGCACCGAGCGTGCGCGTGGTCGAGAAAGTCATCACCGCGCCGGCACCCGCGTCCGCGACGGGCGCGGTTGCACCGCCGAAGGTTTCGAAGGCGGCGCCACTCCCGGTTGCAGTGCCTGCCGCACCGGTCGATCCGCGCCTGAACGTGCTGCAAACCCATTTCGCATTGATGCAGGACTTCCTCGACAGTCAGGCACGCGTTTTGGGTATCGCGCCGCCCGCGGATCCGATCGCCGCTGCGCTGCCACTGGCGTCAATGGCCGGCCCCGGCGACCACCCGCGTCGCCGCGCCAGCGATGGCTATAACCCGCAGTTCCCGCTGCTCGGCATCGAAGTCGAACGTAGCGACGATCGACTGGTGATCGAGCGCGAGTACGACGCCGATACCGATCTGTTCCTGCAGGATCACGCGATTGGACCTGCACCGTCCGCGCACCAGCCCGAACTGCGTTCGCTGATCGTGATGCCGTTTACGTTCAGCATGGAGATTCTTGCTGAAGCCGCCTGCAGCCTGATCGGCACCGAGTGGAAAGTCACCGGCATCGAGAATTCGCGCGGCCACCGCTGGCTTGGTGTCGACGATGGACCGCTGAAGCTGCGCATCGTCGCCGAACGTGTCGAGAGCGGCGCCGAAGGGCCGCGCGTGCAGGTGCGCTTGTATCAGCACGACGAACGCGCACCGCCGGGCGGCGCGCTGACGTTCGAGGGCATCGTCACGCTGGCCGAACGCTATCCGCAGGCGCCGCAGGCGCGCGGCTGGAACGGCAAGCAGGATCATCCGGCGCGGACCAACCCGGCCGGCGAGCTGTATCAGCACGGCATGTTCCACGGTCCGCGACTGCAGGGCGTGCAGCACCTGCGCCGCTGGGCCGACGAAGCGATCGAAGCCGACATGCTGGCGATTGCCACGCACGATTACTTCAGCTTCACCACCACGCCGCAGATGCGCATGGACGCAGCCCTGCTGGACGCCGCCGGCCAGCTCGCGGCCTACTGGCTGACCGAGAAGGATTCCTGGGAGTACACCTGCTTCCCGTTCCAGGTGCGGCACTTCACGCAGTACGCCGATCCGCCGGCGGCCGGCACGCGGCTGATCTGCCGCGGCGACTTGCGCATGCTCAACGAGGTACGGCTGGAAGCGCACTTCGATCTGATCGATGACAGCGGCCGCCTGATCGCGCGTGCAGCCGGCTGGGGCAGCCGCCGCTTCACGACGACGCAGAACCTCTACCAATTCCGATTCGATCCGCAGGCGCGCTTCGTCTCGCAGGCCTGGCCGACGCCGACGCTCGCGCGCAGCGGCGTGGTGGCGCGTTTGATCCCTGCGTTCCCGGAAGGCTACTTCGACGAAGGCGGCGGACTCTGGCAGCGCATGCTGGCGAACCTAGTATTGAGTGCCAGCGAGCGCGAAATCTACTACCGCTCGCTGCCGCCCTCCGGCCCGCGTCGCGAGGAATGGCTGTTGGGTCGCGTTGCGGCGAAAGATGCGGTGCGCGAATGGCTGCTGCGCGAGCACGGGCTGCGCATGGCCGGCGCCGATGTCGAAATCTCGAACGCCGCCAGTGGCCAGCCCATCGTCGCGCGCATCGCCGGTCTGCCCAGCGGCATCGCTGTGCCGGTGATCTCGATCAGCCACAGTCGCCGCGCCGCCCTCGCCGCCTGCGCACCGGCCGGCTCGGAGCTCGGCGTCGACTATCAGCATCTCGACCGCGTCGATGCCGAGGATCTGATCGCCGGCGCCTTCACCGTCGCCGAGACCCAGCAATTTTTGCGCGCCCTGGTGAATATCGAACTCAAACCGGCCGCGGTGGCGCTGTGGTGCGCCAAGGAAGCGGCCGCCAAGGCCGCCGGCTCGGGACTCGAAGGACGTCCGCGCGATTGGGAAATCGTCGCCGCGGAGCTTGAGCCGCGCGACGGCAATCCGAACGTCGCCGTGCGCCACGAAGGCGTCGAATACAAAGTTGAACTGCACTTCGCGAAGCTGGCGGTGTTTGCGTTGTGTTGCCACCGCTCAAGTCCGCAACGGCCGCTGCCGCTACCTAAAACAAATGCAATCTTCTAACTCAGGAAGGCTTCCATGACTGCACCAACGACGAAAACCAGAACGCTCTTCATCGGCATGGACGGCTGTACGTTCACCGTGCTCGACGAAATGACCCGCGACATTCCCGGCGAAGGCCTGGCGATGCCGTTCCTTGCCGGACTGATGCAGAAAGGGGTGCGCGCCAAGCTGCGCTCGACGCCGAATCCGCTGACGCCGCCGGCCTGGACCTCGATCATGACCGGCAAGGGCCCCGGCGAACACGGCGTGTTCGACTTCATCCGCGCCGAAGACAAGGGCGGCGACGTTTACTGGACCTTGTACGACAGCCGCGATGTCGATACCGAGATGATCTGGTCGATCGCCTCGCGCAACGGCAAAAAGGTTGCCGCACTCAACTTCCCGCTGACCGCGCCGCCGCCGAAGGAGCTCAATGGCTTCGTCGTGCCGGGCTTCATTCCGGCCAAGCATCTGCGCCGCAATTCGCACCCGGCCACGCTGTTCGAGCGCATCAAGCAGGATGTGCCGGGCTTCGATCCGAAAGAGCTGGCCTGGGATTTCGAGAAGGAAAAGCAGGCGATGGAAACGCTCAGCGCCTCCGATATGGAGAACTGGGTGCGTTACCACCTGCCGCGCGAAGAGCAGTGGTTCAACATTGCCGAATACATACTCACGCACGAACAGCCCGATCTGATGGCGGTGATGTTCGACGGTACCGACAAGATCCAGCATCAGGCCTGGCAGTTCGTCGACCCTTCGCTGGTGCCGGCCGAGCCGACCGATTTCTACAAGCGCATGCGCGCGGTCTGCCGCGAGTACTTCGCCAACGTCGATCGCTACATCAAAACACTGGTGACGCTGGCGGGCCCCGATTGCCAGGTGTTCTTCGCCTCGGATCACGGCTTCACCGCGACGGTCGAAGTGTTGCGCATCAACAGCTATCTGGAAGAGCTGGGCTACCTGAAATGGGCGGTTAACGACGGCAGCGAACAGGCGCTGCGGCGTGAGGCCAGCGACTTCGCCAATCTCGATTGGAGCAAAACCACCGCGTATTGCCGCACGCCCTCGTCGAACGGCATTTTCATCCGCGTGGCCGAGAAGCCCGGCGACCCAGGCATCGCGAAGAAGGACTACAACCGTTTCCGCGACAAGCTGATCGAGGAACTCAAGCAGCTGCGCAACGAAGACGGCGAGCCGGTGATTGTCGACGTGCTGAAGCGCGAAGACTGGTTCCAGGGCGCGCACATGAAAGATGCCTGCGACCTGACGCTGGTGCTGCGCGACAACGGCTTCGTCTCAATCCGCGATCTGAAGCCGGTGGTGGTCAAGCGCCCCGAACCGATCGGAACCCATCATCCGGACGGCATTTTCATGGCCTACGGTGCCGGCATTGCGGGCAACGGCATGGTGCCGCGCCGCAAGATCGTCGACGTCGCGCCGACGCTGCTGCACAGCGTGGGCCTGCCAACCCCGTCCGATTTCGAAGGCAAGGTCGCGGAAAGCTTTTTCAGCAAAGAATGGCTCGCGGCCAACCCCGTGGTGATCGGCGCGCCGACGCAGAAGCTGGGCGAACGCGCCAAGGCCGAAGAAATGGACGACACCGAGAAGAAGCAGATCATCGAACAGCTGCAGATGCTCGGATACATGGAATAAATCCGCCGCCCGGATGCGCGCTACCGTCCTGGTAGCGCGCCTTCGGGAAGCGTGGCGAGACTGCACCAACACGACCCAAAGGAAAGCACGATTAATTCAATGTCCGAGCAGGATCTGCGCGCGATGCAGGCGGCCACGCCAGGCAGCATTGCGCCCGGCACACGCTTGCACGGTCTCACGGCCGAGCAGCTCACTGCCCACGGACTTTCGGTGATCGAAGGACGCTGCATTCAGGGGCCGCTGCTGTACGAGCGCCCCACCATCGCTTTCGACCCGCGCAGAATCAAAAACTCCAAGCTTGGTGCCTTCACTTACATCAACGGTTACGCCTCCGGCAGCTTGTACAGCTGCGAGGTCGGGCGCTATTGCTCGATCGGCGAGGAGGTCATGCTCGGCGCACCGGAGCATCCGGTCGACTGGCTGTCCACGCATCCCTTTGCATTCACGCGACGCGAATACCTGCCGAAGTTCTACCGGCTGCCGGAGTTCGAACGACTCGCACCCGATGGCACGGAACCGACGCCGTTCCTGCAGCCGGCAAAGACGACATTTGGCCATGATGTCTGGGTCGGTGCCGGCGCCTTCGTCAAGCGCGGCGTTCACGTCGGCGACGGCGCCATCATCGCGGCGCGTGCGGTGGTTACTCGCGATGTGCCGCCGTATGCCATCGTCGCGGGACTGCCTGCAAAAGTCCTGCGACTGCGCTTCTCCGAGTCCCACGTCGAGCGCCTGCTGAAACTGCAGTGGTGGCGCTATGACCTGGCGCCGCACAAGCGCGAGGTCGATTTCGCCAAGATCGAATCCACGCTCGATCTGCTCGAACAGCGCGCGGCCGACGGCAGCCTGCAGTTGCTTGAGCCGGAAGCCTATCGCGTCACCCAAACCAATGGCCGTTTCGATCTGGAACGGTTGCCCGCTCCGCTTTACTAAAACCGCTGAATAAAAAAGTCATGTCTGCCAATCAGGAAGTCATCGTTGCGCAATTGAAGGTTCTGTTGAAGGACTTCACCCAGGACTGGGATCACGAATTCGAAGGCGAGATGGATCGCAGCACCAAGCTGCTCGGTGATCTCGGCTTCGAGTCGATCGACATCATTCAATTGGTCGTCGCCATCGAAGAAGACATCAGCAAGAAGAAAGTGCCGTTCGATCAGCTGCTGATGAAAGACGGCCGTTATGTCGATGACTTGTCGATCGGCCAGATCGCGGACTTCCTCGTCGAGCGCATGTAAGCCTTCGAGGTGACGCTTCGCGTCCGCCTCCCGCGTCTTCGCACCGCAACATTAGCCCCAGATAATTCGGCCAGAGTCGCAACACCACGGCATATGCGTCGCCGATGGTTGTTGCGACGCGATAACACGAACGATGTTCAGGGACTATTGCCATGGATCGGCCTACGCCTAAGGCGCGCGGCGGCACGCCCGACCAGCTCACCGCACATACGCGTGACGTCGTCACGCACTACACCGCGCGCCACGCGTTTCGCGAAGACCTGTTCGGCCGGCAACCTTTCGCGAATTACGGCTACTGGCCCAGCCCCGATCTCAGCTTCGAACAGGCCGGTGAACGGCTGACCGCGCTGGTGGCCGAAGCTGCGGGCGTCGGCAGCGGCGACCAGGTTCTCGACGTCGGCTGCGGTTACGGCGCCAACGCCGTCTGCTACGCGCGCAGCTACGCGCCGGCGCGGATCGTCGGCATCGACATCACCGAACTTCGGATCACCGAGGGTCGCCGCTACGTTAGCGAACAGGGATTCGACCGCCTGATCGACCTGCAGCTCGGCGATGCCACGCGAATGAACTTTGGCGATGGCGAGTTCGATCGCATCCTCGCAGTCGAATGCGCGTTTCACTTCGATACGCGGCGACAGTTTCTCGATGAAGCCGCACGCGTGCTGCGCAGCGGCGGTACGCTGGCGCTGACCGATCTGATTCCGTGCATCGGCGTCGATCCGCAAAACTACATGAACGGCTATCGGGCCTCCGCCTCCGGTGTGTGTCTCGATATCGCTGCGAATGCCTATAACGCCACGACCTACACCGAGTATCTGCAGGCGGCAGGATTCGTCGACATACGGATTGATTCCATTGTCGACAAGACGCGCCGACCGTTCGCACAAGCGCTGCGCCGCCTCGCAATCAGCAGTGCCCCTGCGCGCGCGACTGCCCTGCTGCGTGTCGCCGAGCGCATCGAACGCTGTTGCGAGGCCGGCGAGGACTACGTGTTGGTGGTCGCGCGAAAGGCTTAACGCCCGCGGCGGTTCACAGGCTTCAGCGCAAATTTCAGTGCCACGGCATCGCCCGTATCACTGAAGCCAGGCAGCTCGGCGACGGCGATCAGAACGACGTCTCAAGCTCACAGCTTCGTCTCAAGCTCACAGCTTCGATTGCGTCGACACCGATGCATCGCGCCCGCTCGCGAACGCAAGCTCGGACGCAGAGCGCGCCTCAGGACATCTCGTAGGCCGTACCGATGGAATCGAGACTCAGGTCCGGCAACCGATCGGCGGCGAACAGCTCGGCGTTGTGCTCGCCGAGCTTGGGCCCGCGACCACGCCAAGCCGATTCGCCGGCCGGCAGTCGGAACGGCAAACCCGGGAAGCGACCGTCCGGCGTTTCCAGAATCCATTGACGCGCCGCCAGGTGCGGATCTGCGGCGATGTCGGCGCTGCTCTGCACGACGCCGGCGGCAATGCCCTGCGCCTGCAGTGCGCGCATCGCCGCGTAAGCATCCTGCGTGCGGGTCCACGTGCCGATCGCGGCATCGATGGCATCGTGCTGCGCGCGTCGCGCGGCAAGGTCGAGGTCCGCCATCGTCTCGGTACCGATCAATTTGGCGAGCTGCTGCCACTCGCCGTCGCTGCGGATAGTCAGCGTCAACCAGCGATCCTCGCCGGCGCAGGCGTAGCAGCCCTGCGGTGCAAACTGCGCATGGCGATTGCCCAGCACCGGCGGCGTGCCTTCGAGCGAGGCACGCAGGAAATGCTCGCCGATATACCAGGCGCAGCCTTCGAGTTCTGAGAAGTCGATCAGCTGGCCTTCGCCGGTGAGGTTGCGATGCCACAGCGCCGATAGCAGTGCGCCGGCGCCGAGGATGCTGTTGAGCACGTCCATTTCGCGCACGCGATAGCGTGGGCTGGCGTTGTCGTACGCCGTCAGCGACTGGATGCCGCTGAGGGCTTCCAGATTGGCACCGTAGCCGGCGTAATTGCGGCGCGGACCATCGGCCCCGAAGCCGGACATCGAAAGCATGATGATGTCGGGCTTCAAGGCACGCACCTGCTCGTAGCTCAGTCCCTTGCGCGCCATCACACCCGGTCGCGAATTTTCGATCAGCACGTCTGCGCCGCGAATCAGTTCGCGCGCGGCTTCAAGTTGTGCAGGATCTTTCAGGTCCAGCGCCGCAGCCTTCTTGCCACGATGCAGGTTCCAGAAGCGTGGATGCTGATTGATCAGTTTCTTGTAGCCGCCGCGCGAACTATCCAGCCGCTTCGGATATTCGATCTTGAAGACGTCGGCACCGAAATCAGCCAGCACACGCGTTGCATGCGGCCCTGCCCAGTCGTGCGTGAAGTCGACCACTTTGAGCCCAGCCAGCGGCGCACGACGCGGCAGCGATGGCGCGTCGGTTTTCGCCGCAATCGCGGGCAGGCGCGGTGTGACAGCCCGCACGACCTCGCGTGCCGGCTGGGGGCTCGACGGTGCCGGCAGATCGCGCCACGGCACCGAGGCGCCACGGAACGGCGCGCCCGGCATGCGGCCAATGCGGCCATCCGGCATCGGCACTTCGACGAAGAACTTTCTCGCTTCCAGCTGCACGTCGGCAAGCGCTTCCGGAACCGTAGCAACAAAACCCCAGGCGAGACCGGCGGCCTGGCCGCGCTCGAACAGCTCGCGTTTGTTTTGTGTTGCGAGCCAGGGCTTCAGCAGCGATTCGAACTCGGCGCGCTTGGCGATGCGCTCGCGCATGTGCGCGAACTCCGGCGACAACAAGCGCGGCTCTTCGAAGAACTCGGCAGCCTTGAGCCAGTTGCGCACCGGTCCGCCGATCAAGGCCAAGGTGCCATCCTTGGTCGGATAGGTTCGCCAGGGCACCAGGCCATGGTTGTCGTTGTTGCGGCGCGCAACCTTGTTCAGATGCAGGCAGTCGGCCATCGCGGTTTCGTAATTTTCGATCGCGGATTCCTGTATCGACAGATCGACCGTTTCGCCGACGCCGTCGCGCGCGGCGCGCAGCAGCGCGATCAGGCAGCCAACATAGGCATTGAGTCCGGCGGTAACCTGCGCCACCTTCGGCTGCGCGTTGAGCGGCGCGCGCGCGCCATCGCCGGTGCTGTGCATGAGCCCGGACATCGCATAAGAGGTGATGTCGCTGGCCTGGAAGTCGCGATACGGGCCCTGCGTTCCGAACGGCGTGATCTGGCAATAGATCAGCTGCGGCCAGCGCGCACGCAGCGCGACTTCATCGAAGCCGTAAGCCGCGAGTGCGTCGACACCCCAGGCGTCGACCACGATGTCGCAGGCGCTGAGCAGCGCTTCGAGTTCGGCCCGCGCTGCATCGGCATCCGCACTCAGCAACAGTTCGCGCTTGCCGGTGTTAAACCAGGCATGCTCTTCCGGCGTCATCGATCCTGTGGTCGTCTCGGTCGGCCGCAGCAGGCGATCGACCTGCGCGCCGAGACCTGCAAAGATCTTCGTGCAATAGGCGCCGGCAACGCCCTCTCCGAGTTCCAGTACCTTGAGCTGGGCGATGCTTTTCATGATTTGACGATGTCCGCTTGATGTGCGATTCCGTTCGCTGACCTGCGAAACGATGGATCTACGAGTAACCGAACCGGGCTGCGAGCTCGCGCACGTCCGAGGCAAAGCCGCTACGGTCGGGCTTCCACGGCAGTGCGGCCGCGAGACTCGGCGCGGCGACGGCGTGGCGACGATAGCGTTTGTCGTCCATCTGATACGCCTCAGCTTCGAGCCCCATCGGCGCGAGTGTCGGACCCACCTGCAGGTACGACCAGTGCTTGTAGTCGCGCATGGCTGACCGTTCTGCCGCACCACAGCGCAGGCCCAGCCACTGGCAGATGCGCGTGAGTGCGGCGTCCGCATCCGTCTCCATCGCTTCGATGGGCAGCTGCAGACTGAGAGCGGCGCCGTGGGCAGCACAGGCGCGAAGGATGTTGTGATTCGCGCGCAGCCAGGGAATCTGCGGATCGATCTGCGCCGGCTTGAAGCTGTGATCCTTGTAGTCGGTCGGCACGAACTGGCGTTCCTTCAGTGCCGGCGCGAACAACGCGCCCTGCGCATGCGGGTGCCGTGTCAGGTGCAAGTAGCGCGCCATGGGTGCGGCGGCGGCACAGCGCTGCAGGTCCACCGGTCGCAAGGGCGACTGCGTGTCGGCGATCAGCAGCAGCCGGTCGCCGGCCCAGGCTTGCAACTGTTTCAGTAGCGCCGCGGCATCCGCTTGCGGATTCGCTTCGAGCCAGTCGTGTGCCTTGGCTACGCTGACATCGTCCTGCGCGCCGTGCGCCAGCTGCGCAATCGCGCGCAGCAGGCCGTCGAGCAACAGTCCATGACTGAATCCGGCGATTTCGAGCAGTTCGCCGACGTTGTCGCCAATGAACAGATTGAGTTCGGGCAGCGCACAGATCTGCGGATGCCCGCCGAGCATCGCCAGCAGGCGCGAGCCACCGCAATACGGCGCCGAGAAAATGAAAACCGGTGCGGGACTCACGCGAGTGCAGTTCCCGGTGGTGCGGCCGGCGTCGAGGTCGGTGTCGCGGTCGGCGTCGAGTTTGCTTGGCCGAACGCCTTGTTGCCGAGCCAGACTTCGCAGCCGCCGCGCGGATTCGGCACGTACTGCCACTTGCCGTCACGTTTCACTGCGACGTCCGGTCCATAGGGATTGGCGGTTGCGACGAACAGTCCGTGCGGCGTCGAGGTCAGCGTGCGCGCACCCCAGTTGTAAGGGTTGTTGAAGCCGGTACGCGTCACCGGCAGCCAGTGCACGCCATCGGCGGTGCGCCACAGCTCGAAGCCGCCGTAGCGCTGCACCAGCTTCTCCATGCTCCAGCGTTTGATCAGCGCGATCACATCGTCGGGCCAGGCCTGATTCGGCACGTACGGCAGCAGATTCGCCCAGCAGAACGTGCCAGCGTACAGGTGGCCATCGTGCTCGCACATGCGCCAGACATAGCCGTTGAACATGTTGTCAAAACCGCAGGAATAGCCGGATAGCGGATATTTCAGGCCTTGCGGCGTCATCCGCGCCTCGCCCATGACGATGTCCCAGCTATCGTCCGGCCAGACGCGCAACAGTTCGGTGGCCGCCGGGCCAACGCCGGCCGCGCGGTGATAACCCCCGTTGAGCACGCCGCTGCCGATATAGAGCGCACCGTTGAACACGCACAGACTGCCACCGACTTCGTTGAACGGTCCGCGGAACGCACCCTGCTCCAGCACGCGCGTCCATTGATAAGGCGGCTTGCCGCCGCGCGTCTTCCACAGCTCGAAGCCTTTGACGTTGACCGTGGCCGCGTACAGATGGTCGTTGAATTCGGCCATCTCGAACACCGTCATATTGCCGGGGTTGCCGAAGCCGGAGGCACTGGTGGCCTTCCAGCTGTCGCTGCGCAGATCGTCGGCGCCGTAAATCGTCGGATCGGAGCCGACGCTGTCCTGCACCTTGCCGACTGCGACACCGGCGGCGGTCGGGCTGGTATGCAGGCGTCCCTGGAACGGCTGCAGTACGCGGAACGCGCGCACGCTCTCGTTCCACGGCGGGCGCGGAACGATCTCGAAATTGGCGCCGTCCTCGCTGCGCAGCAGCTGCGCGGTTCCACCAAAGCGCGGCGACCAGGTCGATACGTACAGCACCGGCTTGCTGTCGGTACTGCCCTGAAACACCGACATGCCGCGGTAGCCGACGTAGCGCGCGACATCCGCACCGCCCGGGCCCTTGATGTACGGACTCTGAAACACGCGCACCCAGCTTTCGGTGGCCGGCGTGTATTGCCAGATTTCCGCGCGCCGCTCGATCGTGTCGAGATTCGGTGGACATTTGATCGGCCACGGCACCAGCTTCGGTGGCGGCGTCGTGCGTTGCATGAACGCCATCTGCGCGCGCGTGGTGCCCACATACAGCCGGCCTTCGAACCAGGCCGTGCTGTGCGCGTAATGATTCCAGCCGTCGCCGAAGCCGCTCGGCGCGGTGAGGCGGAAATCCGCCTCACCGAGTGCCAGCGCAGCCGCTCCGGCGCGTTGGGGAATCAGGGGATCCATGACCAGATTTCGACGAACAGCAGGCGCACGATCGGCCGGGTGAACGCCAGAATCAGCGGATGCCAGCGGCCATCGACCTTGGCGTAGCCGGTCATCTCCGGCTTCATGTAGGCATCCGGCTGATCGACCGTCATGTACACGCGCACGATGTTGCCGTACGGCGCCTTCTCGGCACTCGGCGCAATGCGAGAAACCTTGCCGACATAGGCATCCGTCGGCGAGCCCCAGATCTTCGCCCAGGCCTTGTTGCCGATCTTGATTTCGGACAGATCGTCTTCCGGAATCTTGATTTCGACCTGCGGGTGATCGGAGTCTTCCACGGTTGCCAGCATCGCACCGCGCTGCATGAAGTCGCCCACCGCGAACTGCAGCGAGCCGGACACGATGCGGCCAGCGATCGGCGCAGTGACCTTGGTGTAGCCGAGCATCGTGGTCTGATAATCGACCTGTGCCTGCTGGTGCTCGATCTCCGCCTGCAGCGCCTTGATTTCGTCGGATCGGGTCGGGCTGCTGGTCAAGGTCAGCTGGCGACGCGCTTCGAGCAGCTTTTGCTGGCTGACGTCGGCGATCGACAGCGCGTGCTTGTAGTCCTGCTCGCTAACCGCCTTGCGCTTGAACGCAGCGGAGAGCCGATCGGCTTCTTCACGCGCGTACTGATACGAGGTTTGCGCAGTGTTGACCGCCTGACGCGCGACATCGATTTCCTCGGGACGGTGGCCGGCCTGACCGAGCGACAGCGCCGCCTGCAACTTCAGCAGCGAGGCCTGCGCACCGGCGAGCTGCGACTTCTCGTCTTCGTCGGCCAACTGCGCCAGCGTGTCGCCGGCCTTGACCAGATCGCCTTCCTTCACCATCACCTGACGCACTTCGCCGGCGACCTGCGCATGCACATCGGCGCGCGTGTCTGGCAGCACCACCAACTCGCCGCTCGGCTGATAGGGATACGGCAACAAGCAGATGATCGTCGTCACCACGATCAGACCCCAGGTGATCGGGCCGGGCTTGTTGGCTTGATACCAGCCGAGGAACTCGCGCCAGTAGATGGAACAGGTCTGGCTCACCCAGCCCATTGGATCTTTCGACAAGGACACGGTCACTTTCTCCCCTATGTTGAACTGCCCGGCGTAGGTACGACGCAGCATGCTGAAAATGGCGTAAGCCAAGGCCGCAATGATCAGGACCGGCCCGATCGGCCCCCAATGGTCCTTGACCCAATGCGCCGGAATCGACAGAAAAAACCAGATGACCCAGGCGAAATACAGAATCACCAGACCGGCATAAATCAGCAGCACACTGATCGGCGGCCGCCGCACCGCACTCCACGGCAGCTCGTAGCCGAACAGCGCGAAGCCGGCCTGCTCACGCAGATCGCCGACACGCAGCCACAGCATCAGCAGCTGGTAGCCGCTGCGCATGCCGAGTGGATTCAATTGCACGATGAAGAATGTCGTCAGCATGAACATCATGCCCACCGACAGCGGTGCAAGCACGCTGCCGTGACGCTGGAACATCAGCCAGACGGTGGTGGCGCCGACGAACATCGTCATCAGCGCGGTAAGTTCGGCACCGACAATACGCATGCGAACCGCGCGATCGGCGGCCTCCGCAGCACCGGATGTATCCGCATAGAAATGCGGTACCGGCAGGCCGAGCCCGCCGAGCGAAATTCCGAAGCGTGGCCGTGTGTGCGTCGCACGCGCGATCGCCGCGTAACGCGCCAGCTTGGCGAGGAAATCGACCAGATAGGCGCCGACGATGCCGCCGAAGACCAGCTGCGTGGGCTGCAGGAGCTGGCTGAAATCGCGCGCCATCTCGAAGCGATGGTTGTAGATCACCAGAATTGCGCCGATCTGCAGCGCCAGCAGCAGCCAGACGCGCACGCTGCTCCACAGGAACAGATTCAGCGCAGCGCCGATCCAGCGCAGACCGCGCACGTCGAGCGTGACATCCAGTGCGGCGGCGTCGCCGCGCTCCCAGCCGAACAATCCGGTCAACGAGCCGATGAAATTGGGGCCGCTCAGCGTGCCGGGCAACGTCGACGGCAGCATCGCGCCACCAAGTTGGCGAGCCGTAGCGCGTGGCGCGCGGCTACTGGCGTACTGCGGCGGTGCCGGCAGCGGCTCGTAGCGTCCGGGCAGCAATAGCCCGCTGCCGGCAAGGCGCTGCGCGAGTCGCTCGATCTCGGCCGTCGAAACGCCGCCGAGGGCCGCAATGGTGGCGCCGTTGCGCTGGCCATCGAACAAACGCGCAAGTTCGAATTCGGCGGCGGTCAAGCTCAGTGGCTCGAAGCCGGCTTCCTTCGGCGTCAGGCGACATCCGGCCTTGAGCGTCGTCAGCTCGCCATAGTCCAGCCGGCGAGCGGGATGTTGAGCCAACATCATGGCGGCGTGCCGAGCGTCACTGCAGCCACTTATTAACCGCCAGCAGATCGGCGTTGTTGAGCGCACCCGCCGCGCGCTTCAGCTTCAGGTAATTGAGCAAGTAGGTATACCGCGCCTCGGCATAGTCACGCTCGGCGTGATAACGCCCGCGCACCGCCTGCAGCACATCGGACAGCGTTTTGGTGCCTACGTCGTAGCCGGTGCGCGCCGAGGCCTCGGCGATCTGTGCAGACTGCACGGCCTGCTTGAAGGCTTCAATCTGCGACATCTGCGCGCGCGTATTGAGGAACGCCACCTGCGTATCCTTGACCGCCTCGTTCAACGACGAGGCTTCGTCGTAACGCGCCTTGTCGAAGCCGGCTTCGGCTGCGCGCACCGCGGAACTGACCGCGCCACCGCTGTAGATCGGCAGTTTCAGATTGAGCTGAACGCGATCGTCCCACTCGTGATTGTTGCCCACACCGATGCCGCGACTGATGCCGCCGTCCGCATACGAATACTGGCGCGCGGCGAGACCGTCGAGTGTCGGATAGCGCAAGGACTCCGCGCGCTTGACTTCTTTCTGTGCGATCTGCGTGCTGTAGCGCTGCGCCTGCAGCTTGAGGTTCTGCACCTTCGCGCGCTCGATCCAGTCGCTCAGATGATCGGGCGACGGCGGCTCCGGCTTGTACTGGGCGGCGAGCGGTTTCAGCGCGTCGTAATGTTCGCCGCCGGTAACCTGTTCGAGCTGCACGCGGGCGACTTCCACCGCATTCTGCGCACCGATCAGCGCGGCGGCCGCGAGGTCGCTCTGCGCCTGTGCCTGATTGACGTCGACCTCGGTCAGCAGTCCCAGCGAATACTTGTCCTTGACCTGCTTGAGCAACTGATTGATTGCGTCGCTCTCGGCCGCGCTGAAGCGCACCAGATCGTCTGCCGCCAGCACGCCAAAATAGGCTTCTGCAACGCCGACGCGCAGTTCGTCTTGCGCGTCGTAAATCAACAGCCCGGCCGAACCGACCTTGAGGTCGGCTTCGTCCAGCGCAACGATCAAGTCCCAGTGGAAAATCGCCTGGGAAAGCCCGAGTGAGTAGCCGACCTGGTAGAACTGCTCGCTTTTGTTGATATCGGTGCCGTCGGGCGCGAGATTGGTCGTGTCGACAAAATAACGTCCACTGATTTTTTGCTCGGCTTCCGATGCGTTGGCAAACGCGGCGACCTGCGGCAGAAGCTTGGCCAGCGCCTGTGGACGCGCCTCGGCGGCGATGTGAAACGCCGCCAGCGCCGACTGGTACTGCGGATTGGCGTCGAGCGCCTTGGCGTAGATCGACATTAGGTCGGTCGCCGCCTGTGCCGTCAGCGGCAGCACCGCAGCAGCGATGAACATCAACCCGCGCGACCAGCGCACCGCGGTCGACTGATGCGGCAGCGAAACACTCATTTTATAGGTCCGTCCCTTTCTCAATCGACTTCTGCCGCGCAAACGCCACGGCACCCTGACGTCAATTATCGCCGTTCCCTGATTTAATGTAAGCCATTCTGGCGATGAAATATTCTGCAACTATTCTGCCGCTTCCGTGTGACTTGCAAATCTTATGCAAGAAACTCACACAAGTAAGCTGCGGGCCCTGCGACCGCCTCGACATCGAAGCCACTGTTGGCGGCGACTTCAAACGCCGTGCCCGCCGGATACAGCTGCCAGTCACCTTCGCCGATGCGCGCGCGCAACGCGCCGCTGACGACGTGCATGCGCTCGGCGGCGGCGGTGCCAAAGTGAAACTGCCCCGAATCGATCACCCCGACGCTGGCGCGCGCGCCGTTGCGCTCGAAGCCCACGCTCTGTACCGAGCCATCGAAATACACGTTGTGCTTCAGCATCCCCTCGCCCCCAAGTTAAAACCGACATGCTAGCCGGTCTTAGGTCCAACTGAAATTTTGCGCACCGTCGCGGTCGCCGGTGTCTGATTGTGGCGATAATGCATTTACATGGATGCCATTGTTTGAGCGTTCGCGTACATCACACGTCTTCACTCCTGAACCAGGGTTCCTTCATGATCCGCCGAGTCGTTTTCAATCAGAAAGGTGGTGTCGGCAAGACCACCATCGTCTGCAATCTCGCCGCCATTTCGGCGGCCCGCGGCCTGCGCACACTGGTGCTGGATCTGGATACGCAGGGCAATGCAACGCAGTATCTGCTGGGCCGCAAGCCGGATGCCGGCGAGCGTACCGCCGCTGATTTCTTCGAGTCGACGCTGAGTTTCTCGATCCAGGCGCCGAACTTCATGACGCATGCGATCAATACGCCATTCGAGAATCTCGATGTCGTCGCGGCCGACCCGCGCCTGGAAGATCTGCAGGTCAAGCTCGAATCCAAGCAGAAGGTGCAGAAGCTGAAACAGGCGCTCGACAAGCTCAAGGGCTACGACGCGGTCTACATCGATACACCGCCGGCGCTGAACTTCTACAGCCGCTCCGCGCTGATTGCCGCCAGTCGCGTATTGATTCCCTTCGACTGCGACGAGTTCAGCCGTCAGGCGCTCTACACGCTGCTGGAAAACATTCAGGAAATCCGCGCCGATCACAACGAAGAACTCGAGATCGAAGGGATCGTCGTCAACCAGTTCCAGGGCCGCGCCAAGCTACCGGCGCGCGTCGTCGCCGAGCTGCGCGAGGAAGGCCAGCCGGTGCTGGCGCAGACCTTATCGAGCTCGGTACGGGTGAAGGAATCGCATGAACAGCATCGCCCGCTGATCCACTTCGATGCGAGTCACCGCGTCACGCAGGAATACGTCGCGCTGTACGACGCGCTGGTCTAGCGCACAGCGCGCACTTAGGCGAAGTCGTGCGGTGCCGCGCAGAATGCGAACACCAGCGCGCCTTCGCCGACATTCACCGCGCCGGTAATGCTCATCAGGCTGGTCAATACTTCGACGCCGGCTTCGGCGGCGACTTCGCGCATCTTGCGATAGCCGAGCATGCCGTCGAGATCGGCCAGATCGCCGGCGTAGCTCAGGCATAGCGTCGGCGTCAGCAGGCCGGCCTTGATGCGGCGAATGATGAATTCGAAACAGCGCTGCGCGCCCTCGTCGTAGTGACGCAGGTTGGCAACCGGCCCGGTTTCGTTGCGATACGCGCGCAGCACGGGCTTGATATCGAGCGTGCTGGCGACTGCGTATTTGAACCAGCCGACGCTGCGATCGCCTTTTTTCGCCGCACGCGAACGCAGATGGCCCAGATTATTCGGCAGCATGTAGGCGTAGAGCTGCGGGATCAGCGCTTCCATGCGCTCGCGAATCCGATTCGGTGGCGCGCCGCTTTCGATCATGCGCACCGCCTCGACTGCCAGCACGCCCTGCCCTGCGAACAGGTTCTGCGTGTCGACCACGCGCGCTGCGAAGGGCGTGCTGAGTCCGGCTTTTGCGCGGATCGGCTTGTATTCCGACAGGATCGCCAACGACGCCTGCGTCGCATGATCGAACATCGGGCTGCGCGAACTCGCCAGAATCAGGCTGAGTACGAAGTCGAAATCGACGACGAGTTTTTGCAGGAACAGTTGCTTGATCTGCTCGACCGAGAAAGCCTCGGTCTCACCGTGCGCGGCGTTGGTCAGGTGATCGCGATAGAACGCCAGCGTCGCTTGCGGATCACGTTGATCGACGAATTCGCGATCACCGACGCGAATCGTGATCGGCAGGATTACCAGACCGTGCTGACGGTAATACTCCGGCGGCAAATCGCAAGCCGAATCCACGACCAGACCTATCCTCATCGACTCCTCCCTGAGTAGATGCCGCGCGCCGCGGCTTCCGATTTTTTTATGAGGCCGTTCAAGGCCGCAGAGAGTTTATCGCCAGAGCGTGCACAGCGTCACCCAGGGTAGTCGCAGCGCGGCACGGGCTGCGGACGCCGTTCGAATCGGGCGATTCGAATTGGGCACTTTGACGAATGCAATCACAAACTGATGGCATCGCAAGCAAGGCGGCATCACACGTCCGCTGCCAACGTGCGCTGCGGGCAACGCGTTGCCAGGTGCGTCGGTCGATTCGCGTGCGAACGGCGGGCGACCCCAACCATCGAACAACCGTCGATCACCCATCGATCACCGCGTGACGCACAACTTGGCGACGCCTAGCGCCGCTCGATTGCCTTCGCTTCGCGCCAGAGTGCTTCCATGGCATCGAGCCGCGCGGGGTCGCCGATCGGCGGCAGCGCGTGCGCCTGCGCCATGATGTGGCCGAATCGACGCTCGAATTTTCGATTTGCCGCACTCAGCGCGGCAGCGGGATCGAGGTGCAGATGCCGCGCGAGATTCACCACCATGAACAGCAGATCGCCGAGTTCTTCGGCACGCGCGCCCAGATCGTCGGCCTGCTGCAGTTCGAGGATTTCTTCCTGCAGTTTGGCCCACAGCGCCGCGCTGGCATCGGCCGGCCAATCGAAGCCTTCGGCCGCCGCTTCGGTCTGGATGCGCCGTGCGTCTTCCAGCGGCTCGCTCACGCAGCAGGCCCCGCGAGCATCAAACGACGCAGTTCCCACAGAATGCCGGCGGTTGCGCCCCAGATCCGGTAAACACCGAAATTGAGTTCGTAGAACGGCAGCTCCACGCCGTCGCGCTTCAACAGCTTGCACTCGAACGCGTCATCCGCGAGCACGCGCGCGAGCGGCAGATCGAACATCTCGGCCACTTCGCCGGGCGCGAGTGCCGGCGCGAACGCCGAACCGACAACGCCGACCACCGGCGTGATCCGGTAACCCGACAAGACCGGGTAATCGGCCAGGTAACCGATGATCTCGACCGACTCCGGTGGCAGGCCGACTTCTTCTTGCGCTTCGCGAAGCGCTGTGGCCGCATAGCTTTCATCGCCGGCATCGCGTGCACCACCCGGGAAACTGATCTGGCCACTGTGATTGCGAAGGCCTTCCGAGCGGCGCGTCAGCAGCAGATGCGGACCATCTTCGCGCAGGATCACCGGCACCAACACCGCCGACGGCCGCATCTCGGCGATCGGTCGCAAGGCCAGCAGCTTGCCGACCTGTTCCAGTAATTGCAGATCCACGACCGGACGCGGCGATTCGCCGCTGCCGGCCAGCGCGCGACGCAATTGCACGAGCCACGGCGCCTCCTGCGGCATCGCGGCGTCGGCGTTCATCCGCGCGGCCAGGCTGCCGCCTCGGCGTTGAGACCGGTTGCGAGATCGGCGCAGATGTCTTCGACATTCTCCAGGCCGACGGCGAGGCGGATCAGGTTGTCCTTGATGCCGGCGCGCGCGCGCGCCTCCGCCGGCACGCGTCCGTGCGTAGTCGTTGCCGGATGCGTGATGGTCGTGCGCGTGTCGCCGAGATTGGCGGTGATCGACAGCATCTTGGTTGCATCGATCACGCGCCAGGCCGCTTCGCGTCCGCCTTTCACTTCGAACGATACGATCCCCCCATAGGCCACCGGTGCATCGGCGTCATCGCCCAGTCGACCATGCTGGCGCTGCGCCAAGGCGTGCTGCGGATGATCCGGCAGCCCCGGATAATAGACGTGCGCAATCGCGGGCTGTTCGCGCAGCCACAGCGCCAATCGATGCGCGGACGCGCAGTGCGCGCGCATCCGCAGGCTCAAGGTTTCGAGACCCTTGAGAAACACCCAGGCATTGAACGGACTCATGCTCGGACCCGCCGTGCGCATGAAGCCAAACACATCGCGACCGATACGCTCGGCATCGCCAACCACCGCGCCGCCCATGCAGCGGCCCTGACCGTCGAGGTACTTGGTGGCCGAATGGATCACGATGTCGGCGCCGAGTTTCAACGGCTGCTGCAGCACCGGCGTCAGGAAGCAGTTGTCGACGATCAAAAGCGCCTTTGCGTCGTGCGCGATATCGGCCAACGCGCGAATGTCGGCCAGATCGGTCAGCGGATTATTGGGCGTTTCGACGAACAGAATCTTGGTGTTCGGCCGCAGCGCGCTGCGCCAGGCCTGCAGATCGTCGGGCGCAACGAACGTCGTCTCCACGCCGAATTTCGCGAGGATGTTGTTGCACAGGTTGATCGTGGTGCCGAACAAAGTCTGCGAGGCAACGATGTGATCGCCGGCGCGCAGCAAGCTCATGAACGTCGCCAGAATCGCCGACATGCCGCTGGCGGTGGCGACACAGGAATCGCCGCCTTCCATTGCCGCAAGCCGCTGCTCGAATGCGCGCACCGTCGGATTGGTGAAACGAGAATAGACGTTGCCGGGCTCGGTGCCCGCGAACACTGCCGCAGCCTGCGCGGCGTTCTCGAACACGAACGACGAGGTCAGATGAATCGCGGGCGAGTGCTCGCGCTCGCCGCTGCGCAATTCCGCCGCGCGGATACCGAGCGTGGCAAAGCCCCAGTTTTCAGGATCGTTCATACATCGATTGCAGGCGTGGCGCCGAAAAAGCGGACTGCGATTCTAACGAAACTGCGCCACCCGAGCGGCTCTACGCCCCCGCTCCAACTCCCGCCCTGCTCACTCGGGGCGGACTGCGCCAGCCTCCGAGCTAGTAGACGCCGGTCAGATTGCCGTAGGTTCCGGACGCCGGATCGTAGGCGCCGCCGATGTATTGCGGCTTGCCCTGAACCTTGCTGAAGCTGAACAGGAAGTCGTAAATGCGAGCCGCGGCACTGAAATCGAAGCGCGTGCCGGCCGACAAGTGCAGGCCGTTCTGCGTCTCGTACACCTGATAGATCAGCGGCGAATTGGCGAAACTGTAATGGCGGTAGTGCGTGAAGTAGCCGTACATGCCACTGCTCGCGGTGCTGCCACCTGCACCCGAACCGCTCAAATAGTTCAGCCAGAAATTCTGGTGATCGAATGATGCGATGACGTTACCGATGGTGAGGCTGTTGACGGTAAACGTCCCGCCCCCGGTATCGAACGCCGTGCCATACGGCATGGTGCCGTCGCCGGACACCGTCGCGTACGGACAGGCGGGCTCATCCGGAGCAATCGGATCGATCGGGTTGTAGGGATTGCAGTTGGTGAAGAACGGCTGACCTGCAGAATTCGGCGTCGGCGCGTCGTACCCGACAAAGATCGCCAGCGGCGTCAGCGCCTGGCCCTTGCTTGGACATTGCTCGCGACCGTTGCTGCCGCTGGCGATGTTGTCCGCCATCGAGGCCACCGAAACAGAGACGGCGGCGAGTGATGCCAATTCCGGATACGCGCTGTTGTCGGCATTGCACAGCAAGCGCGCAGCCATGATGCCGCCGTTTGAGACCCCCGCCAGATAGACCCGCGTTGAATCGATCCGCGCGCCTTCCTGCTGCTTGATCGTCGCGATCAGTTGGTTGATGAAACCGACATCGTCACGCTTTTGTTCGTCGGGATTGACGCTGCCGACCTGACCCGGCGACGGATTGCGGCCGTCTTCCCAACTGCGGCCGCCGCCGGAAAAATCAAAGATGCCATCCGGATAGACCACATAGAACGGCAGCGCCGCACTGGGCTTGGCGAAGGTTTCGACATCCGGCGTGCAGTCTTGGGCAGTCCCGTCCGTACTGACGAAACCCGACATGGTGGGTCCACCGAGCCCCAGCGACGAACTGCCGTAGGCGCTGAACTGGCAATCCGGCGTGTTGCGCGGCCACTGAATCGGATTGTCCTGACTGCGTCCATCCGCCAACTGTGCGAATGGCACTTGTTCGAACAAGGCGTCGCCCGTCTGCGTGCCGCCATGCAGGTCGACCAGCATGGGATAGCTGCCCGGATCGGTGATCGTCGCGGGCTTGTAGACGTAGGCCAGCCGGGCCATCTTGCTGCCCGTTGCCAATCGCGTCTCGGTGTACGCGTACCGGTAAACCGTACCGCTGCGATCCGGTGGCCAGTTGCTCTGACACCATTCAAACGTTTGACCGGTAGTTTGCGGACAGTCCGCATCCGATACCGGTAGCGCGCTGACAAACAGGAAGCTCGAACTCGCCGGCTGTAGAGCGCCTGCGCTGCTACCGGAACTTCCTCCGCCGCACGCAGCAAGAACGCCGGCCAGTGCCAGCATCGCAATAAAACGCGTCATTAGACTTTCATCCCTGAAGTATTGATCGCCAGCAGTGCAGATGCCCTTGGCGTTGCCGCCTGCCTTTGGCATGCGAAATTGACGCGAGTTCCGGGCCAGCTCGCATCCGCAGCGTGTTGGGGTTCAAGCGGTACGACTGCACGCCTTCACGCAGTGCAAGCGTGGCGCGGCGTGTTAGCGGCGCAATGAGAACGCTGGCGGCGCGATGGAAAGATCGAGCCGCCGCGCGTTTCGGCTTCAGCCCGATCTAAGGCGCGTTATGCATCTCGATGACGACGTTGCCGGCACGCACGCGGCGCGCTTCCTTGGCCGCATCCGAACGGAACAGTTCGAGCTGATTGAGGTAATCGGCGTTGATGTCTTGAGTAACATACTCGCCGGTGAACACCGAGCAATCGAAGCGCTGGATCTTCGAATGCTTGTGTCGCACCGCGTCGATCAGGTCTTCCAGATCCTGGAAGATCAGTCGATCGGCGCCGAGCAGGGTGCAGAGCTCTTCGACCGTGCGACCGTGCGCGACCAGCTCTGACGTGGTCGGCATGTCAATGCCGTACACGTTCGGGAAACGGACCGGCGGTGCGGCGGAGGCGAAATAGACTTTCTTTGCGCCGGCGTCGCGCGCCATCTGGATGATCTCCTGGCTGGTGGTACCGCGCACGATCGAGTCGTCGACCAGCAGCACGTTTTTTCCAGCGAATTCGAGATCGATCGGATTGAGCTTCTGACGCACGCTCTTCTTGCGCTGCGCCTGACCCGGCATGATGAACGTGCGGCCGATGTAGCGGTTCTTGACGAAGCCTTCGCGATATTTGACGCCCAGTCGAATCGCCAGTTCGACACCTGCCACGCGACTGGTATCTGGAATCGGAATGACGACGTCGATGTCGTGATCCGGCCACTCGCGCAGAATCTTGTCGGCCAGCTTTTCGCCCATGCGCAGACGCGCCTTGTAGACGTAGATGCCGTCCATTACCGAGTCGGGTCGCGCCAGATAGACGTGTTCGAAAATGCAGGGCGAGTAGATCGGGTTGATCGCGCACTGGCGCTTGTACAGCTTGCCGTCGAGCGTGATGTACACCGCCTCGCCGGGTGCGATGTCGGCAATCAGTTCGAAGCCGGCCGCATCGAGCGCCACCGACTCTGAGGCGATCATGTAGTCGGTGCCATACGGGCCTTCGCGGCGACCATAAACCACCGGACGAATGCCGAACGGATCGCGGAAGCCCACCACGCCGTAACCGCTGATCATCGCCACACAGGCATAGGCGCCGCGTGCGCGCACGTGCACGCGCGACACCGCCTCGAAGACATCATCGGGCGTTACCCGCAGCGCGCCGCCCATCATCAGTTCGTGCGCAAACACGTTCAGCAGCACTTCCGAATCCGAATCGGTATTCAGGTGGCGCCGGTCTTCGACGAACAGTTCGTGCTTGAGCTGTTCGGTGTTGGTCAGGTTGCCGTTGTGGGACAGGCAGATGCCGAACGGCGTATTGGTGTAGAACGGCTGCGCTTCTGCGGAGGTGAAGCAGCCGGCAGTGGGGTAACGCACGTGGCCGACGCCCATGTTGCCGCGCAGGCGGATCATGTATTCATCCTTGATGAACACATCGCGCACCAGCCCGTTGTCCTTGCGCAGATAGAGCCGGTCGCCATCGCTGGTGATGATGCCTGCGGCGTCCTGGCCGCGATGCTGCAGCATCGTCAGCGCATCGTAAATTTCCTGATTGACGGGTGTTTTCGCAACGAGTCCGACGATGCCACACATGGATTAATGCTCCGAATTGGAAATCGTGACGTCGCCAGACACGCGCTCGCCGTTCTTGCCGGCGGGCTGCAAATATGTGAGCCAGGAGCGCGGAATCAAGGTCTGCAGCTGGTTGGCCGACGGTTGTAGTTGGGGTGCCAGGCGCGACTGCTGCCACCAGGGCTGTTCATGCAGCGCCGTAATGCCGGCCACCATCACCAGCGCGATCACCAGCAGGCCGCCGCGCAGCACGCCGAAACCGGCGCCGAGCATGCGGTCGACCGGCGACAGGCCGGTGCTGCGCACCAGGATGCCGATCAGATAAGTGAGTATGGCGCCGACCAGCAGTACACCGAAGAACACCAGCGCGTAGCCGATGGCGATGCGGGCGGCGAGCGCATGAATACTGCTTTCGAGTTTCAGCGACAGAAGCGGCCCGTAACGCAAGGTGAGAATGAACGCGAGAATCCAAGTCGCCAGACTCAAGGCTTCGCGCACGAAGCCGCGAAAGGCGCCGATCAGGATCGAAAGCAGCACAATGCCGAGGAAAGCGAAGTCGAGCCAAGCCATGCCTGTGCGGTCCGTCTACAGGTTGCGAGATTGTAACATCGCACCGCGTGGGTCGGTCGCCGCATTACGAAGGGTTAAGGCGCGACGGCGCCGCGAACTTTGCGTCCATCGCGTGCTCTCAGATCGAGCATGCCAGCGGCATGCGCTCGGCGTAAACTGCCGGCATTCCGCCTAGAAGTATCCATGCTCAAACACAAGCTGATTTTTGCAGTGGCGTTCGCGCTCGTGGCCGCGCCCGGACTCGCGCAGGTTCGACAGAGCGACATCGATCTGCCGCAACTCGGCAACCCGGCCGACCTGTCGCTGTCGCCCGCCGAGGAAGCCAAGATCGGCGCCGAGGTGGTCGGCGAGATGTATCAGTACGATTACATCGTCGACGATCCCGAAATCACCGAATACCTTTCTTCGGTTGGCTGGAAGCTCGCCGCTGCGGACTCTTCATCGCCGACCGCGCCGGACTTCAATTTCTATCTGATCGCCGACAACCGCATCAACGCCTTCGCGCTACCCGGCGGGTACATCGGCTTCAACGCCGGCACCATTCTCGCGGCCGAGAATGAAAGCGAACTGGCCGGCGTCCTCGGCCATGAGGAATCACACGTCACCCAGCGGCATATGGCGCGTCAGGCCGGTGATACCAAGGTGGCCGACATCGCCACTTGGATCGGCGTGCTGGCAGCGATCATCGCCGGCTCCGGCAACCCCAACGTGATTCTCGGCGCACTCGGCGTCGGTCAGGGCATCAACTACCAGCGTCAGGTCAGCTACACGCGCGGCAACGAACTCGAAGCCGACCGTTTCGGTATCCGCAAACTTGCCGCCGCCGGCTACGACCCGATGGGCATGGCCACATTCTTCGGCCGGCTCGACCAGCAGACGCGCCTGTACGGCAGCCACTTGCCCGAGATCCTGCTGACCCATCCGGTCAACACGACACGCATCGCCGAGGCAACCGAGCGCGCCGCGCAGTTCGGTCCGCGCAAGGTCAAGGACTCAGTCGAATTCACCTTGATGAAAGTGCGCACGCAAGTGCTCGCAGCCGACACACCGAACGAAGCGCAAGGTCACTTCGCGGGCGAGATTGCAGCCGGCCACGATACGCCGGAGAACCACTATGGCTATGCCATGGCACTGAGCCAGCAGGGCCTCAACGATGAGGCCTTGAAGGCGCTCAAGCCGGCGCTCGACGCCTACCCACGCCAGATCAACGTGCTGCTGATGCAGGCGAACATCCTGGTCGGCGTCGGCCGCGTCAAGGATGCGATGGACGCCTTCAATCGCGGGCTGAACGCCTATCCACGTTATGCGCCGGCGATCCTCGAGTACGCCGAGGCGCTGATCAACACCGGCAAACCCGATGAAGCGCGCCAAATCCTGCTGTCTCACGATCAGGCACTCGGCACGCGGGTCGAGACTTTCCGCTTGCTTGCGACCGCTGCACGCAACAGCGGCAACATCGCCGAGGCCCAGTATCAGCAGTCCGAGTACTTGTACCGCCGTGGCGATCTGCGCGGCGCGGTGGAACAGCTCAATGCCGGCCTGCGTGTGGCCAGCATCAACGGCGATGAGCGCGCGCGTCTGATGGCGCGTCGCCAAGAGCTGCTCAACACGATTCCGGCAGCCGAGCTGGCAAAGCTGCAGAAGCAGGGGTGAGCAATAGGCGAGCACTGCTCGCCTATTGCGAACGACCGGCCATGGATGGCCGGGCCGGTAGTTGGAAACACCGCCGCGACCGCGCCATGGATGGCGACATCCAGTCAACAGAATCCCACAGCGAGCACTGCTCGCCTATTGCGAACGACCGGCCATGGATGGCCGGGCCGGTGGTTGGAAACACCGCCGCGACCGCGCCATGGATGGCGACTTCCAGTCAACAGAATCCCACAGCGAGCACTGCTCGCCTATTGCGAACGAGCGGCCAGGGATGGCGACACCCAGTCAACAGAACCCCACTGCAAGCACTGCTCGCCTGATGCAAGCCACTGCCCGAACGTGAAAGAACCAGCGATCTGTTCCGACGCCCGACGCGCGTTTACAGCGCTTCCTCGACCGGCCCGACGCTGCCCCACTGACGGCAGCTGGGGCATTGCCAGAACAGCAGACTCGGTTGCAGGCCGCAGGCCTTGCACACATAACGCGGACGCTGCTGAATCGAGCGTTGCAGCGCCTCGCGCAGACCTTTGCTCTCCTCGGCCAGCTCAGCGTGCGCGCCGAGCCACAACAGCAGTCCTTCGCGTGTGGGCCTGAGTGCGACCTGCTGCGCCAGGAATGTTTGAGGATTTTGCTGTGCGTCTTTCAACCACTGCGCTTTGGCCGCCGCTACCGCCGCCGAGCCGGGCGTTGCCGCGCCTGCGTCATCGAGAAAGTGTGCATAGCCCTCCGCATCACCGGCCGCGGCGTAGCAGCGTCGCAGCGGTTCGACGACATCGGCGGTGAAACGCAGATCCTGCTCGATCACGCGCAGGAAATAGTCGATTGCACTCGAGACGTCGCCGGCTTTCTCGGCGAGACCTGCCAGCAGCAAGCTGGCGCGCACACAGCCGGCGTCTTCGTTCAATGCAGCGCGCGCGAGGCGCTCGGCCTCCGCGACATCGCCCGCCTCACGCGCCACATCGGCGAGTTGGCAGCGGTATTGCGCGATGCGCTTCGCGGCAGATTTGCCAGTCACCGATTGCCAGCGCTCGGCCAGATCAACCGCTGCTGCCCAACCCTGACTCTGCTCGTTCAATTCCAGTAATAGCTCGAGCGCCGCGCCCGCTTCCGCGCCATGCACCATCGGCACCAGCAGCGCTTCAGCGCGATCGAGCAGCCCCGCTTTCAGATAATCGCGGGCCAATTCGAGCTGCGCGGCGTTGAAGTCTTCACTCGACAGTCCGGGCCGCGCCACCAGTGCTTCATGCACGCGAATCGCACGATCGGTCTCGCCGCGTTTGCGAAACACGCTGCCGAGTGTCATCTGCAAGCCGATTGCCTGAGGCTCGTCGCTGGCCGCCTGCGACAGCGCCAGCACGGCATCGTCCGGATCGTTAACGGCCAGGCGACTCAAGCCGGTGAGCACTTCCTCGCGGCTGCTGCTGGAATCGTCGCGACCTGCACGCGCGGCGCGCGACAAGGCCCAACCCAGGCCCATGCCCAGCAACAGCAGCAGGCCATCAAAAAAGCTTTCGAACATGGGCGCCTTAGATCGCGCTAGACAACCGGATCGGGCGGCAGATTGCGCAGGTTCTTCAACTCGGTCTCGGCATTGCGCAGCTGCCGACGCAGTCCGCGAATCTCACCCCGCAATGCGAAGAACTTCAACAGACACAGCAGCAAGGTCAGCACGACAGCCAGTGCCACGGCGCCGACCAGCAAGACGATCAGGCGGACATCGGCGCTACCGACCAGGTAGTTGAAGTGCACCGGTGCTGCGTTGAAATAGCTCAGGCTGGCGCCGGCCAAAAAGACCAGCAGCAGCAATATCAGTAACAGAATACGCAGCATCGGAAGGAGACGTCCTTGAGGATTGAGCGAGATGCGGCGTACGGCACTCGGGCCTTGCTTAGTCGGTGCGACTGCTGTTGACCCGCTCGCGCATTTCCTTGCCCGGTTTGAAATGCGGCACATGCTTGGCCGGAATGTGGACCGCCACACCCGTCTTGGGATTGCGGCCGACGCGGGCCGGCCGGCTGTGCAGCGCAAAACTCCCGAATCCGCGAATCTCGACTCGGTCCTCGTGCGACAAAGCGAGGCTCACCTGATCCAGAATCAGCTTGACCGCCAATTCCACATCTTTCTGCATCAGGTGGGTTTGCTTCAGCGACAGCGCTTCGATCAAATCGGACTTGGTCATTCGTCGCCCTTGTTTTTAGGAGTATTACGGCCCAACGGCGACAAACTAGAGAAAAACCCGAGCCGGTGCAAGCGCACAAAAAAAGAGCCGCACGAGGCGGCTCTTTTCAGGTGCAACGTACAGGCTTAGTTGTTGTCGGAACCGCCAATCTGTTCCTTCAGCAGGTCGCCCAGGCTGGTCTTGCCGGTCGAAGCGTTGCGGCTGTATTCGGCCACCACTTCTTCCTCTTCCTGGATTTCGCGCGCCTTCACCGACAGTGTGACGATGCGGTTCTTGCGATCCACGCCGATGAAGCGGGCTTCCAGCGTATCGCCGACTTTCAGCACGGTGGTCGCGTCTTCGACGCGATCGCGCGACAGGTCGCCCGCACGGATGTAAGCCTCGACGCCGCCAGCCAGTTCGATCTGCGCGCCCTTGGCATCGACTTCCTTCACGATGCCCTTGACCATCGCACCCTTCTGGTTGTCGGCAAGGAACATCGTCAGCGGATCCTGGCCCAGCTGCTTCACGCCGAGCGAGATGCGCTCACGCGAACCGTCGATCGCCAGCACCACGGCCTCGACTTCCTGGCCCTTGCTGAAGCGACGCACGGCCTGTTCGCCGGTCTCGTTCCAATCCAGATCGGACAGATGCACCAGACCGTCGATGCCGCCGTCCAGACCGATGAAGATGCCGAAGTCGGTGATCGACTTGATCTGGCCCTTGACCTTGTCGCCCTTCTGGAAGTTCTGCGAGAACTCTTCCCAGGGGTTCGGCTGGCACTGCTTCATGCCGAGCGAGATGCGGCGGCGCTCTTCGTCGATGTCGAGAATCATGACTTCGACTTCGTCGCCCAGGTGCACCAGCTTGGCGGGATTGACGTTCTTGTTGGTCCAGTCCATTTCGGACACGTGGACCAGACCTTCGACGCCCGGCTCGATCTCCACGAACGCACCGTAATCGGTGATGTTGGTGATCTTGCCGAACATGCGGGTCTTTTCCGGGTAGCGGCGGGCGATATCGACCCAAGGATCGGCACCCAGCTGCTTCAGGCCCAGGCTGACGCGGCGACGCTCGCGGTCATACTTCAGGACCTTGACTTCGACTTCCTGGCCAGCCTGCACGACTTCGGCCGGATCCTTGATGCGCTTCCAGGTCATGTCGGTGATATGCAGCAGACCGTCGATGCCACCGAGGTCGACGAATGCGCCGTATTCCACCAGGTTCTTGACGACGCCCTTGAGGATTGCGCCTTCCTGCAGCTTCTCCAACAGCATGTCGCGCTCGGCGCTGTACTCGGCTTCGAGCACTTCGCGGCGGCTGACGACGACGTTGTTACGCAGGCGGTCGAGCTTGATGACCTTGAACTCGAGCGGCTTGCCTTCCAGGTACGCGGTGTCGCGAACCGGACGCACGTCGACCAGCGAGCCCGGCAGGAACGCGCGGACATTGCCGATATCGACGGTGAAACCGCCCTTGACCTTGCCAGTGATGATACCGATGACCGTTTCCTTGCCCTCGAACGCCTTGTTGAGGCGGTCCCAGGTGCGGATACGTTCGGCCTTTTCCTTGCTGAAACGGGTTTCGCCGAAACCGTCTTCGACCGTCTCCAGTGCGACCTCGATGTGGTCGCCGACTTTGACCGTGGCTTCGGCGCCATCGATCATGAATTCCTGGATCGGGATCACGCCCTCGGATTTCAGACCGGCGTCGACAATCACGACGTCGTTCTTCACTTCCAGCACAATCGCGTGGACGATGGTGCCCGGCTGCATCGATTGGCCGCCGCTTAGGCTCTGTTCAAACAGTTCAGCAAAACTTTCGCTCATTCAGTACGCTCTAGTATCTCAAGTTCCGAGTGGTCTTCATGACGCTTCGGGCCAGATTTCAATTGGCCGCATTCCTTGCGACCGTGTGGGTTTCGGCTTAGCGTTGCGGTGATTCGCCAAGAGATTTGAGCACCCCGGTATCCACCAGGGCCTTGTCGATCACCGCCAGCACTTCCGCCGGCTTTAAATGTGTGGTGTCCACGATAATCGCGTCGGTCGCCGGCACCAGAGGTGCTACAGACCGGTTGCGATCCCGCTCATCGCGAGCGCGGACCTCCCCACAAAGGGCGCGTAGTGTAGCGCTGGCAGCCTCCCCACTCAACCCGGCCCCGCCCATCTGTAAAAACCGCCTATTTGCGCGCACTTCGGCGCTGGCTTCGATGAAGAACTTGAGGATTGCGTCGGCGAATACGACGGTGCCCATGTCGCGACCGTCGGCGATCAGGCCCGGCGGCTGTCGAAAATCCTGCTGACGCCGCAATAGCGCGGCTCGAACCCGCGGCGCGGCAGCAATCTGCGACGCCAAGCCGCCGGTGGCCTCGGCGCGGACCTGCGCGGTCCAATCGGCGCCATCGACCAGAATCGCCTCGTCCGCCTCGGTCGTCCCCACAAACCGGATATCGAGCGCCGGCGCCAAGGCCGCGACCGCGGCGGCATCGGCCAGATCCACGCCAGCGCGCACCGCGGCGAGCGCCAGAATCCGATACAGGGCGCCGCTATCCAGGCGATGCCAGCCCAGCTGAGTGCTGAGCCAGCGCGTGATCATGCCCTTGCCAACGCCACTCGGTCCGTCGACGGCGATTACCGGCACCTGCGTCGCCGGCAGGCTGAGCGCGTCGCGGCGCGTCATGCTTGTGAATGCACGGAAATTGCCAGCCCCGCTCGCTTTGCCAACGCGGCGAAACCAGGGAACGAGGTATCGACGTTGGCGCAGTCGAGCACCGTAATCGGCCCGTCCGCGCGTAGTGCGGCCATCGCAAAGCTCATGGCGATGCGATGGTCACCGCGCGAATCGACGGTGCCGCCGTGGAGCGTTCCACCGGTGATCCGTGCGCCGTCGGGTTCGGCGACGGCGTTGACGCCGAGTGCGCGCAAGCCGTCGCACATCGCCGCAATGCGGTCGCTCTCTTTGACTCGCAGTTCTTCGGCGCCGGTAATGACGGTTTGACCGCCGGCACAGGCTGCGGCGACGAACACCGCCGGCATTTCGTCGATCGCCAGCGTCACCAGATCGTGGCCAATGTCGATCGCCTTCAATTGTTCGGGCGCAACGACACGCAGATCGGCCACCGGCTCACCGCCGAGATCGCGTTGATTCAACAATTCGATGCGGACTCCCATACGCCGCAGGATTTCGATGATGCCGTCACGCGTCGGATTGATGCCGACCTGCTCCAGCAGCAAGTCACTGCCCGGCACAATCGCAGCGCCCACCATGAAGAAGGTGGCGGACGAAATATCCGCCGGCACTGCGACGTTCGACGCGCGCAGCGATTGCCCGCCGCGCACCGCGGCGACACCGTCACCGGTTTCCACGTCCACACCGAACGCACGCAGCATCCGCTCGGTGTGATCGCGGCTGATACCGGGTTCACGCACCTCCGTGCGTCCCTGCGCATACAGACCGGCCAACAGCAATCCGGATTTCACCTGTGCGCTGGCAACCGGCGAGGCATAGCTGATACCGGAAAGTCCCTTGCTTGGATTGATTTTCAGAGGCGCGGTGCCGCGCTCGGTGGTATCGATCCGCGCGCCCATTTGTCGCAGCGGTTCGACGATGCGCCGCATCGGCCGGCGCGATAGTGACGCGTCGCCAATCATTTCGCACGCGAACGTCTGGCCGGCGAGCAGACCGGACATCAAGCGCATCGACGTGCCGGAATTTCCCAAATCGAGCGGCGCGTCCGGCGCCTTCAAGCCGTGCAGGCCCACGCCGTGCACGCGCAAATGGGTCGGCGCCAGTTGCTCGATGTGAACACCCATCGCGCGAAACGCGCGCATCGTGCACAGGCAGTCCTCGCCGCTGAGAAAGCCGGTGATCTCAGACACACCCTCCGCAAGTGCGGCAAACATCACCGCGCGATGCGAAATCGATTTGTCGCCCGGCACCTGGACCCGGCCCTGCAGACGTCCGCCCGGTGCCAGGTGGTAGATGATTGCCGGCGCTTCGATGTGCAGGTTGTTCATGTGATCAGTGTCGGCTCAATCGTGAGCTTGCGCGGCATAGCGGCAAGCTCAGTCGATTCTGGAAAGGTGACGTTCGCGCACGGCGCGCGCATTCTCGAAGACGGTTGCGAGTGCCTGCCAGTCGCCGCGATCGATCACGTCGGACAGCTCCTGCAATTCTGCGATCTGGCGCCGCAGCAAGGCGGAAATCGGCGCAGCGTTGGCGCGCACGATGTCGTGCCACATGCGCGGACTGCTGGACGCGATGCGGGTGAAATCGCGGAAGCCGCCGCCCGCGTTGGGGAACACTTCGGCGTCGGCACCTTCCAGCCGCGAGAGCATGTCGACGAACGCGAACGCCAGCAGATGCGGCAGATGCGAGGTCGCTGCGAAAATCGCATCGTGCCGTGCCGCGTCCATCGTCACCACGCGCGCACCGGTGGCCGTCCACAGGCCTGCGACCACCGACTGCGCGGCGGCATCCTGATCGGCATGCGGCGTCAGGATCACGCGATGGCCGCGGAACAGTTCGGCGAATGCGTTGGCGACGCCGCTCTTTTCAGTGCCGGCGATCGGATGCCCGGCGATGAACCGCGGCGGCAATCGACCGAACACTTCTACGACCGCGGCCAACACCGACTGCTTGGTACTGCCGACGTCGGTCAGGATCGTATTTGCGGACAGTCCGGGTTGGAGTTCGCGCAACGCCGTTTCAGTCGCCAGCACCGGCACCGCCAGCAACACCACGTCTGCGCCCTGCACTGCCTCGGCGGCAGAATTTGCAGCGACATCGATCACGCCATCTGCCAGCGCGCGCTGCATCTGTACCGCATCGGCGTCGAAACCGGCGATCGTGCCGACCACGCCGGCTTTGCGCACCGCCTTCGCAAACGAGCCGCCAATCAGGCCGAGGCCGACAACCGCGAGCCGCGGCGTCAGCATGGCGCGCAGCCGGCGGTCGCGAAACTCACTTCAGAATGTCCTTCAAGGCATCGAGGAAACGCGTGTTCTCCGCCGGGGTACCCACACTCACGCGCAGATACTGCGGCATGCCGTAGCTCGCCATCGGCCGCACGATCACGCCATGCTCGAGCAGCGCGCGGTGTACCGGCGAGGAATCGCGACCGAAGCCGACGGTCAGGAAGTTAGCCTGCGACGGCAGCACCTTCAGCGACAAGGCCTTCATCTCGCGGCGCAGGCGCGAGGATTCACTCGCATTGAGTTCGACTGCGCGCGTGACGTGCTCCTGATCGCCGAGTGCCACTTCGGCGGCGACCAGTGCAAAGCTGTTCAAGTTGAACGGCTGACGCACGCGATTGAGCAGGTCCGCGAGCGCGCGATGCGACAGGGAATAACCCGCGCGCAAACCGGCCAGGCCATAAGTCTTCGAGAACGTGCGCGTCACGATCAGGTTCGGATAGCGATCGAGCCAGGCGCGGCTGTCCGGCCGCAGGCTCGGGTCGAGAAATTCCTGATAGGCCTCGTCGAGAACTACCAGCGTGTGCGAAGGCACATGCTTCAGGAAGGCTTCGATCTCATCGGGTCGCATCCAGGTGCCGGTCGGATTGTTCGGGTTGACCAGGAAGATCACCGTGACATCCGGCCGCAGCGCTTTGGCGAAGCCGGCAAGATCGTGACCGAACGGCATGTCCGGGTGATCCTCCGGCAGCGCCGGCACCACGACCGATTCGGCATCCTGCGCCTGCGCGACGATCGGGTACACCGCGAAAGCGTGCGCGGAATACATCGCGGCGCGACCGGGGCCGAGGAACACACGCGCGATGAACTCGATGATGTCGTTGGAACCGTTGCCGAGCGTGATGCGTTCAGGCTCGATGCCATGGAACTCAGAAATCTTCTTCTTCAGTTTGAAGCCGGCACCGTCGGGATAGCGCGCGATGTCGCTGTCATTGATCATCCCCGCCAGCGCTTCCTTGACCTTGGGACTCGGACCCAGCGGGTTTTCGTTGGAAGCGAGCTTCACCGCGTTGTCGATGCCGAGCCTGCGTTGCAGTTCGTCGATCGGCATACCGGGCGAATACGGCTCCAATGCCAGCACGCCGGCAATCGCGTTCTTCAGATACGGCTGTTCCGTCGCCATCGTGTTCATAACACCGCCCTTGGGTACGAGCCCAGAATTTTGTAGAACGCTGCGCGCTTGCGCACTTCTTCCAGCGCGGTGGCAACGGGCGCATCACTGCGATGCCCTTCCAGATCGAGGAAGAAGTTGTAGTCCCAGATGCCGCGCCGACTCGGCCGCGACTCGATCTTGCTCAAATTGATACCGGCCTTGGCGAATGGTTCCAGCAGACGGAACAAAGCACCGGCTTCACCCCCGGCCGGCGCGGAGCAGACCAGCGAGGTGCGATCGGCACCGGTGGCTTCTGGATTCTGTCGCCCGATGATCAGGAAGCGCGTCGTGTTGTTCGGATCGTCTTCGATGTTCGCGGCCATGATTTGCAGGCCATACAGTTCGCCGGCCGCGGCACTCGCAATCGCCGCAGCGCCAGCGGCCACGCCGCCTTCCGCGACGCGCTTGGCGGCAACACCGTTGCTGCCGACCGGCTCGCGCGGCACGCCGGGCAGCTTGGCGTCGAGCCAACGGCGACACTGCGCGAACGACTGCGGGTGCGAGTACAGCACCTTGATGTCTTCAAGCCGCACCTGCGTGCTGAGCAACTGGTGATGCACCGGCAACCACACCTCGCCGCAAATCGACAGCGGCGTGTTGGCCAGGAGGTCGAGCGTGCTGACGATGACGCCTTCGGTCGAATTTTCGATCGGCACCACACCGTAGGTCGCGCTACCGGACTCGACGTCGCGGAAAATCTCGTCGATCGCGGTGACCGCACGGGCCGAGACTTGCTGGCCGAAATGCTTGTAGACGGCGGCCTGCGTATAAGTGCCTTCCGGACCGAGATATGCCACCGCCAGCGGCGACTCCAGCGCCAGACAGGCCGACATCACCTCGCGCATCAGCTTTGCCATGGTCTCGTCGCTGAGCGGACCGCCGAGCGCGCGGTTGCGCGCCATCGCGCTACGCAGCACTTCCGCTTCGCGCGCCGGACGATAGTGGTCGCCGTCGTCGCCGCCGCGCGCCTTGATGTCGCGCACTTCCTGGGCGATGCGCGCGCGCTGCGAAATCAGCGTCTGGATCTGCTCGTCGAGCGCGTCGATGCGCACGCGCGCGGATTTGAGTTCGTCGTTCATGCGCGGGCCGGGATGATGCGGGTGGAGAGCACGCCGTTGATTGCGCCGATTTCACTGGCCAGCGCATCCGGTATCGGCGAATCAACGTCGACCAGCGTGTACGCGAGTTCGCCGCGCGACTTGTTCAACAGATCGGCGATGTTCAGATTGCGCTGCGCCAGCGCGGTGGTGATCTGGCCCACCATATTAGGCACGTTGGCGTTGGCGATGCACAGACGGTGCATGCGCGCGCTCATCGGCAACACCGCTTCGGGAAAATTCACCGAGTTGCGCACATTGCCCTGTTCGAGAAATTCGCGCAGCTGGTCGGCCACCATGATGGCGCAGTTGTCCTCGGCCTCATTGGTCGATGCGCCGAGGTGCGGCGTGGCGATCACCTTCGGATTGCCTTGCAGCTTCACGCTCGGAAAATCGCAGACGTAGGCCTGCAGCTCGCCATTCCCAAGAGCTGCGAGGACCGCATCTTCGTCGACGATCTCGGCGCGCGCGAAATTCAGCACGACGCCTGGCTTCTTCATCAGCTTGATCCGCTCGGCGTTGATGAAGCCGCGCGTGGCATCGAGCAAGGGCACATGCACACTCAAGAACTGCGCGCGCGCAACCAGATCGTCGATGCCGGCCGCTTGCTGCACGCCGGAATTGAGCTGCCAGGCGTTCTGCACCGTCATCGCGGGGTCGTAACCCCAGACTTGCATGCCGAGCTCGAGCGCGGCATTGGCGACCTTGACGCCGATCGCACCGAGACCGATCACGCCGAGCGTGCGGCCGGGCAATTCCATGCCGACGAAGTTTTTCTTGCCGTCCTCGACGAGCTTGTGCAGTGTGGCGTCGTCACCGCTCAATCCGGCAACGAACTGCAGGGCCGGAGCGATATTGCGCGCGGCCAGCAGCATGCCCGCCAGCACCAGTTCCTTGACTGCGTTGGCGTTGGCGCCGGGTGCATTGAACACCGGCACGCCGCGCGCGCTCATCAGCTTGACCGGAATGTTGTTGGTGCCGGCTCCGGCACGACCGATCGCCTTCACGGTCGACGGGATTTCCATCTTGTGCAGATCGGCCGAGCGCACCAGCAAGGCATCCGGCGCCTCGATCGTCGCGCCGACCGCAAAGCGCTCCGAAGGCAGACGCTCCAGTCCGAATGCGGAGATGTTGTTCAGCGTCTGGATCTTGAAATGCAAAGTCATGGCGTGATGAGTCGAGTCTGGTGAGTCTTTCGAACCCAGGTCCGGGTCTTTCGGGGGCGCTATTGTGCAGGCAGCGGCGCCTGGGACAAAGCCGCGCCGCACGCTGCCGCCCCGCTCGCCGTTTCCGGCCACTGCTCGAGCACCGCCAGCAGTGCCGCGACGCTATCGACCACCAGCAGGCGTTCGAACTGTCCGCGCTTCAATAAACCCTGCTCGACCACGCGTCGCAGGAACGCGACGAAATCGTCGTAGAAGCCGTCGATGTTGAGCAGCGCGCAGGGCTTGGCGTGGATACCGAGCTGGTTCCAGGTGAACATTTCAAGGATTTCTTCGAGCGTGCCGATGCCGCCGGGCAGCGCGACAAAGGCGTCCGACAGCTCGCACATGCGCGCCTTGCGGCTGTGCATGCTGTCGACGACCTCAAGCTGCGTGAGACCGGTATGCGCAAGTTCGCGGCCGACCAAGGAATGCGGAATCACGCCAATCACGCGGCCACCCGCGCCGAGTGCGGCATCGGCGACAACACCCATCAAGCCGGCGTGGCTGCCGCCGTAAACCACGGTGCACTTGCGCGCCGCCAGCGCACGCCCGAGTTCGGCCGCTGCCGCCGCATAGGCCGGCAAGCTGCCGAGGCTGGAACCGCAATACACCGCGAGTGCGCGCATGACCGTCAGCCTCGATTCGAATGGATGCCAGGACCGCGGCCAAAGGCCGCGAGGCCTTTGGCCCTGCGCGATCGATCAGCCATGCGTGCGGGCGAATTCCTTCATGTAGTCGACCAGCGCCTGCACGCCGGCCTCCGGCATCGCGTTGTACAGGCTCGCGCGCATGCCGCCGACCGAACGATGACCCTTCAGGCCCGGCAGGCCGGCGGCCTTGGTGCCCTTGAGGAAATCGGCATCGAGCGCGGCATCCGGCAGCGTGAAGACGACATTCATCCAGGAACGATCGGACTTCGCCACTGGGTTGCTGTAAAACGGCGTCGAATCGATGCAGTCGTACAGCAGCGCCGCCTTGCGCTGATTGCGTTCGGCAATTGCCTTCAGACCGCCTTCACGCTTGATCCATTGGAACACCAGCCCGCAGACGTACCAGGCGTAGCAGGACGGCGTATTCAGCATCGAGTCGTTGTCGGCGACCTGCTTAAAGTCGAAGATCGATGGCGTGATCGGCAGCGCCGAACCGAGCAGGTCTTCGCGCACGATCACCATCGTGATGCCGGCAGGTCCTGCGTTCTTCTGCGCACCGGCGTAGATCAGGCCGAACTTCGACACGTCGATCGGGCGCGACAGGAAGGTCGACGAGAAATCGGCGACCAGAGGAACCTGACCGACCTCCGGAATCCAGTTGAATTCCACGCCCTCGATCGTCTCGTTCGGCGTGTAATGCACGTAGGCGGCTTCCGGATCGAGCGTCCAGCCGTCGCGCGCAGGAATGTGGTTGTACCTGCCATCGGCCGGCTTGGCAACGATGTTGGCCTTGCCATACTTGGTGACTTCTTTCGAAGCCTTCAGGCTCCAGGCGCCGGTGACGACGAAGTCTGCGCTGAGCTTGCCGCGCAGCAGATTCATCGGCACTGCGGCGAACTGACCGGTGGCCCCGCCCTGCATGAACAGCACCTTGTAATTGGCCGGCACGCCGAGCAGATCGCGCAGATCCTGTTCGGCCGTGGTCGCGATCGACATGAAATCCTTGTCGCGATGGCTCATCTCCATCACCGACATGCCGCCGCCATGCCAGTCGAGCATTTCGTCGCGCGCCTGCACGAGAACCGATTCCGGCAGCGTCGCCGGGCCTGCGCTGAAATTGAATACGCGACTCATCGTCAAACTCGCCTTCTGACCTTCAGGGATTGGGGTACGTTGAATGTTCTAGTTGTACGTTCTAGTTGTTCGTTCGACTTGTTTGGCCTACTTGTTTGGCCAACTTGTTTGGCCTAGGTATTGGTTTCGCCATCGGCGGCGTCATCGGCCGCGTCATTGCCTGGCGCCGGGCCCTCGCCCGCCGACGGATCCGCGTCGGTCGCTGCATCCGGCAGCACCTCACCCGCCTCTGCCTCGACTTCGGCAGCTTCGATACGATCGAGGCCGACCAGCTTGTCGCCCTCGCTCGGACGTGCGATGCGCACACCTTGCGTGTTGCGGCCGAGTTGCTTGATCTCGCTGGCGGCGATGCGGATCAGACGACCCCCATCCGAAATCAACATGATTTCGTGGCGGTCGTGCACTTCCACCGCACCGATCAGGCGACCGCTCTTGTCCGACAGCGCCTGTGCGATGACACCCTGGCCACCGCGGCCGCGCAACGGGAACTGCTGGATGACGGTGCGCTTGCCGTAGCCGGTTTCGGACACGGTAAGAATGTCTTCGCCGCGCGCCACCAGCAGCGCGATCACGCGCGCCTGGCCATCGGCGGCAACACTCGCGGTCTCGCCATCGACCTCGTCGATCACGTCCGCATCGGGCGTGTCGGTCGTGTCGACCACTTCCACTTCATTTTCGGTAGCGCCGGATTCGTCTTCGCCCGCCATGCTCTTGAGCAGACGCATACCGCGCACGCCGGTGGCGCCGCGCCCCATCGAGCGGACGTCGGCCTCGTTGAAGCGGATCACGCGGCCGGTGTCGGAGAACAGCAGCACGTCGTCGGCGCCGGAGGTCAGCGCAACGCCGACCAGCTCGTCGTCGACGCGCAGATCGACCGCGATGATGCCGGCCGAGCGCGGACGCGAGAAATCTTCCAGCGGCGTCTTCTTCACGGTGCCGTTGCGCGTGGCCATGAACACGAACTGGCCGCTATCGAACTTCTTCACCGGCAACGCGGCGGTGATGCGCTCGCCATCTTCCAGCGGCACCATGTTGACGATCGGCTTTCCGCGCGAACCGCTGGTGCCGGCCGGCAGATCGAACACGCGCAGCCAATACATGCGGCCGCGGCTTGAGAAACACAGCAGCCAATCGTGCGAATGCGCCGACCACAGGCCGTGCACGTAATCGGTGTCTTTGGTGGTCGCAGCGGTGCGGCCGCGGCCGCCGCGTCGCTGTACCTGGTACTCGGCCAACGCCTGAGCCTTTACATAGCCCTCGTGCGACAGCGTGACGATCATTTCCTGCGGCGGGATCAGATCCTCGCGGTTCAGGTCGAGCCCGAACGCGGTGATCTCGGTGCGTCGCTTGTCGCCATACTGCTCGCGGATTTCCAGCAGTTCCGCGCGAATCACGGCCATCAAGCGCGCTTCTGAGCCGAGGATTTCGAGGTATTCGAGAATCGCTTCGAGCAGTTCGCGGTATTCCTCGTGAATCTTGTCCTGCTCGAGCCCGGTGAGGCGCTGCAGACGCAGTTCCAGAATCGCCTGGGCCTGCGCATCCGACAAACGATAGCCGCCTTCGACCAGACCGAACTGCTCGGCCAGATCAGCCGGGCGCGACGCATTAGCACCGGCGCGTTCGAGCATCGCCAGCACCTGACCGGCTTTCCAGATGCGGCCGGTCAAACCCGCCTTGGCTTCGGCCGGACCGGCCGAATGACGGATCAGCGCAATCACTTCATCGATGTTGGCCAGCGCGACGGACAGGCCTTCCAATACGTGCGCACGCTCGCGCGCCTTGCGCAGCAGGTAGGCGGTGCGGCGGGTGACGACATCGCGGCGATGACGCAGGAAGATCTCGAGCAGCTGCTTGAGGCCCAGGGTCTTCGGCTGGCCGCCGTCGAGCGCGACCATGTTGATGCCGAACGCGGTCTGCAACTGGGTCTGCTGATACAGGTTGTTCAGCACGACGTCGGCGTTCTGGTCGCGGCGCAGCTCGAACACCACGCGCATGCCGTCCTTGTCCGACTCGTCGCGGATTTCGGTAATGCCTTCGAGTTTCTTTTCCTTGATCAGCTCGGCGATGCGTTCCTGCAGCCGCGCCTTGTTGACCTGGTACGGCAGCTCGGTGACGACGATCGCCTCGCGCTCGCCGCCCTTTTCGAATTCTTCGATGTGGGTACGCGCGCGCAGCACGATGCGGCCACGGCCGGTGGCGTAGGCGTCGACCACACCGGCGGCATCGAGTATCAGTCCCGCGGTCGGGAAATCGGGGGCCGGCACCAACTTCATCAAGGCGGCGAGATCGAGCTCGGGGTTGTCGATCAGCGCGACGCAGGCGTCCATCACCTCGCCCAGGTTGTGCGGCGGGATATTGGTCGCCATGCCGACCGCGATGCCGGACGAGCCGTTGATCAGCAGCTGCGGGAAGCGCGCCGGCAGCACCACCGGCTCGGTATCTTTTTCGTCGTAGTTCGGGACGAAGTCGACGGTTTCGGAGTCGATATCGGACAGCAGCTCCGACGTCAGCCGCGCCATGCGGCACTCGGTGTAACGCATCGCCGCCGGGCGATCGCCGTCGATCGAGCCGAAGTTACCCTGGCCGTCGATCAGCGGATAGCGCATCGAAAAATCCTGCGCCATGCGCACCAGCGCATCGTAGGCCGCGGTATCGCCGTGCGGGTGGTACTTACCGATGACGTCGCCGACCACGCGCGCGCACTTCATGTAGGCGCGATTCCAGGTGTTGTTCAGCTGGCTCTGTGCGAACAGGATGCGGCGATGCACCGGTTTCAGTCCGTCGCGCGCATCGGGCAGTGCACGCCCGATGATCACGCTCATCGCGTAGTCGAGATACGACTTGCGCATCTCGTCTTCGAGATTGACGTTGAGGAGTTCCTTGGCGAAATCAGTCATGCAGGATTCGTTCGATTTACGGCGAAATTATCGGCAGTCCGCGAGGCGGCGGTCTGCCCTGTTATTCTGGGTGCTTAAAGGTCTGCAACACCGCAGATTTTAACACAGCAGGACCGCATCCCGGGCCTGCCCCGCCTGGGCCGAAACGGCTGCAGCAATTCGGGTTTTATGGACTACGACGTAGCGATCATCGGCGCCGGCGCCGCCGGGCTGATGTGTGCGATCGAGGCCGGCCGTCGCGGCCGCCGGGTGGTCGTGCTGGAACACGCCAACCGCGCCGGCAAGAAGATCCTGATGTCGGGCGGCGGCCGCTGCAATTTCACCAATCTGTACGTGGAGCCGGGCAACTACCGCTCGCACAACCCGCACTTCTGCAAGTCCGCACTGGCGCGATACACGCAGTGGGACTTCATCGCGATGGTGGAACGCCACGGCATCGCCTACCACGAGAAGGAACTCGGACAGCTGTTCTGCGACGATTCCTCCAAGCAGATTCTGCAGATGCTGCTGGATGAATGCGCTGTTGCCGGCGTGCGGATCGCGCTCGACTGCGAAGTTCAGAGGGTCGCGCGCGCCGACACCGCAGACACCGCAGACGCCGTCGTCAGCGCCGGCTTCGCCCTGCGCACCTCGATCGGCCCGATCGCCTGCCAGGCGCTGGTGGTGGCGACCGGTGGCCTGTCGATTCCGAAAATGGGTGCCACCGGCTTCGGCTACGAACTCGCGCGCCAGTTCGGTCACCGCGTGCTGGCCACCCGCGCCGGACTGGTCCCCCTGACCTTGAGCGGCACGCACCTCGATCGCTACGCCGATCTCAGCGGGCTGGCCCTGCCCATCGAGAGCCGCTGCAACGGCGAATCCTTCAAGGCTGGACTGCTATTCACGCATCGCGGCGTGAGCGGGCCTGCGATCCTGCAGATTTCCAGCTACTGGCAGCCGGGCGATGAATTGCTGCTGGATCTGCTGCCGGACGCGAACGCGTTCGAGCGTCTGGCGGATGCCCAGCGCGAGCGTCCGGCCACCGAGCTGAAGACAGTGCTGGCGGAATGGCTACCCAAGCGCCTCGCCCAACGCCTGTGCGAACTGGCGTTCGAAAATCTGCCGCTGCGTCAGTACCGGCTTGCGCGCCTGCGCGAGATTGCCGAGCAGCTGCATGCCTGGGCGATCATCGCCAGCGGGACCGAGGGCTATCGCACCGCCGAGGTCACGCTCGGGGGTGTGGATACCGACGAGCTGTCGTCCGCCACGATGGAATCGCGCCTGCAGCGCGGCCTTTACTTCATCGGCGAAGTGGTCGACGTGACCGGTCACCTGGGCGGTTTCAATTTCCAGTGGGCCTGGGCCTCGGGTCACGCCGCCGGCATCGTGGTCTAGCCGACCGCGCAGTCCGCAATGTGCGTGCGTGTGTCGATCATGAACACGCAAGCCTTGCGGACACGACACGCACGACCATAGTCCCAGGCACCTCACTGAAGCCTGCAGGTCGGCGCGGTCTGGATGAGGAGTCGGCGGATCGACCAGGCGATCAATCCGAGCACACATAAAAAAAGCGGGCTTCCCGTGCGAGGAAGCCCGCTTCGTCATTCCAGCAAAAACCTTAGAACAGCGCTTCGTCCATCGCCATCAGCGAATCCGCGCCGGCGCGGATCTGCTTCAGGCTGGTGGCGGTTTCCGGCAGCATCTTGCTGAAGTAGAACCGCGCGGTCAGCAGCTTCGACTTATAGAAGTCGGCGTCGGCATGGCCGGCGGCGAGCTGCTCGGTGGCGATCTTCGCCATCCGCGCCCAGAAGTAGGCGTAAACGAAGTGGCCGACCAGGTTCATGTACGGCACCGAGGCGGCACCGACTTCGTCGGCGTTCTTCATCGCCTTCTGACCGATTTCCATCGTGACCTTCTGCACTTCGGTGCCGATCTCGGCGAGCGGGCCGGTGAATTCCTTCAGCGCCTCGTTGCTGCTGGCGTCCTTGACGAATTCGGTGACCAGCTTGCCGAACTTCATCAGCTTGGCGCCCATGTCCGACAGCACCTTGCGGCCGAGCAGGTCGAGCGCCTGAATGCCGTTGGTGCCTTCATAGATCATGTTGATGCGCGCGTCGCGCACGTACTGCTCCATGCCCCACTCGCGGATGTAGCCGTGGCCACCGAACACCTGCATGCCGAGCGTGGTGCTGACATAGGAGTTCTCGGTGATGAAGCCCTTGACGATCGGCGTCAGCAGCGCCATCAGATCGGCGGCGTCCTTGCGCACTTTCTCGTCCGGATGCTTGTGCTCGCGATCCAGCATCAGGCCGGACCAGTAGGTGAATGCGCGTGCGCCTTCGACATGCGCCTTCTGCGTCAGCAGCATGCGACGCACGTCCGGGTGCACGATGATCGGATCGGCCGGCTTGTCCTTCGCCTTCGGGCCGGTCAGCGAGCGCATCTGCAAGCGGTCCTTCGCGTAGGCCAGCGAGTTCTGGTAGGCGACTTCGGCCAGACCCAGCGACTGCATGCCCACGCCCAGGCGCGCGCCGTTCATCATCACGAACATTGCGTTGAGGCCCTTGTTCGGTTCGCCGACCAGCCAGCCGGTGGCGCTGTCGAGATTCATCACGCAGGTGGCATTGCCGTGAATGCCCATCTTGTGTTCGATCGAGCCGCACTTGATGCCGTTGCGCTTGCCGATCGAGCCGTCCGCGTTCGGGATGAACTTCGGCACGATGAACAGGCTGATGCCCTTGGTGCCGGCCGGTGCGTCCGGCAGGCGTGCGAGCACCAGGTGAATGATGTTCTCGGCCAGATCGTGCTCACCGGCGGAGATGAAGATCTTGGTGCCGCTGATCGCATACGAACCGTCGGGGTTGTTCTCGGCCTTGGTGCGGAGCATGCCGAGGTCGGTACCGCAGTGGGCTTCGGTCAGGCACATCGTGCCGGTCCAGTGGCCGGAGACGATCTTCGGCAGATACGTCTTCTTCAGCTCCTCGGTGCCGTGCGTGCGCAGCGCGGCGTAGGCGCCGTGGGTCAGGCCGGGATACATGGTCCAGGCCTGGTTGGCCGAGTTCAGCATCTCGTACAGCACGTTGTTGACGACTTCCGGCAGGCCTTGGCCATCGAATTCCGGCTCGCAGGCCAATGCCGGCCAGCCCGCTTCGACGTACTGCTGGTAAGCCTCCTTGAAACCCTTCGGCGCGGTGACGACACCGTCGTTCAGCGTGCAGCCTTCTTCGTCGCCACTCTGGTTCAGCGGGAACAGCACTTCGGAGGCGAACTTGCCGGCTTCCTCGGCGATCGAGTTGATCGTTTCCGCATCGAGATCGGCGTGCGGCGGCAGTGCTTTCAGTTCCTGATCGACATTGAGCAACTCGTGCAGGACGAACTGCATGTCGCGAAGGGGGGCGGAATACTGACCCATTGAGTGACTCCTGATAAGGCGAAAAAAGGTTTTGGGAACGGCGACAATACTGTGCCGTATGGTCAAAGGCGCGCTAGATTAGCCGAAGTCTTCGTAGCCGGCCATAGCCGGTCGACGAACTGCCACTCGCGGCTTACGAATCACCCGACCTCCCCGCTGGTTGTTACCCCGCGCGTCGGGAGCAATGCCGGCCGCGGCTCTAAAGCTTCTTGGCTTGGCGAGCTTCGATCTGCTCGACTTGGGTCAAGGCCACTCGATTTCGGAGATAGTTTGGGACCAGACGACTCGCGTCGACCGCGCGTCCGGCGGCAAACTCCGGCTGACCCAGCTTCAGTGCGGCAGCCGCATGCGGCAGCGCGGCGCTGTCGACAATGGACGGTGCAGACGGCAGTCGCGCGAGCAGTGCTTCCCCATATGCCGCCCAACCGCTGCCGACCGCGGCAATCGGCCCGGACTGCATCGAGGCCAACAATGCCGGAGCAGTCCAATCCGCCGGCGTGATGACGGATTCGTCGCCCGCCAGCCGAGCCAAGCCCAGTTCCTCGCGATAGGCGCCGACATAGATCTGGTCCATGCGCGCATCGATCGCGGCCAGTGCGGTCGTAGCACCCGCCTCGATCGCCGACTGCGCCAGCATCGCCAGCGAAGAAATTCCCACCACCGGGCGATCGACGCCCAGCGCAAGCCCTTTCACGAAGGCCACACCGATGCGCACGCCGGCAAAGCTGCCCGGACCCACTCCGGCAACGATGCCGTCGAGTTGTGTCGGAACGATGCCGGCCTCGGCCAGCAGCGCGGCAAACATCGCCGGCAGGCGCTGCGAATGCGTACGACCCGCCAGTTCGAATCGTTCGTGGATCGCGCCATCGAGCAGAAGTGCTACCGAACAGGCTTCGGTTGCAGTGTCGATTGCAAGCAGTTTCATCGGACGCCGCTCGAAATTGTGGAAGGCAGCGCGACGTCGTCGGCAGCTTCATCGCCAGCAACAGCAGCAACAGCAACAGCAACAGCAACAGCACCACCACCAGCAACAGCACCAGCATTGCTGCCGATGACGCTGCTGCTGCTGGCGTTCACATCGACAACGCCCAACCGAGCAGCCTCGTCGTTCATGCCGATATAGAAACTGCGGATCGCGGCGAGATCGTCGAGCACGGGCATCGTCGGCAGACTCGCGAGCATCACGCGGCCATAGCTTTTGCCGCGCAATCGCGGATCGAGAATCGCGATCACGCCGTAGTCGGATGGATCGCGAATCAGTCGGCCGACGCCCTGACGCAAGGCGGTGATTGCGCGCGGCAACTGCAATTCGCTGAACGGATTGCCGCCACGGTTGCGGATTGCTTCGATGCGCGCTTCGAAAACTGGATCGTCCTGCTGACCGAACGGCAGTCGGTCGATCGCGACCAACCGCAGCGCCGCGCCTTTGACATCCACGCCCTCCCAGAAGCTGCTGGTCGCGACCAACACGCCATTGCCGGCTGAGGCAAAGCGTTCCAGCAGCGTGCCCTTGGCGTCTTCGCCCTGCACGAACAGCGGATATTTCCGCAGCACCGGCGTGCCCCGAAGCCGCGCAGCAATTCGTTCGACGGCGCGGTGACTGGTGCACAGTACGAAGGCGCCACCATCGGCGGCTTCGATCAGCGGTACCAGCGTATCGGCTACCGCGTCGGCATAGAGCGGATCGTTCGGATCCGGCAGCCCGCGCGGCAAGTACAGCCGCGCCTGGTTCGGATAATCGAACGGACTGTCGAGCCGCAAGGTGCGCGCGGACTCGAGCCCGAGGCTGCGCTGAAAATGACGAAAGTCCTTGGCGGTCGCCAGCGTTGCCGAGGTGAACACCCAGGCGCCGGGATACGCGGCGAGGAATCGCTGAAACGCCTCCACCGGTTCGATCGGCGAAGCATTCAGCGCACCGCCACGCGCGAAGCCTTCGACCCATCGCACTTCGGACTCGCGCGCGTCGTCGTTCGCGCGCCGCAGGCGACTATCGAGATCGCGTGCGCGCGCGGCACAGGTTTCGAGACCCGAGCTGCGCTCGGCGGCGGCGTTGAGTGCATCGCGACAGGATTCAACGGCGTTCTGCACGGCGACGATCGCCGCGCTTGCCCCGGGGTGTCTTCGAAATGCCGCGAGCGTTGCGCGGCCGCCGCCACTGGCGAACACGCGTTCGAGTTCGCCCGCGGCAATCGCAACCGCATCGACCGCGTCGACCAGTTCAGGCGCGTCGCCGAACGTCTGCGCCTCGGCGGCGGCATCGCGCGCCAGATCGAGCAGCTGGCGCGTCGACACGCGCTCGCCGAAGAACTGTGTGGCCAGCTCGGGCAATTGATGCGCTTCGTCGACGATCACCGCATCCGCGCCCGGCAGCACGCCGAAGCCTTCTTCCTTCAAGCGGAAGTCGGCGAACAGCAGGTGATGATTGACCACCACCAGGTCCGCCGCCTGCGCTGCACGCCGTGCCTTGACGACATGGCAATCGGCGAAGTCCGGACACTTCGCGCCGAGACAGTTTTCAACCGTCGAAGTCACCTGGAACAGCAAGGGATCGTCGGCGGCGATCGCCGCACCGAGCGCGCTCAGTTCGGCGATTTCGCCGCTCTCGGTTCGGTGCGACCAGGCTTCGACCGCGGCCAGCCGGTCGCGGCGTACCTTGATGCGGGGATCGAGCTGCGCACGGCTCAATCGGTACAGACACAGATAATTGCTGCGACCTTTCAGCAAGCTCACGCGCGCAGGAGTTGCGAGTGCGGCGCGCACGCGCGGCAGATCGCGAAAGAACAGCTGATCCTGCAGATTCTTGGTACCGGTGGACACCACCACGCGACCACCGCTGGCGAGCGCGGGCACCAGATACGCGAAAGTCTTGCCGGTGCCGGTGCCGGCTTCGACGACCAGCGTGTCGCGGTTCGCCAGCGTCTGCTCGACTGCTGAAGCCATTTCCTGCTGGGCGGCACGCGGCGCGAACTGAGTCGCCGAACGCGCAAACGGACCGTCCGCGCCGAGCAGCTCGGCGGCGGCACTCACGGTGATGCGCTGAGCGCTCGTGCCGACTGGTCCGCCTGCGCCTGCGCGCGCATCGCCCCGCTGGTGTCGCCCTGCGCCTGACGCGCGGCGGCGATGATGCGCCAGTTGCCCGCGTCGACGTACGGATTACCGCGACCCAGGCTGGACGATTTCTGCGCGGCGGCTTCGGCCTGATCCGGCTGCTGAAGATTCAGCTGCGTATCGGCCAGCGACTGCCAGATGAATGCATTCCTCGGATCGACATGCAGTGCGCGCTGCAGCAGTGCCAACGCCTGGTCCGCATGCCCGGCCGCACGTGCGGCTTGCGCCTGCTTGTAGAGATACAGCGCCGCACTGCTGACACCGCTGTCCTGAATCGTTTTCGGATAGTTCGTCTGCAGCGGGGGTGACTGGATCACCGGCGGCGGAACTGAGGGCGACTGCGACGGCGGCGCACCGGCATTGCCAGAGGCCTGTTGCGATGGCATTGGGTAGGTCGTGCCGATCGGCTGCCGCTCCGGTTCGCTGAAGCAGGCGACCAGCGTGGCCGACAGCAGCAGCGCAACAGCGAGCGAGGCACGCTGCCGCGAAATCCGCAGAACCCTCTGCATCACTTGAAGATGTCCTTGAGCCAGTTCAGAGGTCCGGATTTTGCCGCATCGGCGCAAGCCGCGTACTGCTCTGGAACGTGCCCGCGCATGAACGGCACGACGATGCTGCCGCCACAGGCCTGATCGGCACGCAAACCGGTTTGCGGGTCGATCGCGGCTTCCTCCACATCGGCCGGTGCCAGCGGATCGATGCCGCGCGCATGCAGATCGCGCATGAGCCGGCCCCAGATACGCAGCGCGCCCGCCGCGCCATCGAGACCGATCGGCTTGTTGTCGTCGCGCCCGACCCAGATCACCGCGACCCGATCGGCACCGAAGCCGGCGAACCAGCTGTCGCGCATGTCTTCGGTGGTGCCGGTTTTGCCGGCAAACACTTGCCCTGGCGGCAACACGCTGGCGGCCCAGCGCGCGGTACCCAGTTCGATGACTTTTCGCATCGCCCAGGTCGTCAGGTAAACCGGGCCCTCGGGGAGCGCCTGTTTGACCTTGAAGCCGTAGCGGCTCAGCGGCTGGCCATCCTTGGTCAGCACCTCGCGAATCGCCAGCAGTGGAGTTTCGTAGCCGCCGGCGGCGAGCGTCGAATAAATCTGCGCGACGTCGAGCGGCGCCATGCCGATCGCACCGAGGAAAATCGACGGCACTTCCGGCACGTTGTCGAAACCGGCGGCGGAAAATGTGTGCCGCACGGGATTGATGCCGACCTGCAGTCCGAGTGCAACCGTGGGCAGGTTGTAACTCTTCGCCAGCGCCATGTAGAGCGGCGTCGGGCCATGCAATTGATGATCGTAATTCTTCGGCGACCAGATCTGCCCGTTTGGCAGCTTCAGATCGATCGGCTCGTCGTTCAGCATCGTCTGCAGGTTAAAGCGATCCGGGTCCGACAGCGCGGTGAGATACAGGAACGGTTTTGCCAGCGATCCGATCGGACGCTGCGCATCGATCGCACGATTGAACCCTTCATATCGTGTGTCGCGACCGCCGACTGCTGCGAGCACTTCACCGCCTTCGACTGAAGTCACGACTCCGGCGGCTTCGAGTGTGTCGGCCGGCAGTCGGCGACTCTTCTCCAGCTCCGGAAGGTCCGCGACCACGCGCGTTTCGAGCGCGTCCTGCACGCGCGGATCAAGTGTTGTGAAGACGCGCAGGCCTTCGTTGGTGAGATCTTCTTCCTTGTACAGACCGTTGAGCTGGCGCCGCACCAGGTCGACGAAACCAGGGTAGCGCTCGGCACCGCCGCTGCCTGCCTTTGCGACACCCAGCGGGCTGGCGATCGCCGCCTCGACTTCGTCCGGGCGGATGTAGCCAGCGTCACCCATCAGTTTCAGAATCAGGTTGCGTCGCGCCAACACCAGATCCGGATTGCGCCGCGGGTTGTACAGGCTGGGGCCCTTCACGATCGCCACCAGGAGTGCCACTTCCTGTGGCTGCAGTTCGTTGATCGGCTTGTTGAAGTAGAACTGGCTGGCCAGACCGAATCCGTGCACCGCACGCGGACCATCCTGACCGAGCGAAACCTCGTTCAGATAGGCCTCGAGGATGTCGTCTTTGCTGACATGCCGCTCCAGCAGCAGCGACATGAATGCTTCGGTGATCTTGCGCTTGAAGGTCTGCGCTTTGGTCAGGAACAGGTTGCGCACCAACTGCTGCGTAATGGTGCTGGCACCTTCCTTGGTGCGACCGGCGCGCAAGTTGGCGAATGCCGCGCGCAGAATGCCGCGGATACTGATACCGGAATGGTCGTAGAACCCGTGGTCCTCAACCAGCACCAGCGTTTGCGGCAACAGCTTCGGCACTTCGCCGAGCTTCACCAGTACGCGGTCTTCGCCGCTACGTGTGGGATAAATGCTGCCGATCAGCATCGGATCGAGCCGCACCAGATCGAGTTTCTCGTCGCTGCCGAGCACTCGTACCAGGCCTAAGCCCTTGGCATCGCCACCGACGGCAATCCGACGCTCATCACGCGGGCCATCCCAATAATTGAAGGCGCGCAGATCAATACGTATTTCGTTTTTGCCTGCGACATAACTGCCGGGGCCGTACAGTTCGTCGGCACCGCGATAACCGAGGCGGTCGAGTTCGGTTTTCAATTCGGCCAGCGAAATCGGCGCGCCTGGATAAAGCTCCAGTGGTGCCGCATAGATCTGCGCCGGCAACACCCAGCGCACGGCCGCAAAGCGGGTGCGGACGTCCTGGTCGAGCTTGACCAGCGAGATCGCGAACGCCACCAAGGCCAGACTGGCGGCGACGATGCCGGCGACCAGCAGTCGGTTCAGCCAGGGACCGGATTGATTTGCCGACGAACGCCGGGAAGGAATTTTTCGCGCCATTGAGCGCGCAATGATAAGGCCTGACGCGCGCTGCCGGGTTGCAGGACTAGTAGTTCTCGCCCTTAACCTCGCGCTCCATCGCTTCGAGACCGATGTGGCGAACGTCCTTGCCCTTGACTAGGTAGATCACGTACTCGGCAATGTTCCGCGCGTGGTCGCCGATGCGTTCGAGCGAGCGAACCGACCAGATGATGTCCATCACGCGACGGATCGTGCGCGGGTCTTCCATCATGAAGGTGATGCACTGGCGCATCAGGCCTTCGTATTCGCGGTCCACCGCGAGATCTTCGCGCGCCACCGCCAGTGCGGCCTCGGCGTCGACGCGTGCGAATGCGTCGAGCGCATCGCGCACCATCTGGCTGACGTGCTTCGACAGGTAGCCGACTTCGACCAGCGGACCGCTGCGCTCCTGCGAAGCCAGATCCGTCGCCATCCGCGCGATCTTCTCGGCCTCGTCGCCGATGCGTTCGAGGTCGGTGATGGTCTTGATCACCGCGTAGACCAGTCGAAGGTCTCCGGCGGTGGGCTGGCGCCGCGCCAGAATGCCGCTGCACTCTTCGTCGATCAGCACTTCCATGCGATTGACCTTGAGATCGTTCTGGACCACTTCCTCGCCCAGCAGGCCATCGGCCTCCATCAGCGCGCGCGTAGCATCGACGATCTGCTGCTCGACCAACCCGCCCATCGCCAGCACGCGCTGACGGACGTCTTCCAGTTCAGCGTTGAACTGCGTGGAGATGTGGCTTTTGTAGGACGTGGTCATTGAAGTTATGGACTCGTGGTGCGCTTGACCCGGACCGTCCGAACGGCATGGGGCTGCCTGATTATCGCTCTTGTAGCGGCTGCAGTTTTGCAGAATTGCGACCGCCGCGCGAGGCCACGCTCGGCCCAAAGCGTAACAAGGCTTGCAGCTTAAAAAAACACTGTGACATCGGGGTTACAGTCCGACACAGCGTTGCACCGACGGTGCGGACCGTCGGCATAAGCGCCTGGCGCACGCTAGGGTTGCGCGGCTGCGCTCACCGCGGGTGTGAACGCGGCCAGCGCCAAGTAGCCGGCCAAAATTACCCCGGCAACCGCAACGCCGAGATTCGCGATCAGGGCCAGACTGGCAAAACGACTGGAAGGCCGATCGCGTAACGGAATCTCCGCGACCACCGCATGGAAGGCTCGCGTCGACAGCACCGCCAGCACTGCGGAGAACAGCACCAGTGCCAGACCGATCCAAAACGAGGCGCCATGGCTCACCGCTTGCGCCGATGGCGGCATCATCAGCCGCAGCAGCAGACCGAAACGCTCGATGACGAAGCCAAAGCCCATCATCGCCAGACAGGTTCGGTTCCAAGCCAACAGCGAACGCTCGGCGGCGAGGAATACCCGTGGATCGAAGGATTCGGCCATTACTGCATTACAGGTTTGCTCGAGACCCAGCCGCCGTCGCTTGCGCCGAGACCGACAATAAAGAGGTCGACCTTGCGCACATCGCCGGACCGTCAGCCATGCGACGCGCCCCGTTCAAGGCGAGGACGGCAGCCCACTGCCGGGAAGCGCTTCGGGCGGTGCCGAGTTGGCGCCCTCCATCATCTTGCGCTGCTGACCACTGGCGCTGTTCGGGTCCGAATGCGTGGCGAGATAGTCGCGGGCCTTCGCCGAGGCATCTTTGGTCGGCGGCGTATTGGTGCCGGGCAATGACCGCTTGGTACGCGCGAGGCGTCGGTCGGCGCGACTCAGCGGATCGGTGCTGCGCTGGACATTGACGCCGGGCAAGGTTGTCATCGGCAGATTTCCCGCCGGTACCGTTGCGGGTGTCGTATCGACCCGCTTCTGCGGCACCTGATCGGTATCCGCGATCGCGCCGCGTTGCGCCAGCACCGACAACACCAAGAGCGTGAACAGTTGCGTGTAGCGCATCGGATGTCTCCTCCAGAAACTGCAGCATCGTTATGACGGCGAGCATAGCGCGTGGCCGGGTCGGTTCACGGCCGCACCCGTTGCGATTAGTCGTTTGCGACACTCCAGCCACCGCCGAGGGCGCGTACCAGATCAATACTTGCCAGGCGCTGTCGTGTCTCCAGACTAAATTCCAAACGTTGGGCGCCCAAGGCCGCAGTCTGCGAGTCGACCACGTTGAGATAGTCGGCGCCGCCATCGCGATACTGCGTCATCGAAATGCTCAGCGTGCGCTGTGCGGCTTCGACCGCCGCGCTCTGGTCGTTCGCCTCGGCCTTGTAGTTGCCCAGCAAGGACAAGTCGTCTTCGACTTGTTGGAACGCAGTCAATACCGTCGCGCGATACGCCGCCGCGGTTTCGTCGAGTACCGCATGCGCGCGATTAAGTCGTGCGCGATGCAAGCCGCCATCGAAAATCGTTTGCGCCAGCATCGGACCCAGCGCCCAGTAGCTTGCGGGCGCCATCAGCCAGCTGCCGCTGCTGCTGCTCTGCAGGCCCAGTGAAGCACTCAGGTCCAGACTTGGAAAAAACGCGGCGCGCGCGACACCGATCTTGGCGTTGGCGGCGGCGGTGCGGCGCTCGGCGGCGGCGATATCGGGCCGCCGCTGTAGCAATACGGCCGGCACTCCCGCGGGCAGATCCGGAAGTCTGATCGTGTGTGCGTCCGGCGCGAGCGAAAACGTCGAAGCAGGCTCGCCGACCAGTGCTGCGATCGCATGCTCCAACAGCGCGCGACGCGCCCGTGATTCCGAGACCTGCGCTTTCGCTGCACTCAACTGCAATTGCGCGCGGCCGACGTCGAGTCCGGACACCACACCGCCATCGTGCAGCGTCTGCGTCAGCGTCAACGCTTTTTCGTAGGCAGTGACGGTATCCACCAGCAATTGGATGTCGCGGTCTTCACCAATGATCGAGACATAGTCGCTGGCCAGGCGTACTTCCAGGCTCAGCCGCGCCGAGGCCAAATCGGCCGCCGCAGCCCGACCTTCGGATTGCGCCGCGATTACCGAGTTGTGCACGCGCCCCCACAGATCCAGTTCATAGTCGGCCTGCACACCCAAGGTGTCGGCACCGTACTCGTTCGGTTGACCGGCGCCGCGCAAGGGTCGGGTATCCGACTGGCGATCGCGGCTCCAGTCGAGTAGCCCGGTCAGCGTCGGGAACAATCCCGAGCGCGCTTCTTCGTCGTAAGTCTTCGCCTCGCTGTAGCGCGCAAACGCGGCTGCGATGTCGGGACTATTCGCATCCAGCTCACGTTCGAGTTGATCGAGTTTGGTGTCACCGTACAGGCTCCACCAGTTGCCACGCGGCAGCGCGTCGGCTGGCTGAGCATCGGTCCAGGGCGCTTCCTCCTTGTAGTGGTCCGGGATGTCGACCTTCGGCACCTGATAGGTCGGCGCCAAGGAGCAAGCACCGAGCAGCAGGCTGCCGGCAAATGTCGCAGCGCCCCGCCTAGCCGCCTTCCTAGCCGCCTTCACGTTCGCCTCCGGCTGTGGCGTTCGGCGCTGCAGCAGCGTTCGTCGCCGCGGCGGGCGCCACCGTTGCAGCCTCAGCCGGTTTGGTCTCCGTAGCCGGCTCCGTCCCCGCCGGTTGCGGCGCAGCCTGCGCCACCTGCACCACATCGCCGTCTGCGAGCGCGTCCGGCGGACTGTCGATGATGCGATCCTTCGCGGTGATGCCGGATGCGACTTCGACCCAATGACCGAGGTCGCGCTCGACCGTGATCGTATGCAGCTTGACGTGATCGTTGCTGTCGACCGACGCGACTTGCAGGCCAGCCGAGCGGAAGATCAATGCACTCGCCGGCACGCGGACCAGGTTGGATGCCGCCGACAGCTGGATGCTGACGTTGGCAAAATCGCCCGGCATCAGCACCCCGGAACGATCGTCCAGCGACAGCTCCACCAGCAGCGTTCCGGATTCAACGTTCACCGCTCCCGATGTGCTGTCGACCGTCGCGGTAAACACTTGATCGGCGTGGCCAGGCACCGTCAGCTGCGCCGTCATGCCCGGCTGGATCGAAGACGCGTCGTCCTGCGGCACGCTCACATACACGCGCAAACGATGAATATCGGAGACCGTGAACAACTGCGGTCCGCGACCACCACCGGCATCGATCAGCGCGCCGACATCGGTATCACGTGAGGTGACGATTCCATCGAACGGCGCAACGATGCGTTTGAACGATGCGAGCGCTTGCAGGCGTTCGACGTTGGCCGCCTCGGCATTCACCGTCGCCTGCTCCGCTGCGAGATTGCCGTTCTTTTCGTCGGCCGCCTGCTGCGAGACCGAATCGGATTTGAGCATCGCCTGCCAACGCGCCGCAGTGGTTTCGGCGAGGCTGGCCTTTGCGCGCGCGGTGGCGAGGCTCGCTCTGCCCTGCTCGAGTTGTTGGTCGAGATCCGGCGTTTCGATCACGCCGAGGATCTGCCCGGCTTTTACTTTGGCGCCGATATCGGTGTACCAGGCTTTCAGGTAGCCACTGACGCGCGCATAGATCGGCGCGCGATAAAACGCTTCAAGCCGTCCGGGTAGCACAATCGTATTGGCCGAACCTCCAGCGCTTGGCTGAAACACCGTCACCGATGGAATTGCCTGCGCGGCAGTCCACTGGTTGAGTTGCGATTCTTCGGCGGCGCGACTGACCATGCCGCTAACGACGATCAGCGCCGCCACGCCGATCCCGACGAAGCCCGCAATCTTCAGCTTGCGTGGCGTAACCACCTTGGACTCGGTCACGTCAGACGCCATGGGGAACTCCGCATGTTGGGGTGAGCGACGCCGGCTCGGCTGCGGGATCGCGCTTTTGTTTATGGATCAGGCTGAACACCACCGGCACGAACAGCAGGGTCGCGATGGTTGCGAAAATCAATCCGCCGATGACTGCGCGGCCGAGTGGTGCGTTCTGTTCGCCACCCTCGCCCATGCCGAGCGCCATCGGCGCCATGCCAATGATCATCGCCAACGCGGTCATGCAGACCGGGCGGAACCGGGCGAAGCCGGCGTCGATCGCCGCAGTCCAGCCATCGCCGCATTCGGCAAGCCGATCCCGCGCGAAACTCACCACCAGAATGCTGTTGGCGGTTGCGACGCCCATGCACATGATGGCACCGGTCAGCGCCGGTACGGACAAGGTGGTGTGTGTCGCAAACAACATCCAGACGATACCGGCGAGCGCGGCCGGCAACGCCGTGATGATGACGAATGGATCGGCCCAGGATTGAAAGTTGACCACGATCAGCAGATAGATCAAGACGACTGCGCCAAGCAGACCGAACAGCAGCCCTGAAAACGCGCTGTTCATCGTCTGCACCTGACCGCGCAAGACGACGTCGGTGCCAATCGGGACGTCGGACTTGTGCGCAGCGACGATCTTCTGAATTGCGGCTGCGACCGCACCGAGATCGCGGCCTTGCGTCGTCGCGTAAATCTCAACCATCGGCGCGATGTCGTAATGCGACACCACGGCGTCGCTACGACTCCGGCTGATCTCGGCGATGCCGCCGAGTATCTGTGACTGCGCGCCACTGCTGCTGGTGACTTGAAGGTTCTCAAGGTCGGACAGCGAATCCAGACGATACTGCGGCGTCTGCGCGACGATCGGATACGAGATGCCGTTCTTCGGATTGAGCCAGAAGGCCGGCGCGACCTGGCCACTGCCGGCAAGGTTCACGACCAGGCTGTTGGTCACGTCACGCTCGCTGATGCCGACCTCCTGCGCACGCGTGCGATCCACATCGATGCGGAAACTCGGGTACGCATTCGACTGCTGGATGCGCGCGTCAGCGAGCCCCGGCACCAGGCGGATGTCGTGCAGCAACTGCTTCGCATACGCGTAATTCTCGTTGGTGCGCGGCCCGACGATCTGCAGATCGATGGGAGCCGGTGCACCGAAGTTCAGGATCTGGCTGATGATGTCGGCCGGCAGGAATGCAAACGTAGTGCCGCGGAATTCCCTCGGAAGGCGCTCACGAAGCAGCTTCACGTAGATCGCCGTGGGCCGATGATCTTTCTTCAGGGTGATCTGGATGTCGCCATCCTGCGGTCCGATCGTGCCGGTATTGCTGTAGGCGTTGTTGATACCGCTGACAGGCAAGCCGATGTTGTCGACGATGCCATCGAGTTCCTGCGGTGGAATCGCGCGGCGAATCGCATCCTCGACGCGCGCGAACGTGAATGCAGTCTCCTCGATACGCGTGCCGATGGGCGCACGCACGTGGATATTGATTTGCCCGGCATCGACGGTCGGGAAGAAGTTGCGCCCGAGCCAAGGCACCAGCGCGAACGACAGCAGCACGACCGCCATGAAACCTATGATGAAGACGCGGCTGTTGGCCAGCCCCAGCTCAAGCAATTCCCGGTAGACGCCACGCACACGCTCGAAGCGCTGCTCGAACCCGCGCTGGAACAACACCAGTGGATTTTTGAGTGATTTAGAAGGGGCATGCGCGTTGTCGATTTCAGCCATGCTGTATTCGAGTTCGCCATGCGGGTGACCGTGCGCGACGTGCGCCCGTAGCAGGTACTTGGCCATCGTCGGCACCAGCGTGCGCGACAGGATGAACGAGCTGATCATCGCAAACATCACCGCTTCCGCCATCGGAACGAACAGGAAGCCGGCAACGCCGCCGAGGAAAAACATCGGCACGAACACGATGCAAATGCACAGCAGCGACACGAACGCAGGCGTCACAATTTGCTTGGCACCATCGAGAATCGCCGGCTCGACCTGTTTGCCCTGCTCCAGATGCCAGTTGATGTTTTCGATCGTGACGGTCGCATCATCCACCAGGATTCCGACCGCCAGCGCAAGTCCACCGAGCGTCATGATGTTGAGCGTCTGCCCGAGCAGGGACAGCCCGATGATCGAACCCAGAATTGCCAGCGGGATCGACGTTGCGATGATTACAGTCGAACGCCAGCTGCCGAGAAACAACAAGATCATCAAGCTGGTCAGCGCCGCCGCAATCACGCCTTCACGCGCGACTCCCGAGATCGCTGCGCGCACGAACAAAGATTGATCGTCGACTGCCTTGATTTCGAGGCTCGAGGGCACGACCGCCGAAAGCCCTGGCAACAATTGCTTGACGCCCTGAATGATCGCCAGCGTCGACGCCGAGCCACTTTTCAGAATCGTCATCAGTACCGAGCGCTTTCCGTCGACATGCACGATGTTGGTCTGCGGCGGATAGCCATCGCGTACATGCGCGACGTCGCGCATTAAAATCGTCGTGCCGTTGACCGATTTGACCGGCAGATTGTTGAGTTCATCGATTGCGTCCGGGCTGTTGTTGAGTTCGAGGCTGTACTCGAAGCCACCTATTTTTTGCGTGCCGACCGGAATGATCTGGTTCTGAGCCGCCAGCGCATTTTCGATGTCCTGCGCCGACAGCCCGCGCGCCTGCAACGCATTGGAGTCGATATCGACCTGGACCTGGCGCGTTTTGCCGCCATACGGCGTCGGCGTTGCTGCTCCAGGCACGGTGGCCAAGCGCGGGCGAATGATGTTGTTGCCGAGGTCGGCGAGCGTCTGTTCCGGCAGTGTGCCGCTCGATAACGCCAGCTCGATGATCGGCACTGTGGAGGCGTTGTAGTTAAGAATCTGCGGCGGCGTAATGCCGGGCGGCATCTGCTTCAGAACGGTCTGCGAAATCGATGTGACCTGCGCGGTCGCGGTCCGAATATCGACGTTCGGCTGAAAGAAGATTTTCACTACGCCGATACCGGTGACCGATTGCGACTCGATGTGTTCGATATCGTTGACAGTGTTGCTCAGCGAGCGCTCGTAGTAGGTGATGATGCGGCCCGACATGTCTGATGCGGGCAGACCGGTGTAGGTCCACACCACGGCGATGACCGGAATTTTGATGTCGGGCAGGATGTCGGTCGGCGTTTTCATCGCCGTGAGCGGCCCGAAAATGAGGATCAGCAGCGCCAGCACCACAAAGGTGTACGGTCGCTGCAGCGCCAGACGAACGAACCAGATCATGCGTTCGAACTCGTTTGTAAGGGCAAACGATTCCGCTGCACCGGATCGCCAGGTATATAGATACCGGGACCACAGGTACTTGGACGAGGATGGGTAAAACGAATTGCGATCATGGCCGGAGGACTTCGCAGACGCCTCGCGCGGAGTGCGAGTAACCGTCTTAGTCTGGCCAAACCCACTTAACCGGTGCCGGTCCGCCGCATAACAAAAAAGTTACGTTGACGGCAGAGGTCCGAATCAAGTCCCGCCCTTGAGCAACCTACGGCGGTCATGCGACTCACCCCACGCCCACCGTTGTCATTTGAACGCGATCGGCCCGTTCAATTGGTATCCGAGCTTGCGTACGCGGGCAATCCGGACCGGCGTCGGCGCCAACTTGCAGCGCAAGCGCGAGACCGCACGGTCGATCGAATCCGAACTCAATTCGGCGTCGTCACCGCCGAGTTGCTGCCAGATCGAAAGCCGATCGCGAGGCGCGCCATGCGATTCGGCGAGCAGCCTCAGCAGACCGAATTCGCGCAGCGACAACGGCAGCACTTGCCCATCGAAAGTCGCTTTGCACGCGCGCCGACTGAGCACCAGCGCGGGCGTATCCGCCGAAGATGGCGACGTTGTAGGACTCGCCACAACGTCGCCACGACGCGGAAGTTGCCTGCGAAAGTACGCCTGCAGCACTGCATCCACCTCGACGAACGACAGCGGCCGCGATAAGCAGGCATCCGCACCTGCCCGCAACAAGGCCACACGCTGCTCGGCGTCCTCATCAGGCTGGATTGCGAGCAGCATGCATGCGTTCGGTTTTGCTCTGCCGCATTCTGCGAAATGATCAAGATCCCCGCCCGCCAGATCGTAGATCACCACATCGAACGTCTCGGCAGCCAATTCCCACAGGGCGTCCACCGGCCGGGACAGGTGCAGGCGATAACCGATCTCCCTCAGCGCGCGTTGAAGCGCGTCGTCCGCACGCAGGGCGATGTACAGACTGCGCATCAAACCGAGCGACCCACTTTCAGATCTGCAGTGGACCGTGGCTGCTGGATCGATGACCAGCAACGCACCGTCAGGCAGGCACCCTGCTCCGCGTCGGCTGCGAAAACGTCGAATCCATGCAGACGGACGATCGCCTCGACGATACTCAGGCCGAGACCGAAACCGGGCGTGATCCGGCTACGGTCGACGCGGTAAAAGCGACCAAAAATCGCCTCGCGTTGTTCGGGTTCGATACCGATGCCGCTATCGATCACATCGACGCGCGGCCCCTCGGGCTGGAGTGCCAGTCGCAGCACTACATTGCCGCGCTCGGGCGTGAACTTGATCGCGTTGCCAACCAGATTGCTGAACGCCTCGATCAACAGGTAACGATCACCGACCACACTGGCCGGCCCTGCGATTTCGAGTTTGAACGCGAGCTGCTTTTCCTCTGCCAGCGGCTCGTAAAGATCGTGGACCTGCTGCAGCACATCGACCAGGTCGACCTCGCCGAATGCCGCTCGCCGATGTTCATCCTTCAATTCCGAAACACGCAGCAGCGCCGAAAAGCGCGCCAGCAAGTCGTCGGTTTCGATGACCGCCCGATCGATCGGTCCAGCACGCTCATCACCAGCTGGGGTCTGCTGCTGCAATCGATAAAGCCCCGCTCGCAGATGGGTCAGCGGCGTGCGCAAATCGTGCGCGATGTTGTCACAGACACTCTTGACCTCGAACATCAAGCGTTCAACCTCGTCAAGCATGCGATTGACAATGCCGGCGAGATGGTCGACCTCGTCATCGTGACCCGATAGCGGCAAGCGTTGACGCAAATCGCCAGAGACGATGCGATCACTGGCGGACTGCAGTCCACGGATGCGCTGACGCGGCCTAATGCTCAGCAGAACACCACCGAGCAGGCCAGGGACGATGGTCAGCGACAAACCCCACATGATTGCGCGCGAAATCAGCGCGTGTAGGCGATCGATCAATCCAGCGTCGCGTGACAGGACGAGTTCGAAACCGTTGTGCAAACGGATCGCGAGAATCCGCGTGCTGTTGCGCGGTCGATCACTGCCGTCGAATCGCTCCTGGTAAACGCGGCTGTGCCCATCGGGCAGCAGGCCCTGAGGAATCGCCGGAATGTTACCGGCCACATGCTTGCCGGCAGAATCGAACAGACCGTAGGCGTTCAAGTGCAGCAGATCGAACTCGTAGGTGGTTTCGAGTCGCTCGCGCAATTGCCCGGGATCGACCGATGCAAAGTATTCCGCGCGCTCGCCGAGCAGGCGTTCCGCTTCGTCAGAAAGGTATTGCGAGGTATCCCAGTACACCACTGACAACAGCACGATCGCCCACACGCCGAAGAACCCGCCATAGATCGCGAGCAGGCGCGTGGTGGCACTGCGCCAGGGATTAGACAGGCGCTTCAAGTACGTATCCCGAGCCACGGACGGTACGAATCAGCGCCGGCATACCGGACGGATCGACTTTCTTGCGTAAGCGACTCATATGCATGTTGACGACATTGGTGCCAGGGTCAAAATGAAAATCCCAGACCGCTTCGAACAGCATCATTCGCGTCATCACCTGCCCGGAGTTGCGCATCATGACCTCGAGCAGCTTGTACTCCGTTGGCTGCAGGTTCAATTCTGCTCCGGCGCGCCGGGCCTTGCGCGAAATCAGATCCAGTTCGAGATCGTGCACGCGCAGGCGCGTGTCATTCGGCGTCACCGACTGTCGCCGTAAAAGCACTTCGATGCGCGCAGACATTTCGTCGGGCGCGAATGGCTTGGTCAGATAATCGTCTCCGCCGGCCCGCAATCCGCGTACGCGCTCATCAACATCGCTGAGCGCGCTGATCATCAGCACCGGCGTCTGCACGCCGACTTCACGCATTGTCTTCACCACCGCCAGACCATCCAGATCCGGCAGCAGGCGATCGAGCGTGATCAGGTCGTAGACCTCGCCGACTGCGCGCAGTAAACCTTCGCGCGCGGTACCGACCCAGTCGACGGCAAATCCGTTCGACTGCAGTTCGTCAATGATTTCCCGGGCGGTAACCGGGTCGTCTTCGATCGTCAAAATCCTGCGCACAGTTCTGTCCTTGAATTTGAATCGCCGGCCCTGTGGTGGCCACCTCGTGCGACGCTCACATCCAAACGATGAGACGAAACTCCATGAAGACGTCCTCGGGTCGTTTTAATGCTGCCATGAAGATGTCAATCGGGATTCGTCGACCGCCGGCACAGTCCGAGGGACTTCCCCGATCTTCTGCTGCGAGCGCCAGTTATTCGTTTTGGACCTAAAATTAGCCTTTTTAATTCCTTCTAATTACGAAGGGGAATCGGCAATGTACGCCGCATCTGGCGCCGCCGGGGCTGTTGCGGTGCCGGACCTACGGACTTTAACTGGGAGATGATTCTTGAATAGATATATCTGGCGTAGCGCCCTTGCCGTCGCTGCCCTCACCGCGACCGACGCTGCCTTGGCTGATAGCGCCCGCACGCTGGGCGGACTCGTAATCGAGTCGGAAGACGGCAACTTCGTGTTCTCGCTCGGCGGCCGCGTCCAGTTCGATTACACCGGCATCCTGCCAGACAAGCACAGTGACTTCGACAGCGGCGCCGCCGAAAACGACAGCGGATTCTATTTCCGCCGCGTGTTCCTGAGCTTGTCCGGCAAGGTCTACGGTTGGCGCTACCGTATCGACGAGGACATCTCCAATACGTCGAACCCGGCTGCCGGCTTCAACGACGTCTACGTGTCTCACGACCTGTGGAGTTACGGCACCATTCGCCTGGGTCAAACCAAACCCTGGCGCAGTCTGGACGAGTTGACCAGCAACAACGATATCGTCTTCATGAACCGCAACGCAGTATCGGCGGTGGGTCTGTTCGGCGGCCGTGATTATCAACAGGGCCTGTTCTATCGTTACTTCAAGGATGGCGCCTTCATCAATGGCGACAGCGCCTGGGCCGGCGCATCGGTGTATTCGCTGAACAAGGCGGGCGCTTCAACCAACCAGGGCACCGGCACCCCAACTCAGGGTATCGGCTACAACGCCCGCCTCGCCTACGCCCCCATCGTCAAGCCAACTGAATGGCTGCACGTCGGCGCCACTTTTTCCAGTGATCATGCCGACAACGGCGCCAAGCTGAATGCCGGATCAACCGACTGGTATTCGTTTAAGGGTGTCTCGCAGAACCTGGCCAGTCTCGGCGGCACGCAGCCGGCAACCTCTCCGACCTCAACCGAAATTGCTGGCGGCAACAATCCCAGCGTGACGACGTTCACCGGCGAACTATCCGGTGTTTATGGACCGGCGTATTTCCAAGGTGAAATCGGCCAGGCCAAGTTCCGTCAGCACACGGCCTCGGCGTCGTCGGGACCGAATCAACAGACCGTTGATGCATTCTCGGTGCTCGGCAGTGTCTATCTGACCGGCGAGAGCAAGGTCTACGACACCAACATCGCAACCATGAAGGCGCCGAAGCCGATCCATCCTTACGGTGCGGTGGAACTGGCGGTGCGTTATGACTTCATCAAGAATCACGACTTGCCGGACGCGAATACGACGGTCTGCAAACCGGCAGTCGGTGCAATTCCGACCGGCACCACGATCGACAACTGCTCGATCTCAGCACTTAGCTTTGGCGTGAACTACTACATCAACTCTGCGGTTCGCGTCATGGTCGACTACAACCGAGCCGAATTTGATCTTGGATCGGCCGGCAAGGACAAGCCTGATTCGGTTAACGCCCGCTTCCAGTTGGCGTTCTAAATCGAAGCGTTTCCAAGACTGAACGGCAATCGAGCTTGGTCGATTGCCGCTAACGCATCACAGTTCAGGCTCTCGGCGCCGACGCGCCGAGAGCCTTTTTGCAAGCGCCATCTTCGATCCATTGCTCCAAGCCTTTGCACGAAGGCCTCACTCAAAGGCGTCGGCATACCTTCGTGCAAGGACACACCTTCAAAACTCGTACTGCAGTTGCACGCGGTCGTAAATGAAGATCTTGCTCTTACCCGGATTCAGACCTTTCGACGGCGTGCTGACCACCGCATCTTCTGCGCGGTTGCGGATCGAGAAGCCCTTGATGAAACCTTTCGGGTAGTACGCGACATCGATCAGCGCGTTGTTGCTATCGCCGTACGCATAGGAGTAGTAGCGCGCAAAGGCGGCAATCACCACGACCTGTTCATCCAGGAACTTATCGGTATAGCGAACTTTCCAGGCATGACCGGGCCCCAGGTCAACGACTCCGCGAATCATCGATGAGGTGTCGATCGGATCGGTGGTGTAGCCAATCGTGTAAGGCGAAATCAGCGCACCGTTTCCAACCGCACCAGGATGATTACTGATGCCGGTATAGCTGAGCATCAGTTGGCCGTAGGGTGAGTTGAGGCCCGCCTTGGCGCCGTAGGTCAGGTTGTCGACGCCTTCACCCTTGACGGTGTTGACCGCGGCATCGTTCAGCAGCGAATTGCTCTTCCACTGACGGACAAACTGATCGCCGATGAAAGGATCGAATCCGGAGCCGGTCGTCAGCGTATACACCGTATCGTTGTAGACCATGTTGGCGAACTGCTCAAAGTTGTAATACCAAACACCGACTTTGATGCCGTGATCGGCGTACGTACTTCCGAATGCGAGCGTGCCCTGCGTATCAGCCGTGGCAAGCGCGGTTCCGGTGCCGCCACGCAAGTCGTCACCGTCGTAAGTCGGCGCGTAGTAGAGGTTGTTCTGGTAATAGTCGTTTGACGTTCGACTCTTCCAACGGAAGATGCGCAGACCGATCAGATGCAGGTGATTGATTGGAGTCGCGTCAACGGTGACCCCCTGATAGGTCGCCGGCAACAGTCGCGAATCCGAATCGCTGAGCCATGGCGTATTGATGTTTTGATCGCCGGCCTTCACTGAAACCCAGTCGTTCTTGAACTGGACGTAGGCCTGACCCAGCGCAGTCAGCGAATTATTGCTGCCAGCCAAAGTTCGATCGAGATGGATCAGATTGCCGTCGCGATCATTCAGTCCGAGCGAATGCGCCGTCAGAAATCCCGCTCCGACGGAAAAGCCGCCGAGAAAGGTACCGCTATGCAGGTCGAAACGACCACCGATTGAAAACGCGCTCTGACTCGGCTGCGCATCCTGCGTATCGTGGCTGTAAATGCGATTGAAATCGTACGCGCGAACATTTCCGCTGAACGTCGTCTCCTTGAGGAAGTCCATCAGCGTCTCCGACGCCATTGCGGAATTGCACGCACAAGCCAGCGTTATTCCCACCAGCAAAAATCTTGGCCAAGCTGTTTTCATTTTTTTCCCTGAGAAAATGAGCGAAACCTTGTCGCACGCAAAACGGCTGGCCCAGCCCAGAGCGAGCCATGCGTCTTTTTGGAATCCCTCAATCAAGCACCAATCGCGATCAACTATGGTGTCGAAAAAAAGCCGGCGCATTCCGAGCGATTTGCTCATTGATTGCGGCGGCGCACCTTCTCTAAGTACTGGACCCGTGGAAGGTTTTGTCGGTCGATCTCGGTCTGGATGGTATCTAAGAGCGGGACTCGGTTCAATGTTGAACGTGCCAAGAGCGCCCGATCACTCAAATGAAAAAGGCCAGCCCTTTCGGGCTGGCCTTTGTACGCTTTCCGGCGAGTGCGTCCGCCGGCGTTACTCCGCCCTTGTTACTGGTACGGGTAATAACGGAACGACAGCATCACCGATGAATCGTCCGTCTTGCCCTGGAAGCCAGCGGCATCGGTGAACGTCTTCAGCTTGAAGTACGAGAACTGGGCACCCGTCTGCAGATACCCGATCGGACCCTTGTACGCCTTCCACCAGAAGCCACCCGTTGCTTCGCGTGCGGACGAAATCGCACCCGAGCAGCTCGCCGCCTTGCCGCCGACTGTCGGCAGGGCGCCGGTATCGACGACATTGACGTTACACGCCGAGTTGTCGCCGACGCCATCGCCATACCCATAGGCGGAGCCAACACGTTCCATACCGGCGTAGCCGTAAATGTCAAAGCGCGGCGTCGGATGCGCGATCAGACCCAGCAGCAGCGACTGCGACTTCAACGAAGCAATCGAACCGTTGTTGCTGTTATAGGTCGAATCGCCGAGCTGCGCGCTGGCGTAACGGCCATTGCCATGACCAACCAGACCCGAGGCCTGGAAGTCGAGCATCTTCGGGACCAGCGGCAGAATCATGCCGGCGCCAATGCTTTCGGCAACCGAGGTCTTGTTGGTGGTCGAAGCCACCGTGCCCGGCGTCGATTCCGCGCGATCGCGGAAGAAACGGGTCAGGCTATAGACTTCGTAATGTCCCCAGCCCGGATCGAACGCCGCCTTGACGGTGACGTCTGGCGCGATGTCGGTGCTGTAATTGGCAGTCGCGTTCAACAGACCGCCGCCGGTGCCCGGATTGGTCGCCAGCGATCCCGCCGGGGCCGTGCCCTTCACCTGGTTTTGCGGGTCTTCCACAGAAAGGCCCAGCGCGGCAAAGCTGCCGAAGTTCTTCACAATGCGAATTTGCGGCGTACGCAGCCAATTGAAGCCAACGACGTACTGCGCGTCGATCGTCATCGGAAGATCTTCCGAACGCGGCGTCAGACCTTTCTTGTACATCGTCGCCAGGCTCCAGCTCTGGCCGGCAAGCACGTACATGTCGAGATCGCTGCGCGCCCAGGTCAAGTAACCCTCACGCATACGCAACGTGTAGCTGTGACTCTGATTCTGGTTCGAAGTAGTGCCGGAGCTGAGAAAGTCCGCGGCAATGAAAGCTTCGACCTTGTTGACGCCATCCGTCGGACCTTGCGCCAACATCTGCACGCGACTCTGACGAGCCGTTTCGCGGAATTCGGAGTCGTAGTAGTTGTTGTTGTTCTGGAACGGAATGCCCGTGAACGAGGTATTGATGTCCGCCGTTTCATTGCGGCTGCGCCACACGGTTTCCGCCGCGATGAATCCACCCAGGGTCAGCTTGAGGCCGCCGAGGTTCATCGTCGCGCCCTTGTAGGTGACCGGCTTTTCGTCGCTGGCCACGGCGGCCGCTGGTGCGGCGGTGGCAGGAGCCGTGGCGGTTCCGTTGACCTGCGCCTTCAGTTGCTGGACCTGCATCTTCAGATCCTGCACTTCGGAGTTGAGCTCCTGCGTGGACTGAGCTGCGGCCAGACCCGGTGCCATCAACATCGTTGCGCAGGCAGCGTAAAAGGCCTTCGCCCACAGCGTGCGCTGAATCGTCACGCCCGCACCGAAATTGTGCGCCCCGACGGCTTTCCTCAATTGTTGCATTGCTGTCCCCTTCAAGTGGATTGCTAAACATCGCGCGATCATCCTCCCGCGACATCCATTGAAGTTTGCGACACAGAGTTGTAACAATCGTGTCCGTTTTATGACGGTTTGGTTACATCCTGTTGCTTTTTGTCGCCAACTACGTCGACTGCAGTGACCGTGTGATGAACGCGGTGTAACGGGAAGAAACAGGTGAAGGTGCTGCCGACGCCGACCTCACTTTCGATATCGAGGCGTCCCTGATGCCGTTCCAGTGCCTGCTTGACAATTGAAAGCCCCAAACCAGTGCCGCCACTCGCGCGCGAACGCCCCACATCGACGCGATAGAAACGTTCGGTGACACGCTGCAAGTCTTTTTCGCCGATGCCGATTCCGGTATCTGCTACGGAAAAGTAAGCACCGTGCTCGTCACTCCACCAGCGCACGCGAATGATCCCGTTGGCTGGTGTGTACTGGACGGCGTTCGCCACCAGGTTGGTGAAGATGCTCTGCACTTCCGCATCGCGGCCGAACAGGCGCAGATTCGGTTCGATATCGAATTCGAAGCGGTGCTGTCCTTTCGAAAGCTGTTCCGCTTCTTCTTTCAGACGCGCCAGCATGCGCGGAACGTCCAATTGATCCTGACGCGCGTAAATGACGTCCGATTCTAGATGCGCGAGTTTCAGCAGGTCGCCGATCAGCGCTTCCATGCGGGTTGCCTGGTTGCGCATCTCGATCAGTGGATCGTGCCAGGCGCGCAGCGGACCGCTGCCGCGCGACTCCGGTTGCATCACATCGATATAACCGCGCAGCACGGTCAGCGGCGTGCGCAGCTCATGCGAGGCATTAGCAACGAAATCACGGCGAGCGATTTCCAGACGCCTTAGATCCGACACATCGCGAACGATCAACAGGCGCTGGCCGTTGCCGTAGGGAATCACGCGGAACGAAAGGCGCGTTTCCTCGTTGAACGGCGAGGTTGCCTCAACCTCGTCGCTGTAGTCGCCGGCGGCAAAATAAGCGGTGAACGCGGGGCTGCGCACCAGGTTGGCGATCCGCAGTCCCAGATCCTGCGGAAGGCGCAAGGCCAGCAGCGCCTGCGCAGCGGGATTGAACCAGACGATTTCTCCGCTCTGACCGAGTACTACGGCGCCGTCGGGTAAGGCCTCGGTCGATGCCTGGAACTCCGCCAGGATCGCCGCCAGTTTTTTCTTGCGGCGACGGTTGCGTTTCTGCAGGTCGAGCAGGCCGTCGTACACCTCGCCCCAAATGCCGCCCGGCAGCGGCAACACTTTCTGCTTGGGCTGCTGCAGCCATTCCCGCAAGATCGCCAGATGGCGCAGATTGGAGACCAGCAGCAGCGCGAGCGCCGCAGACGTTGCGGCGAGCGTGTATCCAATCCAGCGACCCAGCAGCGCCGCCACGGCAACCCACAGCGCTGCCCCGAGCACCAGTCTCAGTAGCGTGCGCCGCGAATAGGGTTCGATGGCGGGGCTCATGGCCGCGCTCAAATCTTTTCGGAGAACCGGTAACCGGTGCCGCGGACTGTCTGGATCATATCGTCGACGCCGTGCGGCTCAAGCGCCTTGCGCAGGCGTCGGATGTGAACGTCGACGGTACGCTCTTCGACGTAGACGTTGTGGCCCCAGACGCGGTCGAGTACCTGTTCGCGGGTATAGACGCGGTCCGGGTGGGTGATGAAGAAATACAGCAAGCGGTATTCGGTGGGCCCAAGATGCACCGGCTCGCCTTTTACGGTGACGCGCTGACTGGCGGCGTCGACCTCGAGGCCGGCGATCACCACGCGCTCTTCCTCGCCGCCCGGCACCGTGCGCCTGAGCACCGCATGAATGCGCGCGATCAATTCGGGGAACGAGAACGGCTTCGACAGATAGTCGTCGCAGCCGACGTTGAGGCCGCGCACCGCATCTTCTTCCTCGGCGCGCGCCGTCAACATGATGATCGGAATGTCCTTGGTGGTCGCGTTGCTGCGCAACTCGCGCGCGAACTCGATCCCGGATACCCCCGGCATCATCCAATCGAGCAGGATCAAGTCCGGCCGGGCTTCCGCCATTTGCAGCCGCGCACTCGGAACATCCGGTGCGAGGCCCACGCGGAACTCCGCGCGCTCAAGGGCGAACCGCAGCATGTCGCGGATCGGCGCTTCGTCTTCCACTACCAGCAGATTTTTATCGCTCATTGCCACACAGGCATTTAACGCCGGATGACGGCCTGGTGGCAAATTAGTGACCGGCTGTTACAGCTTGTTTACAGCGGTCGATTTTTCCTTGGTCGGCGCGAGCTTACAGTTGCATTACAGCCTTACAGGCGTCGCAGCACCACACTTCCGGCGGAGTAGCCCGCACCGAATGCGCAAAGAACGCCAATGTCGCCGGCGACCAGATCGCGGTGATATTTGTGGAAGGCGATGACCGATCCGGCCGAACTGGTGTTGGCGTACTCATCCAGAATCACCGGTGCTTCCACCGTATCCGGCTCGCGGCCGAGCACGCGCTTCGCGATCAGCTGGTTCATGCTCAGGTTCGCCTGATGCAGCCAGAAGCGCTTGACGGCATTGGTGTCGATGCCGAGATCGCCCAAGTGCGAAACCAGCAGTTCCGACACCATCGGCACCACTTCCTTGAACACCTTGCGCCCTTCCTGGCGGAACAGCACTTCGTCCCAGCGACGCGGCGGTTGCTCGGACGGGTTGAGGAAGCCGAAGTCGTTGCGGATATTGTTGGAGAACTGCGTCTGCAAGCGCGTTCCCAAAACCTCGAATCGATCCCGGCTGACGCTTCCAGCGAGCGGCTCGACCAACAGCGCCGTCGCCGCGTCGCCAAAGATGAAGTGACAGTCGCGATTGCGGAAGTTGAGATGACCGGTGCAGATTTCCGGGCTCACCACCAGCGTCGCGCGCGAGGAGCCGCGGCTGACCGCATCGACAGCGGCCTGCACACCGAACGCCGCCGAGGCGCAGGCGACGTTCATGTCGTAGCCAAATCCGCGGATACCGAGCAGCGCCTGCAACTCCACGGCGATCGCCGGATACGGGCGCTGCATGTTGGAGCAGGCAACGATCACCGAATCGATATCTTCCGGCTTGCGACCCGCATTCTCGATCGCCTGCAGCGCAGCGGCCGCACCCATCTCCGCCATCAGGGAGGGCTCGCCCTCGCTGCGCTTCGGGATGCGCGGACGCATCATCGCGGGATCGAGCACGCCGGCCTTGTCGACCACATGTCGCGAGTGAATGCCGGAGGCCTTGACGATGAATTCGCTGCTCGACGGCGCCAGCGGCTGCACGCTGCCCTCTGCAATCGCCGACGCGTGCTCGTTATTGTGGTTTTCGACATAGCGGTTGAACGCGGCGACCAGTTCGTCGTTCGACACCGACTCTGCCGGAGTGAACAGGCCGCTGCCGCTGATACAGACGTTTGTCATTTTAGGGGTGTCGTGCAAGCAGAAAGGGGGCTGCGGGTCCAAGCCGCCAGGACGCGCAGTTTAACGCGCCCCGCGCCCTTCGACTGCCCGCACCGCCCTGGCCGCCCGCTTCAAGGAATTAGTCGCTCAACGCGCACTGTTCCAGCCCGCGCCGCTGATGGCGCTTTCGATGCAGCGCTCCACGGATCGTTCGCCTCGGAAGGTCAGATGGCCGCCCGGATACCACACGACCGGACGCTTCCAGTGACGGGATAGTTTCAACGGCTCTTCCGGCGGAACCACCCGATCGGCGCTGCCGGCGAAAATATGCAGGCGCTCGGGCGGCAGCAGCGGCGGCCGCACCAGCGGCGACACCACCTTCAGCATGTTGACGTAATGCGCGAGATCGAGCCCCTGCGACATGAAGTAATTGCGATGCGGCGGCGGCACCAGCCCCCACAGCATCGACGCGAGATCGCAAACCGGAATGCCTGCAACGGCGAATTCCAAGCCCGGCTCGTAGCCGGCCAGCAGTGCGGTGTTGTAACCACCCAGGCTGTAGCCGAGCACGCCGATGCGGGCGTCCGGTTCCTGTGCGCGAATCCACGCAATCGTGCGGCGCAGATCCCAGAGCGCCTGGGTTTCCGCGTGCAGCAGATCGAGCAAGTCACCATCCAGATATAGGTCGCCGCTCATCACGCCGATGCGGCGCGGACCGTGCAGCGGCAGTACCGGCATCACCAGGTTGAGCCCGAGCTTGTGGTGCAGCAGCCCCGGCGAAAACAGCGGCACGTCCATTACCGAGAGGCCCATGCGGTAGCCGTGGATACACAGCAGCCAGGGCTTGCCGGGTGCGCCGTGACGAAACACGCGCGCATGACAATCGCGATTGCGCTGGTGGCTCGCCCAGAGCATGGCGCCCGGCAGCTTGGCATTCGGCACGAACCCGCTGCTGAAACGCAGCCACTGGAATGCGTGCCCCGCAAAACTGGCGGCCTGTAGACGGGCATCCTCCGGCGGCGGCGGCGCCTGGTGGAAGCTGGCCGGATCATCGATCCAGCCACCAGCCTGCAAGGTGTCCTGCAGCCGATGCGCTTCGTCGCACATGATCGAAGCGCGGTCGCCGCTCGGAATCTTCGCCATCGCGACGAAGAAGCCGATCAGCGTTTCGTCCAGCGCCACCTTGGCGAACACCGGCAGCGTTGCCGGTGGCAGCGGTGCACCGTCGGCACGCGGCGCGTACTTCAACGCGATACGACCGGAAGCCAGGAAGGTCGCGATGCTCACCAGCAGGGCGATCGGCCCGAGCCAGCCACCGAATAAGATTTCCGGCACCCAGGCGAACAGCCCGATGACGCTGCCGAGCGACATATAGAAGGTGATTTTCGGATCGCCCGGCCACAGCAGCAGAGAAACGCCCGAAGCCAGAATCAAGCTTCCCGGCACAAAGCCGAACAGCAGCCAGCCGTAGCTTCCGCCACCGGCGCCGAGCCAGAACAGGCCGGCCAGAATCGGAATCAAACTCCACCAGTCGTGCTGCTGCGGCGGCTCACCGGTCAGCGTCGTCTTGCCAGGCTCTTCCATCGTTCAGTATCCAGGGTGTTGGCGCCGCCAAAATGGCAGACGTCGGAGAGACTCGGTTTACGCCGAGCGAAGTTGCGCGGTGATCAAGGTCCATAACAAGGGCATCGCAATGAGCAGGACGATCTGCAATGCCCAATGCCAGCTGCGAGCGCGTTTCACGCCCAGCGCAGCCGCGCCCGAAAGCACGAACAGCACGGCGAAGCAGGCGGTGATGATGAGCACGCCGCTGAGCCCGTCGCGGGTGATTGGCGAGGCTTCGCGATAGAGACCGAACACCAGCGCCACGAAGCCGACGGCGATGGTCATTACCGCGCCGACAGCGGCGAGCACGCCGTCCGCCCAAAGTAGATATTTCAAGTCAAGCTCAGTCTTATCAGGATTGCGGAATTGACAATTTAGGGATCAGGCTTTCTTGCCGCGACGCTTCAATAGCCGTAGCAGCGGCAACAGCTCGCGCGCAACTTTGGGCTGTGCCGCACCGGCACGAACCAGCAGGCGGAGAAACTGCCGCGCGATACGGTCACGGTTCTTGAAGACGCTGTCGACCATCGGCACGCTGCGATCGTCCATCATCGTGACCACTTCGTCGGCACCGTTGCCGAACTTGAAGCGCACCGTCACGCGAACTTCGAGCGGCTCCTTCGGACGTTGCCGGCGACGTTCAGCGAAACCGCGTATTGCGGCGGCCTTGGTCATGCAGGCTCGCCGCCAGCACGTGGCGCGACTGCTAATCTGCCTTGATCGATCACGTTCGCTCCTCCTGTACCGGGTATTTTCATGACGGATACCGCAGCCCCGACCACCTTAACCGCATCGCCGATACCAAGACATCTGGTCTGCTTTGCCCACGGCAAGGAGAGCGGTCCATGGGGCATCAAGATTACCCGTCTGGCGCAAACCGCAACGCGGCGCGGCTTCGATGTCGTAAGCCCGGATTATAGTCACACACCCGATCCGCGAGCGCGCCTCTCGCAGTTGCTGGCACTGCGTCCCTGTGCGCAAAGAGCGTTGGTTTTAGTCGGATCCAGCATGGGCGGCTGGGTCTCGGCGATGGCCTGCGGACACTTGAAACCGAACGCGCTACTGCTGCTCGCGCCCGCACTTTACTTTCCTGGCTACGACGAGCCAGCGCCAATACCACCGCAACTCAGTTGCGTGATTCACGGTTGGGACGACGACATCGTGCCGGTCGAACGCGCGATTCGTTACGCCGGCGCGCACCGCGTGCCGCTGCATGTGCTCGACAGCGGTCACGGTTTGAACGACCGGCTCGCCGCGATCGAAACGCTGTTTGATCAACTACTGCAGCGCGCGCAGCTCGATGCAGCCTACCGCGCGAGTCACTACAAGATCGAAAGTGAAATCGATCTGATCCTGAAGGTGGATATCGCAGATGCTGCAATTGACGCGAAGCTGCGCGAACGCGGCGGTGTACGCGAATCCTGGGCGCTTCTGAGCGCCTGCAATCCGGCGTCGATTCCACTGAGCGTGGAAGAAAACGGGCAGCGTCATGCGGCATTGATCGCCGCCGTGAATGCCGCGGGTCTGCGCCACCTTCCGGCCATCGCCAACGATCCGGATCGCGAATGGCCGGATGAGCCGGGGCTACTGCTGTGTGATCCGCCACCGGGATTCGCCGAACAACTCGGGCGCGATTTCGGACAAAACGCCGTGCTGATCGGCACGCTCGGCGCTGCTGTGGAATTACGTTGGCTCTAGCGCAATCGCGACTTTGGCGGCGCCGGCACCAGATGCGCCGGCTCGGAGAACAGATCGATTCCGGTACCCGGCTACTGCATTCAATCTTCCGTGTGAGTGGTCACTAGCCGCTGCACATCACACCTCACTGCGTCGGCGCTCGCTGACGATGCCCTTACGATTTCAATCGTGCGCGGGCTTGCGATCGCTATGACCGAGATCGCGCTCAGGTGCGACGCGATCGCGAATCAACTGCTTAAGCTGCGGCAGATCCGGAAAGCCCTGCAGCTTCCGATCCCAGATCTGTTCACCGTCGAGGCGCACGACAAAGATGCCGCCCTGCCCTGGCCGCAGTGCGACCTCGAGCAACTCGCCATCGAAGGTGGTCAACAATTCCTGCGCAACCCAGGCGGCGCGCAGAAGCCAGCGGCACTGTGTGCAGTATTCGATCTCGACGCGCGGCTTCATGCCGCGTCGTTGCTGCCAACCGCCGGCGTGTAAGCCGCGACGAACTCCGGCGGTTGTCGGCGCGGTCGACCGCTTTTCAGATCGACACAGACCCAGTGCGTGCGACCCCGCATCACCGTGCGTGCATCGGCGACACGGATGATCTGGTAGGCCCGCCACATGCTCAGACGCGCATCGTTTTCGGCAATCCAGGTGGCGAGCATCAGCTCGTCGCCAACGAAGGTCGGCTGCAGGTAATCGAGCTCGTGGCGTCGCGCCACGCAGCCTGCGCCGATGCGTTCGTAGTCGGAGAAGTCGAGACCGAGACTGACCGAGTGCGCCCAGGCAACCCGTTCAAGCCAGCTCAGATACACGACGTTGTTGGTGTGACCGAAGCGGTCGATGTCGCCCGCAGAAACGGTGACGCGTTCGATGAACGGCTCGGCGACTTCCCATTGCGGCGCGGGAACGGTTGAAGGCGATGAAGTCATTGATGCGGGTCGAAGCTGCGACTGGAGGCGAGCTGCCAGTATTTCTCATAAACGGTGTGCGCCGCAGGATTTGCGAGCAATTCGCCCGGCTGCAGGAATTTGTACAAGTCGGAAAGCAGCCGGATTTCGTTGCCGGAAATGCGCCGCACGATGTGATGCGGCCGCAACTGGTTCGGATGCGACAGGCCCGCCGCGCCGATCAGATCGCCGAGTGCTTTCAGCGTGTTTTGCTGGAAGTTCTTCACGCGCACGGATTTGTCCGACACGACGAGTGCCCGCTGGCGGTTCGGATTCTGCGTGGCCACACCGGTGGGGCAGCGATCCGTGTGGCAGGACTGCGACTGCACGCAGCCGAGCGCGAACATGAAGCCGCGCGCGATATTGCACCAGTCCGCGCCCATCGCCAGCGTGCGTGCGACGTCGAACGCCGACACCATCTTGCCGCTGGCACCGAGGCGGATGCGGTCGCGCAGGTTCAAGCCCACCAGCGTGTTGTGTACCAGCAGCAGCGCCTCCTGCAAGGGCGTGCCGATGTGGTCGGTGAACTCGACCGGGGCTGCACCGGTGCCGCCCTCGCCGCCGTCGACGACGATGAAATCCGGCGTCACGCCGGTTTCGATCATCGCCTTGCAGATGCCGAAGAATTCCCAGGGATGACCCAGCGCGAACTTGAAGCCCACCGGCTTGCCGCCGCTGCGCTCGCGCAGCAGTGAGATGAACTGCAGCAATTCGATCGGCGAGGTGAACGCCGAGTGCGCCGCCGGCGACACGCAGTCTTCGCCGATCTCCACACCTCGCGCCTCGGCGATCTCGGGCGTCACCTTCGGACCCGGCAGTACGCCGCCGTGGCCGGGCTTCGCGCCCTGCGACAGCTTGATCTCGACCATCTTCACCTGCGGGCTGGTGGCCTGCGCGGCGAACTTGTCGGCATCGAAACGGCCGTCCTTGGTGCGGCAGCCGAAGTAGCCACTGCCGAGTTCCCAGATCAGATCTCCGCCGTTCTGACGGTGGTAACGGCTGATCGAACCTTCGCCGGTATCGTGCGCGAAACCGCCGAGCTTGGCGCCTTGGTTCAAGGCCAGAATCGCATTCGCCGACAGCGCGCCGAAGCTCATCGCCGAGATATTCAGCAACGAGCTTTCGTAAGGCTGCAGGCAATCCTTGCCGCCAATGCGTACGCGAAAATTGGCATCGGCGTTGTGATGCGGCCGCATCGAATGATTGATCCACTCATAGGCGTCGCCGTAAACATCGAGTTCGGTGCCGAAGGGCCGCTTGTCCTCGACACTCTTGGCTCGCTGATACACCAGCGAACGCTGCGCGCGCGAGAACGGCACCGCCTCGTTGTCGGATTCGACGAAGTACTGTCGAATCTCGGGGCGAATCGCTTCGAACATGAAGCGGAAATGCGCCAGCAGCGGATAGTTGCGGCGCAGCGAATGTTGCACCTGGGCGAGATCGTAGAAGCCGAGCGCGGTCAACGCACCGGCGACGATGACCAGCGCAAACCAGCCCGGCGCCCAGTCGCGCGTGGCGATCACGCCACCGACGAGCAATACGATCGAGGCCGCCAGCGCCGAGTAGCGCAGCGGCATACTGAGTGCGCGGATCATTCCGTTGGTCCCGATGCCTGAGCTTGATTGAAGGCGTTCATGCGAGCGCTTATAGCGTGATTGCGTTACCGATCGCCAGCGCCTTGCTAAGTTCCCGCTGCGCGCACGTGCCGGCGCGTCGCGCAGACTTCAGGAGGCGATGAATCCGTCTTCAGTCGAGCAGCGTGCACGCTTGCTGAATCGACATCGTCGTTTGTGGCGTGTCCAGCGATCGAGGTTGGATCACCGAGCGTGCGGCGGAAGCAGTTGTTCGCAGCCTGCGGCTCAGCCGCACCACGACAGGCAACCCACTGTTGCGCAGTCGCGGGTAAGCCCGTGGCCGCCGCTTGAGGCCGACCCCGCGGACGCGCTAAACTCAATCGGTACCAAAACGGTCTTATTTGATGCTCAAGCTCAGCAAGCTCACGGATTACGGCACGCTGGTGATGACGGTGATGGCCGCGCAGCCAGAGGCGATGCGCACCACCACCGATCTGGCGGCGCGCACGCACCTGGGCGCAGCCACGGTGGCCAAGCTGCTCAAGCGGCTGACCCAAGGGGGGCTCATCGAGTCCGTGCGCGGCGCGCGCGGCGGCTACCGGCTGGCGCGCGCGCCGGAAGCGATCACCGTTGCCGATGTCGTCGCCGTGCTCGAAGGCGGACCGATCGGCATTACCGAATGCGCGGTGCAACGCGGCGGCTGCGGGATCGAATCGAGCTGCAGCGCGCGCGCCAACTGGCGCCTGATCAACCGCGCGATCAGTCATGCACTGGAAGCGGTGACGCTGGCGCAGATGGCCGCGCCGATGCGCCCCCACCCCAGCACCGAATATCCCGTGACGCTGTCACGGCTCAACGCCGCGCCGACGAGCGCCGCAGGAAAAGTCTGATGGCTGCCAATCTCTCCGACGTTCGCCAGCTGGTCCGCAATCAGAAGTACAGCGCCGGCTTCATCACCGACATCGAGGCCGAGAAGGTGCCGCCGGGTCTGTCCGAGGATGTGATCCGTCTGATCTCGGCGAAGAAGCTCGAGCCGGAGTGGCTGCTGGAATTCCGCCTCAAGGCCTATCGTCGTTGGTTGACGATGACCGAGCCGAAATGGGCGCATGTGCAGTTCCCGCCGATCGACTATCAGTCGATCTCGTATTACTCACAGCCGAAGTCGCACTTGGATGGTCCGAAGTCGCTCGACGAAGTCGATCCGAAACTGCTGGAGACCTACAAGAAGCTCGGCATTCCGCTGAAAGAGCAGGAGATGCTCGCCGGCGTGCAGAACGTTGCCGTCGATGTGGTGTTCGACAGCGTCTCGGTTGCCACCACGTTTAAGAAGAAACTCGCCGAAGCCGGCGTGATCTTCTGCCCCTTGAGCGAAGCGGTGCGTGAGCGACCTGACCTGGTGCAGAAATATCTCGGGTCGGTTGTGCCGTTCGCGGACAACTTCTACGCAGCACTGAACACCGCCGTGTTCACCGAGGGCTCGTTCGTTTACATCCCGAAGGGTGTGCGCTGCCCGATGGAGCTGTCGACCTATTTCCGCATCAACGAGCGCAATACGGGTCAGTTCGAACGCACGCTGATCATCGCCGAGGAAGGCGCCTACGTCAGCTATCTCGAAGGCTGCACGGCGCCGCAGCGCGACGAAAACCAGCTGCACGCAGCAGTGGTCGAACTGGTCGCACTGGATGACGCACAGATCAAGTACTCGACCGTGCAGAACTGGTATCCCGGCGACGAAGAAGGCCGCGGCGGCATCTACAACTTCGTCACCAAGCGCGGCGATTGCCGTGGCGCACGCTCGAAGATTTCCTGGACGCAAGTCGAAACCGGCTCGGCGATCACCTGGAAATATCCGAGCTGCATCCTGCGCGGTGACGACTCGGTCGGCGAGTTCTATTCGGTGGCGCTGACCAATCACCGGCAGCAGGCCGATACCGGCACCAAGATGATTCATGTCGGCAAGAACACCAAGTCGACGATCGTCTCGAAAGGTATTTCCGCCGGCCGCGGGCAGCAGTCTTATCGCGGCCTGGTGCGCGTGCTCGAAGGTGCGGACAACGCGCGCAACTACACGCAGTGCGACTCGCTGCTGATCGGCGACCAATGCGGCGCGCACACGTTCCCGTACACGGAAGTGCGCAACCCCAGCGCGCGTCTCGAACATGAAGCGACCACCTCGAAGATCGCCGAAGACCAGCTGTACTACTGCCGCGCGCGCGGCATTTCCGAAGAAGAAGCCGTGTCGATGATCGTCAACGGATTCTGCAAGGAAGTGTTCAAGGAACTGCCGATGGAGTTCGCCGTGGAAGCGCAGAAACTGCTGCAGGTCAGCCTGGAAGGCGCGGTCGGCTAGCGCACACGTTCGCGGTTACGGCTTGCCGTCACCACGATCGAGCGGCCTTCGACGTTCTTCATCGCACAGCAATCGAACCTGACCCTTCCCTCGCAATCGGCACCGGCGCATCTCGCCGGATTTGCAACGTCATCGCAATACATTTTTTGGAAACGACTGAACCATGCTGAACATCAAAGACCTTCACGCCACTGTCGACGGCAAGGAAATCCTCAAAGGTTTGTCGCTGACGGTGAATGCCGGCGAAGTCCACGCGATCATGGGGCCGAATGGTTCCGGCAAGTCGACGCTGGCCCATGTGCTGGCCGGCCGCGAAGGCTATAGCGTCACCGCCGGCAGCGTGTCTTTCGATGGCAAGGATCTGCTCACGCTCGAACCCGAGGCGCGCGCCTGCGAAGGCGTGTTCCTGGGCTTCCAGTATCCAGTCGAAATTCCCGGTGTGAGCAATCTGACGCTGCTGAAGGCGGCGATCAACGCGCGCCGCAAGTATCGCGGCGGTACCGAAATCGAGGCCGGCGACTTCCTCGCCTGGATTCGCGACCGCGCGAAGATCGTCAAGATCGATCCGAAGATGCTGTCGCGCGGCGTCAACGAAGGCTTCTCCGGCGGCGAGAAGAAGCGCAACGAGATTCTGCAGATGCTGATTCTGGAACCGCGCCTGATGATTCTCGACGAGACCGATTCGGGCCTCGACATCGATGCGCTGAAAGTGGTGTCCGATGGCATCAACACACTGCGCTCGCCCGAGCGTGCGACCGTGCTGGTGACGCATTACCAGCGCCTGCTCGACTACGTGCAGCCGGACTTCGTACACGTGCTGGCACGCGGCCGCATCGTCAAGAGCGGCGGCCCTGAGCTCGCGCGCGAACTGGAAGAAAAAGGCTACGGCTGGCTGGAGGCGGCATGAAGCTCGAGGCTTATCGCAAGGCGTTCGAACAGCTCGCCGCCGGTCTCGGCGATACGCCGTCGCGCGATTCGCGCCGCGCGCAATTCGAGCGGTTCGCCGCGGTCGGCTTCCCGAGCAAGCGCGAGGAAGACTGGCGCTATACCGATCTCGCCTCACTTTCGGAAAAGCAGTTTGCCTTGCCTGCGGACGGCGGCGATGCGCTGATACCGCAAGCGCTCGCCGACAGTCAGCAATTGGTGTTTGTCGATGGTCGCTTCGATGCGGCGCGCAGCAGCACGCAGCAGCACATCGGCAATATCGCCACGACCGAAACTGCCGACGACGACGGACTTGCCGCGCTCAACGCCGCATTCGCGAGCCCCGGCCTCGATCTGCAACTCGCCGCAGGTCAAGTGCTGGCGCAGCCGCTGCATCTGCTGTTTCTCGGCAGCGGGTCGGCCACGGGAACCATGACGCACCAGCGCCATCGCATCGTTCTGGGCAGCGGTGCCTCGGCCTCGGTGATTCTGGAGTTCGCGCGCGACAGTGCCGACGAACGTCTCGCCACGCATACGCTGTCGATCGAGCTGGGTGCCAATGCGAGCCTGCGGCTTTATCGTCTGCAACGCGAGTCTGCGGGCGCAACCCTGCTGACGCGCATCGACGCACGTCTGGATCGCGACTCGCGTCTTCGTGCGCTGTGCCTGGATGCAGGCGGCGGCTTCGTGCGACACGATTGCAATGTCACGCTGGCAGCGCCCGGCTGCGAGGCCGAAGTGCATGGACTCTATGTGCCGCAGCCGCGTGCGCACGTCGACAACCACACGCGCATCGTCCACGCCGCACCGCATGGCCGCAGCCGCGAGCATTTTCGCGGCATCGTCGGCGAGCGCACCCGCGCCGTGTTCAGCGGCAAAGTGGTGGTTCAGCCGGGCGCGCAGAAAACCGATTCGGAGCAGCGCATCGCCAATCTGTTGCTGTCGAAGCGTGCCGAGGTCAATGCCAAACCGGATCTCGAGATCTACGCCGACGACGTCAAATGCGCACACGGCGCCACCGTCGGCCAGCTCGACGAAACCGCGCTGGCGTATCTGCGCAGCCGCGGCATCGATGCCGCAACCGCAAAAGCCCTGCTGCTGCGCGCATTCGCGCTCGAAATTCTCGATCACGTCGAGTTTGCGCCGCTGCGCCGCCATATCGAAGACATCCTCGATTTTCCGGACGATCCCGAACTCGATCGCCTGATCGAGGCCATCGCATGAACCAGCCGCAGCGCTTCATCACCGCGCCCGCAGTGGCGTTCGACCTCGCGGCGATCCAGGCCGACTTTCCGATTCTGCGCGAGCCGGTGCGCGGCGGCCGCCTCGCCTATCTCGACAACGGCGCGACAACGCAGAAGCCCGAAGTCGTGCTGCAGTCACTCGACGGTTACTACCGCCATCAAAATGCCAACGTGCATCGTGCCGTGCACGATCTCGCCGAGCGCGCGACCACTGCCTATGAAGGCGCACGCGATCGCATCGCGGCGTTCTTCAAGGCCACGCGCGAAGAGATCGTGTTCACCAGAGGCACGACCGAGGCGATCAACCTCGTCGCTTACAGCTTTCTCGAACCGAGGTTGCAGCCGGGCGACGAGATTCTGCTGACGGGCATGGAGCATCACTCCAACATCGTGCCCTGGCAGCTGGTCGCGGCGCGACGCGGCGCAAAAGTCATCGCCGCCCCGGTAACGGACTCCGGCGAAGTGGACCTCGCGGCCTGGCGCGCCTTGCTCAGCCCGCGTACCAAGATGGTGGCGATCGTGCAGGTGTCGAACACGCTCGGCACCATCAATCCGGTCGCCGAAATGATTGCCGAGGCGCATGCACGCGGCATTCCGGTGCTGGTTGATGGTGCGCAAGCCATTGCGCATTTGGCGGTAGACGTGACGACGCTCGACGCGGACTTCTATGCCTGTTCCGCGCACAAGGCTTACGGCCCGACCGGATTCGGCGTGCTGTACGCAAAGCGCGAGCACCTCGAAGCGATGACTCCGTGGCAAGGTGGCGGCGACATGATTCGCACAGTCAGTTTCGAAGGCAGCACTTGGAACGACGTGCCCTACAAGTTCGAAGCCGGCACGCCGGATATTTCAGGCGCCATCGGCTTTGCCACCGCGCTCGAATTCATCACGCGCCTCGGCATCGACGCGATCGCTGCACACGAGCATCGTCTGCTCGAAGAAGGCACGCGCCGGCTCGGGGGCATCGAGGGTCTGCGCATCATTGGTACGGCGCCGCACAAGGGCGCGATCATCTCGTTCGTGATGGATTGCGCGCATCCGCAGGACATCGGCACCATTCTCGATCAGGACGGTGTCGCCGTGCGCACCGGCCATCACTGCACAATGCCGCTGATGCAGCGTTTCAACGTGCCAGCAACGGTTCGCGCCTCGATGGCGGTCTACAACGACAGCACCGATCTGGAACAGCTGGAACGCTCGCTGTACAAGGTCCGCCGGCTTTTTGCCTGATACGCCGCCGCGCCCTTCTGGCGCGTTAACCGTCCTCAAATGACAATGCCTGCCGCCGCGACGGCATGACAGCCTGAGGTCGTCTGCGCAGCTTCTCGGGTGCCCTTCGCAGACGATGCGGAGGCGCGATGCGCGGCAATCACGGCTATACGCTGCTCGAATTGATCGCGACCTTGCTGGTCGCCTCCTTGCTGATGACGCTGGGGCTCCCCAGCCTGACCGCAACGGTCCGCGAGAACTGCGTCGCGACCGGCGCCAATGCCCTGTTGGCGGAACTGGTCGAGGCGCGCGCAGCCGCAATCGGTTGCAATTGTTCGGTAGCGATCTGCAAATCGGCCGACGGCACCAGTTGCAGTCGAGGTGCGACCGGCAGCTGGTCGCAGAACCTGCTGACCTTCATCGACAGCGACCACAACGGCACGCTCGGCAGCAGTGAGCGCGTGCTTGCAGTCACACCACCGATGAGTTGCAGCAGCCTGAGCAGCAACAAGTACCTGAACTACGTTTCGTACAACAGCGAAGGCATCGTCAACAGCAATGGCAGCTTCTTCGTCGTTGCCAATGGCGGGATCGACGTCAGCCGTACGGTTGCACTGTTTTCCAGCCGCGTTCGGGTCTGCAACTCACATACGCAGAAGAATTGCTCGGCGCCATCCTAGGCTGGCGAGCCTTTGCGCACCGCGCGCCCCCGGTTCTTGGGGCAGCAAACCCCGGCACGGGTGAATGCTACCCGCCGCGCTTCACGATTTACTCGGGCAATACTTTGCAAGCTGGTGAATTTGCTTAAACTGTGCGCCGGGAGTGTCCAGGGTTCGGGATTGCGCAGACGTTTGTCGCAGCTTCAATGCCGTCCATCGGCAATGACCGGATCTGGGGCTGGAAGCCATTGGACGCAGTGCGCGTGGCGCTATAGCTTGCGCTATGGAGACGGCAGACCTAAAGACAAAAATGAAAGGGAATTCTGGCTTTACTTTGCTCGAACTGATGGTTGGTGTCGCGGTCGCGGCGGTGCTGCTGACCATTGGCCTGCCGTCGTTCTCGAGCAGCATAAAAAAGAACCAGGGTGTGACCGACGCCAATGGCCTGCTTGCGCTGTTGACGATGGCGCGCAGCGAGGCGATCAAGCGAGACCAGACGGTCACGCTATGTGCCTCGGCCGACGGCGCATCCTGCGACAGCAACGCGTCGAACTGGACGGAGGGATATTGCATGTACGTCAGCGCCAGCTCGAGCAGCACTTGCAGTGCCGCCACCGCATTGCGCGCCGCCGCGCCGCTGGCCACGGCGAGCAGCGTCAGCGCGAGCAGCGTTTACGGCACCAACATCAGTTTCAATGGACTCGGCAGCGCCGGCAGCGTCAACAGCAGCAATCACTTCACCGCCAGCGCCGGCGTGTTCACGGTAACGCCGAACAACTTGCCGGCCGGGCAGAAGAGCCTGATCCGCTGCGTTTCGGTTTATCAGAGCGGGCGCATCTACGTGAAGAATCCCAATCCGACGAGCCTGGCGTGCACCTGAACCTGCCACGTCCTGCGCTGCAATCCGGCCTGACCCTGCTGGAAGTGCTGATCGCGGTGCTGGTACTGGCCATCGGCCTGCTGGGCATCGCCGGCCTGCAGACTTCGGCCCTGAGCAACAACTTCGTTTCTTACCAGTACACCCAGTCGGCGATCCTGGCGCAGAGCATGCTCGAGCGCATGCGCGCGAACCGTCAGGGTGTGGTCGATGGCGACTACAACCTCGCTGCAGGCGCTGCACCCTCTGCCGGCGTCAACTGCTCCGGCGGCAACTGCAAAGCGGCACTCGACCAGGCCAACTGGGATATGGCGGTGTGGTACGCCGAGGTCACCGGCACCGCCGTGACCAACGCGCCGCAATTGAATCCAAAGGACAGCAGCGCAACGCCCAGCGGTGCGATCCCGAGCAGCGCGGCCTCGATCAGCTGCCCGACGCCGTACAGCGAAAACGAGATCTGCACGATCTCGCTGTACTGGGATGCGAACCGAACGGTCGCCGCCGGCAGCACCACCAAGTACAGCTGCAATCCGAACGATCCGAATGCGCTGCGCTGTTTCCAGCTGGCGTTCACGCCATGAACGCGCGCGCCCGCGGCTTCTCGCTGGTCGAATTGATGGTGGCGATCACGCTCGGCCTGGTGTTGCTCGCAGGCGTGGCGCAAGTGTTCGTCAACAGCAAGCAGGGCTATCGCGTGCAGGACAGCGTCGGCCGCCTGCAGGAAAACGCGCGCTATGCCAGCGGCTACCTGAGCCAGTACATTCGCATGGCCGATCTGTGGAGCGGCATCAAGCCCTCACAGGTCGCGCTGGTGGGCGCGGTGGCGTACAGCGGACCGGGCAGTTGCACCAACGGCTGGGTGGTCGATCCGAACAGCGGCATCGTCGGCTACAGCGGCGACAGCAGCGGCACGGCGCTGACCTACCCCAACGGCCTGCCGAGCGGCTGCATTGGCAGCAGCACGACCGGCAGCTACATCAATGGTAGCGATGTGCTGGCGATCCGCTATGTCGATCCGAACACCTACGTCAACACCGCGACGCTGACTGCCGCCGCCAGCAGCCTCTCCAGCAACGGCAAGTTCTATCTGCGCACCTTGGTCGGCAAGCGGGCCGACCTGTTCGACGTGACCGGTAGCGGCCTGACCAGCGCCGTCGCCGATCTGCCGGGCGATGCGGTCGACGGCGTACTCAATTTCCAGTATCAGACCGTCGTGTTCTTCCTGCTCAATGCCGACAACGGTCAGGGGCTGACCCCGACGCTGTACATGCTGACCTTGCAAAGCGACGCGCTGACCGCACAGCCGCTGGTCGACGGCATCGAGATGCTGAAGTTCGAGTACGGTCTCGACACCAATGGTGATGGCCGCGTCGATCAGTATGCGGTGGCGTCGTCGCTGGCGACGACCGACTGGCCCAAGGTCATCAGCGTGCGTGCGAGCTTCATCGCACGCGGCGACGCCATCGACGGCTACACCGATACACAGAGCTACACGATGACCGGCGCCGGCTACGTCTATACACCACCGACGGCCGTTGCCAAATACCAGCGCCGTTTGATCGTGCGCGAGATCCAGCTGCGCAATCGGGTACGTCAATGAACCAGACCTTCCGTCGTCCCGGCCCGATGCGGGGATACGCGCTGATGACGGCGCTGATTTTCCTAGTGCTGCTGACGCTGGTGGCGCTGGCGGCGATCAAGGGCTCCGGTCTCGAAGCCAAGATGAGCAGCAACAACACCATGCGCACGCAGGCGTTCGAATCTTCGGAACTGTCGCGCACCTTGGTCGAACAGTTGATCGATGCCAACACCTTCAACCGCGGCTGGCCAAATTCGATTGGCGGCGATCTGCCGAACAACCAATTCGATACCTCCTTGCTGGCCTTGTTGGCGACGACCAGCGGCTGCACCGACGGCTTCTGCATCAGCCGCGACAAAGTTGCCACCACCAAGCCGGTGCAGTGGTACAACGGCAACTCCGAATCCTGGTTCAGCGCCAGCAGCAGCGGCTGTCTCGCCACCGGTTGCGTGTTCAAACCGAATTCGCTGGATACGGATGCAACCTACCGGCGCAATGTCGCCACGGCCGGCGGCAGCGTCACCATACCGCTGGCGGCCGAAGTCGCCGTGTTCAAGCTGTACAACACGCCGGCGGTCGGCGCCGGTCTGGCGATGGACGCCGGCTACCTGCAGCGCGGACGCTCCTCGGCCAATGGCGGCAGCCTGATCTATTACTACGTCAGCAGCCGCGGACACGAGTCGGCAGCCACCACGCCGGAAGCCAGCGCGCAAACCGCCGCGCTGTTCCGCGAAGTGCCTCGGAACTGAGCCCGCATGGACCGCACCGCCAAGTCCTCATCGAATGCAACGGCGCTGCGCCGCTGGTGGCGCGACCCGGCCGCGCGCGGCACGCGCTGGCTGACATTGGCGGCGCTGATCAGCGCCGGCATCAGCGTGTTCGCCGCGATCGAACTGGCACAGGCACAGAGCAGCAGCGCCAGCCTCACGCCGATTTCCGCGCAAGTCGCGGCGAATTTCCACATGGAGCCGATCACGCAGGCCAGCGGCGCACCACCGCTGGTGATGCTGGTGATGTCGCGCGACGAGCAGCTCTATAACAAAGCCTATTCCGACTACACCGATCTCGACGGCGACGGCTCGCTCGACACCACCTACAACAACAACTTCGACTACATCGGCTACTTCGATCCCGCGCTGTGCTACGACTACAACGGCAGCAGCGACGGTTCCAACAGCAACAGTGCCAGCAACTATTTCTCGGTCAGCGGCAACGCCGGCGGAACCGCATCGGGCAGCAACACCAGCGGTCATCTGTGTACCGGCCACTGGAGCGGCAACTTCCTCAACTGGGTCGCGATGAGCCGGCTCGATCTGCTGCGCTACGTGCTGTACGGCGGCTATCGCAGCACCGACGCCACAGACAACACGATTCTCGAACGCGCCTACGTACCCGACGATGCGCATGCCTGGGCCAAGGTTTACAACGGTTCGGACATCGCGAACTACGTGCCTTCGACTTACGCCACCGCACCGCTGTCGTTCTGCAACGCCTCGCTGACCACCAGCAATTCGGTCTCGGACGGCGCGCCACCGGTGATCCGTGTGGCACGCGGCAGTTACACCGAATGGGCCGCAACCGAATCGGTGCAGTGCCAGTGGCGCAGCACGTATAGCGGCGGCTCCGGCGGCTATGCGAAGCCGAACGTGCCGAACGACACCGCCACCGGCAGCACCGCGCCGGCCTGCCCCGCAAGCTACACCTGCACCAGCTCCACGCAGACCGCGAACAGTTGCCCGAGTGGCTACAGCTGTACCACTGCAACCACCGGTGCCAGCGCCTGCCCCAGCGGCTATACCTGCTCGACTCAGACGGCTGCGAGTTGCCCGAGCGGCTACACCTGCTCATCGGCGTCGACCGGTGCTGCGGCCTGCCCGACCGGCTACACCTGCGGTACGCGCGTCACCAACCTGACGACCTGCCCGACCGGTTATACCTGCACCTCGAGCGGTTCCGGTTCGAGCAAGCGCTTCCAGTACTTTCCGTACACGCAGTACACCTATTTCCAGTTCACCCAGAACAGCTTCACCCAGTACGCCTACAACCAGGTCGACAAGATCGCCGAGCTGACCGCGCGCGTGAAAGTCTGCGATGCGACGGCATCAGCACAGGAAGCCTACTGCCGCACCTACACCGACACCGCGAAAGCGGCCCATCTGAAGCCGGCCGGTCTTCTGCAAAAGTTCGGCGAGAACGGCCAGCTGCGCTTTGGCTTGATGACCGGCAGTTATGCCAAACCGCGCAGCGGTGGCCAGCTGCGTCGCAACATCGGCCTGCTCGCCGGCAATGTCGCGAATTCGAATTGCGGCAGCACGTCCGGCGACGAGATCAATCTCACCAATGGCGTGTTCTGCACCGGCGGCAGCGAAGGCATCATCAAGACCTTGAACCTGCTGCACCAGCCGGGCTGGGGCGGCGGCAGCTACAACGTCAAGTACACGGGTGTATCGGGCAACAGCGGTGGCGACTGCCCGAACTTCGACATTCTCAATCGCGACGGCATCAGCGGCAGCAACGGCTATCTGAACAATCCCGGTGCCAGCGGGGGTTACAACTGCGCCGGCTGGGGCAATCCGCTGGCGGAAATCTATGCCGAGGCCTTGCGCTACATCGAAGGCAACGGCAAGGCGCCGCTGAGCACCTATGTCGCCGACGACACCAAGTACATCAGCGGCATTCCGAACACGCTGACCTGGACCGACCCGTACACGCTGAACAACTGGTGCGCGAGCTGCAGCATCATCGTGCTGTCCACCGGTCTCGATTCCTTCGATACGGACGAGCTGCCCACCGATCTCGGCTTCAGCGCGACCACCACCACGGACAGCGTCGGCGCCAACGAGAACATCAACGGCAACAGCTTCGTCATCGGCCGCACCGGCGCGCTGAGCAACACCACGTATGCCGACCTGTGCAGCGCGCAAACCATACCGCTGCTGTCGAATGCCACCGGCATCTGCCCGGTGGTGTCCTCGCTCGAGGGGGGCTTCGATATCGCCGGCCTTGCCTGGAAAGCCTGGACCACCGATCTGCGACCGGACTTGTCGTCGTCGATTTCGAGCAACAACGGCTCCGGCAAACCGTCGAACTACGTCAACAAGGTTCAGACCTACGCGATCTCGCTGGCCGAGAATCTGCCGAGCTACTCGGTGCCGCTATCGAACGGCGCGGTTTCTCTGACGCCGCTGTGCCAGTCGAACAACAATGGTGGCAGCACCACCAACCCGGTGCGCGACGCCAATGGTCGTCCTACGGATACGTTCACCGGTGGCTGGCGCTCCTGCGGCTTCCTGTCTCTTACTGTTGGCCAGCGCACTTCGGTGAAATCGCCGTTCTACGTTTTCGGCCTGCCGACCACCTACGACAGCACCGGCACCTTGCAGCGCGCCGGCAGCTTCAGCGTGGTTTGGGAAGACTCGACCTGGGGCAACGACCACGATCTCGACGGCAACTCGATGGTGTCGTTCTGTGTGGGCACCACCTGCACCAGCCTCGCGTCGAACGGCGCCGCCAACGGCATCTGCTGGAACGTGCCGAGTTCCGGCACCTCGGGCAGCGCCACCTACAACCCGATCTGCGATGGCAGCGGCAATGTGCGAACCGGCGTGGTTGATGCGAATACCGTGCTGGTGCGCGTCGAAGCCTTGTCCGTCTACGCGGGCAATTCGCTGATGTTCGGCTTCTCAACCACGGGTGCGGCTTCGTCGACCGACACGACGACAACCGCGCCGACGATGGCCGTGCCGTTCACGGTGAACGGCGCGCATCGCTTGTTCGTGCGTCCCGGCTGCGCCGGTGACAACAGCCTGCTGACCAATACCGCGACGGTAACGACCGCGTCCGACACCAGCTGCAACTGGAGTCCACCGCAGGTGGTCAAGTTCACCGGCGGCGCGGCCGCGGCCGGCACGCTGCAGAACCCACTGTTCTACGCGGCGAAGTACGGCGGCTTCACCGGCAGCAAGACGCTGCCGAGCAAGCCGAGCGATGCCGACCACAGCGACTGGGACCAGATCAACAACGACACCGGTGTTGCGCCCGGCGACGGCGTGCCGGACAACTTCTATCGCGTGCGCAATCCGGCGCAGCTGATCAAGCAGCTGTCGAAAGTGTTCCAGGACATCCTGCGCAGCACCGGTTCGGGTACGGCGGCAGCGGTGGTGTCGAACCAGCGCGAAGGCGATGGCGCCACCTACCAGGCACTGTACGAACCCAGCCGTACCGACAACAACGATCGCACCGTGACCTGGCTCGGCACGCTGCAATCCTTGTTCGTCGACAGCAAAGGCTATCTGCGTGAAGACGGCAATGGCGACGACACGCTGCAGGAAAGTGATTACGCCACCGACCCGGTGGTCGACGTGTTCTATGACACCAGCGACAAGACCACCAAGGTACGACGTTACAGCGGCCTGCCGAGCGCGGTCGGCACCACCACCACGATCGTTCCGCTCGACCAGTTGCGCACGATTTGGAATGCACGCGATCCACTCGCGGCGCTGACCAATGCGCAAGTCGCCAGCAATCGCACCTACAGCAGCAGTGCCGGCACGGGCCGCTACATCTTCACCTTCATCGACAAGAATCTGAACGGTGTGGTCGACAGCGGCGAGTCGGTGGCATTCGACTTGAGTTCGTTCATTTCCGGCAGCACCAATACCTGGGGCCTGCTCAACGTCGGCGACGCCACCTCGGCGCAGACCTTGGTGAACTATGCACGCGGCCAGGACGTCAGCGGCCTGCGCAGCCGCACGATCGATTACAAGAACGACGGCAACCTGCGCACCTACCGTCTCGGCGACATCGTCAATTCAACGCCGACCGTCGTCGGCACGCCGGCCGAAGCCTTCGACCTGCTCTACAACGACCAGACGTTCGCAACGTTCCGGCAGCAGTACCAGTTCCGTCGCAACGTGATCTATGTGGGTGCCAACGACGGCATGCTGCACGCGTTCAACGGTGGCTTCTACAACGCCTACAACAAGGGCTTCCAGACCACGCCGATCGACGGCACCACCGCTACCGCGCACCCGCTCGGCTCCGAGTTGTGGGCCTATGTGCCGTTCAACCTGCTGCCGCATCTGATGTGGCTGACCTCGAACGACTACGCCCACGTGTACTACTTCGACGCCACACCGCGCGTGTTCGATGCGCGCATCTTCAAGCCGGACACCGATCATCCCGGCGGCTGGGGCACGGTGCTGGTCGCGGGCCTGCGCTTCGGCGGTGGTGATGTCGATCTGCCGGCGAGCAAGTGCGCGAACAGTGTCGCGTTCAACGGCTTCAGCCTGACCAGCAGCAACAGCAAGAGCTGCACGAGTCCGACCGCAACCATTCCGTCGAGCGACATCTACACGCATTCGGCCTTCGTTGTTTTGGACGTGACCAATCCGGAAGTCGCGCCGAAGCTGCTGGCGGAACTCGGCACCGATCCGTTCTCGACCACGTCGGACTACGGCTTCACCACGTCCTACCCGACGGCGGCGACCTTCAGCGCGCGCGGCGGCAGCACCGCGGACACCTGGTTCCTGACTTTCGGCAATGGCCCGACCGATCTGGGCAGCGCCAGCGTGTCGGCGTCCGCACGCCTGTACATCTATCGCATGACCGCCGGCAGCAGCGGCGGCACCAGTGTCATCAGCTCGGAAAATACCTTGAGCCTGGCCAGCAATGCGTTTGCAGGCGATCCGGTGTCGGTCGACTGGAACCTCGATTTCAACGCCGACAATCTTTACATCGGCACTGCCAGCGGTACCGCCGTATCGCCCGGCGGCGCGCTGATGAAGATCGACACCAAGTCCGCCGCCGACACCAGCAAGTGGACCGTAAGCACGCTGACCAATCCGGCAATGCCGGTTCTGGCAACGCCGTCGGTGGCGATCGATGGCAACGGCCAGCATTGGGTCTACGCCGGCAGCGGACGCCTGTTCGTATCCGACGACAAGAAGAAGGCCGTCACGCAGCAGAGTCTGTTCGGCGTGATCGACGGCACTTCAAACCCGGCGTGGAGCGGCCTGCTCGACGTCAGCTCGGCGTTGGTCAAACAGAGCGATCTAAGCATCAGCGGCGTCACCGGTGCGACCACCGAATCCTCACTCGAAACCAAGGTCAAGAACGCCTTCGGTTGGAAGATATTGCTGAACCTGCCCGGCACCAACGCCACAACGTCTGCCGAACGCGTGCTGAGTTCCAGCGCGCTGATCGGCAACACGCTGTTTGCAACCGCCTACACGCCAGACACCAGCCTCTGCACCGGTGCCGGCGACAGCCGCCTGTTCGGTCTCAACTTCATCACCGGCGTTGCGAGTCCCACCATTCCCGCGCTCGGCACCTTCGTCGGCGGCAGTGGTGGCGGACCCGGCACGGCTGGCGGCAGCGGTAGCAATGGCAGCGCCAACACCACCTACTTCGCCAACACCATCGACCTCGGTGCCGGACTCGGCGCCGCCCCGAGTCTGCATGCAGATACCACGACCGATGCCAACGGCGTGGTCACCGTCGTCACCCAGACTTCGACCGGCGCCATCGTTACCAACAACGCCACCGTCGCGCCAACCGAAAAGAACGGCGAAATCGACTGGCGAGAAACGCTGCCGAACTCCGAGCAATAGCATGACGGCTCAGCGCGGCAGCAGTCTGATGGAATTGATGGTCGCAGTTTCGATTGTCGGCATCCTCGCGGCCTTGGCAATCCCGAGCTACCAGAACTACCGGCTCAAAACCAATCGGCCCATTGGCATCGGTTGCGTGCTCGAAGCGCAGCGCCGCATCGAGACGACCTACCAGCACAGCAATGGCTACCCCAGCGATCTGAGCGGCGCCGGCTACGGCAGCGCCAGTCCAAGCTGCGGCGACCAGGGTCTGTACACCTTGGCCTTGAGCCTGCCGAATACTTCGGCCTGCCCCAAGGCGAATTGTTACCAGGTGGTGGCCACCGCGGTGGGAAGCCAGGTGAAGGACGGCAATCTGCGCCTGACCTACAACGCCAGCACGCTCGATCCGAACAGCCGCAACACCAAGGAGCATCTGCCGGCGGGAACATCGACCTGGATTGCATCCTGGGATTTCCAACCCGGCCACTGAGGAACAGCGCGATGCGCAAGCAACAGCGGGGGTTCACGCTGATCGAATTGGTGATTGCTGGCAGCATCGTCGTGGTGCTCACGGCGCTGGCGATTCCGGCCTATACCAGCTACGTGATGCGCGGCAATCGTGCGCTGGCCCGCGGCGTGCTGGTCGATCTGGCGGCGAAGCAGGAAGTGCTGCGCTTGCAGACGCAGTCGTATGCGACGACCAGCTTCGTCAAGCTGAACGGCTACGACGTCGGCAGTTACTACATCAACCGCAGCGCCAGCGTCTCGCAGACCGTTGCCGCCGACAGCCTCTACCAGATCAGCCTGGTCGCCACGTCCGATTGCGGCACGGCGGCCAACGCCGGTTTCCAGCTGGTGGCCACACCGGTCAGCGGCAGTCCACAGGCACGCGATACGCAGTGCACCTCGATCTGTCTGGGCGGCAACGGCCTGCGTAAATCGGCCCCGGCGAAAACCGGTACCGACATCTGCTGGACGCAATAAATCGATCGCGGCGACCGCGCTTCGCAAATCTTTAGCCCGACCGGGCTCCAGCATTCGGCCAAGCTGAGCCGTTTGTCGGTCGCGCATCTTGTAGAGTGATCCACTCAAGCAAGCTTGCGGTGGGAGACCTCGACTGATGCGAACGGAGCGCGCGTTTACGATGTTGGAACTGATCATCGTGATCGCGATCGCTGCCGTGCTGCTGACCATCGCAGTACCCGGCATGCGCAATTTCGTGCTCGCCTCCGAACGCAGCGAAGCCTCGACTTCCCTGTATGGCGCCCTGGTCGAAGCACGCTCCGAAGCGATTGCGCGCAATGCCTCCGTGCTGCTGTGTCCGCGCGATCCCACCAGCAGCAATACCTCGCCAAAATGCCAGGCCAGCGGCGCAGACTGGACGCACGGCTGGGTGCTGTTGCGCGACGCCAACAACAACGGCGTGCTCGATACCGGCGAGCCAGCCGCGCTCGACGTAATCGCCAGCGGCGATCCCACCGACCGTGCCTTCGCCATCAGTGTGCTGCCCGCGACACCAAGCTATTTGAGTTTCTCGTCGTCGGGACGTCCGAGCGTCGCCAGCACCTTGAAACTTTGCAAGACCGGCGACAACAGCTTCCAGGGCCGCATCATTTACGTCGACCTCGGCGGACATATCGCGCTAGCGCCGTACACCTGCCCATGACGCGCCGCCGACTGCCGCAAGCGGGCTTCACGCTGATCGAAGTGTTGATCACGGTGACCGTCGTATCGATCGGTCTGCTCGCCGTGGCCGGCCTGCAGGCGCTCGCGAAGAAAGCCAACTACGACGCCATCCAGCGCAGCACGGCGGCCGCACTCGGTCAAAGCATCATCGAGCGGATTCGCGCGAACCCGACCCAGAGCGCGGTCTACGGCAGCTACAGCAGCGGCATCAACGGCAGCACCGGGCTCAGTGCTTCGAGCTGCAATCCATCTCCCAACGCGGTGCTGTCGGCGACGGCGACAGCCGCGTGCGCGCCGGCGCAGACCGCCGCGGCGGACCTCTACGCCTGGTCGCAAGAACTGTTCGGTGCCGCCGAGTCGGTGCCGGCGAACGGTACGGTTGCGGCCGATACCAATCTCGGCGGATTGCAGAATGCCACCGGCTGCATCAGCGTCAGCCAGTGCGGCGCGCTGAAGATCTATACCGTCGCGATCGCCTGGCGCGGACTCACGCCGGTTGCCGCCAGCGGTACGGATGCGACCGATCCGAGTTCCAACAGCTGCGGCAGCAGCGACACCACGTATCAGCCACCGATCACAGTTGCCAGTACGTTGACGATGCGTCGCGTACTCGTGCTGCAAGCCGCAATCCTCGACCCGAGCCTGGGCTCGCAGCCACCATGTTGAACATCAAGCGCCGAGCGCAAAGCGGCCTGTCGCTGATCGAGTTGATGATCGCGATCACGCTCGGCCTGATCATTCTGGCCGCGCTGCTGGCGGTGTTCGTGGCCAACAACCAGAGCGCGAATCAGACCGACGCCACCGCCGAACTGCAAGACAACGCGCGCGCCGCACTCGACATTCTCGGACGCGACCTCAGCATGGCCGGCTACTGGGGCGGCATGTACGGCACCAGCGCGATCACGCCCTGCAACCTCGGCACCAGTTGCGGCACCACGCAGATCACCACCACCGCGACCGCTGCAAATCCTCTGTACGAATGCGGCAGCAACGACAGCAACGGCATCCAGTGGGCGTTCCAGTTTGCCAACCGCATCGAGTTCGCCGACCAGCTCGACACCGGTAGCGCCGCGGCGGCCACACGCTTTCCCTGTCTCGACAGCAGCGTGCTGCAGCCCGGTTCGGACGTCGTCGCGATCCGTCGTGCCGCCGGCCAGTCGGCGGTCGATGTGTCGCCGACCGCAACCAGCGCCAAGCTGACGCCCTACAACTTCTACCTGTACAGCAACGGCATCACCGCCTCGGTGATGCGTGCCCCATCGACCGGCGTTTATCCCGGCTCCGGCGATCCACCGCTGTTGGCGAACACCTCGTTCTACAAGTACGTCGCGCGGCTCTATTACGTACGCAAGTACGACCACAAGGACGCCAGCGGCAACCCCGACAATATTCCAAGCCTGTGTCGCGCCGAACTCTGCGGCAGCGGCTTCAACGCACACGGCGGCAGCACGATGGACTCCGCCACCTGCGGCGACGGCGCGGCGAGCGCCAGCGGTTTCTATGCGCAATGCATCGCCGATGGCATCGAATCCCTGCAAGTCGAATGGGGCCTGAATCTGAATCGCACTTCAGGAAGCGACTGCATGGTCGATACCAGTACGAGTCAGCCGCAGGCCGCGCAATTGTCGGCCTATGGCTTGAGCGCGCGCATCTCGGTGCTGGTGCGCAGCTCGCAGATCGACGGCAGTTACACCGACAACAAGGTCTACAACTTTGCGGATTATTCGATGACGCAGGCGAAGGCCGACCACTATCACCGTCGTATTTATTCGACCACGGTGCAGCTGCGCAATCCGAACGGGGATAGCGGCCTATGCACACACTGATGCGCCGTCAGCGCGGGGTGGCGCTGGCCAGCGCGATGATCGTGTTGATCATCCTCACACTGCTGGGCGTGGCGGCGATGCGCGCGAGCCGGCTGGAACTGCGGCTGTCGAACAATGCGCAGAGCCAGTTGAGCGCGTTGCAGCAGGCACAGTCGATCGCCGACTCCGTGCTGGCAAATTCGACCAACTTCCAGATCCTGCCCGGCACGCATTACTTCTTCTGTTTCGCCGCGGCCTCACCCTATGCACCGGCGCATCCGCCGTCGCCACCGTTCTCGAGCAGCGGCGCCTGCGCCAACTACACGATCGGCAGCACCAACTACACGCTGATCGGCAGCCTTGCCCTGCCGACGGTGGCCGCCAGCGGTGTTGCGAATCCGCTGCCGCGCAACACCTATGCGCAGGTCTTGCGCAACGATCCGGAGTTCCTGTCGCCGAGCGCGGTACGCAGCGCAGAGACCAGCGGCCGTGCGTTCGATTTCACCAGCTTCACCGTGGTCGCCGGTTACGACAACAGCACGCCGGTCGATGCCAATGCCAGTGCCACGTCGGCGAGCCAGCCGGCCTCGGGTGCGAGCGAAGTCGTCGAAGGTCTGTACGTTCGGCACAACAAGGCCGTGGGAGTGACCTACCAATGAAGCACGGTCTGAAACTGCTGGCCGCATTGTTGATCGGCATCGTCTGCACGCTGCCGGCGCTGGCCGACGACATCGACATCTACAACAACCCGTCGGCGAATTCGCTGCAGCCGCCGTCGACCATCATCGTGCTGGATCTGAACCTGCTCGGCATCTGCGACAACGTACTGACCAATCCGGGCGGTAGTTCGGTGGCCTACGGCAGTCTCAATCCATTTGGTCCGACCGCCTGCGTCAACCTGCGCAGCACGCTATCGCTGCTGAGCTTCCTGAGTCCGACGGTCAGCAACCCCACGCAGTTCCTCAGCAATCTGCTGCTCGGCTCGGGCCTCGGCGCAGCCGGACTCTGCAACCTCTACAACTTGCTCGGACTGGCGTCGCCGAGCGTGCCGGTGATCGGTGCGCTCGGCATTGCGCTGGGCACCCTCACCTGCTCGACCTTGTCGTTGCTGCTGAACAATCCGCTGACATCGGGTTTGGTCAATGCGCTGCTCGGCGGCTTCGTCAACCAGTTGGTTGCCGGGCTGCTCAATCCGCTGCTGTCGACGCTGCTCGGCGCGCTGCCGAGTGCTGTGATCGGCCTGCTCGATAGTGCCTTGTCGGCACCGCAGAAGATCCTGGTCGATCCCTTGAGCCTGACCAATTTGTTCGCGGTGCTCGGCGGCATCCTCAACAACTTGATCAATTCGAAAGTCGCAATTCTGGTTTCGCATTCGAATCGCAGCAGTAATACGCAGGTGCAACCGGCCGATCCCTACGCCTGCACATTCGCCGATCGCGCGAGTCTGCCGAGTACGCGTCAGGCCACCACCGGCTGTAGCAACGGCGGCTACTTCCTGGTCGGCTTCACGGCCCTGATCGACCAGTCCACGATCAGCGCGCTGCTGGCCACCGTCGCCAATCAGCTGAATGGTCTGCTCAACCCGGTCAATCTGCTGACAACGGTCGGCGGCCTGTCGCTGTTGCCGGGCAATCTGACGCCGGATTTCCAGGAAAAGGAAAACTACGACGAGATCATCCATTACCTGACCGGTGCTTCGGTCTACAACGCGCCGCTGAAAAGCTATGACGGCATCTTTGGCCTGCTGAGCCGCGACACCTCGATCGAATCCGGCTCGGCACCGAATGCGGTTTACAAGCAGCCACCGCTGGCCTGTCGCACCGTCAACGTGCTGAATGTGCAGCTGACCAACAGCACCGGCGAAAGCGATTCGGATAGCGATCTGCAAACCTACTTCCCCGGCGTGGCCTTGAGCGTGACCGGTCAGCCGCAGCAGGGCATCGCCAACCTGGTCGGCGCCGCACAGACCAACGGCTTCCAGGACAAGAACGGCAATGTCATCAAGCTCAACTCGTTCTTCCTGATCCAACAGAATTTGTCGAGCCTGACCGCGCTGAGCAATGTCGGCGTCAATGTATTGAGCTATGCCGACAGTGTTGGACTGCTCGGGCTCGGTCAAAGCGTTGCGCAGTATCTGCAGCCTTCGCTGATCACCAATGCGTCGTTGGAATCGGCGACGACCACCACCAGCGCCGGCGCCACCACCAACGGTCTGCTGCCGCCGGCGTTCTTCTCGATCTTCAAGCCGGACGCGAACGCGACCACCGCACAGGTGGCCGGCACTTCGAAGCCGGCTTGGTATGGCAACCTGAAACGCCTGGATCTGAACCAGATCACCGCCGCCAGCAGTTCGGCGGTCGGCAGTTACATCTATACCGATGCGAGTTGCAGCGACGCCAACGCCGCCGCCGGCAATTGCAGTTCGGCGATCGCCAGCGACGGTCGCATTGCCACCACCGCCAAGACCTACTGGACGCAGACCGGTCAGAGCAAGCTCGGCACCGCCTCGGTCGATGGTCGCGAAGCGACACTCGGCGGCGCCGGCCAGAACATTCCCGGCTACGTCTACGGCGGCGGCGGCAACCCGGGCCGCAAGAACGCCGACAACATTCGCCAGCTTTACTACGACAATCTCCCTGCGACCAATGTGCCGGCGCTGGCCGCACTCGACGCCGATCCCAGCGTCAGCGCGTTTGCCGCCGAACGCACTGCGCTCGCGCCCTATCTCAACTGCCCGACCACGCCCACCACCGACACCACCTGCCAGGCCTTGCTGCTGCATGCGCGCGGTTTCAATGTCGGCACCAGTTCCGCGCCGGCGAGCAATCTGTCGACTGTGACCGGGCGTAGCTGGATGCTCGGTGCGGTTTTGCATGCACGGCCGGTGGCGATCAACTACGGCGGCCGCAGCGGGTACAGCAAGACCGATCCGGACGTACGCGTACTGTTCGGCTCGGCCGACGGCTTTCTGCACATGCTGAAGAACGGACCGGCTGCGAGCCCATCGGGCCAGGAAGTCTGGGCCTTCATGCCGCGCGCGGTCATGGGCAACCTGAAGACGCTGCGCGACGACGCCTACAGTTCGCCGAACAATCTCGGCTTTCCGTATGGCGTCGACGGCGCGCCTTCGGTGTTGATCAAGAACGTCAACGCGACCACCGGCGTACCGGCGAACGTCTACGCCTATTTCGGCCTGCGCCGCGGTGGCGGCAGCTACTACGCGCTCGACCTGAGCAATCCGGACGCGCCGAACTTGATGTGGACACTGAGCAAGGCCGGCGTCTACAGCTCGACCTATGCAACACCGGGTCTGATCAGCGGATCGACCACGCAATTCACCGAGTTGGCGCAGACCTTTTCGACGCCGGCGATCGGCAAGATTCTGCTGCAGGGTGAGACCAATGCGCGCTCGATCCTGATCTTCGGCGGCGGCTACAACGGCAGCAGCAACGGCACCAAGCTCGGCAAGGATCTCAACAACAGCCGCGCCACCGGCAGCACGTCGCAGATCGGTCTGGACGACAGCAGCGGCAACGCGCTGTATATCGTCGACGCGATGACCGGCGAATTGCTCTGGAAGGCGACCAAGGCGACCGGCGCGCCCGCCTACGTGGCGTCGAGCAAGACCTTCACCCATTCGCTGATGCAGGACAGCATCCCGTCCGATATCACCGCCCTCGACACCGACGGTGATGGCTACACCGATCGACTGTATGTCGGCGACACCGGCGGCCACGTCTGGCGCGTCGACATGCCGATCACCTCCACCGGTGCCGATCGCAGCAAGTGGACGCTGAGCCTGCTCGCCAGCCTCGGCCGCCATGCCAGCCCCGCCAGCAGCAACAACACGCTGGCGAACGATCGCCGCTTTTTTGAAGCACCTGATTTCGTTCCGGCCCGCGATCCCGGCACCAACGCGGTTTACGACGCGGTGGTGATCGCCTCGGGTGATCGCGAAGACCCGTTCAACAGCACCACGCTGAACGATCTCTACGTGCTGCGCGACAAGGACACCGTCAGCGGCAAAACACTCAACGACACGACGACGGTCGATGGCGTCATCAGCAGCGAAACCGATACGCGCCTGCTGATACGCAGCGGGCTCACCGCCCTGCCGGCCAGCTGCAGCGGTGCCGCCTCAAGTTGCGCAGTGAGCAACGTCACCAGCGGCTGGCGCCTGGCCTTGGCGGGAACCGGCGAGAAAGCCACGTCTGCACCGGTGACCGTGGCCGGCAATGTCGTGCTCAGCAGCTTCCTGCCACCGAGCGGTGCAGCGGTCTGCACGCCGACCGAGGGCAGCGGCAAACTCTATGCGCTCAACCTCGATGACGGCCGACCCGGCATCGCTTCGTTCGCGGCCGACAGCGATGGCGACTCCCGCTCGATCGCCACCAACGCCCCCGGAATCCCCGGCGAAGTAAACGGTGTTACCACCAATACCTTGGGCGTGAATGCAGATACCCTAACGGTGCAAGTGGTCCCGTACTACCGCGTATACTGGCGCGAGCGTCGGGGTGATGAAGAAAAGCCAGTGCCGCAATGAACGTGAGCCTTCGGGAGATTGGCAGAACACCGCGACAGCGTGGCTTTACGCTGATCGAGCTGATGATTGTGGTCGTGATAGTCGCAATCCTCGCCGTGATCGCGCTGCCCAGCTACACCCTGTTCACCAATCGCGCGAAGCGTGCCACCGGTAAGGCGCAGCTGCTGGCACTCGCACAGCAGGAAGAGTCGTATTTCTCCGACCGCAAGAAATACGCGCCGATCTCGCTGATCAGCAGTCTGCCCGGAAACTTCGCCTATTTATCCAGCGACGGAAATCTCGCCGCCAGCGCCAGCAGTTCGTCGATCTATCGTCTCAGCGTGGTCCAGTTGAGCCCAGGCGGCTCGGTCGGCAGCGCTTGCACCGGCTCTGGAACACCGAGCTACGACTACCTGATCATCGCCACACCGCTGAACGCACAGAACGGCGATGCACGCTGCATGACGCTGTGCCTGGCATCGACCGGCGACAAGGGCGCAACCGGTACCGATGGACCGCAGTCCTGCTGGCAGAAGTGAATCTGGCAGGCAGCGACACTGGCAGGTAGCAGGTAGCAGGTAGCAGGTAGCAGGTAGCAGGTAGCTCGTAGCGCGCGCTTTTAAATTGCGGCGCGAGCACAAGTCGGACCATCCAAGTTCGCAGCCATGGCGTCAACGGCGCCCGGCACAGAACCCAGAGCATCGTCGCAGGATGCGGATCGACCTCGCTTCAGCAACAGCGATCCACTTCGAATCGATTGCTTAGGTTCGATTGCGGACGAAGCCTGATGTTGGTTGCCGAACCTGTCGTCGCAATCTGCTGACGCACCTCATCCGCCGCTATCGACTCGAACTGCGTCACTCGTGCTGAACGCCGAATGAAAAGTATCGATCGGCTTCGATCGAACATCGAACATCGAACGTAGAACTTAGAACGTAGAACACCATCACTCGGCTTGCGAAATGGCGCCCGCATTAGCGCCGCTAGTGCGAGGAGCCTGCGGGACCATCGCCCGCGCCCGCGACCGAACCCGATGCCGCGCGCTTGCCATGAACGGCGGCTAGCACCATGTCCAGCACCAGCAATGCCGCACCGACGCTGATCGCGCTGTCCGCCAGATTGAATGCGGCGAAGTGCCAGGTGCCGACGAAGAAATCGACGAAGTCGACAACGAAGCCACGCAAGGCGCGATCGATCGCATTGCCCAACGCGCCGCCGAGAATCAGTGCGAAGGCGCTCGCTTCGATGCGGTGATCGTATTGATGCTTGCGCAACCACCACAAAATCCATCCACTGACCAGCGCACTGAGCAGGATGAACACAGCCGCCGGCGCGCTGTTGAACATCGAAAACGCAGCGCCGGTGTTATGCATGTTGACCAGATTCAGATGCGGAAACAGCGGCACCGTATCGAAGCGCACGATCTTCTGCTCGACCAGGAACTTGCTCAGGTGGTCGAGCAGAATCACCAGCAGCGACAGCCACAACCAATGGATGTTCTTGACGCGATTCTGCACAGACAACTCCTCTTGGTTACAGCACCTCGTTCCTGCGCCTGGTCTAGCGCGTCGATCGAGTGACGGATGCTAAGCGACGCAAGGCTGCCGCGCCTAGATGTAACGGCGCAGTTCGCCGCTGCCGGCAATGTTGGACGCACAGCGCGTGCACAGCAGTGGATGCTGTGCATCGCCGCCGACATCCGCGCGCCGATGCCAGCAACGCGCGCATTTCGTCGCCGTACTCGGTTGTGCCTCGATCCAGATCGTTGCGCCGTCGGCGAGCTTGACCTCACGCGCGTCGGCGGCAGCGCCATGATTCGCGGCCGGCTCGACACGCGCCTCGCTGGTGATGAACCAGAAGCGCAACTCGTCGCCGAGCTGTGCGAGTGCTGCGTGGGTGTCGCCGTCGGCGTAGACCGTCACGGTCGCTTCGAGCCCGGCGCCGATGAGTTCACGTACGCGCAGATCTTCCAATTGCTTCTTCACCGCATCGCGTACTTCGATCAGCCGCGCCCAGGCGGGATCGGCCTGCGCATCCGGCAGCGCGTGGTAGGACTGCGTGAACAGCGATTCACTCCGATCACCCGGCAACAGGCGCCAGATCTCGTCGGCCGTGAACGACAGGATCGGGGCGATCCAGCGAACCAGGGCCTCGGCGATTTCAAGCAGCGCGGTCTGCGCGGAACGCCGGGCCAGGCTCTTCGGCGGCAAGGTGTAGAGCCGGTCCTTGAGGATGTCGAGATACAAGCCACCGAGATCGACGACGCAATAGTTGTGCAGTTCCTGATAGACCAGGTGGAACTCGGCATCGGCGTAGAACTGGCGAATCCGAGATTGCAAAGCCCCTGCCTCGGCAATTGCCCAGCGATCGATCGCCAGCAGTTCCGACTGGGCTACCGTATCGGTAGCGGGGTCGAAATCACTCAGATTGCTCAACAGGTAACGCGCGGTGTTGCGAATGCGGCGATAGGCATCGGCGATGCGCTTGAGCAGGTTGTCGGAGATCGCGATCTCGCCGGAATAATCACTCGCGGCAACCCACAGACGCAACACATCAGCACCGAGCGTCTTGGTCACGGTTTGCGGCGCGACGACGTTGCCGAGCGACTTCGACATCTTGCGGCCCTGCTCGTCGACGGTGAAGCCGTGCGTCAGCACCGTGCGGTACGGCGCGCGACCGCGCATCGCCACCGAAGTCAGCAGCGACGACTGGAACCAGCCGCGATGCTGGTCCGAGCCTTCCAGGTACATGTCGGCCAAGGGCGCCAGACCCTGCGCATCGAGCGCGGCAGGATTGGTGGCGACGAACGCACACTGATGCGCCGAGCCCGAATCGAACCAGACATCGAGCGTGTCGGCGCACTTGTCGTAGTCGCCGGCTTCGGCACCAAGCCAGTCGGCGGCACTCGAACCGAACCAGGCCTCGAGACCTTCGCGCTCGACCCTGTCGGCGATCTGCAACAACAGCTCGGCAGTTCTGGGGTGCGGCGTCTGCGTCTGGCGGTGCACGAACAGCGCCAGCGGCACGCCCCAAAAACGCTGCCGCGATATGCACCAATCCGGACGGCCGTCGACCATGCCGCGCATGCGCGCCTGGCCCCAATCGGGAATGAAGCGGATGTCATGGTCAATCGCGTTGACGGCGGCGCTGCGCACCGACGTACCACCGGCCACCGCGCCGTCCATCGCCACAAACCATTGCGGCGTGGCCAAGGTGATCAGCGGCGTCTTGTGGCGCCAGCAGTGCGGATAGCTGTGCGTGATTTTCGAGCTGTGCAGCAGCGTGTGACGTGCGCTCAAGGCTTCGAGAATCAGCGCTTCGCTCTTGCGCACATGCACGCCGGCAACTACCGGCGTGTCGTCCTTGAAGGTGCCATTCGCGGCGATCGGATTGCGCACCTCGATGCCGTAGGCGCGGCAGGTAACGAAATCGTCCATGCCGTGGGCCGGCGCGGTGTGCACCAGACCGGTACCCGCTTCGAGCGTGACATGCTCGCCCAGCAGGATCGGCACAGCCCGATCGGCAAACGGATAGCGCGCCTGCAGTTTCTCCAGCGCCTTGCCCTCGACCGCATGCCCGAGCCGATCGGCGATCACACCAAGCCGTGCGGCGACCGCTTCCAGCAAACCTTCGGCAACAATCAGGCGACCGTGTTCGCCGAAGCTCGCCAGCACATACAGCAGGTCCGGATGCACCGTGATCGCCTGATTGCCTGGCAGCGACCACGGCGTGGTGGTCCAGATCGCGAAACCGATCGGTGCACCATCGTCCGCATCCAGACCAAACCGGGCCGCTACGCTTTTAGGATCGACCGCGAGCAGCGATACATCGACTGTGGTCGATTGCTTATCCTGATATTCGACTTCGGCCTCGGCCAGCGAAGAGCCGCAATCCAGGCACCAGTGCACCGGCTTGAAGCCACGCACGACATGGCCGTTTGCAACGATGCGCGACAGCACGCGCAACTGCTCGGCCTCGTAGGCCGGCTGCATCGTCAGATAGGGATTTTCCCAGTCGGCGAGCACACCGAGACGTTTGAAGTCGACGCGCTGACGCTCGATCTGTTCGTGCGCATATTCGCGGCACTTGGCGCGAAATTCTGCGGCCGTGAGTTTCTCGCCGACCTTACCGAACTTCTTTTCGACCTGCAGTTCGATCGGCAGACCATGGCAGTCCCAGCCCGGCACGAACGGCGCGTGGCGACCGTCGAGACGCGCGGACTTGACCACCATGTCCTTCAGCACCTTGTTGACCGCGTGCCCGATATGGATGTCGCCGTTCGCATACGGCGGACCATCGACGAACCAGTATGGCTTGCGCGAAGCAGTGGTTTGCTGGACCTGCGCGTAAAGCGCATCGGCTTCCCAGCGCGCCAGCATCTGCGGTTCGCGCTGCGCCAGATTTGCCTGCATCGGAAAATCCGTCTGCGGCAGATTCAGCGTCTTCTTGTAGTCGGTCGCTGCGGGAGCGGTGGTTTCGTTCACGTCGTTACGGGCAGTTGTTCGAGGAATGCGCGTGCTTCAGCGCCGTCGGCCTGCATCTGGGCCGCGAGTGCGTCCATCGAGTCGAATTTCAGCTGCGGCCGCAGGAATTTGCAGAACTCGATTTCGAGTTCGACACCATACAGCGAGCCATTGAAATCGAACACATGGGTTTCCAGCACCGGCACGGTCATGTTGAGCGTCGGCCGCACGCCGAGACTGGCGACACCCGGCAGACCTTGCGGCTGGTCGCGCCAGATCGCCCGCACCGCGTAAACGCCGTGCGCCAGCGCGTGGGTGTGGCGGATGTGCAGATTGGCAGTCGGCATGCCGAGCTTGCGGCCGAGTTTGAGGCCACCGCGAACACGCCCGATCACCCGATAGCGTCGTCCGAGGATTCGCTCGATCCGTGCAAGATCGGGTACGGCGAGTGCAGCGCGCAGCGCGGTCGAGCTGCAGCGTTCGTCACCGCTGAGCACGCCGCCCAGACCCTCGGCTGCGAAACCGAGTTTCTCGCCCTCGCGCTGCAGCAGCGCCAGATCGCCGGTACGACGCGCGCCGAAGCGGAAATCGTCGCCGACCACGATCGCGCGGACGCCGAGTTTGTCGACAAGGATCTGTTCAATGAACGCCTCGCCACTGAGCGAGGACAGCGCGCGGTTGAAGCGCAGCACCAGCACGCGGTCGATGCCGGCGCGCTCAAGCCCGCGCAGCTTGCCGCGAAAGCCGGACACGCGCGGCGGCGGCGGCGTCTGCGCGGCGGGCGCGAAGAATTCGCGCGGCGTCGGCTCGAAAATGATCGCGGTCGACGGCAGTTGATACTGCTGAGCCAGCGCCTTGAGCCGCGCCGTCAGCGCCTGATGACCGCGATGCATGCCGTCGAAATTGCCGATCGACACCACGCAGCCGCGGTGTCGCGGCGCCAGGTTGTGCAGACCGCGAATCAACTCCATGGGGATGTCGCCACCGGATCCATCGTAATAATCGGCTGATAGGTCGCTTGGTAATTCGGCTGTGGTTCAGGGCTTGTCGATGCGGGGCGGTGATCAGCAATTCGGCTGCAAAATCAGTTCGACACGCAAGCTTGCAATTATACGGCCTGACGACCGCCTGCCCGCAGGTCACGCGGCCGCAAGCCCAGCGCGAACAGCACCCCGAAGTAAACCACGATCGCCGCGGCGATCAATTCCGCGAGTCGCAGCGCGCGCACCCAGGTTGGCATCGCCAGCCAGGCGCCTAAGTCGCCGGCCCAGAACAGCAGCACAGCCCCCATCGCCGCATTGGCCAGCAACAGTTGCAGTCCGAACCCGCCCCAGCCCGCACCCGGACGGTAAACGCCGTCGCGCCGGAGACGCCTGAGCAGCAACAGCGAATTGACCCAGGCGGTCAGCGAGGTTGAAGCGGCCAGGCCGACATGCGCGGCGCGGATCTCGAAGTAGCGCGAACACACGAACAGCGTGACGCTGGCACACATACCCACCACCAGCCCGATCACCGCATAGCGCACCGGTGCGCGAGTTTCCTGGCGTGCATAGAACCCGGGCACCAGCACCTTCACCAGCGAAAACCCCATGAAGCCGAAGCCGTAGGCGCACAGCGCATACGTCGTCATGGCGACGTCCTCGGCGCCGAACTTGCCGCGCGCAAACATGGTGGCCACCAGGGGCCCCGCCAGCAGGATCATGCCGACGGCGGCGGGAATGCCGATCAGCAGCATCACGCGCAGCCCCCAATCCAGCGTCACCGAAAACGCCTCGGGCGACTTCTGCACATGCTGGCGCGACAGCGCCGGCAGAATCGCCGTGCCGACCGCGATGCTGAAGATTCCAACCGGAAATTCCATCAATCGGCTCGCGTAGTAAAGCCAGCTGACCGCGCCGTCGCCGATGAAGGTCGACAGATTCGAGTTCAGCAGCAGACTCACCTGCGCAACCGACGAGCCGATCAGCACCGGCCCCATCAGCTTGAGAATGCGTTGTACCCGCGAATCTCGCCAACCCCAACGTGGTACCGGCAGCAGATCGAGTTTCAGTAACGAGGGCAGTTGAAACACGAACTGCAGGATGCCTGCAGCAAAAACCGCGTAAGCCAGCACGTAGACCGAACTGGCGTCGATATACATCGATGCGATCAGGCATAGATTCAGAATCACCGGGGTAAACGCGGGCACCGCGAACCGCCCGTAACTGTTCAACACGCCGCCGGCGAGCGAGGTCAGCGAGATGAACATCAGGTAGGGAAAGGTCCAGCGCAGCAGCCCGCCCGCCAAGGCCTGTTTTGCCGGGTCGGCACTGAAGCCGGACGCGAACATCCAAACCAGCACCGGCGAGGCCAGGCAGCCGATCAGCGTCAACAGCGCAAGAATGCCACCGAGCGTGCCCATCACCACGGCCACCATCTCGCGCGCCTGCGCATGCGGGTGTGTGGTCTTGGTCTCGGTGAAGACCGGTACGAAGGCCTGCGAAAACGCGCCTTCGGCGAACATGCGTCGGCCGAAGTTCGGAATCTGCAGCGCGACGAAAAATGCATCCGCACCGCCGCCGGCGCCGAAGGTTGCGGCCAACAGGATTTCGCGGACGAACCCCAGCAGGCGCGAGATCAGCGTGAAGCCGCCGACGATGCTGCTGGATTTGAGTAGGCTTCGGGACATGGACGATGATAATGCCGCGATCGGTTGTTACGGTCGCGGTCGGACTGGCGAGAAAGTCTGAGTTCTTGTCGAGTTCTTGCTGAGTGGTTGCCGAGTTCGCCGGGCGGCGTTCCAAAACCCGTCGCAACGTCGTGGTTCCGCGCCTCGGCGCAGGCTGTGGCGACCTGCCCGATCGACGGTCCACGCGTTGACAGAAACAGCGGCGGCGCAGATACTACGCGACTTTCTCAAGCCCTGTTGATCCTGGAGTCGTCCTTGGCAAACACCATTCAAGCTCGTAAGCGCGCTCGTCAGTCCGAAAAGCACCGTGAGCACAACAACGCCCAGCGCACCATGCTGCGCACCACCGTGAAGAAAGTGGTGAAGGCCGTTGAGAGCAAGGACAAGACCGCTGCCGAGACCGCCTACAACGAAATGGTGCCGGTGCTGGATCGCTACGCCGCACGCGGGCTGATCCACAAGAACAAGGCTGCCCGTCACAAGAGCCGCCTCGCCGGCCACATCAAGACGCTCGGCGCCGCGACGGCCTAAGCGTTTCTCTGATGTAAAAAAAGCGGCCTTCGGGCCGCTTTTTTGTTGGGCGCGCCGACCTCGGCCGCAGACGGCGCTCGACGACTTCGAAATAAACACAGCGCAGGTTCCGACTCCGAACGACGCCACGGCGTTGCAGCGCTCGGGAGAATCACTCCGTGAAACCGCCCGCATGCCTGCAAGCCTGGTTGGCTCGCACACGTTCGGTCGACCTTCGAGATTGACCGCATCGCGCAGCCGCCGGCATCGCGTAGCCGCTGGCATTGCACAGACCATACGCGGCAGCCCCTTGCGGGCGGCCCACTGTCCGGAATTCGCGGGCAGCGGCGCTGCGGCGCTGGCCGCAGCACTACTTCTGCGGCAGACCGTCTCCGAAATCGTCCACGACCTGCGCCGCCGGCTTGCTCGGACCGTTGAACCAGGCGGCGACCCGCAAGCCCCAGTCGTGCAGGAATGTGTAGCTCACCGGCACTACCACCAGGGTCAGCAGGGTCGACGTCAGAATGCCGCCGATTACGGCGCGGCCCATCGGCGCCTGCGTTTCGCCGCCTTTGCCGAGTCCCAGCGCCATCGGCAGCATGCCGAAGATCATCGCCAGCGTGGTCATCAGAATCGGTCGCAGTCGCACCTGCCCGGCGTCGAAAATCGCGCGGTGCAAGCTCTTGCCTTCGCGCAGACCCTGGTTGGTGAAGTCCACCAGCAGAATCGCGTTCTTGGTGACGAGGCCCATCAACATGATGAAGCCGATCATCGAGAACAGGTTCAGCGTGGTACGCGTTATCAGCAGCGCGATGAACACGCCGGCCAGCGACAAGGGCAGCGACATCATGATCGCCAGCGGCTGCAGGAAGCTGCCGAACTGCGAAGCCAGAATGAAATAGATGAACAGCACCGCCAGACCGAGCGCTGCAACCGCCGACAGGAATGCGTCGTTCATCTCCTGCTGCTGACCGCCGACGTCGAAGCGGAATCCTGGCGGCAGCTTGGTCGCGTCCATGATCTTCTGCACATCGGTGCCGACATCGCCTGCGGGACGTCCCTCGGCGTTGGCGTAGATCGACACGCGACGCTGTTGATTGAGACGCTTCAGCTGCTGCGGACTGACCGTCTCGACGAACTGCGCAACTTGACGCAACGGCACCAACAGCGGCTGCCCATTGGCATCGAGCCGCGTGTTGCTGGAGATGTAGAGGTCGCCGAGATCCGCTGCGATGCGCCGGTCGGTCTTCGGCAGCCGCACGATGACGTCGTAATCCTGACCGTCCTGGCCGAGCCAGTGGCTGATGGTGTCGCCGGCCACCAGCGGTCGCAGCGCATTGCCGATGCGGGCATTGCTCAAGCCGAGATCGGCGGCAAGATCGTTGTTGATGCGCACCGCGACGGTCGGGTTTGCTCCGGTCTCGCTGCTTTCCAGATCGGTGATGCCGGGAATCTTCGCGAACTTCGCCATCAGGTCCAGCGAGATCGCGGTGAGACGATCAGCGTCGGGTCCGAGGATCGAGATGAACACTGCCTTGTCGTAGCCGATCGACAGCGCGATGCCGCCGATCGATTTGAGCCGCTCACGAATCGCGCCTTCGAGTTCCTTCTGTGAACGTCGCTTGGTGACATCGCGATCGGTCAAGGCCAGCTCGACGCGCGAATAGTTTTTGCCATCGTCGGAGCCGACGATGGTGCTGACGGTTGCGATTTCCGGAAACGACTTCAGCGCTTCTTCGACCTGTCGCGTCTTCGCGTCGGTATAGGCGAGGCTCGAACCGATCTGCGTATTCAGGCGCAGCGAGATGAAACCTTCGTCGTCGGCCGGGACGAATTCCGTACCGATCATCGGTAGCAGCAGGAAGCTGCCGAAGAATACCAAGGCGGCGATCCACAGCACGATGCCGCGGTGGCCGATGGTCGCCCAGCGTGGCTTCAGCGCTGATGGATCACCCTGCCGGACCGCACGGATCGGACTGAACACCGGCACGTAAACGCGATGCCGCACCGGCGACAGCGCCCAGGCCAGCAGACGACCGTAGCCACGATGCGCAGCCTCGACCAGACGCTCGAAGCGATCGAGCAAGCGGCCCAACCAGGGCAGATATTTGAAGCGCCCCTCGACCGGATCGCGCCATACCGACGACAGCATCGGATCGAGCGTGAAGCTGACGAACAGCGAGACCATCACGGCAACCGCAACGGTGATGCCAAACTGGAAAAAGTAGCGGCCGATGATGCCGTTCATGAACGCGACCGGCACGAACACGGCAAGGATCGCGAACGTCGTCGCCATAACGGCCAGCCCGATCTCGTTGGTGCCATCCTCCGCCGCACGCCGATGCGTCTTGCCGAGATGCAGATGCCGCACGATGTTTTCGCGCACGACGATCGCGTCGTCGATCAGCAAGCCGATGCACAGGCTCAGCGCCAGCAGTGAAATGAAGTTGATGGTGAAATTGAACACGTGCAGCGCAATGAACGTGGCAATCACCGAAATCGGCAGCGTCAGGCCGGTGATCACGGTCGAACGCCAGGAATGCAGGAACAGGAACACGATCAACACGGTCAGCAGCGCACCTTCGAGGATGGTCTGCTTGACGCGCGCCAGTGAGCCCTTGACCCAGTCGGCGTTGTTGTTGATGGTCTTGATCTTGATGTCGGCCGGCAGGCGTTTGGCGAGCTCGTCGATCGCCGCCTGCACGCTTTCCCCAGTGGTGACGATGTTGGCGTTCTGCACCTTGAACAAGGTCAAGGCGATGGCTGGCTGGCCGTCGGCGCGCGCAATCGAGGTTGGCTCGGCCTCGCCATCTACTACGTCAGCAAGCTGATCGAGAAAGATCGGCACGCCGCCCTGCTGCAGATATACCGGCCCGCCACGCGTTGCGACGATGATGCGACCGAAGGCCTGCGGATTCTTGATGCGGCCCTCGACACGCACCAGCTGCTCTTGATTGCCGGCGGTGATGCTGCCGGCCGGCAGATCCTGATTGGCGTCCTGAATCGCGGCGACGACCTGGTCGACGCCAATGCCGTAGTTCTGCATCTGCGCCGGCTTCAGGAACACCTGCACCTGGCGCACGACATCGCCCTTGGTCTCGATGTTGCCAACGCCGGCGGCGTTCTGCAGCCGTTTGACGATGACCTGCGACACCAGGTCGGAGACTTCACGCAGGCTGCGCTCGGTCGAGTAGACGACCAGGCTGACCACCGGCTGTTGATTCGGATCGTTGTTGGCGCGGCTGACCTGCGGGTCTTTCACCTCGCGCGGAAACGTCGGCCGCACCTGCGCGATCTTGTCGCGCACTTCCTGCGCGGCAACAGCCGGATCGATGTCGAGACGAAATTCGATGTTGATGAAGCCGGTGCCTTCGCGCATCGTCGAGTAGATACGCTTGACGCCATCCACTGTGTTGATGACGTTTTCCATCGGCTTGACGACATCGTTCTCGATCGCCTCTGGCGACGCGCCCGGATATTCGATCGATACCGATAGCTGCGGATTGGCGACATCCGGCATCTGTTCCACCGGCAGACGCTGATACGAAAAAATGCCGAGCACGACGAGGGCCAGCATCACCATCGTCGCGAATACCGGCTGATTGATGCTGGTCTTGGTGATCCACATGGCTCAAAGCTCCCTAGGCCAATCGCGCGCTTGTGCGCACACGCCGCGTTCTAACCGCCGGCACTGGTGCCGCCAGTCGAAGCGGCGCGTGTTGCGGGCTCGTCTTTCAGCACGACCCGATCGCCTGCTTTGAGTGTGTCCATGCGACCGACGACGACGCGCTCACCGGCGACGGCGCCATCGCGCAGTTCGGTCCAGCCCTCGTTGACCGAACCCAAACCCGGCGTCACGCTGCGCTTGACCACCAGTTCCTTGTCGATCACGAACAGATAAGGCACGCCGGACTCGCTGTGCAGTGCGGCGGTTGGAACCGAAGGCTGAGGATCGCCGTGATCGAGGATCAAGTCGCCCTGCGCGAACATGCCGCCCTTCAGCGCGCTGTCGGCATTGTCGACCGTCAGATAGACCGTGATCGAGCGCGAGCCGGCGTCGGTGATCGGATTGATGCGTACGACTTTGCCTTCAAACAGACGCTCGCCGAATCCATCGACGCGGAACTGTGCCGTCTGGCCAACCTTGATGCCGGGCACTTCGGACGCGGGTGCCGAAGCCTGCAGTTCCATGTGCGTCAGATCGACCAGCGAAAGAATCGGTGAGTCCTGCGAGACCTTCTCACCGGGCTGCGCCAGACGCTGCGCGATCACACCGTCGAACGGCGCGCGCACCACCGCGTCTTCGAGCGCGATCTGCGCGAGACGCAACTGCGCTTCGGCGAGCTTCGCGGTCGCCGCACTGGCTTCGTAAGTACTGGCGGCGGAGTCGTACGCGTTCTGCGAGATGAAGTGCTCGGCCAGCAAGGCTTTACTGTTGTCGCGATTCAGCTTCGCCAACGACAGATCGGCGCGTGCCTTCTCCAACGTGGCTGCCTGCGAATCGCGCTGCGCGCTGGCATTGCGCACGTCGATATGCGCGAGCACATCGCCGCGATGCACGGCTTGCCCCTCGCGCACGCTCATGTCGAGCACTTCGCCGGCGACTTTCGATTTCAGTGTGGTCTGCCACAGCGGCGACAAGGAGCCGGACACCGGTAGTTCGCGGCTCAGCGATTTCAATTGCACTTCGGCGATATCGGCGGCGGCCAGTTCGATCGGTGCGGCGACTTCGACCTTCGCCGCCACCGGTGCCGGCGCCGGCCGCATCAGCAACCAGACCACACCAACAACGGTTAGGGCAACGACCGCAATCGCGGGACGAGTGAAGCGCCAGCGGCGCGCAGCCGACGGCTCTGGTTGTATCGAGTTCATGCGATGGAATGCCGCTGACGCCGTGCCCGGCGCATCAACGGTGAGGTCTCCCGAGTTTTTCATGACGTCATAGGATGCCGTCACTGCGTGTATTGGATGCAGGTGCAAATTCGCACCCGCGATGCCGTTTGGATGTCGCCCGAACGGGTAGGGTTTACAAAACGCTACGGGACCTCGAAATAAACCCGACCCCGGCCATTGGAAACCCAAGTACACGCGACCTCGACCGACTCGGCCAAAGCTTGGAATCTGCGGCGAGCTTGCGGACCCAGAGAGCGCACAGAAAATCGACGCCCCCGCACGGCGGATTCGCCGATCGAACAGCAGCGCCCAGAACTAAGACCCGGGACTTAGACCCGAAACTTAGACCCGAAACTTAGAGCGATCCTGGCGAGCTTTCACGTCGCGACTGGCGATTGCCGTCGCGTCCGAAGCCGCCGAACCGCCTAGCTCGCGAGTACCAGATTGTCCCGGTGAATCAGCTCCGGTTCGCCGGGATAGCCGAGACGTGCGGCGATCTCGGTGCTGGGCGCGCCGAGCAGGCGCGAGGCTTCCGAAACGCTGTAATTGGCCAGCCCGCGCGCAACCTCGCGTCCTTCGCCATCGACGCAGGCAACCAGATCGCCGCGATCGAAGCGACCTTCGGCGTGCCGCACACCCACCGGCAACAGACTGCGCCCCTGCTCGCGCAGCACCCGCACGGCGCCGTCGTCGAGCTGCAATTTGCCACGCACCTGCAACTGGCCGGCAATCCAGCGCTTGCGCGCGGCCATTACGTTCTGCGCGGGCTTCAGCAAGGTGCCGACATCCGCACCGGATGCGATCTGTCGCAGGATGCTCGCGTCGCGGCCCGGCGCAATCACCGTCGCCGCACCGGAGCGCGCGGCCCACAGTGCAGCCGTGAGCTTGGTCCGCATGCCGCCGCGCCCGAAGTCGCCCTTGCTCGGCTGCGCCATGTCGAGCAGTCGGGCGTCCGACAAATCGGCCTCGTGGACCAGCTTGGCGTCGGGGTTGGTCCGTGGATCGGCGTCGAACAGGCCGTCCTGATCGGTCAGGATCACCAACAGCTCGGCTTCCAGCAGGTTCACCGTCAGCGCGCCCAGCGTGTCGTTGTCGCCGAGCCGGATTTCGTCGGTGGCGACCGTGTCGTTTTCGTTGACCACCGGCACCACGCCCCACTCGAGCAGTTGCTTGAGCGTGCCGCGCGCATTCAGGTAGCGACCGCGGTCGGACACATCCTCGTGTGTCAGCAGAATCTGTGCGGCGTGGATGCCGTGTCCGGCAAAGGCGGATTCATAGGCGCGAACCAGCCCCATCTGGCCCACTGCAGCCGCGGCTTGCAGGCCATGAATCGTCGCGGGCCGCTTGTTGAGTCCGAGACGCGCCATGCCCTCGGCCACCGCGCCCGACGAAACCAGCACGATCTGGTGACCTTCGCCGCGCAGCGCAGCGATCTCGGCGCACCAGCCGGCAATGGCGGCATGATCGAGCCCGCGGCCACGCGCCGTGACCAGCGCGCTGCCAACCTTGACGACCCAGCGACGAGTGCTCTTAAGCTTTTCGCGATCCATTTTCATCTACGGACTTTTCGGCCGGAGCCGAGTCGGGAGCCGGTTCCTCCAGGTCGTCGATCACGCGTGGCGGCGCATGCGCTTCAACCCAGGCCATCGCATCCCTGCACAATTGATCGAGGCCGTCGCGCCGCACCGCAGAGATGCGATAGCTGTTGCCTTTCCACTTCAATTTCTTCAGCGCCTTGGCGCAGATAACGTCGGCTTCCTTGTCCGGCATCACATCGCGCTTGGTGAACAGCAGCCACTGATCGCGGCCGGCCAGTTCTTCGCTGAATTCGGCCAGCTCGGCATTGATCGCACGCACGTTGTCGGCGATATCGCTGCCATCGGTCGGCATGATGTCGACCAGATGCAGCAGCAGCCGTGTGCGCTGCACGTGCTTCAGGAAGCGGATGCCGAGTCCCGCGCCTTCGGCCGCACCCGCGATCAAGCCCGGAATGTCGACCATCACGAAGCTTTTGTTCAGGCCGACCGACACCACGCCAGGCTGCGGATACAGCGTCGTGAACGGATAGTCGGCGATCTTCGGCCGCGCCGCCGACACCGCGCTGAGCAGCGTCGACTTGCCCGCATTGGGCATGCCGAGCAGACCGACATCGGCCAGCAGGCTCAACTCCAGATGGATGTCGCGCCGCTCGCCCAGCGAGCCGGCGGTGGCCTTGCGCGGGGCGCGATTGATGCTGCTTTTGAAGCGCGTGTTGCCGAGCCCGTGGAAGCCGCCGCTGGCGAGCTTGATGCGCTCGTCGGGACGCGTCAGCTCACCGATCAATTCCTGGGTTTCGACGTCGACGATGCGCGTGCCCAAGGGCATCGGCACCAGCATGTCGTCGGCGCTGCGGCCGCGGCAGTTCGAGCCGGTGCCGTTTTCGCCACGGACCGCGCGGAACACGCGGGTAAAGCGAAAGTCGGCGAGCGTATTCAGGTTGATGTCCGCAACCGCGTAGATACTGCCGCCATCTCCGCCGTCGCCCCCATCAGGGCCGCCGAACGGAATCGCACGCTCGCGACGGAAACTTACGCAGCCATTGCCACCGTCGCCGGCTTCAACGCGGATACTGGCTTCATCGACGAATTTCACTGAGCGCTCACGGGTACATCACAGGCGTCGCTGCGGACTCTGCAATGCGGATACGCACAGGCAGTCTGCAACTTCGCGGAAATTCGGTATCGGTTCGTCATGAAGGCGTACCCGAAGCGCGTCACGGCCAAAAATAAGGCCCCGTCCTGCGGGGCCTTATCGTACAGCCTTGCGCGCGGCTTCAGGCTGCGGTGCTGTCCGCGACGATGTCGATGAACGTACGGCCCTTCGGACCGCGCGTACGGAACTCAACGCGTCCATCGGACTTCGCGAAGATCGTATGGTCGGTGCCGAGACCGGCGTTGACGCCCGCGTGATACTGCGTGCCGCGCTGACGAATGATGATGTTGCCGGCAATCACCTGCTCGCCGCCGAAACGCTTCACGCCGAGGCGCTTGGCTTCTGAATCGCGGCCGTTACGGGTACTGCCACCAGCTTTCTTATGTGCCATGAGAGTTCGCTCCTGCGCGCGGCGTTAGACGCCAACGATTTCAGTGATCTTCACCGCCGTGTAATTCTGGCGATGACCTTGTTCCTTATGGTAATGCTTGCGGCGGCGATGCTTGACGATGCGGATTTTGTCGGCACGGCCATGCGCGATCACCTCGGCGGTGACGCTCGCGCCGGCGACCAGCGGTGCGCCCACGTTGATCGTTTCGCCGTTGCCGACCATCAGCACCTGCTCGAAGCTGATGGAAGAACCCACTTCGGCAACCAGACTCTCGACCTTGAGGGATTCGCCCGGCGCCACTCGATACTGCTTACCGCCTGTCTTGATGACTGCGTACATCGTGAACTCCGATTTAAGATTGCAACAATATTTTTAGATTTGTAACCGGGCCGTTTTCGAGGTTTTTGCAAACGCTCGATGCGGCCAGGCCGGTGTGAAGCCGCATATTGTAGAGGCGCGGTCCGGTTTCGGTCAATTGGCAGCGCGCACCGAATCCAGGGACGCTTCTAGCTTGCGGCCGAGCCCTGGTCGGCCGAGATTGACGCGTGCTGCACCGCACCCTAGCATTCCCGCCTCGCTTTCTCCCGAATTCATGGACCTAAAATCCGTTCTTGCCCCGGTCGCGGGAGATATGGGCCGCGTCGACGCGATGATCCGCGTACGGCTGTCCTCCGAAGTCGCCCTGATCAACGAAATTGGCGGCTATATCGTCAACGCCGGCGGCAAGCGCCTGCGCCCAGCCTTGGTATTGCTCAGTGCCGGCGCGCTGGATGGCCGGGGCGAACTGCCCTGCCTGCTCGCCTGCGTTATCGAGTTCATCCACACCGCCACACTGCTGCACGACGATGTCGTTGACCGCTCCGACCGCCGCCGCGGCCGCAGCACCGCCAACGCCGTCTGGGGCAACGCAGGCGCCGTGCTCTCGGGCGATTTCCTGTATTCACGCAGCTTCCAGCTGATGGTTGAAGCTGACCGCATGCCGGTGATGCGCGTTATGGCCGACGCCACCAACGCCATCGCGGAGGGCGAAGTCCTGCAGTTGATGAACTGCAACGACCCCGATGTCACCGAAGCGCGCTACCTGCGCGTGATCGAACTGAAGACTGCGCGCCTGTTCGAAGCAGCAATGGTGGTCGGCGCGATCGCCGCCGATGCAAGCGCAGCCCAGCAAGCCGCCATGCGTGCGTTCGGGCATGCGCTGGGTATGGCCTATCAGCTGTCCGACGACTTGCTGGACTATCTTGCCGATCCCGAAGAAAGCGGCAAGAACCTCGGCACGGATCTGGCCGAAGGCAAGCCGACGCTGCCGCTGATCCATGCCTTGAGCAACGGCAGCGCCGAGCAGAAAGCCGTGATCCGCGACGCGATCGTCGAAGGCCGACTTGATCGCCTGCAAGAAGTGCTAAATGCCGTTGAAGCCACCGACGCGATCCCGTACACTCGCGCCCTCGCCGAACGCTACCGCGATTCGGCACTTGCAGCGCTTGGCGATCTTCCCGATTCGCCGCACAAAAAAGCCTTGCAGGATCTGGCCCGCTTCGCAGTAGAACGCGCAAGCTGATTCAGCCGGTTTCGGGGCGTAGCTCAGCTTGGTAGAGCGCTTGCTTCGGGAGCAAGAGGTCGCAGGTTCAATTCCTGTCGCCCCGACCACATGTTCATCTGTTTTAAAAGGGTTTTCGACGACCCCGCCCTCCTCGAACATCAGCGTAAACTCGACCATACGTGCTCCATACGTGCGAGGAAATGACTGATGGCGTCCATACGGAAGCGGGAGCAGACCGGAAAGAACGGGCGCCGCAGCGTCAAATACGACGCAACAGTCGACCGTCGAGGAGCCCCCCGCCAGTACAAGACCTTTTTGACCAAGTCGGCTGCCGAAAAGTGGGCTCGAAAAGTCGAAGGCGAAATCGATTCCGGGGGATGGACCGACCCCACCGCTGCCAATCAGATGACGGTCGCCCGGGCGCTCGATATCTATCTGCAGGAAGTCGTCCCGCATTTGAAGTCAGGAGCGTTCGAGTCACCGAAAGCCAATAGCCTCAAGAGGCGCCTCGGCAGCATTGCTTTGTCATCGTTGACGACAATAGATCTAGCTCGTTATCGCGACGCTCGATTGACCGACCATGTTCGGCGTGGAGCAGGCATTAAGGGAGGCGTAACTGTTGACCTTGTCCGCACAATCTCGCCTCAAACAGTGAAGCACGACCTAGGACTTTTAAACCGCGCCTTGGCTCATGTTGAGCACGAACATGGAATCGTACTGCCCCGCGGTCGGCCGAAGCTTGATCACCGGCGTAGCAACGTGTTGGCATTGCCACCCGGACGCAATCGCACTCTGAGTCCTGAAGAGACGTTACGGCTCCGGGAAGCCTGCACAATTGGGCAAGCCGCCAGTGACGGCGCTTATGCGTCCCTCAAGGCGTCGCGCTCCATCTGGCTGTGGCCAATAGTTGAGTTCGCGATGGAAACCGCCGCGCGCCGGAACGAGATCCTTGCGTTGCGCTGGGAGGACGTAGACAAACAATCCGGCACGCTGACCCTGAAGAACAAAAAAACTGCCCGAAGCAAAGCGCCCGAAACTAGAACTATTCCAGCCTCACCACGAGTGCAAGAGATTTTGGGGAGCCTTCCCCAACAGCCTCCCGGCAAAGGTTGTTTCGTTTTTGGGGGCATATCCGCGAGCGCACTTTCACAGCAATTCAAGCGAGCAGCTCGCCGCGCTCAACTCGAAGACTTCAAATTCCACGATTTGCGTCACGTCGGCGCTACGCGCCTGGCTACGATCCTCGACGGAGATCTATTGATGCTCGCCGACATGACCGGCCACCAAGATATTCGAATGCTGCGTCGATATGTGGCGCCGCGACGCGCAGAAATCGCCCGTCGCTTGGGCTTAGCTAGGAACGATAAGCCATCGAATTAGCAGAGGACAGGGATCGCCGGGCGACATCACAAAAATGCGACGTTGCATCGAATAATCCGCAGGCAAGCTTTCAGCGTCCCTATGCTGGCACGAACAATCAACGATCAAATCTTCGCAGGAAGAGCGATAGTAGAACAGGGCTAGTTATGTGCCTCTGGATGTACGTTCGATCCGTTCGAGTTCATGCTTCTCTTGGTTCTCCATCCAGCGCACGACAGTCAGAACGCGCCAGCGCAATGGGCGGAGGCGAAACGGCAGAGGCAGTTTGTCTGGCGAACGGCTACGCAAAGTCAGGATTGTCGCTTTTGGAATGTGAGTAAATTGCGAGAGCCCTTGCACATCAAGGATTGCAAGGTCCGCCGAGCTTGAATCGGAGGATAGCGACGGTGCGCGGATTTGATCCTTCATATCGCCGATGACACCTTAGGTGATCCCCTCACAATTTCGGAGGGACTACATTTCAACAGCTAAGGCGACGGCCGTCACTGGCAGTTGTGCTAGCCGTCGAAAGTAAAAGCTTGGATTTTCCATCTGGGCGCAATTGGCAACCGCATCAAGTGCGACGCAAAGCCGTCAGTGACCGCCACCTAGCGTGAACGATCCTGCTGCCGTTCAAGTTCACGCATTTCTCTATGGCGGATGAGTTCCGGCAGAGGCGCATCGCGCATCAGACGATCGCGAATATAGTCTTTCGTGATTCGCTCGAATTTGGAGCGATACGTCGCATCTTTGATGAACTTAACCGCGAAGCGCTTACTCGCGTCCTCGATCGTAAACGCCTTTTTCAGCTCCGGGTATTCGCTGATCGCCGCGGAACGGTTGCGGCCTTCATAGGCTTTCAACCGGTCACGCACGGATGCAGTCGGCGTGTCGATCTGAACACCGGCTCGAATGGTTTGCTCAGGCATGTCTCGGTGCTCCTAGATGCTGTCGTGAAACTCATGCGCCGGTGAGATCGAGTGATCCATCGGAGATTTGCGCCGACGCCACGCCGAACTGGTCAATCATGAACACGTCATGCAGCAACTGCAGCTTGTCGTCGTCCAGTTCGTCGGTGGGGATTTCGATTCGAGAAAAATCAAGGTCCAAATCATCGAGGTCGGCTGTCAGCATTTCAGCATCGCCCTCGCCTGTCATCGATCGGCCGTCTGCCCGCACTTGTGGTGCAAACAAATCCGGCCGGCCTTCACCAGGATTCAAATTATGCTCGGCCCGACCTTGGTCTAGAAGGGCCGCAAGAGTGGTATCCGACATCGATGCCGCGATCGGATTGATCGATTCGACTGCACTTGCACCTGCGCTATCCTTCCGCGCCGCTGGATTGACCTCGACATGTACCAGCTCAAGTTGTGTGCGGATTTCAAGCGACGGGACTTCCGGTGCTTTGATCAGGCGCTCCTTGAAGATCTTTTCCTTGTAGTAGTAGATCTTCTTGCACTGAATTGGCGGCGTACCCTCGGTCAGCAACAGACTATTGGTCGGACCGATATCGCGGACTTCCTGCGGCAGCAGCAATGCGCGAGGAAGCTCGAAGAGCGACTGCGAGGCCATTTTCTTGGCAAAGAATCCCTTGCCCCTCGACTCCGACCGGCCCTTGACCGTGTCGTAGCCCAAGCTGTCGCTGATTTCTTTGCAGACCGCGAATTCGCGCGGAGCGAAGACGATCTGCAAAGCGTGATTGACGATAAAGGTGTCGGCGCCGTCCTTGCCGTAGACCTCTCGAATCTGCGCCGGTGACTGGATGATCGGCAGCATGCGCAGGTTGTAGCCGGCGATATAACCGATGCCCTTGGCCAACACGTTGATCTTCCCGATCGCAGTGAACTCATCCATCAGCATCAGACAGGAATATTTCAGCGCCGGATTCTGCTGCGGCAGTTGCTGCGTGTTGGCATCCAGTGCGATCTGAAACAGCAGGTTGATGATCGGCTGCAGGCGATCCAGGTTGTCGGGCGTGATGCCGATATAGACCGACATCCGGCGGGTTCGCAGCTCTCTCAGATCAAAGTCGTTGGCGGAGGTGGCCGCATCGACGACCGGATTCAGCCAAAGCTCCAGCCGTGAGGTGAAGGTCTTCTTGATCGAACTGCGCGTATTCTCGGAAGTGACGCCGATGTAATCGTTGAGTGCCGTCTTACACTCGTCTGACAGCGGTTTACTGGTCTTGGCACGCGCATCGATAATGCTAGTGAAGTGCTTCGCCGTTTCGACCCGCGTCAGCGTGCAGCGCAGCACCTGACCGAGCGTGCGCGGGAGCGACGGGGTCTCGATCAGGTAAAGCACGATGCCGACGAACAGCGATCTACAGGAGGCATTCCAGATCGGGTCGACATTCGGCAGATCGGGATACAGCATGTTCGCGATCTTCTGCACGCTATTGATGCGGAAAGCGGGGTCATCGCTGACATAGCCGAGCGGATTGAAACGGTGCGTGCGGCGATCGTTGGCGGCAGGGTTGAAGAGGAAGCAGGGCTGGCCGTGCGCGGCGCGATACCCCGCGGTCAGATCCCAGTTCTCCTGCTTGATGTCGAGCACCACCACCGAGTCGGGCCAGTTGAGGAGGTTGGGGATGACGATGCCCACGCCCTTGCCGGAACGGGTCGGTGCCGCCATCAATACATGCTGCTGCCCTCCGAATACCAGAAAGCGCGAGCCAAGCTTGCCGACGATGATGCCGGTATCGGCCATCAGTCCGGCTTTGCGAATCTGACGCACCGTTGCGAACCGGGCGACGCCATAAGTTGCACGCGGCCGCCTCTGCAGCAGCACCAAGGCCGGTACGATCAGTGCGCTGGCACCGAGAAATCCGGACACTGCCAAGGGTCCGTTACGCAATTGCGGGTAATCGATGAAATAGGTCGGCCAGATGCCGAGCGTGTGATAGCGCATCGGCACATGGATCAGCTTTAGCAGAATGGCACCGGACACGTACAGCCACGCCGGCGACCCAAGCGCAACGACAACGCTTGCGATTACCCACTTCGCCCAGTTGGGCAGGCTTGTCACCTCAATGCCGTCCCAAACCCTGCAAGGCAAACCGCTTGCGCAGGGGGTTGTAGTAAATCTCGGTGGCGTACTTATGCTTCATGTGCAGCACGACATCGATGACCGTATGCATGTTGGCATAGAGGTCTTCGGTGGACAGTGTCTGTCCGGTCTCCGAACTCTTGGTCAGTTTCAGCAACTCGGCGAAGGCTTCATCCGCGGAGTTGGCGTGAATCGTCGTGATCGATCCGGAGTGGCCAGAGCCCAAGCCGCGCAGATAGTCCCAGGCTTCGTCGCCACGAACCTCCGACAGCAAAATGCGGCTCGGCAGCAGCCGCATGCAGGCACTCATCAGCGACTTTGGCGTGGACATCGACACCCCCTGCCCGTCCTTCGAATAAAACAGGTGCACATGATTCGGGTGTTCCGGCAGCGGCAGTTCCGGTGTGTCTTCGATGGTGATGATTCGATCCGTCGCGGAGATGGCTTTGATCAGCGTGCGCGTGACGAAGGTTTTGCCGGAACCAGTGGCACCGGCGATGACGATGTTCTTTTCGGCGCGAACCGCGCTACTGAGGAATTCGCTCCAAGCACGCAATTTCAGATGACGCAGCAATTCCACGTCTTCCGGCGGAGTCGACGGATCGGCGATCAGCCGCTCGATATCGTCGGACGTGATCGCATTGGGTGAAGGCACACAGCGCGAGAATCGGCCGGCATCGCTGAGTGCGTCTAGCGTCGATGAAGCCGTTGAGTGCTTCCTAAAACTCAAACACACCGTTCCGGCCTGACACGACGGCGGAATTACTACCTGGCAACGCTCGCCAATCAGCGGAACGCCGCCCGCACCGAGCACTGCATCATCCGAATGCGCCGTCTCCAACGGCAGCGAGGCCGACAGCAGGTTGAACTGCTCGTCGAGTCGCTGATTTGTGTAGGTCGCAATCAGGCGCGCCAATGCCAGGCAGTAGTCGAAGGTCAGCACAGGTTCCTCGTGTCGGGTCCAGATATCACGCGCCAGCACAAACACTTCGCCCGGCCGGTTGATCGACACTTCTTCGACCTGGTCTTGATCCAAGTACCGGCGCACCGGCCGCAGCCAATACCGCAATGCGGCACTGGCAGCGTCGTCGGTCGGACTAGCCACCGCTGGCGTCGGTGAGTCGAAGGCCATACACGCCTGAGAAATCGAGATCGCGGGCGACGATCACATTGATCTTGTCGCCCTGGTTTTTATAGAGCGTCGGCGGAATGTTGATGCTGTTATCAAGGGCGATGCCGGCAGAGTCTTTGACCGTGCCCTGGCTATTGGAGGTTGATTGGATCCCCGCCCCCTGGCTCGACGCGAGCACCGTGAAGGCATCGTTGACGACCGACACCAGCAGCGCGCCGCCGAAGCGCGCCCAGAAATGTGTATCAACGAATCCAGGCATACCGGCAGCACCCAGTCCATCGGTAGCCGGACTCCCGAGATTGATGATCACGCCACGCGGTGTTTCCGCGCGCGTCCACAGCGCAAAGATGCGCGCCTCGCCCTGCTTGATGCCGCCCGAGTATTGCCCGATCAGTTTGGTGCCGCGCTCCAGCAGCACCACGCGTCCCGAATCGGAATAGATGTCCCGCGTCAGCAGGCATTCGGTGAATCCGGGTACGTTCGTATCGAGCGCGGTTTCGAGCGTGCAGTCGAGGAACGCGCCTTCGGTCAGCAGCAAGTCCCGATTACCGAGCGTCGTTGCCGATACGGCGAATAGCTTGGTCGGCGTCAGTTTGGACTCAAGCTCCTTCTGAGGTGTCGGCTGTGAAGAATGCATCTGACTGCTGATCGCGGCGATTGTCACTGCGGCTTGATCGGATGTCATCGCGGCCGAAGGCGTGCCGGATCGGGAAGCGATCGCGCCGCCGCCATCGCGCTCCGACTGCCCGCCAAAAGCCAGTAAGGGCGAACGCTGTCGCCGTTCGATCAGATCGTCCGCGGCCGTCTTGTCGCGGTCGACCTGGGCCTGGCCCGCCACATTGAGACTCGGTGCTGGCGGCAGCTCGGCCTGAGCATGCTCGGCCGGTGAAGACTTGTTCGCATCGCGCCGCTGCATCAGCTTGTCGACGTCGAGCGCGGGAATATCGCTATCGATGCGACCCTTGTCATTCTTGACTAGGACACCACTGCCGTTTACGAGTGCGCCATGGGCGGGTTGATGCGGCAAGTACAGATACAGCATGCCTACACCGATCAAACAGGCAACGGTGATCAGCACGCCCTGCAGCAATCGTCCGCCACCCGTCTGCGGTCGATTGACACTCGGAACGGTGCGTTCGCTTTCCAAAGGAGATGGCGCAGGCGGTGGAGTCTGGCTTGCGCCATGGTCGTTCGGCGGGCTATTCATGGCGCCGCTCCTGCAGGCGTGGCAAGCGTTGGCAGCGCTGGCACAACGATTGGATCTTGCGCAGCTACAGGCGCGACATGCGCCGGCACTGCGAGTGGAGGATAGACATTGATCGGTTCGGAGCCGGACGGCCCGGCAGGATCATGTGCCGGGAGCGATGCCGGTGGCGGTAATTCCTCACCTTTGACGGTGCGCGTCACGTGTTCGGTGATCGTACCGGTGCCCGTTGACTCGCCGACCGGATCGTATTTTTTGTTCACCACTTCGGCTACTTCATCGCCTTTGCGCAGCATGAAATGCTCGGACAACCGCTGCGCGACAATCATGTCGCCCTTCACCGTCGTGTTGAGCAGGCTTTCGGTCTTCTTGTCCTTGACGATGGTTTCAAGAAACACCGCCGGCAACTCACGGTTGCCACGGAAGCGGAAGTAAGTAAACGTCCCATCATCGAAGGTCTCGTCCGGTGTCACGGACTTGCTGCCGCGCGACCAGTAGTTGATGTTCTTGCGAGTCGGGCTTTCAGAACTTCGCAGCGCATCGGCCACGTCATCCTCATGCTGCGTCTGATGCGCCATCGTTAGCGCCGCGGCATTTGCAGCCGCGACATCGTCGGGGTAGTTGAATAGCACCTTGTAGTAAAGCGCCTTACGCGGCGGCGCTTTCGGCGCTGCAATCAGTTCGAATTCGTATGAGCGCCGCGAGGTAATGATGCTGAGGTTGGTATAGGCGTGAGGCTCGGTCGGCTTCAGGAACAGGTTGTTATGAACCGGTGCGACCTGCCAGGCCAGCGTATCGCCCAGCGCAACCGATTTGATCTCCTCGTCCGGCGCGAACACGATATGTGTCGAAATACCGTAAGTGCCGATGATCTGCACGATGTCGTTGGCGTCGTAGGTCACCGTCCTGACTCGATCGTCCGACACGAGAGGGTTCGGCACACTCAGGGCATAGACCTCGCCGCTGATCCCAACAAGTAAGGCGACGAGCAATACTTTGGCGAAAGAGTTCATGGTGCGGCTCCTGGAGCCGGCACCGGAATCGTGCTGTCGTCGGTGGGCGACTCGGCGTTATGCAGTACGGTTTCTGGATCGGTGCGGTAGTCGCTGACGAGAAAACCCAGCGGGTTGATTTCGCGGGCCTGCTCCGCCTGAGGGCTGTTGACGTAGCGAAAGCTGATGGTGGCAATCCAGTCGCTTTGTGTGGTGGTGCTCCCCACGCGCTGAATTCGCCGATATCGAATCGCCGCAGTAGTCTTCTTCAGGAACGAGATCGACTTGATCTTGGCGGCCACCTCACCTTCGGTGTTGTAGACGTTCAGGGGCGATTTTGGATTTTTCGCCGGATCAAAATAGACCTCGTACTGGCGGCGCTCATTCGAATCGGACATCAGCGTCACCTGGTCATAGTTCGATTCGGCCAGCGAGCGTGAATAGCCTTCCCGCGCATGGATGTACTCGGACAGGAAATACTTGGTGATGGCTTCGTTGTATTCGGTACTGCCGGTGCGCAGTGATTTGACGATATCGACGATGCCGGTAGTGTTGTCGACCCGTACGACAAAGGCATCGACTTGCTTAAGCGGCGTCAGCAGCATGACCGCCGTCACCGATAAAGCAGCGATAACACTGGCGCCGCCTGCGACCCACCAGGCGACGACCTGACTGCGTGCGCGGACTCGCTCGCGATCGATCTCCCATCCGGCCGCCTCATCGAAGTACCGCGCCTCGTCGCGCTTGAGCACTTGCCGCTGCTGGCGATTGCGAGCTGACGAAGGCAGATCATTGGTGGATTCAAGATCAATCATGGTCGTAGGCATGCGTTGACCGTCCTGTTGGCTGAAGGCCGCAAAGCCGGTTGATAGCAACCGCCTTCCGGCGATTCCATACCCGCCTGCTGCTCACCATTGATGGGCAAGAGCCGGCACTCGGGCTGCGGCGGTGGCATATGTGTCGCACAGCCGGACAGAACAACTAGTGAAAACGAGCGTGATATCAAAGCGAGACGAGTCATGGGGTTCCTTTGTGGATCGATCAGCGACGGCCGGTCGTGCTGCTGAAGCGACCGGCCTGCTGATTTCGCTGGCGTGCCGCGTCCTGAATGCGCTGCATGCGGGCAACCCGCCGTTCGGTCAGATGGCGGCCGACAGGGGTGGCGGCGAATGTGGCAGAGCCAAGACGGCTGCCACCATTGGTGAGCACGCGTCCGACACCGTTTGAAATGGCCAGCGCGACCCCTGATGCGAGCGCGGCGGCAATCTGCGGGACGTGCAGAATGATGACGAAGATGAAGGTGGCCGATAACAGCAGATAGGCCATATCCTCAGTTGAGGGTGTGGTCTTCGCAGTCGCGTTATCGGCGAAGGCATCGAAGATCTGAATCAGCAGCGTCAGCACGGCGATGACCAGTACTTCGAGCAACAGATAATTCAGACACTGCGCGATCCAGGCATCGAAAAACTTTTTGGTGGCGTCGAACATCGTGCAGACGATGAAAATCGGGCCGACGGCCACCAGAATGGTGAGCACGATTTTCGACAACGCGATCATGATCCCGGCAATCACGGTGGCGCCAAACGTCGACAGCCAGATCAGTAGCGCAATGAATATATCGCCCATATCGCTCAAACCTCCGGCCTGCCACGCCGCCTGCCCGGCGTTGTAGCCCTTGGTCAATGCGGTATCGAGTACTTGGGTCTGCTGGCTCTCACTCTGGACATTGCTGCCATTGATGAGCGTCGTGGACAGCTCATCGGCGCCATTGGTCAGGAAATTGGCGAGGTAGGTGTTGTAGTTACCGGCATTCAGTGCGATGCCGGTGATGGTGACGATCTTAAGGATGCGAATGATCCCGTCCCACACCGGCTCGTGAATCGAGCCGCGGATCATGCTGATGCCCCACAAGATGACGTAGATCGCCATCATGGCAGTGGCGACTGGCGAGATGAACGCGATAACGGCGACGACGCGCGCGGATAGAAAGTTATTGAGGTATCCGTCGAGAAACGAAAAGTAGCCGGTGTAGAAGGTTAGCTGCGGCATGGTGATCGACTATCGCCGTGCCGCGATCTGCTTCAGATAGTCATCTTCATACCCTTTGCATGCTGAACGTTGAAGGATGACCTGAGCGCCCCGCCCCACGGCTGGATCATCGCAATTGGAAACGTGCCTGCCATAAAAGTACCCTCCTAACGCCGTAGTCCGATCGCAAAGCGCCTTTCCTTTTTCTACCGTCGGCGAACCGCATTCAGTTTGATAATGCTTACCCGCAAATTCCGGCAACACGGGATAGCGTGGTGGATCGGCCGCGATCGCGGACGTGATCGAAAAAGCGGCGCCGACAATCAGCAACGTCGAAGCCATTGCTGCTCGATTGAGTGTTCGCATCTGAAGTTCGTTGTAGAAGCTCATGGCGTCAGTCCCGATAGCAACCCGGCCGCATCGGTGTGCTGGGAGGCAGCACGCAGGTGCGCCTCGGTAGACTGGTTGCCGTAGGTGTCGCGGCCCGCTTGCTGCAGCTGCATCGTCGCCAGCAAGCGGATGACTTCGTTAGTCAGGAACAGTTGCTCCGCATTGATGCGGGTATCCAGTTCCATGATCGATTTCACATCGGGTGCGGAGTTGATGTTGTCGACGAAGGTCTGCAGCTGCGCGATACGCGCACCGGCGCCCTGAAAACTCGCCTGTCCCGTACTGGTGAACAGCGCAGCAGCATTGGCCTGCCCATTGTGAATCGTTGTCACGGGTGCACCGGCCGGGACGGTGAGCTGCGAATTTGGAAACAAACTATTGGCGCTTTTCAGGGCTTGTGTGGCGCCTGACAATGTGGCGTATCCGCCACTCGAAGCCCCTTGCGAAAGGTCTAATGTCTGCTGCCAGTTGAGCGGGATATAAGCGCGGCTCTGTTGATAGCTCGGATCATTCAACAATTCAGAAAAACCGCGCACGCCGGTGAGGCTTGCGTACTGCTGCTGTTGCTGCTCCAGTTGCGAGACGCCATTGGAGAGCTGCTTCTGCATCGTCTCCAGCTGCTGCACCTCGTTGAGGATCTGGGTGATCTCGTTGACCAGGGACGCAACGTCGATCACCGGCATCCCCTGCCCTTCAGACGTTGTGGGCACCATCGCGGTCGCGCCGAACAGGGCGCCGGCTGCCGTGACCAGGACTTTCTTCATCATCGTGTTCATGCGGGAACTCTCCGTTCATAGAATTTCGGCAACCACAGGATCGGGTCGTCGCCGACTTCGGCGATGATCCGGTTGACCAGCTCGACATTGGCGGTGGTGCCGGAGAGCACTGCCAGCTCCTGCTCGAATCCTGTGAGATCGAGTTCGGCGACCACGCTGTTGTGGCCCTGCTTGATCAGGAATCGCCGAGACTTGTCCGGCAGCGTCCGGACAATTTCGAACTCGCGCTCGGTCAGCTTGAAGCCGTCGACATAATCTCCATGATCCGCCGCGGCATTCGGCATGAAGATCTTGGTCGGCGACTGCTCAATGATGGTTTTTGCGATCGGGCTTTTGATCGTGTCGCTCGGCGATTGCGTGCCGGTGACCAGGAAGCCGTTCTGCTTGCGGATCGTCTTGAGCTTGTTCTTGGCAAAATCCTGAAACGCTTCGTCGCCCATCGCCTTCCAGAATTCGTCGATGAAGCAGACGAAGCGCTGGCCGGTGATTAGTTGCTCCATACGCTGGAACAGGTACAGGATGATCGGTGTACGGGTTTCTGGATTGTCGAGAAACTCGGTGATGTCGAAGCCATAAAGACGATGCAGGTTGAAATCGAGATCGTCCGTTTCGTTATCGAACACCCAGGCCAGCTGCCCACCGAGACACCATTTCGCTAGCCGTGCACGCACTCCGTCCGGATCGGTCGGATCGAGGAACGACAGCACCTGCGAAAGCCGTCGCAGCGGCGGCGGCAAGCCGTAGACGTTTCTGATCGCGGCCGCCATGCTCTTCTCGTCGCGGACGCTGTAGGCAAGCGCAGTACCAACCGGCGAGACCAGCGCCTTCATCAGCTTCTGCAGGAACTGCTCATGCGCCGGCGTCAACGCGATCCGGAACGGGTTGAACCCAGTCGGCCGGCCCGTCTGCAGCGGCATGTAGAACCCACCCTGGGCACGGACAAAGATCTCCGCGCCGCGATCCTTGTCGAAGAACACCAGCTTGGGTTTGAATTTCTCCAGCTGGGCGACCAAAAATCCCTGCAGCACCGTCTTGCCGGTACCGGATGGGCCGATGATGGTGGTATTGCCCAGATCGTTGACGTGGAAGTTGAAGTAGTACGGGCCGCCGGACGCGGTCTTCAGCAGGGCCACCGCAGGCCCCCAGTGATTCGGCTTTGGCGCGAGTCCTGGATTGCCAGTGGGATAGTTGTGCAGCGAGACGAAGCCGGCAAAGTTGCGGCTGCTGATCGCCGCCGGTCTCGCGCGGTAAGCAAAGTTGCATGGCAGTTGCGCCCAGAACGCCGCTTCGAGCGCCAAGTCCTCGCGAGCGATCACCATGCCGCAGTCCGACAGCGTCGCCCGCGCCGATGCGAGGGAATCGTTCAGGCTTTTGATCGTGTCTCCACGAACCTGCAGGCTCAGGTGGTGATCGCCGAAGACAAACCGATTCGAAGTAATGTCGTCGAGTGCGTCACCCAGCTCGGCGATCTGGGTCTCGGCTAGATCGCCGGCACTGATCAAACGATCGCGTTGGCGACCGAGTCGACCTGTAGCCGCCTGCTTACTCAGGAATGCAAAGGACTGGCACAGTATGAATTCGAATGGCGCCGATAACAGTCCATTCAGAAAACCGGGTGCGGTTTGCGACGGGTATTCCTTGATGCCGAGTATTGCGCAGACCACACTGGTTTCCGGACCTCGAAGTTCGATCGCCTCTGAGCCGAAATACGGTCGGCTGGTACCGATGACGTCAGCCAGTGACGAGCGCGGGACCGGCATTTTCTGTGCGTAGCCATTGACCAGGTACGCGAGTACCTCCAGCGGTTCGGAATAAACGTGACCGCGTTGTTCATAGGTCGACAACAGCGATGGCTCATAGCGGCTCAGCGAGGCTTTGACTTGCTCGCAGAGGTCATCGAGCTTTGAGAGATCGTCCCCGAGCTGGGCGCGGATGTCGGTCTCGCTGCGACTCTTGAATCGATCAGCCAGCTTCAGAGCGGCTAGCGGCTGCGGTCGGTAAATGATGCTCAAGTAGAGCTCGTTGACCAGCATTCGCGTGCCCTGCAGCGACCGTTTGTATTTCGCGTCGAAGTCGCGGGCGAAGCCAGGTTCGAACTCGCCACTCGGATAGGTGTTCTGAACCCTGCGGATGGTATGCGTCCAGAGTGCGACATGGGTCGACGCCAGATTACGTAGCAGGATGTTGAGCTGTTCGAGCCAGACGTTGAGATCTTCGTCGTCCGCACTTTCATGGGCAACGCCGACGATGCGGAACACTCTGAGCAGGTCTTTTTGCTTGGTGCGCAGCGTCGTCGCATCCAGATGTACCGTGTACGGGATATGCGTCGACAGCGGCTTCTCGCGGTTGATGGTTTTCAGATTGGCAACGGCACTCATCATGGGATTGGCTTCCGGTCGTGAGTCTTAGAGGCCGAGCAGTTGCCACACCCATTCCAGGTGCGGGTCTTTACGGCGGGATGCGAAGGGATGGTACGAACTGGCTTTCCAGAACCGCCGGTTGAAGCAGGCGCCTTTGGTCTTGGCCCACAAGCCGACTAGGCTCAACATGCGCGGCTCGTTCTTGCATAGGCCCCAGGCGATGCCGTGCAGTGGCACGATCATCAGCAGGTAGAGGGGATTTTTGGCAATCAAGTAGGTCAACGCGGAAATCATCACGTTGGCCGTGAAGAAATTCATCGTCACCCCGAACATCATGGCCGGACGTGTCGCGCCGATGAATAGTGGCTCGTGATTGAGTGCCATCAGGTCGAGGAGCCGCCGCCATTGGTGGTCAGGAAGTCGACAATCGTTGTTGCCCCATTGGCGACGATGATGCCGGCACCGACCTTGGCGACGAGGCCCCATTCCATCTTGCCGAAACCGGCAGCGAGTCCCATGACAATGATCGCAATGACGCTGAGTGGACGAAGCACGGCGTTGAACTCAGCCAGCAGGCTGGTGGCGGTCTTTGTCCAGACCTCGGTGGTCTGTGCTATTGCCGGATCGGTCAGCGCGATTTGTAAAACGAGTAAGCCCATCAGCTGTATTGCTGGCTTTGCGGCATGAGCAATTCGTAAAGCGACTTGCCGGTGCTGGTTAAACGCGGTCAATGAGTAAGAGTTGGGCATAGTGTTCTCCGTATGTAGTGATGAGGGTTTATCGACGAGCCGATTGATAGACGCCGACGTTGCTGTCGGAGGCAAAAGCATCGAGGGCGAATGCGGGTATGACGGAGGGGAGCAATGGAATCGGGGTTGCTCCGCGCGTTTTCAGCACGGAATCGACGTAGCCGTTACGAAATCCCAGAGTGGGACTGCCGGTGTTGTAGTAGGACAAGGCGGTCAGCACCGGCTGTTGAACGCCTCCACTCAAGGCCAGTTTTAAACCAGTGCTCAGCAGATCAGCGGCGGCTGAGAGGTTTTTGCAAGCGTCGAATGCATCCGCTAGGGTCAAGTGAATACGTCGGAGATTGCGGACATTGATCTGGCCGAGGCCGAGATCGATGTCGTGGCCCTGGTCGAGCAGCCATTGCGCGATGCGGATGGCATCCTCACGATTGACGGGCTGACGTGCCAGCTGGCGCGTGCCATTGACATGGATAGCCCAAGGATTCCAGCCGCTCTCGACCGTGACGACGTGATCCAGCGTGCTGACTGCAATAGTCGGCGCACAGCGCTGCATCGTCTGCGACAAGGACTCGGCAGAAGCGGCTCTTGCTGGGATGCAAATGGATGCAAGGACTAGCATTCCAGTCTCAACGCTTTTCGATATGGTGTTTTTCGAAATCATGGTTCGATGATCGGCATCCAAAATGGCTTCATAAATCAACCTGCACGATTACGCTGTGGGGTTGTCAAAGGGATTCACGTACATCAGCTTTTCCGCGAAGAAGATTTCAACAGCCGAGGCGAGTGCCGTCACTAGCACTTGTGCTAGTCATCGCAAATAAATGCTCGGACATGCTCTTGGCGCCATTTGGCGCGAGTCGCATTTTTTCGTCGGTCTGGCTCCGCAACGCAGGAGCATGCAGATGGCGAATGGCGCTTTAAATCCCGCAATCGATTTTCAGAACACCATCAGCCGTTTTGTCGAGGCGTTCAACGTCAATGATCTCGACAAGGCGATGACATACTTCTCGGACGATGCGATTTATCGACCGGGCGACGGCGCTGAGTATCGAGGGCGTTCGGAAATTCGTGCCGCGTTTGAGCCGCAGTTTTCTTTAGCCTGGGGCCAGATGAGCTTCGACGAACACGACCGAGTGATCGACGTCACTGCCCGCAAGGCGGCGATACGCTGGGTCTGCCGCCACGACTTGACTGCAGCGACTTTCTATTCCTGGTCGCATTGGCTACAGCGACTGGCGATCAGTCTGTCGGTTGGCAAGCGAGCGGGCTGGGAAGGCCTCGACGTATTTCACTTCGACGAAGAAGGCAAGATCGTTGGCAAGTTCACGTACGCCAACTACAACCGGCCGCAACTCAAAAAGGAACTCGGCTTACTGCCGGTGATTCGAAAAACGCAGGTTATGGCCAGCACTGGCGCCGGAGCCTGAGTCATGACCGATATTCTTCACACTACCGCAGATCTTTGTCTGCAACTGGATCAACCACGCCGGCTATCCTCGGTGCGCGATGTCTTGGGTCGCTCCACCAAGCTATTCGGCGCGACATTTTTTATGTTCGGCATGCGTACCGGGAAGAATATTTCTCCACCGGCACAGATCGTTCTGTCGAATTATCCAAAGCGCTGGCAAGCTTATTACGATTCTCAGCAAGCGCATAGATTCGATCCAATCTTCAACTTCGGCATGACTGCAACTGGACCTTTCCGTTGGGAAGGCCGCCACTTCACGCCCAATCAAATGGCACTCCGCGAACTGTCAGTCACCTGTGGAATGGCATTTGGCTTTTCATGTACCGATCGCGGAGCGGATGGCTCAATCGCCTTGCTATCGTTTTGCGGTGGGCGACCTATTGCAACTGAGCCCAATCTCTGGGAGCGCACATCCACGTCGGCATCTATGCTGGCAGGCGCAGCCCATCGGGCGTTGATTCGTTTGACGATGGCACGGATCGCACGCGCCGACCTTTCCAAGCAGCCGTTGAGCGAATCCGAACTGAAGGCGATGGAGATGACGGCAAGTGCGATGACCGCTGAGCAGGTCGCCCAAGTGCTCGGTGTTCAAGGAGGGACCGTGCGCTACTACCTTGATCGGGCCGCGGCGAAGCTTGGCGTCGAGACACGCAAAGAGGCAGTGACAAAAGCCCTGGCCGAAGGACTTATCGACATACGCAACTTTCCCCAAGCCGGATTCACAGGCAATTCGACCGAGAGCGGAGCTTAGCCAAATTAAGAGCAAACAATATCCGGAAGAGGTGAACGTAGTCCGAACCGAACCCGTCTCCAGGTGAATTCGCTGGTAGCAGCGAAACACATTAAGGGAACGCTCACCCCTGGTCTCAAGGGGCCCGGCCGGCTCTCGGGCTCGCAATTACGCGCTCCACCACCTGCTTGGAGATGCCGACGAGGTGCTCGTCCGGGTTGCTGCTCTCGCGCGCTTGTTTGGCCGCGAAAATAGATACACCACAACTGCCGATCATTCATAGATTTAATGAGCTCAACAAGAATGTCGTGCTAACACTGTCTCGTTGCTTACAAAAACGGCCGGATATAAGCGATAACTACCTGTATTAAATAAAATCCTTTGCGATATAAAAAGAATATCTGCAATATATCTGCACTTGACTCCTTCATTTGAGCAGATATGGCCTCGATTGAGAAGCGTGTATGGCGTAAGCCAGATGGCGAATCGGTCACGCGATATGACGCGACCATCACGCGCAAAGGCAGCCGGCGGAGAACCAAGACATTCAAGCTGCGCACTGCTGCGGAACGATGGGTTCGATTGGTCGAAGCAGAAATCGAGCGCGGGGTATTCAAGAGCACCGACATCGCGGAACGCACGTTACTCCGCGACATCATGCGGCGCTATCTCAAAGAGGTCGCTCCGCTCAAAAAAACCAGCAGTCAGAAATCTGGCTCGCGGCCGTGATCGAGCCGCACTTAGGGAGTGAAACCTTAATCGAATTGGATAGCAGTGTTATTGCGGCTTACCGCGACAAACGCTTGGCGATGAAAGCACGCAACACCCGAACTTTCAGCGACGGTACGGTGCGCACGGTGAATTTACCCAAGCTCGTTTCGTCGGCGACAGTACGCCATGAGCCGTCATTCATTCGTCGCGTAATCGAACAGGCCCGTCGCGAGTGGGGAGTGCATCTGCCAGCTGGGAATCCAGTTGATTTGGTGAAACTGCCGAAGCCTGGCAAGCCGCGGGATCGCCGCCTAGTCGGTGACGAAGAAACTCGGCTGCTATGCGAACTCGATCAGATCAGCGACCCTGCCGGGCGACGCAACCATTATCTTCAATCTGCATTTATCATCGCCATTTAGACCGCGATGCGGCGCGGCGAGATTGTGAAATTGAAATGGCCGGACGTGGATTTGAAGCGCCGAATTGCCACGCTCCGCGATACGAAAAACGGCGAAGATCGCGTGATCGCACTATCATCGCGCGCGGTAGAAGCCCTTCAAGCGATACCTCGTTCAATCGATGGGCAGCAGGTATTCCCCCTAACTCCCAATGCACTCAAGCTTGGTTGGAAACGAGCAGCTCAGCGTGCCGGCATAATCAATCTTCGCTTCTATGATCTCAGGCACGAGGCCGACTCAAGGCTGTTCGAAAAGGAGCTTAATCCGATGGAAGTTTCGAGCGTCAGCGGACACAAAACCTTGCAGATGCTGAAGCGCTATACGCATCTGAAGATGGAAGAGTTAGCGCTTCGACTCGGTTAAGAATACAACTTCCCAATGGCAGCTTGGCAATAAACGCAATTCTTGCTGCTTAGATCATTCAGGTCGGTGAGTGAATTTTGCGGCTCACGGCCTGCCTTTATAGTGAGGTGAGCAGCCTCACGGCAATCTGGCGCGTCCGATCCCTTCGTGCTCATGTCTTCATTCTTGAAATCTCGTCAGAATCGATTTTTCCGCTATTTGAAAAGGCTGGACGCACTAGCAAGGTTGTACTTAAGTTGGGTCAATGCGAAACCAGAGTTTTTTCCACCTTGATCAGCTCGCGCATCGCCTATTCCCAAGTCGATGTATGTCTTATCGCCAATCTTAAACTCGCTAGAAATCGTGATATTTAAATTGTTAGCGTGGGCCGAGCCTTGGGGGTACGTGGATGCATAAAAGACCGCGACGGAACCTAAAGTGTTCTTAAACGAAAAATCTGAATCGACTGCGTGCTGGTCATGTTGCAACGGAACAAAGCGGAATCTGAATGCGCCCCCGCCGCCATAGCTATTCTGCGAATAGAACGAGCCTTTATTGTTAGGATCCGCTACGACCTGCCCGTTTGCATATTTGAGCCCGACTATCACTTGCGCGTTGCGCATTAGCCATCCGCCAAGTCCGGAAGCCGTTTTGTACCTATCTTCATCTATTGAAGACAGGCCATCAAAGCCGTATGCGAAACTGGTCTCCACGTCGACGGTCTGCTCGCTCACCGATTTGTAGCTACCCTCTGGCGAGTTAAACGAAACAGCCGACGAAAGGGACCAAGCGGAACGATTCCAGTAGCGATCGCTTGCGTGTGTGCGGCACTTGGCATACGCCGCTTGGAAAACTGCTTCACCAGCCGTTGTACCGGGCTGTTCTTCCCCAGCCGGCAAACTTGGGATGACCTTGGTTACCGCATCATTGAGTTCTTTTCCCTTAGCTATAGCTGTTTCGAAACAGTCGCCAAGGCCGGCATCCTTCACGGGGTCGCCAGCATCCAGTAAGACTATACGGCCACCGATCCCCAGCGCTACGGATTTGTCGGAATTGCTGGCGCCTTTAGCTGTAGCGAGCGAGAAACTTGTTCGGGAGAGTAATCTCTGCCCATAGCTCGCGCCGTAAGAATCCCGTGTAATCCAAGCGTGTTCCGGCAAAAGGTAGTTGAATAAAAGGAATGGTGCCGCCTCTACGGCCACACCGGTTTTGAAATTTCCGCTTGTATCAAATCCATTAAGCAGCGACGTTCCCAAAGCTATCGGCGAAGCTGGCCGATCAATACTTGTGCTTGATCCGACGATTGCACTGGCGGGACTTTCTGGAGTATTCAGGCTGGGGGCCGAAGAGTCGGAAGCTTCTACCGAAGGCTCGTTCATAAGAATTAAAATCAGGAGAACGTAACGGCCACTGATCGATCTCCGTGCCATAGCTTTCATTGAAAAGCCATCCAGAGCGTCACGATCGTTGCGTTCGAGAGCATTGCGTGATCTGAAACCGTCCCCAAAAGCTTTCCAGCCTGCACTGCGGACATGGAAATCGAATATTGGGCTGGCGGACTGGGAGGTGCCAGTGAGCACTGAATTGATACCGCCGAACCTATCAATTCGGCAATGCCGATGGGAATGGCCAAGTCGCCGCCAGCGGCAGCGCCAGAGCTGAACATCTGAGCTAACTGTCCTTTTCTATACAGATCGAATTCAGTCCCCACTACGAAAAGGCCGCCAATCGCGTAATGCAGTGAAACGGCGCCGCCGTTAGGATCTACTGTTACGGTCTGAATCGACATTATCGTCCCCAATAAATTATAGATGGTTAATGTTTTGGTCCTCCCTGACCATCACTGCATAAGTCTGAAGCGGAGTGCTATTACGATCGACGAAATTAGTCGATTTTTTTGGCCAGTAACGTGATGTCTCGGCTGAGAGAAGACGTACTTCCCTGCGGGTTATCCCAACTTATAGTCGCGGTTGCCGCTTTGATTGCTTTCCCAACCGGGACGCTCACCTGTATCGAGCCCATATTTGTGGGCTTCTGAGGCATACACTGAACTGGAGCCTTTGGACCTAATGTAAGTTTTGGCTGAACGCAAATCGTGGCCACGTCTGCTTTGTCGATAACGGCTTCGATGGCGACGAATTCGTTGCCGTCTACATCGCCGTACAACCCGGCGGCTAAGGACGGAACGACAGCCGGGAGAGCCATCTTTGGCTTGCTTGAAGCAAGTGCCAACGAGAACGCAACCATCATGGAAGCCAGAAGGGAAAGTCCGAGCGCAATCCCTAAACGCCGCTGCTTTTCGACGATGTCGTTGTCATAAGCCTTCATGATCGTTTCGGGAACTCGTGGATCAAAATCACCTGTTATAGGCATCTGTACCCATACGGTCGCCCAATAAACGGCGATCAATGATGCGCTCGCGCAGACTATGACGAACTTACCCACGTTCGAAATCTCTTTCCCACCTAAGGAAAACCCAATTGCGGCACCTCCTGTATAGATGCCCCACAACCATATAGCCAGAATTTGCAGTTTAGACGCCGCATCATCTCTAGCCTGAACGGCCTTCAGCACTTGAGTTTTGGAAAATTCAAACCAAAATACATCGTCCACGCATGGGGTAGGTGATGCGTTTGGCATTGCTACTTTTACTCCCTTGGGTCAGGTTTTCGCTCGGACTTATCGCTGAGCTCGTAGCGATTGGTGTGTCCGAGAGCACATGTCAGGTAGACCCCTTCATGTTGACCCAATTCTCGCGCAGCTTTAGGATCTCTCACTGAGGGTAACAAGCCTAACCACTTTGACTTGATCGAGAATTTTTGGACGCTTATCGGTCTGTATAGTATTTTCTGTTCGCAGCCCTGCTCTTTGCAATCGAACCAGATTTCCATACCCCTCCCCCAATCGCCCCTCCCTTATGGTCCACCCATACTGCATCGTGCGCAAGCGCTAGGGACGCACGCGCGCGACTTTTTTGAGCGTACCCGCTAAAGCCAATTTGAGACGAGGACATGCAACCCGTTCCACCGACGCTAGAAAGACTTACGATTCCCTTTCATCTTGGCTTTTAGAGTTATAATCATATATATGCCAGGCATGGCTTTAACCGCACACGACGTGCAACTGTTCGACTGCTATCTCAGTGGTCCCAACCTTGGTGCAATCGTCGTCTTGATACATGCCCCGTCCTCGCTTGCCGCCACGTGGTCACCGGAACCCTCTTCACCGAAGAAGTGCTGAAACTCATTTCCCGGACGACTCAAAGGGGGAGAAATTCAGCTTTGATCGGCTGAACATCGCCCTCACCGCGATTGCATTCCTCGTCGGCACCGCACTTACCCTCGCCGGGCTCTACGTGGCCGAAAGGTACGGGAAGTCGGCCGACGAAAGCAGTAAGTCCGGGATCGCAATCTCTGCGATCGATTTGTTGACCGATGTAGAAACCAATAAGCAATGCGCCGGCGCCTCGATCCTCAACTACGCCTCCGAGACTGATGCCATTCGATTTCCTGAAGAATTGACCGGGCTCGCATTTAGGGCATTTGGAGCGGCCTTCACCTCAGGCTTCACCTTAGTACCGCCTAGCAAACCAGGCGTGGACCTCACAGGCTTTCCCCTTGACTGCAACCCTGGCGTAGTCGTCGCGGCCTTGTCTCGGGCCATAGCCACGAAGATTCCGCGTTTGTTCATCGTGTTACCGGACGAGAGCTTCACCTTCACAGCGAGTACGCGCCAACAAATCGAAAGTACGATCAGATTCGCCGGGCAGCCGCTCCTCATTCCAAGCGTCTCGACGGAGACTCCTACATTTCCAAAAGCTGACCCACCTTCGGCAAGCGAGCTGCTCTACTTCGACAGTGCGGATGGACGAGACATAGGCGACCTCGCCAATTCGCTAAGTGGGGCAATCCAGATCGAAAAAATCAGCGCGCACTGCAGTCCCCACCCTGAGAGAGTTGACTGCAAGAACCCTCGCTTGGTCCATACATTTGAACTAAGGCTCGGCGAAGACGCGAAACCGCTGGTTGAAGTCCGTCAGCAAAATTCAAAAGCAAACGACCCTTACAAACCACGGTACATCCTCTTGCCAAATTACGATTTCCCTGGTCAAAAGGATTTCAATCAGCCCATCGTAACTAGCCGGGCAGAATGCGAGAAAGCCTGCGATGAGGCCAAAGAGGAGTGCAAGGCCTACACCTACCTGCCTTCAGGAGAGACGCCGAACAACTGGCACGGGCCTGCTGGGCCTTACTGTTGGTTAAAGCACGAGGTCTGGCAGCCAGTCCCCTATGCGAAGCTGATCTCCGCGCAAAAGCAGACCCAATCACTCACAAGATAGCTACGATGTTCATCGGCTTCTGCTGCTAGGCTCGGCGAAGTTGAAGTTGAAGTTGCCAAGAATCCCTATCGCCGGACTAGGCAAATCGGCAGTGGCGACAAGACATCGATGTTGTGCGACCGGAACCAGTTCCGCAGGTATCGCTTTCCAAAGAAGCCAACGACGCTGACGGCAACTTCGCTGGCGGCGGTGAAAAACAAGCCGGCTTTTTGTAGCTAAGCCTTCGCGCGTTTTGCTAAAGCGTCTAAAGCGTGTTCAAGCTTCGCCATTGCTGCGGCGTGCTTTGCCACTGACATCTTTCCCAGATTGATCAGCTTCCATTGAAGTGCCGGAAGCGTCTTGGCTGCGTCGAGACCAAGTGCGTCCCAGTTCGGTTGACGATTCTTCATCGACAACAAGAAGTCGGTATCGCGAGACAGCCATTGGCGCGCAATTTCGTTTAGAAGCCGCTCGCGGGTTTCTTCCAGGTCTGACAGCGGAACGGGGGCACGCGTCATGCCGACGAAATGCTGCTCATAAACTCGCTTCAAGTCGCTCCAACGCGGCTTGAGAAGTTCGTTCATCGGTTGCCCGCTGCTGGCGATGTAGACGAGCAGAGCCTGCATCAGCCGACGGTCGATGCCCTCGTTATCCAGCAGCAGCTTGACGTCGAACCAGTCGCGGGGGTGTTGCCTATCCAAGGCTGCACAAATCTTGCCGGCATATAGATCCGGAAAGGACACCACCGGAACCTCAGCGTATCCAAATTCCCGCTCGACGGTTTCCGCGACTGCGCGGGGTTCCGGCGCGAACAAGCAGCCGCGCGTCACCGGGCTGACTTCGACCTTGATCGCGCCGTCGCGTGTCACGTCGAATCGCGTCATCGGTTCGCCGCGTATGTAGCGGACGTCGGTATCGGGAAGCGCCCGCTTGATGCGCGTGCCGATCCGCTTGAGCGCCGCCTCAACGTTGCGAAGCGTGGTCACTCTATCCTCAACTGGCAGATAGGTCAGGTCGATGTCGACGGACAAGCGCGGCATTTCGCGCACGAACAAATTGATCGCAGTACCGCCTTTGAGCGCGAAGCAGTCTTCGTCGGCAACGAAGGGCAGCACCGCTACCAGCAGCCTCACCTGCCCGATGTAGCGAGGCTCAAACATTTTCGGCGAGATGCTTCGGCACTGTGATGCCGTAGCGCTTGATCAAGCGCCCTCCCGAAACCAGCGAGCGCTTGCCTTTGCCAAGATCAATGATGCCTGGACCGAGCTTGGTCGCCCAGATATGGTGATGGCGTTCGCCGAGCCACAGCGCCAATCGGCGGACCTTAAAGCTGTTGCACGATTTAAGCAGTGCTTCCATCAGTTTCGGCCGCAGAGATCGAAGGCCACTGGCGAGCTCGTCAGCTTCATCGAAGCCAGTCTTGGCCGGCACATCCTGCAGGCATTCCAGCCAAGCGCGCTCCTGAGATGAGACATGGAGGATCCATTCCCAAGGTCCCCAGGGATATAGCTCCCAACCTCTGATCCAGGTATTGCCGTGTGGCTGAACCCAAAAAGGAGGCGGTTCGTCGAAGAGCTCCTCGGCATGCTGAACAAACTTCACCTTGGGTACGGCAGCCGCGACCCAGCCTGGCAACGCTGCGGCGCCATATAGATGGACAACTTGGTGTCCCGAAGCAGGCAACTGATGAGCGCGCCCCATGAGGCCGAGCGCCGTCTCACCGCCTGCATGGAATGGGAGTTTCATCTGCTGAAGCGAGTACGCCACATGCTCCCATTTTAGGGGTGGGCCCGGACGCCGATACGCACCGCGTTCAAGCTTTTGCAGCCACCCCGCCGCTGCGTATTTCGCGACTAACTGGCGTGAGTATCCGGCAGCCTCCAACTGACGACTATTGACGACCAAGCCTTCCGGGACGTCCTGAAGTCGGTTCAATTTACTGTCGTTTTGTCTACCCATGGTTGACAAATTACCATCATTGAAAACTTGAGTCTAGTTCTTTATATAGCTTAATAGGTCAACCCAAAGTTGACCTAAATGGAAATATGAAAACCAGCGACAGAACATTACAACTCAAGCAGCATCGGGTTTGCGATCTTTTGTTCACGTTGTTCATCGATGATGAGCGGATTCATGCTCGGTTCTCTGATGGGTATCGCTACCCCGCGGTCCATCACCAGCTTCACCGCTTCAAGCTTGTACTCGCGGCTGAATACTCTTTTCGAACCCATTGACCACCTCCGTTTTCATCATCACACCTAAACAGGGTGGCCGTGAATCCGGCAGCAGCTCAACAGGGTGTACGCCGAAGGGTGATACCGGAAACGATCAGCCTTTCGAAATCGAGAACGCTACGCTATTGATTTTGAAATGAGACACAATGGTAAGCACGCTCGCATTCGATCCGCTTGGATCATTCGGGCCGGTGAGCGAGTTCCGAGGCTCGCGACTTGCTTTGTAGTGAGGTAACCCGATGAATGTGATCAAGCTGTTTGACACTGTGGCCCTGCATCAAGCCAGCCCGGGGCATGGACTATCCGCTGGAGCCGTCGGCACTGTGGTGGAATTGTCGGACGACGCGCACGTCGAAGTGGAATTCTCCGACCTCGATGGCGCGAGCTGCGCCGAAATCGCTCTTCCGGCCTTGGAGTTGCTGCGCCTCCACCACACTCCAATGAGCCGCGCTGCGTAATAGACTCTGATTCTGCTTGGATTTCGAGGACAGCTCGAAGGCAAGCGACGCTGTAGCTACCCAATCGTCACCCGAATCATCTTTATAAGAAAGGCGAATTCGCCTCGTACAACGGAATCGAATGCGTGACAAAGTCTTCTTGCCAGACATGCAATCTATTGTTTGAATATGCGAAGGCAATTCCCTGGGGAATCCGACGACGCATCTACAAGGCCAACTCAGTTCATAAGGCGCTCCTGACTCGACCCGGCAAAGCGGTTTGTTTAGCCACGCTATGACGACACTCCGCGAACTTCCGCCGACGCCTCATTTCGCCACCTCAACTCACAAAGTTTTAGAACTCTTCTACGTGCCGGCACTTTGCTTGGCTACCAGCTATGACCGCGGGGTCGGATATTTCACATCGAACTGGCTAAGGTTGGCTGCATCAGGCCTCGCCAGCTTCGCAGGAAACGGCGGTAGAGCACGGATCATAGCCAGCCCCAAGCTCGATCGTGAGGATTGTGCTGCTCTGAACCACGGTGCGGACGCCCGGACGGACCCAAGGCTGCGTTTGTCGATGGAGCGCACATTGGCCGATCTTGAACGCGACCTAGCTCACGACACGCTAGCAGCATTGGCCTGGATGATTGCTGATGACCTTCTTGACTTCCGAATTGCGATCCCCTCGGGGGATCTCGACGGAGACTTCCACGACAAGTTCGGAATCCTCCGCGATAATTCCGAGAACGCGATCGCTTTTCATGGTTCTCCAAACGACAGCGAAAAGGCGTTTCGAAATTATGAATCCATCAGCGTTTTCTATTCTTGGATAGATGGACGTGAGGCCGCACGCGTCCAGAATGAGCAAGATCGCTTTAATCTCATTTGGAACAATGGCGATATAAATCTACGCGTATATGAGATGCCTGATGCTATTCGCCGTAATCTGATCGAGTTTACAAGTCGCTCCGAACGGCCTTACACCGCTTCGACCCAACCGAGTCCCAGCGGGACCGCGTCCAGATGGCAGCATCAGCGTGATGCGATCTCCGTCTTTCTCGAAAAGAAAAACGGTATCTTGGAAATGGCGACTGGGACGGGAAAGACCCGAACAGCCCTCACGATCGCCGAGGAGCTTCGTGAACGGAGTCTGGTTGAGACGGTAGTCATTGCTGCCTTCGGAACGGATTTGCTGGATCAATGGAATAAGGAATTGATCCGACGTACCAGCATGCCCGTCTTTCGCGCTTATGAGCGATATCACGAAGCACAGTCATTTCTGAATAATCCGGAAGGCTCTATTTTGCTTACGTCGCGCCAGACGCTGGCGGAAGTATTACCTCGACTGAGCCCACACGTTTTCAAAAAAGCACTGCTCGTTTGTGACGAGGTACATGGAATGGGCTCACCTAGTTTGGTTGCATCACTAACGGGACGCCTAAGCCCATTCACCTATCGCCTCGGCCTGAGCGCAACCCCTGATCGCGAATATGACGGCGACGGAAATCGATTCATCGAAGGGGAAATAGGCCCGGTCATTTTCCAATTCGGGCTTAAGGACGCGATCCGAAAAGGCATCTTGTGCGGGTTCGACTATGTTGAGCTGTCGTACGCGTATTCCGACGACGATCGATCTGCAATTCGCCAGGCCATTCGTCGCTATCACGCTAGGGCACGGGCCGGAGAAGCGCCGCCGATCGAAGCGCTTTATCAGGACATTGCGCGCATCCGGAAACTCTCCAAAGAAAAGTTAGCGCCGTTCGACGAATACGTGCATGCGAATCCGGCAGTACTGCAACGGTCGCTTATCTTCGTAGAGACCGCCGAGTACGGCTTGCTCGTGCAAAACATATTGATGGCCCAACATGTCGATTTTCACACTTACTATGGCGACGACGATAGAGCCAACCTTGGACGCTTTGCTCGTGGGGAGTTGGGTTGTCTTGTAACGTGCCATCGTATTTCAGAGGGCATCGACATCCAGTCGGTCAATAACATCGTGCTATTTGCTTCTGCGCGGGCACGATTGGAGACCGTACAACGCTTAGGACGCTGCTTGCGAATCGATCCGAGCAATCCTGAGAAGCGAGCGACGGTTGTAGATTTCATCAGCTTGGCGCAATCGGACGATGACGATCCTACTGACGAACTCAGCGCGGACGAAGAACGCAGAGATTGGTTTCGAGATGTAGCGGCAACTCAACGAGACTAGTGCGCAATAGAACAGTCAGCTCTGTGATGGGGGGACCATGACGGCTTTAAACACAGATTTGGATAATGCGTTAAACGAGGTTTTGGTGTCGGCTCACGACCAAACCGATGAATTCAAAAGACGCTTAAGAAGGCTAATCGAAAATGCCACCACCGCAAATCTAGGAGACGACGATGTTCGCGAAGTGATCGAACTCACGTCGGTTGAAATCGGGCAGGAAGAATAGCGCATGGAATTGCGAATTCTTGGCTGGCGATACGAGAACCTACGAGGCGGACTGCACAATGTTCGAATCGATCTTGAGAGCGAACCAGGGCGTTGGGCATTGATCCAAATGCCCAACGGCACAGGCAAAACCACCACCATGTCGCTCTTCAGAGCGGCGTTTTCTGGCGAAGCTTTAACACCCAACTTTGTCCGCGATTTGCGGGCGGCCGACGATATTATTGAGGGTCTTTTCGAGATCCGATTATCCATTGAGAAAAAGCCGTTTCGAGTCCAGCTCCGCCTCAACTTCGAAAGCGGCACATGTCAATACTGGACCGCAAGATCTGAGGTTCGCGGCGGGGGATTAGAGGAGGGGCTCTCTCTCCCCGTCGAACTCAGACGCCTTTTGACGCCAGACTTCACCCGTCTTTTTGTCTTTGACGGCGAACTGGCGAAGGAAATCAGGACCGTCGGAAAGGACCGGGCATCGACCGCCATTCGTACACTCTACAGGCTGGATCGCCTCGATCACTTGAATATTCAGATTTCTCGGCTAGTAGAGGAGCAACAACAAAAGGCGGCCGCGATCTCGACCGCCAGCGAACGCAAGGGGGTCAATCGTTGGAAGCGAGCTTTTGAAACTGCCACTGCAAAAAAGGCTGCTTTACAGAGTGAACAGCGAGGGTTCCAAAAGCGGAAAAAAGAAACGGAAGCCCGACAAGGTGTCCTGACCGCTGAAATTGCTGACCGTATCAACCAGGACGACTCACTAAAGAAGCGCAAGGAACAGCTTACAAGTGAGCGCGAGATAGTCGACCGGGCCATTTTTGAATCCGCCGCCTCCGGCTTAGCGGTGCTTCGGTCACCTGCAAAAATTCACCCCAATGTATTGGAACGACTACGTTCTTTAGGGAACAAGCTTACGCACTTGAAGCTTCCGAAAACAATTTCTGCAGAGTTCTTCGTGGAGCTTGCAGAACAGCCCGACTGCGTGTGTGGTCGGCCCATAACGGCACCAGTGAAGCAGGCAATTTTGTCCCGGGCAAATAATTACCTAGCGGAAGATCAAATTCTCGTCATTAATAAGATGAAACTGGCGCTGCGCGAAAGCAGCGCCGATTCGACCGAGTACACGACGGTTGCAACGGCGCTGAACGGACATTTGCGGGACCTTCACCGCAATAAGATGGCGCAAGATCAGCTCGAATTGGACCGCGTGGAATCTGGCGATACAGAGCTAGAAGGGTTGCGGTCCGAGTTCCACCAAAACGAGCGGGAACTGGAAAAAGTTGCTGAGAAGATCGAGAAGCTTTTGACTCGCGATTTGATTCGGCAGCGCTCGCTAGGCGCGACCAGTGAAAATAACATACCGCTTTGCGACGCCGAGATTAAACGCTGTCAGGAAAAACTCGCGACGGCGACGGATACGCTTCGTTTCGTCTTGCAATCCGAACGGGTCAAGGAACTCGTTACCGCCGTTTCCGGAGTTGCTCTAGACCGGCTTCGGGAACGTGTACGAAATGCGACAAATGACAAGCTTGGCCAGCTCGTTCCGAGCGAATCATTGCGCGTCGCTCGGATTGAAGGTTCGCTGGTGCTTGGCTCGACCGGGTTGTCAACCAAGAGCAACGTTAGTGAGGGTCAGAGCCTGGCAGTGGCGTACGCTTTCCTTACCTCACTATTGACTGAGGCGCCCTATAACCTGCCGTTCGTCGTGGATAGCCCGGCGGTCTCACTAGACACCGCGGTCCGACGTGAGGTCGGTGATCTTATTCCGGACCTTTTCGACCAGATGATTATGTTTGTCATCTCGAGCGAACGTGAAGGCTTTGCAGATGCGTTCTACGAACGTCCGGGAGTGCGATATATCACGCTATGGCGTTCTGGCAGCGATCAAACCGAAGTGCGGGATGGTCTTCCATTCTTCCGCGCTTTTCATCAGGCGGAGGTCGGAACATGAGCTTCGTTTTAACCCAGGCGGGCCGATCCTTTTTTCGAGCGATCATTGCACCACCGAAATTTCTAATGTTCGATGCTTACTACTGTTGCTTGATGGCTGGATTCAATGCGCGCAAGGTTGGCATACCTGAAGACCTCGATATCGAACCATTTATAAATGGTTACCCCGATGACTTCAAAAGTCAGGCAGACATCATTGCTGGCCTATTAATTGATGCCGAACTTGATCGAAAGGCAATCGGTAGCGAAGACAAAATCAGCATTGAGAAGGAGATGGTCAAGCTAGTCGATCCAACGTCCGCTACTCGGTTAAACCCGGATGGCAACAGGTTGCTCAACCTATATGCGGCTGCGGGGTTCGCCTTATTGCAAGAGCGAATGATGCCGCCGTCAAACGTTGAGGAATTTTTAGTCGCCTACCACGGATTTTGGCACGCATCATCTATGGGGCATAAACCCTGACGGTGCGGCACGAGCGACTACCTAGGTGACATCCAAGACCGCCAGTTCATCAGTATTATTGGCTGTTAGCAAGCCTTAGTCTCGGTTGCTAGTAGGATTGTTTGCCTGGAATCACGCCGCGAACGCCCCCGCGAGGATTCTCGACATCGCCATGCCTCCGCGGAATGACATGCACGTGGCAGTGGAAAACTGTCTGCCCGGCGGATAGCCCAGAATTCGAGCCGATATTGAATCCTGAAATTGTTGTATCCGACCGCCTAAGGTCTGTCGCGATCAGGAGCTGGAGTTCACGAATGGCATTTAACTCCGGCTGCCAGAGCTCCAAGTAGTCGCTGATGTGTCTGCGGGGAATTATGAGCGTGTGTCCGGTCGTGACAGGAAACCCATCCCGGACTGCGAGTGCCAGTTCGTTTTGAAATACGACTCGACCTTCATCCAGGATGCAGAAGGGACACGCGTGATCTCGATGACCGTACGCTTCAATAGAAATGTGAAAGTTCGTCGTATCACGATCGAGCTTTTGAGCATTGCAGGCACTGCAGAGCGCCTGCAAGTTGGATAGGTCGTTAGAACCACCCTTGGCGCGCGGAATAATGTGATCCACCTGTAGCGCGCGGACCTCGTTGCTCACGCCACATGCTTCACAGCGACCTTTAGCTCTTTTGAGAACTTCATATCGCAAAGTCCCTGGAACGGGCTCGAAATTCTGAGCACGATGCCGCCAAATGGCCTCCTGGCGACGAGCCAAATAGTCAGCAACCTTTGAATCGCAGATAGCGATTAGCGATGCCTGCTCCCACTCATCCAGTTCTCTCTGCTTGTCAGCGAGCCGGTAAACGCCGCGATCAAGTTCGATGATCCCATGACGTTTGAGGGTCTGTGTCGGATAACCTTTCGTTATCTGCTCGTAGTATTCCAATTGGCTCAGGTCTGCCGCTAGAAAGGCAGTTGCGATCTGCCGGCGAGTGGCAGCATTTCCACCGGCGAGGATTGTTCGAATCATCAGAGGCTGATACACGTGACTCATGGACATCGATTCCAAGAGAAACGTCTTCAGACGAACATATCCCTCACTCGGATTTTGTCCAGGCGTTCTGCTACGGCTGGGCTGACTCAAAATCATTTCCGGCGACCCAGATTTCGGAGAACGCATTCTGTGTCCAGCGATAATTAGCTTTGGCTAGCGTTTAGGCTGCAGGCGCAACGGCTTTAAGTCGAACGATCTCCTTAACCATTACATCCAACACTCGATCCATGTCGGTTGTTGTCGTAAACCTGCCTGGTGCGATGCGAAATGCTGACCGCGCCCGCTGTGTGTCCCCGAACATCGCTTTCAGAACCGGCGAAGTCTCAAATTTGTCCGTTGAGCATGCGCTGGAGGCGGAGAAACTCGCTTGATCGCGAAGGCTCCGCATGAGTGCGAGAGGTTCAATGCCATCGATCGAAAACGATAAGTTATTAGCTAGTCGATCTGTCGCATGCCCGTTCAGCTGCGCACCCTCTACAGATGAGAGCAGACGATTCTTAAACGAATCGCACATTCTCCGTACGCGTTCCGCATCGGACAGGGCGAATTGCTGCGCTATCGCGAACGCTTTCCCCATGCCAACTATCGCGACAGTATTCAGCGTCCCCGGGCGCAGACCACGCTCCTGTCCACCACCAAATTGAAGTGGTACTAGGCGTGCTCGCGGTCTCCGGGATCGGACATAGAGCGCACCGATTCCCTTCGGACCGTAGGCCTTGTGCGCCGAAAGACTTGCCAAGTGAATGTGATCTCGTTCGACGTCAATCGAACCGTAAGCGACGAGTTGCGCCATGTCTGTGTGAAATAGGACGCCGTATTCTGAGCAAAGCTTTCCAATTTCTCGTATCGGCTGAAGGGTTCCTACTTCGTTATTGGCCGCCATGACCGAGACCAATGCTGTTTCAGTGGTAAGTGACGCCTTCAAGGTTTCGAGATTCACGAGTCCCATTTCATCGACCGGTAAATAGGTGATGCGCCAGCCTTCCTTCTCAAGAATTCGCGCCGGCTCCATTACTGCAGGATGCTCGATCTGACTGATGACAAGATGCTTCTTGTCAGGATGGGCGCGAGCGACCCCGAATATCGCTAGGTTGTCGGCTTCAGTGCAGCTTCCGGTGAAAACGATTTCCCCAGCACGAGCGCCAATTGCAGACGCGACCTGCTCGCGGGCTCTGTCAACGGCCTGCGACGCAGCATTTCCATGCGAATGTTCAATGCTGGATGGGTTGCCGAAGAACTCACGCACATAGGGCTCCATCGCGGCGGCAACCGCAGGATCTATCGGTGTCGTGGCGTTGTGATCCAGATAAACACTAGGGGGCATGGCTAGTCGTTGATCATTGCGTCTGCGGCACAAGCCGCAGCACGTCGGCGGGGGATTTTGCTCGAACCGAAAGGGTTCCTACACCACGATGAATGTGCCCACGTAGCCGATCGAGTAAGTCTTCATCGTCAAGCGGGTAGTCAGGGAGTTGCCCCTCCTCCACCCACCGCAATAGGGCCGCGAAAAGAGCGCCGTACTCACCGGTTAGGGTGTATGCATTAAATTCCGACCCATCCTCGTCCGGGATCGCAGCGCCACCCAATGGCCCTTCTTCCAGTGAAGTCATTATCGCCACCCTACAAAGTATGTTCGGCGTCAGACCAGTTCGTTGGCGTAGTGATCGAAGTTTGCTAGTGGCATCAGCGGAAATCTTAAGCTTGCTGTAATGCATTCCGCGCCTCCTTGGGCCGCGCAGTTTTCTCAAAATACCCTTGAGAGACGATCGTCCTGCCTTCCGCCGGTTCGTAATCAAGGCGATATGCGTGCGACACACTGCCTTTAAGTTGTTCTACTAATCGCTCGTCGACTTCGGTATCCGTTGAGAGTAGTACGACTTGATGCGACGCTGACGGAAAATAACGTTCAACCAGCTTAGCCCGGTGTTCGGAGTCTAGCCGCGCCAAAGGCGTATCGATAATCATGGGCAACGGGCGTCCACTTGTCCGTGCTAGTGCCCACAGCATTGCTATCGCATAAACCTGCTTTTCACCGGCAGAGAGTGCGGCCTTGGGGACTTCACGTCCCATCTTGTCAATCAAAATCGCCGCGAACGTAACTGGGTCAATCCGCACATCCGCGATCAAATCGCTTTTTCTAGCCAGATGATTGAAGCGATCAACGAATTCGCCACGGAGTTGGGACAACTTATGTTCTAAAAGACGGCGCTCATAATCGGCGAGAGCTTGGGCGGTCCTTGTGGCAAGTTCCGCACGATGTGCGTCTGCCGCGAAACCGGCTTGTTCGTCGAGCAATCGACGGCGTTCGCGTTCCAGCGTGACGAGTTGTCCTCGCAACAACCTCAGGGATTCTTGACGACTGGTCAATGTTGATTCGGTCGCTCCGACTCGCTGTTCTGCGAGTCGGAGCTCGTCGAGCATAATGCCCGATGCTGCGTTGTCGGCGCGAGCCAAAGCGGCTTCTAAATCGCGGCTCCTTTGAGTTAACGCATCGAGTTCATCGAGCAAGCTGAATGCCCTCGGGCGCACGATCGTTTCCACCTCTACAAGGCGCGCCAATGTTGCAGCACCATCGCCAACTTCTCGGAATGCTGGAGAGTCTTGAGCCTTAGACGCTTTGCGCTTTTGTAGTTCTATGAATCGCCGTAAATCGGCCCAATGCAGATCATCCCATTGCGCATCGCGTTTTGGAGATCCTTTCTTGCGCCAGATATCGATCGCATCGAGAACATCGCTTACCGAACCCGCCTGCTCGGTAACGACGCCCGATCGAGCTAGCGCCGATCGAAAGGACCCGATCAGCTTTGGTGCCACCGCGAATGGCAACAACCGATTTGCCAGATCGCGCAACTCATGCTCGCCACGACCAATGGCCCGCCTGGTTTCATCACGATCAGCCTCCGTTCGGGACCGATTTAACGCGGCGTCCCCACCTTCAGCGACAAATCGGCGACGAACGTGTTCTGCAGCTCGCGCCTGTGATTCGCGAGCCGAGGTTAGCTCTGCGACCTCATCGGAGAGCGTCGTGATTTGCGTTTCGGCTACTCCGATATCACGTACAACAGCTTCCAGACATGACGCAGTGACGCCATCATCATCGCGCTGTCGCCGGGCGAGATATAGACCGAGATCCGTTCTCAAGCGCCCCACTAATTCAATGCCGAGCAAACCCCGAACTGCTTCGCCTAATTGCTCGTTCTCATGCTCGCCGTCAGCAATCTCTCGAATCTTCTCTCCGTCGAAGAAAAACAGCTGCGACACGCCAGGAGGAATTAGCTCTTGCAGGAAGTAATGCCACTCCTCGCGCGGAACCGTTGTAATGGGCAGACCATCTTTATCGAGCTGCAAGCTCTCGACGACAGTTTTCCCACGAACCGACCATTCGCGACTGACGCGGTATCGATGGACTTCGCCGGCCTCCGCGTAGTCAAACTCAAGAGCCACCGACGCAGCCTGAATAAGCGCGTTTCGATTTATTCGTCCCTGCAGATAGGCCTCATAATCGGCCTGCCCCACCCGCGCGCCCAGCGCCCGCTTTCCGTATAGGGCAACCCGCACTGCTTCGAGAAGTGTTGTCTTTCCAGCACCATTTTTTCCACCGATCAGCACAATAGGGGTGGCACCACCCGGTCGCTGACGCGGGACCAGATCTAACTCGACGACGCCGGCGTACAGCCCAAAATCCTCTAAACGAATGCTACGAAGAATCATTAGGTGACCCCCGCTCGAATTTCCACCAGCGGGCCAAGATCCTCTCCGTCCTCAAGGTCTGCAGCATCAACCTCAATTGCCGCGCGACCTGCCAGACGCTCGGTGAGAACGGCATCCAAATCGCGCCATTCTTGCCGGAAAAGCTCTTCAATTCGTGTGTGCACGGCATGCCGACGCTTCAATCCGTGAGCTGCTCGCTCGACGTCGAGCAACCTAATGACCAGTTCCGTTGGAACCGCCCGCCCCGAACAAACTTCATTAAGAAGCCGGCCATCTTCAGCCGTAAATGCAACGGTGTCTTCCATGACCCAGTTCAAATCACGACCGAGTGCCCCACGGACGATCAACGGAACGGAGTCCGCCCAGTCACCGCGCTCGGCGCGCCAAATGCGTCGTATCTCGTGCAACTCAGCATCATGAATTAGAAGCGTGTCGTCACCCGGGGGGGCATCACGCTGAACTCTAATTTGAGTTTCTAGTAGCTTGGTAAGAAGAAATTTACAAAACTCAAGCGTATAGGGTCCAGGAACCGGAGTGTCGGTCCCTTTTATAAAAGCTACATGGCCGCTTCTGCGCCTAAACTCGCGATAAAGCTTTTTCTTCTCCGGCATCTGGGTTTCCGATAAGAGGTCTCGGAATTCCAAAAGCGGTTCTAGCCATTCTTCGCCCGAATCAATCATTGCTTCCATAGAACGATCGCGTTCGACGACTGTGCACACCCAACATCCGAATCGAGAGTTACCACAACTTGGTGTCGTCTTATCGACAACGAGGGGACATTCGCCCGCTTGAGCGTTGCGATACATCGCAACCAAATCCCGATTGTCGTTGCCCCATGGGGACTGGTTCTGCAACAAGTAGGTCCAGACGTCGTCCGTCGACAAAGCTTCTATGGGGCCATAAACGTAAGCATTAAGTAGCGACGAATGTCGAGACAACGGCGAGCCCTTGATCCGATGAAAAGACATGACTTGCGCTCGTGTCGAGCTTTCCGCTGATCTGACGCCCAGGACCATAATGACTTCACCAAACTCGGCCACACGCGCCTTGATGAAATCATTGGCTGGCTCGATTTTCAGGCGCTCCGTACACCAACGAAATCGCCGAGACGGTGCCGGATAGCCACGCCCAATTAAATTGACCCAAAAGCTTCTATCTGTATTGGGAGTAACTTTTTCCGTTCTGAACGGAAGCCCTTGCGCGATGGCCGCTGTCGAAATTCGAGCCAGCGTTACGTCGATATATCGAACGATAACCGGCGTCTCGACCAGCGTATCCGAGCTAATCACATAGACCGGCTTCTGTCTTTGTTCTGCTGGTAATGCCGCGAGCGCAGTCCACACCATCTGGAGCGTGCAGGTCGAATCTTTCCCCCCTGAGTAGCCGACTACCCAAGGACGGCTATCCGCGAGATAAACCTGACGTATCTCCTGATACCGTTTTTCCAGACCTTCTCGGTCCAGCGGCTCGCGTACCATCAGCTTGCTGCCACAAGTTGGACACCACTGGGGGGCGCATACATGTCTTCGACTCGTTGGGCTTCGACCGACAGCGGGAGCTCTAAGGCTTTAACGACGATGTTCGTCACGAGCACCGTGCTGTTTTTCGATTTATTAACTTTTCCCGCGACTAGAGCTCGATTGTCCCAAAGCGTTCGATTCGCACGTGACCAATCAACCTCACGCAATTTAACGATCCGGCTACGCCAATCGTCTGGATACTTCCTGATGAGCTGAGCTCCGGCCGAGGCAATGGCCTGCACAGCAATTCCGTGCGCATGTATGTAGTCTCGTCGCAATTCTGAGGCAGCCACTTCGCGGGAACCCACACGCTGCCAGTCGGGCATGTTGGCTATAACAGCTTCCCAGAAAGACACAGCCAATTCCTTATCCTTGGACTCAATAGGACTGACGTGAGCTTTGCCGATCAACTCCACCGTCGCTTGATGAAGACTGCTGAGCGTGAACAGCTTTGTCGACCGATTTGAAATACTGCTGCTATCAAAACAAGTGAAGTCACGTAACAACGGTACGGCGCCAATTACTTCGCGAGAAAGGCCAGCTAGCGCGTCGCGATGATCGTAAAGAAGCTTGATCGATTTTGTCGGTCGTACCGCATGAATATTGAGGTCGGCGAACATCTGTTGAGATCGCTTCAGGCCGCGGTCCGCGAATACCACCACGGAGATGGTTTCGTCACCAAGGGTTGGGCGCTCTCGAATTGCCTCTTCAATGGCAGCTCGCCGATGCTGTCCATCGTTGATCAGAATCGTTGCAGACATCGCGATTCTGAGTCGTCCAACACCTCGAAGAGCGCCATCGCTAGCGGCGGGTTCGAATTCGATTTCACCGTCAATCGAGGCGCATAACGATGAGAGAATGTACTCAGAGGCGTTGTTGGTGATGTAAGTAGCGATCAGCGGGATTCGAGCCTTGTTTAGCACACGCTGCGCGCGGAGAGCCGCCGGCATCGCTTCGTCATCGAATCGAAAAAGCCTCGGAACAACTTTCAGCGGCACCATAATCACGTAGTACGCGCTGCCAGCTTGCACTCCTCGAATCGCCGTAAACTCTAGGTTATTACCATCCATCGACTTCCCCTCCAAGATATCTTGGAAGCTACTATGCGAGTAATTGGAAGTCAATTTCGTATGATTGGACGTTTATTCCGAAATTTACTTTCACGTCCACTGCGAAGCGGACCATCGTTACCGTGGATGCCCGGCTGAGATGCTTTTGGCGCGCCGAGGTGCCACAGTGAGAAAACTGCTCAGCCGCCAAAGTGGTAGTAGCTTTTCCGTCCGCGACAGGCGCGCAGCCTTCCAGGCTCGACGAGTTGCGGCCTGTGACCATTTGCCAGCGCGATAGAATATAGATTGTTCGGTTCTGTAAACGTCGCGCTGAAGTCTAAAATTTAACGGCCTAGTAATCTCTCGGTTTGAGGCATTGAATGAGGAGGCACGACGTCAATCCGACAGCGCAATTAAACTCGTCCGGAGCATTGAATGTGCGGCGGGCCAACAGTGGTCGGAGAGTACTAAGGGGCGCACAGTGTCACATAACGAGACGAGATTAATAACCGGCGCCGAGCGCTGGACGGTTCTTTGCTATGGGCTGCTGGTGTTCGTTATAGCGGGCGGCTTGGGAGTTTACTTTCCTCTCTTCGACGATCGCCCCATAAGTGCAGAAGGATTGGCAACATATGCCATGGCATCACTTGCACCGTTATTCGCCGATATTTTTGTTGGGGAAAACTACTGGAAAGAGCTATCAAAACTCGCAAGGCTGAAAATTGGTCTCATAAGTGCATTCGGCGCGTTATTTTCGTTTGGGGCGCTGAAGCGACTCGATAAACCTTGCGCAATCGAATTTGCTGCAATAGGAACATTATTAGTTCTTTATTTGCTGTATCGAATTTCTATCCTTTCGGGAAAATTCGAACCTGAAATCCCGCCGAGAACTGAAGATGGCGGCCCCAAAGAAAGCATTGCGAAACCAGGTGGAGCAGGGTTGCCATGATAGTAGATAGCTCTGGAGCACTTGTTTGCCCTGCAGTTCGTGTTCAGCAGCCGCTCGGTAGTTTTTTCGCTTTCTCTCTGCGTGCAGATTATTTGAATAAAATAACGTATTCCCTGCCTGCAGAGATTCGTAAGCGCTTGGAGGAGGAATCCAGTGAAGGTAAAAGAGGCTACCAAATATTCGGTTCTCAGCGTGCCGAGAAGCCAACTCGATTGCAAGAGATTGCCTCTTATATTCAAACGACTGACGCAGCCTTCCCAAATGCCATTATCCTGGCTGCAAATTATAGACAGAATGGGCTTTACGTAGACGACGAAGCATTGCGATGGACTGCAGAAGATAAGGGGGGCGGCCTCTGGAACGTTAGAATTCCATCGTTGGATAACCCTTGCGCGTCGATAATCGACGGCCAGCATCGATTGCACGCGTTCGAATACCTGCCTGCTGGCGCACCAGAAAAGGAGATGGAACTCCTTTGCGTTGTATTTTTAGAATTGCCAACCCCTTATCATGCGTATGTCTTTGCAACAATTAATTTTAATCAAAAGAAAGTCGACCGAAGTCTCGCTTACGAACTTTTCGGATTTGACGTTGACGAGAGGCCGCGTGATCTCTGGTCACCAGAAACGCTTGCCGTCTATCTAACAAGACTATTGAATACAGAGTCGGAGTCGCCCTTATATAGATCGATATTTCCAGCAGCTGATTCAGAAGCTATTTTCTCAAGCAGCGATGAAAAAAATGAGAAAAAACCGGCGCTCTTGAAAATATCTATGGCAACGGTGGTAGACGGAATTCTGCGGATCATTTCTAGAAACCCGCGGGAGGATAGAAACACAGTCCGAAGACCCGGCAATAAAACAATTGGGCGTAAATGCTTAGAAACAATCGCATCATTGCCAATGCGTGACTACTACATTGCCGGCAACGATAAAGCGATTTATGAAGTTTTATGCAATTATTTCCTTGCCATATCTTCTAAAGTTTGGACGCCTGCCGGCAAGAATTCGTACTTGAAAAAAACAGTTGGGATTCAAGCAACGTTCGATGTATTGCGAGATCTTCTCGCCAAAAGGCCGATTACGGCCGAAAGCTATTCTAAAGAAGCCTTAACGTTGTTATTTTCTCCATGTACAGATCTCGATTCAGATGGAAGCAAATATCAGGCTTCAGGGATCGGACGATCCGAAATTCGACGGGAACTGAAGGCAGCAATTGGCTTGTAGGTTCGGCGTGAAGCCCTCCTACGCGTGGGTCTCGATATCAATAAGTCTTATCTCGAAGCACCCGCCATTGCGACAGGCGCCTAGAGCTATATAGTCAATGACGTAACTAAATATCGAATCAGTCGTCAATCCCCACCTCGAAATCCTGGCTTTGATTCACGGACCTTTTGAGTATTTCGCTGTCGAGACGAACTCACTGAAGACTCGATCGAATCGGCAAATTCCCGAAGTGCTAACACCGCACGTCGCAGTGATTCTCGCTGCTGAGCACCCGCGGTTGATTGTCCGCTTGCTTCGATGATTTCCGCTTGGGCGACAAATTGCTTCGCCACCTGATCTGAATTTCGGCGCGCGGCAGCACTCCATGATGAAACACAAATCGGCTTTGAATGGTCAGATTCGCTTGTACACAGACTGCTAAAGCGTCAGGAGGAGCTTCCAAGCTTGGTGCGATTGAGAGAACAGCTCGTATCCCACTTCCAGCTTGAGGGTATCGCCATCCATTCGTATGGGCTGGTTGGGCGCATCATCGTTGAGCCAGAGTTCGGCATACGCAGCAATCGCATCGACCTCGTGCTGCTCGACGGCATCCATGTCGAGGTCGGCCAAGAATTCAAACTGAGAGGCGGTCATGGTGCCGGGTGCTGACCACTCCCCTTTTGTCTTCTGCTGAGGACTGATCAGCGGATTCAATCGAACAATTCGGCTGGCGGTCTGGATTGCGCCAGCGACTTTACCTCCCGTCATCATGTGCGCCATGAAGGTGGCGACATCGGGCGGATCATCGAGGATCGACGTCGCGAGTTTATGGAGGTCATTCACGAGGCCGGTCTTGCTGGGCGCACTGAAATACGGAGGCTGATCGGTCGAGGCTGTCGGCCAAGGAAGAGCGACATTGGCGGTACCGATGCTCAGTGCAACGACGTCGCTTGCTGCAACACCTGACATCAGGGCTTCCGTCACGCCGGCCAAGACCGGATTGTTGTAGCCGGTAATGCCGCCATCCCAGTAACGGCCAGGTCGGTCCGGAAACTTGGCGGCCTCATCGAAGTAGTTCACCGGCGCATTGGTGGACGCGTGGATAGCCTCAGCGAGTGTGACGTCTGCCACCGCTCCAACCCCTAAGCCGGGGCCAGCGCTCTTCTGTGATCGAAAGAAGGCCGCTCGATTGCGGTCATAGTCGAATGCGACAATGAGCAGCTCGACGTCCTTTCCGGCCGTCCGGCCAACACCTGCGACGGACGTCGAGAGCGTCTTGCCCCCGCTGTTCCGCATGATGTTCTGGAGTGCGGTCAGCTTCGCTTTGGCGCTGTACTTCGGCCCAATACCGGCGACATCCTGGAGAATTCGATCGCCCCAGGATTTGGTGGGTGAGAAAATCGCTCGGCGCTTCTGTTCATCCTCAAAATAGCTCAGCAGTACATCCAGGCCGAGATCTTCGACCAAACCGCCGAGGACGATGCTGCCCCCGGAATTGGCGGCGACTAAATCGAAGTCCTTGAGAATCTGATGGCCCTTGGCTTGGGCTCCGTACAGCTTCATGAGTGTTCGCACCTGAATCAGTGCCCACGACCCGCCCCCATCCAGACTCAAGACGCGATAAGCCATTGCCTAACCCTCCGTGGACACCCGATATCACCGATAGAACTGCGCATGCCAGCGAATGAGCTGGGCTTCGCGGGGTAAAAACTTCTCAAGTAGTGGCAGCTGCTGAATGAACGCGATGATCTGGTCGGCATTGGCGTCGACCGGTAGCACGTCGAATGCGTCCCCGGTCAGATGCTTGCTGAAAGTCATCACGTCGGCCTCCGCGGCCGCCTGAAATACACCCAGAATCCCGGTTCCCAGTGCCGCCTGCGTAACAGCCTCTGGATGCGCGTCCACCCACTGCTGGCAGGCCGTACAAATCACCGACGGCTTATAGGTTTCGATGATGAATCGGCGATCCCTCACAACATCGCTTGCCATTGACTGCGCCTGGGCTGCGACAGACCGTCGGCCACTGGTAAACACGGTCGAGGGAAAGCGGGCCTTGAGGATCATGGCTGCAGCTTCCGCGTTAGCGTTTAACTGGAGTGCCGCGATATCGGGTGGTGCCGCAGCGGGGACAGGGGGAGGCGCTGACACAGCGGCGAATGTCGGCGATGGAGCACTGGCGGGAACTGCTGCTCCGGCCCCTTCAAAATCATCGGCACCCACGGCCTGCCAAACGGCGCGCATCCCTTGCGCCGCGATCAGCTCGTGGGCCAGCGGTGAGGGGCTGGGTTTACAACGCCCCCACTGAAAGTGGGGCGTGTCGCGCTGCTTCCAATCCCCGCCCCAAGCACAGCCGTGTGCTTTGAAAATCGTTGCTACTTGTTCGAACCAGCTCTCTGGCATGTCCCAAAGCTTCGAAGCTGAGATGACATCGACCGCCAGGCCGTAGCCATGCCAGCTGTCGAGATTGCTCTGGGCGTTCGTGACCGGCGTTGATGGCGGAATGACAGTTCTACCGCGGGCGTAATAGAGCGCTTGGAGCTCGGCCGAACGCAGGCCCTCGAATACCTTGGCGTCGAGCCCGGCGGCCTGGCAGGCGGCGAGCGAAGCCTCGACCGCGGCCCGAAATCTGGGGGCGAGCTTCTCGAGGTCCGCGTCAACCGTTGGTCCCGCCCCACTTGAGCCGGCACTCACAGAACGCCCTCTTGAGGATTACCGCTCGCCCATTCATGTGGCTTGAACTCGGCCACTGCCGGCTCCGGCGCCGGCGTCCCGCTTGGAACCTGCACAATGGTTGTCGTCGGTACGGGTGCCGCAGGCGTACCGCCTGAAATGTCCTTCGGCTTTAGCGTTGAACGTAACGAGGTGAGTTTATTAAGGGTATCGAACCAGAACGGTGCGCCCATCGAAACGGCAAACGCGGTCAGCAACCAGCCTAAAATGGGCTGGACCAGGAAGACCCACAGACTCGACCTTGGGTTTGCCTTGAAGTAGTCGCTGTTGAACTGCGGCCGAGGTGTAATCGGATTCGCCTGCGGGCCGGGCCATCCATCATCCCAGCCGATCGGCAACCGGAGTGTGCTGAGGGTATTGAGGGCATTCTTTCCCGCTGTGGCCTCGTCCGCGGCTTGGCTCGCCGTCTGGTTCGCACGCTCAACCAGCGACTGTCTTACGGCAGCGTCGGTTGAAAGCCGCTGGACGATCGTCAGCGTGTTGACGTTGAGGGCAACCGTTAATACCGCCCCGACAAACAGAACGATCGTTTGGGACCGTCGGCGGTAAGCCCCCGACACCCGTTCCATGCCGGCATTGAACCAGGCTTCGATATTCGTCTGCGCCTTGTTGATGTCGCCTTGCGCGGCGTCAATCGCGAGGATGACCGCAGACCGAATCGACGTGTTTGTGATTCTCGAGGTAGTCTGTCGAAGATCCTCGAGCGAGACGACGGGATGGCCCGCCGCAGACAAATCACCCCGCCCATCAGGTCCGCCTCGCGCGACGATATCGAGGAGGGCCAGGGCGAAGTTACTGGATGGGATGTAGGAGGGGAGCGTGCTGCGACATTTGTATTGCTCTACCTTCTGGCCGAGGCTGACTTTGCTGAGTTCGTACGCCCCAGCAAAGAGCCCGTTGACCATGGGATGGTCGTAGATCGCCTTGGTAAATGTTCGATCTGAATCATCCAGGAGCTGGCTAATCCCCTTCTCGAGATCAACCGCCCGCATCTTCGTGAAAGCCTCCCACCGCTCGCGGATGGCGCTGGTAATTGAGGCAAGTAGGAGATAGAGCAGCGTCAAGCCAATGGCGACGTCGACGACTTCCAGTCCGAACATGCTTGTGTCTCCCCTTACCGACCTCGTCCCTGGTTCTCGTCATCGCCCCACTCTCGACAACGCCGCCGTCACAGCCCCGGCTTTCGTGCCGCTGATACTGGTCTGTTGCTGCCGGCTTCAGAGTTACCAGTTCATTTGGACCTTACCTATACACGTTTGACCAACTTGGGCGCTATAGAACGCTTAACCGCACTGTGCTTACTAGAAATTTCGCTGTTCGGCCGCTCTTTCGGCGGAGTGATCAATCGGCAATCGGCAATCGGCAATCGGCAATCGGCAATCGGCAGCAACAAATGCTTAAACCTCTTTCGTCAACTCTGCCTGTGCTCGAAACTGATTAAATAGGAATTCGCGCGCTAGATAATTCATAGACCCAAAATCTTCCTCGCGCAGAAATATGTTTTCCTGACCTTTCTTTGCCTCAGAGGATAGAATTTCGAGAAAGCTCATAACAGAGGTTCGAATATCAATCGTCGCGTCGTCAAGAAGAAGCGATTGCTTAACCTTCTCTAAGGCTTGCATGCCATTAAGCACTAGGACGTAGTTGCTACCTGTAGGAAGGCGTTGACGCGTAAGATCGACACCCCGCTTGAAATTAAAGTGAACAAAGTCAACTTCAGAAAAATCGTTGTCCTGAATAACACTACGCTCTTTTAGACCTAAAGACGGAGGATCGAATCCAGAACGCATCGAGGCTATGTATCCGTTCCTCATCCGACCAATAAACGTGCACCGGATCAGGTCAGTGGTAGAGATGCGCAGGCCTTCGAAATCGAAACCACTGAAATGACACTCGGTAAATTGTGAGTATCCGAAGGAAATGTGAGGCGTACGGATTGCGTCAAATCGGCAACGATAATAGATGGATGGAGTCTTGCCGGCTCCAAAATTGCAGTCAATTATCGAGAGATTGGCAAAATCACAATCGTTGAATTTACTTCCAATGCTGACCAATTGACATAGCTGTCTATTGGCAAACTTCTCGCCGCTATAAGTGTGCCGCTCAAGTACGAGAGCGTCCAATGATGATGCATCGGCATAGCCTTTGTTTCGTACTTTTATTTTCATAAGAACTTATGGCTTTAGGAAATACACTGCATAATCAACACCAAATATATTTGAATACCTAGCCACATGGCCCGCAAGCTGGCCTTCTGTAGTTAATTCAACCAGTTGACCTGTCAGACTATCGAAAAAGTCTGGGCCCACAGTAAAGTATCGAAATCTACCTGGGTACTCAATTGCTAGCAATCTAGCAACTTCGTTATGCAAAAGAGTGCCGACATAAGCTCTCCCCAATCCCGGGTTTGTTTCCACAATCCGTTGAAGGTCAAGATCAAGTTCACCTTTTAGACTTGCAAAGCCACGATCAGCGACGCCTTGCGCTATACGAGCAACAATTGAGGCGCTTGACTCCGCAAAGGCAACCCTTGTTAGAGAAGCAATAGACTGCAATGCTCCCCCTGCACCGATAAAATACAGTTCCGGATGTACAGCTTCAATCGGTGAGTCGGGAGGGCCCAGATATTGAGTGACGTGGAAGGACGGCACTACTGGCGACGAACTATATGGCCGAACACCAGATGCAGCGTCGAAACTTGGCGACGCGTCGCCTCCTGACCCGCTCTGATAATCAAAAGGATATGAGACGGCCCCAGAAGTGGGAGGTTGCCCTAAGCTAACAACCTTGACGGGGTCACCGGTATCACAGACATAACTGATACAGTCGGAAGCGCCGCCACCATCGATAGAACCATCGACTCCGATGCCATTGGCGCCGGCCTGAGCGGATACCTGTCCAGTCTTAAACTCACCGACCGGAGGAGGCCGATGACCACCTCCGAATAGTCCACTAAAAGCATCTCCAATTGCTGATCCAATTGTAGAGAATACTCCTCCGAAAATGTTCGTCACGTCCTCAACCGGCGCTTTCGCAGTGACATAAACTGTGTTGAGATCTGTGACTTGCGCGTCGAATCCTGTTGGGTCAATAAATGAGAGCGGATTGTTGTTCACGTAAGAATATCGATTATACGACTGCATGTCTGCAGCATTCTGGATATATGGATCCGCTTGGATGAACCTTCCAAGTCGAGAGTCGTACACGCGACCTCTCATATGGATGAGATTAAGGAAGTCGATTTGTATGTGACCGGTATAACCACGATCAGTGAGCAAGCCGGAATAGCCCGATGCAGTGAAAGTTGTTGATCGACGACCAAAGTCGTCGTAGTAATATCGTTGGATTGTGTTACCGCTGCTATCGATCACGGCAACAACTGAGTCGAGGTTATCCCTTTCCAAATATTGCACTGTATCGGCAGCAGTATTCGATTCGGTCACAATTGCGACCGGCCCTGTCGGAGCAGTAATAAAATTTTTCCAAGTTATTGAGCTACCACTTGTGACGTACTCAGCAGCTCCGCCGAGCAGATAAATGGTGGTGGTCGTAGAGCCGCTCTGATTGGCAGTACGTGTTAATAGATTTCCGTCGGCACCATATTGAAAGGTTGCTTGGCCGAGACCAACGTCATTTGCTTGAACAAGTTTATTCTCTGAAGACCAAGAATAAGTTCGAATTGTAGAACTCGTATTTGAATCGAGCTCGACATTCTGGTTGCCATCTTGGTCGTACTGATATTTGAAGGTGCCAGCTTGAGTCACTTGGTGAGGAGCAGCGTTACCGTAAGTATATGCTCCGATATCGCTCTTTGATTTAAGATTACCTAGCGGATCAAATGTGAACGATGAACTTGCAACCGGCGGTTGACCATTGGTGACGCTTGCTACTTTCAGACGATTGAAGGAATCATAAGAAAACGATTCTGAGAGATTATTTGCGTTACCGTCGGTTCTAGCGGATGTATTACCGTTTGCGTCCCACGTATAACTGAAGTTCCCGATTTCGGTACCACCCCCAACCCCAGCAAGAATTGACTGAATAGAACCAGTCGCGGCGTCGCGATAGATCCCGTTAACAATCAGTGGAGCAACCGTTGTAGCGCTGGTATTTTGGAGAGCAAAGGAATATGTCGATACATTTGGATTTATAGGGGGGCCACATACCGCATTCGTGCACGCGGGCCCTGTGCAGGTGCAGCCTCCACCAGTGGTTCCGCCAGACGTTCCACCACCGTTAGCCGAACCTACGCCCAAAGATTCTTCATAAACCTGTCCCCAATTGTCCCAAGCTGTTGCTGTCCAAAATGGAGTTCCGCCTGATCCAGATTGGCTAATCGAACTTTGTGCTCCATAGGGGCTATACCCAATCGTTAATTGGAGGCCACTCGGATACTTCACGCTATTGACGCGCCCCTGCAAGTCATAGCCAAAACCCGAAGTAAAGCTCAATCCGGAAGCAGTTTCAACAAAAGAAGCAACGCCGCCAAAGCTTGTGTACGTATATGCTCTGTCGTCGATAACGACGCCACTAGCTGTCGTTTTTTTAAGCTCGGCAAGATCACCAAGCCAATTTGTATCCCATGTCCAGCTGTATACGCTATCAGGCGTAGTGCGCGACTTTAACCGGCCCAACAAGTCGTATGAACTACTAATCGTCTGGGATTTGGCATCGGTCTGAGACGTGACTTCACCCATCGAATCGTACTGATACTTCCAAAGCCCCATATCGGGATCCGACATCTGACTTTTACGACCGCGAATGTCATACGTCATGGACGTCGTATGGGTAGCTGAATCGACGGTCGACTTTAGATCACCAGCAGCATCATAGTTGTAAGTAAGCGAACCAGTCCCCGGATCTATTGCAGACGCCGGACGCCCCATTGCGTCGACTACTTTTACGTAGGTGTATCCCTTCGGATCGGTAATCGTCGTTTTAAAGCCGTTGTAGGCGTACGTTGTAAGACTGCCGGTGGGATGATTCTGATCGGCTGGCGCAGTTGTGTATTGCGGACGCCCGAGAGCATCGTAGACCGGAACTGATGTCCAAAACGTTGACGATGTGCCGGTTATCTTAGGGGAGCTTGTTGCCGCGATACGACCAGCTCCATCGTATTTTGTTAATGACTCGACCCAGGATCCTCCACCGTTAAGATAAGCCTTTCGAACTATTCGGGCGTTCGAATCGAAGATAGTGACCGAGCTGCTCCCATCTGACGCTGCTAACTGTTCACCAAAAACACCAGTCGTCGCGTCAGAGCAATATGTAGAGAAACTCGCGTCGTTGCACCAAAAGCGAACGATTGTAGTCGAGACAGAAATTCCGGATTGTGAAACCGAACTCCCTGCGGGACGACCAAATGGATCGTACGAGTGACTGGTTTTGATGCCGTTTGCATCAACATCTGTAAGTACGTTTCCAGTCGACTCGTCATATGTCAACGAATGGCATTGCCCTAGCGCATTACAGGATTTTGTCCTAAATCTTCCATAATAAGTTCCAGGGTCATAAGTGTATTGTTCGCTTCTTGTGGAGAGATATGTTGTGCTGAACCCCTTTAGGGTCGCTAAGACAACATTTCCAAATCCGTCACGAGAATACTGCGTATCCAAGTAGGCATTTGAGCGGTCCGACGGCTCCGTGGTGTCCTCGTTTATTAGGCCCGTGGCAGCGTCGAATTGATGTGCCGTTTCACGCGTTATAGGGCTATTTCCTTTATTGTCCGAGAACGTAATTTTCTCGTCCGTCAGCCTGCCCAGGAACCATGAGTTGTTATTATCCTGATAGGTATTGCTTATGACTTCAGTAAATGTTCCAGAATTATCGAGACCTGAATTCGTCACCGTCTCGCTCGTGAGATTACCGTTCCCGTCGTAGATAATGGCGCTAACGAGGCTTTGACTTACTCCGATCGAGCTCCCGGTACTTACCTCATATTTTTTGGATGTTCTGCTAGATGGGCTAACGAAGTGGGAGTGATAAGCAGACTGAGTATCCGTCATCGAAATCGAGGAGTTAGCGAACATCAACCCCGAGCTAGTGACAAAATCACTTTCTTGTACTACTTGGCCCGCAAACGGAAACGCCTGAGCGAAGTTGCTCGTGTGCGTCTGATTGGTTGCCCGGTTTATTACAGTCCGACTTCCGAAGCCGAGGAAACCATGTCCTTGTTGATCGGCCCTTGCGTCGGTATACAAATAATCCAATATTTCCGCCGAACTACCTGGATTCGACGAGGACGTTTCGGCAACTACGTACTGTGCCTGATTGAAATATCGCGTTGGATATGTGACCGAAGCGACGGAGGCCAAGGTCCCACCGCCAACACTATTTATGAAATTCACCGAGCCGGTGTCCGTATAGACGGAGCCATCGGACAACGGCTTGTAAGTGATTTGGTCTGTGTGTCCTACACCATTTGTAATTGTCGATAGACGTCTATTCGCTATCCCGTTAAATCCTGCAACCCCGATGTACTGTTGCGCTAACAGAATTACCTCGGTGAGGCCATCGCCATTAAAATCCCCCGCCAGATAGTTTGTCGGCGTGCTCGGCATCGCTAACGTTATAGAGGGCTGCGGCGTCAAAGTTGTGCCAGTCGAGATGACAGGAGCTATTTGAACCGACGACGTAGCGACTTGCACAAGAACTAGATCTTGATAGCCATCCCCATTTACATCGGCGACTACCTGAGTGAACCCTGACGTTGGGGACTCACTAATTGGAGTTACTAATTGCGTAGGACCGAAGCTAATAGAGTTCGAAACGCCGCCTGTATTTAAGGCATAGCTCAGATTAATAGATCCACTTGAGTCGCGAGTGTAATACAGAGAATCCAGCAACCCATCGTTGTTGATATCGACGAAGAACGGAACGTATAGCGGAGCGCTTCCGGAACCGGTCTGTGGCGAGTGACTAAACGAATTACAATATTGATTAGCTGCAGCAGAGACGAGGCCTTGCGCACCGGGGAAGAGGCAAGCGAACGAGTAATCTATTCCAGATGACAAGTCATTTGAGAATCGAAGGAAACTTGCCGACAACACGCTGTCATCGATGCCGTCGCCATTGAGATCTCCCGAGTACAACGAAGCGGCTTCGTACTTGATTGGATATTGAGAATTATAGCCAGCCGAAATTGAGTCCTCATTCGGATAATATTGAATCGGAAGTGCGACTGGGTTTTGGTTGTACGCGAATTTGATGACTTGCCCTGAGTACTCCTGTGAATTCGGGTTATGGGATTTGTTTAGAAGAAGAATCGAGGAGATTCCAGTACCAAAGTAATCGCCAGGTTGTAGGTTGTCGACCAAATAGAGCGAGGGAACTTGCCCAGAACCGCCTGCTACGGTGAAATGCCCAGCATAGCTATAAGCTTGACCATTGCTGAACCATACATCGCAGAAAATGACGGAATTGTTCTTTTCGGATACGTATGCAACGTCAGTTAAACCGTCGCCATTGAAGTCGGCAAACACGGCGGCCCCACCAGGCTGCAGACCGGTAATCGACCAGAGATAGGGCGCTGCGCTAGGAGCCCCCCCTTTCCAAACGAACCCAAGCCCATTCCCAGACGAATCAACTTTAAAGCCAATAACGTCCGTTTTCGAATCGCTATCGAAATTTCCCGTTCCTACCGATGAGAACGACGAAAAGTTGGTCGTGAACGGTCCAAAGGAAGCAGGCGTCCCTGCCCCACTGGTGGCGGGAGCATACCCAAATGTCGTTGCTGGCAAACAATTAGCACCAGCGCACTCCTGAATACTCGATGGTGCTTGCCGGGAGCCCGGTTGAGAGCCACTTGCGGCAGTGTAGTTAATAGTCCACGTTCGCACCGCATTTCCGGCCACGCTACTAGTGAGCTGCGTGAGCAGTGAATTCCAGGTGACACGTTGCCCATAGAGAAATCCGTTTGTTACAAAACCGCTGGCAGGTTGATATGTGAATGAGACCGTCAAATCATCTGGTGTCCCCTGAATTGAGTTACCACCGTAACTAATTGACTGGGGGTAATAGGCACCAGCGTAGCCGTTCACGTTTGTTGGCAGGGTCCACGCGTAACTTATTTCATTACCAGCGCTGTCGGTGGTTTTCTGTAACAACCATGCGATTACCTTGCCGCTATCACCCGCCTTTGTAAATTTACCTCCAGCGTCTGTGCCGTAGGTCATTGTCAGGCCGGATTTTGTTTTGACGACCCACGATCCTGGATTTCCTGCGCTACCTCCGATCGACTCCACCTGGGAAAATGACTCGATCTCGGTTCGGTATTGCGCGTTCACGGACCCATACGCAGCGTTTGTCACCAGCCGCTGTCCGTCCAAACAAAAACGATCATTTGAAGTAAAGCTAATTCCAAATTTGGAACCGTCATTGACAATATTGCTGGGGCATCTAGCAATCTGTGAAAATCCGGTGACCGAAAACCCGGGCCCCATGTATGTATCGCCTGCCTGGGAGTTGTAGGTTATTGCTAGCTGGGGCGTCATGTTTGCAACACCAGGCGGCAGTGCTAGGCGAGCCGAATATTCTGCAGCTCCCGACTCGGATACTGCCAACTCTCCGCTCAAGCTGCCAACCGTAGGCGAGCCCCAGAGGAGCCGTGGTAAAAGCGACACCGAAATTACGCATCCGAAGCGAAGCATGCCCCTAGCCATCGCGCCCATCCCCCACCCCCTTTTTTACACCCTTAGTCAACCTCGACCTATTCCATCAGAACGTATCATGATTTTGATTTAGTAACAGACTTGTGAGCCCCGTCACATTTAAAGTTGGCGCTCGGCGTCCTAGCTCACATCGTCACCACGCTACCTTTTTCAACATCCTATCGCAGACTTTGCTACTTCCATCTATCTAACTTACTCTCGCCCTATAGCATTGCGGACCACTTGGCAGACTCGGCAATATCGATTTTTTATCGAATGGAGCCCGGATCATCGCAACATCGTTAAGTCAGAGGGCCTTTTGCAATGATGCAGACCGACCTGATGCGGTCGTTGAAGACTTTTATTTCCTCTTATGGAATCAATATTCCAAGGGTCGTTGCGACTCTTATATCGGGCTATTCTGGCTGGCTGGTTTTCGAATTTCTGGCATCTGTCTCCGCACCTCCAGGGGGTATTTGGCAACTACAACCGGCGGATCGTTCGAGAAACGAATCACCGGTCAATGTCGACTTAATTGTGGATGCGCACCTATTCGGCGAAGCACCCTCAGACAATCCTTTAGAGGCGGGCGTGCAACCACAGGAGCTGCCGCTTAATTTGAGTTTGATAGGAATTCTTGCATACAAGCATGAAGGTGCTAAGTCGCTTGCCATTATTGAATCTATCGGCGACGAGGGTAGGGTGTTCTCGGAGGGACAAGAAGTTACGAGCGGCGTAACACTTGCACACATCCTTAGCAGAAGCGTAGAACTCGACTCAAATGGAAGGTCGATATCATTAACGCTGGAAAGTGACGAGTCCGAAGCTGTCGCTGATGACTACACCGCTGGCGAAACTACACAATTGAAAGAAAAGCGCACTGATAACATGAAAGCGCTTATTGCAATTCGAGACGCCATCGCTCGAGAACGTGATCAGTCTGTAACTTGGATAAGATTCCAGCCGAATGATGTAAACAAGCGAATTCACGGATACAGAATTTATCCGGGTCGCGATCGGACGCTATTTGATGCAAGCGACTTGCTTCCTGGTGACTTGGTAACGAACATCAACGGGATCGATGTAGACGATTCATCCAAGATTAACGTGATCATAGACCAGCTTTTAAAGTCACCCGACTTGTTGATAACGGTCGAACGAGGCAGCACTTTTAAGAACTTTAAGATACATTTGTGAGGTTACGTTTGCGGGCTATTCTTATTAAATGCGACACGCCGTCATTGTCCGCAGCAATGAGTAGCTGTGCAGTTAATCGCGCTACGGCTTTTTGTTCTCGTCCGTCACCTTTTGGTCAACGCGGTGTTGCGTTAATTACTGCGCTATTTATTGCGTCACTCGCCGTAATCGCCGGCATTGCAATGTTTTCGGCAACAAACATGGCTCTACATAGAACTAGCAATCTGAATGACTCTGAGGCGGAATATTGGTACGCAGATGGCGTTGAAAGTTGGCTTGTAATGATGCTCGAAGAAGATGCGAGATCACACGACGTTGATTCTCTCGCCGATCCGTGGGCTCGCCCCGTGCAATTTCTACCAATTGAGCGCGGCAGCCTGAATGGGAAAATTGAGGACCTACAAGGACGATTTAATCTCAATAACCTTGGCGCTTTGAATCCGCAGCCTTACATTAACCAGTTCGAAAGGCTCGTCGCTGGCCTACAGCTTTCTGGTCAATCTTCGGCGGTAGATATTGCCTACGCAGTAAGAGACTGGATTGACTCTGATTCCATCCCGGCGACACAAGGCGGCGCGGAGGATGATTATTATATTGGATTAACTCCAGCATATAGAACAGCAGCCCGTCTGATGGTAACCCCGAGCGAACTCCTGTCGGTTAAAGGTGTGACGCCTGCACTCTATTCAGCCATTGAACCCTACATCGCTGCGCTTCCAACGACGAGTTCGAAAATAAATCTCAATACAGCTCCGTTGCTAGTATTGGAGTCACTCTTCGATTCTGGAACAAAGATGGATGCCGCTTTTATTGAAACGCGGCTACAGTCGCCAGTTAGAAGTGTCCAGGAGGCTGTGAACGCCGGCATCTTCCCGAAAGACACTGATCTTTCCCAACTCGCCGATGTTAGTTCTCAATACTTTCTGTTACGCACTACTGTCTCAATTGGGAAAGGACAGACGGAGATGTTCAGCGTAATTTATCGCCCAAGGGGCGCGGCGGCTCGCGTGATTCTCAGAACGTTTGGGGCACAATAACTGCATTTCTATGTACATAAGCAGGACCTGCAAACCATCGAGGCGACACAGACGATGGATTCGATTCCGGCCATCTGACCAGCCCTCTCGCCGCAGCATGATCCAGATTCGCACATAGCCGAATCGTGGTCGGGTATAAGCAATCTCCCGAATCCGCATGCGCAGGGCTGTGGTGTCGCGCGCCTGGGACTTCCAGTACCAGGTGGCATGTCGCAGCATAGCCAGCCGACAGGCGCGCCGGACGCTGACCTGAAAGCGTTCCTGTATCCAACGCGCCAGCTCGAAGCGTCTGGCGACAGACATCGGCCACTACTGTCCCGGATTCCACCAGCCGAAGTGCGTAGGCAATCTGCTCTTCCGTAAATCTCGACTTCTTCATCGCTTCTCCTATCCCTCTCGGGAGCCTCAAAGCGACCTTAACTCTACTTTAAAACGACTACGAAATTCCGGGACAACGTCACAATGAGCAACCCAGGTGTCCATTGTCAGAAGTGATCCCTAAAAATCGGACGGCCGGATAAGTGATTTTCTGCTCTAATCATGTTGCGCCGAAAGCGCCAAAGGAAGAGCAGATGCGAAGGCCCAGAAGGAATCACACAGCGGCATTCAAAGCCAAGGTAGTCCTTATTAGTCGGCCTGCTGCTGCCGCCCATGTGACGAGTGAGAAACCATAACGCAATATATACAATTAAGAAGCGTGATCGGTTCTAGAGGAGACATAAAAATGAGCGATAGTGCGAACCAGCCGAACAATGGAAAAGGCAGCGTGTCTGAACAACTCGGTTTGCTCATCAAGCTACTGACCTTCGTCTCCACTTCTGCGATTGCTGTAGTTGGCTATCAACTGAAGCTCCAGACCGAAAGCCGCGAAGGACGCCAATACGCTTTGGATACGCTAATCAAAGTCACCACGTTGACCACTTCTGGAGATCTTTCGGCACAGCGCGCTGGCCTGCTGCTCATCGACAAACTCGATGACGATGACTTTTTACTCGCGTTCAGCCCTGGATTCGCGACAGACCCCCATTTTAAAAAGGTTGTGACAAAGCTCAGGGACCAGATCTACGCTCAACGCGTCTCGGCCACACAAGTTCAACAACCGCAAAAAGAAGACACCGGCGCGGCCCCAACTAAGGCGCCCGCAACTGAGGATGGACACGGTTGGGTCTACATCGGCGAGTACAACCCAGCCGCGCGAAAGTGGAATACAAAGTATTTGGATCCGATTAGCGACCAGGACACACCAAACTCCCTAGTTGGCAGGGACAACCTAAAGGTGAGCAGTCTGACCGGCGATCTCAATGTGCGCACCGGACCAGCAACTGAAACCTATATCGCGCCGGTTTCAAGGGTCCTTTCCACCGGAGAACACGTGGAGATCGTCAAGGTTGTGCCATCGGGCCGCGCCCCACAGTATTGGGGCCTGCTGAAGTAGACCATGCACCCGTCGCCTATGAGAACGTCTACGTCAACATGCGAGCGTTCGGCTTTGGCAAGACCGGCCACTTCAACCTGCATCTGGCTACAAACAGTCGGCGGCTAATAGCTCGACATCCATCGACCCAACCAGCTTTAGCCAACGGACATTACCTGACTTAGTTATCCGCGAAACTCCGCCATCGGTAATTAGCGCTGCAATCTTGCGCTGAGGAATTGAAGTTGGAACTATCAGTACGAACAAGGCAGTTGACCCAAGCTTCCCCCCACGCATGGCGCAATCATTCGGTCTCGGTCATGAAAACAGCGGACTTTCCGATTGCGGCACAGAAGGTGGACTCAGCAGATGCGCTCTACCGTGCACTGGTCGGTGAAGATCGTCCTGGCAAGTATTTCTACCGGGGTCAGACGCGGCGCCATCCGGCCCATCGGTTCCATTCGTACAGTACCGATCTGCATGTTGAATGGCTTTACCCAAATGACCGTTGCTGCCGGTTTCAGAGTTACCAGTTCATTTGGACTTTACCGATACACGTTTGACCAACTTGGGCGCTATTGAACGCTTAACCGCACTGTGTTTAATATAAATTTCGCTGGTCAGCCGCTCTTTCGGCAGAGTGATCAATCCGCAATCGGCAGCAATACTCAAATACGCAAACTGGGCTGGAACGGGCCCCAGTCGAATGAGCCGTTTACCTTGCCTGCTGAATCACCGCAGCGAATGGAGCGTCTGTGCCTTCGAGCAGTGGCAGAGGGCGCAATTTCTGAACCCAAGGCGGCACAGCTTCTCAACATAAGCGTGCGAGCGCTCGATCGTCGTCTAATGGCGCAGATGGCATAACTGCGTGATCATCCTCGTCTCAGACACTTCGATTCTGATCGATCTCGAGCGAGGCGATTTGCTGAACGCTGCATTCTCCTGCGGGCTCACGATGGTGGTCCCGGACTTGCTCTACGAGCGTGAAATCGAGCAGAACAATGGGGCCTATCTACGTGCACTCGGCCTCGTCGTTATTTCACTCACATCGGAGGAAGTTGAGCTGGCCCAAATGCTCAGTACTGAGCATAAGCGCCTCTCGCTACCTGATTGCTTCGCTCTGAGTTGTGCAAAGCGGGAAAACCACGCATTAGTGACCGGCGATGCGCTGCTGCGCAAAGTTGCTCAGGCACAACAGGTAGAGGTCTTTGGGCTGCTGTGGATGCTTGATCGAATGCGTGACCTTCGGCCTGAGAACGCAGCTGAGCTTTTTGACGGTCTTACACGAAGAACGGCTCACCCAAGGTGCCGACTACCACGCGAGCAAATTCAACTTCGTCTCGAGAAGTGGCAATGACAAACGTCTTCCTTAAGCCACTAGGAGGTCGGGCGCGTAGCGTCCGAGACGTACGAGACCATTGCTCTTTAAAATAAAAGTCTTTGCGCGTGAGGACATTTTTTACAAGACGACTTTGCGTTTATGCACCAACTTAACGCGAACGACCGTTTGGAACCGCGCGCGCATTTTCTCTGGCACCACAATCGAGGCATCCAATCAACGATCAATCTCATCCGAATATTTAGTCCGGCGTTGTTCAGCACTTTTATTGATCTGATCAACAATCGAGCGCTTAATAATGTGGCGCCGCGTCGCCAGCACAGGCATCTCGGATACAAAGGCTCGAATGTCATTGGCAAGCGTCCGTTCATCTGGATCGGAACTGCTATCCAGAACCTTTGCAACTTTGAGGTAGCTGCCTCGAACTTGCCTTTGCCGAGATCGGATCGGGTCTTCCCAGGGCTTGGCTTGCGCGGCACCAGGATTTAGTAATTCGACGAATGCTTCGTCGATCGCTTTCCGATCCACCGCGATCGGAACGGGTATTACGCCTTGCGCTTTAGCGACATCTGCTCTCTCGCGCATGTGGAAGATTTCCTGCTTGATCGGCTTTAACATCACACCCCGTGCACGGCGCGGTGTGGCACTTGCTTCGACCCCCTGAGCGCGCAGTGCTTCGGCAAATCCTTCGCGCCATTGCTGGAGATCCGCCTTTCTGGGATTCAGCCGGCGGCGATCGTGACCGCGCATACAGACCGTCAGGTGCACATGGGCGTGTTTCTCATCGCGATGATCGACGTAGACATAATCATGCTTGCCGCGAAAGGTCTTGTCGGCAAACTGAGCGGCGGCCTTGAGCACGGCATCGCGATTCGTGCCGGCCGGCATGGACAACACTAGGTTCACGGTGTCGCGTTGGTTCATCCGGGTACGGCTGCTCCCGATTGACCATTTAGTCGCCAGTGCCTCTAATTCCTTCATGCCCTTCAGCAGACGGCCATCCGAGGATTCGACCGCCAGCTCGCCATTGCGGGAGATATAGCTGAGATGGCCTTTGATCCCGGTTTTGTGTTTCCCGAAGCCCGTGATCTTTACCATGACCTCCGGTCTTTTCCTGACCATAGCGGCAAATCGGCGAAGACTGCCCTGACCCGACGCGTCCGGCCTTGCACCCTTCGATGATCGGCTGCCATCCGTTGGGCCGGCGCGCCCTCGACGACGGATCGGCGGACGCATGGCATCGCCAATCATGCCCGCGACAATTGGAAAGCGTCTCATCACGCTATCCCCAGCGCTCCTCGGACGCTTTCACGGTGAGGTCGATCGCTTCGCGTTGCCTGCGTGTTACTGCGATGCAGCGTGTGAGGGTTTCCAATAAGCCGTCAGGCGGTGTGGCAATCTCATTGAGTCGCCGTGCGATCTGGTTGAGGTTGGTTCCGACGGCGTTGAGTTCGCGAACGGCGGCACGCAGCTCGATGAGCTCGACTTCGAGGAGCTGGGGCTGTTTAAGGACGGCGGCGCGCCAGGCCCGGCTGATGAATCCCAGGCGGCTCGATCCGTAGGCTTTGGCGTACTCGGACAGCCGATCGTATTCGTCTGGTGAGAGGCGTAAAGACAGCTTTTTTGTTTTTGGCTGAAAGCGTGCTTTGGGTTTGGGAACATCAACGGTGACAAGCTGTACCCCCTTGCGGTCCGCCTCCGCAGGCGAGGCGGGCAAACGATCGAGCAACGCTCGAATGACGACCGATCGTGTGGTGTTGCGGGTCCGTGCAAAGTGGGCAAGGCGCGCACTTTGAATCACGCTAATCCGTTGTTCCAGACGAACGGTGTTGCGACCTCCGGCATTGCTGATGAGGCCCTTGTTTTGAGCCCCAGTGTCGGTCGCGATCTGTGCGTCTGTTTTCATGCCGATCACATTTCAGCATTGAGCCATGACGGCGTCACTAGCATTTCTACTAGTCGCGAGACCGGGCGGATCGTTATCTCTTCTCGACTGTGAGCGAGCGCGTCGATCCTCGATTCATTAGGTAATCAGTAGGCAGAGAACCATCAGGCTATGAATAATTGACGTACATCACACCGGCGGAACGCCTATCCTGCGTTTCGCTTCCTCCGTATGTTTCTGATCTTGAAAGTTTCTCATGAGAAACTTTTTGGCTGCTCGGCGAGCGTTATTTTTAACGGTATTTGCCGAACACTATTTTTGATTTCGTCAGTTTCTTTCGGTGAGCCGAACGATCTTCACTTCACCCAATGAAACAAAGGTGGAATCGTCTTCTCCGGCGAATTTCACGAAACCGAAACCCGTTGGTCCGGTTATATCCAGACGCATTACGCCTTCCCTGCCCTTCATACTGACCACTACGACCGGTTCGGTAATCGAGTACGTTCGATTCACTATTTTTGGCTCATTCCCGATAACACTGGGATTGCTCGTTCCTAGTGGGCTGGTCTGCTGCTCGCCCGGTTTGTCGATGACGATGCTTTCCGCCTGTTCCAGGCGTGCCGCCCTAGAGGTTTTGGCCGTGTAATGCGTAACCGTACTTCTACTGCTTGCCGTCACCTGACTCTGCGATGCCGCAGATGCGTTGTCCGATGAAACAATCAACTGCTGGAACTCTTTAAAGGCTCCGCGTGAAATATGGCCGGTGGTGCTTCCGATAAATGTCGCAACCTGTTCCGGATCTTTCTTTGCTGCGGCACCCATTTCGTAGAGCGTGTTGTAGTCAGGGATATCGCCCGCAGTTGCTCGTACCTTGATGTCCTCTGGTAGGTCATTCAGTGCGTTGTACCGGCTCACCCAGCTTTTATGATGGCCGAGCCGCTTGGCAATGTTTGCGGCCTTCTCACCTTTTGCCAGCTCGCTACCGACGAAGTCAGCGATTTCCATAGGCGCGAAATCATCACGCTGAATATTTTCAACGACCTGGGCATATCGATCGTGATCGTCGTCGATGAAGGCGGGGATTTCGGTTAGGCCGGCGGCAATGGCGGCACGGCGGCGGCGAGCTCCGAAGTTGATGCGGTAATTGCCCTGCTTATCGGGTGATCGGACGCTGATCGGACTCTGGATGCCGTGGATGGCGATGCTGTCGGCGAGGGTCTGCAGGGTTTCTGAATCGAATTGCTTGCGGGGCTGGTCGGGATCTTCGATCACTTTGTCGAGTGATAGCGTCAGTGGCTTGCCGATGAGTTGAGCGTGCGCATCCGATGCTTCCAGCATGCCGATGGCTTCATCCAGTCCGGTCAGGTCGAGGCCTTGAATCGTCAGGGAACTTTTGTTTGTGGCGTTGTGAGTGGGATTTCTGGGATGTGTGGCGGGTGCTGCATTGGGGTTGTACTTGGTCATTGGGATTCACTTCTCTGAATGACGAGGTCGAGGACGGCCTTAAATTCCTTGCCGGCATCGCGTGCGGAGGACTTGTCGAGGCGCCAGACGGGGACACCGAGGTTTAAGGCTTCGCTGATGGCGGAGCGCATGGGGATCTTCGCCGGTACGATGTAGCTGGCGTATTTCGGTAGCAGTTCCTTCAGCGCGAGCTTCTGTGCGGGGCTGACAGCGCTATAGCGATTGGGCAGCATGCCGAGAAATTTCAGTCCGGGGTTGTACTTCTGTTTGATGCCTTGAAACGCTTTGATCATGCTGGTGATGCCATCGATGGAGTAGCCCTCAAGTTCGATCGGCGACAGGACAAAGTTTCCGGCGATGAGGGCTGCAGTCATGCGCAGGCCGAAGGTGGGGGCGGTGTCGATGACGCAGTAGTCGAATTGCGGAGCTAGGGCTGCGAGCTGCGAGTGGAACGTGGCGATGACTTTGTTTTCAGCGCGCTCGACCTGAGTCAGGCCGGCGTCGGCTTCAATCAAGGTGAGTCCACTTTTCGATTGGGCGATCGACAATGGCTCTGCGTTGAACAGTTGCGAGGCAGTGATTCCGCTCTTGTGAGCGCTGAGCGTTTTGCTGCCGTTGGCCTGCGGGTCAAGGTCGACGTGAAGAACCTTGTAACCGCGCTCGTGTAGGAAAAACGTTAAGTGGCAGGCGATCGCGGTCTTTCCTACCCCGCCCTTTTGATTGGCGATGACGAAAGTTTTCATCCAGCAGCATCCTCCTTATTCGAGGACTTTGCTGAGAATGGCATGCTCGTTCCGCGTCGCGAGCGCGAGAATTGCTCCTCCGCGTTGCGGCTCGTCGGGGTTCACATCAGGCTTTCGCTTTCTTGTTCCTACAGGTCGATGGCGCGACGCAGCTTTTGGAGCCAGCATTGTTTTTGTCTGCTGGGCGATGTACGAGGAGGGATTTGTGCGCTCTAAGCAGCGCGTCACGCTGGGGAAGTAACACCGGAGCCAAAAAGAAAAAGCCCGCCATGTAGCGCGGGCTTTTTTTGACGCTGTTACTTCAACATTTGATATGCCGAAACTAAAGCCGTAATCAACATCGCAAGTTTCGCCAAATCAATGCTTACAACAAGCTTCTCTACCTTGAACTTCATTGCCGACTTCCTTTGGGCCCCGGCCGTAAGCGCCAACGGCAGGGAGGAATAAGGCGCTCGGGTCTATATGGGTGTCTTCGGGTCGTACGACCAATGGCTTGTGGCGCTTAAATACGACTATATAGCCACGCATACTGTCTTTCAAGAGGACTTGCTGGGCTCTCGGATATATTCATTGGAGGGCTGACCGTGAGCCTTCAACCGCTGCTTCCAGTCGGCAAGAACGGCAGCGCTGTCTGTCCAAAGACTGACGTGGCGTAGGTCAGAGTTAAGTACAACGTCGACCGCTGGCACATCCGGAAACAGGTGCAGGTATTGCTTTAAAAACGACAGCTCGTAGTTCTTCATTTTTGCTCGATGGCTGGCGGTGCTTCGTTGAGAAGCTTACTGATCTCTGCCCGGCGCGGCGCAACGTAGCGGCGAAGGAGGCGGATGTCCTGGTGGCCGGTGATTGTGAGCAATCGAGCTGAGTTGAGCGGCTTTGGTCATGTTCAACTTGAGCATGACCAGGCGGGTAAATATTGAGCTTTATCCGATGCATAAGGTCGGCTGCAATGCTCATCGGCACGTGATAAATAGTTAACCGATCTGCGCAAAATGCTGTGATTGCTCACAGCTCAAAGGGCGAGAGAAATAATTGGGGATACCAGGATGGGCCAGGTCGAACAGCCGCCGATCGCGCGGCAAGGGTCGAGCTTGTGGATGCGCTGACCACCGGGACGGTGGTGGGCGCCATTGCCATTGCCATTGCCATGTTGGCTCTGGCCGGCAGTATGCGCCGGCCGAAAGAGCGAACATTCCGATGCGGCGGCTGCGCGGCCGTCACCCCCCACTCGGCGCGCACGATCGAGGCTTGGCGGGCCTGTAGAACAAAGTCTTTCTGCAGCTCCTGTCACGGCCCATGGCTAAAGTCCCAGCCGCCCACGCCTCGTTTGAGCGCGACCACGGCCGGCGGTCGCGGCTCGGGGTGCCTGGGAATGTTTCTGGGCCTCGTGTTGATTCCCGTAGCGATAGCCGCCATGTGGCTATACGCATGAAACGAACATTGAAAAATTAAGTACGCTTTCTGGAGTGCCTGTGAAACTTCAAACTGAAGAAAATCTTCGCGCGGTAGCTAACCAGGTCATCGCTCATCGAACGGATGCGCCCTGGCGGAAGCGCGTGGCTGAATTCCTGTCCATGATTGAATCGGCACCAGCCGACGTGCGCCAGTCGGAGGATTTTCACAAGCTCATTTGGGAGGACAACCCCATCTCTGGCTTAGGAATGGGGACGGTCCACGTGGAGCATGCAGTTGGCTCCCCGGACTTCCGCTCCTGGTTTGCCAAGGCGGTTTCCGAGCCGCTGCCGGATGGGCAAGACGAGCGCTTAGCGCACGTCGAGGCCCTTTATTCCGACCTCAAAAAGCGTGTGACAGCGCCCGGCGGAAGAACGCCGTTGGTCAAAATGATGCGGGTCATGGCCGCCTTCTTTCCTCGGGACTTCACGACTATCTGTTCAAACAGCGCAGCCATCGATTTCCACCGGGCGCTGTTCGGTGTCGGTCGGCGAAGAACGCCGGTGCGTCGCCAATTTGAGATCTCACAACGTCTGTCGCAGGTACTCGGCCCGGTCGAAGCAAGTATCGAGAGCATTGCAGACCGAATGACTTTGGCATGGCGGATTCACGATCGCGTGAAGGAGCAAGCCGACGAGCCCGCGGAAATGAAGGAAGAAACCCCCGGTGAGCTGGAACTCGTACCGTTGCCCGCCGCACAGCGAAGAAAGGGCCTTACGTCGATTGGTGGCGGCGGCATAAATGCACTGCTAAATGCAACAAACTACGTCGCCGATGGAGTCAGCAAAGAGGAATTGATCGATCACTTGCGATCGGAATTTCCGGAGTATCGGGAAAGCTCCATCAAGACGCTGTTCAACGTCCTGAAAAACGAGTTTAGGGTCATTGAACAAAAGGGCGACACCATCACGCCGACCGCGCGCGGACAGTCGATGCTGGACAGCAACGAGGTTGAGGAGTTGTTCCCGATCCTTTTGACACGGGTTCTCGGATTCGATGCTGCGCTGGTGCATGTCCGCGACAATCCCCGCATTGAATATCCCACCCTGCTGACCTTTCTACGAACCATCAACCCTGGGTGGACCACCACGTTCGCGCCCTCTTCGCTCGTGAAATGGCTGGTTGATTTCAAGCTGATCGAGGTGGACAAGGAACGTCGCTGCCAGCTCACTCAGCTAGGTGAGGAGTGGACCTCAAGGGTTCATTGGACTCCGCAGCCGCTGCAAGATTTCGTCCTAGCGCCGGCGCCTGCAATCATTGTAGAGGCGAAGCCGCTTGCGTTCGATGTAAAGAATTCGAACCTCGCTGGAATTATCGAAGCCGTAAATCGCGGGGGTTTGAAGTTTTCCGAGGACCAGGTTCGACGTTTACACCTGGGGCTCTGGTCGGACGCACGCCGACACTTCGCCGTTCTCGCTGGCCTTTCTGGTTCGGGGAAGACGGCGCTAGCGACCCGATATGCCCATGCGTTTTCAGACTTATTCGGGCCATCGTTGGCGTCGCAAGTGTTCGTCCAGGCTGTAGAGCCAGGTTGGCACGACAGCACCCCCTTGTTCGGCTATGTAAATCCACTCGACAAGGAGCGGCGAACCTACATCCGGCCTGAATTTCTGGATTTCATGTTGAGGGCTTCGGCGAATCCTGATCGACCCCACTTCATTGTGCTGGACGAAATGAACCTGTCGCACCCGGAGCAATACCTCTCTCCGCTGCTGTCCTCTATGGAATCAGGTGAGCCGATACGACTACACAACGAAGGGGCAGCTTTCGACGGCGCGCCACCGCTGATCCCGTATCCCCTCAACCTCGCCATCATTGGCACGGTCAACATGGACGAGACAACCCATGGCCTCTCCGACAAAGTGTTGGATCGGGCCTTCACGATGGAATTTTGGGACATCGATCTCAACCAATATCCCGGCTGGAATCGCGATCAACTTCCCGACATCGTGAGGGATTTAGCACGGAAATGCCTCACTGATCTGATGTTGCATCTGGCGCCTGTCCGACTGCATTTTGGATGGCGCACTGTCGATCAGGTCCTGAGCTATCTAGCCCAGGCCAACGCAAGCGGATTTGATGTTGGCAGTACAACGCTGCTTGACGAAGTCGTGTACGCCAGGTTGTTGCCCAAACTACGAGGAACCGAGAGCGAAAGGATGCAGCGAGCGATGGACGGCGTAATTTCAGCCCTGAAAGAACACGGGCTCCTTAAGAGCGCCGAGAAGGCCACGCAGCTGTCGGCCGACCTGCGGCAAACTGGGATGATGCGTTTTTGGGCCTGAGAGCAATGCTAGTATTTCGGACATCGGCAAACGACGATCAGCCGGGCATCGTCGGCATCGTCGCGTCAGGTGAGACGCTAGGCGGCTTTCACGAGGAAGGGCTTTACCTGATTGAGCGCCCTTCTGCGTCCGCGCAGATCTACATTGAAGACATGCCGCTCGCTGTTTCGACTTGTGGACGGTTCTGGATTTGGTCGCCTGGATTTTACGCCGGCGTCGTTCGCGTCGAGCTGGATCTAGGTCGGGACCTGGAAGTGTCTACATATAGGCTGGAGGTGGCTCCAAGTTCGGCCAAGGTCGCGCTCGATCAATATAAGAGCTATCTAAAGGACCTAGCGGACGTGGCACCCGAGCTGCTTCTTGGCGAACAGGCATCCACCTACGGATTTTCGGGTCGTAGGGCCGAAATACGCCTCTGGGTGGCGTATCAGCGCCTGTTCCAATATGGCACCCGGTACCTCACTCTTCTTCGCGTAGCGCTCGCGCGGCCGATTGTGCGACTGCAATTAACTCGAGAGCAGCGGGACTTTCATAGAGTCTCGCGATTGGATATGGCCAGCGTTTCAGGTCTTATGCGATCGCCCCAATTGATTTGCCACATTGTCGGGGGATCAGATGTCAGGTCCAGCGTAGAGGATTTTGAAACCGTAGACGTCCCGGCAAGAAAGATGACGGTCGACAATGATGCCAATCGCATGATGCGGGCACAACTTGTCCGCGTGCTTCATCTATGCGCCTATGCACTTGCCGAGATGGACCGCATCGCGGCCCGGGCCGACATCGATGTGGAGCTGCTTGGGCGATTTCCGCGGCGCCACACGTGCGTCCAGAGAATTTGGAGGCGCGGCTCGCATCTACTAGCGCGCGCGCCACTTACAGAGGTATCAAATCAAGGTGCGGGCGTCGCTGGATACAACGCGGTGGCACGCAATCCCGCGTATGGCGCAGCCTATGACATCGGCAACCGTCTGCTGAGGGAGGGTGTCAATACCTCTCGGGCGGATGAACCACACACGCTCAAGACCACCTTCGATATCTACGAAGCCTGGTGTTATTTCGCTTTGCGAAATGCACTGATTCAAAGGCGCCCGGATCTCAAGTGGCGAGACAGGCTTGCACCTGGCAGCAGTGCGAGAAAACTTGTCGGTCGCCTGGGGCAGCTACAAGTTACGCTGTACTACCAATTGACCTGTCGAAGCATCGACCGCCTTAAAGAGAACCGCTATTCGACGGTAAGCCGTGAGCGGCGACCTGACATCGTGCTGGAAGTCCGATGCGGCGAGACAATTCACTATGCCTGCTTGGACGCGAAATATAAATCGAGCCGTTCCCGCCTATTGGAAGCGATGGAGTCTGCTCATATTTACCAAGACTCGGTTCGTTTCATGGGCCAGCGACCAGCTGCGACATTCCTACTTTGCCCAACCGTCTCAGAGGTGCAAACACTTGCGAGCCCGAAGTACCATGAGAGCTATAAAGTAGGTTGCCTGCCACTTTATAGCCAAGCGGATGCCCCTAATGTGCTGGACGTTGTTCTAAAGGCGTGCCCCATTCCTAAAGCAGCACTCGACTCGCCAGACTGATCGTAACCGTCCGGCTCTGGCACCTTGCTAGCTGATCTTTCAGATTCCACGGCAGCAGGGCATCGAGCTTGTTTACCGGATGCTCAGCGATTCGTTCGATGACGACTTGCAGATAGGCTTCCGGATCGATGCCATTGAGTTTTGCGGTGCCGATCAGCGTGTAGAGGTTGGTGGCCCGCTCTCCGCCTGCATCTGATCCGAAGAAGAGATAGTTTTTCCGACCGAGTGCGATGGTACGCAAGGCTCGCTCTGCGGCGTTATTGTCGATCTCAAGTGTGCCATCGTCACGGTAGCGGACGAGTGCACCCTTCCCCATTTCAAAGCGCCATCCTGCCCACTTGGGCTGCCATCCACTGATCTAAGTCAGCTTTCCTAAAACGCCAGGTACCCCCCAGCTTGAAGGCTGGAAGGCCTCCATTTGCCGCAAGACGGTAAACCGTCCGCTTTCCTGCCTTTAGGTAGGCGGCAACCTCGTCCAAGGTCAGTATTTCTTCACGCTGGGCAGTGGACGACTTTTTCACGGGCGAAAGCTGGGCGGCGAATGGATATCTTGGCATAAGATGACCGAAAAGAAGCAAAGATGGGCAAAAATGGCAAAGGGTGGCTAGGGATAGGGGGGAGCGATTCTATGGCATCGAATTACGAGGAAATTAGTGACGAAAACAAGCGTCGCTACGGCGAGGATATTGGACGCTATGGACCGATGTTGCTTACGGACCGTTACGACGACCGGACCCATTTCATCTTTGAGCTTCTTCAGAACGCTGAGGACGCGCTGAGGCGCCGGCCGGACTGGCAAGGGCAACGCAGCGTATCTTTCATGCTCGCCCCCAACCGGCTTGATTTGTCGCATTTTGGAAAGCCCTTCGATGCGGACGATGTTCAGGGAGTGTGCGGGATTGGGCAAAGCACGAAGGATGAACGCTCTATCGGACGCTTTGGCATCGGCTTCAAGTCGGTTTATTCATTCACCAACCGCCCTCAGATTCACTCCGGCACCGAAGACTTTGCGATAGAGAACTACGTTTGGCCGCTTCCAGTGGAAGCAATTGATCGTCATCTTGACGAGACCCGTATCGTGTTGCCGTTGAAATTGGATGATCCAACGGCGCTTGACGAGATTACGTCAGGCTTCAAGAGGCTCGGCCCGGGCTCTCTCCTCTTTCTACGCCAAATTGAAGAGATCAATTGGACAGTTCAGGGCGGAGCTTCTGGTGTGTACTTGCGGAGTAAGCCGGAAGTCTTAGACAAGATCGCGGCGATTGTCACCGTAATCGGCCAGGAGACCGGTAAGAAGGATGTAGATGAAAACTGGCTTGTGTTTCATCGCGACGTTTTTGTGGAGGACCAAAAAGCTTTTGGTCGTGTTGAAATAGCTTTCGCTGTTGTTGCGGACAAGGAGAAGCCAGGTGGCTGGGCGATTCGCCCGGTTGCTAGTTCGCCGCTCGTCGTGTTCTTCCCTACAGTTGTTTCTACGAATCTTGGGTTTCTGGTCCAAGGTCCGTATCGGACCACCCCTAGCCGCGACAACATTCCTCGCGCCGACGCTTGGAATCAGCATCTCATCAAGGAAACGGCAGCGTTGGTCGTTGATTCAATGCGCTGGATGCGTGACCGCGAGATGCTAACTGCCGCTGCCATGCGCTGCCTTCCTCTAGACAGGAAAGCATTTCTTGGCTCGGCGTTCGCCCCAATCTTTGATGCCGTTAAGCGAGCATTTCAAGAGGAGCGCCTGATCCCCCAGTTTGGTGGGGGGTATGTATCTGCGTCGCAAGCGAAGCTGGGGCGAACGCAGGAACTTCGCTCTCTGTTCCGCCCAGACCAAATTGCCGCTCTATTTGGGACCAATGGGGCAGCATGGGTGACGAGCGAAATCACCCTCGACAGAGAGACTGAGATTCGAAACTATCTTGTACAGGAGCTTGGAATCACTGAAGTCACTCCGACAACATTGGTGCCACGCCTGACTCGTCCGTTTCTTGAGCCGCAACCCGACGAGTGGATTCTTCGGTTCTACGAGTTCCTAAGCGGCCAGGAAGCAGTGCTTCGCAGGCATCTCGATGTTGTTCCGTTAGCCAGGTTGGAGGACGGTACTCATGTGGTGATTCGTGAGAATGGGAAACCCAATGCTTTTCTGCCCAGCTCCATTAAGACAAGTTTTCCCACGATTCGGAAGGCCGTCTGCTCGACGACCGACGCGCGTAAGTTTCTCATTGCCCTCGGCATATCTGAACCCAATCCGGTGGACGACGTTATTTGGAATGTATTGCCACGCTACAAAAAGAATGCGGTTGCAGACCAGAACACTTACGCTGCGGACATAGATCGCATTCGAGCTGCATTCGACACCGACTCAAAGGCACAGAGAGAACGCCTCCTTGACGAGCTTCGTAAATCGCTCTTTGTAAAGGTTCGAGACGCGGGAGATCAGAAGGCGTACTTCGCCACGCCAAACATCACCTATCTCGCGACCGAAAGGTTAAAGCAACTTTTCTCGGGTATTCATCAGGTCAATATTGTCGATGACACTGTTGAATGCCTCCGCGGCGAAGCAATGCGTGAACTATTCGAAGCGTGCGGAGCGCTTCGATACCCCAGAGTTGTCGAAAACTCATCCGCCTTGACGAGCAACGAGCGTCTGGAGCTTCGCAAAAAAACGGGGTATGCCGAGACCTCAGGCATCAATGACCGCGTTGTCGATTATGTGTTGCAGGAGCTGGACGGACTTCTTGCGCTTCTCCCTACACTGGATAAGGAACAAAAGAGCGAGCGCGCTAGGCTAATTTGGGAAAGTCTCGGCGACTTGGAAGAACGAAGAGGGCGCGGCATATTTGAAGGATCATACTCATGGTCGCACTACGGAGATCGGCGCTGCCCATCGTTCCCCGCTGCATTTATACGACAACTAAATCGTGCGGCTTGGGTGCCTAACGCCGATGGCGAACTTGTTCCGCCCGGGCTTGTTCTCTTTGATTCGCTAGGCTGGAAAAGCAATCCGTTTCTGCTCGCGAAAATCGCTTTTAAGCCACCGATCATCGATCAACTTGCCAAAGAAGCGGGGATCGACCCCGACACTCTCGACCTACTTAGGAAGCTCGGCATTACGAGCGTATCTGACCTCAAATCAATGCTTCGCCTACCGGAGCAACCGGAGGAGACTGGGAAAGCCAGCGAAGCGATTGATATTGAGAAAGAGCCCGGAGACAAGGCCGTTAATGTCTATGGGAATGCAACAGACCTTTACGGGGAGGATATGCCCGATATCCCGCCCGGCACGTACGATCCGGAGGATGGCGATATTCCCGGCGGCGGAGGTGGCACTAATCGTGGAGGAATCCGAACCGGCAATGGGGTTCACGGCGGAAACAGAGGCGGTACTGGCGGCGATGCACCGTCAGCATCGCATCGAGGTGGTAGCCATGAAGGCGACGTAGGAGTTCCAGGCGGCCACGGGCGAGCTGGTAAGCCACCGTCGAGCGAAAGCACGAGACAGTTTTTCTCCTACGTTGCCGTGAGTGCGGATCAGGATGAGTCCGACCCTGATGGACTTGACCGCTCCGTTCGAATGCAGATTGAAGCTCAGGCCATCAAGGCAATCCGCGCGCTGGAACCCGCATTACAACCAACTGAAGAAGGAAACCCAGGCTTTGACCTGTACCAAACCGACGCGAAGGGCGAAGAGAATCGCTGGGTTGAGGTCAAATCAATGACGGGAAGCCTGAGGAATCGACCTGCGACACTTTCCAGCTATCAATTCGATTTCGCACGCTCGCATGGCGATGCTTTTTGGCTCTACATCGTTGAGTACGCCACTGACCACGAAAAATTGAGAATTTTGAAAATCCAAAATCCGGCTGGACATGCAAGAACCTTCACGTTCGATCACGGCTGGAGTCACATCGCACAGGTTTGGGAGGCAAAGCATTAAAGCGCGCGATATTGGGCATGATTTGCGCGAATTTTGTGTCGAAACATTGAAGTAAGAAGCCACGTCCGAGGGAAGGCTTGCAAACTCCAAAAATCAGGGGGTAGTGTATATCCATAGACCTATCTGATTTCGCGGTTTTCATGGCCTCCGTTCTCTTCCACAACTCGACATTCCCGGCGTCTGGCGCGGCGAGCGACAAGTCGCCGTTGTGCCAGTGCATACGACCGGGGATCTGGCGCTAGACGAGTCGCTGCTTGGCGGCTGGCCGCAGGGATCGCTCGTCCAGATCAGTGGCACGCACGAGGGGCTGGGCTTCTCGCTGATCGTGGACAGCCTCGCCAAGCTCACACAGGCGGGCCGCTATATCGCGCTGGTTCACACCCCCATGCTCCCCTTCGCTCCGGCGCTGGCGCTGGCGCTGCGCGGGATCGATTTGCAGCGCGTCGCTTGGATTCAACCCGATAACCAGACGAGTGCCCTCTGGGCGATGGAGCAAATGACCCGAAGCGGCCTATTCGCGGCCGTGGCCTATTGGGGACCACCGCTCGACGGGACAGCCGAGCGCCGTCTAAAGCTCGCCGCCGATACCGGCCAATGCTTGGCGTTATGCTTTCGCGCCAGCCGCCGGGAAGATCACACCTATGCGGCCGTACGCTTGGCAGTCGCTCGACTTACGTGTTATTCGGGGCTTGTGGGGCGAGAGCCATATACGCCTTGTTAGCGGCCGTATTAGGCTCCACCACTAAACTCTTGGATCCTTTACAGACGTATCTGCTTTTAGGGGAACAAATATATCCGCCCCCTCACCGCGTAAAACTTCTAAACGCGTAATGCGAAGTACCGTAGCAGTTCCGTTAGGAGCTTCTGGAGTTCTTCGTATTTTTAAAGTTCCGCTGTCTTCGATGGTCCACTCAACCATTGAGCTAACTGGATGTTGTGGTGGAATTGGCAGGATAAATTTACCTGCATTCTGTTGTTCGTATGCTCGCCACACGTAGATGACCCACGGTTGAATATAGTTGTTCTCGCTCGTGTAGGCCTCTATCTTGATAGCTGACTGCGGCTTCAACTTTAATACATCCTTCCAACCATCTGTTCCTGTTCCTGCCAGTGAAGGAAGATTTATTTCTTGATATAAACCAGCATTTTTCTTCGCCTCCAAAGCAAGCTCAGTTATCTCATTTGCTCGCTGTTTCATTGTTTGCTCAGCGATCTTTACTGACTCTGCGTCTAATGCATGCTTTGCAGACTCAGCGCTCAGTAGACCAGCGGCGACAAGTAACGCAATGGCGCCACCCACGGCGCCACCTGCAAAATATTGGAGTCTTGATCGAGTTATAAATACGCCATCTCGCTCAAGTTGCTCTTTTAGTTTTATGTAGTCTTCAAGTTCCATTGATGTTCCTCACAGATACAGAGCAAGAATCATGACGTCGCCGGATTTCAGCCGCTAACGCCACGCTCAGGTGCGGCCATGACGACGCGAAGTGGCGGCAGGGCCGTCACCTGGAGTGATGAAATGGCTCTCTCCCTGCTTTTTTGCGGCAGGCTGACGATTCCAATCTTGGGAGAGCGATCATGATGAAGGACGTTACAACCATTGCGGTTGACTTAGCAAAGGATGTTTTCCAGGTGGCCTATGGTGATGGGCATGGCCGGGTGTTGTCGCGGCAACGCCTTTCCAGTCGGCGAGCTTTCGCCGTGCAGCTCGGCCAGTGGCGCGATGTTGTCGTTGTGATGGAGTCCTGCGCCACAGCGCACTACTGGGGACGCGAATGTCAGCGGCTTGGGTTGCAGGTGCGGCTGCTGCCGGCCCAGCATGTCGGCGCGTACCGTCGGCGTAATAAGACCGATGCGGCGGATGCCGAGGCGTTGCTCGAAGCCAATCGTAACGCCCAGATCAAAGACGTACCGGTCAAAAATGAAACCCAGCAGTTGGTGCTCGCCGTACACAGTCTTCGAGAAGGCTGGAAAGCAGCACGCACTGCCAGGATCAATGCGCTGCGCGGCCATCTGCTCGGGTTTGGTCAGGCCATCCCACTCGGCGCCGAAAAGGCGATTTCACAAGCTTCCGCCTGCATCGAAAAAGTACCTCATGCCTTGCACGGTCTTCTGCATCAGATGCTCGAAGAGATCAGCCAACTCAGTCAGCGCATGGTCGATGCCGAACGACAGATCATCGCACTCAACAAACAGAACCCGGCAGCCACGCATCTGCAGCAGATCAGCGGCATCGGTCCGCTCACCGCCAGCGCTCTGACGGCCAGTGCGGTGGATGCCCGCTATTTCAAAAGCGGGCGACAGTTGTCTGCTTGGCTGGGACTCACGCCTCGCGAACACAGCTCAGGAAGCAGTCGTCATCTGGGCAGAATCAGTAAGCGAGGCGACGTCTACGTCCGCATGCTGCTGGTCCACGGTGCGCGCAGTGCACTGAGTGTGGCACTCGCACTTCGCCACAAGGCACCGGAAAAACTAAACCGTATCCAGTGCTGGGCAACCCAACTGTATGATCGTGTCGGTATGCACAAAGCGATCGTCGCCATGGCCAACAAGCTGGCCCGGATCTGTTGGGCCATGTGGACGCACGGCGAATGCTACGACGGCAATAATACTGGCTTGGTAAAAGCCGTCCCCGCGTAAGCGAACCCAATCAATTTCACCGCAGTAAATCTCGACGACACCGCCTCACGACACACCGGTCGGACCAGCCTTTCAATCACCCCGGTAACTAGGGCGAGCCTGCAACAAAGCTCGATGGAGCGATAGGGGATGAAAGGCGCGAATTCTCATGAGGGCACCCGGAACAGCCAACCCGGAGATGCCGGATATACGAGCGCAGACGACCGGGGCTGGTGAGACTTACGACTTACGTGTTATTCGGGGCTTGTGGGGCGAGAGCCATATACGCCTGGTTGGGCGGCACCTTCCTGCCCTATAGTTTTTATACCTTTCATGATCTTATCTGCCACCCAGAGCGTACTGATTGCGCAAATGGTCATGCCCGCACCACTAGAAAGGATTTCAAATCCCGTGAGAAGGTCTCCAGTTAAAAGACGGCTTTGCCCCCCGTATATCCCAGCAGCCAACGGAATTAGACACGCTGAACGGATGCCACCTTCCAAAAGCTTTTGAAGTGTGATGCTGCCGATCTCAGGGGAGTGAGAATAAGGTATTTCAAAGTTCTTTAACGTTTCTTGAAAATATGACTTCGAGCTTTCAAGCTGCTCTGGGTTAAGCAAAAGACCATCGAGGATCATTGAATAAGCTGCGAGTAACTCACCTTTGATGTTTGTGAGTTTATGCTCTTGTAGATATGCACTACGAGATACTTCATCTAACCAATATTCGAGTGAATGACTTGCAATGTTTCGGCGTTCTACGGTCTGCACAGTTAATTGCGATAATCTTTCATCAGCAATCATTGATATCTTTTGCTGCGACATCTGAACGAACAGGCATTGATGTAGGAATGCGCTCGGCGTGGCGAGCCAGGTTGGAACCTTTTCGTAGTTTGGACGATAGGTGCCGTTGTGACCCGGCGGTTTTGGACCTGACTCGGCTAGTTGTACAAGATCTTCGTAGTTGCTGGCATAGGACTCACTGAGGCCAAGCCAATTAGCAAAGGAGCTATGAATGTCTTTTTCTAAGCGATACGGTAGATGTGCAATCGTGACGAAGATATCGGAGTGATGTGAAGAGCTGGAAATTGCTCTGCTTTCGACGCTGAAATCCATAGCGAAACCCCCAAAGACGAAGCACCAGACTATAAGGCAGAGACAGCTATCAGTGCCGCCCAACGCTGATTGAACCGCACGAAGCGGGCGCGTACTTGCGGTTGAACACAGTTGCGCATGCTCTAATTCCTTGAATTTGCTTGATGTCGAAAAACTGATGCCAATCAATTTTTCACGACATCATTGACCCTTACGACGGAGCAGGTCTATAGCGTCTTTACAGACACTATATGGTCACTCAATCACTCCGGCTGCGCCCAAGCTGCTCGATCGTGTGCGACAAACCGTGCGAACGCGCGGCTACAGCTTGCGCACCGAAGAGACGTACGTTTATTGGGTTCGTCGATTCATTCTGTTCCATCAGAAGCGTCATCCGGCGGACTTGGGTGTGGAAGGCGTCACCTCCTTTCTGTCGGATCTCGCAGTCCGGATGCATGTGGCGCCCTCCACTCAGAATCAGGCACGCGCGGCCTTGCTGTTTCTGTATTCCAAGGTTCTGGAAATCGAACTCCCTTGGTTGGACGAAGTACTCATCGCCAAGCATCGCCGCTATCTGCCGGTGGTGTTGACGCCGACCGAAGTTCGCTCGCTGTTGCATGAGATGAGCGGAACAACGGGTCTAATCGCCAACTTGCTCTACGGCACTGGCATGCGCTTGCTCGAAGCGCTTCGCCTGCGTATCAAAGACCTGGAATTTGAACGGCGCGAGATCATCGTTCGGCAAGGCAAAGGCGGTAAGGACCGTGTGACGGTGCTGCCTGAGAATTTGATGCTGCCACTGCAGCAGACATCCGGACCATTCAGGAACTGCTCGGCCACAAGGATCTGAATACCACGACGATCTATACCCACGTGCTCAACAGAGGTGGCCGTGGAATCAGAAGTCCATTCGATGCGCTGTGACCATTCGCCTTAAACCGGAATAGTCCAGGCCTTTGCTTAAAAAGCAGCCTATCGGCCGAAAGCCCGTCGTCCTGAACTTTATTGTCGTGTCCCCCACTTTAATGTCATGTCTCAAACATTATTGGCAAAGGACACCGATTGGGCCATCGGACAAACTGACTTTTTTGAGTGGCGAATTCGGCCATCGTCCGGCACGGGCTTGTCAGACTTTCTTTCGGCTTGCATCCATCTGCGCAAAGAGCCAGGCATTTACCTCGTGAGCGAGCCAGCCCACGGCCGCGCCACCACCCAGGTGGATCGGCTTAGGAAAGGAAGCGTCGTAACGCGAGGACTCCGGATTCATTCGGTCATAAATCGTGCTGCGCGAAAGCCGTAGGCTGGCTTCCAGGTCACGGCGGCGCAGAATACGCAGCGGATTTGGTTCTGAATGATAGGAATTTGTCTTGTTCGGTTCGCGTTGGACGGCATCGGGCATTTCGTTGGGCGTGCCTCGGCTATGCGCAAGCCATGCGTTCTCGTCAACGTATACCTGCTTGCCGAGCGTCTCACCCGGTAAAACCCCCTTCTGTACCCAGCCGAGCACGGCATGGGAATCCGGCATGCTCTCTTCCGCGAAATACTTTCGGCACCAGTCGGAGGCGAGTAAAAGTTTCATCTGGATAGCTCCGTGCCATAGCGCGTGGTCATGTCTCCGATGACGGCATCGATTTCGTCGTTCGTGAGATTAGGAGCCGACGCCGGCATCCTCGGCGGTTCTACAATTGAATTGCGAAGCCTTGGCTACTTGGCTGAATGTATCAAAATCCAGCTTTATTTCTGCTGTGAGCACACATGATCACCCTATGTTCGATGCCGCAGCGCGCGCCATCGACGCAGGGATCAATCATGTCGGCAAGAAGCGATGCAGTTGATCACCGCAAAACTGACCGCGAGGGTTATGACGATGGCCATAAACGATAAAATCAGGTGGACCTGAACTCTTTCTCTAACGACGCTTCTTGCGCTTGGGGTCTCTGCTGTCGAAGCAAAAGTTGATTGCACCCCAAAGAAGGACATTAGCAGTCAGCAACTGCGCACTGGACTTTGCAACTTCGACGCACAGAAACGTGTGTTCGACGGAACTGCTGCGCAGCAGGCAACTTGCCTGACGCGCGATGTTCAGAGAAAAGGAGAAATCGGCGGTGAGACAATTACGCCGTATCTCAAGGACCTCGCTGGAACGTCTGCGCCGCCGGTTAAATCGGTGCAGGCGCTTCTTGATGCGCAGCAAATCAAGCCCGAAGAAGTTGGAGGCGCCATTACCAAGCCGATCTCGGCCCGCTACTTCATTATCCACGATACGAGCACGCCCAACTGCTCGGAGGGCAAACCATAGCGGATTGCCCCGTCATTGGTAAATTACCGCCAAATCGTGACGACGGCAGTTGGCCCTCAAACAAGACGTTCCTGGGGCATCCCAAGCCGGCTCCCTATCGCTTAGCACATGCAATGACCAATCGCGTTGGAGCATCGATCACAGAAGTGGACTTTGCCGAACACATTGGCACTACTAAGTTTGAGTATTGTGTCGATAGCTCAGCGAAGGTGAAGATCTTTCTAGGAGTGGAAAATATTCAGCCACGTGTAGGCGATCCGAAGATTCCCAAGCCGGGGCATGACGCCAATGACTATGATGCGCCCTATCCCGGATTTACGCCTAAGCAGTACGAGCGACTAGCACTCCCTTACGTAGTGGCCAGTGCACGCCGCGGGCAGTGGCTCATCCCAGCATTTCACGGGGTTATAGACCACTTTTATCGAGATGGGCACGATGATCCGCAACATTTCGACATGTCGGCGTTCAGTGCGGCTGTCGAAAAGCACGTTGTTGCGCTCGCGCCTACGATGACATTGGGCGCCACACACGAAATAGTTAAAGCTCAAGAAGGCATCCCCAAGTGGGACCTTCCGCCGCTAGACGCGGCCACCTGCAGATCGATCGCTGCCAATGCAAGCAGTTTCAAGCTCGAGAAGACAACTAGAACCACACAGTATTTCACTCCTCTATTCCAGTCAGGACCTGACGGCGGGCTGCGTGATGAGGACCGAAAAAACTGCCTTCAGGTGGAAGGCTCTTGCATTGTCGGCAACTTTCTATACAACGCGGGAGGGCCAAACGGCACCCGCTACGAACGTGACAAAGTCCCCTTCATTTTCGGCAAAGGCAGCGGCAAGAGCACCTTCAATACAACGAACGCGCCCTTCCCATGCCGCACCTTGGCCGCGGACTCGGACAAGTACGATAGCGGAACGGTCGTTTACATTCCGTCGATGGTGGGCAAAATATGCCCCCAGAATAATCAGCCGGTGGATGGCTGCTTCATCGTTGGTGACGTCGGATCAGCCATTAAAGGCAAAGGCCGCTTCGATGTCTTCACCGGCGAGTGCTCGCGCTATGACGGAAAGCATAACGTCTGCCGCGATCAGGGCAATGCTGCATTCGAAGTACCCAAGGAGGCAGAGTTTCGCGTCGTGCCGAGAGAGTCTCCGCAGGCTGAAGCACTGCGAAAGGAAGTTGACAGCTTCATCAGCAACGGATGGCAACCCGTATCCCCGTGACTGCCGCTACGTCAGAGCAGGACGGGATCACAGTCGGTGTAATGCAACGTTTTTTTGAACTGACAAAATAACTCTGTAACTTATTGATCCGAAAGATACCGAAATTCGGCACGGCCGAAGCAAAAATAAAATATAAGACATTGTTTAATAGTGAATTTATTAATTTCGCTCGATAATTCGTAATCAGTCGGCAAGGTTCGATTACTGTGGCCGCAATTGGCTCTATTGCGACACCCATGCGGCCGCCGACCCAGCTTTTTCCACTCATTCAAGGCGTGGGGTTCAAACTCAAGCTCATAAATCATCGAGTTCCATCTTCACCGGCCGCCTTTTGGAGTTCATTCGGGACGTGACGATGGCCCTCAGTTTAATATCTTTTAACTGTTTTGCCAGTTCAAGCCGTTCAAAAAGGGCGGCCGGTACCAGATAAGACTGAGGCTTGTTGTGGTTGAGTACCGCAACCACTCGTGACCCTGCTTCCTTCATGACGCCCGATGGATTCTTCTTAAGCTCGCTGATCGAAACAGCGAGTCCCGCATAGATAGGGCTGGTAATCATTTATTGTCCTGATCCAGCACAGATGGCTGGGAGTCCTTCGTCGGTTTGTCGGGCTTGCAGACTAAGCTGTAGGAAGTGAGTGGTATATCAACTGATGCGGCGTGTATGGTTTCTGGGTCCAGATGAGCAGCAGTTGGACTGTACAGTCGCCACTCTACCGTGACAAATAAAGGTCATAATATATGACCTAAATTTAGGTTATAATAGGTCGCTGGTTATAGTAGAACTGGCGGCTAACTTGCCCCATTAGCTCGAATCGACACAGTTCGAAGCGAGCGTGAGCTTTTTTAAGCAGACACGAGGTCGAAAACCTTCGGGTCAGAAGTTTTCTATACGGAATTCATACGTGCGGGCAGTGCAAATGAAGGCAATTTCACGCATATAGCCGCAAACGGCAACATACCTTATAGCATTGTTTTATAAGTATTTTCTTGATAAATCAAAGGACAGGGAATGGCCATTGAGTCGCTTCGGGAGCAAGAGGTCGCAGGTTCAATTCCTGTCGCCCCGACCATCAACTCAAAGCCATCAACTCAAGAAAGCCAATCGAGCGGCTGCTCGTCCAGGGCTTCGCGCGCATGCGGACGTGCAACCGGTCTGCGCGGTCCGACACGGCCAAAAAATTCGTGGTGACGCGTCGTGCGCTTGTTCGCCCGCCCTAGCTCGCGCACCTGCTCTTCCGGTGGTCGTTTCGATGCTGCAGTGGCCTCCGAACGAGCCCCCCGACTGCGACTGAACTGAAGGCCGAGTGATCGGCTAGGTGATATCCGTCGAACCTCGGTTCAGCGATGGCGCATCGCTCGAACTTGGTACGCAACCGTCACCCTTGGGGACGATTGATCAGCGCCGTCATGCCGCCGGCGATTTTTAGCGCCGCCGTATCCAGCAGTTTCAATCCGCGACGCAGGACGCGCTGTACCAGCAGATGCGCGGCGATCAGGCCGAGTCCGATCGCCAGATAGCGAAGCGCCGTAAGCTGCGACCAGTCGAACTGCGCGATATACGACGGGAGAAACGTGGCGACAAATCCGTTGATCACGAAAAGGTCCAGGCTGCTTTTTCCCATATACGCGAGTATCGCCGAGGCCTTGAATCGCGCCAGCCCGGCACTCAGGCATACGACGGCGATGGCGCCGACAAACGAGGTCACAAAGAACAGCGGAAGGAAGCCGTAGCTACCGCCAAACATTCGTACGCCGAACGGTCCGCTACCGAATTGTTCGCAAGCATTATGGAGGGTGTATGCGCAGCCGCTGTTGAGCGGCGCCAGAAACACCAAGGCTCCGAGCAAAACGATGCACAGCCAGACTGGCCAACGAATCTGCAACTGCGCAAACAGATAGCCAAGCGCGAAGAACGACAAGCCTGGCATCCAGGTCCGGAACAGATATTGGTTGGGCGCGTCGAAATAGACGACGACGGCCGTCAGCACCATTGAACCGGCGACCACGGCAATTGCGGGAAGATGCCGCAATAAGAAGTAAGCCAAGAGCTGCACGAAACACAGGGCCGTCAGGAACCACAGCACGCCCACCGACCAGCAGTAACCTTCGACGATGGGATCGAACACGGCGACCACGGCCTGCCATGGCGTTGCCGGCATATTCCCCAGCGAGAAGACGACGATCATGCCGAGCAAGTGGACGATCCACGCCAGCGCCAACAGTCGGAGCGAACCCCGCACGACGTCCGGCCAAGCCTTCTTCGGCAGATTCCGGTTGACCGCACCTGAAACCAGAAAGAAAAGCATCATGTGGAACGAATAGATCAGCTGCCATTGGGAGAAGGCCGATTCGATGAATGCCTTGCCAATCTCGGGCCGGGCTGGATACACCGGCTCCAGAAAATGCCCGTAGATGACCAAGGCCATTCCGATCCCGCGGGCGATATCCCAGGTCGCATCCCGTGCAGGCGAATTCGATTCGGTCACAGCGCTCCCCTTTCTAGTTTCCATCTGTAGTTTCCAGCTGTGACCTGCTGGTCAAAATCCAAACCGTCCTCGGATGAGAGTGGATTTTCGCATTAGGCCAACGTCGCCTCGACGCCGCATGACGCCGCATGACGCCGCATGACGCCGCGTGCAAATCGCTCGCCGATGACACCAAGTCTTGTCGAAGTTCGGCCATTAGTACACCTACGGCTCAATCGATCACCGGCGAGGCACGTCGCGCACGCTGGTAACGAGCGACGCTTGCCTTGGGCTGTCGTAACTTGTCTTGGGCTGTCGTAAATCGCCACGACGAAGACAATCGGTTTGGACGATCACGGAGTCGCGTGATTCTCGATCGATCAACGCCCGAATGGACAAGCGGGACGGGCTATGCCGCTGAGGACTTCAATTGCCAACGCAACGCGATTCGATTCAATTCGGCGCAGCTTTGGCGTGACAGAACCCGGCGCGGCAAATCGGCATCTGCCGAAGCGCATGCGCAATGCGCTTCGATTAAGCCACCTCTCGTGACTCGATCGGAGCTGCCCCACCGAACATGCGCGCACACGCTGTGCGGCTGCGAAACTGCTGCGACGTTGGAACTCTAATCAATCCCGCCGCATCGTCGCGCGCAGTGCTTTGCGCGCGACGTTGGGTTCGAATTGAAGCTGCGCTTACTGGCACACCCCAGCGCCATAAACCTGCAACTGGGTGAGCACGCTGGCCACACCGCCGAGCGTCAGACGTGCCGCGTCGTAAGGCGTGGTCGACACACCGGCGCTGACAAACTTCTTCGAAGGATCGTTGAGGATGCCGAGTAGGTCCAGCTTCAGCAGCGCGTTTTGACCGGCCGAGTCGGGCGTGTCGATGCCGTTCAGTCGCGTCGTGACATTTACGGTCTGCAGCAGATCGAGCGTCAGTAGCGGCGCATCGGGCACCGCCACGACGAAGCCGGCGATGCTGCCCGCCGGGAACGTGGTCTTGGTATCGGCAACGGTGATCGAATTGCGGCCGTTGAGTAGTCCGGCGCTGATCGTCATCAATGCAAAGTTGTTGGTGTAGCTATCGACCACGTCGATGGCGTCGATGACCGAGCACCCGATACAAATGCCGTTGCCGTCGACTTTGGTAACCAAGGCGTCGCCGACCGGAATCTGCGTGAAGGTCTTGCCGTCGGGGCACTGCACCGGAGGTGGCGTCGTGCAATCGCTGGAACCGTCTGGACAGGTCATTCCGCCGGAGGTCCCGCCACCGGTTGATCCGGTTGAGCCGCCACCCGTACTGCCGGTCGCACCGCCGCTGGTGCCACCCGTCAAGCCGCCTGCGGTACCGCCACTGGTGCCGCCCGTGAGGCCGCCGGCGGTTCCGCCATTGGTGCCACCCGAAGTTCCACCAGTCGCTCCGCCACTGCTCGCGCCCGAGCTTCCGCCGGTGCTGCCGCCCGTATCACCCGTGGTCGTTCCGCCGGTCGCGCCCGTTGTGGCGCCGCCGGTTTCGCCGGTTGTGGTTCCACCGGTGCTGCCGCTCGTGGTTCCCCCAACGATTGTGGTGTCGGTTCCAGGGCCATCGGCGCAGCCCGCTGTCATCAGCGCCACAGTCCCCATCAATGCAGGAACGCACAACCGCAGCAGCGACCCAAATATCAACGGCTTGATCATGATTGATCCTGTTTGCTTCGAGACTGCAGCACCATGGCTTGTACTGAACGAAGGAGACCGCGGCGGAGCGCACTCAGCCGCGGTCGTGTTCAGCATCCGACTACTGACACACACCTGCTCCGTAAACTTGCAACTGCGTCAGCGCGCTGACAACACCGCCGAGGGTCAAGCGCGCTGCGTTGTACGGCGTAGTCGACGGTCCGGCGCTGACGAATTTCTTCGATGGATCGCCCAGAATGCCGAGGATGTCGAGCTTGAGCGGCGCGTTCTGGCCGCCCGAATCGATCGTGTCGATGCCGTTCAGGCGCGTCGTCACGTTGATCGTCTGCAAAAGATCAAGCGTGAGCACTGGCGCCTTGGGCACCGATACGACGAAGCCGGCCACAGATCCTGCCGGGAAGGTCGTTTTGGTATCCCCCACCGTGATCGAATTGTTGCCGTTGATGAGCCCGACGGAGACGGTCATGACTGCGAAGTTGTTGGTCAATGTATCGACCACGTCGATCGCGTCGATCACCGAGCAGCCAACGCAGAGGCCATTTGAATCGACCGATGCGACGGTCGCGTCCTCGAACGGGATCTGCGTGAACGTGGTGCCTGCCGGGCACTGCACCGGCGGCGGCGTGGTGCAGTCGGTAGAGCCATCCGGGCAGACGATGCCGCCGGTGGAACCGCCCGTCAGGCCTCCCGTGACACCACCGGTCACCCCACCGCTCGCGCCGCTGCTGGTTCCGGAGGTTGTGGTGCCATTCCCCGGCCCATCGGCGCAACCACCGAGGAGCAGAGCGGCGGTTCCGAGTACCGCCAGCGACAGCAGGCGGCTCAGCGGCTTGAGGATGTCTACATTGCTCATGTTCAAAGTCTCGATCTCGCTAGTGCTCAACGACGCTTATTTATCGACGACGCGGAATTCGACGCGACGGTTCAGTTCGCGATCCGCATCATCCTTCTCAGGATTGATCAGCATCTGCGATTTGCCGTAGCCGACTGCGCGCAGCTGTTCAGGCAATGCACCCTTGCTGATCAGGTACGCACGCACCGCGTCCGCACGTCCCTGCGACAGCTTCTGGTTGTACGCCTGGCTGCCGATCGAGTCGGTGTGGCCGGCAATCTCCACATGCAGGTTCGGCTGGCCGGTGAAGGCCGGCAGTACGCCGTCAAGCACCGCTTCGGCGTTCGGCTGTACGCGTGTCTTGTTGAATTCGAACGTCACGCCGCGCAGCACGATCACCTGTCCGGGAATCACGCAGCCGTCGGAGTCGACCTTCAGGCCGTGCGGTGTGCCCGGGCACTTGTCGTGCTCGTCGTCCACGCCGTCGCCGTCGCTGTCGATCCACGGACGGGCC
>CAIJRD010000003.1 GCA_903822975.1 uncultured Sinobacteraceae bacterium
ATCCGATGCAATCTGGATCTCCGGCGGCGGAATCATCGGCGGTGGCGGCGGCTGGAATTTCGGCGGCGGCGGCGGTGGCGGCGGCTCGTCGTGCTTCACTTCCTTGATGATCTTGGTCTTCACATCCTGCGGCAGGATCTCGATACCCTTGCGAGCCAGACCCGTCACCAGCGCATAGATCAACACCACGTGGAACACAACCACGAGCCCAATGCCCGCAAGCCGGTTCTTGGCATCGCCTTTCTTGCTGCCGAATTCCACGCAGGTGCTCCTCCTCAATACGCTTGCTTGTTCTTTAGCTCAGGCAAGCCGAGTCTTTATAAATGTGCAGCGGACAAGATGATATGGTTCCGTACTATAGAATGCAAGCACCCGTGAAAATTATTTCGGCGAGTCAATGCGCTGTGGCTAAACAGCGGCTGATACTGGCCGATTCGGTTGCAACGGGTTGCACTCTGCGGCGTCGATGTCGCCAAACGCCTGCGATCGCATTTGCGGCGCCATTGCCGAAAGATCGCGATATAGTATGGCACGCTACCACATTGCCGACGACGATTGCACGCGCGTGCGCCCCACACCAACAAATTGGCGCATAAGCCCTCGTCGCGCATACATGCACATAGATAAGAGAACCAAGGGTGAGGACCTGAGCATGTCGAACGAAGCCGTTGTTTCCGAACAAACCCTTGCCGCGAAACCGTCCACGCCGAAAGCGAAATGGGCCCGCGGACATGAGCCTCGCTCTGGACGTGTTGCTCGCACGAGCTTGCGCTCGACGCTGGACATCCTCGCAGTGGAGCAGGAATTGCCAGACGACGTGCTACCCGGCAATACGATCTACGACTGCCTCAAAGCCTCGGCGAGCGCCGCACCGAACAAGGCGGCGTTCAAGCAGTTGCTGTCGTCGGACCCCGCAATTGCGCCGCGCGTGATCAGCTACGCCGAGTTGCTCGATCAGGTGGAACGTGCGGCCAATCTGTTCCGCGTGATCGCCGGGGGCGAACGCAGCGCGGTGTCGATCATCCTGCCGATGGTGCCGGAAGCATTGATCGCCGCCTGGGGTGCTGCGACGGCGGGCATTGCCAATCCGATCAATCCGTATCTGGAACTGCGCCACGTTGCGTCGATCATGAACGCCTCGCGCGCAACCGTGCTCGTCACCACCACCAACGTGCATGGTCCGGGCGCTTGGGACAAGTTGGATCAATTGATCGGCGCGGTTCCGACGCTCCGCGCGGTGCTGCTGGTCGACGCACCCGGCGCCGACAACGATTTCGCAGCTGCCCTCGCGCAGCAATCGAGTGGTTTGAGCTTTACCCCGAACGCGGACCCGAATGCCGACTGCGTGTATCTGCCAACCGGTGGCACTACGGCCGCGCCGAAGCTGGTGCGAATGACGCACCGCGGGCAGTTGCTGAATGCCTGGATCGCGGGTGCATTCGCCGGCTCATCCGAAGATGGCGTGGTCGGCCATGCGATGCCGAACTTTCATGTCGGTGGCTCGGTGATGCTGGCGCTGCGCGCGATCCTCTACGGCCAGACCGTATTGACGCTGACCAAAGACGGCTTCCGCGATCCTGGCGTCGTCGCGAATTTCTGGGACATCGCGCGGACCCACCGGATGACCTCGTTGATCGCAACGCCAGCGACGGCGGCGGCGATTCTGGCGCAACGCAGCGGCCATTCGGAAGGTCACTGCATTCGCAGTTTCAACTGCGGCGGCAGCACCATTCCGATCGAGCTGCTGCGCAATTTCCATCAGCGTTTCGGCGTCTGGCTGCGCGAGGTCTGGGGCATGTCCGAATTGCATGGTGCGGTGTCCGGCCATCCGGATAGCGGCGATCAACCGGTAGCCGGATCGGTCGGGCTGCACCTGCCCTGGCATCGCGTCGCCGCCATACAGGTCGACGACCACAATGCGCTGCTCGGCGTGTGCGCGCCTGGTGAGCGCGGCGTGCTCGCGGTCAGTGGTCCCGGTCTGGTTCCGGGCTATGTCGATAGCAGCCTCGACCGCGAATTGTTCGTCGCCAATGCGCCGGGCGGCCAGCGTTGGGCCAACACCGGCGACTTGGGTAGTGTCGATGCGGACGACTACATCTGGCTGTTCGGACGCGCGAAGGACGTCATCATTCGCGGCGGCCACAACATCGATCCGAAAATGATCGAGGAAGTCTTGAGCGGTCATCCGGCGATTCAGGTGGTCGCCGCCATTGGCCGCCCCGACGCATCGAAGGGCGAGATGCCGATCGCTTACGTGCAGTTCAAAGAGGGTGCCAGCGCCAGCGCCGACGAACTGCTGCAACTGTGCAAGGAACGCGTGCAGGAACGCGCCGCGGTGCCGGTGCAGATTCTGATCGTGCCGCAGATTCCGATGACTGCCGTCGGCAAGATCAACAAGCCGGCGCTGCGCGTCGATTCGATGCGCCGTGTGGCGACCGAAGTGACAGCGCGCGTACTGGGCGCCGACGCGCGGTTCGAGATTGTGGTCGACGAAACGGGTTCGCGGCCGCGCGTGATCATTCGCGCGCAGCGATCGGCGTCGCAGGTCAGCGCAATGGACGCTGCACTGCGCAGCGCATTCGCCAACTACGAGTTCCAGACGGCGATCGAACTGGGCGCCGTCTGAGTCGCGTGTCCTGCGGGACTCGCCATACGGGGAGCGCGCAAATTCGAAGACGGCGCCGGAAAACAGCCTGCATCATCAGCCGCAGGCGTTAGGCAGGCTTGGCAAGTCGTCGGCCGATGTGCAGCGCTCGTAAGCGATGGGCAGCAGTCGGCCGCATGAATTCGCGCGAATCCGAGCTTCGGATGACCTCAGACCATCAGCGCTGCAAAAATCCAGCCTCAGCCCGATTCGATGCGCGACATCGCCGACGCCTCGCAGTCCGCGACATGCGCGTTACGGCATCTTGGCAATGTGGCTCTGGTCGGTGAACTTGTCGTAGAAGATTGCGTCGAGCTTCATGCCGACTTCGGTCATCGATGCAATGCCGGCGTCGATCATGCCCGGCGGTCCGCACATGTAACCCTCGGCCGAGGCCCAGTCGATGCCGGGCATCGCGTCGGTGATGAACTGAGTGACCAAGCCGCGCGCGCCGGTCCAGGAACTGTCCGCCGCCTCGTGTGAGAGCACGGGCAGAAAGACGAACTTGCCGGCCCAGTTCTTTGCAATCGCATTGATCTGATCCACGCAATACAGATCGGCCTGCGTGCGTGCGCCGAACAACATCGCGCAGGGCCGCTCGACCCGACGCCGGCTGGCGTCTTCGAGCAGGCTCAACAATGGCGCAAGACCGCTGCCGCCGGCGATGCAGACCATCGGGCCGCGGCTCTCGTGCAGATGGAAGTTGCCGTGCGGTGCTTCGACTTCGATTGCGGCCTGGGCCAGTTTGCCGGCGAACAGGGCTTCAGTGAATGCGCCGCCCGGCACCTTGCGGATGAAGAAATTGACCGTCTTCAAACCCTCGGCGGCCGGCGCATCGGCGAACGAATAGTTGCGCGCGCGCTCGATGTCGGCGGTCTTCAGGTTGGCATATTGGCCGGCGACGAATTGCAGTGGACGATCGAGCTCGATGCCGATCCGGACGATGTCGTGCGTCAGCGGATCGTTTGCGACAATGCGGCCCTGGTACGTCGCCACCGGCGTACTGCCGGCCTGCACTTCCACCTCGAGTTCGGTCAGCTCGTCGCGCGGAATGGCCTGGCAGGCGAGGATGAATCCGGCAGCAATCTCCTGCTGCGACAAGGTATAGCCGAAATCCGTCAAGGCATTCACGCGGCCCGATTTCAGCTTGCACTTGCAGGAGCCGCAGGTGCCGACGGTGCAGTTGTGCGGAAAGTCCACGCCGGCTTTCAGCGCCGCTTCGAGCACCGTCTCTCCGGCGGGAACTTCGAAGCGCGCGGCGAATGGCTGCACTTCGACGAACTTCGCCTTTTTGGCGGCAAATAAGGACTTGAGAAAAGCCATCGACCCTCCAGAGGTCTCGGGTACGCTGCAGCGGAACGGCATCGGAATGTTTGTAGTAGTACGATACCATACGACTATCGACGACTTTCGGGCGGATCGAGCGAATTTCCTTGGCGTTGTAGTCAGAATTCAGAAACTTGGGGGCGTCCCGCATGAACCTTTCGTCCGAGCGACTCTGCGCATTCAGCGCTTACGTGTTCGTCCTGCTTTTCGGGATCGGTTTCTGGCCGCTCGGCGGATTCATTCCGCCACCGTCGCCTGGTTGGACGGCCGCTGAAGTCGCCGCGTTTTATCAGCACGACACCAACCTGTTGCGCCTTGGATTGTTGTTGATGATGACGGCTTGCGGCGCAGCGCTGGCGTTTTATGGTGCGATCAGCGGGCAGATGTTGCGCATTCGGTCGGCGTCGCCGACGCTGGCCTACGTGCAACTCGCCGCTGGCGTGATGACGCAAGTGCTGATCGTTCTGCCGGTGATGATCTGGACAGCCGCGGCGTTTCATCCCGAGCGCGATCCGGCGCTGACGCTGCTGCTGCATGAACTCGGCTGGCTGATGCTGATCATGCCGTTCTTCGGCGCGATGGTGCAGAACATCGCCATCGCATTGGCGATTCTCGCGGATCGCTCAGCCACGCCGCTGTTTCCGCGCTGGGCCGCGTACTTCAATTTCTGGACCGCGCTACTGTTCGTCCCCGGCGGCCTGATCACCTTCTTCAAGGCCGGCCCGTTTGCCTGGAACGGCATCCTCGCGTTCTGGCTGCCGTTCGTGGTGTTCTTCAGTTGGTTCCTGCTGATGCCGGCACTGGTGCTGCGCGCAATCGACAAGCCGAATAGCGCACACTGATCCTTCCTCTGCGTCGCACCGGACACACGACGTTTTTGCGTAGAAGCGGGCGACTTCTGTACCGCGCCCCAATGGTTCGACATCGCGCGACATCCATTGCTGTGAGCCCGCCCTCGCCCTAAGCGCTCACCGCCGTCGCGTTCGGTCTTGGTTTCAGTTCTGGCTTCAGATCTGGTTTCAGCTCTGGTTTCAGCTCTGACGCACTCAGCGCCCTTCAAGGCCGACGATGCTGATACCGCAAACGCCGTTGTAAGGCACGCCACCAAGATTGTGCGACAGGCCGAGTTGCGGATTCTTCAGCTGGCGCGCACCGGCGCGGCCCTGCAGTTGCAGGTAATGCTCGTAGACCATGCGCAGGCCCGAAGCCCCGATCGGATGACCGAAGCATTTGAGGCCGCCATCGATCTGGCAAGGGATCTTGCCGTCCGCATCGAACACGCCGTCGAGCACGTCGCGCCAGGCTTCACCGTCTTTGGATACGCCGAGATCTTCCATCGTCACCAGCTCGGTGATCGAGAAGCAGTCGTGCACTTCCAGCGCCGACAGTTCCTTGCGCGGATCGGTGATGCCGGCCTCTTTGTACGCGGCTTTCGCGGCATTGCGCGTGTTCTGCACGTAGGAGCCATCCCACTGATTGGTGCCCCATTCGCGGCCGGCGCTGGCCGACAGTGCGAGTGCCTTGATGGTGACCAGATCGCGGCGACCGAGACTGCGCGCGATCGCCGGTGTGGTGACGATCGCGCAGGCCGCACCGTCGCTGACACCGCAGCAGTCGAACACGCCGAGTGGTTCGGCGATCATCGGCGCAGTGAGGATCGTCTCCATGTCGACCGCTTTGCGCAGATGCGCTTTCGGATTCTTCGCGCCGTTCTGGTGGCTCTTCCAGGAGACGCGGCCGATCGCCTGCTTCAAGTCCTGCTTGGCCACGCCGTACTTGCTGCGATAGCCGGCGGCGAGCTGAGCGAAGCCCGCGGGTGCGGAGCCGTACGGCATCCACAGATCGTTGAGCGTGCCCTTGCCCATCACCGGCAATCCGCCGAATCCGCTGTCCTTCAGCTTCTCGGCACCGATCGCCAGGGCGATGTCGACGGCACCCGATGCAACTGCGTATGTCGCACCACGCAACGCTTCTGTTCCAGTAGCGCACATATTCTCGACACGCGTGACCGGAATTCCTTCTAGCCGCAGCGCAGTCGACAGCGGAATCGCCGAGTTGCCGACCGAACGCTCCATCGCCGAGCCGTACCAGGCCGCGCCGATCTGCGCGCGCTCGATGCCCGCGTCTGCCAGCGCCTCGGTGAAGGCTTCGGCGAGCAAGTGCTCGGCGCCGCAGTCCCAGCGCTCGCCGAAGCGCGAGCAGCCCATGCCGATGATCGCGACCTTGTCCTTGATACCTGTAGCCATGATTCGAATCTCCTGTTAGCGGGTCGGCACGGCTTTCCAGAAATAGCGGTCGTAGTGCCGCAGGCGATCGCGTTCCTTGATGCGGAAGCTCATCCGCAGCGGCGTGCCGACATCGATGCCGGCGGCGCCGACATCGACCATTTCCATCAACAGTCGCGCACCGATATCGAACTGCACCAGGCCCATGTACATCGGCGGCGCGGGCGAGTACTGCAACCAGTCGGCCGTATACGTGGCGACCTGTGCGGGTTCATCGGCCAGTGCATAGGGCTTCTGAGAATTGAGTGCGCCGCAGTTGACACAACTCGGCATGCGCGGGAACTGCACGGTGCTGCAGGCCTCGCAGCGGCCACCGACGAAGCCGAGGATCTGATCGGCACTGCGATACAGCTGCGTCACCGCAGATTTGTTGTCGGTTTCCGCGCGCATGCCCCAGTCGAGTTCCAGCTCGCCGTCGAACGACAGCATGCGGAGATAGGTCGTCTCTTCGACGCGTTGCGCCAGTGAACCCGCGAGTCCGCGCCGGCTGCTCGCGGCCAGCGGCTGCTGCATCTCGAAGGCAAGCACTTCACAACCTTGCGCGAACGACGCGACGAGGATCACCTCGCCCGGCTTGGCGCGCTCAAGAGCAGCGAGCAATTGCAGCAGCGGCTGCGCGACGCCGGCATCGCCGACCTGCGCCTGCAGATCCGGCAACACGCACTCAGGCGCAAACGACAACAGTTTGGCGACCAGTTTGTCGCTGCCCACCGGCGCGCCGGATAGCCCGAAGTGCGCAACGCGCTCCGGTTTGAGTTCGAGTCGCTGCAGCAGCGACTTGATCGCACGTGGCGCCAGCTTGGACGCGCCTTCGTCGCGAATCCAGCGCTCCTCCCAGAAGTAGTCGAACTTCTCGCCGCTCTGGCGGAAGTGATCGACGAAGGGCACCGACACCGACTCGCGTCCGAGATAGCGCGCGACCAGCTCGTCGCCACTGCCCACGCATACGGCCGCTGCCGCCGAACCGTAGGTCATTTCCTGCGCGCTGCCAGGCTTCGCGCGGCGGCGATCGGCGGCGATCACCAGCTGGTCGCCTTCGCGTGCGGCTTGCAGTGCCTGCGCCAGGCTACTGAGGCCGGCGCGCAGCGAACCGCCGAAGTCGACGCGCGCGGAGGCTTCCGGCAGTTGCAAGGCCGCACCGACGATGGTGGCGTTCTGCAGATCCGCATACGGCGCCGAGGTGCTGGCGAAACTGAGTCCTGCGATCGACGCAACACCGCGACCACCCAGGCAGTCGCGACCGGCCTCCACCGCCATCGTGATCGCGTCTTCGTCCCAACTGCAGAAGGCTTTTTCGCCCTTGCCCTTCAGCGAGGGCAAGGCCCAGGCGTGCGCAGTGGCAATGGCGGCACGCGACATGCGCCGACGCGGAATGTAGGCGCCGAACGAGCGGATGCCGACGGGAATGCTGGACGTCACGTTTGGATCTCCGGCTTGCAGATAAATGCGGGGCTGCGAATTCGGCAGCACTGCGAGCGATTGCGGCGCGGCATGCTTAGTAGTATGCAACCATACCATTATCGACACGGGCGCTCAATGCCGAGCGATCGATCGCTCGGCCTGGCCGCCGATACGATCGCGGCATCTATTGCTGGATGTCGCCTCGATCGCGGACCGGACGAATCGTCCGATCGAATGCCGAATCGATGGCTACTCTCGCCCGAGCATGGACGCGTCTGCGTCCTTTGTGGAGAAACAACGAGCTTTAGCGCTGGTCTGCGCTCCATCGAAGTTGGCGCGACCACGATGACGAAGGCGGTCTAGGGAAAGAATTCTGTCTGAGGTCAGAATTCCGTCTGCGACTAGGACTTCGCTCGCTAGCGGCGCTTGCGGCACTTGCGCCGCCTGTGCGGTCGATGCACGACAGGCATCGCGCCGCACATCGCGCGGCGTTCGATCGAGGACTCGCGCGGCGTCGCCGAGTCCTGGCGAGCTTGAGGCGCGCGCCGGGTTCGAATGCCGGACCCAATGCTGCGTTTCGGACCGAGCTATCTGCCGAGTTGCGTGACGCCGGCGCCCAACGATGGCGTTAGGCGCTGTGGTGCTGTTGCGCTGTTGCGCGATCAACGCGCGTCCTGTGCTACGAAGCGAGGCGCCTCAGCTCTGCGCGGACGACTTGCGGCCTTCGGGCTTCTCTGTCGTACGGGTCGACGAAGGCACGGCGTTCATCTCGATCAGATTCTTCTTCATCAGTGCGAGCATTTCCTGCAGTTCGCGCTGCTTCTGCATCGAGATGCCACGCATGATGTGGCCGTTCATTTCGGTGGCGATGCCTTCCATCTTGCCGACCAGCGCGCGGCCCTTGGCCGACATGGTGACGCGCTTGGAGCGTCGATCGATCTTGTCCGGCGTGCGCGACACGAAACCGTTTTCTTCGAGCCGATCGATCAGACCGCCGAGTGTGACTTTGCCGACGTCGAGCAGGCGCGCGAGTTCGATCTGCATCGGCGCTTCGCCGTCGTGGCGCGAGAGGTTCGCCAGCACCCACCATTGCGAACGCGTGATGCCGAGCGCCTTGACGCGCTGGTCGAACACGGTGCGGCGAAGGCGGGAGACGTCATGCACAAGAAAACCGGTACGTAGGGGTTGCGACTTGGCAGCCATTTTTCTTTATGTTCCGAAACTTGAGCGTTAATAAATTGGGTTCACTTGCGTACAATATGCCACAGCTCACATGTCGAACGGTAGCCGTAAGAAGTACCTGGGTGACGACCGGATCGGGCTCGCGCGGCGCATCTCAAATCTTGCCACTGGCGTACCAACAGCTATGACCCGGTCAACCGCGAACCACTGCGAGGAGTAGCGATGCAAAGCCGACGTCGGCTTCTGAAAGCCCTTGCGGGCGGTTTTGGTTGGGCACTGCTGGCGCGTTTCCCGCAGGCTTGGGCACGCGAGGAAAGCTTCTCGATCGTCCATTCCGATGCGGAGTGGCGAAAGATTCTCACGCCCGTGCAGTTTGCCGTGCTGCGCGAGCAGCGCACCGAGCGCGCGTACAGCAGTCTGCTCAACGACGAACATCGCAAAGGCGTGTTTGCCTGCGCGGCTTGTGCGCTGCCGTTGTTTTCGTCCAAGACCAAATTCGACAGCGGCACCGGCTGGCCCAGCTTCAGCCGGCCGTTCGATCATGCCGTTGGCGAGCGTAGCGATCGTTCGCTCGGCGTGGCGCGCACGGAAGTGCATTGCAGCCGCTGCGGCAGTCATCTTGGCCACGTGTTCGACGATGGCCCACGACCGACCGGCCTGCGCTACTGCATGAATGGGGTGGCGCTGACTTTTACGCCTGAGTCTGCATGAGACGCGCGCTCGCAAACACCGTGCTTGTGGCGCTGTTGATCGCAGGCTTCAACTGTGTCGGCGCAAGGAGCGCTGGCGCGGACATGCCGTCCACAGCCGGCAAAGTCCCGGCGCCTCTTCCGCCACCTCTGGTTGATGAACCTGCGCCGTCGAGCGACCACAGCCAACGCCTGGTGCTGGCCGGCGGATGCTTCTGGGGCATACAGGGCGTGTTCGCGCATGTGCGCGGCGTACGCGAGGCGACGTCCGGCTACAGCGGCGGAAGTGCATCGACGGCGTTCTACCCGATGGTCAGCAGCGGACTCACCGGTCACGCGGAATCCGTGGCGATCACTTACAACCCGCGACAGATCAGCCTCGGGCAACTGCTGCAGATCTTCTTCAGTGTGGCGCTGGACCCGACCGAGGTCGACCGCCAGGGCCCCGATCACGGCACGCAGTACCGGTCCGCGATTTTCAGCAGCGATCCGGTACAGCAGAAGGTGGCCGCGCAGTACATCGCTCAGCTCGACGCGAGCCAGGTGTTCGCCGCACCGATCGCCACTCGAATCGAACCCTTGCGGGCGTTCTATCCGGCCGAAAGTTATCACCAGAATTTTCTGACGCTGCATCCGACTCACGGCTACATCGTCGCGTTTGACCTACCGAAGGTTGCGCTACTGCAACAGCAGTTTCCGCAACGCTATCGCGCCGATGCGGTGTTGAGCCCGACCAATCGCTAGACCGCGGCCGAACGATCGACGATCACTGACCACCGATCACCGTTCAACGTTCAACGAACGAAAACCTCGCTTAGCTCCAGTCGCTGTCGCCGCCACCACCACCGCTATCGTCCCAGGAGCCGGCGTCGGACACGCCGAAATCATCGCCGCCCATGTCGCCGTTGCCGGGCCGCTCTTCGAGACCGTTGTCGACTGGCAATACGCCGCGATCGCTTTCACCACGACGGTCGCCGTCGAGGAAGTGATGCGCGATTTCCTCGCCGGCCACCACACCGGCGCCGACGGCCAGTCCGCTGGCGAGCCCACCAACGATGCCCGAACCCATACCGCCGCCGGCCGGCGGTGCGCCATAGCCATAGCCGCCGACTCCGCCCATTGCACCGGGCGACTGCGGATAGCTCAGCGGCACAGGCGCGGCGCTACGACGACGCATGATCATCCACAGCACGGCGAGGCCACCGAAAATCATCAGCGCCAGACCCCAGGGGAACGCGGCATGCGGCGCCACTGCGAGCGGCACTGCGCCGCTGTTGCCGCGCGCGGCCGCGGTCGACGATTCGCCGAGTTCGTTCTGCAGCGCGGCGACCGACTGCGCCTTGGCGAACGGCAGACCCGGTTCGAGCCGCTCAGCGGTTGCGAGTTCGGTGCGCGCCTGCGCCGCACGACCCTGTTTGGCGTACAGCTCGGCCGAAACGTAGTGCGCCTTGGCGCTTTCAGGATGATCGCGCAGCACCTGCGCCATCATCTGTTGCGCCTGGTCGAGATGACCGGCTTCGGCAGCCGAGTAGACCTGCGCCAGGGTTGGATCGGCATCGGCCATGGCGGTGCCGCCGATGCACAGTGCAGCAGCGAGCATCAGCGATTTTGCGGTGTTGTTGCGGGCAAGCTTGAGCACGGATTCACTCCTTCGAAAAGACGCGCCGGATCAGCAGTTCATTGCGGCGTTAAGACAGCTTGGCGCGGCCGCGTGACAGGCGCTCGACAGACTTGTAAAGCGACTTTTGGTTTGCAACAAAACGACGTTTGGTTTGCAACACGATTTTTTTCTAAAAAAGGTCAAACCGGGTCGTAGCCTACCAGGTCGATTTGCGACTGAAGCGGACGCGGCGGTGGCCAGCCGCCTGGCCAGTTCCCGATCACCAGCTCCATCCGGTCTACAGGTGATGCGCCACCACCTACAGTGTAGGTAATTGGCACCGAGCGCATGTGGAGCCTAGCGAAGACGCGGCGCATCTCTGGGTGGTCATTGACGCTAATGATGACGGTGCCTTTGGCCTGCTCGGCTACCCCTGCTAACCGCTCGTACTGCTCCAGGCCGAACTCGACGCCGTACCCTTCCGTCTCCCAATAAGGCGGGTCGCAATACACGAGGGTGTGTGCTCGATCATACCGTTCAATGCAGTCCGACCAGGGCAAGTGCTCGATGAAGGTGTCCTGGAGGCGGAGATGCGCCATGCTCAGATCCTCCTCAAGTCGCAGAAGATTGAGGCGCGGTCCAGCAGTGGTGGCCGTACCGAAACTTTGCCCGTCGACCCGGCCGCCGAACGCGTTCTTCTGCAGGTAGAAGAAACGCGCGGCGCGCTGGATATCGGTCAGTGTCTCGGGGCGCTTCGTCTGCTCCCAGAGGAATACCTGGCGGCTGGTTAAAGCCCATTTGAACTGCCGTACAAACTCCTCTAAATGGCACTTCACGACCCTGTAGAGATTGACCAGCTCGCCATTGATGTCGTTGATGACCTCGACGTCGGAAGGCTGTTTCAGGAAATAGAGCGCCGCTGCGCCAGCGAAGGGCTCGACGTAGCAGGTGTGATCGGGAAACAGAGGCAGGATGATGGGCGCCAGGCGCCGCTTGCCGCCAATCCACGGAATGATGGGTGCTGCCTGCATCGTAGGCTCCGCTCTCGTCTAATTTGCTAGGCTTTCCTCGCCGTGTGCACGGTGAGGAAGCCTCGGCTGGCCTACGGCGTTTATGCGCCGTGGATTGGCGGCCCTTGATGCGTCTGCAAACGCGTTGAGGGTCGCTTCCTCTTGCCCTAGTAGCCGGGCATTTCCATTTGTAGCTCTCGGGAATATTGGCTTCTTAGGCGTTCCACTTGATGTTGTGGTGAAGGATGAAGGCGTCGGGCTTTTCGCCAGCCCAGAACGAGCGATTGCCAACGGATATTTTGCGAACGGCGCGACCGCCGACCGGCACCACCGCATCGACAACTTCCCAATCGGCGTCCGATCCACGCCAGACGGCAACGAGGTGCCCGATGCAATCGGCTGCGCGCACCAGACCGCAATCGAACGTTGGAATCGGCGCCGGCAGCGAGCAAACCAGGCTGGCGCCCGAGCGAGTCACTATCCGCACGCAGTCCTGGATCGCCGTTTCTGCCGCGTCGATCCGTTCGATCCAGGTGAACAGCGAAGACTCGTCGGCGACGCAGAGTTCGTCGCCTGCTTGTGCCGCGATCGCGATCTGGCCGCTCATCAGGTGCGAGTCAGTCGCCACGCAATAAACAGGTGGTGCCTGATAGTCGTACGAAAGGCCGACCTTGATATCGCAGGTCGCGGTGGCGCCGGCCGCATCGGTCACGGTGTCTCGATACACCGCGGTGTAGAGCTCATAACGGCTCATGGCGGCGGTGCTAAATGTTGCGGTGAATACCGGTCCCGTTGTGGTCGGCGTATGGGAGAAGAGCGCGCCGCTGACGTTGCTCAAGGTGTGCGAGTACGGAGGCGTTCCGCCCTTGGCAACGAACCGCGCGGGGTCGCTGGTTCCGTAGTCAGCTATAAAGTTCTTCTGCATCGAACCTGGATTGACCGACACCGAGAGCGCGCCTCCGGTGCCCCCGTCGCTGTCTGGGTCGTCGTAGGTCAGAAGCAACGCGTTCGCAGATTCGACGCCGTCGAAGGTGATTGCCTTTAGGGCATACAGGCCCGCCATAAGCGGAACAATCACCTGCTGAGTCGAGCCGTCGGCACTGGCGAGGAAGGTCGCGTCGGCCCAGTCGAAGCTGGTCATAGGCGCAGCCGGCGGACTGAAGCGGACCTCGATGCGGCCACCGTAGAGAACGCTTGGCTCGGTCGGTCGAGCCCAACTCAGTTGCAGCTGCTGATTCGACAGGATCGTGCTGCTGAGCGATGTAAGGTCCGCCGGCACTGCGCTCACACCATCGGCAACGCCGGTGCCGGACAGCGGTGCCGAGCGTCGACCACTCTGCGCGATCGCCACGATCTGGAAGTTGTAAGTGCCAAGCTTTGCCGGCGCGATCACAAGGTTGCTGCTGGTCACCTGCACGGTGATTGGCGTGTCTTGGTCGACCTGATAGGTGACTACATAGGCCACGACATTGGCGATCGCGTCCCAACTGATATTGACCTGGCTGACGACGTTCGAACCTTGCTTGAATGCTTTCTCGACGAAAACCGGGTTGGCGGGGGTCGGCGGAATCGCAGTGAGGCCGCTGATGTTCGGGATCTCGAGTGCGATGTCGTTTTCGATGAAGTCGTATTTCGATGGGTTGTAAGCGATCGCGGTGTAGCCGTAGGAAATGCCCTTGTCTGTGCGCTTTGGCTTGATTCCCACGACCTTAAAGAGCTGCGGCTGGATCTCGCTGCTGCTCACCATCCAGATCGCCATGCGCGGCGGCTGGGAGGTCCAGTCAGCGTCAATGGTGAGGCTGGTGATGCCAGATCCGGCCGGCGTGACCACCGCATGCGTCTCGACCGAACCCAGGCCGTTGACGACGTAGAGCGTATAGGTGACTCCAACGGTCAGGTCGATCGCTTTGTCCAGCTGCACATCGCGGCCGGTTGAGCTGAGAATCCGGCCGCCTAGGCGCCGACCAGCTCGCTTTGAATCGGCGATTCGGATGATTTTGCCTGGAGCTGCGATAGCCGCTTCCAGGCCGGTCGAGAACTGCACCACATCGCCGTCATGCTGATTGGTATAGAGGTAGTACTTGCCTGCCCGATGCGCCTGTCCCTGGCTCAGGCAGCCAACGGCGGCGATCGAGACCGGGATCAGCCCGTACCGAGCGATGCCCTGCAGATCGGGCACATATTCGACGTCGGACTTGTAGCCGTTGTTCGGATCGACCCAGCTCACCAGCGCGGCCGTATGACGCTGAGATCGATCCGAGCCCTGATACTGAAACATGCCATTCATGACGTTGGCGTTCGTGAACAACGCAGGCGTTTCTGTGCTGGGCGCGTCCTGGGCGATGTTCACGCTGCCGGCGCCGTAATAGATCATTCCCCAGAAAATGCTGGCGATGTTGTTGAGCGCCGTATAAGCATCTTCTGAATCGGCCAGGTAGACCGCGCAAGTGAAGCGCGGCTCCATTCCGCCGCGGCCATCGGACACGAGCTCGTCGCAGCGCTGAGCGATCGAATAGAGGTTCCACTTATTGACCTGGCCGACGTCGACGTATTGGCCGAGTCCTCCTCGGGTACGCGTCAGGAGCGCTAAGAAGCACCAGGCCGGATTGTTGGTCCAGGCCATCTTGAAGGTGCCGTCCCAGATGCCGGTGTAAGTGCGCGCGATCGGGTCGTAGTTCGTTGGCACCTGCACGATCCAGCCGTAGATCTCATAGGCGCGCCGAACCAATGAAGTCGACGCTGCGGCGTCGTAACGAATTACCGCGACCGCTGAATTCGGATAGTTCAGTGAGACCTTTTTAATCTCGGTGTAGCGCCCCCAATAGCTCTGGTTTTGCAGGTTCGATGTGTGATTGTCCGGCGTGATGCGACGCAGCCGAATATCCCAGGGCGCGGATCCTGGCAATGCGAATCGGTGCGCTTTCTCATACGACCCGGAACTCTTGTCGTTGAACGACTGATAGACGACCTGGACGAAGCCGCCGCCGTTGCTTTGCACGTCGATCGCATATTCGAGTGTCGTGCCGCGCAGGCCCTGATCGCTGCCTTGATCATCGACACGTTGAAGCGCCGGCAATGTGACGGTGACACGCACCTCGTCGACGTCGGTGTTGTAGACGGTCCGAACAACCGGAGCGGCCTTTGTGAACTCGACGCCGACCGCGATCTCCGTTTCGACGTCGTCGGCACCAGGAATCGAGAAAGCCGCCTGAGTCTGCGTACCGTTGCGGAAATCCCACTGAACATCGGAGAAGTTGAAGCTTCCATCCGCGTTCTGCAGCGGCGTGTCATCAAGGAAGATCGATCGAGCGCCATTGACCAGGCCGCCAATCTCACCCTCGGCAACGATATCGACCAAGGTGGCAAACGAGAGGCTGCGCAGTGTGTCTGGGCTGTTAGCCATCGCTACGACACCGTGATCGTCAGAGACACTGGATCGCTGGCATAGCCGTTGCTGTTCGTGCAGATCAGCGTCGCGGTGTAAGTGCCGGCCGCAGCGTAGGTGTGAGTGATCAGCGAGCCTGAAAGTGGCGTCCCGCTTCCGGCCGCCTGAATTGCATTGCTGCCGTCGCCGAAGTCGAAGACGAAGGTCGCAAGGTTTCCACTTGTGGGCGTCGAGCCGGAGGCGTCGTAATTCACCGTCCTCGAGGAGATGGTGCAGGTCAGGTTTCCGAGCGGCGCACTCACGTTGATTTGATCGGCATCGAGGCCAACCCCGATCACTACCGATCCGACCTTCAGTGGGCCGCCAAGCAGGATCGGCACCGGAACGCCCTGCAGCGTCACATTCTCGGCCCCGCTGAACAGTTTCGAGTTATTGCCGGAATCGTTGCTGGCCGAGCGCGGTATCGGTGTCAGCAGCTGCACGATTCCACCGAGGATCAGGGCGCCACCGACCTTGACGAGTTCGATGCCCCACTCCTGGCCATATGCCATCAGGACGAGACCCGCAACAACGAGTACTGCTCCGACGATGATCTGCAGAATTCCGCCGCGCTTTGACCCGCGCAGGACAGGCACGATCCGAATCGGTGCTTTCCCGCTGAGTGCGAGCTCGTCGACGCAGACGTTGGCTCGGCCGACGAAAATGGCATAGCGCACCCCGCGGGATTCCGACTCGTTGAGGTCGCTCTCAAAGCCCTTGAAATTGGCCATCAAAGCGCTCACCGCCTCGGCCGGCGATGAAACATCGAAGTGGAAACGGCGCCCGTACTTACGCGCGAGCGAGCCAGAGAGAAGGACTTCACGCATCGGCGTGTCTCAGGAAATGGGTGGTGCAGCTGCGAAAAAAGCCGCTGTAGGACGTGATCTCCGAGAGGCGGTCATATAGGTGGTGCAGCATCGTGTTGCCATCGAGCAGGATGCCGGCGTGGTTCGGCACATCGCTCTTCACTGCCATCAGCACGACGTCGCTGGGACGACTACGCGCGATGGAGATCTCGCTGAAGCCCGCGCGGCCGAAATTCTCGACATACAGGTTCTGGCCGGCCTTCCACCATTCGTCTTTGCGTGAGAAGTCGAGCAGCTCGATCCCTCTCTCATGGCGATGCCAATCGCGCAGCAGCGTGTAGCAATCGATCGCGCCGTGAATGAAAGGCCGACCGGTGTAGGGCATAGGCGCGCCTGCGGGCCCGCAGAACGCCCACGTTCGATTCGGTAGGCCGAGGATGAACCAAGGCAGCCCCGAGGCATCGCACGCCGCGCGGTCGGCCGCGCTCGGCGTCGCTGGAGCATCTGGGTGCGAATGAAACACGCCGACGATCTCGCCGGCATCTTCAGCCGCCACGAACTCCTCGGCCGAGATCTCGAACTCGTCGACGCCGGCGGCGACATTGCGACAGGCGCGATATGCGACCGAGGTGCCGTTGAACACGATGAGCCCGCAAGCCTCACGCGCGCCGCTCTGATAGGCCGCGGCTGCGTGCTCGATCGCCTGGTGGTGCCAGCTCTTCATGCGACGCTCTGACCGCTGCCAGATCCAGGAAAGCCGCCGAACGGAAGGACTACGCCGCGACTGGTACCGGCCTTTCCGTAGAACCTGAGCTTGCAACCGGTGCTGAGCAGATGGCTGCAGACATCGAGCGCCGGATCCGTCACCGATGCTCCGGTGATGTCGAACATCGGGCCAGGCACATATCCACACTCGGCGCCCTTGTACTGCCAGGTGCAGGTGCGCTGAAACACAGTACGTGATGGGAGGCGAACGCCCTGACGATCGACTGCGTTCGCCAGCTCGAAGGTCACGGTCTCGCCCGTTTCCGCCGCACGCCGTGCGATGTAGTAGATCTCCTGTGGCAGCTCCTGAGTCGAGTCTGCAGATGGGTTGTTGCCGTCGGCAAAATTCACCGGGTCGAGGTATTTCGCAAACGTCTGGCGCCGGGTCACCTTGCAGTCGATCAGATCCTGATATTCGAGGACCAGCGCAGTGATTGTGCCGTCGACGTTGGCGACGGTCAGCGTCGGCCGCGGGAACGGACCCGAGCCTGTCTGATCGAAACCGTCCGCCATGATTGGGAACGGTTGATACACGACACCGCCCCAGACCACAGCCTGACCGTTGTAATTGGTGCCGGCATGGAAGTGCACGACGTCGCCACCAATCACGCTCATGTCGAGATCGAAAAGCTCGACCAGAGCACCGGGTTCGAGTGAAGCGATGTCGGCGAGGATCGGCATGGCGAGAATCAGGCAAACGACCAGGTTGTGTTCGACGCGCGATAGAGCGCCACGATGCGCGATCCAAGCGGAAGCGCGCTCGGCATTCCCTGGATCGACTGCCCGGTGTTCGCGCTGACCGTCAGCGCGGTGATCGCCTTGATGCAGGTCACGATCACCTCCTGTCCGTCGGTTGGGTTCGGCGGCATCACGATCGTGAATGCCGCGATCGAGCTCGATGCAGTCGTCAAGATCGTGCGGTGGACGCCATCAGTGAGCGTCAGCGAGCCGCCGGTGGTAATGCCGCTGAACTGGTAGGACGTATCGTTCTGCGAAATGCCCTTCGAGACATCGACCCAATATTTACCGCTGGCATCCAGCGTCAGCGTGACCGGCGCGCCGGGCGAACCAGACGCGGCGTTTGCGATGTTGTTGCCAGCAACCGAACTGATGCTGTGACCGGCCGTGTCCGGCAGCAGTGTGATCTGTGTTCCGGGGATCTGCAGGATCGGCAGCGGGTTGCCGTTGGTGCCGACGATCTTGTTGATGATGGTC
>CAIJRD010000004.1 GCA_903822975.1 uncultured Sinobacteraceae bacterium
AGCAGTGCTTCGCAAACGTGCATCGATACTCGGTTGGCGAGTCGCTGCCATCCGTGGCGAGACTGCGCGGGTTCGGGAGCGCCCCGCCCGGCCATCCGTGTCCGGTCCCGACTTAGCGCGCGAAGCAGTGCTTCGCAAACGCGCTAAGTCGGCCAGATGTTCATGCCGTATTTCCAGTAGCCCATGACGTTGCTGAGGCGCGCGTCTTGGTCGGCGGCCATCGGCAGGACTTCGCCCTGGATCAGGGGCAGGAGATACGGCGCCAGCGTTGCGCCGCCGCCGCCGGTGAGCACGATGGCGTCGATGTCCCAGTCGTCGGCCCACAGGCGGTTGACCTCGGCGGCGATGCGCGAGGCCAATTGCGAGAACGCCTGCTGCACCAGCGCGGTCAGCTCGTATTTCTGGCCCTTGATCTTGATGCTGCCGCGCGTCACCGCTTCGTACAGGCGATACAGCTCGATCTGCGTGCCAGACTTCTCGTGCAGCAGATTGGCGATCGCGCTGTACGCCACCGACATGCCGGAATCGGTCGACAGGCTGCCGCGCTCGGAGTAGCGCGTCTTGTCGCTGACGGTGAAATCGGCGGTGCGGAAGCCGATATCGATCACGCCGATTTTCTCGGTGACGAAGCGCTGCTGCAGCGCGCGGCCTTGGTCATTGAGCATCAGGTTGAACAGCGAGCCGAATGGCTGCGGAATCACCCGGACTTTTTCGATATACAGCATCTTGTCGACGCGCTCGCCGGCGGCGTTGACCACGGTAAGCGCGTGACGCTGCTGCAACAGCGTCGTCAGCGGCTCCTTGTACTTGCGGAAGAAACTGATCGGCAGGCCGGTGACCAGGCGTACCGGATCGCCGTGTTCGGCATACGGTGCGAGTGCGGCCAGCGCCAGGGTCTTGGCGTACTTGACGATGAACTGCGAGGGATCGAGCGTGAAGCTGCGGCCGCGCGACTGCGTCTCGGCCAGCTCGCCGACGAAAATCTCCTCGCCGGCCAGGTTGAACTGACGCGGCGCACCGGCCGCCGTAGGTGCCAGCGATTCGCCGAACTGCACGGCGTTGGCTTCGCCGACGATGGATTTGAAAATCTGCGACTGCTGCCCGTCGGTGGCCTTGGTATAGCCAAATCCCATATCTGCCGCCAGCACGCGCATGTCGCCACCCTTTCGTTTTTATGACGGCGGCCTTGTAGCACGCGATTTTGCGTGCGGTCAAAACACCGGCGGTCCAAGCAAAGTGCCAGACGTTCTAAGTCGAGGGGGAGACCCGCCTCGTCGGTCGCACGCGCAAGCGCTAAACTTTCGGCGTGATCCGTTCCCGCCACCTCCGCCAGTTTGCCGTCCTGCTCGCGCTGGTCGGCGTGTTGCTGCGCGGCGCGATTCCGATCGGCTTCATGCCGGCGGAGGGCGCGGACGCGCGTGACGGCGGCTGGCTGATGCTGTGCAGCGGCGACGGCGGCCAGGATCTGGCGATGCTGTTGCAGCTTGGGCATCACCACCATCATCACGATGGGGCCCCATCGGCCTTGCAGGCGGATCACCAGTGTCCGTATGCCGCGGCGGCCACACCGGCGCTGCCGAGCCTGTCGTCGAGCTCACCGATTTCGACGCGCACGGTTTCGGTGTTTTACACGCCAGCTGTGCGGCACTCACCCAGCACCGTTCGTTTCATTCGTCCGCCACCGCGCGGACCGCCGATCTCCCTGTAATCGAGTCATATCGATCCGCGTGCACGCGCCATTCGGGCGTGCACGCTTTGAGCTTGCGCGCGTTGCGCGCCGGCTAACTACAGGGAGTTTCGTTTCGTGAATTCAGCAATTTTTCGCGCGAGCCTGCTCGCGCTGTTGTTTGGCGTGCCGGCCGCCCAGGCCTGCACCAGCTGTGGTTGTTCGCTGGGAACCGATTGGGCCGATCAGGGTTATTTCAGCGGCCAGGGCCTGCATCTCGATCTGCGCTATGACTTCGTCGATCAGAACCAGCTGCGTCGCGGCAGCCACGCAGTCGACCGTAGCCAGTTGAGCTATCCGAATGACGATGAAATTCAGCAGGGCACGCTGACGCGCTTTTATACGGTGGGCGCCGATTACGCATTCAACCGCGATTGGGGCATCAACCTGCAGTTGCCGATACTCGACCGCGAGCACGAAACCATCGACGAGGGCGAAACCGAGGTCTCGACTTCGCACACGCGCGGCATTGGCGACCTGCGTGTACTGGCGCGCTGGCAGGGACTGTTTTCCGATCGCAGCACCGGTCTGCAGCTCGGACTGAAGCTGCCGACCGGCGCGATCCACGACACCTTCAACAGCGGCCCCAACCAGGGCGAGCAGATCGATCGAGGCTTGCAGAACGGCACCGGCACCACCGACCTGCTGATTGGCGCGTACAACCTCGGCAACTTCGGCAGCGGCCTCGGCGAACATTTCGAACGCTACGAGCAGATTCAGTTGAAGCAGGCACTGGATCGTCATGAGCAGTTCCGCCCGAGCACGCAGTTGAGCCTCAATCTTGCGGTCAGCTACACCGGCTGGCGCTACATCACGCCGCAACTCCAGCTCAACGGCAAGTTCGAAGGCCGCGAAGTCGGTGCGCAGGCCGACTACGACAACAGCGGCAGCCGCACGCTGTACCTGAGCCCGGGCGTCACCGCGAAAATCGTGCAGAGCCTGTCGGTATATAGCTTTGTCCAATTGCCGCTTTATCAGGATTACAACGGCTACCAGCTGGCGCCGAAATATCTGGTTTCGGTGGGGTTGCGCTATGCGCTATAGCACCTTGCACACGATGGGGCGATGCGAATCCAGGAGCGGTTTCGCAAGGCGCGCTACAGTGCGGAGATACCGTAACGAGTCGCCTCGATGCGCATGAACCGCAATCTCCTGTATGGACTGGCCGCCGCCGGCGCCGTGCTGGCCGGTGCTGCCCTGGCGCAGCCGACGGCGTTGAAGATCCTCCAGCCGACGACGCGCGCCACGCCGCTGCCGGGCATGACTGCGGTGGGTTACCTGCAAATCGAGAATGACGGTCGCAGCGACGATCGGCTGCTCGGTGCGCATAGCACTGCCGCCGACAGCGTCGAGATCCATCAGATGCGGACCACCGGCGGCATGATGCAGATGCGCCCGCTGAAGGAAGGCTTGGCGGTGCCGGCGGGTGCGCGCGTGGACCTGCGCGCCAATGCTGCCAGCGGCTATCACCTGATGGTGATCGGCGTGAAACAGCAGCTGAATCCGGGCGATCGTCTGCCGGTGGTGCTGGACTTCGAAAAAGCCGGCGCGCTGCCGGTGGACTTTGTCGTGCAGCCCTTGGCCGACACGGCGGGCGGCAAGCCGGCGCCCTGATCGCGACGCTTTCCAAAGCCGCGCGAGCGCGGAGCCAGCCGGGTTATTGAATCAAGCGGGTGCGGCATTTGGCCGTACCCTGCGCGATTCAGGGCGTGGCGGCTGCGTCGGCGGTCAGCGGTGCCAGCGTCAGCGCGGCGCGCGCCATGCGTTGCATCGATGCCACCGAAAGTGTAGCGCCACTGATGCCGTCGATCTGCGGCTGCAGTCGGTCGCCGGCGAGGCTCACGCCGACGAACTGCTTCAGGAACGCCGGATAGCGGATCTCGTCGCCGCGGCTCTCACGATAGGTCAGCACACGCGCCAGCTTCATCGCGCCGCCGTCGACGACGAACCCGGCGGTGATCGGAAATTCCTTGCCGGTATCGTCGAGGATCCAGGCGCTGCGCGTACCCGAGCGCCAGTAATGCAGCCGCGCCTGCGGATACAGGTGATTGAAGATCGGACGCAGCGCGGCTTGTGCCTTGTTGTCGAGCCACAGCGTTTGCGGCGACGAGGTCTGCGTGCCAAACGCCTCCGCCAGGAACGCGTCTGGCGTCTCCACCACCTCGTCGGCGATGGCGGCGTTGGCCAACATCAAAACTGACAGGAAAAATGGGCAGCGCATGATCGGATTGCGATCGGTCGTTCAGTGTTGATTAGAAGTAGAGGCCGAGACCGAGATCGAGACGGGTGAAGTCGCGATTGACGTCAAAGGTTTGGTAGTCGGCTTTGATGACGACGTGCGGCGTGACATAGAAGTTCGCGCCATACGTCCAGACGATATCGTGCGACTGCGGATACTTGCCGTAGTCGCCAGGCGCGCCCGACAGCGGCACGTCGCCGCTCGGAATCTCCGGCGAAGTGCCGGCGTAGTTCGCGCCCATGTCGTAGCGCTCCCAGCGCACGAAGGGCGACACGCGATACGTCGCGTTCTGCCAGACCGTATAGGCGCCCTGCAGGTAATAGCCGTAGAACTTCGATGGAATCGGATTCGGCGAACCCGGATTCTGCAGGTTCACACCTGCGGTGTTGCTGATCGTGCCGCGCGCGTATAGCGCCGACAGATCGAATGCACCGGGCGTCCAGCGCGTATGCACCTCGCCGAGCGTGACGCGGTTGTGGCCAGACAGCGGCGCATTCGGCGGGGCCGGCACCGGTGCGGCGTTGCCGGTGAAGATCGCACCACCTGCGGTGAATCCAGGCAGACCGTTGTAGCTCAGCGAAACGTACTGCGCGAGATGCTCGGCGTTGGACAGCGCCAATTCCTGGTGCGTGGCCTGCAGCGGCGCGACGTCGCTGTCTTCGAGTTCAAGCGCCGTTGTGTACGCCGGATATTCAGGCGCGAAATCCCACTTGCCCAGATCGATACCCGTGGTCAGTCCGGCGCTGTAGCTGATGCCGAGATCGGTGTTGCCGTGCAATGCAAAACCGCCTTCGCGCCAGGTGCTCGGAATGATCAGCGTCTCAACGAAGTTGCGCTGTACGCCGTAGAAATTGGTCGGCTCGTGATGCTCGTTCAATAAGCCGAACGGCATCAGGAACAGACCTGCTTCGATCGAAGCCCAGTTGGTCAACTGGTGATCGACATAGAACTGCTCGACTTCGAATTCACCCGGATCGTCGGCCGAGCTCACGGCATGTTCAACTTCGAACTCGGAATTGAAGTGCGTGCGATCGTCGAAGCGATAGCCAATGCCGAATACCGCGCGTGCCAGATCGGCCTGCGTACGGGCGACGTCGTGGATCGGCCGGTCGTAGTAGACCTCACCGTATCCCCACAGGCTCAGATTGTCGAACGGTGAGGACTTTGCAGAAGTCGCAGCTGCGGTTTGCGCAGGTGCTGCGGACTGCTGGGCGGCCAGCGCCTCGTTCTGCGACTTCAGCTGCTGCAGTTCGGCTTTCAAAGCCTGCAGCTGCTGCGACAAGGCGTCGATCTGCTGCTCGACCTGATCGGTCGATTTTGCCGGCGCCGGATCGGCCGCCGCTGCGACGGCCGCGAACGCGGACAGACCTGCGGCGGCGCACAGTCTTGGGAACAGCATCGACTTGGTATTCATAACGCGGATTCGGTCGTTGATTTCAGTGGATGGGATCGCCTTGGCTTCAAGGCATTGTTGCTATCGATGTCGTAGCGTGTGTAACCGCTGCGCATTGCGCCGGCAGAACGTAGGCCGCTGGATTCGTCGGGTCGTAGCCGTCGGTCAGCGTGCAAAGGAACGCAACGACGTCGTCGATCTCGGCCGCGCTCAGCGTCGGCGCCTGACCGCCCTGGAAGGTCGGTGGCGTATAAGGCACTTCGGCGATGTTGACGTTGGCGTCGAAGTCCAGCGGCAAATCGTTGTACTGCAAGGCATCGGGGCTGCCGTCGGCGGCGACATAAAAGCTGTCGGCGCCCAGATAGGCCGGCGAATACGGATTCGGCTGCGGCAATGGATTGTTGCCGACATTGCTATTGATATCGCGCGTGACATACCACTGCACCACTTCCCTCAGTGAACCGAAGATGCCGTTGTGGAAGTACGGCGCGGTCAGCGCGATGTTGCGCAGCGTCGGCACTTTGAACTGGCCGCAGAGCGAGGTCACCGAGGTGAATACCGGACGCGGATGCGGATCGTCTGCCGGCGGTGCCAGCACGCCACAAAGCCCGAGGTCGTAGTAGGCGTATTCCGAGTCGGCGGGCACGTTGGCCGGCAGCGTGACGTAGTCCAGCGGCGTGCCGTCGATCGGACTCACCGGATTCGGCGTATTCGCGGGAATCTTCCAGTTACGCGGAATGCCGATGTTGTCGTAGCTGAAATCGGTGAACAGCGGATGTTCGCTGTAGCTCTGTCGCTGGCTCGGGTGACAGGCCGTGCAATTGCCCTTGCCCGGATTGTTGAACAGCGCGAGCCCGTTGGCTTCTTGTGCGCTCAGCTGCGCCTGGCCCTGCTGCCAGTAATCGAACTTGCTGCTGAACGGATGGAAGGTCGCGTCTTCGGTTTCGTAGGCGGCGATTGCCTTGGCGATGTCCTGCAGCGCGGTCTGCGGGTCGCTCAGCACGGCCGCACCGAAGAGCGCGATGAAGTCTTGCAGATAGGGGCGCGTCTGCAGGCGCTGCACCACTTCGGCCGCGTCCTTGTTGGCCATCTCGAATTCGGTGATGAACGGCTGCTCGGCCTGCACCGCCAGCGAGGACGCGCGGCCGTCGCGAAAGAAGCCCCCGATAATGTTGTCGGCATCGAACGACGGCGTGAACGAGGCGTACATCAGCGACGGCGCGTTGCGCAGCCCGACCAGATTGAACGCAGTGCCGCCCAGCGGCACCGGCAGACCCTGATCGGTTGCCGGGTCCGCCGCATAGGCAAAGCTTTTGACGTGGCAGGTGCCGCAAGATTGTTTGCCGGAGGCCGACAGCGCCTGGTCGTCGAACATCGTCTTGCCGAGTGCGGCAGCGGGCGACAACGAGGCCGGCGTCGAGGCGCCAGACGACGAACCCGAACCACTCCCGCAGCCCGCGAGGAGCGATGTCAGGACAAGGCCAACAGCGCCGACACGCTTGCCGATGGCGGCTGACCCTGCCCGTGGCATGCACGGGATGAGGCGGGCAATCCTGCCCGAAACCCCAGAAATCAGCGAAATCCCCGTTCCGATCACCGACGCTTGCCCAAGTGTGAATGCGTGTGAATCGCAGATGCTACTGATAACAATTCTTATTAGCAAGTAGAGATGGGCGGGTCGCCGGCTGGCATTGCGGGGCGCCTGCCCGCTGGTTGCTGGGCCATCGGCCGCGCACGAAGAACGTGCCGAGCGCACCCGGATTTAGGCCGTGTCGGTGCATCTTCCGGTACTCTTCGCGGATGCTTCTGAACTTCACAAAAATGCAGGGCCTCGGCAACGATTTCGTCGTCGTGGATGCCACCGCCCAAGCCTTCCGGCCCGACGCCGCCCTGCTCGAACGCCTCACCGACCGTCACTTCGGCGTCGGCTGCGATCAGGTGCTGGTGATCGACCCGCCGCCGGCCGCCGACGTCGATTTCGGCTACCGCATCTACAACGCCGATGGCTCCGAATCGGGCCAGTGCCTGAATGGCTCGCGTTGCGTGGCGCGCTTCGTACGCAGTCGCGGCCTCAGCAACAAGGCGCGCGTGCGCGTGCGCACGCAGACCAGCGTGCTGGAACTTGAACAGCTCGACGACGGACGCGTCCGCGTCAACACCGGTGTGCCGCGCTTCGAGCCCGCCGCGATTCCGCTCGCCGGCTTCGCGCAAGCGCCGGTCTACAGTCTGGTGCTGGGCGACGACAGCCGAATCGACTGCGGCGCGGTGAGCATGGGCAACCCGCACGCCGTGATTCAGGTGACCGATGTCGACACCGCGCGCGTCGCCGAGATCGGGCTGGCCTTGCAAACCCACGCGGCGTTTCCGCTGCGCGTCAACGTCGGTTTTTTGCAGATCGTCGATGCCGGATTGGCACGGCTGCGGGTGTTCGAGCGTGGCGCTGGCGAAACGCTGGCCTGTGGCAGCGGCGCTTGTGCGGCGATGGCCGTAGGCCGCCTTTGGGGCAAGCTGGGCGCCGACGTCGAGATGCGCCTGCTCGGCGGCTCGTTGAGCCTGCAATGGCAGGGCCCGGGCTCGGAGCTGTGGATGACCGGTCCGGCAGAAACCGTTTTCGAAGGGAGTGTCGAGTGGCAGAAGTGAGCGAACCTGCAAGCAACCCAACCGAGGCGCTGGCATCGCGCGAGAGCGTCGTCGCCTATTTGAGGGCGCACCCCGAACTGCTGGTCGAGCACGCCGAGCTGCTCGAAAGTCTGGAAATCGCGCACTCCAGCGGCTCAGCCGTGTCCTTGATCGAACGCCAGGTGGAATTGCTGCGTGGCCGCAATGCGCGGCTTGAGGCGCGGCTCGAAAAGCTGATCGAAACCGCACGCGTCAACGAGCGCCGCGCCGACCACGTGCTGCGACTGGCGCGTGCCTTGATCCGCGCGCCGTCACTGGCGGCGATCGTGGTCAGCTTCAAGGCGGCGATGCGCGAAGACTTCGATATCGACGAGGTCTTTATCGGCATCAACGGCAGCGCTTACAAGCGTCACGACATTGACGGCATCACGCCGCTCGAACCGAACACGCCGGTCGTGCGCGCCTATGACAACTTCATTCGCACGCGTCTGATCGAATGCGGCCCGATCGACGAAGCCCGCGCGAAGCTGCTGTTCCCGAAGGCCGAGGCGGCCATCGCGTCAGCGGCCGTGGTGCCGTTGGAGAAAGAGAAATATCTGGGCATGATCGCGCTCGGATCGCGCGATGCCGAACGCTTCCAGCCGCGCCAGGGAAAGTTATTTCTGGAAATGGTCGCCGAACTGGTGGCCGCCGCTGTGCGGGCACGACTGGCGTGAGCGATGTCGGGGCTGCGCGCGATGCGCTCGCTGCCCTGCTGGACGATTACCTGCAGTACCTGCGCTACGAGCGCAAGGCCGCGATGGCCACACAAACGGCGGTCGCGCGCGAATGCGGCGTGTTCTTCGAGTTCTGCCGCGCACGCGGCATCGAGCAGCCACGTGCGGTTGATATCCACACCGTGCGCGCGTTCATCGCGACACGTCACCGCGACGGTCTGCAGCCGCCGACGCTGCGTCGTTACCTCTCGTGCATCCGTGGTGTCTTTCGCCACGCGCTGAAGACCGGCGTGGCCTTGGCCAATCCGGCGGTGAGCGTGCGCGGACCGAAAGGCAAGCGCGTATTGCCGAAAGTGATCTCGGCCGAGGCACTCGGCGCAGCACTTGATCAAACACCGGAAGACGGCATCGAAACCCGCGACCATGCGATGGTCGAGCTGTTCTATTCCGCCGGTTTGCGTCTGGCCGAACTGCACCAGCTCGACGTGCCGCCGGGCGTTGCGACCAGCGGCTTTCCCGAAGAAATCCGCGTCCTCGGCAAAGGCAGCAAGCAGCGCCTCGTGCCGGTCGGCAGTCACGCGCGCAAAGCGATCGATCGCTGGCTGAAAGATCGCGCGCAGTTTGCCGCCGCCGATGAAAACGCTTTGTTCGTCGGTGCGCGCGGTCGGCGCCTGAGCCGCGTCGGCATCGGCAACGCACTGAAGCAATGGGCGACTCGCACCGGCTTGCCGGTGCATCTGCATCCGCACAAGCTGCGCCATTCGTTTGCCACACACCTGCTGGAAAATAGTGGCGATCTGCGCGCGGTGCAGGAACTGCTCGGACATGCCAATCTGGCGACCACACAGATCTACACGCAGCTCGACTGGAAACATCTCGCGCGCATTTACGACGACGCACACCCGCGGGCACGCCGCGGCGGTTGAGTCCGGTGGTTGATCGCTACCCGTGAGTGCCGCGTAGCTCCCATTCCGGCGCAGCGCTTGCAAGCCAAGCCGCAGGCTCGGCCGCACTTTCTACTTTCAAGGATGGTTCCGATGACGACTCGCATTCCTGCCACGCTGATTCCCGGAGACGGAATCGGCCCCGAAATCATGGACGCAACGCTGCAGGTCCTCGATGCGCTCGAAGCCCCGTTCGACTGGGATACACAGGTCGCCGGTCTGGCCGGCGTGAAGGCCTGCGACAACCCGCTGCCGACCGCGACGCTCGACAGCATCCGCCGCACACGTCTGGCGCTGAAAGGCCCGCTGGAAACGCCTTCCGGCGGCGGCTATCGTTCGTCCAACGTGCGCTTGCGCGAGGAATTCAAGCTGTACGCGAACCTGCGCCCGGCGCGCACCATCGTGCCCGGCGGCCGCTTCGAGAACATCGATCTGGTCGTGGTGCGCGAGAACAACGAAGGGCTCTACATGGGTTACGAGCACTTCATCAATATCAACGGCGATCCGCACGCGGTGGCGATTTCCACCGGTGTGAACACGCGCGAAGGTAGCCGCAAGCTGATCGAATACGCGTTCGAATACGCCATCGCGCACGGCCGCAAAAAAATCACCATCGTGCACAAGGCCAACATCATGAAGGCGCTGACCGGCATCTTCCTCGAGGCCGGCCGCGACCTGTACAACGAGAAGTACAAGGGCCGCATCCTGATGGATGAAATCATCATCGACGCCTGCTCGATGAAGCTGGTGATGAACCCCTGGGCGTTCGACGTGATCGTTACCACCAATCTGTTCGGCGACATCCTGTCGGACCTGGTTGCCGGCCTGGTCGGCGGACTCGGCATGGCGCCCGGCGCGAACATCGGCCACGACGCAGCGATCTTCGAAGCCGTACACGGCTCGGCGCCGGACATCGCCGGCAAGGGCATTGCCAATCCGACCGCGCTGCTGCTCGGCGCGGCGATGATGCTCGACCACGTCAAACTCGACGACAAGGCAACGCGCCTGCGCGCGGCGATCGACGCCACCTTGAACATCGACAAGGTGCGCACCGGCGATCTCGGCGGCAGTGCCAATACCAAGCGCTACACCGAAGCGCTGATCGCGCGCATCCGCAACGGCTGAGATCGCGCACAGCGGCGATCAATTCGCCGCCGCGAAGTGGCGTCGCGCCCGCACGCAGGCGCTACGTCGTTCGGGCGACGCGTGGCGTCGCCTCGCGTCGCCTCGCCAAGTCCGTGCGGCTGCGGGTTTGCCACGCGGGCTCGATTGCCGCTGCCGCACGCGCACGACCGGTCGATCGCCGTCACGTCGCTTGCACTCGATCGGTGTTGCGTGCAGTTCGGTGATGACTTAGATATCTACGCCGGTTCGACGGATGCATCGGGCGACTGGCCGCCCAACAAAGCCTGCTGCATCGCGCCGCTTGAAAAGCGCTCGGGGCGGGCACACATAACTAGACCTCTTTCCAGGACGGCATATGCAACAGTTCGACGGCACCACCATTCTGAGCGTGCGTCGCGACGGCCAGGTCTGTATCGGCGGCGACGGGCAAGTCTCGATGGGCAACACCATGGTCAAGGGCAATGCGCGCAAGGTGCGCCGGCTCTACAACAATCTCGTGCTCGCCGGTTTTGCCGGCGGCACCGCGGACGCGTTCACCTTGTTCGAACGCTTCGAAGGCAAGCTCGAAAAACACTCCGGCCAGTTGGTCAAGGCGGCGGTGGAAATGGCCAAGGACTGGCGCAGCGACCGCTATCTGCGCCGGCTCGAAGCGCTGCTGCTGGTTGCCGACAAGGACGCGACGCTGATGATCACCGGCAATGGCGACGTGATGGAGCCGGAAGCGCACGGCGTCATGGCGATCGGCTCCGGCGGACCGTACGCGGCAGCAGCCGCGCGCGCGCTGGTCGAGAACACGCAACTGGGTGCGCGTGAGATTGTCGAAAAATCGCTGCACGTCGCGGCCGACATCTGCATTTACACCAATCACAACCTGACCATCGAGGCGCTGCCATGACCGCAGCCGAGAAAATGACCCTAGCTCCGGAAGGCAACTTGAGCGGCGGCGCGGCGATGACGCCGCGCGAAATCGTCGGCGAACTCGACAAGCACATCGTCGGCCAGCATGCCGCGAAGAAAGCCGTCGCCATTGCCTTGCGCAACCGCTGGCGCCGGCAGCAGACGCCGGAGGCGATCCGCGGCGAGATCACGCCGAAGAACATCCTGATGATCGGGCCGACCGGCGTCGGCAAAACCGAGATCGCGCGCCGCGTCGCCAAGCTGGCGAATGCGCCGTTCGTGAAGGTCGAAGCGACCAAGTTCACCGAGGTCGGCTATGTCGGTCGCGATGTCGACACCATAATTCGCGACCTGGTCGATGTCGCCGTCAAGCAGACGCGCGAACAGGCGATGCTGCGCGAGCGCGCCAAGGCCGAGGCGGCCGCCGAGGAGCGTGTGCTCGACACGCTGCTGCCGCAGCCGCAGAACTTCGGCGAGGCCAGCGCGGTGCGCGAGAGCGAGAACGGCGCCGCGCGTCAGGTGTTCCGCAAGCGCCTGCGCGAGGGCAAGCTCGACGACACCGAAATCGAGCTCAAGCTGCTCGCGGCGGCGCCGCAGATGAACATCGTCGGTCCGCCCGGCATGGAGGACATGACCCAGCAACTGCAGGGCATGTTCAAGAACCTCGGTGGCGGTCAGCAGAAAACGCGCAAGCTGAAAATCAAGGAGGCACTGCGCCTGTTGACCGATGAGGAAGCCGCCAAGCTGGTCGACGAGGAAGCGATCCGTGCCGAAGCGCTGAAGAACACCGAGGACAACGGCATCGTGTTCCTCGACGAGCTCGACAAGGTGTGCAAGCGTGCCGAATACGCTGGCGCCGACGTATCGCGCGAAGGCGTGCAGCGCGACCTGCTGCCGCTGATCGAAGGCTGCACCGTCACCACCAAGTACGGCGCGCTGAAGACCGACCACATCCTGTTCATCGCCAGCGGCGCATTCCACATGGCCAAGCCGAGCGATCTGATTCCGGAACTGCAGGGCCGCTTGCCGATCCGCGTCGAACTCGAAGCGCTCAGTGCAAACGACTTCGTGCGCATTCTGAGCGAGCCGACCCATTCGCTGACCGAGCAGTACAAGGCGCTGCTGGCGACCGAGGGCGTCACCGTTGCGTTTGCCGCCGACGGCTTGCAGCGTCTCGCCGATATCGCCTGGCAGGTCAACGAACAGACCGAGAACATCGGCGCACGCCGCCTGCACACGGTGATGGAGCGGCTGATGGAAGAAGCCGCGTTCGAGGCCTCGGAGATCTCCGGCACGACGCTGACGGTCGATGCCACCTATGTCGACAGCAAGCTTGAAAAGCTCGCCGGCGATGAAGACCTGAGCCGGTATATCCTCTAGCCCAGGTTCGCGGGCGGCGCCCAGATCAGGCGCCGCTTGCAGGCGCCGCCAAGCGCCTTCGACGTGTCAGGATGGCCGATGAAGACTCCGCACACATTTGCCGCGCAAACATCGCGCTCGGGCGTACACGCATGAGCGTGCCGACCCGCATCGTCCACCACAAAAAGCGCTGCAGCCTCGAAGTCGGCTTTGCCGACGGCAGCCAGTTCGATCTGCCCTGCGAATATCTGCGCGTGTTTTCGCCATCGGCGGAAGTGCGCGGTCACGGCGGCGGCGAGCCGATGCTGGTCGGCGGCAAGCGCCTGGTGAATATCGTCGCGGTCGAACCGGTCGGACGCTATGCCGTGCGACTGCGTTTCGACGACGGCCACGATACCGGCCTCTACACCTGGAGCGGCTTGCAAGAACTCGCCGCGCAACACGAAGCCTGGTGGGCGCGTTATCTCGAACGGCTCGCCGAGCACGGCATGTCGCGCGATTCGGCAGTGACCAAGCTATCTGCACTGGGTGCCGGCAAGCACGCGCCGCCGACCATCGACGCGCTCAAAGCAGGAGTTCACAAACCATGATCCGCGACGTGTTGCGCATGGGCGATCCGCGCCTGCTGCAAGTGTCCAAGCCGGTCGAGCGCTTCGGCACGCCCGAACTTGCGGCGCTGATCCACGATATGCAGGACACCATGGCCGCATTGAATGGCGCCGGACTCGCGGCACCGCAGATCGGTGTGGGCTTGCGCGTGGTGATGTTTGGCGTTGCGCGCAATCCGCGTTATCCGGATGCCGAGGAAGTACCGTTTACCGTGCTGTGCAATCCGGTGCTGACGCCGCTCGCCGAGGAATTCGAAGATGGCTGGGAAGGCTGCCTGAGCGTGCCCGGCATGCGCGGTGTGGTGCCGCGCTACACGCGGCTGCGCTACAGCGGGTTCGATCCCAAGGGCACGCCGATCACCCGCGAGGCGAGCGATTTCCATGCGCGCGTCGTGCAGCACGAATGCGATCACCTCGACGGCGTGCTGTATCCGATGCGCATCCGCGACCTGCGCCAGTTCGGCTTTACCGAAGAGTTGTTTCCGGGCGAGGACATCGCCGACGACTAGGCGCGGCGCGCGCACCTGCAACGCAGGGCTTCGACGCGTTACAGCTCGTACGCGTTGCGATTGGACGGCAAGCGTTGTGTTCGCGTCGCCACTTCAGCGCCCAGACTCGCACGCGGCGCGGCGCTCGTGGCATGGACACGCCGTGCTGCACACCGCTGCAGGCGCGGCGGACGCCCCGTGCAATGCCGTCGCGAGCGAGCCCGCCGAGTCTCCAGCCGATCGCAGCTCAGAACTGGTAAGAGAACTCCGCCGAGCCATACAGATCGCGACTCGGTTGTCCGCTGTACTCGGCGGTGCGCAGCACCGCGCTCAAATCGGCGCGCAGGCGCCGGGTAATGAACAGGCTGCCGCCGCCGACGAAATCGGCGACTTCCTGCTTGCGGCCAAGATCGTTGCCGAGTTCTTGCGCGCCGTCGATGAAGCGGTTGTAGAACACGCGCCGTCCCTGCGCACCGGCGAACAGGTAGAAATGCAGCTTGCCGTCGACCAGCGCGCGCTCGTCGACGTACGCAGTGCCTGAAGGCGCCGGGCGAATGTGCTCGGGTCCGTAGTCCGCATGCAGTGCATTGCCGATGCGCAGCAGTGCGCCGATATCGGCATAACGCATCACGGTGCCGAGGCTGACGCCCGCTTCCGGAACCAGATCGACGCCGAATCCGCTGCCGAAGTCAAGCCCGATGCGACGGTGATAGTCGTACGAAAACTGCAAGGCGGCGCGATTGCGCAGCTGGTACTTCCAGCCGGCAGCTTTGCGGAAACCGGCCAGCGCGTGATAGCCGTTCTGCACCTGTTCGCCGAGCGCCGCCGGGCCTACCACGCCGAGCTGGGCTTCGAGGTTGTGCAGGCTGTGGCCATCGTTTTCCTGCAGCCAGTTGCCGCCGGTATACAGCCAGGCGGCGTAGGGACGATCGTTCGGGTCGGGCGGCAGGACGTGGATATCGGTCGGCGTGAATTCGCTTTGCCCGAGCACCTGCCATTCGAAACGCCGCTGGCTGCCGGCTTCGCTGCGATACATCGGCAGCACCACGCCGAGCGCATCGAAGCTGCGATCCCAAAAGCCGCCGCCGGCCAAGCTGCCGGAAAGCCAGCTGAGGCGCAGGCCCTGCGTGTAGTGGCGATCCTGATGGCTCAGCATGCCGTCGTTTTCTTCGATCAGGCCGAAGCGCCCGCCTGTGTGCACTTCGTCGGCCAGCGCCACGACGGTCGTCGAAACGCCAACCGCCAGCACTGCGGCACCCAAGCTGCGGCGCAGTGCCGTTAAAACATCCATGTACTGCACTGGCATATCTACCCTGTTGATACGGCTCGCGACGGGCAAGCGGGGGGGGCTCCACGCTCATACGGAACTTACGACTGCGGGCTTGCGACCTGCGGAGCCACGAGGAATTCGAATCACCGGTCGCCGCGCGCGACGACGATACGGGATAATAGCGAACGCTCACCGACCGATGCTCGCGCATGTCCCAGCAACCACCCGGTTCCCGCAAAGGCTACACCCACTTCGGCTTCGAAGAAGTGCCGGTGGGCGACAAGCAGAAGCGCGTCGAGGGCGTGTTCTCGTCGGTCGCCAGCCGCTATGACGTGATGAACGACCTGATGTCGATGGGCGTACACCGCATCTGGAAACGATTCGCGGTGGATCTCGCCGGCGTGCGCAAGGGCGAGCGCGTACTCGATGTGGCCGGCGGCACCGGCGATCTCGCACGCGAATTCCGCAAGGCCGCGGGTCCGACCGGCTTCGTCGCACTGGCCGACATCAACGCCGAAATGCTGGGCCAAGGTCGCGAGCGGCTCGCCGACAAGGGCGTGGTCGACATTCCGCTGATTCAGGCCAATGCCGAGAAGCTGCCCTTCGCCGAAAACAGCTTCGACTGCATCACCATCGGTTTCGGTCTGCGCAACGTCACCGACAAGGATGCCGCACTGGCCTCGATGACCAAGGCGCTGAAGCCGGGCGGGCGCCTGCTGGTGCTGGAATTCTCCAAGCCGCTGAACAAGGGCTTGTCGAAGGTGTATGACCAGTACTCGTTCAAGCTGCTGCCCTTGATGGGCCGGCTGGTCGCCAACGATGCGGCGAGTTATCGCTACCTCGCCGAGAGCATCCGCATGCATCCCGACCAGGACACGCTGAAAGGCATGATGGAAAACGCCGGCCTCGGCCGCGTGCAGGTCTATAACCTCACCGGCGGCATCGTCGCCGTGCATCGCGGATACCGCATGGAATGAAGCGCGCGTCGGTTTCGCATTCTTCGGCTGCATGTCTGCGATGAGCGCGCCGGCCGTGGTGTGCGCGACGGTTGAAGTCGCGCTGAACCGTTACCTCGGGCTCGAACGCTCGGCGTTGGCAGAATGCGCCGCGCTCGACGGCAAGGCCTTGGCGCTGAGCATCAGCGATCTCGGCTGGACCTTCGTGATCGAGCCGCACGCCGGCGGGGTGCGCGTTGCAGGCGACCTCGAGCGCGTGCCGGATGTTCGCGTCACCGCACCCAGCCTGCGTCTCGCCCGCCTGGCGTTCCACACCGCGAGCGGCGCGCCGGGCTTGCCCAGCGGCCTCGACGTGGAAGGCGATACCGAGCTGCTGACACGCTTCAATGCCTTGCTTGCGCGCGTCGGCTTCGAACCGGAAGAACTCGCCGCGAAGTTCCTCGGCGATGCGGCCGCGCATCGCGTGGTCGGCACGCTGAAGAACCTGTTCGGCTGGGGCCGCTCCGCCGCGCAGCGCCTGTCGCTCGACACCGCCGAATACCTCACCGAAGAAACCGAAGACCTCGCGCGCGGTGCCGACATCGGTGACTGGATGGACGCCGTCGACACGCTGCGCGAAGACACCGATCGGCTCGAAGCGCGCCTGGCTCGGCTCGAACGCGCAGCCGGCGCCGCAGACTAAAACCGCAAGCAGCGCTGACCCACACCTCCATGCTCGGACTCGGCCGCATCCCCCGCATCTGGCAGATCGTTTCGGTCGTGCGCCGTTACGACCTCGGCGAATTCTTAAGCCGCAATCCGAGACGCAAGCCGAGCCGCGATCCGCGACCGGCCGGCGAGCGCCTGCGCTTAGCACTGGAAGAACTTGGCCCGGTGTTCGTCAAGTTCGGCCAGGCCCTGTCGACGCGGCCCGACATCCTGCCGGCCGAAGTCGCGATGGAGCTGGCCAAGCTGCAGGACCGCGTGCCGCCGTTCCCCGGTGCCGAAGCGCGCAAGATCATCGAAGCGGCACTCGGCAAACGCATCGACGAGGTCTACTCGGAATTCGACGAAGTGCCGCTGGCCTCGGCCTCGGTGGCACAGGTACACGCGGCGCGACTCAAACCCACCAGCGCCGACGATCCGGGTTTCGAGGTCGTCATCAAGGTGCTGCGTCCGGATGTCGAAGCGCAGGTCGAGCGCGACGTAGCGCTATTGCGCGCGCTCGCCGATCTGGCCGAGCGCTGGCATCCGGCCGGCAAGCGCCTGCGGCCGAAAGCGGTGGTCGCCGAATACGAGAAGGTGATCTTCGACGAGCTCGACATGATGCGCGAAGCCGCCAACTGCGCGCTGCTGCGGCGCAACTGGCTCGGCTCCGAGCTGATCTATCACCCGCTGGTGTTCTGGGATCAGACCCGGCCGACGGTGCTGACGATGGAGCGCATTCACGGCGTGAGCTTGCGCGAGCTCGATCATCTGCGCGCGATCGGTTGCAATTTTCAGGTGTTGGCCGAGCGCGGCGTCGAAATCTTTTTCAAGCAGGTGTTCCGCGACAACTTCTTTCACGCGGACATGCACCCCGGCAACATCTTCGTCGACATCTCGAACCTGAAGAAGCCGAGCTATCTGGCGATCGACTTCGGCATTGTCGGCACGCTGACGCAATCCGATCAACGCTATCTGGCCGAGAACTTCCTGGCGTTCTTCAATCGCGACTACCGCCGCGTCGCCGAGCTGCATCTGGAGTCCGGCTGGATTCCGAAAACCACGCGGCTGGAAGATTTCGAGAGCGCAATCCGCACCGTTTGCGAACCGATCTTCGGCAAGCCGATCAAGGAAATCTCGTTTGGCTTTTTCCTGCTGCGCCTGTTCCAGATCGCGCGCCGCTTCGATTACCAGGTTCAGCCGCAACTGGTGCTGCTGCAGAAGACGCTGCTGACGGTCGAAGGTCTCGGCCGCCAGCTGTATCCGGATCTCGATCTGTGGAAGACCGCGAAGCCGGTGATGGAACAATGGATGTGGGACCGGATCGGTCCGAGCGCACAGATCACGCGCTTGAAGGAACGCGCGCCGCTGCTGGTCGAGTCGTTGCCGGAGCTGGCCGAACGCGCGCTGAAGCTGCTGGCCAACGGCGGTCCGGCGAATGGCGGCGCCAATGCCGAAGCGATCGATGCGCTGCGTGATGAGATCCGTGCGGCCAATCGTCGCGTATTGTTTGCCGCCGGCGGCGCAACCGCCTGGCTCGGTGGCCTGCTGTTCTATGGCCTCACCGCGCACAGCCCGCCCGAGCGCAGCAGCCTGATCGTCGCGGCAGCACTGGCGGTGGCCGGCGCCTGGTTGTGGCGGCTGGCACTGCGCCGTCCGGGCTGAGGCGCCCCGACGCAAAGCCAGCAGCGAGACGGTATTCAAGCCGCTTAGCGATTTCTTGTTCGGCCAGTTGGCGGAGAACGAGACGGCGTAATGCAGCGAGTTGCGCACCACCCTTTGCTTGGACGCGAATGAACGGGATCGCGCGGCAACATCGCCTGAAATGATTTTTGAAGCTTCACTGTAGTCGCGCGCGACGACTCGAATCGATACCGATACCGATACCGATACCGATACCGCTACAGACTGCGCACGACCGCGCACGACCGCACGCAAAGCGCTTGCGTAGTCGATCGAACTCGCAACGGTCCCCGCAGTCCATGCCGATTAACCATCATTGCGTATGCTCAGACCCATGCAGACTTCTTCCGAACCCGTCGAACAGCCACACGATGCCGAACGCGCACGCATCCGCGCGTTGGTCGGCTTCTGCGACCAGGTTGCCTGGTGGCTCGACGACTGTCTGCGCATTCCCGGCACACGTTTCCGCTTCGGACTCGATGCGATAGTCGGCGTGTTTCCGGTAGCCGGCGACGCACTCGGCTTTGCGGTATCGGCACTGACGATGGCGCGTGCTGCGCGCGATGGCGTGCCGCGCAGCCTGTTGCTGAAGATGGGACGCAACGTCGTGATCGATCTGGTCGGCAGCATCGTGCCGGTGTTCGGCGATGTGTTCGATGCGGCGTTCAAGGCGCATCGACGCAACGTCAACTTGCTGCGCGCGCACTACGCCGCGCAACTGCCGGCGGAGCCGGCGCGCCAGCGCGCACCCTGGTTCGTCGGCGCGCTCGCAACGCTCGCCGTCAGCGCGTTGATCTGGGCGGCCTGGAATCTGTTGAAGTAAGGCGCGGCCTTTTGTCGACGTTGTCGCATGCTACCCATGTGGTAGCAGAGCTATTCCGCCGATTCGAGACCGAAGACGCAATGACCCGATGACCTTGGAAGCGAACTCGCCGACGCTCTGAAGCAGCGCTGTCATCCATCGGCGCACGCTCGCCTCGGTCGTGGCGACGCTTGATCGTGACGACTCTTGGTCGTGACGAGTCTCGGTTGTGACGAGTCTCGGAGTTCTGCGCGCGAACCTTGGCGATCAACCTCGGAGCCGCGATGCGCGCAGCCGGATGGGCGTATCCAGACCCATACCGAATCGGCAAGCGTCGCGCGCGATGCAGTCGTCGCAAATGAAAACGCCGACACGAGGTCGGCGTTTTCGAACCCGCATCGCGTCTATTCGGCGCGTGCGATGCTCAGACCCTTCAGCAGATTGAGCGCCTGATACAGCTCGTAATCGGCAATCGCCAGATCCTTCTTGTCGGCGTCGTCGGACTTGTCCGACTTGTCGTCGCTGGCCTTGACCGCAGCAGCGGCGGCGGCACCGGCGGCGGCGGCAGTCGAGGCCTTCTTCTTCTCGTCCGGATTGTCGAGGCGACCTTTCAGATCGGCTTCGTGGATGCCTTCGATGATGTCGGCGTCGTCGATCTTGCTGACCTTGACCGGCTGCACGACGATGTCGGGCACGATGCCTTCGGCCTGAATCGAGCGGCCGCTCGGCGTGTAGTAGCGCGCTGTGGTGATCTTGATCGCGGTGTCGTTCTGCATCGGCAGGATGGTCTGCACCGAACCCTTGCCGAAGGTCTTGCTGCCGAGCAGCACCGCGCGATGCTGATCCTGCAGGGCGCCAGCGACGATCTCCGCTGCCGATGCGGAACCGCCGTTGACCAGCACCACCATCGGCAGGCCGTTCAGTTCGTCGCCGGGTGTGGCATCGAATTCGTGGTTGGAGTCCTTGTCGCGGCCCTTGATGCTGACGATCGGACCCTTCTCGAGGAACGCATCGGACACATCCACCGCACCGTTCAGCACGCCGCCCGGGTTGTTGCGCAGATCGAGCACGACGCCCTTGAGCTTGCCGTCCGCGGCCTTCTTCATCTTGGCGATCTCGTCGTCGAGATTCTTCGCGGTCGACGTCTGGAACGAGGCGATGCGGATATAGGCGTAGCCCGGCTCGAGCATCTTGCTGCGCACGCTGGCGACTTTGATGATGTCGCGCTTCAGATCGAAGATCAGCGGTGCGGGCGTGTTGTCACGCACCACGGTCAACACCACCTTGGTGCCCGGATCGCCGCGCATCTTGGTGACGGCGTCGTTCAGCGACAAGCCCTTCACCACCTGGTCGTCGATCTTAACGATCAGGTCGCCCGGCTTGATGCCCGCCTTCGCGGCCGGCGTATCGTCGATCGGCGAGACCACTTTGACCACGCCGTTCTGCGCCTGCACTTCGATGCCGAGGCCGCCGAACTTGCCGGTGGTGACCTCGTTCATGTCCTTGAATTCTTCTTTGTCGAGATAGCCCGAGTGCGGATCGAGCCCCGACAGCATGCCGCGCATCGCATTTTCGAGCAGCGTCTTGTCATCCACCGGCTCGACGTAATCGGCCTTCACCTTGTTCAGCACTTCGACGAAATTGCGCAGATCGTCGAGCGGCAAGCCGCCAGCGGCAGCAGTCGCCGCCTGCTTCTCGGCCAGCACGCCATGCGTCAGCGTGATGCTGGCGCCAAGGAGGAAACTTGCGGCAATCGCCGCAGGAACTCGGTAACGGGAAGGCATGGCTTGACTCGTTTAATAGAAAAAATGCCGCGATGAAGATACCACAGCGCCCGTTTGAGACAGCGCCGAAAGTCCGCCGGTTCGGGCACTTCAGCGGGTAGTCACTGCCGTCGGCAAGCTCGTCGTGGGCATCGAAGTCGTCAGGATTTGGCAGGTCGCCCGGGGGGCCCTGCCGGCGCGCTAACGCGTGAGCCACTCGCGCGGATCGATCGGATCGGTGCCTTTGCGCACTTCGAAGTACAGCCCCGGCTGCTCGTAACCGCCGGTGTTGCCGGCGGCCGCGATTACGTCGCCGGCACTGACCGAATCGCCGACTTCCTTGCCGACCGTGGAATTGTGGCCATACAGCGTGAACAAGCCGCGTTCGTGTTCGATCACCACAATCAGGCCGAAGCTGGACAGCCAGCCGACATAGGCCACCCGGCCCGACGCGCAGGCGTGTACCGCCGAGCCTTCGGGCGCGCTGATCCAGATGCCCTTCCATTGCAGCCGTCCGCCGGCTTTGGGGTCGCCATAGTTGGCGAGGATGTCGCCGCGCAGCGGCCACTGCATGCTGCCGTGCTTGCCGGTGAACGGCTTCGATGACGACGAGGTGGGTGGCGGCGCGCTGGCGAGCGCGCGCTTGAGCGATTCCAGCAGATTCTGCAGCTGCTTCTCGTTGCCCTGCAGGCGCTTGAGTTCCTCGCTTTCGCCGGCCAGCCGCGTCTGCACCTGGTTCATCGCCTGGCGTCGCTGACTGCGGTCGGTTTCGATATCCGCCAAGGCCTGTTTGCGCTGCGTCTGCAGGCCACGCAGCGTGTCGAGCTCGCTCTGATACTTGGCTTCGAGCGTCGCCGCCTGCTGAATTTCGTCGCTGATGTGATCGATCGACGCCTTACGCGCGCGATTCAGATAGTCGTAATCCAGCAGCAGCCGGCCGACGCGGTCGGGCTCGTCCTGGCTCAGCAGCAGCTCGGTACGGCCGCCGGTGCCGAGGATGTAGGCCGCACGAATCTGCTGTGCCAGCGCATCCTTCTGCTCGGCCAGACGATGCTCGGCGGCGGCCTGATCTTCCTGCGCCTGACGCACTTTTGCGGTCTGCAGATCGATCTGCGCACCGAGTTTGTGGACCTGTCCCTGGGCATCGGCAAGCTTGCGTTCGGCGGCTTCGACTGCGCTGCGCAGGCTGTCTTTCTGCGAGCGATCGGCTTCGATCGACTTGTTGACCGACTCGATCTTGTCGCGCAGCTTGTCCAGCTCGGCGGTGTTCTTCTTTAATTGGGATTCGTCGCCCGCCAGGGCAGTGGCGGCGAACAGCAGCGCCGCGCCGGCGAGCGCACAGACCGTCGAAACCGCCCCAGCGTGCCGGCGAATCGCAGTTGGAGACTCTGGCGGCGGGCGGCACATGGGCAAACGGTCTTTCGAGCAGTTACGGCGGATGCGATAATCATACTAGTTGCCTGTTGTCCGGATGGATCGCCGCGGCGATTCTTCCGCAACCCGCAACCGCCGCCACCCAAACCGATCGTCGGCCGATCACCGATACGAGCCGCATGCCTTCAGTCCCGCAGTTGCTGCAATTTTTCCAGGCGCATCCCTACCTGTTCGCGATGCTCGGCGTCGCGGTTGCGCTGTTCGTCGCCAACGAAGTGTTCGGCGCGCTGACCGCCGGCGCGCGCATGTCGCCGCTGGAAGCCGTGCGTCTGATGAACGACCGCGAAGCAGTGGTGGTCGACGTGCGTCCCACCGCCGATTTCAAGAAGGGCCATCTCCTCAACGCGGTGAGCCTGCCGGTGGCGAAGATCGACGAACAGGCCGGCACGCTGGCGAAGGACAAGAGCAAGCCGGTGCTGGTGTACTGCGCGCTCGGCGGCAGCGCGATCGAAGCGGCCAAACAATTGCGCAAGGCCGGCTATACGGAAGTCTATCCACTGCGCGGCGGCCTCAATGGCTGGATCAGCGCCAACCTGCCGATTACGGCAAAGTAGTCACACCATGGCTCCGGTCCTCGTCTACAGCACCCGCGTCTGCCCCTACTGCATGATGGCCAAGCGCCTGCTGCAGGCGAAGGGCGTGAAGTACGAGGAAGTGCTGGTGGATCTCGACACGCAGCGCCGCGACGAGATGATGCAGAAGAGCGGCCGCCGCACGGTGCCGCAAATCTTCGTCGGCGAAACCCATGTCGGCGGCTACGAGGATCTTGCAGCCCTCGACCGCGCCGGTAAGCTCGATCCGCTGCTGGCTGGCGCCTGAGGTCGGGCTCACCGCCGCGCCTGAGTCATGCCGATGTCTGCCTTGCCGAACCATTCCTAAAACCAAACCAGTGCCGTGCTCGCGCGGCCTTTCAACCTCCGGACGTTTCTCTCATGGCTGAACCGAATACCGCATCGCCCCCGACCCGCCAGGTGTTGCTGCAGCGCCTGTTCCTGAAAGACTGCTCACTGGAAGTGCCGCTGGGTGCGCAGGTGTTTGCGCGCCAGTGGACGCCGGCGATCGACGTGCAGATCAATTCCGCGATCAGCGGCATCGGCGAAAATCTTTACCAGGTGGTGCTGTCGGTGACGGTCACGGCGAAGCTCGGCGACGACGTCGGCTTCCTGGCGGAAGTCCACCAAGCCGGCATTTTCATGATCACCGGCTTCGCCAACGAAGCCGAAGTGCAGGGCGTGCTCGGCGGCTATTGCCCGAACGTGGTGTTCCCGTTCGCGCGCGAAGCCATCGCCGAACTGACCCAGCGCGGCAGCTTCCCGCCGGTGCTGCTGCAGCCGATCAATTTCGAAGGCCTGTACATGGAGCATCTCGCCAAGCAGCGGCAGTCGGCCGAGATCAGTGCCGCCGGCGATGCCAGCGGCGTCGTGCTGCAGTAATCCCGCACCCAGCCGCCCGGCCATGCGCGCACCCGCGCCGATCGCAGTGCTCGGCGCCGGGGCCTTCGGTACGGCGCTGGCGATTCAGCTGACCCGTCGTGGTGCTGCCGGCTTCCTTTGGGGCCGCGACGCCACGGTGATGGCGACGATGCAGGAAAGCCGCGAAAACGTGCGCTACCTGCGCGGCTGCCACCTGCCCGCACCGCTGATTGCAACCTCCGATCTCGAAGCCGTGGTCGCCGATGCCGGCGACCTGTTGATCGCAACCCCAAGCCCGGCGCTGCGCGAAACCTGCCAGCGACTCGCACCGCTACTGCGTCCCGAACAGGGCATCGCCTGCGCCTGCAAGGGACTGGAGCCGCACAGCGGACGCTTCGCACACGAGGTCATCGCCGAAGAACTCGGAAGTGAGCGTTCGGTGGCGATCATTTCCGGCCCGACGTTCGCGAAAGAACTCGGTCTCGGCCTGCCGACCGCGGTCACCGTGGCCTCGACCGATGCCGCGTTCGCCGAGCGCATCGCGCAGGCCCTGCATGGCGACGGCTTCCGTGCGTATACCTCGAACGACGTCGTCGGCGTCGAGATCGGCGGCGCGGCGAAGAACGTGCTGGCGATTGCGGTCGGCATCGCCGACGGCCTCGGCCTTGGTGCCAATACGCGCGCCGCAATGATCACGCGCGGGCTCAACGAAATCAGCCGGCTCGCCACCGCGCTCGGCGCGCAGCGGGAAACGCTGATGGGTCTGGCCGGCCTCGGCGACCTCGTGCTCACCTGTACCGACAACCAGTCGCGCAATCGCCGCCTCGGCATGCTGCTGGGCCAGGGCAAAACCGTGGCCGAGGCGCAGGCGGCGCTCGAAGGCGTGGTCGAAGGCGTGCGCGCCGCACCCGAAGTGTTGCGCCTGGCGCAGCGCTGCGGCGTGCAGATGCCGCTGCTGGAAATGGCCAGCGCGGTGATCGCCGGCGAAGTCTCGCCGATCGCCGCGGTACAGCGGCTGGCAGAACGCCCGCAGCGCGCGGAAGCCAACTGATCGGTCGCAGCCAGTACAGCGTCGGCACAGCATCGTCAAAGCCTGAGTTTCGATCGCCCTTTTCGTTCTTGTAAGCTTCGCCCCGTGAACAGCACGCTCGACAACCTGATCCTGTATTTCATCCCGGTCTTCGTGTTGTCGATCGGCGCGGAACTGCTCTACGCCCGCGCCCGGCAGCAGGCGCTGTACGAAACCCGCGATACCTTCGCCAACCTGGCGATGGGCATCGGCAATATCGTCATCGCGGTACCGATGAAACTGTTCTGGATCTGGCTCTACACGCAGGTCTACCAGCACCGCCTGTTCGACTTGCCGATGAGTGCCTGGTGGAGCTGGGTGCTGCTGTTCTTCGGCGACGAGCTTTGCTACTACTGGTTCCACCGCGCACATCATCGCGTGCGACTGCTGTGGTGTACGCACAGCAATCATCATTCAAGCGAGCGCTTCAATTTCGCGGTGGCCTTGCGCCAGCCCTGGACCGAGAGCTTCAGTGCGTACTGGTTCTGGTTGCCACTGCCCCTGATCGGCTTTCACCCGCTCGCGGTGATCGCGATGCAATCGATCAGTCTGATCTACCAATTCTTCGTGCACACCGAAGCGGTGCGCAGTCTCGGTCCGCTCGAAGTGGTGATCAACACGCCGTCGCACCATCGCGTGCACCACGGCAGCAATCCGCGCTACATCGACAAGAACTACGGCGGCATGCTGATCATCTGGGATCGCCTGTTCGGCACCTTCGAACCGGAAGTCGAACGCGTCCGCTACGGCCTGGTCCACAACCTCGACACCTTCAATCCCGTGCGGATCGCCTTTCACGAATTCGCCGCGATGACGCGCGATGTTCGGCGGGCGAAAACCTGGCGCGAAGTCTGGACCGCGGTTGCGCGCGAGCCGGGCGCGTCGGCGGCACGCTGACACCACCCGCTCGCGGCAATGCTGATGCCGCAGCGCCGGAGCCTGCGCACAACACGGTGAATCACGTCGGCGAGACTCTGAGCGCCAATCGCAGAATTGGTCGAGCGCAGACTTGGTCGAGCGATCTGCGGAGCGGCAATTACGCGGCGGCAGACTCTCGATCGCGCTGCCGGCCCGGGTGGAAGCCTTGCAACACCGTCACGGAGCGACGGGCGCCGCCGGCGTTGGCGCAGGTGTCGTCGGCGCCACTACCGCGGCTTCCAGCGGAGATCCGGTTTCGACGTAGCGCTTGAGACGCGCGACCTGCAGGGTCAGCACTGCGTCGACATCCTTGGCCACGCTGTTGAGGCCGCCCGGAAAATAGCCGCCGACCAGATACAGCATGCCGAACTGGGTGCCGCCATCCTTCGGCACCGTCTGCACCGTCATCGCACCGGCCACACCGGCGATCTGCAGAGGACCGAGCGCGCCGCTCAGGGTGATTCGCGTGCCAGGCACGACGTTGACCAGCATCATGTGCACGATGCCGCCACCGTTTTGCAGGGTTTCGCAGAAGCAGCCGCCGGCACGCGCATCGATGTGCAGATTGGCCGAACTACCGGAATAGGTGTGCTGCGGATCCCACCAGCTGCCGATGTCGACAAAGGCTGCGTAGACCTTGTCCGGCGATGCGGCGATCGTCGCAAGCTGCTTGATCTTGAAGCCGGCATTCTGCGCTTCGACCACTTCGGCCTGCGCGACGCCAGACAAACCGAGCAAGCTCAAGCCCAGCAGCAGCGCGCGACGGATTTGCGTGTACATCGACTGTCTCCCGGTGGGTCTGCTGCGAGGCACGTCGGCCTGATTGTTGTTTGCAAGCATAGACGCTGTGCTGCCCGGTGCAACAGGTGCGTCGCACCTCATGCACTTTTTTCGAATCGCACAAGGCTCGCCGCTTGCTACCGTTTATGTATCGCCTTGCGCAGACGCAAGCCGTCGCCGCCGTCTTCGTAGTAGCCCGGCAGGCTGGCCGCTTCGCTGTAGCCGAGCTTGGCGTACAACGCGCGCGCCGCGTGGTTGTCGGCGCGTACCTCCAGCGAGATTGCCTGCAGTCCCAGATGCGCGGCCTCGGCTTCGGCGGCTTGCACCAGACGTTCGCCGAAACGCCGGCCGCGCGCCTGCGGCGCCACCACGACGGAATAGATGCGCGCGACATGGCTGCCCTTGCGCATCAGCAGGATCAGGTTGCCGACGACCGCACCGTCCAGCTCGGCGATCCAGGTACGCGCATTGGCCGCGTGCAGGAAGCGGCGCACCGAGCGCATCGACATGCGGTCGCTCGGAAACAGTTCTTCCAGCGTCAGGATCGCGCTGCCGTCGCTGGGTCGCGCGGCGCGCACATGGCCATGGGTGGCGGTGCTCATCGATGATCGGAACTTCGCAAAGGACAGGGCTCGGCGGATGATGCCAGCCGGCCGGCCTGTGCGCGACCGCCGGGGCCATTGGACGCTGGCTCGATTGCATCGACACTTGCAGCGCCGATGTTTGCAGAAGCGCATCCGGGATTGCGCATCGGTATAGCGCGTGTTTTGCGCCGAGGTTGCACCGCGAAGGCCGGGGTTGGACTCGCGATTAACAGTGCGGATGGCCAGCGCGCGCAGCACGAACGGATCGGACTGCGGCGGGTCGGAGCATCACGCTCGATCGACACGCAAGCGCCGCGATTGATCTCAGCGCGCGTTCGAATCCGGCTCGCGCTGACGCGTCTGCACGTCGAGCTGGCGTACGAAGTACTCCATCACGCTGCGGTAGAGCTTGTCCTTCAAGACGAGGTCCTCGACGCCATAGTCGAGGTTGGGATTGTCGTTGACCTCGATCACCTTGACGACGTTGCCGAACTGCTTGAGATCGACGCCGTAGAGTCCGTTGCCGATCGCACGCGCCGCCTGTACCGCGACCGTGAGTACCTGCGGCGGCACGTCCTTGATGTCGAGTGTCTCGTGATCGCCTTCGCGCTTGCCGCCGTTTTTGTCGCGCTTGACCACCTGCCAATGCGCCGGCGCCATGAAGTAGCGGCAGGCGTACAAGGGCTTGCCTTCGAGCACGCCGACGCGCCAGTCGTACTCGGTCGGCTCGTAGGCTTGCGCGACGATCAGATCGGAGCGCTCCAGAAACTCGCGCGTCTCGCGTTTCAGATCGGCCTCGGTCTCGACCTTGATCACGCCTTTCGAGAATTGCGAATCCGGCTGCTTCAGCACCAGGGGGAAGCCGAGTTCGCGGCCGACGTCGCTGACGTTGGCACGATGCACCAGCATCGATTTCGGCTGCGGAATCTTGTAACGATCCATCAACTGCGCGAGGTAGACCTTGTTGGCGCAGCGCAGGATCGACTCCGGATGGTCCACCACCACCAGGCCTTCGCGCGCGGCACGGCGCGCAAAGCGATAGGTGTGGTGGTTGACTGCCGTGGTCTCGCGGATGAACAGCGCGTCGTACTCGGCAACGTGGCCGTAGTCGCTCTTGTCGAGAAAGTCGACCGAGAAGCCGAGATCTTCCGCGGCCTTCTCGAACGCTTTCAGCGCGCGCGCATTCGACGGCGCTTCCTTCTCGTCTTCGTTGACCAGGATCGCCAGATCGTAACGGGTGGAATCGCGCTTGCGTCGCGGTGCGCGCCGACGCGTGAAGTAGTCGCGCGCGGTCTGGTACAGGAATTCGTGATGCGAGGCCGGCACTTCGCCGAGGGCAACCGCATTCAAGGTATCGACGCGCCATTCGTCACCGCGCCAGACGAACTTGGCCTGCAGCAGCGGCGCGGGGAACAGGTTGAACAGCGAGCGCGCGAGCCTTTCGTGGCGCACGTACGGACTCTCGCCGAAGTAGACGTTGAGGATGTATTCGTTGGAGCCGAGCCGCGCCAGGCTCTTCTGCATCAGCTCTTCGATTTCGTCGTTGAGCACGCTGGGGCTTTCGGCCAGCTTGAGATCCTGCACCGTGGTGATGTCCGGCAGGATGCGATGACCGCGCGCGCCGGCCAGCAGGCTGACGTAGTAGCCGGTGGTCTGGTAACTGAAGGTGCGGCACAGGTTGTATACGCGCGCACCGCGCAGCCGAGTGAACGATTCCTGCGTGAGATATTCCCAGGCGGTTGCGATTTCGACGCCGGGAATATCCACCGGCCAGTCGCTGCGCTGATCGACGACGACAATGCCGCTCACGCCGAGGCTTCGCTCATCGTTTGAACGACAGGCGCCAGGCGCGAACACAGCAAGTCAGGGAGAGGGTCTTCCGGCTCTTCGATCATCGAACGGCGCGACGGAAGTGGGATGGCGGCCGCGCGGTGAAATGCTAACACCGCAGCACCTGCCTCGCCTATCGGCGCGCATGAACCAGTAGGGCGCGCAGCTGCCGGGCGACCACTTCCGTCTGCTCCTGCGCCGGGTTATGGCCACACTGCGCAAGTGTGATCAAACGCGCCTGCGGCAATCGGGCCTGATACGCGCGCGCCGCGGCCGGCGGTACCAGACGATCGTCGCAGCCCCACACCAGATCCACCGGCATGTGCAGCGCGCGCAGGTCGAGCGCATCGCCGAGTTCGCCACCGACCCGATGCAGTCCCGAGGTGTAGTCCGCCATGCGCCGCGCATCGCAGAACTGCGCGAAACGCGCAAATACATCGGCATCGACCGTCTCGGGCGCATAGAACGTTCGCCGATGTCCGCGCAGATATTGCCGTCGGGCCAGCGTGTCCGGCAGCAGTCGCAACAATGCGGCGGCGCGCGGAATCAGCCAGCGCTCCGCGGCCACCGTTCGCAGCCAGGCGCGCAGGCGCAGCGGTGCGGGTGCGAGCGCCATGACCGCAGCAATGCACTCGGCCCGTTCGGCGGCGGCGGCCAGTGCGGTACGCCCCCCGAGCGAGTGGCCCAGCAGAATCAACGGTTGCATCGGTCGCTGGGCCTGCGCCGGACCGTGCCTATTGGAATGCCGATTGGCCGTGTGACCGGCCGCGCGATCGGCACGAAGGCTGGGACCGGATTGCGCGTGGGAGAAATGGTCGATCGCCGCCACCACGAAGTCGGTCATCTGCGGCAGCACGCGCGCCGGCCGTGCCAGCAGCCGCGGCCCTTCGCCATGTCCGGGAAAGTCCAGCGCGATGAAATTGATATCGGTATCGGACAGCGTGCGGAACAGCGGACGATACGCATCCGCACTATCCGACCAGCCATGCAGACACAGCACGGTCGGTCCGCGGCCGGGTCGCAATATCGCGCGCGTGCGGTAGTCGCCGAAGCGCAGCGTGCGGCAGTCGAGTGCAGACCCGCGCGCCGGCGTCGCGGAGTGCGCGCGCGGTACGGCGGTTGCGGGCAGGCGCCGCGGCGAAGGACTCGGCATGCGGGATTTCTAAAAAAGGTCTGCGGGCAGTTTAGAGGATCGGTCGGAGTATGCGTTCCAGGCTCGGCCAGAGGATCGTGCAAAGGATCGTGCAAAGGATCGGTCGCGGCTTGGTTCGTGCGATCCGTCTGAGTATCGACCCATGGGTCGGTCAAACGATCGATTGCAGCATCAATATCGCGACTGCGATTTTGGATTTGATTGAACGGTGATGCGACCGCGAAGCCATCGGCCTTAAGCCTCGCGTCGACGATCGGGCGACTCGGAGATTTTCCACTTGCAGCGCCATCGCTCAGCGCCATGGATGACTTCGGCGTTCGGCGTTTCGCTCCGCTGTATCAATCGCCGTGCAGATCGCCGAGCCACGTCAGCAACAGCGCCGGGTCGTCGCCATCGCGCAGCACGCGCAGCGGTTTGGCTGCATCGGCCAGATCGCGGCCACGCGCGAGTGCCACGCCGCGCTTCGGACACAGATCGAAACAGCTGGTCTCCAGCACCCGCACGCGCTTCCCCAGACCGGCCTGCTTCAAGGCGCGGCGCAGCCATTTGCGCAGACTGGTGCCGTCGCCGTCGACGCCCTTGCGCTGCTTGCGCATGCATTTGCGGCAGACGAACACCACTTCGTCGCGCCAGGTCGCACGCGCGCGAATCAGCATCGGCGGCCGCGCAACTTCAGGTTCATCGAGCAGGTCCATGTGCCGTTGGACCGCTTCGCGCGCGATGAATTCGATCGGCGTTTCGATTGGCGTTTCGATCGGCGTCGGATCAGCGTTCGCAACACGCCACCGTATTGCTTCCATCGAACTTCAACGACAGCGAAGCCTGCGGCCTGATTCAAGCGCCGCAGCAGGAGCTGTCGTCGGCTACGCGGCGCGCACCTCGCGCAGTGCTGTGCTGTCGATCGGCAGCACGCGCAGACGCTGGCCGGTGGCGGCGTACAGCGCATTGACCAGCGCGGGGGCAACCACCGGCGTGCCCGGCTCGCCAACACCGGTGGGCGGCTCCGCCGACGGCACGATATGCACTTCAACCGCCGGCATCTCGTTGATCCGCAGCGGTCGATAGTCGTGAAAGTTGGATTGCTCGACCGCGCCGTCCTTGAAGGTAAGGCCGCCGTGTAGCGCGATCCACAGGCCGTAGCCGATGCCGCCTTCCATCTGCGCGCGGATCACATCCGGATTGATCGCGACACCGCAGTCGACCGCGCAGACCACACGATCGACCTTGAAACTGCCATCGGGTTTCACCGTGACCTCGACGACGTTCGCGACATAACTCTCGAACGACTTGTGCACGCCGATGCCGCGACCGCGACGCTCGCCGGCCGCAGCCTTGGCCAGCGGCTTGCTCCATCCGGCCTTCGTCGCCGCCAGTTCCAGCACCGCGAGGTGCCGCGGCTGCTGTGCCAGCAGGCTGCGGCGCAGTTCGTAAGCGTCCTTGCCGGTGGCGACTGCGATCTCGTCGATGAACACCTCGGTTGAGAACGCGGTGTGCGTATGCCCCACCGAGCGCAGCCACTGCACTGGAACCGCGAGTTCCGGCGAATGCAGTTCGACGTGCAGGCTCGGCACCGCATACGGCAGATCCGCCGCACCTTCGACCGAGGTTGGATCGATGCCGTTCTGGACCATCGCGGCCATCGGTCCGCCCTGCATGATCGACTGGCCGACGATGCGCTGCCACCAGGCGCTGACGTTGCCCTGCGCATCGATCGCCGCCTTCAGCGCGTGCAGGTTCGCCGGCCGATAGTAGCCGCCGCGCGTGTCGTCTTCGCGCGTCCACACCATTTTCACCGGCACGCTGTGCCCGGCTTTCTGTGCGGCCTGCGCGGTGGCCGTGGCTTCCAGCAGGTAATCCGATTTCGGATTTGCGCGCCGGCCGAAACTGCCGCCCGCGTACAACTGGTTGAGCGTCACCTGCTCGGGCTTGAGTCCCAGCTGCGCGGCAACGAGTTGCTGGTCGATCGTCTGGAACTGCTCGCCGTTCCAGATCTCGCAGACGCCATCACCGAGCTTGACCACACAGTTCAGCGGCTCCATCGACGCATGCGCCAGGAACGGCACTTCGTACTGTGCCTCGAGCGTTTTCGTAGCACTCGCGAAGGCTTTGGCGTGATCGCCGCTGTCGTGCGCCACGCTGCCCGGCTGCTGTGCCAGCGCGCGGTACTGCGTGAGCAGCGCATCGCTGCCGGACTTGAACGCTTGCGACTCGTCCCAGTCGACATTCAGCACTTGTCGTCCGCGGATCGCACTCCAGGTATTGCGGGCCAGCACGGCGACGCCGCCCTGAAACACGCCGCGCTGGCCCGGCACCGCGACGACATCGACCACACCGGGAATCGCCTTCGCCGCAGCAGCATCGAACTTCGCGACGGTGGCACCGAAGCGCGGTGGATGCGCCAACACCGCGACCAGCATGCCGGGCAGCTGTACGTCCTGGGTGAACTGCGCACTGCCGTCGGTCTTCGCCGACGAGTCCTTGCGCGCGAGCTGCTGCTTGCCGATCAGCTTGAATTGCGCGGGCTCTTTCAGCTGCACGTTGGTTGGCACCGGCTGCTGTGCGGCCAGTGCGGCGAGTTCGCCAAAATGCGCGCTGCGCTCGGCGGACACGTGATGCACCCGTCCATTGCTGACCGTGATGCGATCCGCAGGCACCTGCCACTGCTGTGCGGCGGCGGCCACCAGCATCGCGCGTGCGGTGGCGCCGGCCTGCCGCATCTGCGTGTAGGAACTCGCCATCGCAGTGCTGCCGCCGGTGCCCTGCAAACCGCCGAACGCCGCGTTGCCGTAGCGCTTGGCGTCTGCCGGCGCGCCGATCACGCGCACCTGCGACCAGTCGGCATCGAGTTCTTCGGCGACCAGCGTGGCCAGACCGGTATAGACGCCCTGACCCATTTCCAGGTGCTTGGCGATCACGCTGACGCCGCCGTCGGCATCGATACGGATGAAGGCATTCGGCTCGAATACCGCGGTGCTGTCGGCGGTCGCCTTCGACGCGGCGAGCTTGCGCGGACGCGCGTTGTCGGCCGACAGCGGCGCGAAATAGACCGCCAGCGCCAGCCCCGCACCGGCCTGCAGCAGGCGGCGGCGCGACGGATCGTGGGCTGCGCCGTGTGCCGCGCCTGAAGCGGCTTTCGCATCGGTGGAGAGTGCGTCGCTGGACAGTTCGGCGGCGGTCGCCAGACGGATCTTGTCGTTCATGGAATTTCTCGAATTCGAAAGGAGTTGCGACTGCGGATCAAACCAGGCTCGCAGCGGCTGCGTGAATCGCCGCGCGAATCCGCACGTAGGTGGCACAACGGCAGACGTTGCCGGACATGGCCTGATCGATATCGGCATCGGTCGGTTTGTGCTTTTCTTTCAGTAGCGCGGTGGCAGACATGATCTGGCCGGACTGGCAGTAGCCGCACTGAACCACATCGAGCTTGCGCCAGGCGGTTTGAACCGCATGACCGACCTTGTCCTTGGCCATTCCTTCGATCGTCGTCACCGCCTTGCCTTTGGCCGCGCTCACCGGCATCACGCAGGAACGCACCGGCTTGCCGTCGAGATGCACGGTGCAAGCCCCGCATTGGGCGATGCCGCAGCCGAACTTCGTACCGGTCATGCCGGCGCCATCGCGCAGCGCCCACAGCAGCGGCATGTCGTCGGGCACATCGACGGTCAGCGGCTGGCCGTTCACATTCAGGCTTGTCATTTTTACTGCTCCTCTCGAGTCAAAAACGTCGAATGCTGATCAGGTTTACCAGGGCCGGATTGGAGCGCCGGAGTCGTCAGCGTCGGGCGACTGCCGCGCGAACGCCAGACGCAAGGCCTGCAAAGGCAGCAGCACGCACTTGAGCCTGCCCGGAAATGATTGCAGCGGCGCGAACACGGCCAGCGTCGACCAATCTGCAGGCACGGCGACCACGTCGCCTTGCGCGGTGTCGAGCAGGAAGCGCTCGGCCTGTTCAAGATCGTCGAGGCGGCGGCCGACCCCGTGCTGACGCAAGGCGCCGGCGGCCGCTTCGCACAACAGGCAGCCGCGCACGTCGAATGCGAGCGCAGCAATCTGTGCATCGGCGATGCGTAGCGCGACCGCGACCTGGTCGCCGCACAAAGGATTGCGCGCTACCGCATGCGCGTTCGGCTGCTCGACCGCCGGACCGCGACGATGCGCAAGTTCGGTCAGCGACTCCAGAAACAATTCGGTGGACTCTGCTTCAGTGGACATCGTCACTCACCTTGCGCAGCGACGGCGACGGCGATCCCGCATTGCTCTGCGGTTCGAACGGTGAGGTCGCTTGTGTTCCGGCGCACTCGAGCCGCGCTTGCAGATCTTCGAGTGCTGCGAGGGTGTCGACATCCACCAGCACCGCATCGTCGGGCATCGCCACCTCGACCAGTTGCTCGCCGAGGCTTGCAAACAACACGCGCGCACCGCGATCGCCCTGCAATTGCCGCAGCTGCGCAAAGTGCAGCGCGCCCCACAACACCGGGTTGCCACGCTTGCCCTGCCACACCGGCACACAGACATTGCGACCGGCGTCTGCATCGAAGGCATCGACCAGCCGCTGCAGATGCGCTGCCTGCACCAGCGGCATATCGCCGAGCATGAAGATCGCCGCGGCACAGTCCGTCGGCAGCGCGGCAACTCCGGCACGAATCGAACTGGCGATGCCTTCATCGTGTGCTGCATTGGCGACACAAGTCACGCCGAGCCCGGCGAGTGTTGCCGCGACCGCGTTCGCCTGCGGCCCGGTGACCACCACCACCGGCGCGCAGCCTGCCGCCAACGCGGCTTCGGCCGCGCGGCGCAACATGCTGCGATCGCCTGCCGGCATCAACAGCTTGTTGTGCGGCGCCATGCGCGAGGAGCGTCCGGCGGCGAGAATCACGGTGGCGATGCGCGACGCCGCGGCGGGTTGTCGTGGCGCGTCGCTCGCAAGGCCAAAATCTTCTGCGGCCGACAAGGCTGCGACTGCGCCTATCGATGTCAGCTCCGCTTCGATCGACGGTGTGTCGTCGGACAGCAGGCCGCCAACGCCGAGCTGCGCGATACCGGCGCTGTCGATCGGCAGATCCGCAGCGAAACGTTGCAGCAGACGATCGAGGCCATTGCGTTTCGGTGAGCGCGCGCAGCTCGGCAGACCCAGCACCACACACGTGCCGATGCGTCCCAGCAGCAGCAGATTGCCCGGCTCGACCGGCATGCCGAAGCGCAGCACCTCGCCACCGGCGGCAACGATCGCCGCCGGAATCACATCGCGTCGATCGGCAATCGCGGCAGCGCCCTGCACCAACAGCAGCTCGCAGCCTTGCGCTACGTGCGCGCGCATCTGCTCGGCAAGTGGTGCGATCGCGTGCGCGCAGCTGTCGAGATCGCGCAGCTGCTGACCGAGTCCCGCCAAGCGGCTGCGCGTGATCCTTGCGGTTTTCTCGATCAGGCTTTCGTTGAAGCCTGGCAGCCGCGTTTGCAGCAGGGCGATGTGGTGTGCGCGAAATGCACGAACCTCGACCGCAGCTGCGGATCCGCTGGTGGCTGCCAGCGCTTCACAGCGCGAAATCAACGCTGCGGGCAGTGCGAATGGAATGATCTTGATCGTGGCCAGCATCTGCCCCGGAACCACTACCGCATCCGGCGCCAACGTGGCGACGGTGACGGCCTCATCGACGGCGTTGAGCGCGTGGACGTAGTCCGTGTCGAGCTGCAACAGGCCCTGCGTCGTCGCGAACAGATTGCAGCGGCCACGCACCGCGTTGCCGACCTGTACGCGAGCGTTTCCTCGTGCCGCGAGCAGCGCGGCAACTCGCGCCGCCGCTTGGTCTTCGTCGATGTCGTCGGCGCCGATGCGCGCGGCCATCACCCGGGTGTAACCGGCGCGCGCCAGTCGCTCGCAATCTTCGGCGGACAGCTTCGTGCCCTTCTTCAACTTGCCGTCGGGCAGGTTGAGGCTGTGCGCGAGGATTGCCCCCTGCGAGGCATCGAGCGGGATCTCGCCGAAGTCCATCAGCGGCTCGCGCCCCGTCGAGATTCGATCAGCTGCGCCAGAATCGACACTGCGATCTCGGCCGGCGATACCGCACCGATCGATAGCCCGACCGGTCCATGAATGCGCGCGCACTGCTCGGGTGTGAAGCCGCGCGCGGCCAGGCGCTGCAGACGGCTTGCGTGGGTTTTGCGACTGCCGAGCGCGCCGATATAGAAACACTCGCTGCGCAGGGCCCAGTCGAGCGCCGGGTCGTCGAGCTTGGGGTCGTGCGTCAAGGTCACCAGCGCGGTGCGCGCATCGGCGGCGATCGTCGCCAGAGCTTCGTCCGGCCACTGCGTGAGCACGCGGAAGTCTTCGAACGTCGGTCGTTCGGCGAATGCCGAGCGCGGATCGATCAGTGTCACCGAGTAGCCGGCGAGTGCCGCCATGCGCGCGAGCGGCTGTGCGATGTGCACCGCGCCGATGAGCAGCAGCTTCGGCGCGGGCACGCACGCATGGATGAAGACGCGCGAGGCGCCCTCGCCGACGCTTTCGCTGCGCTCGGCTCGCAGCAAGGCGCGCGCTTGCACGAGCAGTGCATCGTCGGCGTCGAATTCGCCAGCCGATTGCCCGAGATCGACCCAGGCCTGCGCGCCATCGTCGAGCCGCGTCAGCAGCGCGATCGGCGTGCCGCTGCGATTCGCAGCCAGCAGCGTGTCGAGCATCGCGGGCCTCATGCCAGCTGCGTCTCCGCCAAGGCTTCAACGTACACCTGCACGGTGCCGCCGCAACTCAGGCCGACGGCCCAGGCCTGCTCGTTGGCGACGCCGAATTCGAGCAGCTTCGGCACGCCGCTACGAACCGTCTCGGCACAGGCGCGGATGACGTCGGCCTCGATGCAGCCACCCGACACCGAACCGGCGAACTGTCCGTCCGCATCGGCGATCAACTGGCTGCCGGCCGGACGCGGCGACGAACCCCAGGTGGCGATCACCGTTGCCAGCGCCACGCGGCGCCCTTCGGCGTGCCACTGTGCGGCCAGCTGCAACATTTCCATCGTGCGGACTCCGATTGCCGTGATCACCGGCGCTTCGATCGGCCAGGACTGACCGCGCGCTGCGCGCAAAACCGGGAGGCTTACTCTAGCGCCGATGCGCGCGCCGGGGATTGAACAATCCTGCACGGAATCTGCCCAAATCCAAGCAACCCACCCGCCGCGCGCCGACGCGGTGATCGCGCGAGCGTGACCGCAGAGCGATCGCCCTAGCCGGCCAGCAGCAAGCCGGCGATGCCCCACATGGTGATCGCGATCATGGCGTCGAGGACGCGCCAGGTCATGGGCTTGCGGAACAACGGCGCGAGCCGGCCGGCGCCGTAGCCGAGGCCATAGAACCAGATCAGCGAAACCGACATCGCGCCGAGCGCGAAATAAATGCGCGGACCGGCCGGGTAGCGACCGCCGATCCCGCCGAGCAGCAGCACGGTATCGAGATACACATGTGGATTCAGCCAGGTCATCGCCAGGCAGGTCAGCACTGCCTTGCGCAGGCTGCCATTCGCGCCGGGTGCTGCATCTGGCAGCAGTTGCTGTGGCTTCAGCGCGGCGAGCGCACTGCGTGCGCCGTAGACGACGAGGAAGGCGACGCCGATCCAGGTGACGGCCTTCAACCACTGCGGGTGCGATTGCACCAGGCTGCCGAAACCGGCGCAGCCCAGCGCGATCAGCGTGGCATCGGAGACGAAACAGATCGTTGCGAGTGTGAAAACATGCTCGCGCTTGAGTCCCTGCCGCAGCATGAAGGCGTTCTGCGCGCCGATTGCGACGATCAGCGAGGCGGTCAGGCCGAAGCCGTTGGCCAGGGCCTGCAACTCAGGCGTCACCACGTTTTGCTCTCCCAATGAAAAAGGCCGCGGCTGTTACGCCGCGGCCCTGACCAGCGCGCTTTGCGAAAGCGCTTAGTTGTTGCCCGACCGCTTGCGCTCGTGTTCCTTGAGGAACTTCTTGCGGATGCGGATCGATGTCGGCGTCAGTTCGACCAGCTCGTCCTCGTTGATGAATTCGAGTGCCTGCTCCAGCGAATGCTTCACCGGCGGCGTCAGCAGCACGTTCTCGTCCGAACCCGACGCACGCATGTTGGTCAGCTTCTTGCCCTTCAGCGCGTTGACGACGAGATCGTTGTCGCGCGAGTGGATTCCGACGATCTGGCCTTCGTAGACCTCGACCGCGGCATCCACCATCATGCGGCCGCGCTCCTGCAGGTTGAACAGCGCGTAGGGCGCAGTCTTGCCTTGTTCGTTGGAGATCAGCACACCGTTGCGACGCTGGCCGATGTCCTTGGCGTCCGAGAGCGGACCGAAGTGGTCGAAGTTGTGGAACAGCAGACCGGTGCCGCTGGTCGCGCTCATGAATTCGGTATGGAAGCCGATCAAGCCACGCGACGGAATCTTGTATTCCAGGCGCACGCGGCCTTTGCCGTCCGGAACCATGTTCTGCATCTTGCCGCCACGCTCGGCGAGGCCGGTGATGGTGCTGCCCTGGTTGGCTTCTTCGACATCGGCCACCAGCGCTTCGTACGGTTCGCACATCACACCGTCGATTTCCTTGATGATGACCTGCGGACGGCTCACCGCGATTTCGAAGCCTTCGCGGCGCATGTTCTCGAGCAGGATGCCGAGATGCAGCAGGCCGCGGCCGGACACCTTGAACTGGTCACCGGCGCTCATGTTCTCGACCCGCAGCGCGACATTGGTTTTCAGTTCGCGCTGCAGGCGATCACCGATCTGGCGCGAGGTGATGAGCTTGCCTTCCTTGCCGGCGAACGGCGACTTGTTGACCTCGAAGGTCATCGTCATCGTCGGCTCGTCGACCTGCAGCGTCTTCATCTGTTCCGGGAATTTCGGATCGCAGACGGTTTCCGAAATGCCGAGTTCGGCGATGCCGGTCAGCGCGACGATGTCGCCGGCTTCAGCTTCCGGCACTTCGATTTTGTCGAGGCCCATGAAGCCGAGCACCTGCAGCACGCGGCCCTGACGGACTTCGCCATCGCGATTGACCACGGCCACCGGCATGTTGGTGCGGACCCTGCCGCGCGTGATGCGGCCGGTGCCGATGACGCCGACGTAGCTGGAATAGGCCAGCGAGATCACCTGCATCTGGAACGGACCTTCCGGATCGACCTGCGGCGGCGCAACTTTGTCGACGATGGTCTGGAACAGGAAGTCCATATTGCCTTCGCGGATGTCCGGGTTGTCGCCGGCGTAACCGTTCAGGGCCGAGGCGTAGACCACCGGGAAATCGAGCTGGGTGTCGTTGGCGTCGAGGCGGTCGAACAGGTCGAACACCTGGTCGTAGACCCAATGCGCACGCGCGCCCGGACGGTCGATCTTGTTGACCACGACGATCGGGTTGAGGCCCATCGCAAACGCTTTCTGGGTGACGAAGCGGGTCTGCGGCATCGGGCCGTCGGCAGCATCGACCAGCAGGCAGACGGAGTCGACCATCGACAGCACGCGTTCGACTTCGCCGCCGAAGTCGGCGTGTCCCGGGGTGTCGACGATGTTGATGCGGTATTCGATGTTGGTCCGCTTGTCCATCCAGCGGATCGCGGTGTTCTTCGACAGAATCGTGATGCCGCGCTCGCGCTCGAGATCGTTCGAGTCCATCACGCGCTCGCCGAGATTCTCGCGCGCGTCCAAAGTCTGCGACTGTCGCAGCAGCTTATCGACGAGGGTGGTCTTGCCGTGGTCGACGTGCGCGATGATGGCGATGTTGCGTAGGTTCTGGATGCTCACAAAAACACTTCCGGTGATATAGCGCCGCGGGGAGACCGGCGAACCGGATGGTTCGTTGGGCCGCATCCTGCAAAGGGTTCGCGTTGAGGCGTGCGAGGGGCGCAGGAATGCCTTTATGCTGCGACGCGGCAAAAAAGGTCGCGTAGTTTACTCGGGGCGCGGTTTTTTCGCACGGCACGGCTTGACAGCCGGTTGCGCGCGCTCGAATGGCGGGGCCGCGGGGCTGTTTGGGATGCGTGCCGGGCCGCCTTCGCAGGGATGCGATGCACCGTGCGCCTCCCGTTGCGGCCCAAGTTCTGCGCCCGTCCTGCACCCGTCCTGCGCTCGAGCAACGCGGCCGCGGCCGCAATCTCCCCACCGCCACCGCCGTCGGACGCAACGGCGACGCTGGCATCGTTCATGCAATCGCTGTCATCGACGCTGCAAACTCGTGGCGACTTCGCATCCTGCCGATGTGACGCCCCGGATTTGTGCGGCGCCGCGCCGCGGATCGACGCCGTGCTGCATTCCGGCTCGAAGTGGCACTGCTTCAAGTTGCGTCAGGGATGCGGCTCGCGCGCTACGTGGGCTGTTGACGTCGTTCGGGGAACAACGATGGGGATCATGCATATCCGCTGCGATCGGTGCAGTGCCGCGTTCGCGCTGGCGTCGGAACTGTGCCTGGGCCTTGGCCTGGGTCTCGGCCTCAGCGTGGCCGCGACGGCGTATGCGTCGGCGCCCGCCGACAGTGACGCTAGTTCGGCACCGCAACTCGAAACCGTCGTCGTCACCGCGCAGAAGCGCAGCGAGAATCTGAACGACGTGCCGATCAGCATTTCGGTGGTGTCGGGCGATCAGTTGCAGAAGCGGCATATCGAGACCTACGAGGATCTGACCCGCGCGGTGCCCGATCTGTCGTCGACCAATGGCGGCGGCGCGGGCATGAGCAACATCGAAATCCGCGGCATCAGTTCGGCGGCCGGCACTGCCACCGTCGGCACCTATCTGGATGACGTGTCGATGACGATTCCGAACAGTCTCGACATCGGCTCGACCGAACCGCGCTTCTTCGACATCGACCAGGTCGAGGTGCTGCGCGGGCCGCAGGGCACTTTGTATGGCGCCAGTTCGATGGGTGGCACGATCAAGTTCAGCAGCCGCCAGCCCGACCCCAATCACCGCGAGGGCTCGGTCTACAGCGATCTTTCGGTCACCCAGCACGGCGGCTTCAATCATCTGGAGCAGGGCGTGCTGAACCTGCCGATCGTCGCCGGCGTGTCCGCCTTGCGGCTCGGTGTGCAGTACTCCGACACCAGCGGCACTATCGATCAGTTGTCGCCCGCGCTGGCCGCCGACGGCGAGACGGCGCTGCCGCAAACGGTGACCCAGCACAACATCAACAGCGACCGTGCGCTGGTGCTGCGCGGCAGCTTTCTGTACGCCGCCGGTGGCCTGTCGGTGGAACCGGCGCTGTTCTTTCAACGCGAGCAGACCAGCAATACCGATCTGTTCGATCTGGCGACGCCGCTGCAGACGGCCAAGCTGGTGCCGGAATCCGGCTCCGACGCGTTCTTCGTGCCGAGCCTGACGCTCAAGGACGATCTCGGCTTCGGCGATCTGACTTCGGTGACGAGCTTCTTCTGGCGTCACTTCCGCACCATCCGCGACGGCACCAGCTACAACAGCGCCTATCTGGCCGAACTGCTCGCTGGCGATAGCGACCTCAGCGCGCAATATCCGGACGTCGATCCGGCACCGGTCGGCGTGCGGCCGGGTCCGGCGCTGTACACGCCGACGGTGCTGCAGGGTGCCGAGGAGTTCCGCATCGCGTCGAAATCCATCGCCGAGAGCGGCCATCCCTACACCTGGCTCGCCGGCATCTATCTGGCCGACCAACACTCGCACTTCAGCGACAACGAATATGTCGACAACGCGCTCGACACGCTGACCTCGCTGTACGGCACCGACGGTGCTTCGATCCTGATCCAGAACCTGATGGACCCGGTCGACGATGGCGGCGCCGGACTCACGCTGCAGCAGGCGCAGCTCGATGTAGCGAGCGGCAATCGCGTGTACTACAACGAATCGAGCGAAGACAGTCGACAGGCCTCGGTGTTCGGCGAGTTCAACTACGTCCCGGTTCAACGGCTGACCCTGACCGCCGGCCTGCGTTACCTGGTGGCACGCACCAGCGTCGACAACCTGGTCGGCGGCTACTACAACGCCGATGCGCCGAGCGACACCTCGAATGTCTCGCACGCCTATTCGTTCACGCCGAAAGCTTCGGTGCGGCTGCAGATCGCGCGCAATGCCTCGGTCTACGCCACCGCCGTCAAAGGTTTCCGACTCGGTGGCGCCAACCTGCAGGTGCCCTATTACGGCTGTCATGCCGACGAAGTCGCGCAGGGCGTCGGCGCACCGCCGAGCAACTACAACCCGGACTCGTTGTGGAGTTATGAAGTCGGCGAGAAGTCGACTTTCTTCGGCAATCGCATGTCGATCGACGCGGCGGTTTACTACATCGACTGGAGCAAGGTGCAGCAGCAGATTTTTCTCAACACCTGCGGTTTCGATTTCACCGAGAACGCCGGCAAGGCACGCAGCTACGGCGCCGATCTGGCCATACGCGGCAAGCTGACGCGCCATCTCACCGCCACGCTGAACGCCAACGACACCCAGGCTTCAATTACCAGCGCGGCAGTCGGCAGCGGTGCGGACAACGGCAGCCGCCTGATCGGCGTGCCGCTGTGGAGCCTCAGCTCGGGACTGCTCTACACCGGCGCGCTGACCGATACGATTCAAGGTCTCGCCACCGTCGACGTCGCCTGGGCCGGACCGAGCCGCGGTTCGTTCAGCGCCGACGATCCCGAGTACAAGCGCCCCTTGTACAGCCTGGTCAACGCCAGCCTCGGTGCGACGTTTTTCGAAAAGCTCGACCTCGCGGTGTATTGCAAGAACCTGCTCGACCAGGACAAAGTGATCCAGACGATTCAGCGGCTCGATGTCGACCAGGGCTATGTGCCGCGCCCGCGCACGGTCGGCATGACGCTGTCGATGGCGTTCTGAATGTCGAACCGATCCCGCAGTCTCGATCACCGCAACCCATCGCGGCGCGATAAGCTCAGGGGCGGCCGCGCGCAGCGCGCCTGCCTGCATTCGAAATCAAAGCAGTCCGGAGTTTAAGGATCGATGACTCACGTCGACTTCAAACGCGCGGCCCGCCGGCTGATGTTCGCACTGCTCGGCAGTGTCAGCCTGAGTGGGATTTTTTGCGCGGCGCTGGCGTCACCGGAATCCACCGATGAAACGCTGTCGTTGGCGAGCATCCCGGCGGACGTGAAGCACACGGTCTACATGCCCGATCTCGCGTACAACCATTTCGTCGACGGCCTGGTGCGCATCGTCGATGGTGACAGCCTGCGCTATCTGGGCACGCTGTCGATGGGCTTCATGGGCTTCTTCAATACGTCGCGCGACGGCAACACTTTGTATACAGCCGGCACCTATTACGAACGTCTCAATCGCGGCAAACGCACCGACACCATCGCGATCTACGATGCGCACAGCCTGCAGCTGCTGCGCGAAGTGGTGATACCGACCAAGCACGCGCAGGATCTGCCCTACCCGGCGTTCCTGGTGCCGGCCTGGACCGGCCCGCTGGTGTTCGAACAAAACGCCACACCGGCTTCGTCGGTGACCGTGATCGACAGCCTCGCCGGCCGCTTCGTCGGCGAAGTTGAAACCGCGGGCTGCTCCGGTATTTTCCCGTCGTCGAAACTGCCATCGCGATTCAGCACGCTGTGCGGCGATGGTACGGCGCTGACCGTGAGCCTCGATGCCGGCGGCAAGGAGCTTTCGCGTCTGCGCAGCGCCAAGCTGTTCGATCCGGATGCCGATGCACTGTTCACCGCAGTGGCCGACGACGGTGATCGCGAGATCTTCCTGTCGTTCAATGGCGTGCTGCATTTCGTCGACGTATCCGGTGAACGCGCGGTGGAAACCGAAAAGCCCTGGTCGATCGTCAATGCCACGCTCGCGCGCGAAAACTGGCGCCCCGGCGGCAATCAGGTGCTGGCCCTGCATCGCGAAAGCCATCAGCTGTTCGTAACCATGCACCGTCACGGCAAGGAAGGCAGCCACAAGGTGCCGGCGGATGAAATCTGGCAGATCGACCTGTCACAGCATCGCGTGGTCAAGCGCATTTTCGGCACGCAGGCGCTGAGTGTGGCGGTGACGCAGGGCGCGCATCCGCTGCTGTTCGCGGTCAGCGCCGATGATGGTTCGATGAGCCGCTACGACGTCGAAGCCGGGCTTGCCCATACCGGCGAAATCGCCAAGCCGCTGCTGGAATCGGCGGCTACGCTGATGGTGCACTGAAGGGACTGAAGGTGATGAACGAAACCCTCGATCTGGATCTGGTTGCCGGTGCCGTGCGCCAGGCGATGGCGTTGATCCTGGTGGTCGGCGCCGCGCACAAGCTGCGGCTGGGTGCGGCATTCGGCGGCATCGTTGCGGCGTATCGGCTGCTGCCGCAGCCGCTGCTGGCCCCGGCGACCTGGTTGCTGCCGCGACTCGAACTCGCGGCTGCCGCCGCGCTGCTATGGCCGGGCCTTGCTCTTCTTTCAGTAGCGCCCGCGCTGATGCTGTTGCTGCCGATGACCTTGGCGGTGGCGATCAATCTGGCGCGCGGGCGCAGCGAGATCGACTGCGGCTGCGGCGGCACGCGCGGGCAAGGCCTGTCCAACGGGCTGGTCGTACGCAATATCGTGCTGATGCTGTCACTGCTGTGCGCTGCACGGCCGCTGCATCTCGCCGCACTCGGGGTCGGCGGCATTGCGTTGATGTCGGCGCTCGGGCTTGCGTTATCGAGCCTGTACTTTTCATCGAGCCAGTTGCTTGCGAATGCAAGACAATGGCGCGTGCTTGTCGGAGCGGATCGCGCATGAGCCTGCTGCTACTGTCGAACGTGCTGCTGTGGATCACCACGCTGGCGCTCGGCGCGGCGGTGCTGGTGCTCGCGCGGCAGATCGGCGTGCTGCACGAACGCATCAGTCCGATGGGCGCGCTGTCGATCGACTCCGGACCGAAAATCGGTGAAGCCGCACCGCTGATGGAGCTGACAACCCTGGAAGGCCGCAGCTATACGCTCGGCACGCCACGCGAACGCAGCCTGTTGCTGTTCTTCCTGTCGCCGACCTGCCCGGTCTGCAAGAAACTGCTGCCGGTGCTGCGCTCGCTGCGCAGCGACGAAGCACGTCGACTGGAAATCCTGCTGTGCAGCGACGGCGAGCCCGACGAGCATCGCGCATTCCAGCGCGCGCAGCGGCTCGAAGCGTTTCCGTATGTCGTTTCGACTGAGCTCGGCCTCCGTTTCCGCGTCGGCAAGCTGCCGTATGCGGTGCTGATGGACGCGCAGGGCCAGATTCGCAGCAAGGGTCTGGTGAACAACCGCGAACAAATCGAAAGTCTGCTTGAAGCTCAGGATCTCGGCGTCGCCACGCTGCAGGAATATCGGGCGCGCCAGATCGCACAGGCCGCTGTCACCGCGTCCGTGAAACTCGACGATTGAGGCACCAGCACATCATGAGCCACTGTCCGCACCGCCTGCATCGACCGGAACCGCCGCGATGAAATCGCTCGAAGAGCACTGTGAAGCCTTTACCCGTCAGCTGGCGATGCGCAGTTCGCGACGCGGTTTCATCACGCGCGTCGCCAAGCTGTTGGCCGCCTCAGCAGCACTCGGGCCGCTGCTGCCGGTGGCGCGCGGTGCTGCGGTGGCGACACCGGAAACCAGCGACGACCAGCACTGCGATTACTGGAAGTACTGCTCGGTCGACGGCTTCCTGTGCAGCTGCTGCGGCGGCACGTCCACGCAATGTCCGCCGGGCACCTCGCAGTCCAAACTGAGCTGGGTCGGCACCTGCCGCAACGCCGCCGACGGCAAGGATTACCTCGTCAGCTACAACGACTGCTGCGGCGTCTCGTCTTGCGGCCGCTGCTCCTGCAATTCAAATGTCGGCGATCGCCCAGGCTATGCGATGGGCGTGCACAACGACATCAATTGGTGCCAGGGCAACGACGCCTCGACGATCTACCATTGCACGGTGTCGCTGGTGGTCGGCCAGGCTTGAGAACCATGCTTCGCTTCCGAGTCTGTAGCGCCGCTCGTTGCTGTGAACGAAACGGATCGCAGCGTTGGGCTTCGCGCCTGATCGCCGGTCTGCTGCTGGGCGTGGCAGCGCCCATCGTCTGCGCCGCGCAGTCGCCCGGCCAAAAGATTTTCAGCAGCGAATGCGCCAACTGCCACCAGCCCGACGGCGCTGGCGCGGTCGGCTTGGCACCGCCGCTGCGCGATTGCTTGAAGCCCTATCTCGCCAGCGCTGAAGGTCGCGGCTATCTCGCGCAGATCGTCGTCTCGGGCATGGCCGGGCCAATCAAGTCGAATGGGCAGATGTGGAACGGCGTGATGCCGAACTTCCGTCAACACAGCGATGCCGAGCTGGCCGCAACACTGGCCTACGTGCTGCAGCAGTTCAACGGCGTAGCCGCGAACGACCCGGCCTTGCCGACTGCCGCGCAAATCGCCGAGGCGCGTCAGCGCGCGCCCACACCCGGTGCGACGCGCACGCTGCGCCAGCAGCTACGTCCTTGAGCATGCGGATCGGACACCGATACCCGCATCGATATTCCCGATGACGGTTGAGCACTCGTCGAGTGAGCGCCCTGCGACGGCAGCGCCGATGACTGCGGCGATGACCCCAGCGGTCGCTCCTGCGGTTGCGCTCAGCCTTCATGCGGCCGTTGTTTGGCCGATTGAACGGACGATCGATCGGACGTTCGAATGGACCCTCGATCGCGCGGCCGATCCTGCGACGGAATCGGCGTCTGGATCGGCGCCTGGATCGGCATCTAGTTCGGCATCTGGTCCGACGATCACGCGCGCGATCGGCGCAGCGCCACAGCCGGCGCGGCAGCGTCGCGCGCGGATTGCGTGGCTGCTCGCCGGTGCCGCGCTGTTGCCCGCGCTACGCGCGCAAGCGCTCGACGATCGACTCGAATATCGCCTGCACTGCTCGGGCTGTCACGGCGTCGATGGTCGCGGGCTGCCCGCCAACGGCATTCCGGATCTCAACGACGCCGGACGCTGGGTCGGCACCGCGGCCGGTCGTCAATATCTGGTGCAAGTGCCCGGCATCGCGGCCAGCGGCATCGACGATGCGCTCGCCGCGCGGCTGCTGAACTGGTCGCTGAAAACCTATTCCAGCGAGCGACTGCCGGCCGACTTCCAGCCCTACACCGCGGCCGAAGTCGCGCGCGACCGCTTCGACATGGCCACGGACGCCGGCACGCGTCGACTGCGTCTGTCGCAAGCGGCGATGCAGGCGCCGCCGGCGAAAAGTCGCAACGCACCCTGAGCAAGGTCGGCCTGCTCGCGCCGGCACGCCGGAAAACAATCGCGGCATAAGCACTTTGATTTGGCAGACGCGTCGTTGATTCAACGTGAACCCCGGTTCGATTCGATGACGCCGACGGGTCGTCCATCGTGCAACCTCGATGCGTCTGAACAACCTGCTCGACACGCCGTGAAGTATCAGCCGGCCATGGCACCATCGCCGCGGTCGTCGCGCATCGCGCGGGCCGAGCCCGAAGCGCTCGGCTTCGAACGGCGTGCTCCCACGCGGAGGCACACCGGTTCGCTTGCACTCTGTGTAGCGCGTACAGCCAAGCGCCGCACATGCGCCGAACTGCAAGCAGCGCGACGCGCAAGGCGCCGCGCTTCACAGCGCGCGCGCAACTTGCGATGCTCGGCGCATGCCGGAACTTCCCGATCTGACGGTCTATCTGGAATGCGTTGAACGCCAGGCGCTGGGTCAGCGACTGCGGCGGCTGCGTCTTGGCAATGCCTTCGTGTTGCGTACCGTGACGCCGCGTCCGTCCGAATTCGAAAACCTGGTATTGATCGGCACGTCACGCGTCGGCAAGCGTTTGGTGCTGCGCTTCGCAAGGCTTACCGATGGCGCTGCGCACGGCCGCCTTGCGGCTGACATCGACGCGCGGAAGCACGACGACGGCAGCACGCGGCTGGCGGTGATTCACCTGATGCGGCTCGGCCGGCTCCACTGGAAGAAGCCGGACGCGGCACTGCCGAAAGGTTCGGGTCTGGTGGCATTCGATTTCGAACGCGGCAGCCTGCTGCTGACCGAATCCGGCAGCAAGCGCCGCGCTTCGCTGCACTTGTTCGATACGGAAGCCGCACTCGCCGAGCAGGACCGCGGCGGACTCGAACCGCTGACGGCGACGCTGCCTGAATTCGCAGCACGGCTGCGGCGCGAGAACTTCACGCTGAAGCGTGCGTTGACGATGCCGACAGTGCTCGCCGGCATCGGCAACGCGTACTCGGATGAGATCTTGCATCGCGCGCAGTTGTCGCCGTTCAAGCAAACCCAGTCGGTCGACGACGATGAACTGCGGCGTCTGTATGACGCGACGCAGACTGTGCTGCGCGAATGGACCGAACGTCTGCGCGCTGCAGCGGCCGACGGCTGGCCGCCGAAAGTCACTGCGTTCCATCCGCTGATGGCCGCGCACGGCCGCTACGGTGAACCCTGCCCGGTGTGCGGCAGCAAGATCCAACGCGTCGTCTACGCGGATAACGAGATGAATTATTGTGCGCGCTGCCAGACCGGCGGCCGGCTGCTGGCAGATCGAGCGCTGTCGCGGCTGCTGCACGACAGTTGGCCGCGTACGATCGACGAAGCGGAAGCCTGAAGCCTGAAGCCTGAAGCCTGAAGCCGGCACTCGCCAACGTAGCTGACCTCGCCCCGCGCGAACATCCAATAGGAATGGAAGCGAACTAATGGAATCGAACTCATGACCAGCGCCATCATCGACATCATCGCCGGCCGCGGCCGCGACCTCGGCGGCTTCAGCGTGCGCCGCGTGTTGCCGATCGGTCACCGCAAGACGGTCGGCCCATTCATCTTCTTCGACCACCTCGGGCCGGTGACGATGCCGCCCGGGGCCGGCATGGACGTACGACCGCATCCGCATATCGGCCTGGCGACGGTCACCTACCTGTTCGAAGGTCGCATCAACCATCGCGACAGCCTCGGCAGCGTGCAGGCGATCGAACCGGGCGCGGTCAACTGGATGACCGCCGGCCACGGCATCGTCCACTCCGAGCGCAGCACCGACGCGGATCGCGCCAGCGGCCAGGCCATGCACGGCATCCAGTCGTGGGTAGCGTTGCCGCAGGCGCTGGAAGAAACCGAGCCGAGCTTCGTGCATCACCCGGCGTCGACGCTGCCGACACTCGAGCGACCGGGCGTGCGCCTGCGCGTGATCGCCGGCACAGCCTATGGCGCGACCTCGCCGGTGGCGACCGCAAGCCCGACGTTCTATGTCGAAGCGCTGCTGGATGCCGGCGCCGAGCTGGACGTCTGCGACGAACACGAAGAGCGTGCGATCTATCCGGTCGACCAGGCGATCGAACTCGAAGGTCAGAGTTATCCGGCCGGCAGCATGCTGGTGCTGGCGCGCGATGCACCCGTGCGCTTTCGCGCACCGCAGGGTGGCCGCGTCATGCTGCTCGGCGGTGCGGCACTCGACGGCGAACGCCATGTGTTCTGGAACTTCGTATCGTCGCGCCGCGAACGCATCGAGCAGGCCAAGGCTGATTGGAACGCGCAGAAATTCGCGCGCGTGCCGGGCGAAACCGAATTCATTCCGCTTCCAAGCCTATGAGCGAGCCTATGAGCACCCGGCGGATTCGCATGCCCAATCCGCGCGCCGTGCGGGGTGGCGCCTTGAGCCTGCTATTGGCCCTGGTCGCGCTCGGCGCGATTCTGTACTTCGCACTCAGCTCCAAGCCCGGCGTGCATAGTGGCAGTGACAGCGGCAACGCGGTGAACTGCGAGCCGCTGATCGCTGCCCTGGTGCGCGATACCGGTGGCGTCGGTGCCGCCGCGCAAGCGGCCTACGATCAGCTTCCGGCCGAATGCCGCAAGCTGTTGCCGTCGCCGGCCGCTCTGGCACCTTCACCCGAGCGTGCGCCGGACCCGACTTAAGGCAGGCCGCTGTGGCAGCCAGCCGCTTTCGGGCAGCTTACGTCGACGTTAAGGTTTGGGTTTTAGACTTCGAATTGCTACGGGTTGTGCGGGGGTGGCGTCGGTCGGCGTGGGCCTGCCGTTCGGCGGACAACTCGCCGCTGGACGGCTGCCGCCAGGAACTTGCGGCCCGTTCCATGCACCAAGCGGTACTTAAACCAGGAGCTGTGATGGACCACAAAGTCAGCCGGCCGCAGACGCCGCCACCTTCGACCGCACGCAAGTCGCGCGGACTCCTCACCACCTTTGCCGTGTTCGCACTTGGGCTGATGCTGGCCGACGGCGCCAGCGCGCGTCTGTTCGAACGCCGCAACAACACCGCAGATGCCGCACCGGGTGCGCCGGCCTATGGCGACCCCAGCAGCGCACAGACCCGCACGATCAACGTCGGCGGCACGCAGCGCACCTATCTGATCCAGACCGCCAGCGGCAGCAACGGCCCGGCACCGATCGTGGTGATGCTGCACGGCGGCACGCAGACGCCCGAGGATGTCTGGAAGGAAACCAGCATGCCGACGATCGCGCAGCAGAACGGCTTTATCGTCGTCGCACCGGCCGGCCTCAACAAGCATTGGAATGACGGACGCGGTTCGGTTCTCGGCGGCAAGGCCTCCACCGCCGACGACGTTGGATTTCTACGCGCGGTGATTCAGCAGGTGGTGCAGCAGGATCACGGCAATCCGAACGCGGTGTTCATGTTCGGCCCGTCCAACGGCGGTGCGATGACGCAGCACTTCGCCTGCCAGTCCGGCGATGTCCTGCACGCCGCTGCCAATCTGATCTCGAATCTGCCGGTGGATGAGCAGGGCGATTGCAAGAGTTCCAAGCCGCTGCCGTGGATGTCGATCAACGGCACCAGCGATCCGCTGTTCCCGTTCCTCGGTCAGGGCTCCGGCGTGGTCAAGAACGGCGAGCAGCAACCCGCCCTGCTGTCGGCCGAGCAGACGTTCTCGTTTTGGGCGAACCGCGCGCATTGCTCGAATCAAACCACCGACCAGCGCATCGGCGGCAGCGACAGCCAGCACTTCACCGAGCGACGCGTACGCAGCGGCTGCGCCGGCGGCACGCAATCGATCGAATACATCGTGCATGGTGCCGGTCACACGATGCCGGGCCGGCCGATCAAGAGCCTGCTGATCCGCCACTACATCGGTGACGGCAGCACCGACGTCGATACCGGCACCGTGGTCTGGGACTTCTTCCGCTCGACAATGAACGGCGGAGCCAGTCAGTAACGCGGGATCGCGGCACGCAAACCTTCAAAGTCTGCCGACGACGCCGTCGTCGGCAGACTCGTTTTTGGCGAACTGCTTCGATTAATTTCGATCGTCAAGCGACGTGATGTGACCTGACCTTACGCGTTGCGATCAACCATCACGATCGACGATTGTCGACTGACGATCGACGACTGACGATCAACACGAGGCCAGCGGGATCGGACCGTCGTCGAGTGACGCGCCGATCCACGCGATTCAGCGAGTGTGGAGCTAGCGTCCGGCCTGCGCTTCGAGCTTTTCCCACTGCGCGTAGACCGCGCCCAATTCCACCGTGATGCCCGACAGGCGCGTCTGCAGCGCCAGCGCTGCGGCTTTGTCGCGAGCGTATAGCGTGCCGTCGCTGAGTTTGGCGGAAATCTCGGCCTGCTCGGCTTCGAGCGTTTCGATTTGCGCGGTGAGCGCATCGAGCGCGCGCTTGTCCTTGTAGCTGAGCTTGCTGACCGGTGCGGCGGTTGCCTGCGTCGCCGGAATCGATTTGGCGGTGATCGGCGTGTTGGCCGGCGCGCTCGGCTCGCGCCGCTGACGCAGCCAGTCGGTATAGCCGCCGACGTAGTCGCCGATGCGACCGTTGCCTTCGTAGACGAAAGAACGCGTGACGACGTTGTCGATGAATTCACGGTCGTGACTCACCAGCAGCACGGTGCCGGCGTAGTCGACCAGCAGTTCTTCCAGCAGATCGAGCGTCTCGACGTCGAGATCGTTGGTCGGTTCGTCCAGCACCAGCAGGTTCGACGGTGTTGCGAACAAGCGCGCCAGCAGCAGACGCGCACGCTCGCCGCCGGAGAGTGCTTTCGCCGGTGAACGGGCGCGATCCGGCGTGAACAGGAAGTTCTGCAGGTAACTCATCACGTGCAGACGTTTGCCGTCGATCTCGACGAATTCCTTGCCGTCGCCGATGTTCTCGTAGACCGGCTTGTCGTCGTCGAGCTGCGCGCGCAGCTGATCGAAATACGCCACCTGCAGATTGGTACCGAGCTTCATGTCGCCGCTGTCCGGCTGCAGCTTGCCGAGCAGCAGATTCAACAGCGTGGTCTTGCCGGCGCCATTGGGGCCGATGATGCCGATCTTGTCGCCGCGGATCACGGTCGCCGAGAAGTTGCGCACGATGGTGCGCTCACCGCGCGCGAAGCTGATGTTCTTGGCTTCCGCGACCAGCTTGCCGGAGCGCTCCGCCTCTTGCATCACCAGCTTGGCTTCGCCCGGCAGATTGCGTCGCGCGGCGAATTCGTTGCGCAGTTTTTTCAGACGTTCGACGCGACCCTGATCGCGCGTACGCCGCGCCTGGATGCCCTTGCGGATCCACACTTCTTCCTGCGCCAGCTTCTTGTCGAACAGGGCAGCACTCTGCGCCTCGGTGCGCAGCGCTTCTTCCTTCAGCACCAGGTATTGGTCATAGGTGCCCGGCCAACTCCGCAGCACGCCGCGATCGAGTTCGATGATGCGCGTCGCGAGCCGACGCAGGAACGCACGGTCATGCGTGACGAACAGCAGCGTGCCGGACCAGCCCTGCAGGAATTCCTCGAGCCAGGCGATCGATTCGATGTCGAGATGATTGGTCGGCTCGTCGAGCAGCAGCAGGTCGGGCTCGGCGACGATCGCCTGCGCCAACAGCACGCGCCGCTTGAGTCCGCCGGAAAGGCTGGAGAATTCGGCATCCTCGGGCAATTGCAGACGCGTGATCACCGAGGCCACGCGACTATCGAGCGTCCAGCCGTCGTGCGCTTCGAACGCGGTTTGCACGCGGCCGAGCGCGTCCATGTTGTCCGGATCGTGCGCGAGCAGGTGGTGGTACTGCGCGAGCAGGCGGCCGACTTCGCCGAGTCCCGCGGCGACGACATCGAACACGCTGCCGGCGATGTCCTTCGGCACATCCTGCGACAGCTGCGCGACGCGCAGACCCTGTGTGCGGATGATCTCGCCGCTATCGGCCTTTTGCTGGCCGGCGATCAGCTTCATCAGCGTCGACTTGCCGGCGCCGTTGCGGCCGACCAAGCAAAGGCGTTCGCCACGATCCAGCGTGATGTTGACCTGGTCGAGCAGCACGGTCGTGCCCATCGCCAGACTCAGGTTTTTCAGACTCAGCAACATAGGAAGGTCGACGCTTGCATAGCGGCTTGGATTGAGCGCGGGCGCGCATTGTAGACCGTTGCCGCGACAGCACTGCGGCAAAGATCGGCGTCGATCGGCGTTGATGTGCGCATTTGCACGCGTCGAACGCTGCTGCGCCATCACGGCCGGCACTGCGGCCGACGGCTGCGCCTGCATCGATGAATGCTAAGCAAAGCACCGCAATCTACTTCCTTGGCCGGCGTGCGCTGCCCTAAGGTGCTCGCAGTCGGTGAACCAGACCTGGGCGCCGCGATGGATTGTCACCGCGATGGAGAGAAAGCAGATGAGTACACACGAATTGCTCGACTGGCGTGGACCGGTGCTGGTGGTACCGGGCCTCGGCGGCAGCAGCGAGCGGCATTGGCAGAGCCTGTGGCAGCGGCGCTACAGCGATTTCCAGCGGGTGGAACAAGCGGATTGGAATACGCCGGATCTCGATCGCTGGGCGCGAACCATCGTCGAGGCGGCGGTGGCGCTCGATCAGCCGGCGCTGGTGATCGCGCACAGCTTCGGCTGCCTGGCAACGGTGCGGGCCGAGGTGTTCCAGTCCGGCCTGATTGCCGGCGCGCTGCTGGTGGCACCGGCCGAGCCGGCGCGCTTCCAGGCCGAGCGTCAGTTGCTGCACACGCAACTGCAGTTCCCCAGCAGCGTGATCGCAAGCCGCAACGATCCCTGGATCACGCTGGCGAATGCGAAGACCTGGGCGGATCGCTGGGGTAGCGAATTCGTCGATCTCGGCCTCGCCGGCCATATCAACGCCGATTCCGGCTTCGGCGAATGGGCCAGCGGCCTGGATCATCTGGACTGGCTTTGTCGCCGCATGAATCAACGCGCGCAGTCGCCGGTGACAAGCCGCGCCCTGCACCAGCGATTCGCTGCGGCCGTTTGATTGCTGGGCTTCAGGCGGTGTTCCCGCTGCGGAACACCGCGACGCCGCGGGGTCGTGCGTGCATCCTTTTTCCGACCTGAACGCAGCCTTGCGCCATACCGGCGCGCGCGCTTGACCACGTTCGATCGACGCGCCTCGCGCAAAAATTCAACCGGCGACGCAATAAACGCGTAGAATCCGCCCCCCGCTTCACCGTAGCCTTCCCTGGCAACACCGACGCGGACCTAAAAAACCGCGGCCCGGCATTCCCGGTCCGGTCGTTGCGCGACACAATCGATGTGTCGCGATCTGTTGGCCTCGTTGAGGCTTGCCCGATGCGCCGTTGAGGCGCATCGACGCACGCACATTGCGATGCCACGCCCATGAAGCGCACATCGAGGTGTTGCAATGTCCGACGAAATCACTCCGTCCACCGAATCCACCGGCGTCACGTTCCGCGATCTCGCACTCGGTGCGCCGGTGCTGAAAGCACTGGAAGCAGTCGGCTACGAAACGCCGTCGCCGATCCAGGCGGCGACCATTCCGCATCTGCTTGCCGGCCGCGACGTGCTCGGCCAGGCGCAGACCGGCACCGGAAAAACCGCCGCATTCGCGCTGCCGATCCTGTCGCAGATCGATATCAACGCCAAGCTGCCGCAGGCGCTGGTGTTGGCACCGACCCGCGAGCTGGCGATCCAGGTCGCCGAAGCGTTTCAGAAATATGCAGCACATCTGTCCGGCTTCCATGTGCTGCCGATCTACGGCGGCCAGAGCTACGAACCGCAATTGAAGGCGCTGCGTCGCGGTGTGCACGTGATTGTCGGTACGCCGGGTCGCGTGCTCGATCACATGAAGCGCGGCACCTTGAACCTCAGCGCCTTGAAGTGCCTGGTGCTCGACGAAGCCGACGAGATGCTGCGCATGGGCTTTATCGACGATGTCGAATTCGTGCTGAAGGAAACGCCGCCGACGCGTCAGGTGGCGCTGTTCTCGGCGACGATGCCCTCGCAGATCCGCCGCATTGCGCAGACCTATCTGCACACGCCGGCGGAAGTGACCATCCGCAGCAAGACCACCACTGCGACCAACATCCGCCAGCGCTACTGGCTGGTCAGCGGCACCAACAAGCTCGACGCGCTGACGCGCATTCTCGAAGCCGAGGATTTCGACGGCCTGCTGATCTTCGCGCGCACCAAGGCCGCAACACAGGAACTCGCCGAGAAGCTCGAAGCGCGCGGCTTTGCCGCCGCAGCCCTCAATGGCGACATGGAACAGAAAGCGCGTGAGCGCACCGTTGCGCGACTGAAGAATGGCGATCTCGACATCGTCGTCGCCACCGACATCGCCGCGCGCGGACTCGATGTCGAACGCATCAGCCATGTCGTCAACTACGACATTCCAACCGACACCGAAAGCTACGTGCACCGCATCGGCCGCACCGGCCGCGCCGGTCGCAGCGGCGAGGCGATCCTGTTCATCGCGCCGCGCGAACGTCATCTGCTGAAGGCGATCGAACGCGCCACGCGGCAGAACATTTCGCCGATGGAGTTGCCGAGTGTTGCCGCGGTCAACGACCAGCGCATCGCGCGCTTCAAACACAAGATCGGCGAAGCGCTGGCCGCACCGGGACTCGATCCGTTCCGCAGCCTGATCGAAGAATACGAACGCGAACACAATGTGCCGGCGACCGAGATCGCCGCCGCACTCGCGGCGATGGCGCAGGGCGACACACCTTTGCTGCTGGCCGAAACCGGCACCAGTGGCCGCGGTTATTCGGTGGTGGCGCCGCCACCGGCGCGTGCCCACGAACGGCATCACGAGCGCAGTCACGAGCGCACGGCGGAACGCGGCCACGAGCGCGCGGCCGAGCGGCCGACGCCGCGGCCGTTGACCCCGGAACGTCCGCCGACACGTCCGGCGCAACTGCCATACGAATCGAGTTCGGCTGCGAGCACGCGGCCCGCGCGCGCCGAACGTCCTGAGCGCAGCGAACGCAGCGAACGCGTGGAGCGCAGCGAACGTCCCGAACGCGCGCTCAGCGACGAAGAAGCGTTTGCGCAGCGCAGTGCCGCAGCGCCGCGCGCCGCGCGTGCCGAGTACGTTCCGCCGCAGGCGCCGACGCATGCCAATGCCGAGGCCGATCTGCCACGGCGCCCGCGCACGCCGCGGATGCCGGGTGAAGACAGCGTCGCCAAGGAAACCTATCGCATCGAAGTCGGCGAAGAGCATGGCGTCAAGCCGGCCAACATCGTCGGCGCGATTGCCAACGAGGCCGGTGTCGACGCCGCCTTCATCGGCCGCATCGACATCCGCAGCGATCACAGCCTGGTCGATCTGCCGGTCGGTATGCCCAAGCAGATCTATCGCGACCTGCAGAAGGTCTGGGTCTGCGGCAAGCAGTTGCGACTGAGCCGACCCGGTGGTGAAGGCGACAGCGCCCCACCGGCAAAGCCCAAGTACGTCAAGCCCGGCAAATTCAACAAGCCGTTCCATAAGCCGCGACCCAAAGCCTGAGCACGCGCGCAGGCGCAAGGCAACTCGGCAGCGGCGTCCGTGTCCGCTACGAATACCGATGCGCTGCTGGCATCGGTTGGGCGGACCGGAAATGGGATCGACGTCGCGATGCACCGCAAGTGGTGCATCTCCGACCTCGCAGCCATGCGAAAAGTCAGGTCATTGCCAGGTTGAACTCACGTCGAGTCCAATTCGAGCTCTGGTCAAGCTCACGTCGAACTCACGTCGAACTCACGTCGAGCTCAAGTCGTCAGCGTCGGTCCGGTTTGATCCGCGAGTCGATCGCGGCGTTTCCTACTCGCCGGCGCTACTCGAACTCGACCAGCATTGCGCTCGCAGGCGAAAGCGTTAGATACGCAGAGCCGCTATCGACGCTGAGCGTTTCGCGCTGCGGCTGCCAATGGCCGTTTGCATCGACAGCGCTGCCACCCAAAGTCACACCATCGATGCGCCACAGGCTCGAGGCCGACAGTGTCAGCGCACGCGCAGACGTGAACGGCTGTTCGCCACTCACACGCAGATCGATCGGCAGCGCGCCGCTCTGGTTGACCAGTACGAGTTTGGATTTGCCGTCTTCACCGAGCAGGCCGAAGGCACACAGCAAGGTATTCGCAGTCTGCACCTTGACGTCGACCAGATGCGCGGCGCCGGCCTGCGCATACAGCAGCATTGCGTAATACAGCGGCCGCGGCTGCCATAGTCCGCTCGCCGCGTCGCGCGCGATCGGTGTGTACGGACCACTCGGTCCGCCATGAAAATTGATGCCGCGAATGCCATCGACATTCATCTGGAACAGCAGCTGACTGGCCCACAGCGCGGCGCCGAGCGTATCGCTGACGTTCGGTTTGCCGCCGTTGTAAAGCGTATTCGCCTCGGTGATCCGCAGCGGATAACCGGCCAGCTGATTGCGCGCGGCCACGGCGCGCAACTGCGGGTAGTGCAGGCGCTCGGACAGGAACAGCGTCGAGATGCCGATATCCGGATCGTTCGCCGGGCCACTGGCGTAGTAGTGATCGGAGATGAATCGCACCTCGCTGCCGCAAGCCTGAGTGAAGGCATTGATCCACTCGGGTCGATACGCGACGTCGGGCCCGGCCAGCGGCGCCGACGGCGTCTGCGCATGGATCGCCTGCGCGTAGCGGCGCCACTCGGCGATGTAGTGGTCGACGCTGTAGTCGTGCGGCCGCAGCCCGCGATAGTAGAGATCCGGTTCGTTGCCGATCTGCACCGCTTCGAGCCGCTCGCCGAGACGCTCGACCAGATAGGCGACTTCGTCGGCAGCGCGCTCCGGATCGCCGTGACCGAGGTTGACGCCGTAGATCAAGCGCCATCCGGTCGCTTCGACGAATCCGGCGAGCCGATCGATCGCCGCGGGCGTGATGGCGAATTTGAACGGCGCGGCCAAAGCACTCGGCTGCCGCTGCCAGACGCCGAACTCAGTCGAATTACCGCCGATACGCAGGCTGCCGTCTGGCGCCAGGCGTTGCAGCAGGGCGATCAGCGAATGGTTGTCGGGGCTGAACGTGGCGGCATCGGCCAGCTGGTTCGCCTCGAAGCTCAAGCCGAGAAACGCACTGCGCAGCTGCGCGCCCTTGGGTCCACGCGCCAAGCTGACGTCCGCATTGATGCGCTGCGCCAGCGTGATTCGGGGCGTTCTGGCGCAAGCCACCAAGCCGCCGGCGCCGAGCCCGATCAGGACGTCGCGTCGATTCAAGTTGAGCGCCTGCAGGCAGGCTGGACCGACGGCAGCGCGAGATTCATCGAGAAGAGTTGACCGTGAGCGAACCAGATTATCCGGTATCCGCGAAGCCGGTCGGCGACTTGTAAGCTGGGCTTTACAAATCGCTGAAATTTCCAGCGCGGCCATGTCCGGCTGCGAAGCGTGCGGCGCCGCGCAAGGTTTCGCCGCTGGCCAGCGTTTGCAGGCCGAGCGCGGTTTCGTTGCGCAGCGCGGCGTCGAGCGGCTGCGCAAACTGCGTCTGCAGACTGCGGCGGTCGTTGCGCATGCACAGTTGCGGAAAACGTGTGAGTTCCAGCGCCAATGCTTCGGCGGCTTGGCGTGCCGTACCGTTTGCAACCACACGGTTCGCCAGACCGATCTGCAACGCTTCGGCGGCGGCCACCGGTCGCCCGGTCAGAATCAGATCCATCGCGCGCGATTCGCCGATCAGGCGCGGCAGGCGGATGGTGCCGCCGTCGATCAGTGGCACGCCCCAGCGGCGGCAGAACACGCCGAACACCGCGTCTTCTTCGACCACGCGCAGATCGCACCAGCAGGCCAGCTCGAGTCCGCCAGCGACCGCATAACCCGAGATGGCGGCGATCACCGGTTTCGACAGCACGAGCCGCGTCGGCCCCATCGGTCCGTCGCCCTCCACCGCGACGCGATTGCGCCGTTGCGCGTCGCCCATCGCTTTCAGGTCGGCGCCTGCGCAGAAGGTGCCGCCCGCGCCCCACAGCACGGCAACATCGGAGCCCTCGTCGGCATCGAATGCGCGGAACGCGGCGACCAGCGCGTCTGCGGTAGGCCGGTCAACCGCATTGCGTGCCGACGGACGATCGAGGATCACCGTGGTCACACGGCCCTGCTGTTCGACGCTGACGCTCATGTCGCTCTCCTAGGTTTTTTTGACGCCGCTCGCTATCGACACTGCGCCGATTCGCAGCTCTGCCTCAGGCTATCGCGCTATGGCGCTGCCTTGCCTTGGCTTAGAGTACCAACGCGCGATTTCCCACCCGCGCCGGAGGAGCCTCAGATGATCGTCGTCACCAGCGAACAGATTGCCGGTCACCGCGTCGTCAAGACGCTGGGCCAGGCGTTCGGCGTTGTCGTCCGCAGCCGCGGTATCGGCGGCAACCTGATGGCCGGCCTGCGCTCGATCTTCGGCGGCGAGATCCACGAGTACACGCAGATGCTGGAAGAAGCGCGGCGTCATGCGATCGACCGGCTGGTTTCCAATGCGTCTGCGATGGGCGCGAATGCGATCGTGATGATGCGCTTCGATTCCGCCGAAATTGCGCAGACGATGAGCGAGATCGTCGCCTACGGCACCGCCGTGATCATAGATCCCGCCGCCTGACACGATGCTGCGCCGCGTTCTGCTTTGGCTCGGCTGCACGCTGCTGGCGATTGCCGTGCTGCTGGTCGTGCTCGGACTTTGGCCGCCCGCGCTGTGGTGCGGCCTCAATGGCGCCTTGCTGACGCTGGGCCTCGTGTTCGAACGCTGGCAGTACCGCCGCACACAGTCACAGGCCCCCGGTGCGGGCTGGCAAGCCACCGGCGAGCGCTTCGTCGATCCCGGCAGCGGCGTGCTCACCGAGGTCTGGTTCCAACCCAGCAGCGGCGAACGGCGTTACGTCAAAGTGCCGGACGCCGGTTCGGCATCACACGACTGAAACGCATCCAGCGCTGCTAGAACACGCGCGCGGCCGACCGCCGTTGCTGCGGTCATCGGCAGGCGCAGTTCTTCGGAGATCCAGCCCTGCGCCGCCAGTGCGGCCTTGATCGGTCCCGGATTCGGTTCGCAGAACAGCGCGCGCACCAGCGGCAGCAATCGATACGACAAGACGCGCGCCGCGCGCAGATTTCCGGCAGCCACCGCTGCATAAAGTTCGACGAAGCGACGCGGATGAAGGTGTGCCGCGGCCGCAATCGCGCCATGGGCGCCAAGACACAGCGACGGAAAGATCAGATGATCTTCGCCACACAGCACCTGCATGCCGGTGTTGCGGATCAGATCCATCATCCGGTCGAGATCGCCGCCGCTGTCCTTGATTGCAACGACGTTCGGCAATTCGCTGAGTCTCTGCACCGTGTCCACGTCGATGCACACACCGGTCCGGTACGGGATGTTGTAGAGCAGGATCGGCAGATCGGTACTCGCGGCGACCGCGCTGAAGTGGGCGTGGAGGCCCGCCTGCGATGGGCGTGTGTAGTAGGGCGCCGTCAGCATCACGCCGGCGATGGGTCGCGCGGCCAAAGCCTGCACGGCGGCAACGACGGACTTCGTGTCGTTTCCCGAAATGCCCATCACCACCGGTGCACGGGTGTCCGCGGCGGCGAGTACGCAGTCGAGCACCTGCAGACGCTCGTGCGCGCTCAGCGTGGCGGGTTCGCCCGTGGTGCCGCAGACGACGAAGCCGTGCACACCGGCATCGAGATAATGCCGAACCAGGCGGGTCAACGCCGCTTGATCGACGACGTCGTCGCGCAGCGGCGTGATCAGCGGAATCCAAATACCTGCAAATCGATTCACAACGGTCTCCTCAGGGTGCTGCGTGGGCGCACTCGGGAGGACTGATTCAATCGATGGGTGCTTTGCTCATGTCCGCCCGGCGCAAGGCCTGGCGGGGCTGCCGCTCAGGCTACGAAAGCTGCGGTTTTTTGCGTTTGTCGCGCGCAGGCGTAGCGACGTCGAGCAATGCTCGAACATCGGCTGCGAAGGCAGAGCGGAAATGAATGACGCGATTCATGTCGGCATTACACCGTCGGCGTCCGCATCGTGTCAATCGACAACGCTGACGGCGGCGGCGGCACGTCGCGCCTTCGAGCGCGCATCGTCGATCGAATCGCCGAGCGCGAGTGCAACGCCCATGCGGCGCTTGCCGACGATTTCCGGTTTGCCGAACAGGCGCAGCATCGTGTCCGGCTCGGTGAGTGCTGCCGCCGCGCCCGCGAACACCGGCGCTGCACGATCACCTTCGCAGAGGATCGCGCAGGAGGCGGCCGCACCGCGACTGCGGATGTTCGGAATCGGCAGGCCGAGAATCGCGCGCGCGTGCAGCGCAAACTGCGGGAGATCCTGCGAGATCAGCGTGACCAGTCCGGTGTCGTGCGGTCGCGGGCTGACCTCGCTGAAGATCACGTCCTCGCCCTTGACGAACAACTCGACGCCGAACAGGCCACGGCCGCCGAGGTTGGCGGTGATCTTCTCGGCGATCGCCTCGGCCTTGGCCAGCGCCACCGAGGACATCGGCTGCGGTTGCCAGGATTCACGGTAATCGCCGTCGATCTGCAGATGGCCGATCGGCGCACAGAAACTGGTGACGACCTTTTCGCCCTGCAGGTGTCGCACGGTCAGCAAGGTGATTTCGTAGTCGAACGGCACGAAGCCTTCGACGATCACACGACCGGCACCGGCGCGACCACCGGCCTGCGCGTAGTCCCAGGCCTTCTGAATATCGGCCTCCTGCCTGATCACGCTCTGGCCCTTGCCGGAACTCGACATCACCGGCTTGATCACGCAGGGCATGCCGAGTGCGGCGACCGCTGAGCGATAGTCGCTCAGGGTATCGGCAAAGCGGTAGGGGGACGTCGGCAGTCCGAGTTCTTCGGCGGCGAGCCGGCGGATGCCCTCGCGGTCCATCGTCAGCCGTGCGGCACGCGCGGTCGGGATCACGACGTAGCCTTCGGCTTCGAGTTCGAGCAGCGTCGGCGTATGGATCGCCTCGATCTCGGGAACGATGAAGTGCGGCTTTTCCAGTTCGACCACGCGGCGCAACTCGGCGCCATCGAGCATCTTGATGACGTGACTGCGATGCGCCACCTGCATTGCCGGCGCATCGGCGTAGCGATCCACCGCGATGGTCTCGACACCCAAGCGCTGCAATTCGATGACGACTTCCTTGCCGAGCTCGCCGGAGCCGAGCAGCAACACGCGGGTGGCCCGCGCTGAAAGTGGCGTACCGAGTGTGCTCATCTTTTTTGTTCCTGGAGAATGCGCGGCCAAGGGAGGACAATGATGTCCGATAAGGCTGCGTATTCTGCTTGCCGCAGCCTTGGCCGCGCAAAGTACACTCCGCGCCCTCCGCCCTCTCCATACGAACGACGCCGATGACCCGACGCACGAAAATTCTCGCGACTCTGGGCCCCGCCACCGACGATCCGGCGGTGTTGCGCCGCATCCTGCACGCGGGTGTCGACGTGGTCCGGCTGAATTACTCGCATGGCACCGCCGAGGACCACGCGCGCCGCGCGACCAATGTGCGCGCGGCCGCGCAGGAGATGGGCCTCGATATCGGCATCCTCGCCGACCTGCAGGGTCCGAAAATTCGCATCGAGAGTTTCGCCAAGGGACCGGTCGAGCTGGTCGAGAACCAAGCCTTTGCGCTCGACACCGCGATGGGTATCAGCGCCGGCGACGAACACGCGGTCGGCTGCGCCTACGAACATCTGCCGCGCGACGTACGCGCCGGCGACGTGCTGCTGCTCAACGATGGCGCGATCACCTTGCGCGTCGAGAAAGTCGAAGGCACGCGCATCGACACGATCGTCCTGCTCGGCGGCATCCTGTCGAATCGCAAAGGCATCAACAAGCAAGGCGGTGGCCTGTCGGCGGCTGCACTCACCGACAAGGATCGCGAAGACCTGCGCCACGCGGTCGGCATCGGCGTGGATTTCATCGCGGTGTCGTTTCCGCGCTCGGCCGCCGACATGAATGAGGCGCGCGCGTTGATGGTCGCCGCCGGCGGCAACGCCGCACTGGTCGCCAAGATCGAGCGTGCCGAAGCCTTGCCGGCGCTCGGCTCGATCATCGAGGCCAGCGACGTGGTGATGGTCGCGCGCGGCGATCTGGGCGTGGAAATCGGCGACGCCGAGCTGCCGGGCTGGCAGAAAGTGATCATCGCGCAGGCGCGCGAAGCCAATCGCCTGGTGATTACCGCCACGCAGATGATGGAGTCGATGATCGTCAATCCGCTGCCGACGCGCGCGGAAGTGTCCGACGTCGCCAACGCGGTGATGGACGGCACCGACGCGGTAATGCTGTCGGCGGAAACCGCCAGCGGCCGCTGGCCGGTGAAGACGGTCGAGGCGATGGCACGCGTCTGCATCGCCGCCGAAAACGCCGCGCCGCGTCAACGCGACGATGCGCGGCTGGAAACGCATTTCGAACGCATTGACGAAGCGGTCGGCATGGCGACGGCGTGGACTGCGCGCCATATGCACGCCACCGCGATCGTCGCCCTCACCGAATCCGGCGGCACGGCGCTGATGATGTCGCGTTCGGAGACGCAGATTCCGATTTACGCGCTGACCGTTCACGAGCGCACGCGCCGCAAGATGGCGATGTGTCGCGGCGTCTATCCGGTGGCGTTCCAGCCGGCGGAGGCGGATTCGATGTCGGTGGTGAAGCAGGCGATCGACGGACTGAAATATCGCGGCGCCGTAAAAAAAGGTGACCGCGTACTCGTCACCAAGGGCGATGCCGACGGCCGCGGCAGCACCGGCGGCACCAACTCGATGAAGATCGTCATCGTCGGCTGAAGCCTTTCGGCGCGGCGGAGTAAGCTCGGCAGAGTAAGCTCGTTCGGCTTGCTTGTCGGAGTTGCACGCGATCATGACCACGCCCGCCGCAGAATTTCTCGTCATCGGTCACCGCGGTGCGCGCGGCCACGCACCGGAAAACACCTTGCATGCAATCGATCGCGGCATTCGCCTCGGCGCGCATGCGGTTGAGTTCGACGTACAACTGCATCCGAGCGGTGCGCTGCTGCTGTTTCACGATCTCACACTGGATCGCACCACCAATGGCCACGGCGCCTTGTGCGCCGCCAGCTTCGATGAACTCCGCGCGCTCGATGCGGGTGCTGGCGAACAGATCCCGACACTCGAAGAAGCGCTCGAACTGATCGAACAGCGCGTCATCGTCAATGTCGAACTGAAGACGGCCGAAGGCACCGGCGAAGCGGTGGCCGCGGTACTGCGCAACTACATCGAAGCCGGCTGGCCGGCTGAGCGCTTTCTGGTGTCGTCGTTCCATTTGCCCGAGCTGTGGGAGTTCAAGCAACTGGCGCCAGAAATTCCGGTCGGCGCGCTGTATGCCGGCGTGCCGCTCGATTTTGCCGGCAGTGCGGTCGAGCTCGGCGCGGTCTCGGTGAATCTCGGTTCGGAATTTCTCGACGCGCGGATGATCGCCGACGCGCGCGCGCACGGCCTCAAGGTCTATGTCTACACGGTGAACGCGCCGGACGAACTGGCCGCACTGCGCGCGGCCGGAATCGACGGTGTGTTTACCGACTACCCCGAGCGCGCGTTGGCGCTTTGAGCTTGGCGGTCGGTGCCGATTTCGCAACCGTCTGCGCCCGGCCATCGAGCGCTTGCGGCACGCGCTTCTCGACGAAGCGATCCAGCACATGACCGAGACGATCGCCCAGATGGCGCGTGGCGATGGTCTCGAGCGCGCGTGCGACCTCGGCCTTCACCACCACCTCCACCATGGGCCGCAGACGCCAGATCAGGTCGCGCAGGCGCGGGGCTTCCGCTGCCGGCGGCAGGCCATCGCCGAAGGCGCCGAACACATGCCGGTCGACCAGGTGCACCACCAGTTCCAGCGTCTGCGTCAGATTGCCGCGCAGCGACATGATCACTTCGATGATCGCCGGCAACGGAATGCCGGCGCGGACCAGTTCGGCGCCGGCTTGCAGCAATCCTGGACTGCGGGCGCGAAAGCGTGCGCCTTCGGATGACAGCAGGCCGAATTCACAGGCCTTGGCCAGCCAGATCGGATCGAAGCGTCCGCCGAACAGATCGATCAGCTCCTGCAGCGAGTAGGTCGCCGGCTGCTCGTCGCTCCAGGGGCTCGACACCGCCGACTCCAGGCCCATGAAACTGCCCAGATCGTGGCCCTGCTCCCAGGCGCCGATCAATTCGCCGATGCTGGCCAGGGTGTAGCCACGCGACAGCAGCGTGCCGATGATGCGCAGTCGCGACAGGTGCATTTCGCCATACACGCCGCTGCGGCCGCGCCGCTCCGGCGGCGGGATGAGGCCGCGGTCCTGGTAGGCGCGGACATTCCGGATGGTGGTATTGGCGAGCTGCGCGAGTTGTTCGACGGTGTATTCGGAAGACTCTGCCGTCTGCGCGCCCTTAGCCGGCTTGCCGGCGCCAACGCGGGTTTTCTTGATGGCTTTCTGTGGATTCGGACTCATTGGCAGGATCGTACCGTGCGGCGTGCGACTTGACATCGGCGCGCGCTTGTCAGCTAGAATGTAACCGTTACATCAATCGCTGTAATTATACGGAGTGCAGGCTATGAGTTCCGACCCGCTACCAGTGCGCCGCGATCTGCATTTCGACATCGCCGATGTCGATATGAAGCGCTGGCACGCGCAGGGCCCGATGGTCAGTCATTTCATGAACGCGCTGTCGATCTTCTTCCCGGAAGGCGAGCGTTTCTTCATGCATAGCGTGCGCCTGTACCGCGACCGCATCAGCGACGATCCGCAGCTGCAGCGCGCAGTCACCGGCTTCATCGGGCAGGAAGCGATGCACGGTCGCGAACATGAGGAATACAACCTCGCGCTGGTCGATGCCGGCCTGCCGGCGAAAAAGCTCGAACGCATCGTGACCTGGGGTATTCGCTACTTCAAAAAGCTGCCGAATGCGATGCAGCTGGCGATCACCATCGCGCTGGAGCATTTCACGGCGATTCTCGCCGATCTGCTGCTGAAGGATCCGCGCATGATCGCCGGTTCGCACCCGAAGATGATTGCGCTGTGGCGCTGGCACGCGCTGGAAGAAACCGAGCACAAGTCGGTCGCCTTCGACGTCTATCGAAAAGTCATGCCGCGTTCACTGGGTGCGTATCTGCTGCGCACGGGCACCCTGCTGGTCATCACGATCGGCTTCCTGACCGCCGTGTTCGACTTTCATCTACGCCTGATCTTCACCGACAAGAACGCGCGCGGATGGCGCAACTGGAAGAACCTCTTCTCGTACCTGTTCGGCAGTTTCGGCGTGTTCCGTCGCATCGCGCTGCCTTGGCTGGACTACTTCCGCCCCGGCTTCCAGCCGTGGGATCACGACAACCGGCAGTTCCTGTCGGGCATCGATGCGCTCGTCGCCGAGGTCCAGCATCCGCAGGCGATGGCGCCCGCCGCCGCCTGAGATCGATCCGGCACGAACCAAGGCCGCGGCTAAGCCCGCGGCCTTTTTCGTTTTGGTGCGCCAGCGGTTTCTCAAGGACCAGCGGCATGAAAGCGCGCCGCTCGGATCAGGCGCATCGCGACCTCGAACGAATCCATCCGTTGTCACGAGTGCCGCGGCCGGTCGACGCGGCAAGCAGCGTGAGGTTTTCCGAACGGGACGCATTTTTTGTAGGTTTAAAGTTCCAAATTGACACTCTACGGCACGATGCTCTATACACTGACACTGTTACATCAATCACTGTAATTATTACGAGGAGATACCCATGGTGACCAACCCACCGCTTCGTCGCGATCTGCACTTCAATATCGAAGGGGTCGATTTAAAACATTGGCACCAGAGTGGCGCGATGGTCGGCCACTTCATGAATGCGCTTTCGCTTTTTTTCCCTGAGGGCGAACGTTTCTTCATCGAATCGGTGCGCAACTATCGCAGCCGGGTTTCCGACCCAAAACTTCAACGCGAGATCACCGGGTTCATTGGCCAGGAGGCCATGCACGGCCGGGAACACGACCGCTACAACACCGCGCTGATGGAGGCCGGGCTACCTGCGCGTCAACTGGAACGTCTGGTGACTAGGCACATCGTTGGATTCTTCCGCCGGTTCCCGAAGATTGTCCAGTTGGCGATCACCATTGGCCTCGAACACTTCACCGCGATCCTGGCTGATCTACTTTTGACCGACGACCGTTTCGTCGCTGGCGACCACCGCATGGTGTCCCTATGGCGATGGCATGCACTGGAAGAAACCGAGCATAAAGCTGTGGCGTTTGATGTTTATCGGGAAGTAATGGGCCGTACGCTCAGCGGTTACCTGATCCGCACGTTCACATTCGTGTTCGTTTTCGCTGGATTTATGAGCTGGCTGCTGTACTTTCATCTTCGCTTGATCGCTGCAGATAAATCGGCACGGGGCTGGGCGCAGCTCAGAAGCTTGTGCTCGTTTCTGTTTGGCGGCTTCGGCTTCTTCCGTCGCATCGCGATCCCCTGGCTCAGCTATTTTCGCCCCAACTTTCATCCCTGGGACCACGACAATCACTTGCTCTTAAGCGAATTCGATACGCTTGTCGCCAAGGTAGAACGGGACACCCTGACTGAGGCTGGCGCAATCGCCTGATCGCAAGGTCCGCAATTACCGGGCTACTGCGACGCAATCATCGAACAAAAGCGCGCCGAATAACCAAACAACCCCAGGTCGCCGGCTTAGCGCCGCGGCCTGGCGTCCAAACAATCGGGTGGAGCCCGTCGTTCTTTGCCAACGGTCAATGGAGCGGCCGTGCAATCCAAATCGCGAGATCGGCACGCCCGCAGGACGGCAGCACTCGCCGATCCGCACTGCGTTGATCGCAGCAGCGCCGGTTGGTTGCTGCATCAGCAGTGACGGATTGCTATCTTGGGGGTTCAGCGCGCACTCCAAGGATCGGCATGAGCAAGGCCAGCATCACGCTTTACACCGCAGCCACACCGAACGGGCACAAGGCCTCGATCATGCTCGAGGAGCTGGGCCTGCCGTATCGCGTAGAGGCGCTCAACCTGATGTCCGGCGCCCAGAAGCAGCCGGACTACCTGCGCATCAATCCGAACGGCCGCATCCCGACGATCGTTGACCACGAGGCGGGCGACTTTGCGGTGTTCGAATCCGGGGCGATTCTGATCTACCTCGCCGAAAAGTTCGGCCGTCTGCTGCCGGTCGATGCCAAGGGCCGCTCCGAAGTCATGCAGTGGCTGATGTTCCAGATGGGCGGTGTTGGCCCGATGCAGGGGCAGGCCAATGTGTTCTTTCGTTACTGGCACGAGAAGTACCAGCCGGCGATCGACCGCTACCAAAACGAAACCAAGCGGCTCTACACGGTGCTGAACCAGCGCCTGCAGCAACACGAATTTCTGTGCGGCGACTATTCGATTGCCGACATCGCACATTTCACCTGGGTCAACGTCCATGCCTGGGCCGGCGTGACGATCGACGATTTGCCCGCACTGAGCGCGTGGCGCGCCCGTATCTTGGCGCGACCTGCAGTGCAGCGGGGCTTGGCGGTGCCCGGCGACATTCCGCGCGAAACGCTGGTCGCCGCCGCGCAAACCATGCTGCAGCGCTAGGCCTCGCCGACCGTGCCGGCCGCGATTCAATTGCTGAGTCCTCTCGGGCGCATCCTGCGTGGGGTGCGTGCTGGCACCGATGGGCTGCTGTGCAACGCGCCCGAAGTGGCGTCGGCGCCGGCGCGGATACGCCTGACCAGCAGCGCATTCGACAATGGTGGCGCCATACCGTCGCACTATTGCGGCGAAGGTGTCGACCGCTCGCCGCCGCTGGCCTGGACCGGCGTGCCCGCACAGACTCAAAGCCTGGTGCTGCTGATGGAGGACGCCGACGTGCCCTGGCCGCGACCACTGGTCCATGCACTGGTGTTCGGTATTGCGCCGCGCGTGCACGCACTGCCGGAAGGTGCTCTGGCGCGGCAACCGCCTGCGGACGCTCCGGCCCTGGTGTTCGGCTACAACTCGCTCGGCAAGCGCCGCTACCTGGCCCCGGCGGCACTGCCGGGCCATGGTCCGCACCGGTATTACTTCCAGCTATTGGCGCTGGATATCCCGTTGAATTTCCGCTGCGCCGTGCGGCGCCGCGAGGCGCTGGCGGCACTCAAGGGCCACATCCTCGCGCGCGGAAGTCTGATGGGAACCTTCGAGCGTTGATCGGGCGTGGCGCGCACAGAGTGCTAACCTGAATGCCGTTGTCACGGTTCTGTCACCGCATATGAATCTACTAATGGCTCAACCAACGCCTGCGCCCTCAGCGCGCGAGCCTGCGCCGGACACCATGTCGAACACAGCCCATCAGCCCATTGCCGAGGCCGCGCCGCCTGCGGTCGTCCCGAGCTTCTTCAATCGCGAGCTTTCGCTGCTGGCGTTCAACCGCCGCGTGCTGGAACAGGCCAAGGACGAATCGGTACCGCTGCTCGAACGGCTCAAGTTCTTGTGCATCTCCTGCTCGAACCTCGACGAATTCTTCGAAATCCGCGTGGCCTCGATCAAGCAGATGGTCAAGCTCGGCACGCAGCCGCCGGGTGGCGACGGCATGACCGCGGTGGAGCTGCTCAACGCGGTCGGTGCGGGTGCGCATGCGCTGGTCGAAGAGCAGTACCGCGTGCTCAACGAAGTGATGATTCCGGCACTCGAGCGCGAGAAGATCCGCTTCGTGCGCCGCACCGACTGGACGCCCGAACAGGATGCCTGGCTCGGCAGCTACTTCCAGAACGAGTTGCTGCCGGTGCTGTCGCCGCTCGGCCTCGATCCGGCGCATCCGTTTCCGCGCATCCTGAACAAATCGCTGAACTTCATCGTCTCGCTGTCTGGCAAGGACGCGTTCGGCCGCAACATTGCGTACGCCGTGGTGCAGGCGCCGCGTGCCCTGCCCCGGTTGATTCAGATTCCGCGCGAGGTGCCCGGCAGCGGCCCGTACGATTTCGTGTTCTTGTCGAGCGTGATCCACGCCTACGCCGACGATCTGTTCCCGGGCATGAAGGCCACCGGCTGCTTCCAGTTCCGCGTGACGCGCAATTCCGATCTGCTGGTCGATGAGGCCGAAGCCGACGATCTGCTGGAAGCGCTCGAAGACGAACTGTCGCAGCGCCAATGGGGCGATACGGTGCGGCTCGAAGTTGCGCACAACTGCCCGGACCACATGGCGCAGTACCTGGTCGAAAAGCTCGAACTGCAGCCCTCCGATGTCTACCAGTGCAATGGGCCGGTCAACCTGATGCGTCTGATGGCGATTCCCGATCAGGTCGATCGTCCGGATCTGAAGTACAGCAATTTCACGCCGCGCAATCCGAAAGCGCTGAGCGGCGACATGTTCGCAGCGATGCGCGAGCGCGATCACCTGCTACAGCATCCCTACGATTCGTTCGCACCGGTGCTGGAATTGCTACGGCAGGCGGCAAAAGATCCGAACGTGCTGGCGATCAAGCAGACCTTGTACCGCACGGGTGCGAAGTCGGCGGTGACCGAGGCGTTGATCGCCGCCGCGCGCGCAGGCAAGGAAGTGACCGTGGTCGTCGAACTGCGCGCGCGCTTCGACGAAGCCGATAACATCTCGCTGGCGGAAGCCTTGCAGGAAGCCGGCGCCCATGTCGTCTACGGCGTGGTCGGCTACAAGACGCACGCCAAGATGATGCTGATCGTGCGTCGCGAAGATTCGACCGCCACCACCTCCGGCGCGCTGCGCCACTACGCGCACCTCGGCACCGGCAACTACCATCCGCGCACCGCCCGCATGTACACCGATTACGGCCTGCTCACCGCGGATGCGGCGATCTGCCGCGACGTACACGCGGTGTTCCTGCAGCTGACCAGTCTGGGCAAGGTCAGCAAGCTCAATCGCCTGCTGCAATCGCCGTTCACGCTGGCCACCGGCATGCGCGAGCGCATCGAGCGCGAGGTTGCGCACGCGGCCAGGGGCAAGAAAGCGCGCATCGTCGCGAAGATGAACGGCCTGGTCGAACCGGAAATGATTTCGGCCTTGTATACCGCTTCGCAGGCCGGCGTCAGCATCGACCTGATCGTGCGCGGCATGTGCTGCCTGCGCCCGGGCGTACCGGGGCTTTCGGAAAACATTCGCGTGCGCTCGATCATTGGCCGTTTCCTCGAACATTCGCGCGTGTTCCTGTTCCACAACGGCGGTGAGCGCGAACTGTGGCTGTCGAGCGCCGACTGGATGGAACGCAACCTGTTTCGCCGCGTCGAAATCGCGTTCCCGGTGCAGGACAAAAAGCTGCGCGAACGCGTCACCGATCAGCTCGAAGCCTATCTCGCCGATACCGCGAGCAGTTGGCTGCTGCAGCCGGACGGCACCTATGTTCACGCCATCAGCGAACCCGGCACCAAGGGTGTGCAGACGCGCATTCTGGAAGAGAGCCAGGGCACCTGAGCGATTCGGGCGCAGCAGTATTCACGGCGCTGCGCATCGATCGAATGTCCGGCGCGCTTGCGCGTGTCGATTGCGACTTCGCCCGACGGCATGCGCGAGTCTGCTTCTGCTATCGAATCTCGGCGCTGCGTTTTAAGTAGCGCGACGGTCAACTGCTCCGGGTTCTGCCGCGAATGAATCAGGCGACCCGCAATCGTATGCCGGCGGCCTGCAGGTAACCGGTTTCCAGTTCCAGATCTTCGCGTGTCAGCGGATGTTGCTCCAGCCAGCCGGTGCGGAACTGCAGAATCACGCTGCGCGCTTCGATCGCAATCTTCAGTGGAATGCGCAGTCCCGGTGTGCGGGCACGGTGCAATACGATCGCGAGTCGGAACAGCACGGCCAGCTTGCGCACGACGCCGCGCCAGGCCTCCGGGACTTCTTCGATCACACTATTGGCGAACTTGCCGCGCTGCAGACGCACGAGTGCCGCCAGCATGGCCTGATCGGTCAGCGAAAAGCCGAACAGATCGGCATTGCGCAAGATGTATTCGCCGTGCCGGTGCGAACCGTCGTGCGCAACGATTAACCCGATTTCGTGCAGCAGCGCGGCCCAGCGCAGCAAGGTTGTCGCGATGCGTCGGTCGAGCTGCCAGTCGGCGATGACCTGTTCGAGCAGCTTCAGCGCGGTGCGCTCGACCGCACTCGCATGGGCGCGGTCGATGCCGTAACGATCCGCCATCTGATCGACCGAGCGGTTGCGCACGTCGCGATCCGACAGTCGCCCGAGCAGGTCGTAGATCAGGCCTTCGCGCAGCGCGCGGTCAGAGGTCTCCATCTGCTGGATGCCGAGGCCGTCGAAGATGCCCGCAAGCACCGCGATCCCGCCGGCGAATACCGGGCGACGGTCTTCGCGCAGGCCTTCGAAATCGATGCGCTCGATCTTGCCGGTGCGGATCGCCAGTTCCAGCGTCTTTTCCAGCGCGTCGCGCGTGATCAACTCGTCGCTCCAGCCCTGCGCCTTCATCACACGCCAGGCCCCTCGCACGGTGCCGCTGGCACCGAGCGCGACATCCCAGCCGGCGCGACGATAACGATGCTCGAGAAACTCAATTTCGACGCGCGCCGCTAAACGCGCCTCGCGCATGCGCGTCCGCGTGATCTCGCCATCAGCGAAGAAGCGCTGCGTATGCACCACACAGCCCAGCGGCACGCTCTCCATCAGCTGCGCTTCGGCGCCCTGGCCGATGATCAGTTCGGTGCTGCCGCCGCCGATATCGACCACCAGCCGGCGCGTGCGTGGCTGACCACGGCGGTTGCTCATGCCGTGGGTGACGCCGTTGTAGACCAGTCGCGCTTCCTCGACGCCGGAGATGATGCCGATCTCGTGACCGAGTGCCGCCTCGGCGGCGGCAACGAAGGCGCCACCATCCTGAAGGCGGCGCAGCGTATTGGTGCCGACCACCCGCACCCGACTCGGTGGCAGCTGCCGCAGGCGCTGCCCGAAGCGTTGCAGGCAGGCCAGCGCACGCGCCTCGGCGTCGCGCGTGAGCTTGCGGTCTTCACCGAGGCCCGCCGCCAGTCGCACTGCCTCGCGCAGACGATCGATCACCTGCAGCTGGCCGTCGTTCTCGCGCGCCACCAGCATGTGGAAGCTGTTGGAGCCGAGATCGACCGCCGCCACCTCGGCGCCGCTGGCGCCGCTCGTGACCATAGCGGCGGCCTTTGCGGGCTTGCGTTTCGCGCGCGCCGTGCGGCGCGCCTTGGCCTTACTCACGCGCTGCGCACGACCGCAACCGGCCGCAGCGCGCGCGCTGCAAAACGTGCTGCTGTTGGAGCGTTCAGCATGGATGATCGGGCTTGGCAAAAGGCAGGCGAACTATACCGGATCAATATGCCGCTTCTGCTGCAGCCGGTGCCGCCGACGCCGCCCCACCCCGGCGGCTCACGCTGAATTAATTGACGAGTGGATTCGATAACCCGGAAAATAGCCGAGTCGTCGCCGCGCTGGCGATGCCCCATAGCCGTTTTTGGAGATTCCAAGATGAGTTCAGCGCGCTGGGCGTCTGTCGCCCTCGCCGCCTCTGTGCTGTGCGTCGTCGACGCGCGTGCTGATGGCGATGCGGTTGCCGGCAAGCAGAAGGCCTACACCTGCCTCGGCTGCCATGCGATTCCGAATTACAACAACGTGTATCCGACGTACCGCGTGCCGCGGCTCGGCGGCCAGCATCCGGAATACATTGCCGCCGCATTGAAGGAATATCAGAGCGGCGAGCGCTCGCATCAGACCATGCACGCGCAGGCCGCGACGCTGTCGGATCAGGATATCGCCGACATTGCCGCCTATCTGTCGGCCGCGCCCGGCCCCGACCACAAGTGAATCCGAAGATGACTCTCATGAAGCGCATCGCTTTCACCGCCGTGTTCGCCCCGCTCGCGCTTGCCGCTACCGCACAGGCCAGTTCGCCGGTCGCCAAGCCGGACAAGGTCGTGGTTTGTGCGGCCTGCCACGGCGAGAACGGCGTCAGCACGCAGCCGATCTATCCGAACCTCGGCGGTCAGCAGGAAACCTACATCGAGCACGCACTGCACGCGTACAAATCCGGCGAGCGCAAGAACGCCATCATGGGCGCGCAGGCCGCCACGCTTTCCGATGCAGATATCAAGCAACTGGCGAAGTGGTTCTCGCAGCAGTCGCCGGTGGTCTATACGCCGGATCTGGAAACCCCGGAAGGCGCGAAGAAGTAAGCCACTTGTCGCGCTTGTGCGACGTCTACAGCGCCACACCGCAACAAAAAAAGCCGCTCGAATGAGCGGCTTTTTTATTGCCCGCGAGCATCTGCAATTGCTGGATTATTCCTCCAGGAAGCTGCGTAGGTAGTTTGCACGCGACGGGTGACGCAGCTTGCGCAGCGCCTTCGCTTCGATTTGGCGAATGCGTTCGCGAGTCACATCGAATTGCTTGCCGACTTCTTCCAGCGTGTGGTCGGTGTTCATGTCGATGCCGAAGCGCATGCGCAGCACTTTGGCTTCGCGCGGCGTCAGGCTCGCCAGAATCTGGTGGGTGGCTTCCGAGAGACTCTGCGACGTGGCCGATTCCAGTGGCGACACGGCGGCACCGTCTTCGATGAAGTCGCCGAGATGCGAATCCTCGTCGTCACCGATCGGGGTTTCCATCGAGATCGGTTCTTTGGCGATCTTCAGTACCTTGCGGACCTTGTCCTCGGGCATCTCCATCTTCACCGCCAACTCTTCCGGCGTCGGCTCGCGACCCATTTCCTGCAGCATCTGGCGCGAAATGCGATTGAGCTTGTTGATCGTCTCGATCATGTGCACCGGAATGCGGATGGTGCGCGCCTGGTCGGCGATCGAACGCGTGATGGCCTGACGGATCCACCATGTTGCGTAGGTCGAGAATTTGTAACCGCGGCGATATTCGAACTTGTCGACCGCCTTCATCAGACCGATGTTGCCTTCCTGGATGAGATCGAGGAACTGCAGGCCGCGGTTGGTGTACTTCTTCGCAATCGAGATGACGAGACGAAGATTCGCTTCGACCATCTCCTTCTTCGCGCGCCGCGCCTTGGCTTCGCCAACCGTCATGCGGCGATAGATGTCTTTGATCTCGTCCAGCGCCAGCAGGTTGTCGGCTTCGATCTGCACCAGCTGATCAACCAGCGCCTTCAGATCGTCCTTGCGCGTGGCGAGCGTGGCCGAATACTTGCGCTTCGCGCGGACCGCCTTGTCGACCCATGACAGATCGGTTGGCTTGCCTTCGCGATACTTGGACAGGAATTCCTCGCGCGACATGCCGGCGTCGACGCCGATGCGCATCACGCCGCGCTCGAGCGAACGGATCTGTTCGATCTTGTTGCGCAGGTTGACCGTGACTTCTTCAACGATCTTCGGCGACAGCCGGAACGTCATGATCAGGTCGGCGACCGCTTCGCGGCGCTCCTGCGTCTTCTTGCTGGCACTGCCGAGTCGCAGCAGCGAGTCCCAGGCCTTGTCGTAGCGCGCCTGCAGTTCGGCAAAATTATTGGCGACTTCGACCGGATCCGGGCCGGTGTCGACCGCTTCTTCCTCTTCGCCGTCTTCCTTGTCCTTGTCGTCGAGATCCTCGGCCTCGTCGACCACCGCTTCGACCAGTGCCTCTTCCGGCGCGGGCGGCGGCGCATTCGGATCGAAGAATCCGAGCACGACTTCGGCGAGGCGCTTCTTGCCTTCTTTCGCCGCGTCGTAGGCTTCCAGCAGAATCGCGACCGTTTCCGGGTAGATCGCCATCGAGTACAGCGCCTCGTTGAGGCCTTCCTCGATGCGTTTCGCAATGCGGATTTCGCCCTCGCGATCGAGCAGCTCGACGCTGCCCATTTCGCGCATGTACATGCGCACCGGGTCGGTGGTGCGTCCGAACTCGGAGTCGGCGGCGGCAAGCGCGGCGGCGGCTTCCTCAGCGGCTTCTTCGTCGTCCTCGGCGGCGGCGACCGCGGGCTCGGAGAACAGCTGCTGCTCGCCGTCCGGTGCCTCGTCGTGCACCGGGATGCCCATGCCCTGGATCATCGTGATGACGTCGTCGATCTGCTCCGAGTCGACGATTTCAGTCAGGTGATCAGACACTTCGGCAAACGTCAGGTAACCCTTTTCTTTGCCGAGGGCGATCAGGGTCTTGATCTGTGACTGCTGGTCAGAAGCGCTCATCAACCTTACTCAATTCGAGAAGCTCGCGTCGCTGGATAAAGTGTCGTTTCACCCACCCCACCCGTACGCAGTGGAACAGCAAATGTTACCGCAAGTGCTAATTATTCGACCAGTGAACGGCTCGAAAGTTGGCGCGTGATTTCTTCCCATTCAACCATTTCCGCCGGGCTCATTGCACCCATCCGCGCCTGTGCCGCCAGCGCCTCGGCGCGGGCCCGCAAGGCCTTCATCCGCAACTCCGCCAGACAGTCGGCGAACTCCTGCTCGGCTTGTTCTGCATTGATCAGGCCGTTCAAAGTCTTGCTGTAATCGGGCCGTTCAAGGTCCGAGATCGAAATCCGCTGCAGCGCGTCGCCTTGCGGGGTGCCACGCCACTGCTCGTACAACAACGAAGAACTAGCGTGGGGATGCTCCTGGAAGAATTCAATTGCGGCGACCAGCATCGGCATGCCCGGCTGCGCGACCAGTGCCAGCTGGTCGATGTGCTGCACGCGCAGCGCCATATCCGGCTTCTCCATCAGCAGTTGCAGCGCGCGCTTGACCGGCCGGGCACCGGGCTGCTCCGCACGTTGGCGCCGCGCGGGTGTCGGCGCCTGCGGCTCCGGCCGCCGCTCGGGTGTCGCAGCACCCGCAAGCATGGCCTCGAAATCGCCGCGACTGAAACGCGTGATCCTTGCGAGTTCGTCGATCAACAGGGTCCGCAGCGGCCCCTCGCGCAATTTCTGCAAGTGCGGCCGTGCCAGACCGACCATCCGCGCGCGGCCATCGAGCGTGCCGAGATTCAGGTCTTTCGACAGCTCGGCGATCAGAAAATCGGTCAGCGTGATCGCCGCTTCGATGCGTTCGCGGAATGCATCGGCACCGATCTCCTGTACCAGCGTGTCCGGATCATGTCCCTCCGGAAGGAACATGAAGCGGCACTCACGTCCCTCGTTGACTTCCGGCAAGGCCTGTTCGAGCGCGCGCGATGCCGCCGAGCGTCCGGCGCGATCGCCGTCGAAGCAGAACACCGCGCGCGCGGTCGACTTGAACAGCAGCGCCAAGTGTTCTCGCGTGGTCGCCGTGCCGAGCGTGGCGACGGCATTGTGGATGCCGTGCTGCGCCAGCATCACCACGTCCATGTAGCCCTCGACCACCAGCAGGTAGGGCAGCGCAGCCTTGGTCGACTGCTTGGCCTCGTACAGGCCGAACAGGTTGCGGCCCTTGTGGAACAGCGGCGTCTCGGGTGAGTTCAGGTATTTCGCCGGATCGTCGCCGAGCGTGCGGCCGCCGAATCCGATCACCCGGCCGCGGGTGTCGCGGATCGGGAACATGATGCGATGGCGAAACACGTCGTAGATGCGCGCACCTGCGCGCGCGGCGCCCGATTCATCGTCTTTCTGCTTGAGCAGACCGGCGGTCAACGCGTGCTCGGGTTGTGGAAACTGCCGCGCCAGCGTGTCCCAGGCTTCCGGGGCGTAGCCGATGCCGAACAGTTTTGCAGTATCGCCGCTGACGCCGCGTTTTTTCAGGTATTCGATGGCGGCGGGGTGCGTCCGCAGGTGCCCGCGATAAATACGCTCGGCGGCGGCGAGTGCATCGAGCGGACCGTCGAGCACCAGTCGCGGCGCATGATCGCTGCCTTCGCGCGGCACTTCCACGCCGGCGCGCTTGGCCAGTTCCTCGACCGCTTCGACGAAGCTCAGGCGGTCGTATTCCATCAGGAAGCCGAGCGCATTGCCGGTTTTGCCGGACGAGAAGCAGAAATACATCTGCTTGGTCGGCGAAACGAAGAACGATGGCGACTTTTCGTTGGTGAACGGCGAGCGCGCCTTGTATTCCTTGCCGGCGCGCTTGAGGTCCAGCCGGGCGCCGATCACATCGACGATGTCGGTGCGAGTCAGCAAATCCTGGATGAAGCTCTCTGGGATGCGGGACATGGGCCGTCCTGACAGACGCGGACGCCGTTACCGGCGTCCGATTTTTATGCAAGCCGGAGGCCTTGTGCGGCGTCGCAACTAATCTACCGCAGGTTTAGCCGAGGCGTGCCTTGATCAGCGCGGACAGCTGGCCCATGTCGGTGCGGCCGGCGACCTTCGGCTTCAGCAGCGCCATGACCTTGCCCATGTCCTTGATGCCGGCGGCGCCGGTTTCGGCAACGGCTTGAACGATCAGCGCGTCCACTTCGTCGGCGGTCAGCGCCTGCGGCAGGTAGCGCGACAGTTCGACGATCTCCGCGGCTTCCTTGTCGGCCAGTTCGGGGCGATTGCCAGCGCGATACTGCGCTTCGGAATCGCGCCGCTGCTTCAGCATTTTTTCGATCGCGGCGATGACTACCGCATCGGTGATTTCGGTGGATTCCACCACTTCGCGCTGCTTCAGCTCGGCCGACAGCAGGCGCAGCGTGCCGACGCGGGTTTTCTCACCCGCCTTCATTGCCTTGATGATGTCTTCGGCAACGCGGGTTTTCAGATCGGTCATGGGGATCGCCAGTTGGGGGTCGGAACAAGGCGCCTGGGAGTGCGACGGCGCCGGAAAACCTGCCGTCTCGAACTCGATTCCACTAAACGGCGCTTATCTGCAATCCCGGCGCCTGACGGCGTCGTCTGATCAGTTACCAGACAGGGGCGCGAACGCTCGCAATCCCCGGTCGCAAATGCGCCTTAGTACAGGCGCGTCTGACGTGCGGTTTCGCGGGAAACGCGCTTGGCCTGGCGCTTCACGGCAGCAGCGCGCTTGCGCTTGCGTTCCTGGCTCGGCTTTTCAAAGAACTCGCGGGCGCGCAGGTCGGTCAGAACGCCGGCCTTTTCGCAGGTGCGCTTGAAACGGCGCAGGGCCACTTCGAACGGTTCGTTATCGCGGACGCGGACACTCGGCATAAGCTCAATCTCGAAACGGGGATGGTGCCCCGAAGAACAGGGCGCGAGAGTTTAGTCAAGCGCGGGCTGTAAAGCAACGCGCCGGCAGCGCAGAATACGCGCCCGTGATCGCCAGCCCCCCATTACCGACCCACGCCGTCCTCGGCATCGAAACCTCCTGCGACGAAACCGCAGTGGCGATTTACGACGGCGCACGCGGCCTGCTCGCCCACCGACTCTATAGCCAGGCGGCGATGCACGCCGAGTACGGCGGCGTGGTGCCGGAGTTGGCCGCTCGCGACCATGTCGGTCGCGTTTCAGCGCTGGTCGCCGAGACGCTGACGGCGGCCGGTCTCCGCGCCAACCAGCTCGCCGGTATCGCCTACACGGCGGGCCCGGGGCTCATCGGAGCCTTGCTGGTCGGCGGCTCGTTTGCGGCGGGACTCGCTGCGGCGACCGGCGCGCAGTTGATCCCGGTGCATCACCTGGAAGGCCATCTGCTTGCGCCGATGCTGGAAACGCGCCGGCCGGAATTTCCTTTTCTGGCGCTGCTGGTCTCCGGCGGCCACACGCTGCTCGCGCGGGTCGACGGGGTCGGCCGCTACGACATCATCGGCGAAACCCTCGATGATGCGGCAGGCGAGGCCTTCGACAAGACCGCCAAGGCGCTCGGACTGCCGTATCCGGGCGGGCCCGAGCTGGCCAAACTGGCGGCGACCGGCCAGCGCGGCGCCTTCCGGTTTCCGCGCCCGATGACCGACCGGCCCGGTCTGGAGTTCAGTTTCAGCGGCCTGAAAACATCGGTGCTGACCGCCTTGCCGCGCGCGATTACGCCGCAGGATCGCGCCGATCTGGCGCTGGCCTTCGAGGAAGCCGTGACCCAAACCTTGGCAATCAAGTGTCAGCGCGCGCTGGAACAGACCGGCCTGAGCCGGCTCGTGGTCGCTGGCGGCGTCGGCGCCAACCGGCGCCTGCGCGCGCTGCTGCAGTCTGCCGCCGAAACGCAGGCCTTCGAGTTGTACTTCCCGCGGCCGGAATTCTGTACCGACAACGCCGCGATGATTGCCTTTGCCGGCCATGCGCGCCTGGCTGGCGCGCAGCCCTCAGACAGCGGCATCGCCGCGCGCTCGCGCTGGCCCCTGCACACCCTTGCTCCCGCCTGAGAACCCATGCCCAACGCGACTGACTGGATCCTGATCGAACAGCTTGAGATCGGCATGATCATCGGCGTGCATGCCTGGGAACAGCGTGCGCCGCGGCCGCTGCTGCTGGATCTGGAACTGGGCATCGATATCCGCGCCGCAGCCGCGTCCGATCGTCTGCGCGATGCGATCAACTACCGCGAAGTGGCCGATCAAATCCTCGAACTCGGCCGCACACGGCGTTTCCAACTGTTGGAGACGCTGGCCGAGACGATCGCGCGCCAGTTGTTCGAACACTTTCCGATCACGGCGCTGAAATTGCGCATCGGCAAGCCCGGCGCGGTCACCGAGGCCAAGACCGTCGGCGTGCGAATCGAGCGGCGCCGCGAGGACTACGCGGTGTGTGGTCGCTGAGCGCGCGCGTCGTTTTTAGGCTCGACGCGCGTCCGCTGAGATAAGCGGACCCCAATACGACTTGCCAGCCGTAAATGCGAATGTCGCGCAGACGTGAACGCCGCAGAGTGGCGATTCACATCTGTCTGCTAGCCGACGACGTCCGTGCGCGCGGCAGCTTGCTCTAGAAAGGTGCGAGCAAACGCGGCCAGATTCGGATAAACCTCCAGATCGTCCGCAGAATGCGCTTTTTTGGTGCGCTCACCGTTGCCGGTAAGCACCAAAACCGGACGCGCGCCGGCCGCCGCAGCCGCCTGGAGATCGCCACTCGAATCGCCCACGAACGGCACGCCTTGCAGTGACACGCCGAGGCGCTGCGACAGATCCCGCAGCATGCCGGGCGCGGGCTTGCGCATCTGCGTGGCATTTTCCGGCGTTTCCGGCGCGTATTCGATGCCGTCGATGCGGCCGCCCAGCTCCGCCAGCGCGCGCTGCAGACGATCGTGAATCGCGAACAGCGCATCGTAGTCGAGCAGTCCGCGCCCAATTCCCGATTGATTGCTGGCGATATAGACGTGGTAACCGGCGCGGCACAGTTGTGCAATCGCTTCGAGGCTGCCGGGAATCGGATGCCATTCGGCCACTGATTTGATGAACGCGTCCGAGTCCTCGTTGATGACGCCGTCGCGATCGAGAATCACCAGCTTCATCGTTCGGCTCCCTGAACCTCTAACGACGCCACGCGAGCCCGGCGGGTCGTTGCGAGGCAATCATCAAGTTTGCGATCCGGTTGCGCATGGCGCGTCCGCTACCCGGGAAGTAGCGACAAGTCGGCAACCGCCCGGCAGAGGTCATCGAGGCGGGCCAGTAGCGCCAGCCGGTTCGCACGGACCGCCGGATCGTCGGCCATGACCATCACCGCGGCGAAGAAGCTGTCCACCGGTTCCTTGAGTGCGGCCAGCGCGGACAGAACGCCGGCGTAGTCGCCGGCTGCGAGCTTCGGCTGCACGGCCGCTTCGCTCAGTTGGATCTGCTTCAACAAGACCGCTTCGGCCTCGACCTCGAAACGCGCGGCGTCGATTTCGGCAACGACCGATCCGCCGGCCTGTTTGAGAATGTTGCGGGCACGTTTGTCGGCGGCGGCCAGCGAGGCGGCGGCGGGCGTGCCGGCAAAGTCGCGGATCGCATCCAGACGACACACGAAATCGAGCGGCTGCGAAGTGCCGAGTGCGCGTACCGCTTCGAACTGTTCCGGCGTCGCGCCGCGATCGATGCAGTAGCCGCGCAGGCGCTCGACGATGAAATTCCAGGCATCGTCGACATTGCTGTCCTTGGCCGCGGCCACGGGCTGTGCATCCCATGCCACTTGCAGCAGCGCTTGCAGATTGAGCCGCAACTCGCCTTCGATGACGATGCGCAGCACGCCCAGCGCTGCACGGCGCAGTGCGTAGGGATCTTTGCTGGCGGTGGGTTTCTGGCCGATCTTGAAGATGCCCGCCAGCGTATCGAGCTTGTCGGCAAGTGCGACGAGACGGCCTTGCAGCGTCGAGGGAATCGGACCGCCGGCCTGCGTGGGGCGGTAATGTTCGGCGATGGCGGTCGCGACACTTTCCCGCTGCCCGCTCGCAATCGCGTAGTAGCCGCCCATGAGCCCCTGCAACTCGGGAAACTCGTACACCATCTTCGTGACGAGATCGCATTTGCTCAGGTCGACGGCGGAGCGCACATCGCCCTTGAGCGTGTCGTCGAGTTCGAGACGATCACCGATTGTTCGTGCGAGTTGGTCGATGCGCGCGACCTTCTGATAGACCGTTCCCAAATCCTTCTGATAAGTCGTCGCCTTGAGCTTTTCGAGATTCGCCTGCAGCGATGCCTTCCGATCCTGCTCCCAAAAAAATAGCGCGTCGCTCAGGCGTGGCCGTACCACGCGTTCGTTGCCGGCGATGACCTGTGCCGGATCGCTCGATTGAATGTTGGCGATGGTGATGAAGGCCGGCTTCAAATAACCCGCTTCCGACTTCATCTGGCCCGCGACGCTGGGTGAATCGCTGAACACCGTGAAATAGCGCTGATTGGTTTCCACCGTTGCGACGATGACTTCCGGCGGCAGTTGCAGGAAGCGCGTTTCGATGGCGCCGGAGATGACCACCGGCCACTCGACCAGTGCGGCAACTTCGTCGAGCAGTGCTTCGTTGATGCGCGCGGTGCCGCCGAGTCGCGCGGCTTCCGACTCGACCTGTGCGCGGATCGCCTGCTTGCGCGTGGCGACATCCGCCTCGACATGCGCTGCGCGCAGCTTTGCCGCGTAGTCCGCCGGCGAGGACAAGGTGATCGCGGCGGGCGCGTGAAAGCGGTGGCCGTAGGTGATGCGGCCGGCGTCGATGCCGAAGCGGCGCAGCGGCACAATCTCGCTGCCCAACAGCGCCAGCAGCCACTGCACCGGACGCACGAAGGTTTCTTCGCCGTCGCCCCAGCGCATGCGCTTGGGCACCAGCGTGTCCATGCGCTTCAAGGCTTCTTCGAAGATCTCCGGCAGCAGTTCAGCGGTGGCGCGGCCGGCGACGCTGCGCGAGAAATGCAGCTTGCCGTCCTTCTGACCGATCTCGGCGAAGTCCACGCCGCACTTCTTGGCAAATCCCAGTGCAGCAGGTGTGGGCTGACCATCCTTGAGCGCGACATTGAGCGCGGGGCCGCTTTGTTCAATGGCTTGATCCGGCTGACGCGCCGGAACGCTGGCGATCTGCACCGCAATGCGACGCGGCGTGGCGTAGACCGTGGCGTTACCGGTGGCCAGGCCTCGTGCGCGGAGGCCATCGGCGATGCCAGCGGCAAGTGCTTCGGCTAACGGCGACACGTATCGCGCCGGCAGGTCTTCGCAGCCGATCTCGATGAGCAGGTCTTGCGTCTGATTATTCATGGACTGATTCAGGCCGCCGGCGTCGGCGTATGGAATTCGGCGCGTACGGCCTGGAATGCGGGCAGCGCCTCGCAGCGTGCGGCGAGTGCAGCCAGATGCGGATACGCTGCGGCGTCCAGCTTCAAGGCATCGCGGGCGAAGCTGAACACGCAGGTGGCAGTGATATCGGCCTGGCCGATCTGCTCGCCGATCAGCCAAGATCCGGCGCGCGCTGCGCAGGCACGTTCTAACTCGGCAAAGCCGCCCTGCACCTGCGTGCGACAGCGGTCCAGCCAGGGCTCGTGCTGCTTGTCGGCCGGGCGAAACACCCGTTCGTAGATCTGCAGCACCGACTTCTCCGCCGCGCCGATCGCGATCGCCATCAGTTGCAAGGCGTTGCGACGTGCCAGTCCGGTCGCGGCTAGGAGCCTGCGCTCGCCGGCGGCTTCGTCGATCCAGTCGAGAATGGCTGCGGACTCGACCAGCGCGGTGCCGTCATCCAGCACCAGCGTCGGCACGCGGCCCAGCGGGTTGTAGGCGCGGATGCGATCGAAATCTGCGCCGACCGACCAGTTGCGATGCTCGTAGTCCATGCCCACCAAGCGCATGGAAACGGCGACGCGGCGTACGAACGGCGAATCGAACATGCCGATGAGGATCATGCCGCGCTCCGCGCCAGCATCGGAAACCCGAGTCGCTCACGCGCCGCGAAGTAAGCCTCGGCGACGGCGCGCGCGAGCGTGCGCACGCGCAGGATGTAGGCCTGACGCTCGGTGACGCTGATCGCGCCGCGTGCGTCGAGCAGGTTGAAGGCATGCGAGGCTGCGACCACGCGTTCATACGCGGGCAGCGGCAACGGTGGCTCCAGCGCCAGCAGCCGCAGGCATTCACGCTCACTGACCGCAAAGCGTTCGAACAGCGCACCGATGTCGGCATGTTCGAAGTTGTAATGGCTCTGCTCGACTTCGTTCTGGTGGTAGACGTCGCCGTAGGTGACGATGCGGCCACCTTCATCGCTCCAGACGAGGTCGTAGACGCTTTCCTTGCCCTGGATATACATCGCCAGGCGCTCGAGGCCATAGGTGATCTCGCCGGCCACCGGTCGACATTCCAATCCGCCGACCTGCTGGAAATACGTGAACTGCGTGACTTCCATGCCGTTGAGCCAGACTTCCCAGCCCAGGCCCCAGGCGCCGAGCGTGGGCGATTCCCAGTTGTCCTCGACGAAGCGGATGTCGTGCACCAGCGGGTCAAAACCGAGCAGCTTCAGCGAACCCAGGTACAAGTCCTGAATGTCCGGCGGGCTCGGCTTCATCAGCACCTGGAACTGGTAGTAGTGCTGCAGGCGATTCGGGTTTTCGCCGTAGCGGCCATCGGTTGGACGGCGGCTCGGCTGCACGTAAGCGGCGTTCCAAGGCTCGGGACCGACCGCGCGCAGGAAGGTGGCCCAATGGAAGGTTCCGGCGCCCATCTCCATGTCCATCGGCTGGACGATGACGCAGCCCTGTTTGGCCCAGTAGTTCTGGAGCGTGAGGATGAGTTGCTGGAAAGTCACTGGCGCGGGATCGGTAGCCGGTTTTTGGCGCGCAAGTATAGCTAAGCGTGCGGACCGTCTTGACCACACCTTAAAGGTGGCTTAACGCCATCGCAGCGGCAAGATACGCGTGTTAGCCTCGCCGCGCGCCGGCCGGGTAAGGGGATTTAGTCGATGGCTGCGCGCAGCATCAGAGCTAACTATTTTAACTTTGGAGACCGCACCATGATCCGCAAGACTCTCGCTGCACTCGCACTCGCCGCCGCCATGATTCCGGCTGCCTACGCCGCACCTTCCGACACCCCGGCAGCGCCGACCACCGAAGCCGCGCCGGCCGCAGCACCGACCAGCAAGCCGGGCGCCGTCAAGGCCAAGCATGCGCCGAGCGCCAAGCAAACGGCCCAGCGCGCCAAGATGAAGAGCTGCAATGCCGACGCCAAGACCAAGGGTCTGAAGGGCGCCGACCGCAAGAGCTTTATGAGCACCTGCCTGAAGGGCTAAGCTTTAGCCGCGCTGTCCCGACCCCGCTCGCGCGCCACGCTTGCGGGGTTTTTTTTCGCCAGTGTGCGTGCCAGACCGGACTATCGATGGCACGTTTGCTGCTTAAATCACCCGCCGCGGCGACCCTCGTCGCGCGTACATAACATCACCCTCGCAGGAGACCCCCATGTCGGGTAAAGACGTACTCAAGACCATCCAGGAAAAGAACGTAAAGTTCGTCGATTTCCGTTTCTGTGACACCCGCGGCAAAGAGCAGCATGTGACCGTGCCCTCGCACACCGTCGAAGAGTCGCTGTTCACCGACGGCAAGATGTTCGACGGTTCGTCGATCTCCGGCTGGAAGGGCATCAACGAATCCGACATGATCCTGATGCCGGACGCCGGCACCGCGTTCATGGACCCGTTCTTCGAGGAACCGACCCTGGTTCTGACCTGCGACGTCATCGAACCGGCGACGATGCAGGGCTACTCGCGCGATCCGCGCTCCATCGGCAACCGCGCCGAGGCCTACCTGAAGAGCACCGGCATCGCCGACACCGCCTTCTTCGGCCCCGAAAACGAATTCTTCATCTTCGATTCCGTCCGTTCCGACTCCGGCATGTGGGGCTCGTACGTCTATATCGACTCCGAGGAAGCCGCCTGGAATCAGGGCAAGGAATATCCGGATGGCAACACCGGTCACCGCCCGGGCGTGAAGGGTGGCTACTTCCCGGTGCCACCGGTCGATGCGCTGCAGGACATCCGCTCGGCCATGTGCGAAACGCTGGAATCCGTCGGCGTGATGACCGAAGTGCATCACCACGAAGTCGCCACCGCCGGCCAGTGCGAAATCGGCGTGCTGTTCAACACGCTGGTGAAGAAGGCCGACGAAGTTCTGAAGCTGAAGTACGTCGTACAGAACGTCGCACACCAGTTCGGCAAGACGGCCACGTTCATGCCGAAGCCGATGGTTGGTGACAACGGCAGCGGCATGCACGTGCATCAGTCGCTGTCGAAGGGCGGCAAGAATCTGTTCTCGGGCGACGGCTACGGCGGTCTTTCCGAAACCGCGCTGTACTACATCGGCGGCATCCTCAAGCACGCCAAGACCATCAACGCCTTCACCAACCCGGGCACCAACAGCTACAAGCGTCTGGTCCCAGGTTTCGAAGCGCCGGTGATGCTGGCGTACTCGGCGCGCAACCGTTCGGCCTCGATCCGCATTCCCTGGATCAGCAACCCGAAGGGTCGTCGCATCGAAGTGCGCTTCCCGGACTCGCTGGCCAACCCGTATCTGGCGTTCTCGGCGATGCTGATGGCCGGCCTCGACGGCATCCAGAACAAGATTCATCCGGGCGAAGCCAGCGACAAGGACCTCTACCATCTGCCGCCGGAAGAGGACAAGAAGATCCCGCGCGTTTGCCACAGCCTCGACATGGCGCTGGAGCATCTCGACCAGAACCGCGAGTTCCTGAAGAAGGGCGACGTCTTCACCGACGACGTCATCGATGCCTACATCGAACTGAAGATGCAGGAAGTCACGCGCTTCCGCATGACCACGCATCCGATCGAGTTCGAGATGTACTACTCGCTGTAATCGTCTTTCGACGAGAACCAAGCGCCCCGAGCGATCGGGGCGCTTTTTTTATGGGCGGCACTTGGGTCAGCGTCTCAATCGATGCGTCAGTCGGCGTTCGTCGGCGTTGGTCGACGTTCGAGGTGGCCGGCTTGCAGCGGGCCGTCGTACTCAAGCGATGTGCGGCGCGTGCCCGGTGTCCAACGAAGCCGAGTCAGCCGAGCACGTCGATCGCAAATCGACGCGTGGGCTGCACGATTTCGCGCTGCGCGGCCACCAGCGGCAGGTCGCGCGCACCTGCCTCAGTCTGTTGCAGCAAGCCGTAAAGACTGGCGACGGCGTGTTCGAGTGCCTGCGGCAACTCTGCGCCGCGCAGGCGCGCACCCAGCAGGACCGCGGAAAACACATCACCCATGCCGTTCGGCAACGGCTGCAGATCGATGTACGGCGTCTGCACGCGCCAGGCTTGCGTCGCGGTAACCGCGAGCGTGGCCAGCCCGGCGCCGGAGACGTCCGCGGTGCGCAGACTGGTGATCACCACCGCCTGCAACCGGGTATTTGCAATCAGTCGGCGCGCAGCGTGTACGGCGTCTTCGGTCGAGTGCAGGCTGTGTCCACAAAGCCACTCGAATTCGAACTGGTTGGGCGTGATCAGATCCGCCGCCGGCAATGCGGTATCGCGCAGGAACGCTGGGATCGCCGGGCGCACGAACAGGCCGCGACCGACATCGCCCATCACCGGATCGCACAGGTAGATCGCCGCCGGGTGGGCCTGCTTGACCTGCGCAACCGCGTCGACGATGGCCTCGCCGATCGACGCGTCACCGAGATAGCCCGACAGCACCGCCGCACAGCGTGACAACACTCCGCGCTCGCCGAGTCCCAGCAGAACCTCGCGAATGTGGTCGGCACCGAACACCTGGCCGCGAAACGCGCCGTAGCCGGTATGGTTGGAGAACTGCACGGTATGAACGGCGACCGCCTCGATGCCCAGGCATTGCAGCGGGAAGACGGCGGCGGCGTTACCAACATGACCGTAGGCGACGTGCGACTGGATCGAGAGCACCAACGGCGTCATGGGCAGGGCGTAAGCAAGGTCAGCGCAACACGGCGCCGGCGCTATTCTGTCCGAATCGCGTAGCCGCGCGTCGGTCGCGCGGCATCAACCGCTGGCACCGTGGCGCCGTTGCCGACCACCGGATCGCAGGCTATCGTGCCGCGATGCGCGAACTCACCCTGCTGAGCCTGTTGCTTGCCACCACCGTGCACGCGGAAGTCTTCCGCTGGACGGACAAGGATGGCGTGGTCCATTACGCCGACAAGCCGCTGGCGCCGGAAGCCAAACCAGCGAGCTTGCCACCGCTGCAGACCTATCAAGCGGGCTCGCCGCCGCCTTTGATTGACACGAAACCGGCCGCGGCCGCCAAGCCCGCCATCGCGATCAGCACGCCGGGCGACAACGACAAACTCGCCGCCAACGACGGTCGTCTGACCATCGAGGTCGCCGCCAACCCCGCCAGCGGTCAGGGCGTGGTGTATTACCTCGACGGCCGCCCGCAAAATCCGACACCGACGCCGTCAACCGCGCTGCTGCTGGAAAAAGTCGCGCCGGGCACGCACACGCTGGATGCCGCTCTGGTTGATGCGACCGGCCACGAGGTGGCGCGGGCGGCCAGCGTTAGAATTCAGGTGACGCCGTCGCAACATCGGTAACACACTGCATCAGTGCCACCCGCGCGTGGCTTACATCTTGCGGGAATCAGCGCAATGAAATTTCCCAGTCTGAAACGCGTCGCTCCGGCGGCGGTTCTGGACGGCCTCACCACTGCTGTGATCGCGCTGGATCACGCGTTGCGCGTGGCCTATCTGAATTCTGCGGGCGAGACGCTATTCAGCGTCAGTCGCCGGCATGCGTTCGGCCAGCCGCTGGCGCAGGCGATCCCGCACTTCGGCGCGCTCGAATCCCGGCTACGCGATGCGCTCGACACCGGCAGCGGCTTCATCGAACGCGAGCTGCGTCTACGCCGCAGCGGCGACGAGTCGATCACCATCGACTGTACGGTGACACCCGCGCAGCTGCCCGGCGCGGGGCTGCTGCTGGAGATGCTGCCGGTCGACCGCCACATGCGCATTTCGCGTGACGAATTGCTGCTCGCGCAGCATGAGGTCAGCCGCGAACTGATTCGCGGGCTGGCCCACGAAATCAAGAATCCGCTCGGCGGCATCCGCGGCGCCGCACAGCTGCTGGAAGCCGAGTTCCCGGACTCCGAGCATCGCGAATACACCCGCGTGATCATTCGCGAGGCGGATCGGCTGAAGAATCTGGTCAACCGCATGCTGGGGCCGAACAAGATGCCGCAGATGGCCACCGTCAATGTGCACGAGGTGGTCGAGCATGTGCGTCAGCTGCTGGAAGCCGAGGCAAGCAGCGCCGTGCTGGTGACGCGCGACTACGATCCCAGCATTCCCGAAGTCACCGCTGATCGCGAACAGCTGATCCAGGCGCTACTGAATATCGCGCGCAATGCGCTGCAGGCCCTGCCCGAGCAGCGCGGCATCATTGTGCTTCGCACGCGTACGCGCCGGCAGATCACCATCGGCGGCCAGCGCCATCGGCTGGTGGTACAGATCGACATCGAGGACAACGGCACCGGAATCCCCGAGCCGATGCTCGAACGAATTTTCTTCCCAATGGTCACCACGCGAGCCGAAGGCACCGGACTTGGCCTGCCGATTGCTCAGTATCTGATACACGCACACGGCGGTCTGGTGGAATGCACTTCGCGTCCCGGCTGTACCGTGTTCACAATCTATCTTCCGCTTGAGTCCGATGACCGCCGTAAAACCAATCACTGAGCCCCAGATCGAGGCTTGGATCGTCGACGACGATGAATCCATCCGCTGGGTGCTGGAAAAAGCCCTGTTGCGCGAAGGCATGCTGGTGCAAACCTTCCCTGGCTCCGCCGAGCTTTTGGATGCGCTGCAAGACGCCACGCCCGATGTGCTGATTTCGGATCTGCGCATGCCCGGCGTCGGCGGCCTCGAATTGATGGAGCGCGTGCGCGCGGCCAAGCCCGACCTGCCGGTGATCATCATCACCGCGCATTCGGACCTGGACGCCGCAGTCGCCTCGTTCAAGGGCGGCGCCTTCGAATACCTGCCAAAACCGTTCGATCTCGAAGGTGTGGCCACGCTGGTGCGTCGCGCGGCGGCCAAACGCAGCGCACCGGCACTGCTGCCGAGCCCGGCGAAGCGGGCGGCCATCATCGGCGAAGCCCCGGCGATGCAGGAGGTGTTCCGCGCGATCGGGCGCCTCGCGCAGAGCCCGATCACCGTGCTGGTCACCGGCGAGTCCGGCACCGGCAAGGAATTGATCGCCAGCGCGCTGCATACCACCAGTCCGCGCGCGTCGAAGCCATTCATCGCGATCAACACCGCGGCGATTCCAAAAGATCTGCTCGAGTCCGAGTTCTTCGGCCACGAACGCGGTGCTTTTACCGGCGCGCAGATGCAGCGCAAGGGTCGCTTCGAACAAGCCGACGGCGGCACGCTGTTCCTCGACGAAATCGGCGACATGCCGTTCGATCTGCAGACCCGCCTGCTGCGTGTGCTGCAAGACGGCCAGTTCTTCCGCGTCGGCGGCGTTTCGCCGATTACGGTCGACGTTCGCATCATCGCAGCGACGCATCAGGATCTCGAAAAGCTGGTGCAGCAGGGCCGCTTCCGCGAAGATCTTTATCACCGCATCAACGTCATTCGCGTGCGCGTACCGCCACTGCGCGAACGCAAGCTCGACGTGCCGCTACTGCTGAAGCACTTTCTCGAGAGTGCTGCGAAGGAACTCAACACCGACGCCAAGCGCCTGCAGCCGGACGTGCTCGAACAGCTGACTGCATACGACTGGCCCGGCAATGTGCGCCAGCTCGAAAACATCTGCCGCTGGCTGACCGTGATGGCACCGGGCGCCGATGTGCACCTGATCGACCTGCCGCCGGAATTGCGCGGCGCCGCCAGCAGCGAGCCGGTGCCCGCCGCACCCGCGCCCGCAAGCAGCAGCGAAGCACCGGTCGAGGCGCGCATCGCCGTCGCACCCGCAAGTGTTGATTGGGATGCGCTGCTGCGCGAGTGGGCGACCAAACACCTCGCCGCCGGCGAAGACGATCTGCTCGGGCAGGCGCTGCCGCAATTCGAGCGCGTGCTGATCGAAACCGCCTTGGCCGCCTGCAAGGGCCAGCGTCAGGACGCCGCGCGGCGACTCGGTTGGGGCCGCAATACGCTCACGCGCAAGATCAAAGATCTCGGCATCGAGGATTAAGCCTGCTCACTACCGAGCAGGCTTCGGCGCCGCGTATTCCTGAAGTCTGAACCTTGACCGTGCCGGTCAAGGCGGGCTGACGCGCAAGATCAAAGATCTCGGCAT
>CAIJRD010000005.1 GCA_903822975.1 uncultured Sinobacteraceae bacterium
AACAACGACGTTTCCCTTGCTGGGGAGTTCGCACGGCGGACACCTTTGGGGTGACTACTGCGAAGGCAAACCCGACAGCGCCGCACTGCCGGCGGATCCGCGCAGCTTGATTCAGCCGGGCGTGAATCAGGGCAAGGCGGTCAACTTCAATACTTACTGGCGCAGCTGCGCGAATCTGAATCCAGCGCCCACCACCTGCGGACAATACCGCCAGCAGGTTCTGGCGGGCGCAACGCTGATGCAGGGACAGGGCATGGTCGGCGCGGCGACCTTTCTCGGTGGCGACACCAGCGATTCCCTATTCGCCATTCCCAATGATGCCTTCAACAAGGTCTGGCGACGCTGGGGCCTGAATTCACGGCCGGCACAATTCGATCAGCTGGTCGCCGAACGTTACGGCTCCGCCTTGAGTCCCAGCCGCAATCCTTATCCATTGTCGGGCGAGGATCCCAACAGCAGCAACGGCGGCAGTGGCCAATTGCCGCTGATCTTCACACAGGTTCGCAAAGCCGATGGCTCCTGGACCGGCAAGATCGGTATCAAGGGCTGCAACATCTGCCACAGCGGGCAGGTCGGAAGCGCCGCGGACGGAGCGGGACTCGGCGTCCAATATGGCGGTGCCGGCAGCATCGGCGACTTCTCGGTGCTGCTGCGTGATTTCGATGGCGTCGGTTCGCTGCTACCGGCCTTGATCACGAAATCGCGCGGCACCGGTGCGATCGATCAGTTCCAACTGGGCTATCTGCTGTTCAGCAAGGGCAATCCGGCGCTGTTGGCGAATCCCAAAATTCTTTTCAGCGGCGCGATCGGCACGATCAAGAGTCCGAATTTCTGGAACATGGGACATCGTCCGCAGAAGTTTCACGGCGCGGTGCTGCCGATGGATGCCAATCGGATCGACATGGCCGAGTACTACCCGTTCCAGGATTTCCTGCAGGGTAAGGATCCGACCGACTGGGTCGATGCACACGATCGCAGCGCCCAGACCTGGGCCGAGTCGCTGTCGTCGCCGACCTACCCTGGTCCGATCAATACCGCGCTGGCCGAGCAAGGCGCAATCCTGTTCCACAGTAAGGACCTCTGGGCCCCAAATCTGAACAACCCGGTACCGAAGCCCGCAGGCGGCAATGGTTCCTGCGCGAGTTGTCACGGCGCCTACTCACCGCGATTCGTTAACGATCCAAGCTATCTCGATTCGCCGGCGCTGGAAGGTATTGCTGCTGACGATGTACCGATGAACGTGATTGGCAGCGATCCGGTCTACATCAACAGCATGCAGTCGCTGAAAGATCCAGACGGCGGATACAACCAAGCGAGCGCGAAGAACGACTTTCTCTACTGTGGCATCGGCGCGCTGGGCGATTCGCAAACACCCGGCATGCTGGCGCCGCCGCTGTATGGCGTATGGGCCGCTGCGCCGTATCTGCACAACGGTTCGGTTCCGACCGTTTGGGAAGTGCTGAAACCGTCGGATCGTCACGACATCTGGCGTCGCGTTTCGTCGCCGGCACCTGCGGGTCTCGAAAACAAAGTGGTGATGGGCTACGACACCAATCTGCAGCGGGCCTACGATCCGGTGCATCTGGGATGGCGCTACGACGTGGTGCAGTGCGGCGACAACGGCACCACGCCGTTCGTCAACTGCAACAAGGATCCAGCGGATGCGCCAGTCAATGTGCAGCAGTGGCTCGGCGATCTCTACTCGAAAATCGGTTTGTTATGGCTGATCCCGCTGCCAAACGAACTGCTGCTGTCGCAACAGCAGATCGAAGGGCGCAAGGTCTACAACACGCATCTCTATAGCCAGAGCAATCAAGGCCACGAATTCACCGCGGTGCTGACCGATGCCGAGCGCGCGGCGCTCATCGAATATCTGAAGACGTTGTAGTCGCGCGCACCGCCGGAGCATCGAATTCTTACGCGGCACAACATCGGTACCGACTTCATCGATGATCTGCGCATAACTGCACATCGGGCGCAGGTGAATCGTCGGGAGAACCTGCCGGTACGTGTCCTTGTGCTGCTGCACTCGCGCGAGGAAGGCTGCCCGACCCTGAGAATGGTGGCGTGCAGCCTGCGCATGTCGTCGCGAACATTGAACCGCCGTCTGCAAGCGAGGGGGTTTAGCTTCCGGAATTTGCAGAGCGGTGTGCGTTACGCGCGCACTTTGCAATTGATGTGTCAGCGCGACCTGAGCATCGACGAGATCGCGGCGCGCCTCGGCTACAGCAACCAGGCCAATTTCACGCGCGTGTTTCGGCGCTGGACTGGCCGCGCGCCGAGCGTGTTTAGGCAGCAACTGTAGGCGCAGAGCCCGCTTGATGAGATCGGTGCTCCGTGTCGGGTCTGCCCGTTTAGCCGCCGCGCGAGGTGCGCCCGACGGGGCCACGTCAAGTTTGTCGGCCGCTTTCCGGATTTCACAAGCGGTTGTCCGCGTCGCGCATTCTGCGGCGTAGCAGGTGCCGCGTACGCTGAAAAAAAGCAACAAGCGTTGTTCAACGACGAGGAGTGTCTAAATGATTCCGCGCACCCTGTTTGGCCCCGAGCATGAAGCGTTCCGTAAGACGCTGCGTCGTTTCTTCGCAGAAGAAGTGATGCCGCATCACGAGCGCTGGGAGGAACAGACGCACGTCGACCGCCAGATCTGGCATCGTGCCGGCGAACTCGGCTTTCTTTGCCTGACCATTCCCGAGGCATACGGCGGCATGGGGGCGGACCGGCTCTACAGTGCGATCCTAATGGAAGAGCAGACCTTCGCTGGGGCTTCGGGCGTTGGCTTTGCAGTGCACTCGGACATCATCGCCAATTACATCTGCAACTTCGGCAACGAAGCGCAGAAGCGCCATTGGCTGCCGAAGATGGCGTCGGGTGAAGCCATCGGCGCCGTCGCGATGACCGAGCCGGGCACCGGTTCCGATCTGCAGGCGATCAAGACACACGCTCGCAAGGATGGCGACGACTACGTTCTCAACGGCTCGAAGATTTTCATTACCAACGGCTATCTGAGCGATGTCGTTGTCGTTGCGGTGAAGACCGGCGACAGCGGCGACGGTGCCAAGGACGTGTCGCTGATCCTGGTGGAAGCCGGGACGCCCGGCTTCACCAAGGCCAGGCCGCTGAAGAAAGTTGGCATGAAGGCACAGGATACCTGCGAGCTGTACTTCGATAACGTCCGCGTGCCGCAATCGAATCTGCTGGGTGCGAGGGAAGGCATGGGTTTCGTCATGTTGATGAAGGAACTCGCCTGGGAACGGCTGATCATCGCGATTCTGTCGATTGCCGGTGCACAGGCGGCCTTGCAGTACACCTTGGAGTACACACGCAGCCGCAAGGTATTCGGCAAGCCGGTGGCGGCGTATCAGAACACGCGCTTCAAACTCGCGGAGATGAAAGCGGAAATCACGATCGGCCAAGTGTTCGTCGATCGTTGCCTGGAACTCCAGTTGCACGAGAAGCTCGCGCCCGATGCCGCAGCGGCCGCCAAATATTGGACGTCGGACCTGCTGTGCAAGGTGGTCGATGAATGCGTGCAGCTGCACGGCGGCTACGGCTACATGCTCGAATACCCGATCGCACGCGCCTACATCGATTCGCGTGCAAGCCGCATCTACGGCGGGACCAACGAGATCATGAAGGAATTGATCGCGCGGACCCTGTAATTAATTTAAACATTATCGATGGCGGGCAGGTGCGTCACCAATCTTTCGCCGGCTTTATTTCGAAAGTCCATCGCTTTTCGCCAGCGGTCTCGCGCAATCCACCGAACTGATCTTGCAACTGCGCGGCAGTGCGGATCAGTGACTCGTCGAAGGTGCGCGCATTGCCTTGCAGCACCACCAGGGACGCGGCGATGGCTGCGTAGCGACGCGGGGCAACCGGTCCTGGGATGGACGATCGCGCCTGCGATTGCAGGCGGCGTGGAGTGATCGAGCATTGCGCTGCTTCAATGCTGGCAACGCATCTGGAAACCTGCAGTCGGCGTGGGCTGATGACGGTTAAAGAAGTAGCTTGAGGGGGAGAAGATTGGGATGACATCGGACAATTCCGACTTGCTGAACTGCATGCTGCGCTGGGAGCGCGCTACGCCGGATGTGGTGTATCTGACGCAGCCGTATCCTGGCGACGAGGTGATGCACTACAGCTGGCGCCAGGTCGCGGATCAAGCACGACGCATGGCGAGCTATCTGGGCACGCTCGACCTGCCGCCAGGCAGCAATATCGGTCTGCTTGGCAAGAACAGCGCGCACTGGATCATGGCGGATCTGGCGATCTGGATGGCCGGACACGTCAGCGTGCCGCTGTATCCGACGCTCAATGCGGACACTGCCCGCTACATCATCGAACACAGCGAACTGAAGGTGCTGTTCCTCGGCAAGATGGATGGCAGCACCGACACCTGGAACGATCTGCAGCACGGCCTGCCCGACGATCTGCTGATGATCGGACTGCCGTTGTCGCCACGCAGCGAGTTGCCGCAGTGGCTTCATTTAATCGAGCTGCATCCGCCGCTGCAGGTTCTGGCGCAACGCGCGCCCGATGCGCTGGCGACGATCGTCTATACCTCGGGCAGTACCGGACGCCCCAAGGGCGTCATGCACAGTTTCCGCTCCATGACGGCGGGCCTGCACGGCGTGCAGCAGATGTGGTCGGCATCGCCACAGGACCGCATGCTGTCGTATCTGCCGCTGGCACATGTCGCCGAGCGCGCGGCAGTGGAATGCGCATCGCTGTTCTTCGGTTTCAGAGTTTATTTTTCCGAGCGGCTGGAGACGTTTCAGCAGGATCTGAAGCGTGCGCGGCCGACGCTGTTCTTTTCAGTGCCGCGCCTGTGGACCAAGTTCTATCTGGCAATCAACAGCAAACTACCGCCGAGCAAGCAGCGGCTACTGTTCGCAATGCCGGTGCTGTCGAAGCTGGTCAAGAAGAAAATCCTCGGCGAGCTTGGGCTGGATCACGTGCGAGTCGCACTAACCGGTGCAGCACCATTGCCGCCAGACATCATCGCCTGGTATCGCAGGCTGGGACTCGAACTGCTGGAGATCTACGGCATGACCGAGAACTTCGGCAACTCACACGCAAGCCGGCCCGGCGCGGTGCGGGTCGGCTATGTCGGCAGCACGTCGCCGGGGACGCATTGCCGTATTGCCGACAACGGCGAACTGGAAGTGAAGAGTCCCAGCCAAATGCTTGGCTACTATAAGGCGACGGATAAAACCGCCGAAGAGGTCACCGCAGACGGCTACTTCCGAACCGGAGATCTCGGCGAGATCGACGCGCAAGGCCGCCTGCGAATCTCCGGCAGGGTCAAGGAATTGTTCAAGACCAGCAAGGGCAAGTACATCGCGCCGGTGCCGATTGAGAACAAGCTCAATCATCCGAAAATTGAAGTGAGCTGCGTCACCGGTCCGGGACGGCCGCAACCGTTCGTGCTGCTGATGCCCTCGCTTGACGCACAGCAGGAATTGCGTGAAGGCGTGCTCAGTCGCGATGCCTTGACCGCGGCATTTGCCGACCTGCTCGAGCAGGTGAACGGCACGTTGGAGGATCACGAGCGGCTCGCATATGCCGTCGTCGTGCGCGATCAGTGGACCATCGAAAACGGCTGTCTCACGCCGACCATGAAGATCAAGCGCAACGTCATCGAAGCACGCTATCTGCCAAAGGCCGAGACTTGGGAGAAGTCGCGTTCGAGCGTCGTGTGGGAATAGGCGTCGCGCCTTGGCGCGTTGACAGGTTCACGAACGCGTCAGGCCAGGGGTAACGCCTTTCCAGCGTTTGAACGCGTGGCTAAATGCGGCGGCATCTGAATAACCGAGGCGCTCTGCAATATCCGCGAGTTTCATGCGTGCGCTGCCGATAAGCTCTTCAGCGAGCGTCATCAGCGCCTCGTCGCGCAATGCACGGAAGGTGGTGCCCTCGTCGGACAGCCGGCGGCGCAAGGTGCGCGACGTGATGCAGAGTTCGGCGGCGAGTACTTCCATGTCAGTGGCCTGCGCCGGACGCCGCAGGATGATGTCGCGCACGCGCGCGGAAAGCCCAGTACGAGCGCGGCGGCGCTCAACCAGACGCTGACATTCGGCTTCGCACATGCGTGCGGTGACCTCGTTCGCCTGCGGCAGCGGTTGCTCAAGCGCATAACGGTCGAGCACGAATAGCGTGTGCCTGGCGCCAAACTCCGGCATCAGTCCGAACAGTTCCTTGAAGCGATCGGCATAGCCCGGCCGCGGGAAACTGAACGACATGCGCAGCGGCGGTAGCGACCGTGGACCGACCTGACGCTGGATGTGCAAAATGGCGGCAGCGTCGCGTTCAATCAGATACTGCTGCACCTCGACCGGGAGCTTGCGATAGTCGAGCCGCAGCCGTGCTTCATTGCCGCTTTCTTCGAGAGTGAGTTCACCAAACACCGCGCTGAGATCGAGATAGCGCAATGCCAACAGCAAAGCTTCGTGCAAGCTGCTGCTGCTGAACAGGGCATAGCCCCAGATACCGAAATCGGTCAGGCGATAACGCAGTCCGACTTCGAGCGCCAGACCTTTCACCTGCGGCAAGGCAGCGACGACGTTGCGGATCAGCCGCAATTCCTGTTGCGGCTCGATCTCGGCTGCAGCGTCGCGGACAGTGGCGGCGTCGATGCCGGTCTGGTGCAGACATGTCGCGATCGAAGCGCCATGTCCTTGCGCCACCTCCAATAGGTGGCGTGCGCCAGAGATCGCATGGGGAAGATTCCAATCGGGCATGTTCGAATGAGACCGTGACTGTCCGAAATTATCAATCCACTGTCCTGACCTGTCATCCAGTCGCCTGGCCAGGCTGCGTAAGCTGGCCACTCCAACGGGCAACCATGATGAACTGCGCGAAAAATTTTCAGTTGGGGCTCCGAGGTGATGATCCACCGGCAATCGATGGCGCGTCTGCATGCCTGCGCCATATGCGCCTGCCCGCCCAATTTCAGGCAGCAGGAGTGTTCGCAAAAGTAGACGCCGCAATGTTTGAAGCGGGATCGAAAATCGGATTCTCGACGCACTGATGCGAAGCTTCGACTACCTGATCGTCGGCGCGGGCTCCGCCGGCTGCGTACTCGCCAATCGCCTGAGCGCCGACGGACGTCATCGCGTCTGCGTGCTGGAAGCCGGGCCGCGCGACTGGAATCCGCTGATTCGCCTGCCTACTGGCCTGATCCTGCTGGTGCGCGGCTGGTTCTGCAACTGGAAATACTGGAGCGAACCCCAGCGGCATATGCACGGCCGGCGCATGTACCAGCCGCGCGGCAAGACACTCGGTGGCTCCAGTAGCATCAACGCGCAGGTCTACATCCGTGGCCATGCCGCCGACTTCGATCACTGGGCGAGTCTCGGTTGCAGCGGCTGGTCATACGAGGAGCTGCTGCCGTATTTTCGCCAATCGGAAAACTACGAACCGAGCAGCGCGCCGCAGGACCAGCGCTTCCATGGCAAAGGCGGACCGCTGAACATCGCCGAGCGCGGCGTACTGAATCCGCTAAGTCAGGCCTTTCTCGACGCCGCCGCGCAAGCCGGGCTGCCGCGCAGCAGCGATTTCAATGGTGCACGGCAGACCGGTTTTGGTGTGTTGCATCGTTATCATCGCAATGGCGAACGCTGCAGCAATGCCACCGGGTATTTGCGTCCAGCCGAACCGCGCGAGAATCTTCGCATCGTCACCGGCGCGCAGGTGACGCGCGTGCTGTTCGACGGCAAGCGTGCGGTGGGCGTCGAGTACCAATCTCGGGGGCGCGCCCATCAGTTGCACGCTTCACGCGAAGTGATACTCAGTGGTGGCGCCTTCAATTCGCCGCAATTGCTGATGCTTTCGGGCGTCGGGCCACGCGAGGAACTGGCGCGGCACGGCATTCCGATGCTGCACGAACTGCCCGGCGTCGGGCGCAATCTGCAGGACCATCTCGATCTTTACGTCGTCACCAAGGCCAAGAGCCGCGTCGGCTTTTCTTTGCGCCCTGGTGCTTGGCCGCGCATCCTCGCCGGACTGTTTCTTTATGCCGTCCTGCGGCGCGGCTATCTGACCAGCAATCTGGCCGAGGTCGGCGCTTTCGTGCATTCGCTACCCGAAGAGCCGCTGCCGGATTTGCAATGGCACTTCGCGCCGACGGTGAACGCGTATCACGGTCTGCGGCTCGCACCGTTGTTCGCGCACTACGGCTACTCGATCACGATCAACGAGAACCGGCCGCTGTCGCGCGGGTACGTCGGTTTGCAGAGTGCCGATCCGTTGGCGCCACCGCGGATAGATCCTAACTACGGCGCGGAGTCACGCGACATCGAACGCCTGGTGCGTGGTGTGAAGCTGGCGCGCGCGGTGCTGGCACAGCCCGCGTTCAATCCACACCGGGAGGTCGAGCTCGCACCCGGACCCTCGGTGCAGAGCGATGACCAGTTGCGCGATTGGGTGCGCGGCAATGCTGAATCGCTCTATCACCCGGTCGGTACCTGCAAGATGGGTGTGGATCCGATGGCGGTGGTCGATCCCAGTCTGCGTGTACAGGGACTGGACGGCCTGCGCGTGATCGACGCGTCGATCATGCCCACTCTGATCGGCGGCAATACCAATGCAGCGGTGACCGCGATCGGCGAGAAGGGGGCGACGATGGTGCTGGAAGCCGTGGATGCGGGCGAGCGTGCTACCGGCGCAAGCGCTTCGCGCACTGCAGTCGTCACGGCCTGAGCGGCGCGCGCACAGGCGGACATTGGAATATTCGTCACGCTGGAGGAGATTTGAATCGTGGATCTGGAACTCGCCAAGAAGATGCTGGAAAGCGGCATCAAGTTCGTCGCCAACAGCGGCCTGCGCGTCGTCGATTTGCGGCGCGGTTACGTCAAGTGCTTGATGCCGTTTGCAGGTAACGCCAATCACATTGGCACCATGTACGCGGGTGCATTGTTCACGCTGGCGGAGATTCCGGGCGGCGCCCTGTTCCTGTCGAGTTTCGATGCAAGCAAGTTCTATCCAATCGTCAAGGAACTGGATCTGCGCTTCCTAAAACCTGCGAACGGCGACATCGTCGTCGAAATCGCAATGGACGACATTCATGCCGCATCGCTGGCGACCGAGGCGAGTGCCAAGGGCAAGGCCGAATTCGTCCTCGAAGGCCTGCTCAAATCCGCTGACGGAACGGTCGTCGCCGAAAGCCGCGGCGTTTATCAGATTCGTGCGATCAAGCGGACGACATAATCCGTCCGGAGTTTCATGGGTCGCTAAGTCCAAGAGTCCTGTTGGGTCGATTCGGTGAAGATCTTCATCGTTGAGGCGCTACCGCTATGAAAGCACGCCGCATGGCGCCGCGGAAACAGCAGCGTGTCCACTCAATTTGCTTGTGGTCTGTCGAGTTGCTTCCGAATTTAACAAGCGCTTGTCCGCAATTCGCATTCAGCGAATCGCACCAACGACCTAATCTGCAATCCGTGCTTTGAGTCGGCTTGAAGCCGAGCCGCGCTGCCGCATCGTGCAGCCGGCGCGCACTACAAGGATTCAAAAAAAATCCGCGTGTTGGAGGGGTCGCAGAATGCAATCCGGGTCGCTGTGCGAAAGCGCTGCGCGCTGGCTGGTGGGCGTCGCGCTGGTCATGGCGGTGTCGATGCCGCCGGCACGTGCGTTGGACTTCGAGTTTCAACCGCCGCTGGCAGATGAACCCGTCAAGGCGATTCTCAACACGACCTTCACCGCAGCTCTCGGTATTCGCATGCAGCGACCCGCCGCCGCGCTGATCGGCAAGGGTGATCTCGATCCAAACGTGTGTGCGCCGCCGTATCAATCCTGCCAGGGTCTGTTCCGCACGCAGTCGTATGCGGCTGCACATCTGTCGCAGGCGCCCGGTTCCGCTTCGATCAACGGCGATCAGGGTGATCTGAACTATCGCCACAAGTACGACATCTTCCAGTCGCCATTGAAGCTGACGTCGGATCTGACACTGACCTACCACGAGTTCGGATTCTTCGGGCGGTTGATGTATTTCTACGACCTCACCAACAACGAGTTCACCGAGTACCACCCAAACATGATCACGCCGCAGAATGTCGGCGCGGTCGGACGCTTCGGCACGACCTTACCGATAACGCTGCTAAACGGGCTGGTCGACAAGATCGCCGCGCTGGGCGTCCCCGAGGGACTGTTGAACAAGACCGCGTTGATCGGGCGCTATTACGGACCCGGCGGCGTCGTGCGCGCACGCCGCAGCGATCCGATCGTGTTGAAGCAGGCGGGCACCAATCTGCAATTCCTGGACAGCTATTTCTTCGGCAAGCTGCCGCTGTGGGAGGGACACGACCTCACCCTCAAGCTTGGCCGACAGCTGGTGAACTGGGGCGAGAGCACGCTGCTGCAGATCAACAGCGTCAATTCGGCGAATCCGATCAATGCGAATAATTTTTATCGCATTGGCGGGCAGACCGAAGAAGTATTCACGCCGATCAATATGCTCGATCTGTCGTTCAGCCCTTTCAAGAACACCACGCTTGAAGCGTTCTACCAGTTCGAATGGCAGGCTAGTGAAGCGCCGGCACCCGGCACCTATTTTTCCGATGTCAACATCGGTAGCAACAACGCCGGTCCGGACAGCCTCAATGCGACGTTCGGCGGCAGCGCGCTCGATCCCGGCTGCATCGGCAAGCTGCTCGACAATCCGCTGTCGGGCTTGACGCCGACCTGCGCAACGATCGCGCGACTGCCGGACCGGGAGCCGCGCACATCCGGTCAGTTTGGCATCAAGCTCGACTACTTCAGCGATACGATCAACAACGGCACCGACTTCTCGCTGTACTACGAGAATTATCATTCGCGCCTGCCCTACGTCAGTGTATTTTCGGCGTATCCAAGTTGCCTGCGCAAGGAAGGCAATGCGCGTCATAACGACGCGACCAACCTGTTGGCGACGTTAATCGACTGTCCGCACATACCGCTTTTGACGATCGGCAATCCGGCGCATGCGCGATCGGATGCGCTGGATCTCGATACGGCCAAATATCTGCTCGAGTATCCCGAAGACATCCATCTGTTCGGGTTCAGCTTCAACACCACGATTGGCGACTACTCGCTGCAGGGCGAGATCGCCTACCGGCCGAACAAGCCGATGCAGGTCGATGCGCACGATCTGGCGTTTGCCGCACTCGGACACTCCGGCACTGCCTGCGGACAGCCCGGCGTCGACTGCGCGGGCACCAGCGGCGCGCTCGGCACGCTCGGTCTCAGTGGTGTCGGCAACGGACCCAATGGCGGCCCGGTGTTCTACGGCAGCAGCGATGCAGTCGATCGCAACGGCCAGGTTGCGCAGACCGACACTTACGATCTGATCATCGGTCATGCCGCCGGATCGCAACGCTACTTTCCGAACTTCGTGATTCCGTATCGCGGCGGTGTCGTCGGCCAGAACACGCCGTGCTATCCGAAGCCCGGCAGCGCTGAAGATGAGCAGTTCGGCTTCGATACCTTCGAGCATCCGTACTATCCGTACAACCGCAGCAGCCCGTGCTACATCGCCGGCTATCAGCGCATGCAGGATTTGCAGTTCAACCTCGGCGCGACGCGGGTCTATGGCAGTACCGCCAATCCGATCGGCGCGGACCAGATCGTCATGCTGTACGAATTCGGCGCTGAATATGTTCCGTTTCTGCCGGCCTACGACCGGCTCGTGCTGCAGGGACCGAACTCGGCCTATGGCCCTACCGCAGGTGCGGATGGTTCCGGTGCGGACGGCTCGCGCATGGGCTGCTCCAACATTCCGGATTGCTCGTACGGTCCGGACGGCATCCGCTTCAATCCGCATCAGCAGGATCACGCCGGCTATCCGACCGCCCTGTCCTGGGGTTACCGGATCATTGGCCAGATCAAGTACGAGCAGATCGTGCCCGGCTTCACGCTGACGCCGTTCATCATCTGGCAGCAGGATGTGGGCGGGATCTCGCCCGGGCCGGCGGGCAACTTCGTCAAGGGACGCAAGCAGGTTAACACCTTGTTCGAACTCCGCTATCACCAGCCCTTGTCGCTCGGCCTTGGCTACACCTGGTATTGGGGTGGTGGCAGTTACAACACGCTCTCGGATCGTGACTATGCACAAGTCGTTCTGAAGTATCAGTTTTAACCAGGCTGGCAGCGGCGCGCTCGCGCACGCAGTTGCAACACCCCTGCAACCCTGAGCGTACGCGATGCAATGCGGGTCTCTGGAAGCTTCTAGCGCGCCCGTGTCGGCACGCAAATACTGCTAGTGGGAACTCCGGCCACAGCGTGAATGCTGGCGTCGTTGATCTCGACGCATCCAGCAAGGCCGGCGCGAGCGCAAGCGGTAAGTTCTGCGGCATCGTTGAGACCGGAACATTATTTCGCTCGCGCCGACGCGTGCGGCGGCGCTCTGGATTGCTCCGGCAGGAAGCCTCGGGCCATCGACTAAAACGCTCACTGGCCGCGGCGACAGTTCTAAGAGCTATCGCTCAGTGCGCCTAATCATGGTCGCGTCAGCATCGCGGAACAGACGAATTCGGCGACGCCGCCTGACGTTTCCGTGTCTTTCCTCGCGCGCGCACAAACTTTTGAAACCGGGGGTTAGGTCAAATAAAAAAGCCCGGCACTGCCGGGCTTTTAATTAACGTTCAAAGCTGCTGCGACTTCAGGCGGCGACCGCGTCTTCCTGCTCGATCGCCTTGCGGATCTTCTTCATCGCGGCGGACTCGATCTGGCGAATGCGTTCGGCCGATACGCCGTACTCGTCGCCCAGCTCCTGCAAACCGCTCTTGCCGGTGTCGCCGGTCAGCCAGCGCCGCTTGAGGATGTCCTGCGAACGCGCGTCGAGCTGCTGCAGCGCTTCGTGCATGCGGGTTTCACGCAGATCCTGCCATTCGTGCTGTTCGATCGCGGCGACTTCGTCGTGCGAATCGGCCAGGTAATCCTCCGGGCCGTAGGCCGAATCGTCACCGTCCGACGGCGTGGCGTTGAACGACACGTCGTGACCGCCGAGACGCGCTTCCATCTGCATGACTTCTTCGGGCTTGACGTGCAGGTCGCGCGCGACCGCTTCGACCTCGGCCTGATTCATCCAGCCGAGATGCGTTTTCGACTTGCGCAGGTTGAAGAACAGCTTGCGCTGCGCCTTGGTGGTCGCGATCTTGACGATGCGCCAGTTCTTCAAAATGTATTCGTGAATCTCGGCCTTGATCCAATGCACGGCGAACGAGATCAGGCGCACGCCGACCTCGGGGTCGAAGCGCTTGACCGCCTTCATCAAGCCGATATTGCCTTCCTGGATCAGGTCGGCCAGTTGCAGTCCGTAACCCTGGTAGCCGCGCGCGATGTGCACGACGAAGCGCAGGTTCGAAAGGACCAGCTGCCGCGCAGCCGTGAGGTCGCCGGCATCGTGCAGGCGCTTGGCGAGGTCGTTTTCCTCGGCCGGGGTCAGTAACGGAATTCGGCTGACCGATTGAATGTAGGCATCCACGCTGCCGGTGAGCGGCATCGGCATGCTGTTGGCGCGTAAAGCGAGGGTCGTCGAAGTCACGTTTGGTTCACCTCTGGGTTCACCTTGGAGCGCAGTCTAGCACTCGTCCGGTTGGAGTGCTAAACGCCCCAAAAGTTCTGGCTCAGCGGGGGTTTCAGCGGCTTTTTTGATCGCAATAAGTTGCCTTGCGCGTCGGCCTGGCCTCACCCCGAACGTGCCCATGCCGGCGCGCCCCCGTGATTCTTATCTCAGGCCGGTTCGATGTGTTTCAAGTGCCTCGAGACGGTCCAGAATGCGCCCAGCCATCCCAGCACCAGTCCGGCGCCGAATACGCCGAGAATCGCCTGCGGGGCGAGCCCGCGCAGCGAGGTTTCGGCCTCGTAGAGTCCGGCCAGTTCGTGTGCCGGCTGGCTTAGCAGCGCGCCGGCGCCGACCACCATCGCACAGGCCAGAACGGCGCCGACCAGGCCGTAGCCGAGGCCGGTGTACAGGAATGGCCGGCGGATGAAGGCGTCGGCGGCGCCGATCAGTTTCATCACTGCGATTTCTTCGCGGTGCCGCTCGATATCCAGGCGGATCGTATTGGCGATGACAATCACCACCGCCAGTCCCAGGGCGCTGGCGATCACCAGCACGGCGCGCTGCACCAGCGTCAGGATCGCGTAGAGCCGCTGCAGCCATTTTTCGTCGAGCTGGGCCTGCTCGACTTCCGGCAGCTTGCCGAGTTCCTTGAACAGGGCGTCGGTCTGCGCCTGCGGGGCGTGGCGATCGGGGGTGACGACGATCACCGCCGGCAGCGGATTGTCCTTCAGCAAATCCAGCGCTTCGCCGAAACCGGAATGCTGGCGGAACTCGTCGAGCGCCTGCTCGCGGCTGATGTAGCGCGCGCTGGCGACCCCCGGACGCTTGCCGAGCGAATGGCTCAACTCCTGCGCGCGGTCGGCGTCGACCGAGTCCTTCAGGAACAGCGAGGCACGCAAAGAGCCCTGCAGGCTGTCGCCCACCACGTCGAGGTTGCGCAGCACGGTGTCGAGCCCCGCTGGCAGTGCCAGCGTCAGGCCGATCACGAACGCCGTCAGCAGCGTCGCCACCGGCTTGCGCAACAGTTCCGACAGGCTGCTGTTGAGTGCGCGGCTGTGGTCTTGCAGCGTGCGCGCGAGCCAGCCCGGCGGCGGCGCCACGCGCGCGGCGGACTGCGGCGTCTTAACCGGCGTCAAGTTCGCTCTCCGGCGTGTCCGTGGTCGCGTCCGCGTCTTCGCGGTTCTCGATATGGCCGTGTTCGATGTGTGCGATGCGATACGGCAGGCGCTGGATCAGACCGAGCGCGTGGGTCGCCACCAGCACACTGACGCCGACCTGATTGAACCGCTGAAACAGCTGCATAACGTCGCGCGCCATCTGCGGATCGAGATTGCCGGTGGGCTCATCGGCCAGCAGCAGCTTAGGTTTAGCGACCACCGCGCGGGCGATGCCGACGCGCTGCTGCTCGCCGCCCGACAGCGTCGGGGGAAGCGCTTTTTCTTTGTCGAGCAGGCCGACGGCGTCGAGCGCACCGCGCACCCGCCGCCCGATATCGACGCCGCTGTGGCCGCGGATGATCAGCGGCAGTGCGACGTTGTCGAACACGCTGCGTTCGTTCAGCAGGCTCGGATTCTGGAAGATCATGCCGATCTGCCGGCGAAACGCCGGGATGCGCGCGCGGCGGATCTGCGCGATGTTCTGCCCCAGCACGGCGATCTGACCGGATTGGGGGCGCGCCAAGAGGCCGATCAGTTTCAGCAACGTGCTCTTGCCGGCGCCGGATGGACCGGTCAGAAACATCATCTCGCCTTCGCCCAGCCGGAAGCTGACGTCGCGCAGGATTTCCGGTCCTTCGCCGTAGCGCTGACTGACGCGATGGAAAAAGACGATGTCCGCCATTTCAGCCTTTGGTCCAGCTCGGATCGACGTCGGTCAGCAACTCGACTGACAGCAGACGCTGCGGCGCATCGGCTTTTTCTTCGAACAGCGCGAGCCATTCGGCGTTGTTGTTCTCGAACGCATTGCGCTCGCCGAACTCGGCCATATCGTTGTACTCGATCATCAGCACAAACTGCGTGACCGGACCCGGCACCGTGATTCGCATGAGGCGCACCGATTTCGGCATCACCGGGCTTACGAATTGCGGCAGCGCCGCGGCACGCAGCTTGGCAAAGAAGTCTTGATTGCGCCCGGGGCGCACCTCGTACAGATATTTCGCGATGACGCCCATGGTTTCCTCCCTGAATTCTCAGTCGCTACCGACCAGCGCATCGACATAGCTTGCCGCATCGAAGGGCTCGAGGTCATCGATGCCCTCACCGAGCCCGACGAAACGCACCGGCAGTGCCATGCGCCGAGCGATCGCCAGCAGTACGCCGCCCTTGGCGGTGCCATCGAGTTTGGTCAGCGTCAGGCCGGTCAGGCCGATCGCTTCGTGAAACTGTAGCGCCTGATTCAGCGCGTTCTGGCCGGTGGTGGCGTCGACCACCATCATCACTTCATGCGGCGCAAACGGGTCGTGCTTCTGTACCACGCGACGGATCTTGCGCAGCTCATCCATCAGATGGCTTTGCGTGTGCAGGCGCCCGGCGGTATCGGCGATCAGCACGTCGGCCCCGCGTGATTTCGCCGCAGTCACCGCGTCGTAGATCACCGACGCCGAGTCCGCGCCGGCACCCTGCGAGATCAATGGCACGCCAGCGCGCGTCGCCCAGGTTTCGAGTTGTTCGACCGCCGCAGCGCGGAACGTATCGCCCGCGGCGATCATCACGTTCTTGCCGTCTCGCTTGAAACGCGCGGCCAGCTTGCCGATCGTGGTGGTCTTGCCGACACCGTTCACGCCCGCCACGAACATCACATACGGCTTGATGAACGGCGGAATCACCAGCGGTTTCGCCACCGGAGTCAGCAACTCCAGCAGCGCCTTGCGCAGCGCGGCGCGCAGCTGCGCTTCGGTCTTGATGCGGCCGGCGCGCAGATCGTTGCCGAGGCGCTCGGTCAGCCAGTTGGTGGCGTCGACGCCGGCGTCGGCCAGCAGCAAACGTTCCTCGAGCTGGTCGATCGCGTCCTCGCGCAACTTGTCGGCGCTGAACAGCCGACCGAGATCGTACGTCAGCCAGGAGTCGCCCTTGTTCAGCCGCGAGCGCAGCTTGCCGACCAGCGAGCCGGCCTTGGAGTCGGCATTTGAACCGGCGTTTGAACCGGCGTTTGAACCGGCGTTGGAGCCGGCGTTGGAGCCGCTGTTCGCAGATTCGCTCATGCGCGCGCGGCGTCCTCGAAGGCTTCGGCTGCGGCAGCGATCGTCTGCGCGATTTCGCGCTCGCCGTGGGCCGCGGAGACGAAGCCAGCCTCGTAGGCCGAGGGCGCCAGGTAGACGCCGCGATCCAGCATCGCGTGGAAGAAGTGATTGAACGCGGGAATATTGCAGCCGGTGACTTCTGCGTAGCTACCAATTGTGGAGCGCGGCGTGAAGAACAGGCCGAACATGCTGCCGACCTGCGCGGTCGTGAACGGCACGCCGGCGCTTGCCGCTGACGCCCGCAGGCCTTCGAGCATGCGGCGCGTCGAGATCTCGAGCCGCTCGTAGATTGTGATGTCGGCGAGTGCCTGCAGGATCGCCAGCCCGGCGGCCATCGCCAGCGGATTGCCCGACAGCGTGCCGGCCTGATACACCGGCCCGACGGGCGCCAGCTTCTGCATGATGTCGCGCCGACCGCCGAACGCGCCGACCGGCAAGCCGCCACCGATGATTTTGCCCAGCGTGACGAGATCGGCGGTGACGCCGTACAGGCCGGACGCGCCGCGTGGATGCACGCGGAAGCCGGTCATCACTTCGTCGAAAATCAGAATCGAGCCGCTGTCGTCGCAGAGTTTGCGCAGGCCTTCGAGGAAGCCCGGCGCCGGCGGAATGCAGTTCATGTTGCCGGCAACCGGCTCGACGATGACGGCGGCGATCTTGCCCGGATTGGCGGCGAACAGCGCATGCACCGACGCCAGATCGTTGTAGGTCGCGGTCAGCGTCAACTTGGCGAATTCGGCCGGCACGCCGGGTGAGGTCGGCACGCCAAAGGTCAGGGCGCCCGAGCCGGCCTTCACCAGCAGCGCGTCGCCATGGCCGTGATAGCAGCCCTCGAATTTGAGGATGTAATCGCGCCCGGTAAACCCGCGCGCAAGGCGCAAGGCCGACATCGTCGCCTCGGTGCCGGAATTGCACAGGCGCACTTGTTCCAGCCCCGGCACGCGCGCGCACAACAGCTCGGCCATTTCGATCTCGGCCTCGGTCGGTGCGCCGTAACTGACGCCGATCTGCGCCTGCCGCAGGATCGCGTCACGGACCGCCGGGTACTGGTGCCCCAGAATCATCGGCCCCCAAGAACCGACGTAGTCGATGTAGCGGCGTCCGTTGGCATCCTGCAGGTAGGCGCCGTCGGCGCTGGCGATGAAACGCGGCGTTCCGCCAACGCTCTTGAATGCGCGTACCGGCGAGTTGACGCCGCCCGGAATCGACGTCTGCGCGCGCGCGAACAACTGCTCGGAGCGGCTCGCGGTCGGCGCTGGGACAGTGGGGCGGGGCATACGAACGGATTCTCGTGGCTGCAAGTGGCGGCGCGAAACGGGTGACTAGAAACGGGTGACTGGAAGCGGGTGACTATTCGAAACAGCGTGCGTAATCACGCGCGGCGGATTCGATCGCGGCCGGCTGCAATGCGCCGAACACGCCCTCGACCGCGGCGATCAGATCGGCGCCATGCGCGATCAGTCTCGGCGCGGTCATCGGCGTAATTCCGCCTATGGCGCAGATCGGTATCGGCGCGGCTTCGAATCGGGCGCGGGCGTGGTCCAGCAATTCTAGCGCGGCCTGCGGCGCATCGGGCTTGGTGGTCGACGGAAAAAAGCGTCCGAACGCCACGTAGTCGGCGCCGCCGGCTGCCGCCGCCTCGGCGCGCGCCAGACTCGGCCCGCAGCTGGCGCCGAGCAAGACGCCGCCGCCGAGTCGCGCGCGCGCAAGTGCCAGCGGCGGGTCCGCCGCGCCCAGGTGCACGCCGTCGGCACCGATCGCGGCGGCCAACTCGACGTCGTCGTTGATGATCAGCCGGGCGCCCTGTGATCGGCATAGACGCAGGAGCGCCTCCGCGCGCCGCTGACGCAGCGCCGAGTCGGCCTGCTTGTCGCGGTACTGGATCAGCCTGGCACCGCCACGCAGGGCCGCTGACACGCCATCCAGCAGCCCCGTACCCGGCAATGCGCAGAGCGCGGCTGACGTGATCGCATAAAGGCCGCGCAGCGACGATTCGGCCGCGTTCACCACGGCAAGCTCAATGGTCGGATCGGCCGTTGGATTGCCGATCGCGGGAGCCGTCGGGTTGGCGATTTGATCGGTGTCTTGACCGCCGCTGCGACCACCGTTGTGGCCGCCGTTGCGGCCATCGCTGCGAGCGCTGTTCTGACTGGCGGTTTGTTCCGGGTTTTGCGCCCGGTCACGCGCCGGCCCGGGCGCCTGCCACTGGCCATGCGGGGCGCACCCGGCACTCGCGCAGTGCCACCCTTCGGGGCATGGGAGCCGGCGTGTAGTCGTCGTTGGGCGTTCATGGTCCACTCGACGCGGCGACGCGCGCCACAGGGTCATCTGGCCGCTCAACTGCCCCGGTGATGCTGGCCCGGCGCAGCGGGATCAGTCGACCACGGCCGATCGCAAAGGCGCCGGCAAGCGCCTGCTGGGTCCAGGCCTGGGCGGATTCCAGCGCCGCACCCACGTCATCGCCATACGCCAGCCGGCAGGCGATGGCTGCCGCCAGCGTGCAGCCCGAACCGTGGAACGGACCGGCCAGGCGTGGCCAACGAAACCGCTGCGGCGCCGCGCCGGCGGTGTACCAGCGGTTGATCACCTCAGCATCCGGTTCGTCGCCACCGGTGATCAGCACGTGGGCGACACCGTCGTCGAGCAGGCGGCGCGCGCAGGCGTCGAGCGTGCGCGCCTCCGGTACCAGGCGGCGCGCTTCAGCGGCGTTGGGCGTCAGCACCGTGATCCAGGGAAACAGGCTGCGGCGCAGCAGGGGCACGAAGCCGGCCGTGTCGAAATCCGCACCGCCACCGGCACGTAGGACCGGGTCGCACACGGCCGGCAGGGCCAGCGGCCGCAGCGCGGCGGCGATTACCGGCAGTTGTGCGGCTGTGCCGAGCAGCCCGAACTTCAAGGCCTGCGGCTGCGCATCGGCCAGCAGGCAATCGAGCTGCGCGGCGAGCAGCGCGGCATCGACCGCCTGCACGCTGCGCACGTTGCGGCTGTCCTGCACGGTCAGTGCGGTGATCAGCCCGTACGCGTGGCCACCGAGGGCGGCGACGGTTTCGATGTCCGCCTGCAAGCCAGCCCCGCCTGAAGGGTCGAGGCCGGACAGGCAAATCAGCTTGGGAGGCGGCGTCGGGGGCGCCGCCGGAAGGGACGACGTCATGGCGGCGAGTTTAACGCGCCGAAAGTGTGCATCGTTCCTTGACGGCTGCGGTCGCTTATGCACATCGCGGTGCAGCAAACCGCCGCAGCCCGCATTCTTGCGTGATGTTTCTGTAAGAATGCTGTAAGAAAGTCGTAAGTATATGATTTTATGTAAACATATGGCCTGGTTACAAATTGCGCGAAATGCGCAAAAGCCCCGTCATTGCGATTACTTTTGCCGCTTGAGCCTCGCTTTTGCACAGGATTATCCACAGGGTTTGTGAGTGATTCGTGCTTCCGCCATAAATCCAGTCAGTTAGAGCCACAACTTAAGGTCAATCCTCGAATAGCAGGTCTCGACGATTTGCGAACCGGCGCGCCGATTTTGGACGCGAATGGGCGCGCGCCGGTTCCCAATTTGGCCCAGAATGGGTGGCCGTCGACCGCCCGCCGCCTCAGGGCCGCGCACTGTCTAATCGGGCTTCGACGGCTCCTCCGGTAGACGGAACACCGGCAGCGTCAGGTTCCAGGCAATCGCGGCGAAGCGCACCCCGGCGATTGCGCCCATGCCGAGCAGGGTGGTCAGCAGGCGTGGCGCGCCGAGCGCACCGACCAGCACATAGACCACGCCACCGGCCACCACGGCCCCGGCGTAGATGCTGCCGCGCCGCAGGATCATCGGGATGTCGTTACACAGCACATCGCGCAACACGCCGCCGCTGCAGCCGGTAATGGCCGCCATCATCACGACGATGACGCCGGAGTGCTGGGTGGTCTCGGCAACCTGGGCGCCGGCAATCGAAAAGAACGCCAGCCCCAGGGCGTCGGCAATCTGCAGCAGCTTCAGCGGCGGCCGCCGGTAGCGAACGTAGGGCACCGTCAGCAGCGCGGCGGCGATGATGACCAGCAAATAGGCCGGCTCGGCAATCCAGAACACCGGATGCCGGTCGAGCAGCAGGTCGCGCAAGGTGCCGCCGCCCGTCGCGGTGACCAGCGCGATGACGACCACGCCGACCAGGTCGAGGCTCTTGCGGCCGGCCGTCAGCGCACCGCTGACGGCGAATACGGCAACACCGGCGTAGTCGAGGATCTGCAACAGCAGCGCGGCGTGCATTCAGCCGGCGTGCCGATGGTGAGTCACGCAAGGACGCAAGCCCGCGTTGGCGCGCACGGGCATGTTGCGCGATGCCAGCCGCGCGGATTCGGCAGTGTCGCAACGTCTCCCGGCGGCATCGACGCAGGCCATCAATGCGCCACGGCGATCGGCTGGCCGTCGCGGCGATAGACCACGCCGCCTTTCATGACGAATTGCACGTGCTCGAGCACGTGGATGTCGCTCAGCGGATCGCCGCCGACCGCGATCAGGTCGGCGTAGTGATCGGCGGCGACGCTGCCGACCTTATCGCTGCGGCCGAGCAGGTCGGCGGCATTCACCGTTGCCGTGCGGATCGCCTGCATGGGCGTCAGGCCCCAGTCGGTCTCCTTGGCGAACTGGCGTGCGTTGTCGCCGTGCGGATAGACGCCGGCGTCAGTGCCAAACGCGAGCTTGACGCCACTGCGCGTAGCCGCCTGGAAACGCTGGCGCTGTAGCAGACCGACCTTGCGCTCCTTCTGGATGGTGGTCGCCGGATAACCCAGGCGCGCGTATTCCGCGAGGATGTAGTCGTCGTTGTAGATGTCCATCACCAGATAGGTGCCGCGCTGCTTGGCCATTGCCAGGCCTTCGTCGTCGATCAGGCTCGCGTGTTCGACTGAATCGACACCCGCGCGGATCGCCATCTTGATCGCCTCGGTGCCATGCGCGTGCGCGGCAACCTTGCGGCCCCAGCGATGCGCTTCGTCGACGATGGCGTCCATCTCGGCCTGCGAATACTGCGGTGCGCCGACCGATTCCTCCTCGCTGAGCACGCCGGCGCTGGCCATGAACTTGATGACGTCGGCGCCGTATTTGATGTTGAAACGCACCTGCTTGCGCACCGCATCGACGCCGTCGGCGATCGCCGTCATCTGGTGAAACGCCAGATAGGGCGAGAAGTTGGTGGTGTCGTCGGCGTGACCGCCGGTTGCGCCCAGCGGCATCGTGGCGGCGACGATGCGCGGTCCATCAACTTCGCCGCGGTCAATCGCGTTGCGCAAGGCAACGTCGATGAATTCCGGCGAGCCGAGATTGCGTACTGTGGTGAAGCCGGCCTGCAAGGTTCGTTCGGCGAACACGTGCGCGCCGACCGCCTGGTCGATCGGGCTGCGACGAAACAACTGCGTGTAGTAATCGCCGGGATTCGAAGTGATGTGGACGTGGCAGTCGATCAGGCCGGGCAGCAGCGTGGCCTCGCCGAGGTCGATCACTTGCGCGCCCGCGGGAATTGGCAGATCACTGCCGACCGCGCTGATCTTGTCGCCTTCGATCAGCACCACGGCATGCTCGATCGGGTGCTCGTGCAGGCCGTCGATCAGATGCGCCGCACGCACCGCAATCGTCGCGGGTGCTGCGTTGCGCGCATCGTCCGCGTACGCCGGATTCAACAGTGCGGCGGTCAGCAACAGCATCGCCGCAACCGAAAATCCGCTTGGCATCGGCAGCGTCATCCCTGTCTTGCGATCGAACACCAGACTTCTCCTTAGTCGGTCCGCAGGCGCACGACGCACCGGCGTTCGGCAGGCTAGCGACGCCTGCGCGCGCGCGTCAAACCGTAGCCGCGAGCGGCATCGGCAGCGCCAGGTTCTTCCATAGGCGCAAGGTGGGTTCGACCTGGTTCAGCGTGTAGAAGTGCAGGCCGGGCGCCCCGGACTTCAGCAGCGTTTCGCACAGGCGCGTCACCACTTCCAGGCCGAAGTCCTGCAGCGCGGCCTTGTCGTGTTGCAGCTGCTCCAGCCGTAGCCGAATCCAGCGAGGAATGTCGGCGCCACAGGCGGCGGAGAACCGGGTCAGTTGGGCGTAGTTGACGATCGGCATGATGCCGGGAATCAGCGGCAGCTTCAGTTGCGCGCGCTCGCAGCGTTCGACGAAATCGAAATACGCGTCGGGGGTGAAGAAATACTGCGTGATCGCGGCGTCGGCACCGGCCTCGACTTTGCGCTTGAAGTTGTCGAAATCGATCTGCGGGCTTTGCGCCTGCGGATGCATTTCCGGATAGGCCGCAACCTCGAGGTGAAAAGCATCGCCCTCGGTCTCGCGGATGAATTGCACCAGTTCGCTGGCGTAATGCAGCTCGCCGGGGGCTTCGGCGCCATGTGCCGTGGCGGGCAGATCGCCGCGCAAGGCGACGATGCGCCGCACGCCGGCCGACTTGTAGCGCTTCAACAGCTCGGCAATCTTCGCGCGCGTCGAGCCGACACAGGTCAGATGCGGTGCGGCTTCGACGCCGGTGTGCTCGACCACGCGCACCACGGTTTCGTAGGTGCCGTCCTGCTCGGTGCCGCCGGCGCCGTAGGTCACCGAAAAATACTTCGGTTGCAGACGCGCCAGTTGTGCAACCAGCTGCGGCAGCTTTGCAGCGCCTTCAGGCGTGCGCGGCGGAAACAGTTCGAACGAGAACTGCAGGGGAAATTGTCGTTGGCTCTTCATGCTGAATTCCGATGCGCAAAAAAAGGGGCGGTTGCCCGCCCCTCGATCAGCTGATGTGCGGCGGATGTACTCGCCGACACGTGCTTAGTAGCGGTAATGATCCGGCTTGTACGGGCCTTCCTTCGGCACGCCGAGGTATTCGGCCTGCGCGTCGGTCAGCGTCGTCAACTTCACGCCGATCTGCTCGAGATGCAGCGCGGCGACTTCCTCGTCGAGCTTCTTCGGCAGACGGTAGACGGTGTTTTCGTACTTGTCCTTGTTCTTCCACAGGTCGAGTGCGGCCAGCGTCTGGTTGCTGAACGAGTTCGACATCACGAACGCCGGATGGCCGTGCGCGCAGCCGAGGTTGATCAGGCGTCCTTCGGCGAGGATGTAGATCGAGCGGCCGCTGCCACTGAAAGTGTAGCGGTCGACCTGCGGCTTGATCTGATCGCGCGAGGCGGTCTTGTCCGCATTCAGGCGATCCATCTGGATCTCATTGTCGAAGTGGCCAATGTTGCAGACCAGCGCGTTGTTCTTCATCGCGCGCATGTGCTCGAGCGTGATGATGTCCTTGTTGCCGGTGGCGGAAACGTAGATGTCGGCGAACGGCAGCACGTCTTCGATGGTCTTCACCTCGAAGCCTTCCATCGCCGCCTGCAGCGCATTGATCGGGTCGACTTCCGACACGATCACGCGCGCACCCAGACCGCGCAGGCTGTGCGCCGAGCCCTTGCCGACATCGCCGTAGCCGGCGACGAACGCCACTTTGCCGGCGATCATCAGATCGGTCGCGCGCTTGATGCCGTCGGCCAGCGATTCGCGGCAGCCGTAGAGATTGTCGAACTTGCTCTTGGTGACCGAGTCGTTGACGTTGATCGCCGGCACCAGCAGCTTGCCCGCTTCCTTCATCTGATACAGGCGGTGCACGCCGGTGGTAGTTTCTTCCGCGACACCGCGCCAGTCCTTCACCACGCGCGTCCAGAAGCCCGGACGTTCCTTCGCAACCTTCTTCAGCAAATCCTTGATCACCTTGACTTCGTGATTGTCGGACGGCGTGTCGACCCAGGTATCGCCCTGCTCGAGCTCGTAGCCCTTGTGGATCAGCAGCGTGACGTCGCCGCCATCGTCGATCACCAACTCAGGGCCGCCGAGCGTGCCGTCGGGCAGCACGTGCGTGACGCAATCCAGCGTGCAATCCCAATACTCTTCGAGCGATTCACCCTTCCAGGCGAACACCGGCGTGCCCGCCGCGGCAACGGCTGCGGCAGCATCGTCCTGCGTCGAAAAGATGTTGCAGGAGGCCCAGCGCACGGTGCCGCCGAGTGCTTTCAGCGTTTCCAGCAGCACTGCGGTTTCCTTGGTCATGTGCAAGGAACCGGTGACGCGCACGCCGGCCAGCGGCTTGCCCGGCGCGTACTTCGCGCGGATCGACATCAGCCCCGGCATTTCCTCTTCGGCCATGCGGATGCGCTTGCGGCCGAATTCGGCCAGGCTCATGTCCTTGACCTTGTAATCGATATCCGGCTTGAGCGGCTTCAATGCTGCATTCATCGGGTGCTCCTGGAGTAGTTGCGAATCTGTACGGTTCAAATCTTTTTGGCGTCGGCCTTCAGTGCATCCGCGCGGTCGGTTTTTTCCCAGGAAAACGCGGTGAACTTTTCGCCGTTCGCCAGGGTGACGTCGTAAGGCTTGCGGCCGAAATGGCCGTAGGACGCGGTGGCCTGATACATCGGGTGAATCAGGTCGAGCATCTGGATGATGCCGTAGGGGCGCAGGTCGAAATGCTTGCGCACCAGCTTTTCCAGCCTGCCGTCGTCGATCACGCCGGTGCCGAAGGTGGTGACGAAGATCGACGTCGGCTCGGCCACGCCGATGGCGTAGCTGACCTGCACTTCGCACTTCTTCGCCAGGCCGGCGGCGACGATGTTCTTGGCGACGTAGCGCGCCGCATAGGCCGCACTGCGATCGACTTTCGACGGATCCTTGCCGGAGAACGCACCGCCACCATGGCGTGCCCAACCGCCATAGGAATCGACAATGATCTTGCGGCCGGTCAGACCGCAATCGCCGACCGGTCCGCCGATGACGAAGTTGCCGGTCGGATTGATATGGAACTTGGTCGACTTGGTAATCCACTTCGCCGGAATCACCGGCTTGATGATCTCTTCCATCACGCCTTCGCGCAGCGTCTTCAGCTTGACGTCGGGCGAGTGCTGGGTCGACAGCACCACCGCGTCGACGCCGACGGCAACGCCGTCGACATAGCGCAAGGTGACCTGCGATTTCGCATCCGGCCGCAGCCAGGGCAGCTTGGAATTCTTCGCCTTGCGCACCTTCGCCTGCTGCTCGACCAGACGGTGCGAGTAATAGATCGGCGCCGGCATCAGCTCCTTGGTTTCGTCGCAGGCGTAGCCGAACATCAGGCCCTGGTCGCCCGCGCCCTGTTCTTCCGGCTTCTTGCGATCCACGCCCTGGTTGATGTCGGGCGACTGCTTGCCGATGACATTCAGAATGCCGCAGGTGGCGCCGTCGAAACCGACGTCGGACGAGTTGTAGCCAATGTCGATGATGACCTTGCGCACCAGCGCTTCGAGATCGACCCAGGCGGTCGTGGTGATTTCGCCGGCAACGATGGCAACGCCGGTTTTCACCAGCGTTTCGCAGGCCACGCGCGCGCGCTTGTCCTGCACCAGGATCGCGTCGAGCACGGCATCGGAAATCTGGTCGGCGACCTTATCCGGATGACCTTCGGACACGGACTCGGAGGTGAAGAGATATTCGGATGCGGACGACACGGACTTGGATGTGCTCACTTCGATCGGACCTCTGTTGTTATCTGTGTATACGGATAGGCGGATAGTTTAGATGAATCGGAACACCGCTGCATGCCGAGTCCTACCCGGCGCGCGGCGTGCCCGCCCTACAATGAACCCGAGGCGATGACAGCCCGATGTACCCGCCGCGCCAACGCGGCCTGCACGGAATCAACCGGAAGCAAACCGACCATGGCGCTCACCCCGTCGAACATGCTCGCGCTGGGCACGCTGGCGCCCGAATTCGAGCTGCCGGATACGGTCTCGGGAAAAACCGTCGGTTTGCGCGACACCGCGCCGGCCAGCGCCACGCTGATCCTGTTCATCTGTAACCACTGTCCCTACGTCAAGCACGTTCAGGCCGAATTGGTCCGCCTCGGTCAGGATTACCCGCCGCGCGGCGTGCGCGTGCTCGCGATCAGCAGCAACGACGTGCACGCCTATCCGGCCGATGCCCCCGAACTGATGCGGCGCGAGGCGCTCCGCGCCGGCTATACGTTTCCCTATCTGTACGACGAAAGCCAGGCGGTCGCGCGGGCCTACCAGGCCGCCTGCACGCCGGATTTCTTCGTATTCGATCGCGACTTGAAGTTGGCGTATCGCGGCCAACTCGACGACGCCCGGCCCGGCAATGGAAAACCGGTCACCGGACGCGATCTGCGCGCTGCCCTCGACGCCGTACTCACCGGCCGCCCGGTTGCCCCCGAGCAACACCCCAGCATCGGCTGCGGAATCAAATGGGCGAAACCTTAGCGAGCATGCTCGCTAAGGTTTCGCGACCGGCCAGGGATGGCCGGGCCGGGGGTTGGAGGATTCGCCGAAGTCTCGCCAGGGATGGCGGTACCGGTTCAAACCGGAGTGCTCGTTACGGTTTTGCGACCGGCCAGGGATGGCCGGGCCGGGGGTTGGAGGATTCGCCGAAGTCTCGCCAGGGATGGCGACTCCGATTCAAACTGAAGCGCTCGCTAAGGTTTCGCGACCGGCCAGGGATGGCCGAACCCGGGGTCGGAATCAGGCCCGGATCAGCGTGCCGATGCCTTCGTCGGTAAACAGTTCCAGCAGCACCGAATGCTCGATGCGGCCGTCGATGATCACCGAGTTGCGCACGCCGCTGTTGACCGCGTCCAGCGCGCACTGCACTTTCGGTAGCATGCCGCCATAGACCGTGCCGTCGGCAATCAGGCCTTCAACCTGCTTTACCGTCAGCCCGGTCAGCACCTGGCCTTGCTTGTCGAGCAGGCCCTGCACGTTGGTCAGCAGCATCAGCTTGTCGGCCTTCAGCACGGACGCCAGTTTGCCCGCGACGGTATCGGCATTGATGTTGTAGGCGGTGCCGTCTGCGCCGACACCGATCGGCGCGATCACCGGAATGAAGCCGCCGGTCTCGAGGTGTTCGATGATGCGCGGATCGATCGTCTCGACTTCGCCGACCTGGCCCAGATCACGTCCCGGAACCTGCAGCTTGCGTGCGCGGATCAAGCCGCCGTCCTTGCCCGTCAGCCCGACGGCGCGTCCGCCCTGTTTGGCAAACGCCGTAACCACCGCCTTGTTGACGAGGCCGCCCAGCATCATCTCGACCACGTCCATGGTTTCGGCGTCGGTGACGCGCTGGCCATCGACGAACTCGCTCTTCTTGCCGAGTTTTTCGAGATGCTTGCCGATCTGCGGACCGCCGCCGTGGACCACCACCGGGTGCATGCCGACGGCTTTCATCAGCACGATGTCGCGCGCGAAGGAGTCGATCATCGCGTCGTCGCCCATCGCATTGCCGCCGTACTTGACGACGATGGTCTTGCCGGCAAAGCGGCGGATGTAGGGCAGTGCTTCGGTCAGCACGCGGGCGATATTCATCGCCTTGTCTTGGTCGATCGGCATCTGGATGCGGACGTTGGAGGGAAGGAGTTCGCTTGCACTCATGCAGGATCAAAGTGCGTTCGAAGACAGATTCGAAAACACAATCAGTGGCGCCCGGTGTGACCGAAGCCGCCGGCGCCGCGCTCGCTGGCGTGGAACTCGGAAACCAGATCGAACTCGGCGCGCACCACCGGCACGAACACCAGCTGCGCAATGCGCTCGCCGGGCTCGATGACGAACTCCGTATGACCGCGATTCCAGCAACTGACCATCAACTCGCCCTGGTAATCGGAATCGATCAGGCCGACCAGATTGCCGAGCACGATGCCGTGCTTATGGCCGAGTCCGGAGCGCGGCAGGATCACCGCGGCCAGCCCCGGATCGGCGATATGGATCGCAAGGCCAGTGCGGATCAGGCTGGTTGCGCCGGGCGCGAGCTTCAAGGCTTCGTCGAGCACGGCACGCAGGTCGAGCCCGGCCGAGCCTTCCGTCGCGTAGCTCGGCAAAGGCAGTTCGCGGCCGATGCGGGGGTCGAGAATCTTCAGCTGGATCTTGCTCATTTCTTCTTCTTGGCGAGTGCTGCGGGTGCTGCGGCGCGACGGGGAAAATGTTCGGCGATCAACGCGGCGAGTTCGCGCGCCAAGCTCAACTTGTCGCTGCTGGCGAAACTTTTTTCGCCACCATTCCAATAGACGTTCAGCGCATTGTCATCGCGATCGAACGCGCGCCCGTTGCCGACCCAGTTGGCGGCGATCAGGTCGAGCCGCTTGCGCGCGAGTTTGGCGGCGGCATGTTGGGCGAGCTGCTCGGTTTCGGCGGCGAAGCCGACGATGAACAAGGCCGGATCGCGTTGGCGCGCTTCCGCAATGATGTCGACCGTACGGCTCAGTTCGAGCGTCAGCGTGTCGGTCTTCTTCTTGATCTTTTGCGCCGCGCTGTTCGCGGGGCGGTAGTCGGCCACTGCGGCCGCGCCGACCAGCAGCTGTGCGCCTGTGCAGGCGGCGAGTGTGGCGTCGAGCATCTGCGCGGCGGTCTCAACCTCAACACGCGCGACACCCGACGGCGCGAGCAGATGAGTCGGGCCCGACACCAGCGTGACCTGCGCACCGAGTTCGCTGAGCGCTTGCGCGACCGCGTAGCCCTGCTTGCCGGATGAGCGATTGCTGACGAAGCGCACCGGGTCGACTGGTTCGCGCGTCGGTCCGGCGGTGACGACGGCGCGCACGCCGGCGAGTGCACCAGCCCGCTTGGCGGGTGCGGCCACGGTTGCCAGCGACTGCAGCACGTCGTCGGCGATCGACTGCGGTTCCGACATGCGCCCATCGCCGACTTCGCCGCAGGCCTGGGCGCCGCTGCCGGGGCCGAGCACGGTGACGCCGCGGCTGCGCAGTGTCGCTACGTTCGCCTGGGTGGCGGCATTCGCCCACATCAGGCGGTTCATCGCAGGTGCGATGAAAATCGGTCGGTCCGTGGCCAGGCACAGCGTCGACAGCAGATCGTCGGCGAAACCCTGCGCCAGCTTGGCGATGAAGTTGGCCGAGGCCGGCGCGATCACGATCGCCTGCGGCCAGCGTGCGAGTTCGATGTGACCCATCGCGGCTTCCGCATGCTCGTCCCACAGCGAGCTGCGCACGCTGCGGCCAGTCAAGGCCTGGAAAGTCTGCGCGGTGATGAAGCGCTGCGCGCTTTCGGTCATCACCACCTGCACCTGCGCGCCGGCCTTTACCCACAGGCGCGACAGCTCGGCGGCCTTGTACGCAGCGATACCGCCGGTGATGCCGAGCAGGATGCGCGGTGCTGCAAGCGCGTGGTTGTCGCCGCTGGTAGGGGCAGTGGTCATCCGCCAATTCTAGCCTGCGGCCTCGGCCTTGGGCCCAGAATCTGGGGTTGCAGCGGGGGTCAGCGCGGCGCGCGGACACATTGGGCGACATTCACAGGCGTGCCGCCGGTTTGGTGCTAGCTTAATTGGGTCGGGTATCGGCTTACACGGAGACGAAAGAACATGGTCGGATTGATCGTATTGGTGTTGCTGGTGGTTGCGGTGTTCTATCTGGTCGGCACCTACAACGGGCTGGTGACCTCACGCAACGGCTACAAAAACGCGTTCTCGCAGATCGACGTGCAGCTGCAGCGCCGCTACGACCTGATTCCGAATCTGGTCGAAACCGCGAAGGGCTACATGAAGCACGAGCGTGAAACGCTCGAAGCGGTGATCGCCGCGCGCAACAGCGCGGCCAGCGGCCTGAAATCGGCCGCTGCGAATCCGGGCGATGCGCAGGCGATGCAGCAGCTGGCCGGCGCCGACAATGCGCTGACGCAAAGCCTCGGCCGTCTGTTCGCCTTGTCCGAGGCGTATCCGGATCTGAAGGCCAACCAGAACATGATGCAGCTGTCGGAGGAGCTCAGCTCCACCGAAAATCGCGTGGCCTTCGCGCGTCAGGCCTACAACGACGCGGTGATGAGCTACAACAACAAGCGCGAAGTGTTTCCGTCGAGCCTGGTCGCCAACAGCTTCAACTTCGCAGCTGCTCAGTCGCTCGAAATCGAGAAACCCGAGCAGCGCGCGGCCCCCAAGGTCTCGTTCACCTAAGCGTCGCGGCCGGTATCGCGGTCGATCAGGCGACTTAGCCTGGCGATGGATTTCTTCGAGCAGCAGGCGCGCGCACGCGCGCAATCGCGGCGGATGCTGTGGCTGTTTGCCCTGGCGGTGCTCGCGATCGTCGGCGCGATCGACGGCGTCGTGCTGTTTGCGCTGCGCGCCGGCACCGATCCGCGCAGCCTGCCGCCACCGGCCCTGCCCATCGTCGCCGCGACTTCGTTGATGGTGCTCGCAGTGATCGGACTTGCGAGCTTCTATCGGATGCTGTCGCTGTCGTCCGGTGGATCGGCGGTGGCGCGTTCCCTGGGTGCGAATCTGGTTGCGCCCGACACTGCCAATCCGCAGCAACGACGGCTGCGGAATGTGGTGGAAGAAATCGCGATCGCCTCCGGTGTGCCGGTGCCACAGATCTTCGTGCTGGAACAGGAGTCCGGCATCAACGCCTTCGCCGCCGGACATAGCCCCGCCGACGCGGCGATTACGGTGACGCGCGGCGCGCTGGACAAGCTGACGCGCGACGAACTGCAGGGCGTCATCGCGCACGAATTTTCGCATCTGCTCAATGGCGACATGCGGCTCAACATCCGCCTGATGGGCCTGCTGTTCGGCATCCTGTTGCTGGCGGTGATCGCGCGCCAGATTCTGTATTTCAGTCCGCGCAGCGATTCGCGTCGCGATGGCGGCGGCATTGTGCTGATCGCGTTCGCGGTGATGGCGTTCGGTTATATCGGCGTGTTCTTCGGGCGCCTGATCAAGGCCAGCGTATCGCGCAGCCGCGAATTTCTGGCCGACGCCTCGGCGGTGCAGTTCACTCGGCAGACCGCCGGGCTTGCCGGCGCGCTTAAAAAGGCCGCCGGTATCGAGGCCGGCACGCGCCTGCAGAACGTCCACGGCGAAGAAGTCGCACACATGCTGTTCGGCGACGGCATTGGCCTTTCCGGGCTGTATGCAACCCATCCGCCTTTGGTCGAACGCATCCGGCGGCTCGATCCTCAATTCGATCCGGCGACCTTGCCCGCGCAGGCACAAGACTGGAACGATCCGAACTACCGCGCCGAAGAAGACGCGCGACCGCCGGCCGCTGCTTCAGCCGATTCGGCACTGCTCGGCTTTGCTGGTAACACCACGGTCGCAGCACCGGGCGCCGCGGATTCGCGTTTTGGCGGATTCGCCGAAGCAAGACCCGGTTCGACCGCCGGCGTCGATCCCGAATCGGTTGGCATTGCGGCTACTGCAGGGCCACAGGCCGGCGTGCTGGTTCCGGCCGTTGTCAGCGCGCAGGTCGGTCGTCCTGGCGAGGACGATTACCGAGGTGCGATGGCGCTGCATCGTGCACTTCCAGGCGACTGGCTCGCCGCGGCACGCGACGATCAGTCTGCGGTGGACGTCGTGCTTGCCCTGCTGCTGGATGCCGATCCGCGCGTCCGCGGCCCGCAATTGCAGCTCGTTGCAACGCAGTACGGCGCGCAGCGGCTGGTCGCGATCGAGGCCTTGTTTGCCAGCCGCGCCTCGCTGCCGCCAGAGCAGCGACTGCCGCTGGCTGCGCTGACGCTGCCGTCACTGCGGCGCCGAACCCGCAATGAATTGACGCGCCTGATGAATTGCCTGTGGGCCTTGGTGATGGCCGATGGTCGCGTCGAAGTTTTCGAGTGGTGCCTCGCGCGGCTGGTGCGTGATCAGATCGCCGCAGTGCTGGCACCGGTGTTCGCGGCGGCAGCCGGTCAGCGCGAACTTCGCGACGCGCGCGACGCGGTGCTGAGCCTGCTGGCCGTGCTCGCAGCACACGGCAATCCCGATCCTTCGGCGGCACAAGCGGCGTTCGATGCCGGCGCGGCAGCGATTTACCCGGCCGGTCCACGGCCGCCTTTCGTGCCACCGCAGCCGTGGACCAGCGTGATGGACCAGGCGCTGGATCAGCTCGATCAGTTGGTTCCAACGGCCAAGCGCGCGCTGATTGAAGCGCTGGTGATCCTGCTGTCGGCCGACGGGCGTGTCACGGTGATCGAAGCCGAACTTCTGCGCGTGGTTTGTGGCGCATTGCACTGTCCGTTGCCGCCGTTGCTGCAAAGCTAGCGCTTTATCCCACCCGGGTAGAGCTGATGGCGATCACCGATTGGCCCGAAGGCGAGCGACCGCGCGAGAAACTGCTGGCGCGCGGACCCGAAGCTTTGTCCGATGCCGAGCTGCTGGCGATCTTTTTGCGCACCGGCATCGCTGGTAAAACAGCCGTGGATCTGGCCCGCGATTTACTGGTCCGCTTCGGCGGCCTGCGGGCGCTGCTGCGTGCGCAGCAGGCCGCGTTCTGTGAAGCCAAAGGTCTCGGACAGGCCAAATTCGCCCAGTTGCAAGCCGTACTGGAGATGGCGCGGCGCAATTTTGCGCAGGAATTGCCGCAGCGCGACGTGCTGAGCGACCCCACCGCGACGCGACGCTATCTGAGTGCGCGTCTGCGCGATCTCGATCATGAGGCGTTCGCCGCAATATTCCTCGACAACCAGCACCGCGTGATCGCCTTCGAAGTCCTGGCGCGCGGCACGCTCGACGCCGCCAGCGTCTATCCGCGCGAAGTGGTCAAGCGCGCGCTGGCGATCGGCGCGGCCGCATTGATCTTCGCGCACAACCACCCGAGCGGCTGCGCCGAACCTTCGGCTGCCGATCGAGCGCTGACCGAGCGGCTCAAGCAGGCGCTCGCCCTGGTCGACATCCGCGTGCTCGATCACCTGGTGATTGGCGAAGGCGCACCGGCGAGCTTTGCCGAGCGCGGCTGGCTCTGAACGAGGTCTTCGGCGAAGCTTGCGAGCTGCAGCGATTTCGATCGCTGAGATCTCGTCGGGTCGCAACGAACAAAGTGCTTGATGTCGCACCTCGACGGCGGCGGACGCACTCGCCAACGTGACTGGCGCTCGACTGCACAGTGCGAACTGCGCTCGGCGCCGCGCTTGGCAGTCAGGGCGGTTGCCTTCCGCGACGCTGGCCGCTAAACTTCGCGCCCTCTCGCGGTTCACTCCGCGTACAACTGCCGTGTTCAATAGGTTTCACCATGTCCAGAGTCTGCCAAGTAACCGGCAAAAAGCCGATCGTGGGTAATACGGTTTCGCACGCGAACAACAAGCGTCGTCGCCGTTTCTTGCCGAACCTGCATACCCATCGCTTCTGGCTGGAGACCGAGCAGCGCTTCATCAGCCTGCGCGTGTCCGCCAACGGCATGCGTGTGATCGACAAGAAGGGCCTCGAAACGGTCCTCGCCGAAATCCGCGCCCGCGGCGAAAAGGTCTAAGGAGCAGCCATGGCCAAGAAAGAACGCGACAAAATCAAGCTGGTGTCGACCGCCGACACGGGCTATTTCTACACGACGACCAAGAACAAAAAGAACACGCCCGACAAACTGGAATTCAAGAAGTACGATCCGGTTGCACGCAAGCACGTGTTGTTCAAGGAAGCAAAGATCAAGTAGGCCGCAAGGCCGCGCCAAGGATGCCGCCGCTTTCGGCGGCATTTTTGTTTGTGCGGCGTGCTGCGCGCGTTCGCGCCGACGTCATCCAGATGATTTATTTTAGGTGTCGGTGGAGCAACCGCGGCGCGCAGCGTCGGTCGCTCCGAGCGGTTCATGTTGTCGGCCACGCAATCCAACCACTTCTTCCAGCCGTTTCTTCCAGGCACTAAACCCGGATCGGGTCCGATGGAGCCAGCGATCAATTCTTCTGCCGTTCAAACCGCGCGTGCCGACGAACTGGTTGCCGCCGGCCGCCGTTTCGACGCGCGCGGCTGGGTGCCGGCAACCGGTGGAAATTTTTCGGCACGCCTGGGCGCGGACCGCATGCTGATTACCGTTTCCGGTGTGCATAAAGGCGAGCTCGGCCGTGAGCATTTTCTGGTCGCCGACCTGAACGGCCAGCCCTTGGAGCCGGGTCGTAAATCGTCCTACGAGACCGGATTGCACGCGCAGCTCTACCGGTTTGATCCGTCCATCGGCGCCGTGCTGCATGTGCACTCGGTTGCGAATACCGTGTTGTCGCGCGGGGTGTCCTGCGTAAAGTTACAAGGCTACGAGCTGTTGAAGATTCTGCCGGGGATTTCCGAGCCGGCAGACGTTGTCGAAGTGCCGGTGTTCGGCAACGATCAGGACATCGCCCGCTTGAGTCGCGAGGTGGATGCCCACATGCATCAGCGGGTGCCGCCGGCGGCATACTTGATTGCCGGCCACGGGCTGTACGCCTGGGGTGCCGACGTCGCACAGGCGCGTCACCGCGTCGAGGCACTGGAATTTATGTTTGAGTGCGAGTTGTGGAATCAGAGGAGACCAGCATGAGCGAACTTCGCGTCTATCAGGAGTCGGGCAATCTGCTCGCGGCGCATAGCGATTTCGAATCCATCCGCCGCGAGTTGGCGGACGTGGGTGTGGACTTTCAGCGCTGGGAGGCCAGTTGCGTACTCGATGCGCAGGCCACCCAGGACGAGGTGATCGAAGCCTACCGTGGCTCGGTCAACCAGTTGATGAATGAATACGGCTTCAAGTCGGTCGATGTCATCAGCATGTATCCGGAACATCCGCAGCAGCAGACGCTGCGCGCCAAGTTTCTCAGCGAGCATGTACACGACGAGTTCGAAGTGCGCTTCTTCGTCGAAGGCGAAGGCCTGTTCTACATTCATGCGCAGGGCAAGGTTTACGGCGCCCTGTGCACGCGCGGTGACCTGATCTCGGTGCCGGCCGGTTACACCCACTGGTTCGATATGGGGCCGTCGCCGCGCTTCAAGGCGATCCGCCTGTTCATCACGCCGGATGGCTGGGTCGCCAAGTTCACCGGCGACCCCATCGCCGAGCGGTTCCCGCGCCTGGAAGCACCGCACTACCTGCAAGCCGCCTGAGTTCAGCAAGCGCCCGGCAGCATCGACGGCCGCCCTCGAAGGCGGCCGTTTTCGTTTGATCTAGCTCGATAAGCTTGACGCGGCTGACGCGGCTGACGCGGCTGACGCGGCTGACGCGGCTGATGCGGCTGATGCGGCTGAAGCGCGTGACGCGCGTGACGCGCGTGACGCGCGCACGGCGGTTGGCGCTCGACTCGAAACGCGCGGGTGCTAGCCGCGCGGCCCTGCGAACGCCCAGTATTTGCTGAACACGAATACCAGCACCGGCGTGACCAGAAAGATGCCGTACAGCACCGCCAGCGGAGGCTTGTGCAGGTGCTCGACCACCAGCCAGGTGATGAACTGATTGCTGGCGAAGCCGAGCAGCGCGGTCGCCAGAAATTTCGGCAGGGCGCGCTCGGGTTCCTGCTCGGCGAAGGTCCAGTAGCGATGGCCCAGGAACGAGATCACGAAGGCCACCACGAACGCCGCCGGATTCGCGGTGAGTGGTGGAATCGCCGTGCGACTGACCGCGTAGCCGTAGATCGCGGCGTGGGTCGCTGTGGCCAGCAGACCGATGATGCCGAAACGCAGCAACTGCGGAAGCAGCTGCTTCAGGCGCTGCAATGGACTCATTCCGCTGCCGGCTCGACCGACGTCGGCGCGTGCGCCGCGGCTTCATGCGTGCGGCGCACGACGAACAGCGGCCGTTGCTTGGATTCCAGGAAGATCCGTCCGACATAAGCCCCCAGCACACCGATGCTGAACAGGTTGATGCCGCCCAGAAAGATCACCGCGACGATGATCGATGCATAGCCCGGCACGTCCGAGCCGAACACGATCGTGCGCAGGATGATGAAGCTGCCGTAGATGAAGGCGAGGCCGGAGATCACCGTGCCGACATACATCCACAGTCGTAACGGAAACAGGCTGAACGAGGTGATGCCGTCGGTCGCCAGATGCAGCAGGCGGCGCAGGTTGAATGCGCTCTTGCCGGCGGTGCGTGCCGGACGATGGTGCTTGATCAGGTAGTGGCGGAAGCCGATCCAGGCGAACAGTCCCTTGTTGAAGCGCGTGCGTTCCGGCAACGACAAGAAGGCGTCGATGACGATGCGGTCGAGCAGCCGGAAGTCGCCCGCATGCGGCACGAAGCGCATTTCCGAAACCGCGTTCAAAAGCCGGTAGAAGCCGCGCGACAGCTGCCGCCGCAGGTATGGATCGGTGGTGCGCTCGGCATGCACCGCGACCACGGTTTCGTAACCTTCGTGCCAGCGCGCGAGCATCTCGACAATCAACTCGGGCGGGTCCTGCAGATCGGCATCGAGCGTGATCGCACAATCGCCGAGGCAATGCTGCAGGCCCGCGGTGAGTGCCGCCTCTTTGCCGAAGTTGCGCGACAAATCGACCACGCGCAATTGCGGAATCTGCGGCTGTAGCGCCAGCAGGCGCGCCAGCGTGTCGTCGGTGCTGCCATCGTTGACGACGACGATTTCGAAACTCGGCGCCGCATTGCGGATGATCGGCAGCAAGGTCTCGAACAGGTGATCGAGACCGTCGCGCTCGTTGTGCATCGGAATCACCAGACTCACCTGCGGCGGTTGCGCCGGCAGCGCGGTCGGCGCCCGCGTCCGCGTCGAGATCTGCGTCAGTGTGTCGCCCGTCTGCTTGTCGAGCTTGAGGTCGGTGATCATCGGCTCTGCTGCGGCATCGGTTCGGTGGAATCCGAAGAGTAAGCCCTGGCCGCGGAATTCGCTGACTCCGCAGACTCCGCTGCCGAAATAGTCGTGCGCGCAACGCCGCGTTCACCCTGCCAGCGTTTGCGGATTGCCCGCGCGAGGTCGACGTAGGTGCTGGCGGCGAGAATCATCAGCAAGCTGTCGAACGGAACGCGATAGCGCACTTCGCCCTCGGCAATAAACGCGAGTGCCATCAGACCCAGCACCGGCGCCAGCAACAGCCATTCACGCAGGCTGTCGCGGGTCAGATCCATGGTCGGCCGCCAGCGCAGCACGATGCGCGCCGCAGCCGGCAGCAATACGAGCCACCAGAACACGCGCTGGAACCAGGCGCCGGCGTCGTGTCGTAGCAGCGTTGCCTGCGGCCACAGCGTCGTCCCATCGAACAGGTCGAGCGCGTTGCTGAAACTCTGCAGCAGCGCATCCCAGGGATGCTCGGCGATATAGGCTCGAACCAGCTTCAGATTCGCGGCCGAATCGTAGGCGCCGAATTGCAGGTCGACACTGTCGGTGTAGCCATGCAGCGGTGCGGTGGGGCTGCCGAAATGGAAAAAGTAATTCCGCGCCGGGTCGTGCCAATTGAACATGAACTTGTGGCCGTAATGACCCTGCAGAATATTCATCGGACCATTGGTTGCGGCCAGGCAGAAATGACCTTCCGCCAGCTCGGTGCAACGCAGGCTCATCGGCACCAACAGCAGGGCCACACCGGCTACCACCGCTGCGCTCACCGGCACAAGAAAAGGCTTGCGGTGTTTGACTGCGTAGGCGGCGTAGATCAACCCCAGCACCGCGAGCGGGCCGAAGATCGTCGTCTTGAACGCCGCCGCAACACCGGCTGAAAGCCCGGCGGCCGTCGCCCAGGCCAGTGCGGTCTGCCGCGTGGTCGCATCGATCGCGCAGATGAACAGGCGCAGTGTCAGCAGCATCAGAAACGTAAATGGATTCTCCGCCAGGAACAGCGCGGCGTAGTGGAACAGCGGCAGGTACAGTGCGAGCAGCGCCAGTGTGACGACCGCGACCGTATTGCCGTACAGCCGACGCGCGAGCGACCAGCTCAAGCCCATCACGCCGAGCGACAGCAGCCATTGCGCGATGCTGCTCAGATTCCAAGCCGGATCGAGATTGAACAGCAGCCCGAAAAAGATCGACGCGCCGGGCGGATAGATCGTGTCCGCGATGGTCTTGGTCGAGCCGTCGAAGAAGTGGCGGCCGCGCTCGGCGTAGCCCCACATGTCGCTGAACATGAAGTGCGTCGCCGGATGCACCACTTCGATGTACAGCAGTCGCGCCAATCCGCCGACGATCCAACTGGTCCAGACGACGCGCAACTGTAGCGGCGTGAGCGACGTGTTCTCGGACATGGACGATGGGTGCGGTGCGGCTGGAAGTTGCGCAGTGTGCGGATGCGCGCCCGGTTTATTCAAGTCCATCCGACCGCGCGCGGCACCTTTGAGTCGGCGCGACTGCGGCAGTCACAGGTCGCGGCTAGAATCCGCGCATGAACAAACAGTCAACGAGTTCGAACCCGGCCCGCATCGGCAGACCGACCGCCGCGCCGCCGCGCCCTGCCATTCGCCGCGCAGGCAGCGCCGGAGATTTGCAGCGCGCAGGCCTGCGCCCGTGAGCACGATCAAGGCGATTGTCACCGACATCGAGGGCACCACCTCGTCGATCGACTTCGTTCATCGATCGCTGTTCCCCTATGCGAAGGCGCATCTGCGCAAGTTCCTGCGCGCGCACGCACGCGATCACGAAGTGCAGGACGTGCTGCAGGAACTCGCACAGCTCGAAGGCCGTCCGCTGACGCTGGAGCAGTCGGCCGACGTGCTGGAAAAATGGATCGCCGAAGATCGCAAAGCGACACCGCTGAAGACGCTGCAAGGCTTGATCTGGGCGCAGGGCTATGCCGCTGGCGAACTCAAGGGCCACGTCTATCCCGATACGCCGGAGTATTTACGGCGCTGGCATCAGCAGGGCTTGAAGCTGTACGTGTATTCGTCCGGCTCGGTCGCTGCGCAGAAACTGATCTTCGGACACAGCGATGCCGGTGACTTGACCCCATTGTTCTCCGGCTATTTCGATACGCACGTCGGCGGCAAACGCGAAGCGGGCTCGTATCGCGCGATCCTGCAGGTGCTGGGATTGCCGGGTGCGTCGGTGCTGTTCTTGTCGGACATCGGCGAGGAACTGGATGCTGCGCGCGAAGCCGGCATCCTCACCTGCCAACTGCTGCGCGAGGCCAGCGCGAAGCCGGCGGCGACGCATCCGCAGGCGAGGGATTTCAGCGAGGTTGCGGTCTAGGTTCGACCCGGCCTGCGTCGCCGCCGCGGGTTCCGGCGCGGCATCCCGTCGTGTTGTCTGTCGTTGCCCTGGCTGCCCTCGTTGCGCGCCAGTGCAATCGACGCCGCTGCGGCTGACAGTCCTGAGGACAGCAGGCGCGCGGCAATTTGCGTGGCGTCAAGGCGCTGCCGGCGCGCTGCGCGTCAGGTCGGCAAGGCGGTTGCGCAATAGAGGCGATCGCGAACCTCGGACGCAGCGAGTGGTCGCTTAGGGGTCATGAATCCGATTCCATCGCCAGCGCAGCGCCTGCTGCATCACGGGTCCGCGCCCGCGACGCAAGCAATGGCAGACGCTGAAATCGCCGCGTCGGCTGCCGTCGCGGCCGACCCGTCGAACCGGCCGTTCGCGTCGAATCCTTCGGCGGCGACGCCGGTGCCAGCTCCGGAACACAGCGTGCGCGCAGCAAGCTCGGCCTCCGCGCGTATCGACGGTCTCGACGGTCTGCGCGCGATCTCCATCGTCATCGTGCTGATCGGCCATAGCGGTCGCGTGGCCGGTCATCCGCAATGGCTGAATTCGCTGCGCACGGTCGGTGTAATCGGCGTGGAACTGTTCTTCGCAATCTCGGGATTCATCATCACCTACCTGATGGTGCGTGAGCGCGAACGCAAGGGCCGCGTCAGCCTGCGGCACTTTTGGGCGCGGCGCGCCTTGCGCATCCTGCCGCCGCTGGCGGCGATGATGGCGGGCTTCGCGCTGGCCGCAGCACTCGGTGTGTTCGCTTGGTCATGGCCTTCGTTCTGGGGCGCTGCGAGTTTCACGCGCAACCTCGCCATTCCAGGCTGGCTGCCGGGCGCCGACTGGTTCTTCGGGCACACCTGGAGCCTGTCGATGGAGGAGCAGTTCTATGCGGTGTGGCCGCTGCTGTTCGTCGCGTTTTATGCGCGCCGCGATCTGGCGCTGGGCCTGCTGCTGACGATCGCCGCCGCACCGCTGGTGGCGCTGATCTGCGAATTCCATTGGGCGCCGGTGCGCAATCTGCTGCCGTACCTGCCGTATCTCGCCGCGGGTTGCCTGCTGGCGCTGTTGGTGCAGCGCGAACGCGGCCAGAGCAATACGGACAGCAAGGGGGATGCATCTTCGCGCGCCGGCGACACTGAAGCCGAACGCGCTGCAGCAGTTCGAAGCAGCCGAACCCTGCTGCAGCGAATCGATTCGCTACCGTACCGTGTGCCGCTGATCCTCGTGCTAGCCGGCTGCGCCTGCGTGGTCGCCTGGCTGCGTAACGAACACCGCACGCCGTGGTTGTGGGTGCCGCTGGATGCGCTGCTGATGCCGGCAACGATCTTCCTCGTGCTTGCGGAAACCGTGCGTCACCACGGTCGTTGGACGCAGCTTCTGTCGTCGGGGCCGTTGCGGCTGCTCGGCCTGTGGTCTTACAGCCTTTACCTGTGGCAGCAGCTGTTCTTCGGACCGGAGGATGTCTACTCGCATCCCTGGCTGTGGAGCACCTGGCCGTTCAATCTGGTCGCGGCGCTGACTTGCGGTGCGCTCAGTTACGCGCTGATCGAGCGCGGTAGCATGCGGCTGAAGGCAAGGCTGGGACTCGGCTAGCAGTTCGCGGCATCCGCGCGAAACCTCGCGAAACCTCGCGACGCGAGGGTCACCTTGGCGCTCTCGCGGCAGCGCCTTCGCGCTGATCGAACGCGCGCAATGCCGACGACGCTGAGCGTGATGATGAGCGCGACGCTGAGCGATGCGAATCCGCGCGGCATCGGACCGGTCGCATCGCGTGCTCGCCCCACATCGTTGCACGCGTGTTCGAAAGCAAGACGCCAATGCGCCTGCGCGACGAGCGTCTGGGCGCATGCTCACGTGCCGTTGTTGTGCGACGTACGACGTGCAGCGCGCGATCCGCTAGCGCGCGTTCAGGTCGCGCGGCGGCTGCCAGCACCAGTGCCACGGCTCGTACAGATAGCCTTCTGCGTTGCCGCGCGGATACGACAGCCAAAAGCCGAAGCGGGCAGCGTGCTCGCTGAGCCAGGCGAATGCGGTGGTGTTCTCGAAATCCTCTTCCAGCGGTGCGGTGTCGCGCGCGCCGATGTCGATCGCACGGCCGCTGTGATGTTCGCTGCAGCCGGGCGGCGCATTGACGGTCAGGATCTCGTCGATGCTGCGACCCTTGGCCAGCTTGCCGCGGATCAGCTGCGTCTGGAACTCGTAGCTGCGGAACGCCGACAGCAACAAGAGTTCGATGCCGTCGGCCGCTGCGGCCTCGCGCATCGCCATCCATGCGCGCGCGGCGCGCGGCGCGAGAAACTTGTCGCGACCGTCGGGGCCGAGACCGGCGAACACCAGGCTGCGTGCCTCGGCATAGATTGGCAGGCGCCGTTGCGCGACGACGTCGGTCGTCACGCCCCATTCGGCCAGCGTGCTGCGGATGCGTGCGCGGGTGGCGACGGCGCTCATCTCAGGCTGATCTCAGGCGGCTGCTGCGAGCTTGTCGCGCCAGCCGTACGCGGCATCGCCAATCACAACGAAGCCCGGATTCAGCAGCGAGTCCTTGCCGTTGTAACGCAGCGGCGCCCAGTCCGGCAGCGTCAGCACGGTGGCGCCTGCGACTTCGGCAACGCACTGACCGGCACCGGTATCCCACTCGGAGGTTGGGCCGGTGCGCGGATAGAAATCGGCGGAGCCTTCCGCGACCAGACAGAACTTCAGCGAACTGCCACAGCTGGCGGTCGCGTGCGCCGGCGCGTGCGCGAGGAAGGCGTCGAGTGCGGCATCGCGGTGCGACTTGCTCACCACCAAACACGGCTGCGCAGGTGTGGCGCGCGTGTGGATCGCCTGACGTGCGCCATCGCGCTCGCTGAACGCGCCAACACCCCGCGCGGCCAGGTAGGTCACGCCGAGTGCGGGCGCGTAGACCACACCGAGTACCGGCACACCGTGATCGATCAATGCGATGTTGACGGTGAATTCGCCATTGCGTTTGATGAATTCCTTGGTGCCGTCGAGCGGGTCGACCAGCCAGTACCGCGTCCAGCCGGCGCGCGTGGCGAACGGCAACTGCGCGCCTTCCTCCGACAGCAGCGGCAGCAGCGGATCGAGCGCGGCGAGTCCCTCGGCGATGATGCGGTGCGCGGCGAGATCCGCCTGCGTCAGCGGTGAGTGGTCGGCCTTTTCGGTGACGGTGATGTCCGAAGCGTAGACCTGCATGATCGCGGCACCGGCATCGAGCGCGATCCGGCGCGTGTGCTCCAGCAGATTCGCGAGCGGCAGTGCGGTGGTCATCGGTGGCGATTCAGGCGGTCGTGTGCGAGTCGTTATGATAGCGGCATGACCGCCGTGACCGCCGCACCGCCGAGTTCCGATCCCGCCATCATCGATTGGCGCGGCATCGATCACGTGCTGCTCGACATGGACGGCACGATTCTCGATCTGGCGTTCGACAATTACTTCTGGAGCGAGCTGGTGCCGCAGCGCTACGCTGTGCTGCACGGACTGAGCGTCGAAGTGGCGATCGAGCAGCTCGCGCCGCAGTTCGAGGGTGCACGCGGCCGGCTCGACTGGTATTGCCTGGATTACTGGAGCCGTCTGACCGGGCTCGACATCGCCGCGCTCAAGCGCGAGATCCGCCATCGCATCGCGCCGTTGCCGGGATCGGCCGAGTTCATGCGCGCGGTGCGCGATAGCGGTCGCCAACTGTGGATGGTGACCAACGCGCATCGCCACAGCTGGGAATTGAAGATGGAGCAGACTGGTTTCGCGCCGCACTTCCATCGCATTCTGTCGTCGCACGACTTCGGCGCGCCGAAGGAAGACCCGCGCTTCTGGCCGGCCTTGCGCGCGCAGCATCTGTTCGAGCCCTCGCGTGCGATCTTTGTCGACGACAGCCTGCCGGTATTGCGCGAGGCGCTGAATCACGGCTTTGCGCACGTGGTCGCCATTCGTCATCCGGACACGCAATCGCCCAAGCGCGCGATGGACGGGTTCAGCGCAGTGGATCGGCTGCAGGAACTGCTGCCGATCGCATGAACGGCGCGTAATCGGTCAACGATGCGCAGGGAACGCGCGATCGCGGCGACTCAGAGCGTGCGCTCACCCGCGTGGCAGCCACGATCAGAGCGATCGTCCTGGTTCAGAGATTCACTGCCGTCGTCTTTCCGATCGTCTTTCCGATCGTCTTTCAGAGATTGATGAAGACCGCGTCCGCCGACAGCGTGCTGCGCGCGATCGAGCCGCTGATCTTCGGCCGTCTGCGGCGTCTGACCATTTTCCTGCTGGTCGCCGCCAGCCTGCTGCTACTGCTGCAGGCCACACGGATCCATTCCGACGCGGGCTTCGAGAAATCGATTCCGCTCGATCATCCCTACATGCAGGTGTACCGCCAGTACCGCGACGAACTCGCCGGCGCCAACACGCTGCTGATCGCGCTGGAATCCAGCAGTGGCGATATCTACAACGATGCCTTCTTGAGCGAACTGCGCGCAGCGACCGACGCGGTTTTGTTCACGCCCGGCATCGATCGTACGCACGTGTATTCGCTGGTGACGCCGAATGTGCGCTACGCCGAAGTGGTCAACGGCGGGCTCGAATCCGGCGACGTGATGCCGCGCGACTATGCGCCCACCGCCGAAATGTACGCGCGTGTCCGTGGCAACGTCGCCAAGGCGTCGTTGCGCGGGCGGCTGGTCAGTATCGACGAGCGCAGCGCGATGATTTCCGCCGAGGTGCTGGAGCGCGATCCGGCGACCGGTCGGGCGATCGATCTCGCCGCCGTTGCCGATGCGATCGAAGACGGTGTGCGCGGTCGCTTCACGCAGCCGCTGCGCTTTCGCTATCGCTTGAAGACCGCGTTCGCGCCGTACGCCGCCGGCGATGTGGTCGGCGAGACCTTTCGCGATCCACGCCGCTGGCTGTGGCTGCACAAAGTTGCGGTGACGCGCGTCAACGATGCCGGCGAGCTCGAAAGCTTCCGCATCCCCGGCCACCTGCTGGAGGTGGAATCGGCACTGAATCCACAGGCGCGGCCCGAGGTCGCGGTGCGCATCATCGGCTACAGCAAGCTGGTCGGCGATGTCAGTGCCGCCGCCGGACAAGTGCTGCTGTTCTTCGTACTCACCGTGGTCGGCACCATGCTCGCGCTGCGCTGGTATCTCGGCAGTCTGCGGCTGGCGCTGTTGCCCTTGCTGTGTTCGCTGCTCGCGGTGATCTGGGAATTCGGTCTGCTGGTGACGGTGGGCTACGGCGCCGATCCGTTCGCGATCATGGTGCCTTTCCTGGTACTCGCGGTCAGCACCAGTCACGGCATCCAGTACGTCAACACCTGGGCTGATCGTGTGCTCGCCGGCGCCGATGCGTTCGAGGCTTCGCGCGGTACATTCCGGCAGTTGTTCATTCCGGGCAGCATCGCACTGGTCACCAACGTCGCCGGCTTTCTGACGATCTGCCTGGTGCCGATCGGCAGTATTCGCGAGATGGCGGTGAATGCCTGCCTCGGCATGTTCGCCGTGATCATCACCAACAAGCTGATGATGCCGATCTGGCTGTCACGACTGCGGCTCGCACAGGTCGATACATTCCGCCAACAGCGCGCGGCCAAACTCGCGGCGGGTGAGTGGCTGTGGCAACGGCTGGCGATTGTCACCGACCGGCGCGCGGCGATCGCGTTGCTGGTGGGAGCTGCCGTGGTGCTGTGTATCTCCGGCTGGTATCAGCAGCGGCGCGTGATTGGCGATACCGAGGCGGGCGTGCCGGAACTGCGGCCGGATTCGGTCTACAACCGCGACGCGCGCGCGATCGGTGCGCACTTCGCCATCGGCATCGATCAACTCGTATTCATCGCCGAAACCGATGCCGACGCCTGCGTGCAGTACGAAGCGATGGAACAGGTCGAGCAATTCCGCTGGCATCTGGAGAATGTCGACGGCGTGCAGGCCACACGCGCGCTGACCAGCGCGGTACGGCAGTCGTACGCGACCTTGATGGAGGGCAGCCCGAAGTTCAACGTGCTGCCGCGCAATCGCGATGTTCTCGTGGTCGCGTCCGGCGGCATTCCGGTGTCGTCCGGTCTGCTCGACAAGGATTGCCGCGTGATGCCGGTGATCGCCTACACGCGCGACCATCGTGCGACCACGATCGCTGCCATCGTCGGCGCCGCGCAGACCTTGAATCGCGCCAACGCGGCAGATTTCTACAGCCGGCATGCGGAAGTGGATGCCGCGTACTGCGATGCCAAGACCGAGGCGCGTCGCGAAGCCGGCCGTCGCGACGAGGCCTTGAAGCAGTATCGCGCCGAGCTGCGCGCGGCCGGCCTGAATGATGTGGATGACAGCAAAGACAGGCATCTGCAGGCACTGATCAACGCAGCTGACGCGGCCGACGCGCGCTTCCGGGCACAGACGCGCGTGTGCCCGGTGAACTTTGCCAGTGCCGCCGGCAACGTCGGCGTGATGGCGGCGACCAACGAAGTGGTCAAGGCCAAGGAGCTGCCGATCCTGTTCTGGGTTTACGCGGTGATCGCGCTGCTGGTGCTGCTGTCGTACCGCTCGCTGACCGGCCTGCTGACGATCGGCATTCCGCTGTTGATGGTCAGCGTGTTTGCGAATGCCTTGATGGCGGCACTGGGCATCGGTCTCAAGGTGGCGACGCTGCCGGTGGTCTCGCTGGCGGTCGGCATCGGTGTCGACTACGGCATCTACGTTTACGACTTGCTGCAGCACCAGGTCGGGCAGGGTGCTTCGCTGCGCGAGGCTTATGTCGAAACGCTGCGACGCACCGGCAAGGCGGTGATCTTCACCGGCGTATGCCTGACCGGCAGTATCGCAACCTGGCTGTTTTCCGATCTGCAGTTCCAGCGCGACATGGGTGCGCTGCTGCTGTTCATGTTCGCTGCCAACATGCTTGGCGCGGTGCTGCTGGCACCGGCGCTGTTTCGGCTGTTGCAGCGCAGTCGCGCTTGAAGGTCGAAGGCTTCAAGCGCCGCGCGGATGTGGCGTCCGCGCAACTGATCGCCGATTCGGACTTTTAGCGACGCGGACGCGTCGAGTTGCTGCGCGGCGGCGGGCGGCCGCGGCCACCGCCGGGTCTGCCGCCGCCAGGACGGCCACTGCGCTCGCGGCGCGGCAGCTTGGTCGGCACGTAATCGGGCGGCATCAGATCCATCGCATCGGCGCGAGTCGGAATGCGCATGCCGATCAGCTTCTCGATGTCCGGCAAGGAATACACCCAGGTTTCGCAGCACAGCGAAATCGCATCGCCGGAGGCGCCGGCGCGCGCGGTGCGGCCGATGCGATGCACGTAGTCCTGCGCGTCCTGCGGCAGGTCGTAGTTGATCACGTGGGTGACGCCGGTGATGTGCAGGCCGCGCGCTGCAACGTCGGTCGCCACCATGATCGGCAGTTCGCCCGACTTGAACTGTTCGAGCAACTTCTCGCGCTTGTTCTGCGGCACGTCGCCCGACAGCGTCGCCGACTTGAAGCCATTGGCATTGAGCGCGAGTTCGACTTCCTCGGCGCCGCGCTTGGTATTGAGGAAGATCATCGTTCGCGACGGCGCGTGGTGGCGCAGCAGGCCCACCAGCAGCGGCAGCTTATCGTCATTGCCGACGTGGATCAGCGACTGCTGGACGCGCTCGGCGGTGACCTGCTCGGGTTCGATCTCAATCCGTGTCGGATTGTTCATGTGCTCGTAGGCAAGCTCCAGCACGCGGTGCGACAGCGTCGCCGAGAACAGCATGTTGAGACGCGCGCTCGGATGCGGCATGCGCCGCATCAGGTAGCGGATGTCGGCGATGAAGCCGAGATCGAACATGCGGTCGGCCTCGTCGAGCACCAGCACTTCGACGTTCTTCAGCGCATACACGCCCTGCTTGAAGTAGTCGATCAGGCGGCCGGGTGTGCCGATCAGGATGTCGACGCCGGCCGTCAGCGCGTTGCGCTGGCTGTCGTAGCCGGTGCCGCCGTACACCACCGTCATCTTCAGGCCGGTGGTGCCGCCGATCGCCATTGCGTCGTTGTAGATCTGTAGCGCGAGCTCGCGGGTCGGCGCCAGCATGAAGGCGCGCGGCTGACCTTCGTCACCGGCACGCGGTTGCGTCAGCAGGTGGTGCATGGTCGCCAGCAGGAACGCGGCGGTCTTGCCGGTGCCGGTCTGTGCCTGGCCGGCGACATCCTGGCCATTGAGCGCCAACGGCAGCGTTGCCGCCTGGATCGGGGTGCAGTGACCGAAGCCGAGGCGTTGCAGGCCGTCCTGTAGCGCCGGATGCAGCGGCAGCTGGTCGAACGATAGGTCGCTGAGATGCTTCGGCGTGGCGGCAACCGCGCCTGTGTCGATGCCATCTACTGCGCTGGTGCTGGGAGTGGCTTCGTCGGCGGGAGCTTGCATTAGACTTGCAATTATTGGGGAGTTAGATTCAAATAAGACTCATCACATCGGCGGCCGCAGAGCGTTTCTAAGCTTCATCACTGCGCGCGAGACTCGCCGAGTCGCGGAAAATCTTCCAGCATCTTAATTCAGATCGTCCAGGAACGCGTATTGATTCGCGCGCTTCCGCCCCCACTCCCGTAACTCCCGAGCGCAGCTGTGCGCTCCAAACCGGAGCTTCAAAAATGAGCGAGCACATTTCCGCGGTCACCGACGACTCCTTCGAGAAGGACGTCCTGCAGAGCAAAGAGCCTGTATTGGTGGACTTCTGGGCGGAATGGTGCGGCCCATGCCGCATGATCGCGCCGATCCTGGAACAGGTCGCGGCCGACAATGTCGGCAAGCTGAAGGTCGTCAAACTCAATGTTGACGAGAATCCGGCGACCCCGCCGAAATTCTCGATTCGCGGTATCCCCACGATGATCCTGTTCAAGGACGGCAAGGCTGCGGCGACCCAGGTCGGCGCGGTCCACAAGGCCCAGTTGACCGCGTTCGTCCAACCACATCTCGCCTAAATTAAATGAAACATCGTCGCCGCCCCCATTTCCGAAACGGCCAGAACAACGGCGGTAACGGCAACAACGGAAACAATGCCAATAACGGCAACAACAACCGTGGCAATGGCAATGTCAACGGCAATGTAGGCGGCGGCAACAGCGGTCTGCCGGTCGACATGACCGAGGAGATGGAGGAGCTGGCCGAAGCTGAAATGGCTGCTGCTTACCTCGCCAACGGTGCCGGCGGCGAAATGGTCGAAGGCGAGGACGGCGGCGTTGCGGTTGAAGCACGCTCGTCGTCACCGCCGAAAATTCTCAATATCGCGGAACTCAAGCGCAAGACCGCGGCGGAGCTGCTGGAAACCGCCGAGTCGCTGGGGCTCGAGAACATCGCCCGCGCGAAGAAGCAGGACGTCGTTTTCCAGCTGCTGAAAGCCGCGGCCCGCCGCGGCGACCACATCGTCTGCGAAGGCGTGCTGGAAATCATGTCGGACGGCTACGGTTTCCTGCGCGGCCCCGATTCAAGCTACCTCGCGGGTCCGGACGACGTTTACATCTCGCCGAGCCAGATCCGCCGCTTCGCGCTGCGTACGGGTGATACCGTCGCCGGGCGCGTGCGCTCGCCGAAGGACAACGAACGCTACTTCGCACTGCTGAAAGTCGACTCGATCAACTACGAGCCGCCTGAGGTCAGCAAGAAGAAGGTCAACTTCGAGAACCTGACGCCGCTGTTCGCCGACGAACGCTTCATCATGGAGCGCGGCAACGGCACCACCGAAGACATCACCGCACGCGTGGTCGATCTGGTCGCGCCGTTCGGCAAGGGCCAGCGCGGTCTGATTGTCAGCCCGCCGAAAGCCGGCAAAACGATCCTGATGCAGAACATCGCGCAGTCGATCGCGGCGAACTACCCGGATGTCTACCTGATCATCCTGCTGGTCGACGAGCGTCCCGAAGAAGTCACCGACATGCAGCGCACCGTGCGCGCCGAAGTCATCTCGTCGACCTTCGACGAACCGGCCACGCGCCATGTGCAGGTCGCCGAAATGGTGATCGAAAAGGCCAAGCGCCTGGTTGAACACAAGCGCGATGTCGTCATCCTGCTCGATTCGATCACGCGTCTGGCGCGCGCCTACAACACGGTCGCGCCGTCGTCCGGCAAGGTACTGACCGGTGGTGTCGACGCCAACGCGCTGCAGAAGCCGAAACGCTTCTTCGGTGCCGCGCGCAACATTGAGGAAGGCGGCTCGCTGACAATCATCGCAACCGCGCTGGTCGACACCGGCTCGAAGATGGACGAAGTGATTTACGAAGAGTTCAAGGGCACCGGCAACATGGAACTGCATCTCGAGCGCCGAATTGCCGAGAAGCGCGTGTTCCCGGCGATCAACATCAACCGCTCGGGTACGCGTAAGGAAGAGCTGATGATGGAGCCGGCGGATCTGCAGAAAGTCTGGATCCTGCGCAAGGTGTTGCACGATATGGACGAGTTGGGCGCGATGGAAATGCTGCTCGATCGCATGAAGAAGACCAAGACCAATTCGGACTTCTTCGATTCGATGAAGCGCAACTAAGCGCCCAACGCGAATCGCTGCAGGCGGTACCAACAAAGGCCGGAAGTTCGCTTCCGGCCTTTTCGTTTGTCGTGCATGTTGTTGTGCACCTTGTAGTGCACGTCGCACACCCGTCGCACGGTGTGTCGCAACGGAACTTGAACGGTGGTGTGCTCGCCTATACTCGGGCCAACCTCAATGAACGGACCGTGCCCTTGACGCCCGATACGCCAGCTACGCCCAATTCGCCTACGACCCCGCGCCGCTTCGACGATTGCGAAGCCTGTGTCGATGCGATTCTGCAAAAGCTCGGCAAGCGCATCGTGCTCGGTACGCCGCTCGGCATCGGCAAGCCGAACGCGCTGCTGAACGCGCTGTACCGGCGCGCCAAGGCGGATCCGACGATCTCGCTCGACATCATCACCGCGCTGTCGCTGAATCCGCCGCTCGGCAAGAGCGAACTGGAAGAGCGCGTGCTGAAGCCGATCCGCGCGCGGGTGTGGCCGAACTATCCGCGGCTCGAATTCCTCGACGATGTCGAGGCGCGGCGCGTGCCTACAAACATCCGCGTGATCGAGTTCTACGTCCGATCCGGTGCGATCCTGCACAACACCACCGCGCAGCAGAACTACATCAGCAGCAATTACACGCACGTCGCTCGCGACATGCTGTCGCGCGGCGTCAACCTGCTGATGCAGGCGGTCAGTGCGCGCGACGACAATGGCGAACAGCGATTGAGCCTGTCCTGCAATCCGGATGTGACGCTGCAACTCGCACCGATGATGCGGCAGCTTGCATACCCGTGGCTCGCCGTTGCGCAGGTCAACCGCCAGCTGCCGTGGATGGGCAACAGTGCCGCGATCGACGCCGACCAGTTCGATTTCATCGTCGATAGTCCGGCGCTCGATCACCTGCCGTTCGCGGTGCCGCATAACCCGGTGGCCACCGCCGACTGGGCGATCGGCCTGCACGCCAGCGCGCTGGTGCGCGACGGCGGTACGCTGCAGGTCGGCATCGGCGCGCTTGGCGACGCGGTGTGCCACAGCCTGCGGCTGCGTGAGCGCGACAACCAAACCTATCGCGAGATGCTCGACGCGCTCGGTGTCGGCGCGCACAGCGACACGATCGGCGGGCGTGATCGTTTCGCCATCGGTCTGTACGTCGCCAGCGAGTTGCTGTCGAACCCGCTGTTCGCGCTGTTCGAGGACGGCATTGTGCGGCGCCGCGTCTACGAGGATATCGAAGCGCAACGGCGCGTCGATGGCGTTGCGCATGCTGATGAGCCGGGCGGTTGCTCGGTACATGGTGCGTTCTTCATCGGACCCGGCGACTTCTATGCGCGACTGCATGCGCTACCGGAAACGCAGCGCGCGCTGATCGACATGACCAGCGTTGCCGAAGTCAATCGCATCTATACCCATTACGAACTCGAACGGCTGCAGCGGCGGCATGCGCGATTCATCAACATCTGCATGAAAGCGACCCTGCTCGGCGCGGCGATTTCCGATCAGCTCGAAGACGGGCAGGTCGTCTCCGGTGTTGGCGGTCAGCACGACTTCGTCGCCATGGCGCATCAACTGCCCGAAGGCCGTTCGGTGCTGGCATTTCGGGCGACGCGCGGCAGTGGCAAGGCGCTCGCATCGAACATCGTCTGGGAATTTCCGCACGCGACCATCGCGCGCCACGAGCGCGACATCTTCGTCACCGAATACGGTATCGCCGATCTGCGCGGGCGCACCGACCGCGAATGCTGCGAAGCGATGCTGGCGATCGCCGACAGCCGCTGTCAGCCCGCACTGCTCGCAGCGGCACAGAAGGCGGGCAAGCTGCCGGCGGACTATCAGATTCCGCCGCAGCATCGAAACAATCTGCCGAGCAAGCTGGCCGCTGCGCTGCAGTTACACCAAGCGAACGGCGCGCTGCCGAAACTGCCGTTTGGTTCCGATCTGAATGCGGCGGAACTGGCGCTGGCCGATCGCCTCGGCAAGCTCAAATCGGCCACGACCACGCTGGCCGGCAAGCTGCGCCTGCTGCGCGCCTTCGCAGCGCCGGCATCGGCAAGCGAAGCCGCTGCGGCGCTGACGCATATGCAACTGGATCGTCCCGCCAATCTGCATCAACGGTTGCTGGCGCGGCTGGTACGCGCGGCGTACCGGCTCTAGAACGCGGCCACGCGAGCTGTTGAAAGCAGCGCTGCGTGCCTCGACTTCGCAGCTGCTGCTGCGGGCGTAACGCGCTCGATTCCAGCGCGCTCGTCTTAGCGATCGCTATTGCAGAACTGCTGCTCGCAAGGGATGCCGTTGTGGTCGCCGTCCATCTTCACGCGCGGGCAGTGCGCCAGGAAATATTCGGCTTCCGCGCAGGAGGTCATTTGCGAACAGGTGGTGCGGCCGTCGCAGCGAAACGCGGTGGCGCTCGACGCGCGCGCGTTCTTGTCCGCGCGTGAGGTGATCGAGGTGCTCGACGAGGGTGACGCCAACAGCGCGCTATCGGTCGGCGGCGGTGACTGTTCCGAGCGTTTCGCCGGCGCCAGCGGACTCTGCGGCAGTGCTTGATTCTGCGGCTGCGGCGCGATGCAGCGCGGCTCCTGCGTAAACTGGCGCTGACGATCGACGCTGCCGAGCTTGGCCAGATCGGGTTGGCCCAGCAGCAACGGTGCGGTGTAGTCGTCGCGCTCGATCAGGCGCACCTCGGTGCTGAAGGCCTGCACACCCAGACACAGGTCGATCGCCACGCGTGGCTGGTGTTCGTACCCGCCGTCGCGTTGACGCACTTTGAAATCTTTCAGCACCGGCCGTTCGAGGACGATGTGATTGCCCTGCAGCACGCTGCCGTTATCGACGGTGAAGCGCACCCACATGTCGCCGTTGCGCTGGAAGTACTTGATGTCCTCGGCGTTCAACACCGAGTACTCGGCGCTCGGATCGAGCGCACCGATCACTTCGATCGGCGTCGGACCCACCACGCGAACATGTTCCTGGCGACCATAACTCGGGCGTTGCGGCGCATCGGCCGCCATCGCCATATGCAGGCCGCAGACGCCGAACAGCGCGACGGCTGCGAGCTTGAACTTGCGCGCCATCCTTGGCCGGTGGTTCACGCCGCGGGTTCCTCGCGCGCAATCGCGCGATAGCCGATATCTCGGCGCAGTTGCAGGCCGCTCCAGCTGATCTTCGACACCGCGGCATACGCGGCCGCCTGCGCGCTGCGGGTGTCCGCACCGAGCCCGCAGACGCAGAGCACGCGTCCACCGCTGGTGATCACCGCATCGTCACGCAGTGCCGTGCCGGCATGGAACACCTTCGCACGCGTACCGAAATCCGCATCGAGCCCATCGATCGCGTCGCCCCTGCGCACTTCGCCCGGATAGCCCGCTGCGGCCAGCACCACGCCGAGTGCGACCTCCGGCTTCCAGCGTGGCGCGGACGCGTTCGGATCGCCGTCGACCGCCGCTTCGAGCAGCGCCAGCAGATCGGAGTCCAGGCGCATCAAGATCGGTTGCGTTTCCGGATCGCCAAGACGCGCGTTGAACTCCAGCACTTTCGGCGTGCCGGCGCGGTCCAGCATCAGGCCGGCGTACAAGAAGCCGGTGAACGGGCGCCCCTCGTCGACCATGCCTTGCAGCGTCGGTTCGATCACTTCGCGACGCACGCGCGCATCAATTTCAGGCGTGACCACCGGTGCTGGCGAATAGGCACCCATGCCGCCGGTGTTGGGGCCGCGATCGCCGTCGAAGATGCGCTTATGGTCTTGCGCGGTGGCGAGTGCGACATAGTTGAGTCCGCTGGCAACCACGATATAGCTGGCTTCCTCGCCATCGAGGAAATCTTCGATGACGACGCGCGCACCGGCCGCGCCGAGCGAGCCGCCACCAAGCATGTCGCGCACGGCGGCGTTGGCTTCGTCGACAGTGGTCGCAACCACCACGCCCTTGCCGGCGGCGAGACCGTCGGCCTTGACCACGATCGGCGCACCGCGCCGCGCGATGTCGGCCAGTGCCGGGGCGATCTCGGTGAATACGCCGTACTGTGCGGTCGGAATCTTGTGGCGCGCGAGGAAGTCCTTGCTGAAGGCTTTGCTCGACTCAAGCTGTGCGGCGGCCTGGGTCGGTCCGAAAATGCGCAGACCCGCGCCGCGGAACGCATCGACCACACCCACGGCGAGGGCTGCTTCCGGACCGACCACGGTGAAGCCCACACCTTCGGCCTGCGCCATCGCCAGCAGTGCCGGCACGTCCTCGACGGCAATCGCAACATTGCGGCACTTCGGCTCGCGCGCGGTGCCGGCATTGCCGGGCGCGACCAGCACTTCGGTGACACCCGCCGAGGCCGCCAGCTTCCAGGCGAGCGCGTGCTCGCGGCCACCGCTGCCGATTACCAAAATTTTTCGCTGCGCTTGCGTCATGTCGTTCGTTGTTGGAGTTTGCTAAACCGGCATCGATTCGCGGCGCGAATACGCCATCAGTCCGCGCACGACGCGGTAGATCCACCAGATCGCCAGCACCGCGAGGCCGAGCAGGCCGATGCCGGCCCAGACCAGCGCGCCACACAAGATGCTCCACAGCAGCGCCCACCAGAAGCTGCGGATCAGCCACAGGTGATGACTGCGGATGAAGGCGCTGCGCGTTTCGTTGACACGCAGATGGCTGATGATCACCGCGATGATCGCGGTGATGCCGTTGACCAGTGCGACCGCGTGCAGCACGTAGACGACGGTCAGTACCTGGCGCTCGTTGTCCGTGCCGAAATCGTCGGGCGGAATGCCGGGAACGATCTCTGGCGAGGCAGGTGGAATCGGTGTGTTCATTGCGGCGGCCCTCGGCTGGTGACTGCGACGACGAAACAAGCGACGTCTGCTGCGAGTCCTGCGAAAAGCTATTCGATGCTACTCAAAAAGGAGCGCCGCTGCTTGATGGCGGCGCTCCAGGCTGCGTTTACGGCTTGTAAGCCTTCATGCCGTCTTCGATTTCCTTGCGCGCGGCGGCGGCATCGCGCCAGCCCGACAGCTTCACCCACTTGCCCTTCTCGAGCAGCTTGTAGGAGCTGTAGAAATGTTCGATTTCGTTCTTCACACGCGCCGGCACGTCGGCCAGATCGCGCAGATTGTCGTAGGCGCCATTCGAAACCTTGTCGACCGGCACCGCCAGCAGCTTGGCGTCGGTGCCCTTCTCGTCTTCGGTATCCAGCACGGCCACCGCACGGCACTTGATCACCGAACCGGCAACCACCGGATGCGGCGTGATCACCAGCACGTCGACCGGATCGCCGTCGCCGGAGAGCGTCTTCGGCACATAGCCGTAGTTCGCCGGGTAGCTCATCGCCACATTCATGAAGCGGTCGACCATCAGCAGGCCGGATTCTTTGTCCACTTCGTACTTTACTGGCGGGCCGTAGGCCGGAATTTCGATAACGACGTAGAACTCGTTGGGGGCCTTGTCGCCAGGGCCGAGGGTTTCAAAACCCATCTGCGTGAACCTCTTGGTCTGAGTGGTTGGGGAACGGGATTGGTTTACTTCGCGAGTACGAATTCGCGGCCGGTTTTTTTCGCGACCGGCGTGTTCTTCAGCTGCACGTAAACCGGCAGGCCGTTGAAGTAGGGCGGATAGTCCTCGCCCATGATCAGCGGCGCCAGGTAACGGCGGCATTTGTCGGTGATATGGAAGCCGTCCTCGCTGATGAAGTCGCGCGGCATTTTCTTTTCGACATTGGCAACCTGGTCCAGGCGCGCTTCGGCGATGTTCCAGGTGTACGGGTTGTCGCCGGTGCGGATGATCGCCGGCATCACGCCGGATTTGCCGGCGATCGCCATTTCAACCGCCGCCTTGCCCACCGCGTAGGCCTGGTCGAGATCGGTCTTGCTGGCGATGTGGCGCGCGGCACGCTGCAGATAGTCGGCCACCGCCCAGTGATACTTGTACTTCAGCTTGTCCTTCACCAGTTGCGCCAGCAGCGGCGCGAGGCCGCCGAGCTGCGCATGGCCAAAGGCGTCCTTGCTGCCGGCTTCGCTCATGAATTCGCCGGCTTCGTTCTGCAGGCCTTCGCTGGCGACCACGGTGCAGTAGCCGTATTTCTTCACGCAGTCGTCGACGCGCGCGAGGAACGCAGCCTCGTCGAACTTCACTTCCGGGAACAGGATGATGTGCGGCGAGGCGCCTTCCTTGTCGGCGGCGAGTCCGCCCGCGGCGGCGATCCAGCCGGCGTGGCGGCCCATCACTTCCATGATGAAGACCTTGGTCGAGGTCTTCGCCATGCTGGCGACGTCGTAGCCGGCTTCGCGGATTGAGACGGCGACGTACTTGGCAACCGAGCCGAAGCCCGGGCAGCAATCGGTGATCGGCAGATCGTTGTCGACCGTCTTCGGAACGTGGATCGCCTGGATCGGGTAGCCCATCTTCTCGCCGAGCTGCGAGATCTTCAGGCAGGTGTCGGCCGAATCGCCGCCGCCGTTGTAGAAGAAGTAGCCGATGTCGTGCGCCTTGAACACTTCGATCAGGCGCTCGTACTCAGCCTGGTTCTTGTCGAATCCCTTCAGCTTGTAGCGGCAGGAGCCGAACGCGCCCGACGGCGTGTGCTTGAGACCGGCGATGTCCTCGGCCGATTCGAGGCTGGTGTCGATCAGGTCCTCGGTCAGCGCGCCGATGATGCCGTTGCGGCCGGCGTAGACGGTGCCAATCTGCTCCGGGTAGCGCCGGGCGGTTTCGATCACGCCGGCGGCGGAGGCATTGATGACGGCGGTGACACCGCCAGACTGGGCATAGAAGGCGTTACGCGGCATGCAAAACCCCAATAGGACAGAACGGCTGGCCACCGCCAGCGCGGAAATTAACGACGAATACGCAGAGTATAACCGGCGTAAGGGCTGTTTCCGTCGCTCCTTGGTGCGCTGCCGCGTTGACGGCGCGCGCGGCGAACGGGTACCGTTGTGACCATAGCTGCGGGCTCTGCGAGCCGCTTGGCGTCGGCAACGACGGTCAACGGAGAGTTGAGCGAGGGCGTGGCGCAGATCCGGCGGCCTCAAGGCCGGGGTCAGCGCCGATTTCGGGGGACGAAAACAAGCGGGCGCCCCGGCGAGTTCTGCGCCGGGTTCGAAGGCCCGGATCAGAATCGATCGGACTTTCCTGCGGCGCGGTTCGCGTGCAGTCGCAAACTTGCCGCGGCGTGTTCCCGCGGTGTTTCAATGGACATCACTGTCGAGCGTCGGCTGAAAATATGAGAATTGTTCTGCTGGGTGCGCCCGGCTCCGGTAAAGGCACCCAGGGCGAAAAGCTGGTCGCGAAGCTCGGCATCCCGAAGATTTCGACGGGCGACGCGCTGCGCGCGGCGGTTGCCGCCGGCACCGAACTCGGTCTGTTGGCGAAGGCGGCGATGAATGCCGGCAAGCTGGTCGCCAATGAAATTGTCATCGGCATCGTCGAGGAACGCCTCGAACAGGCCGATGCCAAGCCGGGCTTCATCCTCGACGGCTTCCCGCGCAACACCGAACAGGCAAAGGTCCTCGACGCGATGCTGCTGCGTCACGGCCAGCCGGCGATCGACAAGGCGGTGCATCTGCAAGTCGAGGACGAAGAAATCATCCGACGCCTGCACCTGCGCGCAATCAAAGAAGGCCGTCACGACGACAAAGAGGACGTCATCCGCCACCGGATCGAGGTCTACAACGCCGAGACCCATCCGCTGCTGGCGTACTACGAAGCACAGCACAAGCTGGTGACGGTGCAGGGCGTTGGCTCGCTGGATGAAATCTTCGAGCGGATTCTCGGCGCCATCGGCTGAGTGTTGGGCGCTGGCGCCCGCCGCCGCGCCGCGAACTTAGGCCGCTTGCGTTCGAGCCCTAGCGCAGCGCCAACCATAGAACCGCTGCGCCAACGGCGCGGCGCCAACCATAGAAGCGCAGCCCTAACCGCACAGGTCAACCAGTGCAGCGCCTGTATCGGCGCAGCGCGAGAACTCAATCGCAGCGCAAGAACTCAATCGCAGCGCGAGAACTCAGGCGCAGCGCGAGAACTCAGGCGCAGCGCAAGAACTCAGGCGCAGCGCAAGAACTCAATCGCAGCGCGAACTCAGGCGCAGCGAGAAGAATCGAAGCGCAGCGCCAGTATCAGCGCAGTGCCAATAATTTCTCGCCGATTGTTTCGCGACGCCAGCCGCTCATCAGCGGCACCGCGGCTTCCGCGCCATGGCGCACGATCGCCTCGGCATCGGCACGCGGACCAAGCAGCGATACCGACACACCAAGCGCGTCGGCGGCGGCGCGCAAGGCGTCCTGTACGCGCTTGAACGCGGCTTTCTGCGGTTCGTCGAACGGCAGCGCGTCGTCGATCGCGATCGGCGCCGACAGGTCGGTGTTGGCGACCAGTTCGAGCAATTGACGGCCATGTCGCTCGAGCGTTTTGGCCTGCAACACATTCAGGCCGTCGAGCTGTGCGATCGACGTCGGCGCGCGCTCGGCAATGCGGTAGATCGCGTCGTCTTCCAGAATCCATTTGCGCGGACGGTCGCGCTGCTGCGCGGTCTGTTCGCGCCAGGCGGCCAGCGTCGCGGCAATCGGACGTGCAGCCGGTGCGAGACGCGTAAAGCCCTTGAGACGACGCCAGGCCTGTTCGGGCAGCGTCTGATAACGGGCCGGATTGGTCGCACGCGCGCAATCCTCGCGCAACCATGCCAAGCGACCGCGACGTTCGAGTTCTTCCAGCAACAAGGGGTACAACTCGGCCAGATAGCGCACGTCGTCGACCGCATAGCTCAGTTCGGCGACGGACAGCGGACGCCGTGACCAGTCGGTCCGCGTCAGGCTTTTGTCGAGCTTGATGCCCAGGCGCTTTTCCACCAGCGCGGCGTATCCGAGCTGATCGCCGTCGCCGAGCAATGCGGCGGCGGTCTGCGTATCGAACAGCGGCCGCGGACAATCGCCGGTGAGCTGCACGAAGATTTCCAGATCCTGCGAGGCCGAGTGAAATACCTTGTCGGCCGTACTGCCGGCGAGAGTGTCAAACAGCGGTTGCAACTGCGGTGGCGTCAGCGCCAGCGTATCGATGCAGGCCGCGTGCACGCCGTCGCTGGCCTGGATCAGACACAACTTCGGGAAGTAGGTCGTCTCGCGCACGAACTCGGTATCGAGTGCGACCCAGGGTGCTTTCGACCAGGCGTCGAGCGCCTCGGCGAGTGCCGCGGGCTGCACGATCAGGTTTACGGCTTCGGTGTTCAGGTGTGGGATTCCTCGACAACAGTGCTCGGGTCCGCTCGGCCAATCGGTTCAGCACAAACCTTGGCGGCGAAAGATGATGAGTCGGCGAAACGGCCGCAAGCGGGCGAACGGGATGCCGAATGGCGTCACGACCGGCGCCCGACTCGTGCGTTCGCAGCGTCGCGACCATCGACAGTGGAGCGGATGGTATAAGCCGGCGATGCGCACTGTCGATTATTGAGGCCGCGCGATGCCTACGAAAGATCGCGCGCGGCAAGGCCCGGTGACGTCGGTCGGGCTCGACTCCGAAGCTGAAATCCGCGTTGCGCAGCCGATCGAGGAACGCTGCGACACAACAACGTGGTCGATGGCGATTGACGCCGCAAAGATTGCGACTCAACTGGGCGCTCGAAAACGCAAGCTGACTCAGGCCGAAACCGGGCGCAGTTCCGCCATCACTGCGCACCGGACTTGCCGGCGCCTGCCATCCGCAGGTGACTTGCACTCGGCGCGATTCCCGGAAGCCCTAGAATAGTGGCCTGCCCCATCGATATCGCCCATGTTCAATCACGCATTCCTGATCTCGCTGCGCCTGCTGATCTTCCGCGCGGGGCCGCAGGATTTCCCATTCGATACGGGCAAGACACTGAGTCGCGCTTGCATCGCGTTCGCGATCGTCGCCTATGCCTTGTTCTGGCTGGTGGTGTCGCCGCCGGGCGCTGCGCTGGCAATCGCGGTAGTGACGGTGATCGCGATGGCGCTGGTGACGCGTGGCACGCTGGCCCTGCGCAAGGTACCGGAGCGATTCCAGCAAACCTTCAACGCGCTGCTGGCGATCAACGGACTACTGACCTTGGCGATGATCCCGCCGTTCGCGAAAGTTGCGCCGCCGCTGATCGAACTGTTCAGCCAGTTGCAGGCGCATCCGGAACTCGCCGATCAGCCGGATAAGTGGCCGCAACTGTCGGGCGGTGCATCGGCGGTGCTCAACGTGCTCGGGTTCTGGCAGCTTGCGGTGACCTCGCGCATCTACGCACAGGCCAGCAATGGCAACGTCTTCGGCGGCGTGCTGCTGGCCCTGCTGGCGATGCTGGCGATCAGCCTGCTGCTGCTATTCCTGAGCCCGGTCATCGGCCTGTTGCTGGTTTAGTCGCCTAGACCCGAGGCCCGTTTCGCGCATGCACCTGCACATACTCGGCATCTGCGGCACCTTCATGGCCGGCATCGCTGCGCTCGCGCGCGAGGCGGGTCATCGCGTCACCGGTTCGGACGCCAATGCCTGGCCGCCGATGTCGACCCAGCTCGAAGCGCTCGGGATCGAGGTGCTGCCGGGTTATCAAGCCGAGCACTTGCAGCGCTTCGGCGCATCGGGTCCGGACATCGTCGTGGTCGGCAACGTCGTCACGCGCGGCAACGCCGCGATCGAATACGTGCTGAACCAGGGCCTGCCGTATGTCTCCGGTCCGGAATGGCTCGCGGCTCATGTGCTGCAAGGGCGGCATGTGCTCGCGGTGGCCGGCACGCATGGCAAGACCACGACGACCAGCATGCTCGCGTGGTTGCTGGATCAAGCCGGGCTCGAACCCGGCTTTCTGGTTGGCGGTGTGCCGAGCAACTTCGGCGTGTCGGCCCGGCTCGGCCGCGGCAAGTATTTCGTGATCGAAGCCGATGAATACGACACCGCGTTCTTCGACAAGCGCAGCAAGTTCGTGCATTACCGGCCGCGCACCGCAATTCTGAACAACCTCGAGTACGACCACGCGGATATCTTTCCGGACCTCGCCGCGATCGAGCGTCAGTTTCACCATCTGATCCGCACCGTGCCGGGACAAGGACGCTTGATCGTCAACGGCGACGACGCCAACCTCGCGCGCGTGCTCGCACAGGGTTGCTGGAGCGAGGTCGAACGCTTCGCTGCGGCGAGTGATTCGGACGCAGCGCAAGCCGAGTGGCGCGCGCTGGCGCAGGGCGATGGCTTCGAACTGCAGCTGCGCGGCGAGCGCCAGGGTCACGCGCCGATGACGATGCCGGGTGCGCACAACCGTGCCAATGCACTGGCCGCCATTGCGGCCGCGGCCCATGTCGGTGTGCCGCTTGCCTCGGCACTCGCCGCCTTGGGCACATTCCGCGGCGTCAAACGTCGGCTTGAATGGCGCGGTACGTGTCGCGACGTTGCCGTCTACGACGATTTCGCGCATCACCCCACGGCAGTCGCCGCAACGCTCGCCGCGCTGCGCGAGCGGGAAGGCGCTGCGCAACAGGGCCGGATTTTCGCGGTGCTGGAGCCGCGCTCCAACACGATGCGGCTCGGCGGGCATGCCGAAACGCTGGCGACCAGTCTCGCCGCGGCCGAGCAGGTGTTCATCTACGCGCGTCCGGATTTGAAATGGAACGCGGCCGAAGCACTCGGCGCGCTGGGCGAGCGGCTCCACGTGCACGCCGATCTGGCCGTCCTGGTGGCCGACGTTGCCGCGCGTGCGCAGGCCGGCGACCGGGTGCTGGTGATGAGCAATGGCGATTTCGCCGGCGTACACGAAAAACTGCTGACCGCGCTGGCGCCGGCTTGAAAGTCGGTCGCGGCGACGCCAACCCTATTGCAGCCCCCGCAGCGCGTATCCTGCTGCCTCTCCATTCCAGCGACTGCTCATGACTGTTTCCGCGCCCGTTCAAACCCTGCCCTCCGTCGCCGAACTGCAGCCCTGGGTGCAGCGCGTGCTCGACGGCGCACGCAAGCTTGGCGCGAGCGCGGCCGAGGCCTCGGTGGGTGTCAGCCGCGGATTGAGCACCAGTGTGCGCATGGGCGAAGTCGAATCGGTGCAGTTCCAGCGCGACCGCGAACTGTCGATTTCCGTGCTGTTCGGTCAGCGTACCGGCTCGGCCAGCACCGGCGATCTCAGCGACGCGGGACTGCAGCGCGCCGTGGAAGCCGCCTGCGCGATCGCGCGCGCCAGCGGCGAAGACCCCTGTGTCGGCTTGGCCGATGCCGCGCTGATGGCGACCAACTTTCCCGATCTCGATCTGTGCCATCCCTGGGACCTGAGCGCCGAGGCGGCGATCGAGTTGGCGAAAGAGTGCGAGGCGGCGGCGTTTGCCGCGGATCCGCGGGTGACGCAGTCGGAAGGCGCATCGGTCGATACGCGCCACGCCATCAGCCTGTACGCCAATACGCACGGTTTCTTCGGCGCCCGCGAGGCCACCGACAACAGTCTTAGCTGTGTCGCCATCGCCGGCAGCGGCGAGGCCATGCAGAACGGGCACTGGTATTCGAGCGGTCGCGCATCGAGCGATCTCGAGTCCGCCAGTTCGGTCGGCCGTCGCGCCGGTGAACGGGCTGCCGCGCGCCTGGGTGCGCAGGGCCTCAGCACGCGGACCACGCCGGTGTTGTTTCCGGCGGAAGTCGCGCGTGGACTGTTCGGCCATTACCTCGGCGCGATCTCCGGCGGCGCACTGTATCGGCGCGCTTCCTTCCTGCTCGATCGCTTGGGCGAACAGATCTTTCCGGAACGGATCAACGCCTGGCAGCGCCCGTTCCTGCCGCGCGCAGCCGGCAGCAGCGCGTTCGATTCGGAAGGCGTTGCAACGGTCGAGCGCGCGATGATCGAAAAAGGCGTGCTCAAGAGTTACGTGCTGGGCAGCTACAGCGCGCGCAAGCTGGGCACTGCCACCACCGGCAACGCCGGCGGCGTCTACAACCTGCTGGTGGATGCAACCTTCGATGGCGATCTGGCCGCACTGACGCGCGAGATGGGTGAGGGCCTGATCGTCACCGATCTGATGGGCCAGGGCGTCAACACCGTCACCGGCGACTATTCGCGTGGCGCCTCCGGTTTCTGGGTCGAGAACGGCGTAATCGCCTATCCGGTGCAGAACCTGACGATCGCCGGCAACCTCGGCGAGATGTTCCGCTCGATCAGTGCGGTTGCCAACGATATCGACCGTCGCGGCGGCGTACGCTGCGGATCGGTGTTGATCGATCACATGACGGTTGCCGGCTGAACCAAACCGTAGCGGCGCGTCGCGGGGGAACTTGAGCGCGTCTGGCGCTCAATTGATGCCGGTCAACGGATTTGGGCGCCGGGACGAGCGGTGTTCGCAGAAGCTGTCGGTTCGTGCACGAACGGTCGGGGACCGCCGAAGCGTGTGAACTGCAAGCGCGGCAATGCGTCGGGAGGGGCTCATGCTGGATTCCATTACCGGGTTTCTGACCGACTCGAAATTTCTGCCGCACGGCTACTGCCTGTCGTGGGATCCCTTGCTGCTGTGGTCGCTGGTCGGCAGCCACATTGCGATCGGTCTGTCTTACTACTCGATTCCTGTGGCGTTGCTGCTGTTCATCCGCCGGCAGCCCAATCTGAAGTTCAACTGGGTGTTCGCGCTGTTCGGCCTGTTTATCTTTGCCTGCGGCACCACCCACTTCATCAGCATTCTCAACGTCTGGTTTCCGGTCTACCGCCTCGACGCTGCAGTCATGGTGCTCACCGCCGCCGTATCGGCCGTGACCGCGCTGGCGCTGTGGCCACTGGTGCCGCAAGCCACGGCGTTCCTGAACGGACGCCAGCAAGCCCAGGAAAACCTCAAGTCGGCCAATCAACATCTCGGTGAATCGCTCGCGCTACTCGAACAGCAGCGCCTACAAGTGGAGCAGAGCGAGCGGCGCTTCCGGCTGACGCTCGAAACTGCGCCGATCGGTTGCGCAATCGTCGGGCTGGATGGTCGCTGGATCACGGTCAATCAGGCTCTGTGCACGATGTTCGGCTACAACGAACAAGAGATGCTGTCGCTGACGTTCCAGGATCTGACACATCCCGACGATCTCGCACGCGACCTCGAAGAAGTCGGCAACCTGCTCGCAGGTCGCGCCGATAGTTATCGAATGGAGAAGCGTTACATCCTGCGGCAAGGTCGCGAGATCCACACGCAGCTGGACGTTGCGATCCTGCGCGACGAGCGCGGCCAACCGCTGCATTTCATCTCGCAGTTGCAGGACATCACGGCCCGCAAGCAGGTCGAGAAACATCTGCAGGACAGCAAGGACAAACTCGAAAGCGGCTTCGCCTCGCTGTCGCAGCAGAACCGCGAGATCACCTTGCTGAGCGAACTCAGTGCGATCATCCAGGCCTGTCAGAGTCTCGACGAGATCGCCGCGCCGATTGCACGTTTCGGCCGCGAACTGTTCCCAGGCTATGGCGGCGTGTTGTACCTGATGCGCGACAGCGGCAATTTCCTCGAGGCCGTCGCGCAATGGGGTGGCCCGTTGCACAGCAACGATACGCTCGCGCACGACAATTGCTGGGCGCTGCGTCGCGGGCAGGCGCATCGTGGCGACCGTGACGGTCTGCGGTGTCAGCATATTCGTCGCGTCGATCCATCGACCCAGCTGCTGTGTGTGCCGATGACCGCACAGGGCGAAACCACGGGATTGCTGTATTTGCAGTCGGTGGCCGGCGCCACCGTGCAAAGCGCTGCCTACGAGCAGCATCTGCAGCAGCTGGCGGCAATGCTGGTGGATCGTCTCGGCATTGCACTGGCCAACATCCGCCTGCGCCAGACCTTGCGGCAGCAATCGATTCGCGACCCTTTGACGAAGCTCTACAACCGCCGCTATTTGTCGGAGACCTTGCCGCGCGAGTTGGTGCAGGCCGAGCGCGAGGGACTATCGCTGGCGGTGTTGATGTTCGATGTCGATCGTTTCAAAAACTTCAACGATGCCTACGGTCACGATCTGGGTGATCAGGTGCTTCGCATGATTGCGGATCTGTTGTTCAACCAATTTCGCGGCAGCGATATCGCCTGCCGCTACGGTGGCGAGGAATTCGCGGTGGTGCTGACGCGTACCAATCTTCGGCAGGCCATCGTCAAGGCGGAAGAGTTGCGCGCGAGTCTGCGGCGGCTCGAAGTCACTCATCGGCACCAGCCGGTCGGACCGATCACAGTTTCGATCGGCGTCGCGGTGTTTCCGCAGAACGGCAGTACCGCCGCCACACTGCTCGCCGCCGCCGACGAAGCGCTGTACGCAGCCAAACGTGCCGGTCGCGATTGCGTGGTCTGCAGCAGCGAGCCCACCGCGGCGAATCTGAATCAGAGCACGTAGACGGCGCAGACCGTCAGCAGCACCTTGCGATTGGAGTCGACGCGAATCTGCGTTGCTGTAGACGCTGAGGATTACTGCCGATCGACGACTTCAACACATCTGCTCTAAGCGGGGCTTACACGCCCGCGAGTGATTTCGCGCAATACCTCGTCTTCGCGACTTTAAGTCAAGCTTGCGGCTAGCCGATTGCTGCGCATCCACAAATAGACCTTGTATCAATACGGAGTTGGATCGACCGTCTATTGGGTAAAGATGTGTTTCAAATTGTTACGTCTTCCTAATTTCTGCGCCGAGGCCCGTCATTGATCATGACCTTTAGACGCAACGATGGATGCTCGGCGTACTCGCACAGAAAATACCAAAAGTGCCTGTAAAAGTTGGTCTCTAGAACGAACGTCGTAACCGAGCAGATTCTCCGTTTGATGTGGTGACGCCTGTCGCGCGCCTGCCGTCATGTCGGTTTTCGATCGGCTGAGGTCTTCGTCTGTAATCACAACTACAAAAAACCTTCACAGTCGATCTCAATACTCGGCGCTCGAAATCATCGTTTCGGGAGAATAAAAATGTTAAAGAGAATGGGCCTGTGTTTCATCGCGGCCGCAATGGTCGTGATGGCTGGTTGCTCCGGCGACAAAGGTGATGTTGGGGCGACAGGGGCAACGGGTCCAACTGGGCCTACTGGTCCTTCCGGACCGACCACACCCATCGACGTTGCTGCCAGCTACACAACGGCCACGCCAATCAAGCATCTCATCGTGATCTACGGTGAGAACATCTCGTTCGATCACTACTTCGCCACATACCCGACTGCGCAGAACCTTCCGGGAGAAACTCCATTCAAAGGCACTGCGCCGGTCAACGGCGTCAACAACCTCGCGACGCCGCTCGATCCAACTAAGAGTTTCGCCGCAGTGACCGGCGTCGATCTGCTCAATGCCAATCCGAATGGTCCCAGCGGCAGCGGTGCCACCGGCAATGGCAACGGCAGCAGCAACCCGTTCCGTCTGGCGCCTGTGCAGGCAGCTACGGCGGATCAGGGCCACAACTACAAGCCGGAGCAGCAGGCCTACGATAACGGCAAGGTCGATCTCTTCCCGCAGTACACCGGTACCGCCGGTCCGCCGCCAGGTGGCGATCCCGCGGCGGCGCAGACCAAGGGACTGGTCATGGCGTACTTCGATGGCAACACGGTAACCGCAATGTGGAACTACGCGCAGAACTACGCGCTCAACGACAATTCCTATACCTCACAGTTCGGTCCATCGACCCCAGGCGCGATCAACTTGGTGTCCGGACAGACCAACGGCATCGCCAGTTCGAACAAGGATCTCGCGACGTTTTCTAGCTCTCACATGACGCCAGACGGCAACGGTGGCTACACCATGATCGGTGACGTCGATCCGCTCAATGACGTGTGCTCGACTTCTTCCGAACAAGTATTGATGGCCGGCAAGAACATCGGCGATTTGTTGAACGGCTCAAAAATTACTTGGGGTTCGTTCATGGGCGGATTCAACCTGAACACGACCAACGCCAACGGCAGCAGTGGCTGTAATCGCGTGACGAATCCGACGGTCGCCAACTACGCCTACAACTCGCTGGACTACATTCCTCACCATGCCTGGTTCCAGTACTACACCTCGACGGCCAATCCGACCCATGCGCGCCCGAGTTCGCTGGCGGCAATTGGTTCGAGCGTGGAAACCGATGGGACGACTGCGGAGCCGGCCAACCACGAATATGATTCGCAGGATTTCTTCCACGCTTTGAGCGCCGGGTATCTGCCGGCCGTCAGTTTCCTGAAAGCGCCGGCGTATCAAGATGGACATGCCGGGTATTCCAATCCGATCGACGAACAGGCGTTCGTCGTGAGCGTCGTCAACGCACTGCAGAACAGTCCGATGTGGGCATCAACCGCCGTGATCGTTGCTTATGACGATTCGGACGGCTGGTACGATCATCAGATGCCTTCAATTGCCAATGTCTCCAACGGCGTGGCTGATGCACTCAATGGCACGAGTCTTTGCAACAGCGGTGCGCAGCAAGGCGCTGCAGCGCCGGCTACTCCTCTGTTCGGCAATGACGGCAAGCCGGCGCTCGGACGTTGCGGTTACGGCACACGCATCCCATTGCTGGTGATCTCGCCTTACGCGAAAACCAATTACGTCGACCATACGCTGACCGATCAAAGCTCGGTGCTCAAATTTATCGAGGACAACTGGCTGAATGGCGCGCGCATCCAGGCCGGCGGTTCGTTCGACACCATTGCTGGATCGATCAACAACATGTTCGATTTCACCAAGTCGACGACCAAGGCGGCGGTGGTGTCGCGCACCTTGCATCTAGATCCGAAAACCGGCCGGCCTGCGCAATAGTTTCCGGCGTCCACCCTGAATAGCCAACCCTGACTCGCCAAGCCGGCGCACAAGTTCTGCCGACCTGGTAGCTGACCGGGCGGGCATGCAGATTATTTGCATGCCCGCTTTTTCATTGAAGAACAGTTTGGATTCCGTGTTCGTATGAGGCTAACGAGAAGAAAGCTGCTACTCGACGCGACACACTTGAGCGCCGCGCTTTTTGCGCCCACGGTCTTCGCAGGTAGCGCATCGATTTCGCCGCTGCCCATGTGTACGCCTGCGGGACTGCGGAAGGTGTCGACGCGACCGGCGCCCAAGCTTGAGCCCGCGCTGCACCCGGAGACACTCGCCCGATACGTCGACGCCCTGCCAATTCCGCCCGTTGCAAGGAGCCTGGAGCGCCGCCCTGACCCGCAAAACAGCGAGCGCTCACTACCGTACTTTCGGATTGCAATGCGCGAAGCACAGGTGCTCTTGCATCGAGATCTGCCGCCGACGCGCGTCTGGAGCTACAACGGCAGCCTGCCTGGTCCCACGTTCGAAACTCGCCGCGGTGAACCGCTGCTGATCGAATGGGCGAATGAATTGCCGAGCCGTCATTTCCTTCCGATCGACCATAACCTGCACGGCGCGGGCGCCGATCAGCCGGAAGTGCGTGCAGTCGTGCACGTTCACGGCGCGCGTGTACCGCCGGAGAGCGATGGGTATCCTGAAAGCTGGTACGCACCGGGCAGTTCTGCCACGTATCGCTACCCCGGCGTGCAGGATGCGACGACATTGTGGTACCACGATCACACCATGGGGATCGAGCGGCTCAATCAATATGCAGGTCTTCTGGGTCTCTACTTGATCCGCGACGCTTTCGAGGATCGATTGCGTTTTCCGAGCGGCGAATTCGAAATTCCCTTGTTGATCTGCGATCGCCAACTGACTACGAATGGCCAGCTGCAGTATCCGACCTCGGAGCTAGCCGATGCGCCTTGGATATCGGAGTTTTACGGCGATGCAATACTGATCAACGGCAAGTTGTACCCGTATCTCGAGGTCGAGCCTCGGCTCTACCGCTTTCGGATCGTCAACGCATCCAATGCGCGATTCTTCTACTTGTCTCTCGCCGACGGCACGCTGTTGCATCAAATCGGTAGCGACCAAGGCTTGCTGTCAGCGCCAGTCGCGCTGGAAAAACTGATTCTCGCACCGGCCGAGCGCGCCGACGTGCTGATCGACTTCAGCAGTTTGGCCGGGCAACAGGTTGTGATGAAGAGCCAAGCCTTCGAACTGATGCAGTTCCGCGTGGCGGCCCGCAAACCGAGTAGACCTGCGCACCTGCCGACCTCACTTCGCCCGGTGACCCGCATCCCTCGTTCGGTACCGACGCAAAGCCGCACGCTGACCTTGAATAACTACGAAGATCCGCAGACCCACAAGATGCTGATGTTGTTGAACGGCACGTACTGGCGTCAGCCAGTGACGGAGACGCCACGGCTCGGCAGCGTCGAAATCTGGAATCTGGTGAATCTCACCGAAGACACGCATCCAATTCACATTCACCTGGTGCGCTTTCAAATCCTCGATCGGCAAGCGTTCGATGTCGATGAATACCTTATGTCCGGAACCCTCAATCCAGTGGCTGCGCCGATTCCGCCATCGGCAAACGAAGCCGGTTGGAAAGACACGGTTCAAGCGCATCCGGGGATGATTACCCGCATCATCATCTGCTTCGAAGGCTTCCCGGGGCGCTACGTTTGGCATTGCCATGTGCTCGAGCATGCGGCAAACGAGATGATGCGGCCGTTCGACGTTCTGCCGCATCATTGACGCGGTCATAGTGCCGGTTCCGAAGGTTCGGACGAGATCGCATGCTGCGGTCTGGTGCCACTGCTCGGGTTCAGTCAGCCCCATTCAGGCAATAAAAAACCGCGGATCGGGCGAGCGCCGATCCGCGGTGTTTGAGCAGTAAGCGGGCGGCGCCGCTTCGAATAACGCGTTTAGCGCTGGATGTTGCGACCGTAGAAGATTTCCATGATCTCGTGATTGACGCGTTCGCGAATACGCTTGGCTTCGCGCGGCGGCAATTCGGACACACCTTCGCCGAACAGGTAGGTATCGAGATCGAGTTCTTTCAGACGCATCTTCGTATGGAAGATGGTCTCCTGGTAGACGTTGACGTCGACCATGTCGTAACGATCCTTGATGTCGCGCGAGATGAAGTTCTGGATCGAATCCACCGAGTGATCGATGAAGTGCTTCATGCCGCGCACGTTGCGGGTGAAACCGCGCACGCGGTAATCCATCACCACGATGTCCGATTCGAAGCTCTTGATCAGGAAGTTCACCGCCTTCAGCGGCGAAATCTTGCCGCAGGTGGACACGTCGATATCGGCGCGGAAGGTGCTGATGCCGGCGTCCGGATGCGTTTCCGGATAGGTGTGAACAGTGATGTGGCTCTTGTCGAGATGGCCGACGACTGACTGCTTGTCGGCGAGCAGATCGTTCGCTTCGAACGCGCCGGGTGTGCTCAGACCGTCGTGATGGCCTTCCGAAATGAGCATCGTCACCGACGCACCCTGCGGATCGTAATCCTGGCGCGCGACGTTGAGGATGTTGGCGCCGACGATGTCGGCCACCTCGGTCAGGATCGTGGTCAGACGCTCGGCGTTGTACGCCTCGTCGATGTACTCGATGTACTCCTGCTGATGCTGCTGGCTGCGCGCATAGCAGATGTCGTAGATGTTGAAGCTCAGCGTTTTCGTCAGGTTGTTGAACCCGAGGAGTTTGAGCTTGGGATTATTGGTCGGCTTGGTCAAAGGCGGGCTCCGCATCAGCGAATTCGAGTAACGGGTATCCGCGGTACAGACTGCGGGAGCCGCCTATTATCCCCGAATTTCGACGCGGGAATATGACATTGGCGCGACACCTGCCGTGCAGGGCGTCAAGCCGGCGGCCGAATCTCGTAGTCGTGCGTAATTTCGGCAGCTTTCTGCAGCATGATCGAGGCCGAGCAGTACTTTTCGGCCGACAGCGCCACGGCGCGTTTGACGTGCGATTCCGACAGTCCTTCGCCGCTGACGATGAAATGCAGGTGGATGTGGGTGAAGACTTTCGGGTCGGTTTCGGCGCGTTTGCCGGCGACCTCGACTTCGCAGGACGCGATCGGCTGGCGTGCCTTTTTCAGGATCATGACGATGTCCACGGCCGAGCAGCTGCCGACCGACATCAACATCAATTCCATCGGCCGCGGGCCTAAGTCGCGTCCGCCGATTTCCGGTGGCCCGTCGATGACGATGGCATGTCCGCTGCCGCTCTCGGCGACGAAGGCGGCATTTTCGATCCACTTGATTCTGGCCTGCATGAAAACTCCGGGACGATACGGTGAAGAGGTGTGCTATTTTTCCGCCAAGGTTAGCGTCAATCGAATCCGATGGCGCGATTGGGGAGCCAAAAGTGCGCACAGAAGCGGTCTTTAAGAAACCGGTAGTGCAGGCCTTTATCAGCGCCGCACACAAACGCAGTTATCCGCCCAAGCACAACATTGTCCATGCGGGCGACGAGCCGCATACGCTCTATTTGATTCTGGAGGGCTCTGTCAGCGTGCTGGTCGAAGACGACGACGGGCGCGAGATGGTGCTGGCTTATCTGAATCCCGGCGAATTCTTCGGCGAAATGTGCCTGTTTCCGGATCAAGATGTGCGGACCGCAATCATTCGTACGCGCACGCCGACGCTGGTCGCCGAAGTCGGTTTCGAAGCGTTCCGTGCGTTCAACCAGCATCATCCGGAAATCATGTTCGAAGTCGCCGGCCAGCTGGCCGCGCGTCTGCGCGATACCAGCCGGCGTCTGCGCGATCTGACCTTCCTCGACGTCGCCGGTCGCGTCGCCCATGCGCTGCTGAATCTGAGTCGCGAACCGGATGCCAAGGCGAATCCGAAAGGCATGGTCGTACGCATCAGTCGCCAGGAGCTCGCCCGCATCGTCGGCTGCTCGCGCGAGATGGCCGGCCGCGTTCTGAAAAAGCTGGAGGAAGATGGCTTGGTGCTATGCCAGGGCCGCAGCATCCTGGTGCCGACCGATTCCGCGCTGACCAACTACCACGCCCAGAAGATCGCCTGAAGTCACTGCCAAACGCCGGCGAGACGCTAACGCAATCGCCGACTTCAGGCTCGACACATTCTCAAGCGCCGATGAGCGCGCGCAGGGCCTGCCCCGGACTCGGTTGCCGCATCAGCGATTCGCCGATCAGAAAACGTCGGACGTTCGCCGCGACCATGCGCTGCACGTCGGCGGCGACCGCGATGCCGCTCTCGGTGACTACTTCCACACCCGCAGGCAGCTGAGGCAACAGATCGAGTGTGGTTTCCAGTCGCGTTTCAAACGTGCGCAAGTTGCGGTTATTGATGCCGAGCAGCGCGCGCGGCAGCACGCCGGCGCGCTCGACCGACGCAAGCTCGTCGGCATTGTGAATTTCGACCAACACGTCAAGCCCAAGCTCATGCGCGCAGGCGTCGAGCTCGCTCAATTGAGTCGCTGACAGCGCGGCCGCGATCAACAAAACGCAATCCGCGCCGAGTGCGCGCGCTTCGATCAGCTGCAGCGGATCGATCAGGAAATCCTTGCGGATCACCGGCAGGCGGCAGGCGTTGCGCGCAGCGATCAGATAATCATTGTGGCCTTGGAAGAACTGTTCGTCGGTGAGTACCGACAGGCAGGCCGCGCCGCCTTCAGCGTAGTCGCGCGCCAGCCAGGCCGGATCGAAATCGGCGCGGATCAGCCCCTTGCTCGGCGAGGCTTTCTTGATCTCGGCGATCACCGCCGCCTGGCCTTCGGCAACGCTACGGCGCAAGGCCGCGATGAATCCACGCGGCGCGTCGGCGTTCGCAGCGGCCGCGCGCAGTTCGGCTTCAGAAGAACGTGCGCGCAGCAGCGCGATCTCTTCACGTTTGCGCGCCAGGATGGTGTCGAGGATGTCGCTCATATGCGGTTCAATCGGCGATTAGGGTTCGCGTGCCGCCGCCGCCAACTTGAGCCGCTGCGTGAGTGCCAGGTATTGCTGCAACTTCGCGCGCGCGGCACCCGAGGCAATCGCGACGCGCGCACGCTCGATACCCGCAGCGATCGATTCGCAGACGCCGGCCGCATAGAGCGCGGCACCCGCATTGAGCGTGACGCTGTCGCGTGCAGGACCGGCAACGTTGTCCAGCACTTCGAGCAGCCGCGTCTTCGATTCGTTGGCGTCGGCCACACTCAGGTTGCGGGTCGCCGACATCGCAAAGCCGAAGTCTTCGGGATGAATGTCGTACTCGCGGACGCTGCCGTCGCGTAGTTCGCCGATATGCGTAGCAGCACCGAGCGAAATCTCATCGAGCCCGTCGCGTCCCCAGACCACCAGTGCGCGCGTGGCGCCCAGGCGCTGCAACACGCGCACGAGAATGCCGACGAGATCCGGGTGGAACACGCCCATCAACACATTCGGCGCGTTCGCCGGATTGGTCAGCGGGCCCAGGATATTGAACATCGTGCGCACGCCCATCTCGCGCCGAACGGCGGCAACCGCCTTCATCGCGGGATGATGCTTGGGCGCAAACATAAAACCGAATCCGACTTCCTCGATGCAGACCGCAACCTGCTCGGGCTCCAGGTCGATCGCCGCACCTAGCGCTTCGAGCACGTCGGCCGCGCCGGACTTAGAACTGACGCCGCGATTACCGTGCTTGGCCACTCGGGCGCCCGCGGCGGCGGCGACAAAACTCGCGGCGGTCGAAATGTTGAAAGTGTTGGCGCCGTCGCCGCCGGTGCCGACCACGTCGAGCAAGGGCTGCGCGCAGGTATGCAACTCGACCTTGCGTGAGAACTCGCGCAGCACCGCCGCAGCCGCAGCGATCTCGCCCACTGTTTCCTTCTTGACGCGCAGGCCGGTGAGAATCGCCGCAGTCATCACCGGCGAGACTTCACCGCGCATGATGCTGCGCATCAGCGCCGTCATCTCGTCCTGGAAGATCTCGCGATGTTCGATCGTGCGCTGCAGCGCTTCCTGCGGAGTCAACTGCGCCATGCGCTAGTGCGCCCGCTCGAGGAAATTGCGCAGCAGCTGATGGCCGTGCTCGGTCAGGATCGATTCCGGGTGAAACTGCACGCCTTCGATGGCGAACTCGCGATGTCGCAGACCCATGATCTCGTCGCGGCTGCCGTCGTCTTTCTGCGTCCAGGCGGTGACTTCCAACTGCGCCGGCAGCGACGATTCTTCGACAATCAGCGAGTGGTAGCGCGTCGCCGTGTAGGGCGCATTGATTCCGCGGAACACACCGGCGCCGCGATGGTGGATCGGGCTGGTCTTGCCGTGCATCACCTGGCGAGCGCGGATCACCTTGCCGCCGAACGCCTGACCGATTGCCTGATGACCCAGGCAGACGCCGAGGATCGGAATGCGGCCGGCGAGTCCTTTCAACAGGTCGAGCGACACGCCCGCCTCGTTCGGCGTTCCGGGGCCGGGCGAAATCACGATATGACTCGGCGCGAGCCGCTCTATCTCCGCAACGCTGATCGCATCGTTTCGGAAGACCTGCACGTCCGCCCCCAACTCACCCAGGTACTGCACCAGGTTATAGGTGAAGGAATCGTAGTTATCGATCATCAGGACCATACGGCAGACCCAGTCGGCAAATCGGTTGCGGGCGGCGCTGTGAGCGCGACCCTCAAGGGGCTGCCGCGGTCGACTATTGTCGCAGTGCCGCGCAGCGATGCCTAGACCAACGACACCGTTCGACCTCGTTGCAATAACGCCGCCGCGTGCGAGACGTGTCGAAGCGGCATCTGTGAGGTCGTCTTCCGAAAGTCCGCCCGAGCTTGGACCGTAGTTGCTCGGGCGATGATTGGTCGAGGATTGCTCAAGGACTGATCGGGGCCGAACGGTGTGGCCACCCAAGGCCTTGTTTCGCATCGCGTCCGCCGTCGAAGGATGCCTGCGCGGGGCGCGAAGTCTCTCGATCGAGACGCCGGTCGCAAGCCCCACAATGACGGGGGTTGAGACTTTTACTGCACCTGATACACTTAAAGTCAATCATACATGTGCGGGAAATAAATACTTTTTCTGTCCAAATTGAGGCGGTAAGAGTAACCACACATCCTTTTGGCCGACGTGGGCACGTTAAGTGGCGGCGGCCTTCAACAGGGGTGGTCGCGCGGCGGCTCGGTTTTTCCAAGGGCGCGGTTGATGGTGGTACGTGTTTGGTGCACGTCAAAAAAGCAAGCGACTTCAGATGTCGAGAGTTCAGGGAGACAACATGCGTAAGGGTCTGTTGATTGGAGCGGTGCTAGCGACTGGTGCGGCCTACGGGCAGGGCAACGGGGACATAACGGCGCCTGCGGCGTACGGATCGGAGCCGAGCGAGCCGGTTGCGACGACGTCGAGCAATGGGGTGTCGGGTGGCGAGCACGACTACATCAGCTTCCTGGGGACGTTTGTATTTGCGGACAAGGATCGCGGGACGACGCG
>CAIJRD010000006.1 GCA_903822975.1 uncultured Sinobacteraceae bacterium
CAGGGCACCCTCGAACGGCTGTTTCGTTCGAGGGCGCAGACGCCGGGCACGTTTTCTTTGGTCACTTTCTTTGGCGTGTGCCAAAGAAAGCGACCCGCCCGGCAGGGGCGGAACCAAGCGATCAGTCAACCACGCAGACGCTCGCCTCGCACCTACGAACTTCCCAGCACAGAATCGAACATCGAACATCGAACATCGAACATCGAACATCGAACATCGAACATCGAACATCGAACATCGAACATCGAACACCGAACACCGAACACCGAACACCGAACACCGAGCATCGAGCATCGAGCATCGAGCGTCGAACGTCGAGCGTCGAGCGTCGATGCATCGATGCATCGAGCACGAGCACGAGCACGAGCACGAGCGCGCAAGCGGAGACGCGCACTCAGGGCGCCGCGCGGCACCCCAGTGAGACGAGGAGCCTCAGCAAGACGCGCGCCTCAGAACGAATAACTGAAGCTCAGCGCAAGATTGTCTCGATCGCGCAGCGCATTGTTGGTGCCGCCACCGGTGTAAACCTGGTACATCAGCTGACTACCGAAATTCTGCGTCATCTTGATCTGCGTGCCGATCACGGCCGCCGTCACACCTTGAATGAAGTTCTGCACGGGGAACGGCGCCGTGCCGGAGATATCGCGGAACAGCGCCAGCTGCGGTTTGAACGACCAGCCGAAGATCACGTCGTTGTACTGCAGCTGTGCCGCGAGTCGCACGCCCCATGAAAACGAGGTCGCGAAATTGCTGGTTTGCTGCGTCGGATTCTGGCGTCGCGCATCGGGGACGCCGTTGTTGCCGGTGCCATCCGCGCCGGGACTGTGATGCGTGTCGTTGGCGCCACCGCCGCCTTCGAATTGCAACTGATCGAGGTGCGGCAGGTTGTAGATCTGCGTGAAGCCGACTTCGCTGATCAGGATGATCTGGTCGGCGCCGATCGGATTGGTGCGGATCGCGCGGATGCCGGTGAGATCGAACTGACCGACCTGCAAACGCTGATAGCCCGCGATGCGCTGTCCACCTTGGATGTCCTGATGCCGGTAGACGCTCAGATAGTCCGGCACCGCACTGCGCGAGCCGGGCAGCGTGTATGGGCCGAGCACGATGTCCTGTCGCGGAAACGCCGGTTGCAGTGCGGCGAAGACGACATCGGTGAGCTGCACCTGCACCGGCAGGTTCGGGCGGAACGAATATTCGCCGGCGAACGACCAGCCGAACGCCGTGGTGTTGAAGCTGAGTCCGAACAGATGAATGTTTTCCGGATAGTCGAGATACAGCTGTGCGGTGTCGATCGGATTCGGTTCGAGCCCAACCGGATTCGCCAGCGCCACCGCCAATATCGGGTCGAGTGCATTCGACAGCGCCGGCAGCGGCGGCAGCCCCAGGAAGTTCAGCAGCGAGGCGGTGGTTTGCGTGCGCAGGCCGCCATCGAATCCACGGCAGGCCAGGGTTGCCGTCACCGCATTGGTCGAGTTGCGCGCGCAGGACTGCTGCGAGGCGATCGCGCTGATGTACGGAAAGCGGCTGTGATAATTCATGAAGTACAGACCCAACTCGGTGCCATCGTTGAGCCAGTCCGCGAGGTAGCTCAAGTGGATGCCGTATTCGCCCTGGCTCTTCGCATAGCCGTAGCTTTCCGGCAGCACCGTCGCCGTGCGGCTCGACGCGCTGATCAAACCGAGAAAGCCCTGCGGATGGAACTGTCTGTTGGGATCTTCCGAATAGTTGCCGAGGCCGAGCAGCGCGTATTTGCCGCCGGCGGCGATGTCGTTGGTCGAGAAGAAACTGCCGTAGGCATCCGGTTTCACAGGCTGCCAGGCGAATTGGTAGAACACGTCGGTGGTGAAGTGTTCGATCGGCTCGAACGACAGCGACAACAAGGGCACCGGCTGGAACACTTCGCTGATTTCGCTGCCGGCCATGTGCAACATGTTGGCATTCGGCGGGTTGATCTCGTTGAGGCTGTTGAGCGCGACGAAGGTGCTCTCGCCCCAGTGCAACTGCTGCTCGCCGAGCGTGATTGTCGCCGGCCGCTGCCACAGGTTGTAGCTGAATTGCACGTAGGCATCGAGCAACTGGCCGCCGCCGGCGTACTGGCGCGTGATATCGCCGTTGCGATGTGTGGTCGCCGGTTGGTAGTGCGTGTCCGGATGTTGATCGTTGAAGTTGATGTTCTCGGCGTCGACAAAGCCGATGCCGCGTGCGCGCAACAGGAATTGGCTCCAGGTCACGCTCAGATCGGAATCGAGCTTGGTCGGTGCCGCGGTCAGGTGATACTGCTTGTAATTCAGATCGCCCTGATCATGGTTGGCGCCACTGAAACCGCCGGGCGCGTCGACCAGCCGCTGATTCGGCGCCGCGTTGCCGGTCAGGCTCATGCAGTTGTCGGCATCGCACAGATGCTGCTGCCCCGGCAGATTGAGCTTGCCGATCAGGCGCGAATCCGGCTTTTCCAGACGCAGGTCCGCGCCGGTGCTGAGGCTGCTGTTGAGATCGACCGCCACATCGCCGAACTGAAAGCTCGCCGCCTGTGCGACGTCGAAGGCAGCAACGGACAACACCAAAAAAAACAGACAAGGTCCCAAGCGTGGGCGACATCCCTTCATGACTCCTCCTTGGCCGGCTGCAATGCACACCGACAATTTTTATTTCCCGACGTTAACGGTCGCGGCTTGTCGCAGCATTGACCAACGGGCACGAAGGCTTGGCGCCACGGTGAGCACCGCATGCGGCGCGAGCCGCTAGGCTACCCTGCGACGCGTGCTTCGTTCACAGGCCACGCGGCCAACCCAGAGACCTATTTTCTTGCGATGACGACCGCCGACGACCAAGTGCACTTCACCTCGCTGCTGCGCAGTGCCGTGCACGGCGTGCCGCAAAGCCTGGGCATCGGCCGCGGCTTATGGAATCTGCTGACCATTTCGACCAGCAGTCGCGCATCGATCGGCTTGCGTCTGGAGCGACTCGCGCGCAAACAGCCCAGCGCCACCGCGCTACTGTTCGAAGATCGTCGCTGGACCTATCTCGAATTCAACGCCTGGGCTAATCGCTGCGCCGGCGCCTTTCGCGCACAGGGCATCGGCCGCGGTCAGGTCGTTGCGATCCTGATGGAGAACCGTCCCGAGGTGCTCGCCTGCGTGGCCGGTTGCGTCAAGCTCGGCGGCATCGCGGCGATGTTGAATCACAACCAACACGGTGCCGCGCTGGCGCAGGCCATCGCGATGGCCAAGCCGCGCGTGCTGGTAGTCGGTGCCGAATGCCGCAAGGCGATCGAATCCACCGACCTGCAGCCGCCGGCGAAGAGCGATCGCACATCACCTTGCACGTTCTTCTGGGAAGGTAGCGGCGTCGTGCCGCGCGGCTATCGCCGCCTTGCCGCCGATCTCGCGCAGCAGTCCGATGCGAATCCGCGCGAAACCGCCGACGTGCTGGCGAGCGACGCGGCGTTTCACATCTACACCTCCGGCACCACGGGGCTGCCAAAAGCGGCTGTGATGACGCATTACCGCTGGCTCAAGGGCATGGCCGGGCTCGGTCAGGCGGCGATGCGACTGAAGCCGGACGACGTTCTGTACTGCCCGCTGCCGCTGTACCACAACAATGCGCTGACCGTGTCCTGGGGTGCGGTACTCGGTGCCGGTGCCGCGCTGGCACTCGGCCGCAAGTTCAGCGCAACGCGCTTCTGGGACGAGATCCGCCGTTACGACGCCAGCGCGTTCTGCTACATCGGCGAACTATGCCGCTACCTGTTGAACCGGCCGCCGTCGGCTCAGGATCGTCAGCATCGTGTGCGCATCGCGGTCGGCAATGGTCTGCGTCCCGAATTGTGGGACGCGTTCCAGCAGCGCTTCGCGATCGAGCGTATCTGCGAGTTCTACGGCGCCAGCGAGAGCAACCTGGCGTTCGTCAACGTGTTCGACATTCCGCGCACCGCCGGCTTCTGCCCGATGCCGTACGCCATCGTCGAGTTCGATGTCGACCGCGAAGAAGCGCCGCGTGATGCGAAAGGGCTGATGCGCAAGGTCGAAGCCGGCGGTGTCGGTCTGTTGATCACCGAAGTCGCCAAGCGCTATCCGTTCGACGGCTACACCGATCGCAAGGCCAGCGAAGCCAAGCTGCTGCACGATGTGTTCAAGCGCGGCGATGTCTGGTTCAACACCGGCGATCTCGTACGCGACCAAGGCTGGCGCCACATCCAGTTCGTCGATCGTATCGGCGATACCTTCCGCTGGAAGGGCGAGAACGTCGCCACCACCGAAGTGGAGGCGGCGCTGAATGCGTTCCCGCAGGTCGAACAGGCGGTGGTCTACGGCGTGCTGGTGCCCGGCGCAGACGGCCGTGCCGGCATGGCGGCGCTGAGCTGGCGCGAAGGCGAGTTCAATGGCGCCGCACTCGCGGCACATCTGTTCAAGCAGTTGCCGGCGTATGCGGTGCCGCTGTTCATTCGCTTGCGCGAACAGCAGGAAGTGACCGGCACGTTCAAATACCGCAAGGTCGAACTGAAGCGCGAGGCTTACGATCCCGCGCGGGTCGATGAACCGCTCTATTACTTACGCGAATCCTCGCGCAGCTACGAGCCGCTCGATGCCGCAGCCTACGCCGCCCTGGTCGGATCGCCCGCGACCGTCTGAGCGGCGGACGCCGCCGGCGTCGGCGTCATTCGGTCTGCAGTCGAATCGTCCGCTTGGTTACCTTGCGCATCGCAGCGGAAACCGGGCTCGAATGGGCGCCGACAGATTCTGCGAGCCGCTGAAGGGTAGTGCCGTGCGTCCGCGGGTTCGGCGCGCGTCGAACCCGCGTCGAACCCGCGTCCAACGCGCATCCAGTGCGCATCAAGTGCGCATCCAACGCGCGTTGAACTCGCATCCAGCGCGCATGCAACTGTGACCTTCAGTGACCTTGCGGACAGTGTTTGCCGCCGGTGCGGACACTCTTTTTCCGCCTGCGGAATGCCAAGCTGCGCGCCTCTCGAACACTCAGGAATCGACGTCCGTGAAGGTCAAGATCGCGATCGAACGCAGTCTCGTCGTGGCGCTGCCATACAAGCAGGTGACGCCGCTGTTGCAGGATCTGGAGCGCACCATCGGCCGATTTCCGAAACTGCGGCAGTTGACCCGCATCGGCGACAACGCCTATCGCTGGGATATGCATCCGATCGGTTCGAAGCTCGCCAACATCAGTCACGCGGTCAGCTACGGCGCGCAGTATCACGTCGATCCGAAAAAGGGATTGGTGCGCTGGGACGCCATGCCGAAGCAGGGCAACGCCAGCATCGAGGGCTGCTTCAGCCTGCATGGCGATGACGAGCAGACACGACTTGAGTTTCAGGTCGAAGGCGAGCTTTACGACGTACCGGTGCCGCTGCTGTACCGTCCGATTGCGCCGGCCTTCATCCAGGGCCGCTTCAGCGCCTTGGTCGACATCTTCCTGGAACGCACCGGTGACGCCTTGGCGTTGCCGGAGAGCACAATCAACGCCGCACGAAAGTCGGTGCAGACCACCACCAAACACACGGCCAAGCAGGGCAAGGGATCTCGATGAAACCCGCAGAAAAGATGATGGAGCGCGGTTTGCGCCTGATCAACCGCGTGGCGGGCTCCAGCGCAATCGATCGCCTGGGCCTGCGCAAGCCGATGGAAACGTTGTTGTACCAGGGCGCGAAGAACGGCTTTCGCACGGCCGGCGCAGCGGCGCGTACGTTTGCGGCCACGCAGAAACTGCTGCGCCCGGCGCGACTCGGCGCAGCACGCGGCGCCGAGCTGTTCGATCTGTCGCCGACCGAAGAGCAGCAGATGCTGCGCGAAGCCGTGCAGAGTTTCGCGCTCGAGCAATTGCGTCCCGCGGCGCAGGCCGCCGACGCTGCGTGTGCAGCACCGGTTGAATTGTTGCAACAGAGCAGCGAGCTCGGCATCGCGCTGATGGGCGTGCCGGAAGAACTCGGCGGCGCCGGCAATGAGCGTTCGGCGATGACCAATGTGCTGGTCGCCGAGGCGATGGCGCAGGGCGATCTCGGTCTTGCAGTGGCTTGCCTCGCGCCGGCCGCCGTCAGCACGGCACTGGTGCTGTGGGGCTCCGCGACGCAGCAGGCGAAGTACCTGCCAGCGTTTGTCGGCGAGAACCTGCCGGCGGCAGCGCTCGCGCTGCAGGAGCCGAGCGTGCTGTTCGATCCGTTCAAGCTGGCAACCAAGGCGCGCAAGCAAAACGGCGGTTACGTGCTCGACGGTGCGAAGTCGCTGGTACCGCGCGCAGCGTCGGCCGAGTTGTTCATCATCGCCGCGGAACTCGAAGGTCAGGGTCCGGCGCTGTTCCTGGTGGAGTCATCGACGCGCGGCCTGTCGATCGAAGCCGAGCCGTCGATGGGCCTGCGTGCGGCCGCCACCGGCCGCGTGATTCTGGAAGGCGTGCAGCTGCCGGCCGATGCATTGCTCGGTGGCGCCGATGCGGGAACCTACGCCGATTGCGTACAGCTCGCGCGACTGGGCTGGTGTGCGCTCGCCGTCGGCACCGCACAGGCTGCACTCGATTACCTGATTCCCTACGTCAACGAGCGCATCGCCTTCGGCGAGCCGATCAGCCATCGTCAGGCCGTCGCATTCAACGTCGCCAATATTGCGATCGAACTCGAAGGCATGCGTCTGCTGACGTATCGCGCCGCCAGCCGCGCCGAGCGTGGCCTGCCATTCGCGCAGAACACCGCGCTGGCGCGCCGCCTGTGTGCCGACAAGGGCATGAGCATCGGTAGCGATGCGGTGCAGCTGCTCGGCGGTCACGGCTTCATCAAGGAACATCCGGCCGAGCGCTGGTACCGCGATCTGCGTGCGGTGGGTCTGTGCGAAGGCGTGCTGCTGGTCTAGGAACTCAAATGATCAATCTCGAAACACCGAAGAAGTTCAGCGGCCTGGTGATGCAGGCGCAGCAAGTGGCCGCGCAGATGTTCCGGCCGATCTCGCGCAAGTACGATCGCGCCGAACACGCGTATCCGAAAGAGCTCGACATGCTCGCCTCGTTGCTCGACGGCCTCAACGCCGCCGGCGGCACCGGCGGTGCGGGTGCCACCGCGGTGCGCCGCGATACCTCGCCGGACAGCGGCGAGAATCGCAACGGCAGCAACATGTCCACCGTGCTGGGCGCAATCGAATTGTGCTGGGGCGATGTCGGCCTGCTGCTGTCGATGCCGCGACAAGGGCTCGGCAACTCGGCCATCGCCAGCGTCGCCAACGAAGAACAACTGGCGCGCTTCAAGGGCCGCTGGGCCGCGATGGCGATCACCGAACCCGGCTGCGGTTCGGACTCTGCGGCGATCCGCACCACCGCGGTGAAAGACGGCGACGACTACATTCTCAACGGCGAAAAAATCTACGTCACGGCCGGCGACCGCGCCGAACTGGTCGTCGTGTGGGCAACGCTTGATCGCAACGTCGGCCGCGCCGCAATCAAATCCTTTGTTGTCGAAAAAAACACGCCGGGTTTTGAACTGGTGCGGCTTGAGCACAAGCTCGGCATCCGCGCGTCCGATACCGCCGCGTTCGTGCTGAAAGATTGCCGCGTGCCGGCGAAGAACCTGCTCGGCGATCCGGAGATCAACGTCGAGAAAGGCTTTGCCGGCGTCATGCAGACGTTCGACAACACGCGACCGCTGGTTGCCGCGATGGCGATCGGCCTGACCCGCGCCTGTCTGGAGGAAACCCGCAAGGCGCTGAGTGCTGCGGGCATCGAGATCGACTATCAGCATCCGTCCTTGACTCAGAGCGCGGCCGCCGCTGCGTACATCGGTATGGAAGCCGACTACGAAGCCGCGCGACTGCTGACGTTGCAGGCCGCGTGGATGGCCGACAACCGCAAGCCGAATTCGCTGCAGGCATCGATGGCGAAAGCCAAGGCCGGACGCACCTGTGTCGACGTCGCGCTGCGCTGCGTGGAACTCTGCGGCAGCCTCGGCTACGGCGAAGGCAGCCTGCTGGAGAAGTGGGCGCGCGACGCCAAGATTCTCGATATCTTCGAAGGCACGCAGCAGATCCAGGTGCTGATCATCGCGCGGCGCCTGCTCGGCAAAACCTCGTCCGAACTGCGCTGAGTCTGGTGTCGGCTTCGGGCCGCATCACTGCGGCCTGAATCGATCGAGATAAGCACGGAAGGTGCCGCGCCGGTTCGATGTTCATATCGCCGGCGCTGCTTCGGAAGAACGCTCCGCAGCGCTTTTTGTGGCCGCGCGAGGCTCGGCGGTCAGTTTCATCGCGTCACTGCACGCGTCACTCCGAGCATCGGCGCCTTCGATCACTGCACCAGTTCGATCGCATGTCCATCCGGATCGCGCACGATGATCGCGGCCTGCCTGCCGTCTGGCAGCGCAACGCGTCGCGGCGAAACGAAGGGCACGTCTGCATCGAGCAGTGCGTTCGAAATCGCGTCGAGATCATCCACATCGAAGCGTAGTCGCGTGTCGGCAATATCGTTGCTGTGCGCGGGCAGCACGCTGCTGCGGCCGTCGTCCGGTGCGCGATAGTCGAGTAGCTCCACGCCGGCACCGTGCGCGTCGGGTGGACGCAGGCCGGTGATGCGCACCGTCGCATTGAACGCGCCGTCGAGTGCGACCTGGGTCGGGCCTTCGTTGAGGCTGCGATAGGCCTGCGTCAATCCCAGCAGGTGCGTGTAGAACGCCAGGCTGCGCGCGCTGTCGGCCACACCGATCGCCGAATGATCAATGCCGAGGAACACGCGGCCGGTGGTGTCGGCATCGTGCCAGCGCGAGCGACCTTGCCCCGCCGGAAAGTGAATCAGCTCGAGCGGATGCCCATCCGGATCGCGGAACTTGTAGGCCGATACCGAGCCGGTTGCCGGCGGCAGCGTCTGCGGCCCGCCGCGCGAGATGGCGATCGGGTGCAGCTTGTGCAGCTGCGCATAGGCGCGATCCATATCGCCGACGACGATGGCGAAATGCTGAAACCAGCGGTCCTCGCTGCGGCTGTCGCGCGGATAGGCTTGGCCGCGTCGATCAAACTGATCGAACTCGATCTGCTCATCGCCGAGCTGCATGATCACGACGTGGATACGCGCGTGCGGCACGCCGTAAAGCTGTGCATAAGCGGGATCGTCGAGAAGCTGTGTACTGACCTGCTTGAAGCCAAGGCCGTCTCGATAGAAGCGTTCGCTGCGGCCGACATCGGCGACTGTCAACGCGATGCGACTGATGCGCGTGGCGGTTGCCGCCTGCGCCGCGCCGGCAGCACACAGCAACAGCAGCAGACTCAAGCTTACTGCCGCACGCAGTCCGTTGGCGGAGATGCGCCAGCCGTCGGCATCGCGCGCGGCGCGCTCCGATGTGAGTGCCGATTCGCGCGGCGATTCGCGCGGCGATGTGTGCGGCGATGTACGTGGGGATGTGTGCGGCGATGTGTGCGGCGGTATGCGCGCCGATGCGCGCGGCGTGTCGCAGTGCGCTGCGCCGCAATCACCCTCGTGCGTGGATGCCATCGGCGGACGCATGTTCAGACTTCCTTCGCCAGCGCCTCTAGCGGGGCGGCACCGCTGGCGAGCGGCGCGGCCGCGACAGCACTCAGTGGCAGCACGCGCGCGCCGAGCATCACGTACATCAACCCGCCGGCGAGGCCGAAGTTCTTCAGGAAATCCCAGAAGTGCGGCAATGCGGGACCACCGGCCGGGTCGAGCAGGCCGGGGAAATTCCAGAACGGGTGATACAGCACTGCGGTCACCGCGCAGAAGCCGGCGAGAATGAACGCGGCGATGCGATCGAAACGCTGCAGCAGAATCGCCAGCGGGCACAGCAGCTCGACCAGCATCGCCACCACCAGCAGCACCGCGCCGCCGGGCAGGAACGACGAGGTCGCCTGCTGCATCGCGGCGTCCCAGTGAATCATCTTGTCGATCGCGCTGAACGGGAACAGCACAACCAGAAAGAATCGCGCCAGATGCGGCGTCAAGCGATCCAGCAGTTTCATCGTGGGGCTCCCGGTGGGTGGTGGGTCGGTAGTCGTTCGGCAACGAAACCGCCGCAAGATTCAGCCCGGCTTCGGCACAATAGGCGCCGTCGCGTGCGCAAGACACTTTTTAGCGCTGCTGTTTAAGGCCTCTCGGCGCGGACGCTGGAACGATCAAGGAACGATGATGCAATACGAGCAAGCTGCCGCAAGTCCTCAGAACGACACCGCGAAGGCGGTCCAGACCCACGCCACTGAGGCGTTCGATACGCGCCTGAGCCTGCTCGATCCGATGCTCAACAAGGGCACCGCGTTCAGCGAAGAAGAGCGCGATGCGCTCGATCTGCACGGCCTGCTGCCACCGCATGTGAGCACGCTGGAGTCGCAACTCGCGCGGCGCCTCGCGGCGTTCCGCAGCGCCGGCAGCGATCTCGACAAGTACATATTCCTGCGCGATCTGCAGGACACCAACGAAACGCTGTTCTACGCGCTGCTGACGCGCCATATCGAAGAGATGCTGCCGATCGTCTACACGCCGACGGTCGGTCTCGGCTGCGAGCAATTCAGCACCATCTTTCGTAAGCCGCGCGGCTTGTTCGTCAGCTATCCGCATCGCGCGCGGATTGCGCGGATGCTGGCGCCGTCGCGGTTCGATCACATCGAGACGATCGTGGTGACCGATGGCAGCCGCATCCTCGGACTCGGCGACCAGGGTGCGGGCGGCATGGGCATTCCGATCGGCAAGCTGTCGCTGTATGTCGCCTGCGGCGGCCTGCATCCGTCGACGACCTTGCCGATTTTCCTCGATGTCGGCACCGACAACGAGGAGCGCCTGAACGACCCGCAGTACATCGGCTGGCGTCATCGCCGCATCGGCGTCGACGACTACGACGCCTTTATCGAAAGCTTCGTCGAGGCGGTGCACGCGCGCTGGCCGAACGTGCTGCTGCAATGGGAAGACTTCGCGCAGGCGAATGCCAACCGCATCCTGGCGAAGTATCGCGATCGACTGTGCACGTTCAACGACGATATCCAGGGCACCGCGGTGGTCGCAGTCGGAACTTTGCTGGCGGCGATCAACGTCACCGGCGTGCCTTTGACCGAGCAGCGCATCGCGGTGGTCGGCGCAGGCTCGGCCGGCTGCGGCATCAGCGCACTGCTATTGAAGGCGATGGTCGCCGCAGGGCTACCGGAAGGCGATGCACGTCGGCGCTTCTTCTTGATCGACCGCGACGGCCTGCTGCTGGAAGACACGCCGAACCTGCAATCCTTTCAGCGGCCGTTCGCGCAAGCGCGCGCGGCAGTGGCGGACTGGACGCGTGATGGCGAGGGCCGCATCGGCCTGCAGGAAGTCGCCGACCATGCACGCATCAGTGTGCTGATCGGCGTATCCGGTCAGGGTGGCGCATTCACTGAAGGCGCGGTGCGCAGCATCGCGCGGCATACGCGGCGGCCGGTGATCTTCCCGCTGTCGAATCCGACCACGCGCAGCGAAGCGCGGCCGGCGGATCTGCTCGACTGGACCGATGGTCTCGCCGTCATCGGGACCGGCAGCCCGTTCGCGCCGGTCGAATTCGACGGTCGTCGCATCGCGATCGACCAGACCAACAACGCCTACATCTTTCCCGGCATCGGTCTGGGCGTGATTGCCGCGGGCGCACGCCGCGTCAGCGACGACATGCTGCTGGCCGCAGCGAAGGCGCTGGCGGAGCTATCGCCGACCCTGAAAGATACCAACGCCAGCCTGCTACCGCCGGTGGATTGCCTGCGCGGCGTGTCGTCTGCGATTGCCTTCGCCGTCGCGCGCCAGGCGCAGGCCGAAGGACTCGCCGAGGCCTGCGACGAAGCCGATCTGCGCGCACGAATCGAGGCGAAGATGTGGACGCCGGCCTATCGGCGCGATCCGCGCCTGGGCTGAAGATCTGCGAGTGGCGCACGCGCTCGGACGATGCGCGCTACCACTTGGGTAGCAGATCGACCAGCCGCTTACGCGTAGTGCGCGAAGCTCCAGGCCACGATCAGGCCCAGCAGCGCGCGGCCGATGGCGACCGCACGATCCTGCGGCAGCAGTCGCAGATCGCAGTCGGCCGTGTCGAGCCCTTGCGCGCGCAGTCGCGCTTCGCTGCCCGGCCGTAGCTGGCGCGAGTAGATCAGCCCGAGCGTGAACGAGCAGAACGCGAAGTACAGCGCCGCGCCGATGCCGAACACCAGCAGGCACAGCGCGCACAGGCCCCAGGTGAGGACGCGGCTGAGGATGCGGTCGAACATCGGGATGGCGTGTTAGGGCTTGCTGGGCGTGTGTGCTGGGTGTGCTGTCGGGCAGGCGCGTAATCGGAAGCGATCAGGTTGGCGATCAGGCAGTCGATCAGCGTGCGCGGCGTGCGCGCCAGCGCCAGCGCAAGGTCAGCAGGCTGGGCAGTAGCACCAGCGCGCAGATCAGCGTCATGCCGAGACCGACGGTGAGCAGCAGGCCCATGCCGACCATGCCGGGATGCTTGGCCAGCATCAGATTTCCGAAGTTGGCCATCGTGATCAGCGCGCCATAGAGCACCGCGCGCGCTGTGCTGGTGTGGAGCAGGTTCTCGTCGGCCGATTGCGCCGCGCGTCCGCGCTGCACGAGGTAGACGCCGTAGTCCACTCCCACACCCAACACCAGCGGCAAGGCGATGACATTGGCGAAGTTGAACGGCATGTGCGCCAGCACCAGACCGCCGACGGTGTAGAGCCCCGCGAGCAGCAAGGGCACCAGCACCAGCAAGGTATCGATCACGCTGCGCAGCAGAATCACCAGCAGCAGCGCGATGGCGACGAACGAATAGCCGAAGGCCTGCTTGAACGACTGCACCACGGCATTGGCGGATTCGATATAGCCGACTGGCGGACCGGAGACGTTCGGCTCGGCTGCGCGCACGCCATCGACGAAGCGCTGCGTGGCTTCCGGCGTATCCAGCACTTCTTTTGGCCAGACTTCGACGCGATAACGGCCGTCGGCGGTCTTCCACTGGCGCGCCAGCGCCGGCGGCAAGTCGGCCTCGGTCACCGGTGTGGCCGCGAGCGCAGTGGTGAGATCCTGCAAGTGCGGCGGCAGGCTGCCGAGCAGCGCGCTACGCAGCGCCTGCCAGCGCGCGTCCTGCGCGGACGCGTCGAGCTTGGACACGGACGCGCTGAATGCCTTGAGCGCATCCAGCAACGCTTGCGCGGCCTGGCCTTGCGCGTCGCTATGCGCGGCGATGAAGGCCGGCAGGTCGGCCTGCAACTGCGCGGTGGCTGTGCGATCGCCTTCGGTGGCGGGCCCGCTCGGCAAGGCTGCCGGCGCGGCGAGGCCCAGGTCGAGCTGCAGGTCGGACAGGATTTGCAGCTTGTCGGCCTGGTCCTCCGGCACGAAGTTCGGCAGCGCGATTGCGCGCGCCGCGACCGGCAAGGCGCCGAGTTTCTTCGCCATCGCCAGTGCGGATTCGGCGTTCGGTGTGAGCACCGACAAGGTCAGCGTGGGGATGCTGGGATCCTTCAGCAGTTCGCGGAAGGTCGATACCGCTTCCGACTTCGGATCGCGCAGGTTCAAGGGGTCGTAGTCGAAGCGCGATTTAGGCGCCAGTGCGAGTGCCCCGACTGCCAGCAGTGCAGCGACGATCCAGATCGGCCGTGCATAGCGGTACGGCCAGGTGAGCATGCGGCCGAGGGTTCCGCCGGTGTTGGTGCTGAGCTTGGTGCGCGCGGCGTTCGGCGGCAGCAGCGTGATCAGCGCCGGCAACAGCGTCAGGCTGACGATCAGGCTGATGAACATGCCGACACCGGAGATCAACCCGAGCTCGGCAATGCCGGTGAACGAGGTCGGTACGAATGCGAAGAACGCCAGCGACACCGTTGCCGCGCAGACCGCCATGAAGCCGCCGACATCGGAGGCCGCGCGCGACAGCGCTTCACGCTGTGGCAGTCCGTCGCCGAGGCGTTCGCGAAACTGCATGCACAGGTACAGCGCGTAATCGATACCGAGGCCGACGTAGAGCACGCCGAACGCGATCGAGATGATGTTCAAGTGACCCACCGCGGCGGCGGCGAATGCGGCCGTTGCGATCAGGCCGTAGACCAGCGTGACGACCGCGGCGAGCATCAAGCGCAAGGAGCGCAGCGCGAAGTAGAGCAGCACGGCGACCATCACCAGGGCCACCGACAGGGCCAGCACGCCGCCGTGGAACGCGGTCAGAAGTTCCTCGTGCTCCATCGCCACGCTGCCGGTGAGGCGAACCCGCAGGCCGTGCGCGTCGTCGAGTCCGAGTGCCTTCGCGTCCTCGCGCAGAGCCGCAATCGAATCGGCCGCCGGCAACATCTGTCCGTAGTCGAAATGCGGCTGGACCTGAATGAATCGGCGTAGCGGATTGCCCTGGCTCGGCGTGTCGCCCAGCAGGGTCTGCCACGACATGGCGGCGGTATCGCCGTCGGCAATCTTCTGGGTGACAGCGGCAATCTGCGTCAGCGGTGCGGCCAGGTCGAAGTCGCTGCCGCCCGCCGGCTGCGTTATGGCGCGATCCAGCAAGGTGAACAGGCCATGCGGGCTCGGATCGTGGTTCAGCGCGCCGAGGAAGGGTTGCGCACGCGTCAGGCTGTCGGCCAGCTTCTGCAAGGTGTCGCTGTCGAGATAGAGCAGGCCGCTGCGACGGAAGTAAGGATCGGTTTCGGCCGCGAACACTTGCGGAAACAGCTGCGGATTTTGCTGCAGCTTCGCCACCAGGCGGCGCTGCGCATCGTCGGCGACTTCCGCACTGCTGCCGTCGATGACGACCACCAGGTCGCCGCGGCCAGGGAACAACTTGTCCATCTCCAGCTCGGCTTTGCGCCACGGCAGATCGGCCGACAGCATGTTCTGGTTGTTGGTATCGACACTCAGGTGGCCAGCGACGTAATGCAGCAGTCCGGCGCCGATCAGCAGCGCCAGCAGCAGGATCAGCAGCGCATGGCGCTGCACCCGTGCGACCCAGGCGCCGGCGATGCGTGCGGCAATTCCGGAAGGCTGATCTGAACTCGAAATCATGCGGCTAGGGCTCTTGGCTGATGTGGCGAGGTGCGGGTGGCGACTGCGCGAATCTTCGGCAGCCTGCGGCTGTGAAGCAAGCCGCAGCGCCGCGTGGACTCTGCGGCTTCGGGGCGCTATGCACCGGTACGGGGCAGGCGGCGTGTTAATATTTTGTCATCAAAAGCGTGGCGGGCTTTGCTTATGGCCAGCCGTCGATCGCTTGAAACCCCTGAAAGGATCCTGGAGAACACTGGGAATGTCGCGTTTGTGCTGTGGCGGTTTGTTGTCTGTGCTGCTCGTGTTTTCCGCGCAGGCCGCGGAGCCGGTGGCGGCGTCGCAGGCGAGCGAGGTCGTCACGGCGCTGCACGCAACCCTGCTCGACAACATGAAGCATGGTGCCGCACTTGGCTGCGGCGGCCGCGTCAAACAGATGGCCACCGCGATCGATGCCGACTTCGATCTGCCTTTCATCGGCCAGCGCGTCTTGCGACGCCATTGGACCGAGATCAGCGACGATCAGCGCAAGCAGTTCATGGACGCGTTCCGCAAGCTGGTGTTGTCGACCTATGCCAGCCAGTTCAAGCGCTTCAATGGCGAATCGTTCACCACGCTCGATGCACAAGCGCTCGCCAGCGGCGAGAACATCGTGCATGCGCGCCTCACCACCGGCAACGGCGACAACGTCGCGTTCGACTACGTGCTGCATCCGGTCGCCGGCGCCGAAGGCAAGAGCTGGCGCGTGATCAACGTCATCGCCGACGGCGTCAGCGATCTCGCGCTGCGCTCGTCGCAGTACGACCAGATTTACAAAGAACGCGGCTTCGATGGTCTGCTCGAATGGATCCGCGAGCAGGACAAGAAGACGCTGGCGGACTGCGCCTAAGCAGCCTTTTCGCGCCGCGCCGCGCATCGCCTCCGGTTAGAGAGGCGGGTGTGGCCCCGGTGTATGGATGGAGCGGGGATGACTGACCGGAGAAAGCACACGGCCACCGGCCGTGTCGGCATGGCCGCGCTGACGGCTTCGGTGGCTGCAGGATTGCTCGCGTCGGCAGCGCCGCTGCTCGCGGCGGCCAGCGACGCTCCCGCAGCGCCGCAGGAACTTCAGGAAGTCATCGTCACCGCGCAGAAGCGCGCGCAGACGCTGGAGCAGGTGCCGGCGTCGGTGACCTCGCTCGACGGCGACTTCATCCGCGAGATCGGCGCGCGCGATTTCGTCGAGCTGCAGAACTATTCCGCCAATACCAACATCGAGGCCTCGTCCAGCTCGGGCCAGTTGCTGATCCGCGGACTCGGCACGCTCAACGATGTGCCCGGACTCGATCCCTCGGTCGGCACGGTGATCGATGGCGTGCCGTACAGCTATTCCAATTTTCTCAGCGCGTTCTTCATCGATCTCGCGCATTTCGAAGTGCTGCGCGGTCCGCAGGGCACGCTGTTCGGCAAGAACACCAGTGCTGGCCTGCTCAACATCAGCAGCAATGCGCCGGATGAAACGCAGCGCCTGCTGAAATGGGATCTGACCGCGCGCAGTTACGGTTCGCGATCATTTCAGCCGGTGATCAACCTGCCGCTCGGCGGCGGCTTCGCGCTGCGTGCCGCGGGCAACTTCGACCACGGCGATCACGGCACGCTGTACAACACCGATCTCGACCGTCCCGAGAACGCACCCCAGCAGAACACCGGTCGCCTGCGCTTGCGCTACGACTCGCACGACGGCTGGACCGCCGATCTCGCCGCGTTCTGGTCGCAGCAGCAGAACCATTTCAATCTTTATCAGCTCACCGACGTCTCGCCGAGCATGGCGGCACTCGCGCGGCATTACGATCCGAAATTCGAGGCCACACTCGACAGTCAGAATTCCGAAGACGTGCCTTCGCAGGAAACCTCGATCGTCCGCGGTGGCAGCCTCACGTTCGATGGCGACCTCGGCGCGCCGCTGGGGCTGACGTCGCTGAAGATCACGTCGATCACCGGCTTCGCAGAGAACGTCATCACCGCGCGCGATCTGGATGCGGATTTCAGCCCGATTCCGTTCATTCGCGATTCGCTGGTGGACCCGCAGCCCGAGCGCCAGTTCACGCAGGAGCTGCGTGTCAACGGGGCTGCGTCCGACCTGTTCGGGCTCGGCGGTGAAATGAATTTCGTCACCGGCGTTTACTACGACAACTACACGCTGAAAACCTCGGACAACTTCCAGATCGAGGATCTCGGCGCGGCGGCGGCCTACCTGCTCGCCGCTAAGGCTCACGATCAATCTGTCGGCGTGCTCGGCGGCGGTGTTGCCGATGCCATCGATGCGGCGATTGCCGCGTTGCGCGGCCTCAGCGGCAATCCGCAGCTGCTGCAACAGTCGGCCCAATCCGGTCTCAATCAGCGCACCAAGGATTACGCGTACTTCGGCCAATTTGAATGGCTGCTGCTACAGAAAGTGTATTTGATCGGCGGCGTTCGTTATGGCTTCGAACAGCGCAATGCCGATGCGCACAGCCAATCGACCAGCCCGATCATCATGGCGGTGGCCAAGCAGCGGAACTTCAGCGAGCAACTGCATCGCAGCGAGAATGATTTCTCGCCAAAGGCCGGACTGAAGTGGCAGCCGACTGCGCGCACCGAGGCGTACTTCACCTGGGCGCGCGGTTACAAGAGCGGCGGCTTCAATGGCATTCCGCTGAATGACAGCAGCATCGAATACGGCCCCGAAACCGCGAGCAGTTTCGAGCTCGGTTTGAAGTGGCGCGGGCGCTTGCTGGGCGGACCGATCCGTGTCACCGCGGCCGGCTATTTCACCGATCTGAAAAACCTACAGGTGTCGACGTTCCAGGGCACCAATGTGGTCGTCGTCAACGCTGCCGCAGCGCGCTCTAAAGGCCTCGAGAACGATGTGCTGTGGCTGCTGCCGGTGCGCGGGCTTTCTCTCTTCAGCTCGGTCGGCTTCGCCGATGCGTACTATTCGTCGTACCCGGATGGTCCGGTGCCGGGCGACTACGTGCAGCCCCGCGGCAGCGCAGACAACAGCAGCTGCGGACCGCCACCATCGCCCGCGCCGGCGCCTGGAACGTATGTCGGCTGTACCTCGCGCAACCTCACCGGGCAACGCCTGCCGTTTGCGCCGCGCGTGACCGCATCGGTGGTGCCGGCCTACACTGCGCATCTGCCGTTTGGACTCAGCAGCACGGTGGCGGTTGATGTGCTGTACCAGGGCAGCCGCTATCTGAATTCCGAAGACGATGCGCGTGAACTGCAGTCGGCGACGACGCAGTTGAACACGCGGCTGGTGCTCGCCGACGACGTCAACAGCGACTGGGCGCTGACCTTCGCGGCGAACAACCTGACGCGCGAGATTATCCTCGACCAGATTCTCGACCAGCCGCTGGCGCCGGGAAATTTCGGGTCGGTGCGAATCGATCGCGGCCGCTATTACAGCGCCAATCTCAGCGTCAGCTTTCACTGAGTCGCCTGCGGCTGCCGACGACGTGGCTGCGTACGATGTGGCGGCGTTCGGCGTTCGGCGTTCGTCTGCGAAGTGCTGACGACGGCGCGGTTGCGCGCACCGCCTGCGCCGATTAATCCTGCCGCGACCGGTGCTGGATGAACTCGATTTTGTAACCGTCCGGATCTTCAACGAAAGCGATCACGGTGGTGCCGTGCTTCATCGGCCCGGCTTCGCGGGTGACCTTGCCGCCGCGCTGCTTGACCCGCTCGCAGGCCGCATACGCATCCTCGACTTCGATCGCGATATGGCCGTAGGCCGTGCCGAGTTCGTAGGCGGCCGTATCCCAGTTGTGCGTCAGCTCGATTTCGGCGCCGCCGACCTGCACGCCGTTGTCGCGCGCATCGAAGCCGACGAAGGCCAGCGTAAAGCGACCTTCCGGGTAGTCCTTGCGAGTCAGCAATTTCATGTCCAGCACTTCGGTATAGAAGTGCAGGCTGCGATCGAGATCGCCGACGCGGAGCATGGTGTGGAGGATGCGCATGACGGAGGTTCCTTGTGGGGCTTGTTAGGCGTTCGGGCCGGATTCGGGATCGGGCAGGCGCGCGTAAAACTGCGTCTGCGATTCTAGACGCCAGCCATTCGACGCGGCGGGTCGTCGCGCTTGGCGCGTCGGACCTGACGCATCGCTGCAACACGCCTGGGCCACTCTGCATCACCTGATTCGCCACGCGCGCTGCTTTTTCAGATACATTTAGGAAATGATCCCATCGATCCTCAAGCTCGATGCAGGCGGAATGCCGGTTGGATGGATACGCTGGCAAACCGCCGCAACGCTCTACGCCCGCCAACGCGTCTGTTGGGAAGCGGGTGAGGAGCGGTTTGCCATTCTCGGCGGCATCAGCTCGGTAACCGGCGAGCGTTCGGCGCTGCGCATCGGCTCGATCATCGCCGTGGCCGATCGCTCGCGGCGCTATAGCGGCGGTGCACCGCTGTTGACCAATCGCACGCTGTTCCAGCGCGATCACAATCTGTGCATGTACTGCGGTCATCAATTTGCCACCAGCGAACTCACCCGCGATCACGTGATTCCGGCTTCGCGCGGCGGTGCCAGCGTCTGGGAAAACTGCGTCACCGCCTGCCGCCACTGCAATCAGCGCAAGGACGATCGCACGCCCGAAGAAGCGCGGATGAAGCTGCTGGCGATTCCGTACACGCCGAATCTGGCCGAGTATCTGATCCTCAGCAATCGACGCATCCTGGCTGACCAGATGGAATTTCTGCTGGCGTTTTCGCGCAAGAAAGCGGCCTGATCATCAGCTGATCTTCGCCCGGGGTTTCGCCCAGGATTCTGTGGGACATCAGCCGAGTGTCGCCCGAGCGCGCAGCCGCTTCGCACCGTCATCGGGCACCGCCATCGCAGGCCGGCGGTTATGCTTAAGCGATGCTCACTACCCCTGTCCTGATCGTCTGTTTCGCACTGCTGTTGCTCGCCGTGCTGGTGCTGCTAACCCTGTTCGCGGTGCGTGCCCTGCGCGCCAGGCTCGGCGACGAGCGCGACGCCTTCACCGCACTCGAACGCCGCCAGCGCGACGATGCCGCAATCGCGCGGCAGGAAGCGCTGGAGCAAAGTCGCCAGCAGCGCGCCGAGCTGTCGTCGTCACTGCTGCAATTCGGGCAGACGCTGGCCGCACAGCAGGAACAGCTCGGGCGTGTGCTGGCCGCACAGCTGGAGACCTTCGGTCGCCAGCTCGAAGGTCTCGGTCAGCGCATCGACGAAAGACAGCAAGGCATGCAGAACGATGCGCGCGCCGGCCGTGCGGAGCAGGCGGCCACGCTGCATCAGTTCGGCGAATCGCTGGCGCAGCGGTTGACCGCGCTCGGCGAGGCCAGCACGCAGCGGCTGGCCGAACTGCGCAGCACGGTGGATGAGCGGCTCAAGGAACTGCAAGCCGACAACGCCGGCAAGCTTGAAGAGATGCGCAAGACGGTCGACGAGAAACTTCATAACACGCTCGAAGAGCGGCTCGGCCAGTCGTTCAAGCTGGTCAGCGAGCGGCTCGAACTGGTGCAGCGTGGCCTCGGCGAAATGCAGTCGCTGGCCGCCGGCGTTGGCGATCTCAAACGCGTGCTGACCAACGTCAAGACCCGTGGCACCTGGGGCGAGGTGCAGCTCGGCAATTTGCTCGAGCAGATCCTTGTCGCCGAGCAGTACGCCGCCAATGTCGCGACGCGTAAAGGCAGTGCCGATAAGGTCGAATACGCAATCCGGCTGCCGGGGCAGGATTCCGGCGAACAGGTCTGGCTGCCGATCGACGCGAAGTTTCCGCGCGAGGATTACGAGCGCCTGATCGACGCGCAGGAGCGTGCCGATATCGTCGGCGTCGACGACGCCGGCCGCGCGCTGGAGGCCCGCATCAAAGCGGAGGCGCGCACGATTCGCGACAAGTACATCGATCCGCCCAACACCACCGATTTCGCCCTGCTGTTCCTGCCAACCGAGGGCCTCTACGCGGAAGTCATCCGGCGGCCCGGATTGAGCGAACTGCTGCAACGTGAATACCGCGTCACCATTGCCGGCCCGACGACGCTGACCGCCTTGCTCAACAGCCTGCAGATGGGCTTTCGCACCTTGGCAATCCAGCAGCGTTCGAGCGAAGTCTGGAACATCCTCGGCGTGGTGAAGACCGAGTTCGGCAAGTTCGGCGACGTGCTCGACAAGGTCAAGAAGAAACTCGACGAGGCCAGCAACCAGATCGATGCCACGAAGGTGCGCACGCGCGCGATCGCACGCGAACTGCGCGCCGTAGAAGCGCTGCCGGCAACGAGTGCTACGCCGCTGCTGGCCGCGCTGGATGCGGGCGAGGAAGACCCGGTCGACAACGGCTGAGCAAGCCTCCAGCGAGTCCCGGCGAGCCCCAGCAATCCCCAGCAATCCCCAGCAATCCCCAGCAATTCCCGGGCGAGCCGGCCTCCTTGCGCACGCGGGCGCATCTAGGATTCACGCAGATCTCGTCGTGCGCGAGCAGGTTCCCGTAACGTAATTTGGGCTTGCTTGAGGCTCGGCCGTGACGGAGCCGCGGCATCGCCCGGCTTAATTCACGATCCGCGGTCGGGGTCTGCACAGGGCGCCTGGGTCCGACTCGGCGAGTTTGTACGGCGCATCCAACCCGCGTGACACAAATAAAAGTCGAGCCGGAACGCCGGTTAAGCGCTGCACAAAGCAAGGCGCGATCTCCTGATTCTCACTTTGCGCATCCGCGGGTAGCGGGATTGCGTAAAGCTAGATATGTACCCGCACTCACGCCTCGTCAATCCGCCTCGGCCCGCCGTCTGGGCCCACGCGGCTGCGCGCGCGTGGAGGCATCTTGCGGGCCTTGGCGACGTTGATTTCGCAGTCGGTACCGCGCGCATTGAGTCAGCGTGGGGGTGCCTGCCGCAGCGAACGCCCGAGGCATCGACCCAAAGTGGTCGCAATCAGTTGTGCAATGGAATGCGCCGCGCAATACGCGCGAGCGTCGGGCAGACGCGTACCGATTTTTTTAAAACGCGAGGTTATTGAAGTGAAGCCGGAGATGGATCTAAAGCTGGACAAGCCGTTGACGCCCCGTGAACTGCAGATTTTGGGCTTGCTGATGGAGGGACATTCGAATCGCGAGATCGGCGCTCGAATCTTCCGCTCGAAAGACGCCGTCAAATATCACCTGAAGAATATCTACAGCAAGCTCGGCGTCCATCGTCGTACCCAGGCTGCCGAAATTGCTCAGCAGGGCGGCCTGCTAAGTACCAACGGCACGCCCTCGGTCTGAACCGCGGAGAGTGGACGGCCCGACGGCGGTTCCCGGTTTGCGGGAGCCGCCAGGGCCAGTCGGCCGAATCACTCGAAAGGGCGCCGGCCTCGGACTGCGCACCGCCCACTTCTGCACGCGTTCAACCTGAAGTCAGAAGTGGAGCGGGTGATGGGAATCGAACCCACGCTAGCAGCTTGGGAAGCTGCAGTTCTGCCATTGAACTACACCCGCATTGCGGCCGATTCTAGCAACTCGGCGCAATGACTTCCTGCTGCACGGCGGCCGATTCGGCGGCGATCGTTCTGCGGCAACCCCGACCGCGGGACCGTCGGGTACTGTGGACCTACTTTCCGCCCGTCACGCCGCCATATCCGCGGCTCATGCCAAGCGTGTTCGGCGTATTCGCGATCGTGCTGGCGCAGGCGGTGTGCTGTTTGATGCGCGAACCGGTGACGTAATCGGTCGAGCAATCCTCATCGTCGGACTGATCTGAGACCACTTGCGCAGGTTCCGGCTTTGCTGGCGATTCGCTGCAAGCGGCCAGCGAGGCGAACAGCAGGACACCGCAAAACAGTTTCGTCTTCAACATTTCAATCTCCCTAATCGCAATTGGACCGAGATCCGATCGCATTTCTAATGCAAGTATGGAACCGGATCCAGAATGGCCCGAAGAGATCCGTTTGCCGACACTTTAGCCCGATGCCGGGCAGTTCGTCGCGATCGCCGACCGTTGGGGGCAATCGTCCGATCGTCGTAACGACGTATCTCAACCGATTCCGTTCGATGAAAGTTTAAATCGGTTGCGTTCGCAACCCATGACGGCGTAGCGCTAAGAACTGCAAAGCTGTCGAACGCTTGTGCGCGTCACCAGTCGCAATGAGGTCGTCGCCGCCGTGCCGAGCACTTGCGATGGTGGATCGCGTTACGCGAACCAGGCCGGTGGCGATGACGCCTTGCGCTTTCGAACACGCGCCGCACCGCAGTGGATTGTTCCCGGCAGCGTGCGCGCCTCGGCGCGAACGATGCCATTGCACCCGCGTTCTGCTGCCCGATCTCAGTAGACGCCACTCAAGTTGCCAAAGCGACCGCTGGCGGCATCGATACTTCCGCCGACGTATTGCAGCAGCCCGTTCGACTTGCGGAACGAGAACAGGAAATCGTAGATCCGCGCGGTGGCTTCGAAGTCGGCGCGCGCACTGTTGTTGTAGTGCAGGCCATCGACCGTCTCAATCACCTGCATCAACAGCGGCGAGCGCGCGAAGCTGTAACGGCGCACGAGGCTGAAGTAGCCCAGCGACCCGCTGCTGACATTGGCGGCGCCGGCGCCGGAAGCGCTCAGGTAGTTGAGCCAGAATCGCTCGTTGTCGAACGAAGCGATGACCTTGCCGGTGGTCGGACTGTTGACGGTGTAAGTGCCGCCGCCGACATCCAGTGCGGGGCCGTAAGGCATCACGCTGTCACCGGAGGTCGTTGGATACGGGCACGCAGGCAGCGAGGGATACGCGGGATCGGACGGATTGTAGGGATTGCAGTTGGCCACGAAATTGCTGTTGCCCGCGTTCGGCGTCGGCGAACTGTAGCCGACGAAAATCGACAGCGCCGCAAGCTGAGTGCCGGCGCTGGTGCATTGTTCTCGGCCGTTTGCACCGGTGTAGAGATTGTCGGCCATCGAGCCGACGGAGACTGAATACGCCGCAACCCGCGCAAGCTCAGGATAGGCGTTGACGTTGCACAGCAGTCGCGTCGTCATCAGCCCGCCGTTGGAAACGCCGCCGATATAGACGCGCGTCGCATCAACCAAGGTGCCTTGCTGCTGCTTGATGGTGGCGATGAGCGTATCGATGAAGCCGACGTCGTCGCGCTTCTGCTGATCCGGATTCGGCGTCGAATATTGCCCCGGCGACGGATTGCGGCCGTCTTCCCAACTGCGACCGTTGCCTGCGGCATCCTCGATGCCGTTCGGTAGCACCAGGAAAAATGCAGGCGCGCTGCTCGGTCGAGCGTATTTCTGGTTGGGCGGCGTGCAGCTCGAACCGTTGCCGCCGGTGCTGACGAAGCCACCGACGGAGGTGCCGCCCAGTTTGTAGAGCGAACTGCCGTGTGGTCCTTGCTGGCAACTCGCTGTGTTCTGCCGCCAGGTGATTTTGGAGGCATCGCTGCGGCCATCGGCGAGTTCGGCAAACGCGAAGTTCTCGAACATCTGATCGGCGCTTTGGGTGCCTCCATGCAGCCAAGTCAGAAGCGGATAGCTCGTGCCAGCGCGGATCTGGTCGGGCTTGTAAACATAGGCCGTTCGCACCAGCACCGCGCCGGTGGCGAGACGAGTTTCCTGGAAGCTGTATTGGTAAACAGTGCCGCGTCCATTCGGTGGCCAATTGCGGCGACACCATCCGGAACTGTTGCCGGTGACGCTGGCGCAATCGCTTACGCTGACGGTTGTCGCCCCGACGAACCGGAAGCTGGAGTCGGCGGCATAGCTCGTTCCGCAGATGAGCAGCCCCAGACAACTCAAACCCAACAGCAATCCTTTGCCATTCATTTTTATGCACCCTGATGCGGCGACCGATGCTGCCGGCCGCATGCCTGAACCGCATTTTTCGTCGCTGCAACTGCCCAGCGACCGTTATTTTTTCCGCCCTGCCTCGATCGAATGACCGATCCGGATTTGTCTTCGCAACTCCGGTAAGCGGCCATACTACCCCGCTGATCGTACGCTTGCATATGGAACCCCGAGTGAGCACGTCGCCTTAAGTCTCGATGCGCGGCGGGCACAGGGGCCATGAACATCCACTGGTTCGTCGCTGCCGGCGCTCCGACTTATGGCGAAACGGGCGCCTCGCCGGACACATTTGCGCGCGTCCGCCTGCCAGACCGCATCCACCATCCCTATGTCGATCCGCCGTTCGATAAACTGATCGAATGGAAATCACCGTCAACGGTTTAACACGCGCCTGGCAGCCCGGATTGACCGTGCGCGCATTGCTGGAGCGGGAGGGTTGCGCCGAACGGCGCGTCGCGGTCGAGATCAACGGCGAAATCGTTCCGAAGAGCCGCCACCACGAGCACGCACTCGTCGCCGGCGACCACATAGAAATCGTCCAAGCAATCGGCGGAGGGTGAAACGACGCGCTTGCGGGCACTGCCCGCGCGTCGTTTCACGACCGGCCAAGGAAGGCCGGGCCGGGGGTCGGAGAATCCACAACGTCGCGCCAAGGATGGCTGCGCATAAGCATTTCGATAGCGCCCGCGCGTCGATCGAGAGGCTGCCGACCACCAGACTGTCGCCCCGGAAGCAACCAATCCACGGCCATTCGTCGCTAGAACTCACGCCGACTTGAGTGGGTCTCGCATGGCAAACGTCTGCGAACGCAGCGGGCGCGCCAGGCTGCCACATCGGTAGTTTCGGCACGGCTCGCGCTGCTTTCCGCCGGCCGATTGCCGTGAGGCCGTAAACTATCCGGACACCGGCGGCGCGAATGCGCGATCTGCGCAGGATCATGCGGATCCATGCCGCTCGGAGCCGTTCCGCCCCTTACAGCACGCCGCGCCGCGCGCGGCTGGAGAAACGAATCGATGACCACCGCAAGCGCCGAGGCACCCGCGACGCGGACGGCTGCGCCCGCCCATCCTGGCGTCGCCATGAAGCTCGCGCCGCTGCGTGTGGCCGGCCGCGATTTCAGTTCGCGACTGCTGGTCGGCACCGGCAAGTACAAGGATCTTGATGAGACGCGCCGTGCGGTCGAGGCCAGCGGCGCACAGATCGTCACGCTGGCGATCCGCCGCACGCCGTTCTTTCAGCGCGAGGCCGGCGTTCGCAACGACGGCGCAGGCCTGCTCGATGTGCTGCCGACCAGCCGCTATACGCTGCTGCCGAATACCGCCGGCTGCTACACCGCCGAGGACGCAGTGCGGACCTGCCGCCTCGCGCGCGAACTGCTCGATGGCCACAAGCTGGTCAAACTGGAAGTGCTGGGCGACGCCAAGACCTTGTTTCCGGACGTCAGCGCCACGCTGGTCGCCGCCGAACAACTGGTCAGGGATGGTTTCGACGTGATGGTCTACACCAGCGACGACCCGATCATCGCGCGCCGGCTCGAAGAAATCGGCTGCGTTGCGGTGATGCCGCTGGCCGCACCCATTGGCTCCGGTCTGGGCATCCAGAACCGTTACAACATCATGGAGATCGTCGAGAACGCGAAAGTGCCGGTGATTGTCGACGCCGGTGTGGGCACCGCATCGGATGCCTCGATCGCGATGGAACTCGGTTGCGACGGCGTGCTGATGAACACCGCAATTGCCGAGGCGCGCGATCCGGTGTTGATGGCCAGCGCGATGCATCACGCCGTGATCGCCGGACGCGAAGCCTTCCTCGCTGGCCGCATGCCGCGACGGCGCTATGCCAGCCCCTCGTCGCCGCCGGCGGATCGTTGAACATGAGCGAGTCGCTGCCATCGCGGCACGATGCGGAAGAGGCGTCGATCGAAGCGCCCGACGTGGCCACGCCTTCGCAGCCTGCATCCGCACCAGTGCCGGCGAATCCGCTCGCCAGCCGGTCAATCCGCTCGTTTGTGCTGCGCGAAGGGCGCATCACGCCAGCGCAAGCGCAGGCGCTCGATGCCTTGTGGCCGCGCTATGGTTTAGGTAGCGGCGACTCGCGTCCCGGCAATGCGCTGCCCGAGATCGATGCCCCCGCGCTATTCGGGCGCGTTGCGCCGCTGGCGGTGGAGATCGGTTTCGGCAGCGGCGACCATCTGGCTGAATGCGCGGCGTCACGTCGCGATACCGATTTCATCGGCATCGAAGTGCATCGGCCCGGTGTCGGCCGACTGCTGCAGCGTGCGCAGCAACTCGGCCTCGACAATCTGCGCGTGGCCTGTGCCGACGCCGTAGAAGTATTGCGCGCCGCTCTGCCGGCGGGCAGCGTCGACGAAGTGATGATTTTCTTTCCCGATCCCTGGCCGAAAAAGCGCCACCACAAGCGCCGCTTGATCCAGACCGATTTCGCGCGACTGATCGCGCGCGTGCTGCGACCCGGTGGCCGCCTGCGGCTGGCGACCGATTGGGCCGAGTACGCCAGCCACATGCGCGAGGTGCTCGACCCGCTGGCGGAGTTCGAAAACCTCGCCGGCGCGCAGGGCTACATGCAGCGGCCGGACGATCGGCCGACCACGCGCTTCGAAGCGCGCGGTCTGCGGCTGGGTCACGCCGTATTCGATCTCGAATACCGGCGTCGCTAGCGGCACGCCCTGAGAACACTCGAACAATGTCCGCCAAATTTCCGATCGTCGCAGTCACCGGTGCCTCGGGTGCCGGCACCAGCACGGCGCAGCGGGTGTTCCGGCGCATTTTCGAATCCCTGAAGCTCGACGCGGCCTATGTCGCCGGCGACAGTTTTCACGCCTACGATCGCGAGCAGATGCGTGCACTCACCGAGAAGGCGCGCATTCGTGGCGAAAATTTCAGTCACTTCGGCCCCGGCGCCAACCTGCTCGACAAACTCGAAAAACTGTTCCGCGATTACGCGCGCAGCGGTACCGGGCTGGTGCGCAACTATCTGCACACGGAAGAGGAAGCGCGCGAGGCCGGCCAGAGTGTCGGCACGTTCACGCCGTGGACCAAGCTGCCGGCCGAAACCGACGTGCTGTTCTACGAAGGTCTGCACGCCGGACTGGTGACGTCCGAGGTGAATGTTGCGCGGCATGTCGATCTACTGATCGGCGTGACGCCGATCATCAATCTCGAATGGATCCAGAAGATCCGTCGCGACAGCGAAGAGCGTGGCCACAAGGCCGAGGACGTCACCAAGACCATCCTGCGTCGAATGCCGGATTACGTGAACTACATAACGCCGCAGTTCTCGCGCACCGACGTCAACTTCCAGCGCGTGCCTTTAGTCGATACCAGCAATCCCTTTGTCGAACGCGAGATTCCGACCCAGGCCGAGAGCCTCGTGGTGATCAGCTTCCGGCTCAACTCGCGCGTGGAGGCCGACATCGGCAAGCTGGTGGACAGCATTCCCGGCGCATTCCTGTCGCGGCCGATGACGCTGGTTGTCCCCGGCGAACAGATGGAAGTTGCGATGGAAGCAACGCTGCGCCCGGCGATGAAGCGGCTCGCGGCAAAGCGCAAGAAAGCGATCGCCGAAGAGGCCGCGAAGTAAGCCTCGCGCGTTCCAGGCCGGCCACTGACAACCGCGTATCCAGCCTAAGCTCAAGGACTCCACCGATGGACCTGCGCAAACTCGGCAGCACCGATCTCGAAGTCAGCCGCATCTGTCTCGGCACGATGACCTGGGGTGAGCAGAACAGCGAAGCGCAGGCGCACGAGCAGCTCGATTACGCGGTGGCGCAGGGCATCAACTTCATCGATGCGGCGGAGATGTACCCGGTGCCGCCGAAAGCCGAGACGCAGGGGCTCACCGAGGAATACCTCGGCAGCTGGCTCGCCGCGCGCGGCTGTCGCAAGCAGGTGGTGGTCGCAACCAAGGTGATCGGACCGGGCGCGTTTCCGTATTTGCGCGGAGGCCCGCGGCTGACGCGCGAGCAGATCCTCGAAGCCTGCGATGCCAGTCTCAAGCGGCTGAAGACCGACTACATCGATCTCTACCAGGTGCACTGGCCCGAGCGCAGCACCAACTATTTCGGCCAGCTGGGTTTCCGCGCCAGCAACGATCAGCACGCCACACCAATCGTGGAAACCTTGTCCGCGCTCGCCGAGTTGGTGCAGCAGGGCAAGGTGCGCCATGTCGGCATCTCCAACGAAACGCCCTGGGGCTTGAGCGAATACCTGCGACTCGCGCGCGAACAGCTGCTGCCGCGAGTGGCGACCATCCAGAATCCATACAGCCTGTTGAATCGCAGCTTCGAGATCGGCCTGTCCGAGTTCTCGCACCGCGAGCACATTCCGCTGTTGGCCTATTCGCCGCTGGCATTCGGAGTGCTCAGCGGCAAGTACCTGCACGGCGCGCGTCCGGCCGACGGTCGCATCACGCTGTTCAGCCGCTTCACGCGGTACAACAGCGAGCAGGCCGAACTGGCGACGCGCGAATACGTGGCGTTGGCGAAGAAGCATGGCCTCGATCCAGCGCAGATGGCGCTGGCTTTCGTCACGGCCCGCAGTTTCGTCGGCGCCAACATCATCGGCGCGACAACGATGGCGCAACTACGCGCGAACATCGCCTCGATCAATCTCAAGCTCGGCAAGGAAGTGCTGGCCGGCATCGAGTCTATCCATCAGCGCTTTACGATTCCCTGCCCCTGAGCGCAGGGACGCGTCGCTAACGCAAATGCGGACGCGCGTGGCGCTGATTGCTTTTGCGTAAGGCGGCGATCAACAGCAGCATCGCGAACGAGATCGCCAGCAGCACCAGCGCGTAGGTGTGTGCGATGGCGTAGTTGAGATTCTGTGCCGCGTCGTAGAGCGCGATCGAGGCCACGCGCGTCACGCCCGGAATATTGCCGCCGAGCATCAACACCACGCCGAACTCGCCGATGGTGTGCGCGAAGCTCAGTGCCGCACCGCTGGCAATACCGCTGCGCGCAGCCGGCACCATCACGCGCCAGAAGGTCTGGCGCGGCTTTGCACCGAGTGCGACGGCGGCCTCGATCAGCGCGGCGTCGAGTTCACGCAGACTTACTTGGATCGGCTGCAGCGCGTAAGGCAGGCTGTACAGCACCGAGCCGACGACGAGCCCTGGAAAGCTGAACGCGAGCGCGTGGCCGAACAGCGACGTCCAGGCCTGGCCCAGCGGGCTCTGGTTGCCGAATGCGATCAACAGGTAGAAGCCGATGACGGTGGGCGGCAACACCATCGGCAGGCTCGCCAGTGCTTCGATCGCCGCACCTGCATGCGAGCGCGTACGGTTGATCCAGCCGGCCAGCGGCAGACTGATTGCCAGCAGCAGCAGCGTGCTGACGCCGGCCAGGCGCACGGTCAACCACAGCGCCGTCCACAACTCCGCCGGGAGCGCCAGCAGCGAAATCGGCGTGCTACTCAATGTGCAGCGGCAGCCGGCAAGTCATAACCCCACTGCCGGAAGATCGACTGCGCGGTCGCCGATTTGAGGAACGCCAGATAGCGTGCGGCCAGCGGATTATCCTTGCCGTGCAGCGTGATCACCGCCGCCTGTTCCAGCGGCGCATGCACTTCGGCCGGCACCAGCCAGAAGGTGCCGACGCCGGCGAGTTTCGGCGAACGCAGCGTCGAATAGGCGACGAATCCGGCGTCGGCGTTGCCGGTCTGCACGAATTGCGCGGCCTGGGCGATGTTCTCGCCGGTCACCAGCTTTTTTTGCATCGCATCCCACAGCCCGGTGCTCTGCAACGTGGCTTTTGCGGCGCGACCATAAGGCGCCGTATCGGGATTGGCGATCGCCAACTTCTTCACGTCTGCGGTGTTCAACGCGAGCAGTCCGCGGCTTAAGTCCACCGCCGGATTGGTGCTCCAGAGCGCGAGCCGGCCGAGCGCGTAGATGACGAGGCTATTGCTCTGTGCGCTGCCTTCGGCGGCGAGTTTGCGCGGAAAATCGACGTCGGCAGAGACGAACACGTCGAACGGCGCACCGTTCTTGATCTGCGCGTAGAAATTGCCGGACGAGCCGGTCGACACCTTCAAACCCGCACCGGGTGTTTGCGCGACGAAGGCATCGTCGAGCACTTCGATCACGTCGGCCAGGTTCGCAGCGGCGGCGATCGTCAGTGTCTGCGGCGCATAGTTGGCGTGTGCGATCCCGAAGCCGGCGAGACCGGTGCTGAACAGCAACAAGTTGAGTAGGCGACGCACGCTAGACTCCCGCTCGGCTCAGATTTGGTAGTGGCAGTGTAGCGATCGGTCAGCCCACGCGCTGATCCGCTCCGGGCATTCGGCCGTCACGGCAAGCGAGGACGCATGAGTAGCAAGCGAGTGAGCACGACGTTGCCGGCGGCCTTCGAATTCGAACTCGCCGGCGGTCTGCGCGCGCTGGTGCGACCGATCCGTCCGACGGATGCGCCGCGTTTCGAACGGGGTTACGCGCAACTGTCGAAGGCCTCGCGGCACACGCGGTTTTTCGGACAGATGAGCGCGCTGTCGCAGACCCAGCTGAAGTTCCTGACCGCGGTCGATCACGTCGATCACGCCGCCTGGGGCGCACTCAATCTCGCGCAGCCATCTGCACCCGGCATCGGCGTTGCGCGCTATATCCGGCAAGCCCACACAGCGTCGGCGGCCGAAGTCGCGGTGACCGTGCTCGATGCCTATCAGCATCGCGGCGCCGGCATGCTGCTGCATGCCTGTCTGCATCTGACGGCGGCACGCTGCGGAATCTCGCAATTCGAGTACGACGTCAGCCAGGACAACGCACGCTTCATCGAACACCTGCGTGCGCTCGGCGCCGAGCAGATCGATCTGGCCGAGCACATTGTGCGGCTGCGTATGCCGGTCTACTCGGCCAGTGACGAGGTTCCGCAGGCACAGCCCTCGGCGCGACACTTCGCCGCGATCATGCTGCGGCTGGCGAGCGTGACGGAGGTCGCCGCATGAGCCATAGGATCAGCAGGATCGCAGGCAGACCGATGGCAGCGGTGTAGACGAAGAACGCCGGATAGCCGAATGCATCGACGATCTTGCCCCACTGGCTGGCAATGCTCTTCGCCGGCAGGCTCCACAGCGTTCCGAACAGCGCGTACTGCGTTGCGGTGTACGCCGCATTCGTCAGTGACGACAGATAGGCGATGAACGCGGTGCCGGCGATGCCGTTGGCGATGTTGTCCAGACTCACCGCAGCGGCGAGCCAGCGCAACGCCGGCGCATGCGCGTCGGCCAGCTTGTCCTGGTGCGCGATGATGAAAGGCGCCAGTCGATCGCTGATGCCGGCATACAGCAGGTTCGCTGCGGTCAGCAGCACGATGCCGATCAGCATCGTACGCGGCACGCCGTAACGTTTCACCAGCAGGCCGGCGACCAGCGCACCGGCGAGCGTCATCAGAATGCCGTAGACCTTCGACACCAGTGCGATCTGCGTGAGGCTGTAGCCGAGATCGAGATAGAAGGTGTTTGCGGCCACACCCATCGTCGTGTAGTTGAGCCGGTAGCAGACGATCAGCGCGAGGATCGGCACGCCGGCGCGCAGGCCGTTGCGGCTGAAGAAATCCACGAACGGACACACCACCGCACCGATCAGCCAGGCCATCGTGTGGCGCAAGGGAGCGGGCCAGTGCGCCTTGCGTTCGAGAAAGTCGATCACGCGCGCTTCCTGCGCCATCGTTGCGCGATCCACCCGCGCCTCCGGCTCGGCGATCAGCAAGGTGGTGACCACACCCACCGCGACGCAGGCGGTCATCAGCAGATAGGCGAAGGTCCAGCCGTAGCCGGCGGCGGCGGTCAGCGCGCCGGCGCCGGCACAGATCAGCGCGAGCTGGTAGCCGGTCTGGTACGTCGCCGCGATCGCGCCCTGCCATTCCACACCCACGGCCTCGATGCGATACGCATCGAGCGCGATGTCCTGGGTCGCCGCACAGAACGCGGTGAACACCGCCAGCCAGGCCATGTGAACCGCACTCTCCGCCGGATCCTGCAGCGCCATCATCAGCAGCCCGACGGCGATGCCGATCTGTGCCAACAGCATCCAGCTACGACGGCGGCCGAGGCGGTTGAGGCCGGGCAGCGCGAGGCGATCGACCACCGGTGACCAGAAATACTTCAGCGAATAGGCCAGCCCCACCAGGCTGAAATAGCCGATCGTGGTGCGATCGATGCCGGCCTGACGCAGGCGCGCCGACAGCGTGGTGAGCACCAGCGGAAACGGCAGGCCCGCCGAGAAACCGAGCAACAGCATGGTCAGCACGCGCGGATTCGCATAGGCGGCGAGCGACGCGCGCCAGCCGCGCGGTGCCGGCGCGGCTTCGGGGGACACGTCCGGCGTCAAAGCTTGTAGTCCAGCGTCAGCGGCGCGTGATCCGAGAAGCGCGGCGTGCGCGCCACCGTCGCGGTCTTGATCTTCGACTTCAACGACGGCGTCACCAGTTGGTAATCGATGCGCCAACCGACGTTGTTGGCGTAGGCGTTCCCGCGATTGCTCCACCAGGTATAGGCCTCGGCTTCCAGGCTCGGGTGCAGCGCGCGATAGCCATCGACCCAGGCGCCCGGGGTTTCCGGTGTGCCGAGCAGCGCGTCCATCCAGGCGCGCTCGTGCGGCAGGAAGCCGGAGTTCTTCTGGTTGCTGCGCCAGTTCTTCAGGTCCAGCTTGGTATGTGCAATGTTCCAGTCGCCGCAGACGACATAGTCGCGGCCGCTCGCGGCCCACTGCTGCAGGATCGGCGCGAAGAATTCGAGGAAGCGATCCTTGCTCGCCTGACGTTCGGGTCCGGCCGAGCCCGACGGCAGATACAGCGAGACCACCGACAGATTGCCGAAGCGCAATTCCAGGTAACGGCCTTCTTCATCGAACTCAGGCGCGCCGAGTCGATCGAACACGGCGTCCGGTTGCTTGCGCGAAAAGATGCCGGTGCCCGAATAACCCTTGCGCTGTGCGTGATTGAAGTGCGCATGCCAGCCCTTCGGCGCGAACGTCGCGTCGCCCTCCAGATCGCTCATCTGCGCCTTGATTTCCTGCAGGCACAGCAGGTCGGCTTTCTGCTCGGGCAGCCAGTCGAACAGTCCCTTCTTGGCGGCGGAGCGGATGCCGTTGCAGTTCAGCGAGATGATGCGCATGGATCGAGCGGGCGTTTGGCGATGAGCGCGGTTGCGCGGCACCGTATCTTAGACGCAACATCCGGCTACGGCAGTGCGCTGCGCGCTCCGCTCCTTTCGCTCCCTTTCCCCATGCTCGACTACAAGAAAACCTTCCTCGCGCTCGCGCTCAAGCACGAGGTGCTCAAGTTCGGTGCCTTCACGCTGAAGTCCGGCCGCGTCAGCCCTTACTTCTTCAACCTCGGCAAGATCGCCAGCGGGGCTGCGCTGCGCGAACTCGGCGGCGCCTACGCGGCTGCGCTGACCGCGCTGAACCTCGATTACGACCTCTTGTTCGGCCCCGCCTACAAGGGCATTCCGCTGGCTGCAGCCGTCAGCATTGCGCTGGCCGACCCGGCGCTGGTCGCAACCCCGCGCGATGTCGCCTTCGCGTACAACCGCAAGGAAGCCAAGGATCACGGCGAGGGCGGGGTGCTGGTCGGCGCGGCGGTTGCCGGGCAGCGCTGCATCATCGTCGACGACGTGCTCACGGCCGGCACTGCGCTGCGCGAGTCGCACGCACTGCTGATAAAGGCCGCTGCCGTACCAATCGCGGCAATAACTGCCCTGGATCGTCAGGAGGTCGGACCCAATGGACGCTCCGCAGTCCATGAAATCCGCGAATCCATGGGCTTTCCAGTGCATGCGCTGGTGACGGTCCGGGATTTGCTGGAGTATCTCGGCGGCACGGCGGGCTTCGCAGATGCGGCCGCCGCGATTCGCGAATATCAGCGGCAATACGGTGACCGGAGCGGTGTTGCGTAAAGGACGTGGCGGTGATCGTCTGAACGAGCATCGAAGAATTCGTGAAAGAATTGATGGGGAAGCTGGGAAGTGCGGTAGCAGGAAGCAGCAAGCGGTGGTTGATCGCGGCGGTCGTCCTGCTCGGGGGAGCAACGGCCGCCGCCGATCCCTCCTCATCAAATTCCCCTGGTAATACTCCAGGAAATACTTCAGCAAATACTCCTGGCAAATTGATGTATCGCTGGACCGACGACGCCGGTCGCGCCCACTACAGCGACCGCGTACCACCGGAAGCAGCGCACGGCCGCTATACGCTGGTCGACAGCAGCGGTCGTACACGGCAGGTCTTCGATCGCGAAAAAACCCCAGAGGAAGCTGCAGCGGCCGAACGCAGCGCCAAGCAAGCGGCGCAGCAGGCCGATCGCGATCGCGCGCTGTTGCAGATCTACCCGCATGCCGACGATCTCGAATTGGCACGCGCCAATCAGCTGCAAGCGCTCGATCAACGCAGTGCCGCGGCGCACAAGGCACTGACGGAGAATCAGGCGACCCTGAACGAACTGCACTCGCGTGAGGCTGCCGCACAAGCCGAAGGTGCCGATGCGTCGGCCAAGCTGCAATTACAAATCCACAGTTTCGAGACCTCGGCCAGACAGACGCGCGAGGCGCTCGACAAGATCGAAATCCAGCGGCGCGATACGCTCGCGCAATTCGATGCCGATGCCCTGCGTTATCGCGAATTGACCCGTACGGCGGCCACCCGCTGATGGGTTGGCGATAGACGCTGGCTGCGCCGGGTTTCGGCGCGGCACCGATTCATCGACAATAGCCATCCAATCCGGATGCGCCGCCTCGTCATCGATGACGCCACAGCTTTATCTAGCCTCTCGCTCGCCGCGGCGTGCCGAACTGCTGTCGCAGCTCGGCGTGCGTTTCGCGGTGGTCGACGCCGAGGTTGAGGAGCGGCGCAGTCACGGCCAGTCGCCGGCCGACTATGCGCGCGCAACCGCGTTGGCGAAGGCGCGCGCCGGACTGGCTCATCTCGAATCGATGCCGACTGCGCAGCGTGATGCCGCAATCCCGGTGCTCGGTGCAGACACCGACGTCGTGCTCGACGACGACATTCTCGGCAAGCCGCGCGATGCGGACGATGCGGTGCGCATGCTGTTGCGCCTGTCGGATCGAAGTCACGAGGTCTACAGCGCGGTCGCGGTGATCGGTGCGGCCGGCGCCGACGTGGCACTCAGTGTCACCCGCGTCGAGTTCGGTGCGATCACAGCCGCACAGGCACGCGACTACTGGCATTCGGGTGAACCCGTCGGCAAGGCCGGTGCGTATGCGATCCAGGGCTATGCCGCACGCTGGGTGCGCGCCATCGCAGGCAGCTACAGCGGTGTCGTCGGCCTGCCCTTGTTCGAGACGGCGCAACTGCTTGAACGTCACGGCCTTGCGATCGGCGCAGTGGCGGAGTGCGCATGACACGCCTGCATCTGCCCGCGGGATTTGCCGCGCTGATTGCAGCGCAGCGCTTGCGGTTGCTTATGCGCGAGTCGGCGTTGCGTTCTTTACGTTGCGCATGCATCGACCCGCCGCGTGTCGCTGTCGCGCATCGCCGCGCGACCCTGATTGAATCATTGGAATCCGCTGACGATGACCGCTGAAATTCTCGTCAACATCGGCGCGCAGGAAACGCGTGTGGCGCTGGTCGAAGGCGGCGCGACGCAGGAAATCTATGTGCAGCGCACCGCGCGCCACGGTCTGGTCGGCAACATCTACAAGGGCACCGTCAAGCGCGTGCTGCCGGGCATGCAGGCGGCGTTCGTCGATGTCGGCCTCGCGCGCACCGCGTTTCTACATGTCGCCGACATGCTCAACCCGGAGCCGGCGGATGCACCGCTGCCGCCGGTCGAGAAGCTGCTGCGCGAAGGTCAGAACGTGCTGGTGCAAATTCTCAAGGACCCGATGGGCAGCAAGGGCGCGCGCCTGACCACGCTGCTGTCGATTCCGTCGCGCTATCTCGTATTGATGCCGTTCGATCGCACGATCGGTGTCTCGGCCAAGATCGAAGACGAAGCCGAGCGTGCGCGATTGCGTGAGCTGCTGGAGAAAGTCGCACCGGTCGCAGCGCCCGAGTTGCAAGCGCGCGGCGGTGGTGTGATCGCACGCACCGCGGCCGAAGGTGCCGACGAAGCCGCACTCGCCGGCGACATCCGCTTCCTGATGCGGCTGTGGCTGGCCATCGAGGAGCAGGCGCGCAGCGCCAAGACCGGCGAACTGGTGCATGGCGATCTGCCGCTGTCGATGCGCATTCTGCGCGATCTGCTCGGCACGCGCGTCGAACGCGTGCGCATCGACAGCGCGGAAGAAGCCAAGCGCGTGGCCCAGTTCGCGCGCGTGTTCGTACCCGATGTTGCCGACAAGATCGAGGCCTACAACGGCGCGGCGCCGATCTTCGATCTGTTCGGCGTCGAAGACGAGTTGAACCGCGCGCTGGAGCGCAAGGTCGATCTGAAGTCGGGCGGCCATCTGGTCATCGACCAGACCGAGGCGATGACGACGATCGATGTGAATACCGGGGCCTTCACCGGCCACCGCAACCTTGAAGAGACCATTCTCAAGACCAATCTCGAAGCGGCCGGCGCAATCGCGCGCCAGCTTCGGCTGCGCAATCTCGGCGGCATCATCGTGCTCGACTTCATCGATATGAAGAGCGAAGAGCATCGTCTGCAAGTACTGCGCACGCTGGAGAAGGAAGTCGCACGCGATCCGGCGCGCACGCGCATCTATCCCTTCACCGAACTCGGACTGGTGCAGATGACGCGCAAGCGCACGCGCGAGAGTCTCGGCCACATCCTCTGCGAACCCTGCGCCGCCTGCGGTGGCCGCGGCACCGTGAAGACGGTGGAAACCGTGTGCCAGGAAATCGCGCGCGAGGTGCAACGTGCCGCGCGCTTGTACGAATCGCGTTCGTTCCTGGTGCTCGCTGCGCCCAACGTGATCGCGCGGCTGGCCGAGGAGCAGTCCGGCGGTCTGGCCGAACTTGAAGCGCTGTTGAAACGGCCGATCAAGCTGCAGACCGAATCGCAGTATCCGCAGGAGACTTTCGACGTGGTGCCGGTGTGACTCCGCAGTCGAGCACGACGGCTTCGCATTTGCACGGGCGCGTCGGCGGGATCGTCGCTTGATGCAAGCCGCGCGTCGCCGGCAGCTTCCGCGCGGCGGGTGGCGGCATGCGGAGTAAGCGACGCCGCGGATGGATCTGGGCAATCTCGCTGCTGGCCGCCGCGGCGGTACTCGCCGCACTGCTGAGCAGCTTGTTCCAACTGGCAGTGCAGGCGGTGCCGGGCTATCGCCAGAAGGTCGAGCGGCAAGTTTCGCGCGACACCGGTTATCCGGTTGAAATCGGCAGCATGTCGCTGGCCTGGCGCGGCCTGCAGCCGACCCTGGACCTGCGTGATGTGCGCGTGCTGCCGCATGCACCTTCGACGGTCGCGCCGCCGACTGATCGAACTCAAGCCTCATCGCCTGGCGCATCGGCCGCCGCGACGGCCGCGTCGCCGGCCGGCGCCGGCTCAGGCCAAAGCCAAAGCCGTGCTCCGGCTGCGGATGCCGCGGTCGATCCACATGCCGACACACATGCCGAGGCGAACTCGCCGTCGACGGCGTTGGCCGGTTCGGATCTGCATGCGGACTCACATGTCAACGAGAAGGCCGACAAGCAGGCCGATCCTAAATCCGAATCGGCGACGCGCACGCCACCGGGCCGCGCGCTGAAACCGAGCGCAGCCGTTCAGACCGGCGTCGCGGCGAGCGCCGAACCGCTGTTGCATCTCGCGCAGTTGCGGCTTGGCTTCAGCCTGTGGCGACTGGTGCGGGCCGACTGGGTGCCGGTACGTGCGGAGTTGCGCGGCCTGCAATTGCGCGCCGACATCGACGAGGTCGGACATTGGTCGCTGCACGGTTTCGAGAGTCAGGGCGGCGGCGATCCATCGGCCGCGATGCGCCAGCTACAACGCCTCAAGCGCCTACGGCTGCTCGATTGCGAACTTGAACTGCACGATGTCGCGCTGCCGGATCAAGCGCTGTCGTTCCGCGTGCGCCTCGCCGACATCCAACATCGCGGCAATGCGTTCAGCGTGCACGCCGACGTGCAGCCGCCGGCGGACATGGCGGCGTCGGCGAATCTGCGCGGTGTTCTGTTCGGCGATCTCGGCGAGCCCGCCTCGCTCGACGGCAGCTGGACACTGTCGATCGACCAGCTGCGCGGCTGGCCCTGGCTCACGCAGGCCTTCGCCGCCGATGCGCAATTGCGCCTGGGCGATGCGCGCCTGAGTTTCGACGGCACGCTCAAGCAGGGCAACGTCAGCTCGATCGAAGTCCGCGCGAGTGCCGCTGAAGTCGCTGCACTGCGCGGCGATCAGATGCTGGCGCAGATCCGCAAATTCGAAATGCACAGCCGCGCGCAGCCGACCGCGCAATGCTGGAAGGCCGAGATCAGCAATCTCGAACTCGACGGCGCGCGCGGTCACTGGTCGGCCGGGCCCGGGCATTACGAGTGCACGCACGACGAAAACGGTCTGGCCGTTGCAGGCGACATGAATCTGCTGCGGCTCGACGATCTCGCGCCCTGGCTCGGCCTGTGGAAAGACCTGCCAGCGTCGGCCGCGCGCGTGCGCGATCTGCGCGGCGATCTGCACGAGGTGCACATCGGCACGCTGCCGCCGGACATCGCCGATCGCGGCGAGCCACGTACCTATGTGCAATTCGGCGCGCGCCTCGAAGGCGGTGGTCTCGCAGGCGATGCGCAGGCGACGACGCTGTCTGGTCTGAACGGCCGCCTGCAGCTCGACAACGACAGCGGCACGCTGGAACTGGACCACACGGCGCTGCAGCTCGCGCTGCCGGAGACTTTCCAGCAAGCCCTGCCGGTCGACGCGCTGACCACCACACTGCGCTGGCGCCACGAAGGCCGCGACTGGCATCTGTGGACACCGCAGTTCGACTGGCGTCTGGTCGGTACGGAAGGTCGCGGCCAGTTCGATCTGTTGCTCGCGCCGAATGCGCCACCGCATTTGTCCATCAGTGCAGATTTCAGCAGTGCCGATGCAACCTTGCTGAAACCCTATATCCCGCTGACCTGGAAGCCGCACACGCGCGACTGGCTCAGCACGGCGCTGGTCAAGGTGGCGGTGCCGAAAGCGCATCTGCTGCTCGAAGGCGCGATGCAGGACTATCCGTTCACCGAGCCCGGCAGCGGTCGCTGGGCGCTCGATTTGCAGCTCGCCGATGCGACGCTGGCGTTCTCGCCGAACTGGGCGCCGATCGAACATCTGCAAGGTCTGCTGGCACTGCGCGGCAACGGCCTGAGTGTCGATGGCAGCAGCGCGCAGATCGGCGGCGCGCAGATCGATCGCGTGCGTGCGGTGATCCCCGATTTCCACGATGCGCAACTGACCGTCGACGGCAGCGTGCACGGCGAAGGCGCGCGCTTTTACGAAGTGCTGCGCGCGAGCCCGTTGCATCAACGCTTGAGCGGCCTGCTCGACAAGACCGACATCGCCGGCGCGGCACGGCTCGATCTGCATCTCGATATGCCGCTGGCCGATGAGCAGCAGACGCGAGCACATGGACGTGTCGGCCTCGACGGTGCCGCGCTGACTGTGCACGGACTCGAGCAACCGATTCGCTCGATCGTCGGCAACGTCGATTTCAGCGGCGAAGGTGTGACCGCCGACGGTGTCGCGGGCACGTTCTACAAGCATCCGTTGACGGTCGACATCCATCCGCAGGCAGGCGTGCCAACCGGCGTGCTCGAAGCGGGCACGCAACTCGAACTCGACGACAGCGACGGGCTTGCCAGCGCCTACGTACCGCCTTGGCTGCGTCGACATTTGAGCGGCAGCACGCAGCTGACTGCGCGTCTGCCGCTGGGCGGGCCCGAGGAAGGCAAGCTGACGATCGCCTCCGACCTGCGCGGTGTTGTCAGCACGCTGCCGCCGCCGCTGGCGAAAGGCGCCGAGAGTGCATTGCCGGTGTCGGCACACCTCGGCAGCGATGCGCAGGCGTCGCTGCGGCTCGGCCTCGAAGTGGCGGACGTGATGCGCGTCGGACTGCGCTTCGGCGATTCCGCAGGCGGCGTGCGCGGTGTGGAAATGCGGCTTGATGGTGGTGCGATTCCGCGCGCCGCCGCCGATGGCATCGTCGTCTCCGGCGCACCGGCGGAACTCGATCTGGCGCCGTGGATTCCATTCGTCACCGACATCGGTGCCGAGGGCAATCCGTCCGACTTCAGCCCGGCGCCCGGCGCGCGCAAGTCGCTCGCGTTTCTGTCGGCCGACCTGCGCCCGCAGCGTTTGCTCTATGGCGACTTTGTAGTTCTGCAGCCGCACTTGCACGCACGGCCGACCGAGGGCGGCTTCCGCGTCGATCTCGACGGCGAATCCGCGCAGGGCAGCATCGACTGGTCGAAAGTCGATAGCGGTCATCTGACCGCGCGCTTGCAGAGGCTCAAGTTCGAAGCCCTGCCGCCGCGCGGCGATGCAGCGGTGAACGAGAGTGCCGGCAATACCGCGCCACCGTTCGCGCCGTCACGCGCACCCACCTTGGATCTGCGATGCGACGACCTGCAGGCGGGCGATGCCAAGCTCGGCCAGCTGCAACTGCGCACGTCGCGCGTCATCCACGGCCAGCAACTCGACGACCTGCAGCTGCGCGGCGGCGATCTGCAACTCGACGCGAATGGTCAGTGGCGCCGCGCCGACGACGCATCGAGCGCGGAGCTTGCGCTGTCGATCGAAGGCGGCAATATCGGTGCGGTGTTCACCGCATTCGGCTATCCACAGACCATCGCCGCGAAGCAGACCAATGCGCGCGCAGCGCTAGCCTGGGCGCCGGACCCGAGTGGTCTGCGCTGGCAGCAGGCGCGCGGTGACATCGAGCTGGATCTGCACAAGGGCGATCTGAAGAGTGTCGAGCCGGGTGCCGGTCGCGCGCTCGGGCTGTTCAGTCTCTACGCGCTGCCGCGGCACCTGCTGCTGGACTTCCGCGACGTTTTCGCCAAGGGTCTGAGCTTCGATCAGCTTGCCGGCAAATTCGCGCTCGGCGATGGCCAGGCGCGCACCGACGATCTCGAAATCAAGTCGCCGTCGTTGCGCGTGGTGATGCACGGCCGTATCGGCCTGGCCGATCGCGATTACGACGAACACGTCACCGTGTATCCGGACGTCACCACCGGCGTCACCATCGCTGGCGGGATTGCCGGCGGCCCGCTCGGCGCCGGCATCGCGCTGGTCGCGCAGGAAGTGCTGGGCAAGCCGTTCAACAAGCTCAGCCAGTTCAGTTATCACGTCACCGGCCCTTGGGACAATCCGCAGATCAAGCACGGTGAAGCGCACAAGGACGAATGTCCGGAAGAGGTTCCGGCCGATGCCAAGAAACCGACCGATGCGCAGGGCAAGGCCTGTTCGCCGCGCACCGAGCGGCCTGCGAAAACGCCGGCTGATATGCCCAACGAAGCGCCAACGACAACGCCGGCCGACGGCAGCCGCGCCGCGCCGGTGTCAGGTGCGCCGACCGATTCCGGACCCGCGGCGGCGACTGCGCCTGCGAGCGAGCCCACGACAATGCCGCCGCTGGCCCCGACCCGCGCCCCGGCCTCAAGCAGCAGCGCCGCGCCGACGACGGTCAACGTACCTGCCGACGCACCCGCCAGCGCACCCGCCAGCGCACCGGCCAATGCGCCCGTCGGGTCGTCATCGGCGTCACCGGCGTCATCGTCGCCCGATGCGGTGCAGACCCCTGCGACAATTCAGTCTCCGTCGTCGTCGAGCGACACGGCCCCTAAACCGGTCCCGCCGACGCGCAAGGACGACAGTCCCTCAAGCTCATCTGCAAGCCCAGCGGAGTCCGCGCCATGAATTCCGATCCGACCCTCGCGGTTGCCGCGATCCAGATGTGTTCCAGCGACATCCGCGACGACAATCTGGCCGTCGCCGGACGCCTGCTCGAAGACGCCGTTGCGCGAGGCGCGCAGCTGGCGGTGCTCCCAGAGAATTTCGCGCTGATGGGGCGCCACGAACGCGACAAACTGGCGATCGCCGAAGCCGCGGGCAGCGGGCCGATTCAGCAGTTTCTCGCCGACACCGCGCGGCGACTGCGCATGTGGATCGTCGCCGGCAGCGTGCCGCTGGCGGTCGAAGGCGACGCCGATCACGTCTGGGCGTCGTGCCTGGTTTACGACGCCGGTGGTGTCGCCGTCGCGCGTTACGACAAGATCCATCTGTTCGATATCGAAGTGCCGAATCGCGATGGCGGCGGTGCCGGCGAGCGCTATCGGGAATCCGCCAGCATCGCCTTCGGTGCGCCGCAGACGGTGGTGGTCGATACGCCGGCCGGGCGTCTGGGCCTGTCGATCTGCTACGACCTGCGGTTTCCGGAACTTTACCGGCGGCTGGCTGCGGCCGGCGCCGAAATCGTCTGTGTGCCGGCAGCGTTCACCGAGCGGACCGGCCGCGCGCACTGGGATGCGCTGTTGCGCGCGCGCGCGATCGAAAACCAGTGCTTCGTGATCGCGCCCGGGCAAAGCGGCGAACACGTCAATGGCCGCCGTACCTGGGGACACAGCCTGATTCTCGATCCCTGGGGCGAGACGCTCGGCCTGCTCGAAAGCGGCGCCGGCGTGGTGGTGGCCGGCTTGTCGCGCGCTCGGCTGGCCGAAGTGCGGCAGACGTTTCCGGCGCTGAGTCACCGACGCCTTGAATGAGCCGCCGTCGCCGTCACCTTGAATAGGCGGGAGAATAGGCAGAGGCCGCGCATGCCCTTCGGTGCGCGACTCCGGCGGACTGCGACGATTAGCGCCTATGCTGTCGCATTCGCATGGCGCGCACCGTAGCGGCGTAACCCCTGCGGTCCGTTCCTTTCGTTCCTATTGCTCGCTGCCACTTCACCCTTCGACGTTTTCGACGAGATCTGAATGAGTTCTGCACTCGACATCGCACATCGCACCTTGCTGGCCCCGGCATCGCTCGATGAGGCCGGCATCAGCCGTGTCCTCGGCGGCCTGATGCGCCCCGGCATCGATGCCGCCGATCTGTATTTCCAGCACGCACTATCGGAGAGCTGGTTCTTCGAAGACGGCATCGTCAAGAGCGGTAGCCATCACGCCGAGCAGGGTGTGGGTGTGCGCGCGATGGCCGGCGAAAAGCAGGGCTTCGCCTACTCCGACGATCTGGCACTACCCGCACTCAACGATGCCGCCGGTGCGGCCACCGCGATCGTGCGACAGGGCCAGAGCGGCACGCTCGCCGCACGCCACAGCCCGAGTGCGGTCGCGCTGTATCCCTCGGTGAATCCGCTCGACAGCTGGCCGGTCGAGAAAAAGCTTGATCTGCTGAAGCGCGCCGACACTGCCGCTCGCGCCGCCGACCCGCGCATCCGCCAAGTGATGGTGTCGCTGGCGGCGAGTCACGAAGTGATCATGGTCGCCGCTGCCGATGGCACCCGCGCGGCCGACGTGCGGCCGCTGGTGCGGATGAACGTCACCGTGATCGCGGAAGACAAGGGCCGTCGCGAGCAGGCCGGCAGCGGCGGCGGCGGTCGCGGCGCCTATGTCGAATTTTTCGGCGATGACGCGCCCGAGCGTTTCGCGCACGAAGCCGTGCGCCAGGCGCTGGTGCTGCTCGAATCGGTACCGGCACCGGCCGGCAACATGCCGGTGGTGCTCGGCCCCGGCTGGCCCGGCGTGCTGCTGCACGAAGCCGTGGGTCACGGACTGGAAGGCGACTTCAACCGCAAGGGCACGTCCGCTTACGCCGGACGCATCGGTGAGAAAGTGGCGAGCCCGCTGTGCACGGTGGTCGACGACGGCACGCTGCAAAGCCGCCGTGGTTCGCTGACGCTCGACGACGAAGGCACGCCGACCCAGTGCACCACGCTGATCGAGAACGGCATCCTGCGCGGCTACATCCAGGACAAACTCAACGCGCGACTGATGGGTATGGCCGCAACCGGCAACGGCCGCCGCGAATCCTTCGCGCATCTGCCGATGCCGCGCATGACCAACACCTATCTGCTGGCCGGCGAATCCGATCCGGGCGACATCATCCGCTCGGTCGACAAGGGCATCTATGCGGTGAACTTCGGCGGCGGTCAGGTCGACATCACCTCCGGCAACTTCGTCTTCACCGCCACCGAGGCCTACCTGATCGAAGCCGGCCAGGTCACACGTCCGCTGAAGGGCGTCACGCTGATCGGCAACGGCCCGGAAGTGCTGTCGCGCGTCAGCATGGTCGGCAACGACCTCAAGCTCGACAACGGCGTCGGCGTCTGCGGCAAGGAAGGCCAGAGCGTGCCGGTCGGCGTCGGTCAGCCCACGCTGAAGATCGACTCGCTGACGGTCGGCGGCACGCAGGCGTAACGCACTGCGTAGCCGACGCCGCGAACAGCTAGAAGAAGTGGTTCGATGCCGAACGTGATTCATCGCGGCAGCTGCCACTGCGGCCGCGTCCGGTTCGAAGTCGACGCGCCTGCGCGGATCGAAGCACTCGACTGCAATTGTTCGATCTGCCGCATGACCGGCTTTCTGCACCTGATCGTGCCGGCCTCGCGGTTCCGCTTGCTGGCGGGCGCGGAGGTCTTGAGCGAGTACGTCTTCAACACCGGCATCGCCAAGCATCGCTTCTGCCGTGTGTGCGGCATCAAGGCGTTCTACATTCCGCGTTCGCATCCGGATGGCGTGGATGTGAACGTGCGCTGCCTCGATCGCTCGACGATCGAAGCAGTCGAGATCACGCCATTCGACGACGACCAGCGCGAGGCTGCGACCGCGGCCATCGCGCATCTGTCGCACGATCCCGCAAACTAGGCGTCAATCGCCGTTCACTGCAAAGGTTTTCGTCATGAACACAGTCGTCCTGCCGCGCACCAGCACCACCGCCATCGTCAGCTTGATCTTCGGTGTATTGACTTGGTTCGCGCTGCCTTTCATCGGGGCCGTGATCGCGGTGATCTGCGGCCACGCCGCACGTTCCGAAATCCGCTACTCGGGTGGACGCGTCGATGGCGGCGGCATCGCCATGGCCGGCTTGTTGCTCGGCTGGAGCCACCTGATCCTGATTTTCGGCGGCATTCTGCTGTTGTTCTCGCTGCCGTTCGGCTTGATGGGCGGTCTGCATTGGCTGATGCAGTTCCTGCACAACCTGCCCGAGTGCACCAACAGTGCCGGCTGGAGCGCATGAGTCGCCGACCGCTGGGACGCTTGCGCATCATCGCCGGCGAGTGGCGCAGCCGGCTGATCGATTTCGATGCCGGCGACGGCGTGCGGCCGACGCCGGATCGCGTGCGGCAAACCGTGTTCGACTGGCTGACACCGGTCATCGATGGCGCGACCTGCGTGGATTTATTCGCCGGCAGCGGTGCGCTCGGCTTCGAGGCTTTGTCGCGCGGTGCGGCTTCGGTCAGCTTCGTCGAAACCGGTCGGCGTCAAACCGATGCGATCAAGCAGGCCGCTGCGAAACTCGGCGCCGTCGCGCGGTGTGATGTGGTCGCGAGCGACGCGCTGGCCTGGCTTTCGAACAGCCGCACGCAGTTCGATGTCGCCTTCGTCGATCCGCCGTATGACGCCGGTTTGTGGAAGCCGGTGCTGCTCGCGCTGCAGCCGGCGCTGAAGCAAGAAAATCGCGTGTATGTCGAATGGCCGAAGTCGGTTACACCCGTTTGGCCCGAGGGTTGGCAAGTGCTGCGGGAGAAAACCGCCGGTCAGGTAAGCTACGCGCTGGCGACGTATCGGCCGCAGGCGCCCAGCGTCTGAGCCGCCGCGACACCTTGCGATAGCGGCTTCAAAAGCGGCCGAGTACGCGCAGACCAAGCCATGCCGCGCCGCGTTGTGAGCACTGCAGTGAAATGAACGCAGCAACTGCCGCGAGCCAACGATGCCGCCGCAGCCAGGGACGCCACACAGGAAAACGCAGATGACGATCACCGCAGCCTACAGCGGCACCTTCGATCCGATCACGCTCGGACACAACGACATCATCCATCGCGCGGCGCGGATGTTTCCGAAGCTGATCGTCGCGGTCGGCTCGAATGTCGCGAAGAACCCGAAGTTCACGCTGGAAGAACGCTGCGAATTGATCCGCGCGTCGGTGTCGGATCTGAACAACGTCAAAGTCGTCGGCTTCTCCGGCCTGGTGGTCGATTTCGCGCGCGAGCATGGCGTCACCGTGCTGGTGCGCGGCGTGCGCACCGTCGGCGATGTCGACTACGAAAAGCAGATGGCGGTGATGAACCGCGATCTCTATCCGGAACTCGATACGGTGATGCTCGCCCCCTCGCCGGAATTCGCGCACCTGTCGTCGAGCCTGGTGCGCGAACTCACCAGCCTCGGAGCACCCGTGGCCAAGCTGGTGCCGAAGCCGGTGGTGGCGGAGTTGCTGCGCCGCTTCGGCCGCCCGGTGCGCAAATCGCGAGCCTGAGTCCGCAAACGGTTTAAGCTGTTCCGTATGGCGCTGAAGATCACGCACGAGTGCATCAACTGCGACGTCTGCGAGCCGGTGTGTCCGAACCAGGCGATCTCGCAAGGTGTCGAAATCTACGAGATCGACCCGCAGCGATGCACCGAGTGCGTCGGCCATTTCGGTGAACCGCAATGCCAGGTGGTGTGCCCGGTCGCGTGTATTCCGCTCGATCCCGAGCACGTCGAAACGCAGGAACAACTGCAGCAGAAATATCAGCTGCTGATGGAGCGTGTGAAATGAACGGACGCATCACGCTGCTCGTCGCGCTGGCCTTGTGCCTTTGCGCAGCTTGCGCAGAATCGCCCGCAAGTGCCGAGGCTGCGAGCGCGGCACCGAATACGGCGACCGCACCGGCACCCGCACAGACGCCCGTACAAGCGTCGGCGCGCCCGCCTGGAATCGCAGTCGCCAGTGCCCATCCGCTTGCCACCGACGCCGGCATCGAAGTGATGCAGGCGGGCGGCAATGCGTTCGACGCGGCGGTGGCGGTGAGTGCCGCGCTCAGCGTGGTCGAGCCCACCGGCTCCGGCATCGGCGGCGGCGGCTTCTGGCTGCTGCACGTCGCCGGCAAGTCGTCGGGCGCACACGATGAAGGTCGCGATGTGTTCGTCGATGGCCGCGAAGTCGCGCCGATGGCGGCCACCGAAAACATGTATCTCGATGCCAACGGCAAGGCGGTCGACATCGCTTCGCGCGATGGCGCACTCGCCGCCGGCATCCCCGGCGAGCCGGCCGCACTGGTGGCGCTCGCTGCGAAGTACGGCAAGCTCGGCCTGGCGCGCGATCTGGCGCCGGCAATCCGCTACGCGCACGACGGCTTCGCGGTCGATCCCAAGCTGGCACACGCGATTGCCGAAAATGCGACGCGTCTGTCGCCGGCCGCAGCCGCGATCTTCGTGCCTGCGGGCAAGCCGCTCGCCGCGGGCGACCAGCTGGTGCAGGCGGATCTTGCGAAGACGCTGCAACAGCTCGCCGCGAAGGGCTCCGCCGGCTTCTATCGCGGCGCCGTTGCGCAGACGCTGGTCGCTGGCGTGCGTAGCGCGCACGGCATCTGGAGTGAGGACGATCTGGCGCGCTACAGCGTGGTCGAACGCGAACCGCTGGTGACCTACTTCCGCGACTACAAGCTGGTGACGTCGCCGCCGCCTTCGGCCGGCGGTATCGCGCTTGCCGAAACCCTGCAGCAGCTCGAAGTGCTCGGCTGGACCGATACGCACGATGCCGCAGCCAAACATCTCGTGATCGAGAGCCTGCGGCGCGCCTACCATGACCGCGCGCAATATCTGGGCGACCCTGATTTCGTCAGCATTCCGCTGACGCGGCTGGCGTCGCGCGATTACGCCATCAGCCTCGCGCGCACGATCGACCGCAAGCACGCCACGCCGAGCGCGAGTCTCGACGCTGCGGCGAAATCCGCCGTCGAAGGCGGACAGACCTCGCACTTCTCGGTGATCGATGCCGACGGCAACCGCGTGGCCGCGACGATGTCGATCAACCTCTCGTTCGGTGCTGGCTTCATGGTGCCCGGCACCGGCGTGATGCTGAACGACGAGATGGACGACTTCGCCGCCAGCACCACCGCCAGCAACGCCTACGGTCTGATCGGTTCGAAGGCCAATGCAGTTGCGCCACGCAAGCGGCCACTGTCGACGATGACGCCAAGCTTCGTCGAAGGCCCCAACGGCACGCTGGTGATCGGCACGCCCGGTGGCAGCCGCATCGCGACGATGGTGCTGCTCGGCATCCTCAATTTCGTCGACGGCGCCGATGCGCAGAGCATCGTCTCCGCGCCGCGCTACCACCATCAGTATCTGCCCGATGTCGTGCAGTTCGAACCCGGTGCGCTGAGTGGCGCCGAACAGCATGATCTGACTGCAATGGGCGACACGCTGAAGCCGCTGAGTTCGACCTACGGCAATCTGCAGGTGGTGTTATGGAAGCCGCAAAATGACACGCTGCAGGCTGCGGCCGACCCGCGGGCGGTCGGAGCAGGGCGCGTCGTGTTGATGGCTGCGCCGCACTGAGGCTGCGACTTTAGGCTAGAGCACCCCTGCGTTGCGCCGATTCGCGGAGAAGTTGCGAATCAGTGCCCCGTGCTTCTCGCGCGCGTCGGGCTTTGCCAACGCAACATCCCTGTCGCATAGGCAAAGGCATCGACTCCTGCCTCGCCCGCTATCGCGGCCTAATCGACGCGGGCTGCGATGCTCGGCGCTGCCGAAGGGGACGGGTGAATCAAAAGCAAAGCCCGCATCACCGCAAGGTCTTCGGTCTCGGAGTCATGTTGGGGTTCGCGGCAAGCACGCCAAGCTACGCGGGTGCAATCACTCACACAGCAAACTCCGCAATCACCGGCGCATGATCCGATGGTCGCTCCAGGCGTCGCGGCGTGAGGTCGGCGACGCAGGACACACAGGTCTGCGCCAGTGCCTGCGAGGCCAGCACATGGTCGATGCGCAGACCCAGATTGCGGCGGAATCCGGCTTGGCGATAGTCCCACCAGGTGAAGCTCATCGGCGGCTGTTCGAAGCGACGGAAGCAATCGCTCACGCCGAGGTCGATCAAGCCTTGCAGCGCAGCGCGTTCGGCCTCGCTACACAGCACCTGTCCGGCCCAGGCGGCGGGATCGTGCACGTCGGCGTCGGCCGGTGCGATGTTGTAGTCGCCGACGATCGCGAGTTTCGCGTGCTGCACCAACTCGCTTTGCAAGTAGCCATGCAGCGCTTCGAGCCAGCGTAGTTTGTAAGCGTACTTGTCGCTGCCGACTGCCTGTCCATTCGGCACATAGACGTTGATCACGCGCACGCCGAGCACGGTGGCGGCGATCACGCGCTTGTGCTCGTCTTCGAAGCCCGGCATGCCCATGCGGACATCGACGAGTTCGTGCGGCGAGATCAGCGCCACGCCGTTGTAGGTCTTCTGGCCGCTGTGTACCCAGTTGAGTCCGGCGGCGGCGAATTCGGCGGCCGGAAACTTGTCGTCGGTGAGCTTGGTTTCCTGGATGCCGAGCACGTCGATCGGCGCCGGTAGCGCCTGTTGCTTGAGCCAGTCCTCGACATGCGGCAGACGCACGCGCAGCGAGTTGACGTTCCAGGTGGCAATTCTCATCGGGGGCTTCGAGCGTGTGGTCGGTGCGCAATGCTCGAAGAAAAGCGCGCGCGGTGCAAACCGTGAAACCGGCGGCAGCGCCAAAAAGAAAACCCCGCCGGTGGGAGCCGGCAGGGTTTCAAGACACCCCCAAAATTGTTGAAGCGAGTGTACGGCAAATGACCTGGCCCGCAATCGACAAGTGAATTTCTACTAGTTTCGCTGCAGTGCAAACAAACACGCGCCTCGTCGCGCGGGTAGTTCTGTCGACACGCATGCGTGAGTGAATCGATCATGATGCGCGCGTCATGCCGTCGAACTTCAATCTCGCGCGGGCATGATTGCGAGCGGCATTGCCCTTGCAGCCCTTTCGATCGACGTGACGGAGTTTCGCCATGCGCCCTCGCTACCGCTTTCAAATCGGCCAGCGCCGCCGCGGCGGGCGTGCGTCTGCGCTGCTGCTGTGCGCGGTGCTGACGGCATGGCCACTGCGCGCGGCCGCTGACGAAGCCGCCAACCAATCCGCAAGCCATTCCACCAGCCAAGCCGCAAACCCAGTCGCAAGCCAAGCCGTTAATGAGGCTGCCAGCAAAACCGCTGGCATCGAGCCTGCGCCGACGGTGCTGCGGCTGATCGCGCTGAACGATTTTCACGGCTATCTCGACGCGCCGGACGAAGGCTTGACGCTGCCACCGACATCGACATCGGCGGTCGCGTCGCCGCGCGGGATTTCCGCGGGTGGTGTCGCACGGCTTTCGAGCCTGCTGCATCGCCTGCAGGCAGGCCACCCGCTGAATCTGGTGGTGGGTGCCGGCGACCTGGTCGGCGCCAGTCCGTTCGCATCCGCACTGTTTCATGACGAACCCAGCATCCTGGCAATGAATGCCTTAGGAATGTCGCTGAGCAGCGTCGGCAATCACGAGTTCGATCACGGGCGCGACGAGTTGCTGCGACTGCAGCACGGCGGTTGCGCAGCCAAGGGGCAGCGCGGGGTCGATACCTGCATCGGCGGCGATTTCCCTGGCGCGCAGTTTCACTACCTCGCCGCGAACGTGGTCGATCGCAACACGGGCATGGCCCTGTTCGCGCCGTACGAGATCAAGACCTTCACGCTCGACAACGGCCGCAGCCTGCGCGTCGGCTTCATCGGCCTAGTGCTGAAGCAGACCGCAACGATGGTGCTGCAGAGTGGCGTTGCCGATCTGGAATTCCGCGACGAAGCCGCGAGCGCGAACGCACTCGTGCCGCAACTGAAGGCGGCCGGCGTGGATACGATCGTGTTGCTGATCCACCAGGGCAATCTCACCTCGGGCGCGTACAACGATCACGACTGTCCCGGCTTCTACGGCGAGTTGTCGGCGATCGTTTCCCGGCTCGATCCGGCGATTCGCGTGGTCGTCAGCGGGCACACGCATCAAGCTTATGTCTGCCGCATCGGCACGCGCTTGGTCACCAGCGCGGGATCTTACGGCCGCTTGCTAACGGCGATCGATTTGCGCTTCGACGCGAGCGGTGCACTGCTCGATGCCAGCGCCGACAATGTTCCGGTGACGGCCGTCGACAGCACGGTCGCGGGCATCGGCGAAGCACTGCCGGAAGATGCATCGATGCTCGCACTGCTGGCACCGTACCGGCGCATCTCGCAACCGCTCGGCAGCCGCGTCGTCGCGCACCTGCAGTCGGCGCTGTCGCGCCAACCCAACGCCGCCGGTGAATCACCGCTCGGCGATGTCGTGGCCGACAGCATGCTGGACGCGGCCAAAGGCGCCGGTGCGCAGATCGCGTTCACCAACATCGGCGGCCTGCGTCAGGATCTGATCCCCGACACTAACGGCGCGATCACCTATGCGCAGCTGTGGGCCGCGCTGCCGTTCGGCAATACGCTGGTGGCGATGGATCTCAGCGGCGGCGAGATCAAGCAGCTGCTGCGCCAGCAGCGCAAGCTGCCGCGGCCCCGGCCTTTGCAGATGTCGCAGGGCTTCAGTTACAGCTGGAGCGACGGTCACGTCGATGGCCCCAACGTGCGGCTCGACGGCAAGCCACTCAACGAGACGCAGACCTATCGCGTAGTCGTCAACCAGTTCCTCGCCGAAGGTGGCGATGGCTTCGGCGTGCTCAAGCGCGGCCGCAATCGCGTCGTCGTCGGCCACGATCTCGACGCCGCGCTCGCGTACCTCGCAGTGCATACGCCGCTGGCGCCGCCAACCGGTGGACGCGTGAGCTGCGAAGACTGCGCGCCTCCGGCCGAGCTACATTTTAGGTAGCGTGACCGCAGGCGCTCTCGATCACGCTGCGGCCGGCACCCCAGGCGCGGTCGCGGCGCCGATTGGCGCGATGCAGTCGCCCAGCCAGCTTCAGACCAGGCCGGATTGCTTCAGCAGCGGTTCGATCGAAGGCTTACGTCCGCGGAACTCGATGAACAGATCCATCGCTTCGCGCGCGCCACCATTCGCCAGCACCGTGTCGCGGAAACGCTGCCCGGTCGCCACCGCGAAATCGGTTTCCTCGAACGCCGCGAATGCGTCCGCCGATAGCACTTCGGCCCACTTGTAGCTGTAATAGCCCGCGGCATAACCGCCTGCGAAGACGTGGGTGAAACTGCTCGGCATGCGATTCCATTCCGGCGGCTGCATCACGCTGACTTCGCGCCGCACCTGCGCCAGGGTTTCCAACACGCGCGCACCCTTGCCCGCGTCGAAATCGCGATGCAGGCGCAGATCGAACAACGCGAATTCGATCTGACGCATCGTCGCCAGACCGGCCTGGAAGCTGCGGCTCTGTTGCAGCTTTTGCAGCAGCGCATCCGGGAGCGGCTCGTTGGTCTTGTAGTGACGCGCGAAGCCGCGCAGCGTGTCGCGGTCGTAGCACCAGTTCTCCATGAACTGGCTCGGCAGTTCCACCGCGTCCCAGGCAACGCCGCGGATGCCCGAGATCGCCGCTTCATCGACACGCGTCAACAGGTGATGCAGGCCGTGGCCGAATTCGTGGAACAGCGTGACCACTTCGTCGTGCGTCAGCAGCGCGGACTTGCCCGGCAGCGGCGGCGTGAAATTGCAGGTCAGGTAGGCCACCGGCAACTGCAAGCCCGCAGGCGTGCGACGGCGTCCGAGGCATTCGTCCATCCAGGCGCCACCGCGTTTGTCCTGGCGCGCGTAGGGATCGAGATAGAACAGGCCGATGTCGGTGCCGTCCTTCTCCTTCAACGCGTAAGTGGTCACGTCCGGATGCCAGGTGGCGATACCGGTGACCGCCTCGATCTTCACGCCATAGATGCGCTCGACCAGCGCGAACATGCCACCGATGACCTGCGGTGCCGGGAAATACGGCCGCAATTCTTCCTCGGAGTAGCCGAGCTTTTCCTCTTTGAGCTTTTCCGAGTAGTAGGCGCTGTCCCAGGGCTGGTAGTCGTTAAGACCGTCGCGCTTCTTTGCGAACGCGCGCAGTTCATCGAGCTCGGCCTGCGCCGCCGGCTTCGCCTTCAGCGCGAGGTCCAGCAGGAATTTCTCGACCTCGTCGGGCGACTCGGCCATTTTCGTTGCCAGCGACACCTCGGCGAAATTCTTGAAGCCGAGCAGGCGCGCCTGTTCGTCGCGCAGCGCCAGGATTTCATCGGCCAGCGGCGCGTTGTCGTGCTGATTCGCCAGCGGGCCCTGGTCGGATGCGCGCGTCGCGTAGGCGCGATACAACTCGAGTCGCAGTTCGCGGTTTTCGGCATAGCTGACGACGGCGTCGTAGCTCGGGAAATCCAGTGTCAGCAGCCAGCCTTCGAGATTTTTCGCGCGGGCCTTTTCGGCCGCCTGCGCCTTGCCTTCCTCGGTCATGCCGGTCAGCAGGCTTTCGTCGGTGACGTGCTTGCTGAACGCCTGCACCGAGTCCATCAGGTTTTCTTCGAACTTCGCCTGCAGCTCCGACAGCCGCAGCGCAATCTCCTTGTAGCGCGCCTTCTCCTTCGGCGGCAGCGCGATGCCGGCGAGTTTGAAATCGCGCAGCGCATCGACGATCACTTTCTTGCGCGCGGGCGAGAACTCCGCGTAGCCCGGGCTATTCGCCAGCGCCTCGTAAGCGTGGAACAGGCCTTCGTGCTGCGACATCTCAAGGCCGTATTCGGTGAGCTTCGGCAGGCAGGCGTTGTAGGCCTTGCGCCAGTCGGCCGTGGCCTTGACGCCGAACAGATGCTGCACCGGCCCCCAGGCGCGACCGAGGCGATCGCCCATGTCCTCCAGTGGTTCGACCAGCCCTTCCCAGTTCAGCGTGGCCGGCTCGCCGGCGAGCAGTTTTTCCAGTTCGGCCTTGTTGTCGACGATCACTGTCTGCAGCGCGGGTTCCGCATGCTGCGGCTCGATGCGGTCGAAAGCCGGCAGGGCGCCGGGCGTGGCGGGGGCGAGCAGGGGGTTTTCCATGGTCTGGTTGGTCGTGGGAAGTGGCTTAAGACTAGTGTCCCCTTCGTGACGTTCAAGGTCGAGCGCCAAATATTCTGGCGGGCGTGCCGCCGCTGCCGCAGTGGCCGCGGCGGCTGGCGTCGTCACCGGCGGCGATGTGCTTCCGTATTGGCGGGCGATGCGGAAATTATCCAGCGTCCGCGATGCTGCTTGCCCGCTTTCGACTGCCGAATCCGAATCCCGAGTCCGAATCCCGAGTCCGAATCCCGATTCCGACTGCGGAGGAGCAATCGCGCGCTAGATCAGACCGCGTGCCCGCAGCGCCGCCAGGCCGATCGTGGCGGCACCTGCGGCGAGTCCGATCAGCCGCCAGCCCTGATGCTTAAAGCGCGCGATCAGACCGCTGCGGGTGCAGGCGGCGAGCACGAAATCGCGGCGATCGGCCGGCTTGCTCAAGACATTGAGATCGGGTGCGGCCGCGTCGCTGGCGCGCTGCTCACGCACGACTTCGAGCGCGGCCGCGCGCGCGGCTTCCCATTCCTGCGCGTCGATCTGGCCATCGCGATTGCTGTCGAAGCGGCGCAGTAGTTCGCGACGGTCGCGCTTCCAGTCGGCCAGCAGCGCGGCGAGGTCGCGACGCTCGTCGGCCTCCGCCAGCGCGGCCTGCGTGCGGAACCAGCCGCGCGCGATCAAAAGATCATCGACGCGCAGCAAGCGCTCGCTGTAGCGGTATTCGCCGAAAGTGAACCACGCATCCCAACCCGGTTGCGGAATGCGGCCGGGCTGTTCGCCGCGACCACGCCAGCTGCGCGCCAGACTCGGCTCGACCTGCGCGCCCACCGGATCGACGATGCAGTCGCCGCTGGTATCGCTGAGCAGGAACAGGTCGTCACTGGTTTCATCCGCGATCACTTCGGTCCTGCGGTCGGCATTGCGCACCACGCGGTAGTGCCACCAGACGCAAGACGTACCCGACAGCGGCGAACGAATCGGCGGACCCGGCAGCCAGCGCGCGCGCCCAAGCAATTCGACGTGACCTTGCGCCGCCGAGCGGACGCGCGATTGCGGCGTGTCGGCAATCGCGCGCGCGGTGGTCAGACGTGACAGTCCGAGGCTTGCGAGCGCGACGGCGACGACCAGAAAAGCGAAGGCAATCGGCAGCGGCAGCGATGCCAGCAGTCCGGCGAGCGCGCTCAACAGCGCAGTCACGTGAGCCCCCGCGGCCGCAATTGCGAGTGGCGTCGCGGGTGCGCGCGCAAGCAGCGCGTGCCGACTGATGCCGCGCCCGCGGCGAATGCGCGCATCGCGATCAATTCACCTGGAATTTCACTGGCGGAATTGCGCGCCGACATCGACATCGGCGATCTCGGCGGCATCGAAACTCAACAGCGGCCGCGCGACGAAACCGAAAACGCGCGCCAGCATCACGTCGGGAAAGCGCTCGAGACGAATGTTGAACAGCGTCGCGTACTCGTTGTACAGCTCGCGGCGGTCGCCGATCTGGTTTTCCAATGCGCTGATGCGGCCGAGCAACTGCGCGATCGAACGGTTCGCGCGCAATTCCGGATAGGCCTCGACCGTCGCCGCGATGCGGCCGACGCCGGCGTTGAGCCGGCTTTCGGCGCCGCCAAGTGCGGCGACATCGCCCGCCGCGCGTGCACGACTGGCACCCGCGCGCGCCAGCATCACGCGCTCCAGCGTGTCGCGCTCGAACTGCATATAGGCCTTGCAGACTTCGACCAGCTTCGGCACTTCGTCGTGGCGCTGCTTCAGCAGCACGTCGATATTGCTCCACGCGCGCAGCACGCCGTTCTTCAGCGTCACCAGCGCGTTGTAGGTGAGCACCAGATAGAGCAAGGCGGCCGCCACCGCGGCCCAGCCGATCGTCGATCCCAGCATGCTGCAGCGTCTCCCCGTTTTTGGCCCAATGCCGCGCCGATTCCCAGCTTGGAACGCTACACAGCCCGGTCATTCTCGTCGAGTAACGCTGCCGTTAACGGCAGCCGCTGCGGTAAACTGAACCCAGGCGTTGCGCGGCGCGCAGCGCCGCCGGCGTCGCCGGGCCGCAGTGGGTTCAAGCCCCTGTCGGCAGCCGACCAGTCCTCGTCAGTCCTCCAGGAGTTCAGGTGCGCATCGTCCCCTTGTCATCCGCCATTTTGCTCGGCGCCGCACTCGCGCTCGGTGCCTGCACCAGCAACGGCATGCTGAACTCGTTCACGCCGGACGACGACTACAAGCTCGCCACCGATATCGCCTACGACACCAATGGCGACAAGCTCGACGTCTACACGCCGACGCATGCGCAGAATGCGCCTGTCGTTGTGTTCCTGCCGGGCGGCCGTTGGGAGCAGGATTCCACGCTGCCGAAGGAGAAGTACCGCTTCGTCGGTCAGGCGCTCAGCGCGAAGGGTTTCATCGCGATGGTGCCGAATTACCGCACCTATCCGCAGGTGAGGTTCCCGGCGTTCATTCTGGACAGCGCCAGGGCGGTGGTGTGGGCGCACACCAATGCGAAGTATTACGGTGGCGACGCCAGCAAGATCATCGTGCTGGGTCACGATGCAGGGGCTTACAACGCCGCGATGCTGGCGCTCAACCCGGACTACCTGAAGCAGGCCGGCGGTGACCGCGCCTGGTTGCGCGGCGCGATCGGTCTGGCCGGCGCCTACGACTTCCTGCCGATCACCGACCCGGATCTGCGCGACCTGTTCGGTCCGCCGGAAAGTTTCGAAGCGACCCAGCCGATTCTCTATGCCGACGGCGGCAATCCGCCGATGCTGCTGATGTCCGGCCAGGACGACACCATCGTGCCGGTTAGCAACACCAACAATCTTTACGACCGCATCCGCCGCAACAACGGCACGGTCGACAAGGTGATCTATCCGAAGATGAGTCACGGCCGCATTCTGGAAACGCTGGCGACGCGACTGCAGAGCGAGTCCGACGTGATGAACTACGTGGTGACCTTCGTGCAGCACAACACCGGTGCGCCGCCGAAGCAGAACAACTACGGCATCCAGACCAGCATTCCGAAGTAAGCGGCGATGATCCGTTCGTATCGCGGCATCACGCCGCGTCTGGGTGCGCGGGTCTACGTCGACGAACAATCGGCGCTGATCGGTGACGTCACGCTCGGCGACGACAGTTCGCTGTGGCCGATGGCGGTCGCGCGCGGCGACGTCAATCGCATCGTCATCGGCGCGCGCAGCAATATCCAGGACGGCGCGGTGCTGCACGTCACCCATGACGGTCCCTACGCGCCCGGCGGTGTGCCGCTGCTGATTGGCGACGATGTCACCGTCGGTCATTTGGCGATGCTGCACGCCTGCAGCATCGGCAATCGCGTGTTGATCGGCATGCACGCAACGGTGCTCGATCGCGTCGTCATCGAGGACGAAGTTCTACTCGCTGCGGGTAGTGTGGTCGCACCCGGCAAGCGTTTAGTCTCCGGCTTCCTGTATCGAGGCTCGCCTGCGGTTCAGGCCAGAACCTTGAGCGATGCAGAGCGCGCGTTCTTCAAGTATTCGGCTGAGCACTACGTGCGGCTGAAAGATCATCATCTCGGCGCTTGAGCGCGAACGCGCCGGCACGACGAGCGACGGAGGACGGATGAAGCAGCGTGTCACGCTGGTCGAGGTAGGTCCCCGCGACGGCCTGCAGAACGAGGCCGTGCAGGTTCCCACTGCGACCAAGATCGCGCTGATCGAGCGCCTCGCGGACTGCGGGGTGCCGGTCATCGAGGCCGGCAGTTTTGTATCGCCGAAATGGGTGCCGCAGATGGCGGACTCCGGCGCGGTGCTGGCCGGCATCCGCCGCAAGCCCGGTGTGCGCTATCCGGTGCTGGTGCCGAACCTGTACGGTTTCGAGCAGGCGCTCGCGGCGGGTGTCGATGAAGTATCGGTGTTCACCGCGGCCAGCGAAGCCTTCAACCGCCGCAACATCAACGCCAGCACCGAGCAGTCGCTGCAGCGCTTCGCACCGGTGATCGCGCGCGCCAAGACTGCGGGGATGCGCGTGCGTGGCTATGTCTCCACCGTGCTTGGCTGTCCTTACCAGGGCGCAGTGCCACTGGCGGATGTCGTCAGCGTCGCGGTGAAACTGACCGCGCTCGGCTGCGACGAGATTTCGCTCGGCGATACCGTCGGCGTCGGCACGCCGCTGGCGGCGCGCGCGATGCTGCGGGCCGTTGCCGCGGAAATTCCGATGGCGCAGCTGGCGGTGCACTTCCACGACACCTACGGTCAGGCGCTTGCCAACATCTATGCCTGTCTCGAAGAGGGCGTTTCGATCGTCGATGCCAGTGTCGCCGGACTCGGCGGATGCCCCTACGCGCAAGGCGCGTCCGGCAATGTCTCCAGCGAAGATCTGGTCTACCAGCTGCACGGCCTGGGCCTGGAAACCGGTATCGATCTCGAAGCGCTGTCGGCCACCGCGCGCTGGATCAATGCCGAGCTGCGGCGCATGCCCGCGAGTCGGCTGGCGCGACTGCCACCGCGCGCGGCGGCCTGAAGGCCGCTTGTGCGCCGTGAGCCGTTTGCATTGGCGCACGTCGTCGCGCGGGCAAGGTCATGTCTTTCCCGCGTGCCTGCGTCGTGGAAGCAGAAGTCAGTGCCCGCGCCGGGATTTGCGGCAAAATCAGCGCTGCGGCAAGGCGTGAGGCTTTAGCTCCGAAGCGCCGCGCAGTGCTGAGTCCCTTTAGTGCTGAGTCCCTTTCAAGTCTTACTACCGAGAACCTGTTCCGATGACGTCGAAGAAAACCCATACGCTGGTGCTGCTGCGCCACGGCCAGAGCCAGTGGAACCTGGAGAATCGTTTCACCGGCTGGGTCGATGTCGATGTCACGGAAGTGGGCCGCGCAGAAGCCAAAGCTGCCGGCGAGTTGATGAAGGCCGAAGGGCTTGCGTTCGACATTGCGCATACCTCGGTGCTGAAGCGCGCGATCCGCACGCTCTATACCGCGCTCGACCAGATGGACGCACTGTGGATCCCGGTGCACAAGAGCTGGCGCTTGAACGAACGCCACTACGGCGCGCTGCAAGGGCTCGACAAGGCCGAAACCACCGCCAAGCATGGCGAGGAACAGGTCAAGGTGTGGCGTCGCAGCTACGACATCCCGCCGCCGCCGATGGCCGAGAGCGATCCCGGACATCCGCGCAACGATCCGCGCTACGCCAAGCTCGACGCCGCCGCACTGCCATCGACCGAGTCGCTGGCGACCACGCTCGATCGCGTGCTGCCGTATTGGCACGACGCCATCGCGCCGCAGCTGAAATCTGGTCAGACCGTGCTGGTGACCGCGCACGGCAACTCGCTGCGCGCGCTGTACAAGTACCTGAATCACGTACCCGAGAACGAAATCGTCGAGCTGAACATTCCGACCGGGATTCCGCTGCGTTTCGAGCTGGACGAGAACCTCAAGGTGATCTCGCACCGCTATCTCGGCGATCCGGAAGCGGCCAAGCGCGCGGCGGAAGCGGTTGCCAATCAGGCGAAAGCCAAGCACTGAGCGGCAGAGCGCCGCCGCAGGGCGCTCGCCTTAGCTCACGCTGCGATGCGTCGAATGGCGAGCGTCGCCATGCCTTGGTGTTGATGCCGTTCCACCGATGCCAGGGCGGCAGCTATCGCTCAGATCTTCGCCGGGATTTTTGCTCAGGTTGTGCGAGGCAGGCCCCTCAAGGCCGCGAGGCCCGCCAGGACCACGAATGTCCCCGCGAATGTCCCCCACAAGTGTCCAGCTGTTTTTGGGGCAGACAATAAAAAAGCCATCCGGCCAGGGGAAACCGGATGGCTTGCCGACATCATTGCGATACCGGCTCATTCTTCGCGACGGTCGGGACTACCGTTAGGGAGTGCGAAGAATGGTTTTAACTCTAGGCGCGGCGCCTTAATCCAGGCTGAACGCGGCGCCGCGCCCTTTCAGCGCAGGTTTAACGCGACATCCGCCGCAGGATGCCAACCACCACCAGCAACACGACGGCGCCGACCACCGCGCCGATGAATCCTGCGCTCTGACCTGGGGTATAGAGCCCCAGCGCCTGGCCGCCATAAGTCGCTGCGAAGGCGCCGGCGATGCCGAGTACCGTGGTCAGGATGAAGCCCATCTTGTCGTCGCCGGGGTGCAGGAATCGGGCGAGCAAGCCGGCGATGAAGCCGATGATGATGGTGCCAATTATTTCCATGAGTACTCCTCCTAGGTTGTTGCCGATCAGATCGCTGCGGGTCTTGGAGAGTTCAATCAAGCCTTGCGATTCGGCGATCGATCATACGGGAGCCGCACCGGACGTCTTTAGTCGCAAAAGCGCAGGCCGGTGGCGCTGCAGCCAATCGACTGCGTCGTCGCTGTCCGCGGCAAACCAGGCCGCCGCGCTGCCGAGAATGAAGTGGTAGCCCCAGGCGTCCATGTCGGCAAACATCCGCGCGCGCGAATAGCCGGGCAGGTGCGCGGCCAGCAGGCACTGCAGATAGCACACGGCGTTTTCCTCGGTATCGGTGCCGCCGGCATCGCGCTCCAGTGTTGCGCGGCGCGCGTCGTCCATCAGCAGGTAGTGACAGGCCTCGTGCAAGGCCGAATGCACCGGCGTATCGCCGCGCACGAAGAGCGTGTCGCCGATCAATCCGGCTTCGGGTTCGCCCCAGTAACTGCCGGGAATCGCGGCGCCCGGCGGCACGCGTTCGAGACGCAGACCATAGCCACCGAGCAGCGTTTCGAGCGCGCCGGCGGGCAGCACTTCCAGCGGTAGGACGTCCATGAATGTGCGCGGTGACGAAAGCAGGCGCGCAAGGTGCGGCGCATTCGCGCAGCGGTCAAGTCGGTACGGCGTGATGCTGGTCGATCAGTCGCCCCGACGAAGGGATCGGACGACTGCGATCGTCGTTGCGGAACATCTCGGCGGCCGCGGAAGGCTAGTTGCCGCACACAACAACCCGCACACAACTCCTGGCCGCACGCAGGCGTCGTATTGCCGTGCAGGGCACGCCAGTCGGCTTTGGTCTGGGCACTGCGCCGGCGCAGTGCTCCTAAGCATTGCTCCGAAGCATTGCTCCGAAGCATTGCTCTGTTGCGCAGTTGTCTCGCGCCGTCAGCGAAGCGTGCTGCGAACGGCGCTAGTGACGATAGCCGCGCACGCGCACCTTGAAGTCCATCGCCGGTCCCGGCGTCGGTGCGGTCTTGGTCTTCAGCACGTAATCGGCCGGCTCCAGCGCGAGGTCGAGCTTGTAGAACAGGCGCGCCATCGACAGCGCGATCTGCACTTCAGCAAGGCTCTTGCCCAAGCAGGTGTGTGGCCCGCGGCCATAAGGCGAATACGCGCCCGGCTGCAGATGCTCGGCGCGCGGCTTCTGGAAGCGGTCGATGTCGAACTTGGTCGGATCCGGGTAGTACTCCTCCATGAAGTGCGGCACGCTGGTGCCGACGTAGAGCAGTTCGTCTTTCGGGATCAGATGGCCCTGGAACATGAAGTCCTTGGTGGCGGTGCGCATCTGCGCGACCGCGATCGGATACAGGCGCATCGTCTCCATGATCGCGCCCTGCAATGAAGGAATCTTCTTGAACAGGTCATCCTCGTCGATGCTGCCGGTGGCGAACAGCGCGTCGACTTCGGCGTGAATCCGCGCCAGCACGTCCGGATGCTTCAACACGGCGTAAACGATCGCGGCCGTGGTGTTAGCAACGGTGTCGAGGCCGGCGACGTAGGGACCGGTCAGCGTCAGAATCAGATCGCTTGCAGGCATGACCTCGGGATGGTTGATGTGCGCTTCCATCACGTCGTCGATCAGGTTCTTGTCTTCATCTTTCTTGGTGCCGGCGCTGGCGTAGTAGTCGGCGATCATCTTGGTGCCGAGTTCCTGCACGCGCGCCTTGGCCTTCTTGTACTGCGGCATCTTCAGCAGAAACTTCGGCCGCTGACGCGTCACCAGCACATTCAGAATGTGCAGGATCGTGATACGGATGTCCTTGACGTATTCCAGCGGTGCCGCACCGGTGAGAATGGTGCCGAGCTGGTCGACCACCATGTATTGCATCGCCTCGACCACCGGCACCATCTTGCCGACCGGCCAGTCGCGCACGAAGGCGCGGTCGGTCAGGTCGACCAGTTCGTTGTAGCGGCCCTTGATCGATTCCTTCGAATAGCCGCGGCGCATGACGTCGCGCAGTTCTTTGTGGCTCTCGCCATCTTCGCCGGTGAGCGAGCGCGTGGCGCCGTATTCGGCCACCAGGCCTTCCCAGAACTCCTTCGAGCGCAGGCATTCGCGGCCTTCGCGCGTGCCCATGAAGTTGGCCGCCTCGACGCCGGCAATCGCGGTGTAGTCATTGCCGAGAATGTTGACGCGGAATACCGGGCCGTACTTGCGGTAGCAGTCGACGAAGAATTGCGCCGGGTCCTTGGCCATGCCGAGCACGTTGCCGATCAGCGGCAGGCCCGGCACTTTAGGAGTCGGGATCGGCGTCTGGGATGGGGCGAGGGTATCGGTGACAGTGCTCATGGCAGTTCCCGCGATCAGGCGTAGGAGGACGAGGCGTCGCATCGTGCGGCCTCAGGCGAAAGGTTTTAGCAGGTCTGCACGGGCGAACGGTTCCCCCGATTGGACTAGGCGCTCGGGAACGGGGCGACCGTACCCCTCGTCCGCCGTTCGGCCGACCCGGCGGCGAGTCCTGTCGTGGCGGTCGGCCGTGAGCCGAGGGCAGCGGCCGCCAAGGCGGCGCGTCACCCACCGCCAGGGTCGGTGACCGCCAGCGCGGGGTCGCCGCCGAGCTGCGGCCTGCGCGAGCGTCCGGGTTGGGTGGTCAGATGCGAATTTGCCGACGGGCGGCGTGCGACGCCGCGGCGGTTTAATCTTGCAGCATGAGCCCGCGCATCGAGCCGAGTCTTTATCCGTCGGGTCCTTCGGGTCCTTCTGGTTCATCCGGTTCAACCGCGCCGGACGCGGCATCGGCGGTGACGGAGCGTGTGACTGAGCCCGTGACTGAGCCCATGGCCAAGCCCGAGCCCGAGTCGCCGCCGACTCCGGACGCGCGCGAACCGCTGCCGCATCACCAGGGAAGGAGACGTTCGATGTTGCGTTGGCTGTTCGGCATTCTGTTCGGCGCGCTGGCGCTGCTGTTACTGATCCTGTTGCTGCTGCGCTGGCTGCCGCCGCCGACCACGGCCTACATGCTGCAGAGCCCGGTTCATCCGGTGCAGCATCATTGGGTCCCGGCCTCGGCGATCGCCGAGGTCGCGCGCCGCGCCGTGGTCGCCTCCGAGGACCAGAAGTTCTATACGCACGATGGTTTCGACGTCGAGGCGATCCAGAAAGCCTACGAAGAGAATCAAAAGAGCAATCGCGGCCGGCGGCATCCGCGCGGTGCATCCACCATCAGCCAGCAGACCGCGAAGAACCTGTTCCTGTGGCCGGGCGGCGGTTACTTTCGCAAAGGCGTGGAAGCGGTGTTGACCGTGCTGATCGAACACCTTTGGAACAAGCCGCGCATTCTCGAGATGTATCTCAACATCGTCGAATTCGGGCCCGGCATCTATGGCGTCGAGGCCGCCTCGCAGACGTTTTTCGGCAAGCCGGCAGCAAAGCTTTCGGCATCAGAAGCGGCGCGCCTTGCCGCGGTGCTGCCGAATCCGCGGCACTGGAGCGTGCGCGCACCCGGACCCTATGTTCAGTCGCGCGCGAACTGGATCCTCGGGCAGATGGGTTACGGCGCGCCGGCCGAGGAACCGACCGATACGGACGGCGAGGACGAACCCGCGGGCGCCGATGCGCCCTGAGCCGAACATGGTCAGCAGCACCGGTCATTGAATGATCGAGCCGAAGGCGAAGCGCGCCGAACGACGCACGCCGCATGCGCGTCGGCGCGCGTGGCGGCGAATGCCCTAGTCCGCGTACACGACGCCCGCGGCGTTCGTCAGAATGGTTGTGTAACCCTTGTCTGTCACTCGGGAGTGCTATGAGCGAGCATGAATGCCGGATCGACTATCTCGAATTCCCCGCGGTCGACCTTGAGGCGATCAAGCGCTTCTACCGCCAGGTGTTCGGCTGGACATTCACCGACTACGGGCCCGACTACAGCAGTTTCCACGACGGGCGCATCAGCGGCGGGTTCTGGAAATCGTCGGCGGTCGCAGCGGCGGGGACCGGCGTGCTGGTGGTGATTTACAGCGCGAAGCTGCAGTCGGTGCTGGATGCCGTTGTTTCCGCTGGCGGCACGGTCACGCGCGAGCCGTTCGAGTTTCCGGGCGGGCGCCGTTTCGAGTTCAGTGATCCCAGCGGCAATCGTCTGGCGGTGTGGACTGATCTGCCCGGCTGAGGCTGGCGCGGCGCGCGATCACCGTCGGGGTACGTCGGGTTCGAATTGCTGTTGTCTGCCGCGATTCCGTGTGCCTTTGACGACGGCTGATGACGACGGCTGATCTCGCTGTCGCGATCGGGTGTCGCGGCGCGCGAGGCGGTCGCGCTTCGCTATCATCGTGACGTGAAAACCCCTGCAGACTCCGAGAACGACCGCGTGCTGGTGGTCGATCACCTGTGCAAGCGTTACCGCGACACCGTCGCGGTCGACGACCTCTCGTTCGAGGTTCGGCCGCACGAAATCGTCGGCCTGCTGGGCCCCAACGGCGCCGGCAAGACCACCACGATCAACATGATTCTCGGTGTGCTGCAGCCGAGTGCCGGCAACATCCGCATCGAAGGTTTCGATGTCGCACGTCAGCGCCGTCGTGCGCTGGCCTGCACCAACTTCGCCGCGGTCTATGCGCCCTTGCCCGGCAATCTCACGGTCGAGCAGAACCTGCGCTTCTTCGGTCTGATCTACGACGTGCGCGATCTCAGCGCGCGCATCGAAGTGCTGCTCGAGCAATTCAACCTGCGCGGCTTCCGCGACACCAAGTGCGGCCTGCTGTCGTCCGGTGAGCAGACGCGGGTGACCCTGGCCAAAGCAGTGCTCAACGCGCCGAAGCTGCTGTTGCTGGACGAGCCCACGGCTTCGCTGGACCCGGCCACCGCACAGGACGTGCGCGCGCTGATCCGCCGCATCGCATCGGAAGGCGAGGGCGGCATCCTGTGGACCTCGCACAACATGTACGAAGTGCAGGAGGTTTGTCATCGCGTGCTGTTTTTGCATCACGGCAAGATCCTGTTGCAGGGCGATCCGAAAACCTTGCCCGAACAGCATGGCGTGGCGACGCTCGACGAACTGTTCATCCGCCTCGCGCGCGAGCCGCTGGCGCAAACGACCGAGGTGGCTCGATGAATCCGCGTCGCATCGGCGGCATCGTGTTGCGTCAGTTCTACCTGATGCGCGGCAGCCCGACCCGCGTGCTGCCGATGTTTGCCTGGGTCGCCATCGACATCGTGCTGTGGGGCTTCATCACTCGCTGGCTCAACCAGGTCAGCCATGCCGGCATGGACTTCGTGCCGACCCTGCTGGGTGCGGTGTTGTTGTGGGATTTCTTCACGCGCGTGATGCAGGGCGTGACCACGGCGTTCTTCGAGGATCTGTGGTCGCGCAACTTCCTCAATATCTTCGCAACACCTTTGTCGATTTCCGAATATTTGAGCGGCCTGGTGCTGACCAGCATCGTCACCAGCGCGATCGGACTCTTGTTGATGCTGGTACTGGCATCGACCGTGTTCGGATTGTCGTTCCTGTCGTATGGCGTGCTGCTGTTGCCGTTTCTGTTGGTGCTGTTCCTGTTCGGCATCGCGCTCGGCGTGCTCGCTAGCGCCATCGTGCTGCGCTTCGGTCCGGCATCCGAATGGCTGGTGTGGCCGATGCCGGCACTGCTGTCGCCGTTTGCCGGCGTGTTCTACCCAATGTCGACCTTGCCCGCGTGGATGCGCGCCGTCGGCCATCTGTTGCCGCCATCGTATGTATTCGAGGGCATGCGGACGATCGTTGCCGGCGAACCCTTCGCGTATGTCAATCTCGTCGTCGGTCTCGGCCTCGCATTGACCGAGATCGCGCTGGCCTGCTGGTGCTTTGCGCGCGTCTACCGCTACGCAGTGAATAGCGGTCTGCTGGCGCGCTACAGCGCCGAGAGCGTGACGTGAGTGCTGCCGAAGCGAACGCAGCGCGGCCGCTCGATGCGCTGATCATCGGCGGCGGCCATAACGGCCTGGTCTGCGCGTATGACCTCGCCCGCGCGGGCTGGCGCGTACGCGTGCTGGAGCGGCGCGGTGTCGTCGGCGGAGCGGCGGTTACCGAGGAATTTCATCCGGGCTTCCGCAATTCGGTCGCCAGCTACACGGTGAGCTTGCTGCATCCGCAGATCATCCGCGACATGCAACTGCATGAACGGGGCTTGCGCATCGTCGAGCGACCGATCTCGAATTTTCTGCCGCTCGATGACGGCCGCTTCCTCAAACTCGGCGCCGGCTTGGCGCGCACGCAGGCCGAGTTCGCCAAGTTTTCCGCGCGCGATGCCGCGCGCTTGCCGGACTACTACGCCGCGCTCGAACGCATCGCCGAAGTCATGCGTCTGCTGGCGGTGGAACAACCGCCGCATCTGGACGGCCGCCTGCGCGATTGGCTGCGGTTGGCGCGCCATGCCTGGAAGCTGCGCGGTCTCGAACTTGGTGCGAAGCAGGATCTGCTCAATTTGTTTGCGCAAAGCGCGCGCAGTTTTCTCGATCGCTGGTTCGAAGCCGCACCGGTCAAGGCCGCGTTCGGCTTCGACAGTATCGTCGGCAATTTCGCCAGCCCCGATCATCCGGGCAGCGCCTATGTTCTGCTGCATCACGTGTTCGGCGAGGTCAACGGCAACAAGGGCAGCTGGGGGCATGCGATCGGCGGCATGGGCGCGATCACGCAGGCGATGCAGCGCGCCTGCGTCGAGGCCGGTGTCGATATCCGCGTCAACGCGCCCGTGCGGCGCGTGCACATCGACAACGGCCGTGCCGTCGCGCTGGAGACCGAAGATGGCAGCTTGCATCGCGCACGCTGCATCGTTGCCAACGTCAATCCAGCGCTGCTGTTCAATCAGCTGATCGATCGCGCCGACGTACCTGCAGCATTCGGCGAGCGTCTGCGCAACTATCGCAACGGCTCCGGCACGTTCCGCATGAACGTTGCGTTGTCCGAGCTGCCGCGTTTCGAGGCCTTGCCGCAGGCCGGCGAGCATCACCAGAGTGGCATCGTCATTGCGCCTTCGCTCGACTATATGGATCGCGCCTACGTCGATGCGCGACGCGACGGCTGGTCCGCCGCACCGATTGTCGAGATGCTGATTCCGAGCACCGTCGACGACACGCTCGCGCCGCCGGGCGCGCATGTGGCGAGCCTGTTCTGCCAGCAGTTCGCGCCGCAGTTGCCGGACGGACGCAGCTGGGATGCCTTGCGCGAGCAGGTGGCCGATCACATCATCGATACGGTGACCCGCTACGCGCCGAATTTCCGCGCCGCGGTGGTCGGTCGCCAGATTCTCAGTCCGCTCGATCTGGAGCGCACCTTCGGACTGGTCAGCGGCGACATCATGCATGGCCATATGTCGCTGGATCAGCTGTGGGCCGCGCGACCGACCTTGGGGTACGGCAGTTACGGCACCGCGATTGCCGGCCTGTTCCTGTGCGGTGCGGGCACCCATCCCGGCGGCGGCGTCTCCGGCCTGCCGGGCCGCAATGCGGCGCGTGCGGTGCGCGCGGCGCGGCTAGGTCGTCACGCCGGTTGATCGTCGCTGCTGTCGGTTTCGCGATGTAACTGATCGAGCTTGCGGGCCGCTTCGTTCTTCGCCGCTTCATCCTGCTCGCGTTGCAGTTTGCTGCGGCCGAAGCGCACGCGGTTTTCTGCCGCCAAAGTCGCCGCGGCGGCGCGCGCCTTGCGCTTACGCGCCTTGTTTAGATTGATGATCTCGGCCACTGCGAACCTCCGCTTGAAAGCGATGCGGAATGATAGTCCGGTCGCATACGACTGACCCTGGCGAAGGCGCTCACCGGGTCTCCACAGGGGCATTCCGCGCGGCAGCAATTGTGCGACGAACGGTGCGCCGATTCGACGCCAGCGGAAAAAGGGCATAGAGTGTCGCCTGCATCCGTTTCAAGTACGTTTCCCTTGGTTTCGTTTGACCCGTCTAAAAAGCGGCGCCACGTCATCTGTCGGCTACCTTCTTGATCGCTTGCGTCACGCAGGTCTCGCACCTGCATTTAACTGTAATTTTGAAGGAGAGTAGTAAATGGCTGATACATCGACTGGCACCGTGAAGTGGTTCAACGACGCGAAGGGCTTCGGCTTCATCACCCCTTCCGACGGCGGCGAAGATCTCTTCGCACACTTCAAGGAAATCCAGGGTGGCACGGGCTTCAAGAGCCTGACGGAAGGACAGCGCGTTGAGTACAAGGCCGCGCGCGGCCCGAAGGGCATGCAGGCGACTCAGATTCGCCCGCTGTAATCTTCGAGCGACTTACGTCGGAAGAAACCGCGGCCTAGGCCGCGGTTTTTTTTCGCCTGCAATTTGAGGGTCGGCAGGCACACGCCGAGGCGGAGCAGTCGATGCAATGCACATCTCGCGCAGACCGCAGACCGCAGACGAGGCTCTGCGACGTAGACGATCAGCTCAGCAGCACACGGATCACGCCGAACAGTCCGCCCAGCGTCAGGCCGACGATCGACAGAAAACCGATCACGAAACCCGGCGTACGCTTGCTCGGTTCGATCTGGTAGCCGACTGCATACAGCACGCGGCCAATCAACCAGGCGCCGCCCAGAATCGAAGCCCAGGTGTCGCCCAGATACAGCGCGAACATCCAGAATGCGGGCAGGAACATCAGCGTGCTTTCAACGGTGTTCATCTGGATGCGCAGCGCGCGCTCCACCGCCGGGTGTCCGCTGCAGGCCGGCGGCGCGACCTTGTGCTTGCCGCGAATGTGGCCGACATTGGCCATCATGCCGAGTTGCAGCAGAACGGTCAGCAGCGTGATCAGCGCAGGCAGATGATGCGTCATGGTGAACCCCGAATTTATTGCAGTGTGCGGATTGGACGGACCTGCATCGTTCTCGTTGGCGGCAGGTTGGCCGGCATGATGCCGAGTTTCGAGGCCAGCTGCATACTCCGTCTGCATGGCCTGCGCTATTGTCACAACCGATATTCGCCGAACCTTTGGAAGCGATCCGCAATGGCACAAGACACTTCGAACACTTCGAAACTCGACCGCATCATCGCCGACACGCGGCGCAACGCCGATCAGCGCAGCCTCGGTTACCGCGAACAGGCACTGAAGCTATATCCCTGGGTATGCGGTCGATGCGCGCGCGAATTCACTCGCGCGAATCTGCAAGAACTCACCGTGCATCACCGCAACCACGATCACGATTTCAATCCCAGCGATGGCAGCAATTGGGAATTGCTGTGCGTGTACTGTCACGACAATGAGCATTCACGCTACATCGACGCCAGCGGCGCGCAGGCGCCGGGTGCGCATGCGGTCGCGACGGGCAATCCCTTCGCGGATTTGAAAGCGCAACTGGCCGCGAAGAAACGCTGAAGCTTTCGCGCTGTCGATGACTCAGGCAAACACAGACTTCGAGTAGGGATCGCGCGACCGGTCGCTGCGCCGGCCTATGGTTTCAGGACGACGTCGACGCCTTCGGCGGCTGATACCACTGCAGGCGCTCCTCGCGACAGGCGCTGCCGCCCATATCGAAATCGCGGCAGGTTCGCGGACGCTGCGCGTAGATCGTGCAGCGCATGCTGTTGGCATCCATCGCCGCGCACCAGCCGTCTTCGCCCTTGGCCATGATCGACAAGCCACGCTCGTCTTGATCGATGTACTGCGTCGGCACACGGTCGCCGGGCTGCAGTACCACTTTCAAACGGCAACACACCGCTTCGCAGGCGCTGCATTGAATCGTCGGATCGATATGATCGCTTGCTGCGTCGGACGCGTCGGACACCTCACTGCGGGAAAACGAGGTCATCAGAAGGTCGGCGCGCGTGAATCGCGGGTGAGTCGCGCGAGCGGCGACACCTAGACCTGCGCTGCCGGGATCACCACTTCAGATCGTCCGGTACAACGAAATCCTTGTAGGGATCGTCTTCGGCCGGCGCTGCAACCGGTGCGGTGTTCGGCGCGACCACCGAGCGTTCGTCGCGCTCGCGGATACGCTCACCAACCGCCTTGGCGACGAGGTCGTAGCGACCTTCATAGCGTGCGATCACCAGCTCGCCGCTGATCAGACGGCCGCGCAGTTCTTCGTTCACGGCGATGCGCCGCACTTTCTTGCCGTCGATGAAGTTGTAGTAATCGTCGCCATCGACCTTCGGCAGCCGGTTTTGCTCGATCAATTGCTTGACCTGCACCATGCGCGCCTTGCGGCCCATGCTCTGCTCGCGCTGACGATTGAGCTCGGCATCGCGTGCGGCTTTCGCGGCTGCGGCTTTTTCCGCGGCCAGCTTCTGGTCGGCGATCTGGCGCGCGCGCTCTTTCGACTGCTGGCGTTGATCCTTCGATTGCGGGCGCTGTTCCTTGCCGCGCTTCTCGGGCGGTTTGTCCTTGACCAGGCCGGCGGCGACCAGTTGGTCGCGCAGTGACAGACTCATGACATCAACACTCGTAGATCGGGGATGTGGCCGCCTTAGTTTACGCAAGCGGCGCGATCGACGGCGCTGGGCGGGTGGTTTCAACCGGACGCGGGTGCACGCGTCCGCGCTCTGGTCCGAATACGAAGCACGGATTCAGGCGAATGCGCGCATTGCATTGGCGCGCGGCCCGGATGGCGTCACATGCACTGTCTCGCCGCTATTTAGATGCGTTCGACCTCACATTCTGCTGACGCAGACGCCGTTCCTAACAACGACGTCTCTGACGACGGGCGACCGAAGAACGCACGCGCGCGACTCGTGCAGACCTCTGCGTGCGCTGGCGCGCACGCGTGATTGCCGCCGCATCGAATCAGCGCATCAGTTGCGTCCGCGCAGTTGATCGACGATGCCCGGATTCTCCAGCGTCGAGACGTCCTGCGTGATCTCCTCGCCCTTGGCGACCGAACGCAGCAGGCGCCGCATGATCTTGCCGCTGCGCGTTTTCGGTAGCGCCTCGGTGAAGCGGATCTCGTCCGGCTTGGCGATCGCGCCCATGCTCTTCGACACGAACTCGCGCAACTCGCGCGATAGTTTTTCGGCCTCGTCGCCATTGGGGCGTTCGCCCTTGCAGATCACGAAGGCGACGATGCCCTCGCCCTTGATCTCGTGCGGGCGACCCACCACCGCCGCTTCGGCCACACGCGGATGCGCCACCAGCGCGCTTTCGACTTCGGCGGTGCCGAGACGATGACCCGACACCTTCAGCACGTCGTCGGTGCGGCCCAGGATCCAGTAGTAGCCATCCTTGTCGCGATGTGCGGAATCACCAGCGACGTACAGCAGCGGACGGCCTTCTGCCTTTGCCGTCTTCGGATCGCCGAACTGCGACCAGTAAGTGCTCAGGTAGCGCTCGTTGTCGCCGTAAACGGTGCGCAGCATCGACGGCCACGGCTTGGTCACCACCAGATAGCCGCCGGTGTCGTTGCCCTTGATGATGGTGCCGGCCTCGTCGACGATCTCGGTGAAAATGCCGGGCAGCGGCTGCGTGCAGGAGCCGGGCTTGGTGGCGGTGGCGCCGGGCAGCGGGCTCATCAGAATCGCGCCGGTTTCGGTCTGCCACCAGGTGTCGACGATCGGCAGTTCCTCGTGACCGATCACGCGGTGGTACCACATCCAGGCTTCCGGATTGATCGGCTCGCCGACACTGCCGAGCAGCCGCAGTTTGGAAAGATCGTAGCGCTTGGGAATCTGCTCGCCCATTTTGGCCAGCGCACGGATTGCGGTGGGCGCGGTGTAGAAGATCGTCACGCCGTGGTCCTGGCAGATCTTCCAGAAGCGGCCCGGGTCCGGTGTCATCGGTCCGCCTTCGTACATGACCATGGTGGCGCCGTTGCTCAAGGGGCCGTAGGCGACATAGGTGTGTCCGGTAACCCAGCCGACATCGGCAGTGCACCAGAACACGTCGGAATCGTGCAGGTCGAACACCCACTTGCTGGTGACATGCGCACCGAGCAGATAACCGCCGCTGGAATGCTGGATGCCCTTGGGCTTGCCGGTCGATCCCGAGGTGTAAAGCAGGAACAGCGGATGCTCGGCATCCACCCATTCCGGTTCGCATTCGGCGCTGGCCTTGTCGGTGAGCTCGTGCCACCAGTGGTCGCGTCCGCGGGTCCACTCAACCGGCTTGCCGGTGCGGCGATAGACCAACACGCTCTCAATGCTCTTGCAGCCGCCGGCGAGGGCTTCGTCGGCCGCCTTCTTCAGTTCGATGTTGTGGCCGCCACGGGTACCGCCATCGGCGGTGATCAGCAGCTTGGCGCTGGCACCTTCGATGCGGTCGCGCAGCGACTGCGCGGAGAAGCCGCCGAAGACCACCGAATGCGTCGCGCCGATGCGCGCACAGGCCTGCATGGCGATCACCGCCTGCGCGATCATCGGCAGATAGATCACCACGCGGTCGCCCTTGCCGACGCCGAGCGACTTCATTGCATTGGCGAGCTTGCAGACCTCGACGTGCAATTGCTTGTAGCTCAGCGTGCTGACGTCGCCGGGTTCGCCTTCGAAGATGATCGCCGGCTTGTCGCCGTGCGTGGCGAGATGACGATCGATGCAGTTGTACGAGACGTTGATCTTGCCGTCGCTGAACCAACGGTAGTTCGGTGCCTTGCTGTCATCGAGCACCACGCTGAAGGGCTGCTTCCAGCTCAACTCCTCGCGGCCGAGCTTGGCCCAGAACGCAACCGGATCGCGCTCGGCTTCCGCGCGCAGCGTGTTGAGGCGTTGACCGTCGATGCGCGCCTTGCTGGCGAATTCGGGACTCGGCGGAAACAACCGGCTCTCGGCCAGTTTGGATTGGAAGCTGTCCTCAAAGTGTTCTTGGAAGCCTTCGGGCTTGGTCATGTGATTCTCCTCGCGGTCTTAATACGCCGGTGCAGACTTGCATGATAGGCGAGTCCGCCGGTTGCAAATAAAGCGGCCCGTCGGCGCCGGCAGTGATGCGCGGTGAATTCCTCCGCGTCGGTAGAACTGCAGCTGTCGTTCCGCGCGTGCGCCGCCCGCAACCGCGCCGGTCGCGGGCGGCGCACACATTTCATTCCGACAGCGAACTGCCCTTGGTCTCGCGCAGGAACAGCGTGCCGAGCACCAGCGTCATCACCGCCACGCCGATCGGATACCACAGGCCGTAGTAGATATCGCCGTGTGCAGCGACCAGCGCGAATGCGATGGTGGGAACAAATCCGCCGAACCAGCCGTTGCCGATGTGATACGGCAAGGACATCGAGGTGTAGCGAATGCGCGTCGGGAACAACTCCACCAGCCAGGCCGCGATCGGGCCGTAGACCATCGTGACGTAAATCACCAGCAGTGCGAGCAGAACGATCAGCATCGGCTGGTTGACCTGTGCCGGATCGGCCTTCTTCGGATAGCCGGCGGTCGCGATTGCATCACCCGCTTCTTTGGCGAACGCCGTGGCCTGCGTCTTGAAGTCGGCCTTCTCCAGCGCGCCGCCTTCGAACGAGGAAATCGCCTTGTCGCCGATCTTGACCTGCGCAACGGTTCCGGCCGCTGCAGCGACGTTCAAATACGGCACGCCGTTCTTCGCCAGGAAACTCTTGGCGACATCGCAGGAGCTGGTGTAGACCTTCTTGCCGACCGGATCGAACTGCGTGCTGCACTGTGCCGGGTCGGCGATCACCGTCACCGGCGCGTTTGCCGCAGCAGCTTCCAGTGCCGGATTGCCGAAGTGCGTCAGGCCATGAAAGATCGGGAAGTAGGTCAGCGCCGCGATCAGACAGCCGGCCATGATCACCGGCTTGCGGCCGATGCGATCCGACAGCCAGCCGAAGAACACGAAGAACGGCGTGCCGATCAGCAAACCACCGGCCATCAGCAGGTTCGCGGTGACCGCTTCGATCTTCAGTGTCTGGCTCAGGAAAAACAGCGCGTAGAACTGTCCGGTGTACCAGACCACTCCTTCACCGGCGGTGGCACCCAGCAGTGCGAGGATCACGATCTTCAGGTTCTTCCACTGGCCGAAGGATTCGGTCAGCGGCGCCTTCGACTGCTTGCCTTCTTCCTTCATCTGCTTGAACAGCGGTGACTCGGACAGCTGCAGACGAATGTAGACCGAGATCGCGAGCAGCACGCCGGAGACCAGGAACGGGATGCGCCAGCCCCATTTTTCGAAGTCCTCGCCGAGGCTCAACCGGCAGCCGAGAATCACCAGCAGCGACAGGAACAACCCGCCCGTTGCGGTGACCTGGATGAAGCTGGTCGAGTAGCCGCGATTGTCATTGCGCGCGTGTTCGGCAACGTAAGTCGCTGCACCACCGTATTCGCCGCCGAGTGCCAGGCCCTGCAGCAAGCGCAGGCTGATCAGCGCAATCGGTGCGGCCACACCGACGCTGGCGTAGCTCGGCAACACGCCAACCAGGAATGTCGAAAGACCCATGATCACGATCGTGATCAGGAAGGTGTGCTTGCGGCCGACCAGATCGCCGAGCCGGCCGAACACCAAGGCGCCGAACGGCCGCACCGCGAATCCTGCAGCAAAGGCGAGCAGCGCGAAGATGAACGCACTGGTGTCGTTGAGTCCGGAAAAAAACTGCTTGGCGATGATCGCCGCTAGCGAGCCGTAGAGGTAGAAGTCGTACCACTCGAAGACCGTGCCGAGCGATGACGCAAAGATGACCTTGCGAACCGCGGCGCGACTCAGTATCGGCAGGGGTGTGCTAACGCTGCTGGGGCTGTTCATCTGCTCTCCTCTTATGCATTGGACTGCTTGTAGTTTTAGGTGCCGCGTGCTGCCCGGGCGTTCGCTGCCGCACGTCGGCGCGAGCACCCGCTGACTTTGCTTATCACAACGCCATGACGAGTGTAATACTCGCTGTCGCGCCGAAGTGCTTGACCGTCGTCGGTGTTCTGTTACAGCCGCGTGTAAGTCGATGGTTCGCCGATACGGGTCGATTGCGTCGCAGATGCCGTTGGCGATGTGCGCGGGCCTTGCCTGCGATAATGCGGGATGCACTATCGACACAGCTATCACGCGGGCAATTTTGCAGATGTCTTCAAGCACGTCGCGGTCTGCGGGCTGCTCGATGCGCTGGGTCGCAAGGACAGCGGCTGGTGTTTCGTCGATACGCACGCCGGTGCTGGCGCCTACGATCTGGGCGGCGAAGCGGCGGCGACCACCGCCGAATGGCGCGATGGCATCGCGCGGCTAACAGGTGCGACGACCGCTACGGCCGCTACGGCCGCGGCGGCATCGTCAAAGCCAGCGATGCCGGCGCTGGTCGCGCGCTATCTTTCCTTGGTTCGTGCATTCGGCGGCGCCGAGGCTGGTGCCTATCCGGGTTCGCCGATGCTGGCCGCGGCGATCGCGCGGCCGCAGGATCGCCTGCTGCTGTGCGAGCGCGTGCCGGAAGTGGCCGAGGCTTTGCGCGCCAGCGTAGGACGCCGCGCAACGGTGCACCTGCGCGATGGCTACGAGTCGGTGTCGCTGCTGCCGCCCGCCGAGAAGCGCGGCCTGGTGCTGATCGATCCGCCGTTCGAGCGCACCGATGAATACGAAGCGATGGCAGATTTCATCATCGCCGGGGTACAGCGGTTTGCCGGCGGCATCTATGCCGCCTGGTATCCGATCAAGAACGAGCACGTCGCCAGCCGCTTCCGCCGGCGCGTTGCCCGCGACAGCGGCCGGCCCGTGCTGGACCTGCGCATCGATGTCGGTGTCGCCGAGCGCGCCGAAGTCGCGCGCGATCCGCCGCAGGGACGCGCCACCGGTCCGCGCGTGCAGCAGTACTCGCCGCGCAAGGCGCAGGCGATCGTTAAGGTGCGCATGCACGCCTGCGGTCTGCTGCTGGTCAATCCGCCGTTCGGCTTCGAAGCGCAAGCGCGCGAAGCGCTCGCCTTCCTGACGCCGCTGCTGGTGCAAGGCCCGCGCAGCGGCTACTCGGTCGACGCCGTTGCGGCATGAAAGCGGCGACGCGTTTTGCGCGAACGCAATATTGACGTCGACGATCACCTTCGCCTGCACTTTGATCCATGGGCCCGAGCAAGGCGAGCCGACGCATCCGACCATCCGACAGCACCGACAAGGACATCAGGCGTGACGATTGAAATCCTGCATAGCGCCAAATGGCTGGTGCTGAAGCGCGAGGGCAAATGGGAGTACGTGTCGCGCGTCAACGAGCGCGGCGCGGCGTTCATCCTTGCTGTCACCGACGCGCAGGAGATCGTGCTGGTCGAGCAGTACCGCACCGCGGTGCACGCCAATGCGATCGAACTGCCGGCCGGCATCATCGGCGACGAAGCCGGATTCGAGGACGAGGCGCGCGAAGCCGCCGCGCTGCGCGAACTGGAAGAGGAAACCGGTTTTCGCGGCGCACATGCGGAGTGCGTGCTCACCGGCCCGGTTGCCGCCGGCCTCTGCTCGGAGCGCTTCTTCCTGTTCCGCGCGACGGGACTTACCCGAATCCACGCCGGCGGCGGTGTCGAAGGCGAGAACATCACGGTGCATGTCGTGCCGCTGGCGACGGTGCGCGAATGGCTCGAAGCACGCGCCGCAGAAGGCAAGCTGATCGATGCGCGGATTCACAGCGGACTTTGGTACGCCCAGGCGCGCTGAGTTGCGCGCGTTCAGCGCGCAGCACGCCGCAGCGAACGCCAGATGGCACGCGCTGATGCGTGTGCCGTAAGTCGCGTCGTCGTCCGCCTGCGCAGACGCGATTGCCACGCTCAGCGCAGCTTGCCGATGTAGCTCTGATTGCTATCGCGCGGCGCCGGTGCGCTCGGCCTGCTCGGCGCCGGCGCGCGCGGCGGAGTGCCACCCGGCATCAGGTTTTCGAAACGCTCGACCAGCGACAGCAGTTCGGGATCGTCGAAGCTGCGCGCGAGCCCCAAAATCTCGCGCGCGTACTCGTCGTTGCGCGCCATCCACACAGCATCGATCACACGGTTTGCCGTGCGGCGCAGGCGCACGTACAGATGCGTGGCGAGCGAGAATTTCTCCGACTCGCTCATCGCAGGCGCGGCAACGGTCTGCTACACGAATGGACGTGGCGGTCCATCAGGGAATCGTCTCGCCATGCTGCGACAGGTCGAGACCGAGGGTTTCGTCCGCGGGCTTTACGCGCAGGCCGATGGTCGCCTGGATCGCCAGCAACAGAATCAGCGACACGGCTGCGCTGTAGAACAGCGTTGCGAACGCGCCGAGCGTCTGGATCGCCAGATCGGCGGAGGCGCCCGACAAGTCCTTCTGCGAAAACACGCCGGTGAGAATCGCGCCGACCATGCCGCCGATGCCGTGGATGCCGAATACATCGAGCGAGTCGTCGGCATCGAGCAGCCGCTTGAGACCAGTTGCACCCCAGTAGCACAGGCCGCCGGCAACCAGGCCGATCGCCAGCGCACCGCTGACATCGACGAAGCCCGAGGCTGGCGTGATCGCAACCAGTCCGGCCACCGCACCGGAACAGCCGCCGAGCAGCGAGGCGCGCTTGCGGAATGCCCATTCGACGAACATCCAGGTAAGCGCAGCCGTCGCGGTGGCGAGTTGCGTCACCAGCATCGCCATGCCGGCGCGACCGTCGGCGGCGACCGCCGAGCCGGCGTTGAATCCGAACCAGCCGACCCACAGCAGCGAAGCGCCGATCAACGTGAAGGTGAGGTTGTGCGGCACGAAGGCTTCGCGGCCATAGCCGTTGCGCTTGCCAAGCACGAAGGCGCACATGAGCCCGGCCGCACCGGCATTGATATGGACCACGGTGCCGCCGGCGAAATCCTGGTCGCCGAGTGCGGCGAGCCAGCCGGTCGGCTCCCACACGCAATGCGCAACCGGTGCGTAGACCAGCAGCGACCATAGCGCCATGAACAGCAGCATCGAGCCGAACTTGATGCGCTCGGCAAACGCACCGGTGATCAAGGCCGGCGTGATGATCGCGAAGGTCATCTGGAACATCACGAACACCGATTCCGGAATCGTCGGCGCGATGTGGCTGACGCTGAGCATGCCGGTGGATTTCACGTAACTCATGCCACCGAGCAGCACGCGGCTGAAGCCGCCGATGAAGGCCGTGCCCGGCGTGAACGCGAGGCTGTAGCCGATCACGACCCACAGCACGGTGACCAGGCAGCACACCGCGAAGCTCTGCAGCGCAGTCGACAGCACGTTCTTTTGCCGCACCATGCCGGCATAGAACAGGGCCAGCCCGGGGATGGTCATCAGCAACACCAGCGCGGTGGAACTGAGCATCCAGGCGGTATCGCCGGCGCTGATCTTGTCGGCGCTGGTGATAAAGGGTTGGGTGGGTGTGTCGTCGGCGCCGGCACCGAGGCACCACAGGGCCAGCGATAAGCCGGCGAGCAGCAGCACGCGCTGCGAGATTCGCTTCATTGCGGTTGTCGTCTTCGAGTTCCTTTCCCGCGGGTGGATTCGCAACAACCGAGCCATTCCGCTGCGCTGGCGCGCGGTGAAGCGGGTGGTGCTTGCCGGATGCGTCCCCACGGCCTATGGTGTCGCCATCAAGCCGGGGGTGCTTTGCGATGGGCCGATAGGCGCCGTCGCCGAGCTGAGAGCTATACCCTTGGAACCTGATCGGTTCGCATCACACCGGTGTAGGGAAGGCTTGGTGCGAGCGGTCACGGCCGTCGGCGCGCCGCGCATTTCCGACACCTCCTGTTCAACGAGGAAGTGCCATGAGCGTTGTCCCAAAATCCTTGAGCGAGAAGCTGGCCGGCAAGACGTCGGAAGAGCTGACGCAGACCCGCGCCGACGAATTGTCGGCCGAAGTTCGCGCGCCGTTTCCGCGCAGTCGCAAAATCTACGTGCAAGGTTCGCGTGCGGATCTGCGCGTGCCGATGCGCGAGATCAGCCAGACCGATACGCACAGCGCGAAAGGCGACATCGCCAATCCGCCGCTGACGGTGTACGACACCAGCGGGCCTTATACCGAGCCCGCAACCCAGATCGATCTGCTCAGCGGCTTAGCACCGCTACGCGCGGCCTGGATCGCCGAGCGCGGCGACACCGAAGAGCTGAAAGGCCCGACTTCGATCTTCGGACGTATCCGCGCGGCCGACCACAAGACCGAGCACCTGCGCTTCTCGCACATCCGCAAGCCCTTGCGCGCGCGATCCATCAACGGCGTCGGTGCCAATGTCTCGCAGATGCACTACGCGCGTCGCGGCATCATCACGCCGGAAATGGAGTACATCGCGATCCGCGAGAACATCCGCGTGCGCGAACTGCACGAGTCCTACCAGGCGGCGGGCTATCTGCACCGGCATCGTGGCAATTCCTTCGGTGCGTCAATACCCGAGGAGATCACGCCCGAGTTCGTGCGCAGTGAAGTCGCGCGGGGCCGCGCGATCATTCCGGCCAACATCAACCATCCGGAGCTTGAGCCGATGATCATCGGCCGCAATTTCCTGGTGAAGATCAACGCCAACATCGGCAACTCGGCGGTGAGTTCGTCGATCGCCGAGGAAGTCGAGAAGATGGTGTGGGCCACGCGTTGGGGTGGCGACACGGTGATGGATCTGTCCACCGGCAAGCACATCCACGAAACGCGCGAATGGATCATCCGCAATTCGCCGGTTCCTATCGGTACGGTTCCGATCTATCAGGCGCTGGAGAAGGTCAACGGCAAAGCCGAAGAACTCACCTGGGAAATGTTCCGCGACACGCTGATCGAACAGGCCGAGCAGGGCGTGGACTACTTCACGATCCACGCCGGCGTGCGCCTCGCGTACATTCCGATGACCGCCAAGCGCGTCACCGGCATCGTCTCCCGCGGCGGCAGCATTCTTGCCAAATGGTGCCTCGCGCATCACCAGGAAAATTTCCTGTACACGCATTTCGAAGAGATCTGCGAAATCATGAAGGCCTACGACGTCAGCTTCTCGCTCGGCGATGGCCTGCGTCCGGGTTGTATCGCCGATGCCAACGACGACGCGCAGTTCGGCGAACTCGAAACGCTCGGCGAGCTGACCAACATCGCCTGGAAGCACGACGTGCAAACCATGATCGAAGGTCCGGGTCACGTGCCGATGCACTTGATCAAGGAGAACATGGACAAGCAGTTGAAGGACTGCGACGAAGCGCCGTTCTACACACTCGGGCCGCTGACCACCGACATCGCGCCCGGCTACGATCACATCACCAGCGGCATCGGCGCGGCCATGATCGGCTGGTTCGGCACCGCGATGCTGTGTTACGTCACGCCGAAGGAGCATCTCGGCCTGCCGGACAAGAACGACGTGCGCGAAGGCATCATCACTTACAAGATCGCCGCGCACGCGGCGGACCTCGCGAAGGGGCATCCGGCCGCGCAGGTGCGCGACAACGCGCTCAGCAAGGCGCGCTTCGAGTTCCGCTGGGAAGACCAGTTCAACCTCGGACTCGATCCGGAGAAGGCCAAGGAATTCCACGACGAGACGCTGCCGCAGGAAGGCGCCAAGCTGGCGCACTTCTGTTCGATGTGTGGTCCGCACTTCTGCTCGATGAAGATCACCCAGGACGTGCGCGACTACGCGGCCAAGATCGGTGCCGACGAGCAGGCCGCGCTGGCAAAAGGCATGGCGGAAAAGTCGGCCGAATTCCGCGACGCCGGTGCCGAGGTTTATCACCGCACCTGATGCGAAACGGCATGCGCATCTATCACAATCCGCGCTGCTCGAAGTCGCGCCAGGCCTTGCAGTTGCTGCGCGATGCCGGCGTCGAGCCGGACATTGTCGAGTATCTGAAAACGCCGTTGACGGCGGGCGAACTTGAGTCGCTATGCGTAGCGCTCAAGCGCGACCCGCAGGCGATCGTTCGCTTCGGCGAAGATCGCGCGAAGGAGCTCGGTCTCAAGGCCGGCGACGCACGAACGCGCAGCGAATGGCTGCGACTGTTGGCAGACAATCCGGTTCTGATCGAACGACCGATCGTGGTCGATGGCGCGCGCGCAGTGCTGGGCCGGCCACCTGAGAACGTGTCGGCCTTGCTGAAATAACATGTAGACAAGTGGGGCGGGGGAGCAGCTATGAAAATGAAAAGTGTTGTGGTTGAAATCGAAGATGGCATCGCGCAGGTCCGGCTGAACCGGCCGAAGGCGCACAACGGCATGGACTTCGACATGCTCGACAGTGTGCTCGCGGCAGCCGAATCACTGCTGGGCAAGCGCGACCTGCGCGCGGTGATCATCGCCGGCGAGGGGCCGTCGTTCTGCGCCGGGCTCGATTTCAAAACCGTACTCGGCGACAAAAAACGCGCCGCGATCGGCTACGCGCAACTGTGGCTGCCGTACATCAACAAGTTCCAGCGTTGGAGTCTGGCCTGGCGCGACATCGGCGTGCCGGTGATTGCCGCAGTGCATGGCAACTGCTTCGGCGCCGGCATTCAATTGGCGCTCGGCGCGGATATTCGCGTGGCGACACCGGATGCGCGTCTCTCGATCATGGAATCGAAGTGGGGCCTGATTCCGGACATGGGTGGCGCCGTGCTGTTGCGCGAACTGCTGCCGATCGATGTCGCCAAGGAACTCGTGTTCAGCGGGCGCATCGTCAGTGGAACGGATGCGAAGACGCTCGGACTGGTGACGCATGTCGCCGACGACGCGCAGGCGAAAGCGCTGGAACTCGCAACCGAATTCGCGACGCGCTCACCGGATGCGCTGGCGGCCGGTAAGTTCCTGCTGCAGGAAGCCTGGCATGCGGACGAGTCCGATGCCGCAGCGGCCGAGCGCCATTGGCAGCGCAACTTGATGGGCAAGAAGAATCAGCGCATCAGCGTCGAGCGCAACATGAAAAAATCGGATCGGCCGTTCGACCCGCGCAGCGTGCGCGACTGAGCGGCCTGACCGCTGCGGCAGGTTGACGAGCGCTGGCGATAGCGATGAAAGCGTTGGCAACCGCGAATGCGGATGCGGCGCGTCGCGAACTCGCGGGCGATCGCCGAGCGACCGCCTAATTAGCGCTGCGGCACGTTGGCGGGCGTCGGCGCAAGAGTGGAAGAGTCGGCAAATGCGAATGCAAATGCTGATTCGGCATATTGCGTACTTGTAAGTACTCGCCCAACGACAGACTTGAAGAATGGGCCGGCATTACCGGCCCATTCCTATTACCGGCCCATTCCTATTAATTGCTACCGACCTACAACTAAACTGCTACATCGGTGATAGCGCGAACGCGCGATCGGCCGTGCTGTTGTAGCCGAGATAGCTGCCCCAGCCATCGGTCGCCATCGCATAGACGTCGAGATGCTCGCTGAATGCGGCGAGCGTGCAGGGCGGTTTGCCGACGCAGGATGCCGGCAGATTCAAGGACATCATGTTGCCGACGGTTTCGACGTCGTCATAGACCCCGGTGCCGCCGCTGAAACTCAGAATCTGCGTGGCGCTGCGATACACGCCAAGCCCATAGGTGGCAAAGCCGTGCGGGTGATAAACCGTGTACGGCAGGCTGACGCTGTCGCTAGCTCCATACGGCACCACGCCGCAGCAGGCATCCGCCGCGCCGGCCGGCGTGGTGGGCGCGCCAAGCTGCGCCCAGGTGTGGTTGTTGTCGATGTGCAGTGTCAACACCATCGCATTGCCGACCACCAGGCTGCCGCCGCCGGGTTGCAGCACCGTATCCGCGTGCACGGTGTGGATGGTGCCGCCGAGGGTGCTGCTATCCGGCACGACGAAGACGATGCCCTTGGCGGCGATGTTGATCAGACTGCCGGCGGCGTCGAACAGCTCCAGCTTCAGCTGGTACAGACCGCTGTTGTCGGTGCCGTGCGAGGTGCCGTCGGCATCGAAGCTCAGACCGCTGGCGTGCAGCACCGAATCGAACTCGCCGTTCTCGGTATCCGTCACCGAATTGGCGATGGTCCACTGACCCAGCGGCGGCAGCGCCGGCGGAATCTCGTAGAGTTCCAGCGCCTGACCGCCGACCACCATGTGATGCGGGCCGAGCTTGTAGGGATCGATCACCAGATCGCTGCCGACCACATGCGCGTAATGGCGATAGACCTCGGTGTTCAATGGCGTCCAGCCGCCGGCCGTACCGCGGCGCCAGCTCAGCTGGTAGTACTGCACGCCGAGCGCGTCGCGCAGACTGTTGTCGAAATCCAGGCGTGGTCGCAGCGTGCCGCCCCAGGGCGCGCCGCTGTCGAGCAGTCCCAGATTGCCGGCGGTGGCACCTGGCGCGCCGCCACCGTTGATCGCATGCAGCGAGGTGTTGCCGATCGCGGTCCACAACACCCAGTTCATCGGGCCGATCACCGGATGGCAGGGCGGGCAGGTGATCGCCAGCGGCGAGGTGGTGTAAAGCGTCACCTCGGTGCCGCACACGTAGTTCCACCAGGTATGGCAGGCGATTGGCGTCGGCGCATAAATCGTCACGTCGAAGAAGCCAAAGAGTTTTTGCTTCGCCTTGAAATACAGGTCCGGCTGATCGTGGTTGTTGCAGCCCTGGAAGAACAGCGCCTGGAAGTGGCCGCAGGCATCGGTATGCGTGGTCGCGATCAGCCGCATCGTGAAGTACCAGGGCCAGTACAGGCAGAACAGCGGACGCACCAGCGTGGCGTTGTCGATCAGGGCTTGCTGGAACTGCTGCTTGGCGGCGAACTGCGCGGCGTAGCGCAGGCCGCTGGCTTCACTCAGTTGTTTGAGGCTGCCGACTGTCGCGGCATCGAGCCGGTGCTCGCTGGCCGTCGCCGCACTCAATGCGCTGCGCTTGAACGGTGCAGGATCAGGCCCCGGTCCCGGCCGTGGACCCACCACTGGACCGATCAGCGGACCGCCGCCGGCAGCCGGATTGATGACCGGTCCGACCGGGTCCGGAATCGGAATCGGATAGAGAATGATGTCGCGCAGCTTCTGCAGGATGTCGTCCGGCAGCTTGTAAATGATGATCGGCCAGGCATCGACTTCGTAGACTTCGACCGTCGCGTTGCACACCGGTAGTTCGATGGTGACGCCACCACTGACTTCGCGTTTCATCAGCGTGCCGCGTACGAAGCAGGCGCTGCGCAACCAGCATTGCCACACCGGCGGGAAGATCGGTATCTGCAACTCGTGGCGCAGGCTGTCGCGATCGATTCGAACGTGCTGTTCGATCGCACCGCGCCGCACCAGTTCATCGAACGCCAGCGACTTTTCCGCCAGTCGCGGACCCACCAACACGCGAACGCTGGTGGCGCTTGCCGACGCCGGCAATTGCAGCAGGCCGCTGCCGTCTTCGTTCAGTGCGCTGCTCGCGAGCAGACGCGCTTCGGTGGAGAAGGCATAAGCAACCACTTCCGGCAGCGTGTTCGCGCCTTCGGTGGAAATTAATTTTGCGACGACGGCGATTTCGATCGCGCCTTTGCTTGGATTGGCCATGACGACACCTCGTGACAGGGTTGAAGGGACGCAGCCCGGCATTCGCCGAGGTCTGCGGCGCGGACTCTCTCAACGCCTGGAGAACGAGACTGTGACGCGGTTCCGGGCGTGAAAGACGCTGTCGTATGTGTAGCGTTGTCATACGCCCGCAATGGCGTGAAAGTCCCTGTAGACAAGGCTTCTGCATCGCCTGCTAGCGTGTCGCAGCGCACTTAACGGGCGTACGTGCGGACGTACGCTTGCCAAACCCGCCGACTACAACAGGAGGACGCAATGGCCGACATCAGCGCAACCGCTGCACGTGCATGCTTCTACCGGCTGCTCGACGAAGCGGCCCATACGCATCAACCGATCCGCATCACCGGCAAGCGCAGCAACGGCGTATTGATTGCCGAAGAAGACTGGTTGCAGATTCAGGAAACCTTGTACTTGCTGTCGCAGCCCGGCATGCGCGCGTCGATCCGTCGCGGACTGCGCACGCCGATCGAAGAATGCCGCGACGAGGTCGCCTGGTGAACTGGCGCTTGGTGTTCGTGCCGCGCAGCCTGCGCGACGCGCGCAAGCTCAGCGCAGTCGGGCTGGCGCCGGCCGCGCAGCGACAGCTGGCCGCCGTGCAGATCGATCCGATCGCCGGTACGCCGCCGGCAGCGGCACTGGTCGGCGATCTGGCACAGGCCTATTCGCGACGCATCAGCATTCATCACCGGCTGGTTTATCAAGTGCTGGCGGCGCAACGCGTCGTCAAGATACTGCGGATGTGGACGGCGCAGGACTGAATCAGTCGCGACCGGTTACGGCTGTCGTCGTTTGATTGATGCCGTCACCGGTGCGGAAGTGCGGAGCCGAGCCGCGACCGCAGCACTATAGATTCGTGGGCAATCAAGAATCGATTGTCGGATCATCAGTCAGTCGTGTGCAGGCCCGGTCTGACGACATCGCCGCGCGACGCGAGTCGCTTGCTGTGCTCGATCGGCGAATGCCGAAAGCGCCGATCGATGCAAGGCTTGTCGATGCGCAACCGTGCACCGCGCGCTTAACGAAAATGCGGGAACACTTGTCGGTAATCAGCCGAGCGCCTAGCCTAGCGGTACGTCAATTGGGGTCAGGGGAACTACGATGATCGTTACGCCGCTCTATGCGGGTCTGCTTGCGCTTTGGTACCTGGTGCTGAGCCTGCGCGTCGTCAATGGTCGCGGCAAGGGCATTTCGCTCGGTGATGGCGGGGATGCCGAACTGCTGCGGCGGATTCGCGGACACGCCAACTTCGCCGAGTACGTTCCGCTGATTCTGATCTTGATGGGACTGCTCGAACTCGGGCACTTTTCGCTGTGGGTAGTGCATGCGCTCGGCCTGAGCCTGTTGATTGCCCGCCTGCTGCACGGCTACGCGCTGAGCTTCACCACGCACTTCAAGTTCGGCCGCATGGCCGGTGCCGGGCTGACGTTTCTGGTGCTGTTGGTGGCCGGCCTGCTCTGCACGTATCAGGGCATCAGCGCCTATCTGCTATTGAGCGTCAACGTGCATTGAGTCCGCATTGAGTCTGCATTGAGTCCGCATTGAGTCTGCATTGAGTCTGCATTGAGGCGGTGCGCGTCGGTGCACGTCGGTCGCACGCGCAGGCAGTTCACATTCATTGCCGCATGCATGCAAGGCTGCACAAACGTTCAAACGCCGAAGGCACATCAATCGCTTGCGAGGGCGTGCTTCGCATTCAGTGTCGCAATGCTTGCACGGCCTCACGGTCCTTCAATTGCCGAACAAGCTTCAGGCATAGCCGCGCGAATGATCCTGTTGGGCGGATTGCGCCGTGGCCGCGTCGACCAATTTGATCGTGTCGATCGTGTCGATCGCGCGAGGTCGATGCGCAAAAGCTGTCAGCCGCCGCGCCACTTAAACCGCGAGCTGACGACCGATCGCTTTCAGGCAGCCCTTGTAGGACTTCGCCATCTGTGCGGCGAGTAGCGGGGTCAGCAGTTTGCCGACCAGCGGCACTTTCAACCGCACGCTCGATGTCCAGGTGACTTCGGTCGCGCTGCCGACTTTCTTCAACTGCACGCTGCTGCCGCCGTGCCGCAGCGGTGGAAACGAACGCAGGATCACATAGTCCAGACGCACCGGACGCTGGTAGGCGGTGATCTCCTCGCGAAACCAGGCCACACCCGATTCGATCTCGCGAATAGCGCCGACGCCGTTCTTGTTCGACTTGCCGTTCTTCGCCAGCGTCGACTTACGCACGCCGGGAAACTGGTCGTACAGTGCGTGATCGGCGAGGCGGTCGAAGACGCGCTCGATCGGTGCCTGAATCGTGTGCTTGACGATGATGGTGCGCATGGCGGTGGTCGGGCAGTGCAGCAGTGAAGTCGAAAAAACGGCGCCACGCCTCAGCGCAGTTCGAGCGTTGCGGGCGTGCGGGTGGACCACCAGACGCAGGCGATCAGCAGCACCTGTAGCACCAGACGAAAACCGAGGAGGCTGCTCGGGATGGTCGGGAACAGATCCGGGTGCTGCCACATATAGACGTTGGCGGGCGTCACGCAGATGATCAGCGCGATCAGGCCCCAGCCGGCCAGCGGGCGCAGGCGTGGCGACAGCAGCGCAAACGCACCGAGCAGTTCGAACACGCCGCTGACGTAAACCGCCAGACGTGGCCAGGGAATCGATGGCGGCACGATGCTGGCGAAAAATCCGGTGGCGACAAAATGGCCGATGCCGCCGAGGAAAAACCATAAAAAGACAAAGCCGATTCCGGCGCGGCGGGCGGGGGAGAGCGGCGCGGAGCTGAGTGTCGGGTTCATGCCGCATCTTAGACGCTCGCTGGCCTTTGCATAGTGACGGAACGCATGGCCGCAGATGGCGCCTAAGTCAGATGAGCACGCCCGTCTCCGACATCATCGAAACCGATATCCCCGCGCGCCTCGATCGCCTGCGCTGGGGCCGCTTCCATACGCTGGTGGTGCTGGCACTCGGCATCACCTGGATCCTCGATGGGCTCGAGGTCACGATCGCGGGCGCCATATCGGGTGCCTTGAAGGCGAGCCCGAGCCTGCACATGACGGATGGCCAGATTGGACTGTCGGCGAGTTTCTACCTGTTCGGCGCCGTCGCCGGTGCCTTCCTGTTCGGCTGGCTCACCGATCGCCTCGGCCGCAAGAAACTGTTCTTCGTCACCCTCGGGCTCTACTTGCTTGCGACTGCGGCAACCGCGCTTTCGCCGAACGCCTGGACCTTCATGCTGTTTCGCTTCCTCACCGGTGCGGGCATCGGCGGCGAGTACACCGCGATCAATTCTGCGATTCAGGAGCTGATCCCGGCGCGCTATCGCGGGCGCACCGATCTCACCATCAATGGCAGTTTCTGGATCGGTGCGGCACTCGGCGCGCTCGGTGCGGTGCTGCTGCTGCGACCCGGCTGGCTGCCGCCCGATCTCGGCTGGCGGTTCGCGTTCGGCATCGGTGCGGTGCTCGGACTGTTGATTCTGATGTTGCGCAGCTTCCTGCCCGAAAGTCCGCGTTGGCTGATGCTGCACGGACGTCTCGAGGAAGCCGACGCCATCCTGTGCGACATCGAGCGCCGCTGTGGCGATGTTCCGTCGACACCGCAGAAGACGATCCGCCTGAAGTTGAGCAGTGCGCGGATCGGTCTGCTGCAGCTCACGCGGGCGCTGTTCCGCATGTACCCGCAGCGTGCGCTGGTCGGTCTGCTGTTGATGGCCGCGCAGGCGTTTTTCTACAACGCGATCTTCTTCACCTATGCGCTGGTGCTGAGCCGATTCTTCGGAATCGCATCGGACCGGATCGGACTCTATGTGCTGCCGTTCGCCGTCGGCAATTTCCTCGGGCCGCTGCTGCTCGGTCCGCTGTTCGATTCGATTGGCCGGCGCCAGATGATGGCGCTGACCTACGGCCTCTCGGGGCTGTTGCTGCTCGTCACGGCACTGCTGTTCGTCAACGGCTGGCTCGACGCCAGGGGTCAGACCATCGCCTGGACTGCGGTGTTCTTCTTCGCATCCGCGGCGGCCAGCTCGGCCTATTTGACGATTGGAGAGAGCTTTCCGCTGGAGGTGCGTGCGCTGGCCATCGCGGTGTTCTATGCACTGGGCACCGCGGTCGGCGGCATCGTCGGCCCGCTGTTGTTCGCGCACCTGATCGGCAGCGGCGAGCGCAGCCAGATCGCCTGGGGCTACGCATTCGGCGCGACGTTAATGCTGTTCGCAGCCGCGGTTGCTTGGCGCTGGGGACTCGCTGGCGAACGGCGCTCGTTGGAGGATCTGGCGACGCCGATCGCTGGCGCCTGAGCCTGCCGGCACCGCGGACAGTCGACAGGCCGATGTTCGACGCACCGCGCGCGAGTTCGCGGTCGAGCGCCGCGCTGCGTCCGTTTGAACCTACGTCTGTTGGTTGTTTCGTCTGTTAGTTGTTTCGTCTGCGGCACGCGCTGCACGCTTACAGCGCGCATAAAAACGCGCATAAAAAAAGCGCCGCTCTTGCGAGCGGCGCCGCTACCGAATCTGCAGCGCTGCGGGCTTAGGAGCCGGCGCCGAGATAGGTTAGGAAGTCGTAACCCTGTATCGTCGCATCGAAGCCGATCGAAACCACACCGTTGCCGTTGACCGGCACTGGTGACGCGATCGGACCGGTGTAGCCCGGCCACTGGTGGCCGCCGTTACCGATGGTGACCAGTGCACTGCCACGACCCGAGCAGGGCTGCACCCATTCCAGATTGATGCCCGTGACGGCCGGATTCGGATCAGCCATCAAGGCGGTGAGGATGTCGGTCGCCACGCAGCCGTTGTCGCCATACAGATCGGCGAACACGGTCGGCGCACCGGCCGCGGCACCCAGACCCTTGCCGTTATACGGAGCGATGTTGTCGGCGGTGCCGTGGATCTGCACCGTGGCAACGTGAATGCCGCTCGGGCAGGCGGTGATCTGACCCGAGGTGATCGGTGCCGCCACCAGCAACATGCCGTCGATCGCGGTCGGACGTGCGCAGGTGTACTCAAGCGCCAACTGCGCGCCCGACGATGCGCCGGCGATGATGATTTTGCTGAATGCCGGCGTCGACGAAGGCGTGCCGACGCCGCTGGTCTGCAGCTGCGCGATCAGTGCATCGATTAGCGCAATGCGGTTGGTCGGCGTGTTCTTCAGATCGATCAGGCTGTCGCCCCAGTTGCCCGCGGCGTTCGGCGCGGTCGGCGCGACCACGGCAATGTTGCGGCCCTTGGCGAGGTTCGAGAAGCGGAAATGGTTCGCCGCGCTGACGCCGGACTCGCCGATATCGTGCAGACCGATGTACAGCGTGTCGATATTGGTCGCACCGGTCGGGTAGATCAGCACGTAGTCGGTGCTCAAGGTCGCCGTTGCCGCGGTGCCGCTGGTGACTGTGACACCCGTGCAAGCCACCACCGACGTGCTGCTCGAGCTGGCGCTCGCGCTGTCCGGACAGTACTGGTTGTACACCGGCGCGCAGCCCTGGCTGGTCACCAGCTCCGGGTTGAACTGGTCGCTGCAGGCCACCGTGCCGCCGGTTGTACCACCCGAGGTACCACCACCGCTGCTGCCGGTACTGCCACCGCTGGTGCCGCCGGTCAGGCCGCCCGTGCTGCCGCTGGTGGTGCCGCCGCTGGTTGAACCGCCGCTGGTGGAGCCACCGCTGGTGGAGCCACCGCTGGTGGAGCCGCCCGAGGTGCCGCCGGTGGCACCACCCGAGGTTCCGCCGGTGGTCCCGCCACTGCTCATGCCGGTGGAGCCGCCGCTGGTTCCGCCGGTGCTGTCGCCGCTGTCGTTGTTGTGATCGTGGCAGGCGCTAAGGCTCGCCATGGTTCCGCTCAGAACGACTGCGCCAAGCAGACGCCAAATCCCGTGATGCATTGCCATATGAACTCCCCAGACCCTTTTGCCTTCAATGTGTGCGGCAGAACGTTCGCTGACCGGAGCAAACTGAACCACTTGACAAATATCGTACAGCACAAGTGGCGCCAAGTCGCCGCCGGGGTGGGAGATTTAACCTCTGCTGCTGCCTGCCGACAGTCGATCTGCGCGGGTCGAATCCTGCGCGGAAAGTCGTTTGCTGCAACTGGCTTAGACTGGCGTACCCGGCTGCGCCGGCCTCAGCCGGGAACGCGTCATCGCAATGCCAATGGAATGCCGTAGCGGATGTGGCGCCTGCTGTATCGCGCCGTCGATTTCCTCGCCCATCCCAGGAATGCCCGAGGGCAAACCGGCCGGGGTGCGCTGTGTGCAATTGCGCGAGGACCTCAGCTGCGCGATTTTTGGCGACCCGCGCCGGCCCAAGGTCTGTGGCGGTTTGCAGGCGATGCGGGAGATGTGCGGCAGCGGACCACCTCTGGTGGCGCGCGCGTTCGCATTGCACTACCTGCAGGATCTGGAACGCATCACCGCGCCGGGCGTTTGACCGAATGCGCTGGCTATCTTTTCGGTAGCGAGCGCCTGATCAGCAGCGAGTGCCCGAATCTTAGACGCTAGGCGCCGAGCGCCTCGATCTGCTCGGTGGCGGCCAACCATTCCTCTTCAGTGCCGGCGAGCTTCTTCTTCAGTTCGCCCTGCTGCTTCAGCGCGGTCGCCAGTTCCGCGCTGCGCGCGGATTCGTAGAGCCCCTGGTCGGCGAGCTTCTGGTCGAGTGCGGCGAGTTCCTTCTGCAGCTTGGCCATTTGCTGATCGAGCTTCTTCAGGCTGTCTTGCAGCGGTTTGAGCTGTGCACGCGCATCGGCCGAGGCGCGGCGCTGATCCTTCGCCGAGGCGACATTGCGCTCGCCGCCGGACTTCGCATTGCCTTTCGCGGCGGCCTTGGCAGCACTGCCATTGAGGTCGCGCGAGTTGAGCCACTTGGCGTAGTCGTCCAGATCGCCGTCGAAATTCACGCAGCGACCTTCGGCGACCAGCCATAGCGTTTCGCAGGTGCTGGTCAACAAATGGCGATCATGCGAAACGACGACGACCGCGCCGGCAAAGTCCATCAGCGCGCTTTCCAGCGCGTGACGCATGTCGAGATCGAGATGGTTGGTCGGTTCGTCGAGCAGCAACAGGTTCGGTCGCTGATACACGACCATCGCCAGCGCCAGACGCGCTTTTTCGCCGCCGGAAAACGGCTCGACCGCATCGAATGCGCGATCGCCCTTGAAGTTGAAGCCGCCGAGGAAGGTACGCAGATTCTGCTCGGTCGCTTTCGGATCGATGCGCCGCAGATGCAGCATCGGTGAAGCTTTCGGATCGAGGCTGTCGGTGGTGTGCTGTGCGAAATAGCCGACGCGCAGATACGGATCGCGCATCATCTTGCCGCCGATCGGCGGCAGCGCGCCGGCAATGGTCTGCACCAGGGTCGACTTACCCGCACCGTTCGGTCCGAGCAAGCCGATGCGCTCGCCGGGTGCGATCAGCACACGCAGATTCTTCAGGATGCTGACGCTGCCGTAACCGGCCTCGACTTCATCGAAGCGCACCAGCGGTGAAGGCAGGCGATCCGGTTCCGGAAATTCGAATGAGAACTCCGAGTCCGCATGCACGGCGGCGACCATCTCCATCCGCTCCAGCGTCTTCATACGGCTCTGCGCTTGCGTCGCCTTGCTGGCCTTGGCCTTGAAGCGGCGAATGAAGCTTTGCAGATGCGCGATTTCCTTCTGCTGCTTCTGGTAGGCGCCGGCCTGCAAGGTCAGACGCTCGGCGCGCTGACGCTCGAACTGCGAATAATTGCCGGTGTACAGCGTCGCCTTGACGCCTTCCAGGTGCACGGTGTGCGTGGTCACCGCATCGAGGAACTCACGATCATGCGAGATCACCATCAACATGCCGGGATACGCGGACAGCCAGCCCTGCAGCCAGATCACCGCATCCAGATCGAGATGGTTGGTCGGTTCGTCGAGCAGCAGCAGGTCGGAACGGCACATCAGCGCGCGCGCCAGGTTCAGACGCATGCGCCAACCGCCGGAGAAACTCGCAACCGGCCGGCCCTGCGCTTCCTGCGAGAAACCCAAGCCGTGCAGCAGACTCGCCGCGCGCGAGCGCGCCGCGTAGCCGCCGATCACATTCAGGCGTTCGTGAATCGAACTGATCGCTTCGATGTCTTCGGTGTCTTCGGCGATCGTCAGCCGGCGTTCCAGCTCGCGCAGCTCGACATCGCCGTCGAGCGCGAATTCGATCGCCAGATCCGGCAACGAGGGCGTGTCCTGCGCAACCGTCGCGATCGCCAGATTCTTCAGCACCGAGACATTGCCCTTGTCCGGCGGCAGTTGCCCGAGGATCGCGGCAAACAGCGTCGACTTGCCCGTGCCGTTGCGGCCGACAAGGCCCACATGCCAGCCGCCGTGCAGGGTCAGGGTGGCGTCTTCGAGCAGCGTGCGCGTGCCACGGCGCAGCGTAAGGGCGGTCAGGGAGATCATTCGGTGCGCAGTTTAACGGCCGTGGCAATTAATTGTTGCGCTGCACATCCGTGGCTGACTGCAACCGATGCCAGCTGCCGTCGCCAGGCGCACTCGGGAACATCGGCCCGCGGACCCGGTCAGAAGCGCTGACTGGCCCGGTGGCCGCTGCTTGCTGGTTATGGCCGCAGACCCAAGGTGCAGCGAAACATCGAACAGAACACGCACGCTAGAGCTTGTCGCGGCACCCGCGCGGTGGTTGCGACACGCCCGAGACTCATTCCTCAGGAGGATGTATGGCAGACGCCACCAGCAAAGACAACAGCAGCAAGAAACCCTTTCTGACCGACATCAAGACGATCCGCGAGCGCGCTCGCCAGCACATTCGCGATGGCGCGGTGACGCAGGGTTACAAGGCCGACCGGCATAAAGTGATCAGTCTGCTGAACGAAGCGCTGGCGACCGAAATCGTCTGCACGCTGCGCTATCGCTATCACTACTACATGGCGCAGGGCATCAATGCCAAGAGCGTCGCGGCCGAATTCCTCGAGCATGCCAATCAGGAGCAGGCGCACTCGGACTTGCTGGCCAAGCGCATCACCCAGCTCGACGGCAAACCGAACTTCAACCCGGACGGACTCAGCACGCGCTCGCACGCCGAGTACGTCGAAGGCGACAGCCTGGTCGAGATGATCGAGGAAAATCTGGTCGCCGAGCGCATCGCGATCGATACTTACCGCGAGATCGTGCAGTACCTCGGCAACGACGATCCGACGACGCGTCGCCTGCTGGAAGAAATTCTCGCGCAGGAAGAAGAGCACGCCGAAGACCTCGGCACCATGCTCGAAGAACTGGGTGAAAAGGGCGAACCGAACGCGGTGCCGCTGAAGCCTTCGAAAAAGGGCTGATCGGCTTGCGCTGATCGCGGCTGGCGGGTTTTGGTTGTCGACGACTGTCGACGACCGTCGGGGCCGGTTAACGCCGTCAAACAATAGGCCTGGAACCCTGCTCGATGGTTCCAGGCTTTTTGCTGCTGCTGCTGCTGCCGATGTCGCTGTCGCTGTCGCGATTGCTACCGCAGCGGATCGCGTTCGATTTTCAGCGCCGCGAGAATGGCCTTGAGCGTGTTCTGATATCGCGCTCGAAGTGCGCGCTTACGCAGCGGCGTCGGTCAACGCGCCGGTTTGATAGTCGCGCATCGCCTGCTCGATCTCCTCGCGGCTGTTCATCACGAACGGACCGTGCTGCACCACGGGTTCGCGCAGCGGGCGCGCCGCCAGCAGGATGAAGCGCGCAGCCTGTTTCCCCGCGACGATTTCCACACGGTCACCTTCCGCGAGCACGCCGGCGGCCTGCGTGGGCAGCGACTGACGACGACCGTCGGCGACGACGGCAACGTCGCCCTCATAGACATACAGGAACGCGTTGTGATCCTGCGCAATCGTCTGCGAGAACGTCACACCTGCCGGCAGCTGCACGTCGAGGAACAAGGGATCGGTGGTCATGCGACGGCACGCCGAGTTGATCGGCCCGGACGTGTCCTGACCCGCATGTGCAAACGTTCCGGCGATCACCTTCACCTGCGTGCCGTCGTCGAGCGTAATCAGCGGCAAGTCGGCGGCAGGAATGTCGCGATATTCCGCCGGCTTCATCTTTTCGCGCGCGGCCAGGTTGATCCACAACTGGAAGCCGCGCATGCGCCCGCTTTCCTGCAGCGGCATTTCCGAATGGATCACGCCGCGGCCGGCGGTCATCCATTGCACCGAACCGGGCCCGAGGTCGCCGACATTGCCGAGATGATCGCGGTGCTGCATGCGTCCGTCGAGCATGTAGGTGACCGTCTCGAAGCCACGATGCGGATGCGGCGGAAAGCCGGCGATGTAGTCGCCCGGATTGTCAGTGCCGAATTCGTCGAGCATCAGGAACGGATCGAGCCGCAGGCTCGCATGCGCACCAATACTGCGGCGCAGTTTCACACCGGCGCCGTCCGACGTCGCGAGGCTCGGAATCACCTGTTTCAATGCGCGGGATTGGATCTTCACGCTGTTCATGGCATGCCTCCTGGAAATGTTGCGCGAACGCCGATCGACGCTGAGTCTGTAGGCCTAAACGTTTCCGCGGCGTGCGTCGATGCTGTACGGCCCGGCGCCGCGTGCGGCCAACAACAGGAAACCACCAGCGATCGAGAAGTTCTTCAGGAACATGATCATCTGAATCTGGTCCTGCAGATTCTTGTGGAACAGCAGCGCCGAGACGATGCTGAAACCGGCGAGCAGAATCGCGACGAGGCGGGTCTGGAATCCGAGCACGATGGCGAGGCCGCCGCCGATCTCGGTCAACAGCACCAGCGGCAGCAGGAAGCCCGGCACGCCCGCGGAGGCCATGTAGGCCTGCGTGCCGGCGTAGGCGCCGAGCTTGCCCACACCCGACAGCAGAAACAGAGACGCCAGCAGAATGCGGCCAGCGAGTTCGGTGGATTTACCTGTAGTGGTCATGACGCATTTTCCTTATTGATTGTGTAGCGGAACGGCAGGTGGATTCGGATCGTTCATTCGGATCGTTCGACGACGCGTGGATCAGGCGATCTTCGCGGCTTCGTCAAAGCTCAGGCGCGGGCTGCGCGGGAACAGATCGCGGCTGGCGTCGCCGTAGCCGAGATTGATCAGAAAATTGCTCTTGTAGGTGGTGCCGGCGAAGAAGGCTTCGTCGACTTTGGCCTGGTCGAAGCCGGACATCGGGCCGGCATCGAGGCCCAGCGCACGCGCGGCGAGGATCAGATAGCCGCCCTGCAAGGTGCCATTGCGCGCAGCGGCGTCGGCGATCATCGCGTCGTTGCCGACGAACCAGCTGCGCGCGTCCGCATGCGGAAACTGCTTGGGCAGGTTCTCGTAGAACGCCAGATCGTTGGCGACGATCACGGTCACCGGGGCCGCCATCGTCTTCGCGACGTTGCCCGGCGCGAGTGTGGGTTTCAGCTTCTCCTTGGCTTCCTTCGATTTCACGAACACCAGACGCGCCGGCTGCGTGTTGGCCGAGGTCGGGGCCCACTTATAGAGTTCGTATAGCGCGTGGATCTGCGCATCGCTGACTTCGCGCGGCAGCCAGGCGTTGTAGGTGCGGGCGCTGCGGAACAGCTGGTCCAGTGCGGCGTCATTGAGAATCTTGTTGTTGTCGCTCATGTCGGCTCCCGTGTGGATGGCTAGGTGCGTGCATTAGGCACTTGTTTGATTCGATAAAAAAGCCAAATATATCGGCCGTAACAATCGACTCTATCGATATTGGACCTGCTCGCATGGATCCACGAATTTCCCTGTCGCAATGGCGCGCGCTGATCGCCGTGGTCGACGCCGGCGGTTACGCCCAGGCCGCCGAGGCTTTGCACAAGACGCAATCGACCGTGACCTACGCCGTGCAGAAGCTCGAATCCCTGCTCGGTGTGAAAGCCTTCGAGATCCAGGGACGCAAGGCCGTGCTGTCGCCGACCGGCCGCGTGCTGTATCGCCGAGCACGCGCGCTGGTCGAGGAAGCCGAAGCACTCGAGCGCGCCGCCGGCAGCCTCGCCGCCGGCTGGGAGCCGGAACTGCGGCTGGCGGTGGACATCGTGTTTCCGACCTGGCTGCTGCTGCGCTGCTTCGAACGGCTCGCCGAACAGCGACCGGAAATGCGCATCGATCTGCTCGAATCGGTGCTCGACGGCGCCGGTGAGGCGCTGTTGCAGGGCAATGCCGATCTGATCATCACCGGCATCGTTCCGCCGGGCTTCATTGGCGAGCATCTGTTGCGCGCACGCTTCCTGGCGGTCGCCAGTCCCGATCATCCGCTGCACCAGCTTGGCCGCGAACTGACGCAGCAGGATTTGCGTGGCTATCGCCAACTCGTGATCCGGGATTCGGCGCTGGGTCGCAAGCGCGAGAGCGGCTGGCTCGGTGCCGAGCAGCGCTGGACCGTCAGCCACAAGGCCACCTGGATTCATGCTGCCAAACGCGGCATGGGCTTCGCGTGGTTTCCGGAAGACTCGATCCGCGACGAGCTGCGCAGTGGTGAACTGAAGCCCTTGCCGATGCGTGGCGTCACCGACCGTTATGCCGAGATGTATCTGGTGTACGCCGATCCCGATTACGCCGGCCCCGGCGCGCGTGCGCTGGCCGCGTTGATCCGCGAGGAAATCACCGGACTGTGCAAGACGCGTGGTGCGCAGGGCGATACCGCCTTCAGCCGCGTCACCGCGTCGGAAACCTCGGCTGCGCGATCCTCGCCCGGCGCGCTTGGATCGCCAGCGATCGATGCGCCTGCGTTAGCGGCGGCATCGCAGAAGCCGCGCAGACGACGTGCGCCATCGCGTCCAGGCTGACGCAACCGATCGCAACACTCGGGAAGCACCGCGATCGTTAAAGCGTTCCTCGCAGCGCATCCGAGCGGCCGCGGAATCGCTCCTTTGATTGCTCCTTACGCTTGCGTGCCGCCGTGCTGCGCGAACCCTCGCGCACAGTGCGAATGGATCGATTAACTCCTGATCCGAACTTAACCAGCGCCTAGTCAGCGTCTAGTCGGTGCCTAGTCAGCGCCTAGTCAGCGCTTGATCCTCTCCTGATCGGCGCCCGATCAGCGCCACTCACGGCATCCAAGCGAACTGCCACAGGCGGCGTTGCCGTGGGTTGCTGCCGCGCCCCCGCTTTGCAGCCGGCAACGATTCGGCGGCACACTGAGCCATCGTCCGCTGCGGGATTGCAGCGGCTCAAACTCGGGAGATGCACTTTGAAGTTCAACAGAGCTTTTGCGATCGCGGCACTCGCTGCGATGGCAGCGATACCGCTGTACAGCGCGCAGGCCGCCGATGTCCCGCTGGTCGATACGCCCTATCCGGGAAACCTGACGCTGAAGGTTGATCTGACGGATTCCGCGCGCAAGATTTTTCGCGTGAGTGAAACCATTCCGGTCAGCGCCGGCGCACTGAGTCTGTATTACCCGAAATGGATTCCGGGTGAGCATGGACCCACCGGCACCATCGACGGCGTCACCGGCCTCGTGATCAAGGGCAATGGTCAGCGCATCGCCTGGCGCCGCGATCTCGAAGACATGTACACGCTGCACCTGCAGGTGCCCGCAGGCGTTTCGACACTCGAACTCGAATTCCAATTCCTGTCGCCGACCGAGGGCGGTGCGTTCGGTGGCAGTGTGTCGGCCACCAGCAAGATCGTCGACCTCGAATGGAATCAGGTCGTGTTCTATCCGGCGGGCTATACCGCACGCGCGCTCAGCGTACAGCCATCGGTGAAGGTGCCGGCGGGTTGGGGCTATGGCACCGCGCTGGAAGCGGGTGCGACCGGCGACAACCCGCAGTTCAAAACCGTGACGCTCGAAACCTTGGTCGATTCACCACTGATCGCCGGCCTCAATTTCAAGCGCATCGATCTGGCGCCGGGCGCGAAAGTGCCGGTGCATCTCGACGTGGTTGCCGATCATCCCGGCGATCTGGTGGTCAACGACCAGCAACTGGCCGCGCATCGCAATCTGGTGACGCAGGCCTACGCACTGTTCGGTGCGCATCATTACGATCATTACGACTTCCTGTTCACTTTGTCCGAAGACACCGGACATTTCGGGCTCGAGCACCATCAGTCCAGCGACGACCGTCTGTTCTCCGGCTTCTTCACCGATCCGGAAACGTATCTCTCCGGCGGTGGCCTGCTGCCGCACGAATACGTGCATTCCTGGAACGGCAAGTTCCGCCGTCCGGCCGGTTTGGCGACGCCGAACTACAACGTGCCGATGAAGGGCGATCTGCTGTGGGTCTACGAGGGCCTGACCGAATATCTCGGCCAGGTGCTGACCGCGCGTTCGGGCATCTGCAGCCTCGCCGAATATCGCGACGAACTTGCCGCGACCGCCGCAGCAATGGATCAGCGACCCGGTCGCGCTTGGCGCCCGTTGCAGGACACCGCCGACGAGGCGCAGGTGCTGTATGACTCGCCGAATGCATGGTCCAACTTCCGCCGCGGCGTCGACTTCTATCCGGAAGGCGAACTGCTATGGCTCGACGTCGACACCAAGATTCGCGAGTTGTCCGGCGGCAAGCGCTCGCTCGATGATTTCATCAAGGCGTTCTACGGCATCGACGATGGCAACTACGTCGTGCATCCGTATACGTTCGACGACATCGTCGCCACGCTCAACGGCGTGCAACCCAACGATTGGCGCAGCTTCCTGCGACAGCGCCTGGATTCCACCGATCCGGCCGCACCGCTGGGCGGCATCGCTCGTGGCGGCTGGACGCTGGTCTACACCGATACCGCGAGTGCCTACTTCAAGGCGCAGGAAAAAGTCCGCAAGCACGTCAACCTGATCTACGCGCTGGGTCTGGACATCAGTGCCGACGGCGACAGCAAGGGCAAGCTCATCGACGTGTTGTGGAACAGCCCGGCGTTCGAAGCCGGTCTGGCGCCTGGCATGAAGCTGATCGCCGTCAACGGCGAGAAGTACGATGCGGACCAGCTGAAGGCGGCGATCACTGCGGCGAAGGCTGCTTCCGCGCCGATCGAGCTGCTGGTACAGAACCTCGACACGTTCATGACGCTAAAGGTCGACTACCACGGTGGCCTGAAGTATCCGCATCTGCAGCGCAGCGCGGACACACCGGACCGGATTGCCGATATCGTCAAGCCGAAGAAGTAGGCTCGGACTTGCGGCGGCGGGCGCGCGGCTTCGGCGGCGCGTCCGCTGCTGTTTCGGTAGCGGTATCCCGAGCGGCTTTTTGGGCGGCCTTTGGAGCGGCCTTCTGAGCAACTTTTGACGCAGCTTTGCTGGTTCGCCGTCGCGCGCTGCCAGCGCGCGCCGTGGCCGGTTTCGCCTCCGCTGGCGCCGCAGGTGCTGTGCCCTCGAGTCGCTGCACCAACTGCTGATACACCACTGGATGATTCAGCAGCCGCATGTGGTGCGCGCGATACAGCACGGCGGTATCGGCGTCGGCCAGTTCATGCGCGGTGCTGCTGGGCAAGCGCACCAGCCCGTCGCCGATCAGCTTGCCGAGCCAATGGCTTTCCGATTCGCCGATGCTGCTGCCGATGAAGTGGTAGCGCGCCTGCGGCAGTTTCGTCAGCACGCCGCGGCGGTTTTCGAAATCTGCGTCGGCGTCGCTGCCACGCCAGTCGCTGTGGCTTGCGTAGCCGTGGCGCAGATCCTTGATGCCGAGACTGCGCAGTTTCAGTAGTCCTGACCAAGGGCGGCTCAGCTTGAACGCATCCATCACCGCCGAGCCCAAGTGCACCACCTGTTCCAGCGGCGCGCCGAGGTGCGGTGTGCCGAGGCAGATCACATGGCACACTTTTTCGGTCCACGCAGCCGTTGATTCAAGACCGTAATGACAGGCCGAGCGCGCCACCAGGCCGCCCATGCTGTGACCGACCAGCACGATGTCTTCGATCGGCAGCGGATACGCCGCCACCAGTTTCGCCATCGCACGCGCCAGCGCACGACCGTTCTGCGAAATGTGCAGACCGGTGTTGTAGCGCAGATAGAACGGCGTATAGCCGTGCTCGGCTGCCAGGCGCTCGCCGTACGGCGTGCTGTCGGCCGCATCGGGGTCGGCATAGATGCGCCAGGAGTGCTCGTTGCAGCACAGCCCATGGATGAAGACGACGATCTTCGAGCCTGCTTGCGGGTGCGCAGCACCGATCGCCGCGGTGGTCAGCGTCAGCGGTTGGCCACGCTCGTAAAAGGCGAGCTGCACCGCCAGCGGATTGCGTCGCGCCGCGATGAAATCTCCGAACGCGCCGTTCAGCGCAGCGACGACGTTATCGCGCAGCACGGCGGGCGCACTGGCGACGCCGCTATCGGGCGCAGGGGCCACGCTGCGATCAGGCGCTGGCAAGGCCGCAGGCGTGCGGCTGCTGTTTTCGAATTGCAGTTCGGCGCGTTTCAGGGCGAGCGCTGCGAGTCCGAACGCGAGACCGCCCGCGGCTCGCACGCTGGCATACACGCTGTCGGTGATGTTGTCGTGCAGCACGCGCGTCGGCCGGCTGCCGAGATTGGCTACGGGCGCCTGCGCCAGACGATCGAACGGAATATCCGAAATCGCGCGATGGAATTCGTGGATGCGACGGGTCAACTGGTCGAAGGCGCCACCGGCGAGTTCGACCCCGCCGCGGGTTTGCGCCACGCCGTGCCGTGGCTTGCTGCGTCGGCTGGTTGCCATCGAAATGCTCCAATTGAGGCGAGGACGCGGCTCGCGATCACCGCCGGCGATCAGGATAGCCCGGGGGCCGTCACTGTGGCCAAGCGCAGCGCCCCAAACTCGCGCCCCAGACACGCACCCCAGACACGCGCCCCAGACATCTGCTGCTGCGGCGGCCGTGTTGCCTGCCGCGTCGGACACTGCGCGAATCAGCCCTGGTAGATCATCTTGCGCGTCATGCCGCCATCGACCACGAAGTTGGCGCCGGTGATGAAGCCGGCTTCGCTCGACAACAGGTAGCGCACCAGGCTGGCGACATCTTCCGGCACGCCGACTCGGCCGACCGGATGCTGCGCATGATCGGCGGCCGATAGCTGCGGTCTGCGGCGCCGATCGCTGCGTTGCCAGGCATCGGTCGCGATCCAGCCCGGACTGACGCAGTTGACGCGGATCTGCGGCCCGAGGCTGATCGCCAGCGAATGCGTCAATGCAACGACGCCGCCCTTCGACGCACTGTATGCCAGCGTATCGGCTTCCGACTGCAGCGCGCGCGACGAGGCCACCAGAACCATCGCGCCGCCGTGCCTGGCAAGTTTGGGGGCTGCGTGCTTGGCCAAAAGGAAGCCGCCGGTGAGGTTGATCGCCAGCACCTCGTTCCATTCTTTCAGGCTGAGCTTGGCCAGCGACTTGAAGCGGCTGACGCCGGCATTGGCCACCGCCGCGGCGAGGCCCTTGCCGAGTCGGCCGGCGCGTTTCACCGCTTCGCGGATCACCGCATCGTCCCCGGCGCTGCCGACGACCGCGTGCACGCGGTCGGCGCCAAGTTCGCCGCCGAGTTCGCCGCAAGCTTCGCGCGCGGCACGCGCATCGGCGTCGACGATGACGACGAAGTAGCCCGCGTTGACCAGCGCCTGCGTAATGGCCTTGCCGATGCCCTGCGCACCGCCGGTGACGATGGCGCTGTAATCGCGTCGATCCAAGGCTTGTGCTTGCATGTCTTTGGTCGTATCAGTGGCCGTCGTACGGACAGATTTGACCCCGCCAACGGATGAAGTTCAGCCGGGTCTGTGCGGTGCCGGGCCTGCGATTTGCATAGTGGTAGCTGAACCGTCACCAGGAGTACGCGCAATGTTGCATTCGCCCGACTTCGCACAGATTGGCCCGCCGGCTTTGGCGCACAAGGATCTGCTGTTCCTGTTCGAGCATTTCCCGACGCCCGGTGTGGATGCCGTTGCCGCCGCGCAGGCGGTGATCGAACAACCCAACACGCTCGAATCCTTGCTGGAAAGCAGTTACGTCTACGAGGCGATGTCGGACCGCAGCGCGCTGTGGATCGATATTTCGCCGAAGCTCTACTTCAACGTGCTGCTGCGACGATCCTTGCCGGGTAGGCGCGATGGTGCCGAGCGCCGCACGATTCACTATCTCGCCAACCTGCTCGGCCTGTTCGTCAGCGCCGATCGCCTGCACCAGATTCAGGAGGGCAGTGGCGAAGCCGCCTACGACTATCTGGTCGACCTGATGCACGCGGCCGCCGCAGCCGATGCGGAGCGCCGCTTCCTGGTGATTTCGCACATCGGCAATTACGCACTATTCCTTGCCGGACTTTGTGCGCCGTGGATCGAGCATCGCTATCGCTACTTCAAGCGGCCGCTGACCTTGGACTACTACTGCTCGATGTCGCGCACGCATTTCGCGTCGGCGGCAAAGCACGATCTGTCGGAGACCTTCGGCCTGCGCACGGTGTTCGCACAGTTGGCCTTGCGCTTCGATTACTACCGCGGCGGACTCGAACGCATGTCGGGGCAATTGCACTAAGGCTGCGTGGCGATCGCCGATACAGCCGTCATTGCTCAGTCGTGCTGCGCGCCGTTCGCGCAGGTGAGCTAGCGGTTTAAGCTGCGTGCGCTGCATGCACCGCTGACGCTGTTTTGCATGAGCGGCGCTGAGCGTCTAAGCGCGCGTCGACGTGCTCGGTTCGCGGAAGCCGCAACGTCGCAGCCTGTCGACCCAGGGTCCCTGACACCGATGTTGGATCGGCGTCAGCAAACTGCCGGCATCAAGCTCACGCCTCATCCCCATGAGCGACGCGTGAGCTGATGCACGTCTTGATCAGGGCTTGGCTGCCGCGCTCTGCAGTGTGTCGCGGAAACGCAGGTAATTCTCGGCGCTGGCCTTGGGTGCTTCCAGCATCGGCAGATGGCCGATGTTCGGCATGATCGAAACCTGCGAGTTCGGCAGCAGGCCATGCAGCACGTCGGCGCCGGAGACATCCAGCACGCGATCATTCGCACCCCAGACGATCAACGTTGGCGTCGCCAGATTCTTGACGCGCGACTCCAAGGGCCGCTTTTCCAAGTCTTCGCGCAGCTCGCCGAAGATCTTGACGTTCAAGTCGTAGTCGCGCGCCTGTCGACGCGCGAGGATGTTGAGCACCGCGCCCGGCACGTAGGGCGGCCGCACGAAAACGAAGTGGGTGAGCTCGCGGAACTGTTCGGCGTTCTGCGCGAACAGTGGAATTCGCTCACCCGCCTTGAGGCGCTGGAACATCTCGCTCGGCTGTGCAGTGGCGATGCCGCCCGGATCGAGCAGCCAGAGGCTGTGGACCTGTTCGGGATGCGCCGCCGCGTACTCCGCGCTGAGCCAGCCGCCCATCGAGTTGCCACCGAGATCGAAGTGCTCGAGATGCAGCGCGCTGGCGAACTCGGCGATGCGCTCGACCTGGGCGTCGATGTGATAGTCGAGATCGGCGGGCTTGCTGCTTTCGCCGAAGCCGGGCAGGTCCAGCGCGATCAAGTGGTACTGCGCGCCGAGATAGTAGGCACTGCGCGTCCAGTTGTCCTTGTCGGCGCCGACGCCGTGAATCAGCAACAGGCTTGGTGCGGCATCCTGCGGGCGCCCGCCCTCGAGATAAACGATGTGCAGCGCGGGGTGTGTGGCGCTGGCGGGCAGGTCCAGTTCCTTGCGATCGAGCCCGACGCGGCTGCGTTCGAGTTTGAAAGCCGCTTCGGCCACCTGCTCCGGAAACAGAAAATAGATCGCGCCAAACGCGAACACGCCGAGCAGCACCAGGGCCGCAAGGCCGCGCATCAATCGTCCCATCATTGTTTCCCCTAGCGGCGTCTGCGCGCCGAACGGGGCGCATTGTAGCGGGCGCTCGCGCGCCGGCGCTGGCACCGTTCGCTAACCTGCCGACGTGCGCACGCCGCGAACGAATATCGGTTCAAGTCGATGGAGCACGCCGCCGCATCAGGTTTTCCTGGGCAACACTGGCCACCAGCGTGCCCTCGCGCGTGTAGATCGCGCCGCGCGAAAGACCGCGTGCGCCTTGCGCCGAAGGCGAATCCATCACGTACAACAGCCAGTCGTCGACACGCGCCGGGCGATGGAACCACAGCGCGTGATCGATGCTGGCGACGGCGGTGTCGCTCTGCAGGAACGAGAAGCGGTGCGGCATCAGCGCGGTCGACAGCAGATTGAAGTCGCTGGCGTAGGCCAGCACGCTGCGATGCAGTTGCTGATCGTCCGGCAGGTTGCCCGCGGCGCGGAACCAGATGCACTGCTGCGGCGCATGCTCGGCCGGCTGCAACGGGTTCCACGGCGCGACCGGGCGGAACTGGATGGCGGTCTGCCGCGTCATCGCATCGTGTACGCGTGCGCGCACCTCCGGCGTGGCTTCGGCGAGCCACTGCTCGGCGAGTTCCTTGAAATCGCGCAGTGCCTCGGGCGGTGGGACTTCCGGCATCGCCGACTGATGCTCGACGCCGACTTCGGGCAACTGGAACGACGCGATCATCGTCAGGATCGGTTGACCGTGCTGGATCGCCTGGACCCGGCGCGCGGAAAAATGCCGGCCGTCGCGCACCCGATCGACTTCGTAGACGATCGGCAATTCCATATCGCCCGGGCGCAAAAAGTACGCGTGCGCCGAATGCGGAACGCTGCCTTCGACGGTGCGCGTAGCTGCCACCAGCGCCTGACCGATGACCTGGCCGCCGAACACGCTCTTGCCGCCGAGATCGCGCGACTGACCGCGGAACAGATTCACCTCCAGCGGTTCAAGATCGAGCAGCGCAACGAGGTCTTGCAGCGAGCGGTTCATGTTGGCACGCGTAGTCGTAAAGGTAGGAGTCGATGATCGCGTGGCCTCGGCGAAGGGCCACCCGTACAGTTTAGGAGACAGCGCCGTGTCGCGGTGAAACGGCGTTGCTACAGACGGCCGCGCAGCGAGTCGAGCGACTGGATCGCGCCGCGCTTGCCGGCGCGCACGCGCGCGACCGTCCAGGTCAGCCGCACGCCGACGCTCGGCCGCGTATCCGATTTCAACTGCAGTTCGAGCGTGTCGCCATGCTGCAACTCAAGCGGCTCCAACAGCGGCAGATAAATCTGTTCCCAGTGTGTGGCGGGGGCGTCCGGTGCGGTCGACAGCTGCTCGCCCGCGCACCACTCAACCTCCCACCACAGCGCGAAGCCCTGCACGATGGACGTCGACAGCGCTGACGCATCCCACTGCAGCTTGGCATTGCGACGACTATCGGGCGCCTCACCGCCGAGGCCGAACGACAACGCATCCCAGCGTTGCGCCGCGCCGCAAAGCTCATCGGGCGCGATGGTCTTCACGTACATGTTGTTCAGCGACAAGGTCCGCGCCGGTCCGAGATCGAGGTCGTAGCCGATGCGGTTCCAGATATCGATTTCGCGCTGCAGGCGCGGCGCACCCACCGGTGCTACGAACTGCTGCAAGCCGGATGGAATCATCAAGCCCTTCGGCTTCAGAAAACGACGCGCGTCAACCAGCGATTCGAGCAGGTTTTCTTCCAGTGCAAAATTGCCGAGCGTTTCCGAAATCACCAGGTCGGCCTTGGGCAGGCCGCGCACCTCGGCCGAATGCGCCTGGATGAAATCGAGCCCGTCGATGCCGTTCTTGCGTGCGAGCGCTTGCGCGAGCTGGATGGTGTCGCTGTACTCGATCAGCGTGCAGTGCTTCGCACCCAGGCGACGCGCGAGAAAACTGAGGAAGCCGGTGCCGGCGCCGACATCGACCACGCGGCAGTTCGGACCAATCTGCTTGATCGCGCGCGCCAGTGCCGCATGCAGTCCGGCATTGCGCGCAGCATCACCCAGCAGCTTGCGATGCAGCTCGATTTCGCTCACGGGCCGGACACGCGGTGGTTTGGCAGGAGGCTCGGTAAGTGCTTAGAACTTGCGATCTGCCGGCGCCGGCGGCGTCCATTGATACAGCCAGGTTTCGGTCAGCGCCTGGCCGTTGACGCGCAAGTAAAGGCGCAGATCGATCGGCTGCGTACTGTCGTCGGTCGGCTTCAGATCGAACATCGCGCGATAGCCGTCGATCTCGTGCTGCGGCCGCGCCGAGGTGATTTCCACCTGGCCGCGCGACGCGCTGATGACGGCTTCGACCTTGGCGTCGCGTCCGAGCAGGGCCAGGCTGCCGCCGGCAAAGTCGACCGCGAAACGCCACGAGAAATAGCTGCGCTTCTGACCGACGACACCGCCGATGCCGGTGCGCGTCGCCACCACCTGCGCCAGCGGCGGCTGCACCGGTGCCGCAGCGCCCCAGTAGAGCCTGTAGGTGTAGAGCAATTCCTGACCCGGCTGCGGTTTGTCGGCGGGGTTCCAGAACGCGACGATGTTGTCGAAGGTTTCATCGACGGTCGGAATCTCGACCAGCTGGACCGAGCCCTTGCCCCAACCCTTGCCGCGCGGCTCGACCCAGACACTCGGGCGGCGATCGTAGAACACGCCGTCGTCCTGGTAGTGATCGAACTTGCGGTCGCGTTGCAGCAAGCCGAAGCCGCGCGGATTTTCGTCGGCGTAGGCGTTGAAGCGCAGGTTCAAAGGATCGGTCAGCGGCCGCCAGATCCATTCGCCGGCGCCGGTGTTCATCGCCAGACCGTCCGAATCGTGAATCTCCGGGCGCCAGTCGGTCGCCATGCGGCGATCGTTTTCGCCGTACAGGAACATGCTGGTCAGCGGCGCAACGCCGAGGCGTTCGATCGGCTTGCGCGGATACAGCGCGCTGTCGACGTCGATCGTCAAGGTGCCGCCGGGGCCGATGTCGAAGCGATAGGCGCCGGCAACACTCGGCGAGTCCATCAGTGCGTAGACCGTCAACCGCGTCGCATCCTTGGCCGGCTTTTCGAACCAGAAGTCGGTGAAGCGCGGAAATTCCTCCGCGCGGTCCATGCCGCAATCAACCGCCAGACCCCGCGTCGACATGCCGTACTGCTTGTCGCCGCCGACGGCGCGAAAGTAGCTCGCGCCGAGGAACGCGGCGACATCTGCGTTCGGATCGGTGTGGAAGAACAGGCTGAAGCCGGCGAAGCCGAGATCGGCCGGCAGCTTGCCGGCGTGGATGCCGCTCTTGCCGAAATCGAACATCGTGTTCTGGTATGCGATCTCGGTGGCCTGTCCGTTGACCAGTTCGTGCAATCGCACCGGCGTCTTGAAATACAGGCCGGGGTGGAAGAAGCGCAAGCTGAACGGCAGATCGTCCTTGGCCCACAGCGCGCGCTCCGGACGGAAGCGGATGGCCTGGTATTGATCCCAGTTGAGATCGGCGATCGCGCTCGGCAGCGTGGTCGACGGCGCCTGGAAAATACCGTTGGCCAGCGACTGCGCGCGCCCTTTGAGCGATGCGAAATCGAAGGCTTGCGGCGCGCCCAGCGCCTTGGCTTCGGCGCTTGCGGGCGTGAGGGCCGCACCGATCGGCAACGCCGTCGCCGGCAGCCAGGCAGCAGTCTTCAGAAGTTCGCGTCTTTGCATGGGGCAGGGCTCAGGGATGAAGGCTTGAAAGGGAGAACAAGAGGCTCGCAGCACGGCGTTCGCAACGGCGTGCCGAGCACGCGCGCGATCGCAGGCAATCGCTGCGAATTATCGGATGTCGAGCAGTTCGATGTCGAAAACCAGCGGCGTGTTGGGCGGAATATCGTCGCCAGCGCCGCGCGCGCCATAGCCGAGTGCCGCGGGCACGTGCAAGACGCGATGACCGCCGCGCTGCATCGTCGCCACACCTTCGTCCCAACCGGCGATGACTTCGCCCAGCCCGATATGAAAGTGGAACGGCGTACCGCGCGTACGCGAGGAGTCAAACACGCGACCGTCTTCGAACGTGCCGGTGTAATGCACCGTCACGGTTTGACCCTGGCGCGGCATCGGGCCGCTGCCGACCTTCAAATCGGTGTACTGCAGTCCATCTGCAGTGGTGACCGACGCCGCGGCGCCGTTGGCGGCAGGCGCCGGTGTGGCGAGTGCCGCGCTCGCCGGAACCGTGAGATCGGCGATTGCCGCCCAACCGAGTGCGGGTGCCAGAAACAGCGTGCTCAACAGCAGGGTGCGCAGGGTCATGCGGTGGCTCTCGATGGCTGAATGTCGATGTAGATGTCGGTCCGAACGTCGATCTGAACGTCGATCTGAATGTTGCCGGGAATGTTGAAGGGAATGTTGAAGGGAGGCTGCGTGCGTGTGCGTCTGCTGGTGCCTGACCTTGTGCGCCACGTGCGCGGCGCGCGCGGCGCGCAGGCCTGGGCCGACATAATAGCCGTATGAAATTGTCGCTACTCGGGCTGTTCGCGGGACAGGTGCAGCCAATGCCGGGCGATGGCCGGCCCACGGCAATCTTCAAGCAGGCGGTCGCCGGCCCGGTCGCGATTGGTGCCGAAGGCCTGCACGGCGATGCGCAGGCCGATCGTCGCGTTCATGGCGGGCCGGACAAGGCGGTGCATCACTATCCGGTCGAGAATCTGCGCCGGCTCGCCCAGCAGTTTCCCGAAATTGCCGACGGCCTCGTGCCCGGCGCCTTCGGCGAAAATATCTCCACGGCGGGTGCCGACGAGCAGTCAGTCTGCATCGGCGATGTCTACGCGCTCGGCAGTGCGCGCCTGCAGCTGTGCCAGCCGCGCACGCCGTGCTGGAAGATCGAGGCGCGGCATCCGGTCGAGGGCCTGACGCGCTACGTCGCCGAGCACGGTCTCTGCGGCTGGTATTACCGCGTGCAGACGCCGGGGATCGCCCGCGCCAGCGATGCGCTCGAGTTGCTGGCGCGCGATGCCGATGCGGTATCGCTGCGGGAATTCTGGGATGTCGTCGGCGCCCATCGTCCCGCGCGCACTGCGCTCGATCGCCTGATCGCGCTGCCGGCCCTGAGCGAGAACTGGCGACGCAAGCTCGTGCAGCGGCGCGACTGGTTGACGACGGGCAGCACTTGAAGCTTCTGTCGAGATCGCATCCAGTTTTGCCGCAGTTGCCGGTTGCCGAGGCGCTGCCGGCACTGCGCGCGGCCCTCGCGCGCGACGGTAGCGCGGTGCTGGCCGCACCTCCGGGCTCCGGCAAGACCACGCTCGCGCCCCTGCTGCTGCTCGACGAACCCTGGCTCGCCGGAAAGCGCATCCTGATGCTGGAACCGCGGCGCATTGCCGCGCGCGCATCGGCGGCGCGCATGGCGAGTTTGCTCGGCGAACGCGTCGGCGAAACCGTCGGCTACCAGATCCGCTTCGAGCGCAAGGTCGGCGCGGAGACACGCGTCGAGGTCATCACCGAAGGACTGCTGACGCGCCGCCTGCAGGCCGACGCCGAATTGCCGGGGATCGGCCTGGTGATCTTCGACGAGTTCCACGAGCGCAGTCTCGATGCCGATCTGGCGCTGGCGCTGACGCTGGATGCGCGCAGCAACCTGCGGCCGGACCTGCGCGTGCTGGTGATGTCGGCGACGCTCGATACCGCGCGCGTCGCCGCCTTGCTCGGCGGCGCCGAAATCATCGAAAGCGGCGGACGCATGTATCCGGTCGAGATCGGCTATGCACCGCCGCGCGCCGGGATCGAGCCGGAGGAGGCGCTGGCCAATGCGACGTTGCAGGCGCTCGATGCGCGTGACGGCGATGCGCTGGTGTTCTTGCCCGGTGCGCGCGAGATCCGCGCCGCGCAGTCGGCGCTGGAGCGTCGCCTGCTCGGCCGCGACGCAATCGACCTGCATGTGCTGTATGGCGATCTCGCCAGCGCACAGCAGGATGCGGCACTCGCGCCGGCGCCGGTCGGGCGCCGCAAGATCATTCTGGCCACCAATATCGCGCAGACCAGCCTGACCATCGAAGGCGTGACCTCGGTGATCGATTCCGGTTTAGCCCGCGTTGCCCGTTTCGATCTCGGCGCGGGCGCCAACCGGCTCGAAACCGTGCGCATCTCGCGCGCTGCAGCCGATCAACGCGCCGGCCGCGCCGGTCGCCTCGGTCCCGGCGCCTGCACGCGATTGTGGAGTCGTGATCAACAGGCGGCGATGCCGGCGCACGACACGCCGGAAATCCTGGCGGCCGATCTGTCGCGCTTCGCACTGGAACTGGCCGGCTGGGGTCTGCGCGATCCAGCCGCCGCCGCCTTGCTCGACGTGCCGCCGGCGAGCGCCTGGGCGTATGCGCAGGACCTGCTGCAAGGTCTCGGCGCGCTCGACGCGGAGCAGCGCATCAGCGCGCACGGCCGCGAACTGGCGCGACTGCCGGCGACGCCACGCGTCGCGCACATGCTGCTGGCGGCTCGAAACAACCAGCTCGGTGCAGTTGCCGCCTGGGTCGCGGCGGTGCTGGAAGAGCGCAACCTCGGCGCCGATCTGGCCTTCGAGGTCGAACGTTTTCGCAGCGGCCGCGGCGTTGATCCGGCCGCACTGGCGCGGACGCGGCAAACGGTGCGGCAGTTGGCGCGCCTGATCGATTGCGATATCGAGAGCGGTTCGGCAATCGAAGCCGATGCAGTCGGTCGCGTTGTGGGGCTGGCGTATCCCGAGCGCCTCGCACGTCGACGAGAAATCCAGCGCGATGCGCGCGACGTGCATTACCTGTGCGTGGACGGCGGCGAAGCGCGCATGCCCGCGCGCGACGCGCTCGCGGCGGGCGACTGGCTGGCCATCGCGCACTGGGAGCCGGGTGCGCCGCGCCGCGTGCGTGCCGCTGCGCGCATCGATGCCGGCAGCGTGCTGGCGGACCATGCGGCGTCGATCGTCGTGCGTGATGAAATCGTCTGGGATGCGCAGACCGAAGCGGTCGTCGCAGAACGCCAGCGTGCATTCGGCGCGATCGTGCTCGATCGGCGTCCATTGCGCGAGCCGGGCGATCCGAGGCTGGTCGCAGCGATGCTCGACGGCATCCGACGGTTGGGCATTCAGGCATTGCCATGGAGCGACACTGCGCGCCAGTGGCAAGCACGTGTGCAGAACCTGCGCCAATGGCGGGCCGACGAAGACTGGCCCGACGTCGACGATGCAGCGTTGCTACTTAATATGGAGCGTTGGCTGGCGCCGCATCTCGATGGCATGACTCGGCGCGAACACCTGCAGAGACTCGATCTCGACGCGATCCTCGGTGCACAGCTCGATTACGCACAGGCGCAGCGGCTAGCGAAGCTCGCGCCGACGCATCTTTCGGTTCCGAGCGGCTCGCGTGTCGCGCTGGCATACGACATCGGCGGCTTGCCGCCGGTGCTGGCGGTGAAGCTGCAGGAGCTGTTCGGGCAGAGCCGCACGCCAGCGGTCGACGACGGTCGCCTGCCGGTGTCACTGCATCTGCTGTCGCCGGGACGCCGGCCGATTCAGGTGACGCGCGATCTCGCCGGCTTCTGGGCGCGCACCTATCCGGAGGTCAAGAAGGAACTCAAGGGACGCTACCCGCGCCATCCCTGGCCGGACGATCCGCTCAACGCGCCCGCGACCGCGCGCGCGAAACCGCGCGGGACCTGAGCATTCCATCGCGCAGTAACCTGGGCCGCGACACGCGTGACGATCGAGTGGATCCGCATTGTGAAGTCACGAAGCTCGATCGCAGTGCTGGCGTCGACGCTAGCGCGGCTTCAGCTTTTCGGTGGCAGTTCCGGCTGCTTCAACGTGTAGACATCGCTGCCGAAACCGGCTTGTCCGCTGAGTCCGGCGTAGCCGAGATACTGCAGCCCGAATAGATCCTCGACGCTACGCAAAAGTGAATAGTGGTTGTAATCGGTGGCGCTCACCGTGCCGCCCTTGACGAATGGCGACAGCACGACCGCACCGACCTTGCCGCCACCCAGACCGGCGATGCCGGGCAGCAACACGTTCGCTGACGGACCTTCGCCGCAGCAGGCGCTCGAATCGGCCAACGCGCCGCCGGATTCGTCAAAGGTGACGATCAGCAAGCCATCCTGCTGATAGGCCGGCGAGGCCAGGATTTTCGGCACCCAGGTTTGCAGGAAGCTATCGGCCGACGTCAGTCCGCCGGGTTCGCCGTCGGCGCAGGGCGCGTCGTGGCCGTCATGGCATAGGTTCGGCGTGATGAAGGTGAAGTTCGGCGTGCTGCCGGCGTCGGCGAGATCGGCGTCGAGCTTGCTCAGATTGACGACGTGCGCGTCGCACGACGCCTGGTCGTCGATCACCGAGTGGAAGTACACGAACGGATCATGGCGCGTGGCGTACTGATCGGCGGCGGTGGCGGACTGGGTGTTGTCCTTGGCACCGATTGCCGGATGGCCGCAGGTGGCGGATTCGCGTGACGGCGTATTGCCCATGTCTTCCATGTATCCCTTCCAGCTCAGACCGGCGGCGGTCAACTGGTCGGGCAGGCTCGGCACCGACGTCGGATAAATACAGCCGCTGCCCTTGGACTGGCCGTTGGCGGCGGTCGGCGCGCCACCGCTGAATTCGACGTAGGTCTGGCAGTCGAGTTGGGTGGTGCGATTCGGACCCTGTCCGCTGATCATCGCGATGTAGTTGTCGAGACTGTTGTGGCCGATCCCGTAGTAGTTGGAAAGGTATGCGCCCTGCGCGGTCAGCGTCTGCGCCAGATATGGCGCAGACGAACCGCTACCAAATGACGTCGAGGCATTCTCGTTTTCCAGCACGATCACGAAGACGTGGCCGATCTTGCTCGAAACCGGCGTGCCGTCCGAGTTTGTCGTGCCGCCATTGCCACCGCCACAGGCGGTGAACAGCGCAGACACCAGCAGAGCGGTTACGGTGAAGACGAAACTGGAGCGAATTTTGAGCATGGCGGAGTCAGGTCGAAAAAGTTGTTGCGATTCTGCAAGATTTGAGCGGCGATTCGATGACAATCGAGCCGGCCGGCGAGCCACCGGGCCGCTGCCTCGCAGCACCAAGCAGAATTCAAGCCGAACGTCGGTGAAAAGCTTGACATTGACCCGCCTCGAACGAACAATGCGCGGCTCGCAAGCTGTGCGGTCTGGCCCGCAGTCTGGGAGGGATACTCAAGCGGCCAACGAGGGCAGACTGTAAATCTGCTGGCTTATGCCTACGTAGGTTCGAATCCTACTCCCTCCACCAGTCGCGAGCGGGCAAAACGGGTGAAGCTTTGCGGGTGTAGCTCAATGGTAGAGCTGTAGCCTTCCAAGCTACTGACGAGGGTTCGATTCCCTTCACCCGCTCCAGTCCCGGCCGAGCAGTTGCGTGCGCTGTAGAGAGTTGCAGATTGCCCACCTAGCTCAGTCGGTAGAGCACACCCTTGGTAAGGGTGAGGTCGCAGGTTCGATTCCTGTGGTGGGCACCAGATTCAGATGCTTCGGTGCGGTTGATAAACGCGCCGGTGGCCGCATTAAGTTGCAGTAGTAGGAGCAGGCGCCTGAGTTCCTGCTTTTTGTCGTTCGGATCAGTTCGGCGGCACTCCTCCACCAACATGCCTCATTGCGAGTAAGAGAACGAAGATGGGTAAGGAAAAATTCGATCGAGTAAAGCCGCACGTAAACGTCGGAACGATTGGTCACGTTGACCACGGCAAGACGACGACGACTGCCGCGCTGACGAAGGTGAGCTCGGACAAGGGCTGGGCGACGTACG
>CAIJRD010000007.1 GCA_903822975.1 uncultured Sinobacteraceae bacterium
GCCCTTGCCCTTGCCGTGTTCAAACACCGATATCGTCGGTGCAAACTCCAGCGACAGCACGTCGTTGAACATGTGGCCGTAAATCGCCGACCCGCCGTACCCGTGACGCGTCGTCCCGCGATCCTTGTCCGCAAATACAAATGTCCCCAGGAAGCTGATGTAGTCGTGCTCGCCACCCGACACCCCATTGCTCGACGTCGTCGCAACCGGCTCGCTCGGCTCCGATCCGTACGCCGCAGGCGCCGTTATGTCCCCGTTGCCCTGCCCGTAGGCCGTGCTTGCACCCACGACCAGTCCAAAAGCGACTATCAGCTTGCTGTTATTCATTATTTTCCCTGAGATTCGGCTACGTCCAAACTGCTCACCCGCTACCACGCCCCAATCGACACACCGGCTAGTCCAAGCCGCATACAGACGCCGATGTCGTATGCCCCCAGACCATCACGATAAATTGTCGCCACAGACATTAAATCCGTGTTGTCGTGCCAGCGCAATAGGTCTTTGGTCCGAACCAGTGACTTGTCGCAACTGTGTTAGTTCAGTAGCGCGTGCGAAATCAGCGGCCGGCGCTGATCAGGCGGGCGCAGTGGACCTGCCGGACTTAACGCGCCGCACATCGCAATGTTGTCTCTAGCGACGTCGTAGGCATGCCCACTCCCAGCTGCGCGCGCTACCCGGCTCCGATCACGGCGACGCGCTCAAACGCGGTCGCTGGCGAACTGGCACACGCACGTTCGTAAGCTCAGCCCGAAGCCCTCAGCGAACGAGCAAAATCAGTCCGATCTTGGTCGATGACGGCAATGGCCACAGGTACAAGTCGGGGTCGGACGGCTACGCGCCCGTAGGCGCAAGCGCTCCCGCGCGCATCGGTCGATGCATCACCCCACCCGCCCTCGCGATTGTTACTGGGCGTCTGGACTAGAGCAGTTCGCGCGCATGGTGGCGCAGATGATCCGCCACGAAGCTCTGTACAAACCAGTAGGAATGATCGTAACCAGCTTGCATGCGTAACTGCAGCGATTGTCCGCTCGCATCTGCGGTGGACTGCAGCCGATCCGGCTTTAGTTGAGATTCGAGGAACTGGTCGGCATCGCCTTGGTCGACCAGGATCTTGCCGGGATACGGCCGCAGCCGCATGAGCTCGCAGGCGTCCCATGCGCTCCAGGCGCCGCGATCGGCACCAAGATAATTGCCGAAGGCCTTCTCGCCCCAGGGCACGGTGACCGGATTGGCGATCGGCGCGAACGCAGAGACCGATTGCCATCGCTGCGGATTACGTAGCGCGACCACCAAGGCACCATGTCCGCCCATCGAATGACCGAAGATTCCTCGCCGATCCGTTCGCGCAGGAAAGTTCGCCTCGATCAGCGTCGGCAACTCCTCATTGATATAGCTCCCCATACGGTAATGAAGGCGCCAGGGGTCGGCTTGCGCGTCGAGGTAAAAGCCCGCCCCCACGCCGAAGTCCCAGGCATCCGCTTCGCCCGGAAGCCCGAGCCCGCGTGGGCTGGTATCGCAAGCCACCAGCATCAGACCCAATTCCGCCGCGAGCCGCTGCGCGCCCGCCTTGATAACGAACGTCTCTTCATTGCAAGTGAGGCCTGCCAGGTAATACAGCGCCGGCACACTGCCGAATCGCGCCTGCGGCGGCTGGTAGACCGCGAAGCGCATCGGAGTTCCGGTTTGAATCGACGCGTGGCTGTAGAACCCGATACGTCCTCCAAAACAAGCCTGCTCGCTGCGTGTGTCCATCGTGGTTTGGATGTCTGAAATGAATGCGTGATTGCGCGCGCTGACCGTGACCGGGCGTTCAGCAACACTGCGACGCCGCAATCACTTTACAAACAAGATTCGAGGCGCGCCAGCAATTCTGTCGCCGAGAAAGGCTTGCCGAGCCGCTCGATCATTGTGTCGTGTTGCAAGTGAAACTCACCATGTCCGGTCATCACAATCACGGGCAAGTGTGGACGCAAGGTTCGCGCGATTTGTGCGACTGCCCGACCGTGCACATTCGGCAGATCCAGATCCACCAGCAATAGATCGATAACGGTGCCGGACTCGAGTAGCCGAATCGCGGCGAGCCCTTCTGACGCCTCAATGCCGTGATACCCATTCGACTCCAAGATTTCCATCACGAGTTGACAGACGCCGGGCTCGTCATCGACTACCAAGACGGTCTTACTCATTTCAAGCGAGGCAAAAAGTGTGAGATGTGGAGCCGGGAGGTTGTAAAAAGTGCGCGCGCGAAATGTCAGGAGGACTGAGCAAAAAACGTGTGTTCGCCTGAATCCCGTAGGCTCGACGGCGGTCGAACCTGCGAATCTCCTTATCCGCTCGGATCATTGGCTCAAACATTGGAACCTTCGACGCGCTGGGCTCGACCGCCAGCGACTTGAGCCTCATCCATGAACGCTGCGCCGGCGGCTTCAGTCGGACATTAGGTCCTGTCGAGGATCGAAAGTTCCGGTTCAGGCCAACTCACAGTGGAGCAGCAAAGCGGATTCGCACGGCGCCATTGATCGCCGCGGCGGAGCAGGCCTTCCGCAACGATCCGCAACACTCGACGTTTATGGTTTGATTGCTGATCATACGGGTCGATTCGGATGATGACGTCGTTGCCAATCAGCGGAATCTTGCGAAGTCGGCGATGGTTAAGCGCCCAATCGCGGCGGCAACGGCCTCCGCGCATCGATATCCCTGGAGTACACGCGAATGCATTCCCCAAGTTCGGTCGTCCGCAGCGCAGCAGTCGCAGGTTTTGCATTGATACCTTCACTGACGTATGCGCAAGTCGACAGCGGCGCATACCTTGCGGGTTCATTCGGCGTCGATCTGCAGAACAGTCGTGGAACCACCACGTCTACCAAAGGCACCGCGGGCTCGGCCGACGGCACCGCGCATTTCGGTACGGGCGTCACCGCAATGCTCACACCCGGACTGGCTCTGAACAACAGTCTGCGAACCGATCTGGAACTCGGCTATCGCGACAAGCCGGCTAAGTCGGACGGCATCTCGGAACAGGCGTATACGGCGATTGCGAATGTGTGGGTCGACGTACTGCATCAGTACGGATATTTCATTTATTTCGGCGGCGGACTGGGCGGTGCGGACCTGCACTTGCACACGAACAACGGTTCCGACTCTTCCGTACCGGCGGTCTGGCAAGTCGGCGGCGGGGCCGGTGCCGCGCTGACTTCACATTGGGAAGTGTCGGCCGACTTTAGACGGCTCTCAGGCTTCAGTCGCTCGAAATTCGATCTCGATAACAACAGTGCGCTGAAAACACGCCTCGCCACCAACGCGGTGACGCTGAGCTTGCGCTACTCATTCGGCAGCCTTTCGACGCCGCTTCTGTCAACGTCGGACGACTGAAATCGGTCAGCCGCTAGCGATTAGCGAACGCGCCGAAAACCTGCAGGCCTGGGATGCAGCACTGACGTCATAGCCGATCCCGCGCCTAAGGACGGGATCACGCCAGGGGTACGATCACGCAAGACCGGTGTGTTACCGGAATAGAGCCGACTAAAAGGCGCCATGATCGCCCCGCTAGTGCGTGGTCCAGGCGAACGTGTGCTTTCCACTGATATTGGGCACCACCACGTAGTCGCCGTCCTTGCGTGGCCCCCCGCTGGCGGCGGCCTGACCATGCCGCCAGATCACAGCACCGTCCATTGCGATATCCCGATCGCTACCCAGCAGCGGCACTGAGACCGTACCTTGCGCACCCGACGGGCCGACAACTGTGAGTCGAAACCACGCGCTCGACGTCCCGCGCTCCCAGCGCGATGCGACGACACCTTGCGGTGTGTAGGTCTGACCTTGCGCCCAAGCGAGATCGCCCAACTGCGGTTCGACAATCCATTCGGAAAAGCCGGGCGCGGTTGGCCTGATGCCCAGCACACTGCCGGACAAGGCTTCCACCGGCGCACCCGCCCAACCATGGGCCATCGAATTCGATGAATAGACGGGATTGCCGTCGAGGCCGACCTTCTCCCAGACCGTGACGTTCGGATCCGTGTTGACCATGTGGCCCCATAGCGCACGCAGCAACGCGAGTGCGCTGGCGCTGTCGTAGCGCTTGAAGTCGGCAAGCACTTCCACGCCGCTGATGAACGGCGAGACGTATTGCGACATGTATCCATCGCCAGCCAATTCGCCGGTCATCGTGCCGAGCGGCGATGCAAGATGTTGTCGGAGGTAATTCATCGCCGAGTCTGCATTCGCGCCGTCGATCAGGCCCGAATAGACCGCTTCGACGTTGCCATCCTGCGGATGATTCGGCTTCGTGTCTTTCGTGTTGAGCAGAAACGCACCGGCCTTCGCATCCCACAGGCTGGCCATCAACGACGCCCGAAGCGCACTGGCCAATGCCTCGTCGGCAAGCGCTGCCTGCTCGCCTGCGCCCTGCTGACGCTCTATCGCTGCGAGTGCCGTGATCGCGCGATACCAAACGGCATTGGTATGCGTATCCACGCCATTCGCGCTATCGAACGGATGCCAGTTGATCTCGAACGGCTTCTGCCCGGTGACATAGACGCCGTTGACACTGCGCGACGAGAAAAACATGACCGCCCGGCGCATTGCGGGCAACAGCTTCTGCAGCATTGCCACGTCGCCGGTGTATTGATAGTGCTTGATTGCATCGAGCATCCACCAGGCGGTGTACTCGCCGAGGCTCGCCGCCGCCAATGTGCGGATCTGCTCAGGATCGGCCGGGGGACCATCGGGCGTGATCGTGTCGGGACACGTAAAGTGGATTTGGCTGACCATGGGCACGTAGCCGGCATCGTTCTGCTGGCAGGCGAACATATAGATCGAGTCGTGCATGATCGTCGCCGCGCGCGGAGTCGTGTAGTACGCAATTCCGCCTTCGATCCCAAGATCGCCCGTCCAGACCAGCCGATCGCGCTTAGCGCCGTCCATCGCCACCATATTGCCGCCGCGCTGTGCGTCCTGTGCGCTGTCCAGGTTGAAGGTGTAGGCGCTGGCATACCAGATTCGATTCAGCAGCTCGTCGCTGGAAAGAAAATGGCCGACATAGTCGTCGACGCTCGGCCGATAGTGATTCTCGCGGACCCGCACATAGTCGATTGAAACGCTGCCGCGCCCTTCGAGCTGCAGCAGGATCCAGCGCTGGCCGCCGCGAATGCCGGGAATGACATAGTCTTCGGCAACTTTAGTCGTCACCAGATCGTAGCGCTGGTCCGGGTTGTCGTCGTAGCCCAGCCCCGGAAAAATCTCATCGCCATGCGTGCTCATCTGCGCGCGCTGCTCGGCGTAGGCAAGGCGAACTGCGGTGCCGTCGCTCTTCGTAATGCCAATCTCGACGTGACCGCCGGCATTTGTGCCCAGGTCGAGCATCAGTGTTGGCTTGCCGGTGCCTTTCGCATTGAGCGTCATCACGCGGCCATCCGCGGCTTTCAGCGCATCCGGGTTCGAAACCGACGCCGCGTCGCCTTGGATATAAATCGCTTTGGGATAGATCAGGCCGTCCGCGCTATCGAGTACATAGCCGCGCCAGTTCGATTTCTCGCTGACGTCGCAACCCGACAGCTGGCTCACCGATTGAGTGGCCGGCGTCGCGCAGTTTGAGGCTTCCCCGGGTGCCGATGCGGGTGCGGTAATCGGCACGCTGGACTCGCAGCCTGCGAGAACCGCAACGATGCCGAGCAGCATTGAAACACCGGTGTTGCGAATGGCCACCAACATGCTGCGATCCTCAGCTATGACTTCCGTGCCGCACCAACGTGCCTCCGAGTCGTCTGCTTACGCCTTCCTTACGACCTTCGCGCCGCATTTCAGCAATGCTTCGCAAAGTAACAGTGTTTCGGTGCTTGACTCCCGAAACGCAGCTTTTCGTAAGTGCAATCGACATCTAGAGCAAATCGAAGTGTCGACCTCGGTTGCGGATCGCGGAGTATAGGAGTGAATCAATGCGTAGCAGGCGGGGAAATATCCGCTACTCCTTATGCGTGGTTGCTACGCCTACGCGTCTTACTGGCAAAAGGTCGAAGCGAGGACTTATTGGCGATATGAACTTTCGTGCCAGAGCCTATATTCGTAGCGCAGCTTTACCTTTACTTAACGTCACAAGCTGACGATGTCGTGCACAATGCGGCGCGAGGCGGACTCATACGTCATGTTGATTTGGCCGCCGCATCAACCTACAAGGAGCTGGAATGACTGGAACTGCTAAACGAAACAATGCGATCAATGCCGCGATCAGCCTGTTTCACCGCCGCTACGTGCTTCGTATTTTGTGGGAGCTGCGCTCCGAATCCTTGACTTTCCGTCAACTTCAGGAGGCTTGCAATGATATTTCCCCGAGCACTTTGAACCTGCGGCTCGGCGACCTGCGCGCCGCGGGCCTGGTCGTCCACGTCAGTGGAGAAGGCTATGCCGTGTCGGATCAGGGTCGCAGCCTGTTAGTCGCGGCTGCGCCTGTCGCCGACTGGGCAGTCGAGTGGCACGGAACTGGAAAGCCACGTCGCAAAGCGGCAGCGAAGCCTAAAGCGGCTCCGCGCAAGAGCACCCCGAAGAAACGCGTCGTTCGTCGTCGCGTGGAAAAAGCTCAGCGTCGTTGATCCCGACGCCGGCTTTCAGCCGGCGTCTTTTTGAGGGATCGCCGTTAAATCGGCCCGAAGCAACTGCGAGTAACTTCTGATTCGCTGGGCGCCAGAACGAACTCCCATCCACGCTGGCATGCCGCCGGCGCTGTGGATCACGAAAGTTCACTACTTATTAAGTCGCTCGCTTACGCGTTCTTCGAGGACGCGGGATCAAGCAAGCGATAAACCACGCTGCCGCCGATCGCGCCGATAACGGGTGCCGCCCAAAACAGCCACAGCTGCTGCAGGGCCCAACCGCCTTCAATGATTGCAACCCCAGTGCTGCGCGCCGGGTTCACCGATGTATTGGTTACGGGAATGCTGATCAGGTGGATCAGTGTAAGACCCAACCCGATCGCAATGGGCGCGAGTCCGGCCGGCGCGCTGACCGACGTCGCACCCATGATGATGAACAGGAACATGAAGCTCATCACGACTTCGGTGATGATCGCGGCCGACATCGAATATCCGCCCGGCGAGTGTTCGGCGTAGCCATTCGACGCGAAGCCGTCAGCGAGATGGAAGGTCGCGGCGCCACGAGCGATAAAGTAGAGCGCGGTTGCGCCGGCGAGGCCGCCAATGACCTGCGCGACGATATACGGCACGACGTCCTTCGCAGGAAAGCGTCCGCCGACGCAGAGGCCGATCGACACCGCAGGATTGAGGTGGCAACCGGAGATATGACCGATCGCAAAGGCCATCGTCAGCACGGTCAACCCGAATGCGAGCGAAACACCAAGCAGGCCGATCCCGACCGATGGAAAGGATGCGGCGAGAACTGCGCTGCCACAGCCACCCAGCACCAACCATGCAGTGCCAATCATCTCGGCAGTCATACGTTGCGGCAACGTTTTCATTGATTCCTCGTGTGGTTCGGTTGGCGGTGCGATTCAGGAAAATGATAGTCCTGTCCGGCGATTCTGTGCAGTAGACTGACCGATAGCCTGGCAAGAAATATTTTGCGGACTCTTAACACTGCGGCCAAAAAAAAGGCCGGGCAGTGCCCGGCCAAGGCTCAGGAACTGTGCGCTCGGTGATGGCGTAGCCACAGCCGACCGGTTTCATGCCGCGAATATGCGAGCGCCTGCATAGTTTGAACGTTGATCGAATTCGATTATCGCCAGCGTTCACGGGTAGGTCTTTGCCGCCTACGCCAGAAACTCGTTCGTTCACCGTGCGTATCGTCGCTGTCGCTGAGACCGCCGATTCCCGATGAAATCGGAATCGGACGGGCTCAACATCCAAACGGCGTCCTTATGCCGCTGGCCAATACTTTGCCTTACAGGCGTGGCTTCGCCGATCAGGCGTGGGCGTCGAAGTGGCTGCGATCGACGATTCGATCGACGCCACCGATCGGTAGCGGCGACAAAGCACGTCGGTACCGACGCGGCGTACTGCTGAACCAGCGCAGAAATGCGCGCTGGAACGTACTTTGATGCGCAAAGCCGAGCATCAATGCAATCGTCACCAACGACAGTTCTCGATTGCGCACGTATCGGTCTGCGAGCGTCTTGCGGACTTTTTCGACGATGTCGGAGTAATTGGTGTCGCGCGAACTCAAATATCGTTGGAATCCACGCTGCGACATACCCACAACGCCGGCCACGCGCTCGATCGGTGGCACGCCGCGATAAAGATTTTCGGCGACGAATCGCTTCACTTCCGCGATCAGCGGATCGGCATCGATCTGTCCAAACGACAGCGATACCAGCCGTGTCCGCGCCTGCTCCTCCAGCTTGTCGCGGAACTCGGCACCGCTATGACGCAGGCGCTGCGATACGAACTGAGCCGGTACGAGAATTCGAAAACGGCGTGCATCGTAGACCAGCGGGCAATTGAAGAAATGCTGCTGCTCCGCGAGCGATTGCGGCCGCGAGAACGGGAATTCGATGCGCGCGATTCCAACACCGGTGCCAACCAGTCGATGCCGAATGATCGACATGATGAACGCAAGCTGCGCTTCAACCGCATGTCGATTGAACGCCGATGCGCCTTCGACCTGCTCCATTTCGAAACCGATCAAGCCATCAACCGCGCACGGCTTGATTCGATTGCTGTTGCAAACCAAACCGTAAGAGCGGCGGCACAGCTCAAATACGGCGCCAACTGTCTGCCCGGTCATAATCAGGTGTCCGAACAGTCCGAGGTCCGCAGGCGACATGAGCTGGCCGGAATGCAGGCCGATATTGTGGTCGCCGGTGATACGCTCGGCCATTGCGAACGCCGTGTTGACGCTGGCCTGCGGGACCAAGCGGTCGATGTCGGCGAGATCCTCCTCGGACAGGCCCAAACCCTCAAGCACGGGGCGCACCGGCGCTCGGTGTTTGCGGAGGTGGACGATGAGGCCGTGCAACACACCGGCAGTCACGTAAAGACGATTTGCGCTAGTTTTGTTCATTGCCGCTCCACGCTAAGTGATGGCGTCCGCGATCAACTGCGACGCGCTAAGCAAACAACCCGATCCCCGAGCAATAGTGCGGGTTGCAGACGCCTATTCGCGGGCGTCTAGGCAAAAAAAGCCATGGGCAATTTATTCAAAAACAGCGCGATTCTGGATGAACGGTAGTTCTAAGGGGGTTCAACGGCAGACACAGCCACCCGTTCGGATAGCGAAACCGGAGCCGTTAGCCATTGGTTCCAATAGGGGCGGACTGACCCGACCTTCGATTCGACATTTTTGGTACGGGTCCGGACTCGGTCGAAAGCCGACGCCGAAGTCAAAGGCTAGCGAGGGAATATTCGCGCGCTTGCGCGACCGGGTTGCCTGGGACTCGTGATTTCGGGCCACGCAGACGTCGCGCACTTGCCAAATGGAACAAAAGCGCTTACACCGAACCGACACGGATGCGCATTGAAAGCAAGGGAACGCTTGTCAGTAGGCGCGAGAGACAGTTCAAAAACTGGCAGCGGTTCAGAAATGGAGGTGGATGATGAATCCCGATCAACTGCAACCCCAAACCGACCGAGCTGCGACGCCGCCGAATCCGTCACCCGCGATGGCAGCTACTGCGGCGGTGAGCGCCTCTGATGACAAGACCTCCCCCGCTACGCTCTCCACTGACAAAGCGGTCGAAGGCAGCAAGCCGCGCCGTCGCATACACAAATGCGGCGAAGACGAGCGCTGCTGACACGCTAAACGCACCCGCCAAAGTCGGATAGTTTGTCCGGAACGCGGCTGACATCACTCTCTGTGACAGAAATCGCGGGCGTCGTATCGAACGACCGCGCCCGCATCGCATTCGACTGACATCGTCAAGAACGCCGCCGATAACTGAGCTTGCGTGCATTCGCTCTTGCACGCGTCGGCAACGAAATGGCAGGCCTGCTGACGGTTGAACGTTGGACAGTGAATTTTTCGAACACGCTCGAATCGCTCACCGCAATCGTTGATCGAGACACTCAGAGTCGACTACGACATCTCAGAGCCGACGACGACATTCAGCGATCACGACACCCCGCTTTGTCTCGCGCTCAGCACTCACAACGCAGCATTGATTGCGGCTCGGCGTCACGACGCGCCTTCACGGCCGCAGGCGCCGCGAGTCATACCGCCCTTCTGCAGTTGAGTTCTTTCAGTGCTGCAGTCGCTTCCGCGAGTGTGTCGGCTTGCCCGCCGCTTGGATTGGCACCGCCTTAGAGCCATGCGAGCCGACCGAGTGCGAGCCTTGGTCGGCTTCGCGATTTTTCAAGGTTAAATAGAAGACTTCGGCCTCTTCTCGGGTCTTGAAGCTGTAATTGCTGGTTTCGGTGAATACCTGCATGTCGATTAAACGCGTCATGGGTGTCTCCTCGCTGCTTCAACAGACTCATTAACCACACCCATGCGACCTCAATGCTGGGTGATCGTTCGCGCATCGACTGCTGGCGCCTCCGCAACGGGCAGATCGGAAACTCGGATGCGTCGCGCACGTGCCTCGAGCAACAGGTACAAGAAGAACCCGAGGACCAGCGGGCCGAGGTAATAGATGCCGCGATACGCGAAAATTGCTGCGAGCAATTCGTGGTGCGGCATGCGTGTGCCCAACAGACTCAGAAACACCGCCTCGGTCACGCCAAGGCCTGCGGGAATGTGTGTCGCGGCACCGGCAATGCTGCTCAACAGGAACACCGCGAGCACGGTCGGATAGTCGATGCGGCGTTCGAACAGTACGAACAAAACGGCGGCAATCAACAACCAGTTCACCGACGAAAGTACGATCTGCGCGAACGCCGTCCGCACCGACGGCAGCGTCAATTCACTTCCTCGAATCGTCCAGCTGCGCCGTTTCGAAAACGCACACATCGCCACGTAAGCGCTGATCGTCAGCAACAGCCCACCACCGCAGAACTGCAATCCGACGGTACCCAGATGCCAGCCCTCGGGAAGTTCGACGAAGCGCAGTAGAAACGCAATGCCAGCGACCAGAAAATAGCCGGACCAATTGGTCACCAAACTGAGTCCGACGATGCGGCCAATGAGCTCCGGTGCAACGCCGAAACGCGAATAAAGTCGGTAGCGGAAGCCGATGCTGCCGACCAGGGATCCAAGATTCAGGTTGAACGCATAGCTGACAAATGCAATTGCCATCGACAGCACGCGCGGAATCGCCTTGCCCGTGTAAGCCCGTGCGAACAGATCGACACAGGAATACACCAGATAGCTGGCGAGCGCCGCGGCACTCGCCAGGGCGATGGTCTGCGGCTGGAAGTGGTGCAACGACTGCAGCACCTTGTCCCATTCGATCGACTTCGCACGCGAGACCAGCAGCCAGCTGACCAGCGCAAAAAACGCAATGAGGGTCAACCGGCGCAGCAGGCGCCAATGTTTCTGTTCTAGCCGCATGAATGTCCTATCGACCTGAGCGCTCGTGACGAGAGACCCCGGCAGGTCGACAAAGTTTGCTGCGCCAGGGATTTCACAGGAGCCGCTTCAAGATGGATGGGGCGCGCCGTTGCGCTTCGAGACTGACGCGCGGGGAACTCGTACGCAAAACGTCGATCTGTTCAGTGGACTCCCGCAATGCCCACTTCGCGCGTGCTCGTTTCTGCGACTGCTGCGCGAAGCTGGCATTTTTGGGAACGGCAAATCTACTCGACCAGAGCTTAAGCGCAGACAACCGCTATCGATGGAATCCGCGCGATCCAAACTTGCCATCGCCGAGCCGGCCGCTGCGTCTTTGCGTCTGAAGATCCTGACCATCAATACGCACAAGGGCTTCACGACGTTCAATCGCCGCTTCGTCTTGCACGAACTGCGCGACGCAGTGCGCGACACCGCTGCGGACATCGTCTGCCTGCAGGAAGTCTTGGGTAGCCATGCGGCGCATGCGTCTGCGCATCCCAATTGGCCGAGCGAACCGCATTACGAGTTTCTGGCCGGATCGATCTGGGGCAATGTCGCGTATGGGCGCAATGCGGTGTACACAGAAGGTCATCACGGTAACGCGGTGCTGTCTAAATTTCCGATTGTGCACTGGCACAATCACGACATTTCCTCCGGCACCAGTGAAGAGCGCGGGCTGCTTCATTGTGTGTTGCAGCCACCTGCGCCCTCGCCGCCGATCCACGTCATCTGCACCCATCTGGCGCTGCGTGAAGCCGAGCGCGCGCTGCAGGCCCGGCATCTGCGCGAACTGATCGCCCGCGAAGTACCCGCAGATGCGCCGCTGCTCGTGGCCGGCGACTTCAACGATTGGCGCAACCGGCTCAATGACGTCTTGACCCAACAGAACCATCTCGCCGAAGCCTTCGAGCAGGCTCACGGCCGTGTCGCGCGTTCGTTTCCGGCGCGCTTGCCGATCCTGCGGCTGGACCGCATCTACTTTCGCAACGCCACGCTGCAGCATGCAGCGGTGCTGTCGGCGCAGCCCTGGTCGCGACTGTCCGATCACGCGGCGTTGACGGCTGAGCTGAGCCTATGAGCAACGTCTGCTGGCACGCCGGCAGCCAGGTTCGGCTGCTCGAAAACGGTGAGGACTTCTTTCCCTGGGTCTTCGAGGCGGTCGATTCCGCCAAGACCGAAGTGCTGATCGAAACCTTCATATTCGAGAACGATTCGGTCGGCGACGCGCTACGCCTGCACCTCATTGCCGCCGCGCGCCGCGGCGTCGATGTGCAGGTCGTTGCCGATGGCTACGGTTCGGCCGAGCTGGCGCCTCGCAAGATCACAGAGATGATTGATGCCGGTGTGCAGTTCCGTTTTTACGATCCGCAGCCGCGCGTGATGAATGTTCGCGTCAACCTGTTCCGCCGCCTGCACCGCAAGCTGGTGGTGATCGACGGTGAAGTCGCCAGCGTCGGCGGCATCAACTTCACTTTGCAGCACTTGCGCGAATATGGCGCGCTGTCGAAGCAGGATTACGCGGTCGAAGTGCGCGGTCCGGTGGTTGCGGACATTCGCGCACTGGCGCTGACACACGCGCTCCCGCGACCGCGCGCGCATCTGCGTGCCTGGCGCCGGATCAGTTCGCTCGCAGGCAACGCGATGCGACAGTTGCGCAGCGGCGAGACCGAAATTGCGCTGGTGCAGCGAGACAACCAAGCGCACCGCAACGACATCGAGCGCATCTATCGCGTCGGCATTCGCAGTGCACGTCGCCGCATTGTCATTGCAAACGCCTACTTCCTCCCCGGCTATCGGCTGCTGCGCGACTTGCGCAATGCCTCGCGTCGCGGCGTCGAAGTCAGCCTGATCCTGCAAGGCAATCCCGACATGCCGATCGTGCGCGCCGCCACCGTCGCGCTGCACGATTACCTGCTGCGTGGCGGAGTGCGGATCTACGAATACGTCGAGAGGCCTTTGCATGCGAAAGTCGCCGTGATCGACGACGAATGGTCGACGGTCGGCTCCAGCAATCTCGACCCCTTGAGTCTGTTCCTCAATCTCGAAGCCAATCTGGTCATCCGCGACGTCGCCTTCAATCAGCGTCTCAGCAGCTCGCTCGAAGCACTGATGGCGCGACATTGCAAGCAACTCGATGCCGCAGCCGCCCGCAATCCGACCTGGCGGCGCCAGGCACTGAGCTTTTTCGCGTTTCACCTGATCCGACGGATGCCGCGCGTCGCCGGCTGGCTGCCGGCGCATATCGCCAAGGCCGGCATACCTGACCTCACCACGACCGCCGCGAAAGCTGCACTGCAAGGCGACGACCGATCGACCGATACGGACTCCCGCAGCGCAGCTGCAACCAAGCCCTAGCCGGCCCTAGCTCGCCCTAGTTCAGACTCTGGATTCAACGGTCAGTCGAACGCTGAATCGAATGTTGATCGAATGCTGGATCGAACACGGGCTCAGCCCCGCTGACGCCGGCCACACTGCGTGTGAAACTAAGCGCATGGATCTGCCCATTCGCTTCGACCGAATCTGCCAAGACGCTCGCCGTCCAATACGTGCTTGGCAAGCCGGTCGCCGCGCAGGGCCGGCGGTGTCGCGACTACTGCTCGCTGCGTCGCGCATGACGATGCGGACGAAGATTCGAACAAAGATTCGAACGAAGATGCAATGGACGCCGCGAATGCCGCGACGAAATCAATCGGCGAAAATCGCGCATCCCTGCGCGCTTCCGACGCGCACACCCGCCTCATGGCGCTGCACGCAACGAAGTCGAAACCCGGCTGCGTCGCAATGAGAACTGTGCCGCCGACTTCGAACCCAGCGGCATCGCGCGTGAACGGCTTCGATGGCCCGTTGCGGCGCGCGCGTCGACGCATCGAGCGCTGGATTGCCACGCGTACACCACGCATTCCTGGCCCCTGGGTGGTCAATCGTCGCCGCGTCTATATCCTGCCGACGCGCTACGGCTATGGCTTCGCGCTGTTGTTGCTGGCCATGCTGCTCGGCGCGATGAACTACAGCAACAGCATGGCGTTCGCCTTGACCTTTCTGCTCGCAGGGCTCGGGCTGGTGGGCATGCATTACACGCATGCCAATCTGGTCAATATCGAAGTTCGGCAAACCCGCGTCGAGCCGGTTTTTGCCGGCGAAACGGCGAGCTTCTGCGTTGAACTCGCGAACACGGCCAGCGTGCCGCGCTTCGCGCTGAGTGCCGCCTGGCAGCGCGGCGCGCCACCAAATGCGGGCATCGCGCCGGCCAGCGTTGATCTGGCGCCAACCGGTGTCGCCCGCCTGAGCCTGACTCAGCCCGCAAACACGCGCGGCTGGCTCGGCGCTCCGCGCTTCGCCGTTTCCACCGAATTTCCACTCGGGCTGTTCTACGCCTGGACCTGGGTCGAGCTCGACATGGCCTGCCTGGTTTATCCGCGGCCTGCCGCGCGCGGAGCGGTGCTGCCCGACAGCGCGGGCGCCAATGGCAGCCGCAGCGGAAGCCGCAGTGGTCAGGACGACTTTGCCGGCTTGCGCGCCTACCAACGCGGCGACTCACCGCGCTCGATCGACTGGAAGAGCTATGCGCGCCAGCGCAGTCCGCTGGTCAAGCAGTTCGCCGAAACGCTGGCACACGAACTGTGGATCGATTGGTCCGAATTGCCGAGCCAATGGGACGTCGAACAGCGCTTGTCGCAGTTGACGCGTTGGGTCGTCGACGCCGATGCGGCCGGCCGCGTCTACGGCCTGCGGCTGCCCGGTCAGAGTCATCCGCCCGCAGCCGGCGCGAGCCAACGGCAACGCTGCCTGCAAGCGCTGGCCTTGTTCGAGGCCCGATGACGCCCTTGACGGCCGGCGTGACGGTGCCACGCGACGCGCTGCTGCGCCTGTTGGTGGTGCTCGCCATCGTGCTGTTGCCGCACGTCGTGCACCTGCCGCTGTGGGCCAGCGGTCTGGTGATTGTGATCGTCCTGTGGCGTGGGCTCGCGGCCGTTTACGAGTGGCCGCAGCTGCCTCGATTTGCGCGCGTGCTGCTGGCGCTCGCTGGATTTGCCGCGGTTTACGCCAGCTTCGGCCGAGTCAGCGGTCAGAGCGCCGGCGTGACTTTGCTGGTCGTGATGGTCGCACTCAAGCTCACCGAGCTTCGCGCACGGCGCGATCAGATGGTGCTGGTCCTGCTGATGTACTTCCTGCTGATCACGCACTTCCTGTTTTCGCAGGAGCTGTGGACGGTTGCGTACCTGATGCTATGCGCCGTGCTGATCACCGCAGTGCTGGTGGATGCCAATCATCCCGCCGCAGTGCTGCCCTTGCGTCGCAGCCTGCAGTTCGGTGGCCGCCTGATTCTGATGTCGCTGCCGCTGATGCTGGTGATCTTCGTGTTGTTCCCGCGCATCCCCGGACCGCTATGGGGATTGCCTGCCGATTCCGGCGCGGCGCGCTCCGGACTGTCCGACAGCATGGAGCCGGGCGAAATCTCGAATCTGGTCGAGTCGGATGCGGTGGCGTTTCGCGTGCGGTTCGACGGTGCGGTTCCGCCGAATCGCGAGCGCTACTGGCGCGGGCCGGTGTTTGGTCACTTCGACGGACATCGCTGGGACGCCGTGCTGCATGCCACGGTCAGCGCACCGCCGCAGGTCGTCGCCGACGAAGGCGGCGTCTACGTCTATGAGGTGACGCTGGAAGCGCAGCGCTCGCGCTGGCTGTTCGCGCTCGATCTGCCGAACGCCGACAAACTGCCGGACGACGCGCGCCTCGACACCGACGAACTGTTGCAATCGCCACGCGAAGTGCGCGAGCGGCGTCTGTATCGGGTCGAATCCCGAACCCATTACCGGCTGCTGCAGCCGCTCGACGACGCGCAGCGCGCGTTCTACACGCACCTGCCGGTGCACTCAAACCCGCGCACGCAGGCACTCGCACGGCAGTGGCGTGCGCAGGGACTCGACGATCAGGCGATCGTCGACGCCGCACTGCAGCGCTTTCGCAAAGAGCCTTATTTCTACACGCTGCACCCGCCGCCGCTGGGCCGCGACAGTGCCGACGAATTCCTGTTCGATACGCGCAAGGGCTTCTGCGAACACTACGCCGGCAGCTTCAGCGTGCTGATGCGTGCCGCCGGGATTCCCGCACGCGTGGTCACCGGCTACCAGGGCGGCGAGCGCAACGAGATCGGCGACTACTACATCGTGCGCCAATCCGACGCGCATGCCTGGAGCGAAGTCTGGCTCGGCGAGCGCGGATGGGTGCGCGTCGATCCGACTGCCGCGGTGGCACCCGAGCGGATCGAACGCGGCATTGGCGAAGCCCTCGGCGAGCGCGGCGAATTGCCCGGCTTCATGAATCCGAACCGCCGCGGCTTCCTGCTGCGCTATGCGCTCGAAGCACGCTGGGACTGGCTCAATGCGCAATGGAATCACTGGGTGCTCGGCTACGGGCCGGAATTGCAGCAAGCCTTCCTGCGCCGCTTTGGACTGCTCGACTGGAGCGACATGGTGCTGGCGCTCACGGCAGCGGTTACCGTGATTGGCGGCGCACTCGGGTTTTGGCTGCTTCGAAAAAGCCGCACGCCAGACGTCCGCGATCCTGCGCTACGGCTGTGGCAGCGCGCGCAGCAGCGTCTGGCCCGCGCAGGACTTCCGCCACAAACCGCCGAAGGTCCAAGCGACTATGCAATGCGCATCGCGCAGGCGCGGCCCGAATTGGCCGTCGAGATCACCCGCATCGCCAATCTGTACCTGCAGCTGCGCTACCTGAAAGCTAACGACAGCCGGACCGAGCGCGCACTGGCCCAGGCGGTCGCACAGCTAATTGTGTAGGCAGCCGGCCGCTACGGGTGTGCGCAATTCGCCGTCACGCAAACGGCATCTGGGACGGGTGACTTGCGACTTTGGACTTGCGACTTGCGACTTGCGACCTGCGACCTGCGACCTGCGACTTGCGACTTGCGACCGTGAATATTTTCCTCTTGCCGATGCCCGCCGGCCCTGGTCCATCGCCAGCAATAGTGGTCGCAGAACGTACCTCTATAAACCCGCACGTGTCGCTATCGAAGAACCTTGGGCAGTGCGCGCGGTCGAAGCGACGCTGGCAGGCAAACGTAGGACTGCGTACAAACCACCCGCTAGCCATCAGTTAACGTCGTCTGGACAATGTTAAATAGGCTGCATATGAATGACGTGCTGACGAGAAGTCTCTGGATCTCAAATGTTTCCGATTCGATTTAATTTGCGGTTGCCACGATTGCTCCGGTCGCAGCCTACTGATGCCCGGAGATTCGTGCCGCTTCGTGGCGCGGCGATCGCCGTTTCGCTGCTCACGACCTGCAGCGCAGCACAGGCCTGCGACCAGTTGGTGGAAGTGCAGGCGGCGAGTGAAAAGGCGGCGACTGCGACTGCAGTTGCCGAGCAGCTGCATGTTCCGCATGTCAGCGTCCGTCAGGTCTATCGCAGCGACGAGTGGCGTCTGATCAACGTCGTCACCAGCGACAAGGATCGCCCGATCCTGATCTATTCGGCCGACCCGCTGACCACACGCTACGTCACGATGTGGGGCGGCATGTCCGATTCGCACAGCGACGAACAGGTGCTGAAATGGGCGCACGACAACGCGCCCGACATGCCCGAACCTTTGGCGCAGTGTCTCGCCACGCTGGCGCAGAAGGCGCACGCATCACCGATCGAAAGCGGCAGCGACCTGACCATCGACATCTCGACGCCGTGAACGGCACCCGCGCGTGCACCGCCGCTGCGATGCCCGCGCTTTTTTGAAACCTGCGTTTAGCTACGCGAGCTGTCGCGCAGCACGCTCCCAGATTTCAGAATCCATAACGCGCACTGAACGCGACGTAGTCGCGATCCGCCAGTGGTCTGCGCGTGTAATTGCCCGACCCCAGAAACGCGTTGTAGCTGAGGCTCAGGCTCAGTCGCTGCAGGTAGGTGAAGCTGGTGCCGAGACTGCCGCGGATGTCGCCCGGCCCGGCCAGCGCGCCGAAGCCGCCCAGCAAGGATGACTGGCCGAGCAGCACCCCTTGGACGTTCAAAGGTACCGTCAGATCCCAGCCTTCGAATACATTGCGCCGATCCACCGAGATCAGGACTGAGGCGGCCGAAGCAGTCTTCGAATACGTCAGATCGCGCGACGTCACGCTCGGGTCCGGGCCGCTGACCGGATTCACCGAATTGACGTGGATCGCACCGACATCGCCGACCAGCGTGATGCCGTCCCAGAACGGACCCGGATCGATCAGGTAGATCGCGTTCAGGTCGATCTGCGAAATCTTGCCCTTGGTCGGCGTCGGCACCGGCCCCAGCACGCCGGCGTTGACATCGACCAGCACCGGAATCTTGTCGCGATAGATGAGTTCGCCGGCAACACTCGCGCCGAACAGGCTGGTCGAGAAACTCGCCGCGGTCATGTCGACGCCGGCGAAGTGCTCCACCTGATAACTGATCGGCGTTTTCAGTCCGATTGCCTGGGTGGTGATCGCCGGGATCGGCCCCTGCGCTACCGTCAGCGGACCAAACCCGTAGGTAAACACCGGCACCGGGTTGGTGTCCGCATAGCGCAGGCGATACACGCCAACTTCGGTCTCGGTGGTGAGCTTGTATTTCAAGCCGACCGAGTACTGGCCAAAGTCACTGGGCAACACTTCGCCGGCATACGGTACGTTGATGTACTTCGGCGCGCCGAGAATGACGACGTTGGTTGCCGGCAAGTGAATCTGCGACAGCAGCGTCGGCGGCAGATTGATCGGCAGGTTGGCGGGAAGCCCGAACAAGCTGCCGACGGTTTGCAGCGCCTGCACCAGATCGTTGGACAGCGGATGGAAGCCGGCCAGATTGTTGGCATACAGCGGATTCCGTATTCCGTAGGCGAACTGCGCGCCGGGTCCGACAACGTCGGTGGAGGAAAAGTATTCGCCGACGGGATTCACTTCGGTCGCCTTGTAGGCCAGCTTGTACTGGCCCAACAGCGTGAAGCGCTCGCCGAGGCTCGCCGTCAGACCGATCTGGTTGACCGGCAGCAGGATGCTCTTGACGTCCGCGCCCGGCACGTTGGCGATGGCACCGTCGGCCGGCCCCTGCGCCAGCGAGATGCCGGAGAAGAACAGGCTTTCGCCCCAGGCGACCACCTGCTGGCCGACGCGCAGATTCACTGTCGCACTGTCACCGATATTCCAGGTGCCAAATCCATAGGCATCGAGCAGCCGCGCACGGCGCCCGTCGAAACGTCGCGCATCGGCAGTGAAGCGATTGACGTTACCGGTCTTGTTGACGGTGTCGGGTGAGTTGTTGTCGTTGGCGTGAAAGTAAACGTTGTCGTAGAACGCGTCGCCACGCACCAAGGCGCCGTAGTTGTCGCGCTTGAACAGCAGTTCGCCGAGCAGCGACAGGCGGTTGTTGATCAGCGAGCCTTGCTTGAAGTTGCGATCGCCGTCGTCGGAATTTGCACTACCCGGAACCTTGAGAAAGTCCGGCACTGGAATGCGCGGGTCCGGTGGCGCATTGATCAACTGCTTGCTCGGCGCTTCGACCCGAACGGCAGCGGCATAGGTCGCGCTCAACTCATACGCGGTGTTGACTCCGAACAGATCGAAGCTGTCGCCCGCGAAGGCAGACGTGCTGGCGAGCGCCAATGCCGCAGCGCTCGCAAGCTTGAATCGATCGCGGACCTTCAACTGCGGCGCGAACGCGCGCAGACCTCGCGACGCCGAGACTTTCCCCTGAGCCATCCGACTCCCCCTTGCATTCGAATCGCGCGGACGCTGCTTGGTCGCCCGCTTGCGTGCTACTTTTTCAGTACCGGACTCTGCGCCACTGTAAGCGGATCAACGCTGCGCCAGCTAGTGACCGCCCATCGCCGCACCCGTCGGCGAAAACATTTGCGGCGTCAAATTCGGATCGTCCAACTTCCACCAGTTCGCCCCGGCTTCGTTGACCAGGTAGCCGGCTTCGTATCCGCCGGACTGGAGGTCGTGGTAGATGCTGGCGCCACGGTGATAGCTTTGCGCATTCGGCGCGTAGCGGTAATTGATGAACGCCACGCGCCACAGCTCGCCGCGGTTGTCGTAGTTGTCGCCCCACACCGCCAACCAGGTGTCCTCGTCGACGTAGATCTCGCGCTTCTTGTAGATGTGGCGATAGCCGTCGCGCAGCGTCGCTTCGATCACCCACACACGATGCAGTTCGTAGCGCTCGTAGTCCGGGTTGATCGTATTGGGCGTGATCAGCGTGCTGTACTTCACCGATGGATCGTTGACCTTGAAGTTGTTCCAAGGAATGTAGATCTCCTTCTTACCGATCAGCTTCCAGGTGTAGCGCTTCGGCGGTCCGTTGAAGATGTAGTCGTCGTCGACGGTGCGCACACCGGCCGGCGGCACCGGATAGTCGCAGCAGACATCCGGCGCCTGGCGTACGCGCCGCGTGCCGGGAATGTATTGCCAGGCTTGCGTCGTCGCGGCGGAGAAATCGTTCGGCTGAATGCCCACCGCAACCGAGCCCTTGTCGCGCGGCGGCAGTAAGGATTCGTTGAGGAAGTAGGAGTTGATGCGGTCCTGCATCGAGCCGCGTACTTTCGGATTGGCGAACACGCTCAGCGTGCTGAAGCGCTGCTTGCCCCAGGCGATCGTGCCGTTGCCGTAGACATCGGCAATGTCGTCGATGCAGGCATCCGACCACACGCGATACGGCAGGATGACATTCCAGATCGCCTCGGTGCCGTTCTGCGGAAACGGAAAGGGATGCGCACCCGTGGTGCCGGTGGCACCCAGGCCGTCGTGGATCACTTCGGATTCGACCGCATTCTTCTTGACGACCTCGCAGGCCCAGTCTGGCATGCGGAAATCGCGATGGCTCGGGTACACCAGCATCCGGTAGTTCTTCGGATACTTGGTCAGCATCGCCTTCTGCCCGGCGGTCAGGTGCTCGGCATACTTCGCCTGATTCTCGGACGTGATCGTGAACAGCGGCTTCTCGTCGGCATAGGGGCCCGGATCGTAGCCGTCGGCGCTCTTCATGCCGGGCCAGCTGTCGAGCCATTTGCCGCTGTAAGGCGCAACACCGCTCGCCGTACCTGCGCGCTCGGCACCCGCACAGGTGTACTGGCTGCCATTCAGCAGCGCCGCCTGCGCCGCGGGCACCTTCGCCTCGGCCGCACCGCCGATGACGCAACCGAACAACGCAGCCAACAGCACAGCAGCCGTCTTGCGCTTCATAGTCTCCCCTGAGCACCGCAGGCGTATCGGTGTCCGGACTCGCTCGCCGGGCACGATCGCGTTTGATCTAGTGCAATGCTTATAGGACGCGCCGGACGCAACAGCCTCGTCCGATCAGAGTATGGCGCGATGCCCAGCCGCCGCCCTCAGGGTCGCATCGGCCGCCACAAGCTCCTCGCGATTCCTGGCGCATGACAGCTTGGCCTCCAAGGCGACCGCAGGCTCAACAATCGTCGTGACGGCGAGGATGACGACGACAACGGCCCCATCGAGTGCGCGCCGATAGTCAATCATCTCGGTCGATCATCTCGGTCGATTATCTCGGTCGATTATCTAAGTCGATCATCTCAGCCGATCATCTGAATCGATCGTCTCAGACGAAATCGCTGGCGTGCGCTCAGCTCGAATTCATTCGCTGGAGGCGTGTCCGAGCGCGATCAGCCTCGGTGTACACCCGGCGCGCACGCCCTATTTGCGCGGTGGCGTGCGCGCGGGATGCGCGTCGCGCTCAGTGACCGCCGCGCAAGGCCGCGTTCGGCGAAAACATTTGCGGCGTCAGGTCATCGCGATTGAGTTGCCAACCGTGCTCGCCGGCTTCGTTGACCAGATAGCCCGCCTCGTACGCACCCGAGCTCAGGTCGTGATAGACCGACACGCCGCGGTGCCAGGCCTGCGCCTGTGGTGCGTATCGGTAATCGACGAACGCAGTGCGATACAGCGCGCCGCGCGCATCGTAGTTGTCCGCCCACAGCGCCGCCCAACTGTCCTCGTCGGCGTAGATCACGCGGCGCGCGTACAGGTGCCGCATGCCGGCTTTCAGCCGCGCCTCGATCACCCAGACGCGATGCAGCTCGTAACGCTGGTAATCCGGATTGAGCGTATTCGGCGTCAGCAACTGGCTGTACTTCAGGGCCGGATCGTCGATGCGAAAGTTGTTGTACGGCACGTAGATTTCGCGCTTGCCGAGCAGCTTCCAGTCGTAGCGCTCGGGCGAGCCGTTGAACATCGCGTCGTCATCAACCGTGCGCAGGCCCGATGGCGGCACCGCGTAATCGAACGCAATGTCCGGCGCCTGCCGCAGCCTTCGCGTGCCGGGGTTGTATTCCCAGACGCGCGTACTGCCGTCCTTGAAATCGTTCGGCTGGAAGCCGACACCGATGTTGCCCTTGTCGCGCGCCGGCGCCAGCGTCATCACGTTGAAGTAAGCCGCGACGGTTTCCTGCGTGGAGCCGTGCTGCTTCGGATCGCCCGACGGACTGAGTGTCTGGTAGCGCTGCTTGCCCCAGGTGATGTTGCCATTGGCGAACACATCGGCGATGTCGAGCGTCGCGGTTTCATTCCAGACATGGCGCGCGGCGAGCACGTTCCAGATCGCTTCGAGTCCGCTCGCCGGAAACGGAAATGGAATCTCGCCGGCGGTCGCGGCGATGCCGAGACCGTCGTGCACCAGGGACGCCGAGGCGGCGTTCTGCTTTGCGACATCGCAGGCCCAGTCCGGCGCACGGAAGTCGCGATGACTCGGATACACCGGCAACCGGAATGCGTTCGGATACTTCTGCAGCAGTGCCTGTTCACCGTCGGTGAGGTGCGCGGCGTACTGCGCACGGTTCGCCGCAGTGATCATGAACAAAGGCTTTTCGCCGGCGTAGGGACCGGCGTCGAAGGCCGGCGCCGGTTTCATGCCAGGCCAGTCGGCGAGCCACCGACCGCCATAGGCGGCAACGCCGCTCGCGCTGCCGGCGCGCTCGGCACCGGTGCAGGTCAGCTGCGGGCCGTCGAGCTGTGCGATCTGCTCGGTCGTGGCCTTGGCCCAGAGCAAACCGGAACCTGCTGCGAGACCGAGCGCGAGTGCTGGTCGCAGTGCGGACCACTGCCCGGACCGCAGCACAGACCGCAGTACCGACCACAGCACAGACCTGTATGCAGCCGGGATCGAGTCGCGAATTCCAAATTTCACCTGAGACCTCCGTGTCGCAGGATCGAGAAGGCGTTGGATGTGAATGCAGACGGCCTTAACGCGCAGACGCGTGCGAGCGGCTAGCTGGCCACGGCCGCTGCACTCGACTCCGCCACGGCTGCAGGCATGCGACCGATCACCATCGCTTTCACCGCATCCGGTGCCAGGCTCAGCACCAGCAGCGAAGTGACCACGCATCGCGTGGCCTCAATTTTCCAACCTTGCGCGGTGCGCCGGTATTCATCGTCGTAGTAGGCGCCGAGCTGGGTCAGACTGTTCTCGCGCGTATTGATCAGTTGGTAATGCAAACCCCAATGCGCCTTGGCCGTATCCGCGCCGGTCAGCTCGATCTGCGGATTGACGCCGTGATGCATCTCCACCATGTAGTCGTGGCAGCCGATCTGGCGAAACACTTCGACCAGCGGATCGGCCCGATCGAAACTGCCGACCGCACCGAAATCGATCCGCGCCGGACCATCGACAAAGCACGCGCGCATCCCCGCCGGATCCTTGCCGTCGGCACTGGCGAGATAGCGCGCCTTCAACGCGCGGATCGCCTCCACATCTTCCAGCGCACGCAGTCGCCGCTCGAGTCCCGACAGGTCCATTCGCTGCTCCTCCTTGGATTTATAGGCCTCCACTTCACGCGATTGCGCGCAGCAACGAATCCTCCATATGGCTGAGGTGCGGACATCCGACTACCTCAAACAGGTGAAGCCGGCGCCGGCGGCGCAAGGCTACTGTCGCCGCCACGACAGACACCGTTCGCGCCTCGATGCGCACGGTGCACATGCGAGGAGCGCAGATGGCAGCGGAAGGATCAGTCGAACAGCGCGTCGAGAGCGGTCAGACCTGGGACGAGTTCTGCGACGCGCTGAAGCGCGCCGGTGCACAAATCCTGCGACCGGAAGCGCCGGCCGACGCGATGACGCGCGCCGAAGGCTGGCGCTACCTGACGCGCCTGCTGCGCATCGGCCTGGAAATGCATCTGGAATTTGCCGACCCGGATTTTCCAGGCTTCTTCGCGCCCTCGCACGAGACCGGCAAGATCGGCGCCGATAATCCGGACAATCTCTATCTGATGGGCCGCATCAACGGCCGCAATGAGTACGTGATTCGTGGCGAGCGCGGCAGCGTGCCTTACTTGAGTTTCGGCTCGCAGAAAGGCGGCTACGAAACCAATGGCCGAATGGAGCAAACCGGCTTTCTCGACGCTGCGCAATTGCAACTCGATGCCGAAGGTCATTTCGAGATCGTGCTGAGCGCGGAACCACAGAGCGGCAACTGGCTGCGCATCGAGCCGGACAGCAACGCGGTGATCGTTCGTCAGACTTTTCTCGACCGCAAGCAGGAACGCCCTGCCCGGCTCACGATCGAGCGGCGTGGCGGCGACGCCAAACCCGAGCCGCTGTCTGCGGCGAAATTGCAGCAGGGTCTCGGCAATGCCGCGCGCTTCGTCGAAGGCACCGCAACCCTGTTCGCCAACTGGGCGCAGGGTTATCTTGCGCATCCGAACCAGTTGCCGCCGGCCGACCAGGCGCTATGCCAGCGCGTCGGCGGCGATCCCAATATCGTCTATTACCACTCGTACTGGCAGCTGGCCGACGACGAGGTCTTGATTGTGCACGTGGCCAAAGTGCCGCGGTGCCGCTTCTGGAATCTGCAGATCAACAACTGGTGGATGGAGTCGCTCGACTACCGCTACTTCCGCATTTGTCACAACAAGCATTCGGCGACGCTCGATGACGACGGCGGCGTCACGCTGGTGCTGGCGCATCGCGATACGGGTCATCCGAATGCGCTGGAGACCGCCGGACACGATCGCGGCACGATGTGTCTGCGCTGGGTCGGCGCGGATGCTCCCGTGCATCCGACCACGCGCGTGGTCAAGCACGCCGAACTCGCCGCGGCACTCGCCACAAGGGCAGTCGTATGAATCTCGAACAAAGTTTCGATGTGCCGCAGCTACTGGCCGATGCCCGCGCCGCGTGCAATGGCCTCGATGACTTTGGCGATGCCAGCTTTCGCCCGGCGCTCGAGGTGTTGTGCCGCGCCTTGATCGACGAAGCCAAATTGTCTGAAACCGGCGCCTACCTGTTGCGACTGAAGCTGCTCGGTCACTTGAGCAATCGTCTGCGCATCGAGGACTATTTCAAGCGCTATCCCGAGATCGCGCAGGAGACGGTCGCCGCACCGCTGGTGATTGTCGGTCTGCCGCGCACCGGCACGACCAAGCTGCATCGCTTGCTGTCGCGCGATCCGCGCTTCTACTGGATGGCGTTCTGGGAATCGCAGTTCCCGGTGCCGTTTCCAAACGAGACGCTGCAAAAGCCCAGCGCGCGAATCGCCGAAGCCGAATCGATGGTGGCGATGATGACCACCGCGATGCCGAAGCTGATGGCGATCCACCCGATGGCCGCCGAGGAAGCCGACGAAGAAGTAATGCTGATGGAGCATTCGCTGCTGTCGGCGTTCAATGCGTATGCCGACGTGCCCTCTTACATGCGCTGGCTCGATGCGCACGACCAGACGCCGGCCTACGCGTACCTGCGGCGCATGCTGCAATTCCTGCAATGGCAGAAGCGCCAGCGCGGCGTCACCGGCGAGCGCTGGGTTTTGAAGGCGCCGCACCACCTGCTGCGAATGGACCTGTTGCTGCGCGTGTTTCCGGGTGTGCAGGTGATTCAAACACACCGCGATCCGGTGCAGAGCATCCCGTCGATCGCCAGCTTCATCCACACGCTCTGGTGCATCTACAGCGAGCAGGCCGATGCGCACGCTGCGGGCCGCTCCTGGAGCGAGACGATGCAGCGTGCGCTGAACCATACAATCAAGGTTCGCCAAAGCGCGCCCAAGCAGTTCCTCGATGTGCGTTTCGAAGATACGGTCAAGCGTCCGCTCGAGGTCGTTCGCGCGATCTATGCCTTCATCGGCTGGCCGCTGCAGCCGACCGCCGAGTCCGCCATGCAGGCCTGGCTGATCGAGGATCAGGCCAGCCATCAGGGCGGACACGACTACGGTCCCGAACAGTTCGGTCTCAGCGTGGAAGGTCTGCGCGACGACTTCGCCGAGTACCGCCGCCGCCATCTGGCCGAATCGATCGCCGCGGCCTGAATCGAACCGTGCGGCCGCGACGAAGGATGACCGCGGCGATGAACCGTTTGCGACGCCCTGCACCTGCAGTCCGAAGGCGGCCCGTTCACTGCGCCCGACGTTGCGCCCCAACAACACGTCGTCTCACCACAGGCCTCTGGCCTGCCTGAGACGACCGCATTCATAACGACAAAAGGAGAATCGCAATGCTACTGAAGGACAAGATCGTACTGGTGTCGGGAATCGGGCCGGGCCTCGGTGTCAAGCTCGCGATTGAAGCCGCGCGTGAAGGTGCGTCGGCCGTCGTTGCAGCGGCGCGCTCGGCCGACAAGCTCGACGACGCCGAGCGCCGCGTGCACGCGGTGAATCCGCGCTGCCAGGTTCTGAAAGTCGTCACCGACATCACCGACCGCGCGCAGTGCGATGCACTCGCTGCCGCCGCGAGCAAGGCCTTCGGCCGCATTGATGCGCTGATCAACAGCGCGTATGCGCACGGCGCGATGGATTACGCATCGACCGCCGATCTCGACAGCTGGAGCGAACCGCTCAATACCAATTTGCTCGGCACGCTGAAACTCACCCAAGCCGTCCTGCCGCAGATGAAACAGCAGGGCGGCGGTGCGATCGTGATGATCAATACAATGGCTGCGCGCACCGTGCCGCCGCTCGGTGAAGCCGGCTATGCGGCGTCCAAAGCGGCGCTGGCGATGTCGGCGAAATTTCTCGCGAAGGAACTCGGGCCGTACAAAATCCGCGTGAACACGGTGCATATGGGCTGGATGTGGGGTGCGCCGGTTGAGGGTTACGTCAACTGGCAGGCACAGACGACCGGTGTACCGGCCGAACAGATCAAGGCGCAGATCGCCGCGAATATTCCGCTGGGTGAAGTGCCGACCGACGACGACTGCGCCAAGGCCGCGTTGTTCATGGTGTCCGACTACGCGCGCGTCATTACCGGCGCTTCGCTCGACGTCAACGGTGGCAACTACATGCCCTGAAGGGGCGACTGCTTGTGCGGCCGATTCGAAACCGCACCCGACGGGCGACCGATTCGAAACCTGATTGGGGGTAGCCATTCGGGTGGCGATCGGGCGGCCCGCATCCATCGCGGCGGCGGCGTCGTAGAATGGCTCCGTAGTCAAGGAAGACAGGGGAGAAAGATCGTGGAAAAGGTCATGTATCTGGTCTGGCGCCAGCCGGGCCAGACTAGAGATGCGTTCGCACAGCGCTTGCGTACACAGCTGGCCGCACCGCTGCAGCTCGCAGGCGTTCGGGCATTGCAGGTGAACGTTGCCGATGCGGACGTGGAACCGGCGGCCAAGCTCAAGCAGACGCATACCGATCCGCCGATCGAGGCCATCGTCAGCGTCTGGGTCGACAGCGCGATCGCCCACCTGCGCGCGCCGGTGGATCGCATCATCGCCGAACACGGTCGCGCCACGGCGGCCTATCTGGTGACCGAATCCCAGCCGCTACGTAATAAGAAGCATCCGCCGCATATCGGCATGCGCACCGAAGGCTTCGCCCAGGTTGCTTTGTTGAAGCGACCTGCGCGGCTTGCGGCGCACGAGTGGCTCGACATCTGGCACAACCATCACACCCAGGTTGCGATCGAAACTCAATCGACTTTCGAGTACACCCAGAATGTTGTCGTGCGCAGCCTGAGCGCCGGCGCACCGGTGTTCGATGCGATCGTCGAGGAATGCTTCCCGGCCACGGCGATGACCGACCCCTACACGTTTTTCGACGCCCCCGGCGACGAGGCGAAATTCCAGCGCAATCTCGCACGCATGATGGACAGCGTCGGACGCTTCCTCGATCTCGGCACGATCGATGTGGTCCCGACCAGCCAGTTCCGGCTCTACTCGCAGATCGGATAGCCCGAACGCTGCGGGCGACGTTTCGTCTGCGACGTCGCAGGCTAGATCGATTCGCACGCGAACCTGTCGTGCGGACGTAACGCCCTTAGGCGTCGCGGTCGCGCCCTGCTCCGCGTGCCGCAGCTTCGATTCGCCTTCGTGATCAGATCGCTTCGCTCGCCTCCGTGTCGTGCGGACATCGCGCCCTTAGGCATCGAGGTCACGCCCTGCTCCGCTCGACGCACCGTCGATCGTGTCGATATCACTTCGCCCGGATTTGCGACATCGATGCGGCGGCGCGGTCGCAAACGCTGCGCATTTGTGTGCCCCACGCGCGACGCTGCCGATTGGGAATGCCTAGAATGGCGCGCGACGAACTGGAGCTTTGATGAACGCGACACGACAGCTGCACGAACTCGGCCAGAGTCTGTGGCTCGACAACATCACCCGGGCCTTGCTCGATAGCGGCACGCTGGCGCGCTACATCCGCGAGTTGTCGGTGACCGGGCTGACGTCGAATCCAACCATCTTCGACCAGGCGATCCGCAACAGCAGCGACTACGATGCCGCGATCCGCGAGAAGGCCCGAACGGATGTCAGCGACGAAGCGCTGTTCTTCGAACTGGCGATTGCGGATCTCAGTCGGGCAGCCGCGCTGTTTCTGCCAGTGCATCAGGACAGCAGCGGCGTCGATGGCTGGGTGTCACTCGAAGTCTCCCCCTTGCTGGCGCATGACGCCGCAGGCACGGTGGCCAGCGCGCTGGCGCTGCATCGACAGGCCGCCTGCCCGAATCTCTACATCAAGATTCCCGGTACGCCAGAAGGCCTGATCGCGATCGAGGAATGTATCTTTGCCGGTGTTCCGGTCAACGTGACACTGCTGTTTTCGTGTGCGCAAACCCTCGCAGCCGCAGAGGCCTATCTGCGCGGCATCGAGCGGCGTGTGGCCGCCGGTCTCGACGCCCACGTGCAATCGGTGGCCTCACTCTTCATCAGCCGCTGGGATGTTGCGGTCAAAGACAAGCTGCCTTCGGAGTTGTCGAACCGTCTCGGCATCGCAGTGGCACAGCAGACCTACCACCGCGCACAGGCACTGTATTCGAGTGCCCGCTGGCTCAAGCTGAGCGTGGCCGGCGCACTGCCGCAGCAACTGCTGTGGGCCAGCACTGGCGTCAAGGACGCCGGCTTGCGCGACACCGCCTACGTTGAAGCGCTCGCCGCGCCGCGCACCATCAACACCATGCCGGAAAAAACCCTGCTCGCGTTTGCCGATCATGGCCACCTCGGCGCACCGATGAACCCGGACGACGACGCCGCAGCGCGGCTCGCACAATTCAGCGCAGCGGGCATCGATATCGATGCGCTTGCGTTACGACTGCAGCAAGAAGGCGCGCAGTCGTTCGAGAAGTCCTGGCATGAGTTGATCGGCTGCATTCATCGGAAACGGGCGGAGCTGCTGCCCGCTTAATTGATCGGACGCCGTACAACCGCAATCGATAACGCCCGACTCTCGCCGCCGCGACTAGTGCCGTACCACTGGATTTCGGTTCAACGCGCGCAGCCTGCAGTGGTGCGCGCGAGACAGCGACACCTGCTGGTTTTCGTCGCCGCTGCGCCGTCTCGCGCGATACTGCGACGCCCGCGTCCCGCTCGGATGATGCGGACCGTCTCGCCTAGCCGTTGATTTGCCATGTCCGCTCCCACCATCATCGATTCGACCGCGCGGTCCATCACCGCACCGCATCCGGCGCGAATTGCCTTCGCCAGCTTCATCGGCACCGCGATCGAGTTCTACGACTTCTACATCTACGCCACCGCGGCGGCGTTGGTGATCGGTCCCTTGTACTTTCCGCAAGTGTCGGCATCGGCGCAGGCACTGTCCGCGTTCGCGACCTTCGGCATCGCGTTCTTTGCACGGCCGGTCGGATCGTTCGTATTCGGACACTTCGGCGATCGTCGCGGCCGCAAGACCACGCTGGTCGCTTCGCTGATCCTGATGGGTGTGTGCACCACGCTGATTGGTCTGGTCCCCGACTACGGCTCGATCGGTGCCGCAGCACCGGTGCTGTTGTGCTTGCTGCGCTTCGGTCAGGGCTTCGGTCTGGGCGGCGAATGGGGCGGCGCGGCCCTGCTGGCGGTGGAGCATGCACCGGCCGGTCGACGCGGCTGGTACGGCATGTTCCCGCAACTGGGGCCTTCGGTGGGTTTTCTCGTCGCGAACGGCCTGTTCTTTGGTCTCGCCCTGACGTTGACCGATGCGCAGTTTCGCAGTTGGGGCTGGCGCGTGCCCTTTCTGCTGAGCGCCGTGCTGGTCGCAGTTGGTCTCTACGTACGCTTGAAGATTGCGGAAACGCCGGCATTCCGCACACTGAGTGCGCGCGGCGCACAACTGCGACTGCCGCTGCTGGAATTGCTTGCGAAGCACTGGCGACCGATGCTGCTCGGCGCCTTGGCAATGATGGTTTGCTACACGCTGTTCTACATCGCCACGGTCTATGCGCTGTCCTACGGTGTAGCGACACTGCACTACAGCCGAGAACGCTTCCTGGCGCTGCTGTGCGGCGCCGTGTTGTTCATGCTCGGGGCTACACCGCTATCGGCCTGGGCGAGTGATCGCTTCGGCCGTCGTCCGGTACTGATCTGCGGCAGCATCACTGCCCTGCTGTCCGGGTTCACGCTGGCCCCTCTGCTGGGCGCCGGAACGGATTTGTCGGTGGCGACGTTTCTGGCACTGGAGTTGTTCCTGATGGGCATCAACTTCGCGCCGATGGGCGCGCTGCTGCCGGAATTGTTCCCGGCGGCGGTGCGCTACACCGGCGCCGGACTTGCCTACAGTCTGGGCGGCATACTTGGGGCCTCGATAACGCCCTATGTCGCGCAACTGCTCGCTGCACGCGGCGGTCTGACTTGGGTCGGCGCCTACGTATCGAGTATCGCCTTGATCAGTCTGATCAGCGTGCTGTGTCTGCGCGAAACGAGCGAACGCAGCCTCGGCTGATTCAACGCGACAAACGTGGTCAAGGGGCGGGCGCGAACTTCTGGCGTCCATCTTGTTCAGCGGAATTTGCGTGAGGACGACTGGCTCGGGCGCAGATCCCGGCTTCGTCCGGAAACGACAAAGGCGGCCCTGAGGCCGCCTTTGTGTACCGATTGCAATCTACGCTTGGATCTCGGCGTTAGATGTCGCGCGTGGATCGCGTGCCGGCTCGGAAAACCGCTTTACGGGTGCGTGGTATTGGTCGACGTAGTCGTCACGACCGGTGCGCCGCCGCCGGGCGGAACCGTCCGCGTGACCGTGCTGCCGCTGCTGACGCCGGCTGCGTTGATGCCATTGACGCTGAGCGAACTGTTGACGCCCTGGCCAATGCCAGCCGTGGTCGTGCTGCTGCGCTGCAGGCTGCCATTCGGCCCGGTGACGCTGCCATTGACGCTGCGGTTCAAAGAAGTCGGCGAGCCATTCAGGTTGACCGTGCGGGTGCCGCTATTGCCGTTGACGTCGGTGAATGACGTCGTTCGTTGATCGGTGAGGCTGCCGCCACCCGCTTTGCCGCTGCCGATGGTTGTCGACGTTGCGCCATTGGCGCCGGTGCGCGTTGCGGTATTGCTGAAGGTGCCGTTGGCGTTTTCGGTGTACTGCTTGTTGACCGTGCCGCCGTTCGCGGTCTCGCGCGTCACGTCGTAGGTCTTTACGCCGTTGGCGTTGTTGTAGGTTTTGTCGACACTGCCGCCACTGGCGAAAGTCTTCTGTGAGCTGGCATCGACCGCGCCCGTGGCGCTGCGGTTATAGGTCTTGTCCGCCGAAAATCCATTCGAGGCGTTGCGGTTGACTTGCGCACTGGCGCTGCCATCGGCATTACGCACCGCGCTGTTCTGCGCGTTGTAGCTGCCATTTGGGCCGGAAATCTTGTTTTCGTGTTGCAGCATGCCGCTGCCGTCTGCATTGCGCTGGCCAATGGTCGACGACTGCTGACGGACGTCGGCCGCGGGCGCAGCATTGTTCTGGCGCCTTGCCATGAAACCGTGACCATTGGCACTGCGGTCTTTGCGCTGGAACAAGCCGGCGTCGGAAGTGGTGCTGATCAGCAGAACGCTGACCGCGAGAGTTGAGTGCAATAGAACCCGAAGATTATTCATGGTGATTCCCCGTCTGATCGTTTCAAGGCGACGTTTGTTGCCGGATGGCCACACTGCGCAGCTATCGAAATGGAACGCTACGCCGCGTGTCTGAACTCTGGCTGAACCAAATGACGCTCCTGAGTAGCGACCGACGACGGGTGTGTTCTACCGGTCAAACCCTTGGTCCGCCAGCAAACATAAGCACGTTCGAGGCGCTGACTCGGCATGGATTCTTTCCCGCAGGGCAATCAATCCTTTGCGCTAGACTTGAAGCCAGATTGATTCATTGGAGCGCACGCGTAACATAGGGTCAGGAGCCCCGCTGCATGGTTCGTCGAGAGCGCCGAACGCTGCAGTAGAAGAGTCTAAAACACGCCACGCAAACCGAATTTCGTGACAGCCTCAGCAGATGCGAGTGCACTGGGCCGGCCAGATCCGGCGACGAGTCGCACCTCGATCGGCGGGGCTATGGCAACCCATAAAGGACCCCCATCATGAGCACCCAACAGCCGACGATCATCTACACGCTGACGGACGAGGCCCCGCTGCTTGCGACCCGTGCGTTTCTGCCGATCGTGCGTGCGTTCGTCGAACCCGCCGGCATCAAGATCACCACCAGCGACATCTCGCTGGCGGCGCGCATTCTTGGCGAATTTCCAGACTTCCTCACCGAAAACCAGCGCGTGCCGGACAACCTTGCAGAGCTCGGCCGGCTGACGCTTCTGCCCGATACCAACATCATCAAGCTGCCCAACATCAGCGCTTCGGTGCACCAGCTGGTCAACGCGATCAAGGAACTGCAAGCCAAAGGCTTCAAGATTCCGGATTATCCGGAAGACCCGAAGACCGAAGCCGAAAAGAGCGTGCGTGCGCGTTACGCGAAGTGCCTCGGCAGCGCGGTCAATCCGGTGCTGCGTGAAGGCAACTCCGATCGCCGCGCGCCGAATGCGGTGAAGAACTATGCCCGCAAGCATCCGCACAGCATGGGCGAATGGAGCATGGCCTCGCGCACGCACGTCGCACACATGCGCCACGGCGATTTCTATCACGGCGAGAAGTCGATGACGCTCGACCGCGCACGCGATGTGCGCATGGAGCTGGTCACCAAAAGCGGCAAGTCGGTGGTGTTGAAACCGAAAGTCGCGCTGCTCGATGGCGAGATCATCGACAGCATGTTCATGAGCAAGAAAGCGCTGTGCGAATTCTACGAACAGCAGATGGAAGACGCGCGCAAGACCGGCATGATGTTCTCCTTACACGTCAAGGCGACGATGATGAAGGTGTCGCATCCCATCGTGTTCGGTCACGCCGTGCGCATCTTCTACAAAGAGGCGTTCGAGAAACACGGCAAGCTGTTCGAGGAACTCGGCGTCAACGTCAACAACGGCCTGGTCAACCTCTACGATAAGCTCGAGAACTTGCCAAGCTCGAAGCGTGAAGAGATCGTCCGCGACCTGCACGCCTGTCACGAGCACCGCCCCGAACTGGCGATGGTCGATTCGGCCAAGGGCATTTCCAACCTGCACGCGCCGAACGACGTTATCGTCGATGCGTCAATGCCCGCGATGATCCGCATCGGCGGCAAGATGTGGGGTGCCGATGGCAAGCCGAAGGACACCAAGGCGGTAATCCCCGAAAGCACTTTCGCCCGCATCTATCAGGAGATGATCAACTTCTGCAAGACCAACGGCAATTTCGATCCGGTCACCATGGGCACCGTGCCGAACGTCGGCCTGATGGCGCAGCAGGCCGAAGAATACGGCTCGCACGACAAGACTTTTGAAATTCCCGAGGAAGGCGAAGCGCGCATCGTCGACATCGCCAACGGTGATGTGCTGCTGGTGCAGCATGTCGAGGCCGGCGACATCTGGCGCATGTGCCAGGTCAAGGACGCGCCGATTCGCGACTGGGTGAAGCTCGCGGTGACCCGCGCACGCAACTCCGGCATGCCCGCGCTGTTCTGGCTCGACCCTTACCGCCCGCACGAAGCCGAGCTGATCAAGAAGGTCGAGACCTACCTGAAGGACCACGACACAAGCGGACTCGACATCAAGATCATGTCGCAAGTGCGTGCGATGCGGTACACACTCGAGCGCGTGATCCGCGGCCTCGATACGATTTCGGTGACCGGCAATATCCTGCGCGACTATCTGACCGACCTGTTCCCGATCATGGAACTCGGCACCAGCGCGAAGATGCTGTCGATCGTGCCCTTGATGGCGGGCGGTGGCATGTACGAAACCGGTGCCGGCGGCTCCGCGCCGAAACACGTCAAGCAACTGGTCGAGGAAAACCATCTGCGCTGGGATTCGCTCGGCGAGTTCATGGCACTCGCGGTGAGCCTCGAAGACCTCGGTCTGAAAACCGGCAACGCCCAGGCGACGATCTTGGCCAAGACGCTCGACACGGCCACCGGCAAGCTGCTCGACAACAACAAGAACCCGTCGCCGAAAACCGGCCAGCTCGACAATCGCGGCAGTCAGTTCTACCTCGCCTTGTACTGGGCGCAGGAGCTGGCCGCGCAATCCGACGACAAGGTGCTGCAAAAGCGGTTTGCGGCACTGGCGAAAACACTCGGCGAACAGGAGCAGACGATCGCTGCCGAACTGTCCGCAGTGCAGGGCCAGCCGACGGACATCGGCGGCTACTACCTGCCGGATATCGAAAAGCTCGACGCCGCGATGCGCCCGAGCAAGACACTCAATGCTGCGCTGAAATCGGTGCACGGCTGATCGCAGTCAGCACGTTTGCCGGCTGCACACCCGAGGCGATTGGGACCACGCAGCCTCGGCGGACGAGATTTGCAGATGCAACAAAAAACCCCGCGAAAGCGGGGTTTTTCACTTCATCCGAATGCGCTGAACGAGCTTTCGGATCTGTTGCATGGTGCCGACGCCGAGACTCGAACTCGGACGAGTTTCCCCGCTACCACCTCAAGGTAGTGCGTCTACCAATTCCGCCACGTCGGCATATCTTTCAATTCTAAATGCAGTACTGCGTTTTGTCGCTAAAGCGTCGCTAAAGCTATGTCGTTCGAGATCGATTACTGCGGCGTCTTCGGCGTCTGTGCCGGTGCCGCTGCAGGCGCAGCCGGCTTGGCAGCTTCGTCGGTGACCGGCGCCTTTGCTGCTGGCGTAGTCGGCTGATCGGCCGGGACTTGAGGCGTAGCCGCTGCGGCGGCACCTTGAGGTGCAGCCGGCGCCGGCACGGTATCGGTTGCCGGAACGGCAACCGCCGGTGCATCGTCGACCACGCTACGCACTTCAGTGCGACCGTGCACGACGTACGCCAGCGCCAGGCTCAACAGGAAGAACACGGTGGCCAGCACCGCCGTGGCACGGCTCAAGAAATTCGCCGAACCGCGCGAGCCGAACACGGTGCCCGAAGCGCCGCTGCCGAAGGCCGCACCGGCGTCCGCACCCTTGCCCTGCTGGATCAGCACGAGGCCGACCAGCGAGACCGAGACCAGCACGTAGAAAACGATCAGTAAGGTATACATTGTTCTGTAGTTACCGCGAGGGAACGACTGCTTGATGCCAGCTTGACGCCCGATTGCACCGCATCCTCAGTTACTTGCCGAGACGCTGGGCCGCCGAGCAGATCGCCAGAAAATCTGCCGCTTTCAGCGCAGCGCCACCGATCAAACCACCATCGACGTCGCCCATCGCGAAAAGCTCTGCTGCGTTGTCGGCCTTGACGCTGCCGCCGTAAAGAATCCGCAGCGAGTCGGCGATTATAGCATCTCGCTTTGCGATTTCGCCGCGGAGGAAAGCGTGCACTGCCTGCGCCTGCTCGGGCGATGCGGTGCGGCCGGTGCCGATCGCCCAGACCGGCTCATACGCCAGCACCGAGTGGGTCAGCGCGGCGATGCCGCAGGCCTGGATCACCGCGTCCAGCTGACGCGCCAGCACTTTTTCGGTGACACCGGCCTCGCGTTCGCCGAGGGTCTCGCCGACGCAGAGGATCGGCACCAGCCCGGCGGCTTGCGCAGCGGCGAATTTGGCGGCGACACGCGCGTCGTCCTCGCCGTATAAGGCGCGACGCTCGGAGTGCCCGACAATCACATACCGGCACCCGACTTCCGTCAGCATCGCGCCGAGAATCTCACCGGTAAAGGCGCCGGCCTGAACCTGCTCGCATAGGTTTTGCGCGCCGAGCAACAGCCGGCTGTCGGCCAATTCGCGGCCGACCGATTCGAGGTACACCGCGGGCGGACACACCAGCATTTCAATCGCGCCGAACTCGGCGGTCGCCTGCTTCAAGCCGGCAATCAGCGCGCTGTTGGCGGCATAGCTGCCATTCATTTTCCAATTGCCCGCGACCAGATAACGGCGTTGCATGTCTTTCCTCGTGTGTTCGAAAACGATGGTTGAAATTAAGTTGACAGATGTCGGCGGAGTCAGGCGGATGAACGCGGCCGATCAGGCGATCTCGGCACCGGGCGCCGCACTGCGCACGACTTCGGCCAGCGCATGGGCCGAGTGCTGGGTCTCCGCCGCGTCCTCGGCTTCGACCATCACGCGGATCAGCGGCTCGGTGCCGGAGGCGCGCAGCAGCACCCTTCCGCGGCCCGCAAGTAACTTTTCGGTGGCCGCGAGGGCCTGTCGCACGGCGGCCGTTTCCAGCACGGGCGCGCTGTCGCCGCGGAAACGCACATTGACCAGCACCTGCGGAAATTTGATCAGGGCCTTCAGCAGCACATCGAGCGTCTGCCCGGATACGCGTACGGCGTCGAGCACCTGCAGCGCGGTAACGATGCCGTCGCCGGTGCTGGCGCGATCGAGGCACAGCGTATGGCCGGAGGTTTCGCCGCCGATGATGCCGCCACGCGCTTTCAGCCGCTCCAGCACATGGCGATCACCGACCGCAGCGCGTTCGAACGCGATGCCGAGCGCATGCAGCGCATGCTCCAGTCCGAGGTTGCTCATCACGGTGCCGACAACGGGACCGACCAGCGCGCCTTGTGCAAGACGATGTGCGGCGATCACGTAAAGAATCTCGTCGCCATCGAGCGTACGGCCGTCGGCCGTCACCATCAGACAACGATCGCCATCGCCGTCGAGCGCAATACCGAGTTGCGCGCCGTGCAGCTTCACCGCATCGCGCAGCGGCTGGAGCTGGGTCGAGCCGTAGCCGTCGTTGATATTGAGACCGTTGGGTCGATCGCCGATGACGATCACTTCGGCGCCAAGTTCGGCCAGCACGGCCGGCGCGACCCGATAGGCTGCGCCATTGGCGCAGTCGATGACCATTCTCATGCCGCGCAGGCTGCGCCCCGCATAGGTGCCCTTGCAGTACTCGATATATCGGCCCTGCGCGTCTTCGATGCGTCGTGCGCGACCGAGCTGTTCGGAGGGCACGCAAACCAGTTCGCGCGCCAACTCGAGTTCGATCTCTTCTTCGATGTCGTCGCTGAGCTTGTCGCCATCGGACGAGAAGAACTTCACGCCGTTGTCGAAATGCGGATTGTGCGAGGCGGAGATCACCACACCGGCCTGTGCGCGCAGCGCGCGCGTCAGGTACGCGATTGCCGGCGTCGGCAGCGGACCGGTCAGATAGGTTTCGATCCCAGCGGCGGCGAAGCCGGCTTCGAGCGCGGATTCGAACATGTAGCCGGATCTGCGCGTGTCCTTCCCCACCAGCACTTTGGCGCCCGGCGTTTTTGCCAGCACGCGGCCGGCGGCCCAACCCAGCTTGAGTGCGAATTCCGGCGTCATCGGCGCTTCGCCGACGCGACCCCGAATGCCGTCGGTACCGAAGTAGCGCCGACTCATGCGGATGCCGCCACTGTGGGTGCGGTGGCTGCGGCCGCCTCACGCAGCGCCGCTGCGAGCCGCACGGCGGCGACCGTCGCGCCGACGTCGTGTGCACGCACAATGCTGGCGCCCGCGCGCACCGCCAACGCGGCCGCCGCAACCGACGGCGCTAGCCGCTGCGCAGTCGGCAGGCCGAGCAACTGCCCGAACAGCGACTTGCGCGACAGACCCACCAGCAGCGGCACGCCGAGGGCCAAGAAAGCGTCGAGATGGGCCAGCATCTGCAAATTATGCGGCAAGGCCTTGCCGAAGCCGAAACCGGGATCGATCAGCAAGCGGTCACGGGCGATGCCGGCGGCGGCGCAGGCGGCGACCCGCTCGCCCAGGAATGCGACGACCTCGCCGATCACATCCTGATACTGCGGCGCCTGCTGCATCGTGCGCGGTTCGCCCTGCATGTGCATCAGGCAGGCTGCCGCACTGTGCCTTTGTACCGTCTCCATCGCGCCCGGCGAGCGTAGCGCGGTGATGTCGTTGACCAGTTCCGCGCCTGCTTCGCAGGCAGCATCCATCACCGCTGGCTTGGTGGTATCGATCGAAATCACGCAATCGAGTTCGCGTTTGAGCCGTTCGATCACCGGCAGCACGCGCGCGAGTTCCTCATCGAGGCTCACCGCCGCAGCACCCGGGCGGCTGGATTCGCCGCCGACATCGATGATCGCCGCGCCCTCGGAAATCATCGTGCGCGCTTGCGCCACCGCGGCATCGGGATTGCTGTAATGGCCGCCGTCGGAAAAGGAATCAGGCGTCAAATTGAGGACGCCCATCACTTTCGGCGCGCTCAAATCGAGCGTGCGGGTCGGCAGTTGGAGAATCACGATTGCTGAATCATCGGAAGCTTTGACGAGTGCTTCTTTAACGTAGAAAAGCCAAGGGCCGCGTGAGCGGCCCTGATAGTTATAGCGCCGCCGCGCGAGCGGCCCTGATGATTACATTGTCGCCGCGTGAGCGGCCCCGATATTTACAGCGCCGCCGCGAGCGCGGCCCTGATGTTTACAGTTTCGCCGTGCAAGCGGCCCTGATGCTTGCACCGTTGCCACGAGAGCGGCCCTGATGCTGAAACGGTCGCCGCAAGAGCGACCACGAGGCTTTCAGTGTCGTCGCGAGAGCGGCCCCGATGATTGCCCTGTCGCCACGATTGCGAGGCTATGTTCCCCAGTCGGCGCCGAAACTGGGGCTTCGACCTCTGCAACGGTGCCGCCGGGCGGCTTCGCCGCTGTGCCGAGCGACGCGCGCGCCAGGGCGCGCCAGGAGAACGTTGCCTGCGCTTAGCTCATGCCAGCCGGTTTCGGCGTCACCGGTACGGTGGTGCCGGTGCCGCTGCTGCTCTGACGTGGCGGTGGCGGGGTCGGACGATTGCCGCCGACCCAACTGGCCGGCACGCCCGGGTCCTTGCCCTGCATGATGCGGCCGACCTGTTCTGCGTCGATCGTCTCGTACTTGATCAGCGCATCTGCCATCGCGTGCAGCTTCTCCATGTTCTCGACCAGCATCGCGCGAGCCTTGGAGTAGTTGCGGTCGATGATCTTGCGAACTTCGAGATCGATCGAATGGGCCGTCTCATCAGAGAACGCACGGCTCGACGACATCGAACGACCCAGGAACGGCTGACCCTCGTCTTCCGAGTACGCCACCGGCCCCATCACGTCGGACAGACCGAACTTGGTCACCATGTCGCGCGCGATGCGCGTCGCGTGCTCGATATCGCTGGATGCACCGGAGGTGATCTTGTCCGGGCCGTAGATCAGCTCTTCGGCCAGTCGACCACCGAAGGCCGAGGCGATGCGGCTCTCGTAATATTCCTTCGTGTGGCTGTGCTTGTCGCCATCCGGCAAGTAGAACGTCACGCCCAGCGCCATGCCGCGCGGAATGATCGTGACCTTGTGAATCGGATCGTGGCCGGGGCTCAGCACACCGACGATCGTGTGGCCCGACTCGTGATAGGCGGTCATCCGCTTCTCTTCCTCGGTCATCACCATCGAGCGGCGTTCGGCGCCCATGTAGATCTTGTCGCGTGCGCGCTCGAAATCGTCGTGATCGACCAGGCGCTTGTTCGAGCGCGCGGCAAACAGCGCCGCTTCGTTGACCAGGTTGGCGAGGTCCGCACCCGAAAAGCCCGGCGTTGCACGCGCGAGAATTTCGGCTTTGACGTCGTCCGACAGCGGCACCGACCGCATGTGAACCTTGAGGATCTGCTCGCGGCCGCGCACATCCGGCAGCGGCACCACGACCTGACGGTCGAAGCGGCCCGGGCGCAGCAGCGCCGGATCGAGCACGTCGGGGCGGTTGGTTGCGGCAATGATGATGATGCCTTCGTTGCCTTCGAAACCGTCCATCTCGACCAGCAACTGATTCAGCGTTTGCTCACGCTCGTCGTGACCACCACCCAGACCGGCGCCGCGATGACGGCCGACGGCATCGATTTCGTCGATGAAGATGATGCAGGGCGCATGCTTCTTCGCTTGCTCGAACATGTCGCGCACGCGGCTCGCGCCGACGCCGACGAACATTTCGACGAAGTCCGATCCCGAAATCGTGAAGAACGGCACGCCGGCTTCGCCCGCGATGGCCTTGGCCAGCAGCGTCTTGCCGGTGCCGGGGCTGCCGACCATCAGCACGCCGCGCGGAATGCGTCCACCGAGTTTCTGGAACTTGCCCGGATCCTTGAGGAAATCGACCAGTTCCGAAACCTCGGCCTTGGCTTCCTCGACGCCGGCAACATCGTTGAAATTGATCTTGACCTGGTCGGCACCGAGCATGCGCGCACGGCTCTTGCCGAAGCTCATCGCGCCACGGCCACCGCCACCGCCCTGCATCTGCCGCATGAAGTACACCCACACGCCGATCAGCAGCAGGATCGGAAAGGCGTTGATCAGCAATTGCAGCAGCAACGGCGTTTCGTGCGGCGGCTCGCCGACGATACGAACCTTGTTGTCGAGCAGCGTGCCGATCAGTGCGCGGTTGTCGGTTTCCGGACTCTGCGTCAGGAACTTCTGGCCGCTCTTGAGCTTGCCGCTGATCTGTTTGCCATCGCTATCGATGGTGACTTCGTCGACGTTGCCTTCTTTTACCTGTCCGTAAAAGTCGGAGTAAACCATCGGCGTGTTGCTGGCGGTGCGATTCGAGAACGTCTGAAAGGCAATCATCAGCACGAACAGAATCACCACCCACATCAGCAGATTTTTAGCTAAGTCGTTCAAAGCAGCCTCTCATTCGCACTTCCGAATATCCGCACGTGTTGCAATCTCTTGATCCCTAGAGTACGCCATAGTTGCGCGCCAGCAAATAAACTTCTCGGCTCCTCGGCCGCGAGGCTTTCGGCTTGCGCACCGTCACCGTTGCGAACTGTGCACGCAGCGCCCGCACATACGCTTCGTAACCCTCGCCCTGAAACACTTTGGTCAGCAACATGCCGCCGCGCTTCAACCGCGCCTGCGAGAAATCGAGAACCAAATCAGCCAGATAACTAGAGGCTGCCGCATCCGCTGCGTCCACTCCGGAGATGTTCGGGGCGATATCGGATAACACAAGGTCCACCGATGCCGGGGCCGCGATCGATTCGAGCTTTTCGAGTACGTCGTTCTCGCGGAAATCTCCGCAAATGAACTCGACATCGGGCAATGGTTCCATCGGCAGGATATCCAGCGCGACCAGTCGACCATTTTTACCCAGCAAGGGCCGTGCGAACTGGCTCCAGCCGCCCGGCGCAGCGCCCAGGTCGACGACCGTCAGCCCAGGTCGCAGGATGCGATCTTTTTCCTGGATTTCCTTGAGTTTGAACACTGCGCGCGAACGGTAGCCGAGGCGCCTCGCCTCCTGTACGTAGGGGTCGTTCTCGTGTTCCTGGATCCAGCGCTTGCTGCTGGCGGTGCGCTTCTTACCCATGATTCGCCCTCGCGAGTACCTCGTCGGCGAGCGGCCGGACGCACTGCCCGCACGCCACCTTCGCGCGTGCACGCAGCTTCGGGGACGATTGTGGACTAGATATAAAGGACGCGGACAATCTCCAACTCCCGCGCACCGGCCGGCGCCTGAACCACGGCGACATCGCCCTCCAGCTTGCCGATCAGCGCACGCGCCAATGGCGAGTTGATCGAGATCCGGCCCTGCTTGGAGTCGGCCTCGTCCTCGCCGACGATCTGATACTTCAGCTCTTCGCCGGAGTCCGCATCCGCAAGCTCGACCGTGGTGCCGAAGACGACCTTGCCGGACTTCGGCAGCGACGCGACGTCGACCACCTGGGCATTCGACAGCTTGGCCTCGATTTCGGTGATGCGGCCTTCGTTGAAGCCGTGTTGCTCGCGGGCGGCATGGTATTCGGCGTTCTCCTTGAGATCGCCGTGCGCGCGCGCCTCTTCGACCGCGGCAATGATCTTGGGACGCAGCTCGCTCTTGCGATGGCGCAGTTCTTCGCGCAACGCATCGGCGCCACGCTGGGTCATCGGAACCCTGGTCATGAGTTGGTTACTCGATTCAATTATTTGATCTGCAGATGCAGGTCTTGCAGCCGGTTCACTTCGACGCGGTCGAGATGGTCCATCGCGATCGCCGCGGCGTACGCACCGGCAATAGTGGTGAAATAACACAGTTTCTGCGAGATCGCAGCCGCGCGGATCGAATGCGACTCACCGATCGACTTCTTGCCTTCGGTGGTATTGGCGATGAATTGAATCTCGCCGTTCTTGATCATGTCGACGCAGTGCGGGCGCCCTTCCTTGACCTTGTTGACGCCCTCGCAGGCAATGCCGGCCGCACGCACCGCGGCTGCGGTGCCGTGTGTGGCCAGCACGCGGAAACCTTTCGCCGCCAGCAAGCGGGCCAGGTCGATCGCTTTCGGCTTGTCGGCGTCGCGCACCGAGATAAACGCGGTGCCGCCCGAAGGCACCGTCATGCCCGCTGCCAGCAACGACTTGTTGAACGCCTCGCCGAAATGTCGGCCCGACCCCATCACTTCGCCGGTCGAACGCATTTCCGGACCGAGCAGCGGATCCACCGCGGGGAACTTGGCGAACGGGAATACCGATTCCTTCACCGAGAAATACGGCGGTACGATTTCCTTGGTGATGCCCTGCGACACCAGCGTCTGCCCGGCCATGCAGCGCGCGGCGATTTTCGCAAGCGGTCGGCCGGTCGCTTTCGACACGAACGGGCTGGTGCGCGAGGCGCGCGGATTCACTTCCAGCAGATAGACCGTCTCGCCCTGCAATGCGAACTGCGCGTTCATCAGGCCGCAGACTTTCAACGCTTTCGCTAGCTTGAACATCTGCTCGCGAATGTCGTCCTGCACAGCCTCGCTCAAGCTGTATGCCGGCAGCGAACAGGCCGAGTCGCCGGAGTGCACGCCGGCCTGCTCGATGTGTTCCATGATGCCGCCGATGACCACGGTCTCGCCGTCGGCCAGCGCGTCGACATCGACTTCGATCGCATTCTCGAGGAAGCGATCCAGCAGCACCGGCGAATCGTTCGAGACTTTCACCGCCTCGGTCATATAGCGCACCAGGTCTTCGTCGTCGTGGACGATTTCCATCGCGCGTCCGCCGAGGACGTAGCTCGGCCGCACCACCAGCGGATAGCCGATCTTCTTGGCCACCGCCAGCGCCTGCTTCAAGGACGTTGCAACGCCATTCGGCGGCTGACGCAATTTCAGTTGTTCGACCAGCTGCTGGAAGCGCTCGCGGTCTTCAGCAAGATCGATCGAATCCGGCGAGGTGCCGATGATCGGCGCACCCGCGGCTTCGAGTGCGCGCGCCAGCTTCAGCGGCGTCTGGCCACCGAATTGCACGATGACACCTTTGGGCTTTTCGAGGTCGATGATTTCCATCACGTCTTCGAACGTCAGCGGTTCGAAGTACAGGCGATCCGAGGTGTCGTAGTCGGTCGACACCGTCTCCGGATTGCAATTGATCATGATGGTTTCGTAGCCATCTTCGGACAGCGCCATCGCCGCGTGGACGCAGCAGTAATCGAACTCGATGCCCTGGCCGATGCGGTTGGGTCCGCCACCGAGCACGATGATCTTCTCGCGATCGCTCGGCTGCGCTTCGCATTCCTCGTCGTAACTGGAGTACAGATACGCAGTCGACGACGGGAATTCGGCCGCGCAGGTATCCACGCGCTTGTACACCGGCCGCACACCGAGCTTGTGTCGACGCGCACGCATGGACGCTTCTTTGACGCCGAGCAGCGTGGCCATGCGGCGGTCCGAAAAACCGAGGCGCTTGTAGCGACGCAGATTCTCTTTGTTGATCTTGCTGATCTTGGTCGCCGCAATCTCGCCTTCGACGCGGATCAGTTCTTCGATCTGCTCGAGGAACCAGGGATCGATCTTCGAAAGATTGAAGATGTCCGGCACGCTCATGCCGGCGCGGAACGCATCGCCGACGAACCAGATGCGCTTGGCGCGCGGCGTCACCAGTTCTTCGCGAATCTGCGCGATGCTGGCTTCGTCATAGGCGCTCACCTGCGGATCGAAACCGTCGCTACCGGTTTCCAGTCCGCGCAGCGCCTTCTGCAAGCTCTCCTGGAAATTGCGGCCGATCGCCATGACTTCGCCGACCGACTTCATCTGCGTGGTCAGCCGCGAATCGGCCTGCGGGAATTTCTCGAACGTGAAGCGCGGAATCTTGGTGACGACGTAGTCGATGCTCGGCTCGAACGACGCCGGCGTGACACCGCCGGTGATCTCGTTGCGCAGCTCGTCGAGCGTGTAGCCGACCGCGAGCTTGGCCGCGACTTTCGCAATCGGAAAACCGGTGGCCTTCGAGGCCAGTGCGGAGCTGCGTGAGACGCGCGGATTCATCTCGATGACGATCATGCGGCCGTCGTCGGGATTGATCGCGAACTGCACGTTGGAACCGCCGGTATCGACACCGATCTTGCGCAGCACCGCGATGCTCGCGTTGCGCATGATCTGGTATTCCTTGTCGGTCAGCGTCTGCGCCGGCGCCACCGTGATCGAGTCGCCGGTATGCACGCCCATAGGATCGAAGTTTTCGATCGAGCAGACGATGATGCAGTTGTCGAGGCGGTCGCGGACCACCTCCATTTCGAACTCTTTCCAGCCGAGCAGCGACTCTTCGATCAACACTTCGGTGGTCGGCGACAGATCCAGACCGCGCGTGACGATCTCTTCGAATTCCTCGACGTTGTAGGCGATGCCGCCGCCGGAGCCGCCGAGCGTGAAGCTCGGCCGGATGATCACCGGATAGCCGATGGTTTCCTGCAGCACCCGCGCTTCCGCCATCGTGTGCGCGACACCCGAGCGCGCCGAACCGAGACCGATTTCGGTCATCGCATCGCGGAATTTCTGGCGGTCTTCGGCGAGATCGATCGCAACTGCATTGGCGCCGATCAATTCGCAGTTGAATTTCTCCAGCACACCTTCGCGTGCCAGATCCAGCGCGCAGTTCAACGCGGTCTGTCCGCCCATCGTCGGCAGCACCGCATCCGGGCGCTCCTTCTCAATGATTCGTGCAACCGTCTGCCAGCGAATCGGCTCGATGTAGGTGGCGTCGGCCATCTCCGGATCGGTCATGATCGTCGCCGGATTGGAGTTGACCAGCACGACGCGATAACCCTCCTGACGCAGCGCCTTGCAGGCCTGTGCGCCGGAGTAGTCGAACTCGCAGGCCTGGCCGATGACGATCGGCCCTGCGCCGATGATCAGGATGCTTTTGAGGTCGGTACGTTTCGGCATCTGTTTTAGTTCTTCGCAGCGGCGGCGTGCATGAAGCAGCCACGGGAATAGTTGATTCGAGTGTTGCGGGCGCCGCTCAGTGTCACGGCTTGCCCTCGCCCATCATCTGCACGAAGCGGTCGAACAGATAGCCGACATCGTGCGGACCGGGGCTCGCTTCCGGGTGTCCCTGAAAACTGAACGCTGGTGCGTCGTTGAGGCGCAGGCCCTGGTTCGAGCCATCGAACAACGAACGATGCGTGATCGTCACGTTCGCCGGCAGGCTGGCTTCGTCGACTGCGAAACCATGGTTCTGGCTGGTGATGAGCACGCGCTTGGATTCGAGATCCTGCACCGGGTGATTGGCCCCGTGGTGGCCGAACTTCATCTTCAGCGTCTTGCCGCCAGCGGCGATTCCCATGATCTGATGGCCGAGGCAGATGCCGAAGGTCGGAATCTTGCGCGCGATGAATTCGCGCGCACTCGCTACCGCGTAATCGCAGGGCTCCGGGTCGCCAGGGCCGTTCGACAGCATGATGCCGTCCGGCTTCAGCGCCAGCGCTTCAGCCGCCGGCGTTTGCGCCGGCACCACGCTCACGCGGCAGCCACGGTCGACCAGCATGCGCAGGATGTTGCGCTTGATGCCGAAGTCGTAAACCACCACATGGTGCGGACCCGGCGCCGGCTCGGTCTCGGCGTTCGACTTCAGTTCCCAGGAGCCGCGCGTCCATTGGTAAGGCGCTGCGACGCTGACGACCTTGGCCAGATCCAGACCCTTGAGGCCAGGAAACGCGCGTGCGCGCTTCAGCGCATCGCGCTGGTTGATCGTTTCACCGGCGACGATGCAGCCGTTCTGCGCGCCTTTGTCGCGCAGAATGCGGGTCAGGCGGCGCGTGTCGATGCCGGCGATCGCGACCACGTTCTGCTGCTGCAGGAAATCGGTGAGACTCTGGCGCGAGCGCCAGCTGCTGGGCGGTCGCGGCACTTCGCGCAGCACCAGTCCCGCGACCTGGTTTTCGGCGGACTCGCCGTCTTCAGGATTCACGCCGACGTTGCCGACGTGCGGATACGTGAGGGTGACGATCTGCTGGCGGTACGAGGGATCGGTGAGGATCTCCTGGTAACCGGTCATCGCGGTGTTGAAAACGACTTCACCGACGGTAGCGCCTTCGACGCCAATGGAAACGCCGCGGAACAGACTACCGTCGGCGAGAGCGAGCAGGGCCGGGGTGGCTGTGGACATGATGCGAGTCGGCTCGTTGGTCAGATGAATCACGCGCGCGCCGTTTCGGATCGCGCACATGCGAAGGGGGGCTTGCGCCCCCCTTTCAGGATTAAGGCGATAGTTTACCGGCGCGCGCGTCAAGCGTCCACGAATCCGCACGAAAAAAGTGCGTGGTGCCCGCGCGCCCAGCCCTCAAGCCGCCGCGGGGCGCCGTCCCGCCGATCCCGCATCTGCCGCTCGTCCCTGCGACGACGCCGGCCTTGCGCAAAACAGCTGCGCGAACCCGTTGCGCAAAACAGTTGCGCAAAACAGTTGCGCAAAACAGTTGCGCAAAAAAAAGGCGCCACTCTCGTGGCGCCTCGTTAGCGGTGTTCCGGCGCGAAGGCCGGACGCGCCGTCGTGCTTAGTTGCCGGTGCCGCTCAGTGCGATCGTCGCCGGGCCATCCGGATCGTTGCTGACGATGGTGACGGTAGCGCTGCGCGCGCCACTGCCCTGCGGCGAGAACTGCACTTGCAGGCCGCACTCGGTGCCGCCGGTCAAGGTGACGCCGCTGCAGCCGTTGTACAGCGAGAAGTCGGCGGCGTTGGCACCGCTGACGCTGATCGAGCTGATCGACAGCGACGCACTGCCGACTGCGTTGCCGACCTTCAGCTTGCGCGTCCCCGCCGTTTTGAACACCGAGGTGTGCACGTAGGTGATATCGGGCACCAGCGACAAGGCTTCGGTCAGATCGCCCATCTGCGCTTGACCATTGGCGCGCAGCGCCGCGGCGCGGGCCGACAGGCCCCGCAGGTTCTGCAGGCCGAAGCGGCGGATGATCAGGCGCAGGATCGACGCGGTGTCGTACTGCGTGTGATCGACCAGGCCCTTCTTCGAAAACGGCGAGATGATGATCGCCGGAATGCGCGTGCCAGGGCCGAGCAGATCGCCCTTCGGCGGCGCCACGTGATCCCAGACGCCACCGAACTCGTCGTAGGTGATCACGATCATCATGTGCGCCCACTGCGGGCTTGCCTGCAGCTTGCCGACCAGATCCGCGATGTGTGCGTCACCGTCGTCCAAGTTGGCATAACCCTCGTGCTGATTGAGGTTGCCCTGCGGCTTGTAGAACGTGACGGCGGGCAGCGTGCCGGCGGCGGCATCGGCGACCAGATCGGTGTAATCCTTCAGGTGCGCGGCGCGGTCGGCGGCATGGCTGACCGGATCGAAGCCCGCGTAGTAGTTGAACGGCTGGTGATGCGGCTGGAAATCCGGCGCGGCGCGAGCGGTCGAAGGCGTGTAGATCACCGAGCGCGGCGTCGACGGATTCTGCGTGCCATCGGCAACCGCGGCATTCCACGAGCCGGCGTACCACTTCCAGCTGATGCCCTTGGCGTTGAGACGATCGCCGATGTTCGGCTCGGTCTGCGGCGGCAGCGTGGTCGCCGCGGACGGCTTGGCGTACAGCAGGTCGTTGCCGTTGGCGTCGACCGGTGCGTTGCCGCTCGGCTGATACGGCGCCTGCATGGTGTTGACCGCGTAGAACTTGCCATCACCGAAGTAGTTGGCCGGCGTGATGTTGCCGCTCAGCACGAACTGCGGCGGGCCATCGAGCGCGGAGGCCGGCGAACTCGCCTTGGTGGTCAGCTGCGGCAGATAGTTGCCGGCGCCATCCTTGTCGAGCACGGCGATGGTCGGCTTCGCGATCGCGGTATCCGCATTCGGATACTGCGGCGCGCAGGCGCAGATCAGGTACTGGTGATTCAGGAACGATCCACCGAAGGCACCTTCGAAGAAGTTGTCTGCCAGTGTGTACTGCTTGGCCAGGCCGTACAGCAGCGACGCGCTGCTGTCGAAGTGACCCATCGTCAAGCCGCCGGCATCGGCCCAGGCGGCGAACTTGTCGTTCTTGCCGTCGCCGATTTCCATCTGGTTTTCGTAGAAGCGGTGATACAGGTCGCGCGTGACCGTGGCGGTCGACAGCGTCGAACCCGAAGCCGGCGCGAACGCATGCTCAACGGAGAACGGCGCATTCGGCAGACCGCCGCTCTGCGCCTGCGTCACCACCGGCGTCTGGCCGGCGGCGGTGACGCCACCCCAGGTCTGCGGCAGGCTCGCCAACACGGAACCGTCGCGATCGCGCTGCGGAAAGTAGGAAGACAGCGGAACGCCGTTCGAATCGACCACTTCGCTCAGGCCGTGTGCGCCGGGAAAGTTGCCGAACAGATTGTCGAACGCGCGGTTTTCGGCGTAGATCACCACGACGTTCTGAATGTCGTTTTGCAATGCAACGGTGGTCGCGTCGGTGCGCGGGCTGCTGTTGGCGCTGGTCGCCGATCCGAGCGCGATAACCGCGCCCGCGATGATGCTGAGAGATCCGCTGAACGGTTTCATGCTATCCCCTGTGGATTGATTGATTGCTTTTTGTAGCGCTGCGATTTTCACTGCGCTTGATGACGCCGCCGTGTCGTGCGCATTGCAGTTGAATCTCGAAGCGCGAGCCTCGTCGACTGCTCGTGTGCGGTACCGGTCGCTCCGACACGCCTTCAGAAAAACGGATCGCAGATGCAATTAGGCGGAAGCGGATACGAAGGCAGTTCGTACGGCGCGGTGCTTAGCTCGATCTGGCTAGAGGGTGAGTCGTGAATCTCAATCCGACGTTGAAGACGGTTCAGACGGTTCAGACGGTTCAGACGGAATCGACGCGGACCATGCGAATCGGTTCAGACGGAATCGACGGAATCGACGCGGACCACGCGAATCGATTCCGACGCGCACTAGATGCCACTACGCGTGTCCACGTCGCGCCGGTTTTTTACCCAGACGCCGTGCGCTGGTTAAACTTTGGCGAGCATTCGGGCATCAAAGCCCGACGTACGTCAGGATGACGACCTCTTTCGAAGGAATCGAACACGCTGCCATGCCGTCCCACACCATTGCGCCGCCGACCGAGGCGCGTTATTCGCGCCCTGCGGTGGCCCTTCACTGGGTAATCGCCGGCCTGATCGTTTGCGGCTTTGCGTTGGGCTGGGTGATGACCGGACTGCCCTTCAGCCCGCAGAAACTCAAGTTCTATTCCTGGCACAAATGGATCGGCATGACGGTGCTCGGGCTATCGGCGCTGCGCGGCCTGTGGCGACTGAGCCATCCCCCACCGCCAGCGCTCCCGGCGCCAGCCTGGCAGCACGCCCTTGCGCGCTTCACGCACGGCATGCTTTTCGCGCTGATGTTTGCAATGCCCTTATCAGGCTGGTTGTACAGCTCGGCGTCCGGCTATCCGGTGGTCTACCTGCAGCTCTTGCAACTGCCCGACCTCGTCTCCAAGAACAAGGAACTGGCGCGCACGCTCGTTCAGATCCACGAAAGCTTCGCCTGGCTACTCTTGGCAACGTTTGGCCTACACGTGCTGGGCGCGCTCAAACACCATTTGATGGATCGCGACGCCACGCTGCAGCGGATGCTCAGCTGGCGCTGACGCAATCCCGCTGATTGATACTCAAGGACTAAGCACACCATGCACACAGGCAAACTCGCGCTGGCCGCCGCCGCGCTGATCGTACTCACGGCCGCCGCCATTCCGGACGCACCGGTCGATAACAGCAAAAGCACCGTAACCGCGCAGTTCAAACAGATGAGCGTGCCGGTTTCGGCGCCATTCAAGAAATTTACCGGAAGCGTGCATTACGATCCGAAACACATCGACACCGCACGCGCGCACATCGAAATCGACATGAGCAGCCTCGATGTCGGCGACGAGGATTACAACGCCGAAGTTCGTAAGGCCGAGTGGTTCAACAGCAGCAGCTATCCCGTGGCGATTTTTCAGGCGAGCACCATAAAACCCAGTGGTCCGGGACGATTCCAAGCGATTGGCGAACTCAGCCTGAAAGGCAAGACGCAGCCAATGGAGGTTTCCGTGACGATGGTGAGCGGCAACGGTGTCGATGCGTTCGACGGCAGCGTGCCGATTTCGCGCAGCCGCTTCAAGATCGGCGATCCGCGCTGGGACGATACCGTGGCCGACGACGTCACGGTGAACTTCCACATCGTTGCGCCCGCCGTGCGCTAAGAATTCCCGAACCCTCGCACCAAGACCCGCGCCTGAACGCCTCAGGTGCATCGCCTGGATGCATCGCGTGGATGTGTTGCGTGGACGTCTGGCATCAATAAATTCACAGACCGACATCAGTACCGCTTTATGCTTCAGCCCGCCGCAGACGCGCGCGGTTTACGTCCCTCGAACAGGAGTTCTGCAATGTACAAGTCCATCGCCGCTGTCCTTTTGGCCACTGCTGCCGGCAGCGCCAGCGCAGCAGTCGATCACTACACGATCGATCCTGCCCACACCTACCCCAGCTTCGAAGCGCCGCATATCGCCGGAATCTCGATCTGGCGCGGCAAGTTCAACAAGACCTCCGGCAGCGTCACGCTGGATCGTGCGAACAAAACCGGCAGCGTGAATATCGTTGTCGACACGACGTCGGTGAACTTCGGCAACGAGAAAATGGACGAGCACGCCAAGAGCCCGGACTTCTTCGACGTTGCCAAATACCCGACCGCGACGTTCAAATCCGACAGCATCAAGTTCGATGGCGATACGCCGGTTGCTGTGGACGGCCAATTCACCCTGCATGGCGTGACCAAGCCGCTGACGCTGAAGATCAACTCGTTCAAGTGCATCCCCCACCCGATGCTGAAAGTGGAAGACTGCGGCGCCGACGCCTCGGCGGAGTTCAACCGGGCCGATTACGGCATCGACTACGGCGTGCAATTCACCGGCAGCCCAATGGTGAAGCTGGCGATTCAGGTGGAGGCGCTGAAGGACGCAGCACCCAGCCCGCTGCACTGATCAAGCGGGAATCCGCTCAGACTCTTGCTTGATTGAGGCTCTTGATTGAGGCTCTTGATTGAGGGTCTCGATTGAGGCTCTTGATTCAGGCGACCTAAAACAGCCGCGCCGGACGGAACTGCAATCCGTCCGGCGCGGGTGCTTAACCGGCCGCGTTTAGAGAACGCTGGCCTTGACGATGCTCACCGGCTCCAGCGGCACGTCCTGACCAAACGGACGAATCCGGCCGGTCGGCGTGGCGGCGATCTTGTCGACCACGTCCATGCCATCCGTCACCTTGCCGAACACCGCATAACCCCACTGCCCCGGACCGCGCCCGTCGAGAAAAGCGTTGTCCTTGTGGTTGATGAAGAACTGGCTGGTGGCCGAGTGCGGATCGTTGGTGCGCGCCATTGCCAGCGTGCCGCGCGTGTTCTTCAGGCCGTTGTTGCACTCGTTCTCGATCGGCGCGCGCGTGCTGCGCTCCTTGTACCCATCCGCCGAGTAGCCACCCCCCTGAATCATGAAATCGGGAATCACGCGATGGAATGAGAGGCCGTCGTAATGACCGCTTTTCACGTACTCCACAAAGTTCGCAGTCGACTTCGGCGCATTCACTGCATCGAGTTCAATGGTAATGGCGCCATGGCTGGTTTCCAGCTGCACGCGGGGATTCGCTGTAGTCATAATTTATCGTCTAAGAGGGTAAGAAGTGGATCTGGACGCGCGAGATGCTCGTCACAGAACGCGACGCCCAGGCCGGTACTGGCGGGCACCATCGCTCCACGAATGGTAGCCTAGACGCAGGGGAAAAGTGACTTGGTGCTTGGCCAACTGAGCCAATCAACGGCAAAAGCCGAAAGCACAGAGCACATCGGGTTCGGGGAGAACGGGGATGAGTCAGTTCGCATACGTGCGGAGCTTTGATGGCATTCGCGCCATCGCGGTTGTCGCGGTGATCGGCAAGCACCTCAGCTACGGCATGCTCGCCGGTGGATGGGCCGGCGTCGACTTGTTCTTTCTGCTGAGTGGATTTTTGATCACATCCATTCTCTTGGCCGAAGCTGAAACTCGCGGATCGATCGCACTCACGAATTTCTACATCCGGCGCATGCTGCGCCTGTTGGCGCCGATCTTACTTACCGTAGCGCTCGGCGATCTGCTGTGGAATGTGATCGCGCAAGATGGCACTGCCGATCGAACGATCGCTTCGCTCAGCAGCCTCTTCTACCTCGCCAACATTGTCCAGGAATCGATCCTTGGACCCTTCGTCCATCTCTGGTCCTTGGCGGTCGAAGAGCATTTTTATTTCCTATGGCCGCTCGTGCTGTCGACGCTGCTATTGCGACTCAGCTATGCCAATCAGGTGGTGTCGCTGCTCACTGCAATTGCCTTTGCGACGGGCCTTCGTCTCTATCTTGCGAACCATCCGCTGTCGTTCGGACTGTTCTCGTTCGACGCTTACCGATTCAGCTTCGCGAGAATGGACAATCTTTTAATGGGCTGCCTGCTGGCGATCGTATTGCAAAAGCAAGATTTCCAGTTCTTTAAGAGTGCAAACACTTCACGCCTGTTTGCGCGGCTGTTCGTGTATGCGGCCCTTTTGGTATTCCTTGGAATCGTCGCTACGATTTCGTCCTATGCCGCAGGCTGGCGGAATGGCGGGTTCCTGCTGACAAACCTGGCGTGCTTGATATTGGTCGTCGCCGCAATTAATTGCCCCGACCATGAGCTGCTTGCCAATCGCGTTCTTCAATGGCTCGGACAACGCTCCTACGGGCTCTACATCTATCACTATCCAATCTATTTGGCGTCCGAAAGTCTCCGCACGCCGCACGACATGCTGAATCTGGTCTGGGTGACCGTGTTCCGCATCATTGTTTCCGTCGCCGTGGCAGAGCTTTCATTCCACTACGTCGAAATCCCGCTGCTTCGCCTGAAATCCAAATTCAAGAATTCGTCGATCGGCGAAGGCGCGTTGCTGCCCAAACCCATGGCGACCTAACTGCGCTGCAATCCGAGCTGGCCCGGCGGCGGCGCATCCTGGTACGAGCTACGAACGCTCTAATTGCTGGTTGTTAGTTCGCGACTCAGTCGCAAGCGTTCTAGGGCAATAACGCTGAGTGATGCAGCGTGACGATCGCAAGCTAACCATCAGGCAGGAAGAATGGCGGAGAGGGAGGGATTCGAACCCCCGGACGGGATGAACCGTCAGCGGTTTTCAAGACCGCCGCAATAGACCGCTCTGCCACCTCTCCGTCGGCAGCATTTTAAAGGAAGATGCGAACGCCGACGTGGCGCGTGTCGAGCAGCCCGAGTTCCGGCACCGACCGAACTCAAGGTTTCTGCGGCTGCGGCGCGTTTGAAGTGCGCTTTGCGGCGTTCGCTAAATCCACCGCACCCAGGTTTAAGCGCGCGCCTTGCGCCGGTCGTTGGCGGGAAGCGTGCCGCTGCGCGGACGCGCACGAATCTGATACAGCGTCCGCAGCTTGTACCAGGCATCCGGTCGGAACAACGGAGGACGCTTGCGCAAAATCGCGACCGTTTCATCCTCGCTGCCTTCGAGGCTCAAGTACCCGCCGTTTTCGAGTCGAGCGAGGCCTTCAACCAGATCCGAACGCCGTAGACCGGTCGCCCACCACTGGCGCGCCAGCGTGCTCAGCCGGATCCAACCGCCAACCTCCACCTGCTCACGCCGCAGAATATGGAAGATTGCTTCGTCAACGATGCCCGCATTAATCGGAATAGTCATGGCGGCTGGCTCCTTGGCCGGGAAATCGCCTGTTGCAAGCACTAGCGGCCCCACCGATCAAGACTTTAGGCTCAGCCGGGAGCGAACGCGCAGACGGTACCCGCGAGGCGCCGAAGGTTTCAGCGAGTCATACAAAACATTTCGCCTCGACATCCGCATTCGCTATAATCGTCGACTGTGCGCCGAGATAGCTCAGTCGGTAGAGCAACTGATTCGTAATCAGTAGGTCGGAGGTTCGATTCCTCTTCTCGGCACCAGACTCCCCTGTTTCGACTAATACCCCGGATACCCCTGACCAGGCGGATAGCTCTGCGGGTATGCCGGCGGCGCGTAGTATCCCTGCGGTGGCGGTGGCGGTGGCGCGTAGCCGCCGTACGACTGAGGCGGTCCGTAGCTCTGTTGCTGGTTGTAGTAGCCCTGCGGCTGGTTGTAATAGCCCTGCGGCGGGCCGTAGTTCGCGGGCGCAGGTGGCGCTTCGTAGCTTCCGGCGTAGAGCGGCGCTGTTACGACCGAGGCCACGGCGCCGACGATGGCTGCACCGGCTACAAACGGCAGCGCGATCACATCTCCGATGAACTGGCCAGGGCCGTAATAACGGCGACCGCCATAGCCGTACGCGTAGCGCCCGCGATCGCCGTACTGATAGCCGTGTCCGTATCCACGGTCGCCATAGCCGCCATAGCCGCGGTCGCCATGACCGCCATGACCGCCATGCCATCCGTCACGGCCGTGGTCGTGCGCTTGGGCAAGATTGGGAACCGCGAGGGTCAATCCAATGGCGGTTACGGCTATCAGTCGGTTCATTGCAGTGGCATCCAAGCTCGGGCATGAGCATCGGACGGTCATAGGCCCTTGCGGCTGAATGCGGACTGAATGCTTGCGCGCGAGCCATCGCGACCGCCTTACGGTCCAGCTGTGCGCACCTGGAATGTGGGGTTTTCCGCAGACTCTGTCGTCTTTCGACCAGCACGTTCGCGATGGTTTTGAATCGATCGCGTTGAAGCTTCGGGCTCACGCTTGCGTGGGCCCGAAGCTGATGCGGAGACTTCAGCGCAACGTCAAAGGTCGAGCAATGCGAGGTTGCGCACGGCGCCTTTGTCGGCGCTCGTGGTGAGCTTCGCGTAGGCCCTGAGCGCGGCACTCACTCGGCGGTTGCGCGGCTGTACTGGCTTCCAACCGAGCGCGTTCTGTTCGGCGCGCCGACGATCCAGCTCGGCGGCATCGACGTCGATCGCGATCGATCGATTCGGAATGTCGATCAGAATCGTGTCGCCATCTCGGATCAGGCCGATCGCCCCGCCCTCGGCGGCTTCCGGCGAGACGTGGCCGATCGAAAGTCCTGCGGTGCCGCCCGAGAAGCGCCCATCGGTGACCAAGGCGCAGAGCTTGCCGAGTCCCTTGGACTTCAGGTAACTGGTCGGATACAGCATCTCCTGCATGCCAGGACCACCGCGCGGACCTTCGTAGCGGATGATGACGACATCGCCGGCCTTCACCCGATTTTTGAGAATGCCGTCGACCGCAGCGTCCTGACTTTCGAACACGACCGCCGTGCCGCGAAACCTGAGGATGCTCGCGTCCACACCGGCGGTCTTCACGATGCAGCCGCGCTCGGCAAGGTTGCCGTACAACACGGCGAGGCCGCCATCGAGGCTGTAGGCCGATTGCTTCGAGCGGATGCAGCCGCCGTCGCGGTCCGTATCCAGCGCGTCATAGCGACAGCTTTGCGAGAACGCGGTCTGCGACGGCACACCGGCAGGGCCTGCGCGATAGAACTCGTGTACCGCTGCATCTTGTGTCCGCGTAACGTCCCAGCGATCCAGCGCTTCGGCGAGCGAGTACGCGTGAACGGTCGGCACGGACGTATCGAGCAGTTTTGCTCGGTCCAATTCGCCCAGGATCGACATCACGCCGCCCGCGCGGTGCACATCCTCGAGATGATAGTGGCTCGACGGCGCGACCTTGCAGAGATTTGGTACGCGACGCGAGAGCCGGTCGATGTCGCTCATCGTGAAATCGATCTCGCCTTCCTGTGCGGCGGCCAGCAGATGCAGCACGGTGTTGGTCGATCCGCCCATCGCGATATCCAGCGAGATGGCGTTTTCGAACGCCGCCTTGCTGGCGATGTTGCGCGGCAGTGCGCGTTCGTCGTTGCCTTCGTAGTAACGCTTGGCGAGTTCAACAACCACTTGCCCGGCGCGGCGGAACAGCTGCTCGCGATCCGAGTGGGTTGCCACCAACGAACCATTGCCGGGCAGCGAGAGCCCGAGCGCTTCGGTCAGGCAGTTCATCGAATTGGCGGTGAACATGCCCGAGCACGATCCGCAGGTCGGGCACGCGGAACGCTCGATCTTCTGCACGTCTTCGTCCGACACTTTGTCGTCCGCGGCAGCGACCATTGCATCGATCAGGTCGAGTGCGACTTCCTTGCCCGCGAGTTTGGTCTTGCCGGCCTCCATCGGCCCGCCCGATACGAACACGACCGGAATGTTCAGGCGCAGCGCGGCCATCAACATGCCGGGCGTGATCTTGTCGCAGTTCGAGATGCACACCAGTGCATCGGCCGTGTGCGCGTTGCACATGTACTCGACGCTGTCCGCGATGATGTCGCGCGAAGGCAGGCTGTACAGCATGCCGTCGTGACCCATGGCGATGCCGTCGTCCACCGCGATCGTATTGAACTCTTTGCCGACACCGCCCGCCTTCTGAATCTCCTCGATCACCAGCTGGCCGAGATCCTTCAGATGAACGTGCCCCGGAACAAACTGCGTGAACGAGTTGGCGACGGCGATTATGGGCTTGGAGAAATCACCATCCTTCATGCCGGTCGCGCGCCAGAGCGCGCGTGCGCCTGCCATGTTGCGGCCGAAGGTACTGGTACGTGAACGGTACGCGGGCATTGCGGATCCTCTACAACGAGTGTGTGGAACTCATCGCGAGGCGCGGCAGAAACACGCCTACCTCACGGAACGGGTGGGCAGGCATCATCGGTCCGTTGTGGGCGGTTCTAAATGGAATGCCATCTCCAGGCGCCTATTGTATCGGACTGATCGCAGCCGCCGGCAGCAAAATCGGCGGGCCATGTTGCTCGATCAAGTAGCGGGCGACAGCGATCGTCACCGGTCGTATCCTTGATGCGCGCCGACTTTTCGCAGCGACTTCCGACAATCGCGGTTCGCTGTTCGTGTGCATTGATCGCCACGTTCGCCGCTCATACGGAATCGCTGCCAGGAAGTCCCGCGCGCCCGCGCATGCGATCAGATATCTCACGCCGCAGCGGCTACGCGCCGCACCTCGGCCGCGAACCGTCACCGCTTTTATTTGTCCTAGTCGCGACGCGGTAAGGTTGGAACAGACGTAAAGCGCCGGGCAATGCCGGCGACCATTCGAATTCGAGCAAGAGGGCAACCGATGAAAAAGATCCTGGGGCTGATGCTGCTGAGCGCCTGCGCGTTCCCGGCATGGGCCGATCACGACTACGACGATCGCCATCTGAACGGTTACGAACTGGGCTTCGAGTCGCCGAGTTCGCGCCACATCGAAGTGATGTCGAGCCATTCGTACGACACCAGCGGCTCGCAGTCGGACATCATCGGGCGCGCGCAGGTCTGCGTCGAAAAGCACGTCAGTAATGCCCCGAACGCATCGACCGGCGTGCTCGGCATCATCGGCGCCAAGGGTCAGCATTCCTCGTCCTCGGACGCGACCGAGCCGGTGGTCGAAAGTGCGGATTCCGACAGCGGCAAACTGCAGGCACATGCGCGCGCGCCTTATCGCCATCTGCTGCTGAGTTACGAAGCCCGCTCGCGCTTGTCGGTCGAAGCACAGGACGGCCACTTTCGCATCGTTCAGACCGATCTCGCGTATCGACAGCTGGATACCGGCACCGATGCGCAGCAGGACTTCTCGCCGATCCAGCGGCTCGCGATCACCGGCTGGGACGACGCGCTGGAAGCCCTGCAAGAGGTCAGCGATCGCGTGGCGTCTTGCATTAAGGGGTAGTTCGACTCCTTCGACGTGCTTAGAAAAAAGCCCCGCATTGCGGGGCTTTTTTTGAGTTCGTGAGCTTCGGTCAGATCACCAGCAGACCAGCAGAGCCGACTCCGGATTCGGCAGTCACTGATGCGATGCAGGCCGGCGCACGATGCGGCAGCGTCTGCCAGCCGCCACTATTGCGGCTTGTGCGCCGCCATCTGCGCGCCCGAGTCGGACTGGCCGCGATCGTACAAATGCATACCAACCCAGGCGCCGAGCAGCAGACCGGCAAGCAGTGCGGTCTGCACGACTGCGCGGCGCACCCGTGGATGGCTTCCCGGCAGCCACGCGCCTGCGATCGCCTTGCCGGCAAACGTCACGGCCAATGCCACGGCGAAGAACAGCAGAAGGTTCAGGCTACCGATAGGCGCCCGGGTGGCCACGACCTGCGTGAGCTGCGATGCTGTTTGATCCATTGCCCGACTCCGCCTAAGCGCGCGGATTCTAACGCATGGCGCTGCCTTTAAGCTTTCAACGGTTCAAATCCGGCAACGATGACGATCGAAAAACTGAAGCATCCATAGCCGCGTCGCGAAGGCTTGAAGTAGACTGGTAGCGCTAAAGAATTCAAAGACGAATTCCGGCGACGGGCTCAATGCAGAGGCCAGCGTTAACAGGGATTCGATCGGTTCGGGGGTTGCGCAGGGTGCAAGCCATGCGCGATGAGGTGAAAACGAGGTCCGAGGCAAGCAGTGCCACGGCCTCATCATTGGGATATCCAAGGCTCGCTATGTTGATTCGTCGCACCGCCCCGTTCTGGGTCGGTTTGCTGGTGCTGATGCTGTGTGCTTGTGGGAGCAGTACGGTTCCTGATGTTGGCGGTACCGGCGGAACGAGTGGCGGAACCAGTGGCGGGACGACCGGCAGTACGACCGGTGGCAGCACCGACGGCGGCACCAGTGGCGGCGTTGGCGGCGGTCCCGATGTCGGCTCGACGACTTACAATCCGTGCAACACCGGCGACTTCCCCTGGCAGGGTGGCTACGCCGCACTCGCGACGAGTTTCAGTTCAGTGCAGCTGGATCCCAGCACGCCCGACTACAACCAGGCCGTGGTTCCAGCGTCATTCGACGGCACGCTTCTGCGGCCATCGGATACGCAAACTTATCCCGGCAAGCGCCCGGTCGTGATTATCGAGCATGGCGAAGCCGGCGATCAGTGCAATATGTGGTGGCTGGCGCATGCCCTATCCGGTGCCGGCTACGTGACCCTGCTGGTGCAGCAGCCCAAGATCAGCCCGGCCAGCACCGAGGGCACCAGCATCGTGGCGATGGTGAGCGCGCTTCAGTTCATCGAATCGCCGGACAACCCCTACTCCTACTACATCGACACCAGCCGGATCGGCCTGAGCGGCCATTCCGAGGGCGCCACCTCGGCGGCTTACGTGCAGGGTCTGCCGCTGGCGAGTTCGGTGCGCGCCATCGTCGCCTTCGACAATCTCAAGCACTACGTGCAAGGCGACACCGGCTCCGCGCTGATTGAATGCATCGCACCGAAGAAGTATCCGGTGACGCCGACCGTTCCGGCGCTCGGCTTCGCGCAGGACATGAGCTGTGTGGCGAAGCTCGCGGCGAACGGACCGGACATCAAGGAATCCGGCTGGTCGTGGTGGCTGCAGTCGGCACAGCCTTCGATCGAACTCGTCATGAAAGGTTTTTCGCACCTGACGTTCACCGACACGATCGTGGTCGGTGGCAACAGCCAGCAGCTGCAAACCTTGGCGACCTACACGCAGGCCTGGTTCGATCGCTGGATTCAAGGCGACACGTCCGCAGACCAGACCTTGCTGTCCTGCACGGTGGTCAATCAGAACACGGTCGACGTGCTCAGCACCAAGTATCTTTCCGGCGCCTATCTGCCGTCGCAGGGCACGCAGACCTCGGATTTCCGCACGCTACTGCAGCAGACCTGCCCCTGAGTTGTTGATCCGTGATTCCTGACCGGTACGCGATGCACGGCATCGCGTACCGGTCATTGGATCGATTCGTTCGACTCGCTCAACAGATCGCGCAACGCAGGCTCCAGCGTGGCATAGCGGAATGCGAAGCCGAGCGACTCGGCGCGTGCGGGTTGTACCTGCTGACCGCCCAACAGCAGCGACGCCATTTCACCGAACATCGTTCGCAGCGCCAGCGCCGGCATCGGCAGGAGCGCCGGGCGGCCCAACACGCGCGCCAGGACGCTGCTGAACTCGGCATTGCGCACCGGCGTGGGCGCGGTCGCGTTGAAAGCACCGACTGCGTCTTGCGTCTGCAGCAGCCAGCACAGCAAATGGACGAGATCGTCGCGATGAATCCAGCTCATCCATTGACGACCATCGCCCATGCGCCCACCCAGGCCAAGCCGGAACGGCGCCAGCATTTTTGCCAAGGCGCCGCCGTCGGTTCCGAGCACGATGCCGATGCGCACGCGGCAGACCCGAACGCCCAGCACAGACGCCTCCTCCGCCGCCGCCTCCCAATCCCGGCATAGCAATGCGGCGAAGTCGCTGGCCGGCGGATCAGCCTCGGTCAGCACGTCATCGGCATGGTCGCCGTAATAGCCGATCGCCGATCCTGAGACCAACACCTGCGGGCGCTGCGTGAGTGATTGCATCCAGGCGACCAGGCGCTTGGTGGTTTCGATGCGCGAACTGCGGAACGCCGCTTTGCGACTGGCGCTCCAGCGGCCCCCGGCGAGATTTTCGCCGGCCAGGTTGATCACCGCCTCGATTCCTTGCAAGCCTTCGAGTTGCTCGACGAGTGTTACGTCCGCGGGCACCTGCGCGCGCGCCTTCGCCGCCGTACGCGTCAGCACCCAGACCGAATGACCTTGCGCCAGCAGCTGCACAGACAGGTGCTTGCCGATAAATCCGCTGCCGCCGGTAATCAGTACGTTCATCCGAGTTCCTCGCTATACCATTGGGCGCAAGCATGCTGCCGGTATTTGCCAATAAATATTGACATTCAGCGCGGATGCGATGATTCATCTGTCAGTTCGCGTGCCAACGGTAGCGTAAGAACGGACGAGCGGTGCACCGAATTCGCGCAGTTTCCGCTGGTCCTCCGAAACGCTGCCGCACAACCGCCTGACCACTCGCAGGCTCTGAAATCGGCAGAGCCTCACTCCAGCTTATTCCAACGCGGGAGTGCGACACATGAAGGCATCCAAACTAGTTCCCCTGGCGATTGTCTGCAGTGGCGCGCTGCTCAGCAGCGCCTGCACGGTCGGCAGCATCCGCGGCACGGGCGAGTACGGCCCGAGCGCGTACACCAGCGATTCCGGCATTCGTCAGCGCGTCGTTTCCGTGCTGCACGCGCAGCCCGGCTTCGACGAGCAGCAGGTCAAAGTCGAAACCTTCCACGGCATCGTCCAGCTCACCGGCCATGTCGACACGCACGCACATCTGGTGACGATGCTGGCAGCAGTCGATCACGTCGATGGCGTGAAGACCGTGCATACCTACGTCACCGAACGCCATCCGAACGTGCAGGTGGATACGGTTACGCGCGTCGCCGCAGTGGCCGCGCCAACCGCCGCCGCACCGCTGCAGCTTGCTGCGAACGGCAGCGGCGGCGCCGACATCGCACACGGCGGCGCTCAATAAACACGACTTGCGCGTCGCTACCGTTCAGGTAGCGACGCAAGCTGTGAAGCAAGATATCGGCAAGGCTCGTCGGTATCGGGCCTGATGAATCAGCGCCGTTCTTCGCGTGTTGACCTGTCTTGACGTGACTCGATGTGTCTTGACCTGCCTTGATCTCAGCGGCCCAATGCCGCTCAGTAAGTCTTGTACGGCAGAAACTTGCCACTCATGACGATGTTGACGCGATCGCCTTTCGGATCGGCTTCGCGCTGCAGATCCATGCGAAAGTCGATCGCACTCATGATGCCGTCACCGAACTCCTCGTGGATCAGTTCCTTGAACGTGGTGCCGTAGACACTCACCAGTTCGTAGAAGCGGTAGATCAACGGATCGGTCGGCACCGCAGTTGGCAGCGAACCCTTGTAGGGCACGACTTGCAACCAGGCGATCTCGTTCTCGTCGAGACCGAATAACTCGCCGACGATCTGCGCCTGCTTGGCGTCCAGCGTCATCTGGCCGAGACAGGCGGCCGTCGTCCATTCCTTGCTGAGCCCGATCCGTTCGGCGACCGTGGCCCAACGAATGCCTTTGGCGACCTTGGCCGCGATGATTTTTCGGGTGACGTCATTACGTTCCATGGCAACTCCTGTTTGCGTCGAATCTGCTGAATGGGTTGAATGAGTGGATCGCTGCGCCGCTGCCGCTGCATAGCCCTACTGCAGTCCCGGTGCGGCCGACCCGGCGCCTGCAGCTGTCGGGTCCGGGCTTTGCGTCAGCGCTTCACCGATCAACTCCAACATATGCCTGCAATCGGTGCGATCCGCTGCACCACCCATGCACACGCGCACCGCTTCGGGCGGTGTGCCGGACACCGTGAACGCATCCGCCGCCACCACACCGACGCCCATCGAACGCAGATGATTGGCGAACGACGTGCGATTCCAAGGCGCCGGCACGCTGAGCCACAAGTGAAACGCATCAAGCTTCGATACGTAGGACGCATTCGGCAGCAGCGTTGCGGCGTCCTCCTGACGCGCATGCGAGGCCTTGCGGATTGCGTTGAGCACGGTGCCGGCAATTCCTTCGTTGATCCACAAGGTCGATAGCGCGCAATTGAATGGCGAGGCCATGATCGTCATTGCGCGCAACGGCGGCATCAGCCGCTGCGTCTGCCGTGCATCGGGCGCCACCAGGTAGGCAATGCGCAAGCCGGCACCGACGCACTTCGCAAGCCCGGAAATATAGAACGTCAATTCCGGCACCAGCTCCGCGAACGCGCTCGGCATGTCCGGCACCAGCAGGCCGTAGGCGTCGTCCTCGATGATCGGCACGCTGTAGCGGCGCGCGATATCGGCAATCGCCTCGCGACGCGCCTGCGAATAAATCGCCGTGGTCGGATTCAGCAAGGTCGGATTGCAATACAGCGCTTTCGGTGCGTGCGCGCCGCACGCCGCCGCGAAGGCCTGCGGATCGATACCCTCGTCGTCAGCCGGCAGTCCGTGCAGGCGAATGCCGAGTTGTGCGGCCAGCGCCTTGATGCCCGGATACGTCACCGCCTCGGTGCAGATCACATCGCCGGGCCGCGCCAGCAGGCTGATCACACCGAGCAGCGCACCCTGCGCACCGGGACACACCAGCACGCGCTCGGGCGACAGATCAGGCAGTCGCGGTGCGAGCCAACACGCACCCGCCAGACGATCTTCGGCCGAACCGCCGAAATCCTGATACCGCAGCAACGCGCGCAGATCGGCGTGCTCATGCAGACGCGCCACGCTGGCCCGCATCTTCTGCAGCAGCGCGGTATCGCGCGGTTCCGGCGGCAGGTTCATCGTCATGTCGAGCAGATCGGAAAAGCCGCGCGTGCGACCCGACTTCGGCGGCAACACCGCACGGATGAAAGTGCCCTGCCCAGCCTTCGAATCGATCAGCCCGCGCCGCTGTGCCTCCGCATAGCCGCGCGCCACCGTGGTGAAATTGAGCTGCAGTTGTGCGGCCAGTTCGCGCAGCGGCGGCAGCCGCGCCCCGGCGCTCAAGCGTCCGCGCCGCATGTCGTCGGCGATGGCGTCGGCAATCGAGAGGTAGGCCGGTTGCCCGCTCGCCTCCAGCAGCGCGTTCCAGTGACTGACCCGTTCGAGCTTCATGCGCAGTGCCTGATTCGCCGCAGACCCCTTCGCGCAACCGGCCACGCAGACGGCGCATCGCGCATCGACGCCGCTATCTGCGAATTACCGCGAGTCCGCTGCATGGTCTGTGTCCGATCCTCCAACCTCCACCAGCGTAAGCAAGAATCGCCGCGAGCGGCAGAGGCCAAGACGCGCGTGAGCGCGCCCCATTCGTGGTACCTCATGCCGACCATTTCGTGCGATCAATCTGCAATCAATAAATACAGGACTCTGCGGCGTTTTCCGTTTGCAGACTCGATCGCCGATCGAACACCGATTGATCGCTGATTGATCGCATTTCGGATGCAACACGGCGGTTTTCGTGGCATGTCGGTTGCAGCCTCTACGACGTGCACCGCGATTCGAACGCGCTGCCGAAAACTGAATCGTCGTCGCCCCACAACAGCGACTGCTTGCGCAGCCGCAGACGAAACCAGGAGTCATCCGATGCCCGCAGTCACCGCACCCGCTCACAAGAAAGGCGATTTTTTCGTCGACTACGAAGAAAAGGTTTTCGAGGACGTCAAAGCCGAGCCTGGCCAGAAGGCGCTGGTCACATTCCACACCGTTGCGTTCGAAGGCTCGATCGGGCTCGTCAACTTGTTGCAGGCGAAACGTCTGCTGCGCAAAGGCTTCGAAACCTCGGTGCTGCTGTATGGCCCCGGCGTTACGCTCGGCATTCAGCGCGGATTTCCGACACTCGGCGACGAAGCGTTTCCGGGACATCAGAACTTCAACAAGCAGCTCGCACAATTCATGGAAGAAGGCGGCAAGGTCTACGCCTGCCGTTTCGCTTTGCAAGCGCTCTACGGCCACGGCGAGCCGAGCCTGCAGCCGGGCATTCGTCCGATCAGTCCGCTCGACGTGCTCGATCTGACGCTGCTGCACAACAAGGCCGGTGCCTTCATGCTGCACACCTGGACCGTGTGAATCGCGCCGACATCGGAACTTGATATGAGCGCCGCTCGCATCGTTCGCGCTGCCGCCGTGCAGCTGAATCCGGACCTCGATTCGGCCGACGGCACGGTCGAACGCGTCCTGCAGGCCATCGCCGATGCGGCGGCGCAGGGGGCACGGCTGGTCGTCTTTCCCGAGACCGTCGTGCCCTACTACCCCTACTTCTCGTTCGTGACGCCGGCGGTCTCGATGGGGCCGCCGCACTTACGCCTGTACGAACACGCGCCGACCGTGCCGGGGCCGGTGACGGATGCCGTTGCAGCGGCCGCGCGTACGCACGAAATCGTGGTGGTGCTGGGCGTCAACGAGCGCGATCACGGCACGCTGTACAACACGCAACTGGTTTTCGACGCCGACGGCAGCCTGATTCTCAAGCGCCGCAAGATCACGCCGACTTACCACGAGCGCATGCTCTGGGGACAAGGCGATGGCAGCGGCCTGCAGGTCGTCGACAGTCACGTGGGCCGCATCGGCGCGCTGGCCTGCTGGGAGCATTACAATCCCTTGGCGCGCTATGCGCTGATGGCGCAGCACGAAGAGATTCACTGCAGCCAGTTTCCAGGCTCGCTGGTCGGGCCGATCTTCTCCGACCAGATGGAAGTGACGATGCGGCATCACGCGCTCGAGTCGGGCTGCTTCGTGGTCAACGCCACGGCCTGGTTGAGTGAAGAACAGATCGTTGCGCAAGCACCGACGCCGGCGCTGCAAAAAGCATTTCGCGGTGGCTGCTATACCTCGATCATTTCGCCCGAAGGCGTGCACCTCGCACCGCCGCTGCGCGCCGAGGATGGCGCCGGCATGGTGATCGCCGATCTCGATTTCCGACTGATCACCAAGCGCAAACGCATGATGGATTCGGTCGGCCATTACGCGCGACCCGAGTTGCTGAGCCTGAATCTCGACCGCCGCAAAACCGCAGCGCTGCACGAAGGCATTGCGCAAGCCGGTGCATCGCCCGCCCATCACACCGCAGTACCGACACCCGCATCCGAGGAGTTTTCCGATGAGCACATCCAGCCAGCATTTGTTGACGGAACTGCAGTCGCTCGGATTAAGACTGGCTGAGCCGAGCGTTGGCGCGGCGAGCCGACGCGGCGGTGCCGGACCGTCCGATCACAAGGCCGTCACGGTCGATGGCCGCACCATCATGGTTCCGGTGCACACCGGCAGTGCAAAGGCCTCGCCGTTTCTGGCAACGACTACCATCGACGGCAGTGCGCTGAAGCGCGACGGCATCACCGTCGCGCAGATCAGCTTTCCAAAACAGCCGCGCTTCTATGCCTTGCAGACCTTCGACGGCGTGCCGTATTGGAAGATTGCGCAATTGCACGGCGCCGATGTGCTGGCGACGACAGTCCTTCAAACCTGCGTTCGCTACGGCAGACGTAGCACCTCCTGCCAGTTCTGCGCCATCGGCGAGTCGCTGTCGGGTGGGCGCACGATCAATCGCAAGACACCGGAGCAGCTTGCCGAAGTGGCGCGTGCCAGCGTGCTGCTGGATGGCATCAAGCATATGGTCATGACCACTGGCACGCCGAACTTCACCGACCGAGGTGCGGCGATCCTGTGCGAGAGCGCGTTCGCAGTGAAGGCCGCGGTCGATCTGCCGATTCAGGCGCAGTGCGAGCCGCCGGACGATCCGATCTGGTTCTCGCGCATGCGTGCGGCCGGCATCGATACGCTCGGCATGCATCTGGAGGCGGTGACGCCCGCAGTGCGAGAACGCATCATGCCGGGCAAGGCCAGCGTCTCCATTCCACAGTACCTGCAGGCGTTCGCCGATGCGGTCAAAGTGTTCGGCCGCGGCCAGGTCAGCACCTACATCCTCGCCGGGCTCGGCGATACCCGCGAAGCGATTCTGCAGATGTGCGAAACGCTGATCGCGCTCGGCGTGTATCCCTTCGTGGTGCCATTCGTACCGATTGGCGGCACGCCGCTCGAACACCATGCAGCACCCGATCCAGGCTTCATGCGCGAGTTGCTGCGGCCGCTCGGCCGCATGCTGGTCGATGGCGGTCTGCGCTCGGCCGATATCAAGGCCGGCTGCGGCAAGTGCGGCGCCTGCTCGTCGCTCAACGCGTTCGAACGCTAAGGCGCCGGATCATGTATCCCTTCGCTGAGCCCGACCCGAGCGACTTCGCGTTCACACCGGCGGCGTATCGCATCAAGCACGCGACGGAACACTGGGAACGCGTGGCCGCAGCAGCGCTGCGCCGCTCGGTGTTCTGCGACGAGCAAGGCCTGTTCGCCGGCGACGACCGCGATGCCATCGACGCACACGCGCAGACACTGGTCGCGGTGTCCTGCATCGCCGGAATGTCCGAGCAAGTCGTCGGCACCGTGCGGATTCATCGCGCGATCGACGGCGGTGCGCATCCGGCGCCGGCTTCTGCGGTGCGAACGCTCATCCACAAAGTCCAAGGCGTTTGTTCCGCGATGCGGTCGCGCGAAGGCGCGGCAATCGATACGGCCGTCGATACCGCCGTCGATGCAGCCGTCGATGCAGCCGTCGATGCGCCCGTTGAAACGGAACACGACGACGCTGGACTGTGGTTCGGCTCGCGCCTGGCGGTTCACCGCGATTATCGTGGCCTGGCCTGGCTCGGCAGCGAACTGATCCATCTCGCCGTAAGCACGGCGCACGCGCAGGGCTGCACGCGGTTCCTGGCGCACGTGCAGGCGCGCAACGCGGCACTGTTCCGTCACTTGCACTGGCGATCGCTGCAGATGCTGACGCTGCACGGGCAACCGCATCATTTGATGCAGGCCGACCTCGCCCACTACGCGCCGTGTCATGACGGCGAACGCGGCTTCCTCACGACGCTGCGACAGGCGGCATGATGGGCGGCATGACGACGGACGCCAGCATCGAGGTTGATGCGCTACGCACGCTCGCCAAGGCCTTGCGTGCCGCGCGCGGCGTCGCCCACAAGCGCGACATCGCGGACGTGATGCAGACGCTGCACGCAACGACGCGCCTGCCGGCGGCGTTCGGCGGCGCCGAGGTGCGCAATGGCGACGACTGCGCGGCGATTCCCGATGCCACCAGCATCAACGGCGGCTGGCTGCTGCTGGCGATCGAAGGCTTTCTCAACGAGTTCGTCGCGGCCGAGCCCTACTTCGCTGGTTACTGCGGCGTGATGGTCAACGTCAGCGACATCTACGCGATGGGCGGACGTCCGATCGCCGTGGTGGATGCGCTGTGGAGCGCCGGCAGCTCACGCGCGCAAGCGATCCTCTCCGGCATGCAGGCAGCGGCACAGGTGTACGGCGTGCCGGTGGTCGGCGGCCACAGCAATGCACATTGCGATCGCGAGCAGCTGTCCGTCGCCATTCTTGGGCGCGCCAACAAACTGCTGAGCAGCTTCGATGCACAAGCCGGCGACGTGCTGCTCGCGGCGATCGATCTGCGTGGCAGGTATCGCGAACATTTTTCCAACTGGGACGCCAGCAGCGGCCGCGATCCGCAGCGGCTGCGCGCCGACCTCGAACTGCTGCCTGCGCTGGCCGAAGACGGGCTGTGCCGCGCAGCCAAAGACATCAGTCAGGCCGGCGTGCTGGGCACGCTGCTGATGTTGCTCGAATGCTCCGGCATCGGAGCCGTGATCGATGTCGCGCAGGCGCCGCGGCCGGGCGATGTCGCACTCGAACGCTGGCTGCTGCAGACGTTTCCGAGTTTCGGCTTCCTGCTCGCGGTGGCGCCGCAGCATGTGGACGAAGTGCGTGCACGCTTCCGTGCGCGCGCGATCGACTGCGCCGCAATCGGTACTTGCGATTCGACACGACGCCTGCGCTTCGCCACGGGCGACGACGACGTGCTCGCCTGGGATTTCGCCGACGCGTCGCTGATCGGCTGCGGGCCGCGGGCCGTGCGAGTCGCCGTAACGCCGGCAGATTCAGGCCCCGCATTCACCACCGACACCGGCGCTGAACCGTCGAAGCCACTGCACCTCGCGACCGAGCCTCGCCTAATTCGCGAAGTACCGGTAGCAGATGAGTCTTCTGTTCGAACGTCTCCACACGCTTCGCCTGTTGCGCGGGGTACAGATCAATCGTCTGTTTCGCTCGCTTCGGATCATTCGTCGGTTGCACGCGATCCACGCGCCGCACCTGCGAGCAAAGGCCCGGTAGCGGACCTCGCCACGATTTCACAACACTCCTACGTCCATGCCTGAAATGCATTTCCGCGTGCGCTGGCCCGACCAGTCGCAGACGCTGTGCTACTCGCCGTCGAGCACGCTGCGCGACTTTTTCGAGCTCGGCGCGCCCTATCCGCTCACCGAGTTCGTCGAGCGCAGCCGTCGCGCGCTGCAGCAAGCCAGCGAACGCGTGCGCCAGCGTTACGGCTATGCCTGCAGCAGCGCGGCACACCAGCTCGAACAAATCGAATCGCTCGCGGCGGCGTTCGCCGCCGATCCTCACGCTCAGGTCACCGTGGTCTCCTTCCATGACTAATCTCGCACTCAAACCGCGCCTTGCCGACGCTCCGTCCCTGGCGCGTTCCGCAGCACCAGAAGCGGGCTCGCCTCAAACCGGAGTCCGCCACTTTCCGGTGATCGTGATCGGCGGCGGCCAGGCCGGACTGTCGATCAGCTACTGCCTGAAACAGCAGGGAGTCGCCCATCACGTGTTCGAGAAACACCGCATCGGCCACGACTGGCGCGCAAGGCGCTGGGATTCGTTCTGCCTGGTCACGCCGAATTGGCAATGCAAGCTGCCGGGCTTTCCGTATGCGGGCGACGATCCGCACGGCTTCATTCCGAAGCAGGAAATCGTGCAGTACCTGGAGGATTACGCCGCATCGTTCGCGCCGCCGATCAGCGAAGGTGTGGCGGTCGAGCGCATGCGCCGCAACGCCGACGGCGTGTTCGAAGTCGAAACCAGTGCCGGCGCGTTCAGCGCGAATCAGGTGGTGATCGCCACCGGTGGCTATCACACGCCGAGGGTGCCGCGCATGGCCGAGCGCCTGCCGGCGGACATCGTGCAATTGCACTCCTCGGCCTATCGCAATGCGGATGCCTTGCCGGAAGGCGCGGTGCTGGTGGTCGGCACCGGACAGTCCGGCTGCCAGATCGCCGAAGACCTGCACTGGGCCGGACGGCAGGTACACCTGAGCGTGGGCAGTGCGCCGCGTTCGCCGCGCCAGTATCGCGGCAAGGATGCAATCGATTGGCTCGACGAGATCGGCTATTACGCAATCCCGATTCACGCGCATCCGAAGAAGGAGCGCGTCAAAGCGCAGGCGAATCACTATCTCACCGGCCGGAATGGCGGCCACGAAATCGATCTGCGTCGATTCGCGCTCGAAGGCATGAAGCTGCACGGACGACTGAAGGAGATCCACGGCGCGCTGTTCGAATTCCGCGACGACCTCAAGGCGAATCTCGATAACGCCGATGTCGTCGCCCAGGGCATCAAGAACATGATCGACCAGCACATCGCACGCGCCGGCATCGACGCGCCGATAGAACCGACGTATCAGCCGCCCTGGTCGCCGAGCGAGGAATCACTGCCGCTCGATCTGCGCGAAGCCGACATCCGCAGCGTGGTTTGGGCCACCGGGTACACGTCCGATTTTCGCTGGGTCGAAGTGCCGGTATTCGACGGCCGCGGCGAACCGAGCCATCAGCGTGGCGTCACGCCGGTTCCCGGCCTGTACTTTCTGGGCCTGCCCTGGCTTTACACCTGGGGCTCGGGGCGCTTCGCGCAGGTTGGCGAAGACGCCGAATATCTGGCCGAGGCGATCACGCAACTGGCCGTGCGCAATGCTCGAGCCGTCTAGGGATTCGGCGCCGCGCGCACGTACTGGACGAACCGGGTCTGACCGGCGCACTGTGCAAGCCGGGCGCACGATGCCAGGCTGAATTCGACGAACCGGGCGGCGCGACACCGAAAGCCGCAAAAGCATCACCCGGCGCGCCGCCGAGTTGAACGGTGGCGTTGGTCTTGCGTGAAGGAACGCTCGGTGGTCGAACAACAGGACAAGCACCGTGGCGAAAATTCCAGCCGGCGTCGGACCGCGGTATCCGCAGGTGGTTGTGCTGGTCGGCGCCACCGGCGATCTTGCGCGGCGCAAGCTGCTGCCGGGGCTGTTTCACCTGGCGAGCGCGGGCTTCATTCCCGGTTGCCGCATCATCGGCGTGTCGCTCGACGAATTCGATGCCGACGGCTTTCGCGCCGCGGCGCGCAGTGCACTCGACGAGTTCTCCAGCCGCAAGATCAAGGACGACGACTGGGCCGCGTTTGCCGCGAGCCTCGACTACGTGCCGCTGAACGCAGGTGCCGCAGCACTCCGCGCAGCGGTCGACAATGCCGAAAAGACCTTCAGCGGCGAGAGCCGACGGCTGCACTACCTGAGCGTGCCGCCGAGCGCGGCACTGCCGGCGGTGCGCCTGCTCGGCGAGGCCGGTCTGGTCGAGCGCTCGCGCATCATCATGGAAAAACCCTTCGGCACCGATCTCGCCAGCGCGGTCACGCTGAACAAGAAACTGCACGAGGTGTTCGACGAAGACCAGATCTTCCGCATCGATCATTTCCTCGGCAAGGAACCGGCGCAAAACATCCTTGCGTTCCGCTTCGCCAATGGTTTGTTCGAGCCGATCTGGAACCGCAACTTCATCGATCACGTGCAGATCGACGTGCCCGAAACGCTCGGACTCGGCAAGCGCTCGGCATTCTATGAAGCCACCGGCGCGTACCGCGACATGGTCGTCACGCACCTGTTCCAGATTCTCGCGTTCATGGCGATGGAGCCGCCGACCGCACTCGCGCCACGGCCGATCAGCGAAGAGAAGAACAAGGTGTTCCGCAGCATGCTGCCGCTGGATCCCGGCAATGTCGTGCGCGGGCAGTACAGCGGTTATCGCACCGAGGACGGCGTCGACCCGGAGTCCGACACCGAAACCTTCATTTCGCTGAAATGCGAAATCGACAATTGGCGCTGGGCCGGCGTGCCGTTTCTGTTACGCACCGGCAAGCGTCTCGCCGAAGGCCAGCGGGTGATTTCGATCGCGTTTCGCGAACCGCCGAAAAGCATGTTCCCGGCCGGCTCGGGCGTGGGCGCACACGGACCGGATCACCTGACTTTCGATCTGGCGGACGCGTCCAAAATGTCACTATCGTTTTACGGCAAGCGCCCGGGCCCCGGCATGCGGCTCGACAAGCAGAGCCTGCAGTTCGCGATGCACGACACCGGCCTGATCGGCGACGTGCTGGAAGCCTACGAGCGACTAATTCTCGATGCGATGCGCGGCGACCATACGCTGTTCACCACCGCCGAAGGCATCGAGCGGCTGTGGGAAGTTTCCGCGCCGCTGCTCGAAGCGCCGCCGCCGGTGCGTTTCTATGCGCCCGGCTCCTGGGGACCGAACGCGATCCATCAGCTGGTCGCGCCCCGCGCGTGGCGGCTGCCGTTCGAGCGGGCCTGGCGCGATCCGAACAAGCTCGGTAGCTGAGCCGAAGCCGTTGCGACGTCGGCGCAAGCGATTAGTACGGCGAGCCGTCCTTGTGTGCGAAGGTCCACTTGCCGTCGACCGACACCGCTTTCAGGTCGTCGTCCGGATAGCTGCCCTCGTCACCGGAGGTGCGGTCGCCGACTTCCAGATAGACCACTTCCTCTTCCGACTCGTTGAGCAGATGGTGTGCGTCACCACTGCCGGCTGCGAAGCCGGCGCACATGCCCGGCGCCAGCAGCGTGCGGCCCGCATCGGTCACCAGCACCGGCCGACCCTGCAGCACATAGATGAACTCGTCCTGACGCGTGTGCGCGTGACGCAGCGCGGAAACCGAATGCGGTGCCAGTCGCGTCAGGTTCACGCCGAAATTGCGCAAGCCGAACAGATCGCCGAGCGGGCGCTTCGAACGGCCCGCCATCCTCGACGCGAACGGCTCCGGATAGTTCGACGGCTTGGTTCGTAGCGGCGCGTCTTCGGCGCGAATCGCAGGCGGGGTGTTAGGCGTGGCGTTGGTCATTGCGAATGCAATCCATGCAGGCGACGACGTCGTTCGTCGGAGTTACGAATTCTAGTGGTGCCGCTAGCGGCGCTGCATGCAGCGAAGATCGAGGTTCGAGATTCGAGGTTCGAGGTTCGAGATTCGAGATTCGGATCTCGAACGCTCAAGGCGCGTTACTTCGCGCGTCGTCTTCAGTCGCTCGTCGGCCAGGGATTCGCCCAGGCCGGAATCTGCAACAGGCGATCGATCCAGCGCGTGATATTCGGAAACTGCGCCATCGGCATCTCCGATATACGCCAGTCCGTCGCCATCGACGCCAACTGGAAGTCCGCAATCGTCAGCCGTTCGAACGCAATGAAGCTACGTCCCTGCAGATGGGCATCAAGCACGCGCGCGTAGCGCTCGAAATCCGGCACCGCAGCCGGCAGGCTCGCGCGATCAGGCGGGCCTATGTTGAAGGTCGCTTTGACCACGTGCTCGAAATAGAACGGTCCGACGGCGGGCTCCCAGTGATGATCGTTCCACGAGAGCCAACGCAGGATCTCGATCTGCTCCGCCGGATTCTGCGCAGGCCACAGATCGGAGCCGGCCTTTACGCACAGGTAGGTCATGATCGCCGACGACTCCCACAGCACGAAGCTGCCATCGACCAGCGTCGGCGCCTTGCAGTTAGGATTGAGCGCGGCGTACTGCGGCGACTTCAGGCCGCCGGTTTTCGACGTCACCTGAACGAACTCGACATCGATGCCGAGATGTTTCGCAAGCGCCAATGCGCGGCGCGGGGCTTGGGCCTTGATCCAGTAGAGCTTCATAGCGTCTCCGATTCCGTGAACGACGACGCGGCGACTTTCCGATTAATACGAATCGATCAACACGCCATCGATGTTCCCAACCTATATCGATGCGCCTTGCCACGCGCGCCACGCACCGCTTCACGCAAACGCCCGATCGATCAAATACGTCAACGGCGCACCCACGCCCAGCGTTCCGAACACCTGCCCGTGTCCACCGCCGAGGCGCGACTCGCAGAACGTATCCGCCACACGCCGATCGCCGGCACGCACCAGAATCGCCGCCTGCAGCGACAGCGCCATGCGTTCGACCAGGAAGCGCGAACGCGATTCGAGCGTGCCGCGATCGGCGTTGTCGGCCGCGAGTTCGGCCTGCAGGCGGACCACTTCGGCGTCGAGTGCCGGATGTCCGCCCTTGGCGGTGTTCAATTCGGCGAAGAAGGCGTCGCGGCTCGCCGGTTCGCGCGTGAGCGCGCGCAGCACGTCGAGGCACTGGATGTTGCCGCTGCCTTCCCAGATCGAGTTCAGCGGTGCCTGTCGGTACAGGCGCGGCAGATTGGTTTCTTCGACATAGCCGGCGCCGCCCAAGCATTCCTGTGCTTCGTTGACGAAGGCCGGCGCACGTTTGCAGACCCAGTATTTGCCGACCGCCGTGGCGATGCGCGCGAACGCGGCTTCGGACGCACTGTTCTTGCCGTCGCGCGCGCTGGCGTCGACGGCGCGCGATACCCGCGCGGTGAGCACAGCGTGCGCTTCGCTTTCGAGTGCGAGATCGGCCAGCACGTTCTGCATCAGCGGCTGTTCCACCAGCAACTTGCCGAAGGCCTTGCGATGACGTGCGTGATGAATCGCCTGCACCAGTGCTTGCCGCATCAGGCTGGCGGAGCCGATCATGCAGTCCTGCCGCGTCAGCGCCACCATTTCCAGAATCGTCGCGATGCCGCGACCTTCTTCGCCGAGCATGCGCGCGGTGGCGCCCTGGAACTCCACTTCTGAGCTGGCATTGCTCCAGTCACCCAGCTTGTCCTTGAGTCGCTGGATGCGAATCGCGTTGCGGCTGCCAGATTCATCGAACCGCGGCAACAGGAAACAGGACACGCCGGCCTCGGTCTGCGCGAGCACCAGAAACGCATCGCACATGGGCGCGGAGAAGAACCACTTGTGGCCGACCAGTTCGTACAACTCGCCAGGTCCGCGTCCACCGACCGGATAGGCGCGCGTGCTGTTGGAGCGGACGTCGGAGCCGCCCTGCTTCTCCGTCATGCCCATGCCGATGGTCACGCCGGTCTTTTGATCGGGCGGAATGAAGCGCTGGTCATAAGCGTTGGCGATCACACGCGGCAGCCAGGCCTGCGCCAACGAGGGTTGATGTCGCAGCGCCGGCACGCAGGCGTAGGTCATCGTCAGCGGACAGCTGCTGCCCTGGTCGGCCTGATTGTGCAAATAGCTGATCGCCATGCGTGCGACGTGCGCGCCCGGTTGATCCGCATGGCGCCAGGCGAAGTTGGATACGCCATGCGCGACGCCGAGCTGCATGATGCGGTGATAGGCCGGATGGAACTCGACTTCGTCGATACGATTTCCGTAGCGGTCGAACGGCTTGAACTTCGGTTTGTTTTCGTTGGCGGTGTAGCCGAGTTGCATCAGTTCGCCACCGGCGATCACGCCATAGGCCGCGATCTCGCGTTCCGCCCAGCCACCGCCTTCGCGCGCGATGGCTTCGCGCAGCGGCAGATCGGTGCGCCAGGCGTCGTAGGGCGCCAGCAGGGGCGCCTGGTTGTCGACTTCGTGGGTGCTGAAGCGCTCGGCGATGCGATGCGTTTCGGGTGCGTTCATGTGGTTTCCTCCGAGGCGCACTTCGCTGCACGTGTCGCTGCACGTGTGACTGGGCGGATCATTGGGCGTGCGCGGATGTGCAATCTAATGACCCGGTTCGCGATGGCTCGCGAACGCGATCTTGTCGACGTAGGCGAGAATCAGCGCGGACACGACAAATGCCAGATGCACGCCGGTCATCACCATCAGGCGGTCGAGCGGCACTTCCACACTGCTCAGATACGTCTTCAGCAGATGGATCGCCGAGATCGCCACCAGGCTCGACGCGACTTTCAGCTTGATCGTGCCGGAGTCGTACTTGCCGAGCCAGTTCGGCTTCTCTTGTTCCGGCGTGGCGTCGATGCGCGACACCATGGTTTCGTAACCGGATAGCGCGACCATCACCGCGAGATCGCCGACCAGGGCCAGATCGATCAGCGACAGAGCCGCCAGCACCAGCTCGGATTCGGTGATCGACAACAGGTTCTGGAAGATGTGCACCAGTTCCAGCGTGGCCTTCCAGGCGAAGGCCAGCAGCATCAGCAGCACCACCAGATACAAAGGCACCAGCAGCCAGCGGCTCGCCAGCAGCAGGCGTTCGAAGCGGGTTTCCAGAGAATTCGACATGAACAGAATGGGTGTGAATGGCAGCACTCAGCATAGCGGGTTCGGCTACCCGTTCGGATGAAGGCTTCATCAATGGGCCCACCAATGGGCCCGGCGATCGCCCGGCAATGGTCCGGCGATGGTCCGGCGATGGGCCCGGCGATGGCGCCGACGATGCGCCCTGGCCGGTTTTGCGGTCCGTCGCGCCAACCACCCCGGGAAGGCCGACAGGCGATTCGCCAACCGGCGATAATTGCGGCCTCGTGATGTCCGATCCTCGCAGCTGCCCGCCGATAGTCCCGCGCCCGCGTGCGCTTGCGTATTCCTGGGTGCGCAGGTCGAGCGGGCTGCGCGCGCGCGGGTTGCATAGAACCCTTGCACCGCACGCCAGCACGGGTACGCGATGCCCGCGCGCGGTGCAGGCGACGACATCGCCGCCCTCCCGGGCATCCGAACTGCCGCTCCCAGCCGAGACTTTCTGAACGTGGCCGAAGCATCGAACATTGCCCTGACCCAGCCGCCGCTGCCTGCGGACGGCCAGATCGCGCGCTGGCGCGGCCTGCCGGAAGCGAGCCTGGCACTCGCGATTGCCGAAGCCGCACGTCGCCACACCGGCCTCGTCATCGCCGTCACGGCCGGCGAACAACGCGCCTACCGGCTCGAAGAAGAGCTGCGCTTCTTCCTCGGCGGCGATGCGCCGGTGCTGCATTTCCCCGACAACGAGACGCTGGCCTACGACCCGTTCTCGCCGCATCAGGAAATTCTGTCCGAGCGACTCGCCGCGCTGTATAGCCTGCCGCAGCAGCAACGCGGCGTGCTGATCGTCACCGCCGCGACCCTGCTCGAGCGCATGCCGCCGCGCGAATGGCTTGACGGCCGCGTGTTCATGCTCAAGGCCGGCCAGAAACTCGATGCGGCGGCGTTCCGCGAGCGCCTCGTCGGCGCCGGCTACCAGAGTGTTTCGGAGGTTGCGACCCAGGGTGAGTTTGCGATTCGCGGCGCGCTGGTCGATGTCTATCCGATGGGTGCGCGCGAAGCCTATCGCCTCGATCTGTTCGACGACGAAATCGAAACGATCCGCAAGTTCGATCCGGAGACGCAGCGCTCGACCGATAAAGTTGCCGAGATGCGGCTGCTGCCGGCGCGCGAATTTCCGACCGATCGCGACGGCATCGAAACCTTCCGGCGCCGCTACCGCGAATATTTCAGCGGCGACCCGGCGCGCTCGCGCATCTACGCCGAGGTCAGCAAGGCGCTGATGCCGGGCGGTATCGAAGCCTATCTGCCGCTGTTTTTCTCGAACACGGCAAGCCTGTTCGATTACTTGCCGGCGCGTGCGCTGTTCATCGAGATCGACGACATCGACGCCGCCACCGCAGCCGAATGGCAGCAGATCGGCGAACGCTACGAGCGTTACAGCGGCAATCTCGAACGACCCTTGATGAAGCCGGCGGATCTGTTTCTGCAGCCGGCCGATGCCGTGGCGCGCCTGCATCGCGCGCCGCGCATCAGCTTGCAGCGCGAAGCGAGCGCAACGGCCGGCGACGATGCCACCGATTTCGATGCGCACCTGCTCAGCGCGGGCGGCGAACAGATTCGCAGCTTCCTGCGCGAAAGCGAACAGGCCGCAGTACAACAGCGCGTGCTGTTCGTGGCCGAATCCGCCGGCCGCCGCGAAGCCGTGCTCGACTGGCTCAAACCACTCGGCATTCTGGCGCGCGTGCACGAGCACTGGTCCGACTTCGTCGCCGGCAACAACCGCTACGGCATCGTCATCGGGCCGTTGCAGGAAAGCTTCCGCATCGATGGCCGCCTGGCGGTCATCGCCGAGCCGCAGATCTTCGGCAATCGCGCGGTTGCAGCGCTGCGCAAACGCGGCAAGGTACGCGACCCCGAAACCATCCTGCGCGACCTCAACGATCTGCAGCCGGGCGCACCGGTGGTGCACGTCGCGCACGGCGTCGGTCGTTATCTGGGATTACAGCGGCTCGATGCCGGCGGCATCGAAGCCGAATACCTGGTGCTGGGCTATGCCGACAACGACAAGCTCTACGTCCCGGTCGCCTCGCTCAACCAGATCCATCGCTACACCGGTGCCGAGGCTGAATCCGCGCCGCTGCATACGCTCGGTTCGGAGCGCTGGGGCAAGGCACAGACCAAGGCGCGTGAACGTGCCGCCGACGTGGCCGCCGAGTTGTTGTCGATTCAGGCGCGGCGCGCGGCGAAGCCGGCGATGGCGCTGCCGTTTTTCGAGGACGACTACAACACCTTCGCACAAGGCTTCCCGTTCGAGCCGACCACCGATCAGCAGAAGGCGATCGAGGCGGTGCGCGCCGATCTCACCGCCGACAAGCCGATGGACCGCGTGGTCTGCGGCGATGTCGGTTTCGGCAAGACCGAAGTCGCGATGCGCGCCGCGTTCATCGCCGCGCGCGCCGGCAAGCAGGTCTGCCTGCTGGCGCCGACGACGCTGCTGGTGCAGCAGCACGAAAAGAATTTTCGTGACCGCTTCGCCAACGACGGCGCGGCCACCGGTCGGCCGATCCGCGTCGGTGGTCTATCGCGCCTGCGCTCGGCGAAAGAACAGGCGGTGATGCTCGACGAACTGGCCGAGGGCAAGCTCGACATCGTCATCGGCACGCATCGACTGTTGCAGACCGACGTGCGCTTCAAAGATCTGGGCCTGGTGATCGTCGACGAAGAGCATCGCTTCGGCGTTCGTCACAAAGAACGGTTAAAGAACCTGCGCGCCGAAGTGCATCTGCTGACGCTCACGGCGACGCCGATTCCGCGCACGCTGAACATGTCGATGGCCGGACTTCGCGATCTGTCGATCATCGCGACACCGCCAGCGTCGCGCCTGGCGATTCGCACCTTCGTCGCCGAGTGGGACAACGCGCTGGTGTACGAGGCCTGCCTGCGCGAACTCAAACGCGGCGGCCAGATCTACGTGCTGCACAACGAAGTGAAGGACATCGAGCGTTTCGCCGCCGAGTTGCAGACGCTGGTGCCTGAAGGCCGCGTGCGCTTCGCGCACGGCCAGATGCGTGAGCGCGAACTCGAACAGGTGATGCTGGATTTCTATCACGCGCGCTTCAATATTCTGGTGTGCACCACGATCATCGAGTCCGGCATCGACGTGCCGACCGCCAACACCATCATTATCGACCGTGCCGATCACCTCGGGCTTGCACAGCTGCATCAGCTGCGCGGTCGCGTCGGACGCAGCCATCATCGCGCCTACGCCTATCTGATGGTGCCGAGCAAGCGTGCCTTGACCGCCGATGCCGCGAAGCGCCTGGAGGCGATCGAATCGCTCGGCGAACTCGGCTCGGGTTTCGCGCTGGCCACGCACGACCTCGAGATTCGCGGCGCCGGCGAACTGCTCGGTGAATCGCAATCCGGTCAGATCGAGGAAGTCGGCTTCACGCTGTATGCGGAACTGCTGGCGAACGCGGTGCGCGCGATCAAGACCGGTCGTCTCGACGACACGCCGTTCGGCATATCGGCTTGCGAAGTCGACCTCGGCGTGTCGGCACTGATCCCGGAGAACTACGTGCCGGATGTGCACACGCGCCTGGTGATGTACAAGCGCCTGGCAGAAACCCGCAACGAAGAAGCGCTGGGCGAACTCAAGGTCGAGATGATCGATCGCTTCGGCCTGCTGCCGGCGCAAACCGAGCGCCTGTTCGAAGCCGCATTGCTGCGTCAGCTTGGCGAAGCGATCGGACTGATCAAGATTCGCGCAGGTGCGAAGAGCGCAATTCTCGATTTCGGCCCGCAACCCAAGGTCGAATCGATCAAGCTGATCAAGCTGATTCAGGCGCAACCGAAGGTCTACAAGCTGGAAGGTCAGAAACGCCTGCACATCCAGTCGGCTGATTTCGACGATGCCGGCAAGCGCGCGCCGCTGCTGGCCGCGCTGCTGCAGCGGCTCGCACCGGTCGCAGCCAGCGCCTGAGTCGTCCGCAATGCCTCAACCTGCGTGCGCGGCGATGCGCACGCGACACTAAGGATGATTGTTGGTCGGGTTGATGATCTGCTTGGTCAGCTGACGATCGAGTTCGTTGGCCTCGGTTTCTTCCGGCGGCCGCGTCGGAATACAACACTCCTTGGCGACGAACTTGGCGGCACGTTCAGTGAAGCTCTTGTGTTCTTCGAGCTTCTTGGTCTTCGTATCGCAGCCGGTGCAGGGCAATTTGTTGACCAGGTCTTTCAGATGCTGATCGGACTGGCTCATCGCGTCGCGCTTGCCCTCGACGGTGACGCCTTCGAGCTGCTGCACGTTTTCGTCGGACGGCAGATCGCCCAGCACCGGATCGTCTTGCGGACGCGATTGCAGCATCACCGATTTCGGCGCGGGTGCTTCCGCCGGTGGTGGCAGCATCACGGATCGCGGAGCGGCATCCTGCGCGGCCTCGGCAGCGCTGTTGGAGACATTGGCGGCGTTGGCTGGGGCATTGGCGGTGGCCGGCGCATGTGCCGCGTGCGTGGCTGCGTGCGGCACCGTGCTGCCCCCGGAGGTCTGCCCAGTGGTTTGCGCCGCGCCCGTTTGCGGCAAGCCGCCCAGCAGCAGCGCAAGGATCGGCGCCAGCGCCCGGATGAGAAACCGCATTTGCATGTAAGTGTCCGAGAAGCCTACGGGTATGGACCGTTGCGAGTAGACGAAGTTGCCGCGCAAGAATGCGCGCAACTTTCGCGCCGCGGCGAACGCGTCGACCGATTCACTGCAGGCGCACGACCCAGGCACTAGCGTACTCGGATCGTGTCTTCAGCGCCTGCAATTGCGCCTGTGCGGCGTCGCTGCTGTTGAAGCCACGCACCTGCACCCGGTACCACTGTCGCGCGTTCACTTCGATCGCCTGCACCGCTGCATGGTAGCCGGCCGCCCGCAGGGTCTCGACCTGTTTGTTGGCGGCGGATTCGTCGGCGTAGGACGCAACATTGATGGCCCAGCTGCCGGTCGCCGTCGCGGCCTTCGCCGCACTCGAATTGGCATCGGCTGCCGGCTTGCCCGCCGAAGGCGATGCTGCGGGGAGCGCCGGGCCAGGCGCTGCGCGCGGCAGCGGTGCCGGCGCCGGCGTCGGCCGCGCGGTCGGGGGCTGGGTCGGGGCCGATATTGAGTTCGACGGTGACGGCGTCGTGGCCGGCGGGACCGGCGCGGGCTTGACCACTGACGTTGCCGCACTCGTCGCAGGCTTGGTCGCACTCTTCGTCGCAGCTTCCGGCACACCGCTCGGCGCGTCTGCCGACGCGGCCGCAGAGGTCGATGTCGATGCGGCGGGCCTAGTCGGCGCAGGCGGCAGGCTGACGCGCGGCGCGGAACTCGTGCTCGCGTTCGCAGAGTTGGTCTGCGCGCCGGCCGCCATCGTCACGCTCGGTGCACCACCGTGTGCTGACGGATCGCTGGCGGCCAGTTCGGCTTCGGGTGATGTCGGCGCATTGAGGCTGAAATTGCGCCGCATGCCGGTCCAGGCCGCAGCTTCGCGTGCGACGCGTTCGGGCTCGGCACCATTCATCAGGTGATAGCAGGCCGACGCCGTCAGTTCGTGCGCCGTGCTGCCGGCGATCGGCATCGCGCTCAGGCGACCGTTGGCGACGCAGACGCTGGCGCTGTCGGTCTCGCTGTCGAAAAAGAATTCGCCTTCGCCGAGCGTGGCGCGCTGACCGCTGAAATACAGGTAGAACGGCATCGGCGTCGGTGCCGATGGCGCCCAGGCAATGCGCAGGTAGCCATGCGCGAGGCTGAAGATGCTCTTGTGATCGCTGCGCGCCGGTCCCGGCAGTTTCTCGATGCTGAGTTCCGCATGCGGCCCGAGTTCGAGCACGCCATTGCGCAGCAGGCGCAGCGCCACGTGGCCGTCGTCGTCGAGATGCAGTACATCGCGTTCCGACACCGCGTCGCCGACTTGCAAGATGCGACGTTCGCCGAGACGTTCCACCTCGACGCGGCCAGTGACCGCCGCCACGCTGAGTTGCGATACCGGTGCCGTTGCCGCACTTGTGGTGCCCGTGCTGGTTCCGGAATCCACGGCCGTCGTCGCTGCTGCAGGGACCACAGTGTTACTGCCGGCGCTCGCGGGCAACACCGGCGTCGCCGGCGACGTCACGGCAACCGTCGGCGCTGGTGTGATGGGCGTTCCCGCTTGCGGCTGCGCACGCAGCTCCGGCGACGACGTCAACGCGAAGGCCAGACCCAGACCCAGGCCGAGCAGCGGAGCCCGCCGCATCGATACGGATGCCACGCCGCGCCTCACGACAGCAATGCGTCGAACGGCTTGCCCCAGGACACTGCACGCCCCTGCACCCAGTCCACGCCCATCTCGCGCAAGGGTGCCAGCATCGCTGGCGTTTCGACATGTTCGGCGATGGTTTTGAGGCCCATCTCGTGGCCGATGCGGTTGATCGATTCGACCATGCCGCGATCGGTCCGGCTGGCCAGCATCGCGCGTACGAAACTGCCGTCGATCTTGAGGAAATGCACGTTGAAGTTCTTCAGATAATTGAATGAGGCCATGCCCGAACCGAAATCGTCGAGCGCGAAGCGGCAACCGCACTGCGAAATTCGCGCGATGAACCGTACAGCTTCGGTCATGCGCGACACCGCGGCGGTTTCGGTGATTTCAAAACAGATGCGCTGCGGATCTACCCGGCTCGCGTCCAGTTCGGCCAGCACGAAGTCGAGAAATTTCTCGTCGCCGAGCGACTGGCCGGACAGGTTCACCGCGTAGATCACGCGATCTTCCGGCAAGCGGGCAATGCCGCGCAAGGCGTTGCGAAGCACCCAGCGATCCAGCGCACCCATCAGGAAGTAGCGCTCGGCCGCCTGAATGAACGAAGCCGGCAGCAGCAAGCGGCCGTCGGCCTCGCGCATGCGCACCAGCAGTTCGCGATAAACGACCTGCTGAGGTGCGGCAATCGCCACCACGTCCTCGTAATGCAGCACGAAGCGGTCTTCGTCGAGCGACTTGCCGATCTTGCCGACCATGCTCATCTGCACGTGGCGGCTGGCGAGTTCGTCGTCGTTGCCGGCAAACAGCACGCGGTCGCGGCCGGCGTCCTTGGCGACGAAGCAGGCTGCATCCGCCATGCTCATCGCGCGCGCAACACTCTCCGACGCGCGATCGATCAAAGCCGCTCCGATGCTGATCGTCACCGCATAGGTGTGACCCTGCCAGGCGAAACGGAAGCGGCGCGCGGTGTCGATCAAGCTGTCGGCCACACTGCGCGCGCTATCGAGATCGTGCTCGTTCAGCAGGATGCCGAACTCGTCGCCGCCGAGCCGCGCGAAGGTATCGTGCTCGGCAACGCGCGAACGCAGTTCGGCTGCCAGCTCGTGCAGCAACTCGTCGCCGGCGGCGTGGCCGAGCGTGTCGTTGATCACCTTGAACTGATCGACATCGACGTAGCACAGCACCGCGCTGCTGCCGCTGCGCTGTGCTTCAGCAACCACGGCGCGCGCACGCGTTTCGAATTCGGCGCGATTCAGCAGGCCGGTGAGCGGATCGTGACTGGCGCGATAGGCCAGTTCTTCGGTCAGCAGGTTCATCTGGCTGACGTCGTCGAACACCAGGACCAAGCCCGCCGCTCGATCGGCGGTGGCGCGCAACCGCAGACGCAGCGCGTAACGGCTGCTGTCGCGCGCGCGCAGATACAGATCGTTGCGGTCGCCATCGACGCGCTCGCCGGCCAGTGCGCGATCGATCGGATGATCCTGCAAGGGCTGACCATTGGCCGACTGCAGCCGGAACACGCGCGAGTACGGCTGCTGCAGGGCTTCAGCCAGTGTCCAGCCGGTGAGGCGTTCGGCAGTCGGATTCATCATCTGCACGTTGCCGGCCGCATCGAGCTGGATGATGCCTTCGGCCAGCGCCGCCATCGTCGTCTGTGCCAGCGTTTCGAGCTGTTGCAGCCGCATCTGCAGATGGCCGCCGCCATCGACGTCGCGCAACTGCAGGTGCCACAGCGCGACGTCGCCGCAGTTCAGCGGCAGTAGTTGCAGGGTTGCCGAGCTTCCATCGAACAACACGACCGCGTGTTCGCGCGCGCCGCCGGCCGCAGCGGCACTGAGCGCCGCAGGAAGTGATACCGACTGCGCGACGCCGGCACCACCGGCCGCAACGCTTGCCGCGTTGGCGGCTGCAGACGCCAAGGTCTGTTCATGTGTGCGACTGTCGATTCGCAGCAGCTCGCCGAGTCCAGGCGTTGCACCCGGCGTCAGCAGCGTGGCGAATCGCTGCCGCGCGGCCGGGTTGAAGTCGACGATGCGGCCGTCGCCCGCCATGATCAGGCCGGGCTCGGGATGGGCGACGAAGATCTGCCGGTACGATTCCGGCGCGCCGAGTTGGGCGGGATCCGCCGCGCGTGCGCCGGCATCGCGGCGCGCGCCGGCGCTGCGCCGCTCGACTCGCGCCAGCAGTCCGGGCGCGTCGGCCAGCGGCACGAACAGATCCGCATGTGCGAGCAGCAGTGGCGTATCGCCGGCTGCGAGTACCCCGTCGCTGCGCAATGCGGCGTGCATCTGTTCCAGCACGACGCGCAACGCCGACGGTTCGAGATCGGCGAACAGATGACGCGCACTGATCAAGTCGACGCCGAACAGCGGCGACGCGTCGGCCAGTGCGTGGCGCAGGAACGCCGTGTGGGCACGCAGCGTCGGCGCAACGCGCCAGGCGTCGCCGTCTGACTGCAGAAACTCGCTGCGCAGTGACGGCGGCACCCGTGCAGCCGCGCGTTGCTCGAAGCGCGCGCTGCGCGCATAGACCAGCGCATCGAGATCCGGGTCGCTGCCGTAAATGCGAAAGTCGCGCGTCTCCGGGAGCGCGTCTGCGCTGGCGGAATCGATCCTGCGCTGACCGACGATCTGCGCCGCCAACATCGCCAGCGCGTAAACGGCTTCGCCGCGACCACAGTCGGGCACCCAGATCTGCACTTGCGGCGCATCGGCAGCGGTACCGGATAACTGCCGCAGCAGCCCGGCGTAGAGTTCGCCGTCGCGAAAAATCAGGCGTTGCGGCCGCGACAGTTCCCGCGCGAGTTCCTGCGCTTCGATGGGATCCGACGCGAGCCTGACGGCGTAGTCATCGGGCTCGATCAGTCCGAGCACCCGCATGCGCGCGTGCAGACGTCGCAGCACTGCAGGGTCGGCAAAGTCGCTCGCCGTCGCGCCGATTTCGGCACCGAGCGCCTGCAGGCAGGCGGCGATACGCAGCAGACCAGGCTGAGGATTGAGCGGCGGGCTAGGCTGAGGATTCGGCTGCAGGCCAGACTCAGCGTCGGGCCGCATCGCGCCGTCGCCGGACGGGATCGCACCGGGCGATCCGCAGTCAGCGGCTTCGAGCGTGATCTGACCCATCCTTAACTCGTGCTCCGCGATCAAGTTCAAACAGCAGACAGGCTCGTCGGTTCGAGCACTGCGCGGCGCCATCCGTGGCGCTCACATTATGGCCGCGGAGTGGCCTTAGCGGCTAGACCAGTGCGCTGGCGAACGGCCCCGCGGGTCGGGCGCGCCGACAAGTTGCCGGCTCAACCGCAGATCGCACCCCACCTCGATGCGTCCTAGGCCCGATAACCGGCGGCATCGCCGGCGTCGAGCACCGGCAGCGCAGCTTCGAGGATGCGGCGCACCTTGGCCATGCCCTGCTCGATCGACTGGGCGATCTCGGCGTGGATCTCACCCTCGCCGATCCCCGCACCCCAGTTCACGCTCAATGCAAGGCAGGCGTAGTCGAGGCCGAGTTCGCGTGCGAGTGCCGCTTCAGGCATGCCCGTCATGCCGACCATGTCGCAGCCATCGCGTTTCATGCGGCGGATTTCGGCCGGCGTTTCCAGTCGCGGGCCTTGCGTCACGCCCATTACGCCGCCGTCGGCGATATCGATCCGCGCGGCCAGGGCTGCGTGCACCAGTTCGCGGCGTACGCGCGGACTGTAGGGCTCGGTGAACTCGACGTGCTGCACGTGCGGACTGCTACCGTCTGAGTAGCTGTGCGCGCGGCCCCAGGTGTAGTCGATCAAATCGACCGGTGCGGCCACCGCAGCCGGCGGAAACCACGGCGCGATACCACCGACCGCAGCGATCGCGACCACCGACTTCACACCGATCTGCTTCAAGGCCCAGATGTTCGCGCGGTAGTTGATCGCGTGCGGCGGCAAGGTATGGCCTTCGCCGTGCCGCGCGAGGAACACCGCATCGATGCCATAGATGCGCCCGATCAGCAGCGGTGCGCTGATCGCGCCGTAGGGCGTGTCGACGCTGCGCCGCTCGCGCACCTCCAGTCCCGGCCACTGATTCATGCCGGTACCACCGATCACTGCAATCTGAGCCATGCTGGGTGTCCCGAAATAGTAGGTGCTGAAGTTTAGGCAAGCCGGGGCGCGATTGGACGTCGCGATCCGATCGGATACAGACCGGTGCCCGTCGACCTTTGCCGATTCGACGCTCGCGCCATCACGCGAAAGCCCGCGTGGCGTTTTACTTGACCGCGTAAATCGCCGGCAGCTGGCGCCAGAATTCCTTGTAGTCCATGCCGCAACCGAAAACATAACGGTCCGGCAGTTGCAATCCGATGAATTCAGCGTGCGCTTCGGCTGCGCGACGGTCGTGCAGCTTTTCCGCGAGCACGGCGACTTTCAGACTGGCGGGCTGCAATGCCGCAAGGGCTGCGCGAATCTCGACCAGCGTATGACCCTCGTCGAGAATGTCATCGATCACCAGCACGTGGCGTTGCTCGAGTGCCGCGTCCGGACGCCGCTTCCAGACCAGGCCGCCGCCGGTGGTGGCGCCGCGATAGCGCGTGGCGTGCAAGTAGTCCACCTCGAACGCGAAATCGAGCCGTTTGAACAGCTCCGCAGCCGGCACCAACCCGCCGATCATCACCACCAGCATCAGGGGATTGAGACCGGCATATTCGGATTTGATCTTCAGCGCGAGCGCATCGTAGGCCGCGGCAACTTCTTCGGCGGTACTGACGCAGTCGGCCTGCGCCAGCACCATCTTTGCCTCGTCAACGCGGTTCATGCCGTCACCGTGCCGGCCACTTCGCGCCGATACAGCTTGGCCAGTCGCGCAGTCGCCAAGGGCCGGCGTGCCGGCGCCTTCAGCTGCGATAGCAGCGTCGACAGCGCAACGCGGTCGTTGCACACCGGCAGCATGTCGCAGTCGGCATCGAGTGCCACTTCGGCACGCTCGACGATGTCGCCGATCACCTTGGCGCCGGCCATGCTGAGGTCGTCGGCGAACACCGCGCCGTTGTACTTCATCTGGCCGCGCAGGATGCCGCGCACCCACACGCGCGAAAACGAAGCGGGCTTGTCGTCGACCGCCGAGTAGCGCACATGCGCGAGCATCAGGGATTCGATGCCATCGTCAATCAGCGCGCGGAACGGCAGCAGATCCTTGTTCTCGATGTCCGCCAGCGAACGACGATCAACCGGAAGGTCCAGATGCGAGTCCGCAGCGACCGCACCGTGACCCGGAAAGTGCTTGCCGGTAGCCGCAAGCCCCGCTGCATTCAGGCCTTCGCGGAACGCGCGCGCCAGCGCAATCACCACTTGCGGATCGGATGCGAATGCGCGGTCGCCGATGATCTGGCTGATGCCGTGATCGAGATCCAGCACCGGTGCAAAGCACAGGTCGATTCCGTAGCTGCCCAGTTCCTGACCGATCAGCTCGCCCTGCGCACGCGCCTCGGCTTTCGCGCGCAAGGCGGATTCGACGTGCAGCTTGCCGATCGTTCCCATCGCCGGAATGCGCGAGAAGCCAACGCGGAATCGCTGTACGCGACCGCCTTCGTGATCGACCGCCAGCAGCAGCCGCTGCTTCGGCTTGATCTTCGCCAGATCCGCGCACAGACGTCGCAATTGCTCCGGCTCGGCATAGTTGCGCGCGAACAGAATGACGCCGCCGACCAGCGGATGCGCCAGCACTTCGCGATCCTCCGCGGTCAATTCGAGGCCGCCGATGTCGCCCATCAGCGGGCCGATGCTGCGCGTGCGCGCAGCCGTTTTAACCGGAACTGTTTGCGGCAAGACTTCCATTTCAGTGGCGCTCAGAGGACGGCCAATCGCGATAAGGACGCGAGGCCAGCGCGTGATTGTAATAGGCCCGCTCGGCGGTGACTTCGCGACCGAGCCATTCGGGTGTGACGAACGTCTGTTCTTCGCTCGGCAATTCGATTTCGGCGACCACCAAACCGGCGTTATCGCCCTCGAACACGTCAATCTCCCAGATCAATGGCTCGTGGACGCCGGACTCGGCCGGTACGTAATAGCGTGTCTTCAGAATCAGACCCGCGCAGAGGTTCTTCAGCAGTTCTTCCGCATCGGCCGGCGGAATCTCGTACTCGTATTCGGCGCGTGCGGCACCGACCACCGAGGCCTTGATGTTGAGCACACCAACCCAGGGGCCGCCCTGGCGCGAGACATGCGATTCATCCGCCGCACCTTCGCCGCGCCCTTCGAGCCGCACCCGCACCGATGCGCGGCCGCCGACGTCGTTCAAGTAGCCGTGACGCATCGGCACGGCGCGCTGCACCTGCGTGCGCCAGCCGTCGCCGCTGACGAGGAATTTTCGTTCGATCTCTAAACCCATACTGCACAGTGTCCTTAAGGCTGGATGAAGTCCGGCTGAATGATGTTGGCCTTGGCGTCGATCCTTGCGCCGATCGCATGACCTCATGCGTTTCAGCGCCGCTCGAACAATGCCATCGATTCGACGTGCGCCGTGTGCGGAAACATATCGAGTACGCCGGCACGGCTCAGACGATAGCCGTAGCGCGCAACCAGGTCGCCGGCATCGCGCGCGAGTGTCGCCGGATGACAGGAGATATAGACGATGCGCTGCGGCCGCTTTGCCGCGATCAAGGGCAGCACTTCGCGCGCGCCGGTGCGCGGCGGATCGAGCAGCACCAATTCGAACGGCGATCGCAGCCACGAGGCCTGCGCATCCGGCGCGAACAGATCGGCCTGCAGGTAATTGACCTCGTAGCCGTTGCGCGCGAGGTTGGCGCGGCCCTTCTCGACCAGTGCGGCCTCGCCTTCAATCGCAGTGACGCGTGCACCGCAGGCCGCCAGCGGCAAGCTGAAGTTGCCAAGACCGGCGAACAATTCCAGAACGGTGCTGCCCGCTTGCGGCGCGAGCCAGTCCAGCGCCTGACGCACCATCTTCTGACTGACGCCGGCATTGATCTGCACGAAGTCCATCGGTCCGAATTCGATTTCGCCGGCTGTGCCATCGGGCGAATACCGCAACGCGCGCGGGGTGCCGAGCGCCTCCAGTTCGTCGCGGGCGCCGGCCTGCAGGTACAGATCGAAATCCTGCTCGGCCGCGAATGCGGCGAGCGCGGCGCGGTCGGCCTCGCTCGGCGCACGCAGCACGCGGATCACCAGTGCGACCGGCTGCGCGGTGGCCACCTCGATCTGCGGCACGTCGGCGGCGATGCTCAAGCGATCCAGCAACTGCGCGAGGTCACGCAAGTGCGTGCCGATGCGCGGATCGAGCACGGCGCAGGAATCGATCGCGGCCAGCAGCGGCGATTCACGCTCGCGAAAACCGACCAGCACGCCGCCCTTCTTCGGCACCTGCTTGGCACTCAGACGCGCACGGCGCCGATAACCCCAGGTGTCGCCGGTCACCGGCTCGGCAATCAGTTCGGGTACAACACCGCCGATGCGCAGCAGCGCATCGAGCAGTTGCTTTTGCTTGAACGCGATCTGCGCAGCCGGTGCGAGATGCTGCAGCGCGCAGCCGCCGCACATTCCGAAATGCGCGCAGGCCGGTTCGACGCGATCCGGCGAAGCGAGCTCCACCGAGGTCACCGCGCCCTCATCGGCCGCGCGCGTGATCTTGCTGAGCCGGTAGCGCACGCGCTCGCCGGGCAGTGCGCCATGCACGAACACGACCTTGCCGTCACGCCGCGCGACGCCGCGCCCATCGTGTGCGAGATCGACGATGTCGGCGACGAATTCTTCCGCAGGCAGCGGCTTGCGTCTGGCGCGGCGGCCCATCAGTGCGTGCCCGCGTCGGCCCAGGCGGCAGCAAACTCGCGCCAATGCTCGGCGTTGCTGGCGGTGACAAACTCGCGCGCCTTGTGCAGCTCGGCGCTGTACTCGTCGGAGGTCAGCAGGCCACGCATCAGCTGGAAGCGCAGGTACACGAGATAAGTGTTAAGCACATCGGTTTCGCAGTAATCGCGGATCGCACCGATCTGTCCATCGCGGAACGCAGCGGCGACCTTCGAGCCATCCATGCCGAGCTTGCCGGGAAAGCCGAGCAGCAGCGCGATCTCGTTGAGCTTGGCGACGGCGCGACCGTTGTACAGCGCGAGCACGTCCATCAAGTCGGTGTGACGGAATTGGTAGCGGCCCAGATAGCTGTTCCACTTGGCATCGCGATCGAAGTGACCGGTATCCCAGTACGCCGACGCAGTGATGCCATGGATCAGCGCGCGGTAATGCAGCACCGGCAGATCGAAACCGGAGCCGTTCCAGGACACGATGGTCGGGCGGTACTTCTCGATGCCGTCGAAGAAGCGACGCACCAGATCCGCTTCCGGCGCATCGGGCTCGCCGAGCGACCAGACCTTGAAATCGTCGCCGCGACGCAACGCGACCGAGATCGCGACGATGCGATGCAGATGCAGCGGCTGGAAGTCGGTGCCCTTCTCTGCCATCCGCAAGCTCGCCATCGCCTGCTCGGCGGCCGCGTCGTCGAGGCCTTCGAGGCCATGAATGCGACGTCCGCCGGCGACATCGGGCACCGTCTCGATATCGAACACCAGCACCGGCTCGCGCATCGGCATTAGTGAGTGATCCTCATCGTTTTGAAATTCAGTTCGTTGAACTGTGATTCGTTGAATTGCGGTTCGTTGAATTGCGGTTCGCTGAATTGCGATTCCTTGACTTGCAGATCACTGAACTGCGAACTCGCGATCGGCGAACACACGAATCGGGTCGCGCTGCGCCGCATTGTGCAATCGCCGCTGTGGCGCGCAACCGGCGAATCCGCTCCGAGTGATGCTGCCGGCACAGTCTGCGCAAGCTGCGTCACGACGGTTGCGATTGAGCGCGTGCCGCGAGCGCGCAGCCGACGGGAAAACAGCGAGCGATTCGGCACGGTCGTCGCGCTAGTCCGGATATACGCCGGTGGAGATGTAGCGATCGCCGCGGTCGCAAATAATCGCCGCAATGGTCGCGCCACTGACTTCCCTGCAAATCTGCAGGGCCGCCCACACCGAGCCACCCGACGAGGGTCCGGCGAAAATGCCTTCGCGCGCCGCCAGCAGGCGCATCGTGTCTTCGGCGTCCTTGCTGCTGGCTTCGATCACGCGGTCGACGCGGCGCGCATCGAAGATTTTCGGCAGATAGGCTTCCGGCCACTTGCGGATTCCGGGAATCGAGGATTCGCCATCCGGCTGCACGCCGATCACCTGAATCGCCGGATTCTGTTCTTTGAAATAGCGCGAGCAGCCCATGATGGTGCCGGTGGTGCCCATCGTCGCGACGAAGTGCGTCAGGCGCTGTTCGGTCGCGTTCCAGATTTCCGGCGCAGTGCCTTCGTAGTGGGCACGCGGGTTGTCCGGATTGGCGAACTGGTTCAGTACACGTCCCTTGCCGGCGGCCTGCATTTCGTCGGCGAGGTCGCGGGCGTACTCCATGCCCTGCTCCTGCGACACCAGCACCAGTTCCGCGCCATAGGCTTTCATCGAGGCGCGCCGCTCCGCGCTCATGTGCGCCGGCATGATCAGCAGCATCTTGTAGCCCATCACCGCCGCCGCCATTGCCAGAGCGATGCCGGTGTTGCCGGAGGTGGCTTCGATCAAGGTGTCGCCCGGCTTGATCTCGCCGCGCTCTTGCGCGCGACGGATCATCGAATAGGCGGGACGATCCTTGACCGAGCCAGCCGGATTGTTGCCCTCAAGCTTCAGCAACAGACGGTTGTCGCCGATGCCAGGCAAGCGCGTGACGGCGACCAGCGGCGTGTTGCCGATCGTATCGGCCAGGGTGGTGATGGGCATGGCGCGTAGTTTAACGTCTGACGACGCCGTCCGAAGCCGCGCGCGACGCCACACGGACACTTCGACTTCCGGACCAGCGCGGACCAGCGGCTACGCGACTGGATCGCCGGGCGGCTCGTCGGTCGTCTCAAGCTCAGTTGAGCGACGAGTCGACATGCGCCTGGTTTGCCAACCACGATCGGCTGACTGCGTTGGCGGCACGGCCGATGCCTTGCGCGACTCGCGAAAACTACGGTTGATGACGACCTGTCGATCCGATCGCCGGACGGCTGAGTCAATCCCCCAAAGTCTCCGATGCAGCCAAGACGTCAAGGCTAAAAAACAGCGCATCGCACCAGCGGGACTGCCGCAAGTGCGATGCGCTTTTCTGCTTCATCCGTGAGTTACCGACTCCACCATCTTCACGATCAACAGCACCACCGTGCAGCCCACCGCCAGTCGAATCGCCCAGGCATACGGCGCTTTGAGGCGCGTCAGCCGAGTGAATTCGTCGTAGTACGTCACACGCATTCTCAACTCCCTTTGATGACTGCTTGCCTCGCACGATCCGGACTCAAGACCGTGCACCGATGGTGCCGTGTGTCGGTGCCTCTGCAACTTGCCGGCGGATGACCGGCACTACAGACAAGACGAACGAGTCAGGATTCGGCTGAAGGCCCTCGGCGGGCCTTAAGGCGCAGCCAATTTCGGCGTACCGGATCGCGATTCACGCAGTGGCTGCACCGAACCCCTGCCGGGCCCCATGCACGACCCACAGGCACTACGCACTGGCACTACACACAGCACAGGCAACGCCGGCACATCGACGACGCTGCGCTCGCCAATCCAAACGGTGAGACCCATCGAAGAGCCCAATCAGTCAGCCCAATCGACTGGTTCACTCGGTCAGCCCGATCGACTAGTCCACTCGACTGGTCCACTCGACGAGTCCATTTGGTCAGTCTGTTTGGCTCGTCCAATCGGACAATCCAAACACCCACTCCAAATGACCAACCCAAACGGCCAGTCCAATCGGCCAGTCCAAACGGCCACTCTAAACGGCCAACCCAATCGGCCAGCCCAATCGGCCAGCCCAATCGGCCAGCCCAATCGGCCAGCCCAATTGGCTAGTCCCATCGGATGAAGACTGGTTGTGCGCAGGACCAATAATGCAGACCTGATTCCGCGCTCATGCCCATGTCCGATTCGTTGATCTCAAGCCTGGACGAAAATCCGACGCGCGCGGAAGCGCCGCACGACGGCACGCTGCCGATCTTGCCGCCGCTGGCGCTCGACGAGGCCACTGCCGATTGGGGCGAACGCTGCGACGTGCTGGTCATCGGCTGCGGGGCGGCCGGTGCTGCGGCGGCGATCACTGCGCATGAGGGTGGTGCGGCGGTGATGGTGGTCGATCGCTTCGATGGCGGCGGTGCCAGTGCCAAGAGCGGTGGCGTGGTGTACGCCGGTGGCGGCACGCGTCAGCAATTGAAGGCGGGCTACCAGGACACGCCCGAGGCGATGTTCCAATACCTGCTGCGCGAAGTCGGCGACGCGGTGAGCCCGGCGACGCTGCGGCGATTCTGCGACGACAGCCGCGGACTGCTCGAATGGCTCGAGTCGATCGGCGCGGCGTTCGAGTCGGACGCGCCTCCGCCGAAGACTTCTTATCCGAAGAACGGCGTCTATCTGTACTACTCCGGCAACGAGTCGATCGCCGGCTTCGCCGAATACGCCAAGCCCGCCCCGCGCGGTCATCGCATGAACGATCCCGGCATGTCGGGCAAGGCGCTGTACGCGGTGCTGCGACGCAAGCTCGAAAGTCTTGCGTTGCCGATCCTGATGCAGAGCGCCGTGCGCCGATTGATCGTCGACAAAACCAGTGGTGCGGTGATCGGCGCCGAAGTGCTGCGTTTCGATCCCGGCTCGAACGCCGAACAGCAGCATCGCAAACTGATGCGACGCGCCGAGTCGCTGCACAACGTCGCGCCGGCCGCCGCCGATCGCGCACGCGCGCGCGCACTGGCGCTGATGCTGGCACAGGCGCGTCCGCAACTGATCCGTGCGCAGCGCGGTGTTGTGCTCGCCACCGGCGGCTTCATCTTCAACCGCGCCTTGGTCGAACGGCATGCGCCGAAATATCTGCAAACCATGCGGCTCGGCGCCACCGGCTGCGACGGCAGCGGCCTGCGTCTGGGGCAGAGCGTCGGCGGCAGCGCGGCACGTCTCGACAAAGTCTCGGCCTGGCGCTTCATCAATCCGCCGACACCCTGGGCACGCGGCATGGTGGTGGATGCGAAAGGCGAACGCTTCTGCAATGAGCAATCGTATGGCGCGCGTCTGGGTGTGGCGATGTGCGAGCAGCATGAAGGTCGCGCCTGGCTGGTGCTCGACGCCAAGTTGCGCAGACAAGCGTTCAAGGAAGCCTTCTTCGGCCGCTTGTGGGCGTTCCAGAGTATTCCCGCGATCTTCCTGATGTTGTTCGCGCCGCGCGCACGCAGCATCGAAGCGCTTGCGCAGCGCATCGGTGCACAACCGGCGGCACTGCAGAAAACCTGGGCCGATTACAACCAGGCCGCCAGCGGTCGAGCGGTCGATGCGCTCGGCAAGACCAAGGCGATGATGCAAGCGCTGACGCAGCCGCCATTCTTCGCGTTCGAAATCTCGGCGCACAGCAAGACCTTCCCCTGCCCGGCGATCACGCTCGGCGGCTTGCGGGTCGACGAGAGCAGCGGCGCGGTGCTCGACGCGCAGGGTGCACCGATTGCAGGACTCTACGCAGCGGGGCGTGCGGCCGTCGGCATCGCATCGAACAACTACGTCAGTGGCCTGTCACTGGCCGACTGCCTGTGGTCGGGGCGCCGCAGCGGCCGCCACTTGAGCGCGCAAGCCAGCGCGCAGCACAGCGACGCGCTTGCCGCTGTGAAGTGATCAGCAAGCGCTAAAACATTCCGGCGCCGGCAACACGCCGCGCCTACCAACGACCGGCCGAACACAGCCGGCACACACGCGAGGAGCAGGCAGCATGGGGCGAGTTCAGGACAAGGTGGCGATCGTCACCGGTGCGGCGAGCGGCGTCGGCAAGGAAGATGCAATTCTGCTGGCGCGCGAAGGTGCGCGCGTCGTGCTGACCGACGTCAACGAGGAACTCGGCCGCGCGGTCGCCAAGGAGATCGGCGACCGCGCGCTGTTCGTCAAGCACGACATTGCCTCTGAAGACGGCTGGATCGAGGTGATGAAGCAGACGCACGAGAAATTCGGCGGCCTCGATATCCTGGTCAACAACGCCGCGATTCTCGCCTACGGCACCATTGAAGACACGACACTCGAGCTGTGGCAGAAAGTCCAGCGCGTGAATTCGGACGGCTACTTTCTCGGTTGCAAGCATGCCTTCGCGGCGATGAAGGAACGTGGCGGCGGCTCGATCGTCAACATGTCTTCGATGGCCGGCATCGGTGGTGTTTCGTCGTTCTGCGCCTACAGCGCATCGAAAGGCGCGGTCGCCGCGCTGACGCGCAGCATCGCCGCACATGCACGCATGAACGGCATCAAGATCCGCTGCAACTCGATTCACCCCGACGGCATCAAGACGCCGATGGTGTTCAACCTGCATTCGTCGATGCCAAAGGGCGCGAAGAGCGCAGTGCGCGAGAAGGACGCCAAGCAGATCATGGCGCGCTTCGCCGAACCGACCGACATCGCCAACCTGGTGCTGTTTCTCGCGTCTGACGAATCGCGCTTCATTCAAGGTGCGGAAATGCGCATCGACAACGGCTATCTGATGTGGGCCGATTGATGGCGATCGTTTTGATGTTCATCCTTGAACAAGACCGCGCCGTCGCTGGCTCGGACTCTTTACACGAGAAGCTGTGAGCGCAACGACGCCACGCGCGTTTGCAGACGCCGTTGCGCGCCACGGCGCGCGCACCGCCGTGATCGGTGAAGACGGCACCACGCTCAGCTACCTCGAACTCGATGCGCTGCGACTACGTGCCGCGCGTGCCCTGATCGCGCATGGCATCGCGCACGGCGACCGCGTGGCGATCTGGGCGCAGAACAGTATCGAGTGGATCGTTGCCGGGCTTGCGATTCACAGCGTCGGCGCGGTGCTGGTGCCGATCAACACGCGCATGCGTGGCAACGAGGCCGGCTATGTCCTGCAAAAGAGCGGTGCGCGTCTGCTGTTCACCGCCGGCAATTTCTTGGGACAGCATTACCCGACGCTGCTTGCCGCGCATCGACCGAGCAGTCTGCGTTGTGTCGTCGTGCTGGGCCACGCCAAGTCCGACGAATTCGGCTGGCAGGAATTCCTCGCCAGCGGCGAGGCTAACGATGCAGCCGAAGTGCAGCGGCGCAGTGCGGCGATCAGACCGGAGGATCGGCTCGATATCCTGTTCACCTCCGGCACCACCGGCCTGCCCAAGGGCGTGGTCACCGGTCATGCCCAGAACCTGCGCGTGATTGCGGACTGGTCCGCGCACATGGGCCTGGTGCCGGACGATCGCTATCTGGTGGTCAATCCGTTTTTTCATTCCTTCGGCTACAAGGTCGGCTGGCTCGGCGGACTGCTGGCCGGTTGCACGGTGCTGCCGCACGCGGTGTTCGACGCCGCCGCGGTGATGCGCCGCATCGCCAACGAGCGCATCTCGGTGCTGCCCGGACCGCCGACGCTGTTCATCAGCCTGCTCGCCGACGGCGAGCGCGCGAAATACGATCTGTCGAGCCTGCGCGCGACGATCACCGGTGCGGCGACGATCGCGCCCGCGTTGATCGAACGCATCCGCGCCGAACTCGGCTTCAAGATCGTGCTGACCGGCTACGGCCTGACCGAAACCTGCGGTGTTGTTTCGCTGTGCAAGCCCGACGACGACGCCGAGACCATCGCGCTGACCAGCGGACGCGCGATTCCGGATATCGAACTGCGCTGCATCGACGCCGATGGCAAGGCGCTCGCCGCTGGTGAACCCGGCGAGATCGTCGTGCGCGGCTACAACGTCATGCAGGGCTATCTCGACGACGAGGCGGCGACACAGGAAACCATCGATGGCGACGGCTGGCTACACACCGGCGACATCGGCGTACTCGACGCGCGCGGTTATCTGCGCATCACCGATCGGCTGAAGGACATGTACATCGCCGGCGGCTTCAACTGCTATCCGGCCGAGATCGAACGCATCATCGCCGCGCATCCGGCAATTGCTCAGGTCGCAGTGATCGGCGTGCCGGACGAACGCCTCGGCGAAGTCGGCAAGGCCTGCGTGGTGCTGCGGCCGAACGCAGCACTCGCACCGGCGGCGCTGATCGCCTGGTGCAAAGATCGGATGTCGAATTACAAGCTGCCGCGGCAGGTGGAAGTGCGCGATGCGCTGCCACAGAACGCTGCGGGCAAGGTGCTGAAATTCCAGCTGCGCGCAGAAGCACTCGCAGCCTTGCAGAACCCTCAACCAAAGGAAGCGGTGCGATGAGCAAGACAGGAACGGCTGCGAATCTGAACGGCGTGGTCGCCGTCGTCACCGGTGCTTCGCGCGGCGCCGGCAAGGGCATCGCGATTGCGCTCGGCGCCGCCGGTGCGACGGTGTATGTCACCGGCCGCACCGTGCAGGAAGGCGCGGCACCACTGCCCGGCACCATCGCCGGCACCGCGGACGCGGTGACCCGCGCCGGTGGCCGCGGCATCGCTGTGGCTTGCGATCATGCCGACGATGCGCAGGTAAAGGCGCTGTTCGAGCGCGTGGCCCGTGAACAAGGCGGGCTCGACATCCTGGTCAACAACGCGACCGCGCTGCACGATCAGCTGATCGAGCAAGGTCCGTTCTGGCAGAAGCCGCTGGCGCTGGTGGACATCCTCGATGTCGGCCTGCGCTCGGCCTATGTCGCCAGCTGGTATGCCGCACCGCTGATGGTTGCTCGGCGCAACGGCCTGATCGCGTTTACCTCGTCGTTCGGTGCGAGCTGTTACATGCACGGCCCCGGCTATGGCGCGCAGAAAGTCGGCGTCGACAAGTTCGCCAAAGACATGGCGGTGGACCTCAAGCCATTCAACGTCGCCGCGGTGTCGATCTGGATGGGCATGCTGAAGACCGACCGGACCAAACGCGTGATGGATGCCGACCCGGCCAAGTACGCCGGCTTCTGGGACATCGCCGAGAGCCCGGATTTCACCGGCCGCATCATCGCCGCGCTGTATCGCGATTCCGCGCGCGCGGAAAAATCCAGCCAGGTGCTGATCGGTGCCGAAGTCGCGCTCGAGTACGGCATCACCGATCTCGAAGGACAGCAGCCGCCCTCGCATCGACCGATGCTCGGCGGCCCGACGCAGGCGCATCCGGCAATCGTGCAATAGTCGCCGCTTTCTCAATGAGGAAGCGCGGCAATGGAACTTAGCGGGCGCGTAGCGCTGGTCACCGGTGCCTCGCGCGGCATCGGTCGCGCGATCGCGCGACGTCTTGCCGCGCATGGTGTCGCCGTCATTGTCACGGCCAGTCCGCGTTCGGTTGAAGGGCTGCAGGAAACCTGTGCGCTGATCCGCGCGGCGGGTGGTCGCGCCGCATTGGTGACGACCGATCTGCTCGAAGTGAGTGCGCGCACGCATCTGGTCGCCAAGGCCGCTGCCGCGTTCGGACCAATCGATATCCTCGTGAACAACGCTGCCGGCATACCGACCTACGCGCTGCCCAGCCGTGTCGAATTGGCCGCGCGCCAAAGTCTGTTCGATCTGAATCTGCAGGCACCGATCGACCTCACCCAGCAGGCCTTGCCGAGCATGCGCGACCGTCGCTGGGGCCGCGTGCTGAACATCAGCAGCGACACCGTGCAGCAACCCGAGATTCCCTATCCAGGCGCGGCCAAGCTGGTTCACGGTCTGACGCTGTACGCCGCTTCGAAATCCGCACTCGAACGATTCAGCCTGGGCCTCGCCGGTGAGCTGCACGGCAGTGGTGTGCACGTGAACTGTCTGGCGCCGACGCGCATCGCCTATACCGAGGGCGCGGCCACCGTTGCACGCCAGATCGGCGCAACGCGTCCCGAGTGGATCGAGTCCGTCGAGATGATGGCCGAGGCGGCCACACTGCTGATCGGCGGCAACTACAACGGCCTTGCCGTCAAAAGTCGTGAGCTGCTGCAGCAAGCGCAGGCGCCCTTGCATGCGCTCGACGGCAAGACGGTGATCGGCGATGCGATGTCGCTGGTCAACTTCGACGCGAATGACACGCGCTAAGCATCACCAGACAACAGGCAACAAACAAAGAAGAGGAGAACAGGATGGCTCGACTACAGAACAAGATCGCGATCGTCACCGGCGGTGCGCGCGGCATGGGTGCGGCGACGGTGCGGCTGTTCGTTGCCGAGGGCGCGCGTGTGGTCATCGCCGACGTGCTCGACGACGACGGCAGCAAACTCGCCGCCGAACTCGGCGATCGGGCGCTATTCATGCACCACGACGTCACCGATGAAGCCAGCTGGGCGCGCGTGATCGAAGCCACGCAATCGAACTTCGGTGCGATCGACATCCTCGTCAACAATGCCGGCGTGCTGCTGTTCCGCACGCTCGCAGAAACCAGCAAGAGCGATTTCGAGAAAGTGCTCGCGGTCAACCTCGTCGGAACTTTTCTCGGCGTCAAACTGGTCGGCGCACAGATGGTGGCGCGCAAGCGCGGCTCGATCGTCAACATCTCCTCGGTCGACGGCATGAAGGCGGCGAACGGACTCGGCGCTTACTGCTCCAGCAAATGGGGCAGCCGCGGACTGACCAAGGTCGCCGCGATGGAGTACGGTCACCAGGGCGTGCGGGTCAACTCGGTTCATCCGGGCGGCGTCGACACGGCAATGGGCAATCCGTACGGAGAGTCGCGCGAGCAGGTCAACAAGCGCTACACGATGGTGCCGCTGCAGCGCGTGGCCGATCCGATCGAGATCGCACGCACCAGCCTGTTCCTGGCCAGCGATGATTCGTCGTATCTGTGCGGCGCGGAGATCGCGGTCGATGGCGGCATGCTCACGGGCCAGTATTACGTCGGCTTTCCCGGAGCGCCGGCGTGATGCGAGGCGCGCCCTGCGTCGACGTTCGATTCAGCCTCGCAGCGACTGCGATGCGCGCGTTCGGCGCGCAGTCGCGCAATTGCGGTGAACTCGAACGCGATCACGCGGAACTCGATCCGCGCGCTCAGATGCGGGCGCAACCACTAAGCCCCATGGTTTCACGCAGCGGCCGGCGCGCGCTGTCCAGGTTTCATCCGGGCGCATCCAGATACGACCGCCGCTTGCTCAGGGTTGCAAGGATTCGGCGCATTTCGATGCGGCAGCCTTCCGAGCCAGCTTGTACAGTCCAGGCCCACCCTCGTCACGGATGACACTCGGAGCTCGCGCATGACCACGTCGTCCAGTATCAGCCCCACCGCCTACGCCACCGGTTACTTCTGGTTTCGTCACGGCTTGTCGACCGAAGCGCTGGTCACCCCACAAGGTCGACGCCTCGGCCGCGCCTTCGGTCTGCTCGATCGAGCGATCACGCTCGGCAGCGGCGTTTCGCTGGATGCCATGATGCTGGCCCGTCATCGCGGCATCGATGAACTGCTCACGCGCGCGATTGACAGCGGACGCGTGCAGCAGGTGATCGAAATCGCCGCGGGTTTATCGCCACGCGGCTGGTCGTTCAGCAAGCGCTACGGTAATGCGATCACCTATATCGAAACGGATTTGCCAGCGATGGCGGCAACCAAGGCCGGCATGCTGCAGAACGCCGGCCTGTTGTCGCCGCAGCATCGTGTGGCGACACTCGATGCGCTGGCCGACAGCGGTCCCAATTCGCTGGCAGCCATCGCGGCAACGCTGAACCCCAATCTCGGCACCGCCATCATCACCGAAGGCTTGATGAACTACCTCGATCCGGCTGCCGCGCAAGGCGTGTGGCGACGCATCGGCACGACGCTCGCGGGCTTTCGACACGGCGTGTACCTGGCGGACATTTACCCGCAGAAGCGCGTAATCACGCCGGCACTGGTGGTGCTGGGCTTGCTGCTGACGGTATTCGTGCGCGGTCGCATGCATCTGCATTTCAACACAGAGGCAGAAGCCATCGCGCGCATGCAGGCGTCCGGCTTCAGCAAGGTCGAGGTGCATGCACCGGCGAACCTTGAAAGCACGCGCTCCCTGGGACGCACCAAGGGCGGTAATCGCGTGCGCGTGCTGGAGGCGAGTACCTGATGCCCTGGCAGGCGCGCAAGGCGATGCCCGCGGCTGCGCAGCAGCCCGATGGGACAACGCCGGCGAACGGCGTCCGTGCGCAAGCCCGAAACCCCTGGACGCGTGCCGACCTGCCGCGGCTCGACGGCCGCATGGCGCTGGTGACCGGCGCCAATCGTGGGCTGGGTTATGAGATCAGTCATGCGCTGGCGAGTGCGGGTGCGAGTGTCGTGCTCGCCTGTCGCGATACCGCCAACGCAGGTCGCGCCTGTCAACAGTTGCTGCTCGAGCTGCCGCAGGCGCGGATCGAACCGGCGACACTGGATCTGGCTTCGCAGACGTCGATCCTGCGATTCACCGAAGCGTTTCGCGCACGCTTCAATCGGCTCGATCTGCTGATCAACAACGCCGCTGCGATCATGGTGCCGCTGCAACGTACGGCAGACGATTTCGAGATGCACATCGGCACCAATCATCTGGGTCATTTTGCGTTGACCGGCCTGCTGCTCGACCTGCTCGCCGCCGCGCCCGCCGCCCGCATCGTCAACAGTGCCAGCATCGCGCATCGCCTGACACCGGGACTCGATCTCGACGATCCGCATTTCCGCAACAAGCCGTACAAGGAAATGGACGCGTATGGCAAGAGCAAGCTGGCGGTTCTGACCTACACCTATGAACTCGATCGCCGTCTGCGCGCCCGCGGCAGTCCGATCGTGGCGACCGCCGCGCATCCCGGCTATGCCGCCACCAATCTCGGTCTCGGTAACGTATTCATGCGACTCAGCACGCGACTGTTCGCGCAGCCGCCGGCGATGGGCGCACTACCGGCGCTGTACGCCGCAACCGCAGACGACGTCGCCAGCGGCGACTACATCGGGCCCGGTGGCTTCAAGGAATTGAAAGGGCATCCCAAGCGCGTGGACTCGCGTGCGGAAGCACAGGATGCCGCACTCGGTGCGCAGTTGTGGGCGTGGTCGCAACGCGCGACCGGCGTGCGCTATCTGGACGCCTGAGCAGCGCCCACCCTTCGCCGATGTGGTGCCTTGAGGCGATTGCCGGCGCGCCGCAGGTTCTTCTTCACCTCTATCGCATCGACGCCGCGCTCAGCGCGCCTCGATCTCGATCAGCTTGCTCTGTACCGCTTCGGCTTCCCAGCGTCGCTTCAAAATAAACAGCAGCCGGAAATGTCCCGGCTGCTGTGTACGCAGATGAAACACCTGTGTGCCGCCGTCGCCGGGCCGGTTACTCGGCCCGGGACGGAAGTCGCTTCCCACCAGCTCGATGCCGCTGGGAAGCTCAGGCAACTGCCAGACATAGCCCGTGGTCGGTGTCGCGCCGATTTCTACATCGAAGGGAACACCCGGTGCGACGTTGAGCATGTTGGCAGCCTCCTGACCCGGCAGTTACAACGCTTGGCCGACTACGCGTACCACTTGTGGTACATCGCCGAGTCGGTGCCTTCGACGAAACAGTCGAGACGACCGGCCGCCCACGAGCTTACGCCGACGCCCGACGACAGCACGCCGCCGAGATCTTCTTCGCCGCTCCAGACCGAGCCGTTCCACCATTTGTGCATCATGTGGAAATTCACGCCGGGATAGAACACGTCGATGCGATTCGGACCCCAGGACACCGCGCCCGGTTCGGCGGCGACATAACCCTGCAGGTTTTCCCAAGCGCTCCAGGCCGAACCATTCCACCACTTGTGATAGAGGTGACTGTCGGTGCCTTTGACGAAGCAATCGAGCCGATTGGCCGACCAGGACGCCACTGCCGGTCCGGAATCGCAGACGCCGCCAAGACTCTCCCAGCCGTTCCAGTGCGCGCCGTCCCACCACATATGCCACATCGCCGAATCCATGCCGCGCGCAAAGACGTCGATGCGGTTCGGGCCCCAGGACACCGCGCAAGGTTCGCCGGAGAACTGTCCGCCGAGACTTTCCCAACCGCTCCAGCCGCCCTGGAACCACTTGTGATACATCTGGTGATTAGTGCCGATCGCGAACATGTCGAGACGGCCAGCCGCCCAGGAGCAGATCGCGGGTGCGCCCTGAATGATGCCGCCCAGGCTTTCCCAACCGTTCCAGTGCGCACCGTCCCACCAGCGGTGATACACGGCTGAATCGGTACCGCGCGCAACCACGTCGATGCGGTTCGCAGCCCAGGACACCGCGCTCGGTTTCGACGTGATGATGCCGCCGAGATTCTCGTAGCCGTGCCAGCCCGGCTGCACCGGCAGCACCGTGCCCTGCGCGGTGGCGAACGCATAGGTGTCGAAGTTGCATTCGCCATAACCGATCTTGAAGAAGCCGCCCATGCCGAAGCCGGTGTTCCAGGAGTTCTTGCAGATCCAGCACTGCTCGGCTTCCGAATACCCGATCACTTCGACACAGTGACCGCCGGCGTACGCACCAGAGACATGGTGGTATACACCGCTGCCGTACGAGAAGAAATCATCGTAGACATCGAACGAGGCCGAGCACGGACCGACGTTGCTGAGATAGTTCTTGCGCGCGGTGATGTCGGTGATCAAACCGTGTGTGGTGATCTTGACCGCAGTCGCTGCACGATTGGGCGTGTTGACGCAGTGTGGAATCCAGTAGTGCGGCGGATTCGGATCGACTTGCGGCGGGCTGGCAAACGCGGTCATGTACGGATAGGCCGCATCGCTGACGACGCCGCGCTGCTTGATCTGCTCGAGGCAGTCGTTGGCATTCCAGCCGCCGCAGCTGGCGCCGTGCGAAGAACAGAAATGCGAATCGGCTTCGGACAGATCGAGCAACTGACCATGCTCGATCGAGGCCATCGATTCGACCAGCGCGGTGCAACAGAACGACACGCAGGAACCGCACTGCTTCTGGTCCTTCACCGAGGTGACGTGGTTGCCGTTGTGGTTGCGCCAATCCACTGCCGGTGCGAATGCCGCAGCTTCGCCGCCGAGTTTCAACGCCGCCGCATTGGGCGATTTCGCGGCCGCTGCGAGGTCCAGATCGGTCTGGCTGAAGATGACGCCGAGCAGCGCCTTCTTCTGGTTGTCATCGAGCAGGGACTGCGGTGTTTGCCGCGCGGTCCAGCGCGCCTTGTTTTCGATCAGCTGCTTCGACAGTTGTGCAATTTCAAGTTTGGGCATGTGATCCTCCAGGAGGTTTTTTGAGGGACTTCGAATCTGCCGATCGCGGCACGATGTAAAGCCTCGCCTCCCTGTGATGCCCAATCAGTGCTGCGAACGCGAGGCAGCTTGCGCCGCGCGAGGCAGCGGCATTGTGAGAGAGTGCACAGCGCTCCAAAGATCGGTTGGAATAACCACAGGCAGAAATATTGCCGCTCCTGCAGTCGACTTCGACCTTGACAGGCAAGCCTGCACAAACGCGTTCGAAACCCCGCGAAATAATTCGCCGCCGCCAGCCGAGGGTCGTCGCAGCCTCTAGCCAAACCGCCCGGCAACCGGTTACAAACGTGCGCGTCGACGCGAGATTCGCGGCGGCGAACGCGCGACTCGCGCTTCATCACAATGTCATGGTGCCGATGGGCACCGCGATCCAACGGGAGGTTCACCATGGGATTACTGGATTCGGTACTCAGCAGCGTGCTGAGCGGTGCGGGCAATCAGAACGGCGCGCAAGCGGCCGGCGCTGCGACGGCCGGCGGCGGCGCGGCGCTGCTGCAGGTGGCGATCAGCTTGCTCAACAGTCCGCAGGTCGGTGGACTCTCGGGCCTGATTCAGAAATTCGAGGCGGCCGGACTCGGCCAACAGATGAGTTCGTGGATCGGCACCGGCGCGAACCTGCCGATCAATGGCGCGCAGTTGCAGCAGGCATTGAGCCCCGACCTGATCAGTGGCATCGCGCAGAAGATCGGCATCTCGCCGGACGTGGTCACGCAGGGTCTGGCGCAAATCCTGCCGCACGTGATCGATCATGCAACGCCGAACGGTCAGCCGCAGGTGCAGACCAACGCGCTGCTCAACGAAGGTTTGAGCCTGCTGACGAGCAAGCTGTTCGGCTGAACCTCGGCATCCGGCTCAAGAACGCCGCCGCTCTAACGCGCGGCGGCGTTTCTGAGTCAGTGTGCGGTCGGTGTGCGGTCGGCCTTGACCGTTTGGCGATTGTTCGGCGACCGCTCGATGCACGGCCTTATAACGGCCTCGCGACTGCCTCGAAACGGCCTCGCGACTGCCTCGAAACTGCCTCGCGACTGCCTTGTGCTGGCGCGCGCATCGATGACACGCGGTGCGATCACGCTACGTGGATGTAATCGCACGGACGCGACTTACGCACGTCGCGAGCGACACCGCCTGCAAGCTCGTGTTCCAGCGACTGATCACAGTCGCGTGCGGATCGCCCACAAGTCTTCGAACAGCGGGCGGAACAGGGTTTCGCGCAGGTAGGCCGCACCGGCCGAGCCACCCGTACCTGCTTTGAAGCCAATCGTGCGCTCGACCATTTTGACGTGGCGATAGCGCCATTCCTGCAGACCTTCATCGAGATCGACCAGGCGCTCGCACAACTGCGCCTCCAGCGGCCGCTCACGATAAACCTGCAAGAGCGCGTCCTGCACGCCGACATCGGCCATCGTCGCCAGCGCGGGATCGCGACTCAATGCCGCCGCCGGAATGGCAACGCCGCGCACTGCCAGCCAACGCAGAAACGCGTCGTACAGCGAAGGATCGGCGAACAACTTGTCGAGTGCGCTGCGCTCCGCACTGCCCACCGCATGGGCCTCACGCACGGCGATACGCTTGTGTCCCAGCACGGTTTCGATCATGCGGAACTGCAGCGACTGGAAGCCGCTGGACGCCTGCAGCCGCGCACGGAATGCGGCGAATGAAAGTGGCGTCATCGTTTCCAGTACATCGACCTGCGCGACCAGCGTCTTCAGGATGGTCAGTACGCGGTCGAGTCCGGCCAGCGCGCGCGGAGCGTCGTCGGCCAGCAGTGCCGCACGCACACCGCGCAGCTCGTGAAGCTGCTGCTTGAACCACAATTCATAGACCTGGTGAATGACGATGAACAGCAGCTCGTCGTGTTCCTGCGACTGCGGCTGCTGCAGGCCGAGCAGTGCATCGAGCTGCAAATAGCTCGCATAGGTAATCGCCTTGGAATCGGGCATCGGAAGGCTCGTGAATGAAATTGCGGCGAGGATAGCGCTGGCGCACCGGCGATGCGCGTTCGGCAACGCGTTATCGGTCAAGCGCTCCGGCGATGCGCGGCCGTAAACAGGTCATCGGTCAGGCGCGCCGACCGCCGCATCCGATTGCGGGATCGCAAGCTGATGATGATGCAGCGCTCGCAGGCGCCACTGGATCACGAGCAAGAATGGGTCACGGGCACGATGGGACACGAACACGTATTGGTTACAGTCACGCGCGCGCAATTCCTGATCGCGGCAATCACGGCGCACGCGGCTCAGCCGGCGGCGGGCATCCGGTTGAGTTGCACGTCATTCGGCGCGCGCAGTACGCAGGCCGTGCCGCCCTCGCTGTACATCAGCGGCACGCATTGATTGCAGGCGGTGCAGCCCGACTCCAACACGCTGCCATCGGCAAAGCGATTGACCAGTTGCGGATCGTGCAATAGCGCGCGTCCCATCGTCACGCAGTCGAATCCTTCTTGCATCAGTTGCTCGACGCCGGCCAGCGAGGTCGCGCCGCCGAGGTAGGCCAGCGGCATCGCCACCGCCTTGCGAACCTGCCGCGAGTGTTCCAGAAAATACAGCGGCCGGAACGTCACACGCGGTTCCCACAGACGCATCAGCCGCGTTGCGAATTTGACCACCGGGTTCTGCATGACTTCAACCGCCGCCGCCGGCATGTTGCTGCCAAAGATCGTCCACGGCGATTCGACGTTCATGCCGCCGCTCAACACCAGCAAGTGCGCGCCGCCGCGCTCGAGCACGCGCGCAACATCGACCGCGTCGCTGGCGGTCGCACCGCCTTTGAATCCCTCGGTGACGCCGATCTTGCACGTCACTGCGAGCCGGTTACCGACCGCATCGAGTACGCGCGCCAACACCTGCGCGGGAAAGCGTGCGCGAAGCGTCGCGTCACCACCGTAGCCGTCGCGGCGGTGGTTGTATTTCGGCGACAAGAACTGGCTGAGCAGGTAGCCATGCCCCATGTGCAATTCCACCGCGTCGAAGCCACAGGCCTCGGCACGCTTCGCGGCGGCGACGAATTCGGCAGCGACGCGGTTGAGATCGGCGGGCGTCATCGCGGTCTTGAACAAGCGGCCGCTGATCACGCCGGCAGCATTGAAGCCACCCGACGCACTCAAGGGATACCCGGTCGACAACGACGGCAGGAAATTGAAGGCACCGCCATGCGTCAGCTGCGCGCAGGCGGCCGCGCCTTCGCGATGCACCGCGTCGGTGAGGACACGCAGATGCGGCAGGCTGGCCTCGTCGAGCGTGACCTGATCGACGAAGGTGCGACCGTCGGGACTTACCGCGCAGTACGCCACGGTCGTCATTGCAGCGCCACCCGCAGCCATCGCGCGATGATGCGCCACCAGCGCCTTCGACGGCACGCCGCCGCGCGCCATGCCCTCGTTGGTAGCCGACTTGATGAATCGGTTGCGCAGGTTCAGCGGGCCGATGCGGATCGGACGAAACGGCGAATGCTGTTCCGCGGCCGGCGTTGCAGGCGTTCGACCATCGACCGCGGCTGAAGTCCCATTGGCGTTGGCAATCGCATTGACCGCGCGCGGCGTGCTGCCGGTCATCGTAGCGTGCTCATCGGTACTGTCGCTTCGGTCGCTTCTGTCGCTTCAGTCGCTTCTGTTACTTCTGTCGCTTCTAGTGCGGGCAGCGAATCGCAATCGGCACAGGGGTGAGCAGACAGACACGCTGTTTCACGCCGCGCATCCATCGACGTTGGCATCGCATTCAGCCGAGGTAGGCCTGGCCGCCGTCGACCGCGATGCTCTGGCCGTTGATGTAACGGCAGTCGTCCGAGCACAGGGTTGCGACAAAACGGCCGATATCGGTTTCGCAATCGCCGACGCGCTGCATCGGCACGGTGGCGATGAAGGCCGCGGCTTCTTGCGGCCGCGCTCGGGTCCAGCCGTCCATTGCCGGCGAATTGCCGAGCGGCAGGATGGCATTCGTACGGATGCCGTCGCGCGCCCACTCGCAAGCGGCTGCGCGGGTGAGCTGGCGAATCGCTTCCTTCACCGCGCCGTAGGCGCCGTAACCGCTGGCGTCCCAGCGATGCGCCGCTGGCGATGCGAGGTTGACGATGCAGCCGTCGCCCTTCAGGTGTGCGTGCGCCAGCTTCATCAGGCGGAAGGTCGCCAGCGGCCCCGAATCCCAGCCTGCGGCGAAGGCGGCATCGCTGACGTTCAGCAGCGTGCCGAGCGGCACTTCCTGTGCGTTGTTGACCAGGATGTTGAGGCCACCGAGCCGTGCGACCACCTGGCTCACGCAATCGGCGACCGCAGCGGCGTCCTTGACGTCGCAAGCCAGCGCCAGGGCGCGACCGCCGCGGCGCTCGATCTCCGCCGCCGTCTGCTCCACTTTCGATAGCGTTCGACCGGTCACCGCAACCGCGGCACCGTCGGCGGCAAGCGCAAAGGCAATCCCCTGCCCGACACCCTGGCCCGCGCCGGTGACCAGCGCCACCTTGCCGGCGAGTCTGTGCATGTCGTCTGATCCCTCGTTGAGTCTGAGCGTTGTGTTACTTCTAATCGAACATCGCGCCGCAGGATTTGGGAAGCACTCGGCGTGGCGCTCAGGCCGCGCTGAGTACGTCGAGCTTCTGCACCGCAGGCTCGCTTTGCGGCTGCGCCAGGCTGCGCGCGGCGATGTAGGCGAAGGTCATCGCCGGGCCCAGCGTGGCACCGGGTCCGGCATATGTTCGGCCCATTACCGCGGCCGAACAGTTGCCGACCGCGTACAGACCTTCGATGCGGCTGCCATCGGCACGCACCACGCGCGCGTGTTCGTCGGTGACGAGTCCGCCCTTGGTGCCCAGCTCGCCCGGCTGCACGCGCACGGCGTAGAACGGCGCCTTCGCAATCGGTGCGAGACAGGTGTTGGGCTTGCAGGTTGGGTCGCTGTAGTAGCGGTCGAACACGGTATTGCCCTTGCCGAATTGGGTGTCCGTGCCGGACTTTGAAAACGCGGCGATGTCGGCCACCGACTGGTTGAGTCCGTGCACATCGACGCCGATCTTGACCGCCAGCGCTTCGAGGGATTCGGCACGGTAATACACCGAATCGAGCCATTCCTTCGGCAGCTTCGAATCCGGCTGGATGCTGCCCGGCAGCATCGGACCCATCGGATACTTGCGGCGATAGTCGGCGTCGAAGATCAGCCAGCACGGTACCGCCTTGCCGGTCTTCGCCTGATCCGCCTGAATCGCGTAGACCACTTCCGTATACGGCGCCGCCTCGTTGACGAAGCGCTGGCCAAGTTGGTTGACCATCACGCAGCCCGGCAGTCCGCGCTCGACGAACAGACCCGACGCCGACGTGGCACCCGGCATCGTCATGGTCGGCGTGCCCCAGGTCAGGTCCATGAACTTCAGATCGGCGCCGAGGGCGATGCCGGCACGAATGCCGTCGCCATGATTGATCGGCGGTGCGGCGGTCCAGGCGCTATTGGTCGGCTTCGGCAGATACTGATCGCGCATCTGCTGGTTCGACTCGAAACCACCGCAGGCCAGCACCACGCCGCGGCGAGCCGCGATGCGCAGGCGCTGTCCGTTGCGACTGAGGTTGACGCCGACCACGCGGCCGTTGTCCTCGATCAGCGATTCGAGGCCGGTCGACAACTGCAGCGGAATGTCCTGCTCCTGCAGCGCGCGACGCAGGCTGCCGACCAGCGCCTGACCGAGCGTGCCGCGCCGGTCGCGCGTGCTCTGGCGGCGCCAGCCGAAGTCGAGCCAGTACTTCGCCATCATCTTGATCATCAGCCAGATCCAGCCCGGCCCGCGCGTGAACAGTGTGTGCGCTTCAACCTGATTCATCGCCACGCGGCCCATCAGCAGCGTGCTCTTGTAAGCCTCGCGCTGCTGATTGAGTAGCGCGCCGAGGCTGGCCAGATCGAATTCGCCCGGCTCCATCGTTCGATAGCCGGGCTTGCCGCCCGGCTTGTCCGGAAAGTAATCCGGATAGCGCTTCACTGCGGCGAACTTGACGCCAAAGCGCTGCGCCAGGAAGCGCACCATCTCCGGCGCATTGCGCAGGTAGGCTTCGATGCGCGCCGCCGGCACTTCGCCGGCGGTGAGATAGTTCATGTAGGTCAGCGCCTCGGCATAGGAATCGGTGCCGCCAAGGCCGGGGATCTGATCATTGCAAGGAATCCAGATGCCGCCGCCGGACACAGCACTGGTGCCGCCGTAGCTATCGGCCTTTTCCAGCACGATCGCGCTCAGTCCTTGCGCCTTGGCGCACAGTGCGGCGGTCATGCCGCCCGCACCGGAGCCGATAACGACGACGTCGTACGTCTGATCGAATTTCGCGTCCTGCGAGCGGCCCGTTCCCTGGTCGTTCATGCCTGCACCCTAGATGAAGAAGTCGGTGTTCGGACGGCCCAGCAGTACGCCGCCGTAATTGCGGCCGAACTGCTCGGGATTGTTCGCGTAGTGACCACGCGCCGCGAAGATGTCGGTGACGTAGCGATGCAGCGGGAAGTCGGTGAAGATGCCGCGGCCACCGCAGGCCGAGAACAACTGATAGGCATGCTTGGCGCAACGCTCGACCACCTGCGAAGCCTGATGACGGAACAGCAGCCGCTGGTTGACGTCGTCGAGCGGCTGGCCGGCGCGGATCTTCGACATCAGCACTTCGAAGTTTCGATGCAGCACCAGTTTCATCTCGTCGATCGAAGTTGCGCTCTCGGCGGCTGCAAGTTGCGCCGGCGCCTGCTCCGAAGTCTTGTTGCCCATGTCGCCGACGCGCACCTTGGCGAAGTCGAGGAAGGTGTCAAGCGCGCCCTGCAGGCCGCCGATCGCCGCCGACGACACCGCGCGCACGAAGATCTGCCCGAACGGCAGCTTGTAGAGATCGGCGGTGAAAGTGTCGCGGCCTGGGTTGGTGCCCATGAAGCCATCGCTCGCCTTGTGCGTGCGGTATTCCGGTACGAAGACGTCTTTGACGACGATGTCGTTCGAACCAGTGCCCTTCAGACCCATCGTGTGCCAGGTGTCGACCACTTCGAAATCGGCGCGCGGCAGCAGGAAGGTGCGGTATTCCGGCGGCTGCCCTTCGCTGAAGATCAGGCCGCCGAGCAGCACCCACTGGCAATGATCGATGCCGCTGGAGAATCCCCAGCGTCCGCTGAAGCGAAAGCCACCATCGACCGGCTTGACCTGGCCCTTGGGCATGTAGGTCGACGCGATCAAGACTTTATTGTCCTGACCCCAGACGTCTTCTGCTGCGCGCGGATCGAATAGCGCGATCTGCCAGTTGTGGACGCCGACCACGCCATAGACCCAGGCGGTCGACATGCAGCCTTCGGCCAGCGTCATGCAGATGTCGTAGAACACCTGCGGGTCCATTTCGTAACCGCCGTAGAGTTTCGGCTTCAACACTTCGAAGAATCCCGCAGCCTGCATGTCGGCAATGGTTTCCGCCGGAAGGCGACGCTCGCGCTCGGCCTGCGCGCTGCGCTGCGCCAGCACCGGCACCAGCTCGCGCGCTTTCTGCAGCAGCGATTCGGGCGTGACCAGCGACGTGACTTTTTGCCGTTGCATTTGCATTGCTATTCCTCGATTTGTTCGGTGACGCCCGGATCGTGCGCGGAAGCAGCTGCCGCAGACCACCGAGCGGATACGGCCAGTGGCGGGCTCATCTGGGCGCCATCGCACTTTCCCCAAATCGAGGCCCCGCGGCATCGTCCGAAATGACTAGCCGCCTGCGGCGCAGCCGCGACCCCTGGGTAAACCCGCTGGCAGCAAGCGGCGAAGCGGCTTTGCATCGACGGCGACGCCAGCTGATTCAGCCCCTGTGAATTGCGCTCGGAACCCGCGGACATCGCAGCGACGGCGAACGCGTGTCATTCCGCCGATTCTGAAAGCTGCATGGAACCACCGCCGTTGACACCGCTGAAGCGGTGTTTAGACCTGCGCCGCAAACCAAGCAAAGACATGACCAGCCGATCCGCAGAAGGAGCCTGCGCGCACGACTTCAAGACAGGCCTGCGGTGCGTAAGCAAACAGTTCACTCAAACGGGTGATGCGGCTGCGTCGCCGCATTCACAAACTGCCTGCACGCTGCGGCATCCGTCCATGAGATTCCGCGACTCACCGGAGTTTTCAAGCTTATGGCAACCAGCAAGGATTACGGCCTCGGCGAACATACCTTCCCGCGCGGCTGGTTCATGATTGCGGACAGCGCCAAGGTCGACAGCAAGCCGCAGTCGCTGCGCTTCTTCGGACAGGACTTCGCGCTGTACCGCGGTGCCAGCGGCCGCGTCGTGCTGCTCGACGCGTACTGCCCGCACATGGGCACGCACTTGGCTTGCGAGACCACATCGTTTGTCGTGCAGGATGGGCGCGTCGAAGGCGATTCGATCCGCTGCCCGTACCACGGTTGGCGCTTCAACGCCGACGGCAAATGCGACGACATCCCCTATTCGGATGCGCCGATTCCGCGTGCGGCCAAGGTCAAATCTTGGCCGGTCGAGGAGCGGCTCGGCGGCGTGTTCGTCTGGCACGATCCCGAGGGCGGTGAGCCGGAATGGGCAGCACCGGATCTGCCCGAATGGCAGGACAAGTCCTGGGTGCAGTGGCAGTTCGACGATCTCGGCACGCTGGCCTGCCACCCGCAGGAGATCATCGACAACATCGCCGATTGTTCGCATCTCGGGCCGCTGCATGGCTCCACGGTGCAGTTCTTCGAAAACGAGTTCCGCGGACATCTCGCCATTCAACGCCAGGGCGGCGGACATCGCACGCTGGTGTCGGCCGATGGCAAGAGCGCGATGCTGATCACCGATACGGTCTACCACGGACCCGGCGTGCTGCTGTCGCACCTCACCGGCATGCACGATTCGATCATCTTCATTGCGCACACACCGATCGACGATGGTGTGGTGCATGTCTGGCACGCACTGCTGGTGAAGGCCGCCAGCGGCTTGCCGGTCGCCAACGAATCCGACATCGTCGCTGCGCGCGCCTATCAGCAGAGCGCGCTGTGGTCGTTCGCACAGGACTTCGGCATCTGGGCCAACAAGCGCCCCAATCTGCACGGCATGTACGTCAGTGGCGACGGTCCGCATCGCAAGGCACGCGCCTGGTACAAGCAGTTCTACAACCCGCGTGCGCGCAAGCAGGAATTCCTCGCCGAGGCCGAAGGCGTGTACTCGCCACAGGGAATGCCGGGTGCGCCGGTAGCGGCGCGCGGTGAAATGTCGCTCGCTGCAGCGGTGGCGGCGGGCTAGAACGCGGGAAGTGAGACGCCCGGCTGTGGCGCGACATTCGCGCGCAGCCGGCGGCACAGCCGCATCGTCGATGTCTGCAATCTCGCCGATTGTGGCGGCGCTTGAACCGGCTACATCTGCAGCGCCTTGCGCATCCACTCCGGCATGTTGTGGTTGTAGCACTTGCGCTCGACCCGTTCGCTGATGCGCCAACCCTGCGGCGTTCGCACGAAGCGATCGAGATACCAGAGCCCGAGGAACATCACGTCGCTGCCGCCTTCCGGCCGCGGCACTTCCATCGGATTGAAGCAGGCGGTGCTGCCGGTTGCGGTGTCGCCATCAACCCGGCAGCTGAAATTGCCGACGAAATGCATGTACGCGGGAAACGATGCCAGCGCCTGCGGCAGCCAGTCGCGGATCTTCGGATACGGTCCGTCGATGCCGCCCATCGCCCGGTAATCGATGTAGGCATCGGCGGTGAACACCTCGTCGAGGCGGTGATACGCGCGCTCGTCGATGGCGTTGGCGTAATCGATCACCAACTGCTCAAGACTCAGTCGATCGGAGATCTGCTGCAGTGACATCATCGTGCTGCACTCCCTTGCACTTTTGTCGGTCGCTTGCGCGACGCCGTTGCGGCCAACCGAATATTGAGGATGTCCGCGGAAGCCGCTGCGCTAAGCGGACATTTCCATATCGCTACGTCCCCAGTAGGCGCGCATCGAAGTGAATTCGCCGGCGTCGTTGAAGGTCATTACGTCGATCACGCGGATCACCGCACGACCCTGTGGCATGTTCAACTGGACATCGAAGGCCATCGCCGCCGAATTGCCGTGCGAGGCCCGGATCGGTGCGGCCAGCGCCAGCCGTGCGCCGCTCTTCATCGCCATCTTGTAGAACGCTGCGACGGCCGGCTTACCCTGCTTGACCGGACTGCCGACCGGATCTTCGACGCTGGCGTCCTCGGCGTAGAGCGCGACGATGCCGTCGAGATCATCGCGGTTGTAAGCGTCGATATAGGCCTGCATCGCCTGCTTCATGCGGTCTTCGCCGAGCATCTTCAGTCCCGTTGTCAGGTATAGGAATTGGAACGATTGGGTGACGCAGGACGGCGCAGCCGACCCCGGTCGGATGCGATGTTCCGATGGCGCGTAGCGCTTCGATTCGTCCGGACGGACGAGGTCGAAATCACTCGAACAGCCTGCCCGGAAAGCCCTTTACAACCCGCCGGCGATATCCCCTATACTCGGCCCGCAAACAAACGTCGGATCGCAATGACGTAGGTCAACAAGAGGCGCTTCCCGCACACCCGTTGGCGATTCACCTTCTGACAGATCGTGAACGGTCATCAGGCTCCGGGTAGGCTTGAACGAGGAGACGGTCACATGGCAGTGCACGCTTTGTCGAAGGTGTCGAATACCCCGCCGCGCGTCGTCAACGACATACCGGGCGGCGATTTCGCAAAGCTCGATCGGCTGATCAGCGCGATCTACGAAGGTCCGCTCGAATCGCCCCCGTGGAGTTCGTCGCTGGAATTGATGCGCGACAGTCTGCACGCCGGCCATGTCACCCTGATGCTGCGCCCGCCCTCTTCCGAGAATGCCGGCGTGATGATCAACTCCGGTGCGGTTCGCGCACAGGAAACCGAATCCTACGAAACCCACTTCTTCGCGCTCGATCCGTTCGTGCGCCTGAAGGAAGGCGAAGTCACCACCGCCGAAGAGCAGATCGGCAAGCAGTGGCTGCAGTGCCAGGTGTATCAGGAATATCTGAAGCCACTGGACATCCGTCATCTGCTCGGCGCGGATATCTATACGAAAGACGGCATCGAATGCCGCCTGCGTGCGACACGCTCACATAGCGCGGAGCCTTTTTCGGCCGAAGACAAAGCGCTGATGCGCTATCTGCTGCCGCATATGAAGCGCTCGATTCAATTGCACGCGCGGCTCGATCTGCTCGAATGCGATCGTCAGCTGTTCGCCGGCACCGTCAACCGCATGCAACTCGGCATGGTCAGCTTCGCGCACGACGGCTCAGTCGTCGAGATGAATCAGGAAGCGCGCCGGATCCTCAATGAAAAAGACGGCATCAAGCTGGTCGGCAACAACCTGTGTCTCGATGTCAGCCAGGAAAGCCGCGAACTGCAGGCGATGATCCGCGCCGCTCTCGCCGGCAACAACACCAGTACCGGCAGCGCCGTCGAAGGTTTGTCGGTGACGCGCCCTTCGGGCCGCGCCAAGCTCGGTGCGCTGGTGCGCGCAATCCCGTTCGGCCGCTGGTCGGAAAGCCGTCACCGCCCCGCCGTCGCGGTGTTTTTGCGCGATCCGGAATCGAACACCGCGCCGCCGTCGACCGAACTGCTGCGCCGACTGTTCGGACTCACCCGTATGGAAGCAGCGCTGGCGATGCTGCTGGTTGATGGCCTGACGCTCGACGAAGCCGCCGAGAAGATGGACGTGCGCCGCAATACCGCGCGCACGCATCTGCGTTCGATCTTCTGCAAGACCGGCGTCACACGTCAGACCATGCTGGTGCGTCTGCTGCTGAACAGCGTGATCACGCTCGGCTGAAATCGCCACGATTTGCACGCGGCGGTCGTGCTCAACACGACCGTCGCGTTGCCAAATTGCAGATGTCCGATCCAATGAGCCGATGACCGGCCGATCGAGCGCCGGACTCGTTGAACCACATTAGATAAAAACGGATGCGCCGAACTTCGCCGCTTATGCGCGGTGCGTTCGATCTGCCCTTGCACGCGGCTTAAACACCATTTCGATCTCACGCCACGCCGGCTCGAAAGTCCGACCTGCGTGTTGGTCGATCGTCAGCGAAGACCCTCAGGCCGCCGGCAATTTCTTGCCGTGCTTTGCCAGCCAGTGCGCGGTGATGTTCGGCGTTTCGGTGACCGGCGTGACGATCTCGAAGATGCGTTCGTAGCTGGCGTGCTGGATCAGCCAGCGCCCGTTCTTCTTGACGTAGCGATCGCGGTACAGCGCGGTGCCATCGGTGATGATCTTGTGGCGCAGGTCGAGGAACCAGTCCTTCAGGTACCAGACGCCGGTGGCCTCGGTCGGCGAGACGAAATCGATCTCCGGGTGATTGACGTGATGCATCGCGATTGCCTCGGCATGGAAGGCATTGCCGAGCGCTTCGAGAATGACGTCGCGTCCTTGGGCTTCGAATCGATACGAACCGCCGACATAACAAACACTCGCATCCTCCGCGAACAGCTCACGCAGCTCCGCGATGTTGGCGGTGTCGATGCAGCGGCAATAGGCGTACTTCAAACGCCGGATCAGTTCCAGATCTTCCAGTGGCAGCGACATGCGTTCTCCTTGCGTGTTATGGGTTTGATGAATTCGGTCGTTCTTGGAATTCCGAGCCAGCACAGTCTGGCGCCGTCAGCGCTGCGCGCCTCCTGCGAGCGGACGAGGCTCAGGCCGCGCTAGATGCCGAATCCGCCGGACACGTTGAGCTGCTGACCGGTGATATAGCCCGCCTGGGTCGACGCCAGGAAGACCGCGGCGTAGCCGATCTCTTCCGGTTTGCCCCAGCGCTTCAGCGCCAGCATTTTCTGGACTTCGTCGGTCCATTTCTGGTCGAACACGCCGCGCTGCAGCAGTTCGAGGAACATGCCGGCCTCGATGACGCCGACCAGCACCGAGTTGGCGCGGATGTTGTTGCGGCCCTCTTCCTTCGCCAGCCCCTTGATCAGCGCCTCGTTGCAGGCCTTGGGCGCTACCGAAAGGCCATCCTTGGCCGGCCACCAGACATGACCGGCGGAACCGAGGTGCACGTACGATCCGCCACCGGCTGCGCGCAAGCGCGGCAGGCTTGCTTGCACGACGTTGAAGAAGCCATGTACTTCGGTATCGATCGAACGCTTCCACAGCGCGTGCGAGGTATCGCCAATCAGCACCTGCTCGACCACCGGCCCCGCTGCGAATACGACGGTATGGATGCGACCATGCGCCTGTTCCGCGGCAGCGACTGCGGCTTCAACTTGTGCAGGGTCGGTCACATCCGCCGCGTGCACGCTGGCCTTGCGTCCGAGCGCACGCAGTTCGGTAGCGACGGTCTCCGCGACGGTCTGCTTGCTGCGGTACACGATTGCGACATCACTGCCGGCGTGAGCGAAGCCGCGTGCGACGATCTGACCGATCCCGCCGCTACCGCCGAAAACCAGCACTGCGCCCTCGGGAAATTGTTGGGCCTGCATGGACTCCTCGCTGTAATAGTTATGGATCGCCAGTTCTGGCACTCGATTATTCAGTCAGGCCGATGCCTCGGCCTCGTCCCCATAGACGAGACCTGCGGAAACCCTCACCTGCGAAAACCTGATGCGACGTGCTGCGACGTGCTGAGACCTGCTGCGACGTGCTGCGACCCTCAGTCGACTGAGACATGCCGAGACCTGCCGAGACCGGCAGAGACCTGCTCAGACCAGTGGAGACCCGAGCGGTCACGCGAAAAGCCCCGCGGAGGTGGCCAACTGAGCGCAAGCCAGCACGATGTCGGTCAACGACAACGCGGCCCGATGTCGGCAACACCGCGCGCCGGATAGAATCGAAGCAAGTCGGCTGGTCAAACGCGACTACTTACCGCGGCGATACGCTCGATACGCGTCCAACCCGTGCTCAGGGGGAACACAATGAAACACTCGGGAATCATGCTGGCCTTACTGCTGTGCGGCGGTGCGCAGGCCGACGCCTCACCGCAGGCGATCTTCAGCTGCATGCGCAACAACCTTCCGCCGAGCTTGAGCGTGCGAACGGTGGAACTCAGCGGCAGCGACAGCAACGGCGCGACGCGTCTGCTCAAAGGCACGCTGTCCGCCGCTGCGACGGGTCAGCCCGGTGCAGTCAGTGTGCGACTGAAAATCGAAGACCCTCCGTATCTCGCCGGTGCGGCTTACCTGATCCGCCACTCCGACAGCACGCAGCGCGACGACATGTTCGTCTACCTGCCCTCGGTCAAGCGCGTCCGACACATTGTCGGCACGCTCGCCGACGGCTCGCTGTTGGGGACGAACTTCAGCTACGACGACTTCAAGCAGCTGCAAACCGCGTTCGACGGCGCCAGCGCCCAATTGGGTCTCGGCGAAGACGTCGACGGTCGCGCTAGCGACGTGCTACTGCTCTCACCGGATCCCGCCGAACACTCGCCTTACAGCTCGGTCAAAGCCTGGGTCGAACGCAAGAGCTGTGTCGTCATCAAGGCCGAGTTCAATGTGGGGAAAAACGTGCGCAAGCGACTGACCTCGCCCGCCGACGCATTGAAGCAATCGGGTTCTTATTGGTATCTCGCGCAGATGGAGATCACCGATCTGGTCGATCACAGCAGCACCGTGTTGCGCACGCTCGGTATCAGCAATGTCGGCACGGTATCGCCACAGACCTTCGACCCGACCGCGTTCTATCGGGCGCCTTGATCGCCATCAGCCGCGCGCTGCGCGCTCAGTGCAGGCGTTCCAGCCGGGCCGGCACGAACTTGTGCCAGGGCGTACCGGCGAGGAAGTCGCGTTGGCTGCTGTCGGTCAGTTCATTTGGCGGCACGCCGCGACGCACGGTTGAGCCATCGGCGTCGAGGTAGTCGAGACCTTGCCCGTTCGGCAGCGAGATGTGCCCCGGTTGCATCATGTCCGAGATCTCGACTTCGACATCCAGTGCCGCGCGGCGCGTTGACAGACGCAGGGTTTCGCCGTCCTCGCAGCGCAGCGCTTGTGCATCGCTGCGGCTGATGCGCAAGCTGCCGAAGCGGCCCTTCTTGTGCCAGCCGGCGTCGCGCACCGCGGTATTGCTGGTATCGCTGCGACGCTCGCCGGCCGACAGTACGTAGGGATAGTCGCGATCGTCTGCGGGCGCGCCAGATTCGAGCTTCGCCACTTCCTGCATCAACTCCGGAATGTTCAGATTGATGCGGTGCTCACTGTGGCTTACTGCCGTGAAGCTGTCGGCGTATTCGTTGTCGGCGTACACCAATCCAGAAGGGCTGTTCAGAATCGCATCGAACAGACGCTCGCCGGCCAACAAACTGAATCCGCCGAAGCCCGCGCGCGCAGCCGCCTTGCGATTGCCGCGGACGTACAGATGCGAGAGCCCCCAGATCGCGGCGGCCGACTGCATGCCCTTTGGCAAGGTTTCGCCGAGCGTTCGATACAACAGCACGCTGGTGAATTTCTGATACTTCGGATTGCGCGCCATGCCGAGCAGAAATCGCGCTGCGAATGCCAGGCGGCCGAAACGCAAAGCGCGTCGCAGCGGCCGGTAGTCGCGTTCGCCCAACAGTCCCATGGCTTCGATGAGACGCGCATAGATTTCGGCCTCCGGCAAGCTGCCCGCCAGCGGCTCGAACAAGGGCTGACGAAGCTGGAATACGTTGCGCGGAAATTCGAGATTGAAGAACGTCGCCTCGACTTTTTCGAACTGGCTGGATGCAGGCAGCACGTAGTCGGCCTCGCGCGCGGTCTCGGTCATGGCCACGTCGACCACCACACTCAGTTCGAGTGCCCGCAGCGCCGCACGCATGCGCTGACTATCGGCGAGCGAATGGACCGGATTGCCGCTCTGCACCAGCATCGCCCGGTAACGCTGCGGATGATCGGTGAGAATTTCTTCCGGAATCACGTTGCAGGGAATCAGGCCGATGATGATCTTGGCATTCGCCACCGGGCTGCGGCGCTCGACACGTTTGCCGGCTTTTCTGCTCGTCACTTCGCCCCGGCTTGCCTGGGCCAGCGAAAGAAACGGCGTCGGTGCGTTGTTGGCGCCGCGGCGACCGTAGTGCCCGGTCAGCAACCAGATCAGACGCTGCAAATAACTGTTGAGCGTGGAGTGACGGTTCATCTGCAGACCGAGATCTTCCATCACCGACATGCTCTTGGCCTGAGCGATGCAGCTGGCGACGCTGCGCAGCAAGGCTTCCTCGACGCCGCAGATGGCCGCATAACGGCTCACCGGAATCGCCTTGAACTGAGCTTCGATTTCGTCGAACCGCTGGGTATGACGCGCGACCCAATCGGCAGCGACGAGTCCTTCCTGCACCAAGATGCCCAGTATCGCGGTCAGACACCAGGCGTCGGTGCCGGGTTTGATCATCAGGTGGTAGTCGGCTTTCGCGGCGGTTTCGCTGCGCCGCGGATCGATCACGATCAACTTGCGATTCGGATCGCTTTCGATTTCGCGCAAGATCACCCGCGCGCGCGAAAAACCGTGTGATTGCCATGGATTCTTGCCGATGAACAGGGCCACGTCGCAGTGCTCGAAATCGCCGTGCACGCCAGTGCCCAGCATCTTGCCCTGCACCCAGAATTCCCCGGTTTTCTCCTGCGCCAGCGCGTTCGACCGGTAACGGTTTCCAACCGCCTTGAGAAAATCGTTGGCGTAGCCGCCACCCAGATGATTGCCCTGCCCGCCGCCGCCGTAATACAGGATGCTGTCGCCGCCATAGCGCGCCTTGATCGACTGAAACTTCTGCGCGATCTCGCTGATTGCGATGTCCCAAGCAATCGCTTCATAGCTGCCATCCGCGCGCCGGCGCATCGGCGAGGTCAGACGATCGGCGCCATTCTGGTAGCGATCAAGACGCTGCGATTTTTCGCAGACGTAACCGCGCGACGCCGGGTGTGCGTCGTCACCGCGTATCTTGGTGATGTGCCGGCCGCCGTCACCGCCAGTCTGCACTTCCAGCCCGCAATTGATGCTGCAAAGAATGCAGGCGGTTTTCTGCCACTCGCTGTTATCGCTCATAGAGATCCTGTGTCGACGCCGTGCAGCTTGGCTGATTCATCACGCGGCCTGATCGACCTGTTGGCTTGCCGACGTGCTCAGTACAGGTTCTGCGGAGATGTCGGGGTTCACTGCGGACGTCGCCGTGGACAGGGTCAACTCGGTCTCACCGCATGCCATTGCTCGACCGATCAAAGCTTCAGCTTGTCGCCGGATTGTTCGTTCTATATTGGAACCTGTCAAGCATTGAGGCAAACTAGCAGCATCAAAGGAGTTGCCATGCGTTGGGACGAAATCGAAAATCAGCCCTGCTCGATCGCGCGCAGCCTGTCGGTGCTGGGCGATCGCTGGACCTTGCTGATCATCCGTAACTGTTTTCTCGGCACGCGACGCTTCGACGTCTTCCAGCAGCAACTCGGCATTACGCGGCATCGGCTGGCCGATCGACTCGATCGCCTGGTCGAAGACGAGGTGCTGTGCCGTGTGCCTTATCAGGAGCGACCGCTGCGCCACGAATACCGGCTTACCGAGAAGGGCAAGGACCTCTACCCTGTCATCCTTTCGCTGGTGCGCTGGGGCGATCGCTGGATGGATGGTGGCCGTGGCGCGCCGGTCATTTACAAGCATGTACCCTGCGGTCACCTGACCCAGCCCACCATGGTCTGCTCGGAATGCGGTGAACCGCTGCTGGCGCGCGACATAACACCCTTGGCCGGGCCGGGATTGAAAAAATCCAGCGAGAAACGCGCCTAGCCTGCGGCGCTTGGGGGCTACCGGCCGGAGCGCCGGGCGCAGCCGCGAGCGGAGCGCCTGGCGGTGCTCGGTGCATCGTGCACTCGGTGCATCGTGCACACGATGCGCGAATACGCGAATACGCGAATACGCGAATACGTGAATACGTGAATACGCGAATACGTGAATACGTGAATACGTGAATACGTAACGCGATTACGCAATGCAATTACGCACTGCTTGGAACCGAGCGGTTCAGCCGGTCACAGCGTTTTCGCAGTGGCCAGGCGTCGCTCATCGGCGCGCATCGCCATCGCCGACCGCAAGCCGTCACGCCGGCTTGTTCGCGCTCGCCGCATCCAGGAACGCAGGCCGCTCGCCGCCGCCGTTCAGAACCAGATTGGTGCCCGAGGCATAGCTCGCGGCCGGCGACGCCAACCAGACACAGGCATCGCCGATTTCACTCGGCTGCGCCATGCGTTGCAGCGGAATCGTTTTGGAGACCGCTGCGATGCCGGCCGCATCGCCATAATGCAGTTCACTCTGTTCGGTCTCGACCAGCCCCGGGCTGACGGCGACGACGCGCACTTTCGGCGCCCACTCCACCGCCAGCGATTGCGTCAAACTCAAGATTCCCGCCTTGGCGGCACCATACGCAGCGGTGCCCGGCGACGGTCGCAGTGCGCTGATGCTGGCGACGAACACAATCACCCCACCGCCAGTACCTTTGTGTAGGGCCTGCGCCTGCATCAGCCGGTTCGCCTGTTGCGCGAGATGCAGTGGTGCCAGCAGGTTCAGCTGGATGATGGATTCGTGAAAGCGCGGCGACGCCTTGTCCGCCAAGGCGAACGGCGCACCGCCGGCGTTATTGACCAGCACGTCGAGGCGTCCGTAACGTTGACTGATCTCGGCAAACAGCGCCTCCACCTGCGCGCGATCGCGCACATCGCAGCTGAGGAACTCGGCACTGCGATCCTCGTACTGCGGCAGCGAGTCCGGCGCGTGGCGGCCGCACACCAGCACCGTTGCGCCACTGGCGAGAAACCGCTCCGTGATGCCGCGGCCGACACCCTTGGCGCCGCCGGTGACCAGCACGATGTTGGACTGCCCGCTGTGACCCACGCGATCTCCGTTCAAATAACGCACTGAGCGCATCCTAGGTGATTGCCGGCGTGGCACCGTAGTCCAAAGGGACGAAGCCGTGAAAACAGGCTTCCGCGAGCATGGGCCACCTTGAGGTGCCCAGGCCCGCATCGCGTCCAAGCCAAGCCGCAGCACCACACCCACGCCGACACTCACGCCCACGCCGATGACGACCAAACCCGTACCCGAAGGCCACTACGTCACGCTCGCCAACGGCTATCGCATCCATTACCTCGATCAGGGCAGCGGCCCGCTGGTCGTGATGCTGCACGGCTCCGGCAATGGTGCCTGCGGGCACAGCAACTTCAAGGGCAATATCCCGGCGCTGGTCGCCGCCGGCTATCGCGTGATCGCACCGGACTTGATCGGCTTCGGCTATTCCGACAAGCCGGAGGATGTCGAATATCCGCTGGCGTTCTTCGTCGAATGCGTCAAGCAGGCACTCGATGTGATCTGTGTCGAGCCTGCCGCGCGCAGCGCGGATCAATACAAGGTCACGCTGGTCGGCAACTCGCTGGGTGGCGCCATCGCACTCGGCTTCGCGCTGCAGCATCCGGCCCAGGTCGAACGCCTGGTGCTGATGGCGCCGGGCGGCGTCAGCGACATGCCGGAATACATGGCGATGCCGGGCATGGCAGCAATGTTCGCACTGTTCGGTTCCGGCAAGCCGGTTACCGAAGCCGGCATGAAGGACTTTTTCATCAAGGCCTTCGTCGTGAATCCGGCCTACGTCGACGATGCGCTGGTTCATGAACGCTTCGAGATGATGAAGTTGCAGAACCCGCAGGTCATCAAGACCATGAAGGTGCCGAACATGACCGAGCGACTCGGCGAGATCCGGCAGCCGACGCTGACTCTGTGGGGCCTCAACGAAAACATGATGCCGGACAGCGGCATCATGCGGCTGGCGAAAGGTCTGCCGAACGGCCGCATGGTGCTGGTGCCGCAATGCGGACACTGGGTGATGATCGAACACCGCGAGCTGTTCAATCGCACGGTGATCGATTTCCTGCAGCACGGCTGAGCGCGGCGTACACATGAGGCTTACCGCAACGCGCATCGCACAACTCGGCGACGAACTCTACGCCGCACTGCGCGGACGTGGCGTGTTGGAGCCGCTGACGAATCGCGAAACTGCGATCACCATCGACGACGCCTACCGGATCTCGCAGCACCTGCTGGCGCGACGCCAGACCGACGGCGAGCGCGTCGTCGGCAAGAAGATCGGCGTGACCAGCAAGCCGGTGCAGGACATGCTCGGCGTGCATCAGCCGGACTTCGGTTTCCTGACCGATCGCATGCACATCGCCGACGGCGCCAGCATCAGCTTGAGCCGGCATGGACTGATCCAGCCACGCGCCGAGGGCGAGATCGCCTTCGTGCTGAAGCACGACCTGCGCGGCCCCGGCATCAGCGAAGCGCAGGTGCTGGCCGCTACCGAATATGTTGCACCCTGCTTCGAGATCGTCGACTCGCGCATCCGCGACTGGAAGATCAAGATCGAGGACACCGTGGCCGACAATGCGTCCTGCGGCGTGTTCGTGCTCGGCGCCGCCCGGATCGATCCCTACGCACTGGACCTCGCCGCGGCGAAAATGGAGATCCGCAAGAACGGCGCGCTGATCGCAAGCGGCGTGGGGGCCGCGGTGCAAGGTCATCCGGCCACCGCCGTGGCCTGGCTCGCGAACACGCTCGGCGCCTTCGGCATTCCATTCCTGGCCGGCGAGATCATCCTGTCCGGCTCGCTCGCACCACTCTTGCCGGCAATTCCTGGCGATTTCTTCGAGATGGAAATCGGCGGCATGGGTGGCGCGTCCGTCGGCTTCGAAGCCTGACCCGAACGCGGAACACCGGCAATGAACCCGATCATCAATATCGACAGCGCCCAGGCCGATCACCAGCTCGAACATGGTGGCGTGTTCGAGATGCGCATGTCGGAACTGTCGGCGCGTGTCGGGGCGAAACAGATCGGCGTGAACCTGACGACGGTGCCGCCCGGCAAGGCGGCATTTCCGTTTCATCATCATTACGTCAACGAAGAGCAATTCTTCATCGTGCGCGGCACCGGCGTGTTGCGCTTCGGCGACCAGCAGTATCCGGTAAAGCCTGGCGACTTCATCGTCACGCCGGCTGGCGGCCCAGAACTCGCGCATCAGTTGATCAACACCGGCGTCGACGAACTCGCGTATCTCGCGATCTCGACCAATGCCGCGCCGGAAATCGTCGGCTATCCCGATTCGCAACGCACCGGCGTGCGTACGGTGCCTTATGGCGCGCCCGGCCCCGCCGCGTTCTTCGTCGCCGATGAAACTCGCGCAGCCATCACTTACTGGGACGGCGAAGACGGCAATCAGGTCCGTGCCGCACTCGGCATCCCGCAGACAGGAAGCAAGCCCCGCTCATGAGCAAGATCAAGTGCGCCATCATCGGCCCCGGCAACATCGGCACCGACCTGCTGTACAAGCTGCGGCGTTCGACGCTGCTGGAGCCCGTGTGGATGGTCGGCGTGGACCCGACCAGCGAAGGTCTCGCGCGCGCACGTGAACTCGGCTTGAAGACGACAGACAAAGGTGTGGATGGACTCGTCCCGCATGTGAAGGCAGACGGCGTGCAAATCGCATTCGATGCAACCTCCGCCTACGTGCACAAGGACAACAGCGACAAGCTCAACGCGCTCGGCGTGATGATGATCGATCTCACGCCGGCCGCGATCGGTCCGTACTGCGTGCCGCCGATCAATTTGAAAGCGCACGCCGGCAAGCGCGAGATGAACGTCAACATGGTCACCTGTGGCGGCCAGGCGACGATTCCGATGGTGTATGCGGTGTCGCGCGTGCAGAAGGTGAAGTACGCCGAGATCGTTGCCACTGTAGCGTCGAAATCGGTTGGTCCTGGTACGCGCAAGAACATCGACGAGTTCACCCGCACGACATCCGGTGCGGTTGCCAGCGTCGGCGGTGCCGACGTCGGCAAGGCCATCATCGTGATCAATCCGGCCGAGCCGCCGTTGATCATGCGCGACACCATTCACTGCCTCACCGCCGAGGCGCCGAAGCAAAAGGAAATCGAAGCCTCGGTACGCGACATGCTCGCCGAAGTGCAGAAGTACGTGCCCGGCTATCGGCTGAAGAATGGACCGGTGTTCGACGGCCTGCGCGTGACGACCTATATGGAAGTCGAAGGCCTCGGCGATTTCCTGCCGAAGTACGCCGGCAATCTCGACATCATGACGGCTGCGGCAACGCGCACCGCGGAGATGTTCGCCGAGGAGATGATGTCCGGCCGCCTGCAGCTGGAACCGGCGGCCTAGGCCCGGCGACGTTTCTCATTACGACTCGAAAGCAAGCTTGCGGAGCACCAGCATGAATCTCAAAGGCACGCGGATCACGGTTCACGACATGTCGCTGCGCGACGGCATGCACCCCAAGCGCCACCAGATCACGATCGAACAGATGCAGTCGATCGCGCAGGGTATGGATGCCGCCGGTGTGCCGCTGATCGAAGTCACCCACGGCGACGGACTCGGCGGTGCTTCGGTCAATTACGGATTCCCGGCCGCGAGCGATGAGGAATATCTGCGCGCGGTGATCCCGTTGATGAAACAGGCCAAGGTCTCCGCGCTGTTGCTGCCCGGCATCGGCACGGTGGATCACTTGCGCATGGCGGCCGACTGCGGTGTGACGACAATTCGTGTGGCCACGCATTGCACCGAAGCCGATGTCTCCGAGCAGCACATCAGCCTCGGCCGCAAGATGGGACTCGACACCGTTGGCTTCCTGATGATGGCGCACATGATCGAACCCCAGCAGCTGGTCGAACAGGCGCTATTGATGGAGAGCTACGGCGCCAACTGCCTGTATGCGACCGACTCCGCCGGCTACATGCTGCCGGACGACGTGACCGCGCGCATCGGCCTGTTGCGCGAGAAGTTGAAGCCGGAAACCGAGATCGGTTTCCACGGGCATCACAACCTGTCGATGGGCATTTCCAATTCGCTCGCCGCGATCGAAGCCGGCGCGCGCCGCATCGACTGCGCCTGCGGCGGCATGGGTGCAGGAGCCGGCAACACGCCGATGGAAGTGTTCATTGCGGTCTGCAACCGCATGGGCATCGAAACCGGTGTCGACCTGTTCAAGATCTCCGATGTGGCCGAGGATCTGGTCACGCCGATTCTCGACTTCCCGGTGCGCATCGATCGCAATTCGCTGACGCTCGGCTATGCCGGCGTGTATTCGAGTTTCCTGCTGTTCGCCAAGCGCGCAGAAGCGAAGTACGGCGTGTCCGCACGCGAGATCCTGCTCGAACTCGGCCGCCGCAAGATGGTTGGCGGACAGGAAGACATGATCGAGGACGCCGCGATCACGATGGCGCGCGAACGCGGCATCCAGGCGAAGACCGCAGCCTGATACAGACGCCATCGCAGAACGAGGTGTGCGGTTCAAGGTGCGCGGCACGCGGAATCGCGACCCGAGCCCGCGACAATCGCTGCGAATGGCTGCGAATCGCTGCGAATCGCTGCTACTTCAGCCCAACGCACGCGCGCCGAGGCACGGCATCACTGACGCGGCTTGAAGCTTCGCCGCGCCCGATGACTGGCTGCTTATGGCACGCGACAAGTCGCGCGAAACAGCAATCGAACATTCCGCGCGCTTGAGCAGCTAACTGCAACCAACGGCGACCTGCCGAGCTACCACTGTGTCGGCTTCGGATTGCGCTCGTCGAAATCGCGCTGGTGCCAGTACGGATAAACCGGCGTGCGATGACTCGCTTGGTCGAGCCGCGCAATCTGATCCGCCGACAGCGTCCAGCCGATCGCGCCGAGGTTCTGACGCAACTGTTCCTCGTTGCGCGCACCGATCACGAGGTTGGCGACGGTCGGACGCTGCAGCAGCCAGTTCAACGCCACCTGCGGCACGCTCTTGCCCGTCTCCTGCGCAACGATGTCGAGCGCGTCGACGACGCGGTACAGATACTCGTCTTCGACCTCGGGTCCGCCGGCTGCGCCACCCTGCTGGATTCGACCCGCGCCGGGCGCCTGGCCGCGACGCAGCTTGCCGGTCAGGCGGCCCCAGCCGAGCGGACTCCAGACCATCGTGCCGAGGCCCTGATCGAGCGCCAGCGGCATCAGCTCCCACTCATAGTCGCGGCCCACCAGCGAGTAATAGCCCTGGTAACTGACATAGCGCGCCAGACCGTAACGCTCGGACGTGGCGAGCGCTTTCATTACGTGCCAGCCGGAGAAATTCGAGCAGCCGATGTAACGCAGCTTGCCGCTTTGCACCAGCGTGTCGAGCGCGCTGAGCACCTCGTCGACCGGCGTCAATGCGTCGAAGCCGTGCATGAAATACAGATCGATATGGTCGGTGCCGAGCCGCCTGAGACTGTCCTCGCAGGCCTTGATCAGGTGATAGCGCGACGAGCCCTTGTCGTTGGGACCTTTGCCGGTGGCGAAGGTCGCCTTGGTCGAAATCAGCAGTTCGTCGCGCGCCCGATGCTTGATCGCACGACCAAGAATTTCTTCGGAGGCACCGCTCGAATAGATGTTGGCGGTATCGAAGAAATTGAGTCCGGATTCGAGGCAGATATCGATCAGACGCGTGGCGTCCTTGACGTCGGTCGCGCCCCACTTCGCAAACATTTCGCCGACGCCGCCGAACGTACCGGTGCCGAAACTCAACACCGGAACCTTGAGGCCGGAACGACCGAGTTGTCTGAATTCCATTTACGACTCCTGATTGCAAAGAAGAGGTGAACAATATTTGAAACGTGTTTTTAACGGCGACTGGAACGCCAACTCGATCGGCACTCGGGTTGACGTGGGTGCCAACGCGCACTTGCCTGCCATGCCCGCCTGTTGTGATGCCCACCGTAATGCTAGCGCCTGCGGATGACACGCCTCAGGGATTCGGTTCCGGGCCACCATCTTCAGCCGGGCGCCAGTCAACCGTGCCGAGATAATCCTGGCCGAGCAAGGTATACCCGATGCTGACGGCGCCGACTTTCTGATGCGAAGCGGGACGATCCGAGTAGCGGCCGTCGCGCTGCGATTCGGAATAGCGCAGCGTCAGGCCGTGCAGGTTGTAGACGCGCAGCGTCACGCCGATGTCGGCGCGAATGATGTTCTCTGATCCGCCGTGCTCGGTCGAGGCGAGACCGCTGATGTAGTAATCGCGCGCCGTCGTATCGATCGACACGCGATCGCCGATCACCATGCGCAGCGCCAGCAATTCCTGCGGCGCGAGTCCGTAGTGATAGTCGCGTTGACCGTCGCCATTGGCACCCGGCGGCGCGATGCCAGCGCCGTGGACGACACCGCCGCCGCCATAACCGAGCCCGGCGAGCGCACTCCCCTGCAGTGCAATCTTGCGCGAGACCCACCACTGCGCCGTGGTGCCGAGCGACGCGGCCGTAGTCGAGACCTTGAAAATCTGCGGTTCCACGTAAGAGTACGTGCCGTACAGGCCCCAGATGCCGCGATAGCTCTTGCCGATCTCGTAGTCGGTGCCATACAGCAGGCCGTTGCTGAACACATTCTCGAAGGTGTTGCTGGTCGAGGCCTTGAACTCGAACGAGAAGTAATCGAACGGGCGCGTATAGGTGTACCCCGGCTTGCCGGGCAAGCCATAAGCAACCGTGAGATCCGCGCTCGCCTCGTTCTTCTTCAAGGTCTGCTCGGCTGGTGGTCCAACCGGATCGGTATTGACGTTGACGTTCGAACTGAAATGCGTGTTCAAGGTGGCGCCCAGGTCGACGCGAGTGAACACCGCCGGATCGTGGCTGCGAAACACGCCGCCGAAACGATCGCCGAATGCGAGCCGATTGATGCCGGTGGCCGGTGAGATCGCCGCTGCTCCAAGCTCGCGCCAGATGCCCGGATTGCCGTCACCGCCGCTTTCGAGCAGCAGGCTGGCAAGACGGAACAAAGGCTCGCCGAGCAGATTGCCGCTGATGCCGCTGGCCACCTGATCGTTGATCGACGGCTTGGTGTGTTCGCCGCTTTCCTCCCACAACACGCTGCCGGCGAAGGTGTAGGCGCTCGCCTGCCAGAAATTCAGTCCGGCCGAGCGCGCGAAGCCTTGATACATCGAGCCTTGATACGGATGCAGGAATTGGTTGGTAGCGAACTTGTCGTTGTCGACGATCCACTTGCGATTGAAGTTCTGCGACAGATCGGACGTTGGCGAACCGTAAGTGCTGGAGTCGACGAAATAGTGATCGACTCGATTCAACAGGTATTCGAAGCTGAGAATTTCCGCCGCCGGAATCACATAGCTCTTGTCGTTGCCCTTGCCCCAGGTCAACACCGGCTTGGGCTCTTTCGCAGCGAATGCGGTCGGCGCTTCCTTTTGAGCGGGCGTATCGAGTGCGGGATCATCGGCGTGCACGGCACCGGCCGCAGCGAGCGCCATCAACACCGACAACGTACGCGCAAAGCGGGAGGGACTTGCGAGACGCAGGCAACATTCAACGATCAGCGATCGATTTGCCATCCGCTTTTTCACCCGGCCGCTCCTTGTTGTTATTGGTTGGGACACGCAATCGTCGACGCGGCTGCACGCCCGCTGCCCGCGCCACGCACCGGATTGCGAAGCTGGCATCCTCACCCGCGCTCGGGGGTTCGACCGGCTCCGTACGAATTCGTTCGATTGCGAATCGGTTGCGCGCAGGTTCGATTGGTCGCGCATGCAAGCGCATGCATGCGCATGTTGCGCTGGCGCGCACCTGGTTGATCGACGACGATGAATCGCGGTCGTTGCTGCATCTGCACAATCGCGCCGGTCTGCGTCGGTCTTGTGTCGCATTGGCCACGCTCGTTAGAGTTCCGCACGTCTCCACGACATCCACGCCCAATGCGCAGCGCCGATTGGTACTTCGACTTCATCTCACCGTTTGCCTACTTCGCCTCGCTGCGCCTCGAGGAGCTGTCGTCGAAGCTGCAGTTGCAGACGCATCCGATCCTGTTCGCCGGCCTGCTGAATCACTGGGGGCAGAAAGGGCCGGCCGAGATTGCCGGCAAGCGCGCATGGACGTATCGCTGGTGTGTGTGGCATGCGCAACAGCACAACATTCCATTCAAGGCACCGGCTTCGCACCCGTTCAATCCGGTGCCGTACTTGCGCCTTGCACTTGCAACCGGATGCGCGCCAGCCGCGCTGCACACCATCTTCGAAGCAATCTGGACCACCGGCGCGGATGCGACCGATCCGCTGCTGGTTGCCGACCTCGCCGCGCGTCTGCAGGTCGATCCCGCAAGGCTCGCCCAGCAGGATTTGAAAGACGCGCTGCGCAGCGAAACCGATCGCGCGATTGCGCGCGGCGTGTTTGGCGTGCCGACACTGGCGATCGGCGAAGAACTGTTCTGGGGCGCCGATGCGATCGATTTCGCGCTGGCCTATGCCGCAGACCCGGCACTGCTCGAGAACGCAGAGATGCGCCGCGTGAAAACCCTGCCGGTCGGTGTTGCGCGCAAACAGCTTTGATTGCGGGCCTCGCCCTGCGGCGCAAACCGAAAGCATTCAGACCGACGCGCTGACTGCCACAGGCGAGCAGGCGACCAATTAATAGTGAGTGCGACAGCGCGCCGATAAAGCGCTTCGCAAGGCCCGACGCGCGTCCGAAGCTTGCAATCGTATGCCGCGAGCGACTCGATGCTCAGCCAAAACTTGCGATCGGTAGCCGCGCGTAGTCGGAGGTTCGTTGGAACCCCTAAAAGTCGTTACGCCACAGGTGCGAAGTTCGAGCGCGCTGCTGAACCCGCGTTCACGTAGTTACGCGTTTACGCAGTTACGCAGTTACGCAGTTACGTAGTTACGTAGTTACGTAGTTACGTAGTTACGCGCTTACGCGTTTACGCAGTTACGCGCTCAGGCTTCCGGCCGCATCTGCGGAAACAGCAGCACGTCGCGGATCGAGGCCGAATCGGTCAGGAACATCACCAGGCGATCGATGCCAACGCCAACACCCGCCGTCGGCGGCAAACCGTATTCGAGCGCGCGGATGTAGTCGGCGTCGTACAGCATGGCTTCGTCGTCGCCAGCATCCTTGGCTTCAACCTGCTCGCGGAAGCGCGCGGCCTGATCGTCCGGATCGTTCAGCTCGGAGAAGCCATTGGCGACTTCGCGACCGCCGACGAAAAACTCGAAGCGGTCGGTGACTTCCGGATTGGCGTCGCTGCGACGCGCGAGCGGCGACACTTCGGTCGGATACTCGGTGATAAAGGTCGGCTGCTGCAGCGTGGCTTCGACAGTGCGCTCGAACAGCTCGGTGAGAATCTTGCCGGTGCCCATCGATGCGGCGACGGTGATTCCCTTGGCCTGCGCAGCCTCGGCAAGATACGCGCGCTCCCAGATGCGTGCGCGATCGATCTCCGGGTTCTTCGCCGCCACCGCGTCGGCCATGCTGACGCGCGTGAACGGCTGCGCCAGATCGAAATCCGCGCCCTGATATTTCATCACCGAATCGCCGAGCACGCTGACCGCGCAATTGCGCAGCATGGTTTCCACCAGGTCCATCGCGTCGATGTAATCGGCGTAGGCCTGGTAAAACTCCAGCATGGTGAATTCAGGGTTGTGTCGCGTCGACAAGCCTTCGTTGCGGAAGTTGCGGTTGATCTCGTAAACGCGCTCGAAGCCGCCGACCACCAGTCGCTTCAGATACAGCTCCGGCGCAATGCGCAGGAACAGGCTGCGGTCGAGTGCATTGTGATGCGTGACGAACGGCCGCGCGGCGGCACCGCCGGCGAGCGGTTGCAGCATCGGTGTTTCGACTTCGACGAAGCCGAGTGAATCGAGGAACTGACGAATGAAGCGCACCACGCCTGCGCGAATCTCGAAGGTGCGCCGCACGTCCGGGTTGACGATCAGGTCGACATACCGCTGGCGATAGCGCGTCTCGGTATCGGTGAGCCCGGCCCATTTCTCCGGCAGCGGCCGGATCGTCTTCACCAGCAGTTCGAGTTTCGAAACCTTCAGCGACAACTCACCGGTCTTGGTGCGGAACATCGTGCCGACCGCGCCGACCAGATCGCCGACATCCCAGGTCTTGAACTCCGCATATTTCTCTTCGCCGACGGCGCCCTGCTGCACGAACAGCTGGATGCGGCCGGAAGAATCCTGCAACTGCACGAAGCTGGCCTTGCCCATGACGCGCTTGGCGACCAGCCGACCCGCCAGCGCGTAGGTCTGCGTCTGATTTTCGAGTGCTGCGGCATCGCAGTTCGCGTAGGTGCCGAGCAGGTGTTCGGCCAGCGTGTCGCGGCGGAAGGTATTCGGAAACGCCTGGCCAGCGGCGCGCAGTTTTTCGAGCTTCTCGCGGCGATGCGCAATGACGTAGTTCTCGTCGACCGGCGGCGTGCTGTCGGCGGCATGATCGGCCGCCTTCAACGCGGATGGCTGCTTGGTTTCGTCGGTCACTGCTTAGAGCCCCTGCTTGAGACTGGCTTCGATGAATGGATCAAGGTGCCCGTTGAGCACCCGCTGCGTGTCGGCGATTTCAACACCAGTACGCAGATCCTTGATACGCGACTGATCCAGTACATAACTGCGGATCTGATGGCCCCACTCGATATCGCTCTTCGAGTCTTCGACCTTCTGCTTCTCGGCGCTGCGCTTTTGCAATTCGATTTCGAACAGCTTGGCGCGCAGCATCTTCATCGCGCGATCACGGTTCGCATGCTGGCTGCGCTGCGTCTGGCAGGCGACGACGATGCCGGTCGGCACGTGCGTCAGTCGGATCGCGGACTCGGTCTTGTTGACGTGCTGACCGCCCGCACCGCTCGAACGGAATGTATCGGCCTTGATGTCGGCCGGGTTCAGCTCGATGTCGATCTTGTCGTCGATTTCGGGCGAGACGTAGACCCCGGCGAACGAGGTGTGGCGGCGGTTGCCCGAGTCGAACGGCGACTTGCGCACCAGTCGATGCACGCCGGTCTCGGTGCGCAGCCAGCCATACGCATAGGGCCCCTGCACCGAGATCGTCGCCGACTTGATGCCGGCAACTTCGCCGTCGCTCTGGTCGAGCAGTTCGACCTTGAAGCCCTTGTCTTCGGTCCAGTGCAGGTACATGCGCAGCAGCATCTGCGCCCAGTCCTGCGCCTCGGTACCGCCGGAGCCGGCCTGCACGTCGAGGAAGGCGTTGTTCTCGTCCATCTCGCCGGCGAACATGCGCTTGAATTCGAGATCTTCGGCCAGCTTGGTGAAGCTGGCGACGTCCTTGACGATTTCGGCAACGGTGCCTTCGTCGTTCTCGGACGCGGCCATTTCGAGCAGCTCGATCGCGTCCTTCAGGCCGGCCTCGGCGCGGGCGATCGGGTCCAGCACCGCTTCGATCTGTGCGCGTTCGCGGCCTAGGGCCTGGGCGCGCTCGGGATTGGTCCAGACATCGCTTTGTTCGAGTTCGCCGACCACTTCGGCGAGCCGGTCCTGCTTGACGTCGTAGTCAAAGATAGCCCCGCAGCGCGTCGAAACGCGCCCGCAGGGCTGTAATCTCACTTTTGATCGGGTTGATTTCCATAACGCTCGATGCTTCGGTTCGGTCAAAGGCTCGAACCTCGAAGGTCGCGAAGTATAGTCGCGCCGCCACGGGCGGTCACGGTCTACCCTTTTCCCGTCGTTAAGTTCGGCAATGCAAGGTGTTTCAAGTGGTTGTGTCGTTTCGAGCGCGCGTGATAAAACTGCGCTCGGATTGGCGACAAGAAAGCGAACCACAGCGATCCCGATCCGACCAAAATCACGGGAGCACGAGGGGACACGATGAGCAAGCTTCGACTAGGGACCTACGCGTTGGCGATTGCAGCGACGTTCGGCAGCCAGATCAGCCGCGCCGACGACTACGACCACCGCTTTTACGTGGCGCCGATGGGCTCGTTCACCTTGCCCGATCACGAGCGCGGCACCAAGTTCGGCTACGGCGGCGAACTTGCGCTGGGTAAACGCCTGACCAAGGGCCTCGAACTGGAACTGCTCGGCACGTTCACCAATTTCCAGGTCAAACAGGGCGATTTCCCATCCAGCGCCGGCTCACAGCCGAGCAATGCCAAGCTTTACGGCTATGGCGGCGGCGCCAATGTTTACCTGATGCCGTCGTCGACCTGGCTTAGCGGCCTGTTCCTGCATGTCGACGTGCAGCGCGGCGAAGGCCGCAGCGCACCGGGTCCGATCCGCAGCTACGGCACCACCTTGTTCGATGCCGGCCTGGGCTACAACTACATTCTCAGCAAGAACGGCTGGGGCTTCATTCCCGGCGGTACTGCGCTGCGCGCCGAAGCCCTGTATCGCCAGGATGCGCACGGCCAGGGCGAGCTTGGCACCGCCTACGGCAACGAGCACAAGTACTTCCAGGAGACCGTGTTCAACATCGGTCTGCGCATTCCGCTCGGTGCCGCGCCGCAGGAACCCGCCGCTGAGCCGGAAGAGCAGACCCAGGTCGTAGCGCCGGAAGAGCCGCCAGCCGAAGCCCCGGCGCCAACGCCGCCGCCTTGCGAACCACCCGCACCGGGACAACCGATCAGCCTTGAGGGCTGCAAGCTCGGCGACACCATCGTGCTGAAGGGCGTGAACTTCCAGTTCAACAAAGACACGCTGACGCTCAACGCCAAGAACATTCTCAACGATGTCGCCGCGGCACTCGACGCGCGCAAGGACATCAAGGTCGAAATCGACGGCCATACCGACAGCAAAGGTTCGGACGCGTACAACCAGAAACTGTCCGAACGCCGCGCGGCCTCGGTCAAGCGCTACCTGATCTCGCGCGGCGTCAGCGCCGATCGCATGTCCAGCAAGGGCTTCGGCGAGAGCCAGCCGATCGCCGACAACAACACCGACGAAGGTCGCGAGATCAATCGCCGTGTCGAGTTGAAGGTGACCGACGCGGACGCCGGCAAGGCACCGGTCGAAGGTGGCGAAGCAGTCCCCACCAGCGGCGCGATGGATACGTCGACTCCGGCGTCGGACAGCGCAGCACCGGCGGCTGACAGCGCGACGCCGTCGGACAGTTCATCGTCCACGCCGTCGGACAGCTCGAACGCACCGTCGTCTGATGCCGCACCTGCCAGCGACACGCCGCCCGCGGATTCGGGCGCATCGAGTGGCAGCGATTCCTCAGCACCGGCCGACGGCACGACGCCCGCCGATAGCTCGTCCGGCAGCATGGACAGCAGCGCACCGCCGCAGTAAGTCTCAAGCCGTAGCGCCTTCGATACCGATCGAAGGCGCGTGAACCAAAGCCGACCCAGGCTGAAAACCGGGTCGGCTTTTTTGTGGGCCGTCGATAGCGCGAACGAGCAACGACGAGTTCCAGCCATCGCACAGAAAAAAGGCGACGCAGCCTGACTGCGTCGCCTTATTCACTACCTCGTTTACCGGTCTGCGTCGCGTCTGCCCAAGCCACGCGAGGTGTGAGGAGTCGCGCGATCCTTCGCGCGACGCACCCAGGTGCTTACTGCAATGCCGAGGTCGGCACTTCCGGAATCACGATGCTCGACGGATGCAGCGCGTCGCTGTAGACGCTCATCGTGCCATCGTAGTCCGGCAGCTTCGACAGCTCCGGCGGCAGCGCGCGTGGGAAGTCACCCGTGCCGACAGAGATACGCAGGTGATGTCCGGCTTTGATCAGCGCGGCGGTCGGGAACAGCTCCACCGGCACCTTGACGATCTCTTCGCCGTTGAGCTCCTGCACCGATTCCGGCGTCAGCGGATGCCAGGGCTCGATCATCTGGCCATCGAGATAGCGCGACTTGCTTGGATCGACCATACGCAGCGACGCCTGATTGCTGCTGGTGGTCAGTCCGAATGCCTTGCCGTCCGCATCCAGATCATCGACGCGCACGACGACATTGGCGCGCTTCGCGGTGGACGACATCCAAATGTCGGCCTCGATCGGACCATTCAGATACAGATCCTGAGTGAGCGCGCCGCTGTCGTAAACCAACTCGCCCTGCTGCACGGTGTTGTCGTACGTCGAACATTTCTTCAACGACGGTACGAAGGTTCCGATCAAACGGATTGCGCCGGCGATGCCCTGATCGGCGCTCTGCGAACACAAACCCGCCAGCACGTTTTGAGTCAGCGTCATCGGCGTCTGTGTGCCGGCCGGTGCCGTGGCGCTCAACGAATGATCCTGGTGCAGGAACATGCGCTCGGCATGCGCAGCCGGGTTGGGCCAATCGCTGGCGGTAACGAAGTGGTCGTGCCCGTAAACGTACTGGGTGACATTCGGCAGGTCGCCGGCACCGGAGGGCAGGCCCTTCAGGTATTGGTCGAACCACTGCAGCGCGATATGGTCGGGCAAGGGAATGCCGTCGGCCGGCAGGCCTTCACCGTACGCAGCCGCGATGGCCGCCTGGATGATCGCCGGCTCGCCGCCGGTAACGGCATCCTGCACGTGCGTCCAGGGGCCGATCAGCAGCTTGGTCGACGCATGGCCCTTGAGCGCTTCGTACAGCAGCGGCTGGCCGCGCTGGAAGATGCAGTGCAAGCCGCCGAGGATGAAGGTCGGCGTCTCGACTTTGCCATTCTTGGCGATCGCGTTGATCGGCGACTTGTCGGACCAGAAAGGTCCTTCATAAATGTATCTAGGATCGCCCGAAAAAACTTTCTCGAGGATCGGCAGATTGAAGCCGGTGAGGAAGGTCTTCAGATGGTCCAGTTCGGTCTGGCCGCCATTCGGATCGAGAAAGATCAAGGGATCGATCAGCCCGAGTGCCCCGACCGCCAGATCCCAAGGCAGCAGGAAGGCCACACCGAGATTGCCGCCCGGAAATACCAGATCGCGAGCCGGATCACCCGATGCCGCCACCAGGAACGCAGCCTTCACCGCCGGATTGGACTTTGCGGCGGTCAACATGCCGGGAATCGTCGCGTAGGAAACGCCCCAGATGCCGATGGAGCCGTTGCTCCAGCTCTGGCTGGTGATCCAGCTGACCACGGTTTCGTAGTCGCTCTGGGCGAGCGGCGAGAACGGATCCCAGCTGCCCTGCGAGCGGCCGGTGCCGCGATCGTCGACGATCACCTGCGCATAGCCGTGCTGGCTGAGAATTGGAACCGGCCCGCCGAGTGCGGGTACGATGCCGAGGTTGGGCGCCAGTGAGCCGATGTCCTTGTTGTAGCCGGTGACCTGCAGAATCGTCGGCAGCGGACCGGGCGCAACCTTGCCCGCGGCATCGGCCGGCATCACCAGGCTGACCGTCAGTTTGACGCCATCGCTCATCGCGACCTGACTGTCCGTGCGCGTCATCTTGGGAAATTGCGACGGCGGGTTGTAATCGACCCACTTCGCACTGCTCGGTTGCGAGCGCACCGAGTTGGCGGCGCTGGGGGTTACATCGGTGCCGTAGCTGGTCCAGCCGCTCGCCGAGCTTCCGCCAACCGGATCGCTGCTACCGGTGCAAGCCGCAAGCAGGGTCAGCGAAAGTCCTGCGCACACGAGTTGCACGGTCGTTTTCAATCGATGAATTTGAAGCACTCAATATCCCCATTAATATTTTTAGTTCCGCGACTATTGCGTCGCAGTTGCACAGCCTTGAGGTTTCGCACCCGGCTCCAGAGGCCGTAACCGAAAGACGCTTGGCGCGAAACGACAGCGGAGCCTAGGCAGGCACTGCCCGGCTTTCTTCCCTTCCCGCACCAAGCTATTTGCCGGGGGCACCGAGGCGACAGAGGTCGCGACGCAGGCGCGTTGCTGGCAAAAAGCCAGCGGAATGTGAGCGGGATGTCGCATCCACGCAGCTTCCTGCGCGTGCACAGGTGGATGCTCAGCGGGAGATCTGCAGCGACGCGGCATGCGCCGCAAGGCACTGGTCGTTATCGCCTACTCGGTTCGGATGAATCGAACTGCACGACCGATCCGTCAGAGCTTAGGCCGGTCCCCGGCAGCGCTCAGGCAGCGCTCAGACAGCGCTCAGGCAGCGCAACGCTCCACCGGGAAATACAGCGCGTGTTTCAGCACCGCGACCAGATCGTCGACAGTCGTCACCCGCGCAACACGTTCCAATGGGATCGATACGTCGAGCAAGTCTTCCAGGTCGAGCACCAGTTCCATCATTGCCAGCGAATCCATTCCGAGATCACGGCTGAGGTGGGTGTCGCCGCGAATCGATCGCTCCTGCGGCACGGTCTGTCGCAGGCTGCGAACCACCCGCGCGTGCACCATGTCGACGACGACGCTCATACCGTCAGATCCGAATTGGCATTGGCCTGCGCCGTGGCTCGCGGTGTGGGTGCCACCGCCGACGTCGGCGGCAGATCCAGGCGAACACCGACGCCACGACCGTTAATGCCGTCGAGCAGACTCACCTGGCCGCCATGCGCCTGGGCGATGCCCTGCACGATCGCCAGACCCAGACCGCTGCCTTCGACGTTGCCGCTGCGATCGCCGCGATGAAACCGGGTGAACACGCGCGCACGCAACTCACGTGCGATACCCGGCCCATCATCGATGATGGTGACGCTGGGGCGCGGTCGATGCGCGACCACCACGGCGATGGCGCCATGGCCGGGGTGATACTTCACTGCGTTGTCGAGCAAGTTGTTGAGCGCTTCGCGCAGCAACATCGGATCGCCATCGACCTCGATCCGAGCGGCATCGGACTGGAAGCTGAGTTCAACGTGCTTGGCCAGTGCGCGCGGGACCCATTCCGCACCGACCTCCTGCGCCAGTGCGCAGAGGTCGAGCCGTTCGAAGCCGAGCGCTTCGAGCGCTTCGGGCTCGGTCCGCGCCAGCGACAGCAGCTGATTCGACAAGCGTACGGCGCGCTCGGCAGAAATGCGTAGCTGCGCCAACAGCGGGCGCATGCCTTCGAGCGTGTGTTCGGCTTGTGCCTGTTCGATATTGAGCTTCAACGCCGTCAGCGGCGTGCGCAGCTGGTGTGCCGCATCCGCGATGAACAGCCGCTGGCTCACCAGCGAAGCCTGCAGACGCTCCAGCAGCGAGTTCAACGAGCGCGTCAGCGGCTGCGCCTCCTGTGGTACGTCGGCGTCTGCCAGCGGTTGCAGCTGACGATGATTCTGCGCCTGCAGGCGTCGCGCGACACGCAGCAGCGGCTCGAGTCCGCGCCGCACGCCGAGCCAGATCAGCAAGCCCGCAACGACAATCAACAGCGCCTGCGGCAGCAGCGTGCCGAGCAGAATCTCGCGTGCCAGTGCCCGACGTTTGCGCAGCGTTTCGGCAACTTCGACCATTACCGGCTCGCCGCCGTCGGTCGCGGCGAGTTCCAGCGCCACCGCACGTACCGGATGACCGTCGATCTGGGTGTTGTAGACACGCGCCGAGCGCAGTGCCTGTGCGCGCGTCGGCGCGACCGGAAAATCGGTGCGGCCGCCGAGGTGCCCGCTCTGGGTTCCTGACACCGAAAAATACGTGCGATCGACCGCATCCCATTCGAACAGCCGCTGCGCGGACTCCGACAGGTCGAGTCGCGTGCCGCTCGCGTCGCGCTTTACCTCCAGCGCCAGGGAATTGGCCGAGTCATACAGCCAGTCGTCGTACACCAGATTGGCGTAGTGCAAGGCGAACATGTACGAACCCACACCGCTCACCGCGAACAGCACCAGCAGCGGCAACAACAGCAGACGCAGCAGCCGTCGTCGCAGACTGGAGGCCTGCGGCGCTGCCGGGTTCACGCGACGGCGTCCGTCGCCTGCAACAGATAACCGAATCCGCGCACGGTGCGAATCTCCACACCCGCATTCTCGATCTTGCGGCGCAGACGATGAATGTAGAGTTCGATGGCGCCATCGGTGAGCTCCTTCCAGTCGCCCACCTGCTCCTGGATCTGCGCCTTGCTGACAACGCGGCCACGGCGCAGCAGCAGAATTTCCAGCACCGAGAACTCCCGTGGCGACAGTTCGATCGCGATGTCGCACACATGAACCCTTCGCGCCGCCAGCTTGAAGCACAGCTGGCCGATGGTGATATCCGTGCCGCTGCCGGCGAGCGCACGCCGCGTGATCGCACGAATGCGCGCTTCGAGTTCGGCGAGTTCGAACGGTTTGACCATGTAGTCGTCAGCGCCCAGATTGAGACCGCGCAGACGGTCGGGCAGATTGTCGCGCGCAGTCAGCACCAGCACCGGGGTCTGCTTCTGGCGCTGACGCAGGTTGCGTAGCACGGTAAGTCCGTCGAGTCCGGGCAGGCCTAAGTCCAGCACCACCAGATCGTATTCCTGACTCAGCAGCATGCTGTCCGCGTCGCGGCCATTGCCGAGTACATCGACCACGTGCCCGGAGCGGCGCAGCGCACGGGCGAGTCCGTCGGCAATCTGAACATCGTCTTCCACAACCAATAGGCGCAAGGCGTTTCTCGATGTTTTGCAGTAACGCTAGCCTAATCCAGCGCAGCACTCCCAGGCGAAAGGTCGAAGAAAGCTTGCCCGCCTAGGCTTGCCGTCCTGCTGAAAAAGACCTGCTTGAGGTCCGCTCTTGATAGTGCCTGAACTCCGCCGTGCGGCTGCGCGCGGGCGGCTTGTGCTGGTGTGCCTGCTGTGGTCGGTTCCGGCAGCGCATGCAGCCGCCGCCGACGGCTGCAACCGCGTGCTGACGCTCGGCGATGCCGAGGCGCGCTTGGCCGACGATCCGGACTTGCGGGTCGCACGACACGATGTCGACGGCGCCCTCGCCGACTTGCAGACCGCCGGAGAGCGCCCCAACCCGACGCTGAGTCTCAGCAGTTCGGCCTACGACGTGCGCCATGGAAACGGCCCTGGCAATGCCTGGGACAAGCAGGTCGACACCGTGTTGCAACTCGAACAACCGCTCGAACGCGGCGGCAAACGCAGCCTGCGCCGCGCGGCGGCGAGCCGTGGTGTGAACGCCGCGGAGGCCGGCTTTGCCGACCAGAAACGGCAGGCGCTGCTGGCGCTGCGCGATGCGTTCTACGACCTGCAACTCGCGCAGCAAAAGCGCGCCATCGATCGCGAAATCGCCGACGCGCAGGCGGCCAGCCAGGCGGCGGCCGAGCAGCGCCTGCGTGCCGGCGACATCGCGGCTGCCGACGTCGCGCGGCTGCGCGTGGAACGCGCCCGCGCCGACAACGATGTGCGCCAGGCCGAAGCCGATCTGGCTGCGGCGCGCGTTGCGCTGGCCTACCTGATCGGCTGCGGCAGCGACGCGCGATTCGAACTCGCTGGCGACTGGCCGTCGCCGGGCGCGATGCCCGCGACCGATGCGGCGGCGCTCGATCAGCGTGCCGATGTCGTCGCCGCGCGCGAACGCGCCGCGCAGGCGCACAGCAACTTCGATCTGGCGCAGGCGCAAGCCGTGCGCGACATCAGCGTCGGCCTGCAAGTCGAACACTATCCGGGTGGTCCGCCATCGCCGAGCGATGGCGACGTGCTGCTCGGTTTCGACGTGAGCGTTCCCTTGCACCTGTTCCACGCCTACCAGGGCGAGATCGCACGCGCACGCTCCGATGCGGCCGCCGGCGACGACGCGCTGGCGCAGACGCGCGCGCAGGCTGAGGGCGATCTGCGACTCGCGCACGACGCCTTGATGGCCGCCGCCGCGCGCGCGAAGAATTTCCAGGATGCGATCGTGCCGCAGGCGCAGGCCGCCGCCGATGCGATCGAGTACGCCTACACACGCGGCGCACTGCCCTTGCTGGATCTGCTCGATGCGCGCCGCACACTGCACGCCACGCGCATCGACGCGGCCACCGCGCAAAGCGATTTCGCCAAGGCGCTGGCCGGCTGGCGCGCGGCCACCGAACGCTACGCCGCCGCCGAAGGTACGCCGGATAACGACAACGCCGTCGCGCCGTTGTCGCCGTCGTTGCCATCCGCATCACCTTCGACTTCGCCAACGGCGCCCGCGGTGCCGGCTGATTCGTCCTCGCCATCAGCAACCTCGATGCCTGCAGATTCAACGCCATCGGCAACCTCGATGCCTGCAGATTCGACGCCATCGACAACCTCGATGCCTGCAGATTCAACGCCATCAGCAACCTCGATGCCTGCAGATTCAACGCCATCGGCAACCTCGATGCCTGCAGATTCGACGCCATCGACAACCTCAATGCCTGCAGATTCAACGCCATCAGCAACCTCGATGCCTGCAGATTCAACGCCATCGGCAACTTTGGAGCCGGCAGCTCTGACCTCGCCACCGGCCATCCACGCGGACGCGACACCGCGCACCGCTTCCGGCGCAGCCGCTACCGGCATCCCGACTCAGGAATCACCCACATGACGTTCGTATCGATTCCAGCGGCACTACGACAGGTATTGCTCGTCGGAGTCTCGGCAGCCGCAGTGCTGGCCTGCAGTGCCTGCCATCACGCACCGCTCGCCGAAGTCGATGACGGCGCCAAGGTCGCTGGAGACAACATCAGCGTGAAACAGGCCACCGGCCTGCAGGTGGTCGAAGCCAGCGAAGCGCGTGAGCGCGTGTTGAAGCTGCCGGGTCGGCTGGTCTGGAACGAAGACAGCACGGTGCGCGTGTTCAGTCCGTTCGCCGGCCGCGTCACCCGCATCCTGGCGCAGCCGGGCGCCCATGTTGCTGCGGGCGACACGCTGGCGATTCTCAGCTCCGCCGACTACGGCGCGGCGCAGGCCGACGACCGCAAGGCGCAGGCGCTGCTGGTGCTGGCAGCGAAAGCGCGCGACCGCAGTCGTGACTTGCTCGAACACGGCGTCGCCGCCGCCAAGGATGTCGAACAAAGCGAATCCGACTACGCCAACGCCGAGGCCGAGGCACAACGCACGCACGCGCGGCTGAAGCTGTTCGGCGATGGCGGCAGCGCGGTGAATCAGTTGTATGCACTGAAGAGCCCGATCGCCGGCATCGTGGTCGACAAGAACCTCAACCCGGGACAGGAAGTCACTGCCGACCAATCCGGCGCACCGCTGTTCGTCGTTACCGATCCCGCAATCTTGTGGGTCGAACTCGATGCGCACGAAGGCGATCTGCAGTCGCTGCACGTCGGTCAGTCACTGCAACTGAGCTGCGCGCAATATCCGGGCGAAAGTTTCAGCGGCACGCTGACGCAGATCGCCGACTTCGTCGATCCGGTAACGCGCGCGATCCGCCTGCGCGGACGGGTTGCCAACGCCGACCATCGACTCAAGGGCGAGATGTACGTCAGCGCGGATCTGCCACTCGAAGGCAGCCCGCATGCAACGGTGCCGGCGTCGGCTGTGCTGTTGATCGGCGCCGAACACTATGTGTTCGTCGCCAAGAGCGACACACAGTTCGAGCGGCGCGCGGTCAAGGTCGAGCCGGAAAGCCGCGGCAGTGTGGCGATCGACGAAGGTCTTGCGCCGGGCGAACGCGTCGTCGCGACGGGTGCCTTGTACCTGCAGCAGCTGTTCGCTGCGGGTGCGGGCGCACCGTGATCAGTTACTACGCTACCCGTTCGGTAGCACGCACATGATCCGTCGACTGGTTTCGCTGGCGCTGCATCAGCCGCTGATGATCGGCCTGCTGCTGGCCTTGTTCGTCGGCGGCGGCATCATCGCGTTCCAGGGGCTGCCGATCGAAGCCTTCCCGGATGTCTCCGATATCCAGGCGACGGTGATCACGCTCGATGCCGGACACGCAGCCGAGGAAGTCGAACAGCAGGTGACGATTCCGGTGGAGATCGCGCTGGCCGGCCTGCCGCATGCGGTGCGGATGTTTTCGCATACGCAGTTCGGCCTGTCGTACGTCGTCATCACCTTCGACGACCATACGACCGATCTGATCGCGCGTCAGCAGGTGCTCGAGCACTTGCGCGATGCCGACCTGCCCGATGGGATTCAGCCCGAGCTACAGCCGCTTGGCACCGCGATCGGCGAGATTTATCGCTATTCGCTCGACGGCAAGGGTTTCAGTGCCAGCCAGCTTCGCACCTTGCAGGACTGGGTGGTCGACAAGAACCTGCGGCAGGTGCCCGGCGTTGCCGACATCAACACGCTCGGCGGCGAGATCAAGCAGTACGTCGTCAGCCCCGACCTCGCACGTCTGCGCGACGCCAAGCTGACGCTGGCGCAGCTGCTGCAAGCGCTGCAGCGCGCCAATGCGAATGCCGGCGGCGGCGTGGTCGAACAGGGCCACCAGCAGTTCCAGATTCGCGGTCTCGGGCTGTTGCAGTCGATCGACGACATCGGCGACACCGTTGTCGCCGCCAATCACGGCGTGCCGTTGCGGGTGCGCGATGTTGCCACGGTCAGCATCGGCGCGGCACCGCCGCAGGGCCTGATCGTCGAAGACGGCAACGACAATGCGATCACCGGAATCGTGGTGATGCGTAAAGGCGAGAACCCCTCGCGCGTGCTCGACGCCATCCACACCAAGGTCGATCAGCTCAACCGCGAGATTCTGCCGAAAGGCGTCAAGCTGGTGCCGTATTACGACCGCACCTGGCTGATCGACAAGACGCTGCACACGGTGTTTCACAACCTGCTGGAAGGCGCACTGCTGGTGTTCGGCGTGCTGTTTCTTTTTCTGAGCAATATGCGTGCGGCGATGATCGTCGCGCTGGTGATTCCGCTGGCGCTGCTATCGACGTTCCTTGGCCTGAGCTTTATCGGCATCCCCGCGAATCTGCTGTCGCTCGGCGCAATGGATTTCGGCATCCTCGTCGACGGCGCGGTGATCGTGGTCGAGAACATTTTCCGCAGGCTGTCCGAATCGCACGCTGCGGATGCGTACAAGTCACGCCGCGACATCATTCTCGAAGCTGCCAGCGAAGTCGGTCGGCCAACTTTGTTTTCGATGATCATCATCATCGCCGCGCACATTCCGATCTTCACGCTGCAGCGTCACGAAGGCCGCATCTTCGCGCCGATGGCGTACTCGGTGACCTCGGCGCTGATCGGCTCGCTGATCATCTCGCTGACGCTGGTGCCCCTGCTGTGCTGGCTGCTGCTGCCGAAGGATCTGCCGCACGGCGACAATCGCCTGGTTCGCTGGTGCAAGGCGCGCTACGCGCCGACGCTGGAATGGGCGCTGGATCATCGCCGCACGGTGTTGACGATCGCACTCGGCAGCTTGCTGGCGAGCTTCGTCGTCGCCAAATTTCTCGGCAGCGAATTCCTGCCGGAGCTGAATGAAGGTTCGATCTGGGTCAACCTGCCACTGCCGCCGAGTGTCTCGGTGGCCGAGGCGCGCGACATGGGACGCCAGATGCTGGCCAAACTGCATGAAGTGCCCGAGGTCGATCAGGTGATCTACAAAGCCGGGCGTCCCGATGACGGCACCGACCCGAAACTGATCAACAGCACCGAAACCCTGGTGACGCTGAAGCCCGAATCGCAATGGCGCGCCGGCATGGACAAGGAAGCCTTGATCGAGCAGATGGACGCCAAGCTGCGCACCCTGCCCGGTCTCGATCCGAGCTTCTCGCAACCGATTCGCGACAACGTGCTGGAAAGCATTTCGCAGGTCGACGGACAGATCGTGGTGAAGATTTTCGGCGACGATCTCGACGTTCTCGGCGCGCAGGCGCATGCAACGTTGGCACTGATCAAACAGGTGCCGGGTGTTGTCGAAGCGGCGATCGATCGCGAGGGCGCGCTGCCTCAGTACATCGTCGAGGTGGATCGCGCGGGTGCGGCGCGCTATGGACTCAATGTTGCCGACGTGCAGGACGTCATCGAGACCGCGCTCGGCGGCAAGACGGCGACACAGCTGTATGAAGGCGAACGCCATTTCGGCGTGGTGCTGCGCCTGGCCGAGCCGCAGCGCCAGCTCGCGCAACTGCGCGATCTGCTGGTGCCGACGGCCGACGGCGCACAGATTCCGCTCAGCGATGTGGCGCACTTCCGCGAGACCAGCGGCGCGCAGGACATCAGCCGCGAAGACGGCCAACGCGTGGTCTCGATCGGCATCTTCATCCGTGGTCGCGACATGGGCAGCGTGGTTGCCGACGCACAGGCTGCGGTCAACGCGAATGTGCATCTGCCAGAGGGCTACCGCATGGTCTGGTCCGGCGAATTCGAAAGCCAGCAGCGTGCGATGAAACGACTGGCCATCGTCGTACCGCTGTCGGTGCTGCTGATCTTCGTATTGCTGTTCAACGCATTCGGCTCGATGCGCAGCGCCGCCTTGATCATCGCCAATATTCCATTCGCGCTGATCGGCGGCATCGTCGCGCTGGCGCTGGTGGGATTGCCGCTATCGGTGTCGGCCGCGATCGGCTTCATCGCGCTGTTTGGACAGGCGGTGTTGAACGGCGTGGTGCTGGTCTCGCATTTCGATCAGCTGCGCGCACAGGGTCTGACGACGCGCATGGCCGTAGTCACGGGCGCCGCAACGCGTCTGCGCACGGTGTTGATGACCGCCTTGCTGGCGATGCTGGGTCTGCTGCCGATGGCGCTGTCCACCGCGATCGGCGCCGAGACACAGAGGCCGCTGGCGATCGTCGTGATCGGCGGCCTGGTGTCGGCCACGCTGCTGACTTTGCTGGTGCTACCGACCTTGTATCTGGCGTTCAATCGCGATCCGGCCGAATAATCGCTGAATTTCGCGGAATTTTTGCTGAATTTCGCAGCCTTTCATCGAGCCGAAACGATGCCGCGGTACGCTTTTCGCAAGCGAATTCTCGCGCCTGAAGGAAAGCTGCGATGAATCTTCGCTACTACGACACCGCACTGCACCGTTTTCGGTTCAAGCGACGTTATGTCTGGGCGGCCTGGGCATTCGCACTCGGCGTGTGCCTGGGGGCACTGATCAGCCGGGCGAGTCTGCCGGCCTGACCGCCTCGACCGGACGCACCGGATAGAGCTTGTCCAGCACGGTCTTGTCGAGACCCCACTGCTCCATCGGCAAGCCCGACTGCTTCATCTGTTTGGCCAGATCGAGCAAGGCCTTTTCGTTGCCGCGCGTGTTGACCCCCGAGCCGGCCTGCGCGATCACCGTTTCGAACGCGGTGAACAGACGCTGACGGTCGCCCGCCGGATTACCAGTGCTGGGTTTGGCGCTCGCCCACTGCTGGCGCCGAAACAACTCGGTATTGCTCAGGCACAGCGAAATGCCCTTCACCCGCAACTCGACGAACTCGCCTTTGCGGACGATTTCGACACCCTTCATCGCGCTCTTGTAGAGGTTGTCCATGGCGACAGTGGAACACAGCGGCCGTGGCAGCGCATGCTTGGATCGCGCCCTGCGGCCAAAAAAAAGCCGCAGGCCGGATAAAGGCCTGCGGCGATACGGATACTGTACATTCGCGCCCGGCTGCGCGAACGCAGCCCGGCGCCAGTCCGGCTTTTAGGCCTTCTTGTGCGACTTGGCGTGCGACTTGTGCGCCGTGTGCGTCTTGGCGGCGTGCTTGTGCGTGGCCTTGGTCGGAGCAGCGGCGGCGCTGAAGCTGGCGGCAGCGAACGTGGCGACGACGACAGCGGCGATGATCTTCTTCATGAGGTACTTCCCGGTAGAGGTTACGGAACGACTCCGCAGCGATAAGGTAACGGATAGCGTGTGAAAATGCTGGGGTTTTGAGGCGCGATCGTCTGAAATTTTCTGCCCCCGACCGATTGACAGAACCAGATTCCGGACAATGAGCCAGCGCACGGTCCGCATGCGCTGGCCCAGTCGAATCTGCAACTGCGCCGGGCCGACCTAGCGACCGACCGATCACGACGCCAGGCCTGCCCGTTCAGTCCATGGGCAGACCTGTGAGCCGTGGCCACCCCCATCCTGCATCGACGTCTGTGTCGTCCTGCGCCTTTGCACGCGACGTTTCAATGCGGGCTTCGGCTAACGCCGCAGCACACTCACCGGCACGCGCGCCACGACAATGCTGGACGGGTGCGCCGCATCGTTGTAGACGCTCATGCGGCCCTGGTAGTCCGGCAGTTCGCTCAAGGTCGGCGGCAGCGCGCGCGGAAAGTCACCGGTGCCGACCGAAATCCGCAGCTGATGACCAGCCTTGATCAAGGCGCTTATCGGGAACAGCTCCACCGGCACCATTACCGGTTCACCCGGCGTCAGCGGCGCGACGGAATCGACCGTAAACGGGTGCCAGGGTTGGATCATCTGGCCATCGAGATAGCGCGACTTCGACGGATCGACAGCCCGGAGCGCCGCTTGGTTGCTCTGTGTGGTCAGCGAGGTCGCCTTGCCGGTGGCCGGATCGACGTCATCGACGCGCACGACAACGTTGGCCTTCTTCGCAGTCGATGACATCCAGATGTCGGCCTCAATCGGCCCGTTGATGTAGTAGTCGTCGGCAAGCACCGCGCTGTCGTAGACCAGTTCGCCCTTCTGAACTTCGTTGTCGAACGTACTGCAGTTCATGAGCGGCGGTGCGAATGCACCGATGAAGCTCAATGTGCCGGCGACTTCCTGATTGGCGCTGGGAGAGCAAAGGCCGGCCAAGACATTCTGGTCGACCGCGTTGACGGCCTCACCACTGCTCGGTGCAATCGGCGACAAGCTCATGTTGCCATGCAGATACAAGCGGTCTGCCTTGGCGGTTACCAGCGGCCAGTCGCTGCTGGTTTCAAAGTGGTCGTGGCCGGCCACCCATTGCGTAACGTTCGGCAGCGCCTCCGCGCCGTTGTCCAATCCCTTGAGATAGTGATCGAACCACTGCAGAGCGATGTGGTCGAGGATCGGTACGCCGTCGGCCGGAAGCGCCCCGCCAACGAGCGACGATGCGCCCGCCTGAACCCACTCGGGCTCACCGGCGCCCAAACACAGCTGCGCATGCGTCCACGGCCCGATCAGCAGCTTGGTGGGCGCTCGAGTTTTCAAGCTTTCATACATCAGGGGCTCCGCGCGCTGGAAGACGTCGCGCAGCGCACCGACAACAAAAGTCGGCACCTGGAAATTCTTCGAATTCGCCAGCGTGTTACCGGCCGAGCGCGGACGCCAGAAGTCGCCGTTATAGATGATCTCGGAGTCACCAGTGAACGCCTTGGTGAGTAGCGGCACTGAAAATCCAGTGGCGAAATCCTGAATATGTTGCAACTCGGTCCGCGCGCCATTCGGATCCAGAAAAATCAGCGGATCGAGCGTACTGAACGCACCGAGTGCCGCCATCCACAGTGGGATGAAGCCCACCCCCAGATTGCCGCCCGAAGCCACAAAATCGCGATAGGTGTCGAACATCGGGGCGATCGGAAATGCCGCCTTGATTGCCGGATGCGCCGAGGCCTCGGCGAGTACGGCGTTGATTGCAACGTGCGACGCGCCGAACGGCGCCACCTTTCCGTCGCTCCAGCTCTGGGCGACGATCCAGTCGACAATGTTGTAGAAGTCACCTTGCTCGTCTGCACTGAATGCTTCCCACTTGCCTTGCGAACGTCCGCACCCGCGTTCGTCGACGATCAGGTTCACATAGCCATGGCCGATCAAATACAGATCGGGTCCACCGAGTATCGGCAGTAAACCAAGCTTGGGTGCAATCGAATCGAGATCAATGTTGTAACAGGTGACCGACAGCACCGTCGGCAGCGAACCCGTAATCGCTCGGCCCAGTGCATCGGCTGGCGCGACGACCTTGGCGGCGAGCCGGACGCCGTCGGGCATCGTGATGAAGGTGTCGGTGGTGGTGGTTTTCGGATACAGCATTGGCGGGTTGTAGTCGACCCATTTTGCGTCGGCGTTGCTGCTCAAAACGGTTTCGGGCACGTTGTTCGTGGTGTCGGAACCGAGCGTGGTCCAGCCCACATTCGACGAGGCAGCTGACCCCGCAACGTTCGGATCACTGCTGCCTGTACACGCGCTCAAGAAGGCAAGGCTGAAAGAGGTTGCGCCGACCGCTGCGCAACGCGTGACGTAGCGAATGATTCGCGTAGCACTACTCATGATGATTCTCCCCTGTTGTCGTCAGGTCGGAGAGACTCCTTTGCAATCCGGGTCAGGGCGCAGTTATGGCGCGGCGCCGCGCCGGCACGATGCCGGCCTCCACTGAAACGACACTGCTGTTATAGAAGCAGACGTGCCTAAGGGATTGCTTGGTGGGGACATTGTTTGCGACAGGAGCCAGGCTGGATGCATACGGCGAGGTTCCGCAACAGCGATCAAGGCTCGGATCGAGCGCGCGCCAAAACTTTGATCGTCCGGCGCCGCCGAGCCAGTGGCGGCGCCGGACGGGAACCTCAGCGATAGTCGTAAGTCAGCGTAAGACCAAAGATCTGCGGCGCACCGGTATAGGCGAACACCGAATCGCCGAGCTTGATCACCGAATTCTTGTAGAACTCGTTGCTGACGTTGCGGCCGAACGCGGTGACACTCCAGTTTGCCCCCGGTGGCGCGATGCCGACGTGGAAGTCGTAGACGCGATGGCCGTTCAGCGCGAACAGCGGGTCGTGTTCGAGGGTGGAGTTGGTGCCGCCGGTGTAGGTGAAACTCGCACCCGGCGACAGATCGAGGTTGTTGGTCAACGCGAAGCTGTAGCTGGCGATCAGCGTGCCTTGCAGGCGCGGCGTGTAGTTGAACGATTGGCCAGCGAAGTCGAACGAATTGCCCTGCGAGGTCAGGCCCTGGTACTGGATCACCTTGGTGCGGATGTAGGAACCCGAGGCGGTCAGATAGAGCTTGCGAACCGGGGTGTAGGTCGCGGTCAGTTCGACGCCTTCGTCGAGCGACTTCGGTACGTTCTGCAGGTATTGCAGCGAGCCGAACACCGGGTCCTTGAAGTAGGTCAACAGCTGCTTGTTGCGGTAGTCGTAGTAGAACGCGCCGAAATTCAGTTGCAGGCGATCGTCGAGCACGGTCAGCTTGCTGCCGACCTCATAGGCATTGAGCTTCTCCTGCTTGACCGGCGCCAGACTGCTCTGATCGACCGAGAAGATCGTCGGAAAGCCGCCGGACTTGAAGCCGCGTGAGTACGAGGCATAGAACAGCGTCTTGTCGATCGGCGTCCAGCTCAGCACCGAGCGGTACGAGACATTGCTTTCGCCGAGACTGCCGATGACATAGCCCGGCTTGCCGTCCGGGCCGATGCTGCCGCACTGCCCTTGTTGCACCACCGTATTGCCGCCGCGCAGGAAACTCGCGATCGTGAAATACGGAAACGGGATGATCGAATTGTTGTTGGCGAGAATGTAGGTGCAGCCCTGGTAGTTCTCGTTCTCGCGCGTATAGCGCGCACCGAGCGTGAGCTTGAGGCTGTCCAGCAGCTGCCAGTTGCCATCGGCAAACACGCTGCCCGAATTCACCTGGGCCTCGCTCTTGGCCGCGCCGGCTTCGAAGAAGATCGGCTTATACAGCGGTGGCGTGTCGCCGAAAATGCCGATGTTGAGGCTGTTCTCCGACGAGTGACCTTCGTTGACCTCGTGATGACGATCGTGATTGCCGTTGACGCCCACCACCCAGCTGCCCTGCTCGCCGAACTTGCCGGCCAAGCGCACTTCCGCCGAATACGAACGGATGTAGGCGTGGATCACCTGGTCGATGTCTTCGACATTGAGTCCACTCGACGGCAACTGCGTACCGTCGGCGCGCACCTGCTGGAACGAGAACAGTCCGGTCAGGTTGATCGTGTCGGTGATGTCCCAGACCGGCCGCAGCGCCGCACTCCAAAAGTTGTCGCGCTCCTTGAAGTCGCGATGCGGATTCCAGTCGGCGATACGCGGATTCTGGTTGTTCGGAATGATCGGATAGTTGCGCACCGTCGGATCGAGACCGGCCATGCCGAAGAACGGGTTCTGCGGCTGCAAGGCCACCGCGAACGGCGCCTGCGGCTCGCTCTGATCGCGCCAGCCGGACAAGGTGAATCGCACGAACACGTCGTCCAGCGCCTGCCAGTCGAGAATGCTGCGCGCGGCTTGTTTATTGAGACGGCCGAGCGTGTCGCCCGGTCGCGTATTGCTCTCCTGCCAGCCGTCGGCAGACGTGGTCGAATTGACCGCGAAGCGGGCCTTCAGAGAATCGGTCAACGGTCCGCTGACGTAACCCTCGGCATCGACGCGGCCATAGCTGCCGTACGAGACATCGGCCCCGCTGCTGAACTTGCCAGTCGGCGTGTTGGCGATGTAGTTGATCGTGCCGCCGGTGGAGTTGCGGCCATACAACGTGCCCTGCGGGCCCTTGATCACTTCGACGCGGCGCAGATCGAGATTCGCGCCCTTGCTCATGATCGGATACGCCAGGCTGACTTCATCGGCGTACAGGCCGACAGTCGACGTGGTCGAGAAACTGGTATCGGCAAAGCCGACACCGCGCAGCGTGTAAATCGGAATATCGAAGCCGGAATCGGCCGCCGTGAAACCCGGCACCAGCTTGCCGAGGTCGCGCGTATCGGTGATGCCGTAGGTCTTCAGTTCTTCGCCACGGAACGTGCTGACTGCCTGCGGCACGCTGTTGATGTTCTCGCCGCGCTTCTGCGCGGTGACAACGACCTCCGGCAGGCGCGCCGTTGTGATGCCGTTGGCGCTGGCTGAGTTGTTGCTAGCTGCTGCGGTATTGGTCGCTCCACTCGGCGGCACCGCTGCAGCGCCGTCCCCCGTCGCGGAAGGTCCTGTCGCCGGCAGCGCCGCGCTCGCCTGAGCAGGTGCGGTTGAAGTCACCCCGCTGCCCGCAGAGTTCGCTGCATCGGCGCTCGAAGATTCCGAAACACTCTGCGCGCGCGCGCCGAGCGCGACGCACAGCGCCAGTCCAAACGCGGCTTTCGCCGCCGGTCGACGGACCGTGCCCGGCGCCCGTCCGGCCACTGCGTCTGCTTCGAATCGTTCGCCCGTGCCGCGCGCGTCGGTCGACGACGCAGATTCCACCACTGTGCCTGACTTCACGTGATCCCCAGCTTGTCCCTAGGTAACCGCCGGGTACCGTAGTAGCCCGGCCTCTTAGATTTGAGTGCGCACTATCGCAAGCCGCCTTATTCCGTAGAAATATCCATTTCTTCGTTCCTTATGCGCTGCCGTTGCGCCTCGATACGCGCGCCGGCTACGCATCTGAACTTTCGAACAGTCGATGCCGCAGACCTTGGATCATCTCTTGCGCTGCTCCAGGGCTGCGTTCATGTGCAGGCCCAGGGCTGCGGCTCACACAAGGCGGCGGCGTTTGCGGTCGGCGCAAACGACTGGTCGGTCAGCGCCGATTCAACCGCGAGGCGCGCCCAATTCGCGCGGCACACTCAATTTCGAAGAACCCGAAACGTCGACTGTGGATTCGATTCGATTGCGAAGATCGATGCGCTGTCGATGTGGATCGTCGTTCTGGAATGCCGCCATAGTGAGACACCGCGTGCTGTGCAGTGCGGTTCTGTGCTGTGCGGATCTGTGCTGTGCTCAGCGATATTCGGACAGCAGCGCCGCGCCCTGCGTCACCACGCGCTCGCCTGCGGCGAGCAACACGCCCTGGCTACCAGCGTCGCTCGTACAAGACCGTAGATGTCGACGTTCAAACCGTTCGGGTGCGACGTGAACCCAGGCACTCGCCTCGGTGCCACCGCCAGCGACGCAGGCCGCGCGCAGAACCTGCACCGGATCGCTTGCGGCGAGCGTCACCGCGACATGCACCAACTCACCCGGTGTCAAATTCGGAAGACTGCGCGCGCGTGCGTGCAAATCAGTAGCGGGACTCGCCTCAAGAGTCGAAGCCGAAGCCGAAGCCGACGTTGAGGCTGAGGCAGAAGCAGCCCCCGACGCCGAAGCCGAAGCCGAAGCCGAAGCCACCGTAAAGAAGAACTGCCAGCCTTGCTGGCCGCTCACGGGCTCCTGTGCCTGCAGCCGCAAGGGCAGCGACGCGGCGCCATTGCGCAGCAGCTGCGCCGACTTCAGCTTCATACCGAAGGCAGGATCGAAGCTGCGCAGCGCGATGCGCAAATGCTGGGTATCGATCACGTTGAACAAAGGCTGGCCTTCGGCGACGACGGCACCGGCTTGCAGCGCTGGCATCGACAGTTCGCCGGCGACCGGCGCAAGAATCGCGACTCGACTGTTGAGTGCTTCGGACTCGAGGCGGTACTTCTCCTTCTGTCCTTCCCATTCAAGCTGCGCCTGCTCGTAATACACGTTGCCGCCATTCGTCGCGGTGCCATTCGCCTCCGCCTGCAGCTTGAGCCGCGCGACATTGATCTCCGAGATCTGCAGATCCTGATCGATCTGTGCAAGCGCAGCTGCGCGCTGGGCGCGATCGCGCTGACTCAGCAAGGGCCGCAGGTACGCCAGTACGGCGCCGGCTGCCACACGCTGCCCTGGCAATGGCCAACCGCCGCTGGCCGCCTCCAGCACGCCCGGCTGTGTGGCGGTGACCTTGCCCGCCGCATTCGGATCGGCGACGACCTCGCCGACCCATTCGGCCTGCTGCGCAGCATCCGTCGCAGCACCGACCATCACCGTGCGCAATGCGAGTTGGCGCTGCACCGCCTTAGGCACATAGAGCTGGCCGTCGGCGAGCAGGTGCGGCCTTTGCAGCATCGTGGTCGATGCAGTCGCCGGTGCACTCGATGTCGCGACGGACTCGGCGTCCTCGTGACCTTCATGCGCATAGAGCTCGCAAGGCAGCGCCACGATCAATATCGATGCCCAGACCCACGCACCGCAAACGATGCGCTTCACGAGTGCTGCCCGCTGGCGCGCAGCGCCTGTTGCCGCGCGCGTCCTTCCAACTGTGCAGCGCCTTCGATGACGACGCGATCGTCTGCGTCGAGCGCGCCGGCCACCTGCACCCAGCCATCCGCCGCCGGTGTCACCGTCACCGTGCGCGCCTCGAACACTTGCGGCAGACGATGCAGCCAGACGTGCGCTTGACTACCGTCGCCCGCAACGGCGGACGCCGGCAGCAGCCAGGTGCCCTCAGTCGCCGCGCGCTGCCGAATACGTAGCGCCACCGGTTCGCCGACCGACAACGGCCGATCCACTGCGGGAATCGAGTAATAGGCGCGTTGCAGCCGCGCCTGAGGATCGTAGGCCGCACCGAGGTAATTAAGCGTCACCGCAGCGGTGCCCGTAGACAGCAGCTGTGCGTTCGACGGATCCAGGCCCGATTCGGCGAGTTGCAATTCGATTGCGGTTCCGCCGTCGAGGCTCAACTCGAACAAGGGCTGACCCGCTGCAACCGCGCTGCCGGAACGCACCAGGCTGCGCAACACGACCGCTGCTGCAGGCGCCTGCAACGGCAGCCGATCGTCGAGCGCTTCGCCGAAATGCTTTTCGCGCGCCTGCGCAGTGCGATAGTCGAGCACCACCTGCAGGGACGGCGTCGGCAATTGAACGTCGAATTTCTGCGCCATGTCGATGCCATAGCGCTTGATCTGCGTGCGGCCGAGTTCGACATCGCGATGTGCAATCGCGCGATCGCCTTCCAGATCGCGCCGTTCCGGTTCGGGCAAGACCGGTTGCAGACTCGCCAGCACGGCACCTGCTGCGACGTGCCGACCGGCTTCGACGAAGCCCGCGGCCGGCGCATGCAAGATGCCGGACTGATTCGCGCACAGCAGCAAGCGACGGCGCGGATCGACCACCACCTGCGCCGGCAAACTCAGCGACGCGCCACCCTGCGCCAACGGCTGCGTGCGCAGACCCAGCCGCCGTTGCTCGGACTTGTCGATCTGCAGTTGCGCTGAGTCATCACTGTGCTTGGCAGCACCCGCCGCTGACTCATCGCCGTGCGCAAGTGCCAAGCCGGCCAGCAGCAAGGCGCACACGGCGACGCTCGAGTTGCGCCAGCGTGTGCCTGCCGCGGTCGACCGACTCAACACTGCGCGACCGCTCCTGCCTGTCGTTTTAGCGCAGTGCTGGCGCTGCGTTGACAGCAGCCCCACCTTTGCTGGCGCTCGGCGCGGGCGTCGGTGCCGACGACGACGTCTTCGCGGCCTTCGGGTCGAGCAGCGCGATGATCGGATCGAGGCTCTTCAGCTGAGCAATGCGCAGCGGCGTGTAGCCGGAGTTCGACGCGATGCTCGGATCGGCACCGTGCGCGAGCAGCAGCTTCACCTGCGGCTCGTGACCCGTTGCCGCAGCCAGGTAGAGCGCGGTGAGGCCACGATCATTGCGCGCATTGATGTCTGAGCCACGATCCAGCAGCAGCTTCAGCAGCTCGTCGTCACCACCGAAATAGGCGGCGAAAATCAGCGGCGTCCAGCCAGCGTTGTCGGTGATCTTCGGATCGGCGCCATGATCGAGCAGCAGCTTCACGCAGTCGTCCGCGTTGTGACTGACGGCGGCGATCAGCGCAGTCTGATCGAGCGCGTCGCGCTGATTGATCGGGATGCCGGCCTTGATGGCGCGGGCAAGTTCAGCGTACTCGCCGTTGCGAGCGTGGTTGACGAACAAGGCGACCTGATCTTCAGTCGACAGGCTCGCGGTGTCCGTGGCGGGCGTAGCAGCGCCATCCGGCTTGGCCGTGTTCTGCGCGCAGCCACTGAGCGCGAGCAGTCCGAAACCGGCGACGGCGAGCAGCTTGAAGGGAGGTTGGAATTTCATGCTGAGCGAGTTCATGTTCAGCGGGCTCCCTTGGCGTTGGAATTGAGCGCACCGGGACCGCTGATCTTGGCGTTGGCGGTGAGGCGTGCGGTGAGGTTTTCGATGCTCAGCTGCGCAGCTTTCTGACGCAGCGCCTGCTTGGCGTTGTCGTCGAGCGCGTCATAGCTGGGCGGATTGGCCACCGGTCGCGGACCGTCTTCGACCTTGATCACGTGCCAGCCGAATCGGGTGCGCACCGGCGTCTTGCTGTACTCGCCCTTCTGCAGCTTGAGCACCGCATCGCTGAAGTAGTGATCGACGAAGATGTCGGGACGGAACCAGCCGAGGTCGCCGCCGTTGTTCTGGCCGCCCGGGTCCTGCGTGTAGGTCTTGGCCAGTTCGGTGAAGTCCGCGCCCTTGGCCAGCTTGTCGATGATTTCACGCGCCTGCGCCGAGGTCGGCACCAGCACCTGCCGCACGTGATACTCGACGATCTTGCCGTTGGCGCGATTGAATTCGTATGACGCCTTGAGGCTCGCGTCGGTGATCGGATTCTTTGCGAAGTAGTCTTCGAGGTACGCACGCGACAGAATGCTGCGGCTCTGGAACGCGAGCTGGTCGGCGATCACCGGTTTCTTGTCGAGGCCGGTCTTGCGCGCTTCCTGCGCCAGCAGTTCTTCGGTGACGAGTTCGGCGCGCGCAGCGTTGCGCGCTTCCGGCGCGTTGCCATCTCGGCCGTTCTTGTCGGTGTCGAAACCCGCCGCCATCAAGGTGACGTGGTTCTGACTGATTGGCTGGCCGTTGACGACGATATCGGGCGCCAGGCCGGCGCTCGGTGAAACAGACACATCGTCGGCGCGCAGGCCGGGTGCAAGCAGCAGGCCGCTGAGTCCCGCGATCAGCAAAGCCGGTTTGAATTTTGACATCGTTTACTCCTGGTGAATCGATCTGTTTCGAATGCCTGTCGTCGGCTTCGGCCTGAACGTGTTCTGCGGTAGAACACGTTGGCGCAACCGGCGACCGATGCGGTATTGAAAAATCGTGGTGCCTGAAATGCTCAAAAGACGCTGCCCGCTCGCGCGGGCAGCGTCGTCACAAGCTCAGGTTTTGATGCTGGGATACCCCGCGCATCTAAACCTTAAGTGTTGCCATCCGGATTCAGCGGTGCGGCCGGGTAGTAGCCCGGGCCGAACAGCGGAGCACCGTCGCGCTCGAAGATCGCGGAGTGCGGCTTCGCCGTACCCTTGATGCCGCGTGCGCCCGGCCAGATCCAGCTGTCGCGCGCCGCGCTATCGAAGTCGATGCAAGGCGTGCCGAGCAGCTCGTCGGTGAACGAGGTGTCGAGCACGGTTGCGCCGGTCTTGCGATCGATGCGGCCGAGGCAGATGGTGCGATCGCCGTCCGAACCCGTACCCGGCAAGGGCACGTGATTCAGTTCGACGAAGTACTGGATGAACGCGAAGCGCTCGGTACCGGTTGCCGCCGGCTGACCCACCACCGCATCACGCGGCACACCGAGTCCGCTGCCGTCGTTCAACGGCGTCAGATCGAGATAGCCACCGATGCCGTCCGGCGTCGGCTGGTAGCCGATACGGTCGAACACCGTGAAGTGCGGACCACCGTGCGTGTAGAAGTTCTGCAGGGTGTTGAGGTTGCCGCTGCCCGGGCCACTGGAGACGCCGGAAGGCTCGCCGCCGGTCTTGTCTGCCGTGAGGCAGATGTTGCCGATGGTGCCCGACTCGACTTCCTGAATGGTCTGGCCGAAGCGGCAGTAGCCGACACCCTTCTGCGTGACATTCGAGGTCAGCGTGGTCGCCGCGCCGACACCGGTGACGCCGGTTTCGAACTGGCCGATCGCACCGCGCACGCGCGGGCAGTCCGCCGCCTCGTTGTTGTGCTTGAGGATGTTGAACTTGCCGCTGATGCCGCCGCTCAGATCCGCACGCGTCGCCGGCAGGCCGAGCGTGGTGTTGGCGGTGCGCGCTGCGTCCGCTGCTTCGAAGTCGCACTGGATCGCAGTCGCCGCCGTATCCGCATGGCCCTTGGCCAGCAGCGGACGGATGTCGACGGTCAGCACGCGACGGCTGTGCTCACGCGGATAGTCGCGATCGAATTCGACCGCACCGTCCGGATCGATCGATGCCGGGCTTTCGATGCCCGAGATCGGCAGCACCATCAGGCGATCGTCGTCGGTCAGGTTGAAGTACGACACACCGGTGCAAGGACCGACGTCGTACACCGCACGCCAGTACGGACCCTTGCCGCCAAAGACGTTGGTCTTGTCACCGGCAACGGTGATGTCAGGCGAGTAAAACAGCACGCCGCCGCACATTGCCGCCGCAAAGGCGCCATCGTGCGGAACATAGGCGGTGCTGGTCTTGCCGCAGGTGGCCGCGCTGACGTTCGACGCCGCGTTGGCCGCGATGCCGGCAGCCGTGATCGCCTTGTCGTAAGTCGGATCGCCTTCATTCACCCAGCCTTTCTGGCCGACGCAATGATGCGATTGATGCGGCACGCCGAAGCCCATCAGGCCTTCGTTCTCTTCGTGGAAGATCACTGCTTCCTGACGCGGACCATCCGGCACGGCGCTGACCGAACGGATGTACGGGTTGGTGCCGTAAGCCGTGGCGTTGCCAGCGAGCGAGTCCTTGGTCTTGCCGTGCGTGTAGCTGTTGCTGGTCGGATAGACGCGCACCGAGCTGCCGAAGCTGGAGCCGCAGATGCCGAGCGGGCCGGCGCTGATGCCCTTGCCACCGGCGACCAGCGGATCCTGGTTGCACAGGCCGCGCAGCGCACCGTTGATGGCCGACGCACCAATGCTGGCCGCGACCGCGTAGTCGGACTGCACCAGATACTTGCCGTCATAGGTCAATGCCATGCCGTGCGGCAGGGCTTCGATACCGACATCCTTGTTGCCGAAATAGAACACGCCCTCGTTGAACGAGCGCTGCGTGCGCAGGTCCGGCGAGCTGGTGTATTCGGTCGGGTTGCGCGGCTGGTTGGCACGCACGACGCCCGAGTATTCGGTGATGCCCTTATGGCCAAGCAGCGCGTTGTCGTCAGCGACGTCGACACCGGCCAGCAGGCTGCCGACGATGCCGCCCTGCTCTGCACTCTCGAGCAAGGGCACGACCGCCGGAGCGGACGGCAAGCACGCGCCGAGCGCGGTCGGTGCGAGACGATCCGGATCGATTTCCGTCACCGTTCCGCCCGGTCCGTACACGTAGTTGCTCATGTAGGTGTAGAGGATCTTGTGGTTCGCGCCCGGTGCGGGCATGACCACGAAATCATCGGTCAACGAAGAGCGACGCAGCTGTGTGCCGCAAACCGCGACTTCGGCGGTCTGGATGTTACGCACGCTGGTGATGTCGAAGCGGAACACGTTCTTGCTGATGACGCCGCCGGCGAAGGTGTACTTGTGGCCCTTGACCAGGCCGTCGCCACCACCGGAGATGTACGAGGTGTAGCTCAGCATGTGATGCGGATCGTTGTGCGAATCCGAACCGAGCGCGCCGAGGATGTTGCCGGCAACGTTCGAACCGAGCACGTTGGGCAACTCAGCCGTGTTGATGACGTTGCCGAAAGTTTTCGAGTTCGGCTCGGCATCGACCACCGCGAGGAAGTCCTGACTGGTCTTCGGATCGCAAGTCGGTAGCGAACAGCCGTCGCCGGTCCAGACCAGCAATACCGAACCATTCGGAATCACTGCCCCGGTGTTTTTGTTGATCGCCGGCTGCGCCGTCGACGTGGTGGTCTTTGCGCCACCGAGAATATTCCCGAGCAGACCCTGCTGGTCGGCACCGGCGTTCAACGTGGCGGCCATCATGCCCGCCGCGATGCCACCGATCGCCAGACGCGACAGCCAGTGTCGGCTTCCCTGTGTCACTGCTTTCATATCTCCCTTCTCCTGTGCCTGTACCGCCTCAAAAGCAGGGCGCGATTTGCTTCGAGCCCCGACATTCGTTGTGTACCGGACGATTCAAATGTCGACCGGTGCTTTTCAGGCAGGCACCTTATCGTGCGCAAGGGCGTTTGTAGTCAAAACAAACTAGAACATTTCGTCTCGTTCAAATGCACTTTTCACCGTCGACTCGTTGCGCGCAGACGCGTGCTTTCCTTATGCCTTTTCTGCATCGTCGAGTGCGTCGACTTGCGCCAATTTCGGACCGCGATCTGGATATATGCATATGCGATTCGATTCGCTCGCGGCGCGAATCGAATTGCAACCGCAACCGCGACCGCGGTTTCGGATCAACGCCTGCTGCGCGCTAAAGCGACGTAGCGGTAGAACAAAGCCGGCGTCAGGAAACTGTCGAGCAGGGTGCTACTGATCAGCCCGCCGAAGATCACCAGAGCAACCGGATGCAGGATCTCCTTGCCGGGATCGGCCGCTCCCAACAACAGCGGCAGCAAGGCAAGTGCGGCGATCAGCGCCGTCATCACCACCGGGGTGAGTCGTTCGCGCGAGCCGCGCAGCACCAGATCGATGCCGAAGACCTCGCCTTCGTCGTTCGCCAGGTGCAGGTAGTGGCTGACCTTGAGGATGCCGTTGCGCGCGGCGATGCCGGTAAGACTGACGAATCCGATCAGGCTCGCAACCGACAAGGGCGTCGCCGTCAGCCACAGCGCGAACACGCCGCCGACCAGCGCGAACGGCACGTTGCCGAGAATGATCGCAGTCAGGCGCCAAGTGCGATAGCGCTGCTGCAACACCGCCGCCATCAGCAATAGCGACAACAGCGCGAGGCCGCCGATATGCGCAAGCGCGGACGCCTGCGCAAGCTGCTCACCTTCGGCATGAATCTCGTAGCCCGGCGGCAATGGCAGTGCTGCGATGTCCGCCACCGCCTGCGCGCTGGCGCGATCGAAATCCGGCGCGTTGCGCGCGTGATCGGGAAACGCGGAGACGACCAGTCGGCGCCGCAGGTCTTCGCGCAGGATCTGGTTCGGACCGGCTGCTTCGTCGATCTGTGCAATCCAGCCGAGCGGCACCACGCCGGCCGGCGTATCGAGCAGCAGACCCTTCAAGGCGTCCGGCGCGCGCGCGGCTTCCGGCAGACGCACCACGAGATCGTATCGACGTTCACCTTCGGCGATCTGCGATTCGGTCGCGCCGATGGTCAGCTGCGCGACGGTGTCCTGCACCGCTGCGGGCGCGAGTCCGTACTGGGCGGCGGCGCGCGGATCGACATGAATCTGCATCTGCGGAACATCGACCTGCTTTTCGATCTGCACGTCGGCCAGGCCGGTGATTTGCTGCAACCGCTCCTGCACTTGCGCAGCCAGACTGCGCAGCGTCGGCAGGTCATCGCCGACGATTTTGAAAACCAGCGGAGCGCGCACGCCCGATAGCAGATGATCCAGGCGATGCGAAATCGGCGCGCCGATCGACACGCTGCCCGGCAAGCTGTGCAGACGCGATCGGATGTCGGCGACGACCGCTGCACGGCTGCGTGCCGAGGCTTTGAGCTGTACGTCGATTTCCGAGTAGTGCACGCCCTCGGCGTGTTCATCGAGTTCGCCGCGTCCGCTGCGCCGGCCGACGTGTGCGACTTCCGGCACTTCGAGCAGGGCCTGCTCGGCAATGCGACCGAGGCGATCGGACTCGGTCAAGGAGATGCCGGGCTGCAGCTGGAGGTTGATCGTCAGCGTGCGCTCGTTGAACGGCGGCAGGAAACTGCGCGGCAATGTGGCGGCCACGACACCGGCCGCCAATACCAGCAGCGCGGCCAGCACGAACGCGGGTAAAGGCCGCAACACGACGCGCCGCAGCAGCGCGCCATAGCCCTGCTTGATTCGCAACAGCCAGGCACGCTCCGGCGGCAATGCCGCGGCAGATTTATCTTGCGCGTCGACTGACGCATCGAAGTCCTGGGTGCGCCCGGTTGCAGCAGTGCCTGCGAATGCATCTGCGCACAACACCGGTGTTAATGTCACTGCCACCAGCAGGCTCGCCAGAATCGCTGCGATGTAGGCAATCGCCAGTGGCGCGAACAAGCGCCCCTCGATGCCGTCGAGCGCGAACAAGGGCACGAACACCAGCACGATGATCAGTGTGGCGTAGACGATTCCCGAGCGCACTTCGACCGTTGCCGCCGCCACCACCTGCGCTACGCTCTGCGTAGCGTCGCGCTGCCGCAACCGACGCAGCACGTTTTCGATGCCGACGACGGCATCGTCGACCAGTTCGCCGATGGCGATTGCGAGCCCGCCGAGCGTCATCGTATTGATGCCGAGACCGAACGCCTTCAGCGCCAGAATCGCCGCCAGCAGCGATAGCGGAATCGCCACCAGCGCGATGACGATGGCACGCGCGCTGGCGAGAAACACGAACAGCACCAGCGCCACAATCAGGCTCGCGACCAGCAAGGCGCTGCGCACATTGCCAATCGATTCGCTGATGAAATCGGCTTGGCGAAACACGCTGCCGCGATGCACGCCAGCAGGGAGTGCCGCATCGAGCACCGTAAGGCGCCGCTCGATCGCAGCCGTCAGCGCCAGCGTGTCCGCACCGGGCTGCTTCTGCACGGACAGGATCACGGCCGGCTGACCGTCGACACTGGCCTCGCCGCGTTTGAGGCGCATGCCGGTAGCGACCTCGGCAACTTGATGCAGGCGCAGGCTGGTGCCGTTGCGATCACTCACCGCGACCTGACGCAGATCCTCCGCGCGGAACGGTCGGCCGAGTGTACGGATGGCGTACTCGCGTCCGCCGGCGTCGGCAAAGCCGCCACCGAGGTTGCGGCCGAAGCCGCGCACCGCCTGCATCAGGTTCGCCAGCGGCACACCCAGCACCTGCATGCGCGCGAGATCTGGCTGCACTTCGTATTGACGCACTTCGCCGCCGATCGGAATCACTTGCGCGACGCCGGGCACGCTCAGCAGTGCGGGCCGCAATGTCCAGTCCGCCAGATCGCGCAGCTGCATCGGCGTGGCGCTGCCAGGGTCGGCACTCAGCGCCAGCAGCAGGATCTCGCCCATCAGCGAGGTTGGCGGACCGATTCGCGGCTGTGCGCCGTCCGGCAATTGCCCGCGCAAGGCTTCCAGCCGTTCGGTGACGAACTGGCGATCGCGATAGACATCGCTCGACCAGTCGAACTCGGCGTACACCACGCTCAGCCCGACCGTCGACACTGAGCGGATGCGCTGCACGTCCGGCAATCCGCCGAGTGCAGCCTCCAGCGGATACGTGATCAGCGGCTCCAGGTCTTCCGGCGCCATGCCGGGCGCTTCGACTTGCACCATCACGGTCGGTCGCGTCAGGTCCGGAAGCACATCCACCGGCAGGCGTCGCGCCTCGACGATGCCGACCGCCAGCAAAACCAGACTCAGCGCCAATACCAAGGCGCGGCTGCGCAGGCTGGCCTCGACGATCGCAGAGAACATGCTGTGTACGTGTCTTTGCGATCAGCGCGCAGCGCGGCGACGCGACACGCGCCAGCCGAGCAGCAGCACCACGGCGATCAGCACCAGTGCAATCGCAATGCGGATTCCGCCGAGCGGCGAGACAGGGGCCGCTGCGGCAACGGCGCTTTCATCCGGCAATTCGGTTCGTATTTGCAGATCGCCCGCCGGCCCCTGCAGCAGCACGGTGATCTCGCCATCGACATGCGCCGGTACGAGATCGCCCGGCACCCGGTAGATTCCATTGCCGCTGGCACCGGCCTGCAGCAACTGCGTTCCGATGCGCAACTGCAGGCGCAGACCGTCGACCGGCGCGTTGCTGGCGTAGTCGTCGACATAGACCACGATGTCGCCGTGCTCGCGTGCGGCGACGACCTCGAACGCAGACGTGTTTGAATCAGCTGGCGCAGGTCGCGCCGATGTCACCGCGGTGGTCGCGCCCGCTGTTGCGCGCTGTGCTGGGCTCGATTGTGAGTGCTGCGATGTCACCGAAGTCGCGGCCGGCGGATGGGTCGTCAAATCCGAATTGGCCGGCGCTTCCGCGTGGTCGTGATCGTCGTCGCCATCGTCGTCGTGACCACCATGCGCAAACGCGAGGCTCGACAGCGACAGACACGCAAGTGCTGCGAACCAGGCTGCCGTGCGGCCGAAGCTATTCATGCCGTTCGGCGAAGCTTGGATCGTGGACGAAGCTTTCATCGGTCAGAGTGTCGAGAAACTGCAGGAGTGCGGAACGCTCGGATGCCGTTAGTGCGATACCGCCCGCCAGGCGCGGATCGAGCGTGGCCGATGGACGAATATCGCGGATGTAGTGATCGAGCACGGCATCGAGCGTGGCGTAGCGGCCGTCATGCATGTAGGGCGCGGTGAGCGCGACATTGCGCAGGCTCGGCACGCGAAAACGTCCCGCATCGGCCGGCGCCTCGGTGACGCCGGCGCGACCCGGATCGCGTGGCGCAGCATCGAGACCGTTGTTGCGATAGCTGAAATCGGTGAACAGCGGCTCGCTGTGGCAACTGGCGCAATGCGCGCGGAACACCTGTAGTCCCTGCACTTCGGTGGCGCTGAATGGTTCGCTACCTGAAACGTAGCGGTCATAACGCGAGTTGGCGGACACCATCGTGCCGATGAACTGCGTCAGTGCGCGCAGCATCCGCTGCGAGTCCACCTGATCGTTACCGAAGGCGGCCGAAAACGCAGCGCGGTAGGTCGGGTCGGCCTGCAGTTTGCCGAGGACGTGATCGAGTTTCTCGTCCATCTCCAAGGGATTTTGCAGCGGCGCGAGCGGCTGCAATTCGAGCTGATGGACCGCACCGTCCCACATGAAATCCGGCTGCCAGGCAAGGTTGAACAGGCCCGGCGCATTACGCTTGCCCTGCGCGCCGCCGACACCGTGGCTGACCCGGTGATCGAGTTGCGCGAACGCGGCGAACTGCTGGTGACAGCTACCGCAAGAAACACTGCCGTCGCGCGACAGCTGCGGATCGTAGAACAGCCGGCGGCCGAGTTCGAAGCCGGCCGCAGTCAGCGGGTTGTCGGCAAAATCGTAATGCGGCTGCGGCCAGCCTGCCGGCTGCTGCAGCTGCGGCGCCTGCGCGCGATGCCACCACGCGGCTGCCTTCGACTGCAGCGCGAAGGCGCCAACCACGATCAGCAGAGCCGCTGCACCGGCGATGGACTTCAGCATCGTCGACGCAGTGATTGCGCAGGTGCCGAGCGCGAAGACGCGCGTGCCGAACTCATTGCGGCGGCCGCATCACGAAGCACCGCCGGCCGCGGGCGCGGCCTTGTCCTGGTGGACATGATCGATGCCGAACATGGTGGCGGCCGCATCCATCAGTGCCGCCGACTGTTGTGCGTCGAGCATGGTGTCGCCGGATGGGTCGTGGCCTGATTCGTCGTCGCCTGAATTCCTGCGCAGATCGTCGGTGGCCGCCAGCAACGCGCCGACGTCGGCATGCAGGTGAATGCTCGGCGCCGTGCCGGCGCGCAACGTCAGCGGCTTCGCGCCGAATTGCAGATAAATCGATCGTGACAAATGTGCCGGCGTCGCACCGCCGACGTGAAACGCAAAGTTTCGCGCCTCGGCTGTGTCGTCCGATTCGTGCGGGGCGCCCGCTGCTTCGCTCGAATACGAGCGTCCTTCGAGCATCAGGAAAATGTAGCCGCTGTGCCAGGTCCAGAACATGCCGCGCGCCGGATCCAGCGTGCCGGTCTGAGCGCCTGCGGTATTGCGTGCATCGTCGACACCGAGCAGAAATTCCAGGCCGCTGTAAGCACCCGCCGGCGCACGGATGAATTCGAACGATTGCGACGCGGCCTGCGCGGCATCCACCAGAAAATAGCCGGCGCTCGAATGCGCATCGGATGCGGCCGTCGCCCAGCCGCCTTCGGCGCGTCGCAGCCGGAAATTGCTCAGGTAATAGCGCAGACGCGTAATCGAAACCGGCTTGCCGTCGGCGCGACGGTAGCGTGCCTCCGTGCGGCCGGTAGCGGTCTGCGCAGACTGGGTCGAGGCCACGTCATTCGTGCCAGCCGTGGCGTGCACATGATCAGATGCGACGACACCACCACCGCCTTCGATCTGCAAAGGCTGCGCACCGACAACGTGGGAAATCTCCAAGGACACCGGCACGCCCTCGCCCGCGCGGTCACCGCAGCCGCCGAGCAGCAGCAATGTGGAAATCGTGGCAGCCGAGCACAGGCGCCGCGCACCGGTTGGCGCGCGCGCAGTGCGAGCCTGGCGCGATTGAGCGGAACTGCACATTGAGCTGGTTAAGTCCTTTTCCTGAGCTTGGCCCGAGTCGGGCGTCGGCGTTCGCTGGCCCTGCGATCAATACTTACGACCGGGCGGCCGCCTCGATCCCCGGCGGACTCGCAGGGTGACGATCGGCGACGACACATTCCGGTCACCACAGGGCGCGATGCTAAAGAGGGCTCGTCGAGGTGACCAGCGTCTGGCGAGACTTTGTCGGACTAAGGCAACGCGGAAAAATTATATGCAAGCGCGGCTTAAGAACTGCTTGTCGCGAGCGCCCCACTGCCGCGTGACGCACAACAGCCCACGTGCAAAGCTTGTGGCACGAAAGACGCTGCGTTGAAAACCAGCGATAACTCAGGATCGTGGATGGCGACTCAGAAGCAGCGCGGCAGCACGGTGAACTATCGGCCGACGCTGGCAATCATCGGCGGCGGGTTCAGCGGCTCCTTGCTCGCCGTGCAGTTGCTGCGCCAGGCGCGGCAGCCGCTGCGGATCGTGCTGATCGAACGCGACGACCTGCCCGGCCGCGGGGTTGCGTATCGTGACCAGCCGGACTGCCATTTATTGAATGTGCGCGCCGAGGCGATGAGCGCGTTCGCCGATCAGCCCGACCATTTTCTCAACTGGCTCAACACGCATTACAGCCCCTGTCATCCGGTAGGCACGACTGAATATCTGCCGCGACGCATCTACGGCGCCTATATCGAAAGTCTGCTGGACGACGCCCGGCAGCAGGCACGCAGTGGTGTGTCGCTGGAGATACGGATCGACGAAGTGATCGGCCTCGCCCATGGCGCGGACGCCACTACGCTGCACCTGCGAAACCATCGCCGACTGCGCGCCGACCGCGTCGTCCTCGCCTGCGGCAATCCGGGTCCTTCGGACCCGACGCTGTCGAGCGCGCAACCGCGCACCGCCGCCGGATACATCGGACAGGCCTGGTCGACGCCGGGTCTGTACACCGTTGGCCGCGACGAAAACCTTCTGCTGATCGGCTCGGGACTGACCGCGCTCGATTGGCTCGTGAGTCTGGCCGCGCGCGGCCATCGCGGCCGCATCGACCTCGTCTCGCGCCGCGGACTCTTGCCGCAGGCGCATCGCCCCGCCCCGGCTCACACGCTGCGATTCGATCCCCTGCAATTGCCGCCGCGACTGCGACCGCTGCTGCGCGCGCTGCGTCTGGAAGCAACACATGCCGCAGAAAATGGCGGCGATTGGCGCGGCGTCATCGACGCGCTGCGACCGTACACGCAGCGCATCTGGCAGCGCCTGCCAGCGGTTGAGCAACGCCGTTTCCTGCGCCACCTGCGACCGTATTGGGAAATCCATCGCCATCGCGCCGCACCGCGAGTGATGGCGACCATCGACCAGCTCCAGCAGCAACAGCGCATGCGACTTCGCGCCGGACGGCTGCGCGATCTGCAGGAAGTCGACGGCAAGCTGCGCGCTCGACTGCAGCTGCGCCGCTCGACCGCGCACTGCGAAATCGAAGTCGATCGCGTGATCAACTGCACCGGTCCGGAATGCGATTACCGCAGGCTCGATCATCCACTGATCGTGGCGCTGCGCGAACAGGGATTGATCGACGCCGACGCGCTCGGCCTGGGGCTCAGCACGGATGCCAATGGCGCACTGCTCAATGGCAACGGCGAGGCCTCGACGCGTCTGTTCACGCTCGGTCCGCCGCGCAAGGGCCAGTTGTGGGAGACCACCGCCGTCCCCGAGATTCGCGTGCAGGCGCAGGCCTTGGCGCAGCATCTGCTGGCGCAGCCACGGACGGCCGCGGTGCTGCACGAGCAGCCGGCCATCGCCTGGCTTTAGACGTCGGCTTTAGACGTCGGCTTTAGACCTTGGCTTTAGACCTTGGCTTTAGACCTTGGCTTTAGACCTTGGCTTTAGTCGATGGCTTCAGGCGCTGGCTTCAGGCGCTGGTTTTAGTCACTGGTTTTAGTGACTGGCTTTGGTGACTGGCTTTGGTCTCGGGCGCTCGCTGGCGCAACCTGCTCTCGGCTTTCAGTGTTTCGAGCGGGGTGGCAAGACCTGCTTCGTCTTCACTTGCACGAATGTCGCGACGGTCGACGCCGCCTTGTGTAGCACCACGCGTCCGATCACCGCCGGGGACTCGGCGTTCATCGCTAGAATCCGGCGGCATTCGATCCGGCTCGATGACGTCGACCTTCAGCGCCATAGTCCGAGCCCGGGCTGAGTCCTTGCGATGCGCGACAAGTGCCTTCCGGAGATGCTGAGGTCAGCATCAGCACCCGCGCTTCCAGCGGACCTTTTTCGCGCGGGATGTGTTAACAATTCGACATGCCGACACCGCTCACGACCGCTCTGGTCGCCTGCCAGGATTGCGACCTTCTGCAGCACGAAATCGTGCTGCCCAAGCGGGCGGTTGCGCGCTGCCAACGGTGTGGCGCGGAGTTGTACCGCAACCGCCACAACTCGCTCGAATCTTCACTCGCGCTGAGCCTCGCCGCGGCACAGGTGTTCGTGCTGGCCAACTGCTTTCCGCTGGTGACGATGGAGATTCAGGGCGAGATCGAATCCACCACGCTGCCGCAGGCGATCTGGGCGCTGTATCAGCACCGCATGATTCCCTTGGCGTTGCTGGTGTTCGCAACGACCATGCTGGCGCCGGCGATCGAAATCGGCGCGATTCTTTATCTGCTGCTGTCGCTGCGTTTCGATATCGGTCGCGCGTATTTCGCCGCGGTGTTCCGCTTCGTTACCTCGGTGCGTCGCTGGGGCATGATCGACGTCTTGATGCTCGGCGTGCTGGTGTCACTGGTGAAACTCGCGGCACTGGCCGAGGTGATTCCCGGCATCGCGCTGTGGGCCTATTGCGTGCTGCTGGTGCTGTCGGTGGCGATGACCGCGTCGTTCAACGCGCGCGATGTCTGGCGCTGGTCGCGTGAGCGCGGTCGATGACGCGACCCCACAAAAAACCGCTGACGGCGCGCCGCGCCGGCTATCTGGTGTGTCCGAGCTGCGACCAGCTGGCGCGTCGCATCGCCTCGCGCGGCCTGCGTTGTCCGCGCTGCGGCGAAAAACTCTATCTGCGCAAACCGCGGAGCGTCAGCCGCACCGGCGCCTATCTCAGTGCCGCGGCGATTCTTTACGTCCCTGCCAATCTGATGCCGATCATGCACACCAGCAGCCTCTTGGGTGCGGAGGACGACACCATCATGAGTGGCGTGATGGTGCTGCTGAACAGCGGCTCCTGGCCGCTGGCCTTGCTGGTGTTCTTCGCCAGCATCGTGGTGCCGCTGGCGAAGCTGCTGTCACTGGCAACCTTGCTGCTGTCGGTACGCTACAGCTGGCGAACGCAGTTGCTCGAACGCACGCGGCTGTACCGGCTGCTCGAATTCATCGGCCGCTGGTCGATGCTGGATATCTATGTGCTGACGCTGCTGGTCGCGCTGGTACAGTTGCGCGCGCTGGCGACAATTGAACCGCGCCCCGGCGCAATCGCCTTCGGCGCCGTCGTCGTGCTGACGATGCTGGCGGCGCGCAGCTTCGATCCAAGACTGATGTGGGACCGACAGGGACAGCCATGAACGAGCCGCGTCACGACGACGATCCGAATGCGATACCCGACGCGCGGCTGGTCGAACACCGCTGGCACATTCCGCCGCTGGTCTGGCTGATTCCGCTGGTCGCCGCGCTGATCGGCAGCTGGATCGTGTTCGAGCACTGGCTGCAACGCGGACCCAATATCACCATCAGCTTCCTCACCGCCGAGGGCATCGAACCGGGCAAGACGCGCATCCGCTACAAGGATGTCGACATCGGCCGCGTCACCGCGGTGAAGTTCGCCGACGACGACGGCCGCATCATCGTTAGTGCCGCGATCGACAAGCACGCCGCGCGCTTCCTGCGCGAAGACTCGCGACTGTGGGTGGTACGTCCGCGGATCTCGCCCGGAGGCGTGTCCGGCATCGGCACGCTGTTCTCGGGCGCCTACATCGCACTCGCTGCCGGCAAGGCCGGCGATGAGCGTCGCGATTTCGTCGGTCTGGAGGTCGCGCCGATCAATACGGAAGACGCACCCGGCCGCGAATTCCTGCTGCATACCGCCGATGTCGGTTCGCTCGATATCGGCTCGCCGGTGCTGTTCCGCCGCGTACGCGCCGGCCGCGTGGTCGGCTACACGATGGACAGCGATGGTCGCGGCGTGCAGTTGCGCGTGTTCGTCGACGCACCCTTCGATCGCTTCGTCACCACCGATACGCGCTTCTGGCAGGCCAGCGGAGTCGACTTCTCGCTCGGTGCAGCCGGCCTCAAGGTGGAATGGCAATCGCTGATCTCGGTGGTGATCGGCGGACTGGCATTCGAATCCCCGGACGAGGATGTGCTGGCGCCGCCGGCACCTTCGGGTTCCACCTTCAACCTGTTCGGCGACCGCGACGAGGCGATGAAACGGCCCTACAAGGACGTGCACTCCTACGTCGTCTACTTCAACGATTCGCTGCGCGGACTGGCCGTTGGAGCGCCGGTGGAATTTCGCGGCATCGTGATCGGCGAAGTGCGCCGCTTCGGTCTCGAATACGAGAAAGCGCGCGGCATTTTCCGTACGCCGGTCGAGATCGATATCTATCCGCAGCGCTTCCGCGAAAACTATCGCGAAGGTGCCGAGCGCCCCGACGACTCCACCGATGCCGCGCACCGCGACCTGGTCAATCGCCTGGTCGCAGCCGGCATGCGTGCGCAGCTGAAAACCGGGAATCTGATCACCGGCCAGTTGTACGTCTCGCTCGACTTCTTCCCGAAAGCAGCACCCGCGAAAGTGAACTGGGATCAGGCGCGGGTGGAACTGCCCTCGGTGCAAGGCGGCCTCGCGCAATTGCAGGATTCGCTGGGCGACATCGCGACCAAGCTCGACAAGGTGCCGGTCGACCAGATCAGCAGCCAGTTGCTGGTGACGATGCGCTCGCTCGATGCCACGCTGCACAGCACCACGGCGCTGGTCGACAAACTCAACAACGACGTTGCGCCTGAAGCCAAGGCGGCACTGGTCGACGCGCGCCAGGCGATGGACGCGGCACAGGCAACGCTGTCGCAGGAGTCGCCGCTGCAAAGCGATCTGCGCGATACGCTGAAGCAACTCTCGCGCTCCGCGCGTGCGCTGGCCGAGCTATCGGACTATCTGGAACGTCACCCTGAATCGCTGATTCGCGGCAAGGTCGACGATCACAAATGAGGGCTTTCCGTGCCGCCCAGTTGCCATACCCGGACGGCCGGACGCCGTATGTCACCGCAATTGCGCCGATCCGCGCGGCGAGTCACCAAGTCGTCATGCGCCTGCGCGAAAGTAAAGCTGCCATGTAGCTCCCTAAGTTGCTTGGTGTCTGACAACCTTCGGCGCCGCGGTCGATGTATTGGCCCGGCGCCATCTTTTTGGAAGGTCGTGGCACCGATTAGCTGCGTTCCAGCGGACTGCGTGTTCGGACACTCCGCACCTGACGCCGCATCGAAAGGCGCCCGAACGGTGATTGAATGTCGGCGTCGCTCCAGAAACCGGAGAGCGCTAATCGACTGCAGCGGTCGATCAGACGCGTCGAAACGGCTAAGGCCAAGGAGACCCAAACCGAACGGCCTGAACGTCAATGCCGTTCAGGCCATCAGCGCAGATTCGGTCGTAAGGCGACGACGCGTGCGCCAACGAAAAAAGCCCCGCATTCGCGAGGCTTTTCGGAAATATTCAGAGACGTGCGCCCGGCAACGTCGAATTGGCTCCGCGACCAGGACTCGAACCTGGGACCCAGTGATTAACAGTCGATCTATGCTTGGGAGCGACAGGATTGTTTTACAAAAGATATCTCGTGATCTCTGTCTAATAAACGAAGAATGCGCGATCCATTAAAAACAAGGTCACGATGGAGCTAGGATCGAGGTTATTAGACAGTTGCAATGTTCATCGGAAAACCCTATAGCCGCGCTTAGCAAACCACGAAGTTACCCAGAGAAGTCCCGCATCAATGAGGAAGAGCAAAGCGGTGCCGAAAAGTGCATCCCCAGTGCTCTTATTCACACTGCATCGCGCCAACGCCAGAACTACGTAATCCAAGAAGAGGATTTGAAGTACATATCCAAGTCTATGCGGCGCAACCAGCATCAGAAAAATAGATCCGACAATCAGCCCAATCATTGCATAGCCGTCATCGATGTCTTGGTCGCGAATGCAAATGAAGACAATACCCACGAATCCGGCGACGGCCCAGATTTTATTTAACTTTGTACTTTCATCATTATTCCGCGATTGAACTGAGCTCACAGGCACAACAGTTCCGTCGAGTTCCGACCGTGGCAGCCTTGGTCGATTAATTAACGCCACCGCGATTGTCGCTATCGCTGCGAAGGCAGCACCCCACGAGCCGTCATTCATAACCACTTTCCCTTAGTGATCTTATCAATAGAACGCGCAGCTTTATAAAGGACGCCGCCGAAGTGGAAGCGCTATTAAACACATTACTTAACTGCGAACTTTACGAACTGGCTCCCCAAAACCATTTTTAATTGAAGGGTGCGTTTTAGACAAGAGCAGCGGCTGTGGCACTGATATACAACAAAACAATCTGCGGCTCCTCGCGAATGTTGATTTCCCGACTATCCATTAGAACGTCGGTGACGCCATCGTGCGAATAAAGAATCTTCCACATTTCATTGGATTGCGGCTGTCTGAGAGCAAGCTGGCGCTCACAATCAAGGACTCCCCGATCACCAACGATGTCAAAGGACACCTTAACTCGCCGTCGAGCGGAAATTACGAAAAAGTAATCGAGCTCCTTAACATGTGTGGTCTCAAAGGAAACGCAGTTCGGGAGACCAAGGTTACGTTGCGACCATTTTTCAACACCGGCAGTGGCGACTGACAGATACAATTCGTGCAGTTGCTTAGCAAGCCGATCGGCCTCGACGATTATTTCTTTGCTCTGGTCGTATTTCAAAGTGGATTCCTACGCTACGGGTTTAACCTTAATAGCCGTCCGAATGTAGACACGCCGAGTGAAGTCCTTGTCTGCATGACCGAGCAATCCCTTGTCACCACCGTCAGACGCCGCCTTAGGTCGGAGGTCGCGCATCTGGAACGGCTCGAACTCGCGTCCCGCTTCCGCCTCGGCCTTTATCGTCTTGTTGATGGCGCGCCGCCAGGCCGACTGAAGCGCCCAACTTTCATAGGGCCGGCCGCGGTTGCTGAATAGCAGCATCGGTCCCGCGTGCTCGAGGCAGTCGTTCGCGATCTCGCGCAATGTCGGCGTCCATTCCACGAGCAGCTTCCTGCCGGTCTTGCTCTGGCGGAACGTGATGCCGTCGGCGGTGATCTGCTGCCGGGTCATCTCGATGATGTCTTTCGAACGCTGGCCGGTGTAGTAGGCCATGCGAATGAAGCGACAAAGCCACGGCGAAGCATGCGCGCCCACCGCGTTGACCTCAGCATTGGTCACGTAGCGATCGCGCGGCCGCTCCCGGTTACGCTTCACACCCTTGCAGGGATTCGAATCGACTACGCCCCAGCCCATTGCCATCGTGAACAGATGGCTGAGCATTGCCTTTTCCCGATTGGCCGCGACCTTACCGGTGCGCTTGTCGAGGTACGACCTCACGTGCATGGGGCGCACGTCCTCCGGTAGCATGTTCCCGAACACCGGCCGCAAGCGTTCGGCATAGCGGCGCTCGTTCTCGATCTGGGCCTTCGACTTGGTCGGGGTGACGTCTCGCAGATAGCGCGCGAACAGCGCGTCCATTGTGCCGACCTTGGATTCGGCCTCCATCTCGGCCAGGCCGCGGTAGACCTCCGCCATTGTCTTTCCGAGCCGGCGCCACTTGTTGTCGGGTCCGACGTAATAGAACGCGCCGTGCTTCGCGTAAACGCGATGCGGCAGAGTCTGCCCCGATTGACGCTTTCTCCCCATGCTCACGCCACTGCGTCCCAGTTGGGTTCCAACTTTGCCTTCACCGGCTGCCCGCTGACAAGCTGGCGCTCTACCTCGGCGCAGGCGATCACCGGCTTACCCTTGTAATCGCAAGTGAATTTCCAGCCGGCCTTAGCCAGCCACCTGATCTGTGCAGTGCGCCGGCGCGTGCCGGTCAGCTTCAGGATCTCTTCATCGGTCAGGAACACCGTCGCCCTCCTGCTTTTCAGCCTGATGCCGCTGAGCCTCGGTGCCGAGCGCGATCAACATCTGCTGGTCTTGATAGACCACGTAGCGGCCATCCTCTTCGCCGAAGGGCTGCATCCATCCGACCGTGCGCGACTCGTTCGGCATGCACTCGCGCAGCGGGTGCGCATGCAGCACCGCTCCGAGGTCGATCGAGTGAGGGGTCATGCCTTCCGGCAGCTGAAACAGCGAAATATTCTTGAGCCAGCCTTTCATTGCGCGCCCTCGAATGCAGTGGATTCGGTGAGCTCGCCGGCTACTAACGCGGGATAAAGCGGCGCGCCGCACCGCGCGCAGTCAAGAACTTCACGCCGCGTTGCTGGATCTATGAATCGCGCCTCGTAGGACGGCCCGACATCGATTCGATTCATTTCGATGGCTGCACCGCATCGGTGGAACAGGCGCATCATTTCTCTGGCCTTCCGTCACGCACTGCGCGGACGATGGCAATAGCGTGATAGAGCTCGGCCTTGCGACGCTCGGCGAACAGGCGGCTGCGCAAGCTGCCGTTCTTGAGGCGCGCATCCATGCGCTCACAGATAATCTCGACTTCTTCCTTGAGCGCACTCAGCGTCGCGTCGAGCGTAGGCGTCTCGCCGTGCATGTTCCGCAGGCTGCGCGCGTCCTCGATGCGCTTGTATGAGATATCCATATCAGGCGCCCAGATACTGCTTCGCAACGTGATCGAGTCCATGCGCGAGCAGCATTTCCGCAGGCGTCTGCGCACGGCCGGCGCGGTAGTCCTCCAGCAGTTCAAGCATCGATTGCGCGGCGATCAGTAACTCGGCTTCGTCGTCGGCGGGCGTGCACACGTTTCCATTCGCGGCGAAGTGCATGACCTCGCACCATTTGGCGAGTAACGCGACGGCATCGATCCGGCCAAAGAATTCGACCGGCCGCGGCTTGTTCGGCCACAGCTGGCGTTCGCACCATTTCAGGAAAGGGCGAAGCATCGGCTTCCGGCCTGGCGCCTTCGTTGGCGCGACCGCGCGACCCAGGCGTCGCGCGCTAACAGGCGATGCGGCTGGCAGGCGATGCGCGTTCATTTGTCCACCCGGCTCAGCTTGATGCCGAGATAGCTGCGGCCCTGCGTCGAGCGGTGCTTTTTGATACCAGCCTGCTCGATCAGATACGCAAGCGTCGAAGAATTCGACGGCAGCGCAGTTGCCTTGCGTGCCTTGCAGAAGGATGCATAGGCCGAATAGAACTCGTCGGCCTTCACAACCGAACCGGCTTGCCTCGTGACTCGCCGTTGAATGAAAAGCGACAACTCTTTTTCGGTCTCCGGATCGACCTTGCGATCAGGCTTCTGCTTGGTCGTCTTGGCTGGCGAAAACTGGTCGGCATCGCCAGAACGGGTCCGCATGGCGATCGTCTTTTCAACGTCTGCGATCGGCAGAACCAACATCAGCGTCAGGACTTCGCGCAAGTTTCCGTATGCCGGCGTGAAGGCTTCGCAGGTTCCAGTAGCGCCCGCACCCGGCGATATGGCCTGTGCAAGATCGTGCGCAAGCGCAGTCAACTCGGCTCGGCGCTGATCCACTTTCGATATCGCTGCAGCGGCAGCGCGCGCGGCCACTGGTGGAACCGTGACGGTAGGTGCACTGCCCTGCTTCGGAACCATTTCGGGCTTGGGTGAAGCCGTGCCTGATTCTGCTTTTGCCGGCGGCCTCGATAGACGCTCCAGCTGCTGCACGGTCTCGCGCAAGTGTTCGCGCGTGACTGCAGGCGCATGCGACTCTGGATTGCGAATCTGCCGGATCAGATAGACGCCGGTTTGCGCATTGAGCTCGCGAACCTTTTTCAGGTCGTGAAGGATTTCCTGATCGCGTACCAGTCCATCCTGCGCGAGCGCACGAATGTCCTCGGGCATCGTGGCTACTGACGCTCGGCGGCTGACCCAACTTTTACTTTTTTTCGCGATGCGCTTGGCAGTTTCACCGAGACCGATGGTTTCGACCAGCTGCGCACAGGCCGCACACTCTTCCCAGAATGTCAGGTCGGAGCGCTGCAGGTTCGCCACCAGCGAAATAACCTGCATGTCCTTGTCGGACAGCTTTTCGTGAATCACAGCGGGAACGTCGGTCAGGCCGGCGAGCTGCGAGGCGCGCCAGCGGCGTTCGCCATCCACGATCATGTATCGATCGGTCGGCGTGGAACGACGCAGCACGATGGGCTGAATCAGGCCGTCGCACGCGATCGAATCGGCGAGCTCTTGAAGCAAGTCCGGATCGAAGTTCTTGCGCGGCTGGTTCGGATTCGGATCGATCGAGGTCAGCCGAATATTCATCACGGACATTGATGCGTTCATTGCGGCAGCACCTTTGCTTTGAGGGTTTCGAAGTCGCGGAGATAGTTCGCGTCGGTCTCTTGCGTGTGCGCGCGCAGGCTGTATCTGACCGAAGAAAGCTGGAGCCCAAATGATTTGGCGATGTCAGAACGCGAAGCGCAGCAGTACTCCGTCGAAAGCTGTATCGACAGACGGCGCGCGATCATATGGATTCGGCTTCTGTTGCCAGCGAGAACGCGGTGCGCGTCAATGGCGTAATACGCGCACACGGTTTTCAGAATGGCGGTCGGGTTGATGGCCGATACCGATGTGGGCGTTTCGCATGCGAAACGCTTGGCGGCACGCATCAGGCCGCCCTCGCCCGCTTCGTCTTCCGCGCCGAGGCAATGAAGCGATGCGCATCGCGGATGCGCTTGTTCTGCGCAACCTCGTCAGGCGTCGATTGCGGCTTCGGGGATTGGCTTGGCGCTTGGCATTTGCAGTCGCGCAGCAAAAGCGCGCGTCTGCACTGCGGACAGCGATCCAGGCCGTCGTCGGTCTGGAGGTCAAGGAACACCGCTGCGCATCCTTGGCCGTCGAACTGCTCGCCGGCTAATACAGCTTGGCCGCAGGTATGGAAAAGGGTTTGCATCGATCCGCTCCGGTGAGAACGGAGCGGACTCTACTACTGTGGTTATTATTTTGTCAATTACTACAGTAGTTGATTTACTGAGGCCTACTTAGCCGAAATGCTAATCCCCGACTTCAGCCGTATAACTGAAGCTATGCGCGCATTACTGCCGCGACTTTCTTCTTTGCAGTCGTAACCGCTTTCTTGGCTTTTTCAAGTGCCGCCTCTGCTTGCGCGACTTCGCCTAGGGCAGCCTCTACGTCGGAGCCCGCGAGCCATGAAGCAACGAGTTGTACCTGATCAAGGTTGTTACTAACGATGCCAACTTCTAAGGCATAAAGAATGTTGAAGCGGTGCTTACAGTATTGACCGCTCTCACCAGCGGCACAGGTGCAGAACGCTCCAAGATGATTCCCAATCTTCTGGAACGTGACCCGATAGGGAATTGGTGACGAACCTTGTACTAGAAATTCGACGTTATCCACTTGCGCTCCCTTTTCTTGCTCCCCAACGCTAACTTGTAACATGGGCCTTTCTTAAATCGCTTCAGCTGTGTCCCGTAAGCTGCGCGATCAACTTTGCGATGGCAAAGACATTCTTGGCTTGGTTTGCCCACCGAACGAATGTCTTTGTTGTCGCGGTCGAGCTAACAGAATTCCTAACTAAAGTGAAGATCTGCTCAGCGTTTCCCTTGTTCTCGGGCTTCAATTCCACCAATGCGTCAATTGCCGCATCGATATGACTGCGAACTTCTCGGTAAGCTTCTTCAACGGTTCGCCCGGTAAGAGGAATGCTTAGTCCGTCCGTCACTTGACCTTGCTCTACTTGGAAGAAAAGTATGCAGGGTATGGTCAATACGCCCTCCGTCATGAATAACCCTTGCAGCATCGAAAGAGCGGCGGCGGCCCCTTCATAGTCTCCGCAGCGGTAGCCCTCAAATGGACTACGTGGATTGTGAATCGGCGTGTTTATGACGAAGACAGTCATGAAACGACCGGATGCTTCGTTTAGGGCAGACCAATACTCTTCGTCCGTTATAGCTTTCCTAAACTCCGCGTCGCTATAGCTATACAAAATTATTGAGAACACCAATGCTCGGTCCGCATCGCAGTGCTCACTGCTAACCCGGCACACCTCATCCAGGAACTCACGTCCTCCTGCACCTTGCCAATCCCCATTCATCGGGGTCTGTATCGAGTACATAAAATATCCCGAGCCGAAAACGCTAAATAGGCCGCTGAAGCGCAGCAATTAAATGCCGCAGTTCCGAGGTCGAATTCGGACGTGCGGCTGTTGAACATTTAAATCATGGCAACAGCGTCTCTCGTCGTGCCGAGTTATGTGGAACCGGAATTGTTCTCACTCTAGCTTTTACTGCAGTGGGGAGTTTCGACTGACCTGAACCCGTATCGACAGATATAATTATTTCGAAACAGCGGCCTCGGATTGGCTAGCTTCTTTGTATTCCGCGCTCACGCGCGCGATGGTTTTCATCTGATCAGAGTAGCGCTCAAAGTCTACACGCGGGACTTTGGCTTCAATCTGTTGTGCTGTATATGCCCCAATCTTATCGGAAAGATCCGAAATCTTTCGCCAGTTTTTCCGCATGTAGTCGGCAAAGCCGCGACAGTCTCCTATGGCGTCGGTGGATATTCCGACGTCGCAGGTGAGCGCCTTTCCGCTGGCCACGGACACTTTCGAAGAGGCTTCGAGCCAGACTGTTTGTAGGTCGTCTGCGAGAGCAGTGCTGGATGCAGCCAGTAACAGCATTCCGATAATTGATCGCATAAGCCTGGTCCGTCAGTTAGCGATAACGCTTTCGTTTCTCTATTACCACTCCGATTATGCTCCCAGGATTGCGGGCATTGATTCGAATGGTCGGGAAATCCTCGTTCAGTGGAACCAAGTCAAACTGCTCGATCCCTTGATCGTCGACACCACGGTCGCGGTATTTTTTTAACGTCGCGCCATTCGCGCTTTCGACCTTTGCCACAACGAAGGCGCCGGGAAATACAGCCTGATTAGGATCTACGATGACCTTGTCACCAGGATTGAATTCAGGTGTCATTGATAGACCGGCCACGACCAATGCGAACGAATAAGGGCCGAGTGTCTTCCCAAGCTCTGCATCAACCTCTACGTACTCGTCGGCGGCGCCAGCTGCGAAATCATCGATATATTCATTGGGATGCCCTGCCTGAACCTCGGTCAGAAGTGGGATCAATCTTCGACTAGTTGGAATTGCCTCAACGTTGCGGAGCGCATCGGGGGCGTGGCTGGAAGCAAGGTTTGGTGGCTTCAACCTGACAACTTTATCTGCAGTTGCCGAGGCAAGCATTGGACCTTCGCCGCGCAACAGCCACTCAAGGCGCACCGGTTTATATCCCTCAAGGATTTTCGGCAAAAGCGACGTGTCCTCGGAATCGACCTCGCCCCGTTCCAATTTGGACCACATGGGCTGAGACATGCCGCACTTTCGTGCAGCCACGACCTGCGAATCCTTGCCTCGGAGCTCCTTCAGACGGTCTTTAAGTTCTGACATACCCAGGCAGGCTACAACCGCAGTTGTAGCAGAGCAAACTACTGTAGTTATTGACATGCAATAACCACAGTAGTAGTTTGCGCGGCATGTCGATCAATCCCGCCGTTCAAAAAGCGATTGACCTCTGCGGAGGCAATCAAAGCGAACTCGCGCGACGCTGCGCCGAGGCCGCCGACAAGCTGAATTTGAAGATCGGGAAAAAGACCCGCCAAGGCCATGTCTGGAAATGGCTGAACTCTGACGAGGTTTCGGCAGAAGTCGCCGTTTTGATCGAACACGCGATGGATGGCGCCGTGCAACGAGCGGAGTTTCGAGCCGACCTGTACGCGGATCGGCCATCGAAGGCCGCGTGACATGAATTCTCTGAGCCCACCCGTAGCCGCGCCAACTGCGGCCGACAAGCCCCTACTCCCCGGCAAGTCGGAAGCGATCCGATCTCCCCTGAATCGGATCGCATTGGCCACCTCTCCTCCAGACGGCGATTCAGTCGCCATCGATGTTCGCGTGATTCGTCGCTCGCCTTTTATTCCGTTCATCGCTCGCCGCTCTCTAAGGCGATCACGTTAGGTCCGATCAATGAAAAATCCAATGAGGCGCTTTTCTCAGCTGAGTGCAGAGCGGCGCGACGAGACTGTTTTCAGGCACACCGCAAAGATGCTGCAGGAAACGGGAACATCCGACGAGACGTTCGCTGATCGCGTCGTATCGAGATACCTGGCACTTGTGCCGGCCGATTCGAGATCGATTGCGTTTCTGCTCGATGAAACCGTCGATGCTTTCTATCGCGCGCGCATGAACGCTCAAAAAATCATGCGCTACGCAGATCCAGACGCGAACGCACGCCTTCCGGCCGAGCTCGAAGAAGCATGGGTTCTGGAACTCGACGAACCCTATCGCGGCGATTGCGTGCGAGACCTAGCGAAGCGATATGGACTGCTCGATGTGCCGCTGCCCGAATCGTTGCCGGCGTCGGATGTCCAGAACGTAAGCACCCTGAGCAAGCGATTCTCCGATGCGCTCGGCGCGCTGGCGCCATTGATCGAAGACGGCCGAATCGATTCGGCAGACGAAAGCGGCCTCGATGTCGCAATGGCCGATATTTCGAAGCTGCTCGCGACGACGCAAGGGCTTCTCGGCAAGCTCGAATCGATCAAACGTCCGAGCAATGCAGTCTCCTTACCGGTTAAGCCGAAGGTACGTCCGATCGGGCCTCGGCGGTCTTGAATGCGCGACCTGTTCGATGAGCAACCTGTTATGTCTTCTGCGAAGGCTCAGGCGCCAGCCCAAGTCATAGACGACTTCACCCCACAGAATCGGCCTTGGTGCACGCGCTGTGGTGCGGGTCGTATCAAGCCGCAGTGCGTGGCGACTGATGAACATCGCGATCAATGCCGCAAGGAACTTGCGGCAAAGGCGCGCAGTTGTCTGATCGGCTGGCTCTCGTCGCTAAAAAGCGACTACGACCGGGCCGAGTTCTACGACCTCGCAATAAAGCGTAGTGGGCTCGACTACGTTGAGCGGCTGCGCGCCTCAGTCGATCGCGCCCGCCAGAGGCTCGCAGCATGAGCTATCTGGAACGACTTATCGCGCGCACGACCCGGCGACCTCCCGATTTCATCGTCGGCGATGGCGCTGTCCCGTATCTGCGTCGCTGGTGGCTAATCCCGCGCAATCGTTTTTTCAATATCTACCTTCACCAGTTCCTGCGCAGTGATGACGACCGCGCACTGCACGATCATCCTTGGATCAACGCGAGCATTCTGCTGCGAGGTTGCTACGTGGAACACACCATCGAGGCAGGCGGTATCAACCGCCGCACGCTTCGACGTGCTGGCGACTGGAAGCTGCGCACTGGCTCGTCTGCACACCGGCTCGAACTGATCAACGGCGAGTGCTGGACGCTGTTCATCACCGGCTGTCGATATCGCGAATGGGGCTTCCATTGTCCACAACGCGGTTGGGTTCACTGGAAGGAATTCACGGCTGCAGAGAATCCCGGCGAGATCGGGCGCGGGTGTGGCGAGCCATGACAGTCAACGGCGACATCCAACTGCTTTCACATTTTTCACGCGCGCAGATTGCACAGACTCTCGAAGCTAAGCAGACCGGGCTTCGCTTGTGAGCGTAAAGATCATGTCGCTCGTCTTCGAGCGTTACCAGTGTGGCGGCGGCGAGTTCGTCACGGCGCTTGCCCTCGCCGATCACGCGCACGACGACGGCACGCGTATTTATCCAGGTGTCGCGGCGCTTGCTTCGAAGACGCGCCAGTCCGAGCGAACGGTGCAATACCACCTACGTGCGATGGAGGCATGCGGCTGGCTCCAGCTGGTTCGCGACGCCAACCGTGAGCAACGACGCACTCGCGAATATAGAATCAATCCAGATTGGATCGCGGGCAAAAACGCTCGAACGTCCGTCGCAGAGACTCCAGATAGGGGTGCAAATATTGCACCCCTAGTCGAACCGAATAGTCCACAGCCATCTGTGGATAAGGATTGCAGGGGTGCAAATATTGCACCCCTAGAAACCAGCGAAATGTGCGCCATTTTGCACCCTAGGGGTGCAAAGCTTTTGCACCCTAACCATCAGTTAACCATCAAAAGCGGTCGGTCGGTCGCGTGCGCGCACGCGCGCGAGGACGAACCACAAGTCGGCGCGCTGACCAAGCTTTTGCTCGGCGCTGGCATTCCATCGCATCGAGTCTTGCGCGATCGACAAACCATTTCGGCTTGGCTAACTCGCGGAGTTTCACCGACGGTTCTTTCCGCCGCAATCGATGAAGCTCGGCTGAGCAAGGGCAATGAGCCGCTGAGTGTCGGCTACCTGGAGCCAATCGTTCAGCGACGAATGCTTGAATCCGATGGCGACATTTCGCATGCGAAACCGCGAGAGAGCATCGACGCAGCTGCACGTTCCGCGTGGAACTCCGATGTCTGCGTAGCGGTGGCGAACGGCGAGCGTCCTGCATCCGGTTGGAAAGACCCGCGCACCGAACCTGCACTGATCGAAATCGGTGGGTTCGGATCGCTTCGGATCATGCTCATTCGCGACAAGCCAATCCGCGAACGCGAGTTCGTTGCAGCGTTCAAGCGGCAGCAATCAACAGCAGCACGTTCAATCGATACAACAAGCCGGGGGAACAACCATGTCAGCCATCGCAGCTGATGTCGCACCGCTGTCGCCGCTGTTCGTTCGTCCAGTCCGCAAGCGTGTTCGCAAGCCACGAGATACACCACAGGATCGGCTGATCGACGAAGCGCTGTCGGTGTGGATCGAATACGTCAGGATGTTTCTGCTGCCTCGCGATCCGCGTGCTGCCGCGTCTATGGAGATCGGTTCACTGTTCGAGACGACAGACAACTGCTACACACCGCGCAGTCGTCGCGGCCCAGCGAACCCGACGCTCGCGCATGCAATGGCAGATGAGGATCAACTGTGGGCGTGGCCGAAGACCATTCACATGATGATCATCGAGTTACCTCGCACGCACCGATGCGCGTTGCTTGGTAGTGCACTTGGCATGACGCATGACCACATAGGCACTGTGATCGGAGTTAGCAGGCGCCGCGTGTCGTTCTGTGTGGTGAATGCGCGGCGTTCGCTATCAATCACGCTCGCTGTCTACGCTCACGTACAAGCGGCGCACGAAAAATCAATGAAGCACAAGTTTCGTTGACAGCTTGCAGGTCGTTCCCATAAGGCGTATGTTTCGCACCATGTTGCAGAGTTGCATCCAAAGCCCGGCCAAGCGCCGGGCTTTTGCGTTATAGGCCTTCGATCATGGTTGCAGCAGCTGCTAAGCCTTGCAGTTATCCAGGCTGCGGCGCCCTGAGCAGTGATGGACGTTGCACCAAGCATCCGCGTGAAGCGTGGACGCACACGTACTCTCAGGTGAAACGTGTTCGCGGTCGCGCGCTTCAGCGTCGGCGCGAGACTTTCTTTCGAGCGCATCCGTTGTGTGCTGCATGCGAGCGCATTGGTCGCGTCGCTGCTGCTGCCATCCTTGACCATGTCATCGCACTGGCTGAAGGCGGCAGCGATGAACCAAGCAACTGGCAGGGTCTCTGCCAAGCATGCAGCGATGCCAAGACGAAGGATGAATCCACGCGTGGTCGGCGATTGCTCATCGACCAGGGGGATAAAAACCCTACGGCTTTCGTCTTGGAAACCGATGCCACAACGTCGTAACCACACGTTGGAAATTACGAGGGGGGGGTATCTAGCAAGGGCGGCACATTCGAGAGGTGGTAGCTATGTCGGGTCACGTTGGACGGCCAGCAATTCCGAGTACGGTTCATCAGCTGCGCGGCACCAAGCCGAGCGCGCCGATCACCGGCGCTCAGATGGCCGAGTTCAATCCCGATGTCGAACTGCCGGATTGCCCAACTCACCTCAAGGGTGAGGCCAGCAAGGAATACAAGCGCCTCGGCGAAGAGCTCAAGCGCTATTCACTCGTCTCAAAGGTCGATCGCGGCGTACTCGCGATGCTCGCAACAGTCTGGGCGCGCTACGTCTGGGCCGAAAGCAAGATCGCCGAGTACAACAAAGCCGATCCAGCCGGCGAGCGCGGCCTAGTTGATCGCACGCCGAACGACTACAAGGTCATGTCGGTGTACGTGCAGATAAGCAACGCTGCAATTGCGCAGTATCTGAAGCTCGCTGCTGAATTCGGATTGTCGCCATCGTCGCGCTCGCGTGTTCGTCTGTCTGTCGGCGGCCAGATGCCGCTGCCTGGTGTTGAGGAACCCGATCAGGGGCCGTCGCTTCGCAGCTTTGCAGCATGAGCGGAGAGAGGCCCGACGGGGTGTCGAAGATAACCTTCGCCGCCCGGGCCGAGCGCTATGCGCGCGCCGTGGTAGACGGCGAGCTCGTCGCGGGTAAGTGGGTCAAGGCCGCAGCGCAGCGCCATCTGGACGATCTGGATCGCAGCACTTCAGATCCAGACTGGCCGTACGTTTTCGATGCCGAGGCCTGCGGCAGGCTGTGTTCGTTCCTGCAGTGCCTGCCGCACATCAAAGGCAAATGGGCGCGCGCCACCGTCAAGGACGGTCGGATCGTCAAGCCGACCATCGTCCTGCAGGATTGGCAGGTCTTCGCGTATGGCGTGCCGTTCGGCTGGCTTCATCGCGACACTGGAATGCGCCGCTTCCGTTGGGTCTACGAAGAGGTCGCGCGCAAGAACGCGAAGTCCACGCCGGCCGCAGGGATCGCGCTCTACCTGACGACAGCGGACGGTGAGCCGGGTGCCGAGGTCTACAGCCTCGCCACCAAAGAGCAGCAGGCGCGCATCGTGTGGGACATGGCGCGCAGCATGGTGCTCCGCGAAAACGAGTTCCGGCTTCAGCCGCCGCACGGTCTCGGTGTCAGCTCGACGCGTCGCTCGATTTTTCAGCTGCACACCGAAAGCAAATACGAGCCTCTGGGACGTGACAGCGACACGCTCGATGGTTTGAACCCGCACGGCTTCGTCGCCGACGAATTTCACGCGTGGAAGGACCGCACGCTGTGGGATGTGATGACCTCCGCAGTGGGGGCTCGCGAGCAGCCGTTGGGCTGGATCATCACAACCGCCGGCCACAACAGTTCCGGTGTCTGCTACGAACAGCGCGCCTATGGACAGCGCGTGCTTAACTCGACGCTGCTGCGACATGGCGGGCTGGGATACAAGGTCAAGGGCGCGTCGAGCGACGACGATACCGTCTTCGTGCTGATCTACACGCTGGACGATGACTATGCGGACGATCGGCCGGCGGACAGCTGGGCCGATGAAACGGTATGGCCCAAAGCGAACCCGAACCTCGGCGTATCGGTATTCGTGGAAGAACTTCGAGCGGCCTGCAAAAAGGCCATCGCATCGCCGCAGTCGCAGGCCGAGTTCCGAACCAAGCGCTGCAATCAATGGCTCAGCGCTTCGTCGGAATGGATGGACATGGCGAAGTGGGACGCCTGCGCCGATCAGTCGCTGACGGAAGATCAATTCAAAGGCGAAGGCTGTTGGGACGCGCTCGATGCGGCGTTCAAGACGGACTTCTTCGCCAAGATGAAGTTGTTCCGTCGCGGTGAGGACTACTACGCCTTCGGTCGTTACTGGCTGCCTGAAACGCGCCTCGACGCCGACGAGTACCCGGAGTTTCACGCCTGGGCCGAACAAGGGCTAGTCGAGAAAGCGGACGGCCCGGTTATCGATGTACAGCTAGTAAAAAATGACATCGCAAAGGATCGGGCGCTGCACGAAATACGCGAGGTGCCGTTCGATCCCGCGATGCTCACGCAGTTCGCCGGCGAAATGCTCGAAAGCGGCTATCCGATGGTCGAGATCAAGCCGACGTTCGGTCGATTCAGCGAGCCGATGAAGAAGCTGGAAGAACTGGTGCTGTCGGGCCGGTTCCATCACAACGGCGACCCCGTCTTGCGTTGGATGGTGACGAACGTCCTTTGCGTAACCAAGGGCGGACACATCTATCCAGCGAAGCAGGTCGGCAAGGAACGTACTCACAAGATCGACGGCGTCATTGCGTTGATCATGGCAATAGGCCGAGCAATGCTGACTGAAGAAAAACCGAAGGCGATTCAGCAGGGCTTTGTCGTCCTATGACCATCCTCGATCTGTTTCGGGCGAGCGCTCCGATGGCCGAACGCATCGCGCCAACAATCGGAAATGCCATCGTCCAGGGTGAGACGGTCCAGTCGTCAGACCGAATCAAAATGGGTGAGATGTTCGCATGGCCTGGCACGCCATCGGGTGCAGCCGTCACCACCGAAAGCGCCATGCGTGTGTCTGTCGTTTACGCCTGTGTCAGCCGGATTGCCGGCGCAATTGCGTGCATGCCGCTGCCAATATTCGAGCGGACATCCGATTTTGACCGAAAACCGGTACACCACGACTACTGGTGGCTGCTGAACGAACAGCCCACTGCGACATTCGCTGCCGCAAGCTTCTGGGAGTTCATCGTCGGGCAAGTGCTGTTGCGCGGCGATGGTATCTCCTATCTGGTCAGGAATCGGGCCGGCGTCGTCACCTCGGTCATCCCCTGGCCGCGCAGCAGGGTGACGATCGAACTAATGGTGCCGGACGATCCGCGCCAACCGCAGCGCCTGCAGTATTTCTTCCAGGGCATCGAAGGCTACTTCGGCGCCGATCAGGATGACGTGCTGCACTTCCCTGGCTTCGGCTTCGATGGCATCCGCAGCATGAGCGTCATTCAGTGGGGCGCGCGTAACGGCATCGGTATCGCGATCCGTGGCGACGAGTTCGCCGGAAAGTTCTTCGCCCAAGGTGCGCAGCCGCAATTTGCGATCAAGGCGCCCGGGACGATGACGCTCAAGCAGCAGGAAGAATTCCGCGAAGCCTGGGTCTCGAAATACACAGGTATGGGGGGCGGACCGAACGGCATTCCGCTGATGCTCACGGAAGGGCTCGATGTGAAAGAGCTCACCATGTCCGCCGTCGATGCGCAGCTGCTCGAATCGCGTCGCTGGCAAGTGGTCGATATCTGCCGTGCCTTCGGCGTGCCGCCCTTCATGGTCGGCGAGATGGATAAGACCAGCAGCTGGGGCAGCGGCGTCGAGCAGATGAGCATCGGTTTCGTTCAGTACACGCTGTCGCCGCATTTGAAGCGCTTCGAGCAGGAACTGAATCGCAAGCTTTTCCGCACGCCAACCTACTTCACCGAGTTCAACTCGAAAGGCCTGCTGCGCGGCGATGTTGCGGCACAGACCAACTACTACAAGGCCAGTGTCGGCGGCACGCAGAACGCCGGATGGATGACCGTCAATGAGATCCGGCGTGATCAGAATCTGCCGCCGGTCAAGGATGGCGACGAGATCATCCGGCCGACGCGCAGTGAGCCGGATAACGCGCCGCCACCTGAGAATCCACCGGCTGACGATCCGAACACCAATTGATCCCGTTTCGCATGCGAAACGAAACCCTGAAACCCGGAGCATCCATGAAACCGATCAGTCTTCTGCAGGTCTCGCAGTTCATTGCCAAGAACGCCGACGTGCCGCGTCGATTCGAGTGCAAAGCCAAGGATGGCGAAGCCACGATCTATGTCTACGACATCATCGGCGGTGCCTGGGGCGGCGTCGATGCGCAGGACTTCGCACAGCAGCTGGCCGCGCTCGATGTCGAAACCATCAATCTGCGAGTGAACTCGCCGGGCGGCGATGTGTTCGCAGCGCGCGCGATGATGCTCGCGCTTCGGCAGCATCCGGCAGAGATCGTTGCGCATATCGATGGCATCGCCGCATCAGCAGCGACGAGTCTCGTTATGGCAGCTGACAAGGTGCAGATGGCGCGCGGTGGGCGCTTCATGATTCACGAAGCCTGGAGCATCGTCGTCGGCAACAAGACCGATATGTCGGAAACCGCGAAGTTGCTCGAAGGTCTGGACGAAGAAATCGTTTCCGATTACGTCGGCCGTACCGGCGCCGATCCCAAGCAGCTCGCCGCCTGGATGCAGGCCGAGACGTGGTTCAACGCCGACCAGGCCAAAGAGGCCGGCTTCGTGGACGAAGTGATCGAGACCACAAACACCACCGACAACCGCTGGAACCTCGCGGCCTACGCGAATGCTCCGGCTGAACTCACCGAACCTCCCCGCCCCGCCGCCTACGACATGGCAGCGATGGAGCGCCGCGTTTCGCTGTTGCTTCGAACTGCCGCGTAGGTTCCTACGTAGCAAACCATCCAGCCGCCGAAAGGCGGCTTTTTTATTGCTGTCACCACACAGAGGAAAACGTCATGACCGGAGCCCGACTCTCCATCCAGGACCTGCGCGAGAAGCGGAATGCCGCGGCGCAGGACGTTCGCAAGCTGCTCGATACCTATCCCGGCAACAAATGGGGTGCGGATCAGCAAAAGACCTACGACGAGAAAATCGCCGAGGTCGAAGACTGCGACGCGCAGATTACGCGCGAGCAGAAGATTCTTGATTTGACCGCCGAGAAGCATCTGAAAGATGTCGGCGCGCGCACGCACAATGTCAAAAAGAGCGAAGTCGTCGCGATTTTCGACAAGTGGGTGCGCGGTGGCGACACCGCTGTCAGTGCGGCGGAATGGCAGGTGGTGCGCAACACGATGAGCGAAGGCACGCCATCACAGGGCGGTTACACGGTGCCGACCGAGGTCAGCTCAGTATTCATCGACGCCATGAAGCAGTTCGGCGGCATGCGCAAGGTGGCCGAAATCATCAAGACCGCAAGCGGCGCACCGCTGAACTATCCGACCACGGATGGCACCTCCGAAGTTGGCGAAATCATCGCCGAGAATCAGACAGCCACCAATCAGGACATGGCATTCGGCGTGGTCGGTCTCAATCCGTACAAGTTCAGCAGCAAGGTCATTACGGTGCCTTGGGAATTGCTGCAGGACACGGTGATCGACCTTGAAAGCCTGATCAACAAACGGATGCAGCAGCGCATCGGTCGAGCGCAAAACGCCTACTTCACCAACGGCACCGGAAGCGGCCAGCCGATGGGTGTAGTGACTGCGGCTGGCGTGGGTAAGGTCGGCCTGACCGGCGAAGCAACCTCGCTGATCTACGACGATCTGATCGACCTCATGCACTCGGTCGATCCAGCTTACCGCGAGGCAGGAACCTGCAAGTTCATGTTCCGCGACTCGACGCTGCAGTTCTTGCGCAAGCTGAAGGATGGCAACGGGCGCCCGATCTTCATTCCGGGCTTCTACGACAACGGCATCGCCGGTGGCATCCCGGACACGCTGGTGGGTCAGCAGTACCAGATCAACCAGGACATGCCGGCGATGGCAGCGAATGCGAAGCCGATGCTGTACGGCGACTTTTCGAAGTACATCATTCGCGACGTGCTCGATATTCAGATGTTCCGATTCACCGACTCTGCATATACGAAGCAGGGTCAGGTCGGCTTCATGGGCTGGGCGCGCAGCGGCGGAACACTCGCGGATGTCACGGCGGTCAAGTCCTTCCAGAACTCGGCGAGCTAATCGGTCGCATCACATCGAAGCGGCGCGGATCACTCCGCGCCGCTTTTGCTTTCGCGAGCGCACGGCGTTCGTGCGTTCGCGCAAGCAATTCTGAACGGAGTTCAAACCATGTCGAACAAGAAAGCGGTTGTCGTCAATGCATGCACGCTCGCCGGCAAGGATTACAAGCCGGGCGAATTGGTCGAATTGGATGCCTCAGTGATCGACGAGGCCGAGGCGGCCGGTTCGGTCGATTCAAGCGATGCAGCCGTGGCAGCTGCCAGCGGCGAATCCAAAGCTGCAAAGCAGGTCAAGGCGCGCGTTCTGGTCGCTTGCACGATCGACGGCGAGGACTATCGCCCAAACGACAAGGTGATTGCATCGTCGGCGGCCATCAAACGGGCGACGAAGGACGGCTATGTCGATGCCTCGCCCGACGCCGTCGCCTTCATCGAAGCGTCCGCGCAAAAGTCGTAAGCGACTGCCATGCGCTGGGCCATCGTAACGCCGCCGGATGACGAGCCGATCTCGCTCGCGGACGCGAAGACGCATCTATATCTGGTCGATACGTCGCAGGACAGCAAGGTCCTCGACTGCATCCAGACGGCGCGCGAGCATGTCGAGAGCGTTTGCGAGCATGCGCTGATGCCGCAGACATGGCGATGCTTCTTTGACTGTTTTCCACAGTCAATGGATGAATACCGCCATCCCACGTCTCACCTGATGTCCCGCGCGAGTCCCGTCATTCAGCTGCCCGGCGGCCACACGATATCCGTCGATTCGGTGCAGTACCGCGATACGACCGGAACGGTTCAGACGCTGGGTCCGTCGCTGTATGCGGCCGACTTGCTGAGCATTCCAGCGCGGCTGCTACCGGCCTATCGTACAAGCTGGCCTGCAACGCCTGCGTGGCCGGATTCAGTGACGATCGATTATCAGGTCGGCTACGACGATCCGACGAAGATTCCGCGCCCGCTTCGCTCAGCGATGATGCTGATCATCGGCGATCTCTTCGAGAATCGGGAAAGCAGCGTCGTCGGTGCGTCCTATGTGGAGACGCCAGCCGTTGAACGCCTGCTCTGGCCCTTCAAGCGCGTGCTGCCGTGAGGGGCGGAAAGCTTCGGCACCGCGTCGCGATCGAAGCGCCGCCAACCGGCCGCGACGCGACGGGTGGCATGGCGGGAGGCACCTGGACGGTGGTGTTTGCAAGCCTGCCGGCGAGCATTGAACCGGTCTCTGCACGTGAATTCGGCGCGTCCAATCGGATCGGGTCTGAGGTCACAACGCGCATCGTCATCCGCTGGGCGCCTGGCGTCACCGCAGACATGCGTGTGCGGGATCTGACGACGGGCGATCTCTACAACATCCAGGGCGTATTGCCAGACCCAAAGAGCAATCGGGAATACCTGACGCTGCCCTGCACCACCGGGATCAACGATGGCTGACGGCGTGCGGTACGAGCTCACCGGGATCAAGGAATACGTCGAAGCGCTGAAGCTTCTGCCGCTCCCCGTTGGCAAGCGCGTGCTGGCCTCAACCGGCAAGTACGCAATGGCGCCGGTTCTGGACGATGCGAAGCGGTTGGCGCCGGTTCGTACCGGCGTTCTGCGCGACTCGCTGCGGCTTGTCGCGACAAGCTCGGGATCGTCCGAGACCGGCGCCATCAATGCTGGCGTGACGGTCCATCAAACGAAGCTGACCTACGAGATCGAGGGCGACGATGGCGAGACCGAAATCGTCAAGCTCAACAAGCGCCTCGATGCGTCCTGGCGCTGGCATTTCGCGGAATACGGAACGTCGCACTCGGCGGCGCATCCGTTCATCCGGCCGGCCCTCGATCAGAACGTCTCGAACGTCCTCGCGCGCCTGCAGCAGAAGTTCGGCGAGTCGGTCGAAAAAGCGTTCGCGCGGGTCAACCTCCGCATCAAGCGATCGATCGGGGGCAGCTAATGGCAATCGAGTGGGCTGAAATTCTGACTGCTCGCTTTGCCGCAGATACAGGGGTGTCGTCGATCGTCGCTGACCGCATCTATCCGCTCATCGCGCCGCAAGGCGTGACCGCGCCGTGGATTGTGTTTCAGGTGGTGGACGAGCAGCTCGTCTATTCGCTGAGCGGCTATTCGAATCTCGGCTGGGCGCGCATTCAGATCGATTGCTACGCCGGCACCTACAAGGCGGCTCGCGACCTCGGAGATGCCGTTGCAGCCGTCTTTCGCAGCATCGTTGAAATCGGCTTCACATCCTCGCAGCTGCAGAGACGCGAGCTTTACGAGGACGCCACAAAACTGCACCGCGTCTCTTTTGATTTTCAACTCTGGAGTAACGAATCATGACCACTGCTGCTCAAATTGCCACCGGCGTCCACCTGCAGGTCGGCGATGGCGCCTCGCCGACCGAGGCCTTTGTGACGATCTCCGAAATCGTGGACATCGATGGTCCGAAGATTTCTGCCAAGACCGAGGACGCGACTCACCTGCTTTCGACCTGGCGCGAATTTATCGGTGGTCTCGCGGACGGCGGTCAGATCGCACTCACTATGAACTGGCTAACAAAGGACGCGAAACAGCAGCAAATGTACTCCGACGTCGCCACCGGTACGAAACGTAATTACAAGATCGTCATGAATGACGGAACAACGCCGACCACAATTCCCTTCGCTGCAGTGGTCACGGACTACTCAACCAAGATGTCTACTGGCGCGAAGCTGACAGCGACCGCGACGCTCAAGGTCAGCGGCCCGATCTCGCCGGCATGGACGACAGGTTCGTGAGCCTGCTCAGCAAGGATGCGATCCTGTTGGCCCAGGATCGTCCGACCCTTGATGTCGATGTGCCGGAATGGGGCGGGACGGTTCGCGTGCGCGAGATGAGCGGAAATCAACGCGCCGAATACGAACAGCTGACGCTCAAGCGCGACCAGGCCGACGCCGATGCGACGGCAGACAACATCCGTGCGATCGTCGTCGCGGCATGCGCAGTTGACGATGCCGGCGAGCCGCTGTTCACGCAGGCGGACGTTGCCGAGCTCGGCAAGCGGAACTGGCGTGCACTGGATCGTGTGTTCAAGGTCTGCATTGCCCTGAGCGCCGCGACCCCGAAAGCCACCGAGGACGCCGCAAAAAACTGATCGCGCGGCCCGCGCGCCTTTTCGCATTCCGGCTATGCCTGCGACTTGGCATATGGGATGTCGATGGCTTCCTGAAGCGCATCGGGTCGCGCCAGTTTGACGAGTGGCGGGCGTTCGCCGCAATCGAGCCGTTTGGCTTCGAATGGGAACGCCAGAAAGCAGGACTCCAGGCAGCGACGATAGCCAATTTCACGTCGCTTAACGTGAAGAAACGCGACTACTGTTTTGCCGACTTCATCGCCAGTCCTGCCGAGCAATTACAGCAGCGCGCTGCGCCGCGTCCCTCGTTGGCCGAACGTATCAAGTTCGCCTTTTCGCACTTCATCAGGCCCTCAACATGACGACAGCTGCCGAAATCCAGGCCAAGCTAGGCCTGGAAGTCGCGGACTACCTTGCCAACGTCGATAAGGTAGTCAAGAAGAACGAAAGCTTCGTCCGGTCGATGCAGGAATCCGGCGAACAGGTCAAAAAGGCAATCGAGTTCTTTGCCGTTGCGGAATCGACCAAGCAGCTCATTGAGTTCGCCGAGCAGGGTGCAGAATCCGCGGCTGCGATTCAAGACTTTGCGGAGATCACCGGACAGTCCGCGCGTCAGGTGCAGGAATGGACTTATGAAGCTCGCCTCGGCGGCGTCGCACAAGATGCGCTGCGCGCTGGCATGGTCAAGCTATCAGAGTCGATGGCGCAGGCCACGTCCGGCAGCGGTATTCAGGCAAATGCCTTTGCAGCGATGGGCGTCCGTATTAAGGATGCCGAGGGCAACCTGCGGCCGCTGAACGACGTGCTTGGCGATGTTGCGCAGAAGTTCTCAGGCTATGCCGACGGACCTGCTAAAGCAGCGTTGGCAGTCGCGCTGTTTGGCAAGAACGGCGCCGAACTCATCCCGCTGCTCAATCAAGGGCGCGATGGTTTCGAGGAACTAAAGGACAAGGCGCAGGCCCTCGGCGTCATCCTCGACACTGAGACGCTGCAGAAGGCCAAAGAAACCGGCGACGAGCTCCGCACGATGGGAATCGTAGCGGATGCAGTGAAGACTCAGTTTGCCGCTGGCGTTCAGCCGGCCGTACATGCAGTCGGTGAGGCGTTCGGTGAAGTCAACCGCGAAGGCTCAGTCGCCAACGTCGTCTTGGGTGCGATGGAGACGGTCTTTAAGGCAGGCGCCTCCGCTGCGATATTTCTGGCCGAGACGATTGTTGAGACCGGCGAGGACCTGGGCGCCTTTGCTGCGGAAGTTGAGCGGTACGCGCACCTTGATTTCAGTGGCGGCTATGCCATTCATCAAGAGCAGATCCAGAAAGATGTAGAGATGCAGCGGCATGCTGCGGATCAGATCAAGTCGATTTGGGAAGACGCCTCTAAATCTGGACCGCAGGCACCAGATGACACGAAAAAGCCGTCCGCACCGATTGTCAGCACCGGCCAAGACAAAGCAATTAAGGCTCAGTTCGCTCAGCAAAAGGCTGCAGCTGATGCTGAGCTTGCGCTTCTCAGAGAGTCGGGACGAGAACAGCAGACCGCGCTGGACGATGCCTACCGAAATGGTCTGATTACGACCCAGGCTTACTACTCGCAGAAAATCGATATCGCCTCGATCGGCGCTGCGAAGGAATTGGACATTCTGCAGAAGCAGATTGACCAGACGCGGGCGCTAAAGGCTAGCGCACCCAAGGAAGAGCAGGAGGCACTGCAGGCCAAGCTGATTCAGCTAACAGGACAGCTTCAACTGGCTCAAGCTAAACAGGCCAACGCTGAGCTCGATAATCAGCGGCAGGTCGCGGATGCCATCAAGCAACAAGAAAAGGCGCTGCAAGACCTTTCAATCAGCGCTCAGGATGCGGCCGAAAAGGCCGGTCTGACGACTCAGGTCAATGATCTTGAGCAGGCGCATTCGTTGATGATGGTGAGCGACCAGCAGTATTTCGCAATAAGGAAACAGCTTGAACTCGACTCCCTGGCGCAGGCCAAGCAGATCGAGCAGGAACGTCTCGCAAACTTCAAAGGTACTCAAGACGAGATCGAGCGAGAGACGATCGCGAGCCAGAATCGAATCACGCAGCACGAACTGGAAACGCAGGAAAAGCTGCGCACGATTGACCGCGAGGCTCAGCTGCAGCGTTCTCGCTATGCACTGCAACTCGGGCAGGACGTGCAGCAGGCCGCTGCGCAGGGACTAACGAAATGGGCCGAGGGTTCTGAATCGGCTTCGCAGGCATTCAAGGATTTCGGACGCAGCGTCGTCCAAGACCTGATCAGTATCGCCGCGCAGTACGCGGTTAACTTTGCCGCGCAGGAAGCCTTGAAACTACTCGGGCTTGGAACGACAGAGACGGCGGCGGCGGCGAGTGCCGCTGCCTGGGCGCCAGCGGCGGCCGGCGCGAGCATCGCGTCCTTCGGCGCGGCTGACATCGCTGGCACCGCTGGACTCATATCGACGTATGCCGTCGCTGATGGCCTCGCGACGGCGAGTAGCTTTGCAGGTGCATTCGCGGACGGCGGCACCATCTCCGCAGGGCAGTTCGGCCTGGTCGGCGAAGAAGGACCGGAACTGTTCGCGCCCGGCGTTACCGGAACCGTTGTCCCGCACCGCGATTTCTCCGACATGCTGTCGGGCTCCGCGTCCGGCCCGAACATCATCAACAACGCGCCAGGTCTGGTCTTCCGGCCTTCTCCTGATGGGACGCTGACGATCGACATGCTTCCAGACATTCGAGATTTTATCTACGCGCATGTCGTGGATCAGACGGGCAAGCCGTCATCGTCCATGTCTAAGGCCTTGCGCTCGACGCACGGCACCGGACCGCGAGGAACCCTGTAAGTGTCCGTCCCCCTTTCATGGCCGAGTAACCTGCCGCCGCTGTCGCGGACTAGCTACACCTACTCCAAGCCTACGCTCAATCAACGAACCGATTTCGCAATTGGTTCGCGCGTTCGGGTTCTGTTCCCAGACGGCCCCGATTCGATAAATGCCGAGCTCACGCTCTCTGGCGATCAATGCGCGTACTTGGAGGGCTACTACCGCTACGTGCTGAAGAACGGCGCCCTCTATTTCAACCTTCCATACGTGCGGGGCGCGGGGACAATTGCAACCCGCGCGGTTCGATTTCTAACTGCGCCGACTTACACGCTAATCTCTTTGAATAGTTGGCGCGTTGCTTTCTCGCTCGAAACGCTCAAGGGGATGGTCATGAGCGAATCGGACTTCGACGGTGAAAACGGCGGTGGCGGCCCGCTTTCTCTGGTGTATTTCGGCTTTGTACCGACCAACTCGCCAGATGCGGTCGCAGTTCAGGCGCTCCATTCCCAGTATCAGAACGCGCTCAGCGGCTCGTATGCACTGACGCAGGATGGATCGACGCCGAACTACCCGTGCTTCGCTTTTCCTGCTGCATTCGGGACGCCACACACGTTCACGTTTTCGGGCTTCACCTATGTTCTGGTCGAGTCGTCTGTGTCCATCGGCGGCGTCGCCTACAACGTCTTCATCAATCCAAGTAGGACCTACGCAGAGTTTATGAACTGGAGCGTCAGCTAATGGGATTGAACTCGGGAGCCGTTGTCGCAGGCCCGCTCTCGCCTGTCGATAGTCGCGATACGAGCGCAACGCATCAGGCGCAATACGGAATCGGCGGCCATCGTCGCGTCGCTGATTTGACGTCGATGGCCGCCATTCCCACCGAGCGCCGCGAGCCTGGCATGACTGTCCATGTGTCATCGGATAGCACGCGCGGAGGATTGCCGAGCCTCTATCGCCTGCGCGAGGACATGAGCGCGTTCGATCCGATATCGGGGCCGGTCACGCCGGAGACGCTGGGAGGCGCATCCGGCGCCGACTGCACCAGTGTGATCAACACCATTCTCGGCGCCGGCCTGCCGGTCGATCTCGGGCCTGGCGCGCAGCCACTTCCGAATGGTGGCAGCTACAACCTGTCGGGGCCGATCAACATCACGTTCGGCGGCGCGAGCATCCGTGGCAAGGGCAAGTTCGCATCGGCATTACTCTCAACGCTTGGTAATCACACGCTGATCCAGGCGGACTCGTCGTCTCATGCAGGCTTCCACGTCAGCGGCCTGCAGCTCGGTGTCGCGGTCGGCGTCACGCCAACCGCCGGCAAGCTGATCGATGCGGCGACGCATACGTTCGCCGACCTCTCAAACATGTGGAGCACCAACTTCTGGAATGGTCTGCACTTCGGCGGCGGCAACAATGTCACGCTGAACGATATGACGCTGCAGACGGGCATCAGCACCGATGACGGCGACTATGTCGCGACGACGGCCGCAACAACGAACGGAAATCAGGTCATTGTCGTTGCAAGCGCCGTCGGTCTCAGCGTCGGCATGTACGCCTTCGGCAGCTTCATCCCGAACACGCCAATCTCGAAAGCGGCATCGAACACGACGATTACCGGGATCAGCGGCAACAACGTCACGCTCAGTGGCCCCGCAACGGCCACACTAAGCGGTGCGGCAGTCAAGTTCTCGACGAAGCCATCGATCTACGGCTACACGATCCAGATCGACGCCAGCACGAAGGCGTTTTCCAACGCGGGTTTATCACGCATCAATTCCTTCGGCCGCACCGGCTCGGTTCAAACGCCGCTGTTCGGACACGTCGGCTACCGCATAACGGGCGGCGGCACGATCAATATCGACAACCTCATCTCCACGAAACAGGAGATCGGTTTTCTGCTGGAGGAGACCTCGGCTGCAGCTGCGAACCCGAACCGCATCGCGAGCTTCGTACAGTTCTCAAAGGCCACAACCGAGCATGCCAACACCGGCTTCGTGCTGCGCGCGTTCCAGCGCATCAAGATGGTGGCATGCGAAGCGAACCTGTCCTACAACGGCGGCTACATCATCGGCGCTGACCAGAACGGCAATCTTTCGCCGCTGGGCTTCGACGCGGCCGACTACACGCTGGTCGGTTGTTCGGCCCTGAATGGCAACGGACATGGCTTCGATCTGTATCAGGGCAACGGTGTCCTGATCGCACCAATCGTCTTCGGCATGAGCAATCCGCCGGGCAGCGCATTCGGCAACAACGTCTACGACGGCATCCACATTCGTGTGAGCCACGCCAGCCCGTATCGCATCCAGATCCTCGGCGGTCAGAGCGGCGGCTACTCGGGCGATGGCAGCCCGACCGGTGTTGCGATATCCGGCACGTGTCCTGCGGCAGGCACATCATCGAGCATTGTCTGCCCGACCAATTTCCCAGGTGGATTGAATGCGCTCGCGGGCATGACGCTGAGCGTCACCGCCGGCACCGGCGCCGGGCAGTCGATCCTGATCGACTCATCGTCGACGGTGCAGACCTCGACGACAGCCACGACGACGGCGACGGCCCTGTACGGCTCCAATCAGCTGAGCGTCGCGAGTACGGCCGGCATCAATCTCGGCGACAAGATTTTCGCTGCATATGTGCCGAATGGTTCGAAGGTCACGGCGATCGATCCGGTCGGAAACACCGTGAACATGAACACCGTCGTGTCGGTTGATACGCTTTCGCCCACTGCAGTCAGCTTCGGCGCCGGCAACCTGGTCGCGGTTCCGCATTCGACGATTGCCGCACCGCTCGACGCGACGTCGCAGATCAGCTTCACGCAGCTGACCCAGCGGTATGGCATTTGCTTCGATGGCGACAGCACCGTCAAGTACGACGCCACGATCATCGGCGTTGATCTTCGCGGCAACATCTCCGGGCCGCTCGGAAATCCAGGCGGCGCGATCATCACGTCGGGCTGTGTCAAAGGGAACACCGGGATCGACGACGTGGTTCCGTCGCAGACGGCTGCATCGGGTGTCCTTCCGCTGGGTCCAAATCCGACACAGATCGTCGTCGGCACGACCATCATCAACAAGATCGTCGGCACCAACGGCAACCCGCTGCCGATCCTGCAGATCCCCGGAACACAGATCACACTGCTGCCGGACACGGCCGGTCACAGCATCAGTTCGGTTGCTGGCAACAACATCGCAAACGCCGC
>CAIJRD010000008.1 GCA_903822975.1 uncultured Sinobacteraceae bacterium
CATCCCTGGCCGGTCGCGCAAACGCGCAGCGAGGCATGCTCGCAAAGCGCGCGCTTGCGCCCATCCCAATCCCAGATCAGAAGGTCATACGGCAATGCCTCAGCCATCCTGGCGCTCCTTCCGGCCCGGCCATCCCTGGCCGGTCGCGCAAGCGCGCAGCGAGGCATGCTCGCAAAGCGCGCGCTTGCGCCCATCCCAATCCCAAATCAGAAGGTCATACGGCAATGCCTCAGCCATCCTGGCGCTCCTGCCGGTGCGAGTTCGGTCGATCAGACGGCAACGCGGCGACCATGGGCGCGATCAGCGACCCGGACCGAGCTGGTCGAGGAAGCTGCGCAGGTCTTCGGACATCGGCGCGCTGAGGATCAGCTTGGAGAATTCGCCATCGGCCGGCAGCTGCAGGAAATGCGAGTGCAGGAACATGCGGCGCAGGCCCTTGTCGCGCAGCACTTTCTGGTCTTCGCGCTCGCCGTATTTGCGATCGCCGGCGACCGCGTGTCCGAGTGCCAGCGCGTGGACGCGGATCTGGTGCGTGCGGCCGGAAAAAATCTCGACTTCGCAGAGCGTGGCGTCGCGGTAATGCGCCTGTGGATTGAAGCGCGACTTCGACGGTTTGCCGTCTTCTTCGTCGACATCGACATAGCGCTCGCCATTGGCCAGACGACTTTTGACCAGCGCGGCGTCGACATCGCGCGCCCCACCCTGCAGGCGCCCCAGCAGCAACGCGAAATAGCGCTTGGTTGCGGTGCCGTCGCGGAACGCTTTCTGCGCGCGCAGTAAACCCTTACGGGTCTTGGCCAGCAGCAGCACGCCGCTGGTGTCGCGATCGAGGCGGTGGGCGAGTTCGAGGAATTCGTATTTGTCCCAGCCGCGGGCGGCTTCGATCACGCCGTACGCCACGCCGGTGCCGCCATGCGAGGCAAAGCCGGCGGGCTTGCAGATCGCCAGGTAGTCGGCGTCTTCGTGGATGATCGCTTCGCGCAGGCGGTTCAAAACGGCGTCCGGCGCACGCACTGGCGTATCGCGCTCGGCCATTCGCACCGGCGGAATCCGCACTTCTTCGCCGATCGCAAGCTTGCGGTCCGGTTTCACGCGGCCACCGTCGACCCGAACCTGGCCGGAGCGCAACAGCCGATAGACATGCGACTTAGGAACGCCCGGCAGCCGTTTAAGCAGGAAATTGTCGAGCCGCTGGCCGGCTTCGTGCTCGGTCACGGCGACCTTGCGCACCTGCGGTGTCGTCGGGGTTTCGGGCTTGGCTGGGCTCATGGGAAAGTCGGGTACGGCGGACGGCAATCAAAGGGAAGGCGTTGAAGACGCCGGCGAAATTGTTGAGCGCCAAGGCAAAACTACCGGTTTTTACAACTCTGTGGCAGACTTCATCTGTCTACGGGCGTCTGCCCGCTGACCAGCCAGCCGCAGTGGCTGATAGTGCCCGATCAATGTTGATGGGCCTATCGCACGCGACGGGTTCGGCGAATCGAACGGGCACATGGTAACAAACCGTCCGCGCCGCCGAAGTTTTCAGTGCCTTTCGTTCACGAAAGGTGTTTCCATCATGCAGCATTCCCGCGCGAGGCGGGATGATCAATCCGATCGAAAAACTAAAGTTAATGACGATCGAAGTGCGCACCCCATGGTTGCTGTTGGAGCTATTGCTCCGCCTGGTGTGGCGCGCCACATCCCGTTGCGAGCGGTCGAGCGCTGTCACAGGCAATCTTAGAGACCGCAATGAAAAGAATCCTTATCAACGCCACACAGCGCGAAGAGCTGCGCGTGGCTATCGTCGACGGCCAGAAGCTATACGACCTCGACATCGAGCTGGCCAGTCACGAGCAGCGCAAATCGAACATCTACAAGGGTCGCATCACTCGCGTTGAAGCCAGCCTCGAAGCCTGCTTCGTCGAATATGGTGCCGAGCGTCACGGCTTCCTGCCGCTGAAGGAAATCCACCGGGATTACTACCGTCCTGGCGTTTCCGGCGGCGGCCGCAATATCCGTGAGCTGATCGCCGAAGGCACCGAGCTGATCGTTCAGGTCGAGAAGGAAGAGCGCGGCAACAAGGGCGCGGCCCTCACCACCTACATCAGCCTCGCCGGCCGCTTCCTGGTGCTGATGCCGAATAACCCCAAGGGCGGTGGGATTTCGCGCCGGGTTGAAGGTGAAGAACGCGAGGAAGCGCGCGAAGCACTCGCCGCGCTGAATACGCCGGAAGGCATGAGCCTGATCGTGCGCACCAACGGCATCGGCCGCGATGCCGCCGAACTGCAAGGCGATCTCGATCAGCTCACCACGATATGGCAGCGCATCGCCGACGCGGCGAAAGAACGGCCCGCGCCGTTCCTGGTGTACCAAGAAAACAACATCGTGCTGCGCGCGCTGCGCGACTATCTGCGTCCCGACATCGGCGAAATCATTGTCGACAATCCGGAGATCTTCGAGCAGGCGCGTGCGCAGATGGCGCATTCGATGCCGCAGGAGCAGGGCAAGCTGAAGCTCTACCGCGACAGCATTCCGCTGTTCTCGCGCTACCAGATCGAATCGCAGATCGAATCCGCACACGACCGCACCGTGCGCCTGCCGTCGGGCGGCTCGATCGTGATCGACCACGGCGAAGCGCTCACCGCGATCGACATCAACTCGGCCAAGGCCACCAGCGGCGGCGGCATCGAAGAAACCGCGCTGCAGACCAACCTGGAAGCAGCCGAGGAAATCGCCCGTCAGCTGCGTCTGCGCGATCTCGGCGGCCTGATCGTGATCGATTTCATCGACATGAACAGCACCAAGAACCAGCGCGAAGTGGAAAAGGCCTTGCAGGACGCCAGCAGCTTCGATCGCGCACGCGTTCAGCTCGGCCGCCTGTCGCGCTTCGGCCTGCTCGAAATGAGCCGTCAGCGCCTGCGCCCGAGTCTGGGCGAACACACCCAGATCCCCTGCCCGCGCTGCTCCGGCCGTGGCCAGATCCGCAGCGTGGAATCGATGGCTTTGTCGGTGCTGCGCCTGGTCGAAGAGGAGTGCATGAAGGACCGCACCGGTCGCATCATCGTGCAGTTGCCGGTCGACGTTGCCACCTATCTGCTGAACGAAAAGCGCGGCACCATCGGCGAACTGGAAGCACGCTTCCTGGTGATGGTTACGCTGGTGCCGAACGAGACCTTGCAGTCGCCGAATTTCGAGATCACGCGCGTCCGCCAGGACCACCTCGGCCTCGACAACAACTCCGCACTGAGCTACCGCATTGCCACCGATTTCGCCGCCGAGGCGCGTACGGCGTTGACGCCGACCAACACGCCGGCCTCCGCCGCCATTGCAGAACCGGCAGTCAAGCCGCTGCTGCCGGCAGCCAGCGCACCGGCGCCGATTGCCGAAGCGGTTCAGCAGCCCGCGACCCTGCAGCCCGTCGTCAGTGGTGGCTTCTGGGCCTGGCTGAAGAGCCTGTTCAGCACCCCGCCGCCGCCGCAAAAGCCGGCCGCGGTAGCCGCGCCAGCAACCTCGAAGAACCCGCAGCAGCGTGACGGACGCAACGCTGGCGGACGACCGCAGGAAGGCCGTCGCGATCAGCAGGATCGTGGTCCGCGCCGGGACCGCAACGATCGTGGCGAGCGCAACGAAGGTCGCGGTGAAGCACGCCGCGATGGCGGCCGCGATCGCAATGCCGATGGCCGTGGCGGACAGCAGAACCGTCCGAACCGTGACGGCGCGCGCGATCAGAATCGCGACGCTGGACGCGAACAGAACCGCGATCAAAACCGTGATCCGAATCGGGATCAGAACCGCGATCAGAACCGCGATCAAAACCGCGACCGCAACCGCGAGCAGGGCCAGCGCCAGCCGCGCCCCCAGCAGCAGAACGGTGGAAGTCCGCGGCAGCAGCAGCCGCAGAACGCGGCAAATCCAGCCGTGGCCGGCGACGCGCCGCGCACGGTGGGCGCCGACGAGTTGTTGCCGCAGGATGCCGCGCAAAATGGCCAGCAGCCACGTCCAGTCGGCGCGGCCGATGCCGCCGGCGAGCGCGGCGAAGGCTCGCGTCGTCGGCGCGGACGGCGCGGCCGCGGCCGTGGCGGTCGTGGCGATGGCCCGCGCGAGAACGAAGCCGGCGCTGCGGATTCGGTAGCGGACGCCGCGGGCGAGGACGGCGCGCTGGAAACGAGCTCGGCGCCACAGGATCCGAATGCGCCGCCGATTCGCATGCACGGCAGTGCTTCGCAGCTCGGCGCCAATGTGCCGGAGTTTGGCGGCTCGCTGCCGCACGCCGCCGCGATGGCCGCGCCGATCGTGGTTGCCGAACTGGCGGCAAGCATCGCGCAGGATGCAGCGCCGATCGCGCAGGCGGCAACGATTCAGCCCGGCACAGAAGCGCCGGCTGCACCAGTCGTCCAGCAGGAGTTGAACCTGCCGGGCCCGGCACCGACGCCTGCAGCGGTCACCACCGCCGCACCGCTCGCCGCCACGGAAACCGAAGCAGTCGCTGTCACACCTTCGGAATCAGCGCCTGTCGTCCACGAACTGCCGGTGCAGGTCGAAACGCAACGCGCGGCCGTGGCACCGGACTATCCGTCCGCACCTGCCGTGGCACCGCAGGCGGTGCCGGAAGTCGCGACCACGCCGATTGAACAGATTCAACAGATCGAGGCGCCGGCCGCGCCGATCGCCGATGTGACCGAGGCGGCTGAAGCGGCGCCGGTTGAAGCGGCGGTGGAACCTGCGGCCGCCGCACCAGCCGCACCGAATCCAAGTTCGGCACCGGCGCATGCGGCGGCACCGCACTCGCTTGAGTCGGATGCCGAGCACGCAGCAGCGCATCCGCACGCGTAAGCGAGCACGCTCGAAGCAAAGTAAGTCCTGCGCGGCCTGCCGGAAAGCGATTCCGGCAGGCCGCTCACTCAGACGATGACAGGATCGATTCCAAACGATCCACCGGATTCGGCGAAGCAGGCTTCGGTGACGCAGGCTTCGGTGACGCAAGCTTCAGCGACGCAGGCTTCGGCGACGCAGGCTTCGCGCGCCGTGTGCGGCGCGCGCTCATCACGCCCGGAACCTCAGTCTGAAATCCCGAGCGGAATGATCTCTTGCCGCGCTTGCGCCGCTCGCACGGGTCGCACTAAGCCAGCAATGCGGCGACCGCGAGCAGGTCTTCCTCTGTATCCACGCCGCGCGGCGGCGGTTCGTGGGTGATGCCCAGCTTGATCCGCAAGCCATGGCTAAGCGCGCGCAGCTGCTCGAGCGATTCGCACTGTTCGAGGTCTGAAGGCGGCAATGCGGACATACGCCGCAAAGCCCCTACTCGATAGGCGTACAGCCCGATGTGGCGAAATGCCAGACCGGTGGGCAGTTTGGATTCGCGACTGCTGCCTTCGCGTTTCCACGGGATCGGTGCGCGGGAAAAATACAGCGCGTAGTCGCGCGCGTCTTTGACGACCTTGACGAAATTCGGGTTGAGCCATTCCTCGCGTTCGTGCAGCGGATGCGCGAGCGTGGCGATATCGGCCTGCGCGTCCTGCGCGAGCAGCTCGGCCGCATGCCGCACCAGACTGGCCGGCATCAGCGGCTCGTCGCCCTGCAGATTGACGACGATTGCGTCGGCGGCCCAGCCTTCGGCACTGGCAACTTCATCGACCCGGTCGGTACCGGACTGATGCGAGGCGAGCGTCATCCGCACTTCCGCGCCGAAACCCTTGCAGATATCGAACACTTCCCGTTCGTCGGTGGCGAGCACCACACTTTTCGCACCGACTGCGCAGGCGGCTTCCCAGGTCCATTGCACCAAGGGCTTGTTGCCCAAAGGACGCAGCATCTTGCGCGGCAATCGGGTCGAGCCCAGGCGCGCGGGGATGACGATGTGAAACGCGTTGGTGGCGGACTTGCTCATGTGGGCCGAGCCTGCGATTAACGTGCCGCCTGCAGTTCTTCGTCGGCCAGCGGCCGCGCTTCTTCTTCCAGCATGACCGGAATGCCGTCGCGTACCGGATAGGCCAGCCGCGAGGCGCGACACCAGAGTTCCTGTTTGTCCGGATGCCAGGTCAGCGGCGCCTTGGTCACCGGGCAGACGAGGATATCGAGCAGGCGTTTGTCCATGGATGCAGTTTCCGGTTGCAGGTTTGCAGTTGCCGCTAGTTTCTCACAGCGCAGCGGGATTCCGCGCCGATGCCTCATACAGCGCGACGCGCGGCTCGCCTCGACCCGCGACTCGCCTCAACGCATTTCGCACGCAAGAAACCGCGCGCGTGCTGGCGGATGCCGATCCGGCCTATTGAGCACGCCAGCCCGTTGCTAGCAAGTGCGTTCTGTGAGCGTCGGCAATCGGCACGCCAAGAATTCTGCACGCTCGAAATCTGCAGCCCGGAATGCGGGGATCGACCGTTTCGAACTACGAGCCGTTTCGAACTACGAGCCGTTTCAAACTACGAGTTGAGACTTTCGAATCCGAAGTCGGCGAAACGGACGCCGCCGGTCACTCGCGGCGCAGTACGAAATCGACCAGCTGATTCGCCCACCAGCTCGAATGGAACGAGCGCTCCACCGTGTCGCGATCGTAGACCTCGCGCACCCAGGTGACGAAATCGGTGCCGTGCGCATCGCGGTACTGGCGATAGGTCTCGAAGAAATAATCGAGTACGCCGGTCTTGGCCTGACGCACGTGGCCGTGCTTCCAGAAATCCATTTCGTGCAGCGCCTGCTCGAGCGGCATGCCCTGCTGCGTGATCAGATAGATCACGCTCGCGAGACCCGCGCGGTCGGCGCCCGACTTGCAGTGCACCAGCAGCGGCTTCGGCAGCGTTTCGAATAGCGCAATCAAGGCCAGCACTTCGTCGCGCTGCGGCGGACTACGCGAGCCCAGCGGCAGGTGCAGCACCGGTAAATCGAGCTGTTCGCAGGCGAGCCATTCGAGCCGGTTGCTGCCGATGTGCACTTCCGCGCCCCGCAGGTTCAGCACGCTCTTGACGCCGGCACGCGCGGCCGCACGCAGCTGATAGGGCAAGGGATGACCCGAACGATGCAGCCCGGGTGCGACCACGCGGCGCGTGTTGTAGAACAGCCGAAAGATCGCGTGGTCCGCAAACAATGCGCTCAACCAGAAGCGCAGCCGCTGCCAGAACGACGGGCGCGGCAGTTGCGGCGGGGGCTTGGCGGTCAGCATGCGATTCGCGAGGTCGGTGAGAAGCGTGCGGGGCCGCAACACAGTGGCGGCCGGCTGCGCATGATAGCGGCTTACTCGTCGAACTCGGCGACACTCCGATGAACGCCAGCCGGCGCGGCACCGGCCAGCAGACTCTGCAATTGCGCGCGGATGCGTGCTTCCGCGGACGGCTCGAAGCACAGCTGTGCTGGCACCTGCCACCAGTTCGGCTGCGCGAAGGCCTGGCATTTCACCGCGTCCTTTTCAGTCATCAGCAGCGGCGCGTCGCCGGCGAAGAACAGGTCTTCGGCGCGATAGATGTAGTGATCCGGAAAGGCGTGCTCGTCGGTGGAAAGCCCGGCCGAACGCAGTGCGTCGAAGAAGCGTTGCGGATTGCCGATGCCGGCGATCGATGCCGCCTCCCCTCCGGCGAAGCTCGCCAGCGGACGCGATTCGCCGCTCTGCAGGTTGATCGCCTCAATGATGCGCAGATCGAAGCGTTCGGCCTGCGCGCCGTAGCTGCGCGCATCGCCGCCGTTGACCAGCAGCAGTTGCACGCCCCGCGCGCGCTCGGGTAATTCGCGCAGCGGCCCTGCAGGCAGCAGCCAGCCATTGCCGAAACCGCGCGACGCATCGACCACACAGATCTCGAAATCGCGTGCCATCGCGTAGTGCTGCAAACCGTCGTCGCAGATCAGCACGTCGGTCTGCGGATACTGCTGTAACAACAATTGCGCCGCGGCGACGCGATCCGGCGCGACTACCACGGGCGCTTCGCTGCGCGCCGCCAGTAGGACCGGTTCATCGCCGCAGGCACCCGTGGGACTCTCGGGACTGACTTCGCGCGGGAACGGACCAACGCCGCCGTAGCCGCGGCTGACCACACCCGGACGTCGGCCCTGGCGCAGTAGCTCCTGCACCAGCCACAGCGTCACCGGCGTCTTGCCGGTGCCGCCAATGGCGATATTGCCAACCACGATGACCGGCACCGGCAGGTGCCGTGCCGCGGCTTTCTTGCTCGTCGCAATACGGTTCGAAATCCAGGCATACAGACGCGACAGCGGCTGCAGCCAGGCCGGCGGCGGTGATGCGCGATACCAGATGCTTTCGAGCCAGCGCTTCATTGCGATTGGGCGTCCGCGGCAGGCATCAGGCGGCGGTTTCGACCGCCGCATCGTGGAACTGCAGGCGGTACAACGCGGCATAAGCGCCGTTGCGCGCGAGCAGATCGGCGTGGCTGCCCGACTCCACGATACGGCCGGCCTGCATCACCACAATCACGTCGGCGTTCTGGATCGTCGACAGCCGATGCGCGATCACCAGCGTGGTGCGTCCGCGTACCAGTTCTTCGAGCGCCTGCTGGATGTAGCGCTCGGATTCGGTATCCAGCGCCGACGTGGCCTCGTCGAGAATCAGGATCGGTGCGTCCTTCAGCAATGCGCGCGCGATGGCGATGCGCTGGCGCTGTCCGCCGGACAGCATCAGGCCGTCCTGGCCGATCGGCGTATCGAGTCCCTGCGGCAGCTTCTGGATGAATTCCCAGGCATAGGCGCGTTGTGCGGCCTGCTGGATGCGTTCGCGCGAGACCTCGCGCTGGCCGTAGGCGATGTTCTCGCCGATCGTCGCATTGAACAGCACGACGTTCTGATCGACCAGCGCTATCTGCCGGCGCAGGTCGGCGAGTTTGTAGTCGCGCAGGTCCGCCCCATCGAGCAAGAGTCGCCCCGAATCGGGATCGTAGAAGCGCGGAATCAGGGACAGCAGCGTGGACTTGCCGCTGCCGGACTTGCCGACAAAGGCGACGGTCTGGCCAGGCGCGATCTCGAGCGAAACGTCGTCGAGCGCATCGGCGGCGTCAGCGGCATACGCGAAGCGCAGATGTTCGAAGCGCAGCGCGCCTTGCGAATGCAGCAACGCACGACTGCCGGTATCGCGTTCCGCCGGTGTGTCGAGAAACTGGAACAGGTCTGCGCCAGCGGCGAGGCCGCGCTGAATCTTCTCGCTCATGCCGGTCATCGAGCTCAAGGGCTGACGCAGCTGCATCATCGCGACAATGAACGACACGAAGGTGCCGGCCGACATCACGTTCAGCATGCTCGGCAGTGTTGCGATGTAGATGATGATCGCGCCGGCCAGTGCCGCGATCAGTTCGAGCGAGCTAACACTCGCCGCACTCGCGGCGGTCATCTTCATGCTCTGCACGCGCAGATAATCGTTGAGCTTGGCGAAACCGCTCAAGGCCAATGATTCGCCGCCGTAAATTTTCAGCACGCGGCGGCCGGTGATCGCCTCATCCGCCGAGTGATTGATGCTGCCCATCGAATTCTGGATGCGCGTCGAAATCGTCCGGAAGCGACGATTGACCCAGGTCACCAGCGCGCTCACCAAGGGCGCAAGCAGCAGCACGCAGAGCGTCAGCTTCCAACTGGTATAGAACAGAAATCCGAGCAGGCCGATCGCGGTGAGACCGTCCTTGATCATCGAGGTGAGCACGCTCGATGTCGACTCCGCGACCTGCGAGGCGTGATAGGTCAGCTTGGCCTGCAGATCCGCATTGCGTGCGCGATCGTGGTGGCCAACCGGCACGATCAGCAGATGCGCGAACACCTCGTGCCGCAATCGCGCGACCACGCCCTGCCCGACCGACGACATCGCATAGGCGGAAACGAAATTCGACACCGCCCGCAACAGGAACAGACCCAGCACGGCGAACGGCAGCCAGGCGATGACCTTCGGGTCGCGGTTGTTGAAGGTATCGGTGAGCGTCTTCACCAGCCAGGGAATTCCGCCCGACTCGGACGCCGCGAAAATGATCATGCTGACGACCGCCAGCACGAAGATGCGCCAGCGCGGCGCAGCGTAGCCGAGCAGGCGGCGATACACCGCAAGCGGACGATAAGGATCTAAGACTGCGGCCTTGGCCAAGTGCGTGTGCGCGCCGTGCTGGAATAGAGCCGGCATGTTAGCAAACGGCCTGCTGCGCCCGGTCGACGCGTAGGTTCGTAGCGGCGATAGGCCCAATCGCCAAGTCGGCCACTCCGGGCCAGCGGCAAACCGGCCACTCCGGGCCGACGGCAACGGCCCGCGACGGGGCTCGAGGGCTACGCCCGATCGGAGCTTTTCGTTTTTTCCAGGGCGAGCGCGCGCTAGACTGCCGCACTAACCCGAGGAGACCCGACGATGGCCGATGCCGGCAAGAAAACGCTGTTCGAGAAAATCATCGACAAGGAATTGCCTGCGCAATTCGTTTACGAAGACGAACTCTGCGTCGTCATCAAAGACATCAACCCGGCCGCACCCGTGCACCTGCTGGTGATCCCGCGCAAGCGCATCGAGATGCTGTCCGACTCAAAGCCGGAAGATCAGGCACTGCTCGGTCACCTGATGCTGGTCGCCGGCAAAGTCGCGCGCGACGCCGGCTATGGCGATGCGTTCCGACTGGTCGTCAACAACGGCGCGGCGGCGAGTCAGAGCGTGTTCCATATCCATCTGCACGTCATCGCCGGTCGCCCGCTGTCCTGGCCACCGGGCTAAGCCAAGCTTCTACGCCGTCTTTCGCGCCGATGCCGGCGCGTGCAGATGCGCAGTCGTACGAAGCAAAGGCACGCCATTGGGTCTTGCGCTCGGAACCGCTTGCACTATTGATTCCGCATTTGGCTCGCACTCAATGTGCGGCGATGACGCCGACGTTCCAGGACGCGGCGCAATCCGAGTTCTCGCGGACCCGATTGATCTCCGAGAGACCTTTAAGCGCGCATCGCTTCGCGCAAGGACACAACCCGCCAGCCACGCGCTGCAATCTCATCCAGCAGGCGCGGCAGCACCGCCAGAATCACCGGCACGCCCGCTGCGGTCTTCGCGGGGTGGCCGTCGTGCATCAACAGGATGTCGCCGGGAGCGAGCTTGCGGCGCAGGCGTCGAAGCACCGCTTCGGGCTCGCCGCGCACGCTGTCGAAGCCACGGCGCGTCCACGACGCGTAGTGCAGACCGGCGCGCGCGAGTATCGGGTCGAGTAGCGGATTGCGGAAGCCGGCGGGTGCGCGGAAGAACTGTGGGCGCTGACCGCTGATCTCGGTCAGGAGCGACTGCGAGTGTTTCACTTCGAGGTCAGTCCAGCGCCATCCTCGGAACGCGAACGTCTTGTCGTGCCGCAGGCTGTGATTCTCGATGCTGTGTCCACGCGCAATGATTTCGCGCACCAGTTCGGGGTGCGCACGCGCGCGCGCGCCGATGCAGAAGAAGCTGGCCTTGGCCTGGTGACGGTCGAGCAGGTCGAGTACCTGCGGCGTCACTGCTGGATCGGGCCCGTCGTCGAGCGTGAGCGCAATCTCGCCGCGCGCGATGGCGGCCTGCGGCAACCTCGTCAGATTGGCGCCGATCCAATGATTGCGTGGCAACAGAACCGCCGCGCAGATGCAGACATGATTGCCGATGAAAATCGCCAACCAAATGCGCCAGTGTTGTGGCTCGGCGAAAACGCCAATGAGTACCAGCGTGTGCAGGATCAGGCTCAGGCCCACGAACGGCGCCGGCCGCCACGGTAGCGGCGGCAAGCTCGTTTGCGGTGTGCTCGGAATTCTCTCAACCGACATCGTGTGGCCCGGAATCGCAACCTCGGTACTTTAGCAAGTGGAGCGGCAGGCGATCCGCAACAGATGCAGTTTCGATCATCCGCTCTTGGTGTGAATGGCTTGCGAGCCTCCGAGGGATCGCTGCGCGTCTCACGCGAGACATTCAACGATCACCGAACGACGAACGACGAACGACGAACGACGAACGACGAACGATCACACGAGCGCAGCGCGGAAGATGCAAGCGCGATTGCGGATGGCTTCAGCGACGTCCAATTGTCTTCGTGGTTACTGCCGCCGATGACGGCATCGGCGGCAGCAGCGTCTGCGGATCGATGTGCTGATCGAACCAGTAGACGCCGAAGTGCAGATGCGGGCCGGTGGCGCGACCCGTCATGCCGCTGGCGGCGACCACTTCGCCCTGCTTCACGGAGTCGCCGACTTTCACCAGCAGCTTCGACAGATGCACCATGATCGACGACACGCCGTGGCCGTGATCGATGACCAGCGTGCCACCGGTGAAGTACAGGTCTGGCTCGGCCAGGCTGACGACGCCGCCAAGTGCAGCATGCACCGGCGTGCCGATCGGCACGGCCACATCGACGCCATAGTGCGCAGCCTTCGGCGTGCCATTGAGAATGCGCTGGCTGCCGAAGATGCCGGACACGCGCCCCCGCGCGGGCCACTGCGGCTTTTGCAGAAAGTCGTCGAGCGGCGTGTCGCTGGCGTGGGCGGCTGCGAGCAGGGTTTGCTCGCGCGCAATGCGCGCCGCAGTTTCGGGCGGCGGATTGACCTGCGCCGGCGGCAGACCATCGATGCGCTGCACGTCCCACTGCTGCGCTGCCACTGCATAGTGCTGCACGATCTCCGCAGCGCCCGGCGGCGTGACGCGCAGCTCCGCGTCGGCCGGCGCGTCGCGATCGAGTCCGAGGACAAAATCGCCGTGCGGCGTCAGCGTCAGCGTACGTCCATTGAACACCACCCGCGCCTGCGGATTGGTATGTCCGAAGATCAGCCGGCCCTGCCGCCACTCGCCGTGCAAGGTGAAGGCTGTCTGCGTGGACGCGTCGGCAGTCGCCGCCTGAGCGGCCGTCGCGGTCATCGCAGTCGCTGCCGACTTCGACGCATCGCGCGGTGAGGATGCCTGCGCCGACAACGACGAGAGTGCGCCGAATGCGCCGAATGCGCCGAGTGCGAGCATCGTGAGCAGCTGCGCCAGCGACGCACCCAAGTGCGCGCGCGTCGCCGCAACAGTCCTTGCAACCGTCTGGGCAACCGTAAACACGACCCGCTTCGCAGGGTTCGTTACCAAGGCCCTCTCGCGCTTTGCGATCGAACCGACATGCGCATCGAGACGTGCATCGAGAAGCGCAAGGCCGTTAACTTTTCTGCCGATCCAATTCGACATCAGCGACCAGCCAGTCCGATCGTTCGCCCGCGCATCATTGCGTGATGCCGATCTGGTCGAACAGGAAGGCGTATTCGCGCGCGGTGTCGTGGTAGGTCTGGAAGCGACCCGACTTGCCGCCGTGGCCGGCCGTCATGTCGACGCTGAAAATCAGCGGATTCTTGTCGGTCTTGGTGGCGCGCAGCTTCGCCACCCATTTGGCCGGCTCGTAGTACTGCACCTGCGAATCCCACAAGCCGGTGAACACCAGCATCGCCGGATAGTTTTGCGGCCGCACGTTGTCGACCGGCGAATAGCTCAGCATGTAGTCGTAATAGATCTTCTGCTTGGGATTGCCCCATTCGTCGAATTCGTTGGTGGTCAGCGGAATGCTCTCGTCGAGCATCGTCGTCACCACATCGACGAACGGCACGTAGGCGACGATGCCGCGATAGTCCTGCGGCGCGAGGTTGGCCACCGCACCCATCAGCAAGCCGCCGGCGCTGCGTCCTTCGGCGAACACCTTGTCCTTGGCGCCGTAGCCGCGCTTGACCAGATCCTCGGTGACATCGACGAAGTCGGTAAACGTATTGCGCTTGTGCAGCAGCTTGCCGTCCTCGTACCAGCTGCGGCCGAGCTCCTGGCCGCCGCGGATGTGTGCGAGTGCGACGACGAAGCCGCGATCGAGCAGGCTGATCCAGCTCGCGCGGAAACTCGGATCACTGGAGATGCCGTAGGAGCCATACGCGTACTGAAACAGTGGCGCGCTGCCGTCGAGCTTGGTGCCCTTGCGATAAACCACCGAGACCGGCACTGGGGTGCCGTCGCGCGCGGTGGCGTGCAGGTACTCGGTGACGTAGTTCGACGCATCGAAGCCGCCGCCGATTTCGTCACGCTTCAGCACCGTGCGCGTGCCGCTGCGCATGTCGTAGTCGATCGTCGTGCGCGGTGTGGTCAGCGAGGTGTAGACATAGCGCAGCGTGTCGCTGGCGACATCCGGCGTGTCGACCAGCGTCATCGAATACGACGGCTCGTCGGCGCCGATCAGTTCGTTCTTGCCGCCGTACCAGGACAGGATATGCATCTTCAGCAGCCCGCCGGAACGCTCGTTCACGGCCAGATAGTTCTTCGACACCTCGAAGCTCTGCACGAAGGCATCGCTGCGCTGCGCGACCACATCCTTCCAGCTGCTCTTGTCGGCGCTCTTGGCAACCGGCGCGCGCACGATGCGGAAGTTCGGCGCCTGCCAGTTGGTGCGGATGATGAAATCGCGACCGATATGATCGACCTGATATTCGTGATTCGGCTCGCGTGGCAGCACTGGCTTGAACGTCAAGTTCGGATCGCTGGCGTCGGCGTAGCGCCATTCGGTCTGCTGGGTGCTTTCCAGTGCGATGAACAGATATTTCTCGGAGCGGCTCTTGGTCACGCCCATGTAGTAGCTGTGATCCTGCTCTTCGTACACCAGCGGATCGTTCGCCGCATCGCTGCCGAGTGCGTGCTTGTGCAAGCGCACGGACAGCAGCGTCACCGGGTCTTTCTCGACGTACAGCAGCGTCTTGTTGTCATTGGCCCAGACGAAGTCCGGCTCGACATCCTTGATCACGTCGGTGAGTTCCTGGCCGCTGTCGAGATTCTTCACATGCAGCGTGTACTGGCGGCGGCCGACATCGTCCTCCGAATACGCCAGCAGATGACCGTCCGGGCTGGCGAGGCTGGCGCCGATCTGGAAGTAGCTCTTGCCCTGTGCCATGGCATTGCCATCCAGCAAGACCTGCTCGTCGGCACTCATGCTGCCCTTGCGGCGCGCATAGATCGGATAGTCGCGGCCCGCTTCGAAGCGGGTGTAGTACCAGTAGCCGTGCTCCAGCACCGGCACCGACGCGTCATCCGGCTTGATGCGCGCAACCAGCTCGCCGTACAGCTTGTCCTGCAGCGGCTGGGTGTGTTGCAGCATCGCATCGCGATAGCTGTTCTCGGCGTTCAGGTAACCGAGCACCTCCGGCGACTGACGTGTGTCGTCGCGCAGCCAGTAGTAGTCGTCGTTGCGCGCGCCGTTCGGCGAAGGCACCGAATACGAATGCTTCGGCGCAACTGGCGCAACGAGCTTGGCAGTGTCTGCCGCAGCAGCCGACAACGGCGTGACGCGGTAGCTGATCTGCGGACCGGCGCAGGCCGCGAACAGACCGGCGGTGATCAGGCCAACTACAAAACGTGCTGCATACGAACGCTTACGCATCTCGATCTCCATCGAAGCCACCATCCAGCCGACGGCTGCGCGTCGGGCTCATCCCTTTGCACCCGCATATGTCGCAATCACATCGGCGACGCTGCGGGATCGCCGCCGAGTCTGATGCGGCACGGAATGGATTCTGCGCGAGAACGACCGCGAATATTCCTTTCACCGCATCGCAGCGTCGATCACCGCACCGCGACGACACCCGTCGAAATCAGACGGCGCGAAAGCGCCGTCTCGATCATTGCATTGCAGACCGCTGAAGGCCGTTGCGGTTCGGGGCGGATTTTTTCGAATCGCCTCAGTGCACCTTACGCTGCGCGCCAAGCTGCGCAACCGCATCCGCCAGTGCCAGCGTTTCCTGGCGTTCGGAGCCGAGGCGACGCAGCGTCACCGTTCGTTCTTCCGCTTCCTTGCGACCGACGACCACGATCACCGGCACTTTCTGCACCGAGTGTTCGCGGATCTTGTAGTTGATCTTCTCGTTGCGCAGATCGGTCTGCACGCGCAGTCCGGCTTCGTCGAGTGCGGCAGCGACTTCGCTGGCGTAGGCGTCGGCGTCGGACACGATCGGCGTCACTACCGCTTGCACCGGCGCCAGCCACAGCGGCAGCGCACCGGCATGATGCTCGATCAGGATGCCGATGAAGCGTTCCATCGAACCGACGATCGCACGATGCAGCATCACCGGAATCTGGCGGTTCGAATGCTCGTCGATGTAACCCGCGCCGAGGCGCTCCGGCATCATGAAATCCACCTGCATGGTGCCGACCTGCCAGGCGCGGCCGATCGAATCCTTCAGGTGATATTCGATCTTCGGGCCGTAGAACGCGCCCTCGCCCGGCAGCTCGGTCCATTCGACGCCAGCGGCGCGCAAGGCCGCGCGCAGCGCTTCTTCGGCACGATCCCAGGTTTCGTCGGTGCCGAGGCGCTTGTCCGGACGCAGCGCGATCTTGATCGACAAATCGGTGAAGCCGAAATCCTCGTACACCGACATCGCCTGCGTATGGAATGCGGTGACTTCCGATTCGATCTGATCCGGCGTGCAGAAGATGTGGCCATCGTCCTGCGTGAACGCACGCACGCGCATGATGCCGTGCAGCGCGCCCGAAGGTTCATTGCGATGGCAGCCACCGAACTCGGCGTAGCGCACCGGAAGATCACGATAGCTGTGCAGGTTGGCGTTGTAGATCTGCACGTGACCGGGACAATTCATCGGCTTGATCGCGTAGGTGCGCTTCTCCGATTCGGTGAAGAACATGTTGTCCTGGTAGTTGTCCCAGTGACCGCTTTTCTTCCACAGCGTGACGTCCATGATCTGCGGACCACGCACTTCCTGGTAGCCGCTCTTCTTGTATATGCCGCGCACGTACTGCTCGACCGTCTGCCAGATCGCCCAGCCCTTCGGATGCCAGAACACCATGCCCGGCGCTTCTTCCTGCTGGTGGAACAGATCGAGCTGCTTGGCCAGCTTGCGGTGGTCGCGCTTCTCGGCTTCCTCGACCATCTTCAGATAATTCTTCAGATCGTCTTCGGTCGCGAAGGCAACCCCATAGATGCGCTGCAGCTGCGCATTGTTGGCATCGCCGCGCCAGTACGCACCGGAAACCTTGGTGAGCTTGAAGGCGAAGCCCACTTTCGAAGTCGACGGCAGATGCGGACCCATGCAGAGGTCGAGCCAGTCTTCGCCCTGGCGATAGATCGAGATCTCTTCGCCCTTGCCGATACCTTCTTCGATCCACTGCGCCTTGTAGGTTTCGCCCTTGGACTTGAACCAGTCGATCGCCTGTTGGCGTTCCCAGACTTCGCGCCGGATCGGCAGATCGCGCGAGACGATGTCCTTCATGCGCTTCTCGATCTTCTCCAGATCGGATTCGATGAAGGGCTCGTCGCGCACGAAGTCGTAGTAGAAGCCGACGTCGGTGGAAGGACCAAAGGTGATCTGCGTGCCGGGGAACAACTCCTGCACCGCCTGCGCGAGGATGTGCGCGGCGTCGTGCCGCAGCACCTCGAGCGCTTCGGGCTTGTCGCGCGTGATCAGTTCGAGCTTGGCATCGCGCTCGATCGGCCGCGTCAAATCCCACAGTTGGCCATCGACGCGCGCGACCGCCGACTTCTTCGCCAGGCCCGGCGAAATGCCGGTGGCGATGGCCAGCGCGGTCGGCGCGGCGTCGAACGATTTCTTGTTGCCGTCGGGAAACGTGATTTCTACAGCCATGGGATCAGCCTTGGGTCAGTTCGTTGTGCAGGACGTTTGCAGTTGTTAAGGCTCGTAGCGCGGCGGCAGCCATTCGGCTACGAATTCATCCGCGCTCATCGACAGCAGACGGCGCTCTTCCAGTTCGTGCGGATCGGCATCGTAGGCGATTGCACGGATCATCAGTCGGCGGCCGCCGTCGAGCGGTACCAGTTCGCAGCCGTGTTCGGCCGCGAGCCTGATCGCCTCCGGCAACATCATCCGCCGCCGACCTTGGCTGCGCTGTAGGCCACCGCGGCCTGCAGGCGCGCCAGCGTGCGCTCGCGGCCGAGCAGGAACAGCGTCACGTCGATCGGCGGCGTGATCGCCATGCCGGCAATCGCCACGCGGATCGGCTGCGCGATCTTGCCCAGACCGAGTCCCTTGGCTTCCGCAAAACCATTCACGGTTTCGTGAAGCGTCAGCGTGGTCCAGTCGCCGAGGTTCGCAAGCGCAGCGCGCAGTTCGTCGAGCAGCAGCGCGGAATCCGCACCCAAATGCTTGGCGGCGTCCTTGTCGTTGTAGCCGTCGAGTTCGGCGTAAAAGAACTTCGACTTCTCGGCCATCTCGACCAGCGTCTTGCAACGTTCGCGCTGCGCTTCGATCACCGGCACCACCGCCGGGCCGTTGGCGGGATCGACGCCGACGCGGCGCAGATGCCAGTCGAATTCCGGCGCGACGATTGCGGGGTCGGCCGATTTGAGGAACTGGTGGTTGACCCAGATCGCCTTTTCCATGTCGAAGCGCGCCGGCGCTTTCTGCACGCGTTCGAGATCGAACAGCTTGATCATTTCGTCGCGCGTGAACAGTTCCTGGTCGCCATAGCTCCAGCCGAGCCGCACCAGATAGTTGAGCAGCGCCTCCGGCATGAAACCGAGCGCGCGATACTCGATGACGCTGACGGCGCCGTGCCGCTTCGACAGCTTGACGCCGTCGGCGCCGAGAATCATCGGCACGTGGCCATAGACCGGCGGCGTGGCGCCGAGCGCCTTGAGGATGTTGATCTGCCGCGGCGTGTTGTTGACGTGATCGTCGCCGCGCACGACGTGGGTCACGCCCATGTCCCAGTCGTCGACGACGACGCAGAAGTTGTAGGTCGGATTGCCGTCGCCGCGCGCGATGATCAGATCGTCGAGTTCGCTGTTGTCGAAGCTGATCGCGCCTTTGATGATGTCGTCGACCACGACCACGCCTGCGCTCGGATTGCGGAACCGCACGACTGGCGCAACACCTTCCGGCGGCGGCGGCAAGACCTTGCCGGCTTCCGGCCGCCAGCGGCCGTCGTATCGCGGCTTTTCCTTGCGCGCCATCTGCGCGGCGCGCATCTCGTCGAGTTCCGCCTTGCTGGCATAGCAGTGGTAGGCCGTGCCGGCGGCCAGCATCTGCGCGATCACTTCTCGATAACGGTCGTAACGCTGCGTCTGGAACACCGGCGGATTGACGTCGGATTCGATGCCGAGCCACTTGAGCCCGTCGAAAATCGCCTGCACCGCCTCGTCGGTCGAGCGTTCGCGGTCGGTGTCTTCGATGCGCAGCAGGTAGGTGCCGTTATGCCGCTTGGCGTACAGATACGAGAACAGCGCGGTGCGCGCGCCGCCGATATGCAGGTAGCCGGTGGGGCTGGGGGCGAAACGAGTCGTAACGGTCATGGTCGGCGGGCGCGAGGCAATTGCCGATTTTAACAGGACACCCGACCTCGACCGCGCTGACGTCGAACAGGCCGCGCCGCTAAGCTATGCGCCCGCCACGCTGTTTTTCGCCATGACCCGTTTGTTCGTTGAGCAACTGACCGTAATCGACTGCGCCTATCTGCACGCGCAGCGCGGTCTGGTGGGTGAAAGCTGGATCGTCGATATCGAGCTCGACGGCGCGCTCGATGAGCAGTCGATGGTGCTCGACTTCGGCGCGGTGAAAAAACTGCTGAAGCGCGGCATCGACGACAGCGTCGATCACACGCTGCTGGTGCCGCTGCAGGCGCCGGGGCTGGAGCTGCACCAGGCCGACGGCCAGAGTCACCTGTGGTTCCGCGGGCCCGTGCAGGGGCCGATCGAACATCGCGCACCGCAGGCGGCGGTAACGCTGATCGACTGCGCCGAGATCGACGCCGCCGCGGTGGCGAGCCATCTGGCGCCAATCCTGTCGGCGCTGGTGCCGGCGAGTGTTGCCAGCCTGCGGATCGGCCTGCGCCAGGAAGTGATCGACGGCGCGTTCTATCACTACACGCATGGCTTGAAGAAGCATCAAGGCCAGTGCCAGCGCATTGCTCATGGGCACCGCTCGCGTATCGAAGTGCGCGTCGACGGCCTGCGCGAAACGGCGCTCGAAATCATGTGCGCCGAGCGCTGGCGCGACATCTATCTCGGTACGCGCGAAGACCTCGCCGCGAGCGATGCCGGACGATACCGTTTCGAATACCGCGCGCAGGAAGGCGTGTTTGCCTTGGAGGTTCCGGCCGTGACCTGCGACCTGCTCGATGGCGACACCACGGTGGAGCGCATCGCCGAATGCCTGCTCGCGCGACTGGCCGCCGAATTGCCGCAGTCCAGTGTTGAAGTCCGCGCCTACGAAGGCGTTATGAAAGGCGCGCTGGCGCGCGTCGGTAACTGACGTAGACCTCAGCACTTGCGGCGAAAGTTGGCGTTTACCCGCGAGGGCCGCGCAGTTCAGTTTCGGTTCAGACCGACGGCGTAGAGTGCTGTCATGAACAAGACCCTCTCCCGATTACTGACTTGTGCCCTGGTGCCGGTTGTGGCCGGGAGCATGGCAGCCTGCGTCGCCGTTCCGGTGGACGGCAACGCCTACGGTGGTGGCTACGGCGGCGCCTACCCGGTCGGTACGGTGTACGGCAGCGGCGGCTATTACAACGGGGGCGGCTACGCCTACCCGGCCGGCGGCTACTACGACGGTTATGCCTACCCCGGCTATTCCGGTTATCCGTACGGCTACCCCTATTACGGCGGCGGCGGCGGGCTTTATGTCGGCATCGACAACTACCACAACGGTGGCGGCCATTACGACGGCGGCCACGGTGGTGGTCATTACGACGGCGGTCACGGCGGCGGGCCCGGCTGGAACGGCGGCCATGACGGCGGCCATGGCGGTTGGGATGGCGGTCACGGTGGCGGTCACGGCGGCCCACCGCCGGGCGGCGGCGGTACCTATTTCGGCCGTCCCCCGAATGGCGGCGGTGGCGGTGGCGGTGGTCGACCGCCGGCGATGCCCGGTGGCGGTGGCCACGCGCCTATTTTTGGGCGTTCCGGCGGCGGCGGCGGACATTCGATGTCGCAGGATCACCGCGGCTTCGGGCGCTAAGCGCTACCGACTGCGCAAACCACGCCCCGCAGCGCTCGCGGGGACTTCGCAAATACTGCGCGAAGACTTCGCGGCCTGACGGGTGCCGTGCTATAACGGCGCCCCTTTTTGCAGGCTCGCCGCACCCGGAACCCGCCATGAGCAACGACGTTCACTTCGCCGCCCGTCAGACCATCGAGCAAGTCGAAGAAGGCACCGAGCTCGCGCCGAAATTCGATGAGCACGGACTGATCGCCTGCGTCACCACTTCGGCCGCGACCGGCGAAGTGCTGATGCTCGGCTACATGAACGAAGAAGCGCTCAAGCGCACCATCGAGACCGGCGAAGCGCATTACTGGTCGCGATCGCGCAAGGTGCTCTGGCACAAGGGCGCGACCAGTGGCCTGGTGCAGAAGATCGTCGAGCTGCGCATCGACGACGACCAGGATGCCGTCTGGCTGCGCGTCGAGATTCCGGGAGATGCCAGCTGCCACGTCGGTTATCGCTCCTGCTTCTATCGCTCCGTGCCGCTCGGTGCCGGCGATTTTCAGCGCACGCTGAAGTTCGAAGAAAGCGAAAAGATGTTCGACCCGAAGAAGGTCTACGGCGACGCGCCGAATCCGACGATTCTGTAGCAGTCGTTCAGGCCAGCGTTCGACTTAGCACGTCCGCACTGGCGCTGCGCCAGCACGCCCGCACGTGCGCACACCGGCGCGCACCAGCCCATGTCGGTCCGCGTGGTTCTTCCGGCATCAACCGTTCTGCGAACGTTCTTCGAGCGCTTCGATCGCAGCTGATCGATCGCAGCTGAATCTCAGGTTGATTTTCGGTTCAATCGAGCTTGCATCGCTGTCTGATCGAAGATCGCTGTCTGATCGAAGATCGCTGTCTGATCGAAGATCGCTGTGTGGTGGAAGTTGGATCGCGATTGCAATGCCGATTGAATGAATCGCTGTTGAATCGACGGCGCCTCATTGATTGTCGGTGGGAATCGGCGGAATCTCGGCCGACCACAGCCGTGGCGCCGCTCGCCGCCATTCCTGTACGTCGGCAATGCCGGCGTCCGGATCGACGCGCAGGCTGATCGCGCCCGAATGTCCGGTCATCAACAGTTGCGCGCCGAGCGCCTGATAGCGCGCGACCACTTCGGCGCGCGGATGTCCAAACTGATTACGTAGCCCAGCCGGGAAGATCACCAGTCGCGGAGCCACGGCGCGGACGAAGTCCGCAGTCGATGAGGTCTTGCTGCCGTGATGCGGTGCGACCAGAACATCGGCCTGCAGCGACGCCGGCATTGAAGAAAGCAGCTGCGCTTCGCTGCCACGCTCGATATCTGCCGGCAACAGTGCAGCATGCGCACCGCTGACGATGCGCAGCACGCAGCCTTCGTTGTTGTGCGCATGACCGCGCGCCGGTTTGTTCGCATCCGCACGGTTCGTTTCGGCGCCCGTTGCAGCGCTGGCCGCAGTCTCCGCCGCCGCAGCGCCGGGTCCATTCAACACGCTGAACTCGACCGCGTCCCAGCTCCAGTGCTGGCCCGGCTCGCAGGGAATGCCGGCCATCGCGCCGCGTTCCTCGACCACATCGAGCAACTTGCGCACCGCGGGCGCGCCGCCGCGATGATCCAGATCGGCGTGCGAAATCATCATCAGGTCGAGCCGATGCAGGCCCGCTTGCAGCAGGTACGGCACCACCACCGAACGGCCCGCGTCGAAGCCTTGTTCGTAGGCGGGTCCGGCATCGAACAGCAGCGCGTGCTGCGCGGTGCGCACCACCACGGCGAGACCCTGGCCGACGTCGAGCGCGGTCAGCTCGAAGCCGCGCTGCGGTGCCTGGGCTTGCGGCCACAGCATCGGCACAAAGCACAACAGCGCGACGCGGCCTAGCGGCAAGCCGCGCGGCGCGCCGAGCAGCACGATGCCGGTCCCGGCGAGTAAAAGCGCAGCCGGCTGCACGCTGGCATCGATCCAGGTTTGTGGCGACTGGTCCGCCAGCCATTGCAGACCGTGGAACGCGGCGGCGATTGCGTCGGCCACGCGTTGCAGCAGCGGCAGACCTGCTGCGGGCCACGCCGCGGTGAACAGCAAGGTCGACAGCAGCGCCGGCAACAGCAGCGCCATCGCCGGCAGCGCCAGCAGATTCGCCAGCGGTGCGATGCCGCTCGCACCTTGGAAGAAGAACAGCGTCAGCGGCGCCAGCATCAGGCTCAGCATCAACTGCAGTTTCAGCAGCTCGCGCCAGCGACTGAATGCATGTCCATGCCCGTTCGCAGTCGCGCGCGGCAGACCGGCATTCAGATAGAGAATCGCAGCGACTGCGCCGAACGACAGCCACAGCCCCGGCGCGAGCAGTCCTATCGGATCGAGCCCGACCACCACCAACCAGGCCAGCGCCAGTGCGCGTCCGGCGCGCGCCGCGCCGCCGGCCCAGGCGGCCGCGGCGAAGATCAGCAACATCAAAGTCGCGCGCAGCACCGGCGCGTCGAGATCGGCCAGCAAGGCGTAGGCGATCGCGACGATCACCGAGGCGGCGAGTCCGGCGCGCTGTGCCGGCCAGCGCAAGCACAAGCGCGGCGACAAAGACCACAGCCAGCGGCCGAGCCAGAACGCGAACGCGGCGACGAAGCCGACATGCAGCCCGGCGATCACCATCACGTGTACCGTGCCGGTCTGTCGAAACGTATCCCAGTCGGCTTGCTGCAAGCCGGTCTTGTCGGCCACCGCGAGTGCGGCGATCAGCGGTTCGGCCGGATGCCCCGGCAACCAGTCGTGAATCTGATCGGTGATGGCCTGGCGCAGACGCAACAGGCGATAGCCGGCATCGCGCGCGCAAGGCTGCGCGTCGCGCACCGTTGCGATCGCGCCGATGCCCTGCCGGAACAGATAAGCCTCGTAATCGGCACCGCCGGGATTGCGGCTGCCATGCGGGGCGCGCAGTCGCAGCGTAAAGCGCCAGCACTGCCCGCCTTTCAAGATTGCTTCGCTGCGATACCAGGATGCGCGGATGCACGCGGGCACACCTTCGGCGCGCGCGTTCGCATCGGGCTCAAACAAGAAGTGCCAGGTGTGTTTGATGTCGGCTTGATCGGTGCTCGGGTTGGCGCCGACGTTGGCGGCCGCATTGGCGCCCGGAATGGTGCCTGTAATGGTGCCTGGATTGGCGCCCACGTGGGTGCCCAGGTTGACGCCTGAGTTAGCACTTGGATCGGCAGCCGTGGCGGCGCGCCGAGGCGGTTCGGCCCGCTCCGCGTCCGGCAGCGAAGCGACGCTCCCCTGCAGCACCACATCGTCACCGCTGCGTGCGGCAGGCCAGCGTTGATCGAGCCGGTCTTGCGCCTGCCAGAAGGTCATCAGCACGCCCAACATCAGCACCGCGTAGTGACGGCGCCAGCGCCACGGCACCAGGGCCGGGCCGCCGGCGAGCAACAGCCATTTCGCTGCAGGCAACTGCGGCAGCGCCAACACCAGCAGCGCGCCGCAGGTGAAGCAGGCAGCTTGCAGGTAGAGCGTGTCGGCAACGCGCTCCTGCGACGGGCGTTGTGAAGCATCGCGTGATTGATCGCCGCCGCGACCGTTGGCGCTTTCGTGTCCCGGCCGCGTTGCACGACGCTGTGCGCGCGCAAGCAGCTTGAGCCAGCGCAACCGCAGCCAGTCGCGAAGCGGTTCTCGCAGCCGCGGGTGAAGTCGGGACGCGCGTGCTCCGCCGTCAGACGGTGCTGTTGACCTCGGCTCCGTCATAGGCACGCAGGGCCCCGGCTTCCAACTGCCAGACGCGGTCCATGCGCGCGGCCAGGCGCAGATCGTGAGTCACCACGACCAGGCTGGTTCCAAGTTCGCGATTCAATTCCAGCATCAGCTCGAAGGCCTGCGCGGCGGTGCGCGTGTCGAGGTTGCCGGTGGGCTCATCCGCCAGTACGCAGGCCGGGCGCGTCACCAGTGCACGCGCCAGTGCGGCGCGCTGGCGTTCGCCGCCGGAGAGTTCGCCCGGCTTGTGATCCAGGCGCGAACTCAGCCCGACGCGGCCGAGCAGATCGCTTGCCGCCTTGAACGCCTGCTTGCGCGGTGTGCGCCGGATCAACAGCGGCATCGCGACGTTTTCCAGTGCGGTGAATTCCGGCAGCAGATGATGGAACTGGTAGACGAAACCGAGTGCGACGTTACGCAAATGCCCGCGCTCGGCCACGGAGAGATCGCTCATCTTCTGGCCGGTCACCCAGACTTCGCCCGCGCTCGGCGTATCGAGTCCGCCGAGCAGATGCAGGAAGGTGCTTTTGCCCACGCCGGACGCGCCGATCACAGCGACGCATTCGCCCTTGTGCAAGGCGAAGTCGATGTTGCTGAACACTTCCAGCCGCAGACGGCCGTCGTCGAAAACTTTGGCCAGGCCCTGCGCCTGAATCACGAGTGGTTCACTCATAACGCAGCGCCTCCGCCGGCTGCACGCGCGATGCGCGCCAGGCGGGATACAGCGTCGACACCAGCCCGAGCGCGAACGCCAGCACGGCGATCTGGATCACGTCGGACGACTTCAGTTCCGACGGCAGATCGCTGATGTAATAGATGTCCGGCGACAGGAACTGGTGACCGGTGGCGGCTTCGAGCAAGGGCACCAGCGTATGCACGTTGAGCGAGAGCGTGACGCCGAGACCGACGCCGATCAGCGTGCCGAACACGCCGATGATGCTGCCGACCACGACGAACGCGAGCAGGATCGAACGCGGACTCGCACCGAGCGTGCGCAGGATCGCGATGTCGGCCTGTTTGTCCTGCACCACCATCACCAGCATCGCCAGGATGATGAACGCGGCGATGCCGACCAGCAGCGACAGAATCAGGAACATCACCATCTTTTCGGTCGCCACGGCGCGAAAGAAGTTCGAGTGCTGCCGCGTCCAGTCGCTGACGTAATAGATGCCCGACATCGAGTTGGCGATCTGCCGCGAGACCGTTGGCGCCTGAAAAAGATCGTGCAGCTTGAGTCGCACGCCGGTCACGCCGTCGCCCATGCGATACAGCGTCGCGGCGTCCTGCAGGTTCAGGTAAACCATGCCGCGGTCGTATTCGTACATGCCGACCTTGAACACGCCCGACACGGTGAAGCGGCGGAAGCGCGGCAATACGCCGGCCGGCGTCACCGACACTTGCGGGATCATCAGATCGACCTTGTCGCCGGGTGCGACGTCGAGCTGCTGGGCGAGTTCTTCGCCGAGCACGATGTTGTACTCACCCGGCTTCAGATCTTCGAGTCGGCCGGCGGTCATGTGCGCGCCGATGTCGGACACCTTCGCCTCTTCCGCCGCATCGACGCCGCGCAGTTGCACGCCGGACAAGGCGCTGCCGACCTTGATCATCGCCTCGCCTTCGACATACGGCGCGACGGCTTCGACTGCCGGGTTTTTCAGCGCCTGTGCGGCGACCTGCGGCCAGTCTTCGAGGTTGTCGCTGACCGCCGAGATGGTCGCATGCGAAGCCATGCCGAGAATGCGCGTGCGCAGTTCGCTCTCGAAGCCGTTCATCACCGAAAGCACCGTGATGAGCGTTGCCACCGCCAGCGCCATGCCGACGATCGACACCGTCGCGATGAACGAGATGAAGTGATTGCGTCGGCGCGCGCGCGTGTAGCGCAGACCGATCAACAATTCGAAAGGCAGATTCATGCGCGACTCTCGCACGCGAACCGCAGCGCAGAACGGCGCGCGGCGATCGGAGTCGGTGGTGACAGCTTCAGATTCGGATGCATTCTGTGTGGGTGAAGTCTCGCCCCGGCACTGCAGCCGCGGGCTTCGGGTTCCATGCTGGCCTTGGCCTGCTCGCTGGACGCTGCGGCTGCCGTCTGCGGATGATGCAGGCGGGTTAGGGTGAAGTCTATCGTGCTTGGCCGCCACCGGCGTTGGGCGCAACACGCCGCAACCCTCGCGGATCAAGGCACGGCGGCGGCGACAGCCGGGATTCCCTAAACTGCCGCACTCATTCTTCGATCAACCGACCCTCGTGCCCGCAGCGATCACGCCCGCCAGCCCCGTCGTCACCGCCGCCCCTTCGCCGCCAGTTCTTGCGCGGCGCGGCGAACTGCTGGGCCTGCTGTTGCTGCTGGCCTTGGTGAGCCTCTATCGCCTGCTGCTGCTAGGCCACAACGGTCTCGACCTGTACCTGGACGAAGCCCAGTACTGGACCTGGGCGCAGCACCTGCAGTGGGGCTATTTCTCCAAGCCGCCCGTCATCGCTGGATTGATTGCGGCGACCACGGCGGTCTGCGGCGATGGCGGGGTCTGCGTGAAATCGGGCGCCGTGCTGCTGTATCCGCTGATCACACTGCTGATCTATGCACTGGCGAAGCGCTTGTTCAATCGCCCCGAGGAAGCCGCGGTCGCGCCGTGGTCGGCGGTCACGTTTTTCACGCTGCCGGGTGCGGCACTGTCGGCGATGATCATTTCCACCGACGTGCCCTTGTTCCTGTTCTGGACGGCCGCGCTGTATTGCTACGTACGCGCGCTCGAACAGGACCAGTGGCGCTGGTGGCTGGCCGCAGGTTTGGCCGCAGGCCTCGGTCTGTTGACCAAGTACACGATGGTGATTTTCGCGCTGAGCGTGCTGCTGCACCTGGCGACAAGCCCTGCGCTGCGCCCGCAGCTGCGCAAGCCGCAGTTGTACGTGACGATGCTGATCGCCGCGATCGTGTTCGCGCCGAACCTGTGGTGGAACGCGCAGCACGGCTGGCCGACGCTGCGTCACACCGAGCAGATCTCGCACCTGCAGAGCGATGCTGGCCTGCACTGGAATCATTTGTTCGAGTTTCTCGGTGGTCAGTTCGCGATCACCGGTCCTGTCTTGCTGCTGGCCTTCGTGATCCAGCTGCTCGCGCTGCGCGCAGTGTGGATCGCCGATGCGCGCCTGCGCCTGCTCGCCTGCTTCGCCTTGCCGTTCCTCGGCGTGATCAGCCTGCAAGCGCTGCTCGGTCGCGCCAATGCCAACTGGGGCGCAATGACCTATGCCGCTGCGACGATTTTCGCGGTTGCGCTGCTGTTGCGTCGGCAGCAGAAGAAATGGCTGGTGGTCGGCCTGGTCTTCAATGTGGCACTGACGCTGGTCGCCTATCACTACGACGGCCTGGCCCGCATGTTCGGCGTTGAGCTCAGCGCCAAGACCGATCTGTACAAGCGCGTGCGCGGTTGGAGCGAGCTGGGTCGTCAGGCCAGCGTGCTGCAGTCGCAGTATCCGCAGGCGCTGCTGATGGGCGACTCGCGCGATGTGCTGGCGGAACTCGAGTACTACATCCAGCCACATCCGCTCGACGCAGTGCTTTGGAATCCGACACGAACGATGGACAGCCACTACGCGCTGGCGACGACGCTCGATGACAAGCTGGGGCGCGACTTCGTCTACGTCACCGGCCGGTCGACGCTCGATGAATATGTCGTCGCCAGCTTCGATTCGGTCGAGGCCTTGCCGCCGCTGCATGTCGCGATTCATCCGAACTACGCACTCGCCTATCACGTCTGGCTGCTGCAGCACTTCAATGGCTATCGCAGCGGCGCTGCGTTGATATCGGCACCGACACTGGCGCCGACAGCGGCGGCGACTTCGGCGCCGGAATCTGAGGCGCCGACTCCGGCGCCGACTCGGGCCCCGGCACCATGACACCGAACAGCCCTTCGACAAACGCCGCAGCGGCCTGCGACGCGCGCACGCCGACCTGGCGAGGTGCGCTGCTCTGCGTCTTGCTGGTCGGCCTGGCGGCGCCATTCGACCAATGGCTTTCCGGCTTGTTCTGGCGCGTGGACAGCGGCTTTTATCTGCGCGAGCGCTGGCCGCTGGAACTGGTCTACCACGGCACGCGCTGGGTCATGGGCGCGATCGAAATCAGCCTGCTGGCGCTGTTGCTCGCGGCCTACTTACCGGCGTTCCCACGACTGCGCCGGCGGCGCATACAACTGTGGTTCGCCATTCTGGCGCTGGCGATCGGGCCGGGACTGATCACGCACACGCTGCTGAAAGATCACTGGGGCCGGCCGCGTCCCTCGCAGATCAGTGATTTCGGCGGTAGCGCGCAGTATCAGCCGCCTTGGAAAGAGAGCGCACAGTGCCCGCGCAACTGCTCGTTTCCGAGCGGCCATGCGGTCGCCGGGTTCTATCTGATTACCGGCGCCTGGCTGTGGCCGCGCCGACGGCGGCGCTGGTTGATCGCAGGCATTGCCACCGGTGCGGGCATTGGCCTCGTGCGCATCATGCAGGGCGGACATTTCCTCAGCGACATCATCGGCGCGTTGGCGGTGGTCTGGCTCACCAACCTGGTGCTGTACGAAATCTTCAGGCGACGCGGCGCACTTCCTGGCGATTCATCAAATACCTGATCGCCGGCATCAACAAAAAACGCGCGCCGATCGCCCGGCGCGCGTTTTGATCAACATCATCACTGCAGGCTTACCGATCGCGTCGCCACCATCGCGTCACGACCGGGCTTGCCAGGAACGCGTGTATCCGCGTTCCGAGAGCGCCGGATTATTCCGGGGTCGTGGTGGTGGTCGTCGTGGTCTTGGTCTTCTTCAGGTACGGCGAAATCGTGAACTTGTTGAACGACACGCCGAGATCCCAGCCGCGACCGGTGCCGCTGAGCGCGAGATTGATTTCGCCTTTCGACACCACGGTGCCTTCGGCCGATTTCACAGCGCCGGCTTCACCCTGTGCCGAGGCATACGCACCGAAGACGTTGCTGATGTCCTTCACGCCGCTGAAGTCACCCTTGCCATCGTCGATCGTCGACTTGCCGACGACGAGACCGCCGCCTTCGGACGACAGACGCACCTTGGCGGTCTGACCGTTGCTGCAAGTGATTTCGCCAACACCCTTCGAGGTTTTGTACAGCACCGACCAGCCCTTCATCGTGAAGTGCATTTTGCAGCTCAGGTCGCTATCGGCAGCCTGAGCAGATGCAGGCACGGTCAGCGCGAGCGGGGCGGCGAGCATCGCAACGGCAGCGCCGAACGACAGAATTGATTTACGCATGTTTAATCTCCGAGGGTCTTTAAAGGTCTTGTGTCGAGCACGAACTGAAGCTGAGCTTGATTTAGAAGAATTTCGTTTCGCTTAAAGCTGCTTCTTGGGCGAGCCGCCAGCGGGCTCGCCCGGCTCACTCGCTAACACTTGCTACATGCCGGTATTGATCGTTGGCTCGTCGCATAGACCCCGCCGCCGCCGGGCAAGTTCCACCAGGGATGCGGCCGCGCCCTCGCCCGCATTGCAGCTGCCAGCGAAACCGCTTGCGGCCTTCCGCTATGACGCTGCTCCGGCTGCGGCCGGCTGCCGGGCCTTGGCTTGACATGCTAACGTCTGGCGCATGAAGCCCGAGCAACTCAAGCCCTGCCGGGTATTCCCAAAAATTGAAGGTGGAGGAGCGTGGATTCCAATCATTCAGCGACCCGACGTGTCGCCAGCTTTGAGATTTTCTATACACAATTCCTGAATCAGGACGGCGTCGCCTGTGGCGACTTGCCTGCGTTCGCGCAGGATCGAGAACAGCTGCGTGCGATGTATCAGCTGATGGTTCGCACGCGTGCTTTCGACAAGAAGGCGGTGGCGCTGCAGCGCACCGGACAGCTCGGCACCTATGCGGCCTGTCTCGGCCAGGAAGCCATCGGGGTGTCGATCGGTCATGCACTGAAGGCCGACGATGTGTTCATTCCTGCGTACCGCGAATACGCCGCGCAGTTTGCGCGTGGCGTGCCGATGCGCGACATCCTCCTCTACTGGGGCGGCGACGAGCGCGGCATGAACTACGAAAGCGGGCCATCGATGCAGGACTTCCCGCTGTCGGTGCCGATCGGCACGCATGTGCCGCAGGCGATCGGTGTCGGCTACGCGTTCAAGCTGCGCAAGCAGCCGCGCGTGGTGTTGGTGTCCTGCGGTGACGGCGCCACCTCGAAGGGCGATTTCTACGAAGCGGTGAGCAGCGCCAAAGTCTGGAATCTGCCGATCGTGTTTCTGGTCAGCAACAACGGCTGGGCGATCTCGCTGCCGTTCAGTCGCCAGACCGGTGCGCCTACCGTTGCACAGAAAGCCTTCGCCGGCGGCATGCCCGGCGAGCAGGTCGACGGCAACGATGTCATCGCCACACGTTTCGTGTTGGAACGGGCGATCGAACGCGCGCGCAGCGGCGGCGGACCGAGCCTGGTCGAAGCGGTGACCTATCGCCTGCACGATCACACCACCGCCGATGACGCACGTCGCTATCGCGGTGCGGAAGAAGTGGAGGCCGCGTGGGCACGCGATCCGCTGAAGCGCTACAAGATCTGGATGGAGGCCAGCGGCAATTGGTCGGCCGAGGACGAGGACAAACTTCAGTTAGAAGCCACCGCGACTGCCGAAGCTGCAGCACAAGCGTTCCTGAAGACCGAGTCGCAGGCGCCCGAATCGATCTTCGATCATCTGTACGCAACGCTGCCGAAGAATCTCGAGTGGCAGCGCGAAGAAGTCGCCGCACGCGGCCCCGTCGGGAGCCACGCATGAACGTCCTGTTCAAGACATGGCTATCCATGGGCGCGGAATCTCACACCAGCGGAGGTTCCCATGGCCGTTAATCTGGCTTTGATCGAAGCGATCAATCTCGCGCTGAAGAGTGAGATGAAGCGCGATGGCAACGTCGTCGTGCTCGGCGAAGACATCGGCCGCAACGGCGGCGTGTTCCGCGCCACCGTCGGCCTGCTCGATGAGTTCGGCGGCGATCGCGTGATCGATACACCACTCGCCGAAACCCTGGTCGCTGCGATGGCGATCGGACTGTCGACGCAGGGCCTCAAGCCGGTTGCTGAGATCCAGTTCTCCGGCTTCATGTATCCCTGCGTCGATCAGGTGGTGAATCACGCCACGCGTCTGCGCAACCGCACACGCGGTCGACTGTCGTGTCCGATGGTGATCCGCGCGCCGAACGGCGGTGGCATTCATGCGCCCGAACATCATTCGGAATCGCTGGAGACAACCTTCGCGCAGATGCCTGGCCTGCGCGTAGTGGCGCCATCGAATCCGGCGCGCGCCTACGGCCTGCTGCTGGCCGCGATCCGCGATCCGGACCCGGTGATCTTCCTCGAGCCGACGCGTTGCTATCGGCTGTTCAAGCAGCCGGTCGAAGATGACGGCGAAGCACTGCCGCTCGATACCTGCTTCATCGATCGAGAAGGCAGCGACATCACGCTGGTGAGTTGGGGCGCGATGATGCACGACACACGCTTAGCCGCCGACGCCTTGGCGGAAGAAGGCATTTCGGCCGAGGTGGTCGACGTCGCCACACTCAAGCCGCTCGACATGGACACGATCCTCACCAGTGTCGCCAAGACCGGACGCTGCGTGATCGTGCAAGAGTCGCCGCGCGCTGGCGGCTGGGCATCGGAGATTGCCGCCAACCTCGCCGAGCACGGCCTGTTGAGCCTGTTCGCGCCGGTGCTTCGCGTGTCCGGCTACGACACCATCATGCCGCTGGCCAAACAGGAGCGCGTGTTCATTCCGGATACCGAGCGCATCCTCAAGGAAGTGCGCAAGGTATTCGAAGCCGCACCCAAAGGCTGACGCGCGAATTCGCGCGAACCACAACAAATACTGGAGTTTAAACGGATGAGCATTTTCAAATTGCCCGATCTGGGCGAAGGTCTGCAGGAAGCGGAAATCCGCGAGTGGCACGTCAAGGAGGGCGACACCGTCAAAGTCGATCAGCCACTGGTCGCGGTGGAAACGGCGAAGGCGGTGGTCGAGGTGCCGAGTCCGCAGAGCGGCAAGATCAAGAAGCTGCACGGCAAGTCCGGCGACATGATGGAGGTCGGCAAGCCGCTGGTGGAATTCGAAGGCGGCGAAACTGCGGCCACACAGGACGTACCGCGCACCGAAACGCCAACGCCGCCGGCATCGACCGAGCAGCCCGCCGGAAAGGGCGCGGATACCTCGGCGATTCGCGACAGCGGCGTCGTCGTCGGTGCGATGAAATCGGGCGACCACGTCGTCGCCGAGAAGGCGACTTCGGTCGGCACCGCAGCCGGACTGAAAGTCACACCGGCGGTGCGCGCGCTGGCGCATCGCTTGAACGTTGACCTCACCATCATCACGCCGACCGGACCCGACGGCATGATCACGCAAGCCGATGTGCAACGCGTGCACAAGATCCTCACCGAAGTCGGTCCGCTCGAAAAACTGCGCGGCGCGCGGCGCGCGATGGCCAATGCGATGAGCCAGTCGCGCGACGAAGTGATGCCGGCCACGGTGACCGACGACGCCATCATCGGCGGCTGGACCGGCAAGCAGGATCTGACCATTCGTCTGGTGCGCGGGCTGGTTGCCGGCGCCAAGGCCGAGCCTTCGCTGAATGCCTGGTACGACCAGGCCGAAGTCGGTCGCCGCGTATTGCCGAAAATGCATGTCGGTATCGCGGTCGACACGCCAGAGGGCTTGTTCGTCGCGGTGCTGCAGGATGTCGCTTCGCGCTCGGTGGAGAGTCTGCGCACCGGTCTGGAGAAAATGAAGGAAGCGACCAAGAATCGCACGGTGCCGCCGGAGGAACTGCGTGGCTACACCATCACGCTGTCGAACTTCGGACGCTTCGGCGGCAAGTACGCAACGCCGGTGATCGTGCCGCCGACGGTGGCAATCGTCGCCGCTGGCTCGCTGCGCGACGCGGTGGTGCCGATCAAGGGCGAGATCAAGATCGCGAAGGTGCTGCCGCTGTCGGTGACGTTCGACCATCGCTGCGTCACCGGCGGCGAGGCCACGCGTTTTCTCGCGGCGATGATCGCGGATCTTCAACTGCCCGAGTAGCACACGCCGCGCGCAATTTGAATCCACGGCGGGCACCGGCACGTAAAGCCGGTAAGCCCGCCGTTCTGATTGGTGGGCGCCTGGAGTCATCAATGCGCCGCGCAGCTCAGCCCTCACTTCGCCAGATTTTTCGTCAGCCATTTCGTCTGCGGCTTGGCGACGCACTCGGGCAGCGTCATCGCCGTTCACGTCGCCCGCAGCGCCTCCTGCAATGGCTCATGCAACGGCTCATGCATCGGCTCAGGCAAGCGCTCAAGTCGGCGCCGGGCCGACCAACGTGGCTGTTGACGCTGACACTGACGATTGGCTTAGGCGTGGCGACCAGTCTCGCGGCCGCGCCGATGCCGGCAAACTCCACCGGCACCAACCCAGCGGCGAAGGCAAAGGGCCCATCGGTGGTCTGGCACGACTGGAGCGAAGCCGCGTTCGCGCAAGCGCGACGCGAACATCGCTACGTGCTGCTCGATCTGCAGGCGGTTTGGTGCCACTGGTGTCACGTGATGGATCACGAGACCTACGCCGATCCGGCGGTTGCTTCGTTGATCGCGACGCACTACATCGCCTTGAAGGCCGATCAGGATGCGAATCCCGATCTGTCGAATCGTTACGGCGACTGGGGATGGCCGGCGACGATCGTGTTTGCGCCGGATGGCAGCGAGATCGTCAAGCGTCGCGGCTTTATCGCGCCGGCCAACATGGCCTCGCTGCTGCAGGCGATTGTCGACGATCCTTCGCCCGGTCCCTCGGTACGCGCCGAGCTCGACATTACTTCAAGCAGCAGCCGCCTCGATGCCGCTACGCGCACCAAGCTGCAGACGCAGTTCGATCAGGCCTACGACGACGACAACGGCGGCTGGGGCAGCGGCCTGAAGTACATTGACGCACCGGCGATGGAACTGTTGCTGACGCGCACGCAGTCCGGTGATCGGCAGGCCGAACGCCGGGCACGCCAGACCTTCGATGCCAACCTCAACCTGATCGACCCGGTGTGGGGCGGCGTCTATCAATACTCCGATGCGGTCGACTGGCATTCGCCGCACTTCGAAAAAATCATGTCGTATCAGGCGGACGATCTGCGCCTTTACGCGCTGGCGTATGCGCGCTGGGGCGATCCTCGTTATCTCGCCGCCGCACAGGCGCTGCATCGATACCTGACGCAATTCCTGCAGAGCCCCGATGGTGCTTTTTACGTCAGCCAGGATGCCGATCTGAGCCGCGACCTCAGCGGCCACGACTACTATCCGCTGGACGACACCGCACGCCGCAAGCTTGGCCTGCCGCGCATCGACACACACATCTACGCACGCGAGAACGGCTGGGCGGTTGCAGCGCTGTGCCGCTATGCCGATGCCACCGGCGACGTCGGCGCGCTGACCGAAGCGATTCGCGCCGCGCGCTGGATTCTTGCGAATCGCAGCTTGCCGGGCGGCGGTTTCCGGCACGACGCGAAGGATCGCGGCGGCCCCTTCCTCGGCGACAGCGCGTCTATGGGCATGGCATTCGTAAGCCTGTATCGCTCGACCGGCACACGCGAATGGCTCGACCACGCAAGTGCGACGCTGAGCTTCATCGATGCGCATTTCCGCGACGCACGCGGCGGCTTTATCAGCGCACCAACCGCACGCAAGGCAGCAGGCGTTTTCGCGCAGCCGCTGCGGCTGTATGAGGAAAATCTGGCGGCGACGCGGCTCGCCGCACTTGCCTACCAATACAACGGCAATGCGCGCTGGCGCGACCTGGCGGACCAGGGCATGCGCTATCTGGCCGCGCCGGCCTTGGCCGATTCCGATCGCTTCCTGCCGGGCGTACTGCTGGCGGACGCCGAAGTGACCAGCGCACCGGTGCATATCGCGGTGGTCGGGCACAAGGACGATTCCGCTGCACAAAGTCTGCATGCGGCCGCACTCGCCTATCCGGCGGTGAACTTGCGCGTCGACTGGTGGGATGCGCGTGAAGGCGCCTTGCCGAATGCCGATGTGAAATATCCGCAGTTCGCGAAAGCCGCGGCCTATGGCTGCACCGGTGCCGCCTGTTCCAGCCCGGTGTTCGCGGCCGACAAGGTACGCGCGGCGGTCGACCGCATTGCGCAGCTCAGCGACAACGGCGGCAAAACCAGCGGCGGCAAAACCAGCAGCGACGCCGCCAGCAACGATGCCGATACAGCGCATGCGAATGCGGCATCGGCAATCCAGCACGCGATGCCGCGACCTTAGACGCGACCCTAAACGCAAGCTTGGATGTCGCCTTAGCGGTGCACTTCAACGTGACCTTGATGGCCAGCTTGTTGGTGACCTTGTTGATGCCGATACAGCGCATGCGACTTCGGCGTCGGCAATCCAGCACACCATGCCACGACCTTAGACGCGACCCGAAACGAAACCCTAAACGCAAGCTTGGATGTCGCCTTAAAGCTGCACTTCAACGTGACCTTGATGGCGAGCTTGATGGCGACCTTGATGGTGACCTTGATGGCGATCTGATGCGCCCTTGAACGCGTCCGATCTATCGCGATCAGCGACTACGGCGGCGCGATGCGTCAGCAGGCTCCCGCGTCAGGGTGCGGGCAGCGGCAGCGCGCGCGCGATGCGTCGCTTCGACAAGGGCACGCCGCTGTAGTCCAGCGGCAGAATCTCCTTGGCTGAATCGACTTCGCTGACATCCACCGGCACCAGATAGTCACCGGTCAAACCGCTGCGGATTTCCAGCCGCACGTAATGCGTCTGGCCGGCATCCAGTTTCAGCGGCAGCGCATGCGCCGCGTCATCCGCAACGCGAAGCTCATAGCGACCCGGATCGCGGTCGACGAAGAAGAAGCTGGCCGGCTTGCCTGCACCGACCTCGATTCCGGCCAAACTGACCGGGGGCGCCAGTGTGGTTGGCGCATCGCCGCTGCGATACACGTACAGGCGGCCCTGCGCCAAGGGCAGCGGCGGGATGCGCGGAGAAACATCCTTGAACGTGTTGCCGGTCGCGCAGGCCGACACCACCGCGACCAGCAACAGCGGCCCGATCCAGCGGGAGTTCAACATTCGCTCTCCAAATTCCGTTGGGCGCTCGATATCGTATCGATGCGGACGGCGCAGTTTGACGAAGTTGCCGGCGCAGAGAAAGCGTCCAGGGATAACGAGCGGTTCGGCCGATGGCGGCGCGGCGCAATTTCATCGGTCAACCCCGCGAGCGGGTCAAACCATCGAATGCTGGGTCGTCCTATTCGATCGGCTTATGGCTTCCCACTTCCCGCTTGCCGCTTGCCGCTTCCCGCTTGCGTCATGCGCGACCGCTCGGAAACACGCGGACGCTGTAAGCGCCAAAGATGCGCCGACCACGCGAACCGCATGCGCCCAGCGCATGAGGTCCGCGTCGTCGAAAACTCGCTAAGCGGACTTCTGCGTGCCGATGCCGAGCCACTTCGCCAGCAATGTGTCGAGGCTGACACGACCCGGCCCGGCGAACACGAACCAGACGAAGATCAGCATGTAGAGCGGCTCGTCGAGCTCGAAGAAGCTGTCGACATCCGCGACCGGCTTGATCGCGACGATCATCAGCGCCACCAGCATGTTGATGAACAAGGCGATCGAGTTCAGTCGCGTGAACAAACCCAGCATCAGCAGCACGCCGCCGACGAATTCTGCACCCGCCGAAAACGGCGCGCTGAAAGTCGGGAACGGAATGCCCCAATCGACGAAGCGCGCGGTCGCGCCTTCCAGATTGTGCAGCTTGGCCCAGCCAGTCTCGGCCCAGAAGTAGCCGAAGAACAACCGCATCAGCAGCGGCGCCAACCAGTCGAGCGACTGCGTCAGTCGCAGCAGCGCAGTGCACAGTTCAGCGAGTTTCGTTTTCATCGTCGTTTCTCCATTTCTAAGATCGCGACCGCATGTCGCGGACAACACTTCACCCAGCCGCAGTGCTGCGACTTCGTTATTTCAGACGGATACATCCGAGCGCGATGACCGCGCGCGCTATTCGAATTCGAGTTCGCTGACCATGCAATCGCCGATCCAGCGCTTCAACAACCCGGCTGCGGCGAGTGCGACTTCATCCGGTTCGATCCATTCGCACAAGCGCTCGCACAGTTCGCCGAAACCAAGATTCGACTGCACCGCGTCGAGCGCGGCGGCTTCTTCGACGCCGAGCGCGCGCCAGTGAATCATCTGGTCCTGACGCCACAGCAGCCAGTCGGCGCGTGGCATCGCCTGATGCTGCGGCAGCTTCTCGTCGCGATTGTGCGCAGCAAGCTGTGCGGCGACATTGCTGCTGAGTGACAAGCGCCGCACCGAGGGATGCAGCAGCACCCGCATACCGCCCCAGGCATCGGGCGGGATCTGCGCCATCGCTTCGAGCATCAGCTCGGGCGCGTCGGGTGCATCGAACACTTCGCCCTGCGCCCATTCGAACGCCGCCAGTTCGGCGAGCTGCGGCTGCGCCGGATGCACGATGCGCAGATGCTGCGCAAGATGGCGGCCGAACCAGCGCACCGACGGCGTGTCGGACGGATGTGCCGCGATATAGCCGAATGCGAGCGCTTCGAATGCGTCGTCGCCGAGCACGCGGTGCAGCACCGGATAATCGTTGCGCAGCACCTCGGCCAGCCGCAGGCGGTAGGCATCGGCATAGATGCCGAGACGCGTCTTGGCATCCGCAATGTCGTCGCCGACCACCAGTCCATCGAGATCGTTGCCGGCAAACAGCAGGAAGCTCTGCATGCGCGTCTGCAACGGCGTCAGCAGCGGCGCGGCTCTCATGAGGCGGTGGCCGCAGCGCATGACGATGCGCCGAGTGCAATAGAAGCTTCGCTGCGATCCGGCACTGCCGCTGCAGAGGTTTCCACCGAGGCGGCGATTGCGCGTGCGCGATCCAATTCGGCCAGCAGCACCGGCAGTTCCGGGATGTGATCGTCGCGCTCGATCATTGTCGGCACCTTGCCGAAACGTTGCAGCGCGGAGGCGTACAGCGCCCACACCGGCTCGGGCACCGGCGCATCGTGGGTGTCGATCAACAGCGTGCCCTGCTGGCTGTGACCGGCGAGATGAATCTGCTGCACGCGCGATTTCGGAATCGCTTCGAGAAAGACCTGCGGATCGAATCCGTGATTGCGGCTGTTGACGTAGATGTTGTTGACGTCGAGCAGCAGACCGCAGTCGGCTTCCTCGGCAACCGCGCGGATGAAATCCCATTCGCTCAGTGCCGAATGCTTGAACGTCAAATAGCTGGAGACGTTTTCCAGCAGGATCTGCCGACCGAGGAAATCCTGCACCTCGCGCACGCGCCGCGCGACATGGCGTACGGCCTCGTCGGTTTGCGGCAGCGGCAGCAGATCGTGCAGGTTGCGGCCGGCAACGCCGGTCCAGCAGAAATGATCGGAGATGAAACGCGGGCGCACGCGTTCGGCGAGCGCCTTTAATTGAATGAGGTAAGCGCGATCGAGTGGATCGGTGCTACCGATCGACAAGGACACGCCATGCATCACCAGCGGATAACGTTCGGCGATGCGGTCCAGATAGTGCAGCGGCTTGCCGCCGCCGACCATGTAGTTTTCGCTGAGAATCTCGAACCAGTCGATCGGCCAGGCATCGTGGCCAGACTCGACCTCAGGTCCGTTGAGGATCGCTTCGTAATGATCGGTGCGCAGACCGAGACCGAAGCCGAGCGCGGCGTTCGATGCGATGTGTGGGCTGGCCTTGCGCATTTTTTCAGTGTCCTGAAACCGAGGCCGACGATCGTGTTAGCGATCGCCGGCCTGGCATCAAGCCTTGATGCGGACTGTGCTCGACTTACTTGGCCGCTTCGAACTTGCCACCAGCAGTGGCGCAATCTTCCTTCGACTTCTCAACGAAGCCCTGGCCCTTGCAGGCGTTCTGGCCCTTGCAGGAGTTCTTCGCGGTCTTGCAGGCGCTGGTGCCCTTGCAGGAGTTGGCGCCCATGCAGTGGCCCATCTTCGCGTCGGCGGTATCGCCGGCCGAAGCCATCGGAGCGGCCAGGAACATCGTGGCGGCAGCAGCGGCGAGAGCAAAGCCATTCATTTTGGTTGCGAGTTTCATTATCAATCTCCAGAGACCCTTGAGGTCGTTTCAGTTACGTGGACTTTCGATTCGGGTACTTCGGTGAGCGACATCTCGATCACCTCTGCACCCGACAAAGCGTACCGTGCGTCCGTTACAACGCCCATGCTCGGCCGTGTCGCTTTCATATCTCATCGTCCCGGTCGCGCTGATGTTGGTCGGACCCTGACAGCTACTCCATCGCCCGCCATACGGATGCAGCGGACCGACGGAGCATATATGGCGCGACGCTGCTGCGTGATATAGATTCAAGCTCACCTGTCGCCGGATTCATCGTGAAACATTGTCTGATTGCGCTACTGATCGGTGCTGCCGCAACCGCGGCCTGCGCCGATGAACTCGCACTGCCGGCGCCAGCCGATGCCGCGGTCAATGCACCGTCCAGCGAATCTGTTGCAGTGCCGCATAAAGGCGAAACGATGCAGGCAGTGCGACATCAGTTCGGTGAACCGCAGTTGAAGCACGCGGCGGTCGGCGGCGACGCGCCACGTCATCCGCCGATCACACGCTGGGACTACAACGGCTTTTCGGTGTTCTTCGAGCATGCGCATGTGGTGGACTCGGTTGTGCCCGACCGTCCGCCGCCGGTCTATCACAGCGAGCAGTTGCAAGCCGTCAGCCAGTAGCCTCGTGCACTGACGCAGTCGGCTGAGGCAAGGCTGCACCGCGATACCCGGCCTTCACGCCGCTGTCATCCGGCTGCGCGAGTCTGCTAAAAGTCGGCGGGATCACACCTGATCGGGGTACGATCGCCGCCCGCTTTTCACTCATCGACGCCGCCGAGCCCACATGCCCTCCCGAGCCTTCCTCCCACCCGAATGGGCGCCGCAATCTGCCGTGATGCTGACCTGGCCGCGCCGCGACGGCGACTTCGCCAAGAGCTTCGAGGCGGTCGAGCGCAATTTCTTCGCAATCGCGGTGGCGATCGCCCGTTTCGAGAACCTGCACGTGAACGTCGCCGATGACGCGCCCGGCCTGGCCGCGAAGCTGGTGGGTGCCGGCGTGCCGAAGTCGAAGCTGCGCGTTTACCAAGTGCCGAACGACGACGTCTGGGCACGCGACCATGGACCGATCACGGTCCTGCGTGGCGATGGTGATGCTGCACAGGTCGTGCATCTGGATTTCGTGTTCAATGGTTGGGGCGGCAAGTTCCCGGCGGCGCGCGACAATGAACTCACGCAGCGTTTGATCACGCTCGGTGCCTGGGACGCGCCGGTCGAGTCGATCGACTTCGTACTCGAAGGCGGCGGCATCGAGGTCGACGGCGCCGGCAGCCTGTTGACCACCGAGCGCTGCCTGCTCGCTCCGACGCGTAATCCGAAACTCAAGCGCGCCGAGATCGAAGCGATGCTGATGGAAAAGTTCGGCGTGCAGCGCGTGCTGTGGCTCAAGCACGGCGACCTTGCCGGCGACGATACCGATGGCCATATCGATACCATCGCGCGCTTCTGCAATGCACATACGATCGCCTACCAGGCCTGCGACGACGCGCGCGACCCGCACTTTGCGGATCTCGCCGCAATGGCCGAAGAACTGCGTGCGCTGCGTACACCTGGCGGCATGCCCTACGATCTGGTGCCGCTGCCGCTGCCGCAACCGATCCGCGACGAAGACGGCAAGGTGCTTCCCGCCGGTTACGCGAACTTCCTGATCATCAACGGCGCGGTGCTGGCTCCGGTGTATGGCGACGTCGCCGACGAGCCGGCGATTGCGCAGCTGCGCAGCTGTTTCCCGGAGCGCGAAGTCGTGCCGATTGATTGTCGCGCGCTGATTCACCAGTATGGCAGCCTGCATTGCGTCACCATGCAGATACCGGCCGCACCGAGCGAGCAAGCCAGCGTTTGACGCAAGCCTCGCGGAGCACTCGCAGCGGCCAAACTTGAACGCGGCGATTTGTGCCGCACGATGGATGCATGCGCTTGAATAAAACTTTCCGCGAGTTTCGCGACTTCGCCGACGATCACCACATGACGATGCCCTTGTCGGTCGCCGCCGGCGCGTTGAAAGGCGCCATCGTCGGTCTTGCGATCGGCAAGCTCGCGCTGGCCACCGCGGCCGGCATCGCTGGCGGCGCTGCAGTCGGTGCGGCAGTGAGCTGGCGCAACCAGCAACGCAAGCGCGTGATCGCGCGAAACGACGACGGGGTGCCGCGATGAGCCGTCTGCTGCGCGCCGCCATCGTGCAGCACGCCTGCAGCAGTGACCGCGCGGACAATCTCGCGCGTTCGACCGCCGCCATCCGCGAAGCCGCAGCCGCCGGCGCGCAGCTGGTGCTGCTGCAGGAGCTGCATACGAGTCTGTATTTCTGCCAGCACGAGTCGACCGCGCTGTTCGATCTGGCCGAATCGATACCCGGCCCTTCGACCGATTATTTCGGCGCGCTGGCGAAGGAGCTTGGCGTCGTCATCGTCGCCTCCCTGTTCGAAAAGCGTGCGGCCGGGCTGTATCACAACACCGCCGTGGTGCTCGAACGCGATGGCCGCCTGATTGGCAAGTACCGCAAGATGCACATCCCGGACGATCCGGGCTACTACGAGAAGTTCTACTTCACGCCGGGCGATGCCGCGACCAGCGGCGCACCGCCGGCCGGCTTCGTGCCGATCGAAACCTCGGTCGGCAAGCTCGGCGTGCTGGTGTGCTGGGACCAGTGGTATCCGGAAGCGGCGCGCTTGATGGCGCTCGCCGGTGCGGAGTTGTTGCTGTACCCGACCGCGATCGGCGCCAACCCGGCCGATCCCGTCGACGAGCAGCAACGACAGCGCGATGCCTGGATCACGATCCAGCGTGCGCATGCGGTGGCCAACGGTCTGCCGGTGCTGGTATCCAACCGCATCGGCTTCGAGGCCGACCCGACCGAGCAAACCGCCGGCGCGCAGTTCTGGGGATCGAGCTTCGTCGCCGGCCCTCAAGGCGAGTTTCTGGCGCAGGCCTCGACCGACGGCGCCGAAGTTCGCGTGGTCGACATCGACCTCGAGCGTTCCGAAAACGTGCGCCGTTGGTGGCCGTTTCTGCGCGACCGCCGCGTCGACGCCTACGGCGATCTGGTCAGGCGCTTCCGCGACTGACGCTTCCTTCTGCCTGCAGCGATTGCTGCGAGCACGGCCGGCGCGGGCGTTTCTTGGGTTATCGATTCTGATTGTCGGCGGCGCCACCGATTGCGGCGTCGTGTCGGCACGCGGTCGCGCGACAAAGATTCGCCAGCCCACGTCTTGGCTGACTTTTTTCTTTCCGCCTTCTCCGCCGATTTCTCGGCCCCGTTTCTACAGCTGATTTCTCCAGCCGGTTTGTCCAGCCGGTTTGTCCAGCCGATCTCTCCACACTTAATGAGACCCAAGTTGCGGCTTGGATTTTCGGCGCGCATGGCGTCACCGGCTGATGCGCCTGGTCTAAGGCCCGATTGCGGCCGCTTCAATGGCAAATCGGGCGGCCCCGCAAGGGTCCTCCTGCCGGTAGCCGTTCGTGCGAGACGACTATTTTTGCAGTCGATTCAGACAGTCGCGATGTATTTTCCGGCTTTGCTCTTGACCTCGGCCTGCGAATCAACAAAATAGCTGCCTGAGCAGTAATTGTTTTAGCAGTAAATGCCGAGGCACCCAATGTTAAAGCAGCATTACAAGGCGGCGACGTACAAGGCGAAGGCCAGCATCGGCTATTTGGTCAAGCGCGCCCACGCGCTGATGCACGACAACATGGACTCCGCTTTTGCCGAGCAGGGATTCACCTTCATGCAGTGGGTCGTGATGATGTATCTGCGCGACGGCATTGCACTCAATCCAAAAGACATTTGCGGACAATTCCGCCACGACAGCGGTGCGCTGACGCGCGTGATCGATCAACTCGCCGAGCGCGGCCTGTTGGAACGCGTGCGCGGCCTTGTTGACCGGCGTACGGTGGATCTGCACCTGACACCCGCCGGGCGCGCCGCCGTCGAAGGTTTGATTCCGACCGTGGTCGGCAAGCTGAATACGGCGCTGGCCGACTTCAGCAGCGCCGAAGTGAAGGAGTTCACGCGTTTGCTGAACAAGCTCAACGATGCGATGCAGCTGAATCTGGAGCGTGCAGCGAGCGATACCGACGTCGCCGCGCCAAAGGAATGAACATGATCCGGACTCTCCTGTCGGCGCGCGCGCCGACCGTCATTTCAGTGGCACTCGGCCTGTTGCTTTCGGCCTGCGTACTGCCGCCCACGCAAACGCCTGCCGCGCAGCCGCTGGCGAGCGAGCACATGGGGCTGACGGATGTCGCAGTCGCACCGGCGCCGGAAGGCTGGTGGAAGAGTTTCGACGACGAGCAGCTGAACCAACTGATCGAGCGGGCATTCAGCAACAGCCCCAGCCTCGCGCAAGCCAGCGCACGTTTGCGTGAAGCGGTGTCGCAAGCGGATGCGGCGCACGCCGGGCTGCTGCCGCATGCAACGCTCGATGCCACCGTCATGCGTCAGCGCGCGCCGGAGAACTTCATCGTGCCGCCGCCGCTGGCCGGCAGCGTGTTCTGGACCGGTGTGGGTGGTGCGAATCTCAGCTGGGATCTCGACTTCTGGGGCCGTCAGGCCGATGCGCTGAAGCAGGCGCGTGCGCTGGCGCAGGCGTCGGGGTATGAGATCGAAAGCGCACGCCTGTTGCTCGCCGGTGCGATCGCCCAGGCCTACATCGACCTTTATCGCGATAGCGCACTGGCGGATATCGCCGCACGCGCCGAAGCGCAGCGCCAGCACATCATCGACATCACGCGCCAGCGCGTCGCTGCCGGACTCGACACACAGCTGGAACTGCGCACCGCCGAAGCGCAGTTGCCGCAGGCGCGCGTCGAACACGCGCAGGCGCAGGCGTCGGTGGATCTCGCGATCCACCAGCTTGCCGCGATCAGCGGCGATGGCGCGACTGCGTACGCGACGATCCAGCGGCCGCAGATCAATCTCGACGCCGCGCTGCCTTTGCCGACCGCGCTGCCGATCAACCTGCTCGCACGACGCCCCGATGTGCTGGCCGCGCGTCTGCAGGTGGATGCCGCCGATGCACAGCGGCTCGCCGCCAACGCGGCGTTCTATCCCGACGTCAGTCTGCGCGCGCTCGCGGGCTTCGGCGCCTTCGGTCTGGATCATCTGTTCGAACTCAGCGCGCGCAGCTATGGCGGCGGTGCGGTGGTTTCGCTGCCGCTGTTCGACGGCGGCCGTCTGCGTGCCGAGTATCGCGGCAGCGAGGCGCTGCTCGACGAAGCGGTTGCGCACTACAACCAAACCGTGCTGCAGGCCGTGCAGCAGACCGCCGATCAGCTGACTCGCATCGACGCGCTCACGCGCGAACGTGCCGATCAGGCGCAGACGCTGGCTGCCAGTGAGGATGCGTATCGCATCGCCGAGGAGCGCTATCGCGCCGGCCTGGCCAGCTACCTGTCGGTGCTGAATGCCGAAACGCAGGTCTTGAACGCACGTCGCAGCAGTGTCGACATCATTGCGAATCAAGTGATCGCGCGCGTCACCCTGCTGCTGGCGCTCGGCGGCAGCTTCGATCCCGCCGCCAACACTGCGCCGCCCGCTGCAACGCCGCCGACGCCGGTTGCCACCGGGGCGACCACCGATTCCGCAGCACCCGCGAATTCACCACCTTCGAATTCATCAACTTCCGAACTTGCCCTGCAGGCCCAACCATGAGCACTCCGAACCCACAAGCAGCTTCAGCCAACGGCAACTCGCGTCGCCGCGGCCTGCTGATTCTCGGCGCCGTCGTCATCGTTTGCGGAATTGCTTACGCCGCCTACTTCTTCCTGTACGCGCGCTACTACGAAAGCACCGACGACGCCTACGTCAACGGCGACGTCGTGCAGGTCACCAGCGAAGTGCCGGGAACCGTCATCGCGCTGCACATCGACGATACGCAAGCCGTGCAAGCCGGCGCGCCGCTGCTGGAACTCGACCCGGCCGACGCCCAGGTGGCCGTCGCCAATGCCGAGGCCGATCTCGCGCGCGCCGTGCGGCAGGTCCGCGGCCTGTTCGCTCAGGGCCAGCAGCTGCGCGCGCAGATCGATCAGCGTCAACAAGCGCTGCGCACCGCGGAATCGGATCTGAAGCGGCGCCAAAGCCTGCAGAGTGATGGCGCGATTTCCGGCGAGGAACTCTCGCATGCGCGCGACAACGTCACGTCGATGCGTGCGGCGGTGGCTGCGGCCAATGAGCAGCTCAGCCAGACCGTCGCGCAAGTCGACGGCACCACGATCGCCAACCATCCGCAGGTGCTGGCCGCAGCGGCCGCCGTGCGCAACGCAGCGCTGGCGCTGCGTCGCACGAAGATCACCGCACCGGTCGGCGGCGTCATCGCCAAACGCTCGGTGCAGGTCGGCCAGCGCGTCGCTGCGGGCACCCCGCTGCTCGCAGTGGTTCCGCTCGACGATGTGTGGATCGATGCGAACTTCAAGGAAGTTCAGCTCGAACACATGCGGGCCGGTCAACCGGTCACCGTGCATGCCGATGTGTATGGCAACGACGTGACCTATCACGGCCGTCTCGCCGGTCTCGCCGCCGGTAGTGGCAACGCCTTCGCCTTGTTGCCGGCGCAGAACGCCTCCGGCAACTGGATCAAGATCGTGCAGCGACTGCCGGTGCGCATCCTGCTGGATCCGCAAGAGCTGAAAAACAGCCCGCTGCGAGTCGGTTTGTCGACCAGTGTCCGCATCGATATTCGCGATACCAGCGGGCCGTTGGTGGCCACGGCCGTGCGTAATACGCCGCAGCCCACACAGGACAGTGTCGGCGACGATCCGGCTGTGGCCGCGCGCATCGCCGAGATCATCTCGGCAAATGCGGGCACACCGCCGGCTGCACCGCAGAAGGTCAGCGCACGCGCGAGACCGCGCGGCCTTGAGCACAACGAGGCGGCGGTGTCGGAAGACAATCCCGGCAGCGACGAAGCGGTACAAGCTGCGAGCGCGGCCGGCCAGCCGTGAGCGGGCCTGCTACTCAAAGCGCAGCGGCGCCCGCGCCGCTGATCGGCGGCGCGAAGGCGATCACCGCGCTGGCGCTGGCGCTCGGCACCTTCATGCAGGTGCTGGATACGACGATTGCCAATGTCTCGATCCCGACGATCGCCGGCAACCTCGGCGTCAGCACCAACCAGGGCACCTGGGTGATCACCTCGTTCGCGGTCGCGAACGGCGTCTCGGTACCCTTGACCGGTTGGCTGATGCAGCGCTTTGGTGTGGTGCGGACGTTTGTGATGTCGGTGCTGCTGTTCACGATCGCCTCGTTCCTGTGCGGCGTCGCCTGGAGTCTGCCCTCGCTGATTGCGTTCCGCGTGCTGCAAGGCGCGGTGTCGGGGCCGATGATTCCCGGCAGCCAGGCGCTACTGATCAACATTTTCGGTCCCGCCAAACGCGGCACCGCGCTCGCGCTGTGGTCGATGACGACACTGGTGGCGCCGATCGCCGGGCCGATTCTCGGCGGCTACATTTCGGACAACTACATCTGGCCCTGGATCTTCTTCATCAATATTCCGGTCGGCCTGTTCTGCGTGTTCATCTGCTGGACCAATCTGAAGGCGCATGAAACGCCGACGCGCAAGCTGCCGATCGATCGCGTCGGTTTCGCGCTGCTGTTCGTCTGGGTTGGCGCGCTGCAGATCATGCTCGACAAGGGCAAGGATCTCGATTGGTTCGAGAACACGCAGGTGGTGATTCTGGCGATCGTGACGCTGATCGCATTCGTCGCCTGGCTGATCTGGGAATTGAACGAGAAACAGCCGATCGTCGATCTCTCGCTGTTCCGCTCGCGCAGCTTCACCCTCGGCTGCGTCGCGCTGTGCCTGGGATATGCGGTGTTCTTCGGCAACGTGGTGCTGATGCCGCTGTGGCTGCAGTCATACGTCGGCTACACCGCGACCTGGGCCGGACTGGTTGCGGCACCCAGTGGTGTGGTGGCGGTATTGGTATCACCCTTGATCGGGCGTCTGATGGGGCGCTATGACGCTCGCCTGTTCGCCACCGCTTCGTTCGTGTTCTTCGCCATCTCCTACTTCATGCGCGCGCGCTACACCGCGGATTCCAGCTTTGGCGCATTCGTGATGCCGCTGCTCGTGCAGGGTGTCGCGATGGGGCTGTTCTTCGTGGCGATGCTGGCGATTGCGTTCGACGGATTGCCGCCGGAGAAAGTGCCGGCAGCATCGGGCTTATCGAATTTTCTGCGCATCACCGGCGGCAGCTTTGCAACCTCGTTGACGACGACGTTCTGGGATCGACGCGAGGCGCTGCATCAGTCGCGCCTGGCGGAATCCGTGAACGTCTACGCGCCGGCGTACCAGCAATCGCTGGGACAGTTGCATGCGCTCGGCCTCAACGATCAGGCAGCAGCGGGCACGATGACGCGTGCAATGATCGGACAAGGCTATCTGCTGTCGTCGCTCGACCTGTTCTATTTCTCGGCCTGGCTCGCGGTCGCGTTGATTCCGCTGTGCTGGCTGGTCCGGCGACCGGCAGGCGGTGGTGCAGCCGTGGCGGCCGCAGACTAGTACGCGGCGAGGCTTGCGACGATCGCGCGACAGCGCTGATGCCTAGAGTGACAGTGACAGCTGTGGCGAGCGCAGCTTGCAGATGCGCTGCGAGCGCTTTCAACGTTTGATCGACACTTCGATGCCGGCCGTATAGGGCAGCGTGATCGCGCAGTAGCCGTTCGCCGGATTGCGCAGCCAGTCGGCAGCCGCCGGCCAGCGCCGGATGCGATCGACGATGACCGCACCGCCGCTGCGCAGTCGCGAATGCAGCCTGCGGATCAGCGACAGCGGCGAGCCGAGCGCGGCACTCGGATGGCCGTCGATGAACAGCAGATCGATCGGTTCATCAATCCGCGACAGCTCCTCGCAAACCGCGCCTTCTCGAATGTCCACATAGCGTGCGACCGCCGCGCTGCGTAGCAGTGCACGTGCCGCGTGCGCGTGTGCGGCGACCGGTTCCAGGCCGATGACGCCGCGATCGCCGCTGCGACGTCCCTGCTCGCGCAGCGCGCAGGCGAGCCAGACCGCAGCAACGCCTTGCGAGGTTCCGAGTGCAATCACCAGACGCGCATCGAGCATTCGGGTCACTTGGTTCAGCAGCGCGCCGCGTGCCGCACTGATCGGCGACGGCAGGCGTCCCGGTATCGCGGACATTGCGATATCGGCGAAGTTTCGCAATCCCGGCACGCGCGTATCGCCGTAGACGCGCATCAGGCAGGCCTGCGCGGCACTGCTGTGCAGCAGCGACAGCGGATCACCGCTGCGTGCGCTGCGACGATCGCCGCCACCGAGTTCAATGGCGTCGGAGAGAACATCTGCTTCCTCAGTGAAAGGCCCGAAATCCATCGCGCACTCCTAGTTGAGGTTGAGGCTGACGCTGGCGTGCGTGCGCGGCGCGTCATTCGATTGTGTTCGCGCCGCACTACACGTCGGCCAGCGTTCGAGTTCGAAGCCGACGTCCGGCAGATCCGCGGCAATTGCGGCGGGCCGAAGCTGCAACAGAATCGGTAGCGGTGTGCGCCCGTAGCCCAGCGCGATCGTGCGCAGATTAAGTGCTTGCGCGGCCTTCAGCTCTAGCGGGTGATCGCTCAACAGCGCCCAGCGCGATGGCGGCGCACCGCTGCCGGCGACCAATTGCCGGATCAGGTGCGGCCGCACGCCGGCAGACTCCGCCACCTCGCTGCTGAATATCGAACGCACGAAGCGGCCGAGGCCATGGGCATCGAGCAGGCGCGCCGCAGCCGCCGCGCCGATGTGCGTCAGGTAGTGCAGTTCACAGCTTTCAGTGAGTTGCTGCATCAAGGCGAGCGCGCCGCGACGCAGCCGGCAGCCATAGCGGCCATGCTCATCGAAATGCGCGTCGTAATACTCACGCGCCTGCGCGAGCCGCCGCACATCACGGCAGTTCATCAGGATCGCCAGCGTTTCGTGCAACGGCGTGCGCGGCGACCAATGCCGAAACGCATGCGGCGGCGCCTCGACCCTCATGCATTGCAGCGCGTGTCGCAGGCTCTGCTGAACTCCGATCGTGGGATCGAGCAGCAGATTCTCGATATCGACGATCAGCAGACGCGGCGCTGGTTCGGCGCGCTGTTCGCACGGCGGGAGCGGAAGCCGTTGTACGCTCATGACCGTGCGATCGAATTGCGGATAGGGCGGCAGTGCGGCGCAGCTTTGGCACGTGGACCCTGCGAGACAGCGAATGCTTGCATCTCAGCCTCCGGCGGCTTGCGCCGCGGCGATCGTCAAACGGTTGGTCGATCACCCTCGCTGGCTGGACAGCACTGGCGGGCTGGGCGTGTGGTGCCGCATCCGGCGTTGTGATCGCCGGCACTTCGTTTCACGGTGCAGCTCATCAACATCGGGCCGCTCAGCGAACGCGAGCCTGCGGCGTCGATGCCGGATTTACTTGGTCAGAATCAACTTGCCGCTGCGCGTCCAGCGCAGTCGATAACAGTCGGCGCCGTGATCGATCAGCAATTCGCGCTGGGCGCCGAACAGGGCGCGACTGTCGAGCCGCGCAAGCGCGCTGGTCGCCGATTGCGAGCGCTCCGGGGCTGCGTCACGCGCTGCAAACGGCTCACAGGAAGCCTTCGGGACTCGCTGCAGACTGGATGGCGGCTGATTCGATGACATGCCGTTGATGATAATGATTCTTATTTGTATGTCAAACGCTCCTTACCCCATTCGCGCGCTTGCACGTCTGACGGCGGTGGCAATCGAAAGTAAAGGCACGCTTGCAAGCACATGCGTGCCCTTCTCACACTTTCGACAACGGCGCCGGTCGCGTCCATTCATTGCTCTGCGCAGCCTTCGGGTGCACCGCCGCGAACTGGCATCACGGTGCTGGCACACCGCACACCGCAGACCGCGAACCACAAACTGCGAACTGCGAACTACAAACTGCGAACAGCGAACGGCGAACAGCGAACAGCGAACAGCGAACTGCGAACTGCGAACAGCGAACGGCGAACGGCGATCCGCAAACTGCGCACTGCGAGCAGATCGCGCGGCGTCGCAGAGTCGACCAGGCCGCAGTAGCGGCACTGGCGCTATGCATCGCAATGACTTAGCTTCTCGCGCCGATCGAGTACGGCGGAGCGGAACTTGCAGCGCTTCAGCGGCTCCGATGCTGCGTTCATCTCACCAGGGCCGCAGCCGAGACCCGCGAGCGATCGGACATCTAGTTTCCGCCGCGCAGTCTGCTCGATCTTTCAACCGATCCAATAATCGATACCACTCATGCGCCTGCCATTGCTCGCTCTCGCCGTCGCCGCCTTCGCGATCGGCACCACCGAGTTCGTCATCATGGGTCTGGTGCCGGATGTCGCTGCCGATCTCGGCGTAACCATCCCGCAGGCCGGACTGCTGATCTCGGGCTATGCGATGGGTGTCGTGATCGGTGGCCCCCTGCTGGCGATTGCCACCGTGCGGCTCGCACGGAAGACAGCGCTGCTGTGGCTGATGGGCTTGTTCATCGTCGGCAACCTGCTCTGCGCGCTCGCACCGACCTACGCCTGGCTGATGACCTCACGCGTGATTGCGTCGTTCTCGCACGGCTCCTTTTTCGGTAGCGCCGCACTGGTCGCAGCCTTCCTCGCGCCAGCCAATCAAAGCACACGCGCGATTGCCTTGATGTTCAGCGGGCTGACCATCGCCAACATCGTCGGTGTGCCCTTGGGCACCCTGCTCGGCCAGGCCTATGGCTGGCGCGCGACGTTTTGGGCCGTGGCCGTGCTCGGCGTCATTGCTCTCGGCGCCATCGCGCGCTGGGTGCCGGCGGTGAATCTTCCGAGCGCCAGACTCGGTCGCGAACTCGGCGTATTGCGGCAGACACAAGTCTGGCTGGCGCTATCGATGACGGTGTTCGGTTTCGGCGGTGTGTTCACCGTGTTCACGTTCATCACGCCAATGCTCGAACACGAAGCCGGCTTCGCACCGACCACGATGAGCTTGCTGTTGGGGCTGTTCGGGCTCGGCGCAACGGTCGGCACCTTGCTCGGTGGACGACTCGCCGACTGGAAACTGATGCCGGCGCTGATCACGCTGATGAGCATCCTGATCGTGCTGTATGTCGCCTTCGCCTGCGGCATGCACTGGCCATTCGCCGCAGTGCTGGGCGTGTTCGCGCTCGGTCTGTTCGGCTTCAGCGTCGGCCCCGGCCTGCAGGCACGCTCGCAACAGCAGGCGCGCGAAGCACCCCTGCTGGCCTCGACCCTGAACCAGAGCGCATTCAACCTCGGCAACGCCGGTGGCGCCTTCCTCGGCGCGCAATTGCTCGCCGCAGGACGCAGCTATCCTTCACTGAGTCTCGCGGCTGCCCTTGTTACCGTCGCCGGCCTTGGGCTGACCTTGCTCAGCCGCCATCTCGAACGCCGCTCGATCGCAGCAAATACTGGGCTCTGCAGCAACACGGCGTGACACGCAGCGCGACGCTGCGTGTCACGCATTCGCTGCTCGAAAGCTGGCGCTTGCGAACGCCGCGCGCACGCGGGCCGCTTCGCACCGATCCGCGTGCGCGAACGGGTCGCGGCAACGAATCGGCCGAAGCGGCTCGGCGCATGACGAGGCGTGCCTGAAACGGACGTCTAGTAAGGACGCCTAGTACGAACGCCTAGTACGGACATCGAACACAGGCGTCGGGTGCGGGCTTTTAGGCGGGCTTCGTGCGGATTTGTAGAGCAGGTTCTAGAGCAGGTTTCGAGAGCAGCTTTCTGAGCGGCCCTCTAGAACAAGCTTCCCGAGTTCTTGCCGAGCATCTGTTCGCGCACCAGCGGAATCGGCGGACCACCGTAGGACAGGAACTGATCGTGGAACGCCAGCCAGGCGTCGCGGCCGCCGCGGCTGGCGGTCCAGTCGCTGCGCAGCTTGCGGATCATCAGCTTGCCCAGCGTGTAGTTCAGGTACGCCGGATCGTAAGTGCCGCGCGCGGCCTGTTGACGTGCGTTGCCGGCATCCTGGAAGCCGTCTTCAAGAAACATTTTCTCGCAGGCTTCGACCTTCATGCCCTGCGTATGCATACCGATCGCGCACAGGAAACGCACGTTGCGCAGCAGTGCTTCCGACAGCTGACCGACATGCACCGCCGGTGCGTTCTTGCCGAGGCCGGCTTCCCACATCATCTCTTCGCTGTAGTGCGCCCAACCTTCGGCGAACGCGTAGCCGACGAACAGCTGACCGAACTGAAAGCTCGAGCGGTTCGAATGCAGGAACTGCAGGAAGTGACCGGGCCAGACTTCATGCGAAGACGTGAACAACAGAACGTTGCGGCCGGGCGTGTAGGCATCTTGCTCGGCCTTCGGCCAGCTCGGATCCGGAGGCGCGATGTAATACGTCGACGGCATGCCCTTGTCGTAAGGCCCTGGAATGTCGATGTAGGCGAAGTTCCAGCGCTGGTAGGCCGGCGCCTCGTCGACCAACGCCTTCTCGGTGCTCGGGATCGTCACCAGCTTGTTGTCGATGACGAACTGACGCAGCTCGTCGAGCTGCGCGCGGGCACCTTCCACCGCGCCGCCCTGCGGCTTGTCCGCATTCACCTGGTCCACGCAGGCGTGCAGCGTGCCGCCCGGCAGCACCTGCGCGCAGGCATCTTTGAGTGCGGCAAGGTTGCGCGCGAGATCGGCGCGGCCGACGGCTTCGAGCCGCTTCAGCGGCGTGTTGACGCGCTCGGTCTTCCACAACATGTCGGCGAATTTCTTCGGTCCGAGCGCGAAGTTGTCGGTCGCCTTCGGCTGCTCACTGGTGAGCCAGTCGGCCATGCCCTGCATCGCCTGCGCGGCCGGTTCGATCGCGGCCTTGAAGTCGGCCTGCAAGGCTGCATCGGTGACGCTGGCGAATGCTTTCGGCGCGTCGTCGCGATAGAACGAGGCATACCCACCGAACGCCGCAATGCCGCGCTCGACGAAGGTCTTCGGCAGCGGCGTTTTCAAGTTCGCCCGGATCTGTGCGATCGCAACCGGAATGGCCTTCAGATAAGCGGTGAAGGCTTTCAGCCGCACATCGGCCGCAGCATACGGCCGCGCGATGTAGACGCTCGGCTCGAGACCGCCGTCGAGATAGTAAGACGGGTTGTGGAACGGCTCGGCCGCTTCATCGCTCCAGAACAGATCGATATCGATCCGCGCAAGCAGGTAATCGCGCTCGAAGCGCTGTTCCGGCGTCAGCGACGCGTCCTTGAATGCAGCGGCCAGCTTGCGCTGCTGCTTGAGCCAGGCGACCTGCTTCTTGATGCCTGCCGCACTCCAGTCCGGCAGCTTGCCATCGAACTCGTGGCGTCCCTGCGAGACTGCAAACGCCGGCTCGGCGGCAAAGTAAGCCTCACGATAGGCGTCCAGGAAGGGCGACCATTTCGGATTGGGGACGCTTGATGCCTTTGCAGCAGCCGTCGCGACGGCCGGGGTTGCGGCAGTCGTCGTTGCGAAGGCCGGGGCCACGCTCAGCAGCACAGCCGCCGCAGCGAAACCGCGCAGCGACTTGGAGCGGAAAACAATCGGGATCATGTCAGTCCTTTGAACGAAGGTGGACGCCGCGGGCCGAAGAGCGCGAGCCGGGCGAATGAAGATCGATGCAGCAGGCGCGGTTTTGGTTTGAATTGCAGCTGCTGCAATACCTCGCGGCAACTTAGATTGCATTCACTCTCTAACTTAACTTAGATTAGTCGCGGATGAATCGCGGCTTGCTCGCGTGCATCGATCGCGACTCATGCAATGAGTGCGCGAGGCGATCGGAACCGCATTCAAACCCGCGATCAACGCTGCGATTGAGCATTCCGGTCGGCAGCAGGCCGTCGCAGGCTGCGACCGAAGTGACGAAGCGAAGCATCGAATAGAAGTGGCGAGTAGAAGTAGCGAATAGAACCAGAACTGTTGGAGGAGCGACATGGCAGACGACGTGCGTGCACGCAGCGGCTTCGACCTGATCATCAAGAACGGGCGCTTCTTCGACGGTACCGGTGCGCCTGCGGCGCCGCGCAACCTGGCGATTCGTGGCGGCCGCGTAGTTGCGATTTCTGAAACTGCGCTCGACGAACTCGGCTGTAACGAGGTGATTGACGCCGCCGGTTGCTGGGTGATGCCGGGCTTTCTCGATACGCACACGCACTACGACGCCGAGATCGAAGCCGCGCCCGCGCTGCGCGAGAGCGTGCGGCATGGCGTGACCACGGTGACCTTCGGCTCCTGTTCGATCGGCATGGTCTGCGCCGATGCCGAAGATTGCTCGGACCTGTTCACGCGCGTCGAATCGATTCCGCGCGAGCACGTGCTGCCGCTGCTGCAGAAGACCAAGACCTGGAACACGCCGGCCGGTTACGTGCGGCATCTCGAATCGCTGCCGCTGGGGCCGAATGTCACCAGCTTCCTCGGCCATTCGGATTTGCGCGTATCGGTGATGGGTCTTACGCGCGCGGTCGACCGCAAGGCGCGACCGAGCGAACGCGAGTTGCAGCAGATGGAAGGCATGCTGGAAAACGCGCTCGACGCAGGCCTGCTCGGCTTGTCGACGATGACGACCAAGTGGGACAAGCTCGATGGCGAGCGCCACCGTTCGGCGTCGCTGCCGACGACGTATGCGAAGTGGAGCGAGTACGCGCGGCTCAACAAGGTGCTGCGTCGTCGCGGACGGATTCATCAAGGTGCGCCGAACATCGTCACCAAATGGAACACGGTGCTGTTCATGGGTGCGAGCATCGGCCTGTTCCGCAAGAAGCTGAAGACCACGCTGATCACCTTGATGGATGTGAAGTCGGACGGCTGGTTGCATCGCGTGGTCGGCAAGCTGGCGCACTTCCTCAATCGCTACCTGAACGCCGATTTCCGCTGGCAGGCACTGCCCTGCCCGTTCGAAGTACACGCCGACGGCATCGACCTGGTGATCTTCGAAGAATTCGGCGCTGGCGAGCAGGCGCTGCATCTGACCGATGAGGTCGAGCGCAATACGCTGATGCAAGACGAAAGCTATCGCCGGTCGTTCCGCAAGAACTACGAATCCAAGTACACGCCGCGCGTCTGGCACCGCGATTTCTACGATGCCGACATCGTCGCTTGTCCGGACGCCTCGGTGGTCGGCAAGACCTTCGGCGAGGTCGCCGATGCGCGCGGCATCCATCCGGTCGACGCCTTCCTCGATCTCGTTGTCGCCCACGGCAAGCAGCTGCGCTGGCATACGGTGATCGCCAATTGGCGTCCGCGCGAACTGGAAAAGATCGTGCAGGACAAGGGCGCGATCATCAGCTTCAGCGATGCCGGCGCGCACATTCGCAACATGGCGTTCTACAACTTTCCGCTGCGCATGCTGAAACTCGTGCGCGACGCCGCACAGCGTGGCGAGCCCTTCATGACCGTCGAGCAGGCGGTATGGCGGCTGACTGGCGAACTCGGTGACTGGTTCGGTATCGACGCCGGACACCTGCGCCTCGGCGGTCGTGCGGATATCGTCATCGTCGATCCGGTCGGACTCGACCACAGCCTCGGGGCCTATGCCGAAGCGCCGATTGCCGAATTCAACGGCCTGCGCCGGATGGTCAACCGCAACGCTCGCGCGGTAATCGCCACCGTCATCAATGGCCGTGTGGCGTATCGCGGCGATAGCGGCGAAGACGGCCGCTTTGCCGACGACTTCGGAACCGCCAAAGGTTACGGCAGCTTCCTCGCCGCAGGCCAGCTCTCAGCCGTCGCGAACGTCGCGCAGGCGGCATGACGCACGATCGCCGGCAGTTGCGATGACGACCCTGGCCGCACCAAACGCCAAGCGCAAGGCCGCTGCGCGCAAACCGCGCAAGCCGGCGCCCGCTGTGCGTCGCACGCAAACGCAGCGTCGCGAAGCGACCGTCGCCAAGCTGCTCGACGCCGCCGCCGAAGCGCTGATCGACGTCGGCTACACCGGCGCCAGCGTGCAGGAAATCTGCACGCGTGCGGGTGTTTCGCAAGGCGCGCTGTTCCGCCATTTCAGCTCGCGGATGGAACTGATGATCCGCGTGTCCGAGCATGTCGGCGACGGACTGATCGCGCTGTATCAGGCCGACTTTCAGCGCCTGCGCAGCACCAGGCACGACGATCTCGCGCTGGCCCTGCAACTGCTGCGCAGCAACGTGCAGTCGCGATTGCATCAGGCCTGGTTCGAGCTGCTGCTGGCGGCACGAACCGATCTGCGCCTGCAGCAGGCGCTGCGCCCGATCTGGCAGCACCGTGACGAAATCGTGCAGGCGCTTGCGCGTAGCCTGTTGCCAGAAGCTGCGCGCACGCTGCCGCAGTTCGATGTGATCGTCGATACGATGGTCACGCTGTTCCATGGCGAGGCGGTCGATCGTTTCATCCGCAGCGACGCCGCGGCCGAGCGCCGGCGCATGGACTGGTTGCTGCAGCAATTGCGCGAAATGCTACAGCGCGAAGACTGAAGCCCGATCACTCGGCCGCGACCGCGCTGACCTTGTTGCGACAACTGCAAATCCGCGACCGCAAAGGGTCAACTCGGCAACCGCGAGCACAGCAGTCGCCGCGCGACCGCTTTTCGAATCCGGCCCGCGCGCCGCGCTGCAACCAATTGGGGGGCTCGGTGCATCCAAGCTGACATCGACCCTGCCGAGCCCGATGACGATGAACCTGCCCAAACGACTTCTGTGTTCCGCCGCATTCGCGGTGGTCACCGCGCCGTTCCTGTTGATCGCCACCGCTTGCGGCAGCGAGCACCGCTCCGGCAACAGCCTTTTCGGCGACATGCGGGTCGGCTCCGGCACCTTGTTGTCGCAGACCCGCGAGTTACCGGCATTCAGCTCGATTGAAGTCGACGGCAGCTCCGATGTCGAAGTACAGATCGGCGCTGCGCAGCAGGTCGCCGTGACCGGCGACGACAACCTGCTCGACATGATCGACCTCACCGTACGCGACGGCCGCCTGACGGTGAGTTCGCATGGCTCCTATCGCAGCCGTCGCGACCTCAAAGTTGTCATTACCCTGCCGGCGCTCGATGCGGTCACGATCGAAGGCAGCGGCGACGTCGTGCTGCATGGCTTTACAGGCAGCGCGCTGAAACTGCGTATTGCCGGCTCCGGCGACATCCACGCGGATGGCGCGGTCGACACGCTCGCGCTGCGCATCGCCGGCTCTGGCGATGCGGACTTGAGCGCGCTGAAGGCGAAGACTGCGGCCGTCGAAATCAATGGCAGCGGTGACGCCAGTGTGTTTGCCAGCGAGTCGCTGAGCGCTGCGACCAATGGCAGCGGCGACATCCGTTACAGCGGCGATCCGAAGCAGCTCGCAACCGCGGTACATGGCAGCGGCGATATCCGGCGGTTCTGAAGATCAGTCGCCCGGCGTTGTCTGCCCCGGTGTCGTGCACATCGCCAGCAACCGCGACTGCGCGGCCCCTATCGTTCGGTCGCCTTGGCAACCGGGTGTGCGAAGACGTTCGAACTCACGCCCTTCTCGATCGCCAGGTGAGTGCCGACTCTTGCGCTGGCACGGTTTGGCCGCAGGGCGAGATCCAGCCCGAACGAATCGGCGCCAACCTGCGGCTTGCGGTGCCGACAATTCCGTCCTCGGCGGACTAGTCTTCCCTCAACCCGCAAGGGCCGATCCGATGCAGGCCTTCGCTGGCCCAACCGATCCGGCTGCGTGAGTTCCGGGTAAATCGACACTGCCGCGCCAGACGACCGCGTCGGCGCGGCGATATCGGCGGTGGCCAGAAGGTTTAAAATTCCTGCCCCACCTTTCCACCCGAATGCCCATGGATACGCAAACCAGCGAACTCAACCTGTTCCGCGACAACGTCGTCCGCTTTCTCGCCGACGAGGTGGAGCCGCATTACGAAGCCTGGGAAAAGGCCGGCATCTTCCCCGCCGAGTTGTATCTGAAGATGGGCGAAGCCGGACTGCTGTGCGTCGACATGCCAGAGGAATACGGCGGCATCGGCGCACCGTTCGAGTTCTCCATGGTGGTGCTGTACGAAGTCGCACGCATGGGTTTTCTGGCGCTGGCTTCGAATTTGTCGGTGCATTCCGATATCGCAGCGCCGTACATCCTGCATCTGGGCAGCGAGGAGCAGAAAAAGTACTGGCTGCCAAAAATGGCGAGCGGCGAAAAGATCGGCGCAATTGGTATGACCGAGCCGGGTGCGGGTTCCGATCTGCAGGGCATCAAGACCAGCGCGCTGGCCGATGCCGACGGCAACTTCATCGTCAATGGCTCCAAGACCTTCATCACCAACGGCCAGCACGCCGGCGTCGTCGTGCTCGCCGCGAAGACCGACCCGAAAGCCGGCGGCAAGGGCACCACGCTGTTCACCTTCGATACCTCGCTGCCCGGCTTCAAGCGCGGTCGCAATCTCGACAAGATCGGCATGCACAGCGCCGACACCTCCGAAATGTTCTTCGACAACGTCAAGGTGCCGGCGAATTCCGTGCTCGGACGTGTCGGTGGCGGCTTCGGCCACCTCATCGATGAACTGCCGCGCGAGCGTCTTGCGTTGGCGGTGACGGCGGTCGGACACGCCGAGGGCGCGCTGCAAAAAACGATCGAGTACACCACCACACGCAAGGCGTTCGGCAATCCGATCGCAAGTTTCCAGAACACGCGCTTCGAACTGGCCAAGATCAAGACCGACATCGAAGTGCATCGTGCCTTCGTCGAGAAGTGCACGCAGCAGTACGAGCAGAAAGCGCTCGACGTGCCGACCGCGGCGATGGTCAAGCTGGCCACAACGGAAATGGAAGGTCGCGTCACCGACGCCTGCCTGCAGTTGTTCGGCGGCTACGGCTACATGACCGAGTATCCGATCTCGCGTTTCTGGAGCGATGCGCGAATCCAGCGCATTTATGGCGGCACCAGCGAGATCATGAAGGAAGTCATCGCACGCTCGCTGGTCGGGCGCTGATTCGACGTGAACGCCTGAACCGGCCGCCGATTCGTCGCACCGATTGAAGACCGCGCACTCGAACGCCGACCGGCACCCGCGTACAGATGCGCAGGTTTGATGCCGAAGCGAGCAGGGTTCTTGGAGCGATCGGCGCCAGCTTGGCGCGGATGATTCAAACGGGCGCCGGCACTCACTGCCGGCGCCCGAACTTTTTTGGCCGCGAACGGAACTGATCTGGCGCCAACGGATCAATCGCGGGCGCAGTTCGCTGCACTCTTCGTATCGAGGTTTTCGTGGATCGTCGCCGTATCGCCGTGACGCTTGCCGGCGCAGCCGCATTCCTAACGCTGTACGCACCGCAGTCGCTGCTGCCCTTGCTGCGAACCTGGTTGGGCCGGGATGCGGCGCTGGCAGGTCTGGTGATCTCGGCCGGCACCTTCGGTGTGGCACTCGCAGCCCCCTTCGCCGGCATGCTTGCCGACCGGCTCGGCCGACGCCGCGTGATCGTCACCGCAGCATTCCTGACAGCGATTCCGACTTTGCTGATGGCGGCCGCGCCGACACCTGCTCTGCTACTGCTGAGCCGATTCGCCGAAGGCATCTTCCTGCCCGGAATCTTCGCGGTGACGGTGGCCTACACCGCCGACGAATGGCCTGCGGCGCAGGCGCGTTCGGTGACCGCGCTGTATGTCGCCGGCACCATCGCTGGCGGCTTCTGCGGCCGACTGACTGCAGGGCTGGTGGGCGAGTTCGCCGGCTGGCGCTTTGCGCTCGTCGCACTAGCCTGCCTGCAATTCCTGGTGGCCTGGTTGATTCGTCGCTGGCTGCCGAAGGAAACGCGCTATCGCGAGCCGGCCGCGGTCCGCGTCGGCGCACTCGAACTACTGGCCGATGCGCGCCTGCGCGGCGCCTATGCCGCCGGCTTCGCCATTCTGTTCGCGCTGGTCGGCGGATTCACCTACATCACCCTGCGATTGTCCGAGCCGCCGTTCAATCTGGGGCCGGCGGCGCTATCAGCGCTGTTCACGGTGTATCTGGTCGGCATGGTGATCACGCCGATGTCCGGACGCATCCTCAATCGCTATGGCCATGCACGCACGCTCGCAATCGCATGGTCGGTGTCGATCGCCGGCTTGCTGCTGACGCTCGGCAGTTCGCTGCCGTTGATCGTGGTCGGCCTATGCCTGTTCTCCGGCGGCTTGTTCATCGCGCAGACCTCCGCCACCAGCTTCGTCGGCGAAGCCGCGGCGCACGCACGTGCCACTGCCGTCGGACTGTATGTCACCTGCTATTACATCGGCGGCAGTGTCGGCGGCGTGCTGCCGGCACCCCTGTTCGAACACCTCGGCTGGCCCGGCGTGGTGGCGCTGATCACCTGCGCGGCCGCGTTCTCGGTGACGATGGCGCAGCGTGCGTTCCGGCTGCAGCCGCCACAGGCGCCGCACGAAGTCGAAATCGGTGGCGAGACCTTGTGAAACTCGCGGTACGATAGCGTCAATACTTCTCGTCGCGGCACTCTCGAAATGAAACAGCACCGGTATCTGCGGCTTCTGCTTCCCCTGTTATTTCTCCTGCCGCAATTGCATTTACAGGCCGACGAGGTCAGCGACCTGCGGGCAGAGAATGCGCGCCTGCGCGCGCAGCTGGAAGCGATGAAAGGCAAGGACGCCACGGCAGTCTCGGCGCCCGGCGCGCAACAGACGGTGGCACCGCCCACAATTCCGCCGCCGACGACAGGACCGGCGACATCGACGCCGGCGCCGACGACGGCGCCAGTCGTAGCGGCGCCTGTCGCACCATCGGCACCAGCATCTGCATCTGCACCGGCACCGGCACCGGCACCGACGATGACAGCGCCTGCCGTAGCACCAAGCGCGGCGACTCCGGCCGCGCCTCCGGGTTACAAGCTGGTTCCGCTTGAGCCCGAAGGACCGCCGTACATGAACACCGGGTGCAGCCGCAGCGCATTTCTCGGACCACCGCCGGCGCCCTGGTTAGACGTCGATGCCTGGAACGGTCTGCGGCGCGGCATGGCGCCTGCCGATGTCGAGGCAGCGATTGGCGTCGAACATCACGATGTCCAGGCGCAGGGCATGACGCAGTGGCAATACGGTCGCTGCGGCGACAGCGTCGGCGGCTGGGTTCTGTTCCAGGGTGGGCGCGTGCGATCCTGGTCGGCGCCGGATCGCTGATTCGCGACGACGGCGCCCGCTTTGGGCGCCGTGAACGGTATGCCTAGCGCTTGCTCTTCTTCGACTGCGCCATCAGCCGCTTGCGCTTCATCTGCTGACGCGCGGTCAATTCGTTCTTGCGGCCCTTGAACGGATTGTCGCCGGTGCGGAATTCGAGCCGCAGCGGCACGCCCTTTAGCTTGAACGCCTCGCGGAACACGTTGGCGAGATAGCTCTTGTAGGAATCCTTGATCTTGTCGGTCTGATTGCCGTGAATCAGGATCGCCGGCGGATTGCGGCCGACCTGGTTGGCGTAGCGCAGCTTGATGCGGCGCCCGAGCACCGCGTGCGGCGCATGCCGCTCGACCGCTTTCTCCAGCACCTTGTTCAGTTCGGCCGTCGGCAGATCGCGGGTGGTCGCCTGATAGGCGGCGACGACATCGAGCATCAGCTCACGCAGTGCCGAGCCGTGCAGCGCCGAGATGAAGTGCAGCGGGACGAAATCGAGAAACGGCAGGCGGTAGTCGACCATCTCGCGCACGCGCTTGCGATCGTCGCCTTCGAGGCCGTCCCACTTGTTCACGGCCAGCACCATCGCGCGGCCGTGATGCGCAATCAGTCCCATCAGCCGCGCGTCCTGCGTGCCGATTTCTTCGTGGGCATCGACCATCGCGATGACGACGTGCGCACGTTCGATCGCCTGCAGCGCCTTCACGATCGAAAACTTTTCGATCACTTCGGTGATGCGCGCACGACGACGGATGCCGGCGGTGTCAATTAACTCAAACGGCCGGCCGTTCCACTCGAATTTGACCGAGATCGCATCGCGCGTGGTACCCGGCTGATCCGACGACAGCACGCGCTCTTCACCGAGCAGGCGATTCACCAGTGTCGACTTGCCCGCGTTGGGGCGACCGACCACGGCGACGCGAATCGTGCCGTCGTCCGGCAACGGCGTGTGATCGACCAGTGGCGCCTTTTCGAGCAGTTCGCGCAGCAGCGGCGCGATGCCGTCGCCATGCTCGGCGGATACCGGCAGCGGTTCGCCCAGACCGAGTGCGAAGAAATCGGCGACGCGTGCGCGCCCCATGCCTTCGGCTTTGTTGGCGAGCAGGCGCACCGGCTTGCCGAGTTTGCGCAGGGTTTCGGCGATGTCGCGATCGGAAGGCAACAGACCGGCGCTGGCATCGACCAGGAACAGCACGACGTCGGCATCCTCGATTGCGATGCGCGCCTGCGCTTCCGCCAGCAAGGCCAGCGCATCGCTCGACTCGGGCATCAAGCCGCCGGTGTCGACCACGATGAAGCGCCGGTCCTCGAACGTGCCGTGACCGTATTGGCGGTCGCGGGTCAGGCCGGGGAAGTCCGCCACCAGCGCATCGCGCGAGTTGGTGAAGCGGTTGAACAGCGTGCTTTTACCCACGTTGGGGCGGCCGACCAAGGCCAAAACAGGCAGTGATTCCAACGTCGATTCAAGGGGTGGCTGCGTCATGGGACGCGCAGCATGCCGGAATGGCGCGCAAAAAGCATTGCCACTGCACCCGTACAAGCCCCGTGCACGCTCAGCAATCTCGGTCGAAATGCTGTGCATTCATCAGTCTGCAATCCTGCTCCGGTTGACTAAATGATCGCATCGACCGCAAGCCGTCGACCGCCGCAGCGTTGCCGCAGCTCTTGCGATCGTTCCCAATCCATGCCGGTGAACCGCCTGACTGACCGACCCGAAGACCAGCCGCCGGACCCTTTCGACGTGCGCCCCGTCAGCCGTCGCAGATTTCTGCAGCGGACCGCTGCGCTGGGTGCGGCGGTGCTGGCCGGTGCTTCGAGTGCCGAGCCGCTGCGCAGCTTGCCGATGTGCCGTGCGCCGCGTCTGCTGAAGACCGCACTGGAGCTGCCCGCGCAGCCGCAACGCATCGCGCTGAATCCAACGTCGCTCGCACGCTTTGTCGATCCGCTGCCGATTCCCGCGGTGGCGCGCAGCAGTGAACAGCGTGCCAGCCCCGAACATCATTCGCTCAAGCTGCCGTATTACCGCATCGAGATGCGGGAGACGCGGCAGACGCTGCATCGCGACCTGCCACCGACGCGTCAATGGAGCTACGACGGCAGCGTGCCCGGTCCGACACTGGAAACGCGCAGCGGCCAGGGCTTGCTGGTGGAATGGGTCAACGCCTTGCCGAGCCAGCACTTCCTGCCGGTCGATCACAACATTCACGGCGCCGAGATGCAGGCGCCACAGTCGCGGACCGTTGCACACGTCCACGGCGCACGCGTTCCACCGGGCAGCGATGGCTATCCCGAGTTGTGGTTTGCTCCCGGGCACTCCGCGCAGTACCACTACCCGAACCAGCAGGATGCTTCGACCTTGTGGTACCACGATCACGCGATGGGGATCACGCGATTGAACATCTTCGCCGGATTGCTCGGCACATTCATCGTGCGCGACGACTTCGAAGACTCGCTGCGGCTGCCGCGCGGCGAGCATGGCGAATACGACATTCCATTGATGCTGTACGACCGAACCTTGGATCGCGACGGCCAGCTGCTGTATCCCGAATCCGGCGATCCGACTGCGCCCTGGGTCCCGGAATGCTATGGCAATGTCACGCTGTGCAACGGCAAGATCTTTCCGTATTTCGAAGTCGAGCCGCGACGCTATCGCTTGCGCGTGATCAACGCCGCCAACGGGCGTTTCTTCAACTTGGCGCTTTCCAACGGTCTGGCGTTTCAACAGATCGGCACCGATCTGGGACTGCTCGAAGCACCGATTGCGATGTCGCACGTGCTGTTGTTTCCGGCGGAGCGCGCCGATCTGATCATCGACTTCAGCGCCCACCGCGGCGAGCAGATCGTGTTGAAGAACCAGCATGAGGATTTGATGCAGTTCCGTGTGGCCACCACGCCGGTTGAAGATCGCAGTCAGGTGCCGACGCGTCTGCGTCCGATCGAACGCTTGGCAGAAGCGCAAGCAGTCACCACCCGGCTGCTGACCCTCGGCGAGCGCGACGACTACGCCGGCAATTCCGCGAGCATGCTGCTGGATGGCAAGCACTGGGATGATCCGATCAGCGAACGACCGCTGCTCGACAGCACCGAGATCTGGAGCCTGCTGAACCTCACCGGCGATGTCCACCCGATCCATCTTCATCTGGTGCGCTTCCAGATTCTCGACCGGCGACCGTTCGATCTGTTTGCGTACAACGCGCACCGCGAGCTGCGCTACACCGGACCGGCGTTACCGCCGGCTGCGAATGAAGCGGGCTGGAAAGATACGGTGCGCGCCGACCCGGGTGTGGTCACGCGAATCATCGTGCGTTTCGACGGCTACGCCGGACGTTACGTCTGGCATTGCCATCTGCTGGAGCACGAGGACAACGAGATGATGCGGCCTTACGAGATCATCGCCGCGCGCAGCTAGCACCATGCGGACGTCCCGGCGCTCGCCCGCAGCCGCGCTGGAACGACTCGGTGATTAGGGACGACTTCGACGGCACACCCGCCGCGCCGCGCGCCAGGGCGCCGCGAGCACCGTGACTTTTCACAGCGCGCGCCTACTCGACTGCGCATACAAGACCGCCCTTCCCGCTGCCCATCGAGCGACCAACCGATACGGATCGTCGGCGACAGAATTTGGACGTGCGCTTGCAGGCTGCGCGGCTTCGGGCTTCGGGCTTCAGGCTTCAGGCTTCAGGCTTCAGGCTTCAGGCTTCAGGCTTCAGGCTTTCAGGCCTCAAGCCTCAAGCCTCACCGCGTCAGGAATGCGCCTTGGAACTCATCGAGGTGATGATTGGCCGTTGCAGACGCGCCGTCGCGGTCCGCTCGAGATGCTCGCGCACGCGCCCCGCATCCGCGAAGCGCGTGAGGGTACCGAACGAGTTGAGGAAGATCATCGTCAGCTTGCGGTTCAGCGTGCTCGCACGCATCACCAGGCAGCGTCCGGCCTCGTTGGTGAAGCCGGTCTTTTGCAATTCGATGTCCCAGTCGCGGCCGCTGCGCACCAGGCGATTGGTGTTGACGAAGGTCATCGGGCGACCGCGCACCCGCAGCGTTACTTCGGTCTGCGTGGAGTCGCGGCGGATCAGCGCCTGCGCATCGGCGGCACTCACCAGCCGCAGCAGATCGCGCGCGGTCGACACCGTCTGCACCGACAATCCTGCTGGATCGGCGAAGTGACTCGAGTTCATGCCGAGTTCGTGCGCCTTCGCATTCATCCTGGCGATGAACGCGCTGCGACCGCCCGGGTATGCACGGCTCAGGGCATTCGCCGCGCGGTTCTCCGACGACATCAGCGCCAGCAGCAGCATGTCTTCACGGCTCAGGCGCGTGCCGACGCTCAGACGCGAACCGGTGTGCTTTTCGCGATCGACGTCGTCGTTGCTGATCTCCAGCACTTCTTCCATCGGCTGACGTGCATCGACCACTACCAGCGCCGTCATCAGCTTGGTCAGCGACGCGATCGGCATCACCACATCGGCGTTCTTGGCGATCAGTGCTTCGCCGGTTTCCTGGTCGACCACCAGTGCTGCGTTGGACTTGAGTGTCAGTTCGCCAGCGGCAAGAGCCACGACCGGGCCGAATGCGAACAGCGCCGGAACGACCAGCAGCAAGCCGCGCATGCGCGATCGGAACATCGGAAACCAGGCTAGGAATTTGAGCACGTCGTTCGAGTTGGTTGTGGTCGGCAGGAGCCTGGAAGCGACTTTAGCAAGCAGCGCTATGTTGCGGCGAATGCGAAGAATTTTCAATCTCATGATGATGATCGCGTAACCTCGGCGAAGCGCCTCACGGCGGTGCCAGCGCGGCCACGACTGCGGCGCGCTCGACATCGCCAAGATCGGCGTCGAGCGCGGCGCGGTACTTCGCACGCGCAGCGGACGGGTCACCCGCTTGTGCCAGCGCCTTCGCCCAGACGACGTTCAAATGGCCCCAGCTCGGCGTGTACTGGGCCGCCTCGGCAAAGCGTGCAGCAGCGCCCTTGGCATCGTCCTGCGCGAGCAATTGTTCGCCCCAATGCTCGAGCGGATCGCACCAGTGCGGACCGTGTCGATTGGCCTCGACAAATTTCGCAATGGCGCCGGCGGCATCGCCATGACGCGCCAGCGCCTGGCCCCAGCTGTCGTAGGCGCCCGGCAGATCGGGCGCGAGTGCAACGGCGGCGGCGTAATCCTTCTGCGCCTGTGCCCAGTCGCCGCGGTGATCGTCGATGTCGCCCTTGAAGCGATAGCAATCGACCAGATGGCCACCCTGCGCCAGGGCGGCGTCGGCCAGCTTCGTTGCACCGCCGAACTCGTAGCCACGCGCAATCCAGCAAAACGGAAAATTCAGATTGACGATGAGTGCTGAATTCTTTTCGAGTGCGGCTGCAAGCGATTGGTAGGAGGCGAACGCAGTGGCATAGTCACCACGATCCAAGGCCATCAGGCCGTTGACGTAGTGCGTTTCGGCCGCGACGTAGGGATCGCTGCCGAGTCCCGGCGAGGTCTGCAGCACCAGTCGCGCATGCGCGGTGTCGTGCATGCGTGCGAGCATTTCGGCATCGGCGGGCGCGTCCTGCGCGGCACTGGTGCCTTCGCCGCGATTGAGCTCCTCGTCCGAAAGCAGATCCTGATGCGCGGCCGGCAGATCGAGAATCAGCGTGTCCAGATTGAGGTAATAAACGACGGGCGCCTTCGAGCCGAACCAGCTGTGACGTTTCGCGCGCGCTTCGAGGTCGCGACCGGTGCGGTACGCGGACTCTTCGTCGCCGAGCAGGAACTGGTCGTTGATCACATTGCTGTAGCCCACCCAGAAATCCGGCTGCAGCGAGATCGCCTCGCGGTGCTTTTCCATCGCCTCGGCGATTTTTCCTTGATCCGCGAGCGCATTCGCCCAACTGTTCAGCAGCGCCGGCCGGTCGATCGGCAGGGCACGCGAGTAGCTGGTGGTGGCGATATCGATCGCGTCGTTGTCACGACCTTCGGCGAACAAGTACGCCGCGAACAGGGTCGGCTCCGAGCGGCCGTACAGATATTCCGCGGCCTGGTTGGTCAACCCCGGTAACTGCTCGCGCGGCCCGCTGAAGATTTTTGACGGAATGCCGCGACCGCGCACGGTCAGCGCGATCGTGTCGCCCTGCTGCACGAGATTGCCGCTGATATGGGTTTCGTTGCCGAGTGCTTCGTGCAAGTAGCGTTGCAGTTCGCCGATCGAAACATGCGCTTCTGGAATCTCCAACTTGAGATCGCCGCTCCAGGCGTCTTCGATTTCGCGCTTGGCGGAGTTGGTGCGGGTGGCATCCTGCAAGGCACGCAGGCGATCGAGCACCGCAGCGGCGACGACGGTGCCGGTGAGTCCCTGCTGCTCGAAAGCGGGCGGCACTTCGAACGCGCTGACGACGACGTTCTGCGAGCGCCAGGCGCTGATGACGCCCCAGGCCACCAGGCTCACCACGATCAAGACGCCAAGGCTCAAGGCCAGATCGAACACGATGCGCAGACGATCGCGCAGGTTTTGCGTGCGCAGGTTCTGCAGCTGTTCGGCCTGCAACTGTGACTGGCGGCGCAGGAAGCCGATCTGTTCGCGGTTCAGCTCGGCGCCGCCCGCCGCACCCTCCAGCGCCAGTCCGCGCGCGATGTCATCGGTCGCCGCCCCGCTGTCCTGGCTGCTGTCCAAATCCCTTGTCCCCGTTCGATGACGCCGCTTCCCTGCTTGTTTTATAGCGCACTCGGACCCGCCATGGGGACGACCCGCATTTCGGCGCCGCCGCGTATGCGGGATAATTCAACGCCTCGAAGGTGGGGCGGAAGCACCCACCTCCGCGGTTCAGTCGCCAATCGTCGGAGCCCGACCGCGCAAAAGCTATCCGCCGTCGTCGCGCATCCGCCTGTTGAATTCATCACCTAAGTTGCTATTGGAGACCATTCGCATGTCCGCAGCTTCGTCGCCGCTGTCGTCACCGTCCGCATCGCAGGATCCGGTCGTACTCGTATCGATTGCTCGCACACCAATGGGCGGCATGCTCGGCGCGCTGGCCAGCCTGAGCGCGGCACAACTCGGTGCGGCGGCGATCAAGGCCGCGGTCGAACGCGCGGGACTCGCGGCCGCCGACATCGACGAAGTGATCATGGGCAATGTGCTCGGTGCCGGCCAGGGACAAGCCCCGGCACGACAAGCCGCTCTGGGCGCGGGGCTGCCACAGAACGTGTCCTGCACCACGATCAACAAGATGTGCGGCTCGGGCCTGAAGGCGATCATGCTCGCCGCCGATCTGCTGAAAGCCGGCAGCGCCAAGGTGATGGTCGCCGGCGGCATGGAAAGCATGACCAACGCGCCCTACCTGTTGATGAAAGGCCGCGGCGGCTACCGCTATGGTCATAGTGAGGTGCTCGATCACATGGCACTCGACGGCCTCGAGGATGCTTACGAAAAACGCACGCCGATGGGCGTATACGCCGAACGCACCGTGACCAAATACGGCTTCACCCGAGAGCAGCAGGACGCCTTCGCGGTGACCTCACTTCAGCGCGCGCTCGCCGCCAGCGAAAGCGGCGGCTTCGACTACGAAATCACGCCGGTGGAAGTTGGCGGTCGTGGTGGCTCGGAGATCGTCGGTCGCGACGAAGCACCCGGCAAAGCCAAGCCGGAGAAGATTCCGACCTTGAAGCCCGCATTCAAAAAAGATGGCAGCGTCACCGCGGCAAGCTCGGCCTCGATCTCCGACGGCGCGGCCGCCGTCACGCTGATGCTCGAATCCGAAGCGCGTGCGCGCGGACTCAAGCCGCTCGCCCGCATCGTTGCGCAGGCCCAGCATGCGCGTGCGCCCGACGAGTTCACGGTGGCGCCGGTGTACGCCATCGCCAAGGTGCTGGAGAAGGCCGGTTGGAAGGCCTCCGAGGTCGATCTCTGGGAAATCAACGAAGCCTTCGCGGTGGTGACGATGGCGGCAATGCAGGAACATCAGCTCGATCACGCCAAGGTCAACATCCACGGCGGCGCCTGTGCTTTGGGTCACCCGATCGGTGCCAGCGGCGCGCGTCTGATCACCACCTTGGTCGCGGCCTTGCGCAAGACCGGCGGCAAGACCGGCGTTGCCAGCTTGTGCATCGGCGGCGGCGAGGCGGTGGCACTCGCGTTGGCACTGGTCGACTGAACCCGATTGCGGTCGATGGTGGGGAACTTGGCAGCGCGGCTAAGACGAGTGCCGAGGGGTCGCATTACAGTAGTCGGAACGTCGCTAACGACCATTCAAATCCACTGAACCGAGCCGGCACGCATGCGATGCAGAATCTGACGCTGGCCACCTGGCTGGAACAACTCGACCGGCCGCTGCCCGGTGGTCGCGACGAGTTGCTGCTCGGTGGCAGCGGGCATCTGCTGCTCAGCGCCGAAGAGGAGATCCAGGTCGCCCACCAGCTGCGCGATGGCGTGTTGCCGCGGCTGTTCGAAGGGGCGCAATCGCGACCCGTGTGTGTACTCACCGGACTCGCGCCCGGCGCCGATCTGCTGTTTACGCGCGTGGTCAGCGAGTGGCTGCGCGAAGCCGGCGTTGCCTGCCGCATCGTCGGCCTGCTGCCGCTGCCGACGTCCTTACTGCTCGACGACTGGACTTCCGTGGCGCAGGCCAGCGGTGCGGGCAATGCTGATTTGATCGAGCGCCAGCGCGACCTGCTCGCACAGACGCTGGCCTCGTGCAGCAGCTTGATCGACCTGCTGCCGCCGGACACCCGTGCCGAGCAACTGCAAACCGCCGCCTTCCATCAACGTCAGTACCGTCGCCTCGCGGCGTGTCTGGCGCAGCGCTCGGACATTCTGGTGGCAATCCTGCGTCGCGAAAATCCGTCGCGCCCGGGCGGCACCGCCGAAGTGGTCGAATGGCGCCGACGTCCACAGCAAGTGCCGCCAGACTATTCGACGATCACCGCGACATTGACGGTGTTGCCGAAACGCCGCTTGATTCTGATCGACCCCGAAACCTCGGTGCACGACAGCGGCACACGACCCGATGCGCCGCCGGATACACCCGAATCGTTCGCGCAGCGCGCCGACGCCGCGATGCAGGCCGGCAACTACGTGCACTGCTACGACCTCACGCAACAGGCACGCGCACGCGGACTCGATTCCCCGCGATTGCAGTATCTGTCGCTGCTGGCGCTGGTGAATGCCGGCAGTACCGCACTGGCCTGGCGCCGCTATGGCGAACTCGGGCTGCGCGGCGACGAGCGCGACGAGGACTGGCTCGCGCTGAAGGGTCGATTGCTGAAGGATCTGGCGCTGAACAGTCTGACGCGCACACGACCCGATGCGTCGCTGAGCAGCGACGCATCCAATAACTCGGCGGACCTTGGCGCTACGCCGCTGCCGATCGCCGCAGAAACCGCCGCCGCATTTCTGCAATCCGCGCAGGCCTACCTCGCCGCCTATCGTTTGACCGGCGGCCACTTCAGTGCGATCAACGCTGCGACGATGTACCAACTCGCAGGTGATTCGCCGCGCGCGCAAACGCTCGCCGCCGAAGTCTTGCGCCTGCTCGCGGACATCGATGGCGATAGCGAATCCGAGCGCTACTATCGCCACGTCACCGAAGCCGAGGCGAGCCTGCTGCTGGGAGATGTGGCGCGCTATCGGCACAGCCTGGAACGTGCCGACGCCTTGATGCGCGGCAACTTCAATGCACGCAGTCGCACGCGCAGTCAGTTGCGGCTGTTGTGTCGTGTGCTGGCACTCGATCCGCAATTACCCACACTGCTGTGGCTGCCGGATGTGATCCGCGTGCGGCGTCGTGCGCTCGCGTCGGCGCCGGTGCAAAGTCGCGCGGCGGTGTTCGGCGACTTCACCGGTGCGCTGGTGTTCGTCGTGCTTGCCGCCATCGCCGATCTCGACATCGCCGAAACACTGATCGCACGCGGTGCGCATCTGCATGTGGTGCTGCCGAGCGAGCGCAGCAGCGTTCTGTTGCAGTGGCAGGAACAGTTTGGATCGGCGGCCGCGCGGCGGCTGCAGAAGCTGCTCGACCAGGCGGGCGACATCACGGTCGCGCGCGGCTTTCTGCATAGCGAGTCGCTGTGGTCGCAGGACTATGTCGGCGCAGTGGCCGACGGCCTCGCCGCACTCGATGCGCAACGTCTGGGCTGCCGGGTACGTGAGCTGGAACTCGACGACGATGCGCTGCGGATCGCGGAACCGGCACCGCTTGCGGCCACGTCTACAGAATCCGAAGCGCTACCGAGCCGCGCGATCGCCAGCGGCCAGCGCTTGTTCGCAGGGCTGATCTTCGCCGACATCGTCGGCTTCCGACGCTTGCACGACGACGACCTGCCGCGCTTCTGGGAAGTGGTCATGGGCTCGATGGCGCGCATTGTCGAGCGCTTCGGCAGCCGCGTGCTGTTTCGCGGAACCTGGGGCGATGCGCTGCATCTGGTCACCGTGGACGCCGTCACCGCGGCCGAAATCGCGATTGCGATCCAGGCGCGCTTCGAGCAGATGCGCGCCACCGAAAGCGGCGGACTCGCCGATATCGAATTGCGGCTCGCGGCGCATTTCGGACCGGTCTACTCCGGGCACGATCCGGTCGCCAACAAGACAGTGTTCTACGGCTCGCAACTGGCGTTCACCGCACGCATCGAACCGATCACGCCGCCGGGCATGATCTTCGTGACCGAACTGTTGGCCGCGCGGCTGATGCTCGACGCGACGCAGCGGTTCAGCCTCGACTATGTCGGCGAACTGGAACTGGCCAAGCGGTACGGCAGCTACCGGCTGTTCAGCCTGCGCGCTGTCGAGCGACGCCGGCCTGCGTCCCACGTCGCCGTGGGCATCGACGATCCTTCGATGCAAGCCTCGAAGCAGTCGTAGTCATTCGAGGTTGTTTGAGATTGCTCAAGCTTGTTCGAGACTGTTCGAGCGCTTCACTGCCGCAGCGATCCGATCGCAGTCGACACGCGCTGCGGGCGCACGCCGGAATCTATGCGGCTACTGCCGCGGCCGCGGCAGCAGCGTGGCGGCAATCAGGCCGTTGACCAACAGCAAACCCGGCAGCATCCAGATCGCGATCGACCAGCGTTGGTGATCGGCGAGCCAGGACATTGCGGCGATGGCCGCCGCCGCTCCGCCATTGCCGACCAGCCAGAACGCGCTGACCGCAGTCCCTGCGAGACCCGCACCGCCGATCCGCGCGACGACGTCGACAAACACCGGCAGCGGCGACAGCAGGAACAGACCGATCAGGAAACTGGTCGCCAGCACGATGCCGAATAGCGGCGAAGACAGCAGCGAGACCGTCATCGGAATGCCGACGGTGCAGGCCAGCAGCATCATCGGCCGCAGACGTCGCTCGATCATCGGCATGCGCGGCAACAGGCTCATGCCGATGATGCCGCCGATCAGAATCATCAGTCCGGCGATGCCGGCCTGCGCCGCGTTGATGCCCTGCGGCAGCAGCAGCGGTTCGAGCCAGGTGAACAGCGCGTTCGAATAACCGTTGGCGAAGAACACCAGCAACAGGATCGCGATGAAGCGCCGCGACTTCAGCAGGCTGCCGACCCCGGCAAACCAGCCGCGCGGCGCGACACGTTCGAACGCATCGTCGGTGGCCGGCGCCGGTGGATCGGCCGGCACCAGCAACAGCGTTGCCACTAACAGCAGACCTAGTGCGACGACATCGATCCACAGCGTCGATGAAAGCGGGTACGGCGCCGATGGCGGCACCAGCAGGAACGCCAGACCAAGCCCGACGAAGATCGACAAGGTGCCGAGACCGGTGGCCTGCAGGCGTTCGCTTTCGCCGAACCAAACGCCGACCAGTTTCGAAATCAGCGCCATCACCAGCGGCTGCGCGATGGCCAAAATCGTTTGTCCCGCGAGCAATGCGGCATAGGTTGGCGCGACCACGCGTGCGCCCACACCGAGCGTCATCACCAGTGCGGTCAGCCACAGACAGAAACGCGCACTGCGTTTGTCGATCAGCCAGCCCAGCGGCAATGCCAGCGGCAGAAACAGCAGCGGAAACACCAGCGAGAGCTGCCCGACTTCGCCGGTGCTCATGTGGTACTGCGCGGCAACGTTGTCGGTGATCGGTGCGAAACGCAACCACTCGAACTGCATCAGCGCATTCCACGCGCCATACAGCGCAAGCACGCGCCAGCGCGCGCGGTGCAGCGCTGGGCCCACTAAAGGTTCACTCACCGAACAGCGTGCGCAGATAAGGATTGATGAACACAGCCTGCGGATCGATGCGCCGACGCAAACTTTGGAACGCGTCCCATTGCGGGTACAGCGGTGCCAATTCCTTCGCAGTCAGCGTATGCATTTTGCCCCAGTGCGGACGTCCGCCGTGATTGCGGAAGATCGCCTCCGCACCACGGAAGTATGGCGCGTAATCCATCCCCTGGTATTGGTGAACCGAAATCGCCACCGCATCGCGCTGGTAGAACGGCGACAGCCAGATGTCATCGGCGGCGACGTAGCGATATTCCACCGGGAAGTGAACCAGGATGCGCTTCTTCTCGACGAACTCGGCCAGCTCGCGCAGCGCATCCGCACCGGCCGCGGCGGGCAGCTCATATTCCATCTCGTTGAAGCGCACCATGCGCAAGGTCGAGAACGCGCGGTGACTGGAGGCGACCATCTCGCTGGCATCGGCACTGGCCGACCAGGCGATCACTTTCGACATCGCCGGTGCCCAGTTGGGATTGGCGCGCGAGATACGCGACAGTAAGCCGAGTGCGCCATTCTCCAATACGAGTTCGGTGAACGTGGTCAGCCCGCGATTCGATTCCGGCTCGTCGGTCGGATTCATCAGCTTGACCAGCGTACGCCGCGTATGCGGACACCAGTAGAACTCGAAGTGGCGATAGTCACGCGCGAACTGCGGCGCCTTCGCCAGACATTCGTCGAGATCCATCGCCTGCTTGGTCAGCTTCAGACGATAGGCCTTCTCCAGCTTCACCGTGATCTTCGCCATCACGCCGAGCGAGCCGAGTGCGACGCGCGCGGCGGCAAAGAGTTCGGGCTCCTGCGTGACTGAGCATTCGACCGCCTCGCCGCTGGGCAACACCAGCGTCAGACCCAGCACCTGCGAGGAAATCGAACCGAGTGCGGCGCCGGTGCCGTGGGTGCCGGTCGCCACCGCGCCGGCCAGCGCCTGCACGTTGATGTCACCGAGGTTCAGCATCGAGTAGCCGCGTGTCTCGAGCATGCCGCCGAGCGGACGCAATTGGGTGCCGGCCCAGATCGTCGCCTGACCGTCACCACAGGATTCGATGCCGGAGAGCCGCTCCAGCGACAACAAATGATCGTCGCTGGCGACCAACGGCACGAACGAATGGCCGCTGCCGGCTACGCGCAAGTGGCCGCCCGCCGCGCCGATATTGCGCACCGTCGCCTGCAGCGCGGCGAGGCTGTCGGGCCGGCTGAATGCGCGCGGCCGGAACCGTACGCTACCGGACCAGTTGCGCCAGTCCGGCGGCCGGCTACTGCCGGCCGGGAGACTGGCCGCGGACTCGCCAGGAATCGTGGACATCGTGGACATCGACGGAAATCCTTTTCGTGATCAGAGGAAGCACTGATGCTGGCCGCGATAGGTCGGCGCATCGCCGACGATTTCGCCACCCTGCAGCAGATGCAAGCGCTCGAAGCGCTCGGCCAGTTCGCCGGCCTTGGCATGACGGAAGAACAGCGGCGCGCCGATCTCGACATCGAAGCCCGCCGGCAGACGCACCGGAGTCTGCACTTCGCCCGCACCTTCCTGTGCAATCAGCTGCATGCCCGCCGGCAGATACGGACGCGGCAGGCGATCGGCACCGGCCGGGCCCGAAGCGATATAGCCGCCGCCACCGCAGGTGGCGATATCGGGCGTCGGTCGCCGCACCACCTGCAAGGCGAAGCACAGCGCCGGCGCATTGTGGAATTGACTGAAGTGATCGAACAGGCCGGGCGCATACAGGCCCGAACCCGCCGCAATTTCGGTGACGCTCGAATCGGCCGCGGTGCTCTCGATGCTGCCGGTGCCGCCGCCGTTGACGAAGTCGAGCACGAAGCCGGCGTCGCGCAGCGCCGCCACACAGGCCTGGCGACGTGCGGCGAGTTCGCGCACCGAGGACTGCTTCAATCGTCGTAGCATCATGTTCTTCAGCGACTGGCCGGGCACCGCGTCCTGCAGTCCCGCGATCTGTCCTTCGTATCCCATCAGACCGACCAGTCCGACGGCGCCCGGCGTCAGCGCAATCGTGCGCGCCAGCGCGACCACCGCCTGCGGCGTTTGCAGCGGCGAGCGCCGCATGCCGAAGTAGATGCCAGGAAAACTTGACGACATGTCCACGTCGATCGAAAGCAGGAACCGCACACCCAGCGCGCGGCCGCGCGACGCGATATGCCCGACCTGGGCTGCGTCGTCGACCGTCAGCACGATGCGGCGACCCTGCTGCAACTGCGCGGCGACCGCATCGAGATCGGCGGTGTCAACGGTGGGATACGCCACCAGCAGATCATCGAAACCCAGCGTAGCCAGCCAGGCCGCCTCGCGCGCCGAATAGCACAGCAGTCCTTGAAAGCGCGGCGACATCGCCTGCACGCGCCGCAGGACTTCCACACAACGAATCGACTTGCTGCCGAGTCGAATCGGCAGGTTGCCGGCGCGCTGCAGCAGGTCGCGCGCGTTGTGCTCCAGCAAATCGACATCGAGCAGCGCCAGCGGCAATGGTCGGCCGGCGATGGCGCGGCTGAGGTGTTGATAGCGTGCCATGGCGGCGTCGGCTGTCGAGTCCGCCGCCGTGAGGACGCGCGGCGTGCCCTGCGGCTGCGTCAGCGCCGCCTGACGCGGAGCCAGCGCCGGCGTCAGGCGTGCATCCGGTTCCAGAGTTTTCATGCGTCGCCGCACTCGTCCGCCATTTTCAGCAGGCGCTTGGCAAGCCGCGCGCGTTGACGCGGATTGAACGGCGAGATTTGCAGCAGTTCCATGAACCAGAGTCCTTCGGTGGCCAGGTGCACCACGCCGGCGCGCTCGAAATCGAGGTTCTTGCTGGTCGCAAGAAAGCGCGCGTGGATGAAGTCGCGCATGCGCGCGACCAGTTTCGGATTGTTGGCGACGGTCGCCAGCAGCGTACCGCTGACGCGGTCGTCACCCTGCAGATCGTCGACCGAGTTCGTCACGTAGGCCTTCAGGTGGCGCGTCGGCGAATCCGCCATTTTCTCGGCGGCAGCGGCCACACCCTTGGCGTTGCCCTCGATGATGCGCTCGACCAACGCGGTCAGCAGCGCTTCTTTCGACGGGAAGTTGTACATCACGCCACCCTTGCTCGCCCCCGCTTCGCGAGCAACAGCATCCAGCGTCAGGGCCGCAACACCTTGCTTGAGGACCACGGCTTCCGCAGCGTCCAGCATGGTTTCGCGCGAGCTCGGACGGCCCCGTGTGCGCGACTCGGTTTTTTTGCTGCTTGCCATGCGCGCCTGTGACTCCTGCAATAAATTATGTACCGAGCGGTCGGTACCGTAAGAGTCGGTCGTCGCACCTGTCAATCCGGACAAGGGCGCGCCACGCACCTCGCCGGTTGCATCGGCAAAACCAGTGGGCTTCGACAGCGGCGCGACGGACCGACTCATTGCGCGCGCACCTCGACATCGACCTCGGTTGCGCCGGGCAGATTCTCCAGCAGCAAATGAGTACTGGTGCTCGCCGCGAGCACCCGCGCACCACTGACGCCGACGCTGTAACCATGCGGGTAATGCAGCGCCGGCAGATAGATATCCGTTGGAGCCGCCGCGCTACGCGGTGCGTAGCGGTAGCTGAATACGGCAGAAGTCGGATCGAACGACAGCGCCAGCGGTGTTCCGGCGGTCGCTTGCGGATAGGCGCGCTCCAGCAGGTCGAGCTTGGCGGTCTTGACGCTGCCGAGATTGGCGTCGTCGGCGAACAGGCCCTGCACGCCGCTGCCGGATGTCGTCGGGTCGTGCCAGTTCTTATAGGCCCAATACATCCAGCCGAGCAGTTGCGCGTCGAACGTGGTGGTGGTGCTCACCAGTTCGGTGCTGTCGTCGGTGGCGCCGAACTCGGTGACCAGACTCGCCGCACCCAGCCGGGTCGCGCCCTTTGCGGCGGCGCCACTGACGAGCGTGTCCAGAATCGGGCAACTCAGTTTGTTCAGATGCAGTTGGCTCAGCGCCGGCAACGAACAGTACAAATGCCAGGAAAATCCGAGATTGCTGTCCGCGACCGCCTGCTTGGCGCCGAGATAGGTCGGCGCGCCGTAGTTCAGCAGCACCAGCGGCTCAAACCAGACGAGGTTGCTGGCATCGACCTCGCGGATGCCAGCGCGTGCGTGGTCCTGCAGCCCCTGCAACTGTTGTTCGTCGAAGCCCGGACACCCGAGCGGCGGCAGGCACAGCGGATAGCGCGTGCCGGGCCAGGGCTCGTTGATCAGCTCATAGCCCATCAGGTGATCTTGTCCAGCCCATTTCGCGGCGACGGCGCGCCAGGCCGCACGGTATTGATCCCACAGACCGGCATGGTTGTTCCAGAAATTGTCGTAGGCAATCGACGTGGCCGGCTCGAACAGATTGCCGGGGAAGCCGAGCTTCAACAGCAAAGGCACGCCATCGTCGTACACCGCCCAAGCCGGAAAGCCTTCGCCCTGGAAGCGTTCGTTGTACATGTCCTCATGGAAGTCCAGCAGCACCCAGATGCCGCGCGCGGCCAGCAGCTGCAGCACTCGATCGATCTGCTGCAGGTAGGCGGCATCGATCACGCCTCGCTGCGGCATCACGCCCGCGAACAAGGTGCCGAGGCGCACCGCGTTGAAGCCATGTGCGAGCAGCCAGTCGGCATCGGCGGCGGTAAAGCCCTCGGCGGTTGCCGGCGGCGCATACGGCGCAAGCTTCCAGACCGCGTTGACACCGTGCAGCAGCACGATTCGATTCTCGTTGTCGACCAGCCAGCGGCCTTCACGATGCAGTCGCTCGGGCAGCTTGAGCGTCTCGGCCGCAACGGACTCCGTTGTTGCGGCCGTCGGCGCACCGTCGCACGCCGCGATCAGTGCCAGAGCCGGCAGTGCCAGCAGCGTCAGCCGAACCAGTCGAACCAGCCGCTGGATCCCGCTCGATATTTGTTGTGTTCGCGGCATATTTCCCCCGCCTGCAGCCGACGCATCGCGGCTTTCCAGACGAACCTTAGGACCCAGCGCCTCGCCGGCGCTTGACCGCAGCCGACAACGGCGCCCTCGTCCGATTGGTGGGTGACGGCGAGTCAGCTTATGAATTACTGTACCGTCCGGTCGGCATACTAAATGCGTATACGAGGAACCTCGAATGACCAGGCGCATCGCTCGACGGATCGAAGTCGCGATCCTCGGCGCTGCGATTGAAGGATCAGGCGAGGCATCCAAGGGAGAGTCCGATGATGTCAGTGCACAGCCCGCGGCCCGCCGCGGTGGCCACGATCCGCTCCGGCGCGCTTGCCGGTCTCGGCGGTTTTCTCGCGCAGCGCGGCGTGCCAACACCGGCACTGTGCGAGCGGCTCGGCATCGACCCGGCCCTGCTGTCGAATCCGGAAGCGCGGCTGGAAGTGCGCGGCTACGTCGACCTCTTGGAGTCGGCGGCGCGTCACACGCACATTGATACGCTCGGACTCGATCTCGGCTATCGCCAACCGCTTGCCACGATCGGCGCGCTCAGCGACATCGCGTTGCAGGCGCCGGATGTCGAGCACGCCATCGCCGGGTTCGCCGCCGCGATGCCCTTGCACCAGGAAGGCGCGCGTATCGCGCTCGACTTGCAGGACGACCGCGCGTTTCTGTCGTACTCGGTGCGCGATGCGGCCGTACTGGAATACCGCCAGGACGCGGAGTTGTCGATCGCCAAGATGCTGCATTTCGCGCGCGTGCTGCTACGCCAGCCGTTGTGGACGCCGCTGGCGGTGTACTTCGAGCATCCCGCGCCAGCCGACACCTCAGCCCATCGCCGCCTGTTCGGCGCGCCGCTTTACTTCTCGCAGAGCTGCAACGCGCTGGTGTTTCCGCGCGCCTTGTTGAAGCACCGGATCACCGCGACCGGCGGCGGCGCCCTGAAGGCTGCGACCGGCGCGACCAGCCCGGTCCATGCGATCGCAAGCACTGCGGATAGCACAGCGCAATGCCGCCTCGTCGGCGATGACTTGCTGGCAGAACTGCGCCAGCAGATCACGCGCGCGATGAAGTGCGGCGGCGTATCGATTGTCGACAGTGCGCGTGCGCTCGGACTCAGCGAGCGCACGCTGCAGCGACGCCTCGGCGAATGCGGGCTCAGCTACAACGGGCTGGTCGAGCGCGTGCGCTTCGAGCTGTCGCAGCGTTATCTGCAGCAGGCGCATTTACCCTTGACCGAGATCGGCTATCTGCTCGGGTATTCCGAACTGAGCGCATTCAGCCGCGCGTTCCGTCGCTGGGCGGGTGAGAGCCCACAGGCGTTCCGGCGCCGCAACGCCTGCGCCGCCTGAACCGACCCCGCCGCTCGAAAATTATTCGAGCCGCTTCAAACCGAAGCGGTGCCAGGCCGCATCCAACTGCCAACCAGTGCCCGGTTGCGTGATCGCGGCCCGTATCGCCGACGAAAGCCAGCTGTGCCTCCGTGCGCGTTCGCGCTACGCTGCGGCAGTGCTCATAACAAGGTGAAACCAGGGATGAAGCTCAAACGGAACGCGGCGGCGATCGTCGCCGGACTGCTCGCCGGAGTCGCGCTATCCGGTCATGCCGCGGCGCGCGACGTCGACCAGATCGCCGCCAAGAATGTCGAAGCCAAGGGCGGCATGGACAAGCTGCAGGCGATCAAGACGCTCAAACGCCATGGCAAGCTGCTGATCCAGGGCGGCCAGTACCGACTCGAATACGTCGAGATGCAGAAGCGCGGCGGCATGATCCGCGACGAGGCAACTCTGCAGGGCCTCACCGTGATCCAGGCCAACGACGGCAAGGAAGGCTGGCAGATCAATCCGTTCCAGGGCCGCAAGACCGCCGAACGCACGCCGCCGGATGACAACAAGGGTCTGATCGAAGATGCCGATATCGACGGTCCGCTGGTCGACTACAAGGCCAAGCACTATCAGCTCGAAGATGCCGGCACCGAGGATGTCGACGGTACGCCTGCGATCAAACTGAAGCTGACGCGCCCGGGTGGTGACATCACTTACCTGTATCTCGATCCGGATCACTACCTGGAAATCCGCAGCGTGAGTCTGCGCACCGAGCACGGCGTGCCGGTGGAGATGCAAACCGATTACGGCGATTACGAGCAGGTCGCCGGCGTCTACTTTCCGTTCTCGATCGTCAGCGGCAAGAAAGGCTCGACCGATACGCAGGTGATCGAATTCGACAAGGGCGAAGCGAATCTGGACATCAAGGACGCCAAATTCCACTTCCCGGCCCCCGGCGTGATCGTCGGCCCGGTTTCCGAGACGGAGCCCTGAGCATGCGCAAGCCCACTTCATTTTCCGTCCTGATCGCTGCCGGTCTAATCGGCCTCACTGCCAACGCATCGTGGGCGGACGAGTCGAACGCGACGTCCAGCGCGCCGAAAGTCCCTGCCATTTTCGACTCCGGCACCATCTCGGGTCTCGGCGCGCGCAACATCGGCTCGGCGACGATGAGCGGACGCATTTCGTCGATCGCCGCCCTCAATGTCGGCGGCAAGACCACACTGTTCGTCGGCGCGGCCAGCGGCGGCGTGTGGAAGTCCACCGACAACGCCACCACCTTCAAGCCGGTGTTCGACGATCAACCGCTGCAGTCGATCGGCGCGGTTGCGATCGATCCGCAGAACCCGCAGAACGTCTGGGTCGGCACCGGCGAAGCCTGGACGCGCAACAGCGTGTCGGTCGGCAACGGCATCTACAAATCCACCGACGGCGGCGAAACCTGGACGCCGAGCGGTCTGCCGAATTCCGAGCGCATCGCCAAGATTCTGGTCGACCCGCGCAATAGCGATACGGTCTACGCCTGCGTGCCGGGCAAGCTGTGGAGCGACTCGGCGGATCGCGGCCTTTACAAAACCACCAACGGCGGCAAGGACTGGAAGCTGGTGTTGCCGGGCGCGAATCTTTCGACTGGCTGCGCGTCGATCGATTTCGATCCGAAGAACGCCGACGTCATCTTTGCCTCGAGCTGGGACTTCCGCCGCAAGGGCTGGACCTTCCGCTCCGGCGGCGACGGTCCCGATGCACCGTCCGCCAGCGGCCTGTTCCGCTCGGCCGACGCCGGCGAGCACTGGACCGAAATCACGCCCGAGGCCAACAGCGGCTTTCCGGCCAAGCCTTACGGACGCATCGCCGTGGCGGTCGCGCCGAGCGATTCGAACACGGTTTACGCAGTGGTCGAGGCGGTCGACTCGGCGCTGTACATCTCGCACGATGCCGGCAAGACCTGGGAACAGGGCGACAAGAGTCAGTGGATGGTGTGGCGGCCGTTCTACTTCTCCAACCTGATCGTCGACCCGGTCAATCCCAAGCTGGTCTACAAGACCGATGGCGCCTTGATCCGCAGCGACGACGGCGGCAAGAGCTTCGCAACCATCGGCGGCTTCGTCGGCATGCACGGCGACGTGCACGCGGTGTGGATCGATCCGAGCAATCCGAATCACGTGATCTCGGGCGACGATGGCGGCCTGTGGCTGTCGTACGACGCCGGCAACAAGTGGTGGAAAGGCGACAACCTGCCGATCTCGCAGTTCTATCACGTGAGCGTCGATGGCGCGGACCCGTACCACGTGCTCGGCGGCTTGCAGGACAACAGCTCCTGGCGCGGCGATTCCTCGTACCCCGGCGGCATCACCAATTCGCGCTGGGAGAATTTCTACGGCGGCGACGGCTTCTGGATGTTCGCCGATCCGAGTGATGCGAACTATCTGTACGCCGAGTACCAGGGCGGCTACATCGGCCGCGTCAACATCAACACGCACGAAACGCGCGACATCCAGCCGAAGCCAAATTTCAAAGAGAAATTGCGCTTCAACTGGAACACGCCGATTGCGCTGTCGCCGACCAACAAGAAGACGCTCTACATCGGCGCGCAGTTCTTGTTCCGCACGCGCGACCACGGCCAGACCTGGCAGCGCATCTCGCCGGATCTCACCACCAACGATCCGGCGAAACAGAAGCAGGAAGATTCGGGCGGCATCACCGTCGACAACTCCGCGGCGGAAATGCATACGACGATCTTCTCGATCAGCGAATCGCCGAAGAGCGCCAACACCATCTGGGTCGGCACCGACGACGGCAACCTGCAGCTGACGCGCGATGGCGGCAAGCACTGGAAGAACGTGGTCGGCAACGTGCCGGGACTGCCGAAGAACTCCTGGGTCAACTGGGTGCAGGCGAGCGGCTTCGAAGCGGGCACTGCCTACGCCGCATTCGATCGCCATACCTTCGGCGATCTGACGCCCTACCTGTACAAGACCAGCGATTTCGGCGCGCACTGGACGCCGCTCCTCAACGCCGACGACAGCCACGGCGTGCGTGGTTACGCGCATGTGATCCGCGAAGACCTGCAGCAGCGCAATCTGCTGTTCCTCGGCACCGAGTTTGGCTTGTGGGTCTCGGTCGATGGCGGCGCCAACTGGGCGCAGTACAAGGGCGGCCATCTGCCGAGCGTTGCGGTGCGCGACCTCGCAATCCAGCCGCGCGACAACGATTTGGTAATCGGCACGCATGGCCGCGGCATCTGGATCGTCGACGACATCACGCCGCTGCGCACCTTGTCGGCCGAAGTGCTGCAGAAGGACGCGACGTTTACCGCGGTGCGTCCGGTGCAGCAGCGCATCGAAGCGCAAGGCGGCTGGGTCAACGGTGCGGCCGTATTCATCGGCGACGATGTGCCGGATGGCGCGATGATCAGCTACTACCAGCGCGAGCGTCATCTGTTCGGCAAGTTGAAGATTGAAGTGCTGGATGCCAGTGGCAAGGTCGTCGACGAGTTGCCGGCCTCGACGCGTCGCGGTCTCAATCGCGTGATCTGGACCATGCACGTCAAACCGCCGCATGTGCCGCCGGCCGCGCAGCTCGCACAGAACGGTGCACTCGGCGCGCGCGTGGTGCCCGGCAGCTACACCGTGCGGATGACCAAGAACGGCCAGATTTATGACCTACCGCTGAAGGTTTCGCTCGACCGGCGCAGCAAGCACACGCTGGCCGAGCGCCAGCAACAGTTCGCGGCGGCGACCAAGGTCAGCGAGCTGTTCGGTGACGAAAGCGAGCTGTTCGACAAGATCACCGATCTGCGCACCAATCTGGCGAAGCGTCTCAAGGCCAGCGCCAATGACGAAGCGCTGGCCGCGCAACTGCGCGCGTTCGACGACAAGCTCGACGCCGTGCGCAAGCAGATCGTCGCCACCAAGGAAGGTGGTGCGATCACCGGCGAAGAGCGCCTGCGCGAGCACACCGACCAACTGTACGGCGCGGTGCTGTCGTGGGATGGCCAGCCGTCCAGTTACCAGCTGGCCTATCTCGGCAGCCTGCGACGCGAGCTCGAAGACGTTGAAGCCCAGTTCACCGCCTTGACCACGACGGAACTGCCGACGGTCAACGACGCACTCAAAGCCAAGCAGCAGGAGCCGTTGACGGTAATGCAGGACGTTCCGGTTGCCGACGACGACCTGCCCGGCAGCAGCAGTCGCGCGGGCGCCGATCGCGATGCCGATTTCGGCATGGAGCGCAGCTTGCCGAAGGACTGGCGCCTGAGTTACTGATTGAGTAGCGCTTGCATTGAAAAGCCCGCGCAAGCGGGCTTTTCTTTTTGACGCTGCCATCAGGTTCGGCGGCTGAACGCTGCAGTTTGTTGCTCATGGTGCCGTTCATTGCGCGCGCAGCGTGTATCCCTCCTTTTGGTGGTCGATTCGAATGCGCCACTCTAGTAGTGTCCCCGGCCTAGAAGGCCCGATACCGGCGTTATCGTCGGCAGACCAGAGGCTCCGCCGGTAGATCCGGTAGCGCATGAAGCGCTGGTTGCCTGCACCGTGGCGCGATCAAGGCATGGATGCCCAAAAAACTATTGGAGCATTCGAGCTCCGCCAACCGCCTCGCGGTCGTGATTCAGGCCGTGCACATTGCCACGCAGTCTGCGGCAAGGGCTCACAAAGCAATCTTGGGGACACGCACATGCGATTCACAACTCTGATCGGATCCTATTACGTCATTCTGGGAACCACGATGCTGTTGGGCAGTGGTAGCAGCGCCGCGGAACCCGCGCGACCCGGTCCAGCCAATAAAGCCCGCCAGGCAAGCTCGCGGAAGCGAAACCCGGCAGCGGCGCGCGTCACGAAGTAAGGGACCGTCTACTCATCGCCAGGCCAGGCCTAGTCGAAACGAGCGGCGCTCTGCACGCGCCGCACGCGATCTCGGCAGGCACCCAAAGATTGGCGAACAACGAGCGACGCAATACCAAACGACGTACGTCCCGCGACGCACCCCATTCAGCACTCACCAAGTAACCCGAACGTGACCCAAATGAAAACACCTTACCGAGTCGTTGTCCTTCCCGCGCTTGCACTGCTGGGCCTCAGTGCCTGCAACAGCAGTGACACCACGGCCGCGCAAACCACAGGCACGACCTATTACGTCAGCGCCACGGCGGACAAGGGCGGCGACGGCTCGCATGCGAAGCCATTTGATTCGCTGGAAACCGTAGAGAAGGCATCGCTGCCCGGCGACACCATCGTCGTACTCGCATCGCCGGAAAAAACGCCGGCGCTCGACGGCGGCATTTCGCTGCAACCGGGCCAGCGCTTGCTCGCGGAAGGCAACGACCCGGCCACCGGCATGGCGGCGCGCATCACCAACACCAAGCTGCTGCGTGGTGGTGGCGATGCCGTGCTGGTGACGAGCAATGCCGAAGTGGCCGGTATCACGATTGTCGACGCCTATCGCAGCGGCATTGCCGGTGTGGATGTTCGCGGCGTGAATATCCACGACAACGACATCTCGGGCTTCAATACCTCCTGCAGTCTCGGTTTCACGATACCGAGCGATACGCTGCCGACGACGATCCCGCGACTGGTCGTGCCCTTTCCGGTGCCGCTGCCGAACGGCCGCGCCGGCATCATGATGCGCCCCACCTACGGCAGCGGATCGTTCACGATCCGCAACAACGCGGTGCATGACGCGCGGTGCGGCGACGGCATCGATGTGGTGCTCAGCAATGCTGCGCAGTTCCATGCCGACATCATCGGCAACACCGTCAGCAATCTCCAGCAGGGCCCGATCACGCATCTGTTCCTGTCGGTGTTGGCGATCGGTCTGCAGACCCGTGGCGATGCCCAGCTCGATGCGGACATCAACGACAACGTCGAGCACGATATCGGCAGCCTCAACTTCACGCCCGAACGGGCCGATTCGGAGGGGCTGTTCTTCAACCCGGTCGATGCCACGACGATGACCGCACGCGTCAACAACAATACCTTCCTGCATGGCATCGGCGGCTTCTCCGCCAACGGCATGGAATTCGTCAGCATGGGCAAGGGTGCCACCGCGACCGTTGCGATCAGCAACAGCACGTTTACCGACGTGCCGGGCGACATCCTCGAACTGCTGTCCCTGGGCTCGAACGCAACGCTGAAGCTGACGCTCGACAAGGTCACCGCGACGCATTCGACCGGTGGTCCGCTCGCCACGCTTACCGGTCTGGTCGCGAGCGCCAATGTCGGCAACTGCTTGGCCGTGGCCAACAGCGACGGCGGCAATGCGCTGACGCTGGGCATCAACAACAGTGAGTTCAGCGACTGCTTCCACGATGCGCTCAGCATCACCTCGAACGATCTGCCGAACAGCGACAAGGTCAAGCTGATCGACTTCGAAATCAGCAACAGCCGCTTCACCACCAGCCAGGGCTCGGCCTTCAATCTGATCAACCTCGCACCGCTGGCACAATTGCGCGGCAAGGTCAGCAACAGCGTGTTCTCCGGCAACAAGGACGTGAACCTGACGTTCGAGAACGGCAATTCGATGATCGATGCAATCAGCCTCGATTTCGGCGGCGGCGCCGAACACAGCGCCGGCGGCAATTGCATCGTCGACGGCGGCAAGGGTGCCGCCAGCACGCAAAAGCTCGACGTCGCGCTGCAGCACAACTGGTGGGGCCAGAGCAGCGGACCGGCTGCGAAGGACATTTCCGCGACCGGCGGCACGTTGGATACCAGCGCGCCCTTGGCTGCGGCCCCGGGCATTTGCCGCTAGGTCTCGCGATATCCTGCGCGGACGGGCGCTCTCGAATTTCGCGTTAAGCGGATTCGAAGGCGCCCAGCGCCAGGTCGGTGTGCCACTCAACCCCACTGTCGACGATGGTCGACAGTGGGGTTTTTTATTGGCGAGCGCTTTGTTTCGACTGCGCGCGCATGCAATACGCCGCGTGGAGTCTGGCCAGAATGACTAGAGATCCGCCGACACGGTGAACAGCACGCGACGGGCTGGCAGCAGGTAGTACGAAGAATCACCGAACTCGCTCTCGGTCACCGGCGGCCGGCGATTGCTCAGATTGCTGCCGTACAGTGCGGCGCCGAATCGATGCCAGCGATAGCCAAGGCTGGCGTCGATCGTCAGGTAGCCATCGGTCGGCGCCTGATTGGCGCGATCCAGGTAGCGGCGACCGATGTAGTTGCCGATTGCACTGGCATTGAGTCCCTGCGCCGGCGTGTAGAGCAGCCCGAGTGCGGCCAGCGCATGTGGCGACAGCTCCAACTGCTTGCCGTCGAGCGACTGTGTGCTGCCGTCCTCGGCGGTTTCCGCGTACGGGCCGAAGCGCGCATTGTGATAACTGTAGTTCGCCGCAAGTGAAAGATCGCTATTGAAGTGATAGCGCGTCTCGAACTCGACGCCGCGGAACAATTCGGAGCCGGCGTTGCGCATCTGCGGATCGCCGTCGGCATCGGTGGTTGCGACGACCAGATTGTTGAAGTGCAGGAAGAAAAAATCGACGTCATAGTCGAGCCGGCCATCGAGCAGACGCCCCTTGACGCCGGTCTCGTAACTGCGCGCGGTCTCGGGATTCAAAACATCGGGCGTCACGTCGGGACCGAAGTCGATCGCAGCCGGCTTGAACGTATTGCGATAGTCGGCGAACACGACCGCCTGATCCGCACCCGACATCCAGGCGATGTAACTGGCGCCGAGCATGCCCGAGAACCGCGTCTTGCTGCGGCGATCATAGGCATCGATGTCGGCGCTGGCGTCCGCGGTATCGATGTGGGTGGAAGTCTTGCGTTCCTGCGTTTCATTCAGCCGCAGGCCGGCGAGCACATCCCAACGCGGCGCCGGCTTCCAGTCTGCCTGCAGATACTGGCCGAAGAACGCGCGGCGATCGTCGATGCCGTTGATCTCGTCGACCGGCCGGGTGCTGGTCGCAGCCGGCGTGCCGCCGCCGGGTGTGGCGAGATACGCCCCGTTGGTGCTCTGCTGCTTGCCGGAGCCGTACAGCAGGTCGGCGCCGTAAACCAGTTCGACCGTATCGAACAGATGCGTGCCGAGGTGCGTGTCGAAATAACTGTCGATCACGCCGCGATCCTGGTCCTGGTAGTCGGCGTTGGTGCCGGCGTCGTCCGGCGTCATGTCGACACGCAGGAAACCGCGACGGTCACGCACATTCGAGTGGGAATACGAGGCAGTGCTGTCCCACTGCCCCAACACCGTCGGCAGGCTGTAGCCGAGCACGAAGTGATAGCGATGCTCGTCGATATGCGCATCGGCCGGATTCAGATTCTCATCGCGACCGGTGACGGTGGTCAGCGCATCGCCTTCGCGCACGGTCGGGCTGTTCGGCACCGTGTGTTGCAACGTGGCGTCGGCATCGAAACGCAACTGGCCGCCGGCCAGCGGCATCGCGCCGCGATACAGCGCCTTGCCGTTGTTGATGTCTTCGCGCGCGTCGGAAAACTGCTGGCGCTCACCGCTGACCGACAGCGATTGCTTGTAGTCGCCGAGCGTCGGCAATGCGGTCGATGCCGAACCGCGCAGCGAGCCATAGCTGCCGTAGCCCAGTTCCACGCGATCGGCGGCCTCGCCTGCCGGATAGTGGATCACCTGGATCACACCGACGAACGCGGTCGCACCATAGATCACCGGTGCCGCGCCACGCAGCACTTCGATGCGCTCGACATTGGTCAGATCCAGTGTCGGAATCGCCGGGTTGAAAGCGCCACCCCAGGGCACGCCATCGACCACCAGCAGGAAGGCATCGAACTCGTGCAAGCCCCAGAACGAAGGCACCGCACCGGCGGGACCAGCGTCGCCACCGGGTGGCGCTTCAACGCCGGCAACCAGGGCGAGCGCGCCGCGCAGATCGTCGACGCCGCGCGCGCGCAGCTCGCGTCCCTCGACGATGCTGACCATCGCCGGCACTGTCGACACCGGCTCGGGCACACGCGTGGCGGTCACCTGCAAGGGTTCGAGCACGGTCACCGGCGCGTCTTGCGCGCCGGCCGCAGGTGCCGCCGCCTGCGCCGCCGGCACCACCGCCTGTGCGGCGATGGCGACGGCAACGCTGGCCGCGTGCCGCAACACGCCGCTGCGTCGCATACGCGCAACCACGATTGCTCCGCCAACTTCTTCCCTGATCAAAAGCATGTTGCCCCCGAATGGCATCGTTGAAGTTTGTCTTAGTCTAGCGATGCCCAACGATGTCGCATCGAAGCCGCATTGAAGCCGCACCGAAGTCGGTCCCCGGTAACAGATGAGGCTCGCGGCGCCAGCGTTTGAATTGTGAGGCGGTGGATCACGCAGCGGCACTCCCGCAACTCGGTGCAGCGCATGCGTCTTCGCGCGGGCGTGCCGGTCGCGGATGTTCACGCAACCACGTCCGCTGACGCGCAGTACGTCGCCGTAGGCTTCGCAATCCTTGCCGCGTCGGCTCATGTTGCGTTGCGGGCGTGGCGGCGCACTCGGCACGCGCGTCGCCATGGCGCAGAATGTCAAGGCAGCGCCGGCGCCATGCGCGATATTCCGGCCCAATAGACCAGGTGGGCGGACGTGTGCCGCGAACACCCTTTGCGAGGGAGCGAAGCAGCGGATGAATCGGTTGAACGTCAAGCTCACAAGCGCGCGTCGCGCGGCTCATTGGTTCGCAGGCGCCTGCCTGCTCGGTGCGGGTGCTGCGCTGGCGGCGACGGATGCGGAGATCGCACGTCTCGGCGCCGATCTCACGCCGGTCGGCGCCGAAAAAGCCGGCAACAAGGATGGCACCATTCCGGCTTGGTCCAATGCGCCGATGACCGCACCCGCCGGCTGGAAGCCGCTGCAGCCGAGACCCGATCCGTTCAAAAACGATAAGCCGCTGTACACCATCACCGCCGCCAACGCGGCGCAGTACCAGGCCAAGCTGTCGCCCGGCCAGATGGAACTGCTGAAGACGCTGAAGAACTACAAGATGGATGTGTACGCGACCAAGCGCGACTGCACCTATCCCGATCTGGTCTATCAGCGCAGCAAGGAAAACGCGAAGATCGCCAAGCTCGGCGACGATGGCTACGATCTCGCCGCCGCTACCGGCGCGGGCTTTCCGTTCCCGATTCCGAAGAACGGCATCGAGGCGATGTGGAATCACAAGCTGCGATACCAGGGCGAAGGCCGCTACGAACCGAACGCGACTGTCCTTTCGCCGCAGCGCGGCAGCAACGCACTCACCACGATCGAATACAACACCAGCTATCTGGTGCCGTTCCAGTCGCCGAGCACCAAGACCATCGACGACGCCAAGGGTGTGGAGTTCTACATCTACATCGACACCACGGCACCGGCCGCGCTCGCCGGCACGCTGCAGCTCGGCATCTATTACCTGACCCACGTCAACGAAGGCTGGCAGTACTTCCCCGGTCAGCGCCGCGTGCGCCGACTGTCCACCTACGCGTACGACGCGCCGCTGATCGGCCTCGAAAACACCTACTACGTCGACCAGGCCTGGATGTTCAACGGCACGCTCGATCGCTACGACTTCAAGCTGGTCGGCAAGCAGGAGCTGCTGGTGCCGTACAACAGCTTCGCGCTGCGCGATAAGAGCCGCTTCAAGATCGACACGCTGTTCCTGCCGGATCACTTGAATCAGGACGCGCGCCGCTACGAACTGCATCGCGTGTGGAAAGTCGAGGCCAACGTGCGGCCCGGCCAGCGTCACTCAGCACCCAAGCGCGTGTTCTATCTCGACGAAGACACCTGGGCGGTGCTGGTCGAGGATCTGTATGACGCGCAAGGCAAGATGCAACGCGTGATGGAAGGCGCGATCTTTCCCGGCTGGGAACTCGGCGCCTGCATCGCCTCCGATATTTACAGCTACGACCTGCCGAGCGGCCGCTATTTCGGCGACAACATCGTGCTCGGCGAATCGCAGGAAGCCGACTGGCTCGCCGCGAAGAACGGCAAGCTGAAGCCGGAAATGTTCACCGAGGATTACCTGCGCCGCGCCGGCGCGCGTTGATCCGGATCGCGCGGGGGCGCGCCACACATATCGCCGACGAACGATCGCAATGGCGCGGTCGCGAGCGAATCGAAGGGAGTGGTTGCTGATGCACAAGGGCATGACCAAACCATCCACGCGGCAGCGACCGCGCGCCGCACGCATCCTGTTCGGCAGCGGCCTTGCCGCAGCGCTCGCTTTGTCGTCCGGCGCAGCACTGGCCTTCAAGTTCAGCCTGGGCGACGACTTCCAGGGCAGCTTCGATTCCACGCTGTCCTACGGCCTGCAGATGCGCATGCAGGACAGAAGCTGCGCGCTGATCGGCCGCGACGAAGGCGGTTGCGCGGCCTTGACCGCCGAGTTGCCGGAAGCCACGCAGGATTCGTATTTCATCAACGCCGACGACGGCGATCTGAACTACAAGAAGTACGATGTGTTCTCGATGGTGGTGAAGGGCACGCACGAACTGCAGCTGAAAGCGCCGGACGGTTGGAGCTTCTTCGGTCGCGTCTCCGAGCTGTACGACTTCCGCATCGGCGAGACCGAACGTACGCCGCTCGAAGCCGACGCGCGACGTTTCTCGGTCTACAACTTCCAGCCGCTCGACGCCTACATCAACAAGGATCTCGACTATCTCGGCCGCACGGCGCGCATTCGCGTCGGCAACCAGGTGATCAGCTGGGGCGAGGACATCTTCATTCTCGGCGGCATCAATTCGGTAAATGCTTATGACGTGCGCCGCTATCACGTTGCCGGCGCGCAGGTGAAAGAAATCCTGCGGCCCGCACCGATGGTCTCGGTCAACACCGATGTGCTGCCCGGCTTAGGCTTCGAGGGCTATTACCAGTGGCACTGGAACTCATTCCAGCTCGATCCCACCGGCACCTACTTCTCCAGCGCGGACCCGGTCGGCAAGGGCAACGACAAGGCGATCTTCATCCCGACCAGTTCGATCAATGCCGGACTCGTCGCGAATCCTGCGGCGGCGCTGCTGCTGCGCACCGGGCTGATCCGCATGGCTCCCGCCGGCACCGTCGGCGATCCGGGATCGACGGGACTGAGCACTGCGCAGTCGCAGGACCCTGCGTTCGTCGGTCCGCGATTGGTCAAGGGCATTTCCACCGGCAACCCGGTGTCGACCGTGCTCGCACGCGCACTGGTGTCGGCCGCATTGAACACCGGCAGCGCGATTCCGCTGATCTCGGACAAGGGTGCGAGCAATCACGGCCAGTACGGTGCCTCGCTGCGCTATCACCCCGAGTGGGTCGATGCCGACTTCGCGTTTTACTACGAGCACTACAACTCGAAGATTCCGTTTATCACCTATGTCGTCGATCCGGCATACGCGAAAGACAATCCGGTCTCGGCCGCGTACAAGATCGAGTATCCGAATCAGCGGCAGCTCTACGGCGTTTCCTACAGCACCAACGCCGGACCCTGGGCACTGGGCGGCGAAGTGTCCTGGCGTCCGAATGATGCGGTGGCGATCGACACGTCGGTGCCGACCGATGCCGGCAAGAAACCGCAGTACGCCTGTCTCAACGGCGGCGGCGAATCCAAGGGCAAGATCTGCCAGGGCTGGGTCGATCGCGCGAAATTCCAGTTCCAGCAAACCGCGCTACAAGTGCTGACGCCGAACGAAGGTCTGGGCGCGTTCATGCTGCAGACGCTCGGCGCCAGCGAGGGTTACTTCCTCGGCGAACTTGGCGCCACGTACTATCCCGGCCTGCATCCACTCGACGGCACGCCGTGGTCGCTGCCGGCATATTCGCTGCCGGACAAGGTCTCCGCCGGCTACGTGTTCGAAACGCAGGTGAGCTATCCAAATGCCTTCAATCTCGGCTTCGACTGGCTGCCGCAGATCGATTGGTCGCAGGGCGTGCTCGGCAATTCACCCAATGCGATTCCCTGGCAGGCCGGCGCGAAGGCGGCGACCTTCACGCTCAACTTCAATCGCCACAATCAGATCACCTCGGCCATCGCCTACAGCTGGTTCTGGGGCGGCGGCACCAAGAATCAGACCAGCGACCGCGATTATCTGAGCTTCACCGTCGCGTACAACTTCTGACGTCGACGAGCGATCTCTCGATGTCGGCATGCGCTTCATTACCTCCGCAACGCGCCTCGGCGTCGCGACGCCTGCGTGAAGCGGAGCTTGGCGCATCGGTGCTACCGAATCGAATCGTTTGCGGCACGGACGCAAGCAGCACTCCTAAGCCGGTCCGCCTGACGACCGTCGAGCACATCCGCCTGCGACGACGCCGCACCGACTTACGCCCGTGCTGAACCGCCTCATCAGCCGTCTCGAGGCGTTCCTGTTCGCGCGTCGCGGCGCGGTGCTCGGCCTGCTCGGCCTGATCACCGCTTTCATGGGTTGGCAGGCGTCGCAGCTGCGCATGTCGGCGGGCTTCGAGAAGCTGCTGCCCTCGCACCACGAATACATCGAGACGTTCACGCAGTATCGCGATCAGCTGTACGACGCCAACCGCCTCGCGATCGTGGTGCATGCGCGCAACGGCAACGTCTGGACGCCGGCCGCGCTGAAGACATTGCTCGACGTCACCCAGGCCGTGACCTTCCTGCCCGGCATCAATCGCGGCAGCGTGATCTCGCTGTGGACACCGAATGTGTTCCTCAACCAGATCACCGAAGAGGGCTTCAAATCCGATCCGCTGATTCCCGGCACGATCACGCCGGATGCGCTCACACCCGAAGTGATTGGCCAGATCCGCGACCGCGTCATCGAGGGCGGCTATCTCGGCCAGTTGGTGGCGAAAGACGGCGCCGGTGCGATGGTGGTCGCCGACGTGATGGACGTCGACCCGCGCAGCGGTGCGCCACTCGACTACATCGCCTTCGGCCACGCGCTCGAACAACAGCTGCGCGCGAAATTCGAAAGTGCGTCGGGTGCCGCCGACGGCGTCGACATCGAGATCATCGGCTTCGCCAAGGAGATCGCCGAGATCGCCGACGGTGCCTCGGGTGTGGTGTTCTTCTGCGCGATCGCGATGCTGCTGACGATACTCGCGGTGTACTGGTACTGCCGCTCGTGGCGATTGACGCTGCAGAAGATCGGCTGCTCGCTGACCTCGCTGGTCTGGCAATTCGGCACGCTCAAGCTGCTCGGCATCGGCCTCGATCCGCTGGCCGTGCTGGTGCCGTTCCTGGTGTTTGCGATCGGCGTATCGCACGGCGTGCAACAGATCAATTTCATGATCCGCGAAATCGCCAACGGTGCGGACACCTACACGGCCGCGCGGCGCAGCTTTCGCGGCCTTCTGATTCCCGGCGTGCTGGCGCTGGCCACGGCATTCGTCAGCTTCATTACGATGACGCTGGTGCCGATCCCGATGATCCGCGATCTGGCAATCACCGCATCGATCGGCGTGTCGTTCAAGATCATCACCAACCTGGTGATGTTGCCGCTCGCTGCTTCGTATTCGAGCTTCACGCCCGAGTGGGCGCAAGCCTGCCTGGCGCGACGCGAGCAACGCAGCGGCTGGATGAGCCGCATCGCGCGGCTGGCCGAACCGCGCAACGCGGTGATCGTCTGTGTGGTGACGCTGATCGTGTTCGTCGCGGCGATTGCGCTGTCGCGTGGCCGCGTGATCGGCAGTCTGCAACCGGGCTCGCCGGAACTGCGCGCCGATGCGCGCTACAACCGCGATGCGCTGGCCATCGCATCGACCTTCGATGTCGGTCTCGACTGGATCACCGTGGTCGCCGAGAACCCGCCGAATGCCTGCAGCAATCCGGAAGTGATTAAGTACCTCGACCAGTTCGATTGGGAGATGAGCAACGTCGCCGGTGTGGTCTCGGTGTCGTCGGTGGCGACGCTGACCAAGCTCTACAACGCCGGACTCAATGAGGGCATTCCGAAGATGGCGACCGTGCCGCGCGACGGCAAGACGTTGGATTTCGACATCGCGCAAATGCAGGAAGCCAAGGGCATCAAGGGCAGCGACTGCGGCTGGCTCGCGATCAATATCTATTTGAGCGATCACCAGGCGACGACGATCCAGCGCGTGGTCACGGCGGTGAAGGCCTTCCGCACGCGCGAACCGATGACCGGCGTGAAGCTGCGGCTCGCCAGCGGCAACGCCGGTGTCGAAGCCGCGACCGACGAAGTACTCGCCGCGCAGGAACTGCCGATGATGCTGTACGTCTACGCCGCGATTCTGCTGCTGGTGTTCCTGGCGTATCGCGACTGGCGCGCGATGCTGGCCTGCTGCCTGCCGCTGACGGTATCGACCTTCATCGGCTATGCGTTCATGAAAGCGCTTTCGATCGGCCTCACCGTGGCCACGCTGCCGGTGATGGTGCTCGCCGTCGGTGTCGGCGTGGACTACGCGTTCTACATCTACAACCGCCTGCAATTGCATCTGGCGATGGGCGAGAACATCGTCGATGCGTTCGAACACGCGCTGACCGAAACCGGTGTTGCCACCGTGTTCACCGCTTTGACGCTGTCGGTCGGCGTCGCCACCTGGAGTTTTTCCGCGCTCAAATTCCAGGCCGACATGGGCAAGCTGCTGACCTTCATGTTCATGGTCAACATGATCATGGCGATCACCGCCCTGCCCGCGTTCGCCGTGGTGCTCGAACTGCTGTTTCCGCGGCGCGGGCCGGTGCGGATGCCGGGGCTGGCGCATGACTGAGTCAGACGCGCAACTCCCGAAGTCGATTGTGGCAGAGGCTGAACGGACTTCGATGCGCAGCCCCGCGCGCCGATGGCTGGCATCGCCTCGCGCGGCGCTGATCTCAGTTGCGTTGGCCTCATTCAGGGTGCAACTGGCGTTGCTGCTGGCGCTGCTGCTGGCGCTGCCCACTGCGGCACAGGATGGCGGCGCCAGCAGCGACGCCGCGAACCCGCACGCGGCAGTCGGTGCAACCGAGGGCGCATCGACCGCGCAATCGACTGGCACAGCGCCTGGCACATCGCCCGACGCATCGACAGACGCGGCAAGCAACACTTCCGCGAGCACAGCGCCGACGCCGGCTTCCGCACAGAAGCCCGCGGTTGCCGTCGCAATTGCGACATCCGCACCGCTGCTCGCGGCCGTTTACGCCGGCACGCGCATCGTCGCCGTTGGCGATCACGGTGTCGTCCTGTTGTCCGACGATGGCGGCAAGACGTTTCGTCAGGCGCGCAGCGTGCCGACGCGTGCGCTGCTCACCGGGTTGAGCTTTGTCGATGCGCAGCATGGCTGGGCTTGCGGTCACGATGGCCTGATTCTGGTCACCGCAGACGGCGGCGAAACCTGGGCGATCCAGCATGAAGACCTCGACGGCGACAAGCCGCTGTTCGCGATTCACTTCCGCGATGTGCAACACGGTTTCGCAGTCGGCCTGTTCAATGCCGCGCTGCGCAGCGACGACGGCGGCGCGCACTGGACGCCGTTCACACTGATCAACGGGCCCGCCGAGGACAAGCATCTGTACGGCATCTTCGGTCACGGCGACGCGCTGTATATCGCCGCAGAGGGCGGCACGCTGTATCGCTCCACCGACGCCGGTGCGAGCTGGACTGAAGTGCAGACCTCGAATCCCGGCTCGTTCTGGAGCGGTGTGGTGCTGCGCAGCGGAACCGTGCTCGCGGTCGGACAACGCGGCCATGTGTTTGTCAGCCACGACAATGGCGCCGGCTGGAGCGAAGTGCCCTCGCACACCGATCAGTCGCTGACCGATGCGGTCGAGCTTAATGATGGCTCGGTGCTGATCACCGGACTTGCCGGTGTGAGCCTGCACAGTTCGGATGAGGGCCAGACGTTCGTCCTCGCCGCGCGTGGCGATCGTGCGCCACTGTTCACGGCGCTGCCGCAGGCCGGTGCTGCCGCGTTGTTGTTCGGCGGCAATGGCGTGATCGATTCGCACTGATCGGGTGCGGTAATTCGGGCGCGGTAAATCGGGCGCGTCAAATCGAGCGCCGTAAACCGGGCGCTGAAAGTTGCCCACCATGCGCAAGGGCCGCCGAAGTCGCTGCACGCGCTCGTACGTCGGGACCGCGACCTGCGGAACATCATCGACGCAACACCGCTCGCATTGACCGCACTGTTGCTGTTCTCCCGGCGCGGCGGCTGCTCGATCTGCTCGACATCGCAGAGAAGCCGGGCGCTTCGTCTGCGATTCCGCTTGTCGTGGCGCTGGCGTTAAGTGTCAAGGCGCGCACCGAGCGCGTGTCGATAATGGGTTCAATTGCGGCGTCAGCCGAGCCCGGCGGCGCACACGATGCGACGTCGCAGGAACAAAGCCGCAGAGCGGCCGAGGGGGATCGACATGCAGGGACACATCCAAGGACAAGGACCTTCCGGAATTGCAGCCGCGCGGCGCATGCTCGCCTGCGCCGGCGGTGCGCTCGGTGCAGGCCTGCTGCTCGGCCTGGCCGCATGCGGCAGTAGCTCGGCCCCTGCGAGCGGCAGCGGCAGCGCCGGTGGCGGCACCTCCGGCAGCGGCGGCGGCGGCGTGGTCAGCGATGGCAGCAGCATTTATCTGAACGTGCTGCCGCCGGGCAGCAACGGCAATTCCGCTGGCGGCATTGGCTTGCCCCTGCAGGGCACGCCGTCGCTGTATCCGAAAAACTTCACCGACCAGGCCACGCTCTACGGCGACTTGAGCTACGCGCAGCGCGGACTGACGACCACACCCTGCGCCCCGCCAACGGATCTGACGCAGCACGTTGCCGCGTCGACCTCGGCCTGCAACTACTTCAAGCACGCCGGCCTCACGCCGGACACCGTGGTCTCGACCGAAACGCTGACCACCACTTACGGCGGCAGCGTGACGATTCAGCGCGACGGCTGGGGCGTGCCGTTCGTGACCGCCGCGAACCGGCGCGATGCGATGTTCGGCTTCGGCTATGCCGAGGCCGAAGATCGCCTGTGGCTGCTGGATGTATTGCGCAACGTCGGCCGCGGCACGACTTCCAAGTTTCTCGGGCCCGCGCCGTTCATCTATCAACTCGATGCCGGCCTCTCGGTCACCGCCGGCTACAGCGAAGACGAGCTCACCGCGATTGTCGAGCAGACCGCATCGAAGTTCGGCGACCTGGGTCCGCTGCTGTTGTCGGATGTCGATGCCGATGTTGCCGGCATCAACGCCTACGTCGCCAGCCTCACCGGCAAGAACGCCAGCAAGATTCCGCCGGAGTACGCGATTCTGAAACAGGGCGGCTTCCCGACCGCGCCGTTCAATCGCAACGACATCGTTGCGTCTGCGATTCTGGTGCAGTCGCTGTTCGCTGTGGGCGGCGGCAGCGAGAACGTCAACGAACTGCTGTTGCAGCAGATTGATCCCAGCTTCACCGCCGGTGCGAGTTCGGTACCGGTGGCGGCCTGCAAGTTCTGGCGCGACATCCGCCACGCCAACGATCCGCAGGCCACGCGCACGATCGACGACAGTTCGTTCAAGCAGTCGCCGGCCGCACTCGACGAAAGCTGCCCGATGAATCTGCCGGCCGGTGCGGCGATCTGGGACAGCGGTAGCTACCAGACCTTCTCCACCTACGATGCCGGCGGTATCAGCCAGAACGGACCGCCGTCGCAGGACCCGGAAAGCGTCAAGCCCGGCGAGACTCAGGCGCGCGCCGCACAACGCGGCACACCACTGCTCGCCGCCGCGCCGAAGAATGGCAAGACCGAATCGCTGCGGACGATGTTCGCGAGCCTGCGCGCGGCGTTCGCACCTGCGCACAGCGGAGCGCAGCCGGTGGGCAGCACGCAATCGGTGGCCATTGCGAGCGATGTCGCGCGCGCGGCCGGCGGAACCAAGACCGGCCAATCTGCTGACGGTTCGATTCACCACGGTAGCGGCACGCAGAGTGGCGCAATCAAGCGCGCGCCGGTGATTGGTACGAATCCATATGATCTGCTGCGCCGCGCACTGAAAGCCGGCGGCTTCGGCGTGCCGCACAGCATGTCGAACTGGCAAGCAGTCACAGCTGATCGCACCGTCGACGGACATCCGATCGGCATCATGGGTCCGCAGGCGAGCTACTTCGATCCGGAGCTGGAATGGGAAGTGTCGATCCATTCGACCGGTGGCACCGCGCTCGATTTCAATTCGCGCGGCATCGTTATCGGCAACCTGCCCTACGTGCTGATCGGCCGTGGCGTCGACTACGCCTGGAGCGCGACCTCGGGCGATTCGGATCTGGTGGATACGCGCGTGTCGAAGATGTGCAACCTCGACGGCAGCAAGCCTTCACGCGAGGACGCCAACGGCGATGGCTTCCCCGATGCCGACGGCTATCTGTACGACCTCAAGGACGGCAAGGGCCCGCAGTGCCGGCGCTTCTACAAGCGCGTGGATAGTTGGACGGCCACCCCGACGCTGGCCTCGACCGTTGGCCTCGGTGGTCCGCTCGCGCCGAAGAAAATCGAGCGCCACATTCTGCGCACGCACTACGGTCCGGTGTTCGCCACCGCCACGGTCAACGGCGAGCCGGTGGCGATTTCAACACAACGTTCGACCTTCTTCGGCGAGCTCGATACGGCAGTGCCGTTCGCGTTGGCATCGACCTCGACGGTGAATGGCGCGTCCTCGTTCCAGCATCTGTTCAACGGCGTCACCGGCACGTTCAACTGGCTCTACGTCGACAAGAAGGATGTCGGCTATGTGCAGAGCGGCTTGCTGCCGGTACGCGATGCCGCGCAATTGCCGGATCTGCCGGTGTGGGGCGATGGCCGCTACGAGTGGGCTTCGGATCGTGCGCTGTCGTCCGATTTCTTTTCGCGCTACGGCGGCGATGTGTCCTTCCCGGGCCGCACGGTGCCGGTCGCGGTCAACGGCGGCTCGCTCAATGGCGGCTACTACGAGTTCCAGAACTTCCTGCAATACGGCTCGCATCCGCAGGCGGTGAATCCGTCGAAGGGTTACATCCTCAGTTGGAACAACCTGCCGAGCAAAGGCTGGTGGGCGGCGGACAACCGCGCCAACATGGGACCGATCCATCGCGTCGATGCACTCGACAAGCGCTATCAGGCGTTCGTGGCCACCGGGCGCAAGTTCGACTTCGCGAATGTGGTCGAACTCAATGCCGACGCCGCGCATGTCGATCTGCGTGGACAGGAACTGCTGCCGCTGCTGTTGCAGCTGATGCAGAAAGACACGCTGAGCAGCGACCAGCAGCAGATCGTCACGCTGATGCAGAGCTGGCTCGACGACGGTTCCATGCAGTGGATCAACGGCAGCACCGGGCTTGGGGCTTGGCGACGCGACCGCGATCACGATGGCCAGTACGACTATCGCGCGCAGGTGGTGCTGATGGACGCCTGGTATCAGCATTTGATGACGCGCGTGACGTCACAGCTCGATACGCTCGATCCGGCCGCCGACGCGCCGGGTCTGAGCTACTGCGAGAGCAACATCCTGCTATGCCGTTACGACGCGCCGCGCATGCAGGGCTCGGCCTACGAGTTCGGCTGGTTCCAGGTGATGTTCCGCATGCTGCAGATGGTGCTGGATACACCCGGACACAGCGACTACCAGACGCTGAAATGCGCCGGCAGCGGCACGCTCGGCGACTGTCGCACGGCCGTGCTCGCCGCACTCGACGATGCACTCACCGATCTCGGCGGCCTCGGCAACATCTCGAAGTGGGACGGCAAGGCACTCAGCAACGAAGCCGGCGACAAGAACGCCACGGTCGAGAAATACGACCAGATCCAATTCACCGACTTCAGCCTGCTCGCCGACCCGGCGATGCCCTGGAGCAACCGGCCGACCTATCAGCAGGTGATCGAAGTCACCAACGGGCGCTGACGCCTGGCGCATTGAGATCGATGGCGGCGGGGTCGCGCGCGACTGAACGCGACGCCGCCATCGCTCACGCGTTGCGCCGGTGACTCAACTCCGATGTCGCAATAATCGGGCGCCGCTCAGGAGAGCATCATCACGATCAATGCAACCGCTGCCGGCAGCGCCTGCACGAACAGGATTTTGCGACTCGCGGTCATCGCACCGAACACGCCGGCGACGACCACGCAGCCGAGAAAGAACAGCTTGATCGAAAAGCCGGCGGGTCCGAGTAGCAGACCCCAGACCAGCCCAGCAGCGAGGAAGCCGTTGTAGAGCCCCTGGTTCGCTGCCAGCGCTTTTGAAGCGCTGCTGAATTCTGCGGTGAGCCCGAACGTCTTGCGGCCGTAAGGCGTGTCCCACAGGAACATTTCCAGAATCAGAAAATACACATGCAGCACGGCCACCAGTGCGACCAGCACATTGCCTGCGATCGACATTCTGTTCTCCCCTTTCGTGTATTCGCGGCCGGCGGCGCCACGCGCTGTCTTCCCGGCTCCCAAATGCATGCTACGCGGGTCGCGAACGGCGTTGTTGATGAAGTCTCATCGGCGAGTAGCCGAGGTGCGATTCGGCCAAGGCGCAATGGCGCGCCATCGCCCGCCATCGCCCCGCCGTCTCCCTGCCGTCGCCCCACGCCGCCCCACGTCTCCGCGACGTTGCCTGCTCCCGCGCCGCGCTCGTTGACCGAGTGCCGGGCGGTGCTATGCGGCTTTGCAACATTGCAGTAATGTGACAATCGAACGAACGCCGACGAGAGCGAACGTCACAGAGGAGAACAGGGCCATGTCGAAGCGCAACGACCGTGAGCAATCCGGCGACCGTCTGCAGCAAGCTTCCGATCCACGCAATCCGCAGCGGCGCCGCTTCATTGCCGCCGCAGCAGCCGCGGCGGCTGGCGGTCTGCTATTGCCGGGTTGCGGCGGCGGTAGCAGCGATGCATCGCTGACCAGCGTCGGCGCCGAAGCGCTGCCGGCGCCAGAAGCCAGCGGCATCGATCACGTCGTGCTGGTGATGATGGAGAACCGCTCCTTCGATCACTTTCTCGGCTGGGTTCCCGGCGCCGATGGACGCCAGGCCGGCACGATCCTGAAGGACAGCAAGGGTCGTGCATACCAGAGCTACGACCTCGCGCCGAATTTCCAGAACTGCAATCTGGCCGATCCTGATCACAGCTACGCCGGCGGTCGCACCGAGATCAATGGCGGCGCGATGGATGGCTTCCTGCTCACGCAACCGGCCGGCGATACCTTTCCGATCGGCTACTACACCGGCGACAGCCTGCCTTTCTTCAAAGGTTGCGCGGATCACTGGACGATTTGCGACCGCTACTTCAGCGGCATCCTCGGGCCCACCACACCGAACCGCATCTACATGCACGCCGGTCAGACCGATCGCATCAAGAACACCAGCAAGAACTCGACGCTGCCTACGGTGTGGGATCGTTTGCAGGGTGTCGGCGCCTCGATGGCTTACTACTATCTGGATGTGTCCTACACCGCGTTCTGGGGCAAGAAGTACAAGAGCTTCTCACAGAAATTCGACACGTTCGCGAGCGACGTTGCCAATGGAAAGCTGGCCAACCTGACCTATATCGATTCCGTCGGCACCGATCTGCACGAAGGCTTCGGCGTGTCGAAGGACGATCATCCTTACGCCGACATCCGTGACGGGCAGGCATTCCTCAACAGCATCTACAACACGCTGCGGCAGAGTCCGTTGTGGGAGAAGACGCTGCTGATCATCAACTACGACGAATGGGGCGGCTTCTACGATCACGTGACGCCGCCGTTTGCACCGGTGTCGCCGCTGGAGTTCGCGGCCACCGGCAACGACGGCCGCCTCGGCTGCCGCGTGCCTTGCATGCTGATCGGACCGCGTGCGCGCCGTGGCCATGTCGAACACAGCCAGTTCGACCCGAACTCGATTCTGAATTTCCTCGCCTGGCGCTTTGGCTTTGCACCGCTGGGCGCACGCGCGAGTTCCACCAGCATTGCGGCTGCCTTGGACTTCAGCAGCACGCCGAACCTGCAAGCACCGGGCTTCGATGTGCCGGCCGGGCCGTTCGGCAAGTTCGGCGGATTCTGCCTGCCGCTCGGCGAACTCGGCGCGCTCGATGTCGTGCGTCAACGTCGCGCCGAACACGAAGACGAGTTGAACGAGCTGCGCGCGCTGGCGCGGCAATCGGGGTTTGGCAGCTAGAATTGCGGTGCATGACGTTCGATCGATCCCAGCCACGAGGGCGCGCGCAACTGCGGCTTGGTGCTGCAGCGCTGCTGGTGTTCGCCACGAGTTCTGCCTTTGCCGCAGCGGCCGAGCCGCACGCGGCAGCGAAGCCACGCACGACATCGCATGAAAACGCGGCGCTGACGCGCGCGCTGCAGCGGCGCCTGCAAACGATCGTCGTGATCTACGCCGAGAACCGCAGCTTCGACAATCTCTACGGCAACTTCTCGGGTGCTGCTGGCCTCAACGAAGTGATCGATGCCGACGGCAAACCTTTGCCGACTTACATTCCGCAGAAGGATCGCGACGGCACGCTGCTGGCAACGCTGCCACAAACCTGGGGTGGGGTCACCGCCGCCGGTGAAGCGCCGGTGGTCACGCAGGCGCAGAGCGCCGGCTTGCCGAATGCGCCGTTCGCGATTGAATCCGCGTTTGCGACGGCGGCCGGCGCGCCGCTCTCCAGTGCTGGCGTCACGCGCGATCTGGTTCACCGCTTCTACGAAAACCAGATGGAGATCGACGGCGGCAGCAACGACGGTTTCGCCGCGTGGTCGAATGCCGGCGGCCTTGCACTCGGCCACTTCGACCATCACCGTTCGGCGCTGTACCAACTGGCGCAGCGCTATGTGCTGGCAGATCACTTTTTTCAGGGCGCGTTCGGCGGCTCGTTCCTGAATCACCAGTATCTGATCTGTGCCTGCGCGCCGGAATATCCGCATGCCGATGCGCCGGCGAGCGGCGCGCACCCGAGCATCACGCAACTCGATCGCGACGCAGACGGTGCTTACCTGCCGCGGCTTACGACGAGTGCGAAATCACCCGCATCGGCTCTGGCCGGGCCGCCGAATTACGTTGCAACCGGCACCATCAGCCCCGACAACTATTTCGGCGATCAGCGCTACTACGCCGTCAACACGATGCAGCCGGCGTATCAGCCGAGCGGCGTGGTGCCGGCCGACGCCGAACATCTGGCGTATGCGAAGCCGTCGGACGACACCACGCTACCGCCGCTGACGCACGCCACTATCGGCGATCTGCTGAGTGCGGCCGGCGTGCGCTGGAAATGGTACGCAGGCGCATGGAATGCCGCAGTGGCCGACGGTGAGCAGGCGCCCGATGCGACGCGCCGCGTGATCTACACGCCGTCCGCGCCGCGCGGCACACCCGACTTCCAGCCGCACCACGCGCCGTTCAACTACTACGCCGCGTTCGATCCGCTGACGCAGGCCGACGCGCGGCGCGCGCACCTGCAGGATTACGAAGACCTGCTGCGCGATCTGCATGCGGGCACGCTGCCGGCGGTCGCGTTCTACAAGCCGCAGGGCAATCTCAATCAGCACGAGGGCTATGCCAATCTCGACGACGGCGATCGCCATATCGCCGAACTCGTGCGGCAACTTCAAGCAAGCCCGCAATGGCCGCACATGCTGATCGTGATCACCTACGACGAGTTCGGCGGCGTCTGGGATCACGTGGCACCGCCGCAAGGCGATCTGCTCGGACCCGGCACGCGCATTCCGGCAATCTTGATTTCGCCGTATACGCGGCGCGGTGGTGTCGATCACACGCCGTACGACACCGCCTCGATCCTGCGGCTGATCACGCGCCGCTTTGGACTACCGAGCCTCGACGGCATTCTCGCTCGCGATGCCGCGCTGCAATCGCACGGCGCGCCACCAATGGGCGATCTGACGGCGGCGCTGAACCTGGGTACGAAGCAGCGACACCAAGTGCATTGATCGAAGCGTTGCTCGCGCGGTTCGATCAAGGCTTCGGCGATACGCTACATCCGTAGATCGGATCGTAGCGCCAAGGCGTCGATGCGCTGCGAGTCGAGTGCGTTGATCCGCAGCACGGATCGCCTGTTCTGAAACGAACCCTGCGCGACGCCGTTGACCAACTCGGGGCTTACGCGGCCGACGGCTCGACGTGCTGCGGCGGCGTTACGCCGTCGTCGAAGAATTGCAGCGATACCGAGTTCATGCAGTAGCGCAGTCCAGTCGGCTTCGGGCCGTCTTCGAACACGTGGCCGAGGTGCGAGTCGCAGCGCGCGCAGCGATTCTCGACGCGGAACATGCCGTAGCTGCGGTCTTCAATATCCCTGACGTGCGCGGCGTCCACCGGCGCGAAGAAGCTCGGCCAGCCGGTGCCGGAATTGAATTTGGCCTTGGAGCTGAACAAGGGCAGACCACACAGACGGCAGGCGTAAACGCCTTCGCGCTTGTTGTCGAGCAGGCCGCCACAGAATGCCGGCTCGGTGCCCTGGCTCAGCAGCACGCGCCGCTCTTCTCCGGTCAAGCCCTTCGCCAGTTCCGCGCGCGTTGCCGCACTCAAGGGGCGCAGATCGTAACCGCTGGCGGACTGCGCGCGCGTGTTTCCGGCGACGCTGGCAACTTCATTCATCTTCATCGACTGCTCCTGGGTACAGGCTGCATCACATGGTTCATTGGCCGCATGCTGAGCCGGCCGTCATAGCGCATTCAAGGTCGCCGCGACGATCGGCTGTTTCTGCGGACTCCATCTGCACGCGCGTTACTGGCGCCACGTAACTTGCGAGACGTGACTGGCACCACGTCACTGGCGCCCCGTTACTTACGTAGGTACTCGCCGTATTTCTGCTTCAGCTTTTCGACCTTCGGCGTCGACACGCCAGCGATGTACGGCTGATTCGGATGCAGCTCGGCGTAGTTCTGGTGGTAGGCCTCGGCGTTGTAGAATGCTTTCAAAGGCACCACTTCGGTCACGATCGGCTGCGTGTAGACGCCGGCCTTGCCGAGCTGCTCGATATACGCTCGCGCGACCTCGGCCTGCGCCTCGCTCTCGAAGAAAATCGCGGAACGATACTGGCGGCCGTGATCGTTGCCCTGACGATTCAGCTGCGTCGGATCGTGCGCCACCGAGAAGAAGATCTTCAGCAACCGCCCATAGCTGATCCGGCTCGGGTCATATTCGATCTTCACCACTTCGGCATGATCGGTACGACCGCTGCAGACGGTTTCGTAGTCGGCGGTGGTCGCGGTTCCGCCGCTGTAGCCGGAGGTCAGCGACAGCACGCCGTCGAGTTGCTTGAACACCGCTTCCACGCACCAGAAACAGCCGGCGGCGAACACCGCGGTCTGCGGGCTGGCGGCGGCAGCGAGATCGCGCGCCGGGTCCGGAAAGGCGCCCTTGCCGGTGGCGCGGCTGGCGCCGGGTAAATCGCAGCTCAGATCCATTTCGTTTCTCCTGGTTCGAAGGCAGGCCCCGCGAAGGCTTCGGCGGGCACCGCATGGGCTTCAATATTGGAACGCTATCTGAAAAGAAAAGTCCTCGCGCGTCTGTACCTCTGCGTTCGGCTTTGATGTTCAGGCATACGAGGGCACTCCAAGCTGACGCACGCGTCAGCCGTCTGGCCCTGCGGACATCGCTGCACGTCGGTGCAGCACTGCCTTTTTACAAGCGATTGGCGCAATAATTCAGGTATCCAGCGCGGGACCACCCGGCGGACCGATCGATAGCCGGGCCCTTGAGCCGCGGGCTCGAACGGCAAGCATCGGCATCCAGAAAAAACAGTGCGGTTCAGGAGAGACATCAGGTGAAGACCCAATCCAAGCTTCAGTTCTGCGCGCTCGCGCTCGGCGCCAGCGCCACGCTGTTGCTGGCCTTTGTCGCCGGCTGCAGCGGCAGCAGCTCGGTCGGCAGCGAGAACGCCAACGGCGCCGAGTCCGCCCAATGGACCACGCTCGGCACCCGCGGCAGCACGAGCCAGGCGGATACGCCGATCACCAGCAATGCGGATGCGCAGTGGACCGACTACAACCCGGACAACCTGTATCCGAATACGGTCACCGACAATAACCAGTTCATCACGATGGCGGATGGCGTGAAGCTCGCGGTGAGCGTCACGCTGCCGGCCGACGCTTCGGGCAAGGCGATTCCCGGCAAGTTTCCGGTGGTGCTGACGCAGACCGGCTACAACAAGGATGTCGGCGCGTTCGTGCCGGCACTCGGCGGCGCCAACCCGTATCTGGTGCGGCACGGTTATGCGCACGTGGTGGTCGACACGCGCGGCACCGGCCGCTCCGAAGGTGAATGGACCGCCTTCGGTCCGATCGAGCAGGCCGACTACTACCCCACCGTCGACTGGGCGGCGACGCAGTCGTTCAGCGACGGTCGTGTGGCGCTCTATGGCGCCTCGCTGCTGGCGATCACCGCGCTGATCACCGCGGAGAAGCAGCATCCGGCGGTGAAGGCCGCGTTTCCGATCGTGCCGATGGCCGACGGTTATCGCGACATCGTCTTCACCGGCGGCCAGGTCAACGTCGGCTTCATTCCGCTGTGGCTGGCGCTGGTCACCGGCCTGAGCGTGCTCGACTTCTCGTTCTACCAGGACCCGGCGGAAGCGCTGCAGGCGGAACTCGAACATGTGCTCGGCGCGGTGGCCAACTTCCAGGTGCCGACACTGCTGCGCGCCGTCGCCGGCGACCCCAACACGGTGTACGACGGCCAGTTCTGGACCGATCGCTCGCCGATCGAAAACAACGCGAAGATCCAGATCCCGACCTTCATCGTCGGCGGCCTGCACGACATCTTCCAGCGTGGCGAACCGCTGCTGTACGAAGCGCTGAAGAACCGCAATCCGACCAAGCTGCTGCTCGGACCGTGGACGCATATCCAGGCGGCGACGGGTCAAGGTCTGCCGGTCGACGGCGTGCCGGTGCTCGATCACATCGCGCTACAGTGGTTCGATCAATACGAGAAGGGCATGAGTGTCGGCGCCGATCGCCTGCCGAACGTCACCCAGTATCTCTACGGCCAGGGCCATTTCGTCACGACCACCGACTGGCCGCATCCGCTGGCCAGCGCCGCGCGCTACTATTTGCATAGCGACAACAGCCTCAGCACGACGGCACCGTCGACCGGCGACGCGCCGCTGAAAGTCGCACAGGAGCCGCTCGAGGGCATCTGTTCGGCCAGCACCGCGCAATGGACCGCCGGCCTGATCGGTCTGGTGCCGCTGCCCTGCTTCAGCTACGACAACGCCAGCGAACGCCTCGCGCAGAAATACGAAACGCCGGTGTTGACCGAGGACCTCTACATCAACGGCCCGATCGAGGCCGATGTCTGGATCTCGACCACTGCGGCCGATGCCGGCGTGATCGTGCGGGTCGACGATGTCGACGAAAAAGGTGCGGCGTTCGCGCTGACCAACGGCCTGCTGACCGCCTCGTTCCGCGCCGTCGACAGCAGCCGCACGCGCACGCTGGATGGCGCGTCGATCCAGCCCTGGCATCCGTTCACCAAGGCGAGTCTGCAGCCGGTCGGCGCCGGCAATCTGGTCGAACTCAATGTCGAAGTGTTTCCGACCAGCGCGGTGATCAAGGCCGGCCACAAGCTGCGCATCGCCGTCGGCGCCAGCGACTTCCCGCACGGACTGCCGCCGATTCCGAGCCTGCTGCAATCGATCCTCGGCGTGCTGACGATCTACAGCGACGCCGCGCATCCTTCGAGCGTGGTGCTGCCGGTCGTGCCGCTGTCGGCGATTCCGACTGCGAGCTGAGCGCCAAGCCGAGCCGCAGGCTTGCACTGATCGAATCGACGCTGAACGAACCCGCGCGCTGCGAATCGGCGCGCGGACGCCAGGCAAATGCGGGCACTGAACAAACCGGCGCGCTGAGAATTCGCGCGCCGGCCATCAAGCGATAAGACCGCCACCGGCGGTCGCACCGTAGCCTTCAGCGCACGACGTCGACACATGACGTCGACACATGAAGTCGACACACGCAGTCGACGCACGACATCGACACACGACGCTGACACACGACATCTACACACGACGCTGACGCACGACGCTGACGCCCGAGCCGCCGCAGCGGATCACGCGGACGGCATCCGCCAATCCCGATCAGTGCGCGTCGGCCGCCGGTGCAAGCATCTGCGTGGCGCGATCCAGTTGTGCGCTGTAGGCGGCGAGCGTGGTCGCGGTGATGCCGGCATAGCGTGCGGCTTCGTCCCAGCGGCGTTGTTCGATCGCTTCGCGCACACCCGGCATGGTCTTCACGCCGTAGCCGGTGTAGAAGCCCGGTGCGTAAAGCAGATGTCGATACCATTCGCGACCCGGCAGGCCTTCAGCACTGGTGAGCTTCTGTTCCAGGCCCTGCAGCAGCTGATCGAGCTGCGCGCGTTCGATGCGATGATCGGGCGCGGCCATGGTGCTGGCATAGGCCTGGTCGTAAGCGGCGGCGCTGGTTTGCAGTTGCTTGACGGCGGCATCGAGTGCGGCGAAATCGATCGCAGGAACTTCGGACTCACGCTCCGGCGGCTGCACCCTGCGGGTCGGATCGGCGTCGAGCACGAAGGCATTCTCATCGAGCAGCTTGTTCAGCTTGAGCGCGTGTTCGCGTTCGTTGTCGGCGAGCTTGTGCAGTTCCTGCACGTAGTCGGCGACGGTGCTGGCAAGGGCTGCAAACTGCATCGGCAACACGTCCGCATCGGCGACGCGCAACATCGTGTGGCCGATGGTCTGCGACAGCGCGAGGCCGTATTCGAACTTCGGATCGCCGAAGCGCAGGTAGTGCTCGAAGTCGTCGTAGATCGAGTGATAGATACCCGCCTCGTCGTTCTCGCCGCTGTAGTACAGATCCAGCGAGGAGATACCGAGATGCTGCAGGAATGGCGAGAAGTCCGAACCGGAGCCGAGCGCATCGAGCGGCACGTCGCCGCCGGCGGCGAGCTTGGCGGCGCGCGTCTTGTCGTCATCCTTGCTACTGCCGTAGGTCTCGACACGTTGATGCGCGCGCTGACGTTCGAGCACGCTGACGCCGGTCTCCGGATCGCGCACGCCTGCGGCGATTTCGTTCACCAGATGTTGATACGGATGACTGCCGCCCGCGCTCAGATAGCCGCGCGCGTTGGTATCGGAGTTGATGTACAACACCGCCTTCTTCTGCAATTCGGCCGCGTGCGCCTCGGCCCATTCGGTGGAACCGAGCAGGCCTGGCTCTTCCGCATCCCAGCTGGCATAGACCAGCGTGCGCTTGGGACGCCAGCCGCTCTTGTGCAGCGCGCCGATTGCCTTGGCCTCTTCGAGCAGCGCCACATTGCCGGAGAGCGGATCCCAGGTGCCGAACACCCAGCCGTCGTGATGATTGCCGCGAATCACCCATTCGTTCGGCAACTCGCTGCCGCGCATTTTCGCGACGACGTCATAGATCGGCTTCAACGACCAGTCGCTCTTCAACTTCAGATGAACCTGCGCCGCACCACCACCGATGTGATAGGTGATCGGCAATCCGCCGCGCCAGTCCTTCGGTGCGACCGGGCCGTCGAGCGCCGCGAGCAGGGGTTGCGCATCGGCGTACGAGATCGGCAGCACCGGAATTTTCAGGATGGTTTTCGCATCCGCAATCGCCAGTCGCTTGGCGTTCTTGGTCGCGCCGATGTCCGGCGTCAGCGGATCGCCGGACGCCACCGGAATATCCAGCACCGAGCCACGCTGCACACCATCGGCCGGACGGAAGCCGCCTTTCGGATATACATCGCCGGCACCGTAACCGTCGCCGCTCGGATCGGAATAAATCAGGCAGCCCACCGCGCCGTGTTCCTGCGCGAGTTTCGGCTTGAGCCCGCGCCAGCCACCGCCGTAGCGCGCGATGGCGATCTTGCCCTTGACGTCGATGCCGCGCCGCGCGAGTTCCTTGTAGTCGTCCGGCATGCCTTGATTGACGTAGACCAGCGCGGCGGTGACATCACCATCCGCGGCATAGACGTTGTACGGCGGCAGCGCGTTGGCGGTGTTGGCCGAACTCGCATCGCCGGCGACCGCCGGTTCCTTGAGCGCCGCGACGAAATGCGTCGGTGCGACCAGTTCGAGCTGCTCTTCGAGTGGTGTGGGATACAACACATAGAAGGTTTCGATCTGCGCGTCCCAGCCCCAGGACTTGAACTGCGCCAGCATGGTTTCGGCGTTGTGCTTGTCGTGCGCGGAGCCGACGTTGTTCGGCTGCGAACTCATGTCCTGCAGCCAGCTGCGCAAATCGGCCGCATCGAGCTGCGCGTCGAACTGCGCCTCCAGCGCCTGCTGTGCGGCGACGTGACCGCTGCTGTAGCCGAGCATGAGGTGTGCGGGTGTCTCAGCGACAGGGCTCGGCGGCGTCGCGGCGGCGGCGACCTGTGCGCTGGCGACAAGGGCGGCGGTGAACAGCAAGGTCCACGTCCGCTTCGCGGCGCTGTGCGGCCTGCGCTCGCGCGCGGCTGGTGAGGGCATCTGTACCGAAGCGCGCAGGGACGACCAGACTGTCGCAAGCCGCTGCGGTTGCGGTTGCGCATGAAGCTGCGCATGCGGCTGTACATGCGGTTGCGCATGCGGCTGTACGTGCGGTTGCGCATGCGGTTGTACAAGCAGTTGTGCATTCACTCGGTCGCTGGTCATGACGATCTCAGCATTGGGAACGCTTGAATGTCGCATCGCGAGTCTCCGGATGTGGGTTACCGAACTATAGCCTGCGATGCCATGACGACTGCGCAGGCTCAGGCTGCCACGTGGCCCGTTGCCATGTGGCCAAGCTTGCGCGCGTACCCAAACTTGCCCGCATGCCCACGCGCAGAGTGCGCCTCGCGCAAGTCCGGCCGCTCAGCGCAGCAGGATCGACACCACGACCGCGACGACAATCAGGAACGGCACCGAAATCAAATGGAATTGCTTGTAGATCGCCATGCCGCCGACCTGCCGCAGCGCGATCAGGTTGGCCAGCGAGCCGATCGCCAGACCGAAGCCGCCGACGTTGACGCCAACGGCGAGCGCGGCGGTGTGCGCGGTCAGCGGCGACAGCAGGATGGCGGCCGGCACGTTGCTGATGAACTGCGACAGCAGCACGCCGGCCCAGTACACCGGCAGCGGCTGCGACAAGGGCAGTTGCGGCAACAGGCGTGTCAACGCCGGCAACGCTGCAAGCGCGCCGAGATCGATGAACATCAGCCCGATGATCAGCAGCAGCTTCCAGTCCACCGCGCGCAGTACCTGCCGGAACAGCAGCGCAAACAGCGCCAGCACGATCAGCATGCCGGGCAAGGCCGCATGCAGTTCGAGTGCGGCCAGAAAGCCCAGCAGCAAGGCCAAGGACACCGACAGCAGTCGGCGATCGATGCCGTCCTGCGACTGTTCCAGATTCAGCGCGATGCGCTGTCCGCCGAACATCAGCGCCGTCAGTGCCAGCAGCAGCAGCGACATGATGGCCACAGCCGGAAACATGATCTGCACATAGGCCAGCATCGAGCCACCGGCCTTGTGCCACAGCAGCAGGTTCTGCGGATTGCCGATCGGCGTCAGCGCCGAGCCGGCGTTGACCGCGAGCGCTTCAAAGATCACCAGTCGCGCGAGCGGCACCTCGGCGATGCGTGCGATGCCGAGCGTCAGCGGCACCACCAGAAACAAGCTGACATCGTTGGTCAGCAGCGTCGACAGCGCCGCCGACAGCATCACCAGCAGCAGTGCAAGCTGCCGCAGTGTCTGCACGCGCATCAGCAAGGCGCGTGCTGCGTGCTGCAGCGCATGGCTGGTTTCGATGCCGCGCGTCAACACCAGCAGCCCGGCCAGCGCCTGCAAGGTTGGCCAATCGATCAGGGCGACATAGCGCTCGGGCGTCAGCGGATGCACCGCGACCAGCACGATCGCGGCGAGTACCAGAATCGTCAGCAGCGGATCGATCGTCGCAACGCGCAGCAGCCAGGCCGTGGGCTGCTCGCGCAACGACGGCGACGGGCTGGCGGGTGTGCTCAGGACTCGCATCCTTGCGAGAGAGAATTCATGCGATCAAAGGGTTCACAAGCTGGCGGCCAGACGGCTGCCTTGATTGATCGCGCGTTTCGCATCGAGTTCCGCGGCGACATCGGCGCCGCCGATGCGATGCACGCGCGCACCGCCCGCAATCAGCGGCTGTTCCAGCGAGCGCTCCGGCTCCTGGCCGGTGCACAGCACGATGTGATCGACCTCCAGCAGGGTTGCGTTCTCGCGCTTCTCGCCGTAGCTGATCAACAGGCCACGCTCGTCGATCGATTCGTAATTGACGCCGGCGAACATCTCGACGCGCTTCATCTTCAGCGTGCTGCGATGGATCCAGCCGGTGGTCTTGCCGAGCCCAGCGCCGGGCTTGCTGGACTTGCGTTGCAACAGCAGCACTTCGCGCGCGGGTGGCGCGATCTGCGGTCGCACCCCGGCCACGCCGCCGCGTGCCTTGGCCGGATCGGTGACGCCCCACTCGGCCATCCACAGGCCCAAGTCGAGCGTCGCGGAATGGCCATCGTCGACCAGGAATTCCGCGACATCGAAGCCGATACCGCCGGCACCGACCACCGCGACGCGCTTGCCGGCAATCCGTCCGCCGTTGAGCAGTTCGACGTAGTTCATCACCTTGCCGCTGGCGATTGCCGCGTCCTGACCGGGAATCTTCGGATCACGCGGCAGCACGCCGGTGGCGAGCACGATGTCGTCGTATTTCGCGGCGAGCAGTTCTTCCGCAGTGACGCGGCGATTCAGCTGCAGGTTTACGCCGACGGTAGGAATACGATCGCGGAAGTAGCGCAACGTTTCGTGAAACTCTTCCTTGCCGGGAATGCGCTTGGCCATGTTGAACTGGCCGCCGATCTCGGCCGCAGCATCGAACAGATCGACACTGTGCCCGCGCTCGGCGGCAACCGTGGCGGCAGCGAGACCGGCGGGACCGGCGCCAATCACGGCGATGCGTTTTTTCTGCGTGGCCGGCGTGTAGTTCAACTCGGTTTCGTGGCAGGCGCGCGGATTCACCAGGCAGCTGGCGATCTTCAGCGAGAAGCTGTGATCGAGGCAGGCCTGATTGCAGGCAATGCAGGTGTTGATCGACTGCGGCTTGCCGGCCGCGGCCTTATTGACGAACTCGGCATCCGCCAGCAGCGGCCGCGCCATCGAGATCATGTCGGCACTGCCGCCGGCGATCAGCTGCTCGCCGACATCCGGCGCGTTAATGCGGTTGGTGGTGCACAGGGGAATGCTGACTTCGCCTTTCAGCTTTTTCGTAACCCAGCCGAACGCCGCGCGCGGCACGCTGGTGGCGATGGTCGGCACCCGCGCTTCGTGCCAGCCGATGCCGGTGTTGATGATGGTGGCACCAGCTTTCTCGATCGCCTTCGCAAGCATCACGATTTCGTCCCAGGTCTGGCCATCTGGAATCAGATCGAGCATCGACAGGCGATACACAATGATGAAGTCCTTGCCCACCGCCTCGCGCACGCGCGCGACGATCTCCACCGGCAGCCGCATGCGGTTCTCGAACGGGCCACCCCATTTGTCGTCGCGGCGATTGGTGTGCTCGACCAGAAACTGATTGATGAAATAGCCTTCCGAGCCCATCACCTCGACGCCGTCATAGCCCGCTTCGCGCGCGAGCGCAGCACAGCGTGCGAACGCGGCGATCTGACGCTCCACACCCCAGGACGACAGTGCGCGCGGCGTGAACGGCGTGATCGGCGACTTGATCCGCGACGGCGCCACCGACAGCGGGTGATAGCCATAGCGTCCCGCGTGCAGGATCTGCAGCGCGATCTTGCCGCCCTCGGCGTGCACCGCGTCGGTGATCACGCGGTGATCGCGCGCCGCGCCATGCGTTGCGAGTCGGCCAGCGAACGGCGATACCCAGCCGGCCACGTTCGGCGCAAAACCGCCGGTGACGATGAGCCCGACGCCGCCACGCGCGCGCTCGGCGAAATAAGCAGCGAGTCGCGGAAAGTTCTTCTTGCGGTCTTCCAGACCGGTATGCATCGAACCCATCAGCACGCGGTTCTTCAGCGTGGTGAACCCCAGATCGAGCGGTGCGAGCAGGTGCGGATAGGCGGATGTCATCGTGCAGTTCCCTTGAGTTTCGATGATTTGTTCGAAGTATCGATTCGACGCTTGATTTTGACGTTTCTTTTCGAAGCGTTTTTGTTCGAGGTTATGTTCGGCGTTTTATTCGACGTTTTATTCGACGTTTTATTGGGCGCTCTATTCGACGCTCTAGTCGACGTTTGAATTGTCGCCGTTCTGCTCGGCGTAGCGCAGTGCGCGGCGGTCTGCCGCCAGACGATCCTGCGCGCCGCTCCATTGCCGCACCCATTCGGGCAGTGGCGGCGACGGTCCTTCGACACCGGCCAGTGCCAGCACCTGTTTCGGCGTGGCGAGATCGCGCTTGCCGCGAATGAACACGTAACGCACCGCCAGCGTCGCGTAGGTCTTCGGGCCGACCTTGAACTCGTGCAGCGCGTAGATCCACTTCGCATCCCAGCCGACCAACTGTGTGGCCAATTGGTAGCGCTGGAACGGCTGCAGCGAGCGGCTGAAGCGCGCATCGACGTCGCCTGCCACTGGGCGCCAGCCGCGTGCCAGCGCGCGGCGCCAGATGCCGGTGCGCATCCACCAGTCGAAGCGGCCCATGTCCGCAATCGAAAAGTAGCGCGCGTTGTTCATGTGCAGGTTGAGGTCGATGTCCTGCGGCCAGACGCGCATCTCCAGCACCGTCACCGCATCGGTGGCCAGCCAGCGCCGTTTGCGCGTCGCCCACCAGGCGCGCAGAAGAATGATCAGGAGTCTCATGCGCGAAGCTTGCGGGTGCGCGGCCGGGCTTGTCTATAACCGCGCACGCGCACCGCGGCTGCGATGCGGTCAGTCGGCGGCACCGGCTACAAATCGACGCGCGGCACGCGCAAGCGCTCATGCGACTGCCCGGCCGATTTCGAACGCCGGCAGCGCTGCGACCGCTGCAGCGGCGGTCCGCTCGTCAGGCCTGGAAACTTCGACGCGAACCACCGGGTGGGTCGCGCGGCTGCGCGCGACCCAAGTGCAATGCGAGCGCGACGCTAGAAACTGTCGCCCGGAATCCGCACGGTGCCTTCCATCAGCACGCGCGCGCTGCGGCTCATGATCGCCTTCTTGACGACCCACTCGCCGTTCACTTCAACCGCCTCCGCACCCACGCGCAGCGTGCCGGACGGATGACCGAAGCGAACCGCCGTCCGCTGCGTGCCGCCGGCAGCGAGGTTCACCAAGGTCCCTGGAATCGCAGCGGCGGTGCCGATGGCGACGGCGGCGGTGCCCATCATCGCGTGATGCAGCTTGCCCATCGACAGCGCGCGCACGTTCAGATCGATGTCGTTCGCCTGGATCTGCTTGCCACTGGATGCGACGTAGGACTTCGGCGGCGCGACGAACGCAACCTTCGGTGTGTGCTGGCGCTTGGCCGCCTCGGACACGTCTTTGATCAGCCCCATGCGCAGCGCGCCGTAGGCGCGGATCGTCTCGAATTTCTTCAGCGCCTCGGCATCGGCGTTGATCGCCTCACGCAGCTCGGTGCCGGTGTAGCCGATCGCGTCCGCATTGACGAAGATCGTCGGAATGCCGGCATTGATCATCGTCGCCTTGAAGGTGCCGATGCCGGGCACTTCGAGATCGTCGACCAGCTTGCCGGTGGGAAACATCGAATTGGCATCGCTGCCACTGCCATCCCCTTCATCGGCCGGATCGAGAAACTCGATCTGCACTTCGGCCGCCGGAAAGGTCACGCCGTCGAGTTCGAAATCGCCGGTCTCCTGCACCGCGCCGTTGGTCATCGGCACGTGCGCGATGATGGTCTTGGCGATCTGCACCTGCCAGATGCGCACGGTGCAGATGCCGTTCTGCGGAACGCGCGCCGCATCGATCAGTCCATTGCTGATCGCGAACGAACCCACCGCGGCCGTGAGGTTGCCGCAGTTGCCGGACCAATCGACAAACGCCTTGTCGATCGAGACCTGGCCGAACATATAGTCGACGTCATGATCGGGCTTGCTGCTCTTGGCGAGGATCACCGTTTTGCTGGTACTCGACGTCGCCCCGCCCATGCCGTCGATTTGAGCCCCGTAAGGATCCGGCGAGCCAATCACGCGCAGCAAGAGCTTGTCGCGCGCCGCACCCGGCACCTGTGCCGCCGCCGGCAGATCCTGCAAGCGAAAAAACACGCCCTTGCTGGTGCCGCCACGCATGTAGGTGGCGGGGATTTTGATTTGCGGAATGTGAGTCATGAGCGGTGATCCTTGAGGCTACGCCAACGCTGCGAAGTGATTGAGTGCGTGTGCTGCGACTGCGTTTTACTGAGCGAACCCGTTGCTGCGATCGTGCAGCAACCTACTGCCGTGATGCACGCCAGATCGCTGCAGCCCATACACGCTCGCTGCTCTTCTCCTTTCCAAAGGAGGCGAGCAGTGAGCGATGAATCGTCACAAGGCAGCCGGCCTTGCGATCAAGCCGCCTTCGACGATTCCAGAAAATCCTGCGCGAAGCGTTGCAGCACGCCGCCGGCGTCGTAGATCGAAACTTCTTCGGCAGTGTCGAGCCGGCAGGTGACCGGCACTTCGAGGCGTTCGCCGTTCTTGCGCGTGATCACCAGCGTCAGTTCGGTGCGCGGCTTGCGTTCGCCGACGACGTCGAAGGTTTCGGTGCCGTCGATCTTCAGCGTCAGCCGCGTGGTGCCGGGCTTGAACTCCAGCGGCAGTACGCCCATGCCGATCAGGTTGGTGCGATGGATGCGCTCGAAGCCTTCGGCGGCGATGGCTTCGACACCGGCGAGGCGCACACCCTTGGCGGCCCAGTCGCGCGAGGAACCCTGGCCGTAGTCGGCACCGGCGATGATGATCAGCGGCTGCTTGCGTTCCATGTAGGTTTCGATCGCTTCCCACATGCGCACGACCTTGCCATCCGGTTCGATGCGCGTGAGCGAGCCTTTCTTGACCTTGCCGTCGACCACCGCCATTTCGTTGACCAGCTGCGGATTGGCAAACGTGGCGCGCTGCGCGGTGAGGTGATCGCCGCGATGCGTGGCGTAGGAATTGAAGTCCTCTTCCGGCAGGCCCATCTTGTGGAGGTATTCGCCGGCCGCGCTGTCGAGCAGGATCGCGTTCGACGGCGACAGATGATCGGTAGTGATGTTGTCCGGCAGCACGGCCAGTGCGCGCATGCCTTTCAGCGTGCGTTCGCCGGCGAGCGCGCCTTCCCAGTACGGCGGACGACGGATGTAGGTGCTCTTCGGACGCCAGTCGTACAGCGGCTTGATCGACTTGTCCTCGACGATTTTGAAGTTGAACATCGGATCGTAGACGCTGCGGAAATGCGCAGGCTTGACGCTGCTGGCGACGATCGAATCGATCTCTTCGTCGCTCGGCCAGATGTCCTTCAGCGTGACCGGCTTGCCATCCTTATCGATGCCCAGCGTGTCCTTTTCGATGTCGAAGCGGATCGTTCCAGCGATTGCGTAGGCAACCACCAGCGGCGGCGAGGCGAGGAAGGCCTGCTTGGCATACGGATGGATGCGGCCATCAAAGTTGCGGTTGCCGGACAGCACGGCGGTTGCGTACAGGTCGCGATCGATCACTTCTTTCTGGATCACCGGATCGAGCGCGCCGGACATGCCGTTGCAGGTGGTGCAGGCGAACGCGACGATGCCGAAACCGAGTTGCTCCAGTTCCGGTAGCAGCTTGGCTTCCTCCAGATACAGCTGCACCGCCTTCGAGCCGGGTGCGAGCGAGGATTTCACCCAGGGCTTGCGCGTGAGTCCGCGCGCATTTGCATTGCGTGCGAGCAGGCCGGCGGCAATGACATTGCGCGGATTGCTGGTGTTGGTGCAACTGGTGATGGCGGCGATGATTACCGCGCCATCCGGCATCTGGCCCGGCACCTGTTCCCATTTCGCGGCGATGCCGCGCGCGGCGAGATCGCTGGTCGGCAAACGCTTGTGCGGATTCGACGGGCCGGCCATGTTGCGCACCACGCTCGACAGATCGAAGCGGATCACGCGCTCGTATTCGGCGGTTTTCAGCGCATCGGCCCACAGGCCGGTCTGCTTGGCATACAACTCCACCAGCTTGACCTGCGCGTCTTCGCGGCCGGTGAGTTTGAGGTAGTCGATGGTCTGCCGGTCGATGTAGAACATGGCCGCGGTGGCGCCGAATTCCGGCGTCATGTTGGAGATCGTTGCGCGATCGCCGAGCGTCAGCGCGGACGCGCCTTCACCGAAGAATTCCAGATAAGCACCGACAACTTTTTCCTTACGCAGGAATTCGGTCAGCGCGAGCACCACGTCGGTCGCGGTGATGTTGGGCTGCGGCTTGCCGCTCAGCTCGACGCCGACGATATCCGGCAGGCGCATCCACGACGCGCGGCCGAGCATCACGTTCTCCGCTTCGAGACCGCCGACACCGATGGCGATAACGCCGAGCGCATCGACATGCGGCGTGTGGCTATCGGTGCCGACCAGCGTATCGGGGAATGCAACGCCGTCTTTCGCGTGCACCACCGGCGACATCCGCTCCAGATTGATCTGATGCATGATGCCGTTGCCGGGCGGAATCACCTCGACGTTCTTGAACGCCTTCTTGGTCCACTCGATGAAGTGGAAACGATCTTCGTTGCGACGATCCTCGACCGCACGGTTCTTGGCGAACGCATCTTTGTCGAAGCCGCCGAATTCCACCGCCAGCGAGTGATCGACAATCAGCTGCGTCTGCACGACCGGATTGACTTGCGCCGGGTCGCCGCCCATGTCGGCGATGGCATCGCGCAGGCCGGCGAGATCGACCAGCGCGGTCTGCCCGAGAATGTCGTGACACACCACGCGCGCCGGGAACCACGGAAAATCCAGATCGCGGCGCCGCTCGATCAACTGCTTCAGCGAATCGGTGAGCGTCGCCGGATCGCAACGCCGCACCAGATTCTCGGCGTGCACGCGCGAGGTGTACGGAAGCTTGTCGTAAGCACCCGGGCTGATCGCATCGATCGCCTCGCGCGTATCGAAGTAGTCGAGCGTGGTGCCGGGCAGCGGTTTGCGGTGGGCCGTGTTCATGGGATCAAGGTGCTCTATGGCGAAAAGCGGAGAACCGCGGATAAGAAACTGCAGAAGTGAAGTGCCGCCGAGCCGGAACGGCCGTTTTTGATGCACCTCTCCCGCGAACGGGAGAGGCGTGACCGATGGCGGGAAGCGGCACGTCGACCGGCGATGCGATCGAGCGAGGTGTCGCCTTCCGTGAAGCCTCGGCGGTCAAAGTTTCGAACGCGCCTTACTTGCGATCCTTCAGCGGCACGAACTTCAGATCTTCCGGTCCGACGTAGTTCGCGCTCGGACGAATGATCTTGTTGTCGATGCGCTGCTCGATGATGTGCGCGCTCCAGCCGGAGGTGCGCGCGATGACGAACAGCGGCGTGAACATCGCGGTCGGCACGCCCATCATGTGGTAGCTCACCGCGCTGAACCAGTCGAGGTTCGGGAACATTTTCTTGATGTCCCACATCACGGTTTCGAGGCGCTCGGCGATGTCGAACATCTTCATGCTGCCGGCATCCTTGGAAAGTTCGCGTGCGACTTCCTTGATCACCTTGTTGCGCGGATCGCTGACGGTGTACACCGGATGTCCGAAGCCGATCACGACTTCCTTCTTCTCGACGCGCGCCTTGATGTCGGCTTCCGCTTCATCCGGCGTGTCGTAGCGCTTCTGGATTTCGAAGGCGACTTCGTTGGCGCCGCCGTGCTTGGGGCCGCGCAGCGCGCCGATGCCGCCGCAAATGGCGGAGTGCATGTCGGAGCCGGTGCCGGCGATCACGCGGCAGGTAAAGGTGGACGCGTTGAACTCGTGCTCGGCGTACAGAATCAAGCTGGTGTGCATCGCCTTGACCCACAGCGCCGGCGGCGTCTTGCCGTGCAGCAGGTGTAGGAAGTGGCCGCCGATCGAATCGTCGTCGGTCTCGACTTCGATGATCTTGCCGTTAACCGCGTAGTGGTACCAGTACAGCAGCATCGAGCCCAGGCTCGCCATCAGGCGATCGGCGATGTCGCGTGCGCCCGGATGATTGTGGTCGTCCTTCTCCGGCAGGTTGCAGCCGAGTGCGGAAACACCCGTGCGCATCACGTCCATCGGATGGCTCGACGCCGGCAGCGCTTCGAGCGCGGACTTTACGTTGGCCGGCAGGCCGCGCAGCGCCTTCAGCTTGGTCTTGTACGCGGCCAGTTCGGCGGCGGTCGGCAGCTTGCCGTGCACCAGCAGGTGCGCGATCTCTTCGAATTCGCAGGCATCGGCGACATCGAGAATGTCGTAGCCGCGGTAGTGCAGATCGTTGCCGCTGCGGCCGACCGTGCAGAGCGCGGTGTTGCCGGCGGTGACGCCCGAAAGTGCCACCGATTTCTTCGGCTTGAAGCCCGCGGCGGGTGCGTTGTCAGACATGAGTTCCTCCGAACGTGATGGGGTTGGTGCGCCGGGCGTCGCCGCTGCGCGGTCGTTACTATTTTTTCTTTGCGAACAGCGTGTCGAGCTTCTGCTCGTACGCATGATAATCGAGGTACTTGTAAAGGTCTGCGCGCGTCTGCATCAAAGGCACCACGTTTTGCTGCGTGCCTTCGGTGCGGATCGCCTGGTAGACCTTCAGTGCGGCGGCGTTCATTGCACGGTAGGCCGAGCAGCAGTACAGCACCATATCGACATCCACCGAGCCGAGTTCCTGTGTCGTGAACAGCGGCGTGTGACCAAACTCGGTGATGTTGGCGAGGATCGGCACTTTCACCGCGGCCTTGAACTTCTTGTACATCGAAAGCTCGGTCATCGCCTCGGGGAAAATCATGTCGGCGCCGGCTTCGACGTAAGCCACCGCACGTTCGATCGCGGCGTCGATGCCCTCCACCGCCAGCGCGTCGGTGCGCGCCATTATCACGAAGCTTTCGTCGGTGCGCGCATCGACCGCCGCCTTCACGCGATCGACCATCTCTTCCTTGGTGACCACTTCCTTGCCCGGACGATGGCCGCAACGCTTCTGGCCGACCTGGTCTTCCATGTGCACCGCGCCGGCGCCGGCCTTCACCATTGCGCGAATCGTGCGGGCGATGTTGAACGCGCCACCCCAGCCGGTATCGATGTCCACCAGCAGCGGCAGCGTGGTCACATCGGTAATGCGGCGGATATCGATCAGCACATCCTCCATCGTGCTTATGCCGAGATCCGGCATACCCAGCGAATTGGCAGCGACGCCGCCGCCGGACAGGTAGAGCGCCTTGAAGCCGGTGGCCTCGGCCATGCGCGCGGCATAGGCGGTGATCGCGCCGGCAATCTGCAACGGCTTCTCGGTGGCCACCGCTTCGCGGAACCGCGCACCGGCACTGGCACTGGCAGAAAGCTTGGATTTCGACGTGGTCGGAATGGGGTCGGAGGTCATCGGTGCTCTCGTTGTGGCCGCGGATCGAACGCCGCGTGGTGCCGCCATAGTCCAAGGCGCGTGCCAACTCGGCAGGGGTTTCGAGCCGGCGCGACATCCTACTGCTTTGGCTGGAGTTTTATGCGGTGCGGCGGCCTCGGCAGACACCGCGGCAAGGCGGCCGGCGATGTTCTATCATGTTTCACACTGTTTCATGGAACGTTTACGAAACATCGATGCCTTCTCCGCCCGCCAAGCGTTACGCACGACCCACAGGCGAATCCGACCGCAAGCCGGTGATCTGGACGGTGAGCGTGTCGCGCCTGTCGGGGCTGCTTAACGACATCACGCCCGAGTACGACGACCGCGCGATCATCGAGCCGATCAACCTCGGCTTCGAGGATGCGGTGCGGCATATCCGTCGCCGCTTGCCGAACGACGACTGCGACGTGCTGATCGCCGCCGGCTCCAACGGCGCGTATCTGAAGAATCGTGTCGACAAGCCGGTGGTGTTGGTCAAGCTCAGCGGCTTCGACTTGATGCAGGCGCTGGCGCGTGCGCGCAAGCTTTCGCCGAAGATCGGCCTGGTGACGCACGCCAGCGACTTGCCGGAATTCGCCGAGTTCAAGCGTGGCTTCGGTCTCAGCATCGAGCAGCGAACCTTCGTCACCGCCGAAGACGCCCGCAGCTGCGTCGCCGAATTGGTCGCGCAGGGCATCAAGGTGATCGTCGGCACCGGGCTCGCCACGGAACTGGCCGAGCAGGCGGGTGTTACCGGCATCCTGCTGTATTCGGCCGAGACCATTCGCGCCGCATTCGATGCCGCGCTCGACATCGCCCGCGTCGTACACGGACCGCGTGCGTTCTCCGATGGAGTGCGCAGTCCGCAACGGCCGGCCGCCAACGCCGGCTCACGCTATCGCGTTGAGGATCTGCTCGGCGACAGCGCACCGATGCGCGAGGTGCGCGCGGCCGTACAACGTTGCGCGGCCTCGGATGCGACCTTGTTGATCACCGGCGCCACCGGCACCGGCAAGGAACTGGTGGCGCAGGCGGTTCATTCCGCAAGCGCGCGGCGGAGTCAGCCGTTCGTTGCCGTGAACTGCGGCGCCATCGCCGAGTCGCTGCTGGAGTCCGAGCTGTTCGGTCACGACGAGGGCGCTTTCACCGGTTCGCGCCGGGGTGGCCGCGCGGGCCTGATTGAAGCGGCCAACGGCGGAACGTTATTTCTCGACGAGATCGGCGAAATGCCGGTGGCGCTGCAGACGCGCTTGCTGCGTGTGCTCGAAGAGCGGCAAGTGTTGCGCGTCGGCTCGACCCGACCGCTGCCGGTGAACCTGCGCGTGATCGCGGCGACGCACTGCGATCTCGCCGCGCGCATCGCGCAACAACAGTTTCGCGCCGACCTGTATTACCGGCTGAATGTGCTGCGTATCGCCCTGCCCGCGCTCGCCGACCACCGCGAGGATGTCGTGCAATTGGCGCAGCGCTTCCTGCGCGCGAATGGCAGTGCGAGCGGCAGCGCGAACGCGCCGAAGTTCTGTGCAGACGCGCTGCGACTGCTGCAGCGGCAAGCCTGGCCCGGCAATGTGCGCGAGCTGCGCAACCTGATGGAACGCGCAAGCCTGCAAGGCAAGGTCGATGGCTGGCCCGCGCAGATCGACGCCGACTGGCTGCTGCGCGCCGCGCCCGAATTGCAGCAACCAATTGCCGCAGTGCCGCAGGCCGATCTGCGGGTCGGCGATATCACGCGCGGCGCGCGACCGGGTGCGCGCGCCTTGAAGCGACAACTGCTGCAGCTGAATGGCAATCGTCGCGCGCTCGCCACACAGCTTGGCGTTTCCCGCACAACGCTGTGGCGGTGGCTGCGCGAGGCCAAAATCTGAGGTCGCCGATGTGAAGGGTCGCGCCGTCTTGGTGCAGCAGGCGGCATAACAGGAGGAGCTACCCGGCACGCCGGACATCGCGTGCGGACGTGTCATCGCTGCGTGAACCGCACTGCAGAACTACCCGTCACAGTCTTCCTGAATTCGCCGACGGAAGCGGGGACACATGGATCAAGGCTGACTTTAGCGAGCCGATCGTCACGACCGTAATCGTCGCGACATCTGCCGCGCACACGCTGCGACACGCTTAGGCGCCGGACACAACGCGATCCCCTATGCCGCTGCGTCCGAGGTTTGTGACGGAAACACCGAAGCGGCCATTCAGGGTGTTCAGTCGCACGCGACTGTGGAACACTCCGGATGCGGCAAGGTCATAAGCATATTCCGCGTCTGGCAATACCTCGTATCGCCATCGCCCGCTGCCATCCGGAGTTCCCCAATGACGCCGAGTCCGACCCCGCGTCCGACGACGAGTCAGAGCCTTCCTCAGCCGTCCAGCGCGACACGCAGCATCGGCGGCACAGCACCGTCTGTGGCTGCCGATGCGCAGCACATGGCCGCACGGCTGCAGCAGGTGCGCGGGCTCAGCCGCGCACTCGCAGCACCGTTATCCGCTGAGGATTGCGGCGCGCAGTCGATGCCGGATGCCTCACCGGTGAAATGGCATCTCGCACACACCACCTGGTTCTTCGAAACATTTCTGCTGCAGCGCTATGTATCTGGCTATCGCTGTTTCGACGAGCGCTTCGGGCTGCTGTTCAATTCCTATTACGAAGCGCTGGGTCCGCGTCATCCGCGTGCGCAGCGCGGGCTGCTCACACGGCCTTCGCTGGAAGACGTGCTGGCCTACCGTTCGCATGTCGATGCCGCTCTGGGCGACTGGCTCACGTCGGGACGCGCCGACGCCGACGCGCTGGCACTGATCGAACTCGGACTGCATCACGAGCGTCAGCATCAGGAGCTGTTGCTGACCGACGTCAAGCACCTGCTGTTTCAGAATCCTTTGCAGCCGGCGTATCGCAACGATCTGGTCGCGGTGCGAAGCAGTAGCACGCAGGCCCTGCGCTTCCATGACGTCGCCGAAGGCCGCATCGAAATCGGACACGCCGGCCCAGGGGTCGGCTTCGACTTCGCGTTCGACAACGAAACGCCGCGTCATTCGCAATGGCTGCAGCCGCATCGCATCGCCGAGCGTCCGGTCAACAACGCCGAATTCCGCGCGTTCATCCGCGACGGCGGTTATACGCGCAGCGATCTGTGGCTCGCCGACGGCTGGGCGATCGTGCAGTCGCGTGGCTGGCAGCGTCCGCTGTACTGGAACGAGGATCTCGAATCCGCATTTACGCTCGGCGGCGTGCAGGCGCTGGTCGATGCAGCACCCGTTTGTCACGTGAGTTTCTACGAGGCCGATGCGTTTGCGCGTTGGGCCGGCGCGCGCTTGCCCACCGAAGTCGAGTGGGAAGCGAGTGCCGCCAACCTGCCGATAGCCGGCAATTTCATCGACAGCGAGCTGCTGCAACCGAGCGCGCAGGACTTCCCGAAATTGCGCCAGATGTTCGGCGATGTCTGGGAATGGACCGGTAGCGCCTACCTGCCCTATCCCGGCTTTCGCACCGCCGCTGGTGCGGTGGGCGAATACAACGGCAAGTTCATGAGCAACCAGATGGTGCTGCGCGGCGGCTCCTGCGTCTCGCATGCGGATCATCTGCGCGCGAGCTATCGCAACTTTTTTTACGCCGATGCGCGCTGGCAGTTTTCCGGTATCCGTTTGGCGCAGGACCTGCGCTAGTCACTTGTGCGCGTCGCGGCACGCGCGCATCTCGCCCACCGAAGCAGCTGTCGCTAACGATCTCGCGCCAAAAGAGCGCGACCGCAGACCGAGAAGGAGACCAACAATGGACCAGGGTGATACGCCGCGACGTTTTCGCGACAGCGAATGTGCCGAGATTCTGCGCGGGCTGGAAGCGCCGCAGAAACGGCTACCGTCGAAATACTTTTACGACGAACGCGGCTCCGAATTGTTCGACCAGATCTGCGAACTGCCGGAGTACTACGTCACCCGCACCGAGCGCGCGATCATGCAGGCGCACGCCGCGGAAATGGCCAGCGTACTCGGCGACGATGTTCGTCTGATCGAATTCGGTAGCGGCAGCAGCGTGAAGACGCGCCTGCTGCTCGATCGGCTCGATCACGCCGCCTACGTGCCGGTGGATATTTCCGGCGAGCACCTGCACAAGACCGCACAAGCGCTGAGCGAGCGCTATCCGGCGCTCGACATTCAGCCTCTCGTCGCGGACTTCACCGCACCGCTGCAATTGCCGGAAGCGGGCGATGCCGCGCGTCGCAACGCGGTCTATTTCCCTGGCTCCACGCTCGGCAACTTCGAACCGGCACCGGCCATCGCACTGCTACGCAACATCCGCGCACTCGCAGGTAATCGCGGCGGCCTGCTGCTCGGCGCCGACCTGCAAAAGGATATCGGCGAACTCGAAGCCGCCTACGACGATACCGCTGGCGTTACCGCCGCGTTCAACTTGAATCTGCTGACGCGGCTCAACCGCGAGTTCGGCGCCAACTTCGCGGTCGATGCGTTCCGCCATCAGGCACGCTATAACAGCGAGCATGGACGCATCGAAATGCATCTGGTCGCGCAACGCGCTCAGGACTTCACCATCTTCGGTCAGCGCTTCTCGATGCGTGCCGGCGAAACCCTGCACACGGAGAACTCTTACAAGTACACGCTCGACAGTCTGGCCGAACTCGCGCGCGCCAGCGGCTTCGAAACGCTGCGCACCTGGACCGATCCTGCTCAGCGTTTCGCAGTGCAATGGTGGCGTAGCCGCAGCGCGGCACAACGGCTCGCAGCCTGAAAGCCAGCGGCATCGCGCGCGTCGCAGCGTTTGCGTCGCGGGTTGGTGCCTGCCGTTGACCGGCACACATCGCGCACACCGCGCACTGCGAAAGCATTTACATGCGAGGCGCGACGGTACCGGCGACTGCGTGCGTGAATGCGCACGTGTCGCTGCACATGTAGGCGCATGTGCGGCTGCACTTGAAGCTGAAGCATTTGCAGCTGCACTTGAAGCTGAAGCATTTGCAGTTGCACTTGAAGCTGAAGCATTTGCAGTTGCACTTGAAGCTGAAGCATTTGCAGCTGCACTTGAAGCTGAAGCATTTGCAGCTGCACTTGAAGCTGAAGCATTTGCAGCTGCACTTGAAGCTGAAGCATTTACAGCTGCACTTGAAGCTGAAGCATTTGCAGTTGCACTTGAAGGCGCACGTGATGGCGCGCGCCCATCGGTTCCAGCCCGCGCACATGCGCGTAACGGCCTGAGCTTGCAAGCTGCCGCACACCGGCGCGCGCACGCCAGTGTCCTTGGTGTCGAACGATGAACGCGCGGCACGCAACCGCAGCTGCGACGCCACGCGCAATCGGCTTTGCATTCGAAGGAGTCACCCGTCGCTATGGCGCGCAGCGCGCGGTCGATGCGGTGACGCTCGCTTTCGCGCCGGGGTCTGTCAGCGCGCTGGTCGGCAGCAGCGGCTCCGGCAAGTCCACCTTGCTGCGCCTGCTGCTCGGGCTGGAAATCGCCGACGAAGGTCGCGTGCTGTTCGATCAGCAACCGGTCACGCCCGACACGGTCGCCGACATTCGTCGCGCCTGCGGTTATGTGATCCAAAGCGGCGGCCTGTTTCCGCATTTGAGCGTGCGCGCGAATCTGGCCTTGCTGCCTCGGCATCTGCGCTGGCCTGCGGATCGCATCGATGCGCGTGCCGTCGAACTCGCCGCCCTCGTCAATCTCGACAGCGCGCTGCTGCAGCGCTACCCGCATCAGCTTTCGGGCGGCCAACGTCAGCGCGTAGCGCTGATGCGGGCGCTGATGACCGACCCGCCGGTGCTGCTGCTCGACGAGCCACTCGGGGCGCTCGATCCGATCATCCGCCATCAACTGCAGGACGAACTGCGAACGATCTTCGAGGCCATCGGAAAGACCGTCATCGTCGTTACGCACGACCTCGCCGAAGCGGCATTTCTCGCACCGCGACTGGTTCTGATGCGTGCCGGCGCGGTTGTGCAGGATGGCAGCCTCGCCGACTTGCGCGAGCGGCCGGCCGACGAATTCGTCGCACGCTTCGTCGCCGCACAACGCAGCTTGCCGCCGGCATGAGGATCGCAGCTGCGGTGCGTGCCGCTTGGTGCCTGAGTGCGATCACTGATTCACGCGCGCGATCCGCGCCATCCAAGCGCGCTGCCTTTCGTTCACAGGAATGGAACATCACGCCGGCCGTCGCGCTCGTGATCGCCGTCGTGGTCACGATGCTGCTCTGCGCCTACACGCAAACCGCCCGTGCCGACGACAACCGCCCGCTGGTGGTCGGCTCGAAGAACTTCACCGAGTCGGTGCTGCTGGCGGAGATCTTTCGTGACGAAGCCCAGCGGCATGCGCTGACCGTCGCGCATCGACGCGCGCTCGGCGGCACCGCGATTCTGTGGCAGGCGCTGCTACAGGCGCAGATCGATGTGTATCCCGAATACAGCGGCACGCTGACGCAGGAGCTGCTGCACGACCTGCCGCCGCACACCGATCTTGCAGGCCTGCGCGCGCGTCTTGCGCAGCAGGGCATCGGCATCAGCGCACCGCTCGGCTTCGAGGATGGCTATGCGCTCGCCGTTCCGCAGTCGCTTGCTGCGCGGCTGAAGCTGCACACGCTGGACGATCTGCGCGCGCAGACACAACTGCGCTATGGGCTGTCGAACGAATTCCTCGACCGTGCCGATGGCTGGCCGGGATTGCGCAAGGCCTATGCGCTCGCACCGATGCAACTGCAGGGACTCGACCATGACCTTGCCTATCGCGCGGTGCGCGACGGCGCGATCGATGTCATCGACGTGTACAGCACCGACGCCGAGATTCTCGATCAGCATCTGCAGGTCCTCGACGACAATCGCGGCTATTTCCCGCGCTACGACGCCGTGCTGCTGTATCGGCTCGACAGTGCCGCGCGTGTTCCGGCACTCGCCACAACACTCGCCGCGCTGGCGAATCGGATTTCGGTTGCGGACATGCGCCGACTCAATGCCGAAGTGAAGCTCGATCACCGCGACGAAGCGGCCGTCGCCGCCGCTTATCTCGGTATTGCAGCACCGCCTGCGCAGTCGAATGTCGTCGCGCTGCTCGCTCGCGTCGGTCAGCGCACGCTCGAACATCTGGCGCTGGTCGGCGTGTCGCTGGGGCTTGCCTTGCTGATCGGTCTGCCGCTCGGAATCTTCGCGGCGGGCCGCCCCGCCATTGGCCACACCGCCGTCGCGGCGACCTCGATCCTGCAGACGATTCCGGCGCTGGCGATGCTGGTGTTCCTGATCCCCTTGCTCGGCATCGGCGCGAAGCCGGCGATCGCAGCGCTGTTTTTCTATAGCTTGCTGCCGATCGTTCGCAATACCGTGGCCGGACTCGAAGCAGTCGATCCGGCCTTGCGCGATTCCGCGCGTGCGCTGGGGCTGCCCGCGCAGGTGCGCTTGCTGCGCATTGAATTGCCGCTGGCGCGTCAGGCGATTCTCGCCGGCATCAGTACCGCCGCCGTGATCAACGTCGGCACTGCGACACTCGGCGCGCTGATCGGCGCCGGCGGTTACGGCCAGCCGATTCTCACCGGCGTGCGTCTGGGAAACCCGGCACTGATTCTCGAAGGCGCGATTCCCTCGGCGCTGATGGCACTCGCGGTGCAGGCGCTGTTCGCGCTGCTGGCATATACGCTGCAGGCACGCGAGTCGCAGCGGGTTTGATTTCTTGCGGCAGTGTTGGAGCGGCCCGATCGCGCGCGATCAACTCATCAATCGAGCCGCGCAAATCAAGCACTCGAATCAGGCACTCGAACCAAGCTCTCGAATCAGGCACGCGAGTCAGGCACTCGAATCAAGCTCGCGAATCGACATCGTCAATCGACACCATGATTCGCTTCAAGGCGCCGGTCCGTAAGTCATCACATCTTGTTCCGACGTTCCCAGGGTTCCGGTCTTGCCGCAGAGTTCGCGCAAGGCGGTGCGCAGGCCTTCCTCGAAGCTCGGATGGTAGAACGGCATCGCCAGCACCTCGCGTGCGCTCAACTTTTGTTGAATACACCAGGCCAGCAGATGGGCACTGTGCTCGACTGCCGGACCGACCATCTCGCCGCCGATCAGCCGACCCTTGTCGTCGCCCCACAGGTGGATCAGACCGGCATTCTGCAGAAACACTTTGGCGCGTCCCTGGTCGTCGTAACTCGCGTGTCCGACCTGCGCGCCCTGACGCTGCGCCTGCTCGAACGACAGGCCGATTGCGGCGACGTTCGGATCGCTGAACACGATCGCCAGGGGCGTCATCCGCGCGTGCGCCTTCACATCCGGGAAGGTCGCCGCATTGGTCCCCGCGATGCGGCCCTCGGCGGAGGCCTCGTGCAAGACCGCACGTTCGTGATTAGCATCGCCGGCGATGAAGACCGGCTGCGTGCCGCACTGAAGCGTGGCGCGATCGAACACCGGCGTGCCGTGCGAGTCGAGCTGCAGCCCACTGCGCTCAAGCGCCAGCAACTGCAGATTGGGCGCGCGCCCGGCGGCGGCGAGCACGTATTCGAAAACCTCTGAATGAGGCTCACCGCCGGCATCGCGCCACGTCAGTTCAACGCCGTCGGCAACTTCGTGCGCATGGTCGAGCTGAACCTTCAGCCGCAGATCGAGTTGTTCGCCGAAGATCTTGCGAGCCACGTCGAGCACGGCCGGATCGCGCAGGCCTGCGATGCGGTCGCCCAGATCGAACAGCGCAACGCGCACACCCAGGCGCGCCATCGCCTGCGCCAGTTCGAGACCGAGCGGACCCGCGCCGAGCACGGCGAGACTGCGCGGCAAGGTATCCAGTTCGAAGATGCTTTCGTTGGTCAGCACGCCGCGCTTCACCGAAGAGAGCACGTCCGGAATTGTCGAACGCGAGCCGGTGGCGATGACGATGCTGCGCGCGTCGACCACAGTGTGATCGTCGATCTGCAATCGGGTTGCGGATTCGAATTGCGCGGTGCCGGAGAGCTTGCCGTTGGCAGGAATACGCTCTACCGATTCCATCACCGAGGCGACGAAGCGATCTCGCTCCCGCCGCACGCGCGCCATCACCTCGCGACCTTCGACCCGGTAACCCGCAACCGAAACGCCGAAGTGCGGCGCCTTGTGCACCGAGTCGGCCGCCTGGCTCGCAGCAATCAGCAGCTTCGACGGCATGCAGCCAACCCGCGCACAGGTGGTACCGCCAGGGCCCTGCTCGATCAGCACGGTGTGCGCGCCGACAGCAACGGCCGCGCTACGTGCAGAAAGGCCGGCGCTGCCAGCGCCGATGACGGCAACGTCGCATTTGAGAGTTCGCATAACGGCTTGGACCATGCCGCGACGATTACGATCCCATCGCGTCCTGTCGCGCTTTGCCTAAGGTCAAGCAGGATGAAGCGACGGTTCCGGCCCGCCTGTGTCGCTCAAGTACGTCGCTGTCGCCGCGCATTCGCACGGCGCACATGATCGAGCACCTTAGGCGCTGCGGAGTGAGTTATATCGTCATATAGTGACGTCATATAGTGACGTCAAAGCCACTGTCGACTTGCCAGCAGCACGGGTCAATGATGTCGTGAAAAATTGATTGGCATCAAATCTTCGACACCACGCAAAATCAAGGGATTAGAGCATGCGCAACTGTGTTCAACCGCAAGTACGCGTCCGCTTCGTGCGGTTCAATCAGCGTTAGCCAAAAAAACTAAGGAGAGGGAAATGGGGTTCATAACGAATCAATGGCTGAAAGGTAGTGCCGCGAGAAATAGAGGCCACTATCCGGTTGGCGTCTCCTTAAAAGTCCAAGGCACAAGTGATACATGGGCGGAATCAAAAAAGGTCATTTGCACACTTCAAGCAAAGAAGGAAGATGGCAACTATCAGACCCTGTACTTCAGCGCCAAGGACCTGCAAGAAATATTGCCCGTGCTGACCCAATATGCGGACGCCGATGGTCTAAAAGATACAGCTTATGCGGCATTGCGCAGGCTTAAGGATTCAGCGCTGGTGGAGGTGCTGAAATTTTCACTCCTCCGCAGAATTTAGAGTGAGCTGGGCTAACCCTCGGTTCAACCGGAAGGCCCGTAAACGGGCCTCCGGTTAACCGTGCGTTGGACCTCACAAAAGCAAGAATGAAATTCGTACTTGAGAGTTTCAACCGTGATGTGGCGGACAGAGAGCTTCTGCAAGATCTCGTGGCTGTGGCTTCTAAGCTCAAGGATCTAGGCAAAGCGATGACCTTCCGCGCGTACAACGAGCACGGAAAATACTCGGCGAGCACTATTGCCGTCAGGTTCGGCTCTTGGAACGATGGCCTACAAAAAGCCGGAATAGTGCCGAGCCAAGAAAAGGACGTGCCTATTGAAGCTCTCTTTGAGAATCTACAGCTCGTCTGGATCGCGAAAGGAAGGCAACCCGTCTACCGTGATATGAGCGCCACGCCCTCTCAGTACACTGCCTCTATCTACAACGATCGCTTCGGGAGTTGGCGCAAAGCCCTCGAAGAGTTTGTAAGCGCTGTAGACCAAGAGCAGAGCGAACTTCTCAACTACGAAGCTGAAGTTAAAAGCAGCAAAGGCACCAAGAGAACAAGACGTGATCCTCCGCTCTCTCTGAGATTCTATGTCTTAAAGAGAGATCGCTTCTGCTGTGTCGCCTGCGGGCGTTCTCCGGCAACTACGACTGGGTTAATCTTGGAAGTAGACCACGACCTCGCATGGTCAAAAGGCGGCGAAACAATCGAAGAGAATCTGAAAACACTCTGCTTCGATTGCAATCGCGGAAAGGGAGCTACATGAGGTCCAACCAGGCGCTCCAGCCGACGTATTTGCCTCCGCTTCGCTACGGCAAATCCGCGGCTGAGCTACGGCGTTGGACGTCTGGGCAGCGATGAGCGAACACAACTCAGAATCCCCATTCCTTCGCATCCCTTCCCGGAAAGAGAGGTGGAGCACGTTCATTTTTTTCGTGTTCTCCGCCGCATCAATGATTGGGGCCTTCGTCTGGCTCTCTAGCGGTAGCCCACGAGACCTAAGAAGTTGGATCTTCGGTTACGGTCTGTTGTTCTTCTTAATGTGCGCCATTCATGCATGGGGAAGTATCAGGAACAATTGGACCATTCAAGAGGACAATCGTCACTTCTACGGGCCTAGGCAGGCATGGGTCACAAACAAATGGCTCCTCATGGCTTTGCTTCTCATGTGGTTGGCATGTCATCGCTGGTTGTGAACAGACGTCCAACTAGCGGTTCAAGCCGACGTCCACGTCTCCGCTATCGCTCCGGCGTAGCCGCGGCTTAACCTAGGCGTTAGCCAGCCGAGTGCGCGCGAGTACTCCAAGTGGAAAGCAATCGTCAGAACATCGTGTTGCTGTTCGCCGCGGTCGCTGGGACCTGCTGAAGTACGTCCCAATGCTCAACGATCCGGCCCTCGTCGTCGAATCGGAAGATGTCGACCGCCGCGTGCTCTTTTCCGGACCAGCTCGGATAGCGGACATGGACGAATGCGAGGTTCCCATCGATTCCGATTCGCTTGACCTCAGCTGGAAGGCTTTTGGCTTCCGTGAGGTAACCCATCAGCGCCTCCGGCCCATTCGGGAACAGCGGATTGTGCTGAATATACGGGCCTGAGATCAGACCTGGGAGCAGGTCGCCTCGCCCTTCGTTAAAGACTTTGCCGTACAACGTGCGAATGGTCTGTTCGATTTTCCGTCGCGTGTCCATCGTTCACCTCTCGTTTGCAGATGTTGCTTGTCTTGTACAACCAGCCGGGACTGACTCTGTCACCGGTCGGTACCTAACGCAAGTAGGTACCTTGCGGTAACTACTAGGCCTGCGTAGTATCGAAGAATGGCTTGGAACGTATTCGATCCGAACTGCCCGACTCGGGCCCTCCTAAATCGCATTGGCGACAAGTGGACGGTGTTGGTCGTATCTGCTCTGTCGGACGGGCCATTGCATTTCGGTGAACTGAAGCGCGCCATCGGCGGAGTGGCTCCTAAGGTGCTCACGTCCGTACTTCGATCTCTTGAGCGTGACGGAATCATTACTCGACGTGTCTATACGGCTTCACCGATTCGGGTCGAGTACGACCTAACAGTGCTCGGAAACTCTCTACTCACGGCAGTTGAGTATTTGCGGGAATGGGCTGAAGAGAACATGACAAAAGTTGCAAAGGCGCACGTCCGGTACGGAGCGGTTCAAGGCGATGAGTCGGTTGCGCGGGTGGCTGACAAGCGATTGCAGCAAACGGCGCTCTCGCGCCGCCGTTGAACTGGAGCGTTCGGCCGCACAATCACTACCGACGTAGCGGACAACCCAGCTTTCACGACTAAGGGAACCCTCGAATGGCAAGTTTCGTTCTTGTTCACGGCGCCTGGGGCGGCGCACATGGCTTCCGCCATGTCAGAAAACTTCTCCAGTCTTACGGCCATGAAGTCTTCACACCCAGTCTCACGGGAATAGGAGAGCGGGTTCACCTCGCCAGCCCCTTGGTAAACCTGAGCACGCATGTGGCGGACGTGGTCAATCAGATACTGTACGAAGACCTCAAAGACATCGTCCTCGTCGGCTTCTCATACGGCGGCTTCGTTGTCACCGGCGCTTTAGAGCACATCGCCGATCGGGTTAAGCACCTCGTCTATCTCGACGCTTTCGTACCGAAAAGCGGAGATTCCGCGTGGGGGCAAGTACTCGGCGCAGGAAGGGCGAAAATCGAAATTGGTAAGGGCTGGTTAATGGAAGGCCCCAAACGAGCGTTCGACGATCCTGCCGAAGCGGCTTGGATGCAAGCCAGGCGCAGCCCACAGCCGATCGGCTGCTTCACTGAAAGCGTCTATCTATCGAAGCCTTTGGAAGACTATGCGTTCACGAGAACCTACGTGAAGGCCACCGCTCCAGCGGAAGGCGATCCAGGCAACGAGGCCTTTCTCAAGGCCGCACGTTATGCAGCGGCGTCGCCATCGTGGCAGTACTTTGAGATCGCCTCAAACCACATGCTTGCGAGTAACCAACCGGCTGAGACTGCAAAGATCCTCCTGGACATCGCCACTGCGGCCTAAGGTTCAAATCCAACAGCTGGGTGCATCGACGGTCTCGACGAAAAGAGCCTCGGCGATCGCGGACAGATGACGTGTGAGGAGATGTTGGCGCACGTCATCACACACGGCGGCAACATCTGCCACTATCACCACGGCGCGGTCGGACAGATTCTCACGCAGGCGGGGCACGCGCCGCCGCGCGATCTGCTCACACGCCCTCTGCACCTGAGCGAACCCGCGCGACGCGCCTGATTTCCCGCACAGCCTTGCGATTTACGCCTCGGCGACCTGCACCAGCAGCTTGCCGAAGTTGTCGCCGCGCAGCAGGCCCATCAGCGCACCGGGGGCGTGCTGCAGCCCGATGATGATGTCTTCGCGCGCCTTCACTTGACCCTGCGCCAGCCAGGCGCGCATGTCGGTCTGGAATGCGTCGAAGCGTGTGCCGTAGTGATCCGAAATGATGAAGCCCTGCAGACGCACGCGCTTGATCAGGAAGGCGCGCAGCAGCTGCGGACTGCGATCGACACCACCAGTCGCAGCCGTCTCGTTGGCGTAGGCGATCAGGCCGCACAGCGGAACGCGCGCGCCGACGTTGAGCAGCGGCACCACCGCATCGAGCACGGCGCCGCCAACGCTTTCGAAATAGATGTCGATGCCGTTCGGGCAGGCCGCGGCCAGCGCCGTCGCGAAATCGTCGTTGTAATGATTGATGCAGGCGTCGAAGCCAAGTTCGTCGACTGCGTACTGGCATTTGTCGTCACCACCGGCAACGCCGACAACGCGACAGCCTTTCAGCTTGGCGATCTGCCCGACTGCGGAACCGACTGCACCGGTTGCCGCCGCCACCACCAGCGTTTCACCTGCGCGCGGCTGGCCGTAATCGAGTACACCGACATAGGCGGTGAATCCAGGCATGCCGAGAATGCCGAGCGCATGCGTGGGATGCGTGAGATCTGCCGGCAGCTTGCCGAGATCGCTGCCATCCGAGACGACATAGTCCTGCCAGCCGGCGTGTGCCAGCACGCGCTCGCCGACAGCAAAATCCGCATGACGGCTGGCGACCACGCGCGAGATCGTTGCACCGAGCATGGTTGCGCCCAACGCTAGTGAGGGCGCATACGAGGTGCTTTCGTTCATGCGTCCGCGCATGTAGGGATCGAGCGAAAGCGTCAAGGTGCGCAGCAGCACTTCGCCTTCACCCGCTTCGGGCACGGGCTCGCTCAGCAGTTTGAAATCCAGCTCCGATGGCGCGCCGTGCGGCCGCTGCACCAGCACGATACGGCGATTGACTGGCGCGGGTTCACCTGCGGTTTCGCCTGCGGTTTCGCTTGCCTCCGCTTGAGAATCGAGGTTTGCTTCGACTTTCGAATCGACTTGCGAATCGACCAGCGAATTGAGCTGGGAATCGACTTCGGAATCGGTTTCGGATTCCATTTTCGATTCGCTTTTAATTCCTACTGCGGCTTCCGACATGCGCGTGTGGTTCTCGATTACAGGAGGCTCAGACTAACGCAGTCGCGTCGATCACGCGGTGAAGTCGATCGTCCTCTCCGCGCGCAGCCGAGAGTGGCTGCACACGGAGAGGAACTGCCCGGGTAGTCGAGTCAGCAGCTCGACGCTAGCCTCGGCGAACCGAAGGCGCATCCACCGTCAGCTTCGGCTCGCTGACCAGACCGAAGCTCTGCAGCACACCGAGCAGTTCGCGATGACCGAACGCCTGGCAGCCGGAGGCGAAGCCATAGCGTTTCGGCGGCGCCTGAATCAGGTGATACGCCGCGAACGCCTGCAGCAGTCCGGTCTGTTTGTAGTTGCAGTTGCCATGAATCACGCAGTGCGCGTGGCCGAGCGGACCGCTCGCGTGAACCGAGTCGACCGTCGTATTGATGCGCGGGTTCTCGCGCGGCGGCATGCCGCTCTGCAGGCTCGCAGCCATGTCGGACAAGGCCTTCTCGGCTTCGGCCTTCGGCAGCGGCTTGATCTTTTCTTCGACCACGGCGGTGATCTGCACCACGCCTTCCATCACGGTGCGATCGAATACGCCGCCCATCGCCTTGACGTTGGACACGCGCGGATCGTTCTTGAACCACACCGGATGCGCCGTGCCGCCCCAGGGCAATGCCATCGCATTTTCGTGCTGACCCGGTACTGCCACTTCGGCCTTGGCCGTTGCCGGCCATTGCTTGTACTGGTTCTGATCGAGATAGAAGAAGTCGGCAGTGAGAATGCTGAAGATGGTCTGCGTCGACGCGTAGGTCGGGAAGCCGCGCCACAGCACCAGAATGTCGAGCGTGTCGAGTCCCGGCGTTTCCAGGCACAGGTTCGCTGCGATTTCACCGGTCGTGTACATCTGCGCGATGCCGGGTGAGAGCAGCAGGTTCTTTGCGGCGAACTTAGCGCCCCACTCCTTTTCGGCATGCAGCATCCAGTTCTGCTCGCCGTTGGTGTCGGTGTAATGGCAGCCCGCAGCGAGCGAGGCTTCGACCGCTTCCGGGCCGTACTTCATGAATGGCCCGACCATGTTGCAGACCACCTGCGCGCCCTTGAACAACTTGGTCAGTGCCGCTGTGGTGTGTTCGACTTCGGCGATTTCGTACTCGGCATTCTCGATGCCCGGCACCTTGTCGAGCACTTCCTTGATGCGCTTGGCATCGCGGCCGGCCGCGATGAAGGGCAGCTTGTATTCGCGCAAATATTCCGCGACGAGACGACCGGTGTAACCGGTGACGCCGTAGATCACCACTGGTTTCTTGCTCACGCTACTCTCCTTGTGTTGTTCGTTGTAAGGCTTTTTTAGATTCAGGCGGTCATGCCGCCGTCGACGACGAGGTCGGACCCGGTGACGTAGCTGGATTCATCGGATGCGAGGAACAGCACCGCTGCAGCAATCTCGCTTGGGCTGGCGAAGCGCCCCATCGGGATCCGCGCCAAGGTTTTCTCGGCAAACTGCTGTGCGATTTCGGGCTGCAAGGTCGCCAGCGCGCCGCTGACCATCTGCGTGTCGGCGAACCCAGGGCAGACATTGTTGATACGGATTTTGTAGCCGCTGCGGGCAACGTGGATCGCCGCCGAGCGCGTAAAAATCCGCACGCCGCCCTTGGCTGCGTTGTACGCCGGCAGGCCGCCATCGCCGAGCAGACCTTCGATCGACGCGATGTTGACGATCGCCCCACCCTGCGCCTTCATCCGCGCAATCGCCGCCTGCGTGCCGAGGAACACGCCGGTCAGATTGATATCGAGCAGCTTCTGCCACTGCGCCAGCGTCACCGTCTCCACATCGAGAATGTGCGCGATGCCGGCGTTGTTCACCAGCACGTCGAGACGTCCGAATTCGGACACCGCAAGGTCGAGCACCTGGCTCCACTGCGCCACATCGGTCACATCCTGCACGCAGAAGCGCGCATTCGCTCCGAGCCGTTTGGCCTCGGCCGCGCCGGTCTTGGCGTCGACGTCGGTGAGCAGCACCTTGCCGCCCTGCGCCAGCAGCGCCTCGGCGGCTGCCAGCCCGAGCCCGCGCGCCGCACCGGTGACGACACAGACCTTGCCTTTGACTCGATCCATCGGTTTGCTCCTCGAATAGTTATAAGTTCAAGCGGCCTGAACAAAGCCTGTGATCAGCACACGTAATCGGTACGCGCATCAGCAGCGCACGCGATCAACGCCCGCGACCCTGGCGCCTGACCAGACCGCTTGATCGACACACCCGACGAAGCGCGCGGATCGCGCGCGCGCATCGATGTCGCCCGATCACGCCGCTTGCTTGCGTTCACGCCTGCGCCAACCGCAGTGCTGCGGCGCATTCGTCGATCGCGCTTTGTGCCGCAGGAATCGCCGCATCCATCATCAAAAATCCATGGATCTGGTTTTCGATGCGCAGCACGCTGGTGGCCACACCGGCACGCTTGAGCGCCTCGGCGTAGGCCAGACCTTCATCGCGCAGCGGATCGAAACCGCAGACCAGCACGGTGGCCGATGGCAGGTTCGCAAGGCTGCTCGCGAGCAGCGGCGATGCACGCCATTGGCTGCGTTCGGCTTGGCTGGCGAGATAGTGATTGCCGAACCAGCGCATCAGCGCTTCGGTCAGGAAATAGTCTTGGCCGTTCGCGCGATAGCTGTCGCTTTCGCTGCTCATATCGACCACCGGATACAGCAGCAGCTGGTGGCTGATGTGCGGGCCGCCGGCATCGCGTGCCATCAGGCTGACGACTGCAGCGAGGTTGCCGCCGGCCGAGTCGCCGGCTACTGCAATGCGCGTGGCATCGATGCCGAGTTCGGCAGCGTGTGCGGCGATCCAGCGCGTCGCGGCGAAGGCATCGTCGGCCGCCGCCGGATATTTGTGCTCGGGTGCGAGCCGGTAGTCGACCGAGACCACCGCGTGGCCCGAGGCGTTGGCCAGCAGCCGGCACAGGTTGTCGTAGATTTCCAGATCGCCGATGACCCAGCCGCCGCCGTGGAAGAACACCAGGCCCGGCAAAGCCGCAGCGGCGGTGCTGTCGAGCGGCCGATACAGCCGCAAACGGATCGCGCCCGCCGGGCCTTTCGCGGTGAGGTCACGAACTTCGGCGACGTCGGGCTTGGGGCCTTGCATCGTCGGGAATGCGAGCGCGGAAGTCGCACGCGCATCGGCCGGCGTCATCGTGTCGAGCGAAGGCATGTTCGCCATCGCGGCGAGCACCTGCGCGGCTTGCGGATCGAGCGTGTGTGCGGCTTCCTTGCTGAAGTGGTTCATGACGTCTCCTGTAATTGCATGCGCGTTTTGGCGGGATTGCGTGTGGGCGCGAGTGCTAGATGGAATCGATCAGGCCGCCGCTGCCGGCTTGCTGTGCGCACGCGGATAGTCGCTGGACTCGGCGGCGAAGCGCACGAAGTAGTCGATCGAGGGCGGGTTCATCATCGCGTCGCGGCTTGCGGCCTTCGCCAGTTCCCAGCCCATCAGCAGCTTGCGCACCGGCACTTCCATTTTCTTGCCGGTCAGCGTGTAGGGCACTTCCTCGACCTGATAGATCTTGTCCGGCACATGGCGAGGACTGCAGTCCTCGCGCAATTTCAGGCTGATCTTGCGGGCGATCGCATCGTCCAGCGCATGGCCGGGCTTGAGACGTACGAACAAGGGCATGAAGAAGCCGCCGCCGCTGAGTTCGCAGCAGACGATCAGGCTGTCCGCGACTTCTTCCACCTGTTCGACCGCACGATAGATTTCGGCAGTGCCGATGCGCACACCATGACGGTTCAGCGTGGAGTCGGAGCGACCATAGATGTACGCGCCGCCGCGCCGGTTGATCTTGATGAAATCACCGTGACGCCAGACACCCGGGAACACTTCGAAGTACGACTCGCGATAGCGCTGGCCGCCTTCGTCGTTCCAGAAAAAGATCGGCATCGACGGGAACGGCTTGGTCACCACCAGTTCGCCGACTTCGTCGATCACTTCGCGGCCGTCGTCGCTCCAGGCGTGCACGTCCATGCCGAGCATGCGGCACTGAATCTCGCCGGCATACACCGGCAGGATCGGTGCGGCACCCACCAGACCGCTGCAGACCTCGGTGCCACCAGACTGCGAGGTAACCCACAGATCCTGCTTCACGTAGCGGTAGAACCACTCGAAGGTTTCGGGTGTGGACGGCGCACCGCTGACCACCACCGATTCCAGATGCGTCAGATCGAACTGCTCACCTGGCTTCAGGTTGGCCTTCTCCATCATCTGCACGAAGGTGGGCGATGCACCGAACGAGGTGGCCTTGGTGTCGGCGGCGAGCTTCCACAGGAAGTCGTTGCCCGGATGCACCGGACTGCCGTCGTACAACACTGCGGCACCGCCGGTCAGCAGCGCGGCGAGCAGGATGTTCCACATCATCCAGCCGGTGGTGCTGTAGAAAAACATCACCGAATCCGGCCGCAGGTTGATGTGGAAATGCATCAGCTTGAGCTGTTCGAGCAAGGCGCCGGTGTGGCCATGCACGATCGCCTTCGGCAGGCCGGTGGTGCCCGAGGAGAACAGCACCCACAGCGGATGATCCTGATCGACATATTCGTATTTGAAGCTTTCGCGCGGCACATCGCGATGCGTCATCACATCCTGCCAGGACACCGCGCGCTCCAGCGCCGGCATCGCTTGATCGGGATACAGATGCGGCAGCCAGACGATGCGCTGTAGCGAGGGCAGTGCCGCTGCGATCTGCCGCACTTCGGCTTCGCGATTGAAATCCTTGCCGCCAAAACGATAGCCGTCGGCTGCGAACAGCACTTTCGGTGCGATCTGCGAGAAGCGCTCGACCACCGTCTTGATGCCGAACTCGGGCGCCGCCGATGACCACACCGCACCGATCGAGGCCGTTGCCAGCAAGGCCACCGCCGTTTCCGGCACGTTCGGCATGTACGAGACGACGCGATCACCCGGAACAACACCCATCGCGCGCAATTGCGTAGCGAGAATGCGCACCTGGCGGCCGAGTTCCGACCAGGTCATCGTCGACAGCGCGCGCACTTCGGTGAGGTGATGGAACACGATCTTGTCGGGCGGCGCGATAGCCTCATAGCGCAGCATGTGCTCGGCGTAGTTCAGCTTGGCGCCTTCGAACCACTTCGCGCCGGGCATCACGCGGCGATCGAGCACCTGCTTGAAGGGCGTAACCGATTTGACCTTGAAATAGTCCCAGATCGAGCCCCAGAAGGCTTCGATATCGGTGACCGACCAGCGCCACAGTTCCGCGTAGGTGCTGAAGCCGAGCTTGCGCTCGTCGTGCAGCCATTTCATGTACGCGGAGACGTTCGAGGCTTGCGCGAATTCCCGGCGCGGCGCCCATAGCAGTTCGCCTTCGTTGATCATGCGAATAACTCCTCTTTGTACGTGTCACGCATTCGATTCATTCGCCCGAGCGTCTGCGACTCAATGCAGCGCATAGAGGTCGTAGCGCACGACGCCGGTTTCCAGATTCACTTCGCCGACGTTGATAAATTGCAGGCGGTTGACCCAGGCGTAGTCCGGGTGCGCGCTATGCAGCATCGGCGCGGTGCGCAGGCTCAGGGTCTTAGGCAGGCGGCCGGCGAGAAATTCGCTGTGACCATTCACACCGAGATCGCCGATGCCCTGGTAGTGGATATAGATCAGCGCGCCGTCGTGGGTTTCGATCGTTGCGCGCACGTCGAGCACGCCGACGCCATCGCTACGCAAAGTGAACCAGTCGCCTCCGACCGGCTTCAGGATGCCGCGAATGCGGTCGCCACTGACTTCACCGCCGGTAACTTCGAAGTTGATGCGAATGCCTTCCGGCAGCGCACCGATCACCTCCGGCGGCATGCGCAGGCTGGCGCTGTAGGAGCCGACGTATTCCATCTCATAGGCGAATCGGCTCATTGCTGTCTCCTGGACGTTCGACATGGGAGCGTTCAGCCGCGCAAGGCGGCCAGACGATCGAGCACTTGTTCCGGATTGGCATCGGCCGGAATTTCGGCAAAACGAAAACCGCCCGCGGAACCAGGCGGCGCGGCACCACCACTCCAGTACGAAGCGGGCGTAACGACACCGCTGATCAATCCGGCAACGGCGGCGGTGGCGATGACGAAGCCGAGAGCAGTGGCGCCGGCCAGTGCGCTGCCCTCGCCGTCGACCTGCAGACCCAGATCCCAGCGATAGTGCGCAGCAACGTTGATCACCGGCTGGTACCACTCCAGTTCTGCGGCTTGCAGCGGCTGCGAACCGGCTGCTTCCCGTGCTTCCTGCAGCACCAGGCCATCGAGTGCGCTGTCGCCGAAGGCGCGTAGAAAATCTGCGACGTAAACCGCGGCCGAATCGATCTCGTCGGCACCGATGTCGAGAGCGTCCGAATTGCCGCTGGCTTGCGCATACGCGCCTGCGATCCAGCGTCGCGGTAACGGCAGCACCAGCATCAGCGGCGTTTTCGCAAAGCTGCTGCGCAGTCCGCCGACCAGTTCCACCAGATGCGCGCGCAGGCCCGCATCTGCGAGCAGCGTCTTCAAGGGAAACAGCGCGCGCTTTTTTTCCGCCATCGACGTTACCAAGGCCGGATGCGCCGCGAGCCAGGCTTCAATCGCTGCATCCAGCGGCACCGCAATCACATCGGCTTTCAACAGTCCCTGCGCCTTGCGTTGCCAGGCGACGTAGGCGCTGACATCCAGCCACGGAATCTTGCCGCCGGCGAGCAGCTTGCCTGCATAGGCAGTGGCATCGATCCACAGCAGCTTGCCATTGCCATGCAGCGCATCGAGAAAGGCGGCCATCGATCGATCCTTACGCGGTGTGGCGGCGTATCAGGCGGCGGTGTAACCGCCGTCGACCACCAGTTCCGCACCGGTTACCCAACGCGAGGCGGACGACGCCAGGTACACCGCCGCGTTGGCGATGTCGGAAGGCTCGCCGTAGCCGAGCGGATGCGCAGCTTTGAACGTCGCCTCGGCCGTGGCGAAGTCCGGCATCACTTTCAGATCGACGAAGTTCTGCACGAAGTGCTTGCCCATATCGGTCCAGACGACGCCGGGATGGATCGAGTTGCAGCGGATGCCGTACTGCAACGCGGCGCATTCCAACGCCACCGACTTGGTGAAGATGCGCACCGCGCCTTTCGACGCGTTGTAGGCGCCCAATGCGGTGACCCCGATCAGGCCGGCGATCGACGACAGGTTGATGATCGAGCCACCCTTGCCGGCGGCGCCGCCCGGACGCATCGCAGTGACCGCATGCTTGCAGCCGAGATAAACGCCGGACACGTTGACGTCGAGAATCTTGCGGAAGTCCTCGATGGAGGACTCGGTCAGGAACTGCATGCGCTCGATGCCGGCGTTGTTGACCAGGATGTCGAGACCGCCGAGCTGCTCGATCGTCGCCGCGATGCAGTGCTGCCACTGCGATTCGTCGCTGACATCCATTTTCATGAACGCCGCACGATGACCCGCCGCCTTGATCTTCGCGACGACGGCGCGGCCTTCGGTTTCGAGGACGTCGGTGAGCATTACGCTCGCGCCTACTTGCGACAGCGCGATTGCGACCTCGGCACCGATGCCGCGTGCGCCACCGCTGATCAGCGCGACCTTGCCATCCACACGAAACGCCTTGCTGTAGTCGTACATGTTGTCTTCCTCCAGTCTTTCTTATGGTTGTTGTGCGATGCCGCTGCGCGTGTTCGGCGCCCTACGTGGTCGAATAAGCGATGTGATCGATGCCGTGCAGCAGCGACCACAGATTCTCAAAGTCATAGATCGTCTTCGAGACTTTCTTCAAGCCGTCGAAGAAGCACTTCGAAAGGTCATAGGCCGCGGTCACCGTGTTGCTGCGGTAGACGCTGTCGCCGTCGATCACGCAGAGGTCGCTCAGCGCGCCGCCGTTATCGATCTTGATCAGATTGCGCATGAATCTTCTCGTCTTACTGCGCGATGGAGGCCGAAGCGGAGTGCTCGCGAGTGGTGATGCGGCGCAGCACTCAGCCGCCGAATCGTTCGTGCACGTGCGGCGCGGCTAAGGTGATAAGGGGGCGTTGGCACAGACGCCGGGGCGTTGCGCGGTCGGCAGTCGACAGCCGTGGCCGTCGACGACGGGCTTCGTCGCTAGCATCCTGCTCCTCCAACTCATTGTTGTTTGGACGCCAGGCCTGGGATGAGCAGGACGCAGGCGGTGACAGCGTCCCCACCCGCACCTCATGCATGCAATGCGATGCGGTGTGTGGCGCTGTCTGATCCGCGCTGCGGCGACCTGACTTGGGTCGCGCAGCGAGTGACTGCACCGAGTCTACGTTTGCGCCGTCACCGCACCGCTACCCTGTCGGGTAGTTTTGGCCGGCCTTCGTCGAAACCTGCGGCCCGCACGCCCGGCGCTGCCCGAACGCTATTTCCGGTCGCCGACTTAGCTCCTGTTTCGAACCGATCGAATCTGAAAACCTTGCGCGTCGGCGACACAAAGGCAGCCGGCTTGAAGGCCGTGTTTGTCCGAACTTTTCAAGCCGCGCGAACTGAGGATGGCCAGGCCGCCAGGCCGCCAGTCCACCACTGCCCACCCGCGATCAGCCACGCTGCTGAACGATGGAGTTCCAACCGATTGACCCCGGAGTCGCGCTGACGCATAGGCCGATGCCGCCTGATTCCTCAGGCGCAGCGATTCGAGCTTTGTTACCGATTGGGCGTTGATCGTCGACGGCGGGGACGCGAGCTTGATACCGCACTGCGCCGTGCCATCCGTTTCAATCGTGTTGGCCGACTGATGCGCCGCGAGTCCCTGGAAGCGGCGTAACCTCAAAACCGAGTTCGGCAGCTTATGAAAATGCACTGACCGAGCGATAGCGCTGCTCGAATTCCTGGCTCAGTCGCTTGCGCGCCTGGGCGGCTTCGAAGCGGCGCAGTTCGTCCGGCGTGGAAGGTTGCAGCGGCGGCACCGCGATCGGCTTGCCGTCGTCACCCACCGCGACCATCGTGAAGAAACAGCTGTTGGCGTGCCGCACGACTTCGCTACGAATGTCCTCGGCGACCACCTTGATACCGATCTCCATCGACGTGCGGCCGGTGTAGTTGACCGATGCGAGAAACGTCACGATTTCGCCGACATTGATCGCCTGACGGAACATCACCTGATCGACCGACAAGGTCACGACATAACAACCGGCATAGCGGCTGGCGCAGGCGTAGGCAACCTGATCGAGCAGCTTGAGGATGCTGCCACCATGCACCTTGCCGGAGAAGTTCGCCATGTCCGGCGTCATCAGCACCGACATGCTGAGCTGGTGCTTGGAGAAGTTCATGCGGGCATCCTTGGGCGGTGTTGGGCGGTGTCGGGTTATGCGCGAATGGGAGACGTTGCCGAAGCCGTTGGCGCAAGGCTTTCAAGCGTAGCGTAAACCGACGCGGATGCGCGGCCGTGCTCGGTCATGCTCGGTCGCGCAGCAAGCCGATGACGTCCCGCGCACATTCCGAAACCTGCGACCGATAGGCGCTTGAACTTTTCGGGAACAGGCGCCTTCGTGCATGGCGTCGTTTCGAAAGTCGCCGCTTGCGAGTTCTGAACGTTGCGGAGATGCGCCTGCGCCACCGTTGGATGCGTCGCGAGTGCTGCAATCGCGCAGGTAACGCGACATCGTGCAGCTGGACGCCACCCACAGTCGGCGCCTTTCGATCAATCGATCGCAGGCTTGCGTCGCATCACCCGCACGCGCTCGACCACGGCACCGCGCGCCTTCATCACCCGCACTTCCCATTGGCCCAGTTCGATCGCATCGCCAATCTTCGGCATCTGACCGAGCCGCTGCATCAGCAGCCCGGTGACGGTGCTCACGTCCGCACTCTCGGCAATGCGCTCGCCGGTTTCGCGTTCGAGCCGGTACAGCGGGGTATCGCCGCGCACCAGCAAGGAACCGTCGTCGAGCCAGTGCGGCTCGCGCTCGACTGTTGTGAGACGTTCGCGTTCGTGCTCGTCGTTGATGTCGCCGAGAATCGCTTCGAGTATGTCTTCCATCGTGATGAAGCCGGCGAGTTCGCCCGCTTCGTCTTCAACGAGGGCGATGTGCGGCGCGCCGAGGCGAAAGCTGCGCAGTAATTCCGACAGCGGCGTGTCCTGCTGCACGCATTGCAACGGACGCATCTGTGCCTTGAGGCGCGACTGGAAATCGGCGCCGGGGCCGATCAGGTAGATGTCTTTCAACAGCAGCACGCCGAGTGCCGCGCCACTGGCCGCGTCGACGTAGGGATAACGGCTGAAGCGGTAAATCTGCAGCAGGCGGCGAACGTCCGCATGGCTATCGTCGCTGGCGATCCGCACCAGTTCGCGGCGGCCGCGCATCACATCGCTGGCGTGCAGATCGGCCAGATCGATCGCGTGGGCCAGCAGACGATTGACTTCGCGACCGGCGTGGCCGGCACCATCGCGATCCGGATCGACGATGCGGCGCAGTTCGTCGCGCGAGTACGGCGTATCGCCGCCGTGGCCGGCATCGAGTCCGGCACGCCGCAGCGTCCAGTTGGCGCTGGCATTCAGAATCCAGATGAACGGAAACATCAGCCAATAGAACAGATAGAGCGGCAGCGCCGTCCACAGCGAGATCGCCTCCGGTTTGCGCAGCGCCGCCGACTTCGGCGCGAGTTCGCCGAGCACGATATGCAAGTACGAGATGATCGCGAACGCCAGCACGAAGGCGATCGACTCGCCGAGTTCGGATGCCGCGTTGATGCCGATCGCCGCCAGCGGTTTCTCAATCAGCGCGGCAAAGGCCGGCTCGCCGATCCAGCCGAGGCCGAGCGACGCCAGCGTGATGCCAAGCTGACATGCGGAGAGATAGGCATCGAGCTGGCCATGCACCACCGCGAGGATGCGACCGCGCAGTCCATGCAGGCGGCGCAGTTCGTCGATGCGCGTGTGCCGCAGTTTGACGATCGCAAATTCGGACGCGACGAAGAATCCATTGAGCAACACCAGCAGCAATGCCGATGCGACCAGGGACAGGTTTTGCAGAACACTCATCGAACACGGCGGCAGCAAAAGACCAAGCAGTCTCGCAAGCAGATTAGCGGTTTACGCGCATGGCGGTGTCGTGGACCGACGCAAGAACCTCGCATCGACGACGCCTTGATCAGATATCAATCAATGATTGATCATCATTTAGCGATCGGGTTTCGACCCACTATCGATCAGGCCGCGCGGAGACCTGATTCCGCATGAATCGCGCATCGAAGTTCCAACCGATACGCACTTGGAACAGCGCAAGATTTGCCGGCGCCACGACGCACGCAGTGAGCAAGAAGGCGTCGCGCACGGGTGCGGCGACCGCTCAGAATCCGGCCAGACGCGACAGCAGTCCGATCGCCGCACAGACCAGCAAGGTGCGGATCAGACCCACATGGAAACGCAGCATCGCCAGCATTGCGCCGGCACCGAGCAGCAGCGCCCAGGGATCGAGACTCGCCGGCATCGGCACCGGCAGATGCAGGCCGTAGCCCTGCCAGTCGCGCACGTCGCGAAACAATACGTGCAGCGCGAACCAGACCGACAGGTTGAGAATCACCCCGACCACCGCCGCGGTGATGCCAGTGAGCGCGGCCGACAGCCAGCGATTGCCGCGCAGGCGTTCGATGTAGGGCGCGCCGAGGAAAATCCACAGGAAGCACGGCACGAAACTGACCCAGGTGGACAGCGCAGCACCGATCACACCGGCCAGCATCGGATTCAGCGCGCCCGGCATGCGGTGCGCACCGAGAAAGCCGACGTAGGTCAGCACCAGAATCAGCGGCCCCGGCGTGGTCTCAGCCAGTGCGAGACCTTGCACCATCTCGCGCGGCGACAGCCAGCCGAAATGCTCGACCGCCTGCTGCGCCATGTAGGCCAGCACGGCGTAGGCGCCACCGAAGGTGACCACGGCCATCTTGCTGAAGAACACCGATTCCTGGGTAAATACAGACTGCGGGCCTGCAAACAACAGCAGCAGCACGACCGGCAGGCTCCACAGCAGCGCACCGATCAGCAGCACCCGGATCAGCCAGGCGGCGCGCGGGCGCGCGTGATCAGGCACCGGCTCGTCGTCGGCCGCCTCGGCCTTGCCACCACCGGGCAGAAACAGCGCGGGACGAAAGCGCGCGCCGATCAGGCCGATCGTGCCTGCGGCGAGCACGATCAGCGGGAACGGTGCGCCGAACGCGAAGATTGCTACAAACGCGGTAGCAGCCAGCACGTACAGCGCGCGATTCTTCAATGCACGCCGGCCGACGCGGATCACCGCTTCGAGCACGATCGCCAGCGTCGCCGCCTGCATGCCGAACAGCAGGCCCTGCATCCAGGCGAGTTCGCCGAAGCGCACGTAGAGAGCGGCAATCGCCGTCATCAGCACGAAGCCGGGCAGGATGAACAGCACGCCGGCAACCAGCCCGCCCCAGGTCTTGTGCAGCAGCCAGCCGACATAGACCGCCAATTGCTGGGCCTCGGGGCCGGGCAGCAGCATGCAGTAGTTGAGCGCGTGCAGGAACCGCGTTTCGCTGATCCAGCGGCGCTCCTCGACCAGCATGCGATGCATCAGCGCGATCTGCCCGGCCGGGCCGCCAAAGCTGAGGAATCCGATTTTCAGCCAGACCCAGAACGCTTCGCGGAAGCTGGGTGCGATGCGGTCATGCAGCGGCGCAGTGCGGGTTTCGGCGGGAGTCGGCACGCGCGGTCGAAAACTGGCTTGGAGTGGAAGCGTTCAGCTTAGCCGATGTCGTTCACGCACCGGCGGCCGACCGCTGCGGGCAACTCGAACAGCCAGGATACGCAGGCGAATTGATCGCGCCTCATCTCGGCTGTTGCTGCCCGACCCGACCTGCGATGGCACGGCCGATCGGCTTACAAACCTCGGCATAAAATCTGGCTTCGTCGAAGCCGGAAGCACGGCATGTCTCCCGGGACCGGACGACCCCGGGTAAATGGCGTCAACGGTCATGCTGGTGCAATCGCCGCTGGCTATTTTGCTGAATATTTTTTTGTGCGAACCATTCGCGCCAGGGAGTTCACATGCCGGGATCAGGCATTTCTCGCCGTACCTTCATCGGCGGTACCGCCGCTGCCGCCGCCGCGCTGCTCACCGGCCTGCAAGGCTGTGGCGGATCGAGCGAGGTCGGAGGCACCAGCAGCGGCAGCGCGAGCACAGGTTCGCGCGGCCCCAACTCGCTGCCCGACCCGAGCCGTGCGGCCGGCGTGGCCGACGAAACCCTGCCGTTCGATCACGTCGTCATCGTGATGATGGAAAACCACGCGTTCGACAACTATCTCGGCATGCTGCCGTTGCGCGGCCAACCGAAGGCCGATGGCTTCCGCTTCGATGCCAACGGCGTGCCGCTGAATTCGAATCCCTTGAAGGGCGGCTACCAGAAAGCCTTCCATCTGCAGGGCACCTGCCAACCCGGCAGCGTCACGCAGAACTGGAACTCGTCGCATACACAGATCGACAGCGGCAGGATGGATGGCTTCGCCAGCACCAGCAACACCGCGATGGGTTATTGGGACGAGAGCGACCTGCCGTTCTACTACTCGCTGGCGAAAACCTTCTGCCTCGGCAACCGCAGTTTTGCCTCGGCACCGGCGCAGACCTATCCCAACCGCCGTTTCCTGTACTCGGGCACCGCGCAAGGCACGATCTCGACCGATGCGTCCGGCTTCAAGCTGCCAGCGCCGGCCAACGGCACGCTGATGGATCTGCTCAGCAAGTACAAGCTCAGCTGGCGCAACTACTTCACCGATCTGCCGGCGACCGTGATCATTCCGCAGACGCTGCAGGATCATCCGCTGAACTATGCGTCGATCGCACAGTTCTACCTCGACTGCGCACTCGGCACTCTGCCGGCGGTGTCGTTCGTCGATCCCGAGTTCGGCCTCGTCGACGAAGTCGGCGGTGAGCTGTTCAAATTCCTCGATGCGATTCCAGGACTTCCACAGCCGATCAACGATGCGCTCGGCGTGCTGCGCAACAAGATCGATTCGATCAGCGGCAGCGAGGAAAATCCGGCCGACATCGCCATCGGCGAAGCCTTCGTCGCACGCGTGGTGCGCGCGGTGATGAACTCGCCGAACTGGTCGCGCACGCTGCTGGTGTGGACCTACGACGAGCACGGCGGCTACTACGATCATGTGCCGCCCGCCAGCGCCGTCGAGCCGGACAGCATTCCGCCGACGCTCAGCGCCAGCGATACGCCCGGCGCGTACAACATCACCGGCATGCGCGTGCCGACCGTGGTGGTGTCGCCGTACAGCAAACCGAATGACGTTACCGACGTCGTGCACGACCACACCTCGATCATCGCGACCATTGCGCAGAAGTGGAATCTGCCGGCGCTGACTTATCGCGATGCGCAGGCCAACACCCTGCTCGACTTCCTCGATCTGAACGCGGCACCCGCGTTTATGACGCCACCCACGCTGGCGACGCCGGCCCTGCCCGAGTTCGGGCTCGGTGAATGCACCGGCGTTGCGCCGGCACCGGTGATCTCGCCGACGCCGTAGCGCTCAACACAGAACTCGGGCGCGCTGATCGACATTCGATCGGCAGCAGATTGGGGGGCTGGCGACGGGACGATTGCACGGCGTCGGCGCGATCGAGTCGGGACGTTGCTGCCGCTTCGCCGCGAGGACTGCGGCGGATTCGGCGCGCCAAGTTCGTGTTGCATGACAGGCAGCGGCCCCTGCACCAGTGCCGCGACGAACCGCCAGAAGCGCCCGCGCTACCCCTGCGTGCCGCACGCGGCGCGTAAGGTCTAAATGCAGCGCGAAAGCGGCGCCAATCGCATTGCGCCACCATCCGCATCTCGGGATCATCGCGGCCATGCCCCGGCCTCAGTGCGATCCCGATTTCCTGCGAACGACATGAGCGCGCCGACCGGCGTCACCATGCGTACTTTTTTGTTCGATCGTTGCCTGCTGATGCAGGCCACGTCCTTCGTACTGCCGGGCGACACGCTGCATCATCGCCGCCCCGCCGCGAGCCTGCTGATCGCCGACCGCGCGCCATTCGCAACCTCGCTGGAGGGCGGCGCACCGCAGCGATACCAAAGCCTGCTCCTGGCCCCGAACGTCGCGCGTGGATTCATCGAAGCGAACGATTCGGACTTCAGCCTGTTCGACGTCGGTGTCGATACGCCTTGGTTCGAGCGGATCGCCGCGGCGCTGCCGCCGACCGGCGCGCGCGAACTGGATGCGCAGGAATTGGCGGCCGTGCGGCCGCTGTTGCAGTTGTCGTTCTCCACAAAGCTCAACTGCCGCGACGCACGCGCGCTCTGCGAGCAACTGCTCGGCGCGCTCAAGCCGCAGGCGGTGACCGCGCCGGCGCGCATCCACGATGAACGCCTGCGACGCGTACTCGACTCGATTGCGGCAAACCCGCTGGATCAACTGTCGTTGCCGCAACTCGCCAGGGTCGCCGGCGTCTCGGTATCGCGTCTGCGCAGCTTGTTCCACGACGAATTGGGCTGCGCGCCCACGCATTACCTGCGCTGGATCACAGCCTGGAAGGCGATCGGCAACTGGCAACCGGGCCTGCGTTTGACCGGCTTGATTCACGCCGCAGGCTTTCACGATCTCGCACATGGCAATCACGTGCTGAATGAGCTGTTCGGCGTATCGCCAAGCCGGATCGCCAACACTCGCGGCGCATCGCTGCAGAACTGCGGCGGCTGAATCCCGCGCGTCGTCGGTGCGCGCTAGCGCTGCGAGCGCGGCTAACACAGGTATCGCGCTGGACGCTACCGGTAACTCTGCACCACACCGATTTCCAGGGTGCTGGCGATTCATACAAGCATCCGCCAACTCCGAATCCGACACTGCCGATCGCACAAACGCAAAACGCGTCGGCTCGGGAGCCGCACGCGAATAAAACCCAAGCGAGCGAGGAGAACCCATGAGAACCATCAACGCTTTAACCGGCCTGCTTGCGGCCGCCGTTGCTGCGCTGTCCGCAGCAGCCAGTGCCGCACCCCCTGCGCAGGGCTGGACGACGCTCGGTACACGAACCACGTCGAACCACGCCGAGCAGCAGCTGGGCACCACGCAGCAGCAATGGAAGAGTTATGACCGTCCCGCGCTGTATCCAAACATCGCGCTGGACACGCAGCAATACATCACGATGGACGACGGCGTCCGCCTGAGTGCGGATGTCGCCTCGCCGGCGGACCTGCGCGGCAACCGACCTTCGCAGCCGCTGCCGGTGCTGCTGACCTTGAGCGGCTACAGCAAGGACAACGGCGTGCTGCTGCACACCGATATTCTGGGCGGCTACAACCCCTACCTGGTCAGGCGCGGCTACATCCACGTGATGGTCGACATCCGCGGCACCGGCCGCTCCGGCGGTCAGTGGATGGCGCAAGACACGCGCGAGCAGCAGGACTATCGCGAAGTGATGGATTGGGTTGCCGCACAGCCCTGGTGCGACGGCAACATCGCGCTGTACGGCGCATCCGGCCTGGCGAATACCGCTGCACTGGCGGCCAACAAGGGCAGCCCGAATTTGAAAGCCTTGTTCCTGTGGGCCGGCCCGCTCGGCGACGTCTACCGCGATGTGGCGCTGCCCGGCGGCGAAGGCAGCGTGCTGTTCCTGACCGCCTGGACCGCTGCGGTTGGCGTGCTCGGCACCTTCAACACCGGCATCATGCTGGACCCCGCGCAGTATTGGAGTACGTCGGTGCATCACCTGCACGACGTGCTGACCAACTTCACGATTCCCTATGTGCTCGATCGCGGCTGGCTCGGCGATCCGGACGTCGCCTACGACGGCACATTCTGGGCCTCGCGCTCGGCCAGCGAAGAAACCGCGAACGTACACGCACCGATGATCATCGTCAGCGGCCTGCACGACATCTTCCAGCGCTCGGCGCCGAACTACTTCGACGAGATCAAGCACCAGGCCAACACCAAGCTGATCATCGGCCCCTGGAATCACGGCGAAGTCGCACTCGGATTTCCGCTCGGCACACCGACCGCGCGGGCATTGCCGCGCGATGGCATTCCGAGCTACAACCCGATGGCGCTGATGTGGTTCGACCATTACCTGAAGCACCTCGACACCGGCGCCGAAGCGCTGCCGAACGTCACTCACTGGGTCTGGGGCACCGAGCATTTCGTCACCGAAAGCGACTGGCCAAGCCCGGCGGCGCATGCGCAGCTGATGTATCTGCAGCCGGGCAAGCTGCTGGCGAATGCGGCGCCGACGGTTGCGGCCGCGCCACAGTCGATCCCGCAGGACAACTGGAACGGCATGTGCTCGGAAGATACCTCCGCCGTGCTGCTCGGCATTCTCGGCTTGATTCCGCTGCCCTGCTTCGAATACGACAACAACGTGCAGCGCCACGAGGCGGTCTACGACACCGCCGCGATGACGCAGGACTTCTACATCAATGGCCCGATCCAGGCCAACGTGTTCGTCTCCACCACCGCGACCAACACCGGCGTGGTCGTGCGCGTCGATGACGTTGCTCCCGATGGCGCTGCGTTCCACCTGACGCAGGGCTTGTTGATGGCCTCGATGCGTGCCGTGAACACCAGCAAGTCGCGCTACCTCGACGGCAAGATGATCCAGCCCTGGCATCCGTTCACGCTGGCGTCGGCGCTGCCAGTGGGCAGCAACAACGTCGTGCTGGCACAGGTCGAGGTGTGGCCAACCTCGGCGCTGATTCGCAAGGGGCACAAGCTGCGCATCTCGGTGGGTCCGAGCGACTGGATCTACAAGAAATCGCTGCCGATTGCGCTGACCACCGGCACCGGCACGATGAGCATCTACAGCGACGTGCATCACCCGTCGAACATCGTATTGCCGGTCATGCCGGCCGGCAGCCTCAAGTGAAGCCTGCGTCGACCTGCCGCCTCAGCACCCGCTTCGCGTGGGCGCGCAGGTCGATCGCATTGACATCGACATCAACTTCGACATCGAGATCGAGATCGAGATCGAGATCGAGAACCTTACCGTCCTCTTGCCATCGCTGATTGGATCGTCGGTCGCCTGCGGGCGGTCGGCCGGATAATGGCGCTGGTTTCCGTCCCCTCGTGCAAGCGAGGTGACGGCTTCTTATTCATGCGCACGCGCGTTTCATTTGAAGCGCCGCGTGCAGCCTCGATACGCGATCAGGACCCACCCTGCTGCAACTCGGCGAAGTGCCTGAGTTCCTCGCGATTCAGATCGGACACGGCCCAGAACTCCATACCCTGACGGCGCCAGTGCTCGAGGTTGTAGCCGTCCCTTACGTCGGCGCTGGCGGCAACATCCGCGTGCGCATCGCGCGCCGGCCAGACGAACAAGTTGATCACATGCAATCCATGGCGATAGTCGAGCGCCGCCACCGCACGGCCGTCGAGATAATCCAGCCGTCCGCCCGCAAGCGCATAGCCGGCGTCTGCGAAGTCGAGCACCGGCGGTGAGAAATCGAGCCGACCGGCAAACCAGGGTTTGACGGTGTGATGGTCTGAGGAAACGACATCGTTCAGATGATCGGCCATCAGCGAGCGCACGTGGCTCGACACGACCTCGTCGGCCAGTCGCCCGCCTGCCTGCCGCTGCAGCAGCGCGCCATTGACGCCGACCGCCAGCACCAGCGCGGCAGCCAGCGGCATCGCCCAGCGCGATGCGCGCGAAAACGGTCGCGCGTATGGCTGCACGAATGGGCGCTCAGACGGGCGCACGGACGGGCGCACGGACGGGCGCACGGACGTGTGCACAGACTGGTTCGCATCCGAACCTGCTTCGGTCGCATGCGACGCGCGCGGCGGCAGCAGGCGCGAAGGCTTCGCGGCGACGGACTCGTTGCTGCGCTCGTTTGAATCCAGGCTGCTGCGCAGACGCGCAACCAGCGCAGGCGAGGCGGCGTGATACGGCATCTGCTGCTTCAGCGTGCGACTCAGCGCGCGCTGCTGCGCGAGCAGCGCGGTGCAGCTTGCGCACTGCGCGAGATGATCCTCGAGCGCCAACGCCTGGCTCAATTCCAGTTCGTCGTCGGCATAGGCCGACAAGCGTGGCTGCGCATCGGAGCAGTGCATCGTCTTCATCGGGTCTCCTCTGCTTCCAGTATTCGCCGCAGTTGCAGCCGCGCGCGCGACAGACGCGACATCACGGTTCCTGACGGTATGCCGACAATCGCGGCGATCTCCTTGTAGGACAACTCTTCCAGTTCGCGCAGCACCAGAACCTCGCGAAACTCCGGTGGCAGTTTCAGCAATGCACGTTCGACCTCGCCGCGCGCGGATTCATCGATCAGCAGCTGTTGCGGATTCGTCGCGTGCAGCAGGGTTTCCTGTGCTTCGACCTGCTGCGGCTGCTCGCTCTCGTCGTCGTATTCGACAAAACCCTCGGGCCGGCGATTCTGTTGCAGCCAGGTGTACGCGCAGTGCCGCACGATCGTCAGCAGCCAGGCCTTGCCGTCGCCACCGCGGAACGAACCGAAGAAGCGGAACGCGCGCAGCCAGGCTTCCTGCACGACGTCGTCGGCATCGTGTGGATCGCGCGTGAGCCAGCGTGCGAGGTTGTACGCCGCATCGAGATGCGGCATCGCCATCGTCTCAAATCGCTGCGCGGTGCTGAGTTCGCTCAATGGACTTCCATGACCAGCGCTGGAAAAAGGTCGGGCCGATACAGGCTATACCGGCGGCGCGATCGTTTTATTCCCGGCGCGAAAAAATATCGCGGCACTGCGACGACCGGTCGTGGGCGCGGGAATATTTCCATGTACCCGCCGGTATGCACTGGAGTCCGATCCAGGACCACAGGCGGGAGCGCTTGAAAATGAGCAAGACAATCGACCGGCGGCAGTTCATCAAACTCGCCAGCTACGGCGGCGGGGTGGTGTTCGCATCGGCGCTGGGTGGCATCGGCAAGGCACACGCCGTGTTCGGCGCCAGCGATGGCGAGGCCTTCAACGAAGATTTCTACTTCGTGCAGATGTCCGATACACATTGGGGATTCCAGGGCCCGCTGATCAATCCGGATGCGCGCGGCACCTTGCCGAAGGCGGTGGCGGAGGTCAATGCCCTGGTCAATCCGCCGGACTTCATCGTCTTCACCGGCGATCTCACCCAGACCACCGACGATCCGGTGGAGCGTCGCAAACGACTCGCCGAGTTCCGCGAGATCGTCGGCCAGTTGCGCGTCAAGCGGCTCTACTTCATGCCCGGCGAACACGACGCCGCACTCGATCACGGCAAGGCCTACAGCGAACTGTTCGGGCCCACGCACTGGAGCTTCGACTATCGCGGCATCCATTTCATCGCACTCGACAACGTCTCCGATCCGGGTGCGAGCCTTGGCGATGAGCAGCTGCAGTGGCTGGCGAACGATCTGGCGACTCAGCACAAGCGCCAACCGATCGTCGTGTTCGCACATCGTCCGCTGTTCGATCTGGCGCCCGCCTGGGACTGGGCTACACCGGACGGCAGCAAGGCCATCGACCAGTTGATGCCGTTCAAAAACGTCACCGTGTTCTACGGCCACATTCATCAGGAACACCATTACATGACCGCGCACATCCCGCACCATTCGGCCAAGGGCTTGATGTTCCCGCTGCCACCGCCGATGTCGGTGCCGAAGAAGGCCCCGATTCCCTGGGACGCCTCGGCACCCTACAAAGGACTCGGGTTTCGCGAGATCGAAGCCGACAATGGCGCGTTTTCGATCGAAGAGCTGGCCATCACTGCGCAGGTGTCGCCGTGAGGCGCGCGCGCATCGTCGGGCTGGCAAGCGCACTGCTGCTCGCCTCGGGACTGATTGGCTATGGCCTGGCCGCCTGGGCCGAACCGGCGACGAAAACCGCGCGGCTGATCAAAGTGTCGTCGAAGAAGTTCGAATTCATTCCGAACCAGATCACGCTGAAAAAGGGCGAAAGCGTCGACATCGAACTCAGCACCGAGGACGTCGTCATGGGCTTCAACGTTCCGGACATGAGCACGCGCGCCACGATCATCCCGGGCCAGCCGGTGCACGTCGTGCTGACGCCGCAGAAGACCGGCACGTTCACCTTCCTGTGCGACGTCTTCTGCGGATCAGGTCACGAGGATATGAACGGGACCATCACGGTGACGGACTGACTTCGTTGCTGCTCGCGCATGAGGCTTGCGCTAGTGCGTCGCCGGCGTATGCCGGCGCACGCCGAACAGCCCCATGCCGACGCCGATCACGCACATCACCGCTACGTAATGTGCAGCGCCGAGCCGGTTGCCGCTGGTCAGCAGGGCGACCAGTGGTGGGGACAATAGGTTAATAGGGGACAGACCACGATTATCCCCGTGAATAGGGTAATAGGGGACAGACCACGATTATCCCAATAAATAAGCTCCTCTCACCCACAGCTAAGCAAACAAATCTCCCGACTCCGAGTCTGCTTCCTTGCGAGGCCGCCCCGCCTTTCCTTTGGTAACCCGCTGTCCCAAGGTGGCC
>CAIJRD010000009.1 GCA_903822975.1 uncultured Sinobacteraceae bacterium
CTGCACGGCGGATTTGTAGTTACTGCCGGGATCCGGGTTATGCACCACACCACTGGTATCGGTGCAGCTATAGCCGAGCCAGGAGGCTTCATTGAGCGGAATGCGAACCGTGTTGGCCTTCCAGCTGTTGATCGCCGACCATTTCGGACCCCCGGCCTGACCGGCCTGTGCACCGGAAGGGTCTGCAGCGCTCCAGCCCTGGATCGCTACAAACTCGAATCCGCTGTAGTTCACCCCGCGTAGCTGGATTACGTTGCCGGCGGCATCGTTCATCTGCCCACCGTGAACGACCACCGCAAGTTTTGGATGATCGTCGACACGCGCCGCGAGTCCAGTTGCGGCGTGCGAAAGTTTTGCAGCGTCGACAACCTCAGCCGCTGCACTGACGCCAGTTCCACAGAACAGCGAGCCGAGCAACAGCGCCGCGATGCATTGCAAGATCGGCGTGCCTTGCGTGGCGCGCCGATCTGGTGCGAACGGTCGTGAACCGGCGTTGCAGTCGCAGTGTCCACGCCGCTCGCCGTCCATCGCAAGGATCAGGCGCGCATGGCGGCGCTGTCGGTGGCTTCTGACTCAATGCCTGCCGCCAGCACAGCCGCAGCCGCATCCACGCAGGTCGCCACCGCAGCAATGGTCCGGCTGCGCATCAGTTGCTTCGCACTCAGCTTGATTTCGGCGCGATGCGCACGCGCGACGATCTGGAAGATATGAATCGAATCGGCGCCGAGATCGAACAGATCGTCATCACAACCCACCTGATCGAGTTGCAGAACCTCGGCCCAGATCTGTGCGAGCTGTAATTCGGTCGGCGTCGAAGGTGCCCGATACCGCGAGACCACCGGCCGCAGCGCGTCGGGTGCCGGCAATGCCAGACGATCCAGCTTGCCGTTGAGCGTCAGCGGAAACGCGTCGAGCTGCATCCACGCGGTCGGCACCATGTACTCGGGGACTTGCGCCGACACGCTCGAACGCATTTCATCGATGTCGATCACCGTTCCGGGACGCGCGACGACATAGGCCGCCAGCCGTGCGGCGCCCGAGGCTTCCTCGTGCAGCACGACCACTGCCGACGTGACGTCCGGATGTTCCAGCAACAAGGTCTCGATCTCACCCGGCTCGATGCGGTAGCCGCGCAGTTTGATCTGCTGGTCGAGTCGGCCGAGGATCTGCAACTCGCCATTGTCGAGCCAGCGCGCCGCATCGCCGCTGCGATACAGACGGCCGCTTGCAAATCGATTCTCGACAAAACGCTGATGCGTCAATTCGGTGTTGCCGTGATAACCCAGCGCGACGCCATCGCCACCGATGTACAGCTCACCGGGCATTCCGAGCGGCGTTGGCTGTCCGTGGCGGTCGAGCACATAGAACGACGTGTTGGCGATCGGGCGCCCGACCGAAATTACATCTGTCCCTGGCGAGAGCTTGCCGCAGGACGACCAGATCGTCGTCTCGGTCGGTCCATACATGTTCCAAAGTTCAGCACCGCTCGACATCAATCGGTTCGCGAGATCGCGCGACAGCGCTTCACCGCCCACCAGCATCTTGAAGCCTTTCGGCGCGACGAAGCCGGCCTCCAGCAACAACTGCCAGCCGGATGGCGTGGCCTGCATCGCAGTGATGCCTTGCGCCTCGATCAGGTGCGAGAGCCGGAATCCATCGCGTACGGTGTCTTCGTCGGCGATCACGACCCGCGCGCCCACCGTCAGCGGCAGCAACAGTTCCAGTGCGGCGATGTCGAACGACAGTGTGGTGACCGCCAGGAATGCATCTTCGGCATGCAGCCCGGGACGCTGCGCCATCGCCGTCAGCAGATTGACCACCGAGCGATGCCGGATCGCAACACCCTTGGGCTTGCCGGTGGTGCCGGAGGTGTAGATGACGTAGGCGAGGTCGTCGCTGTTTCGCGCAACTTCGGGGATGGTGTCCGCTCGTTTGGCGATCTGGCTGGCCTCGTCGTCGAGGCGGATCAGCGGAACGTCCGTAGTCGGAAGCGACTCGGAAGCCTGCGCGTCGCTGATGATCGCGACCACGGCGGCATCGTCGAAAATATGTTGCAGGCGCGAAGCCGGATGGGTGGGATCGATCGGCACATAGGCGAAGCCGGCCTTCAGTGTGGCCAGTAGCGCGACCAGCATCTCGGATGAGCGACGCAGCGCAATCGCCACGCGCGCACCGGCGCCGGCGGCCGGCAGTCGATCGCGCAAATGGTTCGCCAAGCGGTTCGCGCGACGCTCGAGTTCGAGATACGTCAAAACCTGCTCGCCGAAAATCGCCGCAATCTCCTGCGGGCGGTGCGCCACCTGTGCTTCGAACAGCTGCTGCACGGGCTGCGTGCTCGGATAAGGCCGCGCAGTGGCGTTGAACTCCTGCAGTTGCTGCAGCAGCGCCGCCTGCGGCAACAGACTCACCAGCGCCAGAGGTTGTGCGATGTCCGCAACAACGGCCTCCAGCAGCGCGCGATAGCCGAGCAGCCAGCGATCGATCGTCGATGCATCGAACAGATCGCTGTTGTACTCGCAGTCGATCCGCAGGCCCTGCGCGGACTCGATGACATTCATGAACAGATCGAAGTTGACGTAGGCCTTGGGATTGGGCGAAACGACAACGTCCAGTCCGCGCATCGTCAAGCCTTCCGCGAGCCGTTCCAGATTGAACTGGATCTCGGCCAGCGGTACGCGATCCGGTCTACGCGGCAGCGCCAGCTTGCGAACCAGTGTGCCGAGGGTGAAGTCCTGATGCTCGAACGCGTCCATCACGGCACGACGTGTCGCATGCAGATGCTCGGCGAGTGTGGTCTGTGTCTCCCACGCCGCGCGTATCGGCAGGAAGTTGACGCAGTGGCCGACCAGCAGCGCGTCGTCGAGCAGCGATTGGCCGGCCGTCGGTACGCCAACGGTGACCTCATTGCGATCGGCCAGTCGACCCATCAGCACCTCGAATGCGCCCAGCAGGGTTGCGAACAAGGTGCAGCCCTGTCGCGCACCCGCCTGTTTGACGGCCAGCAACAGCGCGGGCTCGATATCGTAACGGCGCGTCGCGCCGCTGAAGGATTTGACGGTCGAACGCGCACGATCCGCCGGCAGATCGAGCGGCGCGGGTGGACGTGCGAACTGCTGCAGCCAGTAAGCTTGCGCCGCCTCGCGGGCCGGGCTCTGCAGCCGTTGATCCTGCGCGTACTGGCTGAACGACAGCGCGGCAGGCAGGTCGGGTGTCTCTGAGCTGAGACGCGCTGCATAGAGTTGCGCCAATTCTCCCAACATCAAATTGATCGACCAGCCGTCGCAAACGATGTGGTGCGCCGTCAGCAGCAGAACGTGCTCAGCATCTGAGCGCTGCAGCAGGCTTGCGCGGAACAGCGGTCCGGCGACCAGATCGAACGGCGAACAGGCGTCGCTGGCAATGCTGCTTGCGACGGCCTGCTCCGCGGCGTTGCTGGTCAATCCGGACAGGTCGATGATCGGACAATCAACCCGCAATGCAGCGGCGACGCGCAGCGTTTCGCCGGTCGGGCTGAACGTGGTTCGCAAGGCATCGTGGCGAGCAAGCAAATCGTTCAGCGCATTCTGCAGCGCGAGCCGATCAAGCTGCCCGGTCAGCCGCAGGCTCACCGACTCGTTGAATGCGCAAGATGCTTCATCACCGAGTTGCGCCGCCAGCCAGATCTCGAGCTGGCTTTCAGTGAGTGCAATCGCAAGCGAAGGCGATGCTGCGTGTGCGTGTGCATCGGCGTGTGCGTTCGCGTCTGCCTGCGTTGCACTGAGTGAGTTCGGCGCAAGGGCAGACGAAAGAATTCCGGCCGCTTGCAGCGCATCGAGACTCTCGTCGAATGCGCGCACGATGGCGGCGATGTCTGCGTCGCTATGCGCGGTCGTCAGGAAGCAGGGAAAGCCTTCCTGAATGTGGAGGCCGCGGCTGCGAAGTTCGTAGTACAGCAGCGACGCGAGCGGATTGCCATCCTGCAGGGAGAAGTAGAACAGGCTGGCATAGCATTCGATTCGCGCGCTGAGGCAGTGTAATTCAAAGACCCGCTGCAGCGATTGCACCAAGCTCGCACAGCGCTGCGACAGCACATCCTGCAAGGCCGCACCCTGCTGTTTCACGTGATTCAATACCGCCCAAGTCGCCGCCATCGCCAGCGGATGCCTCACAAAAGTGCCCGCAAAAAAGGTGACGCCCACTTCCGGGAAGGAGTCGTCGCCGTAGTTCCAGCGGCCACCATCCAGCGCGTCCATGAAGCAGGCGCGGCCGGCGAGTACGCCGATTGGCAGCCCGCCGCCGACCACTTTGCCGTAAGTGGCAAGATCGGCGCGCACGCCGGTGACCGCCTGCATGCCGCCCGGGTGCACGCGGAAACCGGTGACGACTTCGTCCATCACCAGCGCAGTGCCGGACGCCGCAGTGATGCGTCGCAGCTCGCGCAGAAAAGCGAGCGGCAGCAGCGCCGGATGACGACTCTGCACCGGTTCGACGATGACGGCTGCCAGCTCTTCTGCATGCGCCGCAATCCATTCGAGCGCCGACTGCGAACCGTATTCCAGCACCACCATGTTGCCGACTGCGGAGGCGGGAATGCCGGTGGCAACCGCGGCGGGACGCGGCGTGCCATCGGCGCTGCGCAGACCTTTCACCAAGACTTCGTCGAACTGACCGTGATAGGCGCCGCTGAACATCACCACGCGATCGCGGCCGGTGACCGAACGCGCCAGCCGCAGTGCTGCCATCACCGCTTCGGAACCGGTGTTGCAGAAGGTCACGCGCTCATTACCGGTGAGTTCGGAAAACAACTGAGCAACGCGGCCGGCGTGTGGTGTCTGCGGACCGATTGCGAAGCCGAGGCGCGCTTGCTCTGCGAGCGCTTCGGCCACGAATGGCGGATTGTGGCCGAACGCGGTTTGGCCGTAGCCGTTGACGAGGTCGATGTACTCGTTGCCATCGAGATCCCACAGCTTCGATCCGAGCGCACGCACACAGACGATCGGATAAACCATTTCCTTCCACTCCGTGCGGAAGCCGGCAGCCGCACGCGGGTCCGCCAATACCGAGCGGTAGGTTTCCGTGTATTGCTTCGAGCCCGCGGTTCTCGCGCAATAACGCGCGGTGAGTGCCGCAAGATGGCGACGCTGCAGATCGTCGAGACCGGATTCACCGACGGATTTGCGCGCCGGACTGTAAACCTGAATGCGCGCAGGAGCGGTGTCGATTGCTTGCTCGACCGCAAGGCCTGCGCGATCCGACATCGGACTCACGATGTGCGACGCAGGCGTCAACATGATTGGACCCGAGTTCACCGTCGTGCGTCCCAAGCCGCGCAAGGTATCAAGTTGACGATCGATCAGCTGCGACAGGGTCTGTAATTGATCGCGCATGATCGCCTCGATTCCGGAAGCGCCGGTCTCGATTCCTATCGTTCCGTTCGGCGCGGTCGCCGTGTTCGGCAAAGCGCGCGTGCTCGGCGCAACCGAATCACGAGCATTGGCATCGGTACGAGCGATTTCGCCAACGGCGGTCGAACGAGACGGCAGCGGCAGTCGCTCCGCCAACAGCGCGGCCAGCTTGCTGATCGACGAGAAGTCGCCAAGCAGCTGCCGGAAGCTGATCTTCTGCTTGAATTGGCTTTGCAAACGCTGCGAGACCTGCGTCAGGAACAGCGAGTCGAATCCCATCTCGAGAAAACTGATTCTCGGGTCGACGCTCGCCAGCGATTCGCCCGAGAGCGTTTCGAGCAATTCGACAACCTGGCCGCGATAGTGCTGTTCCGCTTGTGACGTCGAGGAAGCGGCTTGGTCCGCGCGCGGTGCTGAGGCGACATCGTTCATCGTTGGAGGATCCTGCGTTAGGTTGGCATGTGGGGCGGAAGCAGTTGCATGTGCCGTTGCATGTGCCGCGGCGTTGTCGTGTGCCCGTGCTGTACTGCGATGTGCTGGTGCGTCGATCCAATAGCGGCTGCGATCGAACGCATAAGTCGGCAGCGAAACCGTGCGTGCGGGCGCGTGACGCGTCGCCGGCCAATCGATGTCGACACCGTTGAGCCAGAGGCGTCCCAGCGCACCGACGATGCAATCGCCTTCGTCGGTGTCCTGCCCCGCGTCGGGGAGCGAGGTGATCACGGTGCAGTGATGTTCACTCGCCGCTGACCGCGCCAGCGCGCTCAGCGCGGCACCGGGGCCGACTTCGAGCAGCACGCCGGTCCGGTCTTCTGCAAGCCGCGCAACGGCCGCTCCAAACAGCACCGGCTCGCGTGCGTGCCGCGCCCAATAGTCGATCGAGCAGGCCTGTTCATCTCGGATCCAGTCGCCGCTGACGCAGGAGACGTACGGAATCTTCGGCGCACGAAGTTCGATCCGACAGAGATGCGTGCGTAGCGGTTCGATCACCGCATCCATCACCGGCGAATGAAAGGCGTGCGAGGTATGCAGGCGCCGATAAGGCGCGCCCTGGAGATCGAGCTCGTGTTCCAGTGTCTCGATATCCGCGTGCCTGCCGGCGACGACGCAATGCGTCGGCCCATTGATCGCAGCGATCGTCAGGCCGGCACCGAGCAGTTCCAGCTCCTGCAACCTTGCAGCGGACAGGCGTACCGACAGCATCAGGCCGGGTGGCAGCGCTTGCATCAATGCGCCGCGTGCGGCGACCACGCCGAGCGCATCGTCGAGGGCAAACACGCCGGCCAGTGTTGCGGCAACGAACTCGCCGACGCTGTGGCCGATCAGCGCCTGCGGCTGCACCCCCCAACTCATCCACAACTGCGCCAGTGCGTACTCGACTGCAAACACCGCCGGTTGTGCCAGCGCTGTCGCCTGCAGCCGCGGGTTCGACTGCGGATCGTTGGCTGCCGGGTACAGCAGTTCCGTCAGCGAAAGGTTCAGCAGCGGTTGCAGGATCGCTGCGCAGCGATCGATCGCCGCTCGAAAAACCGGTTCCGAGTCGTACAGCACGCGACCCATCTGCGGATGCTGCGAACCCTGACCGGGCAGCATGAAACTCAGGCTGGCGGATTGTTCGCCGATCGCAGCACTCGGGCAGTCCTGCGGGTCAGTGCTCAACAGGCGTGCGAGGGCGCTGCTGGCGTCGCGCGCGACCACGCAACTGCGATGACGCCAGGCGCGACGCCCGCTCTGTAGCGTTGCGCAGACATCGCTGAAGTCCAGTTCCGGGTGCGTCTGCAAGTGCGAAGCGAGTCTGGCGCGCGCTTGCGATAGTGCCGTATCGGTCTGGGCTGACAGTACGATCAATCCGGGCAGGCCGGGCGATGCATCAGGCGCTGGTCGTGACGTCGCGAGCCGAGGCGGTTCTTCCAGAATCACGTGTGCATTGGTGCCGCCCACACCAAACGCACTCACCCCCGCGCGACGCGGCGTTTCGCCGGCTGGCCATTCCCGGCGTTCGGCGTTGACGAAGAACGGTGTGGTCGAGAAATCGATTTGCGGATTCGGGCGTGCGTAATGCAGCGACGCCGGCAAGGTTCGGTGTTCGAGTGCGAGTGCCGTTTTGATCAGCCCGGCCACGCCGGCTGCAACATCGAGGTGGCCGATGTTGGATTTCACCGAGCCCACTGCACAGAAGCCGCATGCCTGCGTCGACGTGCGATAAGCCTGCGTCAGTCCCGCCAGTTCGATCGGATCGCCGAGCGGTGTGGCGGTTCCGTGACATTCGACATAGCTGATGGATGACGCCGATACGTCGGCGGACGCCAGCGCCATTTCAATCGCGGCGGCCTGGCCATCGGCGCTGGGCGCGGTGAAGCCAACTTTCGATGTGCCGTCGTTGTTCAAGCCGCTGCCGCGAATCACCGCATAGATGTGATCGCCGTCGGCGCGTGCTTCGTCGAGGCGCTTCAGTAAGACCACACCGGCACCGCTGCCGAAGATCGTGCCGCTGGCATCGGCGTCGAACGGACGGCAGTGACCGTCCGACGACACCATGCCGCCGTCCTGGTGCAGATAGCCGCGCTTCTGCGGGAACGTCACCGAGACGCCGCCGGCCAGTGCCAGGTCGGACTGATACAGCAGCAGGCTTTGGCAGGCCTGGATCACCGCGGCGAGCGAGGTCGAGCAGGCCGATTGCAGTGTCAGGCTCGGGCCCTTGAGGTCGAGCTTGTAGGAGACCCGCGTCGACAGGAAGTCTTGCGCCGAGCCGAGCAGCATCGGATAGCTGCCCACCTGATAGTTGCTGGTGAATTCTTCGATCGTGCTGCGTTCGGCGCAGACGTTGTTGAGAAAATAGGTGTTCATGCTGCTGCCGGCAAACACGCCGATGGCACCGGCATAGCGGGCCGGATCGCAGCCGCCGTCTTCGAGCGCTTCCCAGGCGCACTCGAGAAAAATGCGCTGCTGCGGATCGGTCAGTTCCGCTTCGCGCCGGTGCATGCCGAAGAAGCCGGCGTCGAACTGGTCGACGTGATCGAGCAGGGGGCGTGCGCGCACGAAGTTCGGTGCGTTGCGCACGGCATCGTCGAAGTAGTCTTCGAGTTCGTTGGCCTCGAATCGCGCGATCGACTCGACGCCATCGCAGAGATTGCGCCAGAACTGCGCGATGTCCGATGCGCCGGGGAAACGTCCGGCCATGCCGATGATCGCGATCGCATCGCCCAGCACTGGCGCGCCGCCGTCGCCGTTCATGAGCACCTCGCGCGGCTTTCGGCGCTGCCAGTCTTGACTGCAGCGCGACGCATGCGCGCACGTTCATTTGCATCCATCAGGGGCTTGCGTACCGACGACTGGCGGGCGAGGTGCGCGGCCAGACTGCGTATGCGCGGACGCTGAAACAGGTCGAGCACGGTCAGCGCAATCGGCAATTCATCGCTCAGCAGCGCATGCAGGCGGATCAATTGCAGCGAGGTGCCGCCGACATCGAAGAAGTTGTCGTCGAGCCCGATATTGTTGTGGCCGAGCACGCTGCGCCAATGCAACAGCAACTGCGCTTCGAGCGCATTGGCAGTCGGCTCAGGCACGGCATCGATCGGGTTCGTCTGCGACGGCAAGGGCAGACGCCGTCGGTCTATCTTTCCGGCCGGCGTCAACGGTAACGCGTCGAGCACATCGATCGATCCCGGCACCATATAGTCCGGAAGCTCGTTCCGGACCGTGCTACGCAGAAGATAGCGATCGAGCCGGACGCCGGGCAGGGCGGTGACGTAGGCGGCGATCGAGCGCTGTCCGTCGTGCTGAAGCGTGGTCACCGCGGCGTCGGCAATCAAGCCGGTCCTGCGCAATGCCGCCTCGACCGAATCTAGCTCGACACGTTTGCCATTGATCTTGATCTGGCGGTCGACGCGCCCGAGGAAGTCGAGGTTGCCATCGGGACGCTGCGACACCCGATCGCCCGTGCGATACATGCGCGCGCCGGGACGTGGATCGAACGGGTTGGCGATGAAGCGCTCCTGCGTCAGCGCCGGTTGCCCAAGGTAGCCGTCGGCGAGGCCGGCACCGGCGACGAAAAGCTCGCCGATTTCGCCGGCTGCAACCGGCTGCAGATCCGCATCGAGCACGTAAATCTCCGTCTGCGCGATCGGCTTGCCGATCGACACCGGTACACGAAGATCGATATCGCGCGGAATCGTGTAACAGCAGCTGAAGGTGGTGTTCTCGGTCGGTCCATAGCCGTTGATCAAGCGGCAGTCCGGCAGCTCGCGCAGGGCGGCACCGACGTGACTCGGCGACAGCACGTCGCCACCGGCGAGCAGTTGACGCAGCGGTCGCAGTGCCGCCAGCTGATGATCGACCATCAAGTGAAACAGACCGGCGGTGAGCCAGGCCGTGGTGACCTTGTGGCGCGAGATCGCATCGGCGATGTCCGTCAGCGAAGGATGCACATTGGCGAGTATCGCCAGCCGTCCGCCGTTCAACAGCGCACCCCAGATCTCGAAGGTCGATGCGTCAAACGACAGCGGCGCCAGTTGCAGCAGGGTTTCGTTGGCGTCGAGCGTGACGAAAGGATTGTCCTGCACCAGGCGCAACACGGCGCGATGCGGGACTTGTACGCCTTTCGGTTGGCCGGTCGATCCGGATGTGTACATCACATAACAGGCGTCGGCCATCAGGTCGGGAATGTCGTCGTCGCTGCTGCCGCCCGGTGGCGGGTCGAGGGCAGCGTCGATGTCGAAGGCTGGTCCGTCCCAGAACTTCTCGCTCTCCACCGCGCCTGCGCTGATCAGCAGCAGACTGGGCTTGCAGTCCTGGTAGATCTGTCGAAGCGCTGCGAGTGGAAACGATGGATCGAACGGTACATAGGCGGCGCCGAGTTTGAGGATGCCGATGATCGCGGCGATGGCCTCCGGTGATCGAGGCAGGTACAGACCGACGCGATCACCGCGCACCACTCCGATGCGGCGCAAGGTGCGCGCAACTGCATTGGCGCTTTCGGCAAGCGCGCCATAAGTCATGCTGCGATCGCCGCAGACGATGGCCACACGTTGCGGATCTTTGCCCGCGACTTCAAAAAATGCTTGAGGAATGGAGCTGTTCATCGAAGGTTCCGGTTATCCAATCGCTGGAGATAAAGGCTTGTACTGGTCGACATGTCGCCTCACCTGTCGCCTCACACCGCGCCTCAGGTGCTGCCGTACTCGACGGACAAAGTCGACAGGTCGGGCGACGACGCCCAGCAGTTGGGCCTCGCACGCGGCGCGGTTGCAGGGTGCGAGCGTCACGAGGGATTGCGTCCGGTACTGATCCACTCGCCGGAGCGGCGATGGCCGAACATCACCACCAGCTTCCAGGCGATGAAGGCCGGCACGCAGCAGAGCGTGAGAAGTCCACTTCGACCCAGTCCGCTGAGCTGCAATCCGCGCAGTACGTAGACGACCAGACTCGCGCAGCAGCCGAACGCGACCCAGAGCCAGCCGCCGAGCGGCAGGCCGAACAGCATCCCGGTGCCGGCGAGCAGTGCCAGCAGGATGACGTTCAACACCACGTACGACAGCGGCAGTACCAGCAGATCGAACGCGAGATCGAGACACACGCGGCTGCGCATGCGCCAGGCAGAACTCAAAAGCGGCCAGGTTTGTGAGCGGATCAACTGGAAGCGCCCATCTTCCCAACGTTGACGCTGGCGGCCTGCATCCGCATCGGCGACTGCCATTTCGGCATTGGCGTGTGCCTCATCGGCGTAATACACGCGGACGCCGGCACGTCCGAGTGCGATGCCGTATTCGAGATCCTCGGTGAGTGAGTAGGCCTTGTACGGAATTCTCGTCAGCAAGGGCAGCGTGACGCACCAGCCGTTTCCGCGAATGCCGCAGGACAGCTGCAGGCGCTCGCGTGCGCGGGAGCGCAGCGTGTGGAACGAGGCCTTCGCAATCGTCAACAGGCGCGTGCGCCAGGATTCGAGCGGGTTGAGAATTCCGTAGTGCGCCTGTACCGCTTCGGCGCCGGCCTCGATGCGGCTTGCGAACGCCTCAAGCAAATTGCTCGACACATCGGAGTCGGCGTCGACCACGACAATCGCATCGGCCCAGTTCTCCATCGCGCTGGCACGGAAGGCGAGCTCCAAGGCGTAGCCTTTGCCGCGACGCGCCGGGTTGGTTCTCTCGATCACGCGCGCACCGGCAGAACCTGCGATCTCTGCGGTTGCGTCGCTGCAGTTGTCGGCAACCACCCAGATCTTCCGGTTCGCTTCCGGCCAATCGAGCTTGCGCAAACTGGCAACCGTCCGTGCGATCAGCTTCTGTTCGTTATGCGCCGGAACCACGATCTGGAAGCGCAGCTTGCGCGAGGACGGCGACGGTCGCCGATTCGCGCGCGATAGCGCCGTCAGCACCAGCAGATAGATGCTGGAACACAGTGCCGGCGCCGCCAGCAGACCGAGGCCGATCTGGAGGAGTGTCATCGGGCGGGCCCGCTCGCGTATTCACTGTAGTGCAGTCCGTAGAAAGCCGAGAGTTTTCCGAGATTGGCGGACGAGCGGATCAGCCAATACGCAGCGCGATGACGACCGCCGGGCCAGACCACCAGTACGAGCAGTGCGGCGACCAGCATCTGCACCAGCGCACGCAGGAACAACTGCACCCGGCGCAGCAGTGTCGGGTCGCCATAGAGGCCGGCGAACGTGTGACGTGCGAAATCCTGGCCGCCGCGCAGCGCGCGCAGCAGCAGCCAACGCAGCGACAAGCGCGAAGTTTCAACCGGCTCGTAAACCAGCGCCTGATCGCACCAGATGAAGCGCGCACCCTGTCGAGCCAGGCGACCCAGCAGGTCGCCGTCTTCGCCGCCGGTGAGACCGTAAGCCGGGTCGAACGGCGGCGTGTTCGAACGTAGCAGGTCGCCGCGCAGAACGATGTTGCCGAAGCGCAATTGATTGGGAGGAACCGTAGTGCCGCTGGCCATGCGGAACCAGTCGTAGAAGCGCCCGCAGCGGATCCACTTCGGCGCGTTCGGGGGCAGCACCGGATCGACCGGGCCGAGGATGCCGTCGGCACCGGTGCGCAGCGACAGCAGCATCACCAGCAGCCAGCTCTCCGGCACGCGTTCGTCGTCATCGACAAATGCGAGCCATTCGCCGGACGCCAGTTCGACCGTGCGATTGCGCGTCAGCGAGATGTTGCGTTCCGGCTGAATCGCGTAGCGAATCGGAAACGGCAGACCGCGCGCGCGCCACGATTGAACAATGGCCTCCGCACCGCCGGCGGCGTCGTTGTCGACCACGACGACCTCGTCGGGCTTGTGCATTTGATGGCTGAGATCGCCCAGCAGCGCATCGAGCGCGCCGTTGCGCCGATACGTGGCGATGCACACACTCACGCTCATGCGACTTCCGGTCATGCAAACATTGAGGTTCATGTCGGGTCCTCCTGTGTCAGTCGATCCAAGCGTTGGGCCGATTGAAAAACCGATTTCAGTTCGTGGCGCGCACGCAGCAGCGTCCAGGCCAGCAGACCCAGCGCGGTGAGATTCCAGAACGGCGCGATGCCCTGGCTTGCGATGGACACCGCGCTGAGGATCAGCAGAAACAGCAGACGCACCAGATACAGCGGAACGTCGGGCCAATCGTTGCCGCCGAAGCGGTACAGGTAATACGGCATCCAACGCGCCAGAACATGCGCGCCGATTGCGGTGGCGCCGACGACACTGATGGGTACCAGTGCGACGAATGCCGCGCTGCGCGCGAGTTGCAGCCCGGCGTACATCCAGACGCGTGAGCTTTTGTCGAGCCGGTTGTACAGGCGGAACCAAAGATGCGTCGCCAGCAGCACGGCGATCCACGACAGGCCATCGATTGGCGTCATCGCGCCAGGCCATCGGAGTAGCGCAATCGCAATCGCGCCGCTCGCCAAACTCCAGAGCCAGGGCTGCACGGCCGGCGTGGCGACGACGCGCTTGGAAAACGCCTCGGTGAGTTTCGGCTTTGCTTCGTAGGCTGCGGCAATGCGGTCGTTGTCGACGTAGCCGCACTCGTACACCGACCAGAACGAAATCAGAAGAAACAGAAGACCGAGCGCATGCAGCGCCGGTACGGCCGCGAGCGCGATGCTGCTGAGCACCCAGAACGCGTAATCCTCCTGCAGGATTCCACGCACGATGTAGCGCTCGCCCGGCCGCTTGATCTGCGTGAGGTACTGGCCGGGCACATAGATCCGTCCGAGCGCGGGTACGTAGCGCGCACCGGGCCAGAGCGTGCGGATCGGATAGCCGCAGGCATTCAATAGCGGCAGATCGTCGATCGAGTCCGTAACGACCATGCTGCCGCGCACCGAGTCGGCACCGAGCGCATCGAGTACCAGTTCGAGCTTGCCACGACGTCGATCGGAGAACGTCGACAGGCGCGCCGAAATGATTCGCGAATCACCGAGTCCCATCGCCGCGAGCAGCGGCTCGACAATCGGTCCGAAACCGATGGTCGCAATCACCGGTGCGATCGTGCGACCACGTAAGGCGTCGAGAAGACCGTGGTTGCCGTGGCTTTCCGCGAGTGCGCCGACACGCGCAGCCCAGGTGCGGCGTGCCCATGGAAACGCAGCGAGGATCACGCGCACCCGCCAGACGTCGCGTGTGGTCTCGCCGCCGGTCCAACGCCAGGGCTTGATCAGATCGAGCATGCGCAGCAGCAACAGCGCCAGCGTTCCGGGCTGTACCGAGTCGAGAAAATCCTCGGTCGAATTGCGGAAGTACAGCGTCTCGTCGAGGTCGAGCAGCAGCAGGCCTCGATGTTGTTCGAGCGCCGCAAGTGCTGCATCCGGCGCGACGTCGTGCAGGGTTGCACAGCCGTCGCCACTCATGTCGGGTTCGCCGGCAGTGTTTCCGCGCGCGCGTGCAACGCGCGCCGACGCTGGTGCAGGTGTCGACGAAGGTCCGCGCAGGGTCGTTCGATCCAGCGCCGCATCGGTTCGGCTATCGCCAGCGTCAATGCCGCGGTGATCGTAATGGTCGCCACCCAGTTGAACTGCGGCCAGTGGCGCTCGACGAAAAACAGCACGACCTGGTGCGACAGATAAATGGAGTAGGAAACCGATCCGAGGTAGCGCATCGGCCTCGCATTCAACCATCTGAAAGGCGCTGTCTTGGCGCGCACGACGGCGAGGTAGATCAAGGGTGCAACGGCCAGACTCTGCACGCTGTAGCGCAGGCTCAGGCGAAAGAAGTCGTCGCGATAGAGCAAGGAACCGACGAGGACGAGAATGCAGCCGATGCCCAGCGCTGCGTGTGCGAGCGAGCTGCGTTGCGCGACCGGGTCGAGCCAGGGGTTGCAGCCGAGCGCCATGATGCAGCCCACCAGGATCGAATCGACCCGCGTGTCGGTCGCCATATTCAGATACGGCTCGGCGGCACCATGCAGCGCGAGCAGGCAGCGCCATCCAAGCACTGCCAGACACAGCACAGAGAGGATCTGCACGGACCCGCGACGATTGCCAAATCTCAGCAGCAGCACGGCCAGCGGTGGAAAAAAAAGATAGAAATGCTCTTCCACCGCAAGCGACCACACCACGCCGACGCCGGCGGGAATGCCGGCAAAATCGTGCGTGATCACGAAATAATTGCCGAAGTAGAACAGCACCGAGAGCAGGCCCGTGCCGCTGAAATGGCCGTCGATCACGCCGAGTTGCGACAGCAGCACTGCGGCAGCAATCACCAGCAGCAGCGGCGGCATCAGTCGCAGCAAGCGACGCAGGTAGAACATCGAAAAGTCGATAGTCTGCGTGGCGCAATATTCGGCGCGCAGCAGCGTGGTGATGAGATAGCCACTGAGGACGAAGAAGATCGTGACGCCGAGTCCGCCGGGCACCAGGTTTTGCAATCCGCTGTGTGCGAAGAACACGAGAGCGATCGCGATTGCGCGGATGCCGTCGAGCGATGGAATCGCCGTGTCGCGCCGCAGTTGCGAGCCGCTGGCAGCGATCGTCGTCGGCGCGGACTTATCGAGCCGCATCGAAGTCGCCCCGAGATTCTGCGCGAACGAGCGGCGGGTTTTGCAGCGTAGTCAGGTGTCGCGCCACCGGGCGACCAAAATACGCACGCAGCCGCTGCTCGAGCAGAGCGCGTGCGAGTGAAGCCGTTGCCAGCGTCATGATGACGAAGTCGACGCTCATCACGCTGAGCCAATGCGTTTCGGAAAGATTCGTGATGCCTTGCTGCAGGAACAGTGCGAGAAACAACACGCCCTGGCTTCGATCCACGCGCAACAGCTGGAGAGACTGCAGGACGTACGCGATCAAGTAGCCGAACAAGCAGAGCAAGCCGGCGATGCCGAGGTCGTTCATGATCTCGAGATAGCCGTTGTGTGCGGAGCCCGGATAGAAGTGCATGCGCAGCACGAAATCGAAGGCCGGCGTGCCGGCGATCGGGCCGGTCCAGTACGCGCCGAAGCCGCTGCCGAGCCAGGGATGCAGGTTGGCGTGCTCAATGACGATCGCCCAGATCTCACTGCGACCGGTGAACGTAAGGTCCTTGCCGGTGATAGCCGTGATCGGCGTCAGCAACAAGTCCAGCCCGGGAACCAATCGAAGAATGGCCAATGAATAGGTCAGCAGCAGAACCACGAAGACGGTGATCAGGAACGGCGCGAAGCGGCGCCAGCTACTTGGCATGCGCATGAACATGATGAGAAAGCAGCAAACGAAGCCGGCAGTAACCAGCGATGTCGAACTGCGCGCGAGAACCAGACAGGTCGCTGCCAGCACAATGCCGGCGATGCCAGGGATGCTTCGCACCTGCTGCGACAGCAGTGCGTGGAACCAGAGAATCAAGGTGATGCACGACAGCGCGCCCAAACTGTTCTTGTGGTTGGTGAGCCCGCGCCAGGCGCCGACGAGCTCGGCGGAAGACTCCTGATGGATGGCGAGTAGCGGAAAGGCGAGTCCAAAGGCGATCGAGCCGGCCAGCATGATCGTCAGAATCGGGCGCAGCACAGTCTGAAAGCGGCGAGGGTGCCAGGCCATCAACACGAATGCGCAGGCATCGATCAGGATCGTCGCGACGCGCGTCATTCTGCGAACGGTCACGGCTGGATCGTAAGACCAGACCATGCTCATCGCCGCCAGCACCGCGAAAGCCAGCAGGAACGGATTCAGCCAGCGCATTAACAAGAAGGCCAAGGCTGAACGCGTGATCGTTACCAGAAGACCGGCGGCCAGTAGCAGCAGCCACAGCATTCGACTGATGGCGCCGCCCGAGGCCGGACCCGCAGCAGCCGAAAGGTCGCCGTAGTTGAAGCCGTCGGGCACGATCATCAAGATCACAAGTGTCCAAGTCATCAAGCTCAGCAGCCAGGCACTGCGACCGTCGTCGATCCATCGCGTGGTTCGCGCCCAGACGACCTCATCGGCTGCCGACGGATTCATGCGCGGTGACCGAAAAACATTGGCGCTAAACAGATCACGTCATGCACAAGCGCATCCGTCGGGCTATGCATCGCCTTCATGCTGCGTCGCTGTGCGGACGTCGCCAGTATTTGCGTGGGCATGGGCTAGAAGTGGTTGACGACCGCACCGAGAATGTTCGAATGCGTCGCTGTCAGGCGGCGCAGCAGGTTGCGGGTTTCGGCATAGGGCGTGTGTGCGGCTCGGTACACGGTGAGCGCGCGCGCCGCGAGCGTCGCCACAGCAAGACCATCTGCGTACTTGTCGACCGGTGGTGTGTCGAACACGATGTAGGCGAAGCGTTTGCGCCACTCGTCGACCAGTTTCTCGAAACGACCGTCGCACAGCAGCTCAAGTGGATTGGGCGGAATCGGTCCGGACGTCAGCACCGACAGTTCCGGTAGTCCCTCCACAGGGTTCAAGGCCGGCGTCAGTGCTTGTGAAATGGCGTCGGACAGGCCGTGTGCGTTGTCGGCGTTGAACAGCACATGCTGTTTCGGTCGGCGCAGGTCCGCGTCGATCAGCAGTGTCGGCTGTCCCAGTTGCGAGAAGGCGATGGCCAGTTCTGCGGCGAGTTGCGAACGGCCTTCGCCTGCGCAGGGACTGAGAAGCGCGACCAGATTCGCATGCGTGTGGCTATCGCGTCGCAGGATCAGCTCGGTTCGCAGTGCGCGAACCGCTTCGCTGTGTGGATCGAATGGATCGCGCAGAATCGTCAGACTGCGGTGCGGCACGACGCGCTTGCGCTGTACCACCGCGATTCTTTGCTCGCTTCCGAGTGCGGCTTCCACATCGGCCTGGCAGACGATTCCCAGGCGAACTGCCGCATCGACAAAGCTGAGTCCGAGGCTGCGCGCGGAGTCCTCGATCGATGCGACCACTTCGGGCGTCAAGTCATGACGTCTGATCACGGCCGCGCGGGTGCGGCCGTCGAGCGAGGCCTGGGTGAACAGCGAAGCGGGTTCGGCGCTCATGCGACGGTCGGCCTCAGCTGCTGGCGCGGAAAGTCCACGAGCACGAGGACGTCGTGGTCGCGCTCGAGATCATCACGACACCGTATGCGTCGGTGCGTCAACTCCCAGCACAGCGGCGCCAGCAGTCCGAGTGCCAGGCCGGCGAATGCGCCGGCGACCACATCCAACAGCGCCTTCGGCTTCGCCGCTTTCAATGGCGGCTCGGCGCGGTTGACGAAGCTGGTGTTGCTGTACTGGCTGGTGGAGGCGAACACGATCTGGTCGTATCCGTCGAGCGCCTGCTTGTAGGTGTTTTGAGCGGAATCGAGGTCGAGGTGATAACGCGCGCCCTCGTCCTGTAGCGCGCGCAAGGTCACGAGCTTGTCGTGTTGCTCGTCAACCGACTTCTGCAGACTGGCCACCAGTTGCCGCGTGGACGCCGTCTCGGATGCCGCGCCGCGCGAATAACTGCCGATCTCGGCGTCGAGTGCTCGTCGCGTCGCGGCGATCTGCGCGCGCTGTTCGATTAGTTGTGGATGTGCCGGGCCCAAGGTGCTTGCCATCTGCGCGAGGTGCGCCGTCTGTTCGGCCAGTTGCCCCTTGAGGGTTTGCACCAGGCTCGATGACAGCACTTGCGAGGCAACTGCCTGGTTTTCGAGCCCCTTCGATTCCGATACGTGCAATGCGTTCTGTGCTTCGAGCAGTCGCTGCTGTAGCGTCGAAAGCCGCTCCATCTCCACGTCGATCTTTGAATCGGAGTCGAGGATGCCGGTTCGCTCGTGGAATTCCGTGACCTTGTCCTGCTCGTCGCGCACGTGCTGCTTGAGCTCGGCCAGATGCGCCTGATAGCGCTGAGCGCGATCATTCGCAGGGCCGATGATTCGTTGCCGTTGCTGCTCCATGTAGATCTCGACGACGGCATTGGCAAAGCGTGCGGCGTCGACCGGATCATGCGCGGAGTAGGTCACGTAGATCAGCTGGCTGCCGTAGCGGCCCTGCTCGATCACCAGCCGTTTGGCGATGGCCTCGGCGATGCGCTGCCGCAACTTTGTCGGATCGCCGTGGTAGCCCTTGGTGTAGGCGCTTTCATGCGTGAGACCGAGACGGTCCACCACCGGCAGCAGCACGGCTTCGCTGCGCATCATTTCAATCTGCGTGGACATGTAGCTGCCGAGCAAGCCGATGGGAAAGTCCTTGCCGCCGAGCGGATCGTTGACCTCGAACGACACCATCAAGGTCGCAGTCGCCTCGTAAGTCCTCGGCATCACGGCGACGGCGGCGATCGCAAGCAGGGTGACTGCGCCGGCAATCGTGATCGTCTTCGAGAGGTTCGCGCGGAGCATGCACGACAGCTGCCGGAGCGAGAGTCCTGGATGCGCGTAATGAAGCGGAACGCTCGATAGCGCACCGGGCGGGACGCGGGCATCCGAATAGGGTGTGAGATCGGAGCTTGGCATTAGAACAATCGCCCCTTTACGCGGATCACATCGTTCGGCATCACCGGGTCCAGCAAGCTCGGCTGGAGGTGCAGGTACTTCTGATCGGAGGTGCGACGCACGATCTCGATTCTGGAATCGCTGCCGCGCGCGGTGATACCGCCGCCGCGAGAGATGGCCTGCACCACGGTCATGCCGGGCTCGATGCGATACATGTTCGGCGCCGTGACCTCGCCATAGATGTAGAACTGTTCGGCACGCGGCACGAACAGCGTGTCCCCACCGCGCAGTGCGAGGGTGGGCACCGGCTTGCGTTCGTCGGTCAGGCTCTTCAGATCCAGCGGATAGCGCGTGACTTGTCCCTCGCCGTGTGGGCGCAACAGCACGATCTCGTCCGCACCGGCCGCAGTGACGCCGCCGGCCAAGGCAAGCAGATCGAACACGGTGGTTCGCGATTCGATTGGAAACCGGCCGGCTGTGCGTACCTCGCCCAGCACCGACACTTGCTGGCTATGAAACTGCGACAACTGAATGGAAACCTGCGGGCGCAATACGAAATCGCCCTTGCGAAGTGCATCCGCAAGCTTCTGCGATGCCTGGGCGGGCGACAGCCCGGCGATCTGAATGGCACCCGCCAGTGGCATCTGTACGCTGCCGTCTTCGGCGACGTAGGTCTTGGTGCTCAACTCCGGTCGGCCGTAAACCTGTATGTCCAGCACATCGCCGACACCCAGCGTCATCGCGGCACTCGCGGCCTCGTTGGCGGCGGTATCGCCACGCTCGACCTGCTGGATGGCCTGAAGTTTTGCTTCGGCGCAGTCGCCGATCACTGGTAGTGCGGCGACACCGAGGACGACGATCGCTGCGACGACACGGCGGCAAGTAGCGCGCAGCGAGTCCGCTTTACGCAAAGAGAAATGAGCCGAGCCTGTCATCACCGCGAGTCCCCATCAGCTGAATCGAACGCCACACGCGGAAATCGTCGACCGACTTCCTAGGTGCAATGTTTTAGGGGCGTTGCCGAAAGGGGTCTGTACGTTCGGCAACACTCGTTCGCGCGTGATCCTCAGGCCTTGAATGTTGCGGAAGTCGCGCTCGAAAACGGGCGACCTTGTGTATGCCTACGTACAGATACGGGAAACGTAGCGACGTAGTGTCTTCGCCAGGGCTGGCAGTCGTATCAGTTGTTGATCAACGGGGGCTAGAGCGTGTCGAGGCGAAGTGCTGCCGCAAGCTTGGAAGTGCATCGGCTGCCGATCGTGGCCGACCGCGATTGCGCGCATTGCCCGCTTGCGTACACAGAAATCCAGGTCACGCTCAACGCAGATGTCGGCGGCATGTCTTTCAATTGCTCGATGCGCGATTTCGAACGCATCGGTGCCGGCGAGGCCCTGCGCAATTCCGGTTGCGGACCAAGGGCCTGACTGCCAATGGAGCAAGTCGCAAACTCGGCGTTGTTGAGGGCGGTATCACTGCTGCGCACTGATGGCCCGCGCAACGATGGCCCGCGCAATGACAGCCTGCGCAACGATGGCCTGTGCAATGACGGCCCGCGCAACGATGGCCTGCACAACGACAGTGTGTGCAATGACGGAAAGACCAAGCAGGCCGATGGGTCGTCGGCGGCTGCGCGTCAGACGCGTACCAGCGGCCGGACGATTCCGTGTTCAGCGGGCCAGAAGCGATTCTGGGCACTCGACCAGCTCGAGCCGGGCAATCCCTCGCTGCATATCGCCGTGCGTTGGCGTCTCGAGGGAAGACTCGACAAGGGCTGCCTCGAACGCGCGATCGCCAATATCGTCGCGCGGCACGCGATCCTGCGGACATTCTTCGTCGAAGAGGCGGGTGAGCCGGTTCAACGAATTGAAGACGAGTTGCCGTTCAGAATCGACTGGGCATTGTTCGACACGCTGCTCGAAGCCGATGCTCTGAACGAGGCGGAACGCCTGGCGATCCGGCAGGCGCGCCTGCCGTTTGATTTGCACGGGCCGTCGCCGTTGTTGCGCGTTACTGCCGTCGTCATCAGCGATGTGGTGACCGTACTCAACATCGTCGTTCACCACATCGTCTGCGACGGCTGGTCGCTGGGCATACTCGCGCGCGAAATCGGCACCGAGTACGCCGCGCTGTGCGCGGATGGCATGGGGACGCCTGCGGCGTCCTCGCCCGACTTCGGCGACTACTGCCGAATGCAAGCAGATTCTTCCGCATTCGCGGTGCAGATCGACGACGACCGGTACTGGCGGACCACGCTGGACGGCATGAAGCATTTCGAGGTTCTGCCGGACAAGTCGCGCCCACCGGTGCTGAGCAACAACGGAAAGATCGTCTCGCGCTTACTTCCCCGTGATCTCACCAATCGACTCGCCGCGCTCGGTCGCCGCGAGGGCTGCACGATGTTCGCAACCGCGCTTTCGGTCCTGCTCGCACTGCTGCATCGCTACAGCGGCGAAACCGATATCGGGATCGGCACGCAGACCGCCGGGCGCGACAGAGTCGAGTTCGAAAATGTGGTCGGTCTGCTGATCAATACTTTGGTGCTGCGCAATGACCTGAGTGGGAATCCAAGCTTCCTGGAAGTGATGGCGCGCGTGCGTGATTCGGCCGCCGATGCATTCGAACATGCATCGATGCCGTTGGAACGCCTGATCGAGATCCTCAGGCCGCCGCGCGATCGCAGCCGGAATCCATTATTTTCCGTGAACTTCGTGGTTCAGCGCTCGTTTATCCGCAACGAGGACTATGGATCGTTGCGATTGGTGGATTTGCCGTCGGTGAGTGCCGGCGCCATCTACGAAATGAATTTCTTTCTGGTCGAGCGCCCCGAAGGCTGGCGCTTGTCCTGCGAGTTCAATACCGATCTGTACCAGACCGAGACGATCGAGCGGCTGCTGTCGCACTACGAGCATCTGGCTCAGAGCGTCGTTGTCGACCCGCTGCAACGCCTGACCGCACTCAGCCTGATCGACAAATCGGAGGAGCGCCTGCTGCTGCGCGACTGGCTTGGGCCGGTGACGACCTATCCGCGTGAAAGCACCGTGATCGACTTGTTCCGCAATCAGGCGGCCGCGTTCCCGGACGCGATCGCCGTGTTGTGCGGCAACCGCAGCGCGAGCTATCGACAGTTGGACGCGGCGTCCGACCGGCTCGCCGCGCAATTGAATCGTCTGGACTTGCGACCTGGCCGCAGCGTCGGTGTGATGCTTCGACGCTCCATCGAGTTGCTGGTGGCGCTGTTGGCCGTGCACAAGGCCGGTTTCGCCTATGTTCCGCTCGATCCTGAGTATCCGGTCGACCGTCTCACGCACATTCTTGAGGACGTTGGGCTGGTCGCGGTGATCCTCGATCACGATCCGGATCCTGCGCTGCCACTGCACGATGTTCCTCAGATTCGCCTGCGGAGTGGTGCGGCTTTGATTGCGAATATCTCGCGCATCTTGCTGCCGAACATCTCCTCGCCGAGCGATGTTGCCTACACGATTTATACCTCGGGCTCGACCGGCAGACCGAAGGGCGTCGACATCAGCCATCGTGCCTTGGTCAATCTGCTGGCTTCGATGGCGCGCTGTCCCGGGCTCGTCCGCAGCGATGTGCTGCTCGCGGTGACCACCGTGTCGTTCGACATCGCCGGTCTCGAGCTGTTTCTTCCTTTGATTGTGGGTGCGCGCGTTGTCGTCGCAGCGGAAGGCGATGTCGTCGACGGTCGTCGCCTGACGGATTTGATCCGGCGCCACGCGGTGACGGTGATGCAGGCAACGCCGGCGACCTGGCAATTGCTATTGGAATCCGGATTTCGCTCGTGGCCGGGTTTCAAGATGATGGTCGGAGGCGAAGGCTTGCCGCGTGCACTGGCGGATCGTCTGCTCGACGGTGGCGGCGAGCTCTGGAACATGTACGGCCCGACGGAAACCACGATCTGGTCGTCGTGCCAGCGTATCGAACCGGGGAATGGCGTGATCAGCGTCGGCCGGCCGATTGCGAACACGCAGTTCTACGTGCTCGATGCCGAGGACAAATTGGCGCCGCTCGGGGTTCCCGGGCACTTGCATATCGGCGGCGATGGCGTGGCGCTCGGTTATCACAACAAACCCGCGCTCACTGCGGAAAAGTTCATCGCCAACCGCTTCGGCTCCGGCCGTCTCTATCGCACTGGAGATGTCGCGCGATGGTTGGCGAATGGCGAGCTGCAGATCCTCGGCCGGCTCGACAACCAGATCAAGCTGCGCGGCTTCCGTATCGAACCGGGCGATATCGAGTCGGTCTTGATGCAGCATCCGGACGTGGTCGAGGCGGTCGTCGTACTTGGAACCATGCCGAGCGGCGGTGCCGCGCTGTGCGCCTATGTGGTTGCGCGGCGCAGTTTTCGCGCGCGCACCGAAGACCTGATCGCATCGCTCAAGGAAAGCGCGGATCGCGCCTTGCCGGGCTACATGCGCCCGACTTCGATCACCGTGTTGGAGCAGATGCCGCGCACACAAAACGGCAAGGTCGATCGCAAGGCGCTGCCGCAACCGCGCGCACTCGGTATCGATCCAGACGCTTCAGCGATTGCGCTGAGTCCGATCGAGCAGCGTCTCGCCGCAGTCTGGACATCGGTGCTGGGCGTGCCGATTGCGCACGGTCGAGCGAATTTCTTTGAGATGGGCGGGCATTCACTGCTGGCTGCGCGATTGCTGGTGGGCATTGATAAGGAGTTCGGGCGACGCTTCAGCCTCGCCAATCTGTTCAAGGCGCCCTTGCTGTGCGAACAGGCGCGTCTGCTCGGTCTCAACGACATGCGCGAATACGACTTTCGACAAGTCGTGCGGCTGCAAGCCGGCGGCAGCCGGCAACCGCTGATCGCGATTAACAATACCGGCATCTACTACAACATCTCCAAGCACCTCGCGCCGGATCATCCGTTCACTACGCTGCAACTGTTCGATCCGGAGATGCCGGCGAAGGCAACGCCAACGCGCTTCGTCGACATCGCCAGCGGTTATGTCGAGTTGATTCGACGCGTACAGCCGCAGGGCCCTTATGCGCTGCTGGGCTGGTGTGTCGCCGGATCGCTGGCGTTCGAGATTGCACGCCAACTGAACGATGCCGGCCTCGAGGTCGCACAACTGATTCTGGTCGACACCTACGCGCCGGGTCACATGAAACGTTTGGGTGCCTTGCATCGACGGCTGGCCGATTACTCGTATCGCTGGAAACTGATCGCGCTGGATTGGCGACGGCTACGCGCCAAAGGGCAGGGGCTGCGCGTGTTCCTGGCCAATCGGGAGACCATCAAGCGGATTCGCGAACGCTTCCATTTGCCGTGGCTTGCGCCGCAGTCAACCAGCACGGAATCGAGCAGCCGGCTGGAGCTCTACGATCAATGGCTGCTGAAACTGCTTCGCGATGCCGCCGAGCAATACGAACCGCGCGCATATGCCGGCAGGCTCACGCTGTTTCGTAGTGCCGATGAACCCTGCGGTCGATTCCTCGATCGCGAGATGGGTTGGGGTCGATTCGCGTTGGGTGGCATCGATGTCAATGTCATTGAAGGCGATCACTTCAGCATCTTTCAGGGTGCGGGCGCGCGCCAGATCGCCGACAAAATCATTGCGGACGGCGAAAAGACCGGTGCGGCCAGTCCAGCGTCGAAAACATTGCCGCCGTCTGCGGCGCGGCTGAGCGTGTGCGAACCGTGAACATGCTGCAGATGCCCGCGATGCTGTTGTCTGTGGCCTGCGTCGTCTTGTTGGTTCGTGTCGTTCGGAAGCCGTTCGAGACCTTGTCTGTCCGCACGCACGCAGTGCTCACGCTGCTGCTGGTTGCGCAATTGCTTGTCGAAGGGCCGCTGCTGCGGATGCTGCCGGCCTATGCCGTGATCATCGTTGCGGAGGCCATCACTTTGGCGCGCGCGCTGGGGCGATCTACGCCGGGTCTGATCGGTCAAATGAGTGGTAGCGGAATCCTGAGCTTCTCGGTACTCGCACAACTGGCGGCGCCGTCCGCGACCTCTGCGGCGGCGCCGGGTCCATTCCAGGTCAGCCTTCAACCGCTGTCGATGACCCTGAATGGTGAAGTACCCGGCGGTTTCGAGCCCGGTTGCCCCGTGAACGGTCCGTTCGTGCGTCTGTGGTATCCGGTGATCGACGTCGATCCTGCAGGCACGTCTGTCGTCGCGACGTATTGGTCGTCTTGGCGCGCGCGTCTGCGTGCGCAGTCGCAGATGGTCGCGCCGCCGAGTGGTCGCGATGGCCGCTATCGTCTGCTGTTGGTGTTCCCAGGTTGGGAGGGAACCCAAGTCGACAATCTCTCGCTCGTACGTCATCTCGTGAGCCGCGGCTTCGTCGTCGCCTCATTCGAATATCCGAAGGCGCGACGTGAGTGCGGTGACGCCGAAAATGCAGACACCGCTGGGATGGATTTTTCGAGTGCGGCGCGCACGGCGCGCACGCTCGAACTGGCCGACGCGCGCGTACGTAGCCGCGCGACGGACGCCGTGCGCCTGCTCGATCGTCTCGCAACGCTGCGTTTCGAAAACATCGGCGCGAGCTTCACGCAACTGCTGAATCTGGAGTCGGTCGGTATCGCCGGATTCTCGCTCGGCGGTGCTGTCGCCGCGGAAGCATCGGTGATCGATCCGCGCTTCAGCGCCGCCGTGAATATCGATGGACTGCACTTCGCCGACGCGGCGGAGCAGGGTGTCGCCGCCGCCTACCTGCTGATCAGCGATGACACGCCACTGCCGAGCATGGCCGACCTCAACGCGAGCGATCCGGAGCGACGCAACAGCGCCTGGGTGGTCGCGCAAGACGCGCGTCGATCCCGCGACAGCATTCAAAGGCACGGTGGCACCTTCATGTCGATCGCCGGAACGCGTCATTTGAATTTCACGGATTCGGCGCTGCACCTATGGCCCTGGCAACGCAGTGCCGTCGGCAGCATCGCGCCGCATCGAGCGCTGCAAATTCTCGACGACTACGTCGCGGCGTTCTTCGAATCCAGGCTTGAGGGCAAGCCCTCCCTGCTGTTGCAGGCTGCCTCGTCGACCTATCCGGAGGTCAGCCTGCAGCGCATTGCACCGCGCCAGTCGGCGCAGACGGCTGCGAATCCTGGGAAACCCGATCGACTGGAGCTGGCTTCGCGATGACAAGCAACTGTGACCTCAATCCTGCGAACGATTCGGCGCTGCTGGCGTCTTTGTTTCCTGGCTGTGTACGCGCCAGCGAACTCAGGCAACAGGGCGATCCCGCGCTGCTCTACGACGACGAAGCCCGGCAAATCGTCGGCTGTGCGCAGCGCCGGGTGCTGGATTTCACCGGCGGACGCTTGTGTGCGCGGCGCTCGCTGCTGGAACTCGGTGTCGAAGCGCGATCATTGCAGATCGGTCGCGATCGGCAGCCGTGCTGGCCGGCCGGTATCACCGGCAGCATCACGCACACCGATGGCTTCTGTGGCGCGGTCCTGGCCCTTCGGCAGCAGGTTCACGCACTCGGCGTCGATGCGGAAATTGTCGGCAGCGTCTCGGAAGATCTATGGCCAGAAATCCTGGTGCGTTCCGAGCGCGTGGCGCTGCAGGTGCTGCCGGACGATCAGGCGCAGCGCGTGGCCGCGTTGATGTTCTCGGCGAAGGAAGCCTATTTCAAATGTCAGTACTCGATCACTGGCGAGTGGCTCGATTTTCATGCGGTTGAAATCGGCTTCGCGACGCAGGGCGTCGGTCCGCAAGCGTTTTCGATCCGGCGACTGGATACGCCGACGAGCACGCTGCATTTCGGACTGCCGAAAGTCGGCCGCTATCATTTCGAGGACGAGGTCGTATTCACCGGCATCTGCATGCCCGCATCGCTGAACAGGGAATCATTCGTGGCGGCGAGCTAATGGCGCACCGGTATGCGGCCGCCGATCATCCAGGCAATCTTCCCGGCCGATCATCTTCACCGGCATCTGCACGCCCGCATCGCCGAACAGGGAATCATTCGTGCCGGCGAGCTAATGGCGCACCGGTATGCGGCCGCCGATCATCCAGGCCGATCATCCAGGCCATTTATCCAGGATTGGGCGAGCGGCTGAGTCCCTGGCACTGACGCAACACGCGCTTCAGCAGCGGGCGGCTGTAACCGGGCATCGTCAGCGCGATCAAGGCGACGTACCCAACCGCGCCGAGTGCGGTCATGATCAAAAGATCGGCAACACTGCCGATCAGCGATTCGACCGCGAGGCCAGCGAAATAAACTGCACAACCCATCGTTGCCGCGGCGACCAGCGCCGGTATCTGCGTGCGAATGATCAGGCGCAGTGGCAAGCGGCAGGTCCGCTTCAGCAGCAGCACCGGAAGCGGCAGCAGCAGCATCGGACGAAGGGCGAGTGCAGCAGCGACCGCGACGATGCCGAAGCGTGCGAAGCAGACGACCGCCAGAACGCTGGCTAGCGTCTGCACGGTTGAAATCAGCGCTTCCCACTTCTGCAGATTAAGCGCCAATAGCAGCGCGCTGGTGCAGTACAGCGTGACGCAGGGGATGCCCATCAACATCAGCATCTGCGCGATCGGAATTGCGCCGAACCAGCGAGGATCGAGCCAGGCATGGAATAACAGCGGCACCACCGCAGCCGCGCCGATGCATAGCGGAAAGCACACCAGGCTCATCTGTCTGAAAAGCTGTTGCATCGCCGCTTCGAGACCTTCGGGGCTGCCGTGGTAACGCCTGAGTTCGATTCTGGCGACCGACACCTTAGGTTCCAGCAAGACCTGAAACAGGATGTCGCTGAGCCGCGCCGCCAGGCTGAACAGGCCAAGATCGACGGCGCCGAGAAAGAAGCCGAGCGCAAGCCGCGGCAACTGCGCAGACGCCCAGTTCATCGTCCGGGACAGCATCATCGTCGCGGCGAAGCGCTGCAGGTCCTGAAAGTGTCGCAGCGATACGACCAGGCGAACCTTCAGCGGGACTGCCGCCCACAGCACGATCGCACTCACGCTTCGTTGCACCATTGCCTGCGCAACCAGCGACCAGACACCGGCGCCCAGCAAGGCCAGCGCCAGACCCACGACGCCGCCTGCGACCAATCCGGCAATCGATCTCAACGCAATTGGACGGAAGCGAAGTTCCCGCTTGCTTGCCGCAAGCGGTGCTGCACAGAACGCTGAGAGCAGCGGCAGTAAGGCCATCCAGCGCAGCACCGCGCCGAGTTCCGGTTCCGAAAACAGTCGGGCGATCTGGTTGGATGCGCCGAATACTGCAACGCCCAGCACCAGCGAGATGACGAGGTTGAGCGTCGTCATCGTTTGATAGTGCAGCGCTTCGATCGTGCGGATCGAGATCAATGCCTCGGCGGCGGCGAGGCCCAATACGAACTCGCAGAAGCCGATGAAGACCATCACCAGCGAGAACAAGCCGAACGCGTGCGGGCCAAGCAGCGCGGCTTGCACCGCAAACAGTACAACGCCAATCGTTTGCTCCGATACCGTTTGAACCGTGATCCAGGCGGTCGGCGAAAGGCGGGAGATGGTCTTCACCTGCTGCTGCGTGACCTGCAGTTGCGCGATGGTTCTGAACCGACGCAAGCTGTGGACTGACGATCCCTGTCGCAATTGAAGAGATGGGCAAGGCTGCGAGGCTGCATCGCATTTGGATCGGACTGCTCGCCCGCTGAGGATCGGCAGCTCGCACTGCCAGTGGAGCGCTGCGGTCCGATACGGTCGGCCCGATTGCTTCGCGCGCGGATCACCGTGTGACTAGACCTGCATCGACGGTCGCGCATCAGCCGGAGGGCTCGATGCCGTGAGCGGTCGGAAACGCAGCGGCTGCGGCGGCGAACGGCGTTCGTCGTCGCGAGGAACGGCCACACGCGCACGCTCGGGCAATAAATACGCGGCGGGGCGCAAGCTGATGATCGCCAGCGCCAGCAGCGCGAAGATGCGCGGGCACCGCACCAGATAGCGATGCGCCATTCGCGCAGGATTCTGCTGCAGGCGGTAAAGCCATTCCAGACCGGCGCGTTGCATCCACAGCGGCGCTCGGCGTTCGCTTCCGGTGAGGAAATTGATCGAAGCACCAATGCACAACGCAAGGCCGCGTGCGATGCCGCGAACCTTCAGTCGTCGCGCAAGCTCTTCCTGCTGCGGCGCGCCGACGGCGAGAAAGCAAAACCGGAACGGGCTGTGGTCCTCGATAAAACGGAGCGTCTGGTCCACTGCTGCGGAATCGTGAATGAAGCCCATCGGCGGGTTGTAGTGAACCAGCTGACGCAGGCCGTACTGCCGGGCCAGCATCGCCGCCTGCTCCGAACTGCCGCCGATCAAGATGATCGGATCGTTTGGACGGACCACTTCCTCCAGTAGCCGCGCAGTGAGATCGCTGCCCGTGCACACCGGAAGTCGAACGCCGCGTGTGAGCCGCAGCAGATGTGCGACGAAGCGACTGTCGAGCAGCACGAACTCCGCATCGGAATACATTTGTTTGAACGTTCGATCGTCGTTCAGACGAATGAGATGATCGGCATTGGGTGTCACGACGAAGCTGTAGCGCGCATGCCCGAAGCGCGCCGCAAGCCTGATGAAACTGTTCAGGTCGTAGTCGTCGATCTGAACGAGATCTCGTCCCATATGGTTTCTCCCCGCTTTGTTTTGTTCGCGTCCCGGCAGCTTGGTCGCTTCGGCGTTCACAGCGAATTGCGAAGACCTTGGCATCGCGAAAAGATAGGCGGTCGCAGTCGTCTGCTCGGTGCGAACACGCACCGAGCGTGATGACGCGTTGAGAATGAGTCCAAGGCGATCCAAGGTTCCCATCAAAGGCCGCAATCGCGTCTCGTCTGAAAGCACGCCGAGCGCGCACCGTGATCCGTGTGCGTCGCCGTACGGACGCGCCGACATTCGCAAAACCATAGTCCTTGCACGACCAGCATCTCTAAGCCACGGATCGTCCTACGGTGGCGTGATGGCTGGGCAAATGTGTACCAGCGTGGAAAGCGACTATGTGTGCAGAGGGTGTTCGTCGTCGGGCAATGCCAATGTTAATGTCAATGTCGAGTCGAACGCGCGTTGGGCATCTTGCGCTGTTGCTCGCCATGCTGGTCTCACCGCGCGTTGCCCACGCGCAGCTCACGGCGACGCCCTATGTCGGCGTGCAGGGCGAGTACAACTCCAATGTCTTGTCGGTGTCGAGTCGACAGCAGTCGATTGTGGAGTCCGGTGGCTCCGAGCGCAGTGATCGGGACGTTCGCTATCGCGCGGGCATCCTCGTCAACGAGAAATTTGGTCGTCAGGAGATTTATGCGAGCGGCGAGGGACGTCGGATTGACTACGATCGGCTATCGAATCTCGATCACGACGAGTATCTCTATGGCGCTGGGCTGAAGTGGATGATTGTTGACCGACTGACCGGTCACGTCGATCTGCGTCAGGAGCGAAGAATGGCGCCGTTTGCGGATCGGCTCAGTTCACAGTTGACGCTCGAGCGTGACCGTGTGGCCAGCGGCGACGCAAAGCTCGCCTTGGGGTCCGATTGGTCGATCAAGGCTGCGCTGCGAAATCATCAGCTCGATTCTCCGATCGACGCGGTGCCTGATTTTGCGCTGAGCGAGACTGCCGCAACGCTGTCGTCGAATTATTCGGGATTCGGCAAGCTTGAAGTCGGCGTGCTTGGCGAATATGTCGATGGAAAATACAGGGGTGGTCCCGATCCGGATCGTTTCAAGCAGCTGACTTACGATCTCACCGCCGAGTATACCGTCAGCGGATTGTCGAGTTTGGATGCGAAGCTCGGCTACACGACGCGCTCCGATCACGGTCCTGCCGGAGGGAGCTTGTCTGGCTACACGGGTTCGTTTGGATACCAGCGCAAGTTCAGCATCAAGACCGATGCGCGTGTTCAGGCGTTCCGTCGCGTCAGCAGCTACGCCGCAGCGGCAAGCTCCATTATCGAAACCGGCGCGACTGCGCAGATGAATTGGCGGCTGACCGAGCGGATTGCGCTGGCGCTCGACTACAGCTGGGTTCGCAGCGTATTCAAAGCGAGCACCGCCACAGGTGCCGAATCGAATCCGGCGTCCAACCAGGGTCGCAGCGATCGCTATCAGTTGACTGCCTTGAAGCTCAGCTATCGCCCATTCGATCGGCTCTGGTTGCTGGCCTACGGAAACTATGCGGATCGTCGGTCGTCGATCGACGTCGACGGCTATAACGCAGGAATTGCCGGCCTCGAAGCGCGATTCGCCTTGGGCCATATCCCAACGACTATGCCCGGCAGTCAGTAGTCAACGTTCGATCCGCAGTGGCCGGGATCACGTCGGTGAGCGGAGTGATTCTGCGTTCTGCGAAGTGCAGCGGAAGGCTTCGACCGTCTTCTGCAAGCCAAGCTCGAGTGGCGTCCAGTGCAGGCCCAATGCGCGTTCGGCTCTGCGGGAGTCGATTTGAATCGCTTGTTTGAACAGTCGCCGCAGCGAGGGAGGAATCGTCACGATGCCCGGCCGCGGTGAGGAGGTTCGGTTCGAAAGCCGCGCGATGACCTCTACGAACGGCGCCAGCAGGAAACTCTCAGCCAACAGTCTGTAGCCCGGAACTCGTCGCAGTGGGGCGATGCCGAGCGCGGCGGCGGTGGCTGCAAAGTAATCGTTCCAGCTTAGTGCCGATGGCATTGAGATGTTGAACTGGGCACCCGCCAGCTCAGCGCCGCGCAAGCCGCGCAGAATGGCGTCGACGAGATCGTCGACATAGACCAGGTTGCAGTTTCCAGTTCCTGCCATACCGAGATCACCCAGACGACGCTGGATCAACAGACGCATCATCCGCTCGCTCCATTGGATGCTGGCAGGGCCGTACACACAGCTGGGTCGCAGGATCACAGCATTGGCGTAGTGCGAAAGGATCGCCTCGGCCGCGACCTTGCCCGCGCCATAGCCGCTGGCCGTACCGACGAGTGGCGTTCGTTCGTCCACCACGCCGCGAGCGGCGCCATAGACCGCCATCGAGCTGAGATGCACGAGCCGCGGTGGACTTTGCAATCGACGCATCGACAAAACCAGTGCCTGCGCCTCGCGGACCGTCGCCGCGGGTGAGCCAGCAAATGCGTTGACGACGGCATCGACTCGGCCCAGCGCGTCGCCGAGATCATCTGGGTCGCTTGCATCCAGGGAAATGGCGTCGGTGGCTGCGACTGCAGGCCGCCTGCGATGGTATGCAGCGATGGGACGCGCCCAGCCGCAATGCGCGAGCGCGTCGACGACGCGACGGCCGACGAACCCGGATGCCCCGATCACCAAGACGCGCATGCATCAGACCTTCATACGCGAGACCGATTCAAGGTCGTAGCCGGGATCGTTGATCGGGATTGGACTGGCGTCCGAATGCGATTGCGAACGGCTGCACAACTGCTTCAGATGCTCCGCAAGTCTGAGCGACAAGGCCACGATGGTCAGCGTGGGATTGGCCTGGCTGGAGGTCGGAAACGTGGCCGAACTGGCGATGAACAGATTGTCGACGCCATGCACGCGGCAGTTCGCATCCACCACGCTGGTCTTCGGATCGACGCCCATGCGGGCGGTCCCGATGTGGTGTCCGCCATAGGCACCGTAGCGCGTCATTTCGAATTCGAGACCTTGCGGATCGTATTCGAAGTGTCCGATGCCGCTGCGCTTAAATTCTTCCGCGAGCAGTGCGATTGCGGTACTCACGGTTTCGACGTCCTTGCGCGTGTAGCGCCAATCGATGCGCAGGCGTCGCATACCCAGCGCGTCTCGTGTGTCGTCGAGCGTGACGCGGCTGTGAGGATTGGGCTCCTGCTCGGCGTGGAAGTCGAGGCTGTAGTGATTCGCCTTCGAGCGCACGATGATCGACGGGAATTTTCGTGTGGCGAGCGTGTGGTGGCGCAGCCAATGCAGCAGAAACGCGCAGCTTCCGATCGGGTCGCTCAGCAGATTGGCGATATGGCGCAGCCAGTTGCGCAGGGTCGAGCGCTCCTCACCGTGCAGGCGTTTGCCGTACTCATAAGGAATGAACGCCTTCGCCAGGAACAGTAAGGAGAGGCTGCCGGTGCGGTGTGCAGGATCGGTGATGCGCGGGTGGTGCAGGCGGGCGACGAAGTTGCCGACGCCGAGTGCGCGTTGCGTGTGTGGGTTCAACGACAGGCGCCGGCGGCAGTAGACACCTTCTTCACTCATTTCGTAGCCGTGCGAAACGCAGTCGGCATCGGCTAGTTTCAAAGTACCGACCGTGCCGGCGATATGGCACTGGTAATAACGGCCGACAACGTCGTGCGCGTTGCCGATTCCATTCCGATGCACCGCGTCGTTGCTGAGCAGCAGTCGCGCAACTTCAAGACCACCCGTCGCCAGGACGAAATGGTCGGCGACGATCGTCAGGGTCTTTCCGGTCAGCGTTCGAGTCGATGCGCGAGTCACTGAAGTTCCGGACGGATTGAGCTGCAGGTCCGTCAGGTTCGCGTTCAGCAAGACATTGATGTTGGGCGCGTTGGCAATGAGGGCGTGATAGCGCTTTCCGAAATCCGTCGGGCAACTGAATCGCTCCAGCCGCTCGCTGGAAAAATGTTCGCTCGCGAATCCGCGCAGCATTGGCCGCGCAGTAGCGCCCAGGGAATCGGTCGCGTCGAACGAATAGCGACCGATCTCGCAGAGCGCGCTTGCGCGCGCGTAGTAGGGCTCGAGCGTGTCGAGTCCGAATGGCCATCCGCTCTCGGCCATGTAAGTGCGCGCCTCGAAGTCGATCGCATCGAACGGGACGCATCGGCCGCCCCAGATCGTGGTCGAGCCGCCAAATCGACGCTGGCGGTAGCGGTCCGGTGGGCTGTGCAATCCGGCGTCGACCACTGCTCCCGCATACAAGGATTGCGTTTCGGTTTCCGCCGATAGCGCACCGGCTTCGATCAGCAGAACCTCGATGCCGGTACCGATGAATTCGATTGCCATTGCGATTCCGGCGGCTCCGGCGCCAACGATGCAGACCTTGGTCGAAAGCGTCTGTCCGTTGGCGAGCAAGCGTGCGTCGATCATCACTTTGCGCTCACAGGATTCCCGAAGCGTTGAGTTCGAATTGAAAGATCCTGCGCGCATCCCGAGGTGACAGCGGAGCGCATGCGCTGAAAGTGTGAATCCAAGAAATGCCCCCGGTGCCCTGCGAGATACGGAATCGATTACAAGCACTCGTCGTCCCATCGTCTGTGCTGTCGCGCACCGAAGAACATCCAAACGTACGCCGATTCTCTTGTGGTGAGACGCAGATCATCGTTCTGCGTGAGGGCTTTGTTGTTGCCACACTGCGTGCTTCTTGGTACGCAGGGAAACAGACGCATAGACCTCGAAAAAATACAGTGGCTTGGTGTAGCTCGGTCATCGGCGTCGAACCGCGGAAGCGTTTCTAGGAATCGAGATCGGCGCACGCAACCGGTTCAAAGTTCAACTGCGGGTGATTCGCGGCGGCCGCGACTTGGGGGACATCGATGAAATCGTTTTCAGAGGGCTGGAGGGTGCTAGTTCGCGCCAATGAAGCCGCCTTCGGTCGGAATCGCTACTCGCTGATGCCAGGACTACTCGCAATCTCAGATGTTGTGGTCGGCGTGTTGTTCGCCAGTTGGGCCGAGGCGCTGTACGTGCACCTTGAACTCACGAAGTCAATGGCATTGCAGACGTCGGTCGGATATCGCGGCGCTGCACTTGCTGTTGCAGTGATTGCCGGGCTGGCGCTGTCAGATGCGAGCGTGGAATCCAGCATCGCGCGCGCCGACATCGGTGCATTGATAGGGAGATTCTCCGCCCGATTTCTCAAGGTTGTGCTGGTGATCGCTGCTGTTTCAGTCGCGGGGCTGACGTTATGGCAGCCGCCGGCGCTTCTGGTGTTGTTGTGGTTCGTCATGGCCGGCGCCGGCATGTTGGGAAGTCGAATGATGTTATCGATTGTCTGGCGTGCACTGCGGCATCGCGGCGTCGCGGTGCAGACCATTGCGATCGTCGGTACCGGGCCGGTTGCCGATCGCGTGATTCGTCAGCTGATGCAGACGAGCAATCGAGCGGTTCAACTGGTCGGCGTATTCGACGATCGGACACGCCGTTGCGCCGGATCGACGTTCGTACGCACGGGTTCGGTTGCCGAACTGCTGGAAGCCGGAAAAACGCGACCGATCGATTGGGTGCTGATCACGTTTCCTGAATCGGCCGAGAAGCCGCTGCTGGCTTTGACGCATACGTTGAAAAGTCTCTCGGTTCCCGTGGGTTTGTGTCCGCAAACGTTCGGGATTGGTTCGCAGCCTGCGGCGTTTGTTGATGTCGGCGTCGGCCTGACGGTGACGATGTTGGCCGACCGCGCGCTCGGGCGTTGGAGTGCGTTGATCAAAACCGCGGAGGACTTGATTCTCGGCGGACTTATTACGCTGCTGGTGTCGCCGCTACTGTTGCTGATCGCGCTGGCGATCGCGCTGGATAGTCCGGGGCCGATCATATTCAGGCAAAAGCGCCACGCCGAGAACAATGCCGAGTTCGATGTCTTCAAGTTTCGAACGATGCGCTGGCAGCCCGACGCTGATGCGCGCAACGTCCAGCAAACCTTGCGCGGAGATCCGCGGATCACTCGCGTCGGGCGCTTCCTGCGCAAATCGAGTCTCGATGAACTGCCGCAACTGTTCAACGTTCTTCGCGGCGAGATGTCCCTGGTCGGCCCGCGCCCGCACGCAGTCAATATGCGGACCGAAGAACGGCTGTGCCACGAGATCAGTGCGCGGTATCCGCATCGGCACCGGGTGAAACCGGGAATCACCGGTTGGTCGCAAGTGAACGGTTCGCGTGGCGCGGTCACCACGACTGAACAGCTCGTGCGCCGGCTCGAACTCGATCTCTACTACATCGAAAACTGGTCTCTGCGGTTCGATCTGTGGATTCTGCTGCGCACGATCTGGGTTGTCGTTCGAACCACCAACGCCCACTGAAGACGCGTATGGACGTGCAGCTGGATCGATTCGATCTGGAGGCCGCTCCACTCCTGCGCACCAGCATCGGCCCGGCGAGGGACGACCGGCGCGCGGGTGGCCGGGCCGGGCGGCGATCGGATTATCTGGACGCAATGATTCGCCGAATCATGCGGATTCCGCGAATTGATCCCGAGCAGCAAGCGCGCCTGCTCGAGCGATTCGCAAAGCGCGGCGATGTTGTCGCGTATCGACGCCTGGTCGAAGCACATCTCTATCTCGTCATCGATGTCGCGCGTCTCTATCTGGGCTATCAATATCCGTTCGAGGACCTGATTCAGCAGGGCGTGGTGGGTCTGATGGACGCGATCCGCACCACGGCAGTCGCCAACGAGACGCGGTTGTTGCCATCGCTGATCCGCAATGTGCATTACGAGATGTCGCGTTACGTGCTGAACAACTGGCGCAGTCCGAGCCTTGCAATCACGAAGGAGGAAGCGCGCCTGTTCATGCGGGTGCGTCGCGTCAAGTGGCGTCGTGCGGCTTTGGGCCCATCGGAAATCGACGCGCTGGCTGCGAGCCTCGGCGTCATCAAGCGCGACATCGTTCGCCTGGAAGCGCGCCTGCGCGAAGACGATGTGTTGCTCCCGCCGGGAACTCAGGCCGATCGATGCCGTGCTTTGGCTGACAGCTTGATCGATCCGAATGATCCGATCGAGCAATGGGAGATAGAGGAGATGCTGCTCTGGCAGGTGCGTAGCCTGCGCAGACGCCTGGCAAGCCTCGACGCGCGATCGGCCGAAATCATCAGGCGTCGCTGGCTGGTTCCGGACAAGGGTGCGAGTCTGCGCGAACTGGCCGAGAAATACGGCGTTTCGGGTGAACGCATCCGGCAGATCGAGCAACGCGCATTCCGTGAGTTGTCCAGCGCCGTAGGTTCGTGATGAGCCTCACCGCCATCTCCGACGCGGTGCGCACGGAGACGACGGCGTAGCGTCCTTCTGCAGGCAACGCACGACCAGTCGCAACCAAGCGCAACCAAGCAAGGCGCGACTAGCTTGTGGCCTCCAGTTCGCGTTTGGCCGGCTGCGGCTTTTCAAAACGACCATCCATATCCATCTCGATCGTTTCGCGCAGCGCGTCGACCAGACGCTTCGGATCGCGCACCAGCGCGCGGTCGACACAGACCCCGATGGTGACTTTGCCGTCATGGCTGAACAGGCTCAGTCCGATGCCGATGCCCCCCGATTGCGGCGGCCAGAACACCAGGTTGCGCAGACGTCGGCCACACAGATGGCGAGGTCCGTCGGGGCCGCGCAGGTTCGACACCACGGCTGCGGCCTTGGCGGCGACGCGTGTGACCAGCGCCTTCTGCAACGGCACCGGCAGATAGCCCACTGCCGCGAGACTCAATAGCGTGGCTTTGGCTTCGCCCGAAGATTTCAGCGCATCCATTCTTTGTTTGACCAGCTGCATGCGCGCCTGAGAGTCGCGCATCCCGATGGGCAGGTCGACCATCACCAGGCCAAAGCAGTTGCCGGAGCTGGCGCCGTCATCGGTTCGCAGATTCACCGGAACCGAGATGCGCAGATTCTGGTTTTCGGCCGGAACTTTTCCAAGCGTGCAGAGATAGCGATTGAACGCACCGGCGACCCAGCCGAGGAACAGATCGTTGAGCGTGACGTGTGAGACACGCGCCAGCGCCAACAGCCGGCTCAATGGAAGATCGTCGACCCAGGCAACGGCGCGCTGACCGTTCAAGGGCCTGCGGAAATCGGGCGGATTGTTATCTGGAAGGCTCAGCAGTCGACGCGCTGCGCCGACGATCTGCCGACCATCCGCAAGATGCCGCGGAATGTCGCTGGGATGCCGCAATTCCACCAGCGCGAAATTGCGCAGGCCTTCGAGCGTGTGATTGGCGGAGTCGAGCCGCCGGATCAGGTTGCCAAGCGGGCCGGAATACGAGCGACGAACGACGCGCGATTTCGCGCGGATGCGGGTTGCCGGTGCTTCATCGGTGCAGGCGAGGAGCAGTTGCATCAGCGCGATTCCGTCGGCGATCGCGTGATGTGCACGAAACAGCACCGTTGTCGGCCCATTGCGGCGCTCGAAAATCATCAGGCGCCATAGCGGTCGGAATCGATCGAGTTCGCGAGCTAGCTCCTGATTGATCAAGGCGTGCATCTGCGCAGCCTGACGCGCGCCATCCAGATGCACGACGTGCACGTGGTAGCCGAGGTCGAGCTCGTCATCGTCGACCCAAAGTGGTGGCCGATGCTGACTGTCCGGAAATTGGCGGAATCGTCGGTGACGGATCAGCAGCGCAGCCAGTTCGTGGCCGATGTCGCCACCGCCGACTTTGCGGTCCAGTTCGAAGATTGCGCTTGCAACCATGGGGTTGTGCGGCTCGTCCATCTCGAGCCATGCACGATCGGTCGAGGACATCCGTTCTGCGTCATGTGTCGTGTTCATGCGTGTACTCCTTGAACCATCCAGATCCTTACTCCTTATAGAAGCCTCAAATCGAAATGGAGATGATCTAGATCAGTCGGACACGCCACCGTCTCACATACATTGCCGAATGTGCGCCAGATAGCAGAGGAATCGCTTCGATGCCACCACAATGGGCCGCGCATAGGCCAACGACCAAAGGCCGGCGGCCGGTCGGGCATTGGGCGGGTTTCGTGACAGGAATCATCGGGCGCAGGCCGAACAGTGATGTCGGGCCGCCGAGGCGCCAAGTCGAGTCGGCGCAGGGGCTCGCAGGGAGCGAAGGTAACAAACGGAGATGACGATGTTGATTCTGACCAGGCGTGCAAATGAGTCGATTTCTATCGGGGACGATATCGTCGTGACGATTATTGCCGTGAGAGGGAATCAGGTGCGGATCGGTATCACGGCACCGCGGCATGTGAGCGTGCATCGAGAAGAAGTCTTGAGAAAGATTCAACAAGAGGCAGGAGAATCGAGCCTCGCAACAGCGAAAATGCTCGCCCCAAGCGGCGGGTGAGCGTGTCGCCGAAGCGGAAGCTGTGACCGAGGCCGGGACAGAAGCGCAGACAGAAGCCCGGACAGAAGTGCGGGCAGAAGCTCGGACATAAGGCGCAACATAAGGCGCAACAGTAGCCGAATCAAAAGCCGAATAAAAAGCCGAATAAAAACCTTCATACGCCGGCGCGAGTGGCGCGCCGTTGTTGAAGGCGAATGCCCAACGACCGCGTTGGAAAGTGCTTTCGGCTGGTGGGGTGATCAGGCCGCTTACAAGAAACGCAGCAGCATCGCTGCGTTGGGCTTCGATCGACGCGCCGCCGAGGATTCGCCTAGGAGTCGACCTCCATCGAAGCCAGCAGTTCTGGCGCACGGTTGCCTTCCATCAAGTGAGACGCCTGCAGGGGCGTCAGCGCCTTGCTGAAGATATGCCCCTGAATCTCCTGGCAGCCGCGGTTGCGCATGAAGGTCAGTTGCGCCTGCGTCTCCACACCTTCCGCTATGACGAGTAAATCGAGCGCACGGCCGATCGCCAGAATGGTTTCGACGATCGCGCCATTGTCGTGATCGTTTGGAACGCCATTCATGAACGCCTGAGCGACCTTGATTGACGTGACTGGAAGGTGCTGCAAGGTCGAGAGCGACGAGTAGCCGGTTCCAAAATCATCGATCGAAATGGCGACGTCGAGCTTGCGCAAACGTTCGAGTATGTGTTGCTCCGGCTTTACCGACAGCAGTACCGTCTCGGTCAGTTCGAACACCAGTGAAACGCCGCAGCCGACGAGTCCGTAGAGCCGCATTGCCGCCTCGGTCTTGGCCAGCATGCTCTCATCGAGCAGTTGACGGCCTGAGACATTGATCGAGACCCGCTTGGGTGCCAGGCCGGCGTCGAGCCAGGCGCGCGTCTGCCGGCAGGCTTCCATCAAGACCCAGTCGCCGAGCAATCCGATGAGCTGACTCTCTTCCGCAACCGGAATGAAGGTATCCGGAAGTACCAATCCCAAGGTCGGATCGTTCCAGCGAATCAGGGCTTCGAATCCGCAGAGTTCTGCGCTCGTTGCGTCGAATTGAGGCTGGTAATGCAGCGCAAGTTCATTGTTCAGCAGTGCGCGACGAAGATCGTGTTCCAGCCGCAGGCGCGCGTTTGCACGTACGGTCAGTTCAGGAGAGTAGAAGTCGAAAGTGTTGCGCCCACGATCCTTGGCCCGGTAGAGCGCGGCGTCCGCGTTGCGCGTCAGCTCCTCCACCGTCTTCGCATCTTCAGGATAGATCGCAATGCCGATACTGGCTGTTGCCGTTAGCACGCAGCTACTGGCGGCGAACGGAACACAGAGCGACGTCAATATCTTCTTGGCGACGCCGGCGGCGTCGTCCGGATGTACGACGCCTTCGAGAATCACCGTGAATTCGTCGCCGCCGAGTCTTGCAACGCTATCCTGGCTGCGGATGCAGGCCTGCAGACGCGCGCCGATTTCGCACAGCAACTCATCGCCGGTGGCGTGGCCCATGCTGTCGTTGACGAGTTTGAAATTGTCCAGATCGATAAACAGAACCGCGAGGCGGCTGTGGCTCCGGGCGGTCCTGTCGACCGCCTGCTGCAAGGTCAGTTCGAACTGCAGGCGATTGGGCAGCCCCGTGAGCACGTCGTGATGTGCGAGATGCTCAAGCTCCGATTCGGCATGCTTGATGGCGCTGATGTCCGACAGCACCGACACGTAATTGCTGACCTTGCCGTTCTGGTCGTAAACCGCATTGATGTACTGCCACACCGGATAAATGGCGCCGTTCTTGCGTCGGTTCCAAACTTCACCGTGCCATTGGCCGTTCGATGCGAGTGAGGACCACAACTCGTAGTAAAACGTTTCGTCGTGGCGCCCCGACTTCTGCAGGCGCGGGTTGGAGCCGATCAGTTCATCGCGGCTGTAGCCACTCATCTTCACCAATGCGGCGTTTACCGAAATGATGCGCGCGGACGCATCGGTGATCATGATGCCGTCGCCGGTATTTCGAAAAACGATCTCGGCCTGTCGCAGTTCAACCTCCGCCTGCTTGCGACTGTCGATATCGCGAACCAGCGCCTTCACGCGGCCGTCGGGAAGCAATACGGCGCTGATCTCGCAGATGACGGTTGCATCCGGATGTCGGATCAGCGTTATCTCGGTGCGCAGCGTTTGGCCAAAGCGGAGCCGGCGCGCGGCATCGTCGAGAAGATGCTGGTCGACCGGCGCAACCAGTGCGCACATGTCGCGCGTCAACAATACGCTTCGCGGCAGATTGAGCAGCGCACAGGCGGCGTTGTTCACATCGATCAATCGCCCTTTGCTGTCGGCGACGAATACGCTATCCGGTGCCAGCGTGAACAGTTGCATGTAGGAATCCAGGTTGTGGACCAGATCCTTGTTCCGTTTCAGCGCATTGGTCAGCAAACTCAGAAGTTCGCTCGCGGAGTTGCGAAAGCGTTCATGCACTAGGCTGAAAGCGATGCCAAACGCGACGAAAAAAAGGCCGCTCAGGTAGAAGTCCGAATCGTCCGTCGTGCCGTGCTTGGCTGAAACAAAAGTGAGCCAAGCCAGCACGGCGGAAAAAACGGTCGCGAGTAATCCACACGTGCGTCCGCCGATCCAGGACGCGATGAATACGGCAGGGTAGTAGAAAAACCAGTTGGGGACATCGATGCTGGGTTCGATGCTCCATTCCAAAGCGGCAGCCAGCACAGGGCTCGCTGCCAGAAGGTAAATCAGTCTTCGTGACTGTGCAGTTCTGATCGGATCAGGGCGGTGATTGAGTGGCTCGGAGATCATCATGCTTCAAACGTTCTGAACCTGTGGTCGGTGAATCGGATGGCTGCTTGAGCAACGTCCCGAGCGCAGCCTGAAAAATCCGAAAGGAGACTGCGCGCGCGGCTGCGCAGTGCGCCAATGGAAACGCGCGGTGTCGATACTGCTTCCGTCGGCACGGTCAAAACGTTTCTATCCATCGGATAACTCGAATGCAGCCACGATATGTGCGGCGCTGATCGAGGCTTCGCGCCGTCGCGACGGCGCGCAGAGTACGGGCCCGATCGAAAATGGCCCGCTCGCTTTGGGAAGTAAATCGACTTCGAGCCAGACGGAGCCGTTGTCGGCGGCATCGACTCGGGTGATTTGACTGACGCCGATGATGGTGCCATTCGACATCAGGAGTCCGAAGTTCCACTGATCACTCATCATGCGCGCGGTGAACCAGGCCGGGAGCAGTTTGTGCGCCAGCTTTATGCGGTCATCAGTAGCGAATGCGGTTTCGTCGACCATATGCAACCTCGTCAAGCCTCGCCAATAGTCCCATCACCGACTCAAAAGTTATGTCCGCGGGCGAACATTCAACCTGCTCTTTGCAGGGTCGAACAGGCTCAATGTCCAGAGTTGTCGGACGTAATTGCCCTACGGGTGTTGTGATGGTTTGAGCCGATCGACGATGCGGTGCAGTGCAGTCAGTTCGATGTAGAGCGCCAACATCAATCCAGTCAGCAACGCCAGGGATCGATAGGGAGACCTTTGATCGTCGCTCTCATTGTGTCCGCGGCTCCGCTGCATCCGCACGATCGGGTCGACTTCTGGGGCTGAAGCCTGATTCGAATCTTCGTGTGTGTCTTGCGCACAGGTGCCCGCAGGTAAGGCGTTCGAGGCACTGCAGCGTTCGCGCGGGTGCGCCTGGGCTGCGCCGGTTGCGAGGACGAACACAACGGAGAAGGCGAGCAGGGCTGCCGAGAAACATCCGAGGTTGCGAAAAATAGCGCGCACGTTCATTACATCGCCGACGCGTCGTTCGAAGCGATTCGAGCGCTCTGGATGGACGGCGATACAGGGCGATACAGGGAGCGACGGCACGGGATTCTGAAAGCCTCCAGCGTTTGGCGCTGATCACTACGCACCGATAGTCGGTGCGTCCAAAGGCTAACTCGCGCGCTCTGCGGGGGCGGTCCGCTTCGCGACACAGAGGTCTGCGGTCAGGCGCGGGTTTCGATTGCGATCTGGGGCGTGATGCACTTCGAGATCAAGCCGGGTGCGCAGGTTCGTGAGCGCCGCGCGATCCGGTTGGGCGCGGGGGTCTCAAGTGGCGGCCTGACATTGGAAGGAGTCGAGCGCTGATTCGCATCACTCCGGGCGATCGGCTGCGTATCGCGATGAGCTTCGGGTCATGACGCAGGTCAGCATGCGGCGCCACCACACAGTGAAGACGCTGCGGTGGCACCGGCGTCGCTGACCGAGCGACGCGGCCCGGCCTTTGCAATCGCGTCTTTCCAATCGTCGCGATAATTGAAAAGCTGCGCGATGGCGTTGCCGCTCAACCTCCGATAGTGGCCTCTTTCCTCTCGGCGGCGAGCAGCAAGAAATCTGTTTTCTGCCGCACGGCACAATCTGGACACGCCCAGTCATCGGGGATTTCTTGCCAACGCGTGCCCGGTGGGAAGCCTTCGTGCGGGTGGCCGAGGCGTTCATCGTAAACGTAGCCGCAACCGGGACATCGGAATTGCGCGGTGTCGTTCATGGCGTGGGCGCCTGAACGATGGGCTGGCCATAGCGTGCGATCAGTCGCGCGCGCTCGGACGCCTGGACGTTGATCAGGTTGAAATCGCCGCGCGCCCAGGCGACCACGCGGTGATCCATCATCGCAAACCACAGCGGCGGTACCAGCGCCAGCGCAAACATCAGCGGATAACCGCTCGGAAGTTCCGGCAGGTCGTCGAACGCACGCAGGCTCTGGTATCGACGCGTAGGATTGGCGTGATGATCGGAGTGACGCTGCAGGTTGAACAGGATGAGGTTCGACATCACGTGATTCGAATTCCACGAATGGTAGGGCTGACAAGGCTCGTAGCGGCCATTCTCACGTCGCTGCCGCAATAGTCCGTAATGCTCGATGTAGTTGGCGCTGCTGAGGATTCCAAACCAGCCCCAGAAGGCCTGAATCAGCAGAAACGGCAGCATGATCCAGCCAAATGCGATGACCAATCCAAGATACAAAGGGATCGTGATCAGCAGCGGCTGCAGCACTTCGTTCTGCAGTGTCCACGGACCTTGTTGGCTGCGTGCAAGCCGGGTTCGCTCGGTTGCCCAGGCGCGGCGCATCGCGCCTGGAATTTCGCGGCAGGCGAATACGTAAATGTTCTCACCCATTCTCGACGAGGCCGGGTCTTCCGGTGTGGCGACGTCCTTGTGATGGCCCTTGTTGTGCTCGATGAAGAAGTGCCCGTAGCCGACCACCGCCAGCACGGTCTTCGCCAGCCAGCGTTCGGTCGAGGTGGTCTTGTGGCCGAGTTCATGCCCGGTGTTGATCGCCAGGCCGTTGACCACACCAACCGACAGCGCCAGACCGAGAATCGCGTACCAGGGTAAGTGCTGAGTGCCGACGACCCAGGCGCAGTAGATCAGCGTCAGATAATGGATCGGGACCGTAAGATAGGTGAGCAAGCGATAGTAGCGGTCGGCATCCAGTTGCGGCACGACTTCGGGCGGCGGATTGCTCCGGTCCGCGGGCAACAGGTGATCGATGATCGGGACCAGCAGATACCACACGATCAAAGTCGACCAGTACCACAAGACATTGCCGTCATGGCGGGCGAGCAGGCAACCGGCGACGGGCAGCAGCGGCCAGACCAGCGATAGCGACCAAAGCCAGCGTCGGCGATCTGTATAAAGAACGGAATGACCATCTGCTGCAACGGCCTGGATGCTCATGTCCCTATGTCTCCTCAATCGTTCTATTACGGCGCGCGACAGGAGCCTTTCGATGCTCCTCTATTGCTGATCGCCAGTGTGGCGATCCCGATCTTCTTGATCGATCGCGCCGGCTATGCAATTCGACCGAATTGCACTTCTTGAGGCTGCTCGCCTTGCCGGGAGTCTTCATTGATCTGGGTCAATCGTCGGCAGGGTTCATTCCAAAAATGACTCCAGTATTCAGGCGGAGGTCCCGAACGATCGCTGTGGATGTGAATCGCCACTCCATTCGTACCTCCGGCTGTGGGGTCCCACGTCATCGCGGGTCGATGAATCGAGTGCGGCTCAGAGCGGCGCGCATTGCGCACCGAGCACCTCGGAAAAGAAAACAAAACGCTCGTCGACCTGCTTCACAAGTTGTAGGGGAACTAGAAACCGTTTTGTGCGCTGACGATCAAAAGCGCCGGAACGTGATGGCTAGTCTTGGACCTCTGCGTGCGCTGGGCACAGGGTTCATTGGCCAGCGGTTTCCGTCGGATGCGCGCTGGAATTCGCCTTCAGGTCGAAAAGCGCCGCGCACAAGCAGCCGCGGGCCGACTGCCGGGGGTGTTCTTGCTTCTTGCATCATCGACTACTATTAAACGGCCACTAGGCAGTTGGTGTCTGGAGACCTTGGGACTCACGATCAATCGCACGCCTGGATGCTGTGGTCTGAACACCTGATGAATGAGTAAGTGCCGGATACGCCGGTGGGTGCCAAGAGGGCGCAATGCCATACCGAAAAATTGATCTTGTGATGTCGCTGCTCGACCACACCGAGGCGATGCTCGCGTATTGGGATGAACACGAGGTTTGTCAGTTCGCAAACAATGCGTATCTGCAGTGGTTCGGCAAGACGCGTGACGAAGTGGTCGGCTCGACCCTTTTACAATTGCTCGGCCCCAAGCTCTATGAGATGAACTCGTCGTATCGCGTTGCGGCCTATGCCGGGCATCTGCAGGTGTTCGAGCGCACCTTGACGACGCCGCAGGGCATCGTTCGGCATAGCCTCGCAACCTATACGCCGCACATCGTCAACGGCTACGTGCATGGCATCTTCGTGCACGTTGCCGACGTGACGCCGCTGAAGTTGCTGGAGCGCGAACTGCGCGACGCGAAAGACAAAGCCGAACGGTTGGCATCGCACGACTTTCTCACCGGTCTGCCAAATCGCGTTCTGCTGAACGATCGCATCCAGCACGCCTTGGCGCTGACCAAACGGACGGAGAATCTCATTGCCGGCGTCACGCTCGATCTCGACGGCTTCAAGAAGATCAACGACAGCCTGGGCCATGCGGCTGGCGACAAACTGCTGATCGAAGTGGCGAAGCGAATTCGTCGCTCGCTACGCGACGTCGACACCGCCACGCGCTTGGGCGGCGACGAATTCTTCCTGCTGTTTCCAGATCTCCACAGCCGAGCGCAACTGGAAGGCCTGGCCACTCGCATCCTCGACGCAGTGCGCGCGCCAGTGGAACTGGACGGCACGATTCTGCAGCCCTCTTGCAGCCTGGGTGTGGCGCTCGCGTCGGACGCGATGATCACGCCGGAGATGCTGATGGAGGCGTCGGACAAGGCGCTGTACTCCGCGAAAGCCCTCGGCAAGAATCGCTTTTCCATCTCGTATCTGGCTCCCGCCGCATAGTCTGCTCGGATCAGTTCGAGACCTCTCAAGGCGACCGCGCTTCATTTTGTGGCGGCTTCAATCGGAGCTGGATTTTCAATCGGAGCCGGATTGTTCAAGCGGAGTTGGATCTTCGATTGGACCTGGATCTTCAAGCGGCGCTGCTTCTTTGTGGCGCTGGGTCTTTGTTCGGACATCAGCAGCATTCGTTTCACGAATCGCTTCGCAGACCTTTGCGCCGTGAGTTCGAGCGAGTACGAATCTGTGCACAACGAACTGTCGCCCAATAAGGGCGACGCCCAGAACAGACGCCCAGAACAGACGCCCAGAACATACGCTCAGAACAATGGCAAGAAGATCGCCATAAAGCCGAGCTGAAGCGTCTGCGTGCGCGTCAGTTGGTTCGCCATCGTCCACCGGCGCGTGGCTGCTTCGAGCTTATCGTGTTGAGCAGAGCAGCGGCGGGTCAGGGTGGGTAGTGAATACGGACGCGTTGCCATGCGTCATCGCGCGCGATGACGCTTTTGTTTCTTCTCGCATCGTGATTGGCCGATCCTACTAAGTTCGGTACCACACATTGTCGCCGCGCTATTCGCACATCGTTGCATCCAGTCCGTCGCGGCCGCCGTAGAGACCTCCACACAACGGGATTACCCAGGAGGACTCATGTTCAGCAAACGTTCCATCGTGATCGGCATTGCCCTTGCATTCGGCAGCGCCGCCGCATTCGCTTCCAGCCATCGAGAAGCGCCGTTCATTGCCGAACATCCGAAAGTCGATGGAACCGACTTCTACATGTTCAATTCCTACGAAAGCGGACGCAGCGGTTACGTCACGCTGATCGCCAACTACCAGCCTTTGCAGGATGCTTACGGCGGTCCGAACTACTTCTCGCTCGATCCGGATGCGCTGTACGAAATCCACATCGACAACAGCGGTGACTCGCAAGAAGACCTGACCTTCCAGTTCCGCTTCACCAACAAGTTTGCACAGGCAAACATTCCGTCGCTGAACATCGTCAACGGCATGGTGCAAGTCTCCGGTGGCCCTGCTGGTGGCGTGCAAGTGCCGCTGGTCAACATCGGCGGCGGAAGTGGCGCCACCACCGGCGCGCTGAACGAAACCCAGGCCTACACGCTGACGTTGGTGCGCGGCAATCGCCGTTCCGGCACGGCCACAGCGGTGACCAGCGCCGACGGCAAGACCACCAGTTTCACCAAGCCGATCGACAACATCGGCGGCAAGTCGATTCCCGATTACGCCGGCTACGCCAATCAGTACGTCTATCCGATCACCGTGCCCGGCTGCACGGTTTCGGGTGCTGCGGCGACCGGCAAGGTTTTCGTCGGTCAGCGTCGTGAGGGTTTCGTCGTCAATCTCGGCCAGGTGTTCGACCAGGTCAACCTGAATCCGCTCGGTGCGCGCAATTCGGCCAGCAACACGATCGGCGACAAGAACATCACCAGCCTCGCGCTGGAGATTCCGGCCGCCTGTCTCACCGCCGGCACCGATCCTGTGATCGGCGGCTGGACCACGGCGAGCCTGCGTCAGAGCCGCTTGCTGAATCCAACGCCGACCGGTCCGGTGGCTACGGATGCCGGCAAAGGACCAGAAGTGGCCGGCGGTGCATGGACGCAGGTGTCGCGTCTCGGCAGCCCTCTGGTCAACGAAGTCGTCATCGGCATCACTGACAAGGACAAGTTCAACAGCAGCGAGCCGAAGAACGACCTCGCCAACTTCGGCACCTACGTGAAGTATCCGACATTGCCGGTCTTGGTCAGCGTGCTGTTCGGCGTGCCACCGCCGCCGACGCCGCGCGACGATCTGGTCGCGGCCTTCGTCACGGGTATCACCGCTACCGTCGGTGGTCAGTCGTTCAAGTACACCGCGCCGGCCTCGCTGACGGTGCCGGGTGAAATGCTGCGTCTGAACACTGCGGTCGCCGCCACACCGGCGGGTAGTCAGAAGGATCTCGGCTTCCTCGCCTGCGATCTGGCCGGCTTCCCGAACGGACGTCGCCCGATCGATGACGTTGTCGACATCGAACTGAGCGTCGTCGAAGGCTCGATCACCGCAACCAATCCGAACAAGATCCAGACTTGCGATCCGAGCGGTGCGCAGCCGGTGGTCGTCAACGCAGGTGCGGTGGTCAACGACGGCGCGCTGCCCTCGGCCGGCGACTACCTGACCGTGTTCCCGTACCTCAACACGCCGCTGCCGGGCGCGACCTCGCCGGGCGCATAAGGGGACGATCATGAACCTTCGTCTGATCGCAGTTCCGATGTTCGGGCTGGCGGCGATGCTCGCCGCTTGCGACAACAATCACGACGGCACGGCGTCGACTGGTCCGGTGATCACGGATTATTCGGGCTTCGTGCAGGCCTTGATCACCCAGCGTACCTGCGAAACCAATACGCCGAGCGATCTCGCCAATCTCGATTTCCTGTTCGATCCGCAGCAGGACACTGCGACGCCGACCGACATCAGTGATTTGAACCCAGCCTGCTCGGTGTAAGCCGGGCAGACACCTTAAGCCCCGCCCTGGCGGGGCTTTTTTTTATCCTCTGCACCGGCAATGCGCAGCGGGACGTACGGCAGATCGTGCAAGTTTGCGGGTGACTATCTCGCCAAGTTCCGTGTCTGAGTGTCGACAGACATAGGGCGCGAATGGCGTCGCGATATCGAATCGCTTACAGCGCGTCACGCGTTGCGATGAGCGGGCCAGACCAGACCAGGCCAGACCAGACCAGGCCAGACCAGACCAGACCAGACCAGACCAGACCAGACCAGACCAGACCCCACCAGCCGAGCTAGGCCAAACCTTTCGCTAACGCGATGCATGCATAGCGACCAAGCCGACGCGCTCACAAGTCTGGGTGGACGGGCGTGGCGCCGCAGGTTCGACCCAACAACCGCTACACATAAACGCAAATGGCTTTGTTTAAGGAAGCCGCACGCCGAGTTGCAGATCGAATGCGCGCTCCAGAAACCAGATCGCACCGACGAGTGTCACCGCCGCCGAACCCGGCAGCAGAATGATCCAGCGATACCAGCGCGAATAGCGGAAGTAATAGGTGGGCGGAATCACCAGCGCGAGCAGTGATAACTGCGCCGCCTCGACGCCGAGATTGAATGCCAGCAGTGCCCAGACGCGCCCGCCCGCGGGCAGCCCGAGATCGATCAGCGCACTCGCCACTGCCGCGCCATGAATCAAGCCGAATCCGGCGGACAGCCAGAACAACTCGCGGTACACCATCGGCACCAGATTATTCAGCCCGGCAAAGCACACGGTTGCAGCCACCGCGCACTCGACCCAACGCGACGGCAGGGTGAACGCGCCGGTGGCCGCCAGCGTCAGCGTGCAGGCATGCGCCACTGTAAATGCGGTGACGATCAGCGCCGTATCGCGCACCGCCTTGCGCAGGCTCGGCGTTGGCAGCCATTCGCCGTGGCTGCGACGCAGCACCGCAGGCAGAAACAGTCCAGCAAGAAACAGCAAATGATCGAGCCCGCTCCAGACGTGAATCAGGCCGGCGCGAAAATATTCGCGGAATACGCGCAGCACCTGCGTGCTGCCGGGTTCGAAATTCAGCACATGCGCATCGGGTGCGAACAGCGCACTCAAATGCGAGCTGTTCTTTGCGCCGTCGCCGGGAAATTCGAGATCGAGCAGTCCGCGATGCAGCGCGTCAAGTTCGAACAGAAGGCTGTAGTCGAGCTGCAGTTTCAGAGGCGCCTGACTACAGGTGCCGCGCAAGTCCAGCACCGCGTAGTTGCCGTCGCTGTGCTCGACGATTTGCAGACCATCGACTGCGAGCGTGCAGGTCTTGCCGTCTCCATCGACTTTCAGATGTTGTAGCGCGTAGTCGGCGATGCGTGATTGCGCGCCACGGACTTCGCCCCAGGTGATGCGGCCATCATCGTCGGCGTCGAGCCCGATCGCGTAATCGAGATCACGCAGAGCGATGTCCCAGCGGCCTTCGAGCTGCTGATCGTCGACGCGTAAATGCAGATAGCTGGTGCTCGCCTTGTGCGCCTGTGCGGGCGCTGCCATCAGCAATAGCAACAGCAGGGCGAACACGCGCGGCATCATGGCGCGCCGCTCGGCGTGCTGCTCGTGTATGTCGACAACGCGGATGCGAGCGCCTGCAGTCGCAGGTCTTGAAGTCCGGTGCGCTTGAGCCAGTCGAGCACCGGCTGCGCGGCCGCGGGATCGTGCGTCGCCACGGCGGCTTCGAGCAATACGCGCGCGTCACTGGGCTCGCGCTGCTTGCGCCAGTTGTCCACGGCGACCGTCAAGGCATGCGGCGCGTCATGCCGCAGGTAGAGCCAATACATCGCCTCTTCGCGCTGATGCACGAAATCGCCGCGCGCACGGGTCTCGTCGAATCGCTGCTGCAATTGCTGTGTCTGTGCATCCGCCCGCGTGCGTGCTTGCGCGTCGCCAGCGTCGGCAAGGGCGGCATTGGCGCGTGCCAGCCGCAGCAGCAGGTTGTCGATGCGATCGAGTCCGTCGAGCAGCGCGAGCACGCGCGGTGACTGTCGGTGATCGAGCAGGAAGTCGCTGTAGCTCGCCAGCAGATAGGGATCGCGATGGCCGCTGGATTGCATCGTCGTCAGTGCCGCTTCGTACTGCTCGCCTGCGAGCGCGTCGTGGCCGAGGCGGACGGCGATTTCGGCCAGCTCGGTCTGCGCCCACAGGCGTGTTGCGGCCGGTGCGTTCGCGGCCTGCGGCAGAATCGTCAGCAGGGCTCGCTCCATCGCCGGCGCCTGAGCTTGCAGGCTGCCGGACGAGGCGAGGCAGGTTGCGGCCGTGAGCAGATCGGTGTGGTCGATCAGCGCGGCGCAGTCGTGCCGCGCGGCAGCGGGATCGCCTTGCACAATCAGCACGATCGCGCGCGTCAGATGCGCCTGGTTGACGCCGTGGTCGTCGTCGGCAATGACGCTGTCGAGGTCGCGTCGCGCGCCATCGAAATCGTGACGCCATTGCAGGATCGTCGCGCGCGCAAGCCGAATCTCGGCAGCCGGCTTCGGCTCGTTCCACCACGGCGACAGTGCGGACTCGGCGTAGCCGAAATAGCGCGGGTCACCTTCCTCATTGCCCAGACTGATCGCCTGCCGCGCAAACGCCACCGCCTTGTCCGGGTTGCGCGGGTCCGCCGCGAGTGCTCGCTGCGACTGGCGCAGCACAGCCGGTGCGTCATTGGCGCTGCCGCTGGGCCGCAGCCGCTGTTCCAGCACGGTGTCATCGCTGGCCGGCGTATAGGCCTGCTGAGCCCAGGCAGGCGCCAGTGCAGTCATTGCGAGCAGCGCCGGCCACGCGCGGATCGGAGCGCGTCTCAGCCAGTGGCCGCGCGAGCGCAGGCCGCCTGCGCGGGCCGCCGAGGTTGGATACGGCAGTGTCTGAGGTGTGCAGCGAATGACGATGTCGATGATCGATCCTGCGCGGTGTTCTGAAGGACCTCGAACGCCGCAGTATGGCGGTGACCCTGGCAGGACTGCGCCGCGGGTTTTTACGAGTCGGGCACTTGCCTTTACGTTGGCGGCGGCGGTTGCGGATGCGCGGCCGGAATTCACGGCCGGCGAACTTCGTGGACGTTCGCCTCTTGAAGCGCGGGCGGATCGCCCATACTCAGCGACCACCACCCAAGCCGTCGAGCGAGAAACACATGAGCGGAGAGCGTCACGAGTTCCAGGCCGAGACGCGGCAATTGCTGCGTCTGATGATCCATTCGCTGTATTCGAACAAGGAAATCTTCCTGCGCGAGCTGATCTCGAACGCGTCGGACGCGGTCGACAAGCTGCGCTTCACCGCGATTCAGCAGCCGGACCTCGTCAGTGACGGCGCCGAGCTTGCGGTCGATCTGATCGTCGATGCGGCTGCCGGCACCGTCACCGTGCGCGACAACGGCATCGGCATGTCGCGCCAGGAAGTGATCGACAATCTCGGCACCATTGCGCGCTCCGGCACCAAGCAGTTCCTCGAGTCGCTGTCGGGCGAAGCGCGCAAGGATTCGGCGCTGATCGGCCAGTTCGGCGTCGGCTTCTATTCGGCATTTATCGTCGCCGACAAGGTCAGCGTGCTGACGCGGCGTGCCGGCGAGACCGCGGCGGTGCGTTGGGAATCGGACGGCGAGGGTGCCTACACGCTGGAGGAAGCCGAGAAGCCGGCGCGCGGCACCGATGTCGTGCTGCATCTGCGCGCCGACGAGCGCGAATTCCTTGAGCCGATGCGGCTCAAGCATATCGTCCGCAAGTATTCCGATCACATCGGCCTGCCGGTGCGGCTGCGTGAGGTGAAAGAAGGCGCCGAGGGGGAGTCCGAAGTGATCAACAGTGCCCGCGCGCTGTGGACCCGTCCGAAGTCCGAACTGAGCGACGACGATTACACGGCGTTCTATACGCACCTGAGTCACGATCCTTCGGCGCCGCTGGCGTGGACGCATCAGAAGGTCGAAGGCAATCTCAGCTATACCTCGCTGCTGTATGTCCCGGCGAAGGCGCCGTTCGATCTGTGGAACCGTGAGCAGCGCAGCGGCCTGCAGCTCTACGTCAAGCGCGTCTTCATCATGGACGACGCTGCCGACCTGTTGCCGCCATGGCTGCGGTTCGTACGCGGCCTGGTCGATTCGGACGATCTGCCGTTGAACGTGTCGCGCGAACTGCTGCAGAACAATCGCACGGTCGACAAGATTCGCGCGGCGCTGGTCAAGCGCGTGCTCGACCTGCTTGATGATCTCGCGGAGAACAAGCCGAATGACTATGCGACGTTCTGGCAGGCTTTCGGCGCGGTGCTGAAGGAAGGCGTGGTCGAAGACGGCGCGCAGCGCGATCGCATCGCCAAGCTGTCGCGCTTTCGCAGCACGCACGACAGCGCCAACGCCAGCGTGTCCTTGGCCGACTATGTTGCGCGCATGCCGGCCGAGCAGAAGGCGATCTACTACATCACCGCCGACACGCTGGCCGCCGCGCAGGCGAGTCCGCATTTGGAGGGTTATCGCAGCCGTGGCTTTGAGGTCCTGTTGCTGACCGATCGCGTCGATGAATGGCTGGTGATGCACTTGCCGGAGTTCGACGGCAAGAAGCTCGAATCCTGCGTCAGCGGTGCCGCCGATCTGGCGCCGGCGATCGAAACGCCGGAACAGGTTCGGCAGGACAGCGAGTTCGCGCCCGTACTCGAACGCTTGCAGCAAGCCCTCACCGGCAAGATCGAGAAAGCGCAATTGTCGCGTCGCCTGGTTGAATCGCCGGCCTGTCTGGTTGCGCCCGAGCACGGCATCAGCCGGCGCCTTGAACGGATGTTCCGCGAAGCCGGTCAGGCGGCGCCGTCGAGCCAGCCGGTGCTCGAGATCAATCCGGCGCACCCGCTGTTGGCGCGCATCAAGGACACGGCGGACGCCGGCGAATTCGGCGACCTCGCTGCCTTGCTGTACGACCAGGCGGTACTCGCCGAAGGCGGGCAGCTCGACGATCCGGCGGCGTTCGTGAAGCGCCTCAACAGCCTGATCCTGGGCGGCGCGCCGCAGCGCTCATCGATCATCGTGCCGGGCTGAGCGAACCATCGATGCGCTCGTCGAGTAAGCGTCGGCGAGCGCATCGAAGATGTCTCGCCTCGAGCGGCAGTCGCGTGTACGACAAGCAATCGAGCGCAGGCAATCGGCGGGCGCCGGTTTTAGGTGGTCGGTGTTCGGTGTTGGTGTTGGTGTTGGTTGGTGTTCGGTATGTTCGACACCGATAGCGCCGATATTGAAGTGCTTTCCGGCGCGGTAAATATTGCAGGAAAATCCTTCCCGGCCCTGCGCTGAGGGGCGGGTGCAGCCTCGCAACAGCTCTGCAAGCCCATGAAGTTAAAGCGAACAAAATCCTGCTGAACTGCCGCTCTGCGGCATGCGTGCTGCAAGGTCCACAGCGAGCCAATGAGGCTGGGCTGAACGACTTGGAGTGATCGCGTGGCGCCAAAATCTGTCAGAACTTCGGTCCCGAGGGTGGGCCTCCACAGGGGGGAACACATGGGCGAGCACATGGGCGAATGTGCCGTCGCGCGCGCCACGCAGCCGCGCGACACGCAGCCGCTCGAGGCAATCGATTTCCGGGTGGGCCAGCGCCGCGGCCAGGTCACTATCTCGGTGGCCGGCGCCGACTGGAACGATGCTGCCAGTCTGGGCGCGATGCTCGCCGATTTTGCACGTCAGATCGGTCAGGTCTGTCAGCGCGAACAGGGTGTCAGCAGCGAGGTTGCTCTCGCGAAGATGCGCACGTTTCTCGAAGCCGAGTGGGACTATCCGACGGTGCCGCTGCAGAACCGCAACTACGACGGCATCGCGGTCGCGAAATGATCTACCTACAAGATGGCCTGTACGTTCGTGTGCAAGAACTGCCGCAAGGCCCGGCACCATTGCCGCTGAAGAGCGGCTTCGACGCAGCCAAGGCCTACCGCGCGCTCGGAATCTATACGGCGTCCGAAAGCAGCGAGTGTTTCTTCGTGCTGTCGAACGATCGCGACGAAGTCTGGTTCATCTCCAACCGCCATCTGCGGACGGTTGCGCTCACGCCCGATGACAAGCGCTTGGGACGGCCTCTGGAACGGTTGGATGCAGCCGGGCCGCGACGAAGCATGGCACCTCGCATCGATGAGCGACCGCTTGCGCAATAGCGCGCGTAATCGCGCGTAATGGCGTCGTCCCATCACCGCCAATTTGATCGTTGACGTGTTCGGACGTTGATGCGCAGCTGCGAGTTTTTGCCCAACGCCACGCACCCGCCACATCGCAGTTGCTGCAACTTTTCTAGTTGAATGCGAGCACGGGGCGAGGGTTTTCAGGCGCGTCGGCTTGGTAGGTCAGCGCAACCGGCGTTCCGTCGAGCAGCAGTGCGAGCGACGCCAGAAATTCTGTCAGCGACCTGCAATTCCAATGCGGCGAAAGCGCTTCGAAATGCAACGGGCCTTCGATCAGCAACAGCGCACGCACGCCGCGCTGCGCCGCTGCTGCCTTGGCGCCGCGCAGCACGATCACCTGCTCTTGCTGCGCGGGTTGCAGTCGCACGCTGCTGTCGACGGCCAGCACCGCCAGCGCGGTGATTACCAGTCGAAGTCTCAGCGCGTCCGGCAGTGGGCCGATCGCCGCCAGCGCTTCCAACTGCTCGCCGCGCAGCTGGACCTCGCGTTGCGAGCCATAGCTGCGGAGTAGTCGCAGCGCGTCTTCGATCACGGCGGAAGGTTCTGCCGTAATCGACGGATCCAGTTCCGCCAGCCACGACGCCACCAGGGCGTTCTGATTTTCGAGCAAGTGCCGCAGACGCTCGCGCATCTGGGCGACGCGGCCGACCAGTTGGGTTTGACTGTCGAGAGCGAGCGGGCTTGCGAGGGCGCGGCCCAGCAAGTCGCATTGCAAGCCCAGCGCATTGAGCGGGTTGCGCAGTTCGTGCAGCAGGCTGCCGGAGAGTTGTGCGGCGAGCACCGAGCGCAGTTGCTGCAAGCAGCCGCGACGACTCGCGGCCAGCGATTGCACTTCGAAGCAGTCGCTGTTGGCTACGCGCCGGAGTCGCCACGGATCTCCTTGCGGGTCCTCGGCAAACACGACGACATTGGACGCGGCGGACTGCAGTGCTTGGGCCAGTGCCGGCGCCAGAACGGTCGTAGCGCCCGATGTCGCCGCGATCATCGAAGCGCCTTTCACCACCTGTAGATTCGCCTGCACGAACGCCGCCGCGTGCCAATGCAGGGCAGTCACGGGCTTCGTGGTCGCGGCTAGCTGTAACGTCACGTGATTTTCATCCTTGTCCACGAAACCGGCAGCACGCCAGTGCGGTGCCGCTCGCGGCTACACGCCTGCCTTTGTGCCCAGATGGGTGGTGCGAGCGAACGTCCCTGTCCGCTGCAACAATCAGCTGCCAAGCGCCGTGGCGCGCAATCCCTCTGCCTCGAAACGCTTCAGCTTGTTGTACAGAGTCTTCACGCTGATACCGAGTTCCGCAGCCGCACGCGTCTTGTTACCGCGACAGGCGGTGAGCGTCTGAATGATCAGATCGTATTCGGCGTCGCGGAGTCGAACGCTCGCAGCCGGCGATTTCAGCGCCGGCACCACCGGTCGCTGGGCCGGCTCATCGCTTTCGATCCGTGCGTTGCGCTGTGGCAGCATCAGATGCTCGGCTTCGATCGCATCGGCTCCCATCAGGCAGGCACGTTCCACCACGTTGCGCAGCTCGCGGACGTTGCCGGGCCAGTCGTGGCGCAACAGTGCGGCGGCCGCGCTGGCTGCAAAGCTGCGGGGCGTCGAGGTGCCGGCGCTGAAGTGCTGCAGGAAATGCTCCGCCAGCACGAGTACGTCGGTGCCGCGATCGCGCAGGGGCGGCAGCTCGATCGGGAACACCTGCAGCCGGTAGTACAAGTCGAGGCGGAAGCGTCCGTTCTCAACATCGGCGACCGGATTGCGATTGGTCGCCGCCACCATGCGTACGTCCACCGGAATTTCAGAATCCCCACCGACCCGCACGACTCGTCCGGTTTCCAGAACGCGCAGCAGGCTGGCCTGCAAGTCGATCGGCATCTCGGTGATTTCGTCGAGGAACAAGGTGCCGCCGGCGGCACGCTCGAAGATGCCCCGGTGCTGACGATGGGCGCCGGTGAAAGCGCCCTTCTCGTGACCGAACAGTTCGCTGGCGATCAATGCCGGGGTCACCGCCGCGCAGTTGAGTGCGACAAACGGACCGTCGGCGCGACGCGACAGTTGATGCAGACAATTCGCGGCGACTTCCTTGCCGGTTCCGCTTTCGCCCTGGATCAGCACCGTAATGTCGCTGCCGGCGGCACGGTTGATCAGCGACTGCGCCTGCTGCATCGCGGGTGAATTGCCAATCAGCAAGCCAGCGGCGGAAACCTCGGCTGCGGATTCGGCCGACGCGGGCGCGTCGGCGGGTTGATTGGCTTTCGGGGCGATCGAAGGGCGCACCCGCTCGGCGCCGGATTTTCCGACACGGACCCGGGTCAGTACGTTGCGCAGTTCATCGAGTTCGAGCGGCTTCATCAGGTAGTCGAACACCTGATAACGCATCGCCTCGACCGCACTCTTCAGGCTGCCCTGACCGGTCAGCACGACGAACTCGCGCGCCTGCGTACGCGGCGTTTGCTTGATCAGGCTGAGGCCGCTGCCATCCGGCAGGCCGATATCGACGATCACCAGGTCGAAGACTTCCTGCGCCAGGCGCTTGCGCGCCGATTCGAGGTCGGGCGCCGTCGAGATCAAATAACCTTCGCCGCCAAGATACGACGCGAGATCGGCCGTAAGTTCTTGATCGTCATCGACCCAGAGCACCTTCAAGGGCCCTTGCGTGCTGTGGTCGTGTCCCTGCTTCAATTCAACTTACCCATGCTTACAGATTGACTGGCAATAGTTGCCAGCAATTTTTACACGGTTTCCACTCGGGTGCCTGGAATAGGCACACAAAAGAAATGTTTGAGCTGCCTAAGTTGATGATTGTTGAGCGGTATTTAAAAGTTTTCAAGGAGCTTTCGGCACGGCACGGCCACTGCAATGGATTTACTCCATGCAAACCTTCAATCAGATCTCAGTGCGTGACGCCGGCCGCTTCTGCCGGCGCGAGCCGCTGGGGCAGCCGGCGATCTGCGGATCCACTTCAGGATGTCGGGGTGCCTTCGAATGATGCACGCAAGTCATTCCGCGGATGTGGCGGCGAGTAGCTACTCGGTCCAGTGGCAAGTGTCCGACGATCTGGCCGCTGCGGCGCCAGCGAACCGTCAAGCGCCGTCGCGCGTCATTCTGGTCGGCGACGGTCAATCGCCTGCGCGTTATTGGGTGGCATCGAACACGTCGGCAAACGTCGCTCTGACGGATTCGAGTGCGTCGTCCGGTTTGCCCGACGCCGCTGTGGCCACAACGTCGAACGAACCGAATGCGTCGCCGACGCCAGGGCGCGACGCCGCAGCGACTGCGCGGCGCGTGTGGATGTCGCGTGCCGCGTTCAGTGGTGGCTGGCTGTTTCTGGCGCTGGCAATTTTCTGCTTCACACAGCATTTCGTCAGGCGTCGCATCGGTGTCGGCGTCCGCAACTGGCGTCTCGCGCGCGCCGCCGCCTGACGATCCCGATTCGTGGATTGATTGCTGCAAACCGCTCAAGGAGAGAGCTATGACCTTCGACAAATTTCTAAAACGCAACCAGATGCTCGCCGAACTCCTGGCCGAGATCGCCGCGCGCCGCGAAGCGGTGGGCTGGGTCAACCACGCCGCACCCATCGAAAGCGGGTTGCGTGACGTTCTGGCCGCACAAGAACGTCTCCTCACCGCCGCTGAGCGCTTGCTGGAGCAGGACGGCGACAACGGCGCGCGCGCAGAAGTCGACGAACTCGCAAATCTGACCGCCGACAGTTTCGCGCGCACGGCTCCGGCTTCGATTCTCACGCATTGACCCAAGCCCAGATGCGGGAACTCATCGCATCGAAGCAACAAGGTTTCTGTTGTAACACTGCTCACACTTAAGGAATTTCCATGCTTCATTACGCCGTTGTCTTCCTGGTCATCGCGCTGATCGCCGCCGCACTCGGTTTTTCCGGCATCGCGGGCACCGCAGCCGGAATCGCCAAAATCCTGTTCGTCGTGTTCATCGTGCTGTTCCTGGTCTCGATGATCTTCGGACGGCGACCGTCCGTCTGACGCGACACCGATCAACACCATCATTCCCCTGAACGAGAGCACTCCATGAGCCAGTTACTGAAGCGCAGCCGTCGTGCTGCATTCACCTCCGTTTTTGTCGCCGCTGCGCTGACATTCGGTGGCGTCGCCGCTGCCGATAGCGCCACACTTGGCGCAGCCATCACCGACACCGCGATCACCGCGAAAGTGAAAGCGAAGTTCGCCGACGACTCGCGCTTGAAAACTTCCAAGCTGAGCGTGACCACCAACAATGGCGTGGTGACGCTGACGGGCGCAGCGCCGAGTTCGGATGCCAAGTCCGCGGCCGAAGATCTTGCGAAGACCGTCGATGGCGTCAAGAGCGTAGACGATCAAATCGCCTCGCCTTCGCTGGCCGATGAAGTCGGCAGCAAGGCCAAGCACGCAGCACACAGCACGGGCAAAGTCGCCTCGGACAGCTGGATTACGACCAAGGTCAAATCCGAGCTGCTGGCCGATAGCGTGACCAAGGCACTGGATATCAGCGTCAGTACCACCGGTGGTGTCGTGACGCTTTCCGGCACGCTGGCGACTTCGGCACAGGTCGATCAGGCGGTGGCGGTTGCAAAGAAGGTTAAGGGGGTGAAAAGCGTCAATTCGGACTCGTTGAAGTCGACCGGCTAAGCCGCGACTTCTCCGTTTGATGCCTAGGGAAGGTGGTCGAAGCAAGTCGAGCGCGTCTGACAAGGGACTGCCGGTGCGCGAGCGATTGATGAGCATTGTTTTTTGGGACGATCGAGGTCCCTAACGTCTACGTCCAATCCAACCTGGACGTCGTTGCCGCATCTGCGCCAGGGATGGCGCAGATGCGGTCTTTTTGATGCAGTGTTTTTAAGTGCGCGCGGTCGCGCGAGCGGAGTGGTGGATGCAGGCGGTGAAGGCGCGTCGGCGAAATCGCCTTGCGCAAGCCATAAATCTAGGGAGGCGACGGCGGCGCATGCTGCGGTCGCTTGAAGTGTCGGCGAGGCTCCAGCCGCAGATATCGATGCACCGCGCAGCGGTGGTGCATGTCGAATTGCAGCGTGGGCGGTTTAATTCACTCGTCGTTCCGCAATCGATCGCTGCACGTTGCCGGTCAAACGTGTCGCGCAGTTTTCGAAGCGCGCGCGGCGCTATCGGTTCGCGCAGATGAACCGCTCAGAACGCTATCACCCCGTCGCCGCACAGCCGGTCGCCTCGGCAGCGCTGCGCGGCTTGTTGGTCAGTGCGAATGCCGATCTGATTCTCCGCATTCAGCAACTGCTTGCCGGCTGGTACGACATCGAGGTTGTCGAAGCCATGTCCGCGGTGAAGGCGATGTCGGAGCCGCGTGTCGATTTTCTGTTGCTCGATGTTGCTCAACTGGATTCGGATTACGCGACTTGGGCTGCTCTGCTGCGTGATTCCGAGCGCCGGATCACCTGCGTCACCGTGTCTTCCAGCTTAGAGGCCAGTAGCCGCAGCCGAGCACTGCGTGCGGGAGTGGACGATCACTTGATGCCGCCATTCGAGCGCGAATCCCTCGTCGCCCGGCTCGATGGTCTGCTTGCCGCCGCGCGCATGCGACAGCGTTCGCAAACGGCTTCCGCACACGATGTCTCCGATCACCAGTTGCAGCAGGTGCTCGACGCACTGAAGGTCGTGCAATGTGAGCTCGATCTGGACAGCGGGAGCCTGCGCCCCTCGCCGCAATTCGAGCAACTGCTCGGCTTTCACCCGGGTGCGCGGAGTTGGTCTCACGACGATCTGCGAGCGCACGTGCATGTGGAAGATCGCACGGCCCTTGACGATGCCATCGAAAACGCCGGCACCTGCGAATGCAGGTTTCTAAGGGCGGACCGCTCGAATGGCTGGCTGTGGTTGAGCAGCAGTCCTTCGCAAGCGCCGGCCGCGACGGCGGCGCAGCGCAGCCTGTTGTTGCGGGACATCAGTGGGCGTAAGGAGGCGGAACACCTGTTGCGCGATGTTGACCGGCGCAAGGAGGAGTTTGTCGCCACACTCGCGCACGAGTTGCGCAATCCTTTGGCGCCGCTGCGCAACGGCTTGCAGATCATGAAGCTCGCCAGCGACGATCGGGAGGCAGTGAACGCTGCGCGCGAGATGATGGAACGTCAACTCGAGCACATGGTGCGCCTGGTGCACGACCTGCTCGACATGAGTCGCATCAGCCACGGCAGTTTGACCTTGCAGCGGCGTCGCATCGATATCGCAACGGTCGTCGCCGCTGCCCTGGAAACCAGTGGACCGCTGATCGATCTGGCGGGGCACGATCTGGTGCTGTCGCTGCCGCCGCACGCGCTGTATGTCGAAGGCGATGTCACGCGCTTGACCCAAGTGATCACCAATCTGCTCGACAACGCAATCAAGTACACCCGCAATGGCGGACGCATCTGGCTCAGCGTGCAAGCGCGCAGCGGGCAGGTGGAATTGTCGGTGCGCGATAACGGCGTGGGAATTCCGCCGACGATGCTGGCGCGCGTATTCGAATCGTTCGCCCAGGTCACACCCTCGCTCGAACGAACCCAGGGCGGACTCGGCATCGGACTGTCGATCGTCAAACGCCTGATCGAAATGCATGGCGGTACCGTGGCGGCCCACAGCGATGGCCACGGTCAGGGCAGCGAATTCATCGTCTGCTTGCCCTTGGCCGATGTCGCGTCCGCCACGGACAGCACGTCCGGTAGCGCCCCATCAACCGCTGCGCATGCTGCGCGCCGAATTCTGGTGGTCGACGACAACGTCGATTCCGCACTGAGCCTGGCCGCGATTCTCGAACTCGAAGGCAATGAACTGTGTACCGCGCACGATGGAATGGCCGCGGTCGCAGCGTCTGCCGCGTTCAAGCCCAATGTCATTTTTTTGGATATCGGTCTGCCCGAATTGAACGGCTACGAGGTTTGTCGCCGAATCCGACAACAGGACAGTGGCCGCGACGCATTCATCGTCGCATTGACCGGCTGGGGTCAACAGCAGGATCTGGACATGGCGCGAGCCGCCGGCTTCGATCGCCACTTGGTGAAGCCGGTGGAAATCGCCGTGATCGAAAACGTGCTGGCGAGCCTCGATCGCGTCTAGAGACCGGCTCGGCAGTTGGGTCCGCAGGACCTGACGGATCGGCAAAATGAAAATCGTCAATCGTCAATCGTCAATCGTCAGGTAGGGTAGTTGCCGGTTGCGGCGTCGTCAGCGAGCCGCGCTCGACGGTGACTTGATGGTCACCATGCAGCTGCCCTTCCGTCGAGTCCCTCGGCGCCGCGGAAATGTTGATCGTCGCGGGATCGCCGGTTTTGCTTCTTGGCGGAATTACTCGTCGTCGGGCGATTCCCGGAAAAAATTACCCGGCCGGAGCACTAGCCAGGCCTGGGCGCGGATCTCCATGAGGTGTCCAAGACACTGATTCACATCAGTTATGCCGGGCCCGACGTTAGACCGGACGGCGTGGCACAGCTACTGCGTGACTGTATTGAACCAAAGCAGTCAATTACGGGAGTTCAACATGCAAGCCATCGTCAAAGATTTCGTTATTCCGGTGAGCCTGTGCGTGCTCTGCGCCGTCGGGGGCTGGAGCCTGGGTCGGGAATCCACTGGTAATCATGCAAGCCCCAATGTCGTCGGAAACGCCTCGACGCGATCGCATGCCCAGGCCAGCGGCGACCTCGCGCGAAAACTCGACGCCACCAGCGCGCAGATCGTCCGGACGCCGCGCCTGCTTCGCTGCGATGGCCTGCATCGGGTGGCAACCATCCAGCGCACGGCGGCGTAAACCTTGAATCCTTGAGGGGCCGCGTCGGGCGCGTTGCGGTTCGTCGGTGTGGCCGTAATCTCGCGCCAAGAAATGAAGGCAGCGCGCGCATTCGACGCGAACGAAAACTGATTCGGTCTGTGCAGTGAGCATTTCGAAAAATAAATGTCCAGTGGCACGATGTCGTAAAAACCAGCTGAAATTGATTGGTGAGGCGCTAATTTCCCGCTCAATCACCCAGGTCAACGCTGTTCGGCGTGTCTGACCCAATTTAAACTCCACTTAAATTCCTGACGTTGGCCCATGCCTTGCAACTGCGAGTCAGCGGCGACCGAGGCCGATTAGTGGAGTGTCCGGGTCGCAATGAAGCTTTCCATGGATGACAGTCTGGCCTATTGGCGTGATCGGCCGCGTCCGCTCGGCGCGGATCTGGTTTTGCGACACCTGATGCTCGAATTACTGCGCCACGTCGGTGCCGATCAGGCACGCGCGTTGAGCTACGCCACCGGGGTAAGAATCGCAGCCGAGTCACCGCTCGATGCCGTCACCCAGCTCGACCAAATGGAAGCCGCCGCGCAGCGCTTTCTGGCTGCGCGCGACTGGGGCTGGGTGCGGATGGAAGAACGTGAAGACGCGGTCGATTTCGTGCACGGCTGCGCGCCGCTGCGTGCCTGGTTCGGCGAAGCCGGGCTGGACTGGGCGGCGGCCTTGTTCGAAGGCTGCTATGCGGAGTGGCTGCGGCAGTTGGGCGCCGGTGAGCGGCTCGAGTTGCGCCAAGTTGAAGTGCCGCGTGGCGACGATGATGTGATGCGGTTCCGCCTGATGCATCAGAGCCGTTTTGCGACCTGAGACGATCGGGCTCACGACATGACCATTGAAGACGACGACGTCAACAAACTGCTGGGGCAGATCAAGCTGCCGGATTTCCCTTACCGCGCCTTTGGTCGTGGCGAGGGTGCGCCCTTGAAGATTGTCCGCTCAGCCAACGCTACGGAAGTCGCAGCCGCGGCCGTGCCCGTCAATAAGCAACCGCCGGTTACATCGACAACGAACTCCGCTGCGCCAGCGCAAGGAACGACCTTGAAGGCGGCATCTGTGCCGGTGGTCGTCCGCCCGGCATCGGCTTCCGCGACGGCGCGCAGTCCATCGCCGGTCGGTGCAGCGTTCGAGCGTCTCGCGCGCGTCGCCTTGCCTTCGAGTGCGCCGCGTTTGCAGCTGCAATTGAATTTGTCGCCGCGACCGCCGCTGGCCAAGGAATTTGCAGCGCCGGCCTCATCCGCGCACCTGAAGGATGTTTTCCGGCGTCTTGCCGGAACCGTCGTCTCCCATGCAAAGCCGGGGCAGATGGCCGGCGGTAACGAAGGGTGATCGCGGCGGGCAGGGCGACGGGCCAGGCGCCGGAGTCGCCCAATGGACCCGGCGCACTGGAACTACTCGCACTGCTGATTGTTGTCGCGGTTCTGCTCACGGCGTTTTACGGTGTGGTCACGACGCCGCTGAGCCTCCAATGGCAGGCCGGCACTGGCGGTGTTGCGTTCCTCATGGCCTTGTTGCTGCGGCGACGCGGCGGGCACCGCGTGTCGCTGGCGATGATGGCGCTGTCGGCGGCCTTGAGTACGCGCTACCTCTACTGGCGCCTGACCTCGACCTTGCCGATCGGCGAGGAATTCAATGCGTTCGACCTGTTTTTTGCGACAGGGCTCGTCGTCGCCGAGATTTACGCTTACGTCATTTTGATGCTCGGCTATTTCCAGGTGCTTTGGCCGCTGCAGCGCAAACCGGTGTCGCTGCCGGACGATCCATCGACCTGGCCGACGGTGGACATCTATATCCCGAGCTACAACGAGCCGCTCGCGGTGGTGCGACCGACAGTGCTCGCGGCGATGGACATCGATTGGCCGCGCGACAAGATCAAGGTCTATGTGCTGGACGATGGCCGTCGCGAGGAGTTCCGGCTGTTCTGTGAGGAAGTCGGCGTCACCCACCTGACGCGGCCCGACAACTTCCACGCGAAGGCCGGCAACATCAATCGCGCGCTGACGAAGACCACTGGCGAATACATCGCGATCTTCGACTGCGATCACATCCCGACGCGTTCGTTTCTGCAGATGACGGTCGGCACCATGGTTGCTACACCGCGTGTAGCGCTGGTGCAAACGCCGCATCATTTCTTCTCGCCCGATCCGTTCGAGCGCAACCTGCGCGTGTTCCGCACGGTACCGAATGAGGGCGAGCTGTTCTATGGACTGCTGCAGGACGGCAACGATTACTGGAACGCCGCGTTCTTCTGCGGTTCCTGTGCGGTGATCCGCCGAACCGCGATCGAACAGATCGGCGGCATCGCGACCGAAACCGTGACCGAGGACGCGCACACCGCGCTGCGCCTGCATTCGCTCGGCTGGGATTCGGCCTACATCAACATCCCGCAGGCCGCGGGTCTGGCAACCGAGTCGTTGTCCGCGCATGTCGGTCAGCGCATTCGCTGGGCGCGTGGCATGGCGCAGATTTTCCGCGTCGACAATCCATTGACGACGCCCGGCCTGAAGTTCGGTCAGCGCCTGTGCTACGCGAACGCGATGCTGCATTTCTTTTACGGCATTCCGCGCCTGGTGTTTCTGACTTCGCCGTTGGCGTTCCTGCTGTTCAATGCCGAGATCATCCGCGCACAAGGTCTGCTGATCCTGGCTTACGCCGCACCGCACGTGCTTTTGGCGATCACGACCAACTCGCGGCTGCAGGGTCGCTACCGTCATTCGTTCTGGGCCGAGGTTTATGAAACGGTGCTGGCGATCTTCATCATCGTGCCGACCACACTGGCGGTGATCAACCCTAAGCTCGGTAAGTTCAACGTCACGGCGAAGGGCGGCATCATCGAGCGCGACTATTTCGACGGCAACATCGCGCGGCCGTACTACCTGCTGTTCCTGCTGAACATCTTCGGTGTCGGTGTTGCGATTTTGCGGCTGATTTTTGGCGACCAGCAGCGCGATGACACGGTGGCGCTGAATCTCGGTTGGACGGTTTACAACCTGCTGATCATCGGCGCGGCGCTGTGCGTGGCCTCCGAGAAGAAGCAGACACGCAAATCGGTACGCGTGCGCACGCATGTACCGCTCGCGGTGCGTCGTAATGGCGGGGCGCCGGTATACCCGAGCGCGACGCTGGATCTTTCCTACACCGGGCTGGCGATGAATACGCCGCCGGATTTATCCATTGCCCTTGGCGATCAGATCGAGGTCGCACTGTCGCCCGACGACGAAGCGATCTGGATCTCGGCAACCGTGCGCCGTGCGGGCAGCAATATCACTACGCTGGAGTTCGACACTTTGGACTTGAAACAGGAACGTCAGATCGTCGGTACGATCTTCGGACGCGCCGATGCATGGATGGAATGGCGCGACGCGCAGATCCGTGATCGTCCGCTGCATGCGTTCGCGGCCGTAACAAGATTCTCGGCGATTGGCGCGTTCAAGTTCTTTCACTGGTTCGGCCAACAACTCGGCGCCGACCTGCGCCGTCTCCTGCGTCCCCGGCGCAGTGGCGCGGCCATGCTGTTTGCGGTGCTCACCATTGGTGCTATGACCGCGCCGCGGACCTCCGAGGCGGCGGCCGGCGATTCCGCGGCGGTTTCGGCGACCGCGCCCGTCGCGACAAACGCGAATGGCTTGGCGTCGATCAATCCCGGCACGCCGGTGGCAACCGTCGCGGCGCCGCAGACGGCGGCGACCAAGTCCAGCATCGGCAGCGATCTGGCATTCAGCGAAACCACGCGTCAGCTGACGCTCGAAGAACTCGGACAGCGTTATCCGCTGCGGCTCGAAACCGTGTTCGGACAGGCCTCGGTGCCGGTGTCGGTGCGGCGCGATCAGGTCGTCACGCGGGCCAATCTGCATCTGGAATACGCGCATTCGCCATCACTGATTCCAAACCTCAGCCATCTCAATGTACTGGTCAATGATGAGTTGATCAGCACGCTGCCGTTGACCGCCGCCAGCGCCAGCGGCAGCAGCCTTGACGTGCCCTTGAACCCAGCGCTGTTCGGCGAGTTCAACCAGATCCGGCTCGAAGCCGTGCAGCACTACACCGACTCGCCGAACGTCTGCGAAGACCCGACGCACAGCAGCCTGTGGAGCATCATCAGCAATCGTAGCTACGTCACGCTGAGCTTTACGCCGCTGAACGTCGCGCCGACGCTGGGCGCGCTGCCGCGGCCGTTTTTCGATCCGGCCGACACGCGGCCGCTGCGTCTGCCGGTTGCGTTTGCATCGGCGCCGAGTCGCGAAGCGCTCACCGCCGCCGGCATTGTCGCGTCCTGGTTCGGCGCACAGGCGGATTACCGCGGCGCCGAATTCCCCGCGTTGCTCAGCAGTCTGCCGGCGGGCCATGGCGTCGTGCTGCGCGTCGGCGAAGTGTTCAGCGAAAAGTTTGGACCCGGTGCGCAAACGCCACGCTTGCGCGTCGTGGTGAATCCCGATCAGCCGCAGGGCCGCCTGCTGCTGCTCGAAGCGCCGGACGAGGCGGGGCTGGTGTTGGCCGCACAGGCCTTGGCCTTGGGAGCCTTCGTCACCGACGGCGCCAGCGCCGACGTGCATTCGGTCGCCTTGCCCGAGCCGGCAGCACTCGACGCCGCACCGCATTGGATCAATCCCGAATTGCCGGTGCCGTTGAAGGCGATGTCGACTGAGAATCTGTCGGTACGCGGTCTGTCGCCCGGTCCGATCGGTTTTGATTTCCGCTTGCCACCGGATATTTATTTCCTCGGCGAAACCGGTGCGATTCTGGATTTGCGTTATCGCTACAGTCCGGTGACCGCCGCAGGTTCCTCGCTCAGCACGCTGCTCAACGATGGTTTCCTCGGTGGTGTGGTGCTGGCCGATGCGGGCAAGGCCGGCCTCAGCCGCAACAGCGAGAACTATGATGAGGCCAGCATGTATCTGCCGGCCGCACGCCTCGGCCCGCAGAACCGGTTGACCTTGCAATACCAGTTCCGTCGCAACGTCTCGAAGCCCTGCGAGGACTTCAACAATAATGCGCTCGGGGGGTCGATCGATCCCGATTCGCTGCTGCATTTCGAACACTATGCGCACTACGCCCTGTGGCCGGATCTCGGTCGCTTCCGCGATGGCGGCCTGCCGTTCGCCTTGTATCCGGACCTTGCGCGCAGTGCGTTCCTGGTGCCGGAGACGCCCGACGAGGACGCACTGACGACCTTGCTGACCGTTGCCGGCCACATCGGCCACGTCACCGGCATGGCCGCGTTGCGCTTGACGGTCGATAGCGCGGCCGCCGCCAGCAGCTACGCCGATCGCGATCTGTTGCTGATCGGTCGCGCCGGCCAACTGCCGCAGTTGAGTGAATGGAAGGATGATCTTCCGGTGAGTTTCGACAGCGGCGGCGCGAGCCTGCGCAGCGTCGGCGCGTTGGCGCGCTGGCAGGCGGGCATCGAAGGCCGCGATCTTGCCGGCGCATTGAAGTACGCCGGACGCGTGCTGATCGATGGCGGCCGCAGCGTCGGTGCGCTGATCGGCGCGCCGTCGCCGTATGGGCGCGATCATGCGATGGTGATCTTCACCGCGGGTGATCGCGGTCGCGTCAGCGACGTTGCCGAAGCGTTGATCGATCCGGCGCGCAACCAGTTTCTCGAAGGCGATCTGTCGCTGGTGCGCGGCAAGCAGGTCAGCGGCTATCAGCTTGACACGCAATACGGGCTGGGGCATCTGCCGCCGAACTACGGCATCCGCCGCTGGCTGACTTTGCATCCTTACCTGATTGCGCCGATCGGCGTTTTGGTGGCGGTGTTGACGGCGATGCTGCTGTTCCCGTTGCTGCGCGCGCGTGCCCGGCGTCGCATCGCCAAGGGCGCAGTCAAGAAATGAGGTCGAGATGAGGCCCGTGGCCAGGCGCTCGGCGCAGCGCGTGCTGAGACTGATTTCGATCGCCGCATGCTGGGCCGTTTTGCCAGTGGTCGCGTTCGCAGCCGGCACGCCGGCAGCCGCGCCGCTGGCGACGACTTCGAGCGCCGCCAAGTCACCCGCGTGGCCGGCCTGGCAGGGGTTCGCCGAAGCCTTCGTGCAGGACGACGGCCGCGTGGTCGACTGGACCGCCGATGCGCGCACGGTCTCCGAAGGACAGGGCTATGCGCTGTTCTTCGCGCTGGTTGCGAACGATCGCGCGCGGTTCCAGCGCATCCTCGACTGGACCGTCGACAATCTCGCGCAATCCGACCTCGCGCATCATTTGCCGTCTTGGCTCTGGGGTCCGGATGCGCAACGCCGCTGGCGCGTGCTCGATGTCAATTCCGCCGCCGATGCGGATCTATGGATCGCCTACGATCTGCTCGAAGCCGGCCGGCTGTGGAAGCGCAGCGACTACAGCAGCCTAGGACGTGCCGTCCTCGCGCAGGTCGCCGCGACAGAAGTGGTGTCGTACAACAAGAAGAGCTGGCTGCTGCCGGGCCCGGCGGGATTCACCAGCGCAGGCGGTGTGCGATTGAATCCGAGCTATCTGCCGCCGTTTCTGCTGAGTTATTTCGCAGCCGTTGATCGGAGCGGTCCCTGGGCGGCGCTGCTGGAAAGCTTCAGCACGCTGTTGCCGGACATCGCGCCAAGCGGTGCGGTACCGGACTGGCTGCTGCTGACGCCGGACGGTCCGCGCAAGGATCTGCAGAGCGATGGCCGTGGCAGTTACGACGCCGTGCGCATCTACCTGTGGGCCGGCATTGCCGCGAACGACGCGCCTTCGACGCATCACTGGCGTCATGTCTTGGCCCCGTTCGCAGAGTTCATCCGGCAAGCCGGGCGACTGCCTGAAATCTGGTATCCGGATGGGCGCGCGCCGCAGGGTCTTGCTCCCGCCGGCATCGAAACCGCGCTGATGCCGTTCTACGCCAACCTGCCGGCTGCCGATCTGTTTGACGCCGCGCAAAAACGCGTGCTGGCCGCGACCACTTCCGGACTGGTCGATCAACCGGCACGGTATTACGAGCAGGCATTGACGCTGTTCGCGCAAGGCTATCTTGAGCAACAGTATCGATTCGAACGCGATGGCAGTCTGAGGCCAAAATGGAACGTCTAGGTTTGCGTGCGGCACTGACGCTGATCGTGCTCGCCGCTGCGCCCGCGGTGCGCGCAGACGACGCCGCAACGCGTCAGTTGATCGAGCAGGGGCGGTTCTGGGAACAACGCGATCAACCGAAGCGAGCCCTCGAAGCCTGGCAGCGTGTGCTGCAGGTCGATCCCAACAATACCGAGGCCTTGTCGCGCCTGGCAGTGCTGAGTGCGGCCACCGGCGATCGCGGCAAGTCGCAAAGCTATCTCGACCAATTGAACAAGCTCGCTCCGGCCTCGCCGGCACTCGGCGAAGCGCGACGCGCGATCAGCAGCGGAGCGGTCACCGGCGATGCACTGGCACGCGCGCGCCAACTCGCCGCTGCCAAGGACTACCCGGGTGCGGTTGCGGCGTATCGCGACGCTTTTGGCGGCAAGGTGCCGGATGGCGCCGTCGCACTCGAGTACTACCAGACGCTCGGCGCGACGGCCGACGGCTGGTCTGCAGCGCGCGACGGCCTCGCCGAGCTGGCGCGCGCGCATCCCGATGATCCCCGCTACACGCTGGCATATGCGCAGCACCTGACCTATCGCGAGCCGAGTCGCCGCGACGGCATCGATCGTCTGGCCGCGCTCGCACAGAATCCCGCCAGTGCCGCGCAGGCGCGTCCGGCCTGGCGCCAGGCGCTGATCTGGCTGCAAGCGCAGCCTTCGGATGCCGAGCGCTACAAACGCTATCTCGGCGACGTCGGCGCCGACGATGCCGTGCAGGCGCGCATGCAAGGCTTGCGCAGTGCCACCGTCGCTCGCCCCGAGGCGAGTGCGTCGGCGGCGGAGGGCAAACGCGTGCGCGAAATTTTCGACCAGATCAATGGCGACGATCTCGATGGCGCGCAAGCCAACATTGACCAGTTGCTGCAGCAGTCGCCGCGCAGTGCCGATGGTCACGGTGCGCTTGGCGTGCTGCGATTGCGCCAGGGCCGCTACGACGACGCGGTCAGCAGCCTGAAACAGGCGCAATCCGAAGCACCGAGAACTGCGGGTCGCTGGCGCGATGCCTTGCGCGCGGCGAGCTTCTGGCAACACGTGCAGCGTGCCCAAGCGGCGCGCGATGCCGGCGATGGCGTGGCGGCCGAGAACGAATACGAAAGTGCTTTTTCGCAGGCGCCGGCGGATGCGCCCGACGCGACGCGCGTGGCCTACGCCGACGTGTTGATCGAGCGGCACCACGACGCCGCCGCGGAAAAAATCGAACGCGAGGTGCTGCGTCGCAGTCCCGACAATCCCGATGCGCTGCGTGGCCTGATCACCGTGCTGGCGCGCAACGGTCGCGGCGACGAAGCCATGCGGCTGTCCAACGGCGCGCCGCCGAACGTGCAGCAACAGCTCAGCGGCGTGCGCGCCGACCAGTTGCGTGCACGCGCTGCTGCCGAGCGCGACGCCGGTCAACTGCCGCAGGCGCAGGGCGATCTCGAGCGCGCCTTGCTGCTCGATCCGGAAAGTCCTTGGATTCGTCTGGATCTGGCCAACGTGCTGCGCGCGCAAGGTCATCCCGAGCAGGCACAAACCCTGCTCGACGGGCTCGCCGCGAGCAATGGCGATCTGCCGCAGGTGCGCATGGCGCAGGCCTACGCCGCCGGCAACAGTGGCGACTGGCAACAGACGCTACAGATCCTGCAGCAGCTGCCGCCCGATCAGCGCCCGCCGGATGCCTACGTTCTGCAGCGGCGCGCCTGGGTCAATTACCAGATGCAGCGTGTGAAGGCGGCGATCGCGGCACACCAGCCCGCCGAGGGCTACGCGATCATCGACCAGGCGGCGGACGCCGCCGGCAACAATCCGGAACTGCTCGGCGCGGTGGCGTCCGGCTGGGCGCAATTGGGCGATCCGGCGCGCGCGGTGGCGACCATGCGGCGCGCGATCGATCGCAGCCCCAATGCCGACCCGGCGATGCGGATCCAATACGCCGCGCTGTTGCTGACCGCAGGGCAGGACGGTGAATTCGAGGTGGTCGCCGACGACATCGCCACGCGCGGCATTCTCAGCGCGCAACAGCAGCAGGACCTCGATACGCTGGTGGTGGGCTATCGCGTCAAGCTGGCCGATCGTGCCCGCACCAACGGCAAGCTGGCCGAAGCCTACGTGCAGCTGCGCGACGTGATCGCGCGCTACCCGAACGATAGCAGGGTGCAGCTGGCGCTCGCGCGCCTGCTCGCCGCATCCGGCGACGTCGACCAGAGCAGCGCGATCTACCAGGCGCAACTCGCGGCCTCGCCCGACAGCGACGATATTCGACTCGGCCTGATCGATGCGCGCCTGGCTGCGTCCGACCAGGAGGGCGCGCGCAGCCTGATCAAGCAGGGCCTCAAGGCGCATCCCGACGAACCGCGCTACTGGCAGGCATCTGCACGACTGGCCGAGGCCGAGCATCGTCGCGGCGACGCGCTCGAGGCCTATCGTCGTGCGCAAAGCCTGCAGGCGAATGCAGCCGTTGCCGCGCCGATGGCGCCGCCGCAACTGACCTGGCTGGATCCTTCACGGCCCGATCAGGCGCTGCCGGCGGCGGTTGCCAATGCCTTGAGCGAGGTTGCCCCGTCGACCGGGCCACTGCGTCCGCGTGCGTCCGAAGTAGCCCTGCCGCCGGGTCCGCTATCGGGTTCGGGTTCGGGTTCGGCAATGAGCGTGGCCCCGCTGCCGATCGCGCAAGGCAGTGGTTTTGCACCGGCGGCCGTCGGTGCCGGCTGCCAGTCGCCGTCGGCAGGCCAGTCGGTCGATTTGAGCGGCTGTCGCGTCGGCGACACCATCGTGCTTCGCGGTGTGGAATTCGAAACAGCGCAGGCGCGTCTGGTACCCGCCGCGACCGGCCTGCTGAACGAGTTCGCGAGCGCGTTGCGGGCTCGGCCCGACCTCAAGATCGAGATCGACGGACACACCGATGGCAACGGTTCGGATGCTTACAATCAGCGACTGTCCGAACGTCGCGCGAGCAGCGTGCGTGCGTATCTGATCAAGCACGGCGTTGGCGCCGACCGTATCAGCGCTCGCGGCTTCGGCAAGAGCATGCCGCTGGCCGACAACGACAGCGACGAAGGTCGCGAACGCAATCGGCGTGTCGAGGCCAAAGTCACGGATGCCGGCGGACTGCCGATGCAAGCGCCGCCGTCGTATCCGGCCGCGCAGTCGGTGCCTGGTGCCGCACCGCCAGCCGCCAGCGGCGGCTATCTGAGCAAACTCGAGCAACGACTCGGTGTCGGGGCTGATCGCAGTGGGTGGACGCAGCCGCAGGCGCCGCCGCAGTTGCAGTCCTCGCAGCAGTTGCCGGCTGGCAGCGCGCCGATTGCGGCACCCTCGGCGGACGGTGCACCGCCACCGCCGCCGCCGACCGTGGCCGACAATATCGGCCGACTCGAAGCCGAGACCAGCGGCTGGGCCGGTGGCGCGCTGACCACACGTTCGCGCGCGGGCCAAGCCGGACTGGGCCAGCTCAGCGATATCGAAGTGCCGCTGCAGTTCCGCACGCGTGAAACGCGCGCCGGCCGCTTCGGCGTCGATGTCACGCCGGTTTACCTCGACGCTGGCAGCGCCAGCGGCAGCGACAAACTCAACTACGGATCGGTGGCCTTGATCGCCGGTGCCAATGCCAGCAATGGCGGCAGCGTCACGACGCCCGATGTCGGCAACGTGCCGCTCACCAGCAGCGCCGGCGGAGCCGCGTTCGATTTCAACTACAACTACGGCCCACTGACCGCCGACATCGGCACGACGCCACTCGGCTTCATCGAGCAGCGTCTCGTCGGTGGACTCAAGTTGGGCCTGAGTCCGGGTGACTGGCGCCTGGGTCTGGACCTGTCGCGGCGCGCGGTGACGGAAAGCCTGCTGTCGTACGCCGGCGAAAAGGATCCGCTCACGGGTAAGAATTTCGGCGGTGTCACACGTACCGGTGGCCGCGGCGACGTGACCTACGACGCCGGCAACTTCGGCCTCTATGCGAACGGCGGCTTCTTCACGCTGGATGGCCACAACGTCGACAACAACACCGAGATCACCGGTGGTGCGGGGGTCTATGCCAAGGCGCTCAACAGCGACACGATGAGCCTGACCTACGGCCTGAATCTGACTGGCTTCTCCTACGACAAAAATCTGCGCTATTTCACCTTCGGTCACGGTGGCTATTTCAGCCCGCAGTTGTTCCTGGCGTTAACGGTTCCGATCGAATGGAGCGGCCGCCACGGCAACCTGACCTACGATCTAAAGGCGGCACTCGGCGTGCAGTCGTTCCGCGAAGACGGCAACGAGCTGTATCCCGGCTTTGGTTCGCTCAATGACGCCTTGCAACAGGTCATCGCCACCGAGCCGTCGCTGAATATTCCGAAGGGTTATTCGTCGCAACGCGTCTCCGGCCTCGGCTATGCCTTCGGCGGTGCGGCCGAATACCGGTTGCTGCCGCGTCTGAGCCTGGGCGGACAGTTCGGCATCGATAACGCCCGCGATTATCGAGAACTGCAGCTCAACGCCTATCTGCGCTACTACTTCGACGAGCAGTCGCTACTGCTGCCGCAGTCGCCGACGCCGATCCTTCCGATTTACGGACAATGAGGCGCCCGCGCATGAACACCGCGAATTCTCCGTTGCTCGCCGTCACCGTTGTGTTGCTCGGCGTCGCCAGCATCTCGTCGGCACTTGCGCAGGGCGATGCGAGTACCGCGCTGCTGTCGCAAGGCCGCAGTGACGAAGCAATGCGCGCGCTGGAAACGCAGGTCGGCACCAATCCGTTCGATCCGGTATCGATGAACAATCTCGCGGCTGTGAAGGCGACCAAGCAGGACTGGAATGCCGCATCCGCTTTGCTGGTGCGTGCGCATCGGCTGGCACCGACCAACGCGATCATCGCGCGCAATCTCGATCAGCTCAACGCCTGGTTAGCGCGCAGCGTTCCGACCGCAGGTTCCGCGAAAGCCACCGACAACGACCGTCTCAACGAGCTTGCGCAGATCCCGCCGGAGCCGCCTGAACTGTGGTCGGCGCCCGCTGCTTCAGCTGGCCGGGCTCAGACGAAACAGTAAGCCGGCGGTGGTCGAGCCGACCGCAAACACCAGCTGCGGCTGGTTGTTCGTGGCGGCGGTTGCTGGCAGCAAGGTGGCAAGGCCGGTGTAGACCGTCGGCGCCGAGCCGCAGGTTTCCGTCAGGCTCAGGCCATACAGGTTGTAGCGCAGGTCGATCATTGTGGCGCTGCCGTTGTAGGTGCATTTGGTCGCGCGCACCGTGCCGGAGATATTGCCGCTGGTATCGAGGCTGAACGAGGTCTGTGGCGTACCGAAGGCATCGACATTCGCCCAGTTGCCGCCGAGCAAGGCCAGCGCCGAGCGGGTTTCGTACTCGGTCGCCTGGTAGTTCAGCGCCAGCGTGCCGCTTTCCAGCGTGCTGCCATCGCTCGCCATCCGCATGTACTGGCCGCCGATCTGCGACTGCGGTACGTAGCTGCCGCTAAGGCTGAACGTCTGCCCGGTCGGTGCGGTGGTACTGCCGCTGAGATCGAAGAACCGCGTCTGCGCGGTGACGCCGGTACCGACCGTAGTCAGCAATCCCGACAGCAGGAAACTGCCGTCGGCGGCATACAGCACGATGTGCTGCTTCGGATCGACGTTGTCGACCAGCGCCACCACTGGCACCGGCGCTGTGCTGAGCTGCGCGCTCAGCGTGCCCGTATAGATGCCGGCCGGTGTCACCTCTGTTTGGCGAACGACGACGTCACCCAGATCGTCCATCTGGGAACCGCAGGCCGCGAGTGCAGTCGTGGCGGCGACGAACAGCCCGAGCAAGGAACGGCGCAGTGAGGTTCGGATCGACATGGCTTATCTATTCAGTTGCGGTGCGGGGACGTCAAGTTGAAAACGGGTTAAATGCGCGAGCGCATTGCGTGGTTACGATGGAGCGAGGTGTCGTGCCTCGGGTCGATTTGCGGCTGCGAGCGACCTCTCCACATCGCGTCTGATGATTGGCGCATTTGCCTCGCTGCAGCGCGGCTGCAGAGCACGAGGGTCGCGTCCAAGCATGCAGCGCCCAGTGTCGATCGTCGCAGCGATAAAGCACTCAGACGAATTCTCGCTCAGTCGACCTGGCTGCGCAGCACGTCTGGCGCGTCCGGCGCCTTGCCTTCGTCGCCGCGGCGCGACGGCAGGCCCAAAAAACTTTCGATAAGCGCCAGCGTCGCGCGCCCGTGCGTCTGCGGAAAGAAGTGTCCGCCCTGCGCGAGCATTTCGGTTCGTGCCTGCGGCAGCAGTTGTTGCAACTGTCGCAGCGTCGGCAGGCAGCGCGAATATTCGCCGTAGATCAGCAGCACCGGCATCTTCAGCGCGCCGATCGCCGCGGCATTGACGCCGGGTTTGACGAAGTCGCTGCGCGCACTGGTGTTGTCGAGCACGTCGACCAGTTGCTTTGCGGTGCGCGTCGCGCCGCGGCCTTCACCGAACGGCGTGAATGCATCGCGCGCTTGCGAGCCGCCGCCGGCCAGTTTCCAACGCGCCAGATCTTCCAAAAAGCGCAGGCCGACTTGCGTCTCCGCATCCCAGTCGCGGCCGGTCTTGTTGGCGATCTCCGCCTCGAACGGCGACACGTGCGGCGAATCCGACATGCGCATTTCGGGCTGCAGACTGTTGAGCTTGGTATCGAGCAACGCGAGCCGTTCAACGCGGTCGGGATGGCGTCCGGCGAATTCCATCGCCACACCGCCGCCGTAGCTGTGGCCGATCAAGCTGCAGCGCTCGATGGCCAGCAGGTCGAGCAGGGCGCGCAGGTCCTCTGCGAGTGTGGCGGCGTCGTAGCCGCTGTCGGGGCGACCGCTGTAGCCATGACCGCGCAGATCGAACAGCGTGATGCGGAAGTGTCGCGACAGCGGCATCGCGTACTGCAGGAACCAGAACGCGCGGCTCGCCGCCAGGCCGTGCACGAATACCAGATCGGGGCCTTCGCCCATCTGCTGATATGCGATCTCAGTACCGTTGATCTGGGCTGCGGCCATGGGCTTGCGTGATCGGGTCGTTGCAGCGGTTGCGGATACGGATACGTTTGCGGATGTTCAGTTCGATACGGCGGCTCAGGTCACGACACTCGGTGCCTTGCGACCGGTCAGCTCGGTGATGTGCGCCAGTTGATCGGCGAGGGCGGCGAGCGGCGCCAAGGCTTCGGCATTGTCGAGCGCGAGCTGATCGGCGGCCTTCTCGTATCGCTCCAGATACAGGCGCAAGGTCGCACCGCTGGTGCCGGTGCCGGATAGGCGGAGCACGATGCGTGCCGCTTCGCCGAACACCACGCGCAGACCTTGATCGGTCGCCACCGCGCCGTCGACCGGATCGGTGTAGCCGAACGAATCGGCCTGCGTGACGGTATAGCGGCCGTAGGTCTGGCCGATCAGCTGCGGCATAGCCTGCGTGAGCTGCTGCATGACGCTGTTGGCGGCGGCGTTCGGCAGTTCGTCGTAGTCGTGACGCGCGTAGTAGCTGCGGCCGAAACGGCGCCAGTGGTTCTGCGCGATTTGGGCGACCGATTGGCCGGTGGCGGCCAGCACGTTGATCCAGGCCAGCACCGCCCACAGACCATCCTTTTCGCGCGTGTGATCGGAACTGGTGCCGAAGCTTTCTTCGCCGCACAGCGTCAGTCGACCCGCGTCGAGCAGATTGCAGAAGAACTTCCAGCCGGTCGGCGTTTCGAAGCATTCGACCTTCAGCGCCTTGGCGACGTGATCGACTGCGCGGCAGGTCGGCATCGATCGCGCGAGGCCCTTCAGGCCGTCGCGATAGCCCGGCAGCTTGTCGAGATGTTCGGCCAGCATCGCCAGCGAATCGCCCGGCGAGATAAAAATGCCGCGGCCCAGGATCATGTTGCGATCACCATCGCCGTCGCTGGCGGCGATCAGATCGGGTGACGCCTCGCTCATCGCCAGGTCGTACAGATGTTTGGCGTAGATCAGATTGGGATCGGGGTGGCCGCCGCCGAAATCCTCCAGCGGGCTGGCGTTGTCGACACTGTTCGCCGGTGCGCCGAGTTGCTCGACCAGGATGCGCTGCGCATAAGGTCCGGTGACGGCGTGCATCGCGTCGAAGCGGATCGAGTGATTCTTCTTCAGCCAGTCGCGAATACGCTCGAAGTCGAACAGGCTCTGCATCAGCTTGGCGTAGTCGTCGACGCAGTCGACCACTTCGATTTCGGTGTCTTCCAGTTTCTGCGCGCCGCGCCGGTCGAGATCGATGTCGGCGCCCTCGACCATGCGGTAACGCGTCAGCGACTTGCTGATCTCGTAGATGCGATTGGTCAGCGCTTCCGGCGCCTGGCCGCCGCCGGCGATGTTGAACTTGATGCCGAAGTCGCCGTCCGGTCCGGCGGGGTTGTGGCTGGCGGTGAACAGCAGTCCGCCGGCGGCATGGTGGACACGGATCAGGTTCGATGCGGCCGGCGTCGACAGGATGCCGCCCTGGCCGACGACCACGCGCTTGACGCCGTTCGCCGCCGCCATTGCGATGGCGGTATAGATCGCCTCGCGATTATAGAAACGGCCGTCACCGCCGATAATTAACGTGGCGCCCTTGAGGGTGGGCTCCGCATCGAAAATCGCCTGCAGAAAGTTTTCCAGGTAGTGCGGTTGCTGAAACACGGCAACCTTTTTGCGCAGACCGGCGGTGCCGGATTTCTGATCGGTGTAAGGCTTGGTTGAAATTTCGCGAATCGGCATGAACTTTAGAGCTCGGCGTCAAGATTGGCGCGGATCGACCGCTATCTTATAGTCCCTGACATGCACGCCGACACTGCTTACGCTCATCCTTGTCCCTGCTGCGGGAAACCGCGCCGGATTGCGCATCTGATCGATCTGTACGAGCGCAACTATCAATTGCTGGAACGCCTGATCCCCGAACTCGAACTGCCGTTCGAACGCGTCGTGTCGAAGAGCGCCAGCGACTTGCCGCTGCACCTGATTGTGGTCGAGCGTTCGCCCTACACCTCGGAGCTGCGCTTGACCTACGAGTTCGAGGACCCTAGCGGCAAGCATCTCGAACCGGATCTGTGGATCCGCGTTTATCGCGACGCGCGGGTTGCCGAAGCACTGCACTGTGGCGCGCGCGCGCCATGGACCGCGACCGACGAAGGCGATCCGGTGGCCCACAAGTTTCTCGACGACCAGTGGGCGCGCAACCACACCTTGGCGAAGTGGCTCGAATATCTGCTCGAGCACGGCCACGGCTTCAGCATCGCCGGTCGTCCTCGGCTGAGCGGGTTCAGCGCCGCACGCTGACGTCGTCCGCGCATCCGCCGGACCGCCGCGTTCGACTCAAGTCCGCGCAGGACTCGAACGGCCGCAAACGCGCATCGCCGCAGCGGCAACACCCACACCCACATCATCAATACGCGGGATCGAATCCCGTACTGCACAGGGACGTCATCGTGCTCAACCGTTTCGTACTGCAGCACCTGCGCACGATCGAGATGATCGGCGTGCTGATGCGCATTTTCAGCTTCAGCCTGGTCAGCTGGCTCGGTCCGGCCAGCCCGTTCCTGTTCGTCTGGGTCTTCAATACCGTCGATGCGGTGATGCTGTCCTGGTGCGCGCTGCTAAAGAAGGATCGCGCATACACGGTGCTCAACCTGTTCTGGATCCTGGTCGGCGTGGTCGGCATCCTGCGCGCCGCCGGCGCGATCCACTGAGGCAAAGCGCCCTAACTAGGACCCCGCGCGGTCAAGCCGCTACAATGCGGCTTCAAGCTCGGTGCCGATGACACGCGCGACCACGTCGCTTCGCCTTCCGATCGAGTCCGCCCCAGCAAACCAGGACGATCCACTTGGCAAAGCCCAACTACCAGTTTGAAAAGCGCCAGAAAGAACTGGCCAAGAAGAAGAAGAAGGAAGAAAAGTTGCAGCGCAAGGCCGGCAGCCGCGGTGCCGACGACGCGCCGGAAGGCGAAGAGTCTGCCGCCAGCGACGAAACGCCTGCTGCCGAATAGTTCGCCGCGGCGCTTGCCGCGCCGGCGCTAGTTCGCGCCGATCAGCGCCAGCATCTCGGCGGTCTTGGCTTCCATCAGCGCCGTATCCGCGCGCGACTCGACGTTGAGTCGCAGCACTGGCTCGGTGTTGGAGCCGCGCAGATTGAAGCGCCACTGCGGAAACGCCACCGACAAACCGTCGACTTTCTCGACCACCGCGTCCGGCGCAGCGGCATAGCGGGCCTCGACGCGCGCAATCACCGATTGGATGTCGCCGACGGTGCGGTTGATCTCGCCACTGGCCGGAAACTTCTTCTGGCGTGCGCCGACCAGCTGCGACAGGCTGCGGCCCGAAGCGCTGATCAGCGCGGCGGTCAGTAGCCAGGGAATATTGCCGTTGTCGCAATAGGCGAAGTCGCGGAAGTAGTGGTGCGCGCTCATCTCGCCACCGTAGATCGCGTTTTCCGCGCGCATGCGCTCCTTGATGAACGCGTGGCCGGTCTTCGACTGGATCGCACGTCCGCCGGCGGCCGCAACCATGTCGACTGTATTCCAGGTCAGGCGCGGGTCATGGATGATTTTTGCGCCGGGCTCCAGCTTCAGCATCGCCTCGGCGAGCAGGCCAACGATGTAATAGCCCTCGATGAAGCCGCCGTGTTCGTCGAACAGGAAGCAGCGGTCGAAATCACCATCCCAGGCCACGCCGAAGTCTGCGCCGTGCTGCCGCACCGCCGCCGTCGTCGCCGCGCGATTCTCCGGCAACAGGGGATTCGGAATGCCTTGCGGAAATGTGCCGTCGGGCTGGTGATTGAGCTTGATGAACTCGAACGGCAAATGCGGTTCGAGCGCGTCGATCACCAAACCGGCCGAGCCATTGCCGGCGTTGACGACGATCTTCAGTGGTCGCAGCGCATCGGCTTCAACGTAGCCGAGCAAGTGCTCGATATAGGCGGGACGAAAATCGTAGCGCGTCGTGTGTGCCGGCCCTGTTGGCGCTTTCGCCTGCGATAGTGCGGTGGCCGTTTCCAGTTCACGCAGACCGGTGTCGCCGGAGATCGGCACCGCACCGCCGCGCACCAGCTTGAGGCCGTTGTAGTCCATCGGGTTGTGGCTGGCGGTGACCATGATGCCGCCGTCGATGCCCGGCTGGAACGCGGCGAAGTAGACCTCCTCGGTGCCGCACAGGCCGATATCGATCACCGCCGCGCCGCCATCGACCAAGCCGTGCGCCAGCGCGTTGAGCAGATCCGGGCTGCTCAGTCGCACGTCGCGGCCGAGCGCAACGCGCTGCGGTGCGAAACGTTCCGCGTAAGCCAAGCCGAGACGATAGGCGATGTCGGCATTGAGCTCGTCGGGTACGCGGCCACGGATGTCGTAGGCCTTGAAGCAGGGCAGTCGCGGAGTCATGCGGAATGGTGGCTTGCAAGATGGGAGCGGAAAGGCCGATCGCCTGTCCGGCGGAAATTATGCTTGAGTGATCGCGACAGTGGGAGGACAATGCACGCCGGTCCGCGCCGGTGCCCCCGCGACGGCAAGCTGTGAACCCCGCCAGGCCCGGAAGGGAGCAACGGTAACGGTGTAGACGGGTGCCGGGGTGTCGCTGGCGTGGGCCGCCAACTTTCGATGACTGCGCGCCGCAAGGGCGCGATGCCGACGCGGCATAGCGCATCGAGTCACTACGTTCTCTCTCGATAGTTCTCTCTCGATTTACGGATAGCGGCCAGAACCGCCGACGACTGCGTGTGTAGGCCGATCAGTTCGCGTAGTGCGGCCGTCTTCGACGGTGCCGTCGCAAGCCCGGACCGGTGTGCGTAATTTGGCGCGACGAAACTACAGCGCAATGAAACGGCAGCGCAATGGAACGGCAGCGTGAAGGAACGCCAGCGCGAAGGAACCCGTGCGTGAGGGAATTCACGACGCGCGCCGGCGCGCGAGCGTCTGCGTGTCGGTAAGGCTTACGTCGCACCCTGTAGGACTTTCCGGATGTTTTTTCAGTGCCTGTGCGCAGGAAGAACGACGATTGCGCGCTAATCGTGTCAGTAGCCTGGAATTGCTGAGTTTATTGTCGACATCCTTCAAGGCCTGTCCGCGGCACGATTGCTGCGCCTTGAGGTACGATGCCGGCGCGCAGCCTTGCTCGGGTGGATTTCAGGGAGCGGCTGTGCCGTGTATAAAAATTCAGTCTATAACCCATCGGAGATGCAAATGAACGTCGATTTCAAGAAGCTGCAGGTTGCACTGATCGCGACCGCGCTGACCGCGCTGGCTGCCTGCCACAAAGACGAAGCCACCACCCCGCCGCCCGCTGCGGATCAGGCCCCGGCCGCCGCCCCAGCCGATAGCAGCGCTGCGACCCCGGCACCGAGCACCGACGCTGCGCCGGCTGCCAGCGCCTCGGCCGGCGGTGCGGTGGACGACACCGTCATCACCACCAAGGTCAAGGCTGCGCTGATCGCCGAGTCCTCGCTGAAGGCTGGCGACATCACCGTTGAAACCAAGCAGGGCAACGTCACCCTCGGCGGCACGGTCGAAACAGTCGAGCAGGGCGCCAAGGCTGAATCGATTGCCAAGGCGACCGCCGGCGTCACCGGTGTCACCAACCAGCTGACCGTCAAGAAGTAAGCCGCAAGCAGAACTCGCTGCGTGGCGTCGGGCATGTGCGCTTGCACCTATCCGACGTCACGCAGCGCCGCAACGCAATCGAAGACGCTCAAGAGCTGCATCTGATCGGGCCGCGAGCGTGTGCGTTCAGCGTCGTGGGTCGAGCCGCCCGGTCGCATTCGATCAGACGTTCCGGCGTCATCCGGTCGCGCGCAACTTATTCCCGGGGCGGCCTCATCGCCGCGATTTAGCGAATCCCCGGTGGCGTGTCCAACGCCCGCTTCCATCGAACGCACGGCGATTGCGTCCAGCTGCAGCGACTGGCAACCCCCAGGTTTGCCGTTCCTGGGCTCGCAACAGCTGGCTTGGCAACAGCTGGGCAGGCTCAGTTCCGCGAGCCCTTGCTGAGTTTGCGTGGCACCGCGTTCATTCGCGGGCATCGCGAGGTCAGTCAAAGCTCGCAGACGGCTGGCGCATGCAGTTGCGTTGTCGATAATGGACGCCAGACAAGGCAAGGACGTCGTCTGCAAGCGGGTCACTTTAGTCAGTCCAGGGATCGGGGCGGCATGAAGACAATCAATCGAGACTCGGCGGCGCCGTGCTGAAACCGGAGGCCGAATCGCTGCGTGCAGAGTTGCTGCGCCTGCGGCAGGAGATTTCCGAGCGCGAGGATTTTCTGGCATTCGTCGCGCACGAGCTGCGTAATCCGATGCACGCGCTGTTGCTGCAGCTGGCGTCGGCGCGCACGCTGGCGGATTCCAGCGGGCCGTCTGGTGCCGCGATCGCAGCACGAATTTCCAAAACGCAGGCCACACTCGAGCGCTACATCGCGCGTTCGACCGTATTGCTGGATGTTGCCCAGCATCAATACCGACATTATCCAGTCGCAACACAGCGCGTTGAACTCGCGCCGCTGCTGTCCCGCATTCTCGAAAGCAGTCGTGCAGAAGCCGATTACCACGGCACCGCACTGCGCCTGGACACCGAGCCCTGCCTGATCGATACCGATCCGCTCGCGCTCGAACATATCGTCGGCAATCTCGTCAGCAATGCCTGCAAGCATGCGCAGTGCAGCGAAGTGGTTTTAACGCTCAGGGCGGAGCAGGACTCGGCCCGAATCATCGTCTCCGACAATGGCCGCGGCATCTCCGAAGCGGACCAGTTGCGCGTCTTCGACAAATACGATCGTGGTGCGCGACCGTCGCTGGGTGCCGGCAGCGGCCTGGGCCTGTGGATCGCACGCCAATTAATTCATGCACTTGATGGAACGATTTCGCTGGAAAGCCGCCTTAACGAAGGATGCCGCTTTGTGTTGACGCTCCCGCTCATGCCTCAGAAGCCCGTGCCGAACGAATGAAGCAATCAGAATCACCTGCCGCGCGTCTCAACCGACTGCCGAGTCACGTTCCGGGGCTGGATATCGTGCTGGGCGGCGGTTTTTTTCAGTCCGGCGTTTACATCATTCACGGTCTTCCGGGCTGCGGCAAAACCATACTGGCGAACCAGCTGTGCTACGGCACCGCCAAAACGGGTGGGCAATCGGTCTATGTGACCCTGCTGGCCGAATCGCACTCGCGCATGCTGCAGCATCTGCGCGGGATGTCGTTCTTCGACGAGTCGCTGATTCCATCAAAGCTCACCTATATCAGCGCTTTTGCGGAACTCGAAGAAACCGGCCTCAAAGGCTTGATGGGCGTGCTGCGTCGGGAGATGCAGCAGCACAAGGCCAAGCTGTTGGTGCTCGATGGTCTGGTTGCCGCGGCGGAAACCGCCGAGAGCAACCGCGAACTGAAGAAATTCATCCACGAGATCCAAACCAATGCGGTGTTCCACGACTGCACCGTACTGCTGCTGACGAGCGGATTGCCGAACCGCGTCAACGCCGAGCACACGATGGTCGACGGCCTGATCGAGATCGACGACCGTCTGTTCGACGTCCGGTCCGAGCGCTCGCTGCAGGTGCTCAAGTTCCGCGGCGGCAAGACGCTGCGCGGCAAGCATGCGTTCCAGATCAGCAACGACGGTCTGCGGGTGTTTCCGCGCACCGAGGTGTTGTACGACCAGCCGCCCAGCGCTATGGCCGAGCACCAGTACCTGTCGCTCGGCGCGCCCGGGTTCGACCATATGCTCGACAAAGGCGGTCTGCCCGGCGCCAGTGCAACGGTGGTCGTCGGCTCGACCGGCACCGGCAAGACCTCGCTGTGTCTGCACTTCCTGTCCTGCTGCACCGAGCAGGAGCCGGGTCTGTACTTCGGTTTCTTCGAATCACCCGACCGTGTGCGTTCAACCGCGGAGTCGTTCGGGCTTGAGTTCCGAGCACTCGAGGCGCGCGGTGCCTTGAGCCTGATGTGGCATCCGCAGTCCGAGCACCTGCTCGACGAGCTTGCGCATCGGATGCTGGAAACCGTTGCCGCCAAAGGCATCAAGCGACTGGTAATCGACGGCCTCGCCGGGTTTTTCGAAGCGGCGTCGCACTCCGAGCGCCTGGGGCGTTTCTTCGCGGTGCTGACCAACGAACTGCGCCGGCGCGGGGTCACCGTGCTGATGTCGCTGGAGACGCGCGACGCGATCGGCAGCAGCGTGCCGATGCCTTACGGCGTGTCCGCGCTGGTCGACAATCTGATCTACCTGCGGTTCGTCGAGAACAACGGCGAACTCAAGCGCTTGGTGTCGATCATCAAGCTGCGCAACTCAGCGTTCAATCCGGGCACGTTCGCGTTCTCGATCGACGGCCGCGGCATGCTGGTGCACGGCCGTTACAGCGCCGGTGGTGACGTGATTCCGCATGCCGACGCCGTCGCTGCGAAATCGCCCGATCCGCGCAGCGAAGGCCAGGGTCGGAGCTGACGTGAAATCCATCCTGATCGTCGACGACGAGCTCGCCACCGCGGAAGCGTTGGCCCTCATCCTCGAGGATGAGGGCTATCGCGTGAGCCGTGCGTCGAACGGCCTGCAGGGTCTGCAGCGCGCCACCGAAGATCCGCCGGATCTGGTGATCCTCGACTTCATGATGCCGGTGATGACCGGCGCCGAGATGGCGTCGAAGCTGCGCGCGGAGGCGGCAACCCGGCAAGTGAAGATCATCATGAACAGCGCACTCGGCGAGGGTGCCGTGCGCGAGCACTTCGCCGGTTACGACGCCTTCCTGCGCAAGCCCTACACGATCGACAAGATCATCGACGCCATTCGCGGCCTGCTCGACGGCTGAACTTAAGATGCCGCAGAGCCTGCGCACGGTGCCACAATAAGCGCATGCAGAAGCATCTCGATTTCGGTCTGGGCTTGACGCCGGCGGCGGGTGAATTGTTCCACCCGGCAGTGAGCGGCTGGTTGCAGGATCGTTTCGGCAGCCCCACCGAAGTTCAGCGCCTCGCCTGGGCTGCCACCTCGCAGCGGCGCCATGCGCTGATTGCCGCACCCACCGGCTCGGGTAAAACGCTCGCCGCATTCCTGTCGGCGATCAACGACCTCGTTGTTGAAGGTCTTGAAGTCGGCTTGAGCGATGCGGTGCATGTGCTCTACGTGTCGCCATTGAAGGCCTTGTCGAACGACATCCAGAAGAACCTGCAGGAGCCGCTCGCCGGCATCCGCGAACGCTTGGTGGCGATGGGGCATGCCGATCTCGGCATCCGCGACGCGGTGCGCACCGGTGACACGCCGGCGGCCGATCGCGAACGCATGCGCCGCATCGTGCCGCACATCCTGGTGACCACCCCCGAATCGCTGTACATCCTGCTGACCTCCGATTCGGGCCGGCGCATGCTCGGCTCGGTGAAGAGTGTGATCGTTGACGAATTGCACGCGGTTGCCGGCAGCAAGCGCGGCGCGCATCTGCTGCTGTCGCTGGAGCGGCTGGACGCCTTGTGCGAAGCCGAGTCCGCGCGCCTGCCGGTGCGCATCGGTCTATCAGCCACGGTCAAGCCGCTCGATGCGATGGCGGCGTTTCTGATCGGTGCGCGCGGCGAGCCGGTCAGCATCATCGATGCCGGCCATGTGCGTCAGCGCGACCTTGCGATCGAAATGCCGCGTTCGCCATTGACCGCGGTGATGTCCAACGAAGTCTGGGGCGAGTTGTACGATCGTCTTGCCGAACTGATACGTCAGCACCGAACCACGCTGATCTTCGTCAACCAGCGCCGCATCGCCGAGCGCGCTGCGCGCCACCTGGCCGATCGCATCGGTGAAGAGCATGTCACCGCGCATCACGGCAGTCTCGCCAAGGAGCATCGGCTCAAGGCCGAGCAGCGCTTGAAAGCCGGCGAGTTGAAGGCGCTGGTCGCGACCAGTTCGCTGGAGCTTGGCATCGACATCGGCGACATCGATCTGGTCTGCCAGCTCGGCTCGCCGCGTGCGATCAACGCGTTTCTGCAGCGCGTCGGTCGCGCCGGTCACGCCATCGGCGCGATTCCGAAAGGCCGGCTGTTTCCGTTGTCGCTCGACGACCTGCTGGAAGGTGCGGCCCTGCTCGATGCAGTCGAGCGCGGCGAACTCGACCGCATTCGCGTACCGCTTGCGCCACTCGACGCCCTGGCGCAGCAGATCGTCGCCGAGACCGCCTGCCGCGAATGGTCATTGGATGAACTCTATGCGCGCTTCCGTCGTGCCGAGTCTTATCGCGGCCTGACGCTTGCGACTTTCGAACAGGTCGTGCAGATGCTCGCCGACGGCTATTCGACGCGCCGCGGCCGTCGCGGGGCGTATCTGCATTACGACGGCGTCAATCGCGTGATCCGCGCACGCCGCGGCGCGAAGCTGACCGCAGTGACCAATGCCGGCGTGATTCCGGACCAGTTCGACTACGAAGTCGTACTGCTGCCCGACGAGCACAGTGTCGGCACGCTCAACGAAGACTTCGCGTTCGAGAGCCTGCCGGGCGACATCTTCCAGCTCGGCAATACCTCCTACCGCGTATCGAAGATCCAGGTCGGAAAAGTATTCGTCGAGGACGCGCACGGCCAGCCGCCGACGATGCCGTTCTGGTTCGGCGAAGGGCTCGGCCGCACCGACGAGCTGTGCCACGCGGTGTCGCGCATCAACCAGCATGCCGAGTCGCTGCTGCGCGAAGGAGCCGCGGCGCTACCGGATGTGGAGCAGTGGTTGCAGCGCGATATCGGGTTGCCGCCGGCCGGCGCCCAGCAGCTGACGCTGTATCTCGCCGCCTCGCAGGCCGCGTTCGGAATCTTGCCGAGTGAGACCACGCTGATCTTCGAGCGCTTCTTCGACGATGTCGGCGACACCCACCTGGTGATCCATTCGCCGTATGGCTCGCGCGTCAACAAGGCCTGGGGCTTGGCACTGCGCAAGCGTTTCTGCCGTCAGTTCAATTTCGAATTGCAGGCCAGTGCGCTCGACGACAGCATCGTGCTGTCGCTCGGTCCCACGCACAGCTTTCCGCTCGAAGAGGTCAAGGGCTTCCTGAAATCGGCGAGCGCGCGCGGCGTACTGATTCAAGCCCTGCTCGATGCGCCGATGTTCGGCACACGCTGGCGCTGGAACGCGACCAACGCGCTGGCACTGAAGCGTATGGTCAATGGCAAGAAGGTGCCGCCGCAGTTTCAGCGTTCGGACTCGGAGGACTTGCTCACTGTGGTGTTTCCGGATCAAGTGGCCTGCGCCGAGAATCTGGTTGGCGAGCGCCAGATTCCGGATCATCCGCTGGTCGCGCAAACGCTCGCCGACTGCCTCGACGATACGATGGACGTGGTGGGCTTCGAGCGCGTGCTGCAGCGCATCGAGCTGGGCGAGATCCGCGTGGTCTGCTGCGACCTGGCGTCGCCATCGCCAATGGCGCACGCAATCCTGAACGCGCGACCCTATGCCTTCCTCGACGATGGCGAAGCCGAAGAGCGACGCACACGCGCGGTGTCGACGCAGCCGCTGATGGCGATCGATACCGCAGCCGATCTCGGCCGGCTCGATCCTGCTGCGATCGCGCAGGTGCGCAGCGAAGCCCAGCCGGATATCAGCAGCCTCGACGAACTGCACGACGCCTTGGTGGTCTACGGATTCCTCACCGATGCCGAAGTCGCGCCCTATGCCGCCTGGCTCGATGCGCTGCAGGCGCAGCGCCGCATCACGCGTCTGGGTGCTGAAACCGCAACGCCGTTGTGGGTCGCCGCCGAGCGTCTGCAGGAATGGTCCGCCGTGCTGCCGCAGGCAACGCGGACGCCGCCGATCGACGCAGTCGGCAAGTCGGTCGCGTCTGCGGACATGGCGCTGCGCGAACTGATCCGCAGCCGCCTCGAACTGCTCGGGCCGGTCAGCGAGTCCGAACTGTGTGCGCCGCTGCCGCTCGTTGCCGCCGACGTCCAGGTCGCCTTGCTACAGCTCGAAGCCGAGGGTGCCGTGATGCGCGGTGCGTTCACGGAAGTCGGTGCGCAGGAGTGGTGCGACCGTCGCCTGCTTGCCCGTATCCATCGTTATTCGCGCGAGCGGCTGCGTTCGGAAATCCGTTCGGTCGCCCCGGCCATGTTCCTGCGTTTTCTGTTTCGCTGGCACGGTCTGGCGCGCAGCGACGAGGCCGGCGGCAACAGCGAAGCCATCGACGAGCGCCGTCAAGGCGAGGCGGCACTGTTGTCTGCACTGCGTCAACTCGAAGGCTGTGCGGCCTCGGCCGCCGCTTGGGAATCCGAACTGCTGCCGGCGCGCATCCGCGACTATCAGCCGTACATGCTGGACAAGTTGTGCAGTGCCGGACGCATCGTCTGGTATCGGCCGGCGAGTGCCGCCAGCGAAGACGGCAAGCGCAAGGCTGGACCGATTCGCACGACGCCGGTCTTGCTGTGCGAACGCGAAACCCTGAGCTTCTGGCAAGACCCGAACCTTAACGTCGATTCCACGAGCGCGATCTCGCCGCGCGCCGCGCGCGCGATGGAGGCGCTGCAGGAACAGGGCGCTTCGTTCTTCGACGAATTGCTGCAAGACACCGGTCTGCTCGGTGCCGAACTTGAACTGGCACTCGGCGAACTGGTCAGCCTCGGACTGGTCTCCTGCGATTCCTTCGCCGGTCTGCGCGCGCTGGTGATGCCGGCGGAGCGGCGGCGGCGTCTGCGCCAGCGTTTGCATCGACCGGTCGGCGGCCTTGAAGAAGCGGGTCGTTGGTCGCTGGTGCGACGGCCGCGACGTGCGGCAGAAGCCCCAGGCGCGCTGGCGGCACCGCAAATCGAACACATCGCGCGTGCACTCTTGCGCCGCTACGGCGTGGTGTTCCGCAAGCTGCTCGAACGCGAGGATGGCTTGCCGCCCTGGCGCGACCTGTTCTACGTCTATCGCCGCCTGGAGGCGCGTGGAGAAGTGCGCGGCGGACGCTTCGTCAGCGGTTTTTCCGGCGAACAGTTCGCACTGCCGGACGCGGCGACCGCGCTGCGCAAGCTCGGCGCCGATTCGAATGAGAGTGGCTGCGAACGCGTGTCGATCTCGGCGGCTGATCCGCTCAACCTGGTTGGCGTGCTGACGCCCGGTGACAAACTGCCACGACTGCCCGGCAATCGCGTGTTGTTTGAAAACGGCGTGCCAATCGCGCTGCAGGCCGGCGGCGAAGTGCGTTATCTGAAATCACTCGATGCCAAGACCGAATGGGAAGTGAAGACGCTGTTGATCCGCAAGCTGCGTCCCGCCAGTTACGTCGAGTCGCCGCTGCGGCGACAGTAGCCTTGTCGTGAGCCGTTCAACCAAAGCGCTATGTGTGTCGCCGGAAGGGAGTCCAACGCTCGGGTTCGTCAACCGAGTGTGCGACAGTGTTTGGCAGAACCGTCCAAGCCTCGGCTTGGCCTTGAGGCCAACGGGCACGCCGATCGCTCGTGTGCCGTTTTAGATCTCAACTTTTCGATGATCAAGGGAATCGACGACAGCAGATGGTTGTTCCGGCAGGGACAGGCGGCCCGCAGGGACTTGTCGCGCGCGCCGATATCGAGTGAGACGGCCGCAGTCTCGAGCGCGCCCTGGTCCATCCGTGTTTGCGGCGCGGTATTGATATGAACGCTGCCGTGGATAGCATCCCCAGCGCGCCCGACTGGCTAGCCGGCGACAGCGAAGTCGCGCAATTGATTCGGCAGAAGGACTGGTCGAATACGCCGCTCGGTCCGCTGGAGCAGTGGCCGCAAAGCCTGCGCACCACGCTCAGCATCTGTCTGGGTTCGCGCTATCCGCTGGAAATCTGGTGGGGCCCGCAATATCTGCATTTTTACAACGACGCCTACCAACCGATACTCGGTGGCAAGCATCCCGGCATGCTGGGCGCCCCTGGAATCGAAGTGTGGAGCGAGCTCTGGGACGTCATCGGCCCGATGCTCGACGACGTGCGCCGCAACGGCACCTCGACGTACTCCGAGAACCTGCCGCTGATGATGATGCGCAACGGCTATCTCGAGGAGACCTACTTCACCTTCTCGTACAGCCCGCTGCGCGATGAGAGTGGTGGCATCGGCGGTGTGTTCTGTGCGTGCTCCGAAACCACCGAGCATGTACTCGGCGAACGGCGCCTGCGCCTGCTCAGCCAACTCGGCAGCCACGCGCATGAGTCGCAGTCGGCGGTCGAGGCTTGCGCTCACGCAGCGGCAATCATCCGCCACGGCAAGGCCGAAATGCCGTTCGCGCTGCTGTATCTGCTGGATGCCGAGCGCGACAGCGCGTCGCTGGCCGCCAGCGTCAGCCTCGCGAACGGACACGCGGCCGCGCCGGCACAGATCGAACTGACCGAAGCCGAAACCGCATGGCCGCTGCGCGATGCGCTGCTGCTGCGCAAGCCCATTGTGGTCGACCGACTTGAAGAGCGGTTTGGTCCCATGCCCGGCGGCCTGTGGTCGGAGTCGAGCACGCAGGCGGTGGTGCTGCCCTTGAGTGGGGTTTCGCAGGACCGCCTGAGTGGTTTCCTGATCGTCGGCATCAATCCGCGGCGTCTGTTCGACGCGGCCTACCATGCGTTTCTGCAACTGGCGGCGTCGCATATTGCGACCAGCGTGGCGCGTGCCGAGGCCTATCAGGCCGAGCGACGTCGCGCCGATGCGCTGGCGGAATTGAATCAGGCCAAGACCACATTCTTCTCCAACGTCAGCCACGAATTCCGAACGCCGCTGACGCTCATCCTCAATCCGCTGGAGCAGTTGCTGGACCTGCCGAAGGAGTTGCTGACCGCCGAACAGCGCATGCTGACATCGGTGGCTCATCGCAATGCGCTGCGCCTGCTGCGCCTGGTCAATACGCTGCTGGATTTCAGCCGCACCGAGAGCGGCAACGTACGCGCGCAGTACGAGCCGCACGATCTCGCCGCGCTGACCACCGGCGTCACGTCCAGCTTCGTCACCTTGTTCGAGCACGCCGGTATCGAGCTTTCGGTGGACTGTCCGCCGTTGTCGCAGCCGATCTTCGTCGATGCGTCGATGTGGGAAAAAGTCGTGCTCAACCTGCTGTCGAACGCCTTCAAGTTCACCTTCGAGGGTGGCGTAACGGTGGAACTGCTGGATCTCGATGAGCGGGTGGAGCTGCGTGTGCGCGATACGGGCACCGGAATTCCGGCCGGCGAGTTGCCGCATCTGTTCGATCGTTTCCATCGCGTCGCCGGCGCGCGGGGGCGCAGTTTCGAGGGCAGCGGAATCGGGCTTGCACTGGTGCGCGAAGTGATCGGCCTGCACGGTGGAACCCTGCGTGTCGAAAGCCAGCTGGGGCAGGGCAGTTGTTTCTACGTCTGTCTGCCGAAGGGTTACGCGCATTTGCCGTCCGCCCAGGTGCGCATGCGCGCGCAACCGGTGTCGGCAAGTGCTGCGACTTCTTTCCTGGAGGAGGCGCGACGCTGGTTGCCGGACGCAGGCGCTCTGGCCGAGACGATCGCAGTCGCCGCAAGCGCCGACGAGAGTTCGCGCATCGGTGGCCGGCCGGCGCGCGTGCTGCTGGCCGACGATAACGCCGACATGCGTGATCTGGTGCGGCGACTGCTGGAAACCAGCGGCTATGTCGTGGAAGCCGTTGGCGATGGCGAGAGCGCGCTGGCGAGTTTGCGGCGCGCGCCACCGGATCTGTTGCTGTCGGATGTGATGATGCCGCGCCTCGATGGCATCGGTCTGCTGCGCGCGCTGCGTGCCGACGAGCGCCTGCGCGAATTGCCGGTGATCCTGCTGTCGGCACGCGCCGGCGACGCCGCGCAGGTCGATGCGCTCGATGGCGGCGCCGATGACTATCTGACCAAGCCGTTCTCCGCGCGCGAGCTGCTCGCGCGCGTCGGCGCCAATCTGAACATGTCGCGCCTGCGCCGCAACGCCGCCCAGGCGCTACGCGAAAAGGAGCAACAGCTCAACACCATCATCCATCAGGCCTCGGTCGGCATTGCGCAGACCGATACCGAAGGTTGTCTGCTGCTGGTCAACAAGCAGTTCTGCGAAACCATCGGTCGCAGCATGGATGAGGTGCTGGGGCGGCACTTGCAGGAGTTTTCGCACCCGGATGATCGCGAACGCAAGGCGCTGCTGATTGCACAACTGCTCAAGGATGATCGCAATTTCGTCATCGAGAAGCGCTATGTGCGGCCCGACGGCAGTGTCGTCTGGGTGAGTAACCAGGTCTCGGTGACACGTCACCACGATGGTCGCCCCCAATACATCATCATCGTGATGCAGGACATCAGCCAGCGCAAACTGGTTGAAGACGAGCGCCAGCGGTTGCACGAGATTCTCGAGCAGCGAGTGGCCGAGCGCACCGGCGAACTGGCCCGCGTCAATCACCAGTTGCTCGAACAGATCGAAGAGCGCCGCGAAGTCGAAGCCGCGCTGATCCAGGCACAGAAGCTCGAAGCGGTCGGTCAGTTGACCTCGGGCGTCGCGCATGACTTCAACAACCTGTTGACGGTGATCTCGGGCAACATCGACTTCCTCGCACGCGATCTCGCGGACGATTCGAATGCACTGCGGCGACTCGACTTCATTCGCTCCGCCAGCGAGCGCGGCGCCAAGCTCACCGGCCAGTTGCTGTCGTTCTCGCGCAAGCAGCGTCTGTTGCCGCGGCCGGTCAATCTCAACGATGTCGTCAAGGGCATGGGCGACCTGCTGCGCTCGTCGATCGGCGGCACGATGGAAGTCGAAACGCTGCTGATGAGCGATCTGAAACTCGCGCTGGTCGATCCGACCCAACTCGAACTGGTGATCGTGAATCTGGCGATCAATGCGCGCGATGCCATGGAAGTAGGCGGACGCATCCGCATCGAGACTGCCAATGTCCGCTGCGAGAAGCCGACGCGTCCGGAACATCCCGCCGCTGGCGATTACGTGATGGTGGCGGTCGCCGACAGCGGCAACGGCATGACGCAGGAGGTGCTCGACAAGGCCTTCGAGCCGTTCTTCACCACCAAGGATGTCGGTAAGGGCTCGGGCCTGGGCCTGTCGCAGGTGCTGGGTCTGGCACAGCAGTCCGGCGGCGGCGTGCGCATCGATACCCAGCCGGGTCGCGGCACTCGGGTTTGCGTGTTCCTGCCGCTGGCGCAGGAAGTCGAGACGTTTACGCCTACTCGCATCGCATCCGCGGAACCGCAGATTTCGGCCGATGCGCATGTGCTGCTGGTCGACGACGATGACGATGTGCGCATGATCACCGCCTGCGTACTCGAAGAACTCGGCTACACGGTGACTTCGTCGAGCGGTGGGCGCGATGCGCTGCTGTGTCTCGAACGCGATCAGGCGATCGATCTGATGGTGGTCGACTTCGCAATGCCGGGCATGAATGGTCGCGAAGTGGCGCGGCTCGCACGTCAGCGCCGGCCGGAACTTCCGATCGTGCTGGTGACCGGCTATGCCGATATCGGCCAGTTGCAGAGCGAAATCGCGGTCGACTCGATCGTGCAGAAGCCGTACCAGATGAACGAGTTGGCGGTGAAGATCCGCGCCGCATTGGCGTTGCGCCAACAGGCGTAGATCTAGGCCGATTGACGGTCCACTGATCGACAGTCCACTGATCCACAGTCCACTGATCAGCCGTCCACTGGTCGATCGCCGAATGCGCGATCGACTTATCGCATCGCTACATCATGCGTAGCGAGCCTTGCGTTTACAAAACGTAATCAGATCTATCAGATCTGGAAATAGTCGGGTCGTCCGGCCGTCCAGAGTTCGCCCCAGAGCTTGCCGCCGCCATCGACCGTCAGCACTTCGCCGGTGATGAAGTTGCCGGAAGGCGCGCTCAGATAGACGCAGGCTTCGGCGATTTCCATCGGCGTTCCAGGGCGCTTCATCGGATTCGCGCGCGGGAATTCGCGCACGGCCTCCGGCGGATAGACGCTGAGTCCTTCGGTGGCGGTGAGCCCCGGTGCGATGCAATTGACGCGGATGCCGAGCGGCGCCCATTCGACTGCAACGGTGCGGGTCGCGCCGATCACACCGGCGCGCGCGGCGACGGTGTGCGCAACGCCCGGCATGCCGCGCTCGATAACCACGACCACGTTGACGATCGAGCCGCCGCTGCCCTGGTCGCGCCAGAACTGCGCGGCGCGCTGCATCATGAACCAGCTGCCGTTGAGGTTGTTTGTGACCACCGCGTTCCAGCCCTTCGGCGACAGGTCGATCGCGGACGAGGGGAATTGTCCGCCGGCGCTGTTGATCACGTAGTCGAGTCGACCGTAATCGTCGGCGATGCGCCGGTACAGCGCATCGACCTGCTCGTGCTCGCGCACGTTGACCGGGTGACCCGACATCGCAACGCCTTGGCTGGCGGCAAAGTCGACCACGCGTTGCAGCTTTTCCTCGGTGCGACCACAGATGATGACTTTGGCACCGAGGCGCGCGAACAGCAGCGCAGTCGCACGACCGATTCCGCTGCCGCCGCCGGAGATCAGCGCGGTCTTGCCCTCGAACAGATCACTGCGGTAGACGGTTGCGGCATTCCAGAGTTCTTGCATGAGGCGTGGTCCGGTGGACGCTGCGGTGTTATCGGGTTTGTCTTCGCCAATTACTGCCGCGGTTCGTTGGCGAAGCCGCCGCGCACGCAGCGGGAGTGAAGCTGTGCTGAGCGCTGGTTCCGGCGTTTGCTGACGATCCTCGCGCTGCAGGCGTGCCAAGGTTTACGGCCGCATCGCGAACGAGGAATCGTGGCGGCATGAGCGTGATGATGCGTGCCGCCGCGTTTGCTTCAGCCGGCGCTAGGCGCTGAGCATCTCCTGGCTGATGATGATCTTGCGGACTTCGCTGGTGCCTGCGCCGATCTCCAGCAGCTTGATCGCGCGATACAGCCGGTTGATCTCCGACTCCCAGATGTAGCCGGTGCCGCCGTGCACCTGCACCGCTTCGTTCAACACCTTGTTCATCGTCTCGGCGACATACAGCACGCCGGCGGCGGTGATCTTGTGGATATCGCCGCGGCCGCCTTCGTCTTCGCCGATGACATTCGCCGCGCGCAGCGTCTGGTAGGTGAACAGGCGCATCGATTCGACCCAGGTGTACATGTCGGCGAGCTTGCCGCGGATCATCTGGAAATCGGCGATCGGCTTGCCAAACTGCTTGCGCTGCTTGGCATAGTCGAGCGACAGCTGCAGCGCGCGCTCGGCGATGCCGAGGCAGATCGGCGAGATCATCGCGCGTTCGAGATCGAGCCCGCTCATCACCACTTTCACGCCGCGGTCTTCGCCGCCAACCAGGTTCTCCGCCGGCACGCGGCAGTCCTCGAACACCAGCTCGGCGGTCTGGCTGCCGCGGAAACCCATTTTCTCGAGCTTCTGCGCAACCTTGAAACCGGGGAAATCCTTTTCGACGATGAAGGCCGAAATGCCTTGCGCGCCCTTGTCCTTGTCGGTCTTGGCGTAGACCAGCAGCACGTCGGCGACCGGTCCGTTGGTGATGTAGAGCTTGCTGCCGTTGAGCACGTAGTGGCCGCCATCCCGGCGTGCCGTGGTGCGCATCGAGCCGAGTGCGTCCGAGCCCGCGCCGGGTTCGGTCAGGCCGAGTGCGCCGATCAGCGTGCCCTTGCACATGCCGGGCAGGTACTTGCGCTTCTGCGCCTCATTGGCATTGCGCAGGATGTTGTGCAGACACAGGTTCTCGTGCGCCACCCAGCTCAGTGCGAGCGCATGGTTCCAGCGGCCGAAGGCCTGCAGGATCAGTCCGCTGGTGAACAGATCCATGCCGGCGCCGCCGTAGGTCTCGGGGGCGGTAACGCCGAAATAGCCGGTTTCGCCGATCTTCGGGAAGATCTCCGTCGGCCACCATTCTTCGTCGTCCATCCGCTGCGCCAACGGATACAGCTCGTTTTGAGCAAAGTGGTCGGCTTGCGCCAGCACTTCCATCTCGTCGTTGGAGAGGCCGCTGAAAGCCTGCATCACGCTGACGCGTTCCTGGGCGGGGCTACTGTTGTCGGGCATGTCGTTCTCGAAAAATTCGAAGGGCGTGAGTCTGACTCACAGCTTAGGCGTGCGGGCCGCGAGGCCGCTTCGTCCGATCTGGTGAGGTGGCGGGCAAGCGCCTTGTCATCAAACCGAGATAGAGCGATTCGGCGCCGACACCTATGATGCCTTTGAACGCGGGCGCGAGGTGCCGCGATTGGACGCAGCAATGGTTGAAGTGGTCGACACGGGTGGTTTGATCTGCGGATTTCGTCTGCGCGCCGATGGCGCCGCCGAAGCGCTGCCCTGGTGCGTCGATCCGCGCAGCTATGGGGTGGTGCCGGGCGCCGGCGAAGCGCCGCTGTGGCTGCACTTCAATCTGGTCGATACGCGTGCCGACCAATGGATCGCCGCCTGCGAGCGCATTCCGCCCGAAGCGCGCGAGTTGTTGCTCGACGCCGATCCGCGCATGCATCTGGAGCCGCTCGCCAACGGCCTCGGTGGCGTGCTGGGCGATCTGCATCATGACTTCGCCGAGGACCCGGAAGGCTTCGGCGTGCTGCGCGTGTACGTCGGCGAGCGGATCATCGTCAGCGGCCGCCGGCATCCACTGGAATCCTTCAACCGCCTGCGCCGCGAGCTGCTCGGCGGCGAGGTCATTGCCAGCCCGATCCAGTGGCTGGCGCAACTGGTGCTGAACCTGGCCGAGACTTTCACGGCGGCGATCGCGGTGGTCAACGAACAGGTCGACGACGCCGAGGATCGCATCCTGGTCGGTCGCGTCGACGAGGAAGGCCAGCAGCTCGGTCGTGTGCGGCGACTGCTGGCGCGGCTGCGGCGCCACGTAGGCGCCAATCGCCAGGCCTTGATCCACGCGCGCGCACGGTTGCCCGGCTGGTGCAGCGATGCCGATGCCGCAAAGCTGCGCCTGGCCATCGAGCGCCTCGATGCGGTGGCACAGGATCTGGAACTGGCGCAGGAACGCGCGCGCCTGCTGCAGGAAGAAATTGCCGGCCGACTCAGCGAGGCGACCAACCGCAATCTGTATCTGCTGTCGATCGTCACCGCGGTGCTGCTGCCGATCACGCTGATCACCGGCGTCTTCGGCATGAACGTCGCCGGATTGCCCGGGCTGCAGGACCCGCACGCGTTCGCCTGGGTCATGCTGCTGATGGGCGTCACGGCGGTGGCAACCCTGGTGGTGCTGCACTGGCGCAAGTTGTTCTGATCGTTTGCACGACTGCGCCGAAGCGCGGACTACCAAGCACTGCGGGGCAGGCGCGCAGCGCGCGCTCGATCGGTCTGAATTCGGTGTCGCGGAACCGGCGCTCGGCGCTGGCGGCTTGCAGATACCTTGCAGATACCGCAGGCCGTCCCCAGATTGACCGCAACCGTCCGCGGATTGACCCTGCACGGGTCGAACCGTACCGTCGCGCCAGATTCTCCCTCACGCCCCGAATGAACGACTCCACGCTGACCATCAATTCCGCACCCGCGCCTGCGGCTCCGATAGCGGCCCCGTCGCGCCGCCTGGTTTCGCTGGGCGCGTTGTGGCCGTTCGTGCGGCCTTATCGCAGCAAGCTGGTGCTGGCCTTCCTGCTGCTGTGCGGCGGCTCGGCGGCGATGCTGACGGTGCCGATGGCGATGCGCGATCTCATCGATCACGGCTTCACCGCAGGTGCCGCGATCCATTGGCACTTCATCGCGTTGTTCGGCATTGCGGTGGTCTGGGGCCTGATGTCGGCTGGTCGCTTCTATACCGTGACCTGGATCGGCGAGCGCGTTACTGCCGATCTGCGCAGCGCGATCTACGCGCGCATGCTGTCGCAGTCGCCGGAATTCTTCGAGACCACCAAAACCGGGGAAGTGCTGTCGCGACTGACCGCCGACACCACGCTGGTGCAGACGGTGGTCGGTTCGTCGCTGTCGATGGGCCTGCGCAGTGCATTCCAGTTTGTTGGCGGCATGGCGATGCTGGCGATCACCAGCGTCAAGCTGTTCGCGATCATCATCGTGCTGCTGGTACTGGTGGTCGTGCCGTTGATCGCAGTCGGCCGCGGCGTCAAGCGCTTGTCGCGCGAATCGCAGGATCGCATCGCCGACACCTCCGCGGTCGCCGGCGAAATCCTCAACGCGATGCCGACGGTTCAGGCGTTCACTCACGAGGCCTACGAGACCGGCCGCTACGATCGCACGGTCGCACAGAGCTTCGACTCGGCGATCCGTCGCACGCGCCTGCGGGCCGGCATGACCGCGGGGATGATCACCGGCGTGTTTGGCGCGATCGTCTTCGTGCTGTGGATCGGCGCGCAGGCGGTGATTGCCGGTTCGATGACGGCGGGCGATCTGGCCTCGTTCATCCTCTATGCGATCGTCACCGCTGGCGGTGTCGGCACCATCGCCGAGGTGTGGGGCGATGTGATGCGCGCCGCCGGGGCCACCGGCCGCCTGATGGAATTGCTCGCCGCCGAGCCGGTGATCCGTGCGCCGGCCGCGCCGGTGCATCTGCCGGAATCGCGCCAGGCCAGCGTTCGGTTCGAAGCGGTTCGGTTCCACTATCCGTCGCGGCCGCAGACCGCCGCACTCGACGGCATCACGCTCGATATCGCCCCCGGCGAGACCGTGGCGCTGGTCGGACCCAGCGGTGCCGGCAAGACCACCCTGTTCCAGTTGCTGCTGCGCTTCTACGACGTCGGTGCCGGCGCGATCCGCTTCAATGGCATCGATCTGCGCGCGCTCGATCCGAGCGCCTTGCGCAGCCACATCGGCATCGTGCCGCAGGATGCGGTGATCTTCTCGGCCGACGCCTACGAGAACATTCGTTACGGCAACGCCGATGCCACCGACGAGGAAGTGATCGCCGCCGCACGCACCGCGCGCGCCGACGAATTCATCGCGCGCCTGCCGGAAGGCTACAAGACGTTTCTCGGCGAGCGTGGCGTGCGGCTATCGGGTGGCCAGCGTCAGCGCATCGCCATCGCGCGCGCGGTGCTGAAGAATCCGCCCTTGCTGCTGCTCGACGAAGCGACCAGCGCGCTCGACGCCGAAAGCGAAGCGCTGGTTCAGCGTGGACTCGAAGCGGCGATGCAGGGGCGAACCACGCTGATCATCGCGCACCGGCTATCGACGGTGCAGCGCGCCGACCGCATCGTGGTAATGGAGCAGGGCCGCGTGGTCGAGATCGGCACGCCGGCCGAACTGCTCAAAAGTGGCGGTCTGTATGCGCGGCTGGCGAGCCTGCAGCTGGTGGTCTGAGACCCGCCCAACGACGAGCTGCGATTCGCACCACGTTGTTACGGGTCGTACATTCATTGCGCTGAACGCGGGCACGCGAAGAGCGAGCGGATCGAGCGCGGGGCTATTGGTTTCAGCGTATTGATATCGAGCCGCGCGTCGACATCGCTAGGTCTCAGCCTGCTCTCGGCTCGCTCTCAGCCCGCTCCCAGTTCGCTCTCGGCTCGCTCCCAGCCCGCTCTCTGCTCGCAGTCGGCTAGCGCTAGGGTGCGTCAGCCTCGACCGGCGGTTTCGGTGCGCAGGCGCCGGTGACGTAGCCGCTGACCTTCGGCGGCATGATGTCTTCGTGTGCCTGGTAGTAGTCGTAGCCGTACTGCTTTTCGAGCTTGTTGATCGCGCAGTCGCAGGCGTCCATCAGCGGGTTCAGGTGCGGCGCGGCGCGCTCGTAGAAGTCGGTCGGCAGCTCGGTGCTGTTGGTCATCATCAGGTAGTCCTGCGCAATACGATCGCGCATGCCGCCTTTGCATTCGCCGGCGGCTTTGGCCTTGGCCTCGGCCGGCCAGGGCATCAGCGGTACGGGATTGGCGGCCGATGCCGCTAGCGGCGCAATGCCCAGACTAAAACCCAGCCCGATGGTCAACAGAACGGTGTTGCGAGACATGAAGAAAATCCTCGAAAAGCAGTGCCTAGCGTAGCGCGAACCCGGCGTGCAGCGCTGCGCCGGCCCTGCGTATTTTTGCTTCAGTCGTAGACGCTTGTGTGACTGATGCACGCTAGACCGCGACGGCCGACGCCGGTTCCTGGGCGGAACGCCCGGCGGCATCCCGTGCGACGCGTGCAGCGCGCGCAATTGCAGGCTTGGTTCAGTGCGCGCGGCCCGCAATGCGAGCGCGGTCAGGCCGAACAAGCGCGGGTGGTGCGGCGATCCCTCGATCGAGCTGAAGACCCGTGCGGCAGCGCGCGCGTCGTGAGGGAGTTTGACGAGCACCCGACGAATTTCCAATCCGATCCCAAGGGTGAATTCGGTGCGATTCCGAGGAGTGACTGCGAGGCGATTCCGAGGCGATTGCAAGGCGTCAACGAGGCGTCGACCGGGTGTCATCAGGGGGGGGCAGTGCGTCTTCCAGGCCTCGACGAGGCATCACCGAAGCATCTCTATTGTCGAAGGCCCGACGGTTGCACCGTTCAGAGTACGGCGTCGACCAGCCCCCAGGAGTGCGCTGTGACCGCGTCGATACGCTTGCCCGACAGCACCAGCCAGGCGGTGCGCTGGCGACCGATGCGTCGTGTAATGCTGCTACAGCCACCCGCACCGGGAATCAGACCGAATCGCAGTTCGGGCAATTGGAAGTAGGCGTCCGGCTGTGCGGCGAGCGTTGCCGCAAACGCCGGAAACTCGATGCCGCTGCCGATGCATGCGCCATGCACGACGACACGTACACGTGCCGCGCATTGCGCCAGGTAACGACCGGGCAAGGCGAGGCTGCGAACCAGGTGGGCGCTGGCCGGGTCGGGGGCGGTGCCGAATTCGCGCAGCTCGCCGCCGGTGCTAAAACAGCGGCCGATGGCATCGATCTCGACCGACTCGATCGACGGATCCGCCAGCACCAGTTGCAAGGCTTCGACCAGTGCATCGCGCATTTCGACCGTCATCGCGTTGTGCGTCGACGGTCGATTCAACGTCAGGCGCAGGTTCGAGTCTTCGCGTGTCAGCAGCAGCGCCGGCCCCGGGTCGGACGAGGCTTCCAGCGGTTCGCGCGCGCGCGCGTCCAGCCAATGGCGGAATTCGGGGCCGGCCTGCAAGGAGGAATACGCCAGCGATTCGGCCACCAGTGCGGATTCCAAGGGCAGATGCTCCACCGCTCGCAGCAGCTGCACCAGCACGGCGGCAGCGATCGGGCTGCGGCGGATATTGGCGAGCAGCAGCGCGGCGTCGGCGCTGTCGCGCAGGCGGACGTCGCAGGCAGCGCTGAGCACCGACTCGACTGCGTCCACTTCAATGCCGAGCACCGGGCACGGCTGCCGCTGCAACCAGTCGGCCAGGAACTGTTGCTCGTCAAGGGGCAGATGTTGTGCGCTCAGGTGCAGCAGCAGGAACGGCTGCGTGCCCAGCGCCGAATACTCGCGCGCGACCGGTTCTGCACGCGCAAGTGCCAGTGCAGCGGTGGGGGACAAGGGTGTCGGGTCGGGATCGCGCAAGGTTTTGTCGGATGTTCGGCGGCGGTGCGAACACGGCCAAGGGATTGATTCGGCCCGCGCTGCGCGAGGCTTGAAAAGCCTAGCATGCTGGGTTTGCGCGATGACCATACAGGTTCGAGTTCGCATGCTGCGCGCCTCCGATCCAAACGAAATCCGCAGGTGCTTCGCGAAAAGGCCGCGCGCTCGCGCTGCACGATCCGATCATGCCGCAGAGGTGCCCCGCGGTTTCGCTGCAGTGCGGCTAAGGTGCCGCGGAGGTGTCGCTGCAGTGCGGCTAAGGTGCCGCGGAGGTGTCGCTGCAGTGCGTTTAAGGTGCCACGGAGGTGTCGCCGAGGTGCCGCCGAAGTGTGGCGAAGGTGGCGCGCGCGTGGCGCGCCGTTGCCGTTCTCCTGCAAATGGGTGAGGCTGACTCACGTGCTGCCACCTAGGCTTCAACGCATTCGAGTGAGCAGGTTCTCAGACGCCAAAAACCGGCTGAGTTGCGGCGACAACCTTAAAAATGAGTTTGGCTCACGAAAAGAGCCTCGTACGGCGGAGATTTCAATGGCGGAACCAGTACGCGTGGAGCGCCGCGGCGCGGTGCAGTGGATCACGATTGATCGCGCCGAGCGGCGTAACGCGATCAACGAACAGGTGATCGCGGTGATCGCGCGCGGCATTGCCGAGGCGACCGCCGATGCGGAATGCCGTGCGATCGTCCTCACCGGCGCGGGCGACAACGCGTTCTGCGCCGGCGCCGATCTGCAGAAAAACGTGCAAGGCGGCGCGTTCTCGGTGGACTTCTCGCAGCCGCGGCATTACATCGTTGACCTGTTCAAACGCATGCAGGATTGTCGCCTGCCGATCGTCGCGCGCGTCAACGGTCATGCCATGGCGGGTGGCTTCGGCCTGCTATGCGCCTGCGATCTTGCGGTGGCGGCAGACGACATTCGCATCGGCACGCCGGAGTCGAAAATCGGCGTGACGCCGATGATGATCCTGCCTCTGATGATGCGCCTGCTGCCGGCCCGCCGACTGCAGGAGATGTGCATCACCGGCGAGCAGTTCAGCGCCGCCGAAGCGCTCGAATGGGGCGTGTTGAATTACGTGGTTCCGCGCGCCGAGCTCGACGCCAAGCTGGACTGGCTGCTGTCGCGCATCGTCGACAAATCGCCGACCGCGGTGCGGCTCGGCAAGCAGGCGTTCAATGCGATGCGCGACATGGGCCTGCGCGAATCGCTCGAGTACGCACAGGCCATGGTGCCGGTGATGTCGAGCACCGAGGACGCGCGCGAAGGCATGGCGTCGTTCCAGGAGAAGCGCAAACCGAACTGGACGGGTCGGTGAGTCAAGTGCCGATGGCACTTCGATCATCCTTACGTGACTGGCCATCGACGGCCGGGTCGGGGCTTGGCGAATGCGCAGCCGTCTCGCCAGGGATGGCCGTAACGCACTCGAAAATCACTTGCCGCGTCGTCGGTCTGCTCGCTCTCTGCTCGATGTCAGCGGCATCCCAATGAGCACCCAGAAAATCATCCGCATCGGCTGCGGTGCTGCGTTTTGGGGCGACAGCGCCGAAGGCGCGCGCGAGTTGGTGGAGTCGGGCGCGATCGATTACCTGATGTTCGACTACCTCGCCGAGATCACCATGTCGCTGCTGGCGAAAGCGCGCGGCAAGGATGCGAACGCGGGCTATGCAAGCGACTTTCCTGACGTGGTCGCGCGGCTCGCGCCGCAACTCAAGCAGCATCGAATCCGCGTGCTCAGCAATGCCGGTGGTGTGAATCCGCAAGCTTGCAAGGCTGCCATCGAGAGCAAGCTCGCAGCGGCCGGAATCGATCTGAAAGTTTCAATCGTCAGCGGCGACGATCTGCTCGCGCGCGCCGCGGAGCTGAGCGATGTCCCCGAGATGTTCAGCGGCGCCGCCTTTCCGGCAAAGCCCTGGAGCGTCAACGCCTACCTCGGCGCCATGCCCATCGTCGCCGCACTCGATGCCGGCGCCGACATCGTCATCACCGGTCGATGTGTCGACAGCGCGCTGGCGCTCGCACCGCTGATTCACGAATTTGCATGGCCGGCCGACGACTACGATCGACTCGCGGCGGGCAGCCTTGCCGGTCACGTGATCGAGTGCGGCACGCAGGTCACCGGCGGCATCCTCACCGACTGGCAGGATACGGTCGCCGACTGGGACCGCATGGGCTTCCCGATCGCCGAGTGCGCCAGCGATGGCAGCTTCGTCGTGACCAAGCTGCCGCAGTCGGGCGGTCATGTGTCCATCGCCAGCGTCGGTGAGCAGATCGTCTACGAAATCGGCGATCCGGCGCGCTATCTGCTACCGGACGTGACCTGCGACTTCCGCGACGTGCAGTTACGCGAACTCGACCTGAACCGCATCGAAGTGCGCGGTGCACGAGGTACGGCACCGACGTCGACCTACAAGGTTTCCGCGACGTTTCAGGATGGCTTCCGCGCTTCCGGCACGATGATGATCGGCGGCGTCGATGCGCCCGCAAAAGCCGAGCATGTTGCAGCGGCGATTCTCAAGCGCACGCGTCGGCTGTTCGCGCAGCGCGGCTTCGCCGACTATCTGCGTACCGACATCGAAGTGCTGGGGGCCGAGGCGAACTGGGGCGCGCATTCGCGTGCACTCGCCAGTCGCGAAGTCGTGTTGAAACTCAGCGTGCATCACGCCGACAAGAACGCGCTCGAATTGTTCTCGCGCGAATTCATTCCGCCGGCGACGGCGATGGCGCAAGGCATCACCGGCTTCGCGGGAGGGCGGCCGAGCGTGACGCCCTTGGTGCGACTGTTCTCGTGCCTGGTGCCGAAGGATTGGGTGCGAATCGAAGTCGACGGACGGCCGTTCGAGGCGGGCGCACTCGTTCACGCGCTACCCAAGGACACGCCGACGCACGCTGATGCGTCGAGGTTCGCAGCCGAAGTTTCCAATGGCGGCAATATCGCGAATGCAACCGGACAGCTTGCGAGCGATGATCGCTCGCCATCGCCATCGCCATCGCCATCGCCATCGCCATCGCCATCGCAGGCTGCGAGTAACGATCACTCGCCATTGCCTGCCGAATGGTCAAAGTCTTCGGCATCGAGCGAAACCCGCACCGTTGCACTGATCGCGCTGGCCTATGGCCGCTCCGGCGACAAGGGCGACAGCGCCAACATCGGCGTGATCGCGCGGCGGCCGGAATATCTGCCGGTGTTGCGTGCGCAGCTCACTGCCGAAGCGGTGCGTGACTATCTCGCGCATATGGTTCGCGGGCGTGTCGAGCGCTTCGAGTTGCCGGGACTGCGGGCATTCAATTTCCTGCTGCACGAAGCACTCGGCGGCGGCGGCATGGCGAGCCTGCGCTACGACCCGCAGGGCAAGATGCTGGCGCAGATCCTGATGGATTTCCCGCTGCAACTGTCGCTTGCGCAGTTCGCCGACTTGCAGCGCCACACGAGCGCCGCCGATGCGGTCGTCGAAGCGGCCTGAGTAGCGCATGAGCAAGTCACTGCCGAAGCCGCTCGCAAAATCATCGGCGACAGATTCTGTTGATGGACCCGCGCGTGCGAGCGTCACTCGCGTGACTCGGGCATCGGCGAAGTCGAAGATCAAGCTGCAAATGAAATCGCAGCTCAAGGATGCTGCCGCACCGCGACCGGCGCGCGAGCAGCGGATCGACGAGATCCTGCGTGCCGCACGCGATGTCTTCTGCGAGAAGGGCTACGAGTCGAGCGCGGTGGCCGAAATCGCAGCGCGCATCGGCGTTGTCGAGGGCACGATTTACAAGTATTTCGACAGCAAGCGCGAACTGCTGCTGAAAGTACTGGAACGCTGGTATCAGGACATGTTCGGCGACTATGCGCTTGACCTCGCCGGTGTGGCCGGCGCGCGTGCGCGTCTGCGTCTGCTGGTGTGGCGTCACCTGCGTTCGATTCGCGAATTTCCGTTGTTGTGCCGACTGATGTTCCGCGAGGTTCGCAGCGAACAGGACTATCAGGGTTCCGATCTGCATGCACTGAACCGTCGCTATACCCAACTGCTGATCGACGTGATCACCGAGGGCGTGCGAACGCACGAATTCCGCGACGACTTGCCGCTGTGGCTGCTGCGCGACATGGTCTATGGCGGCATCGAGCACACCACCTGGAATTTCATCTGTGGCCGCGGCGAACTCGATATCGAGCGCGTCGCCGACGATCTGGTCGCCGTACTGTGCGATGGCATCGCTGCGCATCGCACCGCAGACGAACTGCGGCGAGAGGCGCAACGGCTGTCGCGCATCGCCGATCGCATGGCGCCCGAATCCGCGCGCCCACCTTCCAATTCCGAGCACTCCGCGTCGAGAAAATGAAACCGATGACTGCGACCTCCGCCGTATCCGAATCCTCCGCTCAACCGATTCGCGCGTCGCGCGTCGCCGGCTGGCCGTTCCGCTCGGTGCTGATCGCCAATCGCGGCGAGATCGCCGTGCGCATCCTGCGCAGCGTGCAGAAGCTCGGTCTCGAAGGCATCGTCGTGTATCACGCCGCCGACCGCGCAGCGCCGGCCGTACGCTTGGCCGATCGCGCGATCGAGATCAGCGGCAGCACGCCGGTCGCGGCCTATCTCGATGCGGCGCAGATTCTGGCGGCGGCGAAGGCGAGCGGTGCCGGTGCGATTCATCCGGGCTACGGCTTCTTGTCGGAGAACGCTGCGTTCGCGCAGGCGGTCGCCGACGCGGGACTTGCCTTCGTTGGACCGACGCCGCAGCAGATCGAACTGATGGGCGACAAGGTTCGCGCGCGCGCCTTCGTCGAGCAGGGCGGCTTCCCGGTCGCACCGAGCGCGATCGAGGACGACGATCCCAGCACCTTTGTCGAACGTGCGCGCCGCGTGCCCTTGCCGTTGCTGATCAAGCCGGCCGCAGGCGGCGGCGGCAAGGGTATGCGCATCGTGCGCGATCTGGCGGTGCTCGAAAGCGAGATCGAACGCGCGCGCAGCGAAGGCCAGCGCTATTTCGGCGATGGCCGCCTGTACGTTGAACGCTACATCGAGAATCCGCGCCATATCGAAGTGCAGGTGCTGGGCGATTCGCACGGCAACGTCGTGCATCTGTTCGAGCGTGAATGCTCGGTGCAGCGGCGCTTTCAGAAGATCGTCGAGGAAACGCCATCGCCGGCATTGACGCCGGAGCTGCGTGCACGCATCTGCGAAACCGCAGCGGGCATCGCGCGCAAGGCGGGTTATCGCAACGCCGGCACGGTCGAGTTCATCTTTGGACAAGGTGCAGGCCCCGATAACGCTGGCGGCATCGGCAATGTCGAATTTTATTTTCTTGAGATGAACACGCGCCTGCAGGTCGAGCATCCGGTGACCGAAGAGATCACTGGCAAGGACCTCGTATTCGAACAGTTGCGTATCGCTGCCGGCGAAGCGCTCGGCTATGCACAAGCGGATGTTGTATCGCACGGCCATGCGATCGAGTTCCGCATCTACGCCGAAGATCCGGCGCGTGGCTACACGCCCACCACCGGGCCGGTGCTGTGCCTGCGTGAGGCGCAAGGTCCCGGAGTCCGCGTCGACAGCGGGATCGTCGAAGGCCAGGACGTTACCGCCGCGTTCGATCCGATGCTGGCCAAGCTGATCGTCTCCGGCCGCGACCGCGCCGAGGCGATGGCGCGTGCAGATGCAGCCCTTGCGCAGACCGTGCTGCTTGGCTGCCAGACCAATATCGCGTTCCTGCGGCGTTTGCTGAACCATCCCGCGTTCGTCGACGGCCAGGTGCATACCGGCTTCCTCGATGCGCATCCCGAAATCGCCGCCGAGCCGGCGCTCGATCCGGATCGGCTGCATCGCCTGCTGGCGGCTGCGGCGCTGAGCATCCGACCGCTGCGCGACGGCGCCGACCGGGTGCCGGCACTGCACGCCGCCATCGGCGGTTGGAGAAACGCATGAACGCGAAGCGGAGCAGATGTGATGGCCGAGACGTTGAACGTCAGTCGTCGATCAATGCCGTCAACGCGGCCGGCGAAACTTGCGTCATCCGTGAGATGGCCATCACGCAGGATTGGAACGCGCAGGATTGGAACGCGCAGGGAGTGACGGTCTGATGCATCACGCATTCAAGCTCGGCGAAGCCGAACACGACATCGAGTTGTCGCGCAGCACCGGCGGTTACCGACTGCATGTCGGCGGTCGATCGATCGCGGTCGATCTGGTCGCGCTGCCCGGCGGCAATCTGATGCTGAGCACCGATGGGCGGTGCGAACCGGTGGTCATCGCGCAGCGCGGCGACAGCGTGTTCGTGCATCTGGATGGCGCAGCCTATCAACTCGACTACGAGCATCCGCTCGATCGACTCGCCCAGCAGACGCAAGGTGCGGCCGCCGATTCGGTGCGTGCGCCGATGCCGGGCTCGGTGATCGCGGTGGCGGTGAAGCCGGGCGACACAGTCAAGCGCGGCGATACGCTGCTGGTGATGGAGAGCATGAAGATGGAAACGACCATCGCAGCACCGCGCGATGGCGTGGTCGCCGCCGTGCACTTCGGTGCGGGGCAGACGTTCGATCGCGATGCGCTGTTGCTGGAACTGCAAATCGAAACGCCAGCATGATCACCGCCGCCGTCCATCACCGGAATTCCAAGGGAGACACGCGCCGATGAAGCGCATGCAGACACAGCTGAACACGCGCAGCGCCGAGTTCCAGGCGAACGCCGAACACAACAAGCGCATCGCCGCCGAGTTCCGCGAGCGACAGCGCGCGGCACGCTTCGATCGTCCCGAGCGCGATGTCGAGCGCCTGCGCAAGCAGAACAAGTTGCTGGTTCGCGAACGGCTTGAGCGACTGCTCGATCCGGGCACGCCGTTCCTGGAACTGTCGACGCTGGCCGCGAACATGGAATACGGCGGCGAAGTCCCGGGCGCAGGTGTGGTCACCGGGATCGGCATCGTCGCGGGCCGTGAAGTGATGATCAATGCCGGCGATGCGAGCGTGAAAGGCGGCGCCTGGTATCCGCTATCGGTGAAGAAGACGATTCGCGCGCTCGACATCGCCATCGAGAACCGCCTGCCGGTGGTGCATCTGTGCGACAGCGCCGGCGGCTTCCTGCCGCTGCAGGCGGAGCTGTTTGCGGATCGCTATTACGCCGGCCGCATCTTCCGCAACCAGTCGATCCTGTCGAAGATGGGCGTGCAGCAGGTTGCTGTGGTCTGCGGCCATTGCACCGCCGGTGGCGCGTACGTGCCGGGCTTGTCCGACTACAACGTCATCGTGCGCGGCACCGGTGCGATCTTTCTCGCCGGTCCGCCGTTGGTGAAGGCCGCGACCGGTGAGGAAGTCACGGTCGAGGAGCTGGGCGGTTGCGACATGCATACCAGCAAGTCCGGCACCGCCGACTATCCGGCGTCGAGCGAGGACGAAGCCTTCGCGATCGCGCGCGACATCGTCGGCCAGTTCAAGCGGCCGCAGAAAGCGCAGGTCGAATGGCAGGAGCCGGAGGCGCCCTTGTATCCGGCGGAAGACCTGTACGGCATTATTCCGAAGGACATCAAGCAGCAGTTCGACATCCGCGAAGTGATCGCGCGTCTGGTCGACGGCAGCCGCTTCCATGAATATCAGCCGAACTACGGCAAGACGCTGATCTGCGGCTACGCGCACCTGTGGGGCTACAAGATCGGCATCCTCGCCAACAACGGCGTGCTGTTCAACGACTCCGCATTGAAGGGCGCGCATTTCATCGAACTGTGCAATCAGAACCGCACGCCGCTACTGTTCTTGCAGAACATCACCGGCTTCATGGTCGGCCGCGAATACGAGCAACGCGGCATCACCAAGGACGGCGCCAAGATGATCATGGCGGTGTCGTGTTCGGAGGTTCCGAAATTCACCGTGATCGTCAACGGCTCGTTCGGTGCCGGCAATTACGGCATGAGCGGACGCGCGTTCGATCCGCGCTTCCTGTTCATGTGGCCGCAAAGCCAGATCTCGGTGATGGGCGCGGAGCAGGCGGCGAACACGCTCGCGGACGTGAAGATTCGCCAGCTCGCGCGCCACGGCAAGCAGCTCACGCCGGAGGAAGTGGCCGCGATCCGCGAGCCGGTGCTGACCGACGTCAAGCGCCAGTCGAGCGCGCTGTATTCCACGTCCGAAGTCTGGGACGACGGCATTCTCGATCCGGTCGACACGCGCAATGCCCTCGGCATCGCGATCAGTGCGGCCTTGAATACTCCGATCGAGGAACCGCGCTACGGTGTGTTCCGGATGTGAGCTGCGCAAACGCGCATACGTCGCGTGAGAAGAGCGAGGAGACGGCAGTGGTGACAGCAGAGAAGACAACAGAGCAGACAACAGAGCAGACAACGGAGCCGAAGCAGACGCAGGCGACAACCGGTTCGCTGACCGGCAGCGTGATTCGCGGTCGAGCCGGCGGCGCGTGTGCGGCGTGCGGAGCCGCGCGATGACCGCCGGCGCACACGCGGCCGCGCATGGTCACTCGCTGCGCGACCCGGCCGCCTTCTGGGGCGCGCAGGCCGAAGCCTTGCACTGGACCCGCCGCTGGGATCGCGTGCTCGACGCCAGCGCCGCGCCGCTCTACCGCTGGTTCGCCGGCGGCCGTCTCAACACCTGCTACAACGCGCTCGACCGGCACGTCGAGGGCGGCCGCGCCGAGCAGACTGCGCTGATCTACGACAGCCCGGTCACCAACACGATCACGCGCTACAGCTATCGCGAGCTGCGCGACGAAGTGGCCGTGTTCGCCGGTGCATTGGCGGCGCTCGGTGTGGTGCAGGGCGATCGCGTCATCATTTACATGCCGGTGGTGCCGCAGGCGCTGATTGCGATGCTGGCCTGCGCGCGCATCGGCGCGGTGCACTCGGTGGTGTTCGGCGGCTTCGCCGCGATGGAGCTGGCCAAGCGCATCGACGATGCGCGTCCGCGCGTGGTGGTGTCGGCCTCGTGCGGACTCGAGCCGAACCGTATCGTTGCCTACAAACCGCTGCTGGACGAAGCATTGAAGCTCTCCAGTCACACCGTCGAACATTGCATCGTGCTGCAGCGGCCGCAGTTGCGCGCCGAACTGCAGGTGCTGCGCGATATCGACTGGCAGGCGGCGGTTGCAGACGCCAAGCCAGCGCCCTGCGCGGACACTGCGGCGACCGATCCGCTCTACATCCTCTATACGTCCGGAACCACCGGCAAACCAAAAGGAGTGGTGCGCGATCATGGCGGTCATGCAGTCGCGCTACAGTATTCGATGCACGCGGTTTATGACATCGCGCCGGGCGAGGTGTTCTGGACCGCCTCCGATGTCGGCTGGGCGGTCGGCCATTCGTACATGATTTATGCGCCGCTGCTGATCGGCGCGACCACACTGATGTACGAAGGCAAGCCGGTCGGTACGCCGGATGCGGGCGCGTTCTGGCGCGTGATCGCGCAGCACCGCGTGAAAGCCCTGTTCACCGCGCCGACAGCGTTTCGTGCAATCAAGAAGGAAGATCCGCGCGGTGAACTGATCGGCGCGCACGATCTGTCCTCGTTCAAGACGCTGTTCCTCGCCGGTGAGCGCTGCGATCCCGACACGATCGCCTGGGCGCAGGAAAACCTGCGGGTGCCGGTGGTCGATCACTGGTGGCAGACCGAAACCGGCTGGGCGATCGTCGCCAACTGTCGCGGGCTCGAAGCGATGCCGATCAAGCCGGGTTCGGCCACCGTCCCGGCACCTGGCTACGACGTGCAGGTGCTCGACGAAGCGGGCGTTTCGGCCGCGCGCGGCACGGTCGGCAATATCGTCATCAAGCTGCCGATGCCGCCGGGCACGCTGCCCACGCTTTGGCAAAACGACGCCGGTTACATCGATACCTATCTGTCGCGCTATCCCGGCTATTACCTCACCGGCGACGCCGGCTACATCGACGAGGACGGTTATGTCTGGGTGATGTCGCGCGTCGACGACATCATCAACGTCGCCGGTCATCGCTTGTCGACCGGGGCGATCGAGGAAGTGTTGTCGAGCCATGCCGATGTCGCCGAATGCGCGGTGATCGGCGTGGCGGATCAGTTGAAAGGGCAGCTGCCGGTAGGACTGGTGGTGCTGAAGGCGGGCGTGCAGCGCGCGCATGCGCAGATCGTTTCCGAACTGGTGCAGCGCGTGCGCGACCAGATCGGTGCGGTCGCTGCGTTCAAGCAGGCTTGCGTCGTCGCGCGTCTGCCGAAGACACGCTCCGGCAAAGTGCTGCGCGCAACCATGCGAGCGATCGCCGACGGCCGCAGCTACAACGCGCCAGCGACGATCGACGATCCGGCGATCCTGCCGGAAATCGCTCGCGCATTGGCGCAGCTGGGACTGACCCAGCCGCAGTAACCAGGCGACTCAGGACAATGGCAACGTGCTATGCGCCGCAGCGTTTAAATTGCAATTCGCGCATCGGGCGCGGACGGCGCGCCGTCCGGTGCGCAAGCGGGCGCACACAAGCATTCGAGCCTAGTCACTATGGGTGATGTTGCTGTGGCGCCTGCAGCCTACGGTAGCCAGCATTGATTAAAAGATGGACTGGGGGGGGACGCAACAGATGGTTTCGTATAACAAAAATCATAAGCAGTTCTGGAGTCTTTACGCGACGCTGAGCCTGATGCTGCTGGCGGCGCTCGCCTGGTTGCCGCGAACGGCGTCCGCCGGCTCGCTGGATCTGGGCGCGGACACCGAGCTGAGCTACAAGCTCACCGTCGGCTACGGCGTGGCGATGCGTGTCGAGGGACGTTCTGGCGCGCTGGTCAATGCGCCGGTCGATCCGCTGCAGCTGCATCTGACGCTGGCCGACTATCAGAACGGCAATGCGTTCAACCATACGGGTTTGTCGAACACCATCAACTTCGACGACGGCGATCGCAACTTCAAGGCGGGCAGCCTGATCAACAATCGCGTCAGTGGTATCGCCGAGTTCCAGCTGATCCACAAGAACTACGGCATCGTTGCCAGCGGCGACGGTTTTTACGACCAGGTCTATCACCACCCGAACGACAACAACTCGCCGCAGACCGCCAACAAGGACGGTCCGAACAACCGCTTCAACGATGGTGCGCGCTACTACGATGGTCAGCGTGTGCGTCTGCTCGAAGCCTATGGCTTCGCCGACTGGTCGCTCGGTGACGAGAGCTTCCTCAATGTGCGCGCCGGCAAGCAGCTGGTGGCCTACGGCGAAAGCCTGTTCTTCGGCGGTATCTCCAACGCGCAGGCGCCGAACGATGCGACCAAGGCCTTCATTCCCGGCGCCGAAGTCAAAGACATTTTGCTGCCGCTGAATCAGGTGTCATTCCAGCTCGGTTTGACCAACGATCTGAGTCTGGTCGGCACCTACCAGCTCAACTATCACGCGACCGAAGTGTTCCCGGTCGGTGACTTCTATTCGATCCAGGATGAGGTCGGACCCGGCGGCCAGTTCGCCTACGGCTCGATCAATCCGCTGTACCTCGACGGATGCCCGGGACTGTTGAAGATCGGCGGCGTTGATCTGAGCGGACTGTGCAATTTGGGCGGCATCGGCGGAACGCTGTTCAATGCGCCGCGCACGATCAACTCGGTGCGCGGACCGGACATCATGCCGAGTAACTGGGGCCACTTCGCCGCCGGTATCAAGTATCAGCTGACGCCGGTAACCAACGTCGGTCTGTTCTACCTGCGCTATGCCGACGAAACACCGTCGGTCGTGCTGAATGCCGGTTATGCGACCTTCATCCCGGCCAATCCGCCGGTGATCCCGGTGCCGATCACGACGGCGGTTGCCAACGAGCCGGTGCCGACGTCCTACCAGGTCAAGTATTTCGACGGAATCCATCTTTATGGATCGAGTTTCTCGACCGTGCTCGGTCCGCTCAACGTCGCCGGCGAAGTCAATTTCCGCGATGGGCAGGACATCGGCGTGCAGGCCATCGTCGGCGGTTTGCTGGTGCCGATCTACAGTCGCGCGAAAGTCGGGCAGGTGTTGACCTCGGCGATTGCGGCCACCAATCCGGGCGTCTTCTTCGACGAAATCAATATCGTCGGCGAAGCCGGCGCGATCCATGTATTCGATGTCGACGCGATTTCAAAAGCACCGGCGATCAATCCGGTTGGCGACGGCCGTCAGCCGATGGGCAGCGATACCGCCTGGGGTTTCCAGACGCTGATCATTCCGAAGAATCACAACGTGTTCTCCGGCGTCGATATCAGCTACCCGGTTTCGTTTGCGACCATCGTCAAGGGCAATCCGGCGGTGCAGGGTTTGTTCGGTCCGCTGTATGCGGAAGGCGATCAGCGCGTCACGCTCGGCGTCGGCGCCACCTATCTCGACAATCTGGAGTTCGGTTTCGGCTACAACATCTTCCTCGGCGATGCCACGCGCACCATCCGTGGCAGTCAGTTGTTGCAGCATCCGTATACCGATCGCGACAACGTCACGTTCAGCGTCAAGTACAACCTGTGAGCGCGGTGCGGCAACGGCGCGGCGTCAAGCGACGCCTGAGCTTGCGCCGCATCATCGGGCGCTGGACGCGTCCACTAAAAACGTCGTCGTTGCGCCTGCAGCCGGGCGTGGCGCCGACGCCGATGTACGATAAGGCATGAGCGAAACGAACTTCGACGCTGCAGAATTCCGACGCGCCCTGGGTAGCTTCGCGACCGGCGTCACCATCATCACGACGCGAAGTGCCGATGGTGCGCCGGTTGGCCTCACTGTCAACAGCTTCAATTCGGTGTCGCTGAATCCGCCGCTGGTACTGTGGAGCCTCGCAACCAGCTCGCTGAGCCTGCCGGCATTCCAGTCGTCGCCAAACTGGGCGGTGCACGTGCTTGCAGCCGATCAGCATGGCCTGTCCGGGCGCTTTGCCAAGCGCGGCGAAGACAAGTTTTCCGGCCTCGACACCGAAGCGGGGATCGACGGCGTGCCGCTGCTGCGCGGTTGCATGGCGCGCTTCCAGTGCCGTACGGCGTTCCAGTACGAAGGCGGTGACCACGTCATCTTCATCGGCGAGGTCCGTGCATTCGATCGCAACGACGCCGCGCCGCTGGTATTCCACGGCGGTCGCTACGCACATGCCACCTTGCGTGACCCGCCGGAAGTGCAGCCGCGCAGCGCACATCTCGAAGGCAGTTTCGGCGATCACTTTCTGGGCTATCAACTCGGTCGCAGCCACTTCCGATTCCTTGCGCAGATTCGTCGCTACCTGACCGACGCGCACCTCAGCGATGAGGATTTCTATGTCCTGTCGGCGTTGACGCTGAAGCCCGGTCTCAGCACCGCCGACCTCGACGCCGGCATGGCGGGGATTCTCGACGAAAGCGGTCATCGTGCGGTCGAATCGCTGCTGCAACGGGGATTGGTGCGGCGCGGCGCGGGGTCCGACGCCGAGCTGGAATTGACCGACAGCGGCCGCGACAGCGCACTGCGTGTCATCGGTGCGGCCAAGGCCGTCGAAGAGCAAGTTCTTCAGCGACTCGGCCCCGGCGAAGCGCCGGTGCTGAAGTCCTTGCTGGCGCGTCTGCTGAACGTCATCGATCCGGCCGCAAATGCGCTGTGGCAGGAAAAAAACCTCGACGCCGGAGCGCCCGCAGCCGCCCGTATGCGATGATGTACGAACGGGCGGAGCGTTCAACCAGTGAACGATCCGATGTTGTTGGAAAGTGTCGGCAAAGTGTTGTGTAGACGGCGCCCCGCCGCTATACTTGCTGACTACGCGGTGCGGGGTGGAGCAGTCTGGCAGCTCGTCGGGCTCATAACCCGAAGGTCGTAGGTTCGAATCCTACCCCCGCTACCAACAACTGGTTGTAGCACCAGGGCCCCGCGAGGGCCTTTTTTGTTGGTCGAGCCGGAGCTACGTCGATGCCCGGTGGGCAGCGACGCCAGTGCTGGTTCGGCCATTGCCGAAACGCGCGCGCAGATGCAGGCGAGCCTGCTTGCGGAGGAACATTGGCGGTAGTGAGCAACAAGCTGAATGACTTACTTGAGCCGGTCGTCACCGACCTTGGCTACGAGTTGGTTTTGCTCGAATTCAACCCATATAAGGGTGGCGCGACGCTGCGTCTCTACATCGATCTGCCGGAAGCACCGGCGGACGCCGAGGAGGCCAGCATCACGGTGGAAGATTGCGCGAAGGTGAGTCGCGAAGTGGCGGCGCTGCTGGATGTCGAAGACGCAATTCAGCAGGCCTATCGGTTGGAAGTGTCCTCACCGGGACTCGACCGGCCGCTGGTAACGCCGGCGCATTTCCAGCGGTTCATAGGCGAACAGGCCAAGGTGCAGATGCTGGTGCCGCAGGGCGGGCGCAAGCGTTTCCAGGGCGTGATCGCCGAATGTGATGTGGAGTCCGTGGTCCTCGAAGCACCTGAGGGCCGCTATGTATTGCCGTTGGCCGACATCGAGCGGGCACGGTTGGTACCCAACTTCGATATAGGAAAGCCGGGCTGATGAACAACAAAGATCTCCTGCTGATGGCCGAAGTCCTTTCCAATGAAAAGGGCGTGGATCAGGAAGTCGTGTTCGATGCGCTCGAAGCGGCGCTGGCCTCGGCGAGCAAGGAACATTACGGCGCCGACTGGGACATCCGTGTCGCGATCGATCGCAAGACCGGAGAGTACGAAACGTTCCGCGTCTGGACCGTGCTCGACGACGAAGACGAAAACTTCGAAACGCCGGCGCGGCAGATCCTGCTGGCGCGTGCGCAGATGGACAACCCGGAAGCCAAGGTTGGCGATGTGCGCGAGCAGGCGCTGCCGTCGATCGAATTCGGCCGCATCGCCGCGCAGAAAGCCAAGCAGGTGATCTTCCAGCGCGTCCGCGATGCTGAGCGTGCGCGCGTCGTCGAGGCCTACCAGGAACGGGTCGGCGAATTGATGACCGGCATCGTCAAGCGCATGGAGCGCGGTGCGGTGATCGTCGATCTCGGCGGCACCACCGAAGCGATCATTCCGCGCGAGCACGTGGTGCCGCGTGAGCCGCTGCGCCCGGGCGACCGCGTGCGCGGGTTCCTCTACGAAGTGAGCCCGCAGATTCGCGGACCGCAGCTGTTCCTGAGCCGCACCTCGCCGAAGTTCCTGATCGAACTGTTCAAGCTTGAGGTGCCGGAAATTGCGCAAGGCCTGATCGAAATCAAGGGTGCTGCGCGTGATCCGGGTCTGCGCGCGAAGATCGCGGTGCAGGCCAAGGACAAGCGCATCGATCCGGTCGGTGCTTGCGTCGGCATGCGCGGTTCGCGCGTGCAGAGCGTGTCGAACGAACTCGCTGGTGAGCGCATCGACATCGTGCCCTGGGACGAGAACATCGCCCAGTTCGTCATCAATGCGATGGCGCCGGCCGAAGTCGAGTCGATCATCGTCGACGAAGAAGCGCATGCGATGGCCATCGCAGTGGCGGAAGAGAAGCTGGCGCAGGCGATCGGCCGTGGCGGCCAGAACGTCCGACTCGCATCGGAACTGACCGGCTGGGTTCTCAACGTGATGACCGCGACCGAGGCCGAGAGCAAGAAGGATCAGGAAAACCAGGCCGTGCTGCAGCTGTTCATGGAGCAGCTCGATGTCGACGCGGACATCGCCTCGATTCTGGTGCAGGAAGGTTTCGCCTCGGTCGAGGAAGTGGCCTACGTGCCGCCCGAGGAACTGCTGAACATTCAGGAATTCGACGAGCAGGTCGTCGAGGAGCTGCGCAACCGCGCGCGCGACGTGCTGCTGAACAAGGCGTTGGCGAAGGCCGAGGAAGCCGCATCGGTGAAGCCGGCGGACGACTTGTTGGCGGTCGACGGCGTTGACGAAGAACTCGGCTACAAGCTGGCCGCGGCCGGCGTGCTGACGCGCGACGATCTGGCCGATCTGGCCACCGACGAATTGCTGGAAAAAGTCCCCCATCTCGATGAGGCCGTTGCCCGGCAGTTGATCATGACTGCCCGTGGTTTCAGCACTCAACAAGTCTGAGCATAAAGAGTCCGAATGAGCACATTGACGGTATCCGATCTGGCAGCCGAGCTGCATAAGCCGGTGCCTGAAATGCTTTCGCAGCTGAAGCTGGCGGGCGTAACCGTGGCCGACGAGAAGTCGCCGATCAGCCCGGCCGACAAGCTGGCGCTGCTGGCGCATCTGCAGAAATCTTCTCGCGTCACCACGGTGTTGAATACCGGCAATCCGGGTCGAATCACGCTCAAGCGCAAGGAAACCACCGAACTCAAACTCGGCGGTGGCCGCGGTGCACCGGCGAAGACGGTGAGCATCGAAGTGCGCAAGCGCCGCACCTACGTCAAGGCCGACGAGGCCGAGACCGCCGACGAAGCGGCGGAGATCGCTGCCGAGGCCGCAGAAGCCGCGGCTCAGGCGCAGCGCGAAGCCGAGGCGCATGCCGCGGCGGAAGCCGAAGCCAAGCGCGTGCAGGACGAAGCCGCACGCAAGCTGCGTGAGGAAGAAGCCCAGCGTCAGGCCGCAGAAGCCGAGGCCACGCAGAAGCAGCAGGCCGAGCACGCCGATCGTCTGAAGAACGATCCGATGTACCGCGCGCGCATGGATGCGGAAGCCTCGCGACGTCGTGCGGCCGAAAACCTGCGCCGCGCGACCGAAGTGCGCATCATCGCGCCGACCCCCACACCGACCCCGACGCCGGCTGCGAAGAAGCCGGACAAGGATCGCGGCGCCGCTGCGGCACCGCGTGGCGGTCGCAACGAACTGCATCTTGGCGAAGGCAAGGGCGGTCGTCGCGAGAAGAAATCGAAGAAGCCGAGCGGCCAGATCCGCGTCGACAATCTGCACGTGTTCGAGAAGCCGACCGCGCCGGTTGTGCGCGAAGTGGAAGTGCCGGAAGCGATCACCGTTGCCGAGCTGGCCAACCGCATGGCGGTCAAGGCCACCGAGCTCATCAAGGTAATGATGAAGAACGGCATGATGGCGACGATCAACCAGACCATCGACCAGGATACGGCGATGCTGATGGTCGAGGAACTCGGCCACAAGGGCCGCGCCGTCAAGGAAAGCGACCAGGAAGAAGGGCTGATCCAGGCCGTCGCCGGCGATGCCAACAAGGATCTGCCGACCGCGCCGCGTCCGCCGGTGGTCACCATCATGGGCCACGTCGACCACGGCAAGACTTCGCTGCTCGACTACATCCGCAAGACCCGTGTGGCCGCTGGCGAAGCCGGTGGTATCACGCAGCATATCGGTGCGTATCACGTGACCACACCGAAGGGCGTGATCACCTTCCTCGACACGCCGGGCCACGCCGCGTTCACGCGCATGCGTGCGCGTGGCGCACAGATCACCGACATCGTGATTCTGGTGGTTGCCGGTGACGACGGCGTCAAGCCGCAGACCAAGGAAGCGATTCAACACGCCAAGGCCGCGAAAGCGCCGATCGTGGTTGCCGTCACCAAGATCGACAAGCCGGGCGTCGACATGCAGCGCGTCAAGAACGAGCTGGTCAAGGAAGAAGTGATTCCGGAAGAGTACGGCGGCGACGTGCAGTTCGTCGGCGTGTCCTCGATGACCGGCGAAGGTGTCGACACATTGCTCGACGCGATTCTGCTACAGGCCGAAGTGCTGGAATTGACGTCGCCAATCGATGGCTCGGCGCGCGGCACGATCGTCGAGTCTTCGCTGGAAAAGGGCCGCGGTCCGGTGGCGACCGTACTGGTCCGCGCCGGCATCCTGCGCCAGGGCGATATCATCCTCACCGGCCCGTATTTCGGCCGCGTGCGTGCGATGTTCGACGAAGCCGGCAAGCCGATCAAGGAAGCCGGACCGTCGATTCCTGTCGCCGTGCTGGGCTTGTCGGGTGCGCCGGACGTCGGTGACGACGTCGTCGTGGTGGCCGATGAACGCAAGGCGCGCGAACTCGCTGAACTGCGTGAGATCAAGCTGCGCGAAGCCAAGCTGGCGTCGTCGCAGGCCGTGCGCATGGACCAGGTGTTCTCGCGCATGGGCGATGGCGAGCACAAGGTGCTCAACCTGATGATCAAGGCGGACGTGCAGGGCAGTGCGGAAGCGCTCACCGAGAGCTTGCGCAAGATGCCGAGCGCCGAGGTCAAGATCAACGTCGTGTCGAGTGCGGTCGGTGGCATCAGCGAATCGGATGTCGATCTCGCATTGGCCTCGCGCGCGATCATCATCGGCTTCAACGTCCGTGCCGACAGCGTTGCGCGTCGCCGCATCCAGGACAACGGCGTCGACATGCGCTACTACAGCATCATCTATGAAGTGCTGGATGATGTGGCAAGCGCAGTGTCGGGCCTGCTGGGTACCGAAACGCGCGAGCAGATCGTCGGCGTCGCACAGGTGCGCGATGTGTTCCGCTCGTCCAAGCTCGGCAACATCGCCGGCTGTCTGGTGATGGATGGCGAAGTGCGTCGTGGTCTGCCGATCCGCGTGCTGCGCAACAACACGGTGATCTACGAAGGCGAGCTCGAATCGCTGCGCCGCTTCAAGGACGACGTCAACAAGGTCGAGGCCGGCACCGAATGCGGCATCGGCGTGAAGAACTACAACGACGTCAAACCCGGCGATCAGATCGAGTGCTTCGAGCGTATCGAAGTCAAGCGTACGGTGAAGGCGGAGGCGTAAGCTTCCGCCCGCTATGCCGAGAGAATATCCCCGAGCGGCGCGTCTGGCGCCGCAGCTGCAGCGCGAACTCACCGAGCTGATCCGTGACGAGCTGACCGATCCGCGTATCGGTCAGGTCACCGTGACGCATGTCGACTGTTCGCCGGATCTGCGTAACGCGAAGATCTCGATCAGCTCGTTCGGTGACGACAAGCAGCTGAATACGGCGGTCAAAGTGCTCGAGGGCGCGGCCATGCGGCTGCGGCGTTCGCTCGGCTCGCGACTGAAGATGCGCTACACCCCGCAGCTGCGTTTCGTTGCCGACGTGCGGCTGCGTGAAGGCGATCGCATCAGCGGCCTGATTCGCGCGGCGACCGCACGCGATCTGGCGCAGCCGTCGCGCGGTCCCGCCACGTCGGCCGACAGCACGACGGCCGCGACACGTGAAGAGCTCCCCAAGAAGGATTAAGCCGCGCGCGGTCGACGGCATCCTGCTGCTCGACAAGCCCTGCGGCCTGACGTCGAACGCCGCCCTGCAAAGGGTCAAGCGTTTGTTCCGTGCCGACAAGGCCGGCCATACCGGCAGTCTCGATCCGCTGGCGACCGGGCTGCTGCCGATCTGCATGGGGCAGGCAACCAAGCTCTCCGCGCATCTGCTCGATGCTGACAAAACCTATCGCGCGCGCGTACAACTCGGCAGCAAAACCACGACCGGCGACGCCGACGGCCGCATCGTCGAATCGCGCGCCTCAAGCATTACGCGAGCGCAGCTCGAAAGCCTGATCCCCCAGTTCCTCGGCTCGATCCGGCAGGTGCCGCCGATGTACTCGGCGCTCAAGCGCGACGGCGAAAAGCTCTACAAGCTTGCGCGCGAAGGCATCGAGATCGAGCGCGAACCGCGCGAAGTCGTGATCCATCGGTTGAGCCTGCTGTCGTTCGACGCGCAAAGCGAGGCCCAGAGCTTTGAGTTCGAAGTGCAGTGCTCGAAGGGCACCTACGTTCGTACGCTGGCTGAAGACTGGGCTGCGGCCGCCGGCGAGCTTGCGCACCTGACCGCGCTGCGTCGCACCGGCCTGGGCCGCTTCGATGCGTCCACCATGATCGACCTGCAGGCGCTGGAAGATTGCGGCGACGAAGCCGCCCGCGAGCACCTGCACCTGCAACCGTTGCTGAGCGTGCTGCCGCACTGGCCGCGCTTGAGCGTGGATGCGAGTGCCGCGCGCGAGCTGCGTGCGGGCACCCCGATTACCGTCGACGCTGTGCTGGCCGCAGGCTGGATCTGTGTGCTCGACGAATCCGGCCGGCTGACCTGGCTGGCCGAGCACGACGGTGCCGGCACGCTGTCGCCGCGGCGCTGGCTGGGGCGTGATGCGCTATCCGAATCCAACAATCCGACGTCCGCCGGCGGGCCGGTCGTCGCGTCGTAGTTGTCGCTTCCTGCCCTGCCAGCTAAAATAGATTGTTAACCCATCGAAAAACACGTCCTGGAGTGCTGTAATGCCGTTGTCCGTTGACCAAAAACGCGCCGTCGTCGAAAAACACCAGCGCGGCAAAGCTGATACCGGTTCGCCGGAAGTCCAAGTTGCACTGCTGACCGAGCGCATCAATAGCCTCGGCAGCCACTTCGAAGCGAACAAGAAAGACCATCATTCGCGCCGCGGTCTGCTGAAGATGGTGAATCAGCGTCGCACGCTGCTCGATTACCTGAAGCGGGAAGACGAGAGCCGTTACACCAAGCTCATCGCAGACCTCGGACTGCGCCGCTAAGGCGCAGTTTTCGTTTCTCCTCCCGAATCTATAGTCGAGCCCAATATGGTCAATCCCGACGTGTATCCCGTCGCGCCCGTTAAGAAAACGTTCCGCTACGGCGAACACGAAGTCACCTTTGAAACCGGCGCCGTCGCGCGCCAGGCGACTGCCGCCGTCATCGTCACGGTCGATCAGACCGTGGTCATGGTCACCGTTGTCGCAAAGAAAGAAGCCAAGGCTGGCCAGGACTTCTTCCCGCTGACGGTCGATTACATGGAGCGTACCTACGCCGGTGGCCGCATTCCTGGCGGCTTCTTCAAGCGCGAAGGTCGTCCTACCGAAAAAGAAACGCTGACCTCGCGACTGATCGATCGTCCGCTGCGTCCGCTGTTCCCGGAAGGCTTTTTCAACGAAATCCAGGTCGTCGCGACGGTGCTGTCGCTGAACCCGCAGGTGCCCGGTGACATTCCGGCATTGCTCGGTGCGTCGTGTGCGATGTCGCTCGCCGGCGTGCCGTTCCAGGGTCCGATTGCTGCGGCCAAGATCGGCTATGCCGATGGCGCCTACATCCTCAACCCGACCGTCAAGCAACTCGAAACCTCGCAGCTCGAACTGGTCGTCGCCGGTACCGCAGATGCGGTGCTGATGGTCGAATCCGAAGCCGAACAGCTGTCCGAGGAAGTGATGCTCGGCGCCGTGCTGTTCGGTCACGAGCAGATGCAGGCAGCGATCAAGGCGATCAACGAACTCGTCGCAGAAGTCGGTAAGCCGAAGTGGGACTGGAAGCCGTCGGAATCGGCGCACGAACTGGTCAGCGCGATCGGCGTGTACGAATCCGAAGTGGTCAAGGCTTATGCGGTCGCCGACAAGCAACTGCGTCGCGATCAACTCGCGATGGTTCGCAGCCAGGCGTTCGAAGCGCTGTCCGGCGGTGAGCATCCGAAATTCGATGCGGCCAAGGTCAAGACCGCATTCGAGGAACTCGAATCGCGCGTCGTCCGCAACCGTATTCTCGATGGCCAGCCGCGCATCGACGGTCGCGACAACAAGACCGTTCGCGGTCTGACCATGGGCGTCGGCGTGCTGCCGCGCACGCATGGTTCGGCGATCTTCACGCGTGGCGAGACGCAGGTGCTGGCAGTTGCAACGCTCGGCACCGGCAAGGATGCGCAGCTGATCGACGATGTCGGCGGTGAGTACCGCGAACAGTTCATGCTGCACTACAACTTCCCTCCGTACTGCGTGGGTGAAACCGGTCGTCTGAACGCGCCGAAGCGCCGCGAGATCGGCCACGGCCGTCTGGCCAAGCGCGGCGTCGCCGCGGTCATGCCGGACCTCGAGAAAGATTTCCCGTACGTGGTCCGCATCGTCGCCGAAGTCACCGAATCCAACGGTTCCAGCTCGATGGCCAGCACCTGCGCGGCCAGCTTGGCGCTGATGGATGCGGGCGTGCCGATCAAGGCGCCGGTTGCCGGCGTCGCGATGGGTCTGATCAAGGAAGGCGAGCGTTGGGCCGTTCTGACCGACATCCTCGGCGACGAAGATCACCTCGGCGACATGGACTTCAAGGTCACCGGCACCACCAGCGGCGTCACCGCGCTGCAGATGGACATCAAGATCACCGGTATCACCGGCGAGATCATGAAGCAGGCGCTGGAGCAGGCGAAGGCCGGCCGTCTGCACATTCTCGAATCGATGGTGAAGGTGCTCGATAAGCCGCGTCAGGAGATGTCGGAGTTCGCTCCGCGCATCACCACGATCAAGGTCCATCCGGACAAGATTCGCGACATCATCGGCAAGGGCGGCGTCACCATCCGCGCGATCACCGAAGAAACCGGCACCAGCATCGACATCGACGACGACGGCACTGTCCGTATCGCTGCGGTCGACGGCGATGCTGCCAAGGCCGCCATCGCCCGAATCGAAGCGCTCACGCGCGACGTGCAGGTCGGTGAGATCTACGAAGGCAAGGTTGCCAAGCTGATGGACTTCGGCGCTTTCGTGACCATCCTGCCGGGCAAAGATGGCCTCGTGCACATTTCGCAGATTTCGGACAAGCGCGTCGAAAGCGTGTCGGACGAACTCAGCGAAGGGCAGAGCGTGCGGGTCAAGGTGCTCGAAATCGACCGCCAGGGCCGCATCCGCCTGTCGATGAAGTCGATCGACGTCGCGGCGCCGTAAGGCTGGCGGCGAGCTTTACAGTTGACGGCGACTCCCGGGGTTGAACTCGGGAGTCGCTTGATGCACACTCTCGGCGCTCGTTGCACCAGACCCTGCATCAAAGTGGGGCGCCGCGCGAGCAGCAAGCAAAAAAAACCCCCTAATGACTTAGGGGGCAAGGTGCGAGAAAGGCGCAAGGCCTTTCTGGAGGAGACTTCCGGCAACGCTCAAAATAATTTGAATAAGCGTTGCTTGCCAATACTTTGTTGCAGTGCAGTATATGAACGCCCAAGCGTTACTGTCAACGAAAACCCATTGGATTTATTCTCTGCTGGTTCAGTAGCTTGGCACTGAACTGCGTGCCACTGCACAATCGCTTGCGCGGTGCTTCTGCGCCGCACACACGGCGCAGAGGGTGATGATCAGTCGCCGTCTTTCTCGCGCAGAGGGCTGATCGATTTCGCGCGCGACAGGCTCTTGAGAAATTCCTTACGCACCGAACGCCAGATCGGGACCTGCTTGTCCGCCAGTTCCTTGAGGCGCTGCACCGGCTGCGTCGCCGCCTGACCCAGCAGCGCCTTCAACTGGTCGCTGAAATGATGTTGCTGTTCGAGATACAGCTGCATCGACATTTCGAGATAGCGGCTGATGCTCGTCTGCATCGGATCGCCGTACACGCGGATGATGTGCGTCAGCAGATCCGAACTGAAAATCGGGTTGCCACCTTCCTCCTGCTCCGAGATCACCTGCAGCAAAATGCTGCGGGTAATGTCTTCGCGGGTGCGCTTGTCCTCCACGCGAAAACGCACGTTGCCCAGAACGAGCTGACGTACTTCTTCGAGCGTGATGTAGCGGCTGACGTTGGTGTCGTACAGGCGCCGGTTCGGATACTTCTTGATGACACGGATATCGTTCATGCGGGTCCGATGTTGCAATGCGGTGAAGCATGCCAGATGCGGGCGGCAGTCACCAAGCCTCAGACAGGCCAGACGAATTGAGGCGATCGACGCGGGGAATGCGATCGACGCGCCATGCCGGGATCGCCCATTGCAAAATTTCGCCTGGTGACGCATCGGCCAAGGTCGGCGGCGGAGACTGCCCGAGGGCGACCAGCGCCTGCCGCAAGTTGTCTGATGCGCCTGCGCTGTCGAGCGCGCGCGCGTGGTTCTGTTTGCTCAGCTTGCGACCTTGCGCGTCCAACAGAATCGGAATGTGCAGATAGTCTGGTTGCACGACGTCGAGCACTTGCTGCAGGTAGCGCTGCTTCAAGCTGGAGCCGATCAGGTCCGATCCACGCACGACTTCGGTGATGCGCTGTGCTTGCTCGTCGACGACGCAGGCCAACTGGTACGCGATCTGACCATCCGCTCGCCGTACTACGAAATCGCCGACGTCCTCCGCGAGTCGACGTTCCAACCTGCCTTGGCAACGGTCGTCGATTGCGAGCGTCTTGGGTTCGAGCCGCAGCCTGATGGCGCGGTTCTGTTGGTTCAGTGCGCGCTCGCGACACGTCCCGGCATACAGCGGCCCGTCCGGGCCGCTTTGCGAGGACACTGCGAGTTCCGCACGCGTGCAGGCGCAAGCGTAGAGCTGCGCGCGGTGCTGCAGGATCGTAAAAGCCTCGGAATACGCAGCCTGGTGTTCGCTCTGCAGCCGCGGCGACTCGTCCCAATGCAGGGCGTGCGCTTCGAGTTGCCGCAAGATCGTGTCGCGATGTTCAACCCGGCAGCGCGCCATATCCAGATCGTCGATTCGCAGCAGCCAGTCGCCGCCGCTGGCGCGCGCCTGCAGGAAACCCGCGAGCGCGGTCAGCAGCGAGCCGGCGTGCAGCGGGCCCGAGGGTGTCGGCGCAAAGCGTCCGCGGTAGCGCATCGCTGCAGTCGGATTCGTTCGGGGCGGGCCGCCATATTAATGTCCCTGCGCGCTGAGTAGACTCGCGCAAGGCGCGGTTTGCGTCGCAAGCGACCCGCGCGCAGCAGTCCCGCCTGCGCGAAGTCGCGGCGATAATCGAAGTTGAACCGTGCTGCACACTGGGCGGCACTCGGGCACAGGAGCGAAGCGCGGATGGCTCGCATGAGTTGCGAATGAGACGCTGGAACGGATGGGGCGAAGAGGGTCGCGACGAATCGCTCGGCGATGCGGCGCGTGCGTTCCTTCGCGATCAGGTTGGTGAAGGTCATGCGCCGATCGATGCCACGCTGGCGCAGGCGCTATCCGGTGTCGCGCCCTCACGAATTGCTGCGGGGCCCTGGTTCGAAACCGATGCCGATACGCGTTTGCGGCATGCGCGCGGACAAAGCTTCCCCGATTGGATCGCGCTGCGCTACGGCCGCATCGGCCCGGTCGCCGACGGTGTCGCGCGCCCGACCTCGCACGACGAAGTTGCCGAGGCGCTGCGCGCAGCCAAGGCAATCGGTGCCGAAGTCGTGCCCTATGGCGGCGGCACCAGCGTCGTCGGGCATCTGCAAATTGCCGAGCGCGATCGCCCGGTGGTCAACATTTCGCTGGCGGCGATGAATCGCCTGCTGGCGCTGGACCCGGTTTCGCAACTGGCGCGTTTCGGTGCCGGCACGCCCGGACACCAGGTGGAAGCGCAGCTTGCCGCGCACGGCTATCTGCTCGGCCACTTTCCGCAATCCTACGAATACTCGACCGTTGGCGGTTGGGTGGTAACGCGCTCGAGTGGCCAGCAATCCGCGCGCTACGGTCGCATCGAACAGCTGTTCGACGGCGGGCGCATGCAGACGCCGCGTGGCGAACTGGTCGTCGGTGGTTTCCCGGCATCGAGCGCCGGCCCCGACCTGCGCGAGACGGTGCTCGGCTCCGAAGGTCGTCTTGGACTGCTCACTGAAGCCAGCCTGCGCGTGCGACCGCTGCCGGCCTGCGAAGACTTCCATGCAGTGTTCTTTCCGAGTTGGGAAAGTGGACTCGATGCGGTGCGCCAGATCGTGCAGAGCGATATTCCCTTGTCGATGCTGCGGCTCAGCAACGAGCTGGAAACGCAAACGCAGCTGACGCTCGCCGGACACGAGAAAACCATCGCCTGGCTGCGTCGCTATCTGCGCTTGCGCGGCTCCGGTATCCAGCCCGTGCTGCTGATGTTCGGCGCCACTGGCGCGAACCACGAAGTGCTGCGCATGCGTCGCGATACGCTGTCGATCGCCAAGCAGTTTCGCGGCGTACACGCGGGCCGCACCATGGGCCGTGCCTGGGCGGCGAAGCGTTTCGCCGGGCCGTATCTGCGCAATGCACTTTGGCGCGCCGGTTACGGCGCCGACACCGTCGAGACCGCGCTGAACTGGCCGCAGGTCACCGCCGCGATGCATGCGATCGAGGCGGCCGCTCGCGGCGCGTTCGAAAGCGAGGGCGAGCGCGTGCATGCGTTTACGCATCTGTCGCACGTATACCGGCAAGGCTGCAGCATCTATTCGACTTTCGTGTTCCGCGCAGCGGCGGATTACGAACACAATCTCGCGCGCTGGCGCCGGCTCAAACAAGCGACCTCAGAGGCGATTGTCGCCAGCGGCGGCACCATCAGCCACCAGCATGGCGTCGGCCTCGATCACGCGGCCTACTTGCCGCAGGAGAAGGGCGCGCTCGGGATCGATCTGATCCGCGCGGCGGCGCATGAGCTGGATCCCGATGGCCTGATGAATCCGGGCAAGCTGTTCGCGTGATGCGCACTCGCGCGATGAGCCTGTCCCAGTTGACTGCTGTGCGTGTCGCAAGATTGTCGGCCGAGACTGGGCTGCAGCGATCAAAGCTTGAGCCTGAAATGGACGCACTGCTGCTCAGCCGCTTGCTCTCTGTTACCGCGAAGACACGAGGCAACGTCAGTCGCTTGCTCCTGGTTGCCGCGAACGAAGCAGGCAACGGCTTGCATCTTTGTATCGACGCGCAGCGCGCGCGCGACATCAATCGGGATTGCGCAAACACGCGCGCCAACGCTCGCGCGATCACGGCATGAACCTGCGCACGCGGCTGTCCGATCTGCCGCATCACTTCCAGCTGATCGTCATTGGCGGCGGCATCACCGGTGCCGGCATCGTTGCCGAAGCCGCGCGTCGCGGGCTGCGCGCGCTGTTGGTCGAGCGCAACGACTTTGCCAGCGGCACCTCAAGCTGGTCATCGAAGCTGGTGCATGGTGGCTTGCGCTACCTCGCCGGTGGGCATTGGCGCCTGACGCTGGAGTCGGTGCGCGAACGCAATCGCCTGCTGCGCGAGCGCGCAGGCCTGGTCGAACTACAGCCCTTCCTGATGCCGGTCTATCGCGATTCGCGACCCGGTCTGCGCACGCTCAGAACCGGGCTTGCCGTCTACGATCTGATGGGCGGGCAATGGCGTTCGCGCGCCTTGAGCGCGCGCCGGGCGCTGGCACTCGAGCCCGGCCTGCGACGCGATGGACTGATCGGCGCCGTTGCGTACGACGACGCCCGCACCGACGACGCGCGGCTGACACTGCAACTGATTTTCGAAGCCGCCGCTGCCGGCGCGCAGTGCTTGAACTACGTCGCCGCGCTTGCCTTACTGCGACAAGGCGAGCGCGTGGTCGGCGTTCGTCTGCGCGACGCCGAGGATGGCAGCGAATGCGAACTCGGTGCGGACGTCGTCATCAATGCGGTTGGCGCCACGCGCGATGCCTTCGAGGGCGCCGCCGTGGGCGCACCGCTCCTGCGCCCGCTGCGCGGCAGCCATCTGATCTTTCCGCTGAACAAGCTGCCGGTGCGCCGCGCGGTGTCGTGGCTGCATCCACGCGATCGTCGGCCGGTGTTCGTGTATCCCTGGCTCGGCGTGGCGCTCTGCGGCACCACCGATGTCGATCAGGCGGCGGATCTGGAACCGCACATCAGCGAGGCCGAGGCGGACTATCTGATCGAAGCGCTCGCGCACCAGTTTCCCTTGGCGGGACTACAACTGGCGGATGCGCAGGCGAGCTATGCCGGTGTCCGTCCGATCGTGGCGGGCGGTGGCGGCGATCCTTCGGCCGAATCGCGCGAATCGGCGCTGTGGCAAGCGCCGGGCTATGTCGGCATCACCGGCGGCAAGCTGACCACGTTCCGGCTCACCGCTCAGCACGTGCTGCGCGCGGCCGTGGCACAGTCGCCGGCGCTCGCCGAAGCCGAACGGACGGCACAGCCGACGCATCCAGAAATGCCGTCGCCCGCTACACAATGCGCAGCATGGATCGCGGCACAGCCGGCGGATGAGCGCGTCAGCCTGGGCGGTACACCCTACAGCTGCGCCGCGCTGCGTTGGTCCGCACGCCACGAGCAAGTGCGGCATCTGGACGATCTGTTGATGCGGCGTTCGCGCCTGAGCCTGCTGTTGCCGCAGGGCGGCGCCGAGCTGCTGGACGATCTTGCGTCGATCTGCCAGGAAGAGTTGGGATGGGATGCGGCGCGTTGGCAGCAGGAATGCGCGCACTATCGGCAGCTGTGGCAGCGCCTGCACGCGATCGGCGAGTGAGCGACGCCACATGAATGCGCAACTGCTGCTGGCGATCGACGTTGGCACGCAGAGTACGCGCGCGATCGTGTTCGACGCGGCCGGTCATCTCATCGCGCGGGCGCAAGTCGTGTACGAACCGAGCTACCGCTCGCCACAGCCGGGCTGGGCCGAGCAGGACGTCGAGGTTTACTGGCGTGCGGTGATCGATGCCTGTCAGATGTTGTGGCAGCTGCATCAGGTGCCGCCTGCCTCGATCGCCGGTGTGTCGCTGACGACGCAGCGCGACACCATGGTCTGCTGCGACGCGCAGGGCCGTGCATTGCGTCCGGCCATCGTCTGGCTCGATCAGCGTCGTGCCAGCCGCCTGCCGCCGCTCGGTGCATTCTGGAACACCGCGTTCGCAGTGGCCGGCGCCCGCAGTCTGATCACGCACTTTCAGCGCGAGTCGGAAGCGAACTGGCTGTCGCAGCACGAACCTGCGCTGTGGTCGGCGACCGACAAGTTCCTGTTCTTGTCGGGCTGGTTGACCCGGCGCCTGGTCGGCGACTTCGTCGATTCCAGCGCCTGCCAGGTTGGCTTCGTGCCGTTCGACTACAAGCGCCTGCAATGGGCCGGGCCGCGCGATTTCAAATGGCGGGCGATCGACGTAAGGCTCGCGCAGTTGCCGCGACTGATTGCGCCTGGCGCGCTGCTCGGCCAACTGTTGCCGAGCGCCGCTGCCGAGTTGGGCCTAGCTGCGAATCTGCCGCTGATCGCCGCCGCCGCCGACAAGGCCTGCGAAGTGCTCGGCAGTGGTGCGCTTGCAGCGGATACTGCCGCGCTGTCGTTCGGCACGTCGGCGACGATCAACACCACGCAGTCGCGCTATCTCGAAGTTCAGCGCTTGCTGCCGGCGTATCCGGCGGCGTCGCCCGGCGCTTGGAATACCGAAATTCAGATTCATCGCGGCTTCTGGATGGTCAGCTGGTTCAAGCGCGAATTCGCGCATCGCGAACAAGCGCTCGCGCTCGAACGCGGTGTAGCCGTCGAGTCTCTGTTCGATGAACTCATCGACAGCGTGCCGCCTGGCGCACTCGGTCTGACGCTGCAGGCCTACTGGTCGCCGGGCGTGCTGGAGCCCGATGCCAAGGGTGCGATTGTCGGCTTCGGCGACGTGCACACCCGCGCGCACCTTTACCGCGCGATTCTCGAAGGTCTCGCCTACGGACTTCGCAGCGGCAAAGAGCAGACCGAGCGCAAACTGGGGTTTCCGCTGCGACGCGTGATTGCGGCTGGCGGTGGCTCGCAGAGTGATGCGGCGATGCAGATCACCGCCGACGTGTTCGCGCAGACGATCGAACGTCCGGAAGTCTACGAGTCCTCGGCACTGGGGGCCGCGATCAATCTCGCAGTGGGCTTGGGTGTGCATGCGAACCATGCGCAAGCGGTTGCGGCGATGACACGCAGCGCGCGCAGCTTCGAACCCGATGCAACCACCAGCCGCATCTACGACGAACTCTACCGCGAGGTTTACCGCGAACTGTATCCGCGGCTAAGCCCCTTGTATCGGCGCATCCGCCGGATCACCGGCTATCCCAGCTGATCCTTACGCTTCGGTCCGTGACCACACGCACGAACGAAAGCGCTCGTGCGTGTGGCCCGTCGGTGAATCGCCTCAGTGCCCGGTCTCTTTCAGATACTCGCTGCGCGCGGCCACGCCGGTGTTGGCGAAGTCGGTGAACACGCCATCGATGCCGGCACGGAAGAACAACAGGAATTCGGCCGTCGGATCGCCGTTGTAGGCGCCGGCCAAGTAGCGCGTCTCGTCGCGGAAGGTGTAGCTGTGAACGAACAGGCCGGCCGCATGCGCATCGGCGATCAGGCTGGTGGGCGTGACGGTGTTGACGTCGGCCAGCGTGCCGGTGAACGGCGTGCCATCCGCATTGGTGGCCGGGAACGGCTTGATCACCCAGGACACCACCTGCGGTTTCCAAGGCCCGATGCCATCGGCGTAGGTTTTCACATCGGCAAGGCCGGCGGGTGTGAGCAAATCGCCGAAGTAGTGGCCGTTGCCGGCGAGTGTCCAACTGTAGGGGCGGCCATCGACGAAGTTATAGACGTCGTCGGTCTGGTAGATCATCGCGCCGGTTTTGTAATCGACCGCATTCCCATCGATCAGCTGCACGACCTTGGTCTGCAGGCCTGCGCTGCGCAGGTACTTGAGACTTTCAGGATCGAAGCTCTGTACGAAGATCGGCGCGTCTTTGCTGTTGAGATTGTTGTCCTTGATGATCTTGAGCATCGCGTCTTCCAGCGGATGACTGCCGGCTGCGCCACAACCGTTCGCGATTGCCTGCGCGTCGTTCCAGATCGGATTTTTCGCTTCCGGATAAACCGTCAGCGTGCGTCCGGTCGAAGCACTCTTGGCCTTGGCGATGTCGATGATCTCCTGGAAGCTCAGCACCGGATACTTGCCGTTGTCGACCGTCGGACGTTCCGCGCGGTCGTCGTAGGTGGTGCCGCGAATCCATTCCTTCAATTCGGCCAGCGTGAAATCGGTGATCGACCAATCGCCGGTGTGATCCTCGCCATCGACGATCAGTGATTTCAGCACCGACTTCGGATCGCTTGGATCGGTCAGGTCGGTCAGATACTGTGCGGGTCCGCCGTAGGTCGCAAGGTCGTAAGTGACGTTGACCAAGCGTCCCGGCACCGTGCGCTTGCGCGCGGCCACCGTCGGATTGCTCGCCGCGACGTCGGCAACATTGGTGTTGTCGCTGAGCCAGGGATTGTGGCGCGCAACCAGCACGCAGTCCTTGGTCAGATGCAAATCTTCCTCAAGCGAATCGGCGCCGACGTCGGCGGCATTCTCGTACGACGGTTGTGTCTCTTCCGGAAACAGGCCGGGCAATCCGCGATGGCCGATCACCAGTGGCTGCTTGCCGTCGAGAGTCTCGAACGGAACGCTACTGTTGCCGTTGTTATCGTTGTTGCAGGCCGTCAGCGCACAGCCGACGGCCAACAGCGCCATGCCAGCCAGGCTGCAGGTACGCGAAAGAAAGCCAAGGGTTTTGATGCTCATGAGCGCGCTCGCGATTAGGTCGCCGCACTGTAGGAGGCGCGCTTGACTGTGGTGTGACAGAACAGCGCAGCTTCGAAGTCGCGCCCACAGATCGAGATCGCGCTATGAAAAAAGTTCTTCGACCTCGCATTTTTAAACCATCGACGACAGCCTGTATCTGAAACGGAGATATCGTCGTTTCAGAGGAGGTGTGGAAATGCGTGCGTGCCCTCGTATCCAAATGGTACGGCCGCAACCCACGTGCATCTGTGGAACGGCACAACGCATTTATATCCGGAGGACGAAAACACAGTGCAGTCGATCGCTGTCGGAAAGTGTGTTCAACCCGATGGTTTGTGCAGCCAGGAGAGTGGCCAATGATTATCGCCCTTCGCCATATTTCCATCCGCAGTCTGTTGTGCGGAGTGCCGTTTCTGTTTTGCGGACTGGCGGATGCGCAGACTGCAAGAATCGATGCGATGAAACGCACCGTTGAGATTCCCTGTCCGGAGATGAGCTATTTCTCGAATCCCAAGATTGATGTGAGCATTGGCCGCGACGAGCATTCAGATGAATACGTCTACCATTACACGATGACACCGTCGCGTACGGACACACAGCGTGCAATGTTTTTTGCGATGCGTGACCTATCTGGCTCGCATGTAAAGCTCGAATCCGGTTTTACCATGTGGCAGAGCTGTCACTATTCCGACACCAGGGCCGCCCCGACTCCTCTTGTTTCCTGCATCAACATTCCACCGAAACTGCCGGCGGCAGGTGGCGCCTACACCGGCTTGGTCATTCGCAGTAAAGCGCCGCCGGGCATCGTTTGGTACCAGATTGAAGCGGCCAGCGTGCCAACCGACTGGACGCTACAGAGTTTGGTTGCGGAGCTGTTGCCGTACTACCGGGGCAAGGCCGGCTTGATCTCCGAGGCAATCCAGGAGCAGGTTGGCGAGGAATGCCCGAGTGGAACCGTGTCGAAGAACACGGATCGAAACATGACTGGAGTTACTCTTGGTCCATCCGATACTGCTCAAGTCGATGTAGTGCGCGCAAATAACGGCGTTGATGCCGCGCTGGCTAACGCCAATCTGCGACTGGCAATTCGTGAACCTTCGGCCGACGCTCATGGCCGCGTGCAGACATTCGCTGCGCGGCTCGCAGATGTCGATTTGTCCTCCATCCACATTCAGGACTCGGCAGGTAACCCGTTGCAAACCTCAGCCGGGACGATGCAGGCACTTGCGAAGGAGACGCGCGCGAGCTTCGTACTCGATCTCGGCGTCGCGGAAAGCAAGTTGCCCTGCAATGTCAAAGGTCTGATCGTGGACGGCAAGCTCAACGACGGCACGCCGATTCGCGGAGGCATCGCCGTCAATACAACCACGTGCCAGCGCGGTGCGACCGGCACGTTTCATCTGACGCTGCCGAAGCCTGACGACGTTTTGCAGTATTCCGGCGATGAGAGTGACTGATGTCTGCCTTTGATCTGCTGTCGAGTTGGAAGGATGTTGGCGCCCACAAGCCGCACGCTTTGATTGAATCGCTCAGCGCCATGTAACTTCTGCGTGCTTCCGTGGCCGTCAACTCTGATGGTTACGGACGCGCAGCGCCAACTGTGACTATCGACCCAAATTCTCGCCGACCAAAACTGGCCGGACGCAGCCACGATGGTAATTGCAGCTGCCGACGAAGATCACCGTGCGGCGACTTGGGATGTGAGCTGACATATCCTGAAGTCGATCGCGACGACGAGTTCGACGAATCATCTCGGTCTAGCCTGAGCTGTGAATAGCGATAACAGCTCGCCAAGCTTCGAGCTTCTTCGCGTACGGCATGCCGGCATGCGCCGGGCTGGTCGATGGCAGGCGTTGAAGCTGCAGCGGACTCGATGTCAGCGAAGGTGCAACGTATCGCAGAAAACATTGTTCGGCTTTAGCGCCATTGAAGAACACCTGGCCGATCGCGCGGTGATGTTGCAGGAAGCCTTCGAAGTCGTTCGCGACCAAGGAGGTTTCTTCGATGTCGGAATCGAGCGAGCCGATCCGGTCGCAGGATTCGAGCACGTCCCACAAGGCAATCCGATGTTGATTGAGGAGGCTCAGCCGCGCAGCGTACGGCAGCTCCGGTGAGGCGCCGATGAGTTCGCCGAGGATGCGCCAGAACACATTGCGCGGATGCGCGTAGTACTGCTGTGCCTGCAGTGAAGCGATGCCGGGCATGCTGCCGAGAATCAGGATTCGCGCGGAGGCGTCGGCAACGGGAGCGAACGAACGTGCCTGCGACATGCGTCGCGCGATTCTAGCGGTGTCGCGTATTCGATTCGACGCGGATCAAGGCGGCCGCAACCAGTCCGAGCGTGATCGCGTTGAGGCCGTGCCAGATCCAATGCGTGCCGAGCGGGAATCGTTCGCACCAGGTCGCGTCCATCGTGCGGAACATCAGCGACAGCAGGAACACGGCGGCTGCGGCGAAGAAGTCGAGTGCCGCTGCGCGCCGCTGCAGCGCCAGAAAAAGACCCATCAACGCGATGCCGAACAAGGCCGGGAAGTAACCGGTCGAGCCATTGAATGAACCGGCCGGAAAGATCCGCGCGATCAGAGCGCTGAACAGCCAGAAGCCCGGCAGGCCGAGCAATGCGAAACGCCAGCGCAGATCCGCGAAGCCATGCAGGAAACAAACGACGTAGTAGTAGATGAAGATGCCGATGAACAGCACATCGAGAATCTCGGCCCAGACCACGGCGAAGCTGTGATACGCGCTGCTGCCGACACCGATCAGTGCGATCAGTATCGGTAGCGCGCGCAGCGTGCCGGGCGCGGATCGACCTTCGTAGCGCACGGCCAATAGTCGCCATAGCAGAAAGGCCGCGACAAAGAATGCGAGATTGCTGAACAGATTCGCCGGCTCGGCGAGCAGTCCGGCACCGAGGCGCTCGCAGTATTCGTCGCGCGCGGCGCCGAGGTTCATGCGTGTACGGGCCTTGCGATGCGCGCGCGGCTAAGAGGCGTCGAGCTGCGAGACAGTCGCAAACGCATCGCGATCGTAGGAAGCGGATGTACAGTCCGGAAAGTCTCGACAGTTCGAGCAGCCTCGAATGCCGAGACGTTCGCGGCAGTCGCTGCGTTTAGCCCGGCATCAATGATTCTTGAAGCCATCCCAGTTCGCCGGCGGCAGGTTGACCGGCGGATCGAACTGCGGCGTCCAACCCGGCGCGCGATGTTCGGCGACCACGTGCGTATAGATGCCGCCGCGCACGAACCAGTCGGCGGTCAGGCGCATGAAGCGCGGCTGGGTCGCGCCGGCGAGATCGCCAAGCAGACGGTTGGTCACGGCTTCGTGGAACGCACCTTCGTTGCGGAAACTCCACAGGTACAACTTCAGTGACTTCAGTTCGACGCACAGCGCCTCGGGAATGTACTCGAGGTACAAGGTCGCGAAATCCGGCTGGCCGGTCTTCGGGCACAGGCAGGTGAACTCCGGCATGCGCATGCGGATCACGAAATCGCGCTCCGGATTCGGGTTCGGGAAGGTTTCGAGATTCTTGCTGGGCTGCGTCGACATGGGGGTTCCAAAAGGGTTGCGGTATTGTGCCATGCGTCCGGCGGTGTCCCGGACTGCGGCCGGGGTCAATGGCGGCGACCCGCGAAGCGCGTCGGAGTGCAATCCGGTTGCCACAATCCATTACACTTGAGGCCTACGTAGCCACGCACACTCGACGCCAGGCTTAAAGCGCCGGCGCGCAACCTATCAGCCTTCATGCGCCTGTCCGGAATCAAGCTCGCCGGCTTCAAATCATTTGTAGATCCCAGCCATCTTCCGCTGCCGGGCAATCTGACCTCGGTGGTCGGCCCGAATGGCTGTGGCAAATCGAACCTGATCGACGCGGTGCGATGGGTGCTGGGCGAAACCAGCATCAAGAACCTGCGCGGAACCGATTCCGAAGACGTCATTTTCAACGGCTCGCGCACCCGCAAACCGGCTGGCCGCGCCAGCGTCGAACTGCTGTTCGACAACAGCGACCAGCAGATCACCGGGCCCTATGCGGCCTACACCGATATCGCGGTGAAGCGCGAGCTGACGCGCGATGGCGGCTCGCAGTACTACCTGAACGGCGCCAAGTGCCTGAAGCGCGACGTCACCGACCTGTTCCTTGGTACCGGACTCGGCGGCAAGAACCAGTACGCGATCATCGAACAGGGCATGGTTTCGCGGATGGTCGAGGCCAAGCCCGAAGAACTGCGCCAGTGGCTCGAAGAAGCCGCCGGTATTTCGAAATACAAGGAACGCCGTCGCGAAACCGAGTCGCGGATTCGCGGTGCGCGCGAGAACCTTTCGCGACTGAACGACTTGCAGTCGGAACTTCATAGCCGACTCGAAGTATTGGCGCGACAGGCAGCCGATGCCGAGAAGTACAAGAATTTCAAGGAGCAGGAGCGCCGACTTAAAGCCGAAGTGCTGCTGCTGCGATTGCGTGCGCTGGAGGCGCAGGCAGTCGCTCACGAAGCCGCCATCACCGAGCTGGAAGCTGCGCTGGAGCGTGCGCGCACCGCGGTGGGCGACGCCGACATGCAGCGTGCGCTGAGCGAGCTGGCGCAGCGCGAAGCCAGCACCGTGCTCAATGCCGAGCAGGGCCAGGTGTACGAGGCCGAGGCGGCGCTGGCGCGGCACGAGCAGGCGCTGGCGCACGCGCGCGAGATGCAGACGCTGCGTCAGCGCGAACTCGACCGGCTGCAGGCACAACTGTCCGAACTCGAACGTCGCCGCGAGAACGAGGGACTGCGCCAGCAGTCCTTGACCGAGGCGGTCGCGCAGGCGCAGGCGCACGTCGCCGGTGCGGAGGAGCAGGAGGCGCAAGCACAAGAGACACTGGCGTTCGCCGAGCAAACGCTGGCCGACGAACAGCAGCGCTGGGAAGAGTTCTCGCAGCGCTCGCAGGCGCCGCTGCTCGAAGCCGAGGGCGAGCGCGTGCGCGTGCAGGGCATGGAGCGCGCGGCGCTGCAACTCGATGAGCGCCTGCGTCGCCTGAGTGCAGACCGTGGCGCGCTCGACCTCGCGCCGATTCAATCCTCGCTGCTCGATGTCGATGAAGAATTGGCCGCGCTCGAAGCCCAACTCGGCGAAGCGCAGGAGAAATTGCAGGGTGCGGACCGCGAACTGCAGGCGCTGCGCGAACAGCGCGCCGATGTCGAACAATCGCTGCATGCCTCGCGTCAGGCGCTGGCCGACGCGCGCGGTCGCCAGGGTTCGCTGGAAACGCTGCAGCAGGCCGCACTGCGGCAGGACAACGCCGATCTGGTCAACTGGCTCAAGCGCAGCGGCTTTGCCGACCTGCCGCGACTGGCCGCGCGGCTGAATGTCGAGACCGGCTGGGAGTCCGCCGTCGAGCACGTGCTCGCGTTCTGGCTGCAGGCGCCGCTGGTCGATGCCGCACAGCTGCCGTCACGTCCGCCCGATGTCGGTGCGCTGCCGAAAAGCGGCGCGGCCTTCCTGTCGGGCAGCGCGGATGGCCTGACCGTTTCGGCCGAGCACCTGGCATCGAAAGTCAGCGGACCGGCCGCGCTGACCGAATTGCTGCACGGCATTTATCTGGCCGAAGACGCCGATGCCTTCGAACGACTCGCGGCGGCACTGAAGCCGGGTGAGTCGGTGATCAATCGCGATGGTGTTTGGCGCGGACCGGGTTGGTCGCGCTATCCCAGCCGCGACCCCGATCATTCCGGCGTGATCGCGCGCGGCCGCATGCTCAAGCAGTTGCAGCAGCAGGTCAGCGAACATGCAGCCAGTGTTGCGGCCAGCGAAACCGTGCTGGCCGAGCTGCGTGCGCGGCAAACGCAGATGGAGAATGATCGCCGCCAGCTGGCGCAGCACTTCGATCAGGCGCGCAGTCGTCAGGCGCAGCGACTGGCGCATCGGCAGGCGCAGGCCGTACGGCTGGAGCAGACGCAGTCGCGGCTCAACACGCTAACGCAGGAAATCGACGCCCTCAGCGCGCAGCGTGGCGAGCATGCGCAGGAACTCGAAGACACCCGCGCGCGGCTGATCGAACTGGAACTCACCGCCGAAGCGCTGCGCAACGAGCGCGTCGAGCGCAGCCGCACGCTGGTTTCGGCACGCGAGTCGGTGCAGGGTGCGCGAGCGGGTCTGCAGCGCGGTGCGCAGGCGCGGGGTCAGGCGCAGGTCAATCTGGCGGCGCAGACCAGCGCGTTGAGCGCGGTGACGCAAGCGCTTGCCGCGCTCGCTGAGCAGAGCGAATCACTGGCGATGCAACGCGAAGCCGGTGAATCGGCCGGGCTCGATTTCGAAGAACCGATCCGCCTGCAGACGCTCGAAGCCGAAGCCGCACGCGGCGTGGTGCAGTCCGCGCGTGAACGTCTGCGCAGTGCGCGCGAAGCGCTGCAGGCGACCGAAACTGCAGTCGGCGAGGCCGCGCGTCGATTGCGCGAATGCGAATCCGCCAAGGACATGGCGCAGGATCGTCTGCAGCAGGCGCGGCTCGAATTCGAAAACCTGCGCGCGCGCCGCGAAGGGCTCGATGCGCAGTTCGCCGAAACCGGCTACACGCGCGCGGAATTGGTCGAAGGTCTCGACGAGAATGCCCAGGCGCAGGCTTGGGAAGAAGAACTCGCCCGCGTGATGCGGCGCATCGAGCGGCTCGGCGCGATCAATCTCGCGGCGATTCAGGAACTCGACGAGGCGCGCGCGCGCGAGGCCTATTTGATCGCGCAGCACGCCGATGTCGCCGACGCGCTGGCGACCCTCGAAGACGCGATGCGCAAGCTCGATCACGAAACCGAGTCGCGCTTCAAGCAAACCTTCGACACCGTCAACGGCATCTTCAAGGCGCGCTTCCCGCAGCTGTTCGGCGGCGGTGAGGCCTACCTGGAACTGACCGGCGACGACATGCTGGAAACCGGCATTCGCGTGATGGCGCGGCCGCCGGGCAAGCGCAACTCCTCGATCCAGCTGCTGTCTGGTGGAGAGAAGGCGATGACCGCGGTGGCGCTGCTGCTCGGTCTGTTCCAGCTCAATCCGGCGCCGTTCTGCCTGATGGACGAAGTCGATGCCCCGCTGGACGACGCCAATGTCGGGCGTTTCTGCGAGGTGGTGCGCGAAATGGCACAAAACGTCCAATTCATTATCATTACCCACAACAAGATAACCATGGAGCTGGCCGAGCAGTTGCACGGCGTGACGATGCAGGAGCCTGGGGTCTCCCGCCTGGTCAGTGTCGACGTCAAACAGGCGGTGCAGCTGGCAGGTGTGGCAGAAGCTCCCAACGAGACAGCTAGGGCGGAAGCGATATGAGTCCATTGCAGTGGGCGCTGCTGATACTGGGTGCGTTGGCGATCGTCGCGCTGTACCTGTTTTCACGCCGCGACCGCCGCGCGATGGAGAAATTCGACCCCGCCGCCGGGACCGAGCCGCTGCTGCCGCCGCCGACCGAAAAGCAGCTCGATATCTTCAACAGCCAGCATCAGCAGTTCGATGAATTCGGCGTCGGCAAGCCGCGCCGCATTCCGCCGACCTTCGGTGAATTCGAAGACGGCTTCGAGCCGGACCCGGCCGAGGAGTTCGACAGTCCCGCGCCGGTATCGCCGACGCCGCAGCGGCGCATGGAGCCTTCGATCACGCCATCGAGTGGACCGTCGGTTGCGCCACCGCCGTTGCGTCCGGCGCCCAGCGCTGCGGCTGCGCCGAAGGAAAAGATCGTCGCCTTGTTGATTGCCGAGCGTGCGGGCGAACATATCGACGGTCCCGCGCTGCACGCCGCCTTGCAGCGCCAGCGCCTCGAATACGGCGCGCGCCAGATTTATCACCGCTTGTACGACGGCGAAGTCGTGTTCAGCGTCGCCAGCCTGCTGAAGCCGGGCATCCTCGATCCGGATCAAGCTGCCAGCCTGACGACGCCGGGGCTGACCATGTTCATGATGCTGCCCGGTCCGCAGCGTCCGGCCGATGCACTGCGCGACATGCTCGCCACCGCCGAGCAGCTGGCGAAGGCGCTGAATGCCGAGGTCTACGACAGCAAGCGTGCGCCGTTCAGCGTTGCCGCTGCGCGCGCTTTGACCGCCGAAGTCGATGCCTGGGCGCGCGCCAACGGCGCCTGAACTGCTTGCCTGAGTCCGGTTGATGCGCAAGGACGCGAAAGCCCGCGTCGCGCAGTTGCGAGAGCAACTCGAGCAGGCCAATCACCGTTATTACGTACTCGATGCGCCGAGCCTGAGCGACGCCGAGTACGACCGGCTGTTCGCCGAGTTGCAGGCGCTCGAAGCCGCGCATCCTGACTTGCTGACGCCGGAGTCGCCGACCCAGCGCGTCGGCGGCAGTCCTGCCAAGGAATTCACCGCGGTCACGCATCTGCAGCCGATGCAAAGCCTGCGCAAGTGCAACGACGAATCCGAACTCGAGGATTTCGATCGCCGCGTGCGCGAAACGCTGTTGCGTGAGGCAATCGCATATGTTGCCGAACCCAAGCTCGATGGTCTCGCGGTATCGCTGGTCTATGAGCATGGCCGCTTGGTGCGCGGTGCCACGCGTGGCGATGGCGCCACCGGCGAGGACATCACCGCGAACCTGCGCACGCTGAAACAGATTCCGCTGCGTCTGCAGGGCGAGGTGCCGCCGCTGCTGGAAGTGCGTGGCGAGGTCTATCTGCCGCTCGCCGGTTTCCGCCGCATGGTCGACGACGCGACCGCGCGCGGCGACAAGCCGCCGGTGAATCCGCGCAATGCCGCCGCCGGCAGCCTGCGTCAACTCGATCCAACCATCACCGCGCGACGATCGCTGGCGTTCTATGCGTACGGTGTGGGTGCTTACGACGGCTGGGCGCGACCGCCGCTGCATTCGCAGGTGCTGCAGTCGCTGCGCGAGTGGAGTTTCCCGGTGTCGGATCTGGTCGAAGTGGTGCAGGGCGTGTCCGGCTGCCTGAAGTATTTCGAAGCGATCGGCGCCCGGCGCGCGCAACTGCCCTTCGATATCGACGGCGTCGTGTTCAAGCTCGACGATCTTGCCGGCCGCGACGAGCTGGGTTCGGTCTCGCGCGAGCCGCGTTGGGCTTGCGCTTACAAGTTCGCCGCCGAAGAGGCGTCGACCCTGGTTGAAAAAATCGAGTTCCAAGTGAGCCGCACCGGCGCGTTGAATCCGGTGGCGCGCCTGAAGCCGGTGTTCGTCGGCGGCGCCAACGTCAGCAATGCAACCCTGCACAATCTGGACGAACTGGCGCGCAAGGACGTGCGCGTCGGCGATACCGTGATCGTGCGGCGTGCCGGCGACGTCATTCCTGAAGTCGTAGGCGTTGTCGCCGAGCTGCGACCTGAAGGCACGCGCGCGGTCGACTGGACAGTCGACTGTCCGACCTGTCCCATCTGTGGTGCCAAGGCCGAGCGCGAGGAAGGCGAGGTCAATGCCCATTGCACCAACGGCCTGTCTTGCCCCGCGCAGTTGCTCGGTGCCTTGGCGCATTTCGTCGCGCGACGCGCGATGGATATCGAAGGGCTCGGTGAAAAGCTGCTGATGCAATTGATCGAGCGCGAACTGGTGCGTTCGCCGGCCGACATCTACCGGCTCGAGATGCAGCAATTGGCCGAGCTCGAGCGCATGGGCGAGAAGTCGGCAGCGAACATCGTCGCTGCGATCGAAGCCAGCAAGAACACCAGTCTCGAACGATTTCTGTACGCGCTCGGCGTTCCCGATGTCGGCGAGGCGACGGCGCGAGAGCTGGCGCGCCATTTCCGCACGCTCGAAGCGCTGCTGGAAGCAGCGGTGGCGGATGCCCCGACTGCGCACGCCGAGAAGGACAAAGAGCGCTGCCCGAGGCTGCGCGAGGTGCCTGACATCGGACCCGTCGTCGCCGCGCACGTGGCGCATTTCTTCACCGAACAGCAGAACCTTGAGGTCATTGCCGCGCTGCGCGCCGCCGGTGTTGCGTGGCCGGAGTTGAGCCATGCGCCGCGCGACGGTGTACTCGCCGGCAAGAGCTTCGTCATTACCGGAACGCTGGCGGGACTCAGCCGCGAACAAGCGGCCGCGCTGATCGAGCAGCACGGCGGGCGCGTGGTCGGTAGCGTTTCGGCTAAGACCGATTTCCTGCTCGCTGGCGAAGCGGCCGGCTCCAAGCTGGCGAAGGCCGAGAAGCTCGGTGTTACGGTCATCGGCCTGGACCAACTGCACGCACTCATCGGTCGTTAGCGCGGCATACTGTCGCGCATCCCTCGCGAGGCTCTCCCGATGACGATCACCGTGTTTGCCCTGGTCTGCTCCTTCGGTTTCCTGCTGCCGGTTCCGCTGCTGGTCTGGTTCGATCGACCGCGCGCGCCCAAGCCGGTGCGCTGATGTACGCCGGTCATTTCGCTGCGGGTCTGGCGATCAAGGCGCGCGTACCGCAGGCGCCGACCTGGGGCGTGCTGCTCGGCGTCGGATTCCTCGATCTGCTGTTCGGGCCCTTCGTGCTGCTTGGTATCGAGCGCGCGCACATGACGCCGGGGATCTCGCCTGGATTTTCGCTGGACCAGATCGACTGGTCGCATTCGCTGGCGATGTCGCTGCTGTGGTCGGTGGTGTTCGCCGCGTTGTTTGTGCGTCGCGGCCGCATCGTCGTCGCGACGATCGCCTTCGCCGTTTTCTCGCATTTCCTGCTCGACCTGATCATGCATCCGGGTGATCTGGCGCTGTGGCCGGGCTCGACAACGCGTCTCGGCTTCGGCCTGTGGCAGCTGGCGCCGCGCGGATGGTGGTGGTTCGAACTCGCCTTCATTCTTGCCTGCGGTGCTTATTACGGCGCGCGTGCGCGAGCGCTCGGCAGCTTCGGTGGTCGCTGGATGTGGGCAGTCGGTCTGGTGTTGATTCTGCACTTGGGCAATTCACCCTGGCTCGCGCCGACCGCCTGAGCCGGCGCCAGCCAAACCATGCCGATGCTGACAAGGACGGTCGGAATCCTCGGAATCCTCGGAAGTCTGGTCCGCGTTGCCGTGGCGGGTGGGGTGACGTTTCTCTGCCTGCAGCAATGGCCGCAGATCGCGCTGCGCGGCGAGATGGAGGCACTGCCGGACTTCGATTACCTCGCCGCCGCGGACAGCCTGCGCGTGCAAAACCGGTATGCAGAAGCGCTGCTGGTGGTCGAAACCGGTTACCTCAACGCACCTATGCAGGTGCAGCCGCAACTGCAGGCCGAGCATGCGCAGATCGAAGCCGAGCGCGACAATCTGCTGCGCCGCGTGCGTGAAGTCGGCTATGGCGCACTGACCGGACAGGGCAGCAGCAACGAGGCACTGGCCGGCGCCTTGGCGGCGGACCTGCTGGTGGTCGGCGACGTGCGCGATCTCGCCATCCAAAGCGCCAAGGCCCTGCGGGGTGAAGACACCGACGAAGTCATCGTTGCGCTGTCGGCCGCCGGGATCGCACTGACGCTGGCGCCGGAAGTCGACTGGAGTATTGCGCTGTTGAAGTTCGCGCGACGCGCCGGTGCGCTCGGCGAGACTTTCGCGAAGAGTCTTGCCAAGCTCGCGCGCCGCGCCGTCAGCACACACAGTGGCAACGAACTGATTCAGGTCGGCGACGACGTCGCGCAATTGTCGCGCGCGGCCAAGCCTGCCGGCGCAATCGGCATCCTGCGGCATATCGACGACACCGAAACCCTGCACCAGGCCGCGCTGTTTGCCGGCCGGCCGGGCGGCGCGTTCAGCTTGTGGCTCGGCGAGGATGCCGCCGTCTCCTGGCTCAAGACCGCCGACGTCGGCGGCGAAGATTGGCTGCTGCGCGCCAGCCGCAAGGGACGCGCCGGCATCGACCTGCTCGCCCGCAGCGGTGCGGTACTGACGCGCGCGCATCCGCTGCTCGGGCTGTTGAAGGGCTTCTACAAGGGCAATTTGCCGCTCGCGTTGACACGGCTGTTCGCCGATCGCGCCGACGCCATCGCCGGCATCGTTGCTGGCTGGTTGCTATTCGAGCTCGTCGCGCTTTGCGCGATTCTCAGGCGTTCGACGGCGCCGCGGACCTCGCTGCGAGCGGCCTGAGTCGCGCCACTCGAAACGCCCGTCACAGCTGGCTTTGGAAGCAGGCTCGAACGCCGGCTTTGGCACCACCGCCGCTGGCCGGGCACGGTGAGTTTGCAATCGGTCCGCGTCGTGACGATTTGCCGTATTCGCCCGAGGGAGCGCCGCGCATGCTCGCGATTTCGCAGGCCGGTTATCCGTTGCATCGGCGCGTTCGGCCTATCGGCGGTTGACTTTGGGACGTACGAATGGCGCATGCTCAAGCTAGCGCTTGATCTGATCGACGCGCGCGGTCGGCGATCAACGACGAGCAATCGAAAAACTGATCATTCGTGAACAGCGTTGCTGTCGGTATCGAGGCTGCGAGTCATTTTTTCATTCACCGGCGCCAAGCGAGAATGCAAGAGCCTTCGACCCGCATGTTGACCTTGTCGTACGTCATTGCTCTGACGCTGATCGCCAGTCTGAGCGTGGCGTCGAACCTGACGTTCGGCCGCGTGTTGAAGCAGCACCAGGGCTCGGCGGCGGTGATCAACATCAGCGGCCGCCAGGGCATGTTGTCGCAGCGCATCGCCAGCCTTGCGAGCCAGCTTGCGCTCGGCGATACCGCGGTGCGATCGGATCTGACGTCGTCGATCGACCAGTTGGAGTCCACTGCACACGATCTGGTCTATGGCGACGGCAAGAATCTGCCGGCGCTGTCGGCGAATGTGAAGTCGATCTATTTCGGCGGCAGCCATCCGCTCTACGACCAGCTCACCGACTACATCGCGCGCGCGCGCCGAATCGCTGCGCTGTCACCGGGCGACCCGGCACTCGCGCGCGAATTGCCGCAGTTGCTGGAAGCCGCACGCAAGCCCTTGTTCACCGGCCTCGACGTGGTCGTGGGCTTGCGTGAACTCGAAAGCGAAGATCGCCTGTCGTATCTGCAGTGGATCGAAGCCGCGACATTGGCGGCAACTCTCGCGACGCTCGCGGTCGAGGCCCTGCTGATCTTCCGGCCGATGATCCGGCGCATCAGCCGCTACGCCTACGAACTGTGGCTGATGGCCACGACGGATGTACTGACCGGACTGCTGAACCGGCGCAGCTTCGTGTCGCGCGGCAACTCCGAAGTCGCACGCAGCCGACGCTATGGCAATGTCTATTCGGCCTTGATGATCGATGTCGATCATTTCAAGAAGGTCAACGACACCTACGGCCACGCCGGCGGCGACGCGGTGTTGAAGGCACTGGCGGCGAAGCTCAAACCACAGTTGCGCGACAGCGATCTGTTCGGTCGACTCGGCGGCGAGGAATTCGCCGTGTTCACGCCGGGAATTTCGATTGAAGGAGCAACCGAACTGGCCGAGCGCCTGCGGCGCGAAGTTGCGGCGATGGAGGTCGTGTTCGAAAAGCTGGCGATCCAATTCACCATCAGCGTCGGTGTTGCCACCGCGGAGCGCGGCAATGCCACGCTTGAAACTGTATTGCGACGCGCCGATCGGGCGCTGTATCAGGCCAAGGCCAGCGGCCGTAATCGCGTGATGATTGCGCAGTAGCGCAGCGTACTCACGGGTAACTGCAGCTCGCTCATGTGCAGCCGCAGATCAATCGTGTGTAGCTTCAGCTCGCTCATGTGCAACTGCAGCTCAAGCATGTGCAGCTGCAGCTTACTCATGTGCACCTGCAGCTCACTCTTTCGCAACGACAGCGCGCGCTTTCAGCCGGCTCCGGCGCTCACTTCTTCCGGCGCGCGCGCAACGATTGACAGCGCGTGGATCTGTTCACGCATTTGTTCGCCGAGCGCTTCGTAGACCATGCGATGCCGTGCCAGCAGAGGGCGGCCCGAGAATTTTGGACAGACGATGTAGACACGGAAGTGACCGCCGCCGCGTGCCGCACCGGCATGGCCGACGTGCTGCGCGCTCTCGTCGTCGACTTTCAGTTCGACCGGATGGAGCTGATCTTCAAGCGCCTTGCGCAGGTTTTCAATTCGCGTGCTCATCTGAACCAGGCCCGATTCATTCGGTCTTGGGCTCCTCCAGATAGCGGCCCAGGAACGGTGCGTGCAGCAGAAGAAAGACGAAGATGATGATACTGAATCCGTACAACTTGAAGTTAACCCAAACGGCGTCGCTGTAGTTGCGCGCGATGAACAGATTCAGCCCGGCGCACAGCGCGAAGAACAAGGCCCACAGCAGGTTGAGGCGGCGCCAGATGGGCTCGGGCAGTTTCACCGTGCTGGTGCCGATTCGCTCCAGCAGCACTCGCTCGCCGATGAACTGGCTGCCGAGCAAGGCCAGCGAGAACACGCCGTAGATCAGCGACAGTTTCAGCTTGAGGAATTCCGGATCGTGCAGCCACAGCGTGAGTCCGCCGAACACCACTGCGCAGGCGGCGACGAAAACCTGATTCTTGCGCACAGTACGCGTCCGCAACCAGCTGAACAGCAGCATGATCAGGCTCACCGCGATCAGAACTCCGGTGGCGATGTAGAAGTCATACAGCTTGTAGGCGGCGTAGAACGCCAGCGCAGGGATGAAATCGATCAGCAGATCCATGGAAAAATGTCGCGTCGTTGCGCAGTCAATGCAGTGAAGTGGAACCGTCGTGGCGCCATCGTAAACCGCCATCGATGAGCGTGGTATGAACGCCGACCTCGGAATCGGCCACAATCGGCGCCGGCATTTCGAGGTTTGGGGCCCGCCAGTTCGTAGGCGGCTCGTACCTACAGCAGCATACGGCGCGCTTTGGCGACGCAGCAAACTCCTTTAGTCAACCGAACAGAGTTCAGCATGGCGGAATGGTTACAGCTGCACCCAATAGACCCGCAGAAGCGCTTTCTGACGCGCGCGGTGGAGGCCGTGCGCAACGGCGGCGTCATCGCGTATCCGACCGATTCCTGCTACGCCTTGGGCTGCCAGCTCGGCAACAAGGACGCGGCGGAGCGAATCCGGACGATCCGCCAGTTCGACAAGGACCATCTGTTCACGCTGGTCTGCCGCGACCTTTCCGAGATTGCGACCTATGCGCGGGTCGACAACTGGCAGTACCGACTGCTGAAGAATCTGACGCCGGGCCCTTACACCTTCATCTTGGAGGCGACCAAGGAGCTTCCGCGCCGCGTTCTGCACGAGAAGCGCAAGACCATCGGCATTCGCGTGCCCGATCACCGTGTCGTGCAGAGCTTGCTGGAGATGCTCGGCGAGCCTCTGATGAGCTGCACGCTGCAGTTCCCGCGAGAAGACCAGCCGGTCAACGACCCGAATGAAGTGCGCGCGCGGCTCGAAAAGGTTATCGAACTGGTGCTGGACGGCGGCGCTTGCGGACTCGTGCCGACGACGATCGTCGATCTCACCGGTGCCGCCCCGGTCTTGATTCGCGAAGGCTTGGGTGAGCTGGCACCGCTCGGTCTGGAGAGCGCCTGACCTTCGAGCGGGACGCCTGTGCGACGCCTGAGCTTGGAATAAGCCTTCCGCGACCTCGCATGGCGGGCGCGGATGCGAGTGAATGCAAGTGTGGACGGTTCGGCGACGCCGACGGCGAGAATCTGACCCCGCTGCGTCCAGCCGGGCCCGCAAAAATAGTGGGGTAGCCAATCGCCCCACCGGGCCGTTTTGCACCCGCGCTGGGGGTAGGGCGCCGTTATAATGGGCCGATGTCTTCCCTGACCCTTGTCCAGCGCCTTGCGGTTTATGCGCTCCCGCTGATATTGGCGCTGACCGTGCGCGAAATGGTGCGCGGACGCGTGGCCTTCTATCTCGGCGACACCACCGGCGCGCAGTTCGGCCGTCTCAGCCTGAACCCCTTGAATCACATCGATCCGCTCGGCACGCTGCTGCTGCCCGGACTGACGCTGGCGCTGTCCTCGGCCGGTCTCGGCGGCATTCTGATCGGCTGGCCCAAGCTGATCCCGATCGATCCGCGGCGCCTGCGCGAGCCGCGCCGTGATCTCGGTTTGATTGCCGTTTCCGGCCTGCTCGCCAATCTGGTGATGGCGTTCATCTGGGGCGTGATTCTGAAAATGACCCTGGCGCAGGGTCCGGTCGACGAAGGTGTGTGGCTCGGCGTGCGCTACATGTCGGTGGCGGGCATCACGCTGAACGCCGGTTTCTTCGTGCTGAACCTGTTGCCGCTGCCGCCGTTCGACGGCGGTCGCGTGCTGCTGAGCTTGCTGCCGGCGCGTCACGCGATCCGGCTGGCCGCAATCGAGCCCTACAGCTTCTTCATCCTGCTGGGTCTGATGGTGACTAATCTGCTCAGCGTCATCCTGGTGCCGCCGATGTTGCTGGTGGTGCGCACGATCTTCACCGTTCTCGCGATCGACGCGATCTGATCTTCCGCATGAGTTCATCCACTGCAAACGCGACCGGCAAGCCGGTGGTGCTGTCCGGCATCCAGCCGTCCGGCCGGCTCACGCTCGGCAACTATCTCGGCGCGATCAAGAACTGGCTGCCGCTGTCGGCGACGTACGACTGCTACTATATGCTGGTCGATCTGCACGCGATCACCGTGCGCCAGGACCCGAAGGTTCTGCGCGAGCGCTGTTACGAATTCCTGGCGCTGTACATCGCCTGCGGACTCGATCCGAGCGCCAATACGCTGTTCGTGCAGAGTCACGTGCCGGCGCATGCGCGCCTCAGCTGGATCCTCAACTGCTACACGCAGTTCGGCGAATTGAGCCGGATGACGCAGTTCAAGGACAAGAGCGCCAAGCACGTCGACAACATCAATGCCGGCCTGTTCGACTACCCGGTGCTGATGGCGGCCGACATCCTGCTGTACCAGGCCGCGCAAGTGCCGGTCGGCGACGACCAGAAGCAGCATCTGGAGCTGACGCGCGATGTCGCGCTGCGCTTCAACAATTTGTACGGCCCGGTGTTCACCGTGCCCGAGCCGATGATTCCGCCGGTCGGCGCGCGCATCATGGGTCTGCAGGAGCCGACCGGAAAGATGAGCAAGTCGGACGACGCCGAGACCAACGCGCTTTACCTGCTCGATCCGCCGGACACGATCGTGCGCAAGATCAAACGCGCCGTGACCGACATGGACAACAGCGTGCGCTACGCGATCGCCGAAAAGCCGGGCGTGTCGAATCTGCTGTCGATACTCGCGGCCACCAGCGGCGATAGCGTGGCGCAGCTCGAAGGCCGATTCGCGGGGCAGGGCTACGGCGCGTTCAAGTCCGCGGTGGCCGACGCGGTGGTTGCCTGCCTCGAGCCGGTGCAGGCGAAGTACCACGAAATTCGAGAGGACCGCGAAGGCCTGCGCCGCATCCTGCAGGACGGCGCGCGCCGTGCGTCGCAGCAGGCCGATGCGACGCTGCGAAAAGTCCACGACGTGCTCGGCTTCATTCCGGAATGAGCGACGCGGCGGCGGCAGTCCAGGAGGTCGTTGCGCACGATCCCAAAATGCCGCGCGTGCGTGGTGAAGCACTGACCGAATTGCCGCAGGATCTGTACATCCCGCCGGATGCGCTCGAAGTGTTTCTCGATGCGTTTGAGGGCCCGCTCGATCTGCTGCTGTATCTGATCCGCAAGCAGAACATCGACATTCTCGATATTCCGGTGCTGAAGATCACCCAGCAGTACATGAACTACATCGCGCTGATGCAGAGCTTGCGCTGGGAACTCGCCGCCGAGTACCTGGTGATGGCGGCCTGGCTGGCCGAGATCAAGTCGCGCATCCTGCTGCCGCGGCCGCCGGCAATCGAGGAAGAAGTCGGCGATCCGCGCATGGAGCTGGTGCGCCGACTGCAGGAGTACGAGCGCTTCAAAAGTGCTGCGGAATCGCTCGAAGCGCTGCCGCGCGTCGGCCGCGAAATCTTCATTGCGCAGGCGCGCCCGGAGCGCACCACCAGCGATGCGCCGTTGCCGATTCCGGGCTTGCGCGAGTTGATGCTGGCCTTTCGTGACGTGCTGCTGCGCGCCGAAATGTTCAGCAAGCACACAGTGCAACGCGAACCGCTGTCGGTGCGCGAGCGCATGAGCCACATTCTCGACCGCATCAAGTCCGGACCGCTGCGCTTCGAAATGCTGGTCGATCCCGCCGAGGGACGCGCCGGCGTCGTGGTCTGCCTGCTTGCGATTCTCGAACTGGTCAAGGGACACATGCTGGAAATCGTGCAGGCCGGTCCGTTTGCGGCACTCACGCTCGCCGCGCCGGCGGCGAGCGAACACGCGCTCGAAGCGCCCTGATCCGACCACCGGGCTGGTAGCTCAATATGGAAGAAATCATCGAAACCCCTGCGGCGATTGTCGATACGCCGGCCGCCAGCGTGGATCTGGCCGCGACTGCACGCATCGTCGAAGCCTTGCTGCTCGCCGCAGACGGTCCCTTGTCGCTCGATGCGCTGCACCGTCTGGTCGGCGTTGAGTTGAATCTCGGCCGCAAGGATCTGCGCGAAGCACTCGGCGTGCTCGCCGAGCGTTATGCGGATTCCGCTGCGCAACTCTGCGAAGTCGCCAGCGGCTGGCGCCTGCAGGTGCGTCCGGAATTCGGCGAATGGGTAGGCCGCCTGTGGCAGGAGAAGCCGCCGAAGTATTCGCGTGCCGCGCTCGAAACCCTGGCCTTGGTGGTGTATCGCCAGCCGATCACGCGTGGCGAGATCGAAGATATCCGCGGCGTTGCCGTGTCCACCAATATCCTGCGCACCTTGCTCGAACGCGGTTGGGTGCGTGAAGTCGGGGTGAAGGAAACGCCGGGTCGGCCGTCGCTGTACGGAACGACCTCGCAGTTCCTCGACGACTTCAATCTGCGCTCGCTCGACCAATTGCCGGCGCTGCCCGAGATCAAGGATCTGGAACAGCTCGAAGCGGCGATGAACAAGCTCGGCCTGTCGACCGAATCAGCTGCGTCATCACTTGGCGCGCTGGCCGGCGACTCCGGAACCGATGTCGACGACGCCGACGCCGATGATGTCGATGACGCGGACGACGCCAATGACGCGGATGACACCGACGACGCTGCGGCCTCACAAACGGATGTCGAAGAAGACACCACAGCGAATGCCGATCGCAGCCTCGGCGATCATCGCGATGCGGAGACAGCCCGCGACACCGATGCACACGCGTCCGTGGCGGACGACAGCGAGCATGCGCACGCGACGGAATTGGCCGATGAGGCGCACCTGGCTGAGGACGCGAGCGACGAGTCGGGCGACGGATCGATTGCGGCCGATGTTGGCGAGCACGTCAACGCCGAGAACGATCCGGCGGCGGACTGGTTGCCGGAAGACGAAGGCGTCGCGGCCGACGACTTCGAACCCGATCATGCGGACGATGACGACGCAATCGACTCATCCGCGCAAGATCAAACGGCCTCTGATCAGCCGAACGACGACGAAGCCTCGTCGTCCAAGCCCACGTCACACGAGTAGCGGTCTGCCATGAGTGACGCACGCATCCAGAAAGTTCTTGCCGAGGCGGGTGTGGCCTCGCGGCGTGCGGTGGAAAAGCTGATCGCCGAAGGACGCGTGCGGGTGAACGGCGAAGTCGCCACGGTCGGCCAGAAGGTCAGCTTGCAGGATCGCGTGCAGGTCGACGGTCGCGGCGTGCGACTGGCCAAGATCGTCGAAGCAACACAGGTGCTGCTGTACAAGAAGCGCACTGGCGAGCTGGTCACGCGCGATGATCCAGAAGGTCGCAAGACCGTGTTCCGCAAACTGCCGGCGCTCGACAACGGCCGTTGGATCGCGGTCGGCCGACTCGATCTGAACACCTCCGGTCTGCTGCTGCTGACCAATGACGGCGAACTCGCACGTCGGCTGACGCATCCGAGCTTCGAGCTCGAGCGCGAGTATGCGGTGCGCGTGCTCGGTGAAATGACCGACGAGGTGATCGAGCGTTTACGCAAGGGCGTGAAACTCGAAGACGGTATGGCGCATTTCGATTCGATCGAGCGCGGCGACAACGAAGATGGCGAAGGTGCGAACCAGTGGTGGCGGGTGACGTTGAAGGAAGGCCGTAATCGCGAAGTTCGGCGCCTGTTCGAATCGCAGCGTCTGCAAGTGAGCCGACTGATTCGCGTGCGCTACGGTCCGATCGAACTGGGCCGTGGCGTCAAATCCGGCGGCTATCGCGAACTCACCGCCGACGAGATGCGCGCGCTACGCGCGGCGGTGAAAATGGAAACCGCCGCCGACTTGAAGAAGGCCGCACCGCGACGTCGACCGCGAGAAGCGTCGGTGCGCAATGCCGACGTCGAAATTGCGCCCGAACGAAGTGCAAAATCGGCGCGCTCGCTCGGCAAGATTCGCCCGCCGAAAATCGAGCGGGACGCAAAGCCCGCAAGCTGGAAAGGCTACAAGCCGCGCAAGCCGACGTAGCACTGGCTTGCGACGGCGCAGTGCAGTCGGATGTGAGATCGGTTCGGAAAGCGCTGCTGAAAGTCGTTTGATCGAGCAGTTCAGCCCACGGGAATATTGCCACGGTCGCTTCGTCGGCTGCCGCGGGTTAAAGACGCGTCACAAGCGGCCAGCTTCCTTACATCCAGTGGCTTCCGCAGGCAGTTAGCCTGCTGCGAGGCAAACGCGGTGCGTCGCGCCGCTAGGACTTATGTCGCAGCACTCATCCGACGCCGTGGCACGATCGTCTTCTTGATCTGAGCGGCCAGTTCGCCGCGCTCGCTGAACAGGCGCTCGTGCATCTGCACGAGGAGCGCGTCGGTATCGTGCTGGCTGGGATGAAAGCTGGGCCTGAAAAAATCGAAGAATGCGGGCGCGAGGCTCATGATCAGTCCGCGTCGACCATAAACACCGGCGATCCCGCGTGGATGCCGCAGCACGGTTCCCACCGAGCGGTCCGCCGCGATGATCCACAAGTGAAAGATCGCAATCGGTAGTCCTAGGCCTATCAGCGATACGATCATCGTGCTGATGCGCGTGAGGTAGCCGCCGCCAGTGGCCTCATAAACATCGAAGGCGACCGCTTTGTGTTCGGTTTCTTCGACCATGTGCCAGAGTGTGAACTTCAGCGCTTCAGGATCGTACTTGGCTTGAATCTCGGGGCGGCGGAAGGTGTACTCGGAAATGATCGCGGTCAAATGTTCGATTGCGACCGTGAATGCCAGTTGCATGCGCTTGGGCGCAAGCCGCGCAAACCATTTGAAGCCGCGCTGACTCAGGCTGTCGATGCGCAACAACGGGAAGCCCATCGCATCGTAGGCCTCGTTCATCGTGTCGTGTTCCTTCCCGTGCATCGCTTCCTGCCCGATGAAGCCAGTCACGCGGTCCTGCAAGCGTGCGTCACGAATCTGCCCGCGATAATTGCGCACCGACTCGATGAAGAAGCGTTCGCCATGTGGAATCACGGCCGAGAACGTCATCAGCAACGCCGAGTAGAACGGATCGTTGTCGTAGACGTAGCGAACCAGATTGGCGGATTCGAAGCTGAAATCCATGTGCCGGACCGGGACATCGGGCGGCACGTGCGAGGCTTGTGCCTGCACCGACCTTTTGATGCTGCGACTGATGCGATTCATCGATCCTCCCGGCTGCAGCGTGTATTCAAACAGCGGTCGACGACGGGCGTCGTCGACCTGCGCTTCAGGCCGCCGCCATCGTGCGTGTGCGCGGCATGATGGTTTTCTTCAGCTGATTTTTTAGTTCGCCGTGCTGCGAACTGAACAGCCGATCCTGAATCTCGATCAGCAACGCTTCGGTATCGTGATGGCTCGGATGAAAGCTGGGCCGGAAGAAATCGAGATACGGCCGGAAGACGCTGGCCCAGAGTCCGCGTGGTCCATAAATGCCGGCGATGCCGCGAGGATGTCGCAGCACCGTTCCGAAGGAGCCATCGACGGCCAGGATCCACAGCTGGAACAGGAGGAGCGTACCGATCAGGAAGCCGGTCGACACGATCATCGCGAGCACGCGGGTGAAGTAGCTTCCACCGGTCGATTGGTAGACGTCGAACGCGACGGACTTGTGCTCGGTTTCTTCCAACATATGCCAAAGCATGAATCTGCGCGCTTCGGGCGTGAACTTCGCCTGTATCGTCGGGTGACGGAAGGTGTATTCGGAAACGATGGCGGTGAAATGTTCCATCGCCACGGTGAACGCCAACTGGAAACGATGCGGCGTGACGCGCGTCAACAATTTGAGGCCGCCCCGACTGACGCGATCCAGCTTGCGTAGCGGAAAGCCCATGGCGTCGTACGCATCATTCACTGCGTCGTGTTCCTTGCCGTGCATCGCTTCCTGGCCAATGAATCCGCCGACGCGTTCCTGCAGGCCGGGGTCGCGAACCTGATCGCGATAGTTGCGTACCGATTCCATGAAGAATCGCTCGCCGTGTGGAATCACCGCCGAAAACGCCAGGAAGTACGACGACGCAAATGGGTCGTTGTCGTAGAAGTAACGCGGCAGGTTGACGCGGTCTTCGCTGAAGTCCATGTGCCGGACCGGAACATCGGGTGCGGCGGGCATCGGCATGTGGAGGGTTGCGGTGGTCATCAAGTGCTCTCCGATCGAGCCAGGTTTGGATGTGAATTTGAATTTGATTGGGGATGTGCAGGTGCCGATGCAGAGACATTCGAAAGCACGACGCGCGCGGCGAAGCCGTGGCAGACGGCCGCTCTGACGGCGCCGTTCCTCGGTCTGGTGACGGGATTACCCATAGAAGTCTCCGACGCAGCGCGCGATCGATCGATCGCATTGCAACTGGCGGCAACCTTAATCCGAATGTTTGTTCGGATTCAATTCGGATATGGAAACGCCGTGAAGGCCCGAGTTAGGGGCCTGCGCCGTGGGCTTGGGCGGGTACTTCGTATCGGCTTGTCGGTTTCGATGCTGACGTTGCGGCCACCGCGCCGTTGCCGCACGACGGCGCGTGGTTCGCTAGAACGAGCCTTCCGGAATCGTCAGCGTCGTATCGTCGAGCTGCATCAGCAGCTTCGCATGGCCTTCACACTTCGGCAGTTCGTATCGAAAAAAGTAGCGGCAGGCAGACAGTTTGCCTTGGTAAAAATCCATATCCGTTCCTGCCGCGCCGGCGAGCGCCAGCTGGGCGACCTGCGCCTGCCGCAGCCACATCCAGGCGATCACGATGCCACCGAGCATTTCGAGATAGTGCGCAGCATTGGCCAGGAACAGATCGACCTGCCCTTTCAGCGCCGCCCCCGCCAGGGTTTGCGTGGTGTTGGCAGCAAGCGTGATGGCGGCTGCGAGCGCGCCGGCATACTCGGCCAGTTCCGGCGTAGCGCCGGCCGCTTTGACGGTGCTCTGCATCGTCGTGAGCAGCAGCCGAAAGGCGGCGCCGTTCTTCATCGTCACCTTGCGGCCCAGCAGGTCGAGCGCTTGGATGCCGTTGGTGCCTTCGTGAATCGGATTGAGGCGGTTGTCGCGGTACAGCCGCTCAACCGGATAGTCGCGCGTGTAGCCGTAACCGCCGAGAATCTGAATCGCCAGCTTATTGGCTTCCAGGCACCACTCCGATGGCCAGGCCTTGATGATCGGCGTGAGGATATCGAGCAGCAGGCGCAGCGATTCCTTGTCCGATTCCTGTTCGGCGGCTTCGAGTTCGTCGACCAGTGTTGCGCCATACAGGCATAGCGCGAGCGCGCCTTCAACATACGATTTCTGCGCCAGCAGCATGCGGCGCACGTCGCTGTGCTGGATGATTGCGACCGGCTTGCTAGCCGGATCCTTGTTCGAGGCGAGACGGCCCTGCAGCCGCGTCTTCGCGTAGTCGAGCGAATAACGGTAGCCCGCATAGCCCATCATCGTCGCACCGGTGCCCACACCGATACGCGCCTCGTTCATCATGTGGAACATGCACGCGAGACCTTCGTTGGCGCGACCGACGAGTTCGCCGATGGCCGGCTCCGTCTCGCCGAAATTCAATGCACAGTTGGTGGTGCCGCGAAAGCCCATCTTGTGATTCAAGCCGGCCAGCCGCACGCCATTGCGCGCAGCAGGATCGCCGTTAGCGTCGAGCCTGAACTTCGGAACGATGAACAGAGAGATGCCCTTGGTCCCGGCCGGCGCACCTTCGATGCGCGCCAACACCAGGTGCACGATGTTGTCCGACAGTTCGTGCTCGCCGCCGCTGATCCACATCTTGTTGCCGACCAGGTGATAACTGCCGTCGGCCTGCGGAATTGCGCGCGTGCGAATATCGGCGAGTGATGAGCCCGCCTGCGGTTCGCTCAGGCACATGGTGCCGAAGAAGCGACCGGCCAGCATCGGTCGCATATAGCGCAGCTTTTGCGTGTCGCTGCCATGCACGCGCAGCAGGTTTGCCGCCGCCGCCGTCAGGAACGGATAGCCGGCAGTCCCGGCATTGGCCGCAGTGAACAGCGCATTCGCCGCAGCGGTGATGGTGTAGGGCAGTCCAAGGCCGCCGTCTTCGACCGGAAAGGCCGCGCTCAGAAAACCCGCGGCGATGAACGCATCCAGTGCGGTCTTCACCTGCGGCAGCATGCTGACCGCACTGCCATCGAAATGCGGTTCGTGCTGGTCGGCTTCGGCTGCGTGCGTCAGGAACTGCGATTCAGCCAGCTGCTCGGCCGTTTCGATCACTTGCTCGAAGGTTGCGCGATCGTGCTGCGCGAATTGAGGCAGGCGGCACAGGCGTTCGGCGTCGAGCAGTTCGTAAAGCAGGAAATCGAGGTCGCGGCGATTGATCAGGTACGACATGCATCCTCCGGTGCCTGCGGCGCTGTCCATCGACCGCAGGCTTGTTCGTGATGTGTCTTGCGCGTGCGGCTAGTTGGGTGTGGTGGTCGGCGGCGGCGCGGTGTTCGGGTCCATCAGCGGCGGCTTTACGGGCTGCGGATGATCAGCGCCGGTCGCGTCGCCCTCGCTGGGTTCGGGAGTCGCAGGCGCAGTGGAGCGCATCAGCAGCGCGATGCCGCCGCGTTTGAATTCGGGAATCAGCATGCTGCCGTCGCCGAGTTCGGCTTCCAGATCGGCAATGCGATCGAGCCGAATGAACACCAACTCACCCGGTTCAGGAATCCGATTGGGTGTGATCTCGCCGCGATACACCGAGAAGCTCGGCATGAAGGTTCGATAGCTCACCACCGGCAGCTTCAATTCTCGCGCGCGGCCGGCGGCATCCCGCACCGGGTCTTGCTGCGCGCGCGCAACCACCGGTACCACGCCGAACCACATCAGCAACGAGAACGCGAAGGCCGCGCCGATCACGGCGCGATACGAATCGACGCGGCGGACCAACAGCAGCGCCAGCGTGGCAAGTGCGGCGATGCCCGCCAGGTAGTAGTAGCTGCGATTGAACGAGGCCATCGCCAGATTGAGGATGCCGGCTTCGAACGGACGCGTCTCCGGCACCGGAACCATCGGCAGAATCCACGGCAGTGCCGTCAGCAGGCCGATCATCAGCAGCGCCGGCAGCAGTACCCAGACGCGCGACGGCATCTGCCGCCAGCTGCGACCGAACAGGATGAACAGCGGTGTGGCGCCGTAGAGCAGGTAATGCGGCAGCTGTGTTGCCGAGAATGAGAACAGCAGAAACACCAGCGCGAACCAGATCAGCAGAAAGCCATCGAGCGGATCGGCGCGCCGCGCTCGCGCGAATGCGGCCGGCAGCAGCGCGGTGAACGGCAGCACGATCAGCGGCAGCCACACGAGGTAGTACCAGGGCTTGCCGCCATGACCCTGCAGCGTGTTCTCGTAACGGTTGATGTTGTGCTCACGCAGGAAGTGGCCGAGAAAGGCACCGTGATCCTGCTGCCACAAGGGATAAATCCAGGGCGCCAGCACCGCGGCGAACAGCAGCCAGCCAAGCGGATTGAACACCGCCTTCAGCCACAATTGCGGTCGCCGTTGCCAGAGGAAGAACAGCAGGCTGGTCGCCAGCGGCAGCGCCACCGCGATCGGACCTTTGGCGAGAAAGCCGAGTCCCATCCACAGATAGACCCGCAACACGCGGCCGACTGTGGGCGTCTCGCTGTAGCTGTAGATGCCGAGCATCGTGGCGGCGAGCAGGGCGTTCAGCAGCGCATCGGCGATCGCGGCGTGGCCGATCAGTCCGCTCATCAAGCTCAGGCCGAGACTCACGCCGGCGAGCAAGGCGCCGCGCGCATCGTGCGTGAACAACAGCACGAAGCCGTAGACCAGCAGCAACCAGATCGTCGCGCAGATCGCCGACGGAAACCGAAAAGCGAATTCGTTGATGCCGAAAGTACGGATCGATACCGACTGCAGCCAGTAGATCAGGATCGGCTTGTCGTAGCGTGGTTCGCCATTCAGCGTCGGCGACAGATAGTCGCCGCTGTGCACCATCTCGACCGTGGCCTCGCTGAAAGCGCCCTCATCGAGATCGAACAACGGCAAGGCGCCGAGCTGGCTCCAGAAACCGAGCGCGATCGCTGCCAGCAAAACCAGAAAGTGCGCCGCTTTCGGGCGCGCGGCCTCAGTGACGATCCGACACCACCTCGCGCGACGGCGCGGCGTTGACGCGCGCCGCGGCCGATGACGACGGCAGCTGCCATCCTTCCTCGTTGCCCTGCTGGTGTGCGTCGATCAATTGCAGCGGACCTTTGCGGCCCTGGTAGTAAATCCGCGAGATCATTTCCGCCAGCACACCGGTGGTGATGAACTGCATCGAGAACACCAGCAGCAGGATTGCGGTCAGGAACAGCGGACGGCCGCCGATGTTTTCGTGCAGGCCGAACTTGATCACCATCAGATAGGCCATGGCGACCGTACCGAGCGCGCCGAGCATCAGACCGATGCTGCCGAAGAAATGTCCCGGCCGGCGGCGGTAGCGCAGGAAGAAGAACACCGTCAGCAGATCGAGAATCACGCGGAAGGTGCGCGAGATGCCGTACTTGCTCTCGCCGAACTGGCGTGCGGCATGATTCACCGGCGTCTCGCCGATACGTGCGGGGCTGGTGACCATTGCCGCCCACACCGGGATGAAGCGATGCATTTCGCCGAACAGCCGCACTTCCTTGATCACGCGTGCGCGCGAGACTTTCAGGCTGCAGCCGTAGTCGCGGATGGTGACGCCGGTGACCTTGCCGATCAGCCAGTTCGCCAGCTTCGACGGCAGCTTGCGCGACAGCCAGGCGTCCTGGCGGTTGGCGCGGTATCCGGCCAGCAGGTCGAGATCGCGCGTATCGAGTTCGGCCACCATGCGCGGGATGTCGCCGGGATCGTTCTGCAGATCGCCGTCGAGTGTTGCGATGACCTCGCCACGTGCGGCGTCGATGCCGGTCTGCATCGCCATCGTCTGGCCGTGGTTGCGCGCAAAGCGGATCACGCGTACATGCGGGCCGTACTTGGCGCCTTCGGCGAGCAGGCGGCGACCGGTTTCGTCCGGGCTGCCGTCGTCGACGCAAATCAGTTCCCAGGGGCCGGCGTACTGCGCCAGTGCTTCATGCACACGCGCCAGCATCGGCACGACGTTGTCCTGCTCGCGGAACATCGGAATGATGACCGACAGCGAGGGCGCGGCCGGCAGATTCGTCAGATTGAGCGGCGGAGTCGTCACAGCGTGCCCGGTGGTTGGAACGGGCGGCAGTTTAACATCGCGGCTCAGCGCGCCGGATGCGTCGAAGAAGCTCCCAGAAGCCCTGCAAGCCAGGCCGCCGCACCGGCCAGCAACGCCGTCGTCAGCAGCAGCAGGTGCAGGTTCACCGCAGCGGCCAGCAGCGCACCGGAAGGTTCGGTGGCCGGCGCCAGCAAGGCGATCACGCCGGCTTCATAGGTGCCGAAGCCGCCGGGGGCGTGTACCGGCAACACGGTCGAAAGATCGCCGCCGATGGCACCCAGCACGCCGTCGAGCGGCGGCAGTCCGGCGAGTTGCGCGAGCACGCCGCCGAGTGCGGTCAGCTTCACCGCCCAGCTGGTCCAGGTCAGCAGTAGATCACGCAGCAGGCCGGATGCACGATTCGGAATGCCGCCCAGCGCACGCTGCGCAATCGCCGCGACTTTGCCGGGCCGCCCGGCGAACGCGCGGGCGAGCCGGCCGTGCAGCGCAAACAGCACGAGTGGAGCCACTGCGGCGAGTCCTGCGAGCAGCCAGACGATGCGCGCGGCGGTCTGCGTGTGCAGGGTCCATCCGGCGGCGGCACAGGCTGCACCGACCGTTGCCAGCACATGCAGATCGAGCAGTCGCAGCCACAACAGCGTGCCGGCGCCGCGCGCGAGGTCTATGCCAAACCAGCGCTTCAGCAGCAGCGGAAAACTCGCCTCGCCGGAGCGCGCCGGCAGCAGCAGGTTGATGCTGTTGTTGAGCAGGATCAGCCGCAAGCAACGCAGATAGGCGCCGCGCGGAATGTCAGCCTCGGCGATGTAAATCCGCAAGGCGCGGATGGCGTAGCTGGCGAGCATGCCGCACAGCGCCAGTGCCAACACCGCCAGCGGCATCTGCCGCCACGGTGCCAGCAAGCGCGTCCAGCCCCAATAGTGTTCGACCGCCCAGGCGAAGGCGGCAATCACGCCCAGGTTCAGCAGCGCGGCGAGGAAGCGTTTGCCGTTCATGTCGTGCCTACGCTCACGACAGCGACCTTGACTGCGAATCGCGTGCTCGAATCGGCCTGCGCAATCGCATTGTCGGCGCGATGTCGTCGCGCAGCCGGATGCGATTGCGACGGACCGTCGCTCGGCTGCAGCAAGAGACTGTGCCTTGCATCAAGCTACCGCTGCGCCTTCGAGTTTCAGCGTGTCCTTCAACCACACCGCGAAGCGCGCCATACCGGTATCGAAATCGGTGGCCGGCGTGAAGCCGAGCAAACGCTGGGCCTTGTCGATGTTGGCCCAGGTGCGGCGCATTTCGCCGGGCTGCCAGTCCTGCCAGTCGATATCGGCCTTCACGCCGAGCACGTCTTCGAGCTTGCGGATCGTATCGAGCAGGCCGATCGTGCGGTGATTGCCGAGGTTGAACACTTCGTACGCCGAGGCCTGATATTCCATCGACGCGCGGATGCCGGCGACGATGTCGCCCCAATAGGTGAAATCGCGTTCGGAACTGCCGTCGCCGTAAACCGGAATCTTGTGGCCCTTGAGCATCAGCCGCGCGAACTTGTGGATCGCGAGGTCGGGCCGCTGACGTTCGCCGTAGACCGTGAAGAAGCGCAGCCCGATGAAACGCAGGCCGAAGGTCCGGCTGTAGACGTAGCCGAGTTGCTCGCCGGCCAGCTTGGTCGAGGCGTAGGGATTCATCGGCAACAGGTCGAGATCCGCTTCGCTCCACGGCAGGCGCGGGCAGTCGCCGTAGACGCTGCTGCTGGAGCCGAACACGAACTGCTTGATGCCGCGACGGTGCGCGAAGGTCAGCAGGTTCTGCAGCCCGATGACGTTGCTCATTTGGTAGCCGAGCGGATCGGTCAGCGAGTTGCGCACGCCGGCTTTGGCGGCGAGGTGCACGATCACGTCGAAGTCACCACCGGCCGCAGGTGCGATCGCCTCGACCGCGGCGGCGTCGCGCAGATCGCATTCGAGCAGGCGGTAGTTCGCATGCCGCAGGTGCGCGGCGATGTTGCGACGTTTGATCGCTTCCGCATAGTACGGGTCGAAGTTGTCGACCACGCAGACGCGCCAACCGTCGGCCAGCAGGCCATCGACCAGATGACTGCCGATGAAGCCGGCGCCGCCGGTGATCAGCGCGGATTTCGCATTCGCCAAGGTGCCGCTCCTCAAAGCCTGACCGCATCGCAAAGGCGCGATTCTACGCCGCCGGGTGATTGCTGCGGCGCGGTGGCAGGGGCGACTGGCGCGCGCGGTCCGCATCCGCGAAAATGCGACGGTGACGTCCTCGCTCCCCATCCGATCCATTCCCCGTTCCGAGACTCGATGAGCTACCTCGCGCTGGCCCGCAAATGGCGTCCGCGCCGGTTCGAGGACGTGCGCGGCCAGGATCATGTTGTGCGCGCCTTGAGCCATGCGCTCGACCGCGACCAGCTGCATCCGGCGATCCTGCTCACCGGCACGCGCGGCGTCGGCAAGACCACGCTGGCGCGGTTGATTGCCAAGGGCCTCAACTGCGAGACCGGCGTCAGTTCGAAGCCCTGCGGCGTCTGCAGCGCCTGCCGCGAAGTCTCCGAAGGCCGCTTCGTCGATCTGCTCGAAATTGACGCTGCCAGCAACACCGGCGTCGACAACGTGCGCGAGTTGATCGATAACGCGCAGTACTCGCCGGCGCGCGGTCGCTACAAGGTCTACCTGATCGACGAAGTCCACATGCTGTCGAAGCCGGCGTTCAACGCGCTGCTGAAGACGCTCGAAGAGCCGCCGTCGCACGTCAAATTCATCCTCGCCACCACCGATCCGCAGAAGCTGCTGCCGACGGTGCTGTCGCGCTGCCTGCAGTTCAATCTGAAACGCCTGCCGCTGGCCTTGTTGCGTGAGACGTTCGCCGACATTCTCGGGCAGGAGAACGTCGCGTTCGAGCCGGCGGCGCTGGCCGAAATCGCGCGCGCCGCCGATGGTTCGATGCGCGACGGCCTGTCGCTGCTCGATCAGGCGATCGCCTTTGCCGGCGGCGGCAGCCTGAGCCGCGCCCTGGTCGAAGACATGCTCGGCACAGTCGGCCGCCGCACCTTGCTGGAACTGATTGGCGCACTCGCCGCCGGCGACGGCGCGCTGCTGCTCGAAGGCCTGCGCAAGCTTGAAGAATCGGGCCCGGATTACGCCGCGTTGCTGAGCGCCTTGGCCGGCTCGCTGCAGCGCATTGCGGTGCTGCAACTGCTGCCCCAGGCCGCCGATGCCGACGACGATCCGCAGCTGCTGGAATTCGCGCGCGCCATCTCGGCCGAAGATCTGCAGCTGAACTACCAGATCGCCGTGCTCGGTCGGCGCGACCTGTCGTTCGCGCCGGACCCGCGACTCGGATTCGAAATGACGCTACTGCGCATGTTCGCGTTCCGTGCCGACGGCGGCAGCAGTACGCCGACGGCAACCGGTGCCGACAATGCGCCGCCGCGCAGTGCTTCGCCAACTGCGGCTTCGGGCGCGACTTCGGCGGCGGCTTCGTCGGCGTCGCAGGCTGCAGCGTCAGTGTCCGTCGCGGCAAGCGCTGCGCCGTCGCCGGCGCCAATGCTGTCCACGCCACGCCAGGCAGCGAGCGCGCCGCTCAAGTCCGAATCAGGGTTGCATCGCTCGCTTGCCGTCGATGGAATCAACGTTGCGTCAACGCTCGCAAATTCAGCGTCGGCATCGACATCGGCATCGACACCGTCCTTGAGTTCGCACTCAGCGTCGACCCACGAGTCGTCGCGGATGTCGTCGCCGATGTCATCGGCTTCGACGCCGGTCGCGACGGTCGCCGGGGCTGAACGCAGCGCAGCTGCGCCGACGCCGCGTACGGCTGGCGTCGCCAGTGCGCCGCCGCCGCGCAGTGCAGGCGCACAGGCTTCAGCCAAGGCGCCGTCAGCGGCTTACGATGCGGCAGTCGGTTCGGTCATCAATAAAGCGGGCGCAAACGTAGCATCGATGCCAGCGAACTCCGGTGGCACCGCGATACCGGCGACCAAGTCGGGTGCGCCGGTCGCTGCTGCATCCAGCGCAAATGGCGATGTCGACGATCCCTGGGCCCTGCGCATCGAATCGCTCGGGCTCGATGGCATGAGCCGTCAGCTCGCACGCCACTGTGCCTGGCTCGGCGAGGCCGATGGCCTGGCGCGTCTGGCGCTGGATACGCGCGCACGGCACCTGCTCAACGACGACCGCCGCGCGGTGCTGGCAGCGGCGCTGTCGAAATCGATGGGAACGAATCTGCAGTTGAGCATCGAGATCGGCGTCGAAGGCGCGGGTCTGAGCCCAGCCGCGCGCGAAGAGCAGCGTCTGATCGAACGTCAGCGTGCCGCCGAGCAGGCCATCGAAAACGATCCGGTTGTCCGCATGATGAAAGACAGCTTCGGCGCCACGGTTCGGCCCGGCTCGATCCGGCCGCTCGACTAGACCGCACTGATAGGCCACTCGACCCGCGCGCCGCGCACACACGAATTCAGGAGACACACGATGAAAGGTCCACTCGGACAATTGATGCGTCAGGCCCAGGCCGCGCAGGAAGCGATGAAGAAGTTGCAGGCGGAGCTGGCGCTGACCGAGATCACCGGCGAGTCCGGTGCGGGTTTGGTAAAAGTCACGCTCAATGGCAAGCACGAGGCGCGGCGCGTCGAGATCGCGCAGGACGCGCTCGCCGAGGGCAAGGAGTTCCTCGAGGATCTGATCGCCGCTGCGATCAACGACGCTGCGCAGAAGCTCGAGCGTCACAGTTCCGAGAAGATGGCGAAAGCCACCGGCGGTCTCGGCCTGCCGCCGGGCCTCGGTCTGTAAGCGAGCTCGGATGCAGCCTACGTCGAGCCGGTACAGCCCGCGGTTGACCCAGTTGATCGAAGCCTTGCGCCAGTTGCCCGGCGTGGGTCCAAAGTCGGCGCAGCGCATGGCGTTTCACCTGCTGGAGCGCAACCGCGATGGCGCGCGCCGGATCGCCGAAAGTCTGGTCGGCGCGCTCGACGGCATCCAGCGCTGCCCGACCTGTCGCATGTACTGCGAGGAAGGGCATTGCCATTACTGCACACCGGCACGTGCGAGCGGCGGGCAGTTGTGCGTGGTCGAAGGCCCGGCGGACCTGTTGGCGATCGAAACCGGTGCGGGTTTCCGTGGACGCTATTTCGTGCTGCTCGGACGGCTGTCGCCGCTCGATGGCGTGGGCCCCGACGAACTCGGACTGGCGTCGCTGCAACGGCAGCTCGGCGAAGGCTGGATCAAGGAAATGATCATCGCCACCAACTCGACCGTTGAAGGCGAGGCGACTGCCTACTATCTCGCCGAAATGTCCAAGGCTGCCGGCGTCAAGGTCAGCCGCATCGCGCACGGCGTACCGATGGGCGGCGAACTCGAGTACGTCGACGGCGGCACGCTGACCCACGCGTTCAGCGGTCGCCGCCTGGTCTGAGACCACGGCGCAGCGGTCAGATGCGGCGCGAGCTTCGGCAGCCGCTGCCTGAGTTTAAGTCCGCGTTCCGGTGCTACGCGATCGGTAGCGCAAACTAATTCGCCAGGGCGTCGAGCTTGGCCGCGCAGATGAAGTCGTTTTCGGACAAGCCGCCAATCGCATGCGTCGAATACTCGAACCGCGCGTTCTTGTAGCCGAACGTGATGTCCGGATGATGGTCCTCGCTGATTGCGATGTAGGCCGCGGCGTTGACGAAGGCCAGCGTGCGGAAGTAGTTCTTGAATTCGAAATCGGCGACCAGCTTGCGGCCTTCGTCGATCAGTTTCCAGCGCGGATCGAGTTGCGCGTGCAGGGCGAGCGCTTCTTCCTTGCTCAGCGGTGTGGTGCCGCCTTCGCAGGGTACGCAGCGCTTGGCGCCGAGCGCGCTGCTGGTTTTCGGTGCATTCGTTGCAGTCATGGTTTCGTTCCTTGAGTGAAGTGGAGTAGGGCCGATTCGTTGCTGGCGCGTGCAGGCGCAGCCGCGATCAGGGTGCCAACGCCCGATCGAGATCGCGGCGCAGATCGTCGACGTCTTCAACGCCGACCGACAAGCGGCACAGTGCATCGGAGATGCCGAGCGCCTGACGTGTGGCCGCCGGCACGCTGGCATGAGTCATGATCGCCGGATGCTCGATCAGGCTTTCGACGCCGCCGAGCGATTCGGCCAGCGTGAAGATTTCGCAGCGTTCGAGAAAGCGCCGCGCGTCGGCCAACGTTCCCTTGAGTTCGATCGAGATCATGCCGCCGAACGCCGCTGCGCCGTTCGCGTGTGCGGCACGCATCTGCCTGCGCGCCAGTGCGTGCTGCGGATGCGAGGCCAGACCCGGATAGTGCACACGCGCGACACGCGGATGCGCTTCCAGCCATTGCGCCAATGCCATCGCGTTCTCGCAGTGCCGCTGCATGCGCAAGGCGAGGGTCTTCACGCCGCGCAAGGCCAGAAACGAATCGAACGGCCCGGCTACGGCACCGACCGCGTTCTGCAGAAATTCGAGCTTCTGTGCCAGCTCGGTGTTGCCGCCGACGATCAGCAGACCATTGACCACATCCGAATGTCCGTTGATGTACTTGGTCGCCGAATGCATCACCAGGTCGAAGCCGTGCTCGAGTGGTCGTTGCAGATACGGACTCGCGAAGGTGTTGTCGGCCGCGGCGAGCAGCTTGTGCTTGCGCGCGATCTCGGCGATCGCAGATAGATCTGCCAGCTTCAGCATCGGGTTGGTCGGCGTCTCCACCCAGATCAGTCGAGTCTCCGGGCGCACGGCCGCTTCGATGTTGGCGGCGTCGCGCATATCGACATACGAGAACTTCAGGCCGGCCGATTTCTCGCGCACGCGTGCGAACAAGCGATAGCTGCCGCCGTAGAGATCGTCGCTGGCGATGACGTGCGCACCGGGTTCCAGTGCATCGAGCAGCGTTGCGGTGGCCGCCAGTCCCGATGCGAACGCGAAGCCGCGCGTGCCGCCTTCGAGATCGGCCACGCAGCGCTCGTAAGCGAAGCGCGTCGGGTTCTGCGTGCGCGAGTACTCGTAGCCCTGGTGCACGCCGGGCGAGCTTTGTGCGTAGGTCGAGGTTGCGTAGATCGGCTGCATCACCGCGCCGGTGGTCGGGTCGGGCGACTGGCCGGCGTGGATCGCGCGGGTAGCGAAGTGTTGCGATGCGGGTGTGTCGGCGTCTGCGTTCATGGCTGGGCGAAAGCGCGTGCGATTCAAACGGTCGCGCAATTCTGCCGCGCGACCAGGGCGCGCATCGCATCCGATTGCACGACGCGCGAGTACCATTGTGACGCATTAACAAAAAGCAGAACGATCGGATGAGCAGGGTCACCGCGGGCGCGTCAAAGTCTCGCCGCGGCCTCGTCGGTATTTTCGGATTTTCAGCCTTGTGTTGTGTGCAGGGCACACAGGCCGGCGGCGTGCCCACCACCGCGACACAGCTCGACACCGTCACGGTCAACGCGAATCAGCTTCTTGGCGAAACCGATTCGGCGACGATTGGCACGGTTTACTCGGAACAGTTCCAGAACCGACCACTGTCGCGTCCGGGCGAATTGCTCGAAGTCGTGCCGGGCTTGATCGTCACGCAGCATAGCGGCGAGGGCAAGGCCAACCAGTACTTCCTGCGCGGCTTCAATCTCGATCACGGCACCGACTTCGCCAGCTTCGTCGATGGCATGCCGGTGAATATGCCGACCCATGCGCACGGGCAAGGCTATTCCGACAACAATTTCCTGCTGCCCGAACTGGTCGATTCGCTGAGCTATCGCAAAGGTCCTTATTACGCGCAATACGGCGACTTCTCCGCTGCCGGTGCGGTCGACATCCGCTTGCGCGACCACTTCGATCAAAGCCTCTTGCAGTTCACCGGCGGCACTTATGGTTACGCGCGCGGCCTCGCAGCGGGTTCGTATGCGCTGCTCGGTGGCACGCTGCTGTATGGCCTGGAGATCAAGCACTACGACGGCGCCTACGACAAGAACGACAACTTCAACACCGGCAACGCCGTGCTGCGCTACAGCCGGCCGATCGAAGACGGCGCACTCCATCTGACGCTGATGGGCTACAACGCGCGTTTCGATTCGACCGATCAGATCCCGCAACGCGCGATCGATCAAGGATTGATCGATCGTCTCGGCTGTTTCGACGGCGCCTGTTCCGACGGCGGCAAGACACATCGTTACAGCCTGTCCTTGGTTGTCGATCGCAGGCTCGGCGATGGGGCGCTGAGTGTCTCCGCTTATGCGATCCGCTACAAGCTCGACCTGTACTCCGATTTCACCTACTACTTGGACGATCCGGTGCGCGGCGATCAGTTCGAGCAGTTCGACGCGCGCAACGTTTACGGTGGCGCGCTCGCGTACAAACTACCACTGCAACTGTTCGGACTGAGGCTTGCGAACGAGGTCGGACTGCAGACGCGTGACGATGCGATCGGGCGAGTCGGGCTGTATCACACCGAGGCCCGCGCGCGGCTCGACGCACCCGTCAGTCAGAACCAGGTGAATGAATGGAGTCAGGCGCTGTATCTGCAGACCAGCGTGCAATGGAGCGACTGGCTACGCAGTGTCGCGGGCCTGCGTTACGACCATTACGACTTCGACGTGCACAGCGATCCGGGTGCCAGCAGCGGCCGTTCGGGTCGCGTTGCGCAGGGCATCGCGCAGCCGAAGCTGACGCTGGTGGCCGGCCCGTTCGAAAAGACCGAGTTGTTTCTCAATCTCGGCAAGGGCTTTCACAGCAACGATGCGCGTGGTGCCACCGCCGCAGAGGCCGACACGCCACTGGTTGCTGCACGCGGCGCCGATCTCGGTCTGCGTAGCGCGATCGTGCCGCACCTGCAGGCAACCCTCAGCCTGTTCGCGCTGCACATCGATTCGGAGCTGACGTTCGGCGGTGATACCGGCGACACCGAACCCAACCGACCCAGCGCGCGCTACGGCAGCGAGCTCGCGCTGTACTGGCAGCCGCTCCCGCACCTCGTGGTCGACAGCGACTACGCCTATACGCATACGCGCTTCCGTGACCGTCAGCCTCAGGGCAATCGCATTCCCGAGGCGGCCACCTCGGTGTTCGCGCTCGGCGCCACCTACGAAAGTCCGCAAGGTTGGATCATCGCCGCGCGCTTGCGCAGCTTCGGCCGGCGACCCTTGATCGAGGACGACAGCGTCAGTTCACACGCGACGACAACGCTGAATCTCGATGGCGGTTATCGATTCGGCACCCATCTAAAAGCCTCGCTGCAGTTACTGAACGCGCTGAACAGTCGCGACCACGACATCGACTATTTCTTCGCGTCACGCATCACGCCCGGCAGCAGCGGCGGTGAGCCCGCTGCCGGCGTCGAGGACCTGCACTTCCATCCGGTCGAGCCGATCAATCTGCGCGCGGTGCTCAGTTACAGCTATTGAGCGCGCGTGCGCAGCGTGACCGTCTGGCGAATGCGCTTCGCTTGCTTGGTGCGATTCGACTGGTGCGGGCGCATTAACGGCCGAGCGACGAGTCGCCCTGCGGCGATGCGCGCTTATCCGCGCTTGGACAGTGCCGCCGCCGCGCGCGCCAGTTCGGTGATCGCATGCCAGTCGCCGGCTGCAACTGCCGTGGCGGGCGCCAGCCAGGAACCGCCGACGCAGGCGACATTCGGCAGCGCCAGATACTCCGGTGCGCTGGTCGGTGTCACGCCGCCGGTGGGGCAGAACTTCACGTCGGCGAACACGCTGCCGAGTGCTTTGAGCATGCCGACGCCGCCGGCCTGCTGCGCGGGGAACAGCTTGACCGCGTGGAAGCCGGCTTCGCGCGCGGCGAGCACATTCGATGGCGTCATCGTGCCGGGCAGGAATGGCAAGCGCGAGTCGCGCACGGCGGCGAGCAGCGCCGGTGTGGCGCCGGGGCTCACGCCGAATTGCGCGCCGGCCGCAATCGCCTGCGCGAGATCGTCGGCGTTCTTGACTGTGCCGACGCCGACGATCGCGTCGGGTACGGCCTTGCGCATCGCGCGCACCGCATCGAGTGCTGCGGGCGTGCGCAGCGTGACTTCGAGTACGCGGATGCCACCGGCCACGAGCGCCTGCGCCAAAGGCACGGCGTGCGCGAGCTGGTCGATCACGATCACCGGCATCACCGGGCTGGCCTGCATGATCTGCAGAATGTCGAGGTTGTATTGGCGGCTCATGTCGGGGTCGGAATCGCTTCGGGCTCGGATTCTGTATGCGCATCCGCCCAGTAGTCGTGACGGATGCGGCGTTCTTCGCGGTAGTTGGTGATCTCCAGACGGATGCCGTCCGGATCGATCAGATGCGTCGCCCAATAATCGTCGGCGTACTCGGCATGCGGTGCGGCCTCGCTGGCATCGAAGCCGGCCGCGCGCAGTTCATCGGCGAGTTCGACGACGTCGGCAATGCTGTCCACGCGCAGGCAGAAATGATGCAGTCCCGGGGCATACGCATCGTGCGGCGTTTGCCGGCGCGCCGGTCGCAGCACATAGCCGAAGTGACGGTTGTAGTACTGCACATGCGGCGCGTCGCCCAGCGTGAACGTGCTGCGGCGGAAACCGAGCAGCGGCATCAGGCGGTCGTAGAACGCGCTTGAGCGCGCCAGGTCGGCGACGCTGATATAGACGTGATCGATGCCGATGATCTCGCGCATGCTGGACTCAGCTCGCCATCGACGGCGTGGTCGCCGCAACGGTTTCGATCGAGCCGGATGCCGACAGCGGCGCGGCATCGACACCGAAGATCGCGCCGCCCTGCTCGGCGCCACTGGCGATGCTGCGGGCAGCCGCGAACAGCGCGCGGCCATAGCCGTTGTGGTTCGCGCCGAGATCGGCCACTGCCGCGGTGCGCTGTGCCCATTCTTCCGCCGGCACCTTGGCTTCGAGCGTGCCGCTGTGCGCATCCAGCCGCAGCAGATCGCCGTTGCGCACCTTGCCGAGAGCGCCGCCGGCGAGGCATTCCGGCGTGACATGGATCGCCGCAGGCACCTTGCCGGAGGCGCCCGACATGCGGCCATCGGTAACCAGCGCAACGTGGAAACCCTGATCCTGCAACACGCCCAGCGGCGGCGTCAGCTTGTGCAGTTCCGGCATGCCGTTGGCGCGCGGACCCTGGAAGCGCACGACGGCGATGAAGTCGCGCTTCAACTCGCCACGCTTGAACGCTTCCTGCACCGCCTCCTGGCTGTCGAACACGATGGCCGGTGCTTCGACGATTTGATGCTCGGCTTTCACCGCCGAGGTCTTGATCACCGCGCGGCCCAGATTGCCGCTCAGCAATTTCAAACCGCCATCGGCCGCAAACGGGGCCGCGACACCGCGCAACACACTGTCGTCGCCGGTGGTCGCGGGTGCTTGGCGCCACACGGCTTTGCCGGCTGCGTCGAGATAGGGTTCCTCGGCGTAATGCCGCAGGCCTTGACCGGCGACGGTGCGCACGTCCGCGTGCATCAGGCCGCCGTCGATCAGCTCGCGGATCAGGAAGCCCATGCCGCCGGCGGCATGGAAGTGGTTCACATCGGCCTTGCCATTGGGATAGATGTGCGCGAGCAGCGGCACCACCGCAGACAATTCCGAGAAATCGTTCCAGTCGACCACGATGCCGGCAGCGCGCGCGATGGCGATCAGATGGATCGTGTGATTGGTCGAACCGCCAGTGGCGAGCAGGCCGACGATGCCATTGACGATCGCACGTTCATCGATCACCTCGGCGATCGGAATGTAGTCGCTGCCGAGCGCGGTGATCTTGGCAACGCGTTGCGCGGCGGCGATGGTCAGCGCATCGCGCAGCGGTGTGTTCGGGTTGACGAAGGCCGCACCCGGCAGATGCAGGCCCATCACTTCCATCAACATCTGGTTGCTGTTGGCGGTGCCGTAGAACGTGCAGGTTCCGGGCGCGTGATACGACTGCGCTTCCGAATCCATCAGCGCGTCGCGGCCAACCTTGCCTTCGGCAAACAGCTGGCGGATGCGCGACTTCTCAGCGTTCGGCAGGCCCGAGGTCATCGGTCCGGCGGGTACGAAGATCACCGGCAGATGTCCGAATTGCAGCGCGCCGATCAACAGTCCGGGCACGATCTTGTCGCACACCCCCAGACACAGTGCGGCATCGAACACGTTGTGCGACAGCGCCACGGCGGTGGCCATTGCGATGACATCGCGCGAGAACAGCGACAGCTCCATACCGACTTCGCCCTGCGTGACGCCGTCGCACATGGCCGGCACGCCGCCGGCGAACTGCGCGACGGCACCGGCTTCGCGCGCCGCCTGCTTGATCAGCGCCGGAAAGCGCTCGAACGGCTGGTGCGCGGAGAGCATGTCGTTGTAGGCCGAGACGATGCCGATATTCGGCCAGCGTGCTTGCCGCAGCACTTCCTTGTCGTCGGGCGCGAACGCGGCAATCGCGTGCGCGAGATTGGTACAGCCGAGGCGGCCGCGCGAAGTGCCGTGCGCGCGCATCGACTCGACCGCGGCGAGATAGGTCCGGCGCGAATCGCGGCTGCGCGCGACGATGCGCTCGGTAACCGCCTGCAGCCTGGAATGCAAAGTCATGCTGTTCTCCGCGTGCGGTCGATGGCAGTGGGGTCCGGCATCGACCTTGCTGAGCATAGCCCGCCCCGGATCGTGTGGACCGTGAAGTAGAAAGGCGTCGCAAACCGCAACTGCGCGTCAGGCTGCCGAACGAGCGCGACTCGGTCTGTGCCGCGCGCGTTGCGCCACGGCCGTATCAGCGGCGCAGGGAATGCGCGGCAGACTGAACAGCTGGCTGCAGACGGGGTCGATTCGGTTGCGGCGTGATGCCGCGCGTCGTGTGCCGGCCACTGCAAGTACCGATGCGGCGACATCGAGCTGCGACGACGGCCGCGCCTCGGCAGAACCTCGCGTGCAGCGGCCGCGAACAGCGGCGGTGTCGGCATCGAGTACATGGAGTACGTGGAGTACGTGGAGTACGTGGAGTAGCAACGCTGGATCGGTATCACCGGGTATCCTTCTGATCGACTACGGCGCACTCGGTTCCCAGGTCGGGAGCAGGGCATGACGTAGCAAGAAGCGCGCAAGCGCGGGACGGGCACGATGGCAGCGGCACCGCAAACGTTTGACCTGATCTTTTTTGGTGGCACCGGCGACCTGGCGATGCGCAAGCTGCTGCCGGCCCTGTACTACCGCTTCCGCGACAGCCGCGGCACGCAGGGCTGGCGCATCATCTCGGCCGGGCGCCAGCCGCTCAGCCGCGACGAATACCTGGCCTACGTCGCAGAACATTGCCGTCGCTTCATTCCCGCCGCCGATCTCGACGAAACCGCCTGGTCGGCGTTCATGCACCAGCTCGAATATGTCCGCATCGATGCGCGCGACGCTGCCGGCTACGCCGACCTGGCGAACCGACTGCAGAATTCGGCGGAGCGCGTGCGCGTGTTTTATCTTTCGACCGCCGCCGATCTGTTTGCCGACATCTGCCGCAATCTTGCGCAGGCCGGCCTGGTCACGCCGCTGTCGCGCGTGGTGCTGGAGAAACCGCTGGGCCGCGATCTCGCCTCGGCCACCGAGATCAACGAGCAGGTCGGCGCGATCTTCAACGAAAGTCAGATCTTCCGGATCGATCACTACCTCGGCAAAGAGGCGGTGCAGAACCTGATCGCGCTGCGATTCGGCAACGCCATCATCGAACCGCTGTGGAGCCGCGCCTCGGTGCGCGACGTGCAGATCACCATCGCCGAAACCGTCGGTGTGGAAGGTCGCGGCGAGTTCTACGATCGCGCCGGTGCAATGCGCGACATGATGCAGAACCACCTGCTGCAATTGTTGTGCATCGTCGCGATGGAGCCACCGTCGAGCATCGACCCCGACGCGATGCGCGACGAGAAACTCAAGGTGCTGCGCACGCTCAAACCGTTCTCGCCGGAAGATGTGCGCAACAAGACCGTGCGCGGTCAGTACCGCGCCGGCGCGATCGACGGCAAGCCGGTGCCGGGCTATCTGAACGAGGACGGCATCGGCGCCGACAGTTGCACCGAAACCTTCGTCGCGCTGAAGGCCGAGCTCGGCAACTGGCGCTGGGCCGGAGTGCCGTTCTTCCTGCGAACCGGCAAGCGCATGCAGGAGCGGCTCGCCGAGATCGTGGTCAATTTCCGCAGCGTGCCGCACGCGATTCTGCCGATGGCTGCGGCCGGCGGCGACAACCGTCTGGTGATCCGCCTGCAGCCAGACGAAGGCATCAAGCTGTACCTGTCGGTGAAAGTACCGGGCGACGAGATGCGGGTGCGCACCGTGCCGCTCGATCTGGATTTCGCCGAGGCGTTTCAGACGCGACAATGGGACGCGTACGAGCGTCTGCTGGTCGACGTAATCCAGGGCAAGCTGACGCTGTTTATGCGGCGCGACGAACTCGACGCTGCCTGGCGCTGGATCGATCCGATCCACGCGGCCTGGCACGACAGCGGAGATCGGCCCAAGCCCTACGCAGCCGGCACCTGGGGCCCAACTGCGTCGAGCGCGCTGATCGTCCGCGAGGGGCTGAGCTGGCGCGAAGATGCTTGAACCGACGACGATGGCAGCAAGCGGTTTGAACCAGTACGAATTCGGCAGCGCCGTTGAGGCGGCCGGCGCACTGGCACAGGCGATCGCACAGCATTTGCAAGCTGCCATCGCCGCACGCGGACGCGCATCGCTGGTGGTGTCGGGTGGGCGCAGTCCGGTGCCGCTGTTCGAAGCACTCCGCCGCTGTCCGCTGGCCTGGGATCGGGTCTGGGTGACGCTCGCCGACGAACGCTGGGTCGAACCCACGTCGAGCGCCAGCAACGAGAAGCTGCTGCGTGATCATCTGCTGCTGGGCGCTGCGGCTGCGGCGCACTTCGTCGGCTTGAAGTCTGCGCACGTCCAACCCGGGCAGGCGCTCGATGATCGTAGTGTTGCGCTCGACGCACTGCCGCGTCCCTACGATGTGGTGGTGCTCGGCATGGGCGACGACGGTCATATCGCATCGCTGTTTCCCGAGGCGGAAGGCTTGGTCGCAGCACTGGACCCGCAGGGTTCGGCGCGGCTCGCCGCGATCGTGCCGCCGGCCGCGCCGCATCCGCGCATCAGCCAGACACTGGCCGCCTTGCTCAATGCACGGCAGATCTTTCTGCTGCTCGCCGGTGCCGACAAACGTGCGCGCTTTGCCGAAGCACTCGCCGGTGCGGCACCGACCGACCTGCCGATCGCCGCCGTACTGGGGCAATCACGGGTGCCGGTCGCGGTGTATTGGAGCGCGCCATGATCGCCTTCGCGCGAACCGCAAGGTTTGGCGTTGAGCCATGCGCGCCAGGCAACGGCGGTACCTGCGGCAATTCGCCTCGGTGCGTCTAGCGGATGCAGCCACAGGAGGCGCCGTTTTTGCGTGCGAAAGCCGCGGGCCGCGCGACAAGCCGCCGCGCGCCGCCATCCAGCCGATAAAATGCCAAGCACAACAAGCAGACAGATGATGACTGCGCCGAAGAAATCCGGGGACCAAGGAAAACACCGAGCATGAACAAGATCCGCAAGATTCTCGTCGCCAACCGCTCGGAAATCGCCATCCGCGTCATGCGCGCCGCCGCCGAGATGGGCATTCGCACGGTGGCGATCTATGCCAACGAGGATCGCTTTGCGCTGCACCGCTTCAAGGCCGACGAGAGCTATCCGGTCGGTGCTGGCAAGAAACCGATCGCCGCGTACCTCGATATCCACGGCATTCTGGAAATCGCCAAGCAGGCGAAGGTCGATGCGATCCACCCGGGCTACGGCTTCCTGTCGGAGAACCCGGATTTCGCCGATGCCTGCGCGCACGCCGGCATCCACTTCATCGGTCCGCGTTCGGACGTGATGCGCACGCTTGGCAACAAGGTCGCCGCGCGCAATGCCGCGGTGGCCGCCGGCGTGCCGGTGATGCCGGCCACCAGCGCGCTGCCGGCCGACATTGCCAAGGCCAAGAAGATGGCGGCCGAAGTCGGGTATCCGCTGATGCTGAAGGCGAGCTGGGGCGGTGGCGGCCGCGGCATGCGCGTGATCGAGAACGAAGCCGAGCTGCCGAGCCAGATCGAGATCGCCAAGCGCGAGGCCGCGGCGGCATTCGGCAACGACGAGGTCTATCTGGAAAAGCTGGTGCGGCGTGCGCGCCACGTCGAAGTGCAGATTCTCGGCGACAAGCACGGCAACCTCGTGCACCTGTTCGAGCGCGACTGCTCGGTGCAGCGGCGCAACCAGAAAGTGGTGGAGCGCGCACCGGCGCCGTACATGGATGCCGAAACCCGCAATGGCCTGTGCGAAGCTGCGCTCAAGCTCGGTCGTGCGGTCAACTACACGCACGCCGGCACCGTCGAATTCCTGATGGATGCCGACACCGGCAAGTACTACTTCATCGAGGTCAATCCGCGCATCCAAGTCGAGCACACGGTCACCGAGCAGGTCACCGGTATCGACATCGTCAAGGCGCAGATCCGTGTCAGCGAAGGCGCGACCATCGGTATCGACGCCGGTGTACCGGAGCAGAAGGACATCCAGCTCAAAGGACATGCGCTGCAGTGCCGCGTGACCACCGAAGATCCGGAGAACAACTTCACGCCGGACTATGGCCGTCTCACCGTCTACCGCAGCGCCTCCGGTTTCGGCATCCGCCTGGATGGCGGCACTGCTTATGGCGGTGCGGTAATCACGCCGTATTACGACTCGCTGCTGGTGAAGGTGACCGCCTGGGCGCCGACGCCCGAGGAAGCGATCAAGCGTATGGACCGCGCGCTGCGCGAGTTCCGCATCCGAGGTCTTTCGAGCAATCTGCAGTTCCTCGAAAATGTCATCAACCATCCGCTGTTCGCGTCCGGCGAATGCACCACGCGTTTCATCGACACCACGCCGGAACTGTTCAAGTTCAGCAAGCGGCGCGATCGCGCGACCAAGCTGCTGAAGTTCATCGGCGAGGTCACCGTCAACGGCAACCCGGAGATGAAAGGTCGCAAGGCACCGAGCGGTGCACTGCCGCCGCCGGTGTTCCCGGAAATCGATCTGAGCCTGCCGGTTCCGCCCGGAACACGCGACAAGCTGAAGACGCTCGGGCCCGAAAAATTCTCCGAATGGATGAAGTCGCAGAAGCGCGTGCTGCTGACCGACACGACGATGCGCGATGCGCATCAATCGCTGTTCGCAACCCGCATGCGCACCGCTGACATGGTGGCCATCGCGCCGTATTACGCGCGCATACTGCCGGAGTTGTTCTCGCTCGAATGCTGGGGTGGGGCCACCTTCGACGTTGCCATGCGCTTCCTCAAGGAAGATCCCTGGGATCGCCTGGCGGCCTTGCGCGAACGCGTGCCGAACATCCTGTTCCAGATGCTGCTGCGCTCGTCCAACGCAGTCGGCTACACCAACTACGCCGACAACGTCGTCAAGTTCTTTGTTGCGCAGGCGGCAAAGAATGGCGTCGACGTGTTCCGCGTCTTCGACTCGCTGAACTGGGTCGAGAACATGCGCGTGGCGATGGACGCGGTACTCGAATCCGGCGCGCTATGCGAAGGCACGATCTGCTACACCGGCGATCTGTTCGACGAATCGCGGCCGAAGTACAACCTCAAGTACTACGTCGACATGGCCAAGGCGCTGGAGAAAGCCGGCGCGCACATCATCGGCATCAAGGACATGGCCGGCGTGTGCCGGCCGCGCGCAGCATCCGCACTGGTGAAAGCGCTGAAGCAGGAAATCGGTCTGCCGCTGCACTTCCACACGCACGACACCAGCGGTATCGCCGCCGCCAGCGTGCTGGCCGCCGCCGAAGCCGGCTGCGATGCCGTCGACGGCGCGATGGATTCGATGAGCGGACTGACTTCGCAGCCGAACCTCGGCGCAATTGCCGCCGCACTGCACGGCGGCAAGCGCGATCCGGGCGTGCCGACCGCCGCCATGCGCGCCATCGCGCAATATTGGGAAGGCGTGCGACGCTTCTATTCGCCGTTCGAAGCAGACATTCGTTCCGGCACTTCCGACGTCTATCGTCATGAGATGCCGGGCGGTCAGTACACCAACCTGCGCGAGCAGGCGCGCTCGATGGGCCTCGAACATCGCTGGGACGAAGTCGCGCAGGCTTACGCCGACGTCAATCAGCTGTTCGGCGATATCGTCAAAGTGACGCCGACGTCGAAAGTGGTCGGCGACATGGCGCTGTTCATGGTCGCCAATGACCTGACGCCGGAAGCGGTCAGCGATCCAAAGCGCGACATCGCGTTTCCGGAGTCGGTGATCTCCTTGTTCAAAGGCGAATTGGGCTTCCCGCCGGACGGATTCCCGAAAGCGCTACAGAAAAAGGTGCTGAAGGGCGACAAGCCTTTGAAAGGCCGGCCGGGCAAGAGCCTGCCGCCGGTGGATCTCGAGAAGGCGCGCGGCGAAGTCGAAAAGGCGATTGGTCACAAGATCGGCGACGCCGATCTGGCCTCGTACCTGATGTATCCGAAGGTGTTCAAGGATTTCGCGGCACACGAGCGCAACTACGGCGATGTCAGCGCACTGCCGACGCCGGTGTTCTTCTACGGGCTGAAGGAACAGCAGGAAATCGCGGCCGAACTCGAAGCGGGCAAGACGTTGCTGATCCGCCTGCAGGCGACCACCGAAATGAAGGAAGAGGGCGAAGACAAGCTGTTCTTCGAACTCAACGGTCAGCCGCGAACCGTGCGCGTGCCGAAGGCCGGCGCCACCGCATCGAAGACTGCGTTGCCGAAAGCCGAAGAAGGCAATGGCAGCCAGATCGGCGCACCGATGCCCGGCATGGTCGTTACTGTGAGCGTCAAGGCCGGCCAGAAGATCGAACCCGGCGACGTGCTGGTCTCGATCGAAGCGATGAAGATGGAAACCCAGTTGCGCGCCGAGAAAGCCGGGACCGTGAAGCGCGTGCTGGTAACCCCCGGCACCAGCGTGATGGCGAAGGACCTGCTGATCGAGTTGGATTGATTGCGGATGCGGATGTGGATGCGGATCGCCAGAGGCGCTCTCGAACGCTACCCGCGGCCTTGCGCACAAAGCTGAAATGATTGGGTGATTGCGGGCGGCATTTGATCGAGTGATCGTGCGCCCGCAGGCGTCGGCCGTGGCTCGTGTGAGCCCGCGCTTCTATTCCGATCCTGCGACTGGTCGCGCAATTGCGCGTCCTCCCGTTCGCGAACGTACACCGGCGTGGTGATTTGCCCAGCGCAGGCCGCGCGCAAATTTTGCATCCCGTGCCGATTACCTAGTCCGAAGGGATTACACCGTGCCTAGGCGCTCGCTGTTAGGGTTCGTCGCGTGGGAACTGCGCCAATCGACGTGCACTTAGTCACCGCAGCGCGGCTGAGTCCGTCGTAGCGGTGATTGTTGAGGTGCCACCCGAGCGTTAGCGTCGCGGCCGTAGCAAAACAAAATACGAAATTTAATTTCGATTGGGGGAGACCATGAAGATTTCAACGACTCGTCGCGGCGGGCGCCACGGAATGCGTAGCGTTATGCTGTCTGCGCTGACCGCTGTCTGTGCCACGCTCGTGTTTGCACCCGTCGCATCGGCAGTCGTGCCGCTACCACCGGCCGACGACCTGCCGGTCAACGGCCTGCAAGGCGAGGTGCCGAAAGCCGATCAGCAAAGCGGCCGTGCCGCACTTGGCTATCGCAAGGGGCTCAAGCTGATTGGTCAGAACACCATTCTGAATCGGGGCTCCAATTTCGCAATGGCCTGGATCGACGATTGCGCCTACGTCACCACGACTTCGCCCGCGCAACTGATCGGTTCAAGCACCACCACCGGATTCCCGGTCAAGCAGCCGCTCAACGGCATGGCGGTGATCGATGCCGCCGATGCGACGCACCCGAAATTGATCAGCATTCTGCAAAGCCCCGCAATGCTCGATCCACACGAAACCCTGCACGCCAATCAGGCGCGCAAGATCATCGTCGCAACCCAGGCGGGTGCCTTGGCGACGCCCTCGCAAGGCGTGCCGATCGACGTCTACGACGCACAGGATTGCCGTCATCCGGTATTGAAGTCGACGTTCTATATCAGCCCGATCGCGGCGGGCTCGGTCGGTCTCGGTTCGACCTTCCGCGGCCATGCGATGTGTCTGTCGAACGACGGGATGACCGCCTATGCCACGTCGACCATCTTCGTGGTCGACAATGCCGCGATCGATCTGAGCGACCTCTCGCACCCGAAGCTGATCAAGCGCTTTGCAACTGGCGCGCACGACTGCGGCGTCAGCAAAGATGGCAATCGGCTCTACCTCGCTGTGTTCGGGGTCGGTGGCGAAGCCTTGCCGAACGGACTCGAAATTCTCGATACGAGCGACGTGCAGAAGCGCGTGCCGGACCCACAGTTCAAGCGCATCGGCTTCATGCGCTGGACCTCGATCTCGGAAAAAGAAGTGCTGGAAGCCGGGTCACATACGGTGCGGGTGTTCCACCATGGCGCCAAGACGTACGCATTCAGCAGCGACGAATGGCCGGTGGTGGCGCCGTGTCCCTGGGCGCACGGACGCATCATCGACATCAGCGACGAGTTGCATCCGGTCAAGGTCAGCGATCTGACGCTCGACGTGCAGAAGCGCGAAAACTGCGCGACCACGCAGCACGATCTGGTCAACTACTCTTCGCACTATGTCGGCTTCGACGATGAAGATCAGCCGACCACGCTCTTCACCAGCAATTACGGCTCAGGGCTGCGCGTCTGGGACATCCATGATCCAACGCAGCCGAAAGAAATTGCCTACTTCCAGCCAGCGCCGATTGCAGACACGCAACTGCGCGCACCGTTCGCCGGATTCGCGCTGGGCAACGGCGCCATGTGGGATGTGGTCGGCGACTACATCCGCTACCGGCCCGAGAGCGGGCAGATCTGGATCGTCGGCGCGTCCTCGGGCTTCCAGATTCTGCAGCTGACGCAATCGGCCGGACCAACTGCGCCGCACCCCACCGGTGTCGGCCATTAAGCGACACGGTCGCCGCCGCGTCGTCACTACGGTGAGTGCCGGCTGATGCGCCGCCTCCTGCTGACGACGATGGTCGGCGCCGCGTTGCTGATCGGCCTGCACGAGATTTTCCAGCCCGGCGCCTCAAGTCGCGCGAGTAGCCAAGCTGCCGCAATGCCAGCGCGCGACTTGGGGACTTCGGCGGCGCCGGACGCACAGGCCGAGGCGGCAGGAGACGCGCGTACGGTGGAGCCCGACGAAAACAATGTCGCGACCGCGACGACTGCCACAACGTCTACAACATCCGCGACGCCAACACGCTTCGAACTGATTGTCTGCCACGGCAAGCTGATTGGCGGGCCGCGCGTGTTGCGCGTCGAAGCCGGCGACCGCGTGGCGATCAGCGTGCGCAGCGACGTTGCCGAGGAAGTGCATCTGCACGGCTACGACCGCAAGCTTGAGGTTCCGGCCGGTGCAGCGGCGACGCTGGAATTCATCGCGGATCGCAGCGGTCGATTCGAATATGAGCTCGAACATTCGTCGGTGGTGCTGGGTGCGCTCGAGGTGCGTCCGCACGGATGAGAGTCTGGCTGCTGCTGACGGCAGCACTGTTCGCCGCAGACGCGCAGGCGCATTCCTTTGGTCAGAGTTACGCCCTGCCGATACCGCTGTGGATGTATCTGTACGGGGCCTCCGCGGCGCTGCTGCTGTCGTTTCTGGTGATCGGCTTCGTCGTCACGGCGCGTTCCGCCGAGCGTAACCAGCAGCGACATTGCGTGCTGGAGGTCGACGATCGAAGTGCTGCATGGCGCAGGCTTGTCATGCTGCTGCAGGTTCTCGGCGTAGCTGCCTTGTCGTTGTGCATCGTCTGCGGTTTGGTCGGCACGCAGTTGCCGAACGACAACCTCAACATGACGCTGTTCTGGATCGCCTTCGTCCTGGGTCTGGCTTACCTGTCGGCGCTGGTCGGCAACGTCTATGCGCGACTCAATCCCTGGCGCGCGCTGATCGATTGGAGCAGCCGCAGTGAGCGTTCGACGCTGTGGCGCGGACGCATCAACTATCCTCAATGGCTGGGCTGCTATCCGGCCTTACTGCTGTATGGCGTCTTCATCTGGCTGGAGCTGTTCTCGCGCATCACGCCGCGCTTGTTGTCCTGGGTATTGATCGACTACAGCCTGATCAACCTCGTCGGCGCTTGGTTGATCGGCCGTGATGCCTGGTTCCGACACTGCGAGTTTTTCGGCATCTACTTCGGTTTGCTGTCGAAGATCGCGCCGCTCGACTACGTGCCTGCGGGGCCGCGCTGGCGCGTCGAACTGCGGCAGCCCTTCATCGGGCTGCTGGACGAGGCGCCCGATCATTTCAGTCTGCTGCTGTTCGTGTTGTTCATGCTGTCTTCGACTGCCTTCGACGGCCTGCACGAAACCGAACCCTGGGTGCGCGGATTCTGGGTCAATGTCTATGGGTTGCTGACGCCGTTCACCGGCAACAATATCGTCGAGACGTATGCGCTGTACCAATGGCTCTATCGGCTCTACCAGTCGCTCGGCCTGCTGCTGTCGCCGCTGATCTACCTGGCGATCTATCTGGTGTTTCTGCGCGTCGCCAGCGCACTGACGCGCCAACGAATGGCACTTGCCGAGATGGCAGTTCGATTTGCGTACTCGCTGATTCCGATTGCGCTGGTCTACAACATCGCCCACTACTACGCGCTGTTCGTTGCGCAGGGGCCGCAATTGCTGCGGCTGATTTCCGATCCACTCGGGCGCGGCTGGAATCTGTTCGGCACTGCCGACTGGTTGCAGCAGCCCATGCTGGTGTCGATGGGCGCGCTGTGGCATATCCAGGTCGGACTCATCCTGTTCGGCCACATCGTCAGTGTCTATCTGATGCACGCGGAAGCACTCAGGCTGTTCGCGCTGCAACGGCGCGCGCTGTTGAGCCAGCTGCCGATGCTGTTGCTGATGCTCGCGTATACGACGATCGGCCTGTGGATCCTGTCGCTGCCGATCACCAGCCAGAGCGGGCCGGGCTAGCTCAGAGCAGCAGGTAAAACACGGCCGTTGCTTAGGCATCATGTGCGAGCGGCGACAATCGTCAGGCACCTATTGCGTGACGACCGGCGCCAACGAAAAAGCCCGTCGCGAGACGGGCTTTTTTTGCGAATCCGATCCTGCTTCCGAGCAGCCTGCTTCGCTACAAGACCAGGCTCCCTGGCGGATCGGGTCGAATCGCTTAGAACATCTCGCTCTTGTCGACGTCGATGGCCTTCGGCTCTTCACGCGATTTGATCCAGTCGCCGGTGATCATCTGCGCGTAGCTCATGCCGGGGCCGACCATCGGGTAGACGCCGGCATCGCCGTCGATCACGACTTCCAGAAATGCCGGGCCCTTGAATGCGATGAACTCGGCGACCACCTGCTGCAGGTCTTCATTGCGATCGAGCCGCTTGGCCCATTCGTAGCCATCGGCCTGCGCGGCTTTGACGAAGTCCTTTTTGTGCAGGCTCTTGTCGCTGGCCGAGAAGCGGCTCTTGTGGAACAGCTTCTGCCACTGCCGCACCATGCCGTCGCCGAAATTATTCAGCACGACGATCTTGATCGGCAGGTTGTAGGTGGTGACGGTCTCCATCTCGCCGATGTTCATGCGGATGCTGGCGTCACCATCGATGTCGATGACGGTCTTACCCGGATGCGCGAACTGCGCGCCGATCGCCGCCGGCAGACCAAAGCCCATCGTGCCCATCGAGCCCGAGGTCAGCCACAGACGCGGCTGCTTGAAATCGAAATACTGCGCCGCCCACATCTGGTGCTGGCCGACACCGGTGGCGATGATGGCTTCGCCCTTGGTGAGCTTGTTGATCTCTTCGATCACCGCGTACGGCTGGATCGCCTTGGCGTTGCGATCGAAGTTCATCGCGTGCACGGATTTCAGCTCAGCGATGTGCGCATGCCATTCGCTGTAGTCGGGCACGAATTTCTGCGCCTCGCCGAAGCTGCGCAGTTGATCGAGCGCACGCTGCATGTTGCCGACGTGGTGCCAGTGCACATGCTTGACCTTGTTGATCTCGGCCAGATCGACGTCCAGATGCGCAATGTACTTCGCGCCACGCGCGAACTTGCCGGGCACGCCGGCCACGCGGTCGTCGAAGCGGCTGCCGATTGCGATCAGAAAATCGCAGTCGTCGGTGGCGTAGTTCGCGAACGCAGTGCCGTGCATGCCGAGCATGTGCAGCGAATGATCTTGCGTGGTGTCGTAGGCGCCGAGGCCCATCAGCGTCATCGCCACCGGAATACCGAAGGCATCGGCAAATTCGCGCAGGCTTTCGGCCGCGCCGGCTGCGATAACGCCGCCACCGGCATAGATCAGCGGTCGCTTGGCGTGACGCAGCAGGTCGAAGAAGCGCTGCAACGACGGCTTGTCGATCGTCGCGCTGTCGATCTGATGCAGGCGCGCGCGATAGCCGGGAATCGGCAAAAGGCCGGCACCGGCGAACGTCAGGCTGGCGTTCTGCACATCTTTCGGAATGTCGACCACCACCGGACCTGGACGCCCCGTGCGCGCGATCTCGAACGCGGTGCGCAGCGTGGCTTCGAGCTTGCTGGCGTCGGTCACCAGGAACACGTGTTTGCAGCAGGCGGCCATGATGTTGCTGATCGGCGCTTCCTGGAATGCGTCGGTCCCGATCGCGTGCGTCGGCACCTGACCGCAGATCACCACGATCGGCACCGAGTCGGCCATGCTGTCGCGCACCGGCGTCACCGTATTGGTGGCACCTGGGCCGGAGGTCACCAGCGCGACGCCGACCTTGCCACTGGCACGCGCGTAGCCGGCGGCCATGAAGCCGGCGCCCTGCTCGTTGGCCGGCACGATCAGCGGCATCTTGTCGGCGCCGACGGCTTCGCGATGCTCGGCGTTGTAGCGAAAGATCGCGTCGTAGGTCGGTAGAATCGCGCCGCCGGAATAGCCGAATACGACGTCGACACCCTCATCGGCCAGAACCTGGACGACGATGTCGGCACCCGAAAGGGCGGTGCCGGCGAGAGGGTGAGGGAGCGCGCTACTGCGATGACTCGATGTCATCGCAGGCACTCCCGAACGATCGGCCATGGATGGCCGGGCTGGGCTTGCCGAGATCCACTGGCGCTAAGCCAGGGATGGCAGCTGCTCACTGTCGCAGTACGGGCGTTCACGACGTCTTTAGACCTGTGCTGATCCTGCAAAAAGGGGCGCTTTTATAGCACAGCGGGGGTCTCGGGGTCCGTGACCGGGTGGCCGGCGGCTGCGGAATTTCCCCTGGCCGTGTCGGCGCCAGCGCCCAGACGGGCACGCGCGGCGACCGCAGCCGAGCCGCGGATATTCAGAGCAGAAACGGAATCAGCGCCGCCACGCGCTCGGCGTAGTCCGAATAGGCGCTGCCGAACTGGCTGCGCATACCGCGCTCCTCGATTCGCAGTTTGCGCCACAGTGCGAGCGTAACCAGCAGCAGCGCAAGCAGGCCACGGCCGTCGCCGCGCGCCAGCGCCGAGCCGAAGAAGGCCAGCAGGAGCCCGGTGTAGATCGGGTGCCGCACATACGCATAGGGACCCCCGGTGATGAGTTCGTGATCCGCTTTCAGGGTCACCGTTCCGCTCCAGTTACGGCCCAGGACACGGCGCGCCCAGACGCAGATCAGCAATCCGCTTGCGGTGAGTGCGGCGCACACCCAGAACAAGGGCGCCGTCGCCGGAATCAGGCGCCAGTTCAGCCCCAGCACCGGCAGCTCGGGCATCCACAGCAGGATCGATGCGATCGCCAGCGGCACGATATGCAGCAAGCGTGAAATCAGCGGCTCGCGCCAGACGGTCTGCTTGACGTCGCCGGCGCTGATCCACCAGTACAGCGCCCAGATGATCCACAAGGCGAGGAACAGGTATTGGTAGAAGTAATGCATAAAAGGTCTCGCTGCTGCGCGTTGTGAAAGTCACCGTTGGGAATCAGCCCTGCGGGGTCTGAAAGTCGAGCTGCAAGACATCATTCGAAGTCGCCTTGAAGCGAGCCTTGACGCGACCGCTCTTGTTAAGTCCCGAGGAAACGCTTGAAGCTTGATCGAAGAGAGTCCTGCGGCAACGCTTATAGCCAGCCTTTTTGCCGCGCGAGGCGGTAGGCCTCGATGCGATTGGCCGCACCCAGCTTGCCGATGGCCTCGGACAAATAGTTGCGCACGGTGCCTTGCGACAGGTTGAGCTGCGCGCCGATATCGCCGGCTGCCGCACCTTCGCCTGCGAGCCGCAACACCTGGCGCTCGCGATCGTTGAGCGGATCGGCTTCGGTCCAGGCTTCCATCGCCAGTTCGGGATCGATCACGCGGCCGCCGCCGTGCACCTTGCGCAGTGCCGTGGCGAGCTGTTCCGCCGGGGCGTCTTTCAGCAGATAGCCGCAGACGCCGGCATCCAGCGCACGGCGCAGATAGCCGGAGCGCGCGAAGGTCGTCAGGATCACCACCTTGCAGGGTGCATCGAACCGCTGGATGCGTTGCGCAACTTCGAGTCCGGTGAGCTTCGGCATCTCGATGTCAGAGACGAGAATGTCCGGACGCAAGCGCCGCACCTCGCTGCAGGCGGCCTCGCCATCGGCGACCGAGCCGAGCACTTCGATGTCGGCTTCGAGGCTCAGCAAGGCGGCGAGGGCGCCGCGCACCATTGCCTGATCTTCGGCCAGCAGAACGCGAATCTTCATACGGACTTCGTCGCATGCAAGGGGACCGCGTGCGCAGACAGCGGCGCGGTTTTAAGAGTCGGTAGCGCGTCCAGATCGGCGACGTCTGCAGTCGCAGACGTGCGCGGTAGCCGAATGCTTACGCGCGTTCCAGCACCTCGCGGCGAGTCGAGTGTCAGCGTGCCGCCGATCGCACGGACGCGCGCTTGCAGGCCGCTCAAGCCGTTGCCGGCGAGACTCAGATCGGCGCCGCCGCGGCCATCGTCGCGCAGGCTCATTTCGATTTCGGCGCCCTGCCGGCGCAACTCGAAGCGCGCCTGGGTTGCACGTGCGTGGCGCTGGATATTCGTCGCCATCTCGCGCAGGCACAGCGCCAATGTGGCCTCCACCGGCGGCGACAGTTGCAGAAGTTCGTCGCGCTCGCAACGGAAGCTGACACCGGCCGATTCCAGCAGCAGCTTGGCCGAAGCGAGTTCGGCCACCAGGCCGCTCGCGCGAAAACCGGTGACCGCGCTGCGCACTTCCGCCAAGGCCTCGCGGGCAACGCGTTGGACCTCGCGCAATTCCTCGCGCGACTTCTGCGGATCGCGTTCGAACACACGGTCGGCCAGTTCGCTCTTGATCGCGATCAGCGACAAGGTGTGACCGAGCAGATCGTGCAGGTCGCGGCCGATGCGTTCGCGCTCGGCCATGCCGGCCAGTCGCCGCACTTCGTCGTGCGACAGACGCAGTTCCGCATCACGCCGCGCGTTGTGGCGGAAATACAGGTTGAACAGCGAAATGCCGAGACAGGCAAACACGCAGCTGAAGGCGTTGGCGTAATCGACGCCGGCCAGGCGCGCATCGACATAGAACGCGCAGATCAGCACGCCGAGCCAGGGCAGCGTGCGGCGTGGCGGTCCGCAGAACATCAGCAGCGAGCCGGCGTAGATCAGATACGACCAACTGGCGAAATCGTTCCACAGCAGACTCAGACCGAGCACTGCGATGCCGACCACATTCCAGGGCAAACGCTGCGGCGCACGATAGTAGGCGCGGTAGTACAGCACCAGGAACACTACAACACCGGCGTACGACAGCAGCACACCATAGAGGCCGCCGTGCTGCCAGAAGATCGGCGAAGTCAGAATCCAGCTGAGCCAGATCAGGTTCATTAGCGGAAACCAGGCGACGCCGCTGATGCCGCGGCCATTGCGACCGACATGGCAGGCCAGCGCATCCGGTGACGGCGTCAGCAGTGTCTTCCATCCGTTCAAACGAGACCAAGCTCCCTGGCGCATGCCCTGATCGATTGAATCCTGCTCTGCGCCGGTGGCGTCGGCAAGCGCGGCGGGCGATGGCCGCGCGCCGGATCCTGGGATCGTTTGCATGATTGTGGCTTGCTCCGAGGTGCTGAATCGTCTGGCGGCTCAGACGCCGATCTGCGCCCAGCGCGTCGGGCGTTGATGCAGTGGCAAGTCGGATGGCGCGTCGAGCGGCTGCAGATCGCCATCGCCCTGGGTCGCCGCGCTTTGTCCGGCGCGACCATCGAGATCGATGCCGTTGCCGGGCTGCGGGTGCAGTGCGTGCAACAGCAGCACCGTGGCGACGATGACGACGGCAATCCCCAGGCGCAAGCTCGCAATGCGGATGTAGGCCTGCTGCTGACGGTGATCGAAGTGATGCATGGCGGCGCTCCCGTACTGATGAGGGCCCAGCGTACGGCGCACCTTGCCGCTGCGCAGTTCCGATCCGTCAGCGATCGTGGATGACGCTTGTCATCCGGGGCGGCACGCAGGATTGCATTGCGGCCACTGCTCGTCGCTCACAGCCAAAAGCTCAAGGGCGCACAGCGCACGGCTCCGAACTCAAGGGCGCACGGCTCAAAGCGCACCGCACGCAAGTCACGGCTCGCGGGTTCAGCTCACCGGTTCAGCTCACAGGTTCAGCTCACAGGTTCAGCTCACAGGGTAAGGGCTCCTGACTCGCGGGCCGCCCTGCGATGCCGGGTCGGATGCCTGTGCGATCTTCGGATTCGATCGGACGATCAATGGAAATCGCGCGAAAGGTACGGTAGCTGACCGATCCAGTGCGAACGATCCTCGGCGTGATGCAGGTACAGGTGAATGGTGTTCTCAGCGATCTGCAGGTGGCCCTCGGCGACGAGGAAGCTGGTGCCGAGCAGCGCGTCGCGCTCGCGTTCGAGCAGCTTCGCCGGCACCACCAGATTGACCACGCCGGTTTCGTCCTCGAGCGTCATGAACATCAGCCCAGACGCAGTGCCGGGGCGCTGACGGAACATCACCAGACCGGCGACCTTTACCGCCGCACGATCCGGCAGTGCAGGCAGATCGATCGAACGCAGGATGCCTTCGCGCCGCAGCCGCGCGCGCAGCAAGGCCAGCGGATGACGCCGCAGCGTCAGGTGCGTGCTGCGATAGTCGTCGACGATGTCGCGGCCTTCGCTCGGCACCGGCAATTCCAGCTGGGTCTCCGCAGTGCCGGCATAGCGCAGCAGGCCGGGGCGAATCTCGGCGCCCGCCGCAGCCCAGCGTGCTGCATGCCGATGCCCCACCAGCGTGTTCAAGGCATCAGCGTCGGCCAGAGCCCGGCGTGCGCGCGCGTCGATTCCGCTGCGAGCGACCAGATCGTCCAGCGATGTGAAGGCACGTTGCCGGCGTGCTGCGACCAGCGCCTGCGCTGCACTTTCGGCAAGGCCGCTGACCAGGCGCAGCCCGAGCCGCAGCGCCGGCTGCGGCAGACGTTCTTCGAAGCCGGCGGACTGTGTAGCGTTTTCTACGGCGGAGGATTCCGCGTGCGAGCTGGAACCGGGGAGCGGCTCCAAGCTGCAGTCCCAGTCCGAATACTGCACGTCGATCGCGCGCACCTCGACGCCGACGCGCTGCACTTCGCGCACCAGCATCGACGGCGGATAGAACCCCATCGGCTGGCTGTTCAGCAGTGCGGCGATGAACGCCGCCGGCTCGTGGCATTTCAGGTACGAGGAGATATAGGCGAGCAGCGCGAAGCTGATCGCGTGCGATTCCGGAAATCCGTAAGAGCCGAAGCCGAGAACCTGCTGATAGATGCGTTCGGCAAATTCGCGTTCGTAGTGGTTGGCGACCATGCCGCCGACCAGGCGATCGTGGAATTTCTCCAGGCCGCCATTGCGCTTCCAGGCCGCCATCGAGCGGCGCATCTGGTCGGCTTCGCCGGGTGTGAAATCGGCCGCTTCGATCGCGATCTCCATGACCTGTTCCTGGAAGATCGGCACACCGAAAGTACGCTTCAGAACCTTTTCGAGCTTGCCCGGATATTCGATCTGGGCGGTTTCCGCATGCCGTCGATTTTTCAGGTAGGGATGCACCATGCCGCCTTGGATCGGCCCCGGTCGCACGATCGCAACCTGTACCGCCAGATCGTAGAACGTGCGCGGCTGCAGCCGCACCACCATGTTCATCTGCGCGCGCGATTCGATCTGGAATACGCCGGTGGTTTCGGCGCGCCGGATCATGCCGTAGGTCGCCGCGTCTTCCTGCGGAATCGTTGCCAGACTCCAGCGCGGCTGGGCGGGGCGCAGTTTTTCAACCAGATCGAAGCAGCGATGGATCGCGCTGAGCATGCCCAGCGCCAGCACGTCGACTTTCAGCAGGCCCAGTGCTTCGAGATCGTCCTTGTCCCACTGGATGATGCTGCGCTCCGGCATCGCCGCATTCTCCACCGGCACCAGTTCCGACAACGGTCGCTCGGAGATGACGAAGCCGCCGACATGCTGCGACAGATGCCTTGGAAAATCCGTCAGCGTGCGCGTCAGGCCGATCCACAGGCGCGTCTGCCGACGCTCGGGATCGAAGCCGAGCGCCAGCAATCGCGCGTCGAGTTGCGCCGGATCGTCCCACCAGGCCAGCGACTTCGCCATGCGGTCGATGTCCTCGGGGGCGACGCCGAGCGCGCGGCCGACATCGCGCAGCGCCGAACGCAGGCGATAGGTGATCACGGTCGCCGCGATCGCCGCGCGTTCGCGCCCGTATTTGCGGAACACGTACTGAATCACTTCCTCGCGCCGCTGGTGCTCGAAATCGACATCGATGTCGGGCGGCTCGGCGCGCTCGCGCGACAGGAAGCGCGCGAACAGCATGCGTTCCTTCGAAGGGTCGACCGAGGTGATGCCGAGTGCGTAGCAGACCGCAGAATTGGCCGCGCTGCCGCGACCCTGGCAGAGGATGCCGCTGCGATTGGCGAAGGCGACGACGTCGTGCACGGTGAGAAAAAACGCTTCGTAGCGCAGTTCGGCGATCAACCGCAGTTCCTTGACGATCTGCCGCCGCACCCTGAACGCCGCACCGTGCGGCCAGCGTCGCCAAAGACCGTTGCGCGTCAGCACGCGCAGCCACGAGGTCGGCGTGTGCGGCCATGGCACCAGTTCGCGCGGATAGTCGTAATGGATTTCCGTCAGCGAAAAACTGCAGCGCGCGGCGATCGCGATGGATTCCTCCAGCAGGGCCGGCGGATACAGTTTCTGCAAGCGCACGATCGGCCGCAGATGCCTTTCGCCATTGGCGAACAAACGCGCACCGCAGTCGGCGATACGGCGCTTGTGGCGCAGTGCGGTCATCACGTCCTGCAAGACGCGGCGTTCGCGGCGGTGATAGTGCACGTCGCCGGTGGCGACACAGCGCAGCCCGGCGTCCGCAGCGAGCGCCTGCAAGGCGGCGAGGCGCGCATCGTCGTCGGCGCCGCGATGCAGTTCCACCGCGATCCAGGCGTCGCGGAACTGCGCACGCAGCCATCGCGCATCGTCCGCATCCGGTTCGCTCGCCGGTATCAGCAGCGCGAAACAATCGGGGCACAGTTCGGCGGCGTCTTCGCGCTGCAGCCGGTAGCGGCCTTTGGGTGCGGCGCGACGGCCGCGCGTGATCAGCGCCGAGAGTTGCTGGTAGGCGCGCTTGTGCGGTGCCAGCAAAACCAGCTTGAGGCCATCGGCGAATACGAACTCGGCACCGATGATCAGCTTGGGTGGCGCTTTGAGCGCGGCGTCCTGTGTTGCCTGGTGCGCGCGTACGACACCGGCCAGCGAGCATTCGTCGGTGATCGCCAGCGCGCGGTAACCCAGCTGTGCCGCGCGCGTAACCAGTTCGGCCGCGCTCGATGCGCCGCGCTGAAACGAGAAATTGCTCAGCGCGTGCAGTTCCGCATAAGCCGCGGCGCGGCTGCCGGTGTGGTCCGGTGCAGCGCCCGATGCGCTAGGCCCAGAGTCCATGCAGGTAGATCTGGCCATCGCGGTGATCGACATAGGCCCAGCCGCGCGCGCCGTGTTCGAGTTCGCAGATGAAGTAATCGCGACGCACGTCGGCGCCGTCCCACCAGCCGGATTCGATGCGCTCGATGTCGCCGACGATCGGCGGCGGCCGTTGCAGGCGTTGCGGCTCGCGCAGCAGGAAATTCGGTCGCGCCGGCGGCAACCGGGTTTCGGCAGCAGTCGGTTCCTGCACCGCCGCAGCACGCCAGGCGCGTTCCGGCCGATGATCCTCGATGCATTGCGGGTGCCACAGCGCATCGGTGCCGAGCCGTGCGGCGAGCCGATCGATCACGGCGGCGGCGGCCTCGTCGGTGCGCGCTCGCGCATCGAACAGATCGTGCTGGCTGCTGAGCGGCACGGCGAAACGATCGGCAGACAGGCGCAGGCTGCGCGCCGGTGCCGGCATCGTGGCGCTGCCGAGTTTCTCGCGGACCACCCGCAGCATCAGCGCTTCGTCGCGGGTCGCCGCGCTGAAATGGAATTCGATCGTGGTCGGCGCGTGGTCCACGCCATCGGCGCGCGCATGCGCAAGTTCGATCGCGAACTGCTGCACGCCGGTCGCACGCGCACGCAGGTAGCGCACCAGTTCGCCGAGCAGGCGCCGCAACGGAAACGCCAGCCGCTCGCTGTCTTCGATCTCGTCGAGAAAATCGAGCCGGCGCTGGAAGCGCAGCGGCGGGGAATACCAGCGGCGCGCATCGGCCGCCGCACCGCTCAGGCGGTCGAGGTAGTTCAGCGCTGTGCTACCGATGCGCGTCCCCAAATCGGCGCGCGGTAGCGCCAATAGCTCGCGCGTCTGCGACAAGCCGCTGTCGGCAAGCAGTTGCAGGGCCGTCGCCGGTAGCGCCAAGGCTGTCAGCGGCAGTGCCGCCAGTGCGTCCGGCAACGCGGCGAGAGTCATCACCGGTGCGTGTTGCGCGCGCGCGATCGCGGCAGCGGCCTCCAGTGTGGGTGCTACTCCGAAGGTAGCAGCGTGATCCAGCGCGACGAACTCCTGTTCGATACGGCGCAGCAGCGCGTCGAGTCCGCCGAACAGTTGCAGGCTGGCACCGATTTCGAGCCACAGCGTGAAGCGCGGCAGCGCGTAGTCGTGACTGGCTTCATCGACCCGGAAACTGATGCGGTCGCCGCAACCATAGGCCGCGCAGGCCAGGGTTTCGAGCGCCTGCAGTTCGCGCTGCGGCTGTCGCTCCAGCGCCAGCAGCTCGGGCCGCCGCACGCGTGCCAGGCCAAGATCGAGACCGGCAGCGAGACTCGGGTCTGCTGCGCACAACAGCCAGCGGCGGCTGCCCCGCGCGGCGGTGACGACAGCGTTCGGCGGCAGCGGCGACAGCGCTTCCAGCGGCAGCCGCGGCAGATGGGCCGCGAGCCACAGGCTGCCATTGGTGGCAGGTGCCAAGGCCGACGCGCGCGGTGTGTGCGTCGCGGGCTTGCGCGGGCGTTCGCTCACGCGACATCCCGCTGCCCGGCGGCGGCGATGACCCGCAGCGCGACTGGTGCATCGACGAAGAAGCGGGTGCCGCTGCGACCGCCACGCGCCTTGAGGACTTCGACTTCAAGACGCGCGTCGCGGCGTGCCAGCCGCAGCCGCACGGCAGCGATATTGGCGGAGCCGGCGACGCGCGCCGGCCGATACAGAAGGCCGATGTTGCCGCTGTGTTCGGCGGCCAGTTGCAGGCGTCGCGCATCGGCTTCGCGCAGATTGCGGGTCCAGGCCAGCACGGCGCCATAGGCGGGCGTGCGCAGCAGTTGCTCGGCCGCCCAGATCGCGTGCTCGGCGCTGTGTGGTTCCACCACCAGGCTGCGATTCAGGATCAAGCCGGCGCGGGCCAGCGCCGGCGCATACAGCACCTGCGGCGCAGCAACGAAGGCGACATGGCGATCGGCCTGCGTCAACCGCACCAAGAGCGGCAGCGCCAGTTGCAGTTCGCCGATGCCGTTGCTTTCGAGCAGCAATTCACTGAGCGCGCCAAGCGGCCAGCCACCGCCGGGTAGCCGCGCATCGAGGCTGGCGAAACCGCTGGTTTCGGTGGGCGGGCGGGCGCCGTTCGCGCCGCGCCAGACGTCGCTGCGGGCGGCGAGCGCGGCTTCCAGCGAAGAGGAGGATGAGGCAGGCAAGAGGCTCGCTCGCGATCAAAACGAATCGGAGGACTAGTGTACATAAAGACACTAGTCGCTCAATAATTCGGCGATGGGCGGTCGTTATCCTCGGGCGCAACTTGCGGGACTAGCGCTTTGCGGCTATTTTCGCGCCCCTTGTGAGGTTTCCATGCGTCACATCATCTCCATTCTGTTGCAAAACGAGGCCGGCGCCCTGGCGCGCGTGGCGGGTATGTTTTCGGCGCGCGGCTACAACATCGAGTCGCTGACGGTTGCACCGACGCACGACGCGACCGTCTCGCGGCTGACCCTGGTAACGATGGGCAGCGATGCCGTCATCGACCAGATCATCAAGCAGTCGCGCAAGCTGGTCGACATCGTCGAAATCGCCGACCTGACCGCGGTCGATCACCTGGAAAGCGAGCTGTTGCTGCTGAAAGTGCAGATCGATGCGAAGAACGCGCGCGCGGTGGTCGACTGCGTGCGGCGTCACCGCGGCACCATCCTCGACGAAACCGGCAACAGCCGCACCGTGCAGCTCACCGGCACCGGCGCGGAAGTCAACGCGTTTCTGACCGAGCTGTCGGCGATCGGCCGTGTGCTGGAACTGGTGCGCAGCGGCACCGCCGCGCTGCAGGCCGGCGACGGCGTGCTGGCCACACCGGCCTGAGCCGCGCCCTTAAACCATTACTGACGCAACCCTGGAGTGTTTTGTGAGCATCACCGTTTACTACGATAAAGACGCCGACCTCTCGCTGATCCAGTCGAAGAAGGTTGTCATTCTCGGTTATGGCTCGCAGGGCCATGCACATGCGCAGAATCTGAAGGACAGCGGCGTCGACGTCACCGTCGCGCTGCGCAAGGGTTCGAAGTCCTGGGCCAAGGCGGAAGGTGCCGGCCTCAAGGTCGCCGAAGTCGCCGACGCGGTGAAGGCCGCCGACCTGGTGATGATCCTCGCGCCCGACGAGGGCCAGCGCAAAATCTACGAAGACAGCGTTGCGCCGAACCTGAAGAAGGGTGGCGTGCTGGCGTTCGCGCACGGCTTCAACATTCATTTCGGCCTGATCGAGGCGCGTCCGGACCTCGACGTCATCATGGTCGCGCCGAAGGGCCCCGGCCACACCGTGCGCAGCACCTACACCCAGGGCGGCGGCGTGCCGAGCCTGATCGCGATCCATCAGGACGCCTCGGGCCAGGCCAAGCAGATCGCGCTGAGCTACGCCTCGGCCAACGGCGGCGGTCGCGCCGGCATCATCGAAACCAATTTCCGCGAAGAAACCGAAACCGATCTGTTCGGCGAACAGGCCGTGCTTTGCGGCGGCGCCACGGCGCTGGTGCAGGCTGGTTTTGAAACGCTGGTGGAAGCCGGCTACGCGCCGGAAATGGCGTACTTCGAGTGCCTGCACGAGCTGAAGCTGATCGTCGACCTGATGTACGAAGGCGGCATGGCCAACATGCGTTACTCGATTTCGAACACCGCCGAATACGGCGACTACGTCACCGGCCCGCGCATCATCACCGAAGAAACCAAGAAGGAAATGAAGCGCGTGCTCACCGACATCCAGACCGGCAAGTTCGCGCGCGACTTCGTGCTCGAAAACCAGGCGGGTCAGCCGACGCTGAAGGCCAAGCGCCGCATCGGTGCCGAGCATCAGATCGAGGAAGTCGGCGCCAAGCTGCGTTCGATGATGCCGTGGATCGCGAAGAACAAGCTGGTCGACAAGACCAAGAACTGATACGCGGTTCTACAATTCGTGTTGCACGACGGGCGCCTTCTCAGGCGCCCGTTTTTTTGGCGCCGGTTTTTTTAGCCGCCGCGTTGTACGCTTGAATACGCATTCGGGTGGCCGCTGCTGCGGCGAACAGTCCAAAAACTTTCGGGGAACGTGCAATGGCGCAGTACAGGGTCGAGGTGGCGCAGGATTTCAAGCAGCCGGTGGCGGCGACGTTCAAGGCGTTGTCCGATCATGACAACCTGAGCAAGGTGTTGGGAGTGCCGGTCAAACGCATCCGCGACGGTGCGCCTGGCGTCAACGGCGTGGGTTCGGTGCGGCGTGTGGGCGGTCCGTTGGCGATCGAAGAAACCGTGGTCGCACTGGTCGCGAACAAGTCGATCGACTACAAGATCACGCGTGGCGGCGCGCCGCTGCGTAATCACCACGGCCGGCTCGATTTCAAAGCATTGCCGAATGCGGGCTCGCAGGTGCACTGGCTGATTACTTTCGACGCGCCCCCGCTGATCGGTGCACTCATTGGCGGCGTACTCAAGATCGCGATCGGTCGTGGACTCAAGCGGATTGATTGAATGGGTGCGCGTCGCGTCGCGTCTCGGTCGATTGGTCGATTGGTCGATGAGATGCTTGGTCGGTCGGTCGGTCGGTCGGTCGGCCGGTCGGTCGCTCGCTCGGTCGAGCGCGCGGCGATAACGGTTACGCAGCGGCGCACCGCAACGTAAACTGCGCGCTGTAAGCCTAGGGTCGAAACGCATGAGCGAAACCAAAACCCCGTTGCGGCCGCGTCGCAAGGGTATTTACCTGCTGCCGAACCTGTTCACGACCGGGACGCTGTTCGGCGGGTTTTACGCGATCGTGTCGTCGATGGGCGGCCAGTTCAACCAGGCGGCGATCGGCATTCTCGGCGCAATGATCGCCGACGCGCTCGATGGCCGCATCGCGCGCATGACGCATACCTCGACCGATTTCGGCAAGGAATACGACTCGCTGTGCGACATGGCGGCGTTCGGCATCGCCTCCAGCATCGTCGTCTATGCCTACAGCCTGCATTTTCTCAGCAACTACCACTGGCTCTACGGCCGTCTCGGTGGCGCAATCGCGCTGACTTACGCGGCTTGCGCGGCGCTGAGGCTCGCACGCTTCAACGTGCTGGCGGCGATTTCCGGCAGCGACAAGGATTTCTTCGGTCTGCCGAGCCCGGCGGCGGCGGCGGTGGTCGTGTTCTTCGTCTGGAGCGCATCGGAATGGGGCTACACCGGTGACGAAATGGTCTGGCCAGCGGCGATCCTGACGCTCGGCAGTGGTCTGCTGATGGTCAGCAGCATCCGCTACAACAGCTTCAAGAAGATCAACCTGCACATGCGCATGCGCTTCCTGCCGTTCGCGGCGGTGATCGGTGCGCTGTGGCTGGTGTCGATCGATCCGCCGCGCATCCTGTTCTTCAGCTTCCTGGCGTATGCGCTGTCGGGTCCGATCCTGTCGCTGTGGCATCGCTACCGCAGGCTGAGGCCGGTGCGCCGCACCTGAATCGAGGCCTCGCCCGCATGAATCGCAAGTGCTGGCGTTTGGGAGTTGTGCCGCTGTGGTGGCTTGCGGCGGCTGTCACGCCAGTCGCGCTCGCCACAGAGGCCGCAGCGACGACCGCACCGAAGGCGGCACTCGATTGCTTCAATCACGGCGATTACGTCTGCGCGCAGCAGATTCTGGCGGACGCGCAAAAGCGTCAGCCGCAGAACGCCGAGATCGCGTACTACCTCGGGCGCAGCGCGCACCGGCGCCATGATTGGAAAACGGCCGTGGAGCAGTTGCAGCACGCGGTCGATCTGCAACCGCGGCAGGCTGAATATCACTTCCGGCTCGGGCTGGCCTTGTCGCGGTTCATCGATACCGTCGGCGTGCTCAGCAAGCCCGGTATCGCCACGCGGATTCGGGACGCGCTGGTGCAGGCGATTGCCTTGAATCCGGATTTCATCGACGCCCGCGATGCGCTGCTGAAATACGATCTCGCGGCGCCCGGGTTCCTCGGCGGCAGCCTCGAAGGTGCGCGCGAGCAGGCCGCGGAAATCGCCAAACGCAGTGCCGGAGATGGTCATATTGCGCTGGCCGAAATCGCCGACGACCAGAAGCAGGCGGCCGTCGCGGTCGACGAATACAAGGCGGCGATCGCCGCCGGTCCTGCTGCGGTTGCCCATGACGCCCGCATTGCACTGAGTCAGTTGTATCAGCGCCAGCGGCGCTACGACGATTCGATCGAATTGATGCAGCAGGCCTTGCGTCTCGATGCGCAGGATCGCCAGGCGCAGTACGAGTTGGGCAATACCGCCTTGCTGTGTGGCTGTCGCAGCGAACTGGGCATCGCCGCGGTCAAGGATTATCTGGCGCAGCCGGGCCGCGACGACGATGACGATCCGGCGCCAGCGCAGGCGCATCTGTTGCTCGGCAGTCTCTACCGGCAGCAGCAGAAACGCGCGGAGGCGCGCGTTGAGTACAGCACGGCCTTGCAGCTCGACGCCCAGCTCGACGAAGCCAGACAGGCCTTGCGCACGCTCGACTGAGCGCGACGTTTCGTTTGTTGCGCGTGCGGCGGCTCGCGTGCGGCGCAAAGTCCTCGGATAGTTTCGTATCGGCTCGATCGCCGTGCGGTACACCTAGGCCTGCCGTTGCTCGGTGTTTCAGCTGAGGCATCGGGCTGCGTGGACGAGCGGCTCGCAGTTTTTGTTCATTGCGCGAAAGTCTGCGCGGAAGCGGTGTCTTGGCAGGCCGGGGCGCATCCTCTATAGTGGCGCCATCATGTATTCGACCAGCAGCCAGTTGTTTCGCCGCAGTGCCCGCCAGGGCCGCGTGCTGCTGCTCGCGCTTCGACTTCTGCCGTAAGGCAGACAACGAACTCGCCCGCACGGGGGCAAAACCGTGACACGTCGGTCAGTCCGACACCTTCCAAGTCAAAATCGAAACCCGCATTGCTTTCGTCGGCGAGCCGGCGAGAACAGTCCGCGCCAAGGATGGCGCGGTATTAACAGGGATGTTGTTGGGGACGTTACACAGGAGCGCAGCATCATGTTGAAAGATCCTTCCAAGAAATATCGTTCGTTCGCGCCGGTCGCCTTGCCCGACCGTCGCTGGCCGGACGTGGTGATCACGGCCCCACCGGTGTGGTGCAGTGTCGACTTGCGCGACGGCAACCAGGCGCTGATCGAGCCGATGGACCGCTCGCGCAAGCTGCGCATGTTCGACCAGTTGGTGAAGATCGGTTTCAAGGAAATCGAAGTGGGTTTTCCGTCGGCCTCGCAGACCGAGTTCGATTTCCTGCGGCACCTGATCGAACAGAACCTGATTCCAGACGACGTCACCATCCAGGTGCTGACGCAGGCGCGCGAGCACTTGATCGAGCGCAGCTTCGAGGCCGTTCGCGGCGCGCGTCGCGTGATCATGCACGTGTACAACGCCACCGCGCCGGTGATGCGCCGCGTGGTGTTCAACCTCGGCCAGGATGAAGTGATTTCGGAACTGGCCGTGAAGCACGCGCAGCTGGTGAAGGATCTGGCCGCCAAGCAGCCGGATACCGACTGGGTGTTCCAGTACTCGCCGGAGATGTTTTCCGGTACGGAGCTGGATTTCTCCAAGCGCATCGTCGATGCGGTGACCGAAGTCTGGCAGCCGACGCCGGCGAAGCCTTGCATCATCAACCTGCCGTCGACGGTCGAGCATTCGACGCCGAATATCTTCGCCGACATGATCGAGTGGATGCATCGCAACCTCGCGCGGCGCGACAGCATCGTGATCTCGGCGCATCCGCACAACGATCGCGGCACCGGCACCGCCGCCGCCGAGTTCGCCATCATGGCGGGTGCGGATCGCGTCGAAGGTTGCCTGTTCGGCAACGGCGAGCGCACCGGCAACGTCGACATCGTCAATCTGGCCTTGAACCTGTACACGCAAGGCGTCGACCCCGGCCTGGATTTTTCCGATATCGACGAAGTGCGTCGTTGCGTCGAATACTGCAACCAGCTGCCGGTGCATCCGCGTCATCCGTATGTCGGCGATCTGGTGTTCACCTCGTTTTCGGGTTCGCACCAGGACGCGATCAAGAAGGCGTTTTCGGCGCGCAAGGAAGGCGATATCTGGGAGATGCCGTACCTGCCGATCGATCCGCTCGATCTCGGCCGCAGCTACGAGGCGGTGATCCGCGTCAACTCGCAGAGCGGCAAGGGCGGCATCACCTATCTGCTCGAGCACGAGTACGGCTTGAGCCTGCCGCGCCGCTTGCAGATCGAGTTCAGCCAGATCGTGCAGGCCGTGATGGACGACAGCGGCAAGGAAGTCACCGCCGGCGACATCTGGGGCATCTTCGAGCGTGAGTACCTTGTGGGCCGGCGGCCGTTCGAGTACGTCGCCCATCATCTGGTCGAGGACTCCACGCGCAGCGAAGTCGAACTGTCGAGCGAGGTGGTGTTCGATGGCGTGCAGCGCAAGCTCGCCGGTCGCGGCAACGGCCCGATCGACGCCTTTGTCGCCGCCATTGCCAAGCTGTCAGGCGAGCAGATCAGCGTGGTCGATTATCACGAGCATGCAATCGGTGCGGGTGCCGGTGCCGCGGCGGTGACCTATATCGAGCTGCGCGTCGGCAGCGATGCCGGCGGCAAAACCCTGTTCGGCGTTGGCCGCGATCCCAACATCGTCACCGCCTCGCTGAAGGCGATCGTGTCGGGCCTCAACCGGGTGCTGCAGAAGCGGCAGCCGTCCGCGAAGGCGGCGAGCGCGGTCGAACCGGTGGTGGGCGCCAGCGCCGATTCGCCGGCCGCGTTCGAAGTCACACCTTAAGCGAACTAGCCGCGCAGTCATGCGGCGATCGGCTCGAAGCAGGGCCGATCGCCGAGTCCTGCCACCGCCGACGGGAGACTCTGGCGGCTGTCGAGGGTTGCCTAAGAATCTATACTGCCGGCCAAGACCCATGGCCACGATCTCATGAATCCTGCGCGTCGCCGACGCTATCTCGATGCGCTGGGCATCGAGACCTGGGTTGCGCGCGGCAGCGCGGCATCGCCCGCTGCGGTCGAGGCGGTCGAGCGCGCCGAGTCGGATGCTGCATCGGATCAGGCGACTGCGCCAAAGCTGTCGTCGTCGTCGCCGCCATCATCGTCTTCGCTATCGACGCCGTCAGCGCCCATGCCCGCGTCGATCGTTCGCGAAACGCGGGCCGTTGCAACGCCATCCGCATCCACCAATCTTTTTTCCGATCCCGTCGAGATGGCCAAAGTAAAACCGCCGGTCGCAGCCCCCGTCTTGCGCGATGTGCCGACCGATTGGGCCGGGCTCGCTGCGGCCGTGTCGGGCTGCACCGAATGCAAGCTGTGCCGCACGCGCACCAACACGGTGTTCGGCGTCGGTTTGCCGCTGGCGCCGCTGATGGTGGTCGGCGAGGGACCGGGGGCCGACGAGGATGCACAGGGCCAGCCCTTCGTCGGTCGCGCCGGCAAGCTGCTCGACGAAATGCTCAAGGCGATCGGCCGCACGCGCCACGAGTCCGCGCCCGAGAAATCGGTCTACATCGCCAACGTCGTCAAGTGCAGGCCGCCGGCGAATCGCGACCCGGAAGCTGACGAAGTCGAAGCATGCCGTCCGTATCTCGATCAGCAGATCCGGCTGATCCAGCCGAAGCTGATCGTCGCACTCGGCCGCATTGCCGCGCAGCGCCTGTTGGCGACCGATGAACCGCTGTCGAAACTGCGTGGCAATGTGTACGCCTACGGCAGCGAGCAGACGCCGGTCATGATCACCTACCATCCCGCATATCTGCTGCGCAGTCCCGGCGAGAAGGCAAAAAGCTGGGCGGATCTGAAGCGCGTGCACCAGTTCCTCGCAGGCTGAGGCGGTTCGTCCGCCGCTTCGAAAGCCGCCAGACCTCCGTCGCATGAGCGCCCAGCCCGAATCCGCCGTTGCTCCCGGTGCCGGCTTACGCATTCTGCCGATGCACGCAGGGCTGCTGCCGCAGGTGCTCGAAATCGAATTGCGCGCCTACGCGTTTCCGTGGACCGAAAACATTTTTCGCGACTGCCTGAAAGCCGGCTATAGCGGTTGGGTGCTGAGCGATGCGCAGAACCACTTGCGTGGTTATGCGCTGATGAGCATGGCGGTGGGCGAGGCGCACGTGCTGAATCTGTGTGTCGATCCCAGTTACCAGCAACAGGGTTACGGCCGCCTGCTGCTGCTCCACATGATGCGCATTGCGCGCGCGGCGAATCTCACCATCGTGCTGCTGGAAGTGCGGCGTTCGAACAAGGCGGCGTTGCGCCTGTACGAGTCAGAGGGCTTCAAACGGATCGGCCTGCGCAAGGCCTACTATCCGGCGGCCGACGGTCGCGAAGACGCCTTCGTGCTCGGCTACGACATCACCTGAACGCAGCCACCCGACGGCAATCAACTGGTCGCAATCAACCGAGTGCAATCAACCGAGTGCAATCGACTGAGCGCAATCAACCGAGTGCAATCAACCGAGTGCGATCGACTGAGCGCAAGCTTGCCGCGCTACTGTGCGAGTAGCGCAGCCGCCCGCTGCCGTTATCAAGGAGTTCCGCCGTGACCGCAAGACGTGCATCGCAAGTCGCCTGGGCGCTGACCGCCTGGGCCAATCACGCCTTCGCCACAACCGTACTGGTCGGCTTTTTCCCGATTTTTTTCGACAAGTACTGGGCCAAGGATCTGCCCGGCACCACGTCGACGTTCTATCTCGGCCTGTCGAACTCCAGCGCCAGTTTTGTCGTCATGCTGCTCGCACCCTGGCTCGGCGCGCTGGCCGACCGGCGCGGTCAGAAGAAGCTGTGGCTGGGCGTATTCACCGCCATCGGCGTGCTCGCCACCGCCACACTCGCCTTGATCGGTGCCGGCGAATGGCCGTGGGCGCTGGCAGTTTTTGCGGTCGCCTCGATCGGCTTTTTCGGCGGGTCTTCGTTCCAGGACGCGCTGATCGTCAACGTTGCCGAACCGGCCGAGACCAATCGCGTGTCGGCGTTCGGCTTTGCGCTCGGCTATCTCGGCGGTGGATTGATCTTCCTGTTCAACGTCGCCATGGTGCTGAAGCCGGCCTGGTTCGGCTTGGCCGATGCGACCGTGGCGACCAAGCTCGCTTTTATCGACGTCGCACTGTGGTGGGCGCTGTTTACGCTGCCGCTGTTCTGGCGAGTGAAGGAAGCCGCACCCGTCACCGAGCCGACCGGCTGGCGCGAACTGTGGAACACGCTGAAGCAGGTTCTGCGCGATAAACCGGTGCTGCATTTCCTGCTCGCCTACTGGCTCTATATCGACGCGATCGGCACCTTGCAGCAGATGGCGGTGGACTTCGGCGCCAAGCTCGGCTTCTCCACCAGCGCGCTGATCCAGGCGCTGCTGCTGGTGCAGTTCGTGTCGTTTCCGTGCGCCATCGCATTCGGCCGGATCGGTGATCGCATCGGCACCAAGCGCGCGATCTACCTGGGACTCGCGGTGTTCGTGCTGGTGACGATGTGGGCCTACACGATGCAGACCGAGCGCCAGTTTTACATCATGGCGGCGATCGTCGGCACCGTGCAGGGCGGCGTGCAGGCACTGTCGCGGTCGTACTTTTCGCGGCTGATCCCACGCGAACGCGCCGGCGAGTATTTCGGCTTCTACAACATGCTCGGCAAGTTCGCCGCCGTGTTGGGTCCCTTGGTGGTGGGTGCGGTGGCAATCGCCACCGGCAACCAGCGACTGTCGATTCTGGTGCTCGGCGTGTTCTTTATCGCCGGCGCTTGGCTGCTGTCGCGCGTGCGCGAACCGGCGGCCGCTTAAAGTCAGACGATCAGCTGTGAGCGCGCTGGCGCCGACACAATGCACCGCCGAGCAGCGCGCATAACGGAATCGCCACGATCAGTAGCCACTGCAGCTTGGGCGTATGCGAAGCCTGTCCGCTGAACAAGGTATACAGACTGATGCCGACGCAGAGCCACGAGGCCAGCGCGCCATTGAGTGTTTCATCGTGTCGCGCCAGTCGCGCCGCGACATATCCGCCGGCCGCAGCACTGCCGAGTCCGATCGCAATCTCGATCAGCGTGAGGGCCACGCTGCCATGAATCGCGCTCGCCACCGCCATTTGCGCATCCGCCGGCGGCAGATGCTGCAGCTGAAAGTGCAGGATCGCGTACAGCACCAGGGGCACCGCGAGGATGTTGGTCATTGCGAAGTCGACCAATGCGCCGAGCACGACGCCGCGTAGCGATACTCTGTTCATGCGCGGATGCCCTCGTGTATTTCCTGGGACGTGAATCGGTTATCGGAAGCTTAACCGCAAGCGCGGCGAAGGTTACAGGGTCAAGCTTTCGGGCCTGCCACGTCGCGAGCGGTGCGCGCTAGATCGGCCGTCTGGCGATCGGCCTGCGCAAGTACGCGCGCCGAGTGCGCGCTCGCGTTACCAGCGAGCCACTGCGAGCCGGCTATTTCGAGCTAGCCATTGCGCGGCGCGTCGTCGGCGAGAATCGTCGCGTACAGATTGCTGAGCGGTGCGGCCGGCGTCACCTGCAATTGCCGCTCGAATGCGAAGCCGAGCTTGAGCAGCAACCGGATCGAAAGAAGGTTATCGGGCGCGGTGATCGCGAGCACGCGCGTGAGTGCCAGCCGTGATCGACCATCGGCCAGCACCGCCGCCGCCGCTTCGTGCGCATAGCCCTGGCCGTTATAGGCATCGAGCAGCGCGAAGCCGAGATCGGGATCATCGAGCCCTTCGCGCCGCAACAGTCCGCATAAGCCGATCGGCGTGCCGTCGCGCTGCTGAACCAGGAGCAGACCGTGTCCGTGCTGGCGATAGCTCGCCTGCGGACCGGTTTCGATGTAGCGCTGCGCATCGGTCAGGCTGTGCACCTTGCGATCACCGATGAAGCGCAGCCAACTGGCTTGATTCAGCAATTGCAGAATGAAGCGGTCGTCGCGCAGTTCAAGCGTGCGCAGTTGCAGGCGTGGCGTGTCGAGTGGTGTGGCGATGGCGATCAAGTGGTGTGTCTCGGTGCTGAGGCGTGAACGCGGCCGCGAGCGACGGACCACACGCGGCGTCCCGGTGTCTCCGCTTCGTCTGCGGGGCTCGAGTGTGGTCGCGGACGCAGTTGTTTTGCGAGAAACGCAGGCGCCAGTCGCATCGGTTCGGTCAAGGGCTACCGCGTTCGCGCCTGCCGACATTGAACAGCGACGCGCTGCTTGGAAAGGCTTCGTCGACGGTTTGGATGCGACCGGAATCGCTTGCGTCGTAGCCGGGCAGGGAGTTCACGGCGAGGCGGAAGCTGTCGGAGTGCAGTGTCTCGATCACGCGCAGCATCAGCGGCGAGTCGAGAAAGCGGGCCTCGCACAGGAAGAAGTAGCGCTCGCCGACGATCGGCAGAAAATCCAGTCCGAAGCGCTTCGCCGCAGTCTCCACGCCGAAGCCGACATCGGCCATGTCGCTGGCGACATACGCGGCCACCGCCGCGTGAGTGAACTCACCATTGTCGTGGCCGCGAATCTGCTGCGGGTCGATATCGTGATGTTCGAGCATCAGGTCGAGCAGGTAGCGTGTAGCCGATCCGGGCTGACGGTTGACGAAGCGCAGGTCGCTGCGCGTCAGGTCGGCCAGACCGCCGACCTGCTTCGGATTGCCGGCGGCGAGCATGATGCCCTGGCGTCGCGTCGCCAGATGCAGCAGGCGATGCGACTTCGGTCGAATCCAGCGCGCGAATGCTTGCAGCGTCGCGCGTTCGTAGTCGCCGATCGCCACGTGAAATCCGGCGACGTCGCAGGTCGATTGACTTAGTGCGGCGACGGCTTCGAAGCTGGTGCAGTACTTCAGATCGAGCGGAATCTGCGCGCGGCTGAACCATTCGCGCAGCGTCTCGACCGCGAAACCATGGCTGGCCTGCATGCGCAGGATCGGTTGCGTTGCGGATAGCGCGCGCTGCAGTTCGACTTCCAGCTCCGAGGCCAGACTATCCAGCAGCGGCGTGAGGCGTGCGCTGATGCGGCGATCGGCCCACACCAGTTTCTCCGCCAAGGGCGACAGGGTCGCTCCGCGTCCGCGCGCCATCACCACCAGCGGCGTGCCGAACAGGGCGTCGCCGTCGCGCAGCAAGCCCCAGGCATAGCGATAGGACAAACCGGTTTTGCGGCAGGCCAGCGCCAGCGCACCGCTTTCGTGGATCGCCGCAAGCAATTCGACCAGGCGCGGCAACAACTGGCGACCGTCGCGGCTCTGCAACTGCCATTGCGGCTTGATCGACAAGCTGAACATCGTTCGCACTCCCTTGCCCACTGCGATCCCTGCAGGATTCCGCGTTCACACGCGGATCCGATCCGCTTGAATCGTACCGGCTATTGAAAGCCTATTCCTGCATTGTAGTGGCAGTGGTAGCGTGGCGAACAAATAAGGTCACGGTCGAAAGATATGCTCAAAAAAACATATCGGGCCGCGACCACAGCGAGGAGAGCCCACGATGTCGACGATTCCGCAACAGGTGCATGGAAGTTCTGTGAACGGCAGTAGTCTTCTGGCAAAGGAGCGCAGCATCGCCGGGCCCGGCTTCAACCGCTGGCTGGTGCCGCCGGCTGCGCTCGCAATTCATCTTTGCATCGGCATGGCCTACGGCTTCAGCGTGTTCTGGCTGCCGCTGTCGAAGGCACTGCCCGGCGTCGATGCCTGTGCATCCAGCATGGGCTGGTTCGAAGAACTGTTCGCATCGTGCAACTGGCGCGTCGCCTCGCTGAACTTCACCTTCACGCTGTTCATCGTCGTGCTTGGAATTTCCGCGGCACTCTGGGGCGGTTGGCTCGAACGCGCCGGGCCGCGCAAGGCTGGTGTGGTAGCCGCGCTGTGCTGGAGCGGTGGCCTGGCACTCGGCGCGCTCGGCATTTCCATGCACCAGCTGTGGTTGATCTGGCTCGGCCCCGGCATCCTCGGCGGCGTCGGTCTCGGGCTGGGCTACATCTCACCCGTGTCGACCTTGATCAAGTGGTTCCCCGATCGCCGCGGCATGGCCACCGGCATGGCGATCATGGGCTTCGGCGGCGGCGCGATGATCGGCGCTCCGCTGGCGGTGCTGCTGATGAAGCACTTCTCGAGTGCCGACGGCCCCGGTGTTGCGCAGACCTTTCTGGCGCTGGCGGCGATCTATCTCGTCTTCATGCTGTGCGGTGCTTTCGGCTACCGCGTGCCGCCGAGTGGTTGGCGTCCGGCGGGTTGGACGGCGCCGGCCGCGTCCGGGTCGAATGCGATGGTCACACAACGTCATGTGCATCTGAACGTGGCCTGGAAGACGCCGCAGTTCTGGCTGGTGTGGGGCGTGCTGTGCATGAACGTGAGCGCCGGCATCGGCATCCTGTCGATGGCCTCGCCGATGTTGCAGGAAGTGTTCGGTGGTCGGCTGATCGGCGTCAACGCCGGCTTCAACGATCTCGACGCGGATCAGAAACTGCAGATCGCCGCAATCGCCGCCGGCTTCACCGGGCTGTTGAGTCTGTTCAACATCGGCGGACGTTTCTTCTGGGCCTCGCTGTCGGATCGCATCGGCCGCAAGGGCACTTATTACTGCTTCTTCCTGCTCGGCATCCTGTTGTACGCGGCGACACCGTCGCTCGGTCATAGCGGCAGCGTCGCGCTGTTCGTCGCTGCGTTCTGCGTCATCCTGTCGATGTACGGTGGCGGCTTCGCAACGGTGCCGGCATATCTCGCCGATCTGTTCGGCACACAGATGGTCGGCGCGATTCACGGTCGCCTGCTGACCGCCTGGTCCACCGCCGGCGTGATCGGTCCGGTGCTGATCGGTTATCTGCGCGACTACCAGCTCGGCCACGGTGTGGCCAAGGCGCAGGCCTACGACACCACGCTGTACATCCTCTGCGCGCTGCTGTTGATCGGCCTGGTCTGCAACCTGCTGGTGCGACCCGTCGCCGCGCGCCACTTCATGAGCGATGAGCAACTTGCGGCGGAGCGTCGCCTCGCGCACGACAGTCCGAGTGCCGTTACCGCATCGAGCACCGGCAGCGGAGTCAGCGCGACCGTCGTGCTCGCCTGGCTCGCGGTCGGCGTTCCAATCGCTTGGGGTGTGTGGACGACGCTGCAGAAAGCGGTCGTGCTGTTCCATTGATGACCGTGATGATTACGCCAGTGATCACTCCTGAAAGCACTTTCGCCATCACTCCTTTAACTGATCGACGGCTGATCGAACCAGGGCTGCATCGACGAAAGTCAGTCATTGATTCAGCGGCTGATTCACCCGCTGAATTACGGGCTGAATCACCAGCTGATTCACCAGCTGATTCACCAGTTGATTCACCAGTTGATTCACCAGCCGAATTACGGACCGATTCACCGGCCGAATCACCGACGGATCCACTGAAGGTGTCTACCGAGATCGAGGCTGCGAGTCCGTAATGAAATCCGAGCGTCGTGTCATACCGATCAAGCTGGAGCGGCCGTCGTCGCTGACTGAATCACAGCGTGTACAGGTGATGGCGGTCTGCGAACAGCTGCAGACGATGCCGGGCGCACTGCTGCCGATCCTGCACGGCATTCAGGATGCGCTGGGCTTCGTGCCGAAAGATGCGGTGCCGCTGATCGCGCAGGCCTTGAACCTGAGCCGCGCCGAAGTGCATGGCGTGCTCAGCTTCTATCACGGCTTTCGGCAGCAGGCGCCGGGACGTCAGGTCGTGCAGCTGTGTCGTGCCGAGGCCTGCCAGGCGGTCGGCGCACGCGAGCTCGAAGCGCATGCCAAGCAACGCCTCGGCATCGACTTTCATCAGACCACTGCCGACGGCGCGCTGACGCTTGAGCCGGTCTATTGCCTGGGCAACTGTGCGCTCGGGCCTTCGCTGATGATCGGCGAGTCCTTGCGCGGACGCGTCACGCCACAGCGCTTCGATCAGCTGATGCAGCAGGCGCGGCTGATGGGCGCGCAGCCATGACCGTCAAGCTCTACCTGCCCTGCGATGCCGCTGCACTTGCGGTCGGTGCCGACGACACCGCGCATGCAATCGCGACAGAAGCCCAAGCGCGTGGCATCGAGATTCAGCTGGTGCGCAACGGTTCGCGCGGTCTGCTGTGGCTGGAGCCGCTGGTCGAGGTCGAGACCGCGCAGGGACGCATCGCCTACGGTCCGGTTGCGGCCGAGGATGTCGCTAGCTTGTTCGACGCCGGCTTCCTCGAAGGTGCCGCGCACCGTCTCGGGCATGGCGCGACCGAGGACATCCCTTACTTCAAACGCCAGCAACGATTGACCTTCGCGCGCGTCGGTCTGGATGATCCGCTCGATCTAGACGCGTACCGTGCGCACGGTGGCTACGCCGGTCTCGACAACGCGCTGCTGATGGAGCCGGGCGCGATCGTTCAATGCGTGACCGATGCCGGCCTGCGCGGCCGCGGCGGCGCGGCGTTCCCGACCGGCATCAAGTGGCGCACGGTGCTGGAGGCGCCCAGTGCGCCGCGAGTACCCAGTACATCGGATCGTGCATCGGATCGTGCATCGGACGATGCGAAGTACGTCGTCTGCAATGCGGACGAAGGCGATTCCGGTACGTTTTCCGACCGCATGCTGATGGAAGGCGATCCCTACACGCTGATCGAAGGCATGACCATCGCCGGCATCGCCACCGGTGCGACGCGCGGCTACATCTATCTGCGCAGCGAGTATCCGCATGCGCATCGCACGCTGCAGGCGGCGATCGCGACGGCCTACGCGAACCGCTATCTCGGTGACGACATTCGCGGCAGCGGACTGCGCTTCGATCTGGAAGTACGGCTCGGTGCCGGCGCCTACATCTGCGGCGAAGAAACCTCGCTGCTGGAGTCGCTCGAGGGCAAGCGCGGGCAGGTGCGCTTCAAGCCGCCGTTGCCAGCGCTGCAAGGTCTGTTCGGCAAGCCGACCGTGATCAACAACGTCATCACGCTGGCCTCGGTGCCGGTGATCCTCGCGCGCGGTGCGGACTACTACAAGGATTTCGGCATGGGCCGCTCGCGCGGCACGCTGCCGATCCAGCTCGCCGGCAACATCAAGCACGGCGGTCTGGTCGAACTCGCCTTCGGTGTGAGCTTGCGCGAACTGCTGTACGACTTCGGCGGCGGCAGTCTCAGTGGTCGGCCGATCCGCGCGGTTCAAGTCGGTGGTCCGCTCGGTGCCTATCTGCCGGAATCGCAGTTCGATACGCCGCTCGACTACGAGGCCTATGGCGAGATCAAGGGCATGCTCGGTCACGGCGGCATCGTCGTGTTCGACGATCGCGTCGACATGGCGCAGCAGGCGCGCTACGCAATGGAATTCTGTGCGGTCGAATCCTGCGGCAAGTGCACGCCGTGCCGGATCGGCTCGACGCGCGGAGTCGAGGTGATCGATCGTTTGATCGCCGGTGAGCAACCGGTCAAGCAGGAAGCCCTGCTGCGCGATCTGTGCGAAACGCTCACCTATGGCTCGCTGTGCGCGCTCGGCGGCCTCACGCCATTTCCGGTGCTGTCCGCACTGAATCATTTCCCCGAAGATTTCAGCAAGGCGGCGCCGGTTCCGGCGACCGCCTAGAGGTTCACGCAATGCGCTCGATCGTCGAACAGGATCTCGGCACACCGGCACCGAAGTTCCGCAACGTCGGACGCACCACGACGACCGCGCCTGCTGCCGCAAACAAAACGGTGATGCTGACCATCGACGGCCGCGAGGTCGAGGTTGCCGAAGGCAGCTCGGTGCTGCGCGCGGCGGCCTTGAACGGCATCCACATCCCGAAGCTGTGCGCCACCGAGCAGCTCGATGCGTTCGGCTCGTGCCGCCTGTGTCTGGTGCAGATCGAAGGCATGAAGGGTTATCCGGCTTCGTGCACGACGCCGGTGGCTGCGGGCATGAAGGTGAGCACGCAGAACGACAAGCTGGCTGCGCTGCGCCGCGGCGTGATGGAGCTGTACATCTCGGATCATCCGCTCGACTGCCTCACCTGTCCGGCAAACGGTCACTGCGAACTGCAGGACATGGCGGGCGCGGTCGGCCTGCGCGAAGTGCGCTACGGCTACGACGGCGCCAATCACGTTTACGCCAAGCAGCAGGGAGAGGACAACGCGCTGTTCGTCGGCAAGGACGAGAGCAATCCGTATTTCACCTTCGATGCGAGCAAGTGCATCGTCTGCTCGCGCTGTGTGCGCGCCTGCGACGAGCAGCAGGGCACGTTGGCGCTGACGATCCAGTCGCGTGGTTTTGCCTCGAAAGTCGCGGCGAGCCAGGACGAAACCTTCATGCAGTCCGAGTGCGTGTCCTGCGGCGCCTGCGTGCAGGCCTGCCCGACCGCCACGCTTTCGGAGAAGACGCTGATCGACAAGGGCCAGGCCGAGCACAGCCGCATCACCACCTGTGCCTACTGCGGTGTCGGCTGTTCGTTCCGCGCGGAGATGAAAGGCGAGGAGGTGGTGCGCATGGTGCCGAACCAGGATGGCCATGCGAATCACGGCCATTCTTGTGTGAAGGGACGCTTCGCGATCGGCTACGCCACGCACTCCGATCGCATCATGAAGCCGATGATCCGCGCGAAGATCAGCGATCCCTGGCGCGAAGTCAGTTGGGAGGAGGCGATCGCGTATGCAGCTTCCGAATTCAAACGCATCCAGGCAAAGTACGGCGTCGATTCGATCGGCGGCATCACGTCCTCGCGCTGCACCAACGAAGAGACTTACCTGGTGCAGAAGCTGGTGCGCGCTGCGTTCGGCAACAACAATGTAGACACCTGCGCGCGCGTCTGCCATTCGCCGACCGGCTACGGCTTGAAGCAGACACTCGGCGAATCCGCCGGCACGCAGAACTTCGACTCGGTGATGCACGCGGATGTCATCGTCGTCATCGGTGCCAATCCGACCGATGGTCATCCGGTGTTCGCCTCGCAGATGAAGCGGCGCCTGCGCCAGGGTGCGCGGCTGATCGTCGCCGATCCGCGTCGGATCGATCTGGTGCGCACGCCGCACATCGCGGCGGATCATCATCTGCAGCTGCGGCCCGGCACCAATGTCGCGCTGATCAACAGCCTTGCGCATGTGGTCGTCACCGAAGGCCTGGTCGACGAGGCCTTTGTGCGTGCCCGCTGCGAGTCCGCCTCGTTCGAACAGTGGCGTGAGTTTGTTGCCGACGCGCACAACTCGCCCGAGCAGATGGAAGCGGTCACCGGCGTGCCGGCGGTCGAAGTGCGCGCCGCCGCGCGTCTGTATGCGACCGGCGGCAATGGCGCGATCTATTACGGTCTCGGCGTCACCGAGCACAGCCAGGGTTCGACCATGGTGATGGGCATTGCGAATCTCGCAATGGCCACCGGCAACATCGGCCGCGAAGGCGTTGGCGTGAATCCGCTGCGCGGCCAGAACAACGTGCAGGGCTCTTGCGACATGGGCTCGTTTCCGCACGAATTCCCCGGCTATCGCCATGTCTCCGACGATGCCACGCGGCTGCTGTTCGAAAACGCCTGGCAGGTGACGCTGCAGAACGAACCCGGCCTGCGCATTCCGAACATGTTCGAAGCGGCACTCGACCGCGAATTCCTCGGGCTCTATGTCGAAGGCGAGGACATCGCGCAGTCCGATCCGAATACCCAGCATGTCACCGCCGCGCTCAGCGCGATGGAGTGCGTCGTCGTGCAGGACTTGTTCCTGAACGAAACCGCAAAATTCGCCCATGTCTTTCTGCCGGGTTCGTCGTTCCTCGAAAAGGACGGTACGTTCACCAACGCCGAGCGCCGCATTTCACGCGTGCGCAAAGTGATGCATCCGAAGTCTGGCTATGCCGATTGGGAGATCACCCAGCTGCTGGCTAATGCGATGGGCTATGCGATGAACTATGCGCATCCGTCCGAGATCATGGACGAGATCGCGCGGCTGACGCCGACGTTCGCCGGCGTCAGCTTTGCGCGCATCGACGAACTCGGCAGCATCCAGTGGCCCTGCAACGACGCGCATCCGGATGGCACGCCGACCATGCACATCGACGAATTCGTGCGCGGCAAGGGCCGCTTCCTGGTCACCGAATACGTGCCGACGCGCGAAAAGGTCAATGCGAAATTCCCGCTGATCCTCACCACCGGTCGCATTCTCAGCCAGTACAACGTCGGCGCGCAGACACGACGTACGTTCAACAACCAGTGGCACGACGAGGACCGCGTCGAGATCCATCCGCACGACGCCGAGGAACGCGGCATCGCCGACGGCGATTGGGTCGGCATCGCCAGCCGCGCGGGCGACACCGTGCTGCGCGCACAAGTCACCGAACGCGTACAGCCGGGCGTGGTCTACACGACCTTCCACTTCCCGGAATCGGGCGCCAACGTGATCACCACCGAGAATTCCGACTGGGCGACCAATTGCCCCGAGTACAAGGTCACCGCCGTGCAATGCACGCGGGTGAGCCAGCCGTCCGACTGGCAGAAACGTTTCCGCGCATTCAGCGATTTGCAGCAGGATCTTTTGAACAAGGCAGGCGCCGATGTCTTTGCCGCAAAGTAAGCCCGTATCGACAGTTGCACCGGTGCCGGTGGGCGCCGAAGTGGTGAGCGTGCAAATCGTAGGACAAGCGGGCCTGCGCGACGCACAAGATCAGGTGGCCGAGGAGGTGCCGGTCGCGCTGATCTACAACGGCGAGCCGCATGTGGTGATGATGGCCACACCCAGCGAACTTGAAGATTTCGCCGGCGGCTTTTCGGTCACCGAGGGCATCGTCGCGAGTCTTTACGAGATCGAAGATCTGCAGATCGTGGCGCTGCCGCAGGACGCCGCGCATGTTGGCGGCGGCTTCGAAATCTCGATGCGAATCCCAGCGGCGCGCGCGGCGGCGCTGAGCCAGCGACAGCGCAATCTGCAAGGTCGCACCGGTTGCGGACTCTGCGGTGCGCAAACAATCGCAGAAGCGCAGCGCATGCCGCGACGAGTGCCGGCTGCAACACCGGTCGCTGCCGCCGCCGTGCGCCGCGCGCTCGAGAGCCTGCGCCAGCAGCAGCCGATCAACCGCGCAACCGGCGCCACCCATGCCGCCGCCTGGGCAACACCGGATGGCGCGATCGTCGCGCTGCGCGAAGACGTGGGCCGTCACAATGCGCTCGACAAGTTGATCGGTCAGTTGCTGGCCACGCACGTCGATCTCGCCGCCGGCTTTCTGGTGATCACCAGCCGTGCCAGCTACGAAATGGTGTTGAAGGCGAGCATGGTCGGCATCGCGCTGGTGGTCGCCGTCTCGGCGCCGACCGCGTATGCGATCCGCATCGCCGAAGAGGCCGGCATCACACTGGTCGGCTTTGCGCAGCCAGAACGCCAGGTGATCTACAGCTGTCCCGGCCGCCTGCTGGCGAGCACACCGGTGCTGGCGCGATGAGCGAGTCGGCGCATCAGGGCCCAGGGCATAAGGGCGCAGCGCATTTGGTCGAAATGGCCAACGACATCGCCGCGTTCTTCAGCGGCGCCGGGCACGCGCCTGCGGCAGCCGCAGACGGCGTAGCCGACCATCTGCGCAAATTCTGGGATCCGCGCATGCGCCGCAAGCTGATCGCCTATGGGCATCAGGGCGGCGCCGGACTCAGCGACGCAGCAAGGCTGGCGCTGGTAAAGCTCGAAGCCGCGACGGCGAGCGCGAACGCGGCCGAGTAGCGAAGGCAGGCGAGTAGCGAACGCAGCCAATTAGCGAACGCAGCGGAGTAGCCAACGCAGTGGAGTAGCGAACGCAGCCGAGTAGGGAACGCGAGCAACCAAGTTGCAACAGCGGTTCATCGGCGCGATGTGGCCGCGCGGTTGAGCGACGCGTTTTCCCCCAAGTCTCCTCGCCAGCGATGTGCGCTAAGCCCATGAGCAAGTCGGGCCGACATCTCGAGCCGTGCGTCTGCAGCACGCTCGCTCAGTTCTCGGCCTGACGCCCAGCATCGCGAAAATGCCGTAGCGCGGGTAAAGTGCGGCCGGGGCGATCGCCGATGCGCTATAGCGTTCGCGCGATCTGCAGGCTGCGAGCACGGCTCTTTGCCATATTCGCTGCGCGCGACGGTTGGTGTTGCGAATCGACGTGTTCGATGGCGCTTAGAACGCCGGCCATGCGACCAGGTCGGTCACACGGCTCGCGGCAAAAAAAGACCGCGCCCCCAGGAGAAAGGCGCGGTCCCCGTCGGCTTGGAAACGCCGGCGTTAGTTGCTCTGCGTCAGCACACCCAGATCGACACCCAACGTCGAGAAATGTCCGCTGCCACCATTCTGCGCGGTGACTGCGAGGGTCAGTACCTTCGGGATCTTGATCACCGGGATGGGCACCACGTAGGCGGTCTTGCCGAAGCCAGGTCCGCGCAGCTTCAAGTTCTCGTTCAGCGTCGGCAGTGCGGCCAGGCTGTCGGTGCTGCTGCCCGATCCGAGGCTGGGTAGCGCCGAGCTGCTGGCCGAGCGCGTCGGCAGCGATGCGAACAGCGTGCGGCCGGTATTCGGATTGCTGGAAACCAGGTTGATGCGATTGGCGGCGAATGTCGAGGTCGACGCGAGTGTTGTTGCCGCGGCGATCAACAGGATCTTCTTGTTCATTTACTGAGCCCTCACAAATTAGTGGTTTGAATTTGCCGTCGAAGTCTTGCGGCGTTGTCGATCGGCACGGCGGCGCGTATCGCCCTGTGATGGTCGGGGTCTACGGACGCTGCAACGTCAGCACGAAAGCTGAACCTACAGTGAACCTTCAGAGTTCGTCCGTTGGGCGAAGTTCCAACCTGGCTCGAGCGTCATATGAGTAAGACGCTAGACGCTTGATTCGATCCAAGCGTGCGAGTCTTGCGCGGACTGCGAGAACTGCGAGAACTGCGAGAACCGCGAGAACTGCGAGAACTGCGAGGACTGCGAGAACTGCGCGGCTTGCGCAGGTTCGAACCCTGTGCCGTTCGATGCGTCCAACGTAAGCCTGCAGTCGATCAGTCGCTGGCCGTACCGGATGCGTCGAGGGCTGCCTGCTGAAACAATTTGAGTGTGCGCACGCGGGCCAGCGCGGCATCATCGCGATCAGCGTCGGCGGCGCCATCGTTGTTGAAGCCATGACCGGAGTTCGGATACACGTACACCGGCACCTTCGGCTGCGCGGCCTGCAAGCTGGCCGCGACCGCGTCGGCAGGGATGTGCGCGTCCTTGGCGCCGAAGTGGCAGATCGTTGGACATTGCGGCGTCATCTGCGCCGCCGCTGCAACGCCGCTGCCGTAGTAACTCGCCACCGCCGCCAGCCCAGGCAGTTGCGCTGCAGCTTTCCACGCAAGCGTGCCGCCATAGCAATAGCCGACCAGACAGACCAAGCCGCGCGGCTGGAGAAAGGCGATGCACGAGGCGATGTCCGCAAGCGCAGTGTCGGTCGGCGTGTGCGCCGCTGCGGACAGACCATCTGCGAAGCCTTTGGCGTCGTGGCCTCGCAGATAACCGGGCTCGGTGCGATCGAACAGCGACGGCGCCAGAACCTCAAAGCCCAGTTGTGACCAGCGCTCGACGTCTCGCTGCACATAGCTGTCGAGACCGAAGATTTCCTGCAGCACGATGAGGCCGGCGATCCGGTGGTTCTCGGGCTGTGCGTGCGCGACGGTGAATTCGAAGGCGTCTGCGGCGATCGACTGAAGCTTGATGAACTGGGTTGGCATCAGACAGCGCTCCTGGAAAGTGCTTCTGTGAAAAGGATACGACGATAGGTTTGCACGATTCCGCTGCGCGATGGTGAATGTCTGGGCGCTTTGTCTGCGTGAGACGGCGTGCATTTGGAAACCTCAGCGACGCACTGCTGACAGCGCCACGCGGTCGTCGGTTCAGGCTCTGCAACGGTCTTTGCACTACGCAGCCTTGCCGGGGATTGGGTCTGAGTCGTTCTGCTGTTTTGTCGTTTTGTTGTTTAGTGGTTCAGTCGATCAGTCGTTCAGTCCGCGCGGTGCAACGCTCGCAAGCGCTCGTGTTCGGCCGCATTCGCATGTGTAGCTATCGCGGTGCGCCTATGCTTTTTTCGCACGCACGCACGCACGCACGCACGCTTCTCACCGCACACACCACACATCACACACATCCGTTGCATCGTCGCCATCGTGCGCCGATCAGATTGGCACGGACGTCCTGTCGCGATCACGCAACAGACGACGCAGGATTTTTCCGGACGGACTTTTTGGAATCTCGGCGCAGACGACGATGGCTGCGAGTTGCTTGTATTCCACCACGCGCTCGCCGAGCCACAGCATCAGCGCATCGACATCGGGCGCGCCGCGGAACACGACGTAGGCCACCGGTCTTTCACCGGCGCGCGCATCCGCGCGTGCGATCACGGCGACATCGGCAACCGCCGGATGGGTCAGCAGCAGGGCTTCGAGTTCGGCCGGCGCCACCTGGTAGGCGTTGACCTTGATCAGCTCCTTCAACCGATCGGTGACATACAGGTAGCCGTCGGCATCGAAGCGCGCGATGTCGCCTGTGTGCACCCAGCCGTCGTCGTCGAGGGTTGCTGTGGTGGCGGCTTCGTCACCGAGATAGCCGGCGAAGGCTTGCGGACCGGAGAACCACAGCTCGCCTTCCTCGCCGGGGGCAACGTCGGTGCCGCTGCTCGGGTCGACGATGCGCGCACACGTCGACGGCATCAGCAGACCGCTGGCGCCATAGCGCGTTGTGCCGGGCGGCGAGGACGTGATGCATCCACTCGCTTCGGTCATGCCATAGCCCTGCGAGACGTGACAGCCCAGACGCGAGGCGACGCGCTCGGCCGATGCAGCGCCCAGTGGCGCCGCACCGCAGCCGATGTATTCGATCGAGCGCAGGTCATAGCGTTCCACCAGCGGATGGCTTGCGAGGAACTGCATGATCGGTGGCACCACGAACAACTGCGTCACCCGGTGCTGTGCGATCGACTGCAGAAACGCTTCCGGTTCGAAGCGCGGAATCGTCACCAGCTTCATGCCTTTCGCCAGGCTGCACAGCGTGACGATGGTGAAGCCGAAAATATGGAACATCGGCAGGAACGCCAGCGCCACCGGTGCTTCGCTCGGCCGCACGATGGCGTTGAACTGCAGAATATTCGCCAGCAGGTTGGCGTGCGTCAGCATCACGCCCTTGGCAAGGCCGCTGGTGCCGGAAGAAAACGGCAGCGCCGCGAGGTCGCCCGCGCGGATGTCCAACGCCGGTTCCGGCGCGCTGGTCGCAAGCAGGTGTTCGAAGGCGAGGGTGTCGTCGGTCTCTCCGAACACGATGATCGGCACGTCGACATGCTGACTCAGCGCAGCGCGCACTGTTGCCAGCAATGCCGGCACAGTGACGACAAAGCGCGCCTTGCAGCGACGCAACTGATGGGCGAGTTCGTCGGCCGAGTACATCGGATTCGCGCCGCTGACGACGCCGCCCGCCGCCATCGCAGCCAGCGCCGCGATCGGCCACTCGATCGAGTTCGGCGCAAAGATCAGCAGCACATCACCGGGGCGCAGACCCAGGTCGGCCAGACCTGCGGCGCAACGCCCGACCGCATGATCGAGCGCACCGAAGCTGAGTTCGCTGCCGCTGCCGGCATCGACCAGCGCAATCTCCTGCGGCCGTGTACGCGCCAGCGTGCGCAGGTAGGCCGGCACATTGGTGTCGGGCAGCTCCGGCGCTTCGAACGGGCTGCGGTATATGCCTGTGGATCGACCCATTTATGTTTCTCGTTGTGGTTGGCTGCGGCGCCATCAAGCGCGCCGTGCGCGTCACCAATCGTAAGCGCAGACGCGTCGCTGGACGCGTCATGCCCTCGACGCTCCGTCCGTCGCATTTAACCGGACTTTAAGACGCTTTTCCTAGCATGGGGGCTGATGGAGCCGGACAGCTTTCGAGCCACTGGCTGCACACCCTCATTTTTTCGATTGACGGCGGCCTATGCCCGACTTTGAAAACAGGCTCGATTGAGATGCCGACCGATCGCTCGAATGGCGTCGGCGTCATGGCGTCGCGTTTTCGTGCACGACTGCAGTGCCGCATCGCGAGTGCCAATGCAGCGCAGTTTCGAGATTTGTTTGCCGCCTCGCTGACCCTGCCTTGTCACATCGAGACTGATGCGCCGCAAATTTATTATGAGTCGCAGGCGCGGCGCTGCTATTACCTGTATCAGCCGTCTGAATTCGACCCACTCGATGCGCTGAACGATGCCGCGGCAGTGCTTTCACGTCTTGCACCCGGGGCGCCGTCATTGGCGGCAATCGACGAGTTTCATCTCGTCATGAACGACGCCTACCGGATGAATGCGCGCACCTGCCCAGCGCTGCGTGCGGCCTTGGAAGGGTGGCGGCAGCGGAACGGCTGGCGACAATGCCGGCTGTTCATCGCCAGCGATCTTGAAGATCGGCTGATGCGCCTGCCGCCGCCGGACCTGATCCGCCTGATCGGAACCTTGCCCAACTTCAATGTCGCGTCAGCGGTGTTCGTGCAAAACCTGCTCGAATTGTTGCAGCAGTTCTTCGCATCGGCAGCGCGGGCCGCGCACAGCGAGTGCGCAGAGCAAGGCGTCGCGGTCACGGCCATCGAGCCCGGCGGCCGACCCTGCAAATCCGACGGGGCGGCCGACGAATTCGATCCGGTGCGCGCGATTCACACAGCCGACTGGCTCGCTGCCGCACGACTCCATGCGCCGATCGCGCGGTCGCTGCTGGCGTCGCTGCCGATGATCAGCCGGCAGCAGATCCATCGGAGGATCGGGCTGGCGTTCGAGCGCTGCCGCGCACGCGAGCTGCGGGATATTGCCGGCGGTCCCACGCAGGTCGATCAGTGGGTCGAGTCACTGATCGTCGAACTGGTGCCGGCGTTCGCAAGCGATTGCAGCGGCACCTCGCAGGCGGCGGCGCTTGCGCTGGTAATGGCGGCGGACACGCTCGACACGCTCGACACAGACGGGCCGGCGACCTTCGCAGACTCGAAGTCCGATGCCATCGATTCGGGATCGGGCGGGCTGCAGGCCGACGCCGGCACGCCGCAAGGCGGTCGCTGAGACGCGGCGCGGGGAGGGCGGTCGCCGTCCGATCGGGTCTGGCCCTTCGCCGATAGTCGGCGCCGTTTTTTGATCCTGCAGATGCGGCGCGGGACGAGTAGGCTAGCGATCTTTTTTCCAAAGCCGCCGCCCCGCCACATGGCCGCAAACACCGATGCGTTATCCACATCTCAATGGCAGCTTCGCGCCGCCGCCGCCGATGATCTCGGCGAGGTCTTGAGGCTGTATGCACAGCCGGATTTTTACGACGGCGAGGTGCCGAGCGTCGCTCAGGCGCAGGAGGTGTTTGCGCGCATGAGCCGCTACCCGGACTATGGCCTCTATGTGGTGGAGAACGCCGAGTCGCGCATCGTCGGCACCTTCGCGCTGCTGGTGATGGACAACATCGGCCACATGGGACGCCCGTCCGCCATCGTCGAGGATGTCGCGGTCGACCCAGCGCTGCATGGCCAGGGGCTTGGTCGCTGGATGATGGCGCAGGCTCTGGACCTCGCACGCGGCAAGCAGTGTTACAAGCTGGTGTTGTCGTCGAACCTGAAGCGGGAAAAGGCGCATGCGTTTTACCGGGCGCTGGATTTCGAGCAGCATGGCTACAGTTTCAGAGTTCGTGAGTCCTGACGGTTTCTCAAGCGCCGTCAGCGATCACGGTCGCCGCGGCTCGCGGCCTTGCCGTCGTCGAAGCCGGCCGCGTGTTTCGCTTGGGGTGATTCAGGGGCGAGATGGCGCTTCGAGTCCGGGACTCGACGAGCTGCGATCTCACCTCGGGGCGCAACCTGCGCTGCTCAAAACCCGTTGCCCGCACCTGGCGAAATATTCTTTGGCGCTCGCCAAAATATTTGCGTAGGCATTACCGCTTTTAAGCAAGCTGTAATAAAATACCGGGATGATGGAAGGTTCGATTGCTCCGCGACGGCCTTGGGACGCGCGCCTCGCCCGCTGGATGATCACGCCGTTGATTCCGACCGCCATCGGACCCAATGTGTTGACGACTGCGCGCCTGCTTGTGGGGCTTGCGGCGGTCGCTGCGTTTGCGAAAAGCGGCTACGCCTACAGCAATCTTGCAGCGCTGCTGGTGGTGGTTTCCAACGTGCTCGACCACACCGATGGCGAGCTCGCGCGCGCCGCCGGCAAGTCCAGCCGCTTCGGTCATCTTTACGATCTCTGGTCCGACGCGCTGATTCACGTGCTGCTGTTCGTCGGTATCGGTATCGGCTTGCGCCACGGTGAACTCGGCGAGTGGGCGATTCTGATGGGGCTGGTCAGCGGGTTTGCCGTCACGCTGATTTTCTGGCTGCGGCTGCGTATCGAGACGGCGGTCGGAAAGTCCGGCGTCAAGCAGCCGTCCTGGGGCGGTTTCGAGGCCGAGGACGTTCTGTACCTGTTGCCGCTGGTCACACTCGCGGATGGTCTGCACCGATTCCTGCTGCTCGCCGCGATCGGTGCACCGGCGTTCCTGATCTGGGTGGTGTTTGAATCGCTGCGGCTGCTGCCGCCGAAGATGCAGCGTTCATGAGGCATCGCGTCGTGGCACGAGCAAGGCTTTGTGGCGAGTTTCTGCGCGTCAAGACCCGCCGGGTGACCCGCGCATGAACCAGATGCGGAAACCCGATACATCCGATCAACAGGCCGGCACGCACGCCGCTACCGAGTTGTCCGGTGCCGAAGTCGTGACGCACGAGTCGGCACGCGAATCGATCAACGAGTTCTCGCACGAGTTCTCGCACGATTCCACGCACGATTCCACGCGCGAGTCGCAACCGTTTGCGCCGCCCACTGCGAATAGCAATGCAACCGCGTCGGACGCGACGCTCGCCGCGCGCTTGGCGCAGTTCGATCGCAGCGCGCAGCGTCGTCAATATCTGGAGCAGGGCGAATTCCTCTTTATCGAGGATTTCCTGCCGACATCGCTGCAGCAGATGCTGATCGATGGCGTTTCTGCCACGCGCGCGCAACTCAATCGCAACTTTATTCCGGGGCACAAGAAAGGTGGCAGCGTCAGTCGCCACACGATCGATCGCGAAGCGCCCGCAATCGCGGCCTTGTACCGTGATCCTGCCTTCATCGCCTGGCTTGAGTCGCTCTGCGGCGAGCGTTTGCAACTTTCGCCCGAAAGCGATCCGCATGCGTACGCTCTGTATTTCTACACCGAGGCCGGCGACCACATCGGTTGGCACTACGACACCTCGTATTACGCCGGCCGGCGCTACACCGTATTGCTCGGCGTGATCGATCGTTCGTCGGCCAAGCTCGCGTATCGCCTGCACACGCGCAATCCGGAGCGCGTGCCGGTCGAAGGCGAGGTCGCGCTCGCACCCGGCGCCCTGGTGCTGTTCAACGGTGACACCTTGCATCACCGCATCACGCCGCTCGGTGCCGGCGAAGAACGTGTCGCGCTGACGTTCGAATATGTCACCGATCCGTACATGAAGCCCTGGCATCGGCTGTTCTCGAATCTCAAGGATGCGTTTGCATACTTCGGCCTGCGCCAAGTGTTTCGCCGAGGCGGCGCCCGGAGCCCTCGCTGAGATGCAGCGTTCCGCGGCCCTCGCGTTGTTCGTCGGCGCCAGCGCGTTCATCGCGTTGATCGCGTACGAAGGCCTCGCGCCTTTGCTGGCGGCGCTCGCGGCGGGCGGCTGGGGACTGCTGGCAGTCGCCGCGTTCCACCTGTTGCCGATGTGCATCGACGCCGCCGGCATGCGTGTGATGCTGCGCGCGCCGCTGCGTCGGGAACGCGTGCTGCGTGCGCGCTGGGTTGGCGAAGCCGTCAACAACCTGCTGCCGGTCGCGCAGTTGGGTGGGCCCTTGGTGATGGCGCGCTTCCTGGTGCGCGGCGGCTGCGCCCCCGCGGATGCCGGCGCCGCCGTGATCGTCAGCACCACGCAGCAGATGCTGACGCAGGCGCTGTTCGCGCTCGCCGGCATCGTGCTGCTGACACTGCACGCGAACGATCCGCGATTGCTGTGGGCCTTGCTGATCGGTAGCGCGCTGTTCGGCCTCAATGCGCTGTGGTTCTACCGCCTGCAGCGGCGCGGCGATCTGTTCGTGCGACTCGCGCGTCTGTTGAACAAGGTTTCGAGCGGGCGCCAGTGGCTCGACTTCGGCGGCAGCGCCGAAGCGCTCGATCAGGCGGTGCAATCCGCGTACGCGCGACCGGGTGCTGCGCGTGCGAGCTTTTTCTTGAACCTCGGCGGCTGGGTCGTCGGTACCGGCGAAGTCTGGCTGGCCCTGCAATTTCTCGGACACCCGGTCTCGCTCGCCGATGCGCTGATGATCGAAAGCCTGGGACAGGCGATTCGTGGCATCGCCTTCGTGATTCCGGCCGCATTGGGTGTGCAGGAAGGTGGCTACGTGTTGCTGTGCGGCCTGGTCGGCATTGCGCCGCCGGTGGCACTGGCGCTGTCGCTGACCAAGCGCGCGCGCGATCTCGCGCTCGGCATCCCCGGGCTGTTGTATTGGCAATACGCCGAAGGCCGCTGGCTGCGACGCCGCGCGGCAGTGATCGGTTAGGAACTGGATATGCGGGCCATCATTCTTGCGGCCGGCTATGGCCGCCGTCTCGGACAGCTTGCACCCAAGTGCTTGCTGCAAATCGATCAGCGCAGCCTGCTCGAACGGCACCTGCGACTGCTACAGAACGCCGGCATCGACGACGTCGTGATCGCCACCGGTTATCAGCCGCAGGCAATTCCGGCGGCGGTCGAAGCACTTGGCTTGTCGCTGCGGCCACGCTATCTGGTGAACGATCAGTTCCAGCTCGGCAGTGTGTTGACCACGTTCATCTGCGCCTCCGCGCTGATCGAAGGTGGCGACGTGCTGTTGATGGATGCCGACGTGCTGTACGACCAGCGCATGCTTGCCGCGCTGATCGAAGGCGAGCATGCCGATCGCCTGCTGCAGGATCGCGCGTTCACGCCGGGTGACGAACCGGTGAAGCTGTGCACGCGCAACGGTCGGCCGGTTGAACTGCGCAAGAAGGTCGCTGAGGGCCTCGCGTTCGATGCGGTCGGCGAGTCGGTCGGCTTCTTCCGTTTCACCGAGGCGACCGCGCGGCGCTTTGTTGAAATCGTGCGCGGATATGTCGATGCCGGTCGCGCCGATCAGCCGCACGAAGAAGCGGTGCGCGACCTGCTGCTGGAATTGCCGGAGCGCTTCGAAACAATCGATGTGAGCGGCATTCCATGGATGGAGATCGATTTTCCGGCCGATGTCGCGCGAGCAAATACCGAAATACTTCCGCAACTGCTGCCGTTGCCGCAGTAACGAGTTGTACTCAGCTGTACTCAGCTGTACTCAGGGGATTGCCGATGGATATGAAGGTCAAGCAGTACGGTATGACGCGCGCCGCGCGTCTTCGCACCATGCTCAATTCACCGCAGCTCGAATTCATCATGGAGGCGCACAACGGAGTTTCCGCGCGGATCGTCGAAGAAGCCGGCTTCTCTGGAATCTGGGCTTCGGGCCTGGCGATGTCGGCGCAGTTCGGCGTGCGCGACAACAACGAGGCGAGCTGGACCCAGGTGGTCGACATGCTCGAGTTCATGACCGATGCCTCGTCGCTGCCGATCCTGCTCGATGGCGATACCGGTTACGGCAACTTCAACAACCTGCGCCGCCTGGTGCAGAAGCTCGAACAGCGCGGCATCGCCGGCGTCTGCATCGAGGACAAGCTGTTTCCGAAGACCAACAGCTTCATCGATGGCGAGCGTCAGGAACTGGCCGACATCGAAGAGTTCAGCGGCAAGATCAAGGCCGGCAAGGACACTCAGCGCGACGACGATTTCGTGATCGTCGCGCGGGTCGAAGCGCTGATTGCCGGCTGGTCGATGTCCGAAGCGCTGAAGCGTGCGGAAGCTTATCGCCGTGCCGGAGCCGATGCGATCCTGATCCACTCGAAGCGCTCCAAGCCCGACGAGATTCTCGAGTTCGCGCGCGAGTGGGACAACCGCTGCCCGCTGGTGATCGTGCCGACCAAGTACTACAGCACGCCGACCGAAGTGTTTCGCAGCGCCAACATCAGCTTGGTGATCTGGGCGAATCACATGATCCGCTCGGCGGTGCCGGCGATGCAGGCGGCGGCGCGCGAAGTCTTCGCGGCGCAGACGCTGATCGGCATCGAAGACCGCATCGCCAGCGTCAACGAAATCTTCCGGCTGCAGGGCGCCGACGAATACAGCCAGGCCGAAAAGCTGTACGCCACGCGCCCGGTGGCGCACGCCATCGTGCTGGCGGCGAGTCGCGGCGACAACCTCGATGAGGTGACGCGCGATCGGCCGAAAGTCATGCTGCCGGTTGGTGGTCAGCCGCTGCTGCGCCGTCTGGTCGATGCGTTCCGCAAGCAGGGTGTTACCGAACTGACTGTCGTTGCTGGCTACAAGGCGGACACGATCGACGTGCCGGGACCGAAAGTGGTGGTCAATCCCGCGTATGCATCGACTGGCGAGCTGAGCTCGCTCGCCTGCGCGCTCGATGCGTTCGGTGAAGACACCATCGTCACCTATGGCGATCTGTTGTTCCGCCGCTACATCCTGCGCGATCTGCTCGAGGCCGATGCGCCGTTCACCATCGTGGTCGATTCCTCACAGCGCACGCTGAGCGGTTGCGGCGATCTGGCCTACACCGACCTGCCGGACGATCGCAGCGTCTTCGGCCATGACGTCGCACTCACCGAAGTGCGCAGCTGGTGCGGCAATGGTGAGCCGCCGCAGGGCGCGGCCGGACGCTGGATCGGCATGTTGCGCGTTAACGGTGCCGGTGCGCGCTCGCAGTTGAACGCGGTGCTCGCGCAACTGCAGGAGCGCGCGGACTTCGCGCAACTCGGTGTGCCTGATCTGCTCAATGCCTTGGTGCAGGCCGGTCAGCGCGTCAAAGTGCTCTACGTGCATGGTCATTGGCTCGACGTCAATGATCACGAGGGCCTGCATCGGGCGGGCGATTTCGTGCATGCGGAACTGTCGTTCGGAGCTGCGCGCGCATGATCGAAGCGTCCGCCTTTGTCGAGGCCGCGCGGGCGCGCGGGTTCACGTTCTATGCCGGCGTGCCGTGCTCGTTCCTGACGCCGTTCATCAACTACGTGATCCAGGATCCGCAGCTGCGTTACCTGTCGTGTGCGAACGAAGGCGACGCGGTGGCGGTGGTCGCCGGCGCCGCCGCGGCAGGGCATCGCGGCATCACGATGATGCAGAACTCCGGCCTCGGCAATGCCGTGAGCCCGCTGACTTCGCTGACCTGGACGTTCCGCTTGCCGCAGCTGCTGATCGTGACCTGGCGCGCGCAGCCGGGTGTCGCCGACGAGCCGCAGCATCAGCTGATGGGGCCGATCACGCCGCAGCTGCTCGAAACGATGGAGATTCCCTGGGAGCTGTTTCCGCAGGATGTTGCCGACATCCCGGCGGCACTCGATCGCGCGGTCGCGCACATGGACGCAACCGGTCGGCCCTATTGCCTGCTGATGCAGAAGGGCACCGTCGCGGACTATCCGCTGGCCGGGTCTGGCGCGCCGCCGCCGCGCCCGCGCGGCCGCGTAATCGTGGAGGGTGCTCCCGAAAAAGTAGCGAGCCTGAGCCGTGCCGATGCACTGCGGCGCGTGATTGCGCGCACGCCCGAGCGCGAAACCGTGGTGATCGCGACCACCGGATTCAGCGGCCGCGAACTGTATGCGCTGGCGGATCGTCCGAATCAGCTCTACATGGTGGGCTCGATGGGCTGCGTCGCCGGCATGGCGCTCGGGCTCGCCCTGGCGCGGCCGGATCTGCGCGTGGTGGCGGTCGATGGCGATGGCGCCGCGCTGATGCGGATGGGCCTGTTCGCGACGCTTGGCACCTATGGGCCTTCGAATCTGCTGCATCTGCTGCTCGATAACGGCGTGCACGATTCGACCGGCGGCCAGGCAACCGTGTCCGCCGGGGTTTCGTTCGCGGAGATCGCCGCCGCCTGCGGCTATCCGCTGGCATTCGAGTCGAGCCGCATCGAAGTGATCGACCAGTTGTTCGAACCTGCGCTCGACGCGACGATCACTGCAGGTGCTGGTGCTGGTGCTGGTGCTGCTATCGGTACGGGTCCGCGCTTCGCGCATCTGCGCACCCGGCCGGGTGCGAGTGCGAACCTGCCGCGGCCATCGATCACGCCCGAACAGGTCCGGCAGCGGCTCGCCGAACACATCGGCGCCAAGGTTCAGGCCGCGATCGGCGCGCAGCAGATCGAAGCCGCAGTCGCGGATAAGGAAGCGAATAAGAAACCGGTGGCGCTGTCCGCATGAACCGTCCACTGCTGCTGAATCCAGGTCCGGTCACGCTGAGCGAACGCGTCCGCAACAGTCTGCTGTTGCCGGACCTGTGCCATCGCGAACCGGAGTTCTTCGATCTGCAGGACGAGATCCGCGCGCGTCTGCTGCAGGTGCATGCGCTCGATCCTTCGATCTGGGCGGCGGTGTTGCTGACCGGTTCGGGCACCGCTGCAGTCGAAGCCATGGTCTCGAGCCTGGTGCCGCAAGACGGCCAGCTGCTGGTGCTGGAGAACGGTGTCTACGGCGAACGCATTACGCGCATCGCGCAGATCCACCGCATCGACTACGAAACGCTGGCGCACGACTGGACCGCGGCCATCGATCTCGACCGCTTGCGCGGACGTCTCGGGCAGGCGCCGGTGATTACGCATGTCGCCGTGGTGCACCACGAAACCACCACCGGAAGACTGAACGATCTGTCGGCCATCGCGGCCGTCTGCGCTGAGTTCGGCGTGAGTCTGCTGGTCGATGCGGTCAGCAGTTTCGGTGCGGAGCTGCTGGAATTCGCACCCGCAATCACTGCAATCGCAGCCACTGCGAACAAGTGCCTGCACGGCGTTCCAGGTGCGGCGTTCGTGATCCTTCGGCGTAGCGCACTGGCCGCTGCACCGACTCGCAGCTTGTATCTGGACCTTGCCGGCTGGTGCCGCGAGCAGGATCGTCGCAGCACGCCGTTCACGCCATCGGTGCACGCCTATTACGCGCTGCGCGAAGCCCTGCGCGAGTTCGATGATGCGGGTGGCCTGCAAGCACGTCATCGCCAGTATGGGCAGCTTGCCGATCAGGCGGCTGATGGTTTGCAGAAGCTCGGAATCTTGCCGTTGATGCCGGCGCGCGACGCCTCGGTGGTGCTGCGCGCGTATCGCTTGCCGGCCTGCGGCTATGCGCGCCTGCACGATGAGTTGAAGGCGCAGGGCTTCATCATCTATGCCGGCCAGGGCACGCTGTCGCGGCAGTTGTTTCGAATTTCGACAATGGGCGCGGTGGCCGCCGCCGACGTTGCGCGACTGCTGGCAGAGACCGCGCGCATCGTCGCCTGAGTCGTCGCCTGAGTGGCCGCCTCGGTCACCGGGTGGCGCCCGACCAGCGCCCGGAATGATGCGTTGGGCGGCTGCCGAACTGAGTTCGAATCGACGCGGTCGTAACGTCGATACGCAACCGTTCCGACGATCGAGGAGAGCCGATGAGTCCACGCCGAATCCGCCGCGCCATCCCTGCGAAGTCCGCGGCGCTGGTTAGCGGCGCGCTACTCGCGGTGTCGGGCGCGGCGTTCGCCGAAACGCCGAATCCCCTGCCGGAGTGGTATTACTCGCAGGGTCATCTGCTCGAAGAACACATGCGCGAAGGCGAGGCGCCGAAGTGGTCGCGTGTGGTCGGCTTATCGGTTGATACCCAGCCCAAGTACGAAGGTGGCAACGCCTACAGCACCAGCGGCGGTCCGAGTTTCGATCTGCGTTATCGCGATATCGCCTTCGCATCGACCGGCGAAGGCTTCGGCGTCAACCTGCTGCGCAGCCGCAACTACCGCGCGGGGTTTGCGCTGACCTACGATCTCGGGCGCGATCAGGATGCCGACCATCATCTGCAAGGCCTGGGCGATGTCGGCATCTCGCCGGAAGCCCGCGCCTTTGCCGAATACCTGCTGTTCCCGGTGACCTTGCGTATCGATGTGCGGCATTCGTTCGGCGGGCAGGGCGGATGGGTCGGCGATATCAGCGCGTATTCGCCGTTGGCCGGATCGAAGAAATATTTCGTATTCGCCGGTCCCTCGTTGAGCTTCGCCAACGGCAACAACCAAAAGCACTACTTCGGCATCAGCAAACATCAGTCGTTCGAATCCGGCTATCCGCAATACCATGCCAGTTCCGGAATCCGCAGCGGCAGCTTCGGAGTCAGTGCGGGTTATTTCATTACCGAGCACTGGCTGGTCACCGGCATGGTCGCGGCCGAACAGTTGCTCGGCCCGTCGGGACACAGTCCGCTGGTGCAGGAGCAGGGCCAGCTCACCGGTACATTCACGACCGCCTATCGTTGGTAGTGCGTGCTACTGACGCGGTAGCGCGTCGTCGTCGTCGGCTTCACGCTCAGTCGACTGAAGGCTTCACCCGTTCGCTGCATCGCGCTCAGTCGAGCTAACCTGCGCGACTCTGTCGGCGTCGTATCGTTTAAATTGATTGATATCGGCTAAATATTGAACTTTTATATTCAAGGAATCGACCTTATTGTCGCTGCTCCAGCCGGTACTTCCGCCGGTTGCTCGACGAAAAGGAGTCTTCAATGCAACAGATCCGGCGTAGCGATGAACGCGGTCAGGCGGATCACGGTTGGCTGCGTTCGTTCCACAGTTTTTCCTTCGGCGAGTACCACGATCCCGACCATGTCGAGTTCGGACCGCTGCGCGTGATCAACGAGGATCGCGTGGTGCCAGGTGCCGGTTTCGGCGCGCACGGGCATCGCGACATGGAGATCATCAGCTACGTGTTGTCGGGCGAACTCGCGCACAAGGATTCGATCGGCAACGGTTCGGTGATCCGTCCAGGCGACGTGCAGCGCATGAGCGCGGGCCGCGGCATTCGTCACAGCGAATTCAATCCTTCGGCAAACGACCCGCTGCACTTTCTGCAGATCTGGATTCAGCCGGATCGTGCGGGGATCGATCCGGGCTACGAGGAGCAGCACTTCGCCACCGCGGACAAGCGCGGTCGTCTGCGCTTGATCGCCTCGGGCGATCGTGCCGAGGGCTCGCTGCTGATCCACCAGGACGCGCGCGTCTATGCAGGCTTGTTCGACGGTTCGGAGGAAGCGCTGCTGACGCTGGGCAACGGCCGCCAGTTATATCTGCACGTCGCGCGCGGCGAGATCAGCGCAAATGGTCAGCAGCTCGGTGCCGGCGATGCGTTGATGCTGACCGAAGAGCCGGTACTGAAGCTTTCGGCTGGACGCGATGCAGAAGTATTGGTGTTCGATTTGCCGCCGGAGTGAGCCTTGAACCGCGCCTCGTCGCTGTTGGACGAGGCGCGCAGCCGTCTGCGGTATCGATCTATTCCGGTCGTACCAAACCTTCAAATGTGCTGGCGATTCGCGCACGCTGCCGGCGTGTTTCGTGGCCACCGCGTCGCAACGATCGCTCGGCAGTGCGCAACCGCGTCGTTCAATACGGTCGCAGCCGTGGCAGGTGTGCGATCAGCCCGACCAGGGCCGATTGGCGGTGGACCCCCAGTTTGTCGAGCGCGCGTTTGAGAACGGTGCGAACGGTGTTGATCGACACCGATCGTGCTTGCGCAAGTTCGGCGAGGTCGTGACCGTTGGCGAGGCCGACAGCAAGTTGTGCCTCGCCGGCAGACAGCCGGTAAAGCTGCGACAGCAGCGTCGTCAACTCGGCCGGTGCATTGGCCGGCGCCTGCACCAGGACCATGGCGCTCGGCTGCTGCGGTCGCTCGGACAGCCGCAAGGGCGTAATCACCAATTGCAGGGCGGGTGCGCCGCTGGCGCGTTGCAGCAGCATGGCGCCGCCATCGCCGCGACAAGCGCGCGCGATGAGATCGCGCAGACGCGCGCGATCGCCGCCCAGCTGCGCACACAGCCGCTGACCGCTGCCATAAGCGATGCCGTCGCCCTGACCTTGAGCGGCGCGCAACAGATCGGCCGCTGCCGCATTCGCGTACAGCACCTTCGCTTCGGCATCGACTTGCAGCACACCGGTTTCGAGCCGATCGACCATCGCAGCAAGATCGCCGACCTGGCGTTCGGCGCCGCGCAAGGCGTGGCGGGCGATGATCAACCGGCGCAGGTGCGGCACCAGCGGCTGCAAGGATTGTTCGGCGGCAATTTCGAACGGACCTTCCGCACGGCGCCGTTGCGTGCTGACGAAACCAACCCCGCGCGGCACTTCGAGTGCGGCCACGGTCACGTGCAGGAAGTCCTCGCCAAACGGCCGCTGCATGTCGTTGTAATAGCGCGTGCGCAAAACTTCGCCGCGCGGCACCAGCGGTTCCATGTCGTGAAAGCGGTTCGGTGGAAGTTGGCTCAGCGCCCGGCCCCAGGGGTCGTGCATCGCGAATTCGCGCGAGTAGGCATCCATGAACGCCGGGTTGATGCCGGACGAACAGACGAAGTTGAAATCCTGCGCCTGGCTGTCGTTCATCGCCATGAAGCAACTGGTTCCGCCGGCGATCGTTGCGATTTGAGACGGCAGCGCATGCAGGGCGTCGTCGTCGGTGATGGCGTCGTAGATGCGCTCGATCAGGATTTGCGGTGAGGCCATGGCTCGCTCGAGTTCGATGGGGCTGGCAGGCGGCGCCCGTCAACCGGCGATCGCTTCGAACCTCAAAACAGCACCTGCGTCCGGACGATCCCCGAGCGTCACTGTCCGCCTGAAGTCCGGCAAAGTCCTGACGATTCGGCTACCGAATGCCGACCAAGTTCTGACGAATTCCTTTCGGTGGTCGACAACGGGCTCTAGTGAGGCGTGACGCGCCGTTCCGGAGCTTGGCGCCGACCGGCATGCCGATGACTTGCGCGCGGCACAGCCCGTCATCTGTGCCGGCCGGAATGGGCGCTGCACCATGGGTCGTCGGCGGCGGGCCGGGTCGTTCAGAACCCGATATAGCGTCCGGGCTTGTGATTGAGCGCGAGGATCGCGTTCATCAGGACGGCGCCGACCACCGACCAGGCCACGCGCACCGGTTCGATCAGAAAGAACGCCGATACGACGATCGCACAGTCGATCGCCATCTGGACCTTGCCGGCACGCCAACCGAAGTGCTCCTGCAGGTACAGCACGAAGATTCCGACGCCGCCGAGGCTGGCGCGGTGACGCGCCAACGCCAGGCAGCCGAGCCCGAGCGAGACGCCGCCGAGCACCCCCGCATAGCCCGGGTTGATCGCGGTGATCGTCATCCAGTCGTGCGCGTAGTTCGACATCCCCGCCAGCAGCGCCACCGCAATGAACGACTTCAAGGTGAACTCGAGACCCATGCGGCGCCAGGCCAGCCAATAGAACGGCAGGTTCAATGCGAAGAACAGCGTTCCGAACGACAGACCGGTGGCGTAGTGCAGTACGAACGCGACACCCGCCATGCCGCCGCTGACCAGCCCCGCACTTTTGAACAACTCGATGCCGAGCGACACCATCAGCGCCCCGATCACCAGCGCGAAGGCGTCTTCGAATGCGCTGTGCTTATCGGGAACGAGATCGGATGACGCTGCAGGCTGTAGTGAAGGCACCGTCTTTCCGCGTATGGCCACTTGGAGGGATTTGGGACGCGCAGCGATGCCGCACGTGTTCTGACAAGACTGCAGCAATAAACGTGCGGATGAACCGCGCCGGTCGACGCGCTTCAGCGGCGCCGTAATGCTGTGCGTCGACGACCGCGTGGCGAGGCTCGACTGGAACATCAGAGGCACGAACAACGCGAGCTTGGACAGTGGGCTTGGCGACGGAGATCGACGGCACGCTTGGCCGGACCTGTGCCCAATTCCACCGGGAGACGAAACCTCGATCTCAAACGGTTGAATTGGTAGGCGCGAATGGACTCGAACCATCGACCCCCACCATGTCAAGGTGGTGCTCTAACCAGCTGAGCTACGCGCCTGCAATTGCAGAGCGCGAAGGTTACTGGACGCTCCCGGCCGAAGCAAGCATTCGGCGCCATCGGCCCGTAAAAAAACGGACGGCGCCGGTGTTCCCGGTGCCGTCCGCCGATTCGCCTGCTGCGATGCCTGCAGGGCGGGGGACCGTGGTGCCGGATTCGGCACCACGGTTGGTACGCGGTCTAGTTCGTCAGATTCAGTGCGTTGGTCAGATCGCCCATCGCGGCATTCGAGTTGGCGACGAGCGCGGTATCGCGTGCGCTCAGACCCACCAGTGTCGGCAGATCGAAGCGACGCGTGATCAGGCGCAGGATCGAGGCGGTGTCGTACTGCGTGTGGTCGACCGTGCCTTTTTTCGCCAGCGGCGAAATGATGATGGCGGGGATGCGCGTGCCGGGGCCGAGCAAGTCGCCCTTCGGTGGCACGACGTGATCCCAGACGCCGCCGAATTCGTCGTAGGTGATGACGATGACCATGTTGGCGTACTGCGGGCTGGCCTGCAGTTTTGCCACGAGGTCGGCGATGTGGTTGTCGCCGTCGGTGACGTTGGCGTAACCCTCGTGCTGGTTGTTGAGGCCCACCGGCTTGTAGAACGACACCGCCGGCAGCGTGCCGGCCGCAGCGTCGGCCACCAGATCGTTGTAGTCCTTCAGGTGTGCCGCGCGTGCGGCCGCACCCGAGGTGGTGCCCGGATCAAACCCGGCGTAGTAGTTGAACGGCTGGTGATGCGGCTGGAAGTCGACATGCGTGGTGTCGGACACGCCGTTCGAATTGCCGGCGTAGATCACCGTGCGCGGTTGCGCCGGATCCTGCGTGCCGTCGGCAACGGCGGCATCCCAGGAGCCGCCATACCACTTCCAGCTGACGCCCTTGGCATTCAACAGGTCGCCGATATTGGTCTGCGTCTGCGGCGGCAGCGTCGTGCCTTTGCTGGGGTCGGCGTAGTCGAGGCTGGCGCTGCTGGCCGGCGCGTTGCCGCTCGGCTGATACGGCGCCTGCATGGTGTTCACCGCGTAGAACTTGCCGTCGCCGAAATAATTCGCTGGCGTGATGTTGCCGCTGAGCGTGAACTGCGGCGGACCATCCAGCGCAGACGTCGGCGAGCTGCTCTTGGTGGCCAGCTGCGGCAGGTACTTGCCGCTGGTATCCGTCTTCAGCACCGCGATGGTCGGTTTGGCGGCGGCGGTATCGGCGTTCGGATATTCCGGGGCGCAGGCGCAGATCAAATACTGGTGATTCAGGAACGAGCCACCGAAAGCGCCTTCGAAGAAGTTGTCGGCGAGCACGAAATCCTGCGCCAGCTTGTACAACTTGGCGCTGCTCGCATCGTAGTGACCCATGGTCAAACCACCGGCATCGGCCCAGGCGGCGTAGCCGTCGTTGTTGGTGCCGATCTGCATCTGGTTTTCATAGAAGCGGTGATACAGATCGCGCGTCACCGTGCTCAGGCTCAGCGTCGAACCGGAGCTGGCGCTGAACGCGCTCTCAACCGAAAACGGCGCGTTCGGCAGACCGTCGCTCTGCGCCTGCGTCACCACCGGCATCTGGCCGGCGGCGGTCACGCCACCCCAGGTCTGCGGCAGCTTGGCGAGCACGGTGCTGCCGTCGCGATCCTTCTGCGGAACATAGGCGGCGGTCGGCTTGCCGCTGCCGTCGACCACGGCGCTGATGCCGTTGGCGCCCGGGAAGTTGCCAAACAGATTGTCGAAACTGCGGTTCTCGGCGTAGATCACGACGATGTTCTTCACCTTGCTTTGCAGCGCTTCGGTGACCGCGGCCGGATCGGAGCTTGCGGAGTTGTTATGGTTGTTGTCGCAAGCGGCGAGGCCTGCGCCCAGCGTGATTGCGAACGGCAGCGCGCAGCGCAGGCTGCGTTTGAAAACGGTGTTCATGGCTCGGGAAACTCCCTGTATTCGAGTGTGTACGGCGACTTAACTAAAGTTAAGAACGGCAACTTGGTTATTCTTGAGCGCTCAGATGACGGGCCGATGACCGTCGGCCCTGCAAGCCGTCACGGACGCGGATTCATGCGGTTGTCATCTTGTGTTGCCATAAGCGCTGGCCGCGCCGCGTGATCTGCGTGCGCAACTCCGGGAGTCGTTGCTGTGCGAGTGATGGAATCGATGCATCTGAAGGGAGTGATCGGCAGGCTTAAGGAGAGTTCGTCGGAGCGGGTTCTGCGAAAGTCTTTCTTCAACCGACACAAAGCCGTCATCGTTTCCTCAGTGGCGAGCATGTGTGCGTTGATGATGATTGGCGCGCACGCGGCAATCGCTGCCACACCGAGTGTTTCGCCCGCGTCGACTGGCTCGTTCTACGCGCAGCCGTTCGAAAAGCAGCCGACGGTGCCCAGCCTGAGCGCACTCGGCCGCAAGCTGTTCTTCGACGCGGGGCTGTCTGCATCCGGTCGTCTTGCCTGTGCGTCCTGCCACGATCCGGCGCATGCCTACGGGCCACCGAATGCGCTCGTCGTGCAACTCGGCGGCGCCGACATGAAGTTGCCGGGCGTGCGTGCGGTGCCGTCGCTGCGTTATCTGCAGGCGGTGCAGCCGTTCACGGAACACTTCCACGAAGACGATGGCGACGACGGCGTCGATCAAGGTCCGGCGGGCGGCCATGACTGGGACGGTCGCGCGGACTCCACGCACGAGCAGGCCAAGGTCCCGCTGCTGTCGCCGTTCGAAATGGCGAACGCGGACGCTGCGGCGGTGGTCGCCAAGGTTCGCCGTGCGGCTTACGCCGACGAATTCCGCAATGCCTTCGGTGCGCATCTGTTCGACGACGATGCGCGCGCATTCAACGCGGTGCTATGGGCGCTGGAAGTGTTCCAGCAGGAACCGGCCGAGTTCTATCCCTACAGCAGTAAGTACGACGCGGTGCTGCGTGGAAAGGCCAAGCTGACCGAACAGGAAGCCCGGGGGCTGCAGTGGTTCAATGACCCGCGCAAGGGCAACTGTGCGAGCTGCCACATCAGCACGATCCGGCAAGGGGCGTTTCCGGCCTTCTCGGATTTCGGCTTTCTCGCGCTGGGCGTGCCGCGCAATCCGGCGATTCCGGCGAATCGCGATCCGAACTATTTCGACCTTGGATTGTGCGGGCCTTATCGCACCGATTTTCTCGATCGCTCCGAATATTGTGGACGCTTCCGCACCCCGAGCCTGCGCAACGTTGCGACACGGCGCGTGTTCTTCCACAACGGCATGTTCACCAGCCTGGAACAGGTACTGCAGTTTTACGTCACGCGCGACACCCAGGCTGCGAAGTGGTATCCACGCGGCCGCGATGGTCAGCCCGAGCGCTACAACGATCTACCGGCAGCGGTGCGCGGCAATGTCGAAGTCGGTGCGCCCTACGATCGCAAAGCCGGTCAGGCGCCGGCGCTCAGCGATGCTGAGATCCGCGATGTGATTGCATTTCTCGGCACCTTGACGGACGGCTACCAGCCTTAAGCTTGCGTTCGATGTTCGATGTTCGATGTTCGATGTTCGATGTTCGACGTTCGACGTTCGCGGTTCAGCGTTCAACATCCGCCATTGGATGTTTAGTCTTTGAACGCTAGGCAGCCTCTAGCAACCGACACCGAGTGCTGCGCACGGCGCGCACGCCGCGCTCGGCCTCGCTGCCGCGTGCGGGGCATTCAACCGCCAACTGGCCCGAACGTCTGCTCGCGCAGCTTGCGCAGCTCGTCGCGCTTCTTGCCGGCAAGTTCGAATTCGAGATTCTGCGCCGCCTGACGCATTTCCTTTTCGAGCTTGGCGATGGCTTTGGCGAGTTTCTCCGGCGACAGCTTCGCGTACTCGCCAGCCTGGCGTTCGGCGATGCGCTGCGCCACCACACGATCGGTGCCTTCGTAGCCGAATCGCATGACGTCGGCGATGCGCTTCTGCACGCCCTTGGGCGTGATGCCTTCGGCCAGGTTGTGCGCGATCTGCTTGTTGCGACGGCGCTCGGTTTCGTCGAGCGCGCGCCGCATCGAGCCGGTGATCTGATCCGCGTACAGAATCGCCTTGCCGTTGAGATGGCGCGCGGCGCGGCCGATGGTCTGGATCAGCGAGCGTTCGGAGCGCAGGAAGCCTTCCTTGTCGGCGTCGAGAATCGCGACCAGCGAGACCTCCGGCAGATCGAGGCCTTCACGCAGCAGATTGATGCCGACCAGCACGTCGAACACGCCGAGTCGCAAGTCGCGGATGATTTCGGCGCGCTCGACGGTTTCGATGTCCGAGTGCAGGTAGCGCACGCGCACGCCGTTCTCGTTCAGATAGTCGGTGAGATCTTCGGCCATGCGCTTGGTCAGCGTGGTGATCAGCACGCGCTCGGTTTTTTCGACGCGCAGGCGGATTTCGCCCAGGACATCGTCCACCTGCGTGGAAGCCGGCCGCACTTCGGTGATCGGATCGACCAGACCGGTCGGTCGCACCAGCTGTTCGACGATGGCGTCGCCGGATTTCTCCAGCTCGTACGGTCCCGGCGTTGCCGAGACGTAGATTGTCTGCGGCGTCAGCCGCTGGAACTCATCGAACTTCAGCGGCCGGTTGTCGAGTGCGGAAGGCAGGCGGAAGCCGTATTCGACCAGCGTTTCCTTGCGCGCGCGATCGCCCTTGTACATGCCGCCGATCTGCGGCACGGTCACATGGCTTTCGTCGATCACCACCAGGGCGTCCGGCGGCAGGTAGTCGAACAGGCAGGGCGGTGGTTCGCCCGGTGCGCGGCCGGTCATCCAGCGCGAGTAGTTTTCGATGCCGGAGCAGTAGCCGACTTCCTGGATCATCTCCAGGTCGAAGGTGGTGCGCTGCTCGATGCGCTGCGCTTCGAGCAATTTGCCGTTCGCCTTGAAGTAGGCGAGACGCTCCTGCAATTCGTTCTGTATGTTGTCGCGCATGCCGATCAGATGTTCGCGCGGCGTCACGTAATGGCTCTTCGCGTAAATGCTGTAGCGCGGCAGCTTGGTGCGCACCTCGCCGGTGAGCGGATCGAATACGCTGATGGCTTCGACTTCGTCGTCGAACAGCTCGATGCGCACGGCTTCGTCGTCGCTCTCGGCCGGGTGAATGTCGATCACTTCACCGCGCACGCGATAACTGCCGCGCACCAGTTCGGTCTCGTTGCGCGTGTACTGCATTTCGGTGAGCCGGCGGATGATCTCGCGCTGACCGTAACGGTCGCCGATGGCCATGTGCAGCACCATCTGGAAATACGATTCCGGATCGCCGAGGCCGTAGATCGCCGATACCGACGCGACCACGATCGCATCGCGCCGCTCCATCAGCGCCTTGGTGGCGGACAGGCGCATCTGCTCGATGTGTTCGTTGATCGACGAATCCTTCTCGATGAAGGTGTCGGTCGACGGCACATAGGCTTCCGGCTGGTAGTAGTCGTAGTAACTGACGAAATACTCGACCGCGTTGTTCGGGAAGAACTCCTTGAACTCGCCGTAGAGCTGGCCTGCGAGCGTCTTGTTCGGCGCCATCACCAGCGTCGGCCGCTGCACCTGGCTGATCACATTGGCAATCGAATAGGTCTTGCCGGAGCCCGTGACGCCGAGCAGCGTCTGGTGCGCCAGACCGTCCTTGAGGTTCTCGACCATCTGCGCAATCGCCGCCGGCTGATCGCCCGCCGGTGCCCAGTCGGCCGCCAGCTTGAACGGGTCGTCCGCGCGCCGTTTGAGCCGCACTACCTTGCCGGAAATGTGCTCAAAGGCGATTTCGTCGTTATCTGCTGCTTCCTTCATCCGATGGCGCCTCGAAACGGTAGATCGGCCGGCGTGAAGCGCGCGGCCGCATTGCGTATTATGTCGCGCCTTTTGACCTCCCACAGCCGCAGGAAATCCCGTGGAAATCTCGTACGCCGAACGTGTCCGTCGCATCAAGCCTTCGCCGACTCTGGCGGTATCCGCCAAGGCCGGCGAGATGAAGGCGGCCGGCAAGGACGTCCTCAGCCTGAGCGCCGGCGAGCCGGACTTCGACACGCCCGAGCACATCAAGGAAGCGGCGATCAAAGCGATCCACGACGGCTTCACCAAGTACACCGCGGTCGGCGGCACGCCAAGCCTGAAGAAGGCGATCATCGCCAAGCACGCGCGCGACAACCAGCTCAACTACGAGCCGGCGCAGGTGATCGCCTCGGTCGGCGGCAAGCAGGCCTGCTACAACCTGTGCCAGGCGCTGCTCGACGCCGGTGACGAAGTGCTGATCCCGGCGCCGTACTGGGTCAGCTACCCCGACATGGCGCTGCTCGCCGATGGCGTGCCGGTGATCATCGAAACGACCCCGGCGGCGCGCTACAAGATCAGCGCCGCGCAGCTTGAAGCCGCGATCACGCCGCGCTCGAAGCTGCTGTTCCTGAACAGCCCGTCGAACCCGTCCGGCATGGCCTACACGCGCGCCGAACTGGCCGCGCTGGGCGAAGTGCTGCGCAAGCATCCGCGCATCGTCATCGCCACCGACGACATGTACGAGAAGATCCTGTGGGCGGCCGAGCCGTTCGCGAACATCATCAACGTCTGCCCGGATCTGTACGACCGCACCGTGGTGATCCACGCGGTGTCGAAGACCTATTCGATGACCGGCTGGCGACTCGGCTGGGCCTGCGGACCGAAAGGCCTGATTACGCAGATGTCGAACATCCAGAGCCAAAGCACGTCCAACCCGACCTCGATCGCCCAGGTCGCCGCCGAAGCCGCACTCAACGGCGACCAGAGCTGCGTGGCCGCGATGACCGCCGCGTTCAAGCATCGCCACGATCTGCTGGTGGCCGGGCTCAACAAGATTCCCGGCATCTCCTGCGCCCCCGGCGACGGCACGTTCTACGCGTTCCCCGACGTCAGCGGCCTGGTCGCCGCCAAGGGACTCACGGACGACCTCGAACTGGCCGATAAGCTGCTCAACGAATCGCTGGTCGCGCTGGTGCCGGGTTCGGCATTCGGCACGCCGGGTACCGTTCGGCTGTCGTTCGCGACCAGCGAGAAGGTGCTGAACGAGTCGTTGAAGCGGATCGACGCCTACGCGCGCAGCTAAAGCGCGCATATCCGGCGCGTCGATTCAGGGAAATCGAGCCGGCGGCATTGCAAGGTCGCCGGCTTTGACTACAATACGCGCCTCGTTTCACCAGTTTGCCCGTGTTCCGCGATAGCTCAGTCGGTAGAGCAAGTGACTGTTAATCACTGGGTCCCAGGTTCGAGTCCTGGTCGCGGAGCCAAAAACAAGCACTTACGAGGTGGTTTTTCGTAGGCTGTCTAATAAATCGGAATCTGTCTAATAAATCACGATTCTGGTTGTCGAAGTGCAATTGCGGTGGACTATGTTGTCTTGCCCAGATAGCGCAACGTCCCTCTGGGCGGTGCGAGCATGTCGGGGCGTGGTGTTGCGAAATAGATTTCGCGCCCGCATTATCTCATCCGTAGTTTCGAATCTGCACTCACCTAGAAGGGCTCATGAAAAGGGTTGCTGACAAAGCCGATCTGGTTCTGCGTGCCCACTGGGACGGTAAGTTTCCAGTGGATCCTCGTGGTATCGCAGAGAGAATGCACGCGACACTGGCTACGTGTTCGCCCGAGAGTGGCTCGATCGTCATAAAGGATGACGAGGTCGTAATCAGCGTTAATGAAAATGAATCGTCAGTTCGCCAGCGGTTCACCATTGCGCATGAAATTGGACATTGGGTGCTAGGCCACGGAAGCAATTTCCGCGATAGCCCTGAGGAGTTCTTGACTCAATCGCCATCACTGGTCGAGAGAGAAGCGAACGCATTTGCGGCGAATCTGCTGATGCCCAAAAGCGCGGTTCAAGACAAGGTTTTTGTCGAAAAGGCATCGATTGAAGCCATGGCCGAATGGTTCAATGTTTCTCGTGCTGCCATGAAATGGCGTCTCCGGAATCTGCATTTGCTTTCATGACCGACGAAGACCTATCTGCTGGGTCTGGCTCTACGCCAACAGGTGGTGGAACTTTAGAACCAGAAAGGTCAACGAAGAGCGAAATAAGTCGGTTGGATAGAGCGCTCAACCTCTGGTTCCCCGATCGTGAGTTAGTCGCAGAAGACTACGACCTATCGCATCTTCGCAAGAGGGTGCGATATTTCGGATGGTTAGGCTTTGCCCTCGCGATGACATTCATCGGATGCGCTGCTGGCTTAGTTGTAATCTTCTTCGCCGTTCTTGATATCGTTACGAATATGAATTCGGCCTCGATGGAAGTTGCGACTACTCAGTTAAAAGTCGTAGCACCAGCAGCAGTCGCCGTTACATTCGGAATGGTGGCCTCTCTGATGCTGCTTGCTAGGGTTAGCCAACCTTCTAAAAGAACTGATGAGGGTGGAATTGAATTTCCATCGCTAATTGCCGATCTTTTGAAAGAATTTACAAATTGGGTAAAAAAGAAAGCATCTGGCGGGGGCAGTGAATAGGTGGCCGCTCGATTCGTTGTGCGCGTAGAACTTCGCAACTTGCCACCCAATGAGTCCGAAAAGTATTACGCCAATCTCGATCGTCGGATGGCCGTCCTTGGGCTTACGACTCGAATACCGGCCGCAGGTGGGGCTACCTATCAGTTGCCGCGTGCAGAGTATTGGATCGAAGGCGAACACACGCGTGATTCGATTCTTGCAAAAGTGTTCCCGGAGGCAAGCGCTGTGAACGGAGATTGTGGCGTCTTGGTCTCAGAGATCACGAGCGCAAGTTGGCGGGGGCTGATAAAGCTCTGACCGCTAAACTGGTTGTGTATAGTGTCTATTACGACACTATGCAGACCAAGACCCCGTCACTCGATCAAGTCATGCTCGCCGAGCAGTGGCGAGCCATGTCGGTCAAAGACCGCATGACGTGGATCAACACCAAAAAGCGGGACATCGAACGGATGCAAGGTGGGTTCTTCTGGCTGATCGAGGCCGCCCTGGATCGCAGATGGCCGGCAAAGCACGCCGAGCTGGATTCGAGCATCGAGAACTTGGCGGCGCACCTGCGGTTCATTGCTGAGTATGCGAAGGCTGTTCGCAGGCAAGAGTAGACTCGCTCCATGTGCTCTCGCTACCAACCGCCGCACGTCCAGCTGGCCGACTGGGATGAGATCGCCGGCAGCCTGCCGCCGACGTTCGAGTTCAAGCCGGAGTGCTTCCCCGGCTATGACGCGCCAGTGATCCTGAACGATGTATCGCGCGCGCCGGTGCGCGCCTGCTTCGGCATGCTGCCGCATTGGGCAAAGGACGAGAAGCTGGCGCGCCAGACGTACAACGCGCGCACCGAGACCGTCGCCGAGAAGCCGAGCTTTCGGAACGCCTGGAAGAAAAGGCAGCTATGCCTGGTGCCGGCGCAGGCCTTCATGGAGCCGAACTACGAAACGGGGAAGCCGGTGTGGTGGCGCATTCATCGCGCTGACGCCAAACCGTTTGCGCTGGCGGGAATCTGGGAATCGAAGCGAGGGGAGGATGATCGGCCGCGGCGGTCGTTCTCGATGCTGACGATTCCTGGCGCCGGCCATCCGATCATGGATCGAATGCACGCGCCCGGCGACGAGAAGCGCTCGGTGGTGGTTGTGCCGGCAGAGGATTACGGCCGCTGGCTTGAGGCGAAAGACGAGGACGAGATCAGGTCGATGCTGCATCTGTTCGATGCGGGGCAGTTCACGGCGGAGCAATTGCCTAAGACTGAGCGCAATGTAAAAAAAGCATGAAGGTCGTCTACAAAATTATCTATCCGAACGGCAAAATCTATGTGGGAATGGATCTGACCAACACCTTGCGATACTTTGGCAGTCCCAGTTCAAAGCGGCTAGAGGCCGACTTTACGCCCGAGCAACGTCGGAAATTCACGATCACCAAGGAGATACTTTGGGAGTCAGATTGCGCGACAGATGCTGAGGTGCGCGCCAAGGAGATTCAGACGATTCTAGATCTTAGGTCTAACGATCCGCTCATTGGATACAACATTTGGCCGGCGCCAAAACAGAAATAATCTTTTTGCGCTGCGCAATCGACTTAGTTATATGGACAATGGAACTGCGTGTCTAGCCACTAAATGTCGGCTTAAGTGAAAGCCGCCCCTCAATAGTTCTAATCACCTGCACATAGCTATCGTGACCCAAGGAGATGAAGCCTTTTTCTTTGGTGATCCAGAGAGTGTTTCCATCCTCACGTACGACCCAAGTTGCTACAACACCAAATGGGTCCTCAATCTGTATCTGGCCCACCGGCAACCCACAGGACTTTGGAAGTCGTAACGAGTTGTCGGGCGCGGAATATTTTGCAAAGCCGATGCTCTCACGCTGAACATTCAGTTTCCCTTCCATCTCGTAGCCACTGCGTCCTTGATAATCGCGAAGCACAGAAACTGTCAGCATCTGAACTTCCACAGCGCGCAATTGTGCTTCCCACTGCGGCTCTGCTCGGTTTGCTACTACGGCCACAAAACGAGGAACATGCTGCAAGATGGATTTGGCTCGATCCGCATCCAGGCCTTTGAAGCCTCTGCAAAGGCTGGTGATACAGGAGTCTTCCGGTTCTCCATACTGGAAACACCGCACTTGCGGCAGAACGTGGGACTCGAAGGAATGTGACGTTAGCTCAACCTCGATAACAAACCAGTGGGTGAAGTGCCTGTGGATGAGCGCCAAGTCCGAAGATCGGCGCTGACCATCCAGCTTGAAAGTACCAGCAAAGACACCGCAGAAGTAGTCTGGCAGCAGGCACGTCAACGCCTTGACTACCTCAGCTTCAAACTCAACTTCAAGAAATTGAGTTGGATCGACCAACTGGAATACGTTTTCCTTTTTGCACTCACCAACAAGGAAATATTTCATGCTCGCGTCCAGGTTACGGAAGCCACACCTTCTAGGTCTTCCTCTTCTTGCTTAAGGCGTGCGATTTCTGGATCGGTAGCTACGAGGGTGTAGATGGTTGCTCCATCCTTACCCTTTGCGGGGCGCACGACCCTTCCGAGTCGCTGAATTCGTTGCCTGCGTGTAGCCGTACTTGCAGCAATGATCCCTAGCTCGGTCTCAGGAACATTGAACCCTTCGTCCAATGCTCTGCAGGTCACTAGCACATCAACATCACCTCGGCGAAACTGAGACAGAACGAGCGCTCTATCTCGAAGCGTCATCTTCGAGTGATAGATGCCGTTCTTGACTCCATTTTCAGTGAGGACGTGGTGAATGAGTTCACACGCTTCAATGTCTTCGTGAAAAACCAACGTGCGTTTGCCCTTGTTGGCTGCAATGAGCTTCAGGGCGATCTTCACCCTGTTGAGACTTAGGTTGAGGATGCGTGCACGCTTGAGGAACAAAGCCACAGTTTCAGGTGCGTCTGCACCCATACGTTGGATTGACCTGGCAATTGAGCGGCTGAGCTTGTCGTATTCTTTCTGCCGATCTTCCTCTAGCGAAAAAACAACGTTTCGCAGAGAGAAGGGAACAATGACTTTATCCCGCAGCGCAGCGGCATAGTCATAGCTGAATATCACGTCACCCAAGGCTGGAATAAGTACCTCAGCCAAACCCTGGTCATACGGTCTTTCAGGAGTTGCTGACAAGCCAAGAGAAGCACAAGTAGGAAGCTTCAATACTTCCCTAAAATGCTCGGATGCTGCTTTGTGGCATTCGTCCACAATCAGGAAGCACTCGTTGGTCTGCACTCTTTCTGGAAGCTTTGCAGCGGTATTCAGCACGGCAATATTGACAGCACCCAGATGCAATTTCTTGCTGCCTGTGATGATGTTGATCTCATCAAGCTCAAGGTCGAAGTAGCTTGCAACTTCTTCCCACCATTGATCGAGCAGTGCCGCTGTCGGCACCACGATAAGGCTCGCTACGGGCTTTAATTTGTCTATGCAGGAAAGAGCAAAGATAGTCTTTCCGCCGCCCGTAACTACACTGACAATCCCGCGGTGCTTAGCCTGCTCCCATTTCTCCAGTGCCTCTTTTTGCCATCCTCTTGGCGCTAGCTTTGGCACACGATGTCCTGCTACTTGGAAGCATTGGGCGAGTCAGAATAGAGATCACTTTCAGCCTTAGCTCTGACCTCTGCCGCTGAATTTTCTAAACGAATAATTCGCGCCCTGAGCAAATCATTTTTTAACCTGCGCACTGTGTCCGGACTAACACGAGCATTCAATTTGCTCGTCTTGTACTCGGCAACAGCGTCGTAGATGTACTGGTGAATGCACTCCTCGATAGCTTCGCTGGACTCCAGCGAGATGTAATACGGGTGCAATCCATTGATGATGACGTGCAGCACTCCTTGTTCTGCGCCAGCGACAATTGTCAGGTGCGGTTCCCATTCGCTGGTTTCTTTTAGAGAAACGATCACGGTTAGATCCGGAAGAATTTCTAGCCTTGCGATTGCATCGTCGGGAGAAAGTGAATTCAGTTGCTGTTGGTTGTTAGCGAGGATGGTCTCGAGTGGCGGCAACGCCGCAGAAGTCAGAGCGTCCTTAATCTCGTTGCTAGTGAACTCACTTTTCATGCTCTCGACGAGATCGCGAACTTTTTCCTTCGACCACGCCTGAGTTTTCCCACTACGCCGCTTGTCTGCGTAGTCCCTATAGTCCTTGACCTGCTCAACAAGAAACTTCTCCAGCTCGTCTTCCTCTTCGTCCTGGAAAAGAACTGCATCCTTGGTATGGGAGAGAACGAAGCCATCGAGAAGCAACACGCCGGTCAATCTCTGGGCGATGAGGTTGTTGGCACCTTCATCGTCCACACCACCGAAAATTGATTTCGGCTTCCATGCATTGGGGAAACCTTGGATTTGCCTATCATGCTGAAACAGGGAAAAGCCACCGTATTTGCGGCCGCCTTTTCTGAGCACACCAATCCAGCCGCTAACTTTCTTACCCCCAATATCCTTTTCGGGAAGCTTGCGCATCATAGGCTTGCCATCTGGGTCCGTGTCCCAATCAGACTCATTTGGTGGCAAAACTTCTTCGCCGTTGTAGGTCAGCTTTAGAGCTACTTCGCCGGCCGCGTTCTTTCTCAAATCGAACATGTACATCGATCCAAGGTAAGTCTTGATTACCTCTTCGCTACGCTTCTGAATTACACGGCGCAATCCGCTAATAGTGACTTTGGTTCCGTGTTGAGACGTGTCAACGGTCTTCATGGTCAGCGGCACTTTAGCCCCATTGTTGGCGATGGCGTCTACATCAATCTCTGCTGTCCACTCTTCGCCGCTACCCCATTCGCACGTGACCACCGTCCACTTGCTGCCAATCCAGCACGCAGCAGTTTTCATGCCCATCCCGTATTTGGAGCGCCCCTTGCTGTCAGTCGTGGGATTGGCAATCTTCAAAGCCGCAATCAAATCATCCCTGGTCATTCCAATTGAGTTGTCCTCAATGGTGATTTCCTTGGTCTGCCTGTTGTGAATGATATTGACGGTGAGGGGCGCTCCCTCACTTTTCAGAATTTCGTTGACAATTCCGCCATAGTTGATTCGTGACTGCGTTGAGTTATCAACGAATTCAGCCATCGCAAACCACATGCTGTAACTTAGGCGGCTATAGGCATCAAGTGCCTTTGGTCCGATGGATAGCTCGGCTTCAAATGTCATGGACTCCCCCCGATTTGTAACGCTGTAACTACGCGTTTGCCTGTTCTACTGCTCGCTTGTATGGCACCGAATAGTCATGAATGATTTCTCCCGCAAATCGCCCCCGCGATGTGCTGATGTAAGCAGGAGACGCCTCAATACTGATCCAGAAACGTTCAAGTTGCTCTGCAGCTGACCCAGTAGTATTGCTTCCGCCGAAAGGATCAAGCACCAAATCTCCTGGCTCAGTGAGGAACCGGATAAAGAACTTGGCAAGGTCGATTGGCATGCGGGCAGGATGCGGCTCCATATCGTTATTCCGGCAAAACTCTTGATAGGGATCGTTTGCCTGCGTGTTGGCAAAGGTCAGAACATTGGAGGGAATGGCTCCTCCGTTGTCCTTCAAAAAGGACTCTTCCCCAATGTTGTGCTCGGACGGTCGCTTGCCAGAATTGTAACTGCCCTTTTTCAACAAGCCTTTCATTGACGGGCTGTACTCTTGCAGAACACGCGTGTTGCATGCCTTGGGCTTGGGGTTCGGAGACAACCACCACAGTTTAGTGAAACTGTCCTTAACTCGTATGCGTTCAACATTAACCCATTGAGCCGGCGATGGCAGGCGAGCAGGGTTCTGCCAGATAAATTCCTGGCACAGGTGAAGCTCATTCTTTTCCTGAAACTCTAGCAGTGCTCTCAGAGCAAGGGTGGACATCACAGGAGCACCTGGCTCCCAAGAATTTCCCATCTCGATCACGATGGAGCCATCTTTCGCCAGCATTTTCTTGAAGAGCGGCCCGAACGCACAAAGCCATTTCACATACTCCTCGCCAGTCTCGTTGCCATACCGCTTCTTACGGTTCAAGGGGAACGGTGGCGACGTAAAAATCAGGTTGACCGCCCCCTCATGCTGGGCGAGCGCATCAGACTTAATCAGATCATCCGATTTTCCGGACAGCATCCGACCCCACCGTGTCATGTAAGCGACGTCGGATGGCGGACGGCCACGAAATGGGCTAGGGTATTTTTCGGAAGTCACTGATACAGATGAGTGTTTATTGTTTTCAGCTAACATGGTCTGGCAAGGTGGATGCCGCATTCAACCGCTTGATCAGTGTGCCACGAACAACCGTTCCATAACAGCTATATATGACTCAGGCAAGCTGTTGACCGAGCCAAGCCGGGCTTGCCGCTAGGACTCACTCTGCATCGGATCTAATCGCCGGAAAATACTTTTGCGGGAACGTTCAGTAAAGCAAGAAAATCATCCGTGCGAACGAGCGTGTACTCCTTGTTCACTTGTGCACCAGCCCGCAGCTGCTGCAACCCAATTAAGAAGGGCTTGATATCGCCGGCGCGCAGCCGAAGGGTATCCACCATCAAGCGGCAGGCGTTGTAGAGCGTGTCGGCGTCGTAATAGTCGCGAACACTCATAGGTGCGTTATCCGGCGGGAACATGGCCATTACCTGACCGAGGGTGAGTCCTCCGTACTTCGGCATCGCGCGCCCTCATGGCTGTTTGCACCTCGCCTCAAGCAGCAGAATGCGCCGCTCCATTGAATCAATCTCTCTGTGCTGCGCCTCGATCAGCTCGTCGATCTCTCGCGATCTATCGCCGCGCAGCGCCTGACGTGTTTCCCCGATATCAGAGAGTTGCTGACCTTGCTTCGCATCGTCACGACGCCCATCGATCGACGTTGTGATCAGCCACGTCCCCGCCGAAAAAAGCGCCGGCAGGACGAATGCGCCGAGCAGCTGCTGAATCCAATCCTGCGCACGCCGACGCGGCTGCTCAGTCATTCGGCGCGCTCGCCTGCTCGCGCGTCACGAACTCACGCGCCGAGGTCTTGTCGCCTTCATCGAGAAGGAAGCAGAGGCGCTGAGCCTTCGCCCAGGCCGCCAGCGCGCCATAGTCGCCACCACCCCAGGGATCACAGGTTCGTGGTGCCAGCGTTTCAGCTGGCGGCGCCACCAGCTGCCGGCGGATCACTAGGCGTTCCTGCGGTGCCATCGCGCAGTTGCTGATCGAGAGCGGCAGGAACAAGCACGCGCTGGCAATCAGTAGCCGGCGCTTGATCGTGAATCGTGCGAATGACGACTTGAGCTTTCGCGCCGTCGCTTGAAGTTGCGGATTCCTTTTCATGATGTTCCTCGGTGGTTTGATTGGTGTTCTTCGCGGTCGACGCATCGGCCTTCACGTCGCCCTGCAGCACCTCGTTGTCCTGCTGCGATGTTTTCAGCTGTTCCGCTTCAACGCGTGCATTGCAGGTCTGCGTATCGATGTGGCCGCGATAGCCCCAAGCGCAGGCAAGGCTGGCACCCCAGGCCAGCACTACGCCGAGAATCACCCAGGGGTTCACAGCAGACTGCCGCCGACGGCGCCGAGAACAAAGCCGACGCCGACGAGAGCGGCGGTCAGCGCCGGATGAACTCGTAGCGCGGCGATCACTTTGACCACGCTCGACTCGGTCGAAGAAAATGCAATCTTCGCCCGTGCAACGACGTTCTCAACTTCACTTTTAAGATTCATGCTCATCATCCTTTTTGCTGGTGTGTGGAGGGATTGCCGGCGGTTGATCCGGCTCGGTGTCTTTCTTCGCGTACAACATCACGCCCAGGCCGCCAACGAGCGAGCCCATGCCGATCCCGAAGTCCTGCCAGGGGAATGGATGCTCGGCCGAGGCAATCCACATCCCGCGCACCGCACCTGGAACGCAGGACAGGATCAGCAGCAGACCGATCACGCGGCCGAGGTCGTATGAATCGCCGCCCTTGGTGGTCGTGATGTCCTTAAACATCTTCATCGCGTGATACGGAATCACGGCTCGACGAACTCGGCAGCTTCAGCCAAGCGGCGACGAAGAAGCCCAGCGACTTCGACGCCGCCGGCTTTGTCCCACTTGCGAAACTCGTTCACGGCATTCGCATGGTCGCCAGCGTTGAGCAGCCTCAACATCGTCGAATGCTCGAAAGAGCCATCGCCGAGGTTGAACACGAAATCGACCAACGCATCGAATTCGTGCTGCGTCAGCGGCACCGTCACCACTCGGTTGACTTCGGCCTCTGCGCTCGCAACGTCTTCAACGAGCCACGCAAGCGCCTGCGCCTGTGTGCAGGTCATTCCTTCGTGAACGCCGCGCGTATGGCCGTAGCCGATGGTCCAAACGCCGACGCTGTCCTGATACGCGACATAGCGGCAGCCCTCGAACCTCTGAGTGAGCGCCAGGCCCTCCATGCTGTATTTCATTTTCCGTCACCCATAAAAAAGCCCGCGCAAGGGGGGCGATTTGGATTCGGCGCGCTTACGCGTTGCCGGGGATGTGTTGAGAGTTCGCGAGCTTTTCGTTTCCGCGCACGGCCTTGTAGGTTCCGATTCCACTGCGGATCAGGAATGCCGCGAACGGCGGGAAGATCAAGGCCAACGCCGGCATGAAGTAATCGACGCGCAACTTGCCGTAGGCCATCAGCCAGGGATGGCCGACGATGACGTATGGCTTCATCTTGGCGTTCTGCTCAACGTCGTGTCCCAGGGCGACATTGCGCAGCGTTGTGCGGATGTCGAGGTAATTGATCCAGACGTACAACGCGATGATCAGATAGTCGATGCCGTAGATAACGGCCAGCGTTGGCCAGCTTTCGAGAAGCGAAACGAGGAATGTGTGCATGGTGATTTCCTTTTGGTCGCGGACATAAAAAAAGCCCTTGCGGGCTTCGGTAGTAGTGCTTGAAGGGTTCAGTTGAGCGGCACGTTTCCGTGATAGTTGTTCGTAGCCGTAACTGTTAGCGGCGGACTGAGCGCAACGGTCGATGTGCTGTCGGTCGCCTGCAACTGGAAGACAGCCGACTTGCTGTCGCCGCGCCCGAGGCCGTTTGCGGTGAACGTCGTGGTTTGACTGGTCGGCGAATCGATGTGGATGTTGTCGCCGCTCACTTTCTGCCAGAGCAGGGAATAGCCAGGACTACCGCCCTGTACATTCGCCGTGATCGAGATCGTCGTCGCGCTCGCGCCCGTCGTGGAGACGCCCAATGTCGATCGAGGCAAAGTCACCGCGAGCGCCCCAGAACCAGCTGACGCATTTGCCTGCGTCACGACATAGTCGCCGACGCGCGCGCCGTGTCCGCGGGCTCGCACGCGGAAATACACGGTCCCGGAATACGGAACGACGAAGGTCACGCTGTCGGTGGGCGGCGACGGTCTGCCGATCAGGTTCCAGTTCAGCTGGTCGTAGCTCCACGATGGCTCATAAAGCGCTGCGCCGGCCGGATTCGCCCACGATGCAGAGCCGTTCGCGCCCGAGAACGAAAGCGAGAGCCCGGTGATCAGCAGCGACGGATCAGTAACGCTGACGGTCGGGTAGGGATCGACCGGTGCCGTACCGGGATCGGCATAGATGTTCGGATCATCAATCAGAATGTCCATCTGCGCCTGCTGGCCGCCAGCATCGCCAAGCGACCATGTCACGCCGTTGTTGATGCCGATGATCGGTTCGTTGCCAGGTATCCCGAACGCGATCGGTGTCGATCGCTCAAGACCGGTTGAGCCAGTGAGCTCGATGCCTGGATCTGTGGCCAGGATGACTTCCGAATCGCTTTCACCTCGCGTGCAACTGATCTTCGCCGTCGGCATTCCGTTCGGATCGGCGAGATAGCAGAACCAGCCCGCACCAGACCAATCGAATGGTCTCGACACCGTCAGCGTGAGCCCGATGCTCGAAAGCACTTCGGCACTCTGGCCCCAACCTTGTTCGAGACTCTGAATCAGCACACGGTCGCCGAAGCCAGCGTTGACGCCTTCGAGCTCGGTGTCGAGCGTGGTCGTTTGATTGCGCCACAGCTGTTTCATCCACTCGTAAAACGCAACATTCGCCCAGGCGGTCTGGCGCGTCGTGCAGCCATTTCGAACATCTATCGTCAACGGCTTCGAATCGGTATCGCCTGCACCGACCGTCTTTTCCTGCATCGAAACCGGGTCTTGATACGACACAAGTACGCCGGTGTTTGCGCTCGCATTCTGCAGCGTGGTCTTCGGTGTCGAGATTTCCGAATTATCGTCTGTGAACATCTGAACCGGTGCGACCCGCTCATCGACGTAGATCGAGTATTGACCGGTCGTCCAGTTGATGCGCGGCGCCGCGCGCGCGAGCTTCAGAATCGTCTGCTGCGCATCGGAAAGCGTCGTCTCGGAATCGAAAGAGCCATCGAACGTCAGCCCTGCGGTATCGAACTGAGCGGCCCTTGCGGCCATCGTCGGAAGGTCGATGCGAGAATCCGGCACACGCACGCCGACAGCCGTACAGGGACCGCGCATGGCGTCGAGATGCGCCCAGATGATTGACCGCGTTGGTAGCGGCGCGCTCCAGCCACTTTCCGCCGACCACTGCTCAAGCTTCCGAATAAACCGCGTGTTGTATTTGAGGTCTTGAATGCCCGCGAGGACGCCACTCACGCGCACCGAGACCGCTACGGTTGTGGAGTTCTGATCCTGCGCATACACCGCGTCCTCGCCGGCAATCATGCGCACGAACCCGCGAACCCCCATCAGATTCACATGATTGAGGTGGTCCGAGCCGCCGCTTGAGTTCGTGGTGCGTGCCAGCTGCAGCTGCGGGCGGCAGGGCGATGGCAAGGTGAAGACGGTCGATCGACGTACGGGCGTGCGCGTCGCCGCCGTGTAGCCTTGAATACCGAAGCTCGTCCAGTCCGTCAGCGGATTGCCGGAATCATCGACCTCGCGCCACTGCACATCGATGTAGTCAGAGAACGATGCAATGCTGCCGTCGCCCTGAACATTGCCGAGGCCCTGATCCCATTCGAGATCGACGGCGACCTGATCAACCGTATCGCTCGGCGGGCAGGCGTCGTATGCGCCATGGAAGCGCCGCAGCAGCAGAATGTCGTCGGTGGTGGTGTCGTTGGCGGGTGACGGGCTTAGCACGAATGAGCTATCGCCAAGGATATCGATGATCTCGAAGGGAATGCCCGCGTTGACGCCGGCCGTGCGGAAGATGATCAGGTCCGAGATCACGAATACGCTCAGATCGTGATTCTTCTGCGTCAGGTCCGGCGTGGCCGTTGCAGTCGCGTTGGCCGCATTGAAGACGATCGAGCAGTTATCGCAGCGCTTGATCGAGTCGTCGTTATCGTCGTAGACGCTCCAAGTGACTGTGCACGGGATCGTCGCCGTCGTGAAGGTCGCACCCGAGACATCGACCGTCTCATCGGAATAATTCGAAGAGACGACCGGGTAGGTGCCGTCGTAACCTGGACCGGCACCCGAGATCACCACCGACGATCCGTTGATGACGTTGTTGAAGATGCCGCCGCCGCCGTCGTGATCGATCCGGCTCGGATGTCCGGTCGGGCCGAAGGTCAGCGGCACCGTTTCGGTGATCGAATGCAGCGCGCCCGAGGCGAGCTCGACGTTGGTCGCCTGCGGGTTCGTGTAGACGTTCGGATGGAACAGCGTCATCGGCTGTCCCGGATCGAGCCACTGCGATTTGAAGTCCGGGAAGTAGGCGCAAGGTGTCACATCGAATAGCTCGTCCAGCTGCTGCGCCAGACCAACCGTCACCCGCATCCAGCAGTGGATGTATTGATCGTTGCCGATGTATTCGAACCAGGGCTGAGAGCGCGCAGTCGGGTAGTGGCGCAGATCGCCGTACGCGATCGACTGGATATCGTCGATCCGCGCCTCGTTGTTCTGCAGCGCCGCGCTGTAGACCTGATCAGGCGCGGGGCCAGCTTTCGGTATCGTCGGCGAAAACAGCTTCTGCACCGCCCGCAACAGGAAGAAATTGTCCTGCAGAGGGTCGATGTAGTGGAACAGCGGATCATATTTCTTGATGAACTTCCGCAGCGACTTGAGGAAGCTCATACAGCACGCCCCCGCAGTCCAGGCGAGTTCGCCAGCGTGTGCTTCACGCGGCCGAAACGCTGATTGCCGATATCCGGCGTCCCAACAGTCACGGTGAGCTTCCCGCTGCTCAGGCCTGAGAAATCGCGAACGTCGTAATACTCAGCGATCATCAGGGTTGAGTCGTCGCTGGCAAAGCATCGAATCACGCACTGCACCGCCTCGTCGTCTCCGCGCGTGGACGCGAGCGCGTTGCGGTAGGTCAGATCGACATCATCGATCGACAGCGTACGTGTCGCGATGCCGCTGTCATCGACGGTCGGTTGCGGCGAGCTCCAGCCGCCCGCGTCCGTCGCATTGGTGAATACAACGGTCGCGCCGTCGATCACTACCGACCAGTCAGAAGGCCACCAGGCGCGACGCAAGGGCGCTGCAAACGTCGAATGCGAGAACTCAAGACACCAGACCGGCGAAACGTCAGCCGGAACGCTCGCTGCGAAGCGCTGAAGGGTAGCCATATGCGCTCTGCTTTACGAGAACGACCACGTCGTATTCGACGCGCGATAGAGCGCCACGATGCGCGAGCCAAGCGGTAGCGAGGTCGGCATGCCCTGGATCGATTGACCCGTGTTCGCGTTTACTGTGAGCGCGGTGATCGCCTTATTACAGGTGACAATCACCTCCTGACCGTCGGTCGGGTTTGGCGGCATGACCACGGTGTACGCTGCGATCGATCCCGATGCGGTCGTCAAGATCGTGCGATGAACGCCATCGGTGAGCGTCAGCGAGCCGCCAGTGGTGATACCGGTGAACTGGTAGGACGTATCGTTCTGTGAAATGCCCTTCGAGACATCGACCCAATATTTGCCGCTGGCGTCCAGCGTCAGCGTGACCGGCGCACCTGGCGAACCCGAAGCGGCGTTTGCGATGTTGTTGCCAGCAACCGAACTGATGCTGTGACCGGCCGTGTCCGGCAGCAGTGTGATCTGTGTTCCGGGGATCTGCAGGATCGGCAGCGGGTTGCCGTTGGTGCCGACGATCTTGTTGATGATGGTC
>CAIJRD010000010.1 GCA_903822975.1 uncultured Sinobacteraceae bacterium
GATGCTGGTGCTCTTGATCATGCTGATCATCACGATTCCGGTGCAGACGCACGCGGTGAAGCTGGACATGCCCTCGGCCAACCAGCCGCCGCCGACAACCCCGCCACCGGTGATCAACATCGAAGTCGACTTCGACGGCACCATCCTGTGGGATGGCAACGTCATCCCGGATCGTGAACTGCTGGAGACGCGCATGGAGCAGGCCGCGGCGATGGTGCCGGAACCGGAAGTGCACATCCGCCCGGACAAGCTGGCCGAATACAAGTACGTCGCCGAAGTACTGGCCGAAGCCCAGCGCCTCGGCCTGCATCAGATCGGCATCGTCGGCAACGAACAGTTTCTGCAGTAGCGTCGTCGCGTCTGAAGTCGAGCATGAATTCGAATACCGGGATGACGCACAACTGATCTCTTAACCTGCAAGTCCTCGCACTTAAGCGACCGCAGTACGCGTCAACCCCGCTACATGAAGCACGTCAGCAGCACCAACGTCTGCACCCTTGTCAGGAACACTGTGATGAACGTAGCCCGCAAAACCTTCACGCTGATCGCCCGCACCCTCACCGTGCTCGCGCTGTGCAGCAGCATCCACGCCGCGATTGCTGCGGATGCCAAGCAGACCGTGCGTCCGGAACTGGGCAAGCCACTGCAAGCGGCTCAGGCTGCTTTGCAGGCCAAGAAATATGATGAGGCGGCGAATGATCTCGCCACCGCAGAGAAAGTCGGCAACCTCACGCCGTATGAAAAATACGTCATCACTCGCTTGCATGCGTCGGTCGCACTCGGCAAGGGTGACTACAAGGGCGCGGCCGGTTACTACGACTCACTCCTTGCATCCGGCCAGCTGCCGCCGGCCGATCAGCTGCAGACGCTGGAGATTCTCGCCAAGCTGAACTACAGCGCCAAGGATTTCCCGAAGACCGTCGATGCCATTCAGCGCTACAAGGCGGCCGGCGGTAAGGATGCAGCGACACTGTCGATCCTGCCGCAGGCCGAATATCTCGCCGGAAAGTACGCCGATGCCGCGCGCGATCTGACTGCACAGGTCTCCGCCATGGAAGCCGCAGGCCAAGCGCCAACCGAAACACAATTGCAGCTGCTGGCGAGCTGCGCGCTCAAGCAGAACGACATGCCGGGCTATGCCACTGCGCTGGAAAAGCTGGTGACGTATTTCCCGAAACCGGACTACTGGCTCGACCTGATTGCACGCACCGCGGGCCGACCGGGCTTCACCGACAAGCTCTCGCTCGACCTCGACCGTCTGCGCATGCGCACCGGCACGTTCCGCAATGCCAGCGAATATCTGGAGGCAACCGAACTCGCGGTGCAGGCCGGATATCCGGGCGAGGCCGACAGCTTCCTGAAAGCCGGCTACGCACAGAAGGTCTTGGGGACCGGTAATCCTGCAGATATCGATCGGCAGAAGCGCCTGCAGGATCTGGTCGACAAAAAGATTGCAGCCGATAAGGCGACCCTTGCACAGGGTGCAACACAGGCGGCAAGCATGCCGACGGGAGACGGGCTGGTGAACACCGGCTTTGCCTACGTCACCTACGGCCAGGCCGACAAGGGTCTGCCGCTGATGCAGCAGGGACTCACCAAGGGCGGGTTGAAGAATCCCGACATCGCCAAACTGCACTATGGCTACGCGCTTCTGATCGCCGGCAAGAAAGACGATGCATTGAAAGCCTTTCAGGATGTGAAGGGAACCGATGGCAGCAAGGATGTGGCACGTCTGTATGGCATCAGTGCACGCAGCAGCGCCGCCTCGGCAAAACCTGCTGCCGCAGGCAAGCCGACAAAGTAATTCGAAGCACGTCGAGGCGAAAATCGCGTCGGCCTGCCAAGAAGTCTCAGGCGTTCGACCCAGCTAAAAATGCTGCGGTCGAATCGTGGACTAAGCAGGACTCGAAGCCTCGAGTCCTGAAATATCGCCTGAAATCGGGCGATATCGCTATATCGCGGCGCAACGCACGGAAAACGCTCGTGCATGCGCGCCAAGCGGAATAGCATCAGCCTTGCAGGCAATCTCCGAAACTCCATGCAGCTATGCGACCGCGGGAGTTCCCATTCGATGATCTGGAGCCGTGCGATCAGGAGTCGATTCGTGTGGCAGCACAATTCCTCCACGCAGCTATTTCCGAACCTGAGTCGATCACACGCAACACATTCGGAATCGCGGCCGTTTCGCACGATGTAATCGAATCGCTGTCACACCTATCGATCTGCATTCAAATATAGGTGTGCTAGCGTACGATCTAGTACACTGCCGTTCCATTCATCGACATCGAGCGCGTGTTCATGATTCCACGCACCCTGTTTTCCTCTGAGCACGAACAGTTCCGCGATTCGATCCGGCGGTTCATCGACAAAGAGATCGTGCCGTTCCACGAGCAATGGGAGGATGCGGGTATCGTCGATCGCGCCCTGTGGCCGAAAGCTGGCGCGGCCGGTCTCCTCTGCCCGAATCTGCCGGAAGAATATGGCGGCTACGGTGCCGATTTCCTGTTCAACGTCGTCATCATCGAAGAGCTCTCACGTGCCGGTGTTACCGGACCGGGGTTCTCGGTGCACTCGGATATGGTCGCAACATACATCTACACCTTCGGCACCGAGGCGCAGAAGCAGCGCTGGTTGCCAAAGATGGCATCTGGCGACGTTATCGGCGCGCTTGGGCTCACCGAGCCCTCGGCGGGCAGTGACCTCAAAGCGATTCGTACGCGCGCGGTACGCGATGGCGACGACTACGTGATCAGCGGACAGAAGGTGTATATCTCCAACGGTCAGCTTTGCGACGTGATCGTACTTGCCTGCAAGACCGATCCTGCCGCCGGAGCAAAGGGGATGAGCTTCATCCTTGTCGAGACCGACCGCCCGGGATTCCGGCGCGGACGCAACCTCAAGAAAATCGGGTTGAAGGCGCAGGACACGTCGGAGCTTTTTTTCGACGAAGTTCGAGTGCCAGTTTCAAACCTTCTCGGACGCGAAGGCGGTGCCTTCGCGATGGCGATGAGCAAGCTTGCCGAGGAGCGGCTTTCCATCGCAGTGTCGGCGATGTCGCTGGTTGAAGCGGCGATCGGCTGGACCATCGAATACACACAGGATCGCAAGGCTTTTGGCCAGACCATCAGCGACTTCCAGAATACGCGCTTCAAGATCGCAGAATTGCATGCCGAGGCGCTGGCCAAACGCGTGTTTGTTGATCGCTGCATCGCGCTGCACCTGAACAAGGAGCTGACCGCGGTCGATGCCGCTGCGGCAAAGATGTTGTGCACCGAGTTGCAATGTCGTGTCGTCGATGAGTGCCTGCAGTTCTTCGGCGGGTACGGCTACATGTGGGAATACCCGATCGCGCGTGCTTACGCAGATGCCCGCATCCGCAAGATTGCCGGTGGCACCTCGGAAGTCATGCGCGAAATCATCGGTCGAGAATTGTTCAAGAAGCGCGCCGACGCCTGAAGCGAACGCCGCGTACCCGGGCTTCGCCGCAGTATTGAGTGATAAAGCAGAGCAAGCTTGCGTGTCGCGCGCGCCGGACTCAGCGCCCGTAGAACGTCGGGGCCCGCTTCTCGCCGAACGCTGTAATCGCTTCGCGTGCGTCAGCAGTTGTTGCGAGGAAGGTCTGAAACTCCGCCTCCATCGTCAGCGTATCCGACAGGCTGGACGTCAGCGACAGTCGTGCTAATCGCTTGGTCAGCGCGAGCGCCAGCGGTGCGCGCGCGGCCAGTTTTGTTGCCCACTGCTCGCAATCGCCGCGCAAGGCCTCGGGCATCACGACCCGGTTGGCAATACCCAGTTGCAGGCACCGCTCAGCGGGAAGCTTCTCCGCGTCGGCGAGCATCTCAAACGCCCGCGCATAGCCTAAGCGGCGCGTCAGGAACCAGGCCGCTCCGCCATCCGGGATCAGGCCGAGATTGATGAACGGAGACATCAGGTAGGCGCTGCTGTCCATCACGATGAGGTCGCAGGCCAGCACCAGCGATAAGCCGACGCCCGCGGCGGCACCGTTGACCGCCGCGATGACTGGCTTGTCGATGCGGGTCAGGGCTTCGACGATCGGCTGGAAATCGTGGATCAAGGTGCGTGCGGTGCGTCGCGCACTGCTGTCTGGATTTTCCGCCGCCGCCTTCAGATCCGCCCCCGAACAGAACGCCTTGCCGTTAGCCGCAAGTACGACCGCACCGACGCCGGCGTCGCGCCCGAGTTCATCGAGGCTCGACAGCAGCGCGCGCCGCATCGGGATGTCGATCGCGTTCAACGCATCTGGTCGATTCAGTTCGATGATCGCAACGCGATCCTTGCGGGACAACACAACGGGCGTATTCATTTAAGTCGTTTTATGGCCTGGCAGGAACAGTGGCGAAATCATCGGGGTAGCAATCGAAATGTAAGTAGATAGTATGCTAGCGCACAAAAAACATAGTAAGCTAGAGGACGACCTAGCAGACAATATCAGCAGTCTCGGCTCGAGTGCGCGACGCACTCCCAGTTTGGAGGAAATGTGACGGATAGCAGGGTTGTTGGCATCAAGGCTTTTGGCGCCTATGTTCCGCGTCATCGCATGCAGCGCGCCGCAATTGCGGCTGCCCACGCCTGGGCATTTCCGGGCTTGAAGGGTCTCGCCAAAGGTGAGCGTTCGATGTGCAGCTGGGATGAAGACGTCATCACGATGGCGGTGGAAGCCGGACGCGATTGCCTGCGCGGCAGCAGCGCCGACGCACTGCAGCAATTGACCCTCGCCAGCACCACCGCGCCCTACGCTGATTTGAATAACGCGGTATTGATTGGCTCCGTGCTGGGCGTGTCGACCGATTGCAGCGCGAACGAATTCGCCGGCTCGACCCGCGCAGGTTTGAGTGCGGTGATCGCCGCCTGCGAGTCGGGGATCGACGGCGACCGCATGGTTGTCGCGGCCGACGCGCGGACGGGCAAGCCGGGTAGTACGCAAGAGATGCAGTACGGCTGCGGTGCCGGCGCGCTGACGCTCGGCAGTGGCGACGTACTTGCGAAATTTCTCGGTGCCGAAACGCTGTCGGTGCCGTTTGTCAGCAGCTTCCGTAAATCGGGAGAGCGCTTCGACTACGGCTGGGAAGAGCGCTGGATTCGCGACGAAGGCGTCGCCAAGATCATTCCGGCGGCCGTGCGCCGTCTGCTCGATCAGGCGGGTGTCGCCAAAGATCGCACGCTGTGGTTCGGCATGTCCGGCGGTGGGATCGCCAGCGACAAGCTGGTCGCCAAGACACTCGGCATTGCGCCCGAGAAAATTCTTCCGGATCTGCAAGGGCAGGTCGGCGATACCGGTGCGGCACAGCCGCTGCTGCTGTTAATCGCGGCGCTTGAACGCGCCGCCCCGGGCGACGTCATCGTCGTCACCTCGTTCGCACAAGGCTGCGAAGTCATCGCCTTCGAAATGCAGCAGTCGCAACCGGCGACACCGCGCCGTGGCTTGGCGGGTTCGATTGCGCGCCGCATCGAAGAAACTGCGTATCTGAAGTTGCTGTCGTTCGATGGTCATGTCGAACTCGACTGGGGCATGCGCGGCGAAACCGACAACAAGACCGCATTGACGCAGTTGTATCGTTCGTCGCGCCAAGTATTGGGATTCGCTGGCGGCAAGTGCAGCCAATGCGGCGCCGTGCAGTTCCCACGTTTGCCGGCCTGCGTTAATTGCAGTGCTGTCGATTCGCAAGCCGAATATGCGTTGGCCGATGAGCCAGCCAAGGTCGCGACCTATACCGCCGACTGGCTGATGTATACGCCGGCGCCGCCGCTGTACGTCGGACTCGTGCAGTTCGATGTCGGCGCGCGCCTGTTGATGGAAATCGTCGGAGTCGGCAGTGCAGGACTCGAAGTCGGCACGCCGCTGGAAATGAGCTTCCGCATCAAGGAGCGCGATCGCATGCGGCATTTCGATCGCTACTTCTGGAAAGCCACACCGACCGTCTGAATTCGGAGAATCCAATGGCAAGCGGAATCAAGGACAAGGTCGCCATCATCGGCATGGGCTGTTCGCGTTTCGGCGAACGCTGGGACAGCGGTACCGAAGAACTCGTCACCGAAGCCTTCGGCGAGGCTCTTCGCGATGCCGGCATCGACCGCAAACAGATCGGCGCAGCCTGGTACGGCTCGGCTGCCGATCGCGTCAATGTCGGCAACTCGGCGATTCCGCTGTCGACAGCGCTGCGCCTGGAAGGCATTCCGGTGACGCGTGTTGAAAACATGTGTGCAACCGGAACCGAAGCGCTGCGCGGCGCGACTTACGCAGTCGCCTCCGGTGCCGTGGATATCGCACTGGCCATCGGCGCGGAAAAACTCAAGGACACCGGCTACGGTGGCCTGCCGGTGCCGTCGAAGGGGACGTTCAACGATCTATGGATGCCGTACTCGTCGGCGCCGGCCGGATTCGCCCAGCTGGCCGCCGGCTACCGCGCCAAGCACGGCATCAGCAAGGAAGATCTGAAGCAGGCAATCGGGCGGGTTTCGTGGAAGAGTCACCAGAACGGCGCGAAAAATCCAAAGGCACATCTGCAGAAAGCCGTGTCGATGGAAACGATTCTGAACGCGCCGATGATTGCCGAGCCGCTCGGCGTGTTCGACTGTTGCGGCGTCAGCGACGGCGCGGCCTGCGCGATCGTCACCACGCCGGAGATCGCACGCGCACTCGGCAAGCGCGATCTGATCACGATCAAAGCACTGCAGCTGTCTGCCAGCGCCGGGCGTGAATGGGGAACGGCGGAATGGGACGGTAGCTATGTGCCGAACACGCGCAATGCCGCGCAGGCGGCTTACAAGGAAGCCGGCATCACCAATCCACGCAAGGAGCTGTCGGCGCTGGAAGTACACGATTGCTTCTCGATCACCGAACTGGTGACGATGGAAGACCTCGGCGTATCCGAAGACGGCAAGGCCTGGCGCGACGTGCTCGACGGCGTGTTCGATGCCGACGGCGTGATCCCTTGCCAGATCGATGGTGGACTGAAGTGCTTCGGCCACCCAGTCGGCGCTTCGGGCTTGCGCATGGTTTACGAACACTATTTGCAGTTACAGGGCCGCGCCGGCGCGCGGCAGTTGAAAGACCCGCAGATGGGTCTGAGCCATAACCTTGGCGGCGTGCCGTACAACGGCATTTGCGCCATCAGCATTGTTGGTTTGGAAGGACGCTAGTCGAAAGCGCGTCGTGCACATCATCGTCGCTGCATCGGTGTGCACGAACAAGGACACAAACATTTTCGTACGAGGAGACAGTGCATGAGCATGACTCAGCCGGACAGCAAGACCCTGGTGGACATCTATCAAAAGATGACCCTGATCAAGCACAGCGACGATCGCGTGATTGGCGCGATGAAGGCCGGTCGCATGGTCATGCCGTACTACTCGGCACGCGGACAGGAATGCATTCCGTCGGCGATCAGCGTACAGCTGACCGACGAGGATTACCTGGTAACGATCTACCGTGGCGTGCACGACATGCTCGCCAAGGGCCTGCCGCCCAAGCTGCTGTGGGCAGAGCTCGCCGGCAAAGTCACCGGCAGTTGCAAGGGCAAGGGCGGACCGATGCATCTGACCTATCCGTCCAAGGGCTGCATGGTGACGACTGGTGTCGTCGGCGCAAGCATGCCGATTGCGTGCGGCCTCGGTCTCGCCGCGCAGCTGCGCGGCGAGAGCCGCGTCACCGTTGCCAACTTCGGCGACGGCGCTTCGAATATAGGAGCATTCCACGAGTCGCTGAATCTCGCTGCCGTTTGGAAGCTGCCGGTGATCTTCGTCTGCCAGAACAACCGCTACGCCGAGCACACCGCGTACTCGAAGGGTACCTCGGTCGAGCGCATCGCCGATCGTGCGGCGAGCTACAACATGCCGGGTCTGCATGTGGACGGCAACGATCCGATCGCGGTGTACAACGCGGCCAAGCAGGCGATCGCACGCGCACGCGCCGGTGAAGGGCCAACGCTGATCGAGGCGGTGACCTTCCGCTTCAACGGACATCTGATCGGCGATGCAGGCGAATACATTCCAAAGCCCGAGTACGAGCGAGCGGTCAAGGACGATCCGTATCCGCGCTATCGCAACTGGCTGGTCGAAAACAAGCACGCAACGGCTGCCGATCTCGATGCGATTGACGCATCGATCAAACAGCTGATCGACGAAGCCGAAGCCTTTGCGATGAGCAGCGCCGCCCCCGATGCCAGCGAAGTCAAGCGTGATGTCTACGCCACCGAAATCGCCTGAAGGAGAACGACATGAGTGAAGTGAAGAATTTCGGCGACACCGAAGCCAGCAAGGCCGCAGATGTGAACCTCGGCGATGCTCCGAAGAAAGCCGCGCCCGTCAACATGATTCAGTCGCTGAACTGGGCACTGCACGACGCGATGGAAGCGGATGCAAACGTCATCGTGTTCGGCGAGGAAATCGCCGATCCGGAAGGCGGTGGCATCGTCAAGATCAGCAGCGGCCTGTCGACCAAATACGGCAACCGCGTGCGTTCCACGCCGATCTCCGAGATGGGCTTCATGGGTGCGGCGGTCGGTGCGGCGGTGGTCGGCTTCAAGCCTGTAGTCGAAATCATGCTGATGAATTTCGTTGCGGTCTGTATGGACCAGATCACCAACCACGCCGCCAAGCTGCGCTTCATGTCGGGCGGGCAGACGCATGTGCCGATGGTGATCCGCACCATGACCGGCTCCGGGTTTCAGAACGGCGGCCAGCATTCGGATTTCCTCGAAGCCTGGTTCTGTCACACACCCGGCATCAAGGTGGTCATGCCGAGCAATCCGGCCGACGGCTACGGCCTGCTGCGCTCGGCGATCGATGACGAAGATCCGGTGCTGTTCATCGAACATTTGAACAATTACTGGACGCCCGGTGCGGCACCCGAACGCGGCAAGAAGATACCGCTCGGCAAGGCGCGCATTCATCGCCCTGGTAAAGATGTCACCGTGATCGGCTATAGCCGCTCGATGCTCGACATCCCGCCGGTGGTGGAAAAGCTCGCCAAGGAGGGCATCGACTGCGAAGTCATCGACCTGCGCACCGTGCAGCCGATGGACATGGACACCATCCTCACCTCGGTCAAGAAAACCGGCCGTGCTGTCATCGTGCACGAGGCCTGCCGCTCATTCGGTGTGGGTGCCGAGCTGTCGTCGCGCATCCACGAGGCACTCTTCCGCGAACTCAAAGCGCCGGTCGAACGCGTTGCCAGCGAAGACTGCCCGGTACCGTATGCGCCGCCGCTCGAAGCCGCTTATTTGTACACGCACGCCGAACTCGAAGCTTCCATCCGCAAGACACTGGCCTAACACATGAGCACTGAAATCCTGCTGCCGAAACTCGGCTTTTCGATGAACGAGGGCACCATCGCTGAATGGATGGTCGCCGACGGTGGCGACGTCAAGGAAGGCGAGCCCTTGTACTCGCTCGAATCGGAAAAGTCGGTCGAAGAGATCGCAGCGCCTGCCAGCGGCAAACTGAAGATTCTCAAGGCCGCCGGCGAGATCTATCCGGTCGGCACCGTGATCGGCGAAATCGCGTGAGCGACGCGGGCAAGACAGCGCTACCCGGGCTTGAGCTCGCACCATGGCCGGTTATCGACTTCGCGGCATTCGGCCCGGTGGAAACGCTGGCGCTGCCGCGGATCCAGAAGATCGTTTCGGCGACGCTGGCGCGCAACTGGGTGACGATCCCGCATGTCACCCATCAGGAAGAAGCCGACATCACGGATCTCGACGATGCGCGCAAGCGCCTGCAGGAAGTCACCGGCAAGAAGGCGACACCGCTGGCCTTCATGATGAAAGCTGCGGTGGCCGCATTGCAGGCCTATCCGCGCTTCAACGCTTCGCTCGGCCCGGACGGCACGACGCTGATCCTGAAAAAATATTTTCATCTCGGCTTCGCGGCCGATACGCCGAATGGCCTGCTGGTGCCCGTGATTCGCAATGCCGACCAGAAGAGCGTTGCCGAAATCGCCGCCGAGATCACCGAGATCTCGACCCGTGCGCGCGCGAAAGGTCTGCCGATGAGCCTGATGGAAGGGGGCTCGTTCACCATCAGTTCACTGGGTCCGTTTGGCGGAACGGCATTCACGCCGATCATCAACGCGCCGGAAGTGGCGATCATGGGCGCGACGCGCGCGTTCGAAAAGCCGGTGCGCATCCATGGCGAACTGGCTTGGCGGACGATGCTGCCGCTGTCGCTGTCCTACGATCATCGCGTGATCAACGGAGCGGACGCGGCACGTTTCTGCAATACCTTTGCACAGGCCTTATCGAAGCCGCTCGCGCTGGCGGGGCTCGAAGCGGCTTGAGCGCGGCAGGTGCGGGCGAGAAGCTCGCGCGTGCAAAGCGGTCGAGGACTTCAACGTGTTTGATGGTTGCCCAATGAATCTTGCGAATACCGACGAGCAACGCTTGCTCGAAGAAAACCTGCGCCGCTTCCTGCGCCAGGAGAACGATTTCGAACATCGGCGCCAGCGCCTTGGCGCCATGCCGCCGCAGCGCCTGGCGCTGTGGCCGGGCCTGGCCGACATGGGCCTGATGGGTACCGCGTTCGACGAAGCCTATGGCGGCTTCGGCGGCGATGCGCGCAGCATCGCGGTGGCGATGGCCGAGCTGGGTCGTTCGCTGGCAGTGGAACCGTTCCTTGCGTGTGCCGTCATCGCGGGACGGGTGCTGACGCATCTGTCGGACATCGACCTGCGCGATGACCTGATCGCGCAGATCATTGGCGGTGAACTGATTCCAGTCCTCGCACACGACAGCGGCTACGATCCGTTCGCAACGCCTGTCGCCACGGCTATCCAGACCGATCAGGGCTATACGCTGAGCGGGCGGATCCGCAGCGTACGGCATGCGGATGTCGCCAATGAGTTCCTGGTCAGCGCAAATCTCGGTGATGCGCAGGCGATCTTCCGTGTGCCACGTGCGCAGCTTTCGATCGCCGAATTCCGTCTGATGGATGGTGCCGGCGGCGGCGATCTCGAGCTGAACGCGGTCGCACTTCCAGAGACTGCAAAACTTGCGCTCGACACTTCTGCGCAGAGCGTGCTGCAGGATGCGCTCGAGTGGGGCATCTTCGGCATGGCGGCCGAGACCGCCGGCATTATCGCGGCGGTGAATCGCGCGACTTTCGAATATCTGTCGACGCGCAAACAGTTCGGCGTGACGCTCGGCTCGTTCCAGGCGCTGCAGCATCGCGCAGCCGACATGAAGATCGCCGAGGAAGAGCTCGGCGCAACGCTGAACCTGGCGATTGCGGCGCTCGGTGGCGGTGCGGGTGAGCAGCGCTCGGCCCTGATCTCGGCCTTGAAGGTGGTCAGCGACAGCGCCGGACGACGCGTCGGTCACGAGGCGATCCAGCTTCATGGCGGCATGGGTGTCAGCGACGAACTCGACATCTGCCATTTCGGTCGCCGCCTGGCGACGATGCGCAGCGAACTCGGCAGCAGCGACTTGCATCGGAATCGCTTCGGCACGGGCCACAATCTGTCGTCGCTGCTGGCCTTGCAGGATTCCGAAGAAACCAGCGCCTGGCGTGCGACGGTGCGCGCGTTCACCGCGCAGCATCTGCCCGAGGCGATCGCCCGCAAGGGCGAGCTGGGTCTGAAGATCGAGAAAGAGGACTACGTCGGTTGGCAGAAGGTGCTGCATCAGCACGGCTTATTCGGCTGCGCGTGGCCGCGCGAGTACGGCGGCGCCGACTGGGATCTGGTGAAGCAGCTGCTGTTCACGCAGGAGTCGGCGGTCAACAACGCGCCGATGTTGAGTCCCTATGGCGTGAAAATGGTCGGGCCGGTGATCTACACCTACGGCACCGAGGTGCAGAAGCAGCAGCACCTACCCGCGATCCTGTCGAGCGACATCTGGTGGTGCCAAGGCTATTCCGAACCGGGTGCCGGATCGGATCTGGCCGGCATCAAGACCGTCGCAGAACGCGATGGCGATCACTATGTGGTGAACGGCGCCAAGCTGTGGACTACCGAAGCACATTGGGCTGACTGGATGCATTGTCTGGTGCGCACCGACAAGAGCGGCAAGCCACAGACCGGGATTACCTTCCTGCTGGTCGACATGAAGACGCCGGGCATCAGCATCAAGCCGATCGTTACGATCGATGGCCTGCATCACACCAACGCGCTGTTTTTCGACAACGTCCGCGTACCGATCACCAACCGCGTCGGCGAGGAAGGGCAGGGTTGGGGCATCGCGAAATTCCTACTCGGGAATGAGCGCGTGTCGATCGCGGACACCGGGCCGAAGTTGCGACTGCTGAAGCATGTGCAGTCCTTGCAGCAGCAGGTCAGCACTAGCCCGGAAGTGCCGTTGGCGCTGAATACGCTGATGAGTACCAAGCTGGCCGATGTCGCCATCCAGTTGATGGCCTTGTGTGCCTTGGAGCGCCAGTATGTCGAGGCCTGGGCTGGCGGTGCGCGCTTTGGCGCGGAAGCCTCGATCCTGAAAATCCGCGGTACCGAGATTCTGCAGTCGCTTGCGGAGCTGGCACTGGAACTCGAAGGCCCACGCGCGGCGACCTACGAACCGGCCGCCCTACATGCCGATCCGCTCCAGGCACTCGATACCGTCGGGCAGCTTAGCGTAATGGGGTACGAGTATCTGTACAGCCGCTGCTGGTCGATCTTCGGGGGTACCAACGAAGTGCAACGCAACATTCTTGCGAAGCAGATTCTGGCGGTATAAGGGCCATGCAGCGAGCCGGCGACGATCACGATCGTTGCCGTAGCGCAGCATCAGTTCTGCGAGGAAAACGGGAGAAGCGAAAGGCAGTCACCCCGCGCGGCGCGACGCGACGCCGTCACGGAAGCATTCGCATCGAGGACGGTCAGGATGTGCGGACTGTATCAACCGTCGAGCTGGGCTGACGCATTGCGGCCCTGCGCGAAGGCCGAATCAGCGCGATCCGCGGAACAGCATCAGGAAGGCCATGAACATGGTTTTGAACGACATCAATCCAAGCGCCTTGCGGATTTCGACCGGTTTGACCACGGCGCGAATCGGCATGGCGCCCATGATGGTGCCTTCCACAATCAGATTGCCGTTGTCTGGGTAGATCTTGCTGATCTCCATCAGATCCGAGTTGTCGCTTGCGTAAAGCTTCATTCCAAAACTCCCCCTCAAGTGGCCAAGACCCTAAGGGTCGGCGCCGAAACAGTGATCGCTTTTGCAAGCATTCTAAAAATGGTACGCTAAGTTACTATATGCAGTGACAAAGTCAAGCCGTCCGCAAGTGTCCTGTGTGCGGACACGGCTTCGAGCGATTGATTATCGAGATGAGGAGCAGCAGCAGCCATGACCAGTACTTTTGACATTGTCGTCGTCGGCGGAGGTTCGAACTCGCTGACTGCGGCGGCTTACATGGCGAAGGCCGGCAAGCGCGTGCTGGTGCTGGAGAAGAACCGTCGCTGCGGCGGCGGCGTGGTGTCGGTGGAAGTTGCACCTGGCTTCATTCACGATCCGCACGCCACCGGTCTGATGACCTGTATGGTCAACCCGGCGCTGGCCAAGAACGAGCTGGAGCTGACCACTCGCTTCGGCCTCAAGTTTGCACAATGGGAAGCGGCGTTCACGACGCTGTTCGACGACGGCTCGGTGCTGGCCACACACCAGGACGTCGATCTCACCGCGCAGTCGATCGCGCAGTTCTCGCAGAAAGATGCGGAGTCCTATCGCGAGCTCGGCCGGCGCTGTGTGAAGCTGGCGCCGCTGTTGAACGCGGGCGCGGCGACGCCACCGATGCCGTTTTCACGTTTCATGGGTCTGCTCGATAGTGATACGACCGGCATCGGCGCCGAACTTGCCAGCAGTCTGTTCAACAGCGCGTACGATGTGATCTGCCGCTATTTCGAATCCACCGAAGTTCGTCTGCATTACCTCAAGTGGATCGGCGAGGCGATGGAGAATCCGGAGTCAAACGGCACCGGTGTATTGGTCTACAACCTGCTCGCGCTGGTGCACAGTTCGGGGCCGTTCGCGGTGGTCGGCGGTTCGCAGAAACTTTCCGATGCGTTGGTCGACTGTATCGAGTATCACGGCGGCACCGTGCGCACGCAGGCCGAGGTGGTGAAGCTCACGATCAGCGGCGGACGCGCCACTGGCGTGGTGCTGGCAGACGGCGAGACCATTGCAGCGAAGGATGCGGTACTGGCCTGCATCCATCCCTGGCGGCTTAAGCAGTTCATCCCGGAAATCGACGATCGCACCGCCGCCGACGCGCGCGCGGTGAAGCTGAGCAATCACGGTGCCGTAAACCAGCAGATCTCGCTGAGCCGCGAGCCAATCTTCATCGGTGGCAATGCGTCGATCCTGCGCAACAGCATGGTGGTGGAATACATGCCGCGCGGCGATTTCCTCGGCATGCGCAAGATCTACGACGGCTACAAATACGGCGAGATTCCGTACGGCCACTTCAACCCGCTGACCATCATCAACTCATTCATCGACAAGACCCGCGTGCCGAAGCCGGATCAGGCCGCGCTGTATCTGTACCACTTCGCGCCGATGCATCTGGCCGATGGCGGGATCAAGGCCTGGGACGCGCGCAAGCAGGAGTACGGCGATCTGGTGTGGGCATCGTTCAAGAAATACACCACCAACATCGACGATTCTTGCATCCTCGGTCGCCTGATCGAAACACCGCTGGATCATCACCGTCATTCGGCCAGCATGATGCAAGGCGACATCTTCGGTATCGGCACTGCTGGCGGGCAGATCCTCGGGCGACGTCCGACCCCGGCGCTGGCCAACTATCGGGTGCCGAATATTGCCGGGCTTTATCTCACGGGTCCGTTCATGCATCCGGGCGGTACGGTCACACTCGGTGGCCGACCGACCGCGATGGTGATGTATCAGGATATGGGAATCGAGTTGAAGCGCGGATTCGAGATTTAACGCGGTCGGCGTCAGTTGAGAAATCCGCTCGCGCTTTCGAGTGAGCGGTCGATGCAAACAATAAGGCCGACCGATCGGCCGTTGCGAGGAGGCTCAAGCAAAATGTCGAATCTGATCGAGCAGATCACGGCGGCGTTCACTGATGACCAGCATCGCCGAGGGATCAAAGTGCTGCGGCGCAGTGAATTGCCGCAGTGCTACGAAGACATCAGCCCAGAGTGGTTGACCGACGTGCTGTGTAATGCGCATGACGGCGCCGAAGTGCGCGCGTGTGAACTGTCGCCGCCGGACAATGGTTCATCCAACCGTCGCAAAATCCGTGTCGAATACAACGCCGCCGGCACGCAAGCCGGACTGCCGACCGCGCTGTTCTGCAAGGCCTCGCACGATCTTGGCAACCGCATCATGCTCGGGGTTGCCGGCGCGGCGCATGCGGAAGTGACGTTCTACAACGAGATTCGTCCACTACTAAACATCGAAGCGCCGCAGCCGTATTTCGCCAGGCTCGACGAGCACAATTACAACTCCATCATCCTGCTGAAGGATCTGTCGACGACGGGCACCGAATTCTGCTCACACAAGACCGAAATGACGCGTGCGCGGGCTGAGAGCCAGATACGTCTGCTGGCCGAACTGCACGGCAAGGGCTATCAGGACCCTCGTATCAAGCAACAGCTCGCGCGCTTCATCAGCTGGCCGCAGTTCTTCCAGAATACCTGTGCGTTCGGCATGCGAGAGGGCTCGGAACAGGGCTTTCTCGCCGCGGAAGCAGTCATTCCGCCGCAGCTCTACCGCCGCGCCGCGGAGATCTGGCCGGCGACGGTGGCCTCGGTCGAACATCACAACCAACTGCCGCACACGCTCGCGCACGGCGATGTGCACCTGAAAAACTGGTACGTCGCCGCGCACGGCGAAATGGGTCTGAGCGACTGGCAGTGCACGACGCATGCGTATTGGGCTCGCGATTTCGCGTATACGATTTCGACCGCATTGCGCATCGAAGACCGGCGCGTATGGGAACGTGAACTGTTACGCCTTTACCTCGATAGATTGCATGCGGCCGGGGGACCGGCCATTGGCTTTGACGATGCCTGGACGCACTACCGTCAGCAGTTGATGTCTTCGCTGACCTGGTGGACTGTAACCCTGACACCCGCACCTGGCATGCCCGATATGCAGCCGCGCGACATCACGCTGGAATTCATTCGGCGAATCGCTACAGCCATCGACGATGTCGATGCACTGTCGAGCTTTCGCTAAACTGCCCCTGGAATTCTGCATATCCATCTAGAACTAAGGCCGAAACGCTCACGATGACGCCACACACTGCAGCAGCAGCGCCAATTGATCCCGCAGCCGGGACACTCAAGAAGTCGAAGCGGCACATGCCCGGAGAGGAAGGCATCTGGGTATTCGTGTTCGGCGACATGATGGTGTTCTCGCTATTCTTCATCACCTTCCTGTACTACCGCGGGCAGGCCGTAGAGCTGTTCGCCGCCGCGCAGACGCACTTGAACCAGGCCTTCGGAGCGCTCAACACCTTCCTGATGTTGACCAGCTCCTGGTTCGTGGCACTCGGGGTGCATGCGGCGCGCAGGAATCTTGGTCGTGTCACACCAATCTGCTTGATGTTGGCGCTTGCGTGCGGCTTCGGGTTCGTCGTTGTGAAGGTTTTCGAGTACAGCGAGAAGTTCAGGGCTGGCATCACCATCAACAGCAACGACTTCTTCATGTACTACTTCATGTTCACCGGCATCCACCTGCTGCATGTGCTGATCGGTACCGGCGTGTTGCTGTTCCTGACGCGCCAGTCCTGGGCGGGCACGTTCAGTCAGACGCAGATCCGCAACCTCGAGAGTGGTGCCAGCTTTTGGCATCTGGTCGATCTGCTGTGGATCGTGCTGTTCGCACTGCTCTATCTGATCAAGTAGACATCCAAACATTCATGACAACACTACTGCGTAGCCGCATCACGCTGATCTGGTTCCTACTGGTCGGCGCAACCGCACTGTCACTAGAGATGGGGCACGGCGTTGGCTTCGAAAACCCGCGCCATGCGAGTGTTGCGATCATCGTGATCGCGTTCATTAAGGTGCGTTTCGTGATTCTCGAGTTTATGGAAATCCGCCATGCACCGCGATTCATGCGTATCGTCGGCGAGGTCTGGATCGTGGCGGTCTGTGCGACCTTGATCGGGCTGTTTCTAAGCGCCACGCACTAGCACGCGTAAGCGTCCACCACGGGTGTAAGCGCGAGCGCAAGGTCGGGCGTCGAATCTAATCCGCGCCGCACGCCAGTGATGTGAAGAAATGATCTGCGTGAAGTCGGGTGGAAGTAGGCCCGTTCCGCCTTCAGATCACGCGCCCGCGCTGCGCTTTCAGAATACGCAGCGCGGCGCGAGTTCGGTCGACAATCAGGGCATTATGGAAGCGGTCCCGCGATCCAGCACCACTTCATTGCGCTCGACGCTAAGGCAGCGGAACTGAACGTGACCGCCGTTGCCCAGCCAGTACTCGGTGCGAATGGTCTCGCCCGGATACACGGGTTTGGTGAAGCGCGCACCCATGCCACGCAGGCGCGAGGCGTCGTAATCACAGACCGCGCGGATCAGCGATTGGCAGGCAACGCCGTACGTGCACAGTCCGTGCAGGATCGGTTTCGCAAAGCCGGCCTTACGCGCGACCTCCGGATCCGCATGCAGCGGGTTGAAGTCGCCGCTGAGTCGATAGATCAGCGCGGAGATCTCCAGTGTCGGCATATCGATGCTGCCGCTCGGTGCCGAATCCGGCAAAGACGGTAGCACCGCGCCGGCGGTACCCCAACTGCCGCAGCCGCCATCGCCACGCAGGAAATAGGTACTGTCCACCGTACCGACGGTTTCGCCATCGACGCTGTGCAGCGTTTTCTGTAGATACAGCAAAGCGCCGCTGTCCGGTCCCTTGTCGACCACGCCCAGAATCTTGTAGGTGCCGGTCAGCTCCCCCGCAGGGGCCAGAGGTTTCTGTAAATTGAAATGCTGCTCGGCATGCAACAGCTTGACCCACTTCACCTCGAGCTCGGGCGCCATGATCCAGCCACCCGGGTGCGCAAGTACGCACGAAAGAGACGGGATCGCCTGCAACTTGCCTTCGTAGACGAATTGAAGTTCGCGACTATCGAGCGGATCGCGACAGGCGCCGACGCCGAGCGCGTACAGCATGGTGTCACGCGTCGTGTACTTTGCACGAATCTCTGGAAAAACCTTGCTGAGCATCTGTTCGCGATTCATGCGTAAAGGGCGCCTGCGGAGTATTAGGTACCATATGATACGTCAGCGTACCAACGTCGCCAAGACCGATATGGCTCGATCGCGCAGCGTGTCGATTAACCGCGATGTGCATACGCCAGCGGTCTGGTCAGTTCATTCCACGGTCGAAGCCTGAGCTGATGTCGATCGAGTGCCGACCGGCGAAGTCACCACCGGAAAAGTAGCGCCGATGGCCAGTATCAGGTGGCCGATCTAGTCGACACCGAGCGGACGCCGTCGGATGACTCCGGCGCCGCTTCTCAAACGGGTGGCTAAAGCAGCTTGCTTAGAGCTGCAAGCCGCCGTCCACAGCAAGGCTCTGGCCGGTGATGAAGCCGGCTTGTTTCGAGCACAGGAACAGTGCGGCGTAAGCGATATCATCGGCCTCGCCGAAACGCTGCAAGGGGATCGTGGTTTTACGGATGTGCTCGCGGGTCTTCTCGTCGAGCTTTTCCTCGATGCCCTTCTTGCCAAGACCGGCGTTGATCCAGCCGGGTCCGACACAGTTCGCGCGGATGCCGAAGCGCCCAGATTCTTTGGCGACGCCACGCACCAACATCTCGATCGCCGCCTTGGGTGCTGCGGACATGATGTCCTTGACCGGCACGCGCTCAACCGCGCTAGTGATTACCGCGATCAAGTTGCCGCCGTCGCCTTGTGCGCGAAATGCGCGGACAGCGGCCTGGATCAGATGGAAGGCGCCGTTGATGTCGGCATTGACGACGTGGTGCCAATCCGAATCCGGGATGGCGCCGATAAAGTTGAATTCGAAATGCGGGCCGGCCGCATAGATGACGTGCGCAATGCGTCCATAACGTTCGCGAACCTTGGCGAACAGTCCGTCGACGTCGCTGGCGACCGACAGGTCCGTGCGCTCGTATTCGCATAAACCGCCCTGCGAGGTGATATCGGCCTGCAGTGCCTGCGCCTTGCTTTCGTTGCTGTGATAGGTGAATACCACACGCATACCGGCTTCGGCGAAGCGTTTGCAAATGCCGGCACCGATGCCGCCACTGCCGCCTGCGACGATGACGGTTCCGGCTTCAAAGCTGAGTGTCGTCGACATGAAACGGATCTCGTTGTCCAGAGCGAATGAGCGCAAATGCCCGTACAAAAACCGCCGGGAAACTTCCGGTGATTATCTATTGTCAAATAGGTTTGCTAGCATACCATTATGTTTTCGCAAACGCAGCCACGATCAGGCGAGGCTCCGGGCTAATGGCGAGTGCGCGTTCTTCGATCCTCAACGCGATCACGCGGCTGGCGATGTGGGCTCTGTTTCGCGTTAAAAAGCCCGCGTCCGAATATCGCGCGCTGATGGCAGGGCTTGATCGGAAACAGAAGCTGCGTCTTCCACCCGGCATTGCGATCGACGATGTTGCCGCACCACTGCCGGGGCGCTGGATTAAAAATACAGCGGCGGCGAGCAAGCAGATCGTCCTTTACCTGCATGGCGGCGCCTTCATCATGCGTCTGCCGAATGGACACACGTCAATGGTTGCCGGGTTCTGCGCGGCCTCGCGCTGCCAGGCTTTTATGGCTTGGTACAGACTCGCACCAGAACATGCATTTCCGGCCGCACCGGACGACTGTCTGACCGCCTACCGCATGCTGCTCGATTCCGGACATCGTGCGCAGGACATCGTCGTGATGGGCGATTCCGCCGGCGGCAATCTCGCACTTGCGCTGTTGCACCGCATCAAGGCGGCAGCCTTGCCGATGCCGGCCGGGGTGATCGCCTTGTCACCGATTACGGATTTCGCCCAAGTGAGCGCCAGTTGGCGGACCAGTACCTGGCGCGACCCGATGTACCGCGTCCAGCGATTCGTCAATCCGGTTGAACACTATCTGCAAGGCGCGGATCCGATCGATCCTGCCGCCTCGCCGTACTTCGGCGATTTCACCGGCTTTCCGCCGATTCATCTGGTGGTCGGTGGCATCGAGGCCTTGCTCGACGACAGTGTCGGCTTCGCGCGCAAGGCCATCGACTGCGGGATCGAAGTGCATCTGCAGATCTGGCAGGGCATGCCGCATGTCTTCGTGTTGCAAGACATCCTGCCGGAGACGCGTCTGGCCAAGCTGGAAATCGCGCGCTGGTTGCAAAATCTCCACGAGCACGCGGCCGCGCCAAATCCTCTGTATCGCAGTTGTGTCGAACTGTTCGAGCGCCAGGCCTTCACCGGTCATCTGCGGCGCGTCACCAATGACCGCTATCTGTGCTTGCCAAATTGCGTGGCGGAGCCCGCCGCATGAGCGCAATCGAATCTGAGGCTAGCCGCGATCGGCTGAAGGACAAGGTTGCATTGGTGACGGGCGCGGCCAGCGGCATTGGCCTTTCCATTGCACGCGTGTTTGCAAGTCAGGGGGCCACGGTCGCGCTGGCGGATCGCGACGAGGCCGCGCTGACGCGCGCCTTACTGCTGCTCGGCGATGGCGCGCATTTGGCGCTGGCAATGGACGTGACCGACGAATCGAACTGGACGGCCGCGTTCGAACGCCTGCACGCGCAGTTCGGTCGCGTTGACGTGCTCGTCAACAATGCCGGAATTCCAGCTCAGACCAGTATCGAAGACACCAGTCTGGACGACTGGCGCCGCGTGATCGCGGTGAATCTGGACGGCACCTTCCTCGGCTGCAAGCACGCAATCCGCGCAATGAAGACCAGCGGCGGCGGCAGTATCGTCAATATATCGTCGATCGGTGCGCTGAAGGCCAGCACAATCGGACCGGCCTACGGCGCATCGAAGGCTGCCGTGTGGAACCTGACCAAGACGGTTGCGCTGTATTGCGCGCGTGCGGGCTACGGCATCCGCTGCAACTCGCTGCATCCCGGCCTGACCCATACCCCGATGATGGATCAGATGGACGAAGCCGTGATCGCGCGCCTGCGGTCCGCCGTGCCGGTGCAGAAGCTGGGCGAACCCCTGGACATGGCGTATGCCGCGCTTTACCTGGCGTGCGCCGAGTCGAGCTATGTCACCGGCACTTCGCTGGTGGTCGACGGCGGTTATTCGCTGTGAGCCGTGTGATTTCGAAGGGCAGCCGTATCGATCTCGACAAGACGGCGGACAGTCGCCGGTCGCGGCGCGCCGCCACCGTCGATACCCACGCGCTCGATGCCGCGGGCAGTTATGCGGAATGGGCACGGGCAGCCATGGCGCACGACGAAGCCTCGGGCATGGCGCGCTGGCGCGATACCGAGCAGAGCCGCATCTACGACTACGCCGCCATTCGCGCGCGGCTTGAGCAGCTGCGGCGATATCGCAACGCGCACGATGACCACGGTTTGTTCTACGCACTCGAAGAAGGCATCCACGGCAACATGGGTGGCATGGGCAAGCCTGAGCTGTATGCCCGCAGCCGCTTCGGTACCAAGCGACTCATCACCGATTACATTCAGGCGATCTGCGATTCGCTCGAACATCTGGCGGCCTGCGAGCAGAGCGGCATCGGCATTGCCGAAAAAGCAGATCTGTTCGAGCGCGCAAGCACCTGCTTTGGCCGCTCGGCCTTGTTGCTGAGCGGCGGTGGCGTATTCGGCAACTTCCATGCGGGGGTGGTGAAGGCGCTGGTCGATCAGCAGCTGTTGCCGAGCATCATTTCCGGCTCCAGCGCCGGCTCTCTGATGGCGGCGATCGTTGGCACCCATACGTCGGAACAGCTCGATACGATCTTCACGCCGGCGAACCTTCAGATCGAAACACATCGCGAGCAAGTATCGCTCGCGCGCCGATCGCGTCACCTGTTTCCGCGCTTCGATCGCGACGAAGTGGTGCGACACATTGATCGGTTGATTCCCGACCTGACATTCGCCGAAGCCCTCGACGTCAGCGGTATCCGATTGAATATCAGCGTGTCGGCCTCGGAGCTCAATCAGAACTCGCGGCTCTTGAACGCAATTACATCACCGAACGTGTACGTACGTTCCGCGGTGATGGCCTCGTGTTCGGTGCCGGGGGTGTTCCCGCCTTCGATGCTGATGGCCAAGAATCGTCAAGGACAGCCGCAGGCCTATCTGCCCGGTCGCCGCTGGTTTGACGGTTCGCTCAGCGACGATATTCCCGCGCAACGCCTCGGGCGACTGTATGGCGTCAATCACTACATCGTCAGCCAGGTCAATCCGTTTGCGTTGATCAAATCGCAGCCGGAGCATATTCGCTTCGCACCCGCCAACGAGCTGTTGCAGTTCTGCCATCGCTCCGCGCTGCTGGCGGCGCGAAGCTGGCAGAACATCGCCAACCGCTATGGGCGCCGCTGGCCGGATGCAACCTTCGCGGTCAACAGCCTCGTGTCGGTTTTCGCCCAGGAATATCGTGGCGATATCAACATCCTGCCACCGGTGGGCATGGTCAAACCCTGGCGTGGCATGCAGCGGCCGAGCGAGCAGCAGCTGCTGGCCATCATCGACGCGGGCGAGCGCGCCACCTGGCCCCGGATCGAGATGATCCGAAACTGCACGCAGATCGGCCGCACGCTGGATGCGCTGCTCGCGCGCTTTCCGTCCAAGCGCGCGGCCGCGGCGCGCGACGAGGTGAGCCCTTGACCATTCGCGCAAGCACGATACGGCGTGGCCGTGTGCTGGTACTCGGCGCCACCGGCGGAGTCGGCTAGGCGGTCGCGCGACGTCTGCTCGCCGCGGACTTCGAGGTCATCGGCAGTTGCCGAACGGCAGCGCAAGGACGCCAGCTGGTGGCGGCCGGTGTGTGCACGCGGGCGCTGCTGCTGCGACTGGATCAGCCGGCCTCGATTGCACGCGCGTTTGCGCGACTGCAGCAGTGGCAGATCGACAGCTTGGCGGGCCTCGTCAACTGTGCCGCCGTGACCCAACCGAAACCCTTGGAGCTGGCGGCCTTGTCGGATGTCCGGCAGACGTTTGAGATCAATGTGTTTGGCGCACTCGATGTGGTGCAGCGCGCATTGCCCTTGCTGCGCGCGGCGATGGGCCGCATCGTGCTGGTCAGCTCGACGTCGGGCTCGGTGGGCGTACCGTTGCTCGGCGCGTACAGCGCATCGAAGTTCGCACTGGAAGCGCTCGCCGATGTCCTGCGACGTGAACTCGCAGGCTGGAAGATCGGCGTGTCGCTGGTGATCCCGGGCGGGATCAAGACCGCGATGATCGATCGCCAATTGGATGAGATCGATGCGGACCTGAAGCAGTTGCGTGAGGGCCTTGAGGCGCAGTACGCGCAGCAGTATCGCCAGCATCGAACCGTGATCGAACTCGCGGCCAAGAGCGCGGTACCGCCATCGCAGGTCGCCGACGATGTGTTGCGCGCACTCACTGACACCACGCCGAAGGCGCGCTACCTGTGCGGCCTGCCTTCGAAAGCCACCCGCACGATGCGGCGGCTACTGCCGGACGCCGTGCTCGATCGGATGTTCGACTACCTGCCAGCCAGCGCCGACAACAAATCCCGCTAAGGCCACTTGCCACTACGAGCGGCCAGAACTCTTGGCTGCGCTGAAGGCGCAGCCGCAATCAAGGAGACCAGAGATGCGCCAACTCGCAGCATTCGATTCCCTGATGGTCTACGGCGAAAGTGGTCGCACGCCGATGCACGTCAGTCCGTTCTTCATCTACGACCAGAGCACCGCGCCGAACGGGCTGGTTCGCTTCAAGGACATCTTGAAGACGTTCCAGGATCGGCTGCCATTGGCGCCGGTGCTGCGGCAGCGCTTGATGCGCGTGCCGCTGGACCTCGACGAACCCTACTGGGTCGATGCCGTCGACTTCGACCTGGAGCATCACATCCGTCACCTGGCGCTGCCAAAGCCCGGCGACCGGCGTCAGCTATCGATCCTGATTGCCCGTATCCACGCCTATCCGATGGATTTGAATCGTCCGCCCTGGGACGCGTTCGTCATTGAAGGTCTCGACAACGTCGATGGCGTGCCGCCCGGCAGTTTCGCGATGCTGCTGCGGATTCACCATGCCGCGATCGATGGGCACAGCGGCCATGCCATCCTGCAAGTGATTCACGATCTGGAAGCGATCAGCACGCGTCAGATCCCGGCGGACGACTGGGTCGCGCGGCCCGAGCCGAGTCGTCGCGATCTGCTCAGGCGCGCCTATGTCAATCTGCTGACCAAGCCGCGCAAACTCTTGAAGGTCGCCAACGATGTGTTTCCCGCAGTAAAGCGAGTCCGTGAACTGAAGCGACAGCATCCGGACGAGCACCGCAGCGTGCCGCAGACCCGCTTCGGCGGGCGGCTGTCGCCGCATCGCGTGGTCCTGCTGGTGACCCTGGACATGGGCGGCCTGCGATCGGCGAAATACGCCGTGCCAGGGGCAACGGTCAATGACGCAGTGGTCACCATCGTCGCCGGTGCGATGCGCCGGTATCTGCTGGCGAAAGACCATCTTCCCGAGCAGAGCATGACCACGGTGATGCCGATCAATATCCGCACGGAAGCGGACCGGAACGCGCCGGGTAATGTCGTCTCGATCACCACACTCGACATGCACAGTGACATCATCGATCCGCTGCAACGTCTGCGGGCGATCCACGAAAGCGCGATCTACTCGAAGGCGTACCACAACGCGGTCGGTGCGCGAATCATGTCGGATGTCGCCGAGTCGATTCCGGCCGGCATCATGTCGGCCGGCGCGCGCGCTGCGGCATCCGCCGGCGTGATGAAGATCCCGGCAAACACCATCGTTACCAATGTGCCGGGTCCGCAAGTGCCGCTGTATCTTGCTGGTGCGAAAGTGATCGAGTTCCACGCGGTCGGCATTCTGCTCGACGGACTCGGTCTGTTCCACGCGGTCAACAGCTACTGCGGAAACATCTCGTTCACCGTGCTCGCCGATCGCAAGATGCTGCCGGATCCAGCGTTCTACGAGGAATGCCTTCGGGCTTCATATGCGGAGCTAGTGCAGGCGGTTGCTGTCGCCACTGCAAAGGCGAGCCCGCCTGTAACCGCAGCGAAAACGACCGTCGCCGCTGCGAAACGCCGACCGCGCAGAAAATCCTGAGCGCCGTCTGCCCAGTACGGACAAACCGGCAGTCGAAACCGAGTGAAACGAGGCGGTGTGACGCACGCGACCGTTCTCGACCGATCGTACGCTAATGGTCTGCCGAATCCGGCGTCGTGCGCCTTGACGCAAAAGTCTGCACACCGTACGTTAGCGCACTAAAATGCCGGTCGATCGGCAACTGAAAATCGAGGAGCACGTTGCGATGGAGCCTGGCCTTGCGCAGGTAGACGGAGCGCCGCTGGGTCGACTCGATGAGTTGATCTGGATCGGCGATATTCCCGGCGCTGGCGCGCGCACGTGTCCCGAGCGCGATGCCATCGTGTTCGCCGAGCGCGGCGAGCGCACGACTTATGCGCAACTGAACGCGCAGTGCGACGCGGTCGTCGCACTGCTGCATTCGCAGGGTCTCGGCGCCGGCGATCGCATCGCCTATCTGGGCAAGAACAGTGATTTGTATTTTCCGGCTTTGTTCGGTGCGATCCGTACGGGCATCGTGCTGGTGCCGATCAACTGGCGCCTGGCCGCGCCGGAGATTGGTTTCCAGTTGCTCGATTCCGGTACACAACTGCTGATCTGCGACTCCGATCTTGCGGCCGTCGCCGAGCAGGCGCTGCGCGACGCGGGCTTGCCGCTGCCGGTGATCTATACCGAAAGCGCCGACCGCTGGCCGTCGTTCCGCACGCTGCTGCGCGCGCCTGCGGCGTCGGTGCCGGTGCCGCATGTGTCGCAGCAGGTGATTCTGCAGCTGTATACCAGCGGCACCACCGGCAAGCCCAAGGGCGTGCTGATTACACACGCCGCGCTGTCCATCGCACGTCACTCGGAATTGCAGTCGCCTGCGTTTGCGCACCTCGCCAGCGGCTGTATTGGCCTGTCCGCGATGCCGAATTTCCACGTTGGTGGAATGTCCTGGGTGCTGATGGGACTGGTGCGGCTCGGCACGATGGTGATCACGGCCGATCCTTCCGCAGCCAATATGCTGAAGCTGATCCGCGACTATCGCGTCGATCACAGCTGGATGGTGCCCACGCTGATCCGTGCGCTGATTGACGGGCTGCGGGCAGAGCAGCAACCGGCGCCGGTGATGAAGGGCATGTTCTACGGTGCGATGCCGATGGATCAGGCGCTGCTGCGAGATGCGATGGAAACACTCGGCTGCGACTTCCTGCAGTTCTTCGGCATGACGGAGATTGCCGGTGCGGCGACCTGCCTCGCGCCCGAAGATCACGATCCAGCGAGACCGCGCTTGCTGCGTTCGGTCGGCAAACCCTATCCAGGTATGAGCGTGCAGATTCGCGCGCCCGATCGACGAACGCTGGCGCGCGGGGAGCATGGCGAAATCTGGATCAAGTCGCCAACTTGCATGCTGGGCTATTACCAGCAACCGGAAAAAACCGAAGAGGCAATTGTCGACGGCTGGTATGCCACCGGCGATGGGGGATTCCTAGATGAGGAGGGATTTCTGTTTCTGACCGACCGAATCAAGGATCTGATCGTCAGTGGCGGTGAGAACGTCTATCCAGTGGAAGTCGAAGAGGCGCTGCGTCGACATCCCGCCGTTTTGGACGCTGGCGTTGTTGGCCTGCCCGACGCGCGCTGGGGTGAAGTGGTGGTCGCGGTGATCGAACTACGGCCCGGCGCGGACGTCAGCGTCGATGCGCTACGCGATCACGCGCGCACGCAGATCGCCGGATACAAGTGTCCGAAGACGTTTCACTTCGCAAGTCTGCCGCGTACCGCTTCTGGCAAGGTGCAGCGCAGCCAGATTCGCCAAAGCCTCCAGCACACGCCGCAAAGCTGAGTGCGCGCGTTCCAACCCACTCCTTATTCCATCGATTGATCTCTCAAATGTCCAACATTCTCATCACCGGCGCTGCACGCGGCATCGGCAATCGTCTTGCCGAGCGTGCGATCGCCCGCGGCGATCGCGTCTTCGCGGTCGTCCGCAAACGCGCCGATGAAAGCCGCTTCGTCGCCTCTCCCAATCTGCATGTCATCGTAATGGACGTCAGCGATAGCGCCTCGGTTGAGCGGGGCTTCGCCGAGGTGGATGGCTTGCTCAATGGTGCGCCATTGAATGCGGTGGTCAACTCTGCAGCCATCTCGATCGCCGGGGCGATCGAACTTGCGCCGGTTGCGGAATACGAACAGACGTTCAATACCAATACGCTCGGCAGCCTGCGAGTATTGAAGGCCGCAATCCCGCGACTGCGTGGACACGATGGCCGCGTGGTGCTGGTGACTTCGCTATGGGGCCGTGCATCGGGGGCGATGCTCGGCGCTTACTGTGCTTCCAAGCATGCGATCGAATCGCTGGCTGACACGGCGCGCCGCGAAACCGCCGGTATGAACATGCATGTGATTCTGGTCGAGCCCGGGGTCGTAAAGACCGACATGTTGACCGGGCAGGTCCCAGACGCCGAAGCGCTGCTGGCAAAAATGAACGCTGTCGAACGCACGAATTACGGCAATCTCTATCGGCGCTATACCGATGTCGTCGGCAAGGGCGGCAACACCGCGATCAGCGCCGATCAGTGTGCGGCCGCGATCGAGCGTGCCATGTTTGCGCCGAAACCGCGCACGCGCTACCGAATCGGTACCGACTCCAAGATTGTCTGCTTCCTCGCCTGGCTGCTGCCAGATCGCTGGATGGACGGGCTGATGGGACTCGCGCTGAACAATAAGCCGCTACCGCGCAAAGCTTGATCAGACGCGGCGTAGCGGCGCATCCAGCGAAGCAGGCTCCAATTCGATAGCGACTGTGCGCATCGGTCCTCCGGAATCGGCGGGCTGCTAGGCCTCGCAGCGCTCCATGTCGGCAATGTCCATTGAGAGCGACACGAACTAGTCGTTCTACAGGACGCACCGGTAGGCAAACGGCCGCCGCGGCCCCGTGCTTTCGAACGGCCGGTCCGTCCTGACGATCTGCATCGCGGAAAGAATTCCAGCTGGGGAGTCGCCCCGACTCCCTAAACCCCGAAGTGATGACGAGTGCGAAGCCAGTCGCGCTCAGCTCCGCCTAAGGTCCAGTGAGGGCGGCGGTCACGGCACACCAGTCGCTTGAGCTAAGCGCGAGAAGGCCAGTTGAGTCCATCCCGCCTTTCGGTGCATTTAACCTTATGGTTTAGGTCGCGCGTCCTAGGCCATGCCGCCGCCGCTTAGGCCGGCCACGTTCAGGCCAGAAATCCGAAAAAAATCTTTGACGCCAAAAAAACTTTGCGATATCGTTCGCATGATTACGACATTAGTAGTTAGGCGCTAGGTTCTAAAAACTAGATGAACCGGCGAAAGTCTTCAACGGGAGGGGATGCAGTGAAGAGCATTTTGAAGCGTGCCTTGATCGGCACTTACGCGCTGACGGCTTCAGGATTCGCGGCGGCACAGGCGACTGACAATGCCGCGGCGCCAGCCGCCGATCCGAACTCAGCTGCTGCGCCAGCACCGGACAGCAGCGCTGCTCCCGAAAGTTCGACGCCCGGCTCGGAGCGCGCCGCGCCGCACGATCGCTTCATGCAGGAGGTGGTGGTTACCGCGCAGAAGCGCGAGGAAAACCTGCAGGACGTTCCGATCGCGGTATCGGCTTTCTCGGCCGAGAATCTCGAGGCGCGCGGCGTCGAAGATCCGAAGGCACTCGAGCGCATCACTCCGGGCATGAGCTACTCGAGCTTGGTCGGCTATTCGCTGATCTACCTGCGAGGAGTAGGTACCGACAACTTCATTCCCTCTGCTGATACCAGCGTTGCGACATATATCGATGGTGTCTACCTGCCGTTTGCGCACAGTCTGGCGCAGAGCTTCGTTCCGCTCGAGCGCATCGAGGTTGAGAAGGGTCCGCAGGGCACCTTGTTCGGCCGCAACTCCACCGGTGGTGCGATCAACATCGTCACTAAGAAGCCGAGCGATACCTTCGAAGGCGACTTCAGCATCAGTCGCGGCAATTTCAACGCGATGACCGGAAAGGGCTTCCTCAGTGGTCCGCTCGGTTTGCCGGGTCTCACCGGCAGCGTCTCCTTCATCTACGATCAGATCGATCCCTACTACAAAACTGTCCCGGATTCGCCGGTAAAGGCGCAGGCGGGCAACTTCACGCGCGGCATGAGTGCGAAGCTGCGCTATCAGCCGATCGATGAAGTCACGGTCAAGGCGAATACGCTGATCTCGGGCTTCGACGGTTCCGGCACCATTGCTAATCAGAACCCTGCAGTGAAGCCGCTCGGTACACTGCTCGGCATTCAACCAACCACCGGATACGAGATCGGCTCGGATCGCCGCAATTTCCTGTCAGCGCATAATTTTCTGGTGTACGGCGAAGCGGACTGGAATCCGGAATGGTTCGACATGAAGCTGCTCAGCAGCTATCAGAAAGTTCGCACTAGTACCGACTTCGACTACGACGGCTCCTCGCAGAACATCGTCGGTTTTATTCCGACGAATCAGTATTTCCGGGATACCACCGACGAACTGCAAGTCCTGTCGAAGAAGGGTGGAATCTTTCCCGACTGGATGAGCCTGACCAGCGGACTCTATTACTACCGCTCTTCCGGTGGTTTCGATCCGGTGTATTTCCAGGTCGCCGATCTCACGCATTTGTCGAGCCTCCCGATCCCGTCGATTCTGCAGCCTATTACCGGCGCGTTGCAGCCGCTGTATAACGCTTTCGAAAATCTGGGCACTCAGCTTTCGAGCCGCTTCGGTATTCCGTTCCCCACCAACGGCGCCGACATCGTGCTGCACGGTGTGGTTTTCACGCGTTCGTATGCAGGGTATGCGCAGACCACGATCACACCACTGAACTGGTTCGACATCACGTTGGGCGGACGCTACCAGATCGAAGATCGTGGAGTGACGCAGGCATCGAGCGCGCTGCAGACGACCACCGGCCCGATCAACATTTTTCAGTTCCCGCACGACAAGGCGGTGACCTACAACTTCTCGCCGAAAGTCACGCTGGACTTCAAGCCGTTCGACGACCAGTTGATCTACATGACCTGGCAAAAAGGATTCAAGAGCGGAACCTTCAACGTCGTATCGATCTACACGCCGCCGACCTATGTGAAGCCCGAGAAAGTAATGGCGGTGGAACTCGGAAACAAGGGTTCGTTCTTCGACGGGAACCTGCGCTATAGCGCGGCGCTATTCCAGACGCGCATCAACGATGTGCAGACGCTGATTGTGTCGCTGGTCAGCGGCGGCGCGGTGAACCTTGCCAACGCGGGTGAAGCGACGATTCGCGGTGCGGAATTCGATGTCACTGCGCGTCCGCTACCTGAACTGCTGTCCGGCTTTAACGTCAACGTCAGCGGTGCGTACCTGCACGGTGTTTACAACTCGTTCCCGAATGGCCCGGGCTTCGATCAGACCACCGGCCTGTACTTTGGTCCCAACTCGCTGGTGGCAACGCCTGGGCGAGACTTCAGCGGCAACAAGACCGTGCGCACGCCGAAGTTCACCGCTACCGTGGCCCCGGGCTACACCTTCAATGCGCCTGGTGGTTCGGTCGAACTTGGGGCAGACGGCTATTACAACTCCGGCTTCTTCTACGACACGCAGAACACCGTCAAGCAGCCGAATTACATCACGGTCGGCATGCACACCTCGTATCTCTACGACCCCTGGCAGCTGCGCGTGACCGCCTACGGTAAGAACATCAACGGGGCGTATTACTTCACCAACAAGTTCGCGACCGATTTCGGCGTTGCCGCTTCACCTGCTCCGCCGGCCGAGTATGGCCTGCGCCTGACGTGGGATTTCTAAGCACGAACACGCACGTACCCTTGTGCGTGCGATTGATCTGACGATGCATGTGGAGGATAGCGATGAAAAAGGTTTGGATGGTTACCGCAGTGAGCTTGATGCTAGGCGTATCCGTGCCGAGTCGCGCTGCGAGCCCCTCTGCACTGGCCACCACCGTGGCGGGGTTCCGTTCGCAGCTCGGTGCATTGGAGCTGCTCGGGCGCGGATCGATTCCGCTCGGCGTCGGCCTGTTGAAGAGCACCTTGAGCCTGCCGAAGGGCACCTTGCCAGGACTGATCGGCACTGGCCCGGCGGTGGTCACCTCGCTGGTGGCAACCGGTACGGGCAGCCTCGGCGCACTACCGGGATTGTCGGTGCTGAAAAAGATCGCGGTGCATCAGGGCGACGTCTCGGGCATCAATGCGCTGCCGGACGGCATCATCGTTTCGGGCGTACTGAAGTCACTGCCGCTCACCGGACCGGCAGATGTCGTCAACGTGTTGACGATCGTCAAACAAGTGAATTTGAAAAAGTAGTCGTCGTGCGCGCCAGCATCGACTGGCTACGGCGTCGTCGCTGCACCTGCGTCGGAGGGCGCTTGGTGGGCGTTTCGTGGACGCGCGAAAAAGAAATGAAGTGAAGTACATCCAAGGGCGGAACACCGAATGAACAGAACATTAGTGGTAATGGGGATGGGCCTGATGCTGGGCGGCGCGGCCGCGGCACAGGACGCGCCAGCGCCGGGCATACCGGCTGATGTGGCAGCGCCCGCCGTCGCGAGTACCGATCCCGCGCCGGCATCGGCTGCGCAGACCTCGGACGCCGCACCGGCAGACGCAACTGCAACTTCGGCTGCACCGGAAGGTACGGACGCGGGCACGCCGGTACCACCACCACCGCCGCCAGTCGATGCGCCGCCACCTCCGCCACCGCAGTCGCCGGATGAACTCAAGCTGTCGATGTCGCCGCTCTATGCCGGTGCTTACGTCGCACCGATGTTCTCCTATTCGAAGCTCGCGCACGACTGGGAATCGAAGAACGGTCTCGGCGGTGAGCTCGCGCTCGGCTATCGTCTCAAGGAACACGGCTTCGGTGCCGAAGTCCGCGGCGTGTATTCAACCATCGGCAGCAGTCGCGCGATCGAAGGCGGCACCTTGAACGCATTGATCTTCCCGTTTGCTGGAAATGCATTCGCGGATGGTCTGTACTTTGTTGGCGGCGGCGGCTATCTGCGTAGCAGCAAGCATCCGCAGATCAGCGGTTCATTCGGTACCACCGCATTGCAGATCGGCGCCGGCTACATGCTCGGGCTCAAGTTCGGCGGCTACGACTTCGGTGTTCGCGCAGAAGCGCTAGGTCGCCATGAGGAGCGCAGCCAGGTTGATCGCAACGACGCCGACGGTGGTCCGCGCACATTCAACGACGTGGTCTTCAACATCGGACTGCAACTGCCGCTTGGCCGGCCGCACGAAGCGCCACCAGCGCCGGAGCCTCCAGTGACGGTGGTGCCGCCGGTTGTGACCTCAGCGCCGGTAGCGCCGCCAAAGCCCCAATGCCGCAAGCCGGAACCCGGTGAAAAGCTCACGCTCGACGGATGCGGTGCCGGTGATGTGATCGTGCTGAACGGCGTCAATTTCGATTTCAACAAGGCCACGCTCACTGCCAACGCGCAGACCATTCTCGACCAAGTGACGGCCGAACTTAGCGCGCATCCGGACATCAAAGTCGAACTCGCTGGACATACGGACAGCCGTGGTTCGGATGCATACAATCTAAAGCTCTCGCAGGCGAGGGCTGAATCGGTGCGAAGCTATTTCGTTACTCATGGTATCGCCGCCGATCGCATGACCGCTGTTGGGTATGGCGAGACGCAGCCGATCGCCAGCAACGATACCGACGACGGACGCGAGCACAACCGGCGTGTGGAACTTCGTATCACTTCGGCCGACAGCGCCACCCCAGTGGTGACGCCAGACACGAGCAGCGACGCCAACCCGCCGACTGACGCCGCTGCGCCGGCCGCACTGCCGTCGCAACCTTGATGTGCAATGCAAGCTGATCGAGGCCGCTGAGCCAATGTCCACCGCCGCGCCAAAGACCACAGAACGCATCATCGACGCTAGTCTGGCGCTGTTCAATGCCAGAGGCTTCTCCAATGTGCCGCTGTCAGCGATCGCGATGGAGGTTGGCATCAGCCCAGGAAACCTCAGCTACCATTTCAAAAGCAAGGCCGACATTGTCATGGCCGTGTTTCCGCAGCTTCAGGCCGCACTGGCCGAGTCAAAGCGCACCGGCGAGGACTTCATTCCAAAAGAGGGCGTGCGGCGCCTTCTGGAAATGTTCCAAACGATGTGGCGCTATCGTTTCTTCTTCAACGGTCTCCTGCAACTCATTGCTGACGATCGAACGATGCGCAAGCGCTACCTCGAGCTGGAGGGGGGCATGATCGAGTCGATCCAGCGCATCCTCGATGAGCTCACGGTTCAAGGCTACATTGTCCCGACCGCGCCATGGTTCAGCACCCATATGTGGGCACGTTCGTGGTGGATGATGTGGCTGAGCTGGCTGCGCTACGAGCAACTCGAAAGTCCGCGCAGCATGCGCCCACGGGACTCGGCCCTGTACGAGGCGGTGGTTCTCACCATAGGTGCCGGGCAACCGTATTTCCGCAAGGATATTGTCGAGGCAATGTTGACCGCACTGGAAGCGGAACTGCCTGGTGGCGGACTGCCGATTCCTACCGGTCGCGTCCCGACGATTCGCAAGCGGCGGCGTACGACGGTCGAAAGATGAGATCCGCTATGCAGCACGATCGATGCGGCAGCGAAGCGCGGCGAGCGACGGCTCGCGGTGGCGCAGTCCCGAAATGATGATCTTCGACTTCATGAACGGCGGCCTCAGCTATGATCCGGCCACCGTGGTTGCGAACACCAGCAGCAACATGGTCTGGATACTCGGCGCCTGCGCGATCTCCTTCATCGGCGCGTATATGCAGTATTTCGGCGCGATTCAGATGGGATTCAAGCACAGGACCTTCTCGATCCCCCTGATCGGCAACCTGTGGAACTTCGCGCACGACACCACGTTCGTGTCGAACATGCATCACTGGTTCCACGATATCGACTTCTGGCTGGTGAAGGCGTTCTGGTTCGCGTTGGTGGTGTTCGCGCTGTGCGAATGCGTCGTCATCTTCCAGATGCTGCGCTTCGGGCGGGACGACATTTTTCGCGGCATGAGTCTGCCGGAGGCACTTGCCAGTTACCTAGGTCTGCAACTATTCACGTACGGCGTGTTCTGGTGGTTCCTGTCGATGGTGAAAGACCCGTACTACCTGCTGTCCTTCTCGACAACAGTGATACTGGCGCCGATGTTCAATATCGTGATGATGCGCGTTCGCGGAACCCGTAAGGGCTTCTCGCTATTCATGATCACCGGCTTCATTCCGCTTACCGCGGGGTTCTGGCTGTGGATGTTTTTGAGCGATCCGTACTTTCTTAAACCGTTCTTCTGGCTCATTGCCATCGGCAATGTCGGCATCAGTGTTGCTGGTTTGCGCTGCTTCCTGAAGCTACCGGTTTATGCGCCGCCATCAGCTGCCGTTCCGTCATAGCAGTAGCGAATGAAGATGAAAGCGTCGCTGACCCTTGCAGTACAGCCCTATGAGGAACGGTAACTGATGAATACGAAGTCTCAGCTGCTGTGCCTATGGTGCGGTCCGCTGATGCTTTTTCTATTCTGGTTTGGCTTTATGTATTGCGCCGACTATCTACCGCCGCCTTCGGCTGCTCTGACGCCAGAACAACTGGTTTCGCGGATCCAGAACAACCTGAACGGGTTTCGGGCCGGAATGTTGATCACCATGTTCGGGTTCTCCTTGATGGTGCCGTGGGCGGTCGGTCTTGCGGCGCGGTTGCGGCCGTCCGAGGGCGATTTTCCGGTGCTGACCTATACCCAGATCGGGAGCGTCGCAATCGGTTCGCTGATCGGGCAGGGCGCGACCTGGATTTTCGAAGCGGTTGCTTATCGATTGGACGACACCGACCCACACATTGTCCGCGCGCTGCACGACGTTGGCTTCTTCACATTCCTGGCGCCCTGGCCGTCGTTCACGATCTGGTGCTTCGCGTTAGCGCTGGCAATTTTCCGCGATCCGCGGCCGTTACCGGATTTCCCGCGCTGGTCTGGATTTCTGAGTCTCTGGACCGGTTTGCTGTTCATGCCGGCCTGCATGATCTTTTGGTTCAAAAGTGGTCCATTTTCGTGGAACGGCGTTATCGCGTTCTACATTCCTGTGTTCATCTTTTTTATCTGGGTCGTCGGCATGACCGTCCCGGCAATCAAATCCGTTCTCAGGCAAGCTGCGATCGAAACAGCTTAGCGACGTGAGGTGAATGTCTGCTGTCGCTTCTGCCGCAGATGGCTATCGCTATCGTTTCAGGAACGGTACTTCCGCGATGCTTCTGTGATTAGAAAAAAAGCGGGCGGCTCGTTCAAATTTCTTTGAGTTCGTCGATGGAGCGCGATTGTCTCGTGAGCGGATGTCCAATTGATTTAGCCGAGATCTCGCGGAGTCAAGTATATTGAATCGCCGCCAGACGAACGAAGCCTCTGGCGATTCGGAGTTGTGAAGATCAGTCGATCAGACCGGTGCAACTGCTCCGGTCTGATGTTCTGATGTCCCAGTAGCTGACACGTGCATATGTAGCGACATCGGCTTAACCGGTAGCCGTACCGCGACATCGCGATTGGCGCAGGCGAGGGCTCGTGTCCGCGAAACAGCCGCGGCAGTCCGAACGTCAACTCCTACTCGATAAACAGTGTCCACAACGCGCATTCGCAAGCGAGTCGTCGCGCAAGGTCGAGAATTCTGTTTCGCGGTGATGAGCTTTTCGATCGCCGCGCCTTATAGCGCTAAAGCAAGAACCACCAGTGCTGTGCAGATTAGTGCGCACCAAGTAGCGAAGATGGCGCGCATGAGTCTTGGCGAACGGCCGATCTCCATGAACGAATGGCCAACCATGAATACCTTCACGAAGCTGATTATGAGGACCAGCGTGATCGCTGCATCCGGCCTCAGGTCGTGGTCCTTAAACCACCAAGAAGTTAGGGTGAGTACGACCAGAATTGCCCAGGTTGAGATCAGGCTCGCATTGTGACTGTCAGACTGCGTATTTGCGACTTCAGACTCCATCATCGTCAACCCACTAAATAGAACAGTGCGAACAGGACCAACCAGATGAGGTCCACCAAGTGCCAATAGTTGGCGCCGTTTTCCAGAAAGCGCAACTGCCGCTCGGACGGCGCCGATTTCACCCGCCCCGCAAGCCGCCAAAGATAGAAAAGCACGACCATACCGACGACCACATGCAATAGGTGCAGACCGGTCATCATGAAGTAGAGCTGGAAGAAGTTGTCGTGATGAGGCCCCAAGCCCGCATGAACCTTCTCGATCCACTCGATCGGCTTGTTGATGACGAACGTCAAGCCGCCCGCAATCGCTGCAAGGATGTACTTTTGTGCAACAGATCCGTAGCCGCCACGTAACGCCTGCGCGGCGAGTGCTACGAATAAAGACGAGGTCAGAAGTACCAGCGTGTTGATAACGCCCATCGTCAGGTGTAACGCGTGTGAACCGGTCTGGAAAGCCTCGCGGTTCTGACTGCGTTCGAACAGGAACGTGATGAAGTAAAGGCTGAAGACCGAGAGGTCGCTGATAATGAACGCCCACATGCCGACTTCACCCGGAATCCGAGGCGCCCTTTGTTGAGCCATGAAGTTGGTCGCCATGTCAGTTCCTGCTGCGCGGAGTATCGGTGATGCTGTCAACCAGAGGGTCGTCCCAGTGCGGTGCATAGACGCCTAGTCCTTCTCCGACTTCGGCGCGGCACTGTGCTTCTTGCAGCCGGATCGCGCGAAAACCATAGAACGTGAGTATTTCCATCCAGACGAAAAACTCGACGAGCGGAATCCAAGTCGGCAGCATGCCGCTATATGAGGTTGGACCGGAGCGGAAGAAGACCTGCATCAATCCCATTGACCAGCACAGTACCGACGCCAGGCAGTAGAAGCCGATCCAGCGAGGAAACAATTGGTGCTCCGGTGGATTCAGCACGATGCCCAAGCCAAGCGTTGCTACCCAGATGTAGAACGGAGGGCCGACCCACAGGAACAGATACCAGCCTGCGTCATAAAGCATCTGAGTGATGTCAACGGGAATTTCGGTGGCCCGGAACGCCGCCAGTGCCCAGAAGATAGGAATAATCACAAACAGTGCGGTCGATGCCGCCAGCGACGTGATCTGAGAAACGTAGATCACCGGAAAGCGGGCTTCAGTCTTGCGCGTCCAGATCGCAAGGGCCGAGCCCCAAGGCGCAAGCAGTCCGCCAGCGATCAGCATCAGCATGCATCCCAACTGGTAGCCGGTCTTGTTTTCGAGTAACCAAGTCGCAAGCTTGGCGGCCGGCCAATCCGCGCCAGGGATCGGCAGGAATCGCGCACACAGCCAGCCGACAAGGTAGATGAAGGTCAATACATGGCCCATCGACAAACAGATCCGATGTGCGAGCGGTGTCAGTCGTAACTCCATCGATGTCCCTGCTCCTTGGCTCTGCAACGAACCCGGCGAGGGCACAGCCGGTACGCGTTGCAGCTCTCGCCTGCCACAGTCATGACCAGGGCCGGAAAACTCCGCGCCGCTATACGTGTTGACTGCGGCCTGTGGCCTTATGCCGTTCTTTTCATGCACGCCGCTTCTCCTGAAATCGCTTCGACGACGACTTGCATGGCCAACATCCCAGCGCAATCCTACGAACAAACCGTCTGGTCGGTTTGCGTATTTCACCCGCCAGTGCTCTCGCTGTCAATAGTGCGATGTTTGCCGTCGCCATGAAGGTAGCTAAGCAAGAGGAGGAATCAACAATAGCGTCAGCCCCGAAACGAATTTGCGCGCATTGATCAGCGATCGTTAAGACCAGCATTTCCCGAGGAAACGTCGCAACGTTCATGTTTACCTCGTGCAAGGACACTCGCCGCGACCGCGGACGCACATCCAGTTTTGTGATTGTCATGAGCTGGGGACGCAGACATTGCCCGCCAACAATCGCCACGATGCGTTGCAGCAAAAAAAGGTATTGCGCATAATGAGCAAACCGTCCGGACGGTTGGGAACATCCCGTAGATTTAGCATCAAGCGTCAAACCTTAAAAAAAACACGTGAGGGGAACAGGAATGAATCATGGGGTGACAGCCCGCGTAACCTGGGCCGGGCTGCTGGCGAGCATGCCCTTGATGTTGTTCAGCGGCGCGGCGGCTGCCGGAAATGGCTTGAACGATATCGGTTTCGGCACGCAGTCGACCGCCATGGGCGGCGCTGATCTCGCGGTGACCGATGGCACCTCAGCGCTGAACATCAATCCGGCTGGCCTCACGCAGATCCGCCATCGGGCGTTCGACGCGGATGTCGAACCTTTCTGGTACATCAGTAACAGCCACACTGATCAATACGATAATCACCAGCGTCCGACCAACCCGGTCAGCGCAGTGTTCGGTGGCGGCTACGCTGAGCGGCTCGGCAGTTCGAATTTCGTCGCCGGGATCGGCGTCTTTGCGCAAGGCGGCGCCGGCTATATCTACGACAACCTCAACACGGCGTTCGGAACACAGGATGACGTGTCGGCAGTCTTCGGCCTGTTCCGGATCGAACCGGGTCTTGCCTGGAAAGTGAACGATCAACTGAGTCTCGGCGCAGCCCTCGGCTTGAACTACGCACAGGCGCGCGAAAAGTTTTTCCCCGACACCTCGTACGCGCCGCCAGGTGGTGGACCCGGCTTCGACGGATTCAGGCTGGATGGGCTGTCGGGCTGGTCGGGCAATCTAAAGGTCGGACTGCAATTCCAACTGAATCCGCAATGGATGCTGGCAGCCGCATATACCAGCAAGACGCAGCTCAAGCTCGACGGAGGCACACTGACGATGGATGACAGCAGCGCCGGGCTCGGTTACGTGAAATATCGTGACGCGACACTGAAAGGTCTAGCGGTAGCGCAGGAGGCGGGCGTCGGCGTGTCCTACCGGCCGACACCCGAATGGATCCTCGCCTTCGATCTGAGCTGGCTTGACTGGTCCGGTGCCCTGAAGTCGACGACTCTGATCGCCAGTAACCCCGACAATCCACAGGCGCCTAATCGACTCAGCCTCGCCTCGGCGCTCGATTGGCGCGATCAGTACGTCGTCGCCGTCGGTATTTCGTATCAATGGGACGAGTGGACGACGCTTCGTGGTGGCTACAACTATGGCCGCAATCCGATTCCGAATGGCACGCTCAATCCGGTTCTGGCGGTCACCGCACAGTCATCCTACACACTGGGCTTCGCACGGAAGCTCAGCAGCCAGTGGGATCTGGCGGGGACTGCCAACTACGAACCGACGCAGATCGAGTCGTACAACAATCCGCAACTGCCGTTCGGACCGAATGCACGCGAGCGCTGGCAAGCGCTAGTCGGCGAACTCAGCATCAGCCGACGTTGGTAGAGTGCTGCCCGCGAATTCTGGAGAATGGTGGCTCAAGCAAACGCTGGCGTCGAGAGATCGGGATCAGCGTTTTCGCTCATGCTGATCGCCGGAAAAAAACGTCGTATAAGGCAATCCGCCGCTTCCGGCGTAACACGCCAATCCCGCATAACCAAGAGAGCAATCGCGCGATGTCCCACATCAACAAACAGCTTGCGCTGGCGTTTCTGAATCTGGCCTTCGCCAATCGCACCGAGGAAGCGCTGCGCATGATGAGCGACGACGCCAGTTGGTGGGTGGCGGGAAGTGCGGACCGGCTCAAGGTCGCCGGCAACAAGAACCGAATGCAAATTGAGCGTCTGCTCAAGGCTGTTGCGCGCGCGGTACCGAACGGAATGCGGACACTTGTACACGGTGTCACCGCCGAAGACGATCGGATCGCGATCGAAGTCGAGGCGGAAGGCATCTGGAGTAACGGCAAGCCTTACCACAATCGCTACCACTTCCTGATCCGGATTCGCGAAGGCCTGATCCAGGAGGTCCGTGAATATATGGATACGCTGCACCTGTTCGACGTGTTGTCGGATGAATAGTCCCGACTGGTTTCGGACCGGCACTGGTCGCAGTTCCGCTGAATCGCGTTGCAAAAGCTGGGCGACCATAAGCACTCGTCGGCCGTAATCCACCTATGCGGACGCGCTAACCCTCAGCATATCCCGGTTGGTTGCTGCGACTGGCACCTGGCAGGCCTATCGTAGTCCACTGTCGTGTTAACGAAGCCGATGTCGGGCGAAGTGCTGCGAAACGCTTAATTGCGATTCTGAAGTTACTATTGTGGCTCTATCCGAATCGAGAACGGCCAGCTGTGGCGAAGAAGAATGTGCGGAGAATGGTGCTCGACGCTGCCATAGATTTGGTTGCTTCGTCGGGGTCCGCACAGATCACCCTCGATGCGGTTGCGCTGCGTGCCGGCGTCAGCAAGGGCGGCCTGCAGCACCATTTCAAATCAAAATCCGCACTTCTTACGGAGATGGTCGCGCACGTCATCTCGCTTTTTCTGGAGGATCTGCAAAAGGCCGCTGGCGAAGACCACGACGTCGTCGAGGGCGGTATTCCGCTGGCGCTCTATATGGAGCGAGCATTTTCTGGACAAGGTGCGAGGGTTCCGACCGCAAAAGTGATATTCGCAGTCTATGCCTACGATCCAGCATTGCTCCGCCCGCTGCGGGAGTTTTTCAAGCAGCGCAACAAAGGCCTGCTGAAGGCTCACGGCAAGCAGCTCGGTCACGCGCTGATCATGATGATGATTGCCGACGGAGTTTGGATATTCGACGCACTTGGCGCATCTCCGCTGACTGCCGCCGAGCGAAAAATCGCCCTCGCCGCCGCGCTCAAGATCGTCGAGCGCCCAATCTAATAACCAAAGCTGAACGACGCTTGACACCTAGGACGCCTAGGCTAAATACTGCGCCGAACGACAAACCGGCCGGCCGGATTGGTGCTTCGAGCATGATGATTGATAGCTGTCAGCGATGTCGTGCAGCTGGCGCATGCTTAATCACGGACAGCCGCAGCCAGAGTTGCAACGAGGAGCTTGGGAGGGCGTATCGATGACTTCCAGTAATCGTGAGGGTTGCCGTGCGATGCAGACGACGTCGTCAGCGTCCGGCACCGGGACTGCGGGGCGCAGCCATTGCCGCGCGCAGTCGTTTGAGAACCCTGGCGTTCAACGCGCACGAAACCTCCATTCAGTTGCCATAAACCGCACCGTAGCGATTCCCTTTCATCAGAGCGAGAGACTCAATTGAACACTGCGACTCAAACCAGAGTGACGTCACTTTCGATCCCGAGTCCCCCGGCTTTTTTCTGGGCTGTTGCAGGCGGCTTGATCTTGGCGTTCCAGTTCTACGTCCTGGGCAGCTGGATCACTGGGCCAAATTTCAAGCCAACGCCGCCGGGGGCCGACACGATTTCAGACTCGCTGCATTTCTACTATCTACTGCTGCAGATCGGCGTGTCGGGCGCGGCCGTCGCCTGCATGGCTAAATGGCTGGTGCTGCCTTATTTGCGTGAGAAGCGAATCACCGCCGACGGACGTCTTTTCATCGCTGGAGGAATGATCTTCTTCTGGGATTGCAGCATGAACTACACGTCTACCGCTCTGTTCTATAACTCGCATCTGGCGAACTTCGGCGCATGGACGTCGGGCGCATGGCCGGGATGGATGAGTCCCTCGGGCAACCGCCTGCCGGAACCGCTGTACATCACGATTCCTGGTTATGTTTCGCTGGTCACCACTCAGGCGATGTTTATCTGCTGGTTGCTGCGCAAGGCAAAGGCACGGTGGCCACAGCTCGGCGTAGCCTCGACAATCGGCCTGATCTTCCTTGGCGGGACGATCGTCGATTCGATCATCGAAGTCGCTCTGCTGCGGACTGGCATCTACGCGTATCCCGGTGCGATCCGCTCGATCTCGCTGTTCGCTGGACAGACCTATCAGTTCCCGCTCAACGAAGGCTTTTTGTTCGGCGGTCTCGGTGTCGGGTCGATGACGGCGCTGCATTACTTTCGCGATGACAAGGGCCAGACCCTGGCGGAACGCGGTATCGACAAGCTGCGCATGAGCGACACCGGCAAGCAGTGGCTACGAACCTTTGCGGTGTACGGCTTCTGCCATCTGTTGTTCCTCATGCTCTACACGGTTCCGATGCAATGGTTCTCGCTCCACTCCGATCCATTCCCGCAATACCCCTCGTATTTGGTCAATGGCATGTGCACGTATGGTGTGAATGCGGACCAGTGCCCCGGGCCGGGCGTCATGATGCCGCGGCAATAGCTCTATAAATCAATCAAACATATCGCGACAAATGTGATTTCTGATTAGGGATCGAGTATGTCGGCAGTTCCAGCCTCAGCCATCGGCTTTCGCAGCAACTCGTTGGCGAGTTCAAAAGCCTGGGTCATTAACGGCTTCCTGTGGTTCTCGTTATGCGTGTATGCCTGGAGCCGCTGGGTCTTCGGTCCGTATTTTGTACAAAACACAACCGGTCGGGATCTCGCACCCGACTGGTATGTGGATCTTGCACGCGCCGTCGAAGTCCTATCGGTCGTGGCGAGCGGCGTCATTCTCTACAAATTTGTCGTGAAGCCGAAGAGGACGACCGGGCGGCTATCGTTCGATGGGCTGTTCTTCCTCGGCGGCTGGATGATGTACATCCAGGAACCCTGGATCAACTGGACTAGCGTGCAGTTTCTCTACAGCACCGTCTTCGTCAATTTTGGGTGCTGGTGCGGTTATATCCCCGGATGGAGTAGTCCCAATCCGGAAAAAATACCGGTCGCGCTGATTGCTTGGGGTGGCGCCTATCTGTGGGTTGTCGCGTTTCCGGGCTGGCTGGGCTCACGATTCATGACGTGGCTTCACCGCCGGTATTCGCAGTTCAGCGGCGCACAGCTGATCGGCGTGACGTATCTAGGCTTCGTCTGCTTTACGTTCCTGATGGAGAGCATCTTCCTCAGAACCGAGCTGTTCAGCTATGCCAGCACGATTCCATCGTTGACGATGTTTGCCGGCACCAAGCATCAGTTCCCAATCTACGAAGTGCTCAGCTGGAGCGGAAACTACACGGGTCTGGCGAGCATTCACTTTTTCCGGGACGACCAGGGGCGCTCGTTTGTCGAACGCGGCGTGGATCGATTGAAGCTTCCGGATCGCTTGACTACGTTTGCGAGATTCCTCGCCATCATGGGCGCCTGCCAGCTTTCGATGTTGATCACCTACAACCTGCCGTACCAGCTCTGGGCGCTGCACGCCGGTCCGCTGCTACCCGCATTTGAAGAGTATCGAACCGCGGGTCTATGTGGACCGAAGACCGACTATGCCTGCCCCGATCCGAGCTTGCCGATTGCGCGCAGGAGCTCGCCTACCAATCGGATCGAAGTCGATCCAAACGCGAAGCCGACCGCCCCGTAAAGTATCGCCGGCGTCGACGCGCTGTCGTCAGCTTGCCCGTGACGAAAGCCCGCCAGAACACATCGCAGGCGCAGGGTTCTATCCCGCATACGGCGCGCCCGCAGGACGGCGCAGCTTGCGCTGCGAAACGGCCGCCAGTGCCTGCCGGCAAACTGGTCGGATGTTAACCGACAGTTGATGCGCAGCGTCGATCATCAGCAGATTGGCGCTACCGAAGATTGCGCGCAGTGCGACAGCGTCCTGGCTGCCGCCGACGCACAGGCAAACCACCGCGGTACCGGAGGCGCGCGCTTCTTCGAGTGCCTTGCGCGCATCGCCCTGCGCATAGCTCGATTCGTAATCCTGGTCGTAGGCAATGCCATCCGAGACCAGGATCAGCAGACGGTTCGGCAAGCGCATGCTCTGCGTCAGTAGCCGGGTGCCGTAGCGAATCGCGGTACCCGTGCGGGTGTAGCCCACGGGTTCGAGTTGCGCAAAGCGCTCGCCAACGCGCGCACTCCAGCGTTCCTCCGCCGTCTTCAATTGCACCGCGCGCACCAGATGCCGCCCCCAGGAGTGAAAGCCATAGATCGCCACGGTATCGCCGAGCTGATCGAGCGTACGACCAATCTGGTAACCGACCTGCAGCTGCTGATCGAACACTGAAATACCGGCGGTGTTCTTCTCGCCGGTAGAGCCGGAGATGTCGAGTGCCAGCGCAACGGCGAGGTCACGGCGTGTACGCCGGCTGCTGCGATAGATATCGAGCGCGCCCTGAGCGTGTCCGGTCGCACGGTCGATCGCGCACTCGAGCAAGCGGCTCAGATCGAACTCGGCGCCTTCCGGCTGCCGACGATGCATTTCGTGATCGAGCCCCAGGCTGCCCAGCTGACGCTTGAGCTCGAACGGCGGCGCTACAAGTACGGCGCTCATGTCGCGTGCACCGTCGGGACGCCAGGCCTCGACCTCCTCGAGGATCGCCCAGTTCTGCCGGTATTGCCGGGCATGGACATCCCATTCCGGATAGGCGACAGCTTGTGAGGCCGCGCTCGCTTCGAGTGCGGGCAGATCCATCGGTGCAGCAGCAGCGCTCGACTGCACGCCGCGACGCAGCGCACGCTCGATGCGCCCGACCGGTATCTCCGCGCCGCCGGCGTCCTCGACATCCTGCTGCTGCCGGCCTTTCGACATACCGGCGCCGAGCAACTTGCTGAGCAGGTCGCCGACCGGATTTTTTCGGCTCAAGGGGTTCTGCAACAATTTAAGAAGCCGACTCTCTTCACCTTCATCGTCGTCGTCTAGCGTCGGCACCTTGGCCTGTGCGAAGTCGCCACTCGCTTGTTTCTTGGTCAGCGCCGACCAGCCGTTTTCACTGACCGATCGTCGCAATACCCCCAACGGACGCACAGTACCGAAGTAGTCGGGCGTTTCCGGAAGCGCTCGCGAACCGAGCGCCCACTCCAGCGATTCGTCGGCGCTGCGCGTTCGCGCTTTCGCATTGCGAATCTCCGGCAGCGCCAGGAATGCGCTCGGCATGCGATCTGCAAGGAGCACCGCGCCGCGCACCACTTCGAGATAGACGTAACGCAGCGCGGACTGGCCACGACCGACTAGGCGCCGCATGATCGGCGCCTCGAGGGAGTCGGCCCCGATCAACGCCGCTTGCGCGGCGACACTTTCCCAGACCCATCGGCCACCATTCAGTCGCGGGTCTGGCAGCACGATGGTCTGCCCATCGGCACTCGCGCGCACGTCCTTGCCGGTGCTCAGGTGCACTGACACGCGCCGACCCGCGATGGCACTCGCCAGGAACAGATATTCGCTGGGTACCGCCGTATGTACCGCTTGCGTGTTCAGGAGTGTTTTCCGCGCGGTCATCAGGCCATGTAGATCTTCATCATCTCCAGCAGATGCCGGGATGCCGCCGGATCATCGGTCAATGGTCCGGTGAGCGCGGCTTCAGCCGCAGCCATGGCCGGCACACCGTCCTTGATCAGCAGCGCCGTCGAGATCAGCGTGCGTGTCGATGCCGCTTCAGGCAGACCTTCATGCTGCAGTTTGCGAATAGCCTGTCCCAACTGCACTAGCCGGCGCGCGGTATCCGCATCGATGCCAGTTTCCTGTAGCAATATGCGCTGTTCGATTTCAGCCGACGGAAACTGGAGTTCGATCGAAACCATGCGCTGACGTGTGGACGGCTTGAGATCCTTCAGTACGCTTTGATAACCGGGGTTGTACGACATCACGAGCATGAACTCGGGCGGCGCGACCAGCTTCACACCGAGGCGTTCAATGTTGAGTTCACGCCGATGATCCGCAAGCGGGTGAATCACGACGGTGGTATCCGCGCGCGCTTCGACTACTTCGTCGAGATAGCAGATCGCCCCTTCGCGCACCGCGCGCGTCATCGGCCCGTCCTCCCACACTGTCTCGCCGCCCTTGAGCAGATAGCGCCCAACCAGATCGCTAGCGGTGAGGTCCTCGTGGCAGGCGACGGTATATAGCGGCCGCCCGAGTTCGGCTGCCATGGTTTGTACGAAGCGAGTTTTTCCGCAGCCAGTCGGGCCTTTCAGCAGAATCGGCAAACCCTGGCGCCAGGCCGACGCGAAGATCTGCTTCTCCCCGCCGGCAGGTAGGTAGCTACTGTCACGATTGCGTACCGGCTTGGTCTGACCATCCATTGTTGCCACCTCCATCGGGTTCTCCTGGCCACTGCCGATGCTTGATGCATCGACGTGTTTTGGCCACTGTAGACAATGCGTCGCCGCGCATCTAGTCCGCAGGCGTACGACTTCGCGAAAAACCACTCGTCTGGAAAGGTCTTCGTATCGACCAACACCGCGCGGTTGCTCCTCGGATGAACATTTTCCGCATGCTAGCCATGCGGTCATGACGAGTAATCGCTGCGGAGGTGTCCCACCGATCCCGATGGGCCGTCGGTCTCCGGGCAAGTCTGTTGACAGCGGACGACCGCTCTGAAGACAATCAATGGCGGTCCGTCTGGACGGTTGTATTATTTGGCGCCTTTTATTGGGAACATCGATCTTCTGAGCATCACGAATCGATTGCGGTCGGTAACAGCACGAAACGACTCTGCGAGTGAAGCAGGGCTAGCCTTGTGCAATTAGCGAGTTGTGGACCGCCTGAGCCTGGAGTGATCCGAAAGTGCGCTACATGCAAAAAGCAGCAGAGCTGGATGCGGCGACAGTTGACGACTGTGGACCCTGCATTGGAGTATCGGCGCTTCCGTCTGCGTTGTATCCGGTCAGCATGCCCAAGAAGAAGCCTGTTCGAATAGCCGTATTAGACGCTGCAATTGATCTTGTGGAGTCTTCAGGTGCAGCAGTCTTGACACTAGATGCCGTCGCGGCACGGGCAGGTGTGAGCAAGGGTGGTCTGCTGCATCATTTCAAGTCCAAGGAAGCGCTGCTGAAGGGCATGATGGCGCGTGTGGCCGAGGACTTCGATCTGCAGTCCAAGGAGGCTGCGGCAAAGCTGAATCAAGGTACCGGTAACTCGGCGGCCCGACAATTCGATCTGTTGCGGACCTATCTTGATCGCAGCTTCTCCGGGATCGGCACTAAGGATCGTAGTGCGATGGCCTTGTTCGCCGTCGCCGCGAATCAACCGAGCCTGCTGGAGCCGGTTCGCGACTTTTTTGCAAAGCGCGTTAAGGAAACCCTCGGGCACTCAGAAAATCCGGCGGCCTCGCTAGCGCTGATGCTACTGGCCGACGGCTTATGGTTGTTCGATGCGCTCGACATCGCCCCGTTCAGCGGCAAGCTGCGCGAGCAGGCGCGCGATATGGCAATCGAGTGGGCGCGCCAGATCAGCGAAGTGCCGGCCGTGAAGAAAAAGCCGGGCGCAACTCGAAGTCAAGGCAGCAAGTAGCGCGGCGTTGCCGGCAGGTAACCGGGATCGATCGCGCAGCGCGCGGGCTCCGGCCGCGACTCGCTAGACGCAGCATCAGGAGTTGATAGGAATCGGGCGCCCGGCCTCCGCTCGAAATAAACGGGTGCTCGGGAATGGTGAGTGGTTGCAACAAGTGCAACGCCGATTGCAGGAAGCTCAAGTATGAATCCAACGGAACTGGGCCCCGATCGTTTGGCCATTCCGCCGATCGACGCGGTGTTCGACACCTCAGCCGGTACCACTGCAGTCGTTGTTTACGGCGCACTCGCGCTGGCGCTAATGGTCTGGGGCATGCTGGACGCGCGCCGTCGCGTGATTGTCGCCGCGATGCTGTTCGGCGGAGCCATCACTTCGTGCATCGAACCCTTGCTCGATGTGGTTACGGGCGCACTGCATCCGATCGTCGGCCAGCCGGCCGTGTTCAGCTTGATGGGTCGAAGCATTCCGCTGTGGGTCATCGTCTGTTACGCGCTCTACTACGGTGGATTCGGTTCGATCAACCTGATCGCATTCGCCAAGGGTGTATCGCGGCGCGGCGTGTGGCTGTGGTTCCTGGCACCGCTGTTGGGTGATGTGCTGTGGGAAGAGGTGATGCTGCATTACAAGTTGTATTACTACTACGGCAATCAGCCGTTCGTGCTGATCAAATTCCCGCTTTACCAGCCTGCCGGAAACTCTACCGGCGAACTTTTGGGTGTCACCGCCTTGTTCTTCATGCGCCCGTATCTGAGCGGCTGGCGCTGGTTCGCAGCCGCTGCCTTGGTGATGCCGCTCGGCGGCGTCATGGGCTTCAACGCCGTGTGTTGGCCCGGCTTCTACGCGGTGCACTCGAACTGGCCCGGCTGGATCGTGCAGCTCTGCGGCCTGATGACCTGGATGCTTGCTGCACTGATGGTGCACCTGGTTTCGCTGCTGGTGGCAAGGGATTCGCCACTGCGCCGCGAAGGTAAATTGATTCTCGCCTAGCCGCCGTCACGCGTCCCGGAACCGCCGCTCGAACTTCGTTTGCGAAGGTATCCATCGGCCTGCAAGAAGTCTTTCATTTTGAGCAACATCAATTTTCGGACGCAGCAAGCGCGCGCCACGGCGCGCGCGCCGCGACCGGCGCACACGCGGGTGGCGCCGACTACAGTGGTACGCTAGCATACCGACATTCAAGAAAAGATTTCCGGAGGCGGTTATGGCAGGCGACGAATTGAAAGTAGTTCGCGGATTTTCGAGCAAGGCGAGTCCGCTGCCGCAAGACTTGCTGAAGGCGGATACCCGGGAAGTGCCCGCCGGCTTGTTGGCCACGGGCACTTATCCGAGTGCGGACAAGACCATCGCGCTGAATCGCTATTGCAGCCCTGAATTCGCTCAACTCGAGAAAGAGAAGCTGTGGAAGAAGGTCTGGCAGTTCGCCTGCCGCGAAGAAGATATTCCGAACGTCGGCGATCGCATTCCCTATACCGTTGGTGATCTGTCGTTCATGATCGTACGCAGCGGTCCTTCCAGCTTCCGCGCGTTCTACAACACCTGTTTGCACCGCGGCACGCGCCTGTGCGATGGCATGAGTTCCGGAGAAAGCGTCCGATGTCCGTTTCACGCCTGGGAATGGAATCTCGATGGCAGCCTGAAAAACATTCCGAGCCGCTGGGATTTCCCCAAGGTCGATTCGGAAAAATATCGGTTGCCGGACGTGAAGTGCGAGACCTGGGGCGGATTCATTTTCGTCAATCCGGATCCGGACGCAGCGCCCCTATCCAAAGCGCTGGGTGTGCTGCCAGAGCATTTCGCCAGTTTCAATCCTGCTGAGCGTTTCACCGCTTTCCATATTCGCAAGAAGGTGCGTGCGAACTGGAAGATCACGATGGAAGCATTTCTGGAGTCGTATCACGTCGTCGAAACGCACACCGAATCGCTCGGCTTCACCGGTGACGCATCCACGCAGTACGATGTTTGGGATGACGGTGCGAGCCACATCAGCCGGCTGATCACGCCGTCGGCTATTCCGAGTCCGCACCTCGGCGACCATGCATCGGTGGCCGACGCCGTCAACCAGGCATTCCAGGCTTTCGCGCTGGCCATGCCGGGGGTACCGGTGCCGCAATATGATCCGGCGTCGCGGCTAAACGGACGTGCACAGGTTGCGGAGTGGCGTCGCCAGATGATGGGTGCGGGCCTGGGTCGCGATTTCTCGAACGTCTCCGATGCGACGATGATCGATAGCATCCAGTACTACATGTTCCCGAACTTCTGTCCATGGTTCGGCGAGGGCTTGCCGCTGGTGTATCAATTCCTGCCGCACGGCGATAACCCGAACGAATCGATCATGAGCGTGCGCCTGACCGTTCCGGTTCCGGGTGGCGGCGCGCCGCGGCCACCGTCGGCGCCGATCCGCGAAATCGACTTCGACGAGCGCTTCGATGCCGTTCCGGAAATCGGTCTGCTGGCGATCATCTTCGATCAGGATATGGGCAATCTTCCACGTGTACAGGCCGGCCTGCGCGGCGCCGAACCGGGCCATGCATTCGCAACCCTGGGTCGCTATCAGGAACAGCGTATTCGCCACTTCCACGATGTCCTCGATCGAACGCTTGAAGCCTAGACCTTGCACTGACGCACGCGCGGCGTGGCTGCATAGAGGCCTCCATTTTCCGGTCTTCCAGTGTGGCGGCCGCTATCCGTCGCGCAGGCTTTCGGGCGAACGCCAATTCATCGGAAGCGCACGTTTAGCCGGTCGCCGGTGCGCGTGAGTGGCGTGTGACGATGCCTGGAAGTGACCCCGCTGACGGTGACTTCGTCGACACGATCGCGCTCGCCGCACTCGAAGCGGGCGCACAGCACAGTGTCTACGTCGGCATGCGCCGCGTGCTGCTCTGCCGCGTCGACACAGACGTATTCGCATTCCGCGACGCTTGTCCGCATGCGCTGCAACCGTTGAAGGGGGGCGCAATCACAGGCACCACGATCCGCTGCCCAAAACATGGCGCCTGTTTCGATATGAAAACCGGAATGCCTCAGAACGGAATTACGAAGGCGTCGCTGGAACTCTATGCGGTGCGTATCCGCGACGGTATCGTGCAGGTCGATGCGGGCCCCGACAAGCGACCCAATCCCTATCAGCAGTTTGGCGGCTAGATCGCGCGTGAGTTGGGAATCGATGCGGTCCTAATCGCGAGAGCAGTCCTCTGGCGCCCTTGTCGGGTTCAAGCGTCTCGACAACCAGACGCCCCGCCAAACGATGATCACGTAGCGGCTTGGCTGTGCACCGTGGGTTTGCGGAAGCTTTCGCGCTAGTAATGCCGTCGGCATCCCGGACCATCCCATTCAACGGCCGGGTTTGATGTTTACAAGCGCCGGCAGCACGAAGTTGCGCAGCAACTGTTCCTGACCCTTCGCATCCAGATCGTCGCGCAATAGCAAAATCACCGCCACCGAACGGAGCCAGGCATTGACCGCGGCAACGTCGAGGCCTGGGCGCCACTCGTGTGCGTTGACCGCGCGCGTGACCGAGCTTCGCCACAGCACCTCGGCGCGTTTAAAAAACTTCTCGTCCGGCCCCACCAGATATCGCTCCATGTGCCAATCGCTGGCCTCATCGAGTGCTGCGATGAACACCGCATCCGCGCGGGCATGACGGATGAAGCCGACGAATCCGGTTACCAGTGCATCGGCCAGGTGCTGTTGCGCTTCGATCAGCGGGCGCACTTTTTCCAGGATTCGGTCGAGACGACTTACCGCTACCGCCTCGACCAGTGCTCGCCGATTCGGGAAGGCGCGATACAAGGTTCTGGCGGTGACGCCAGCATTCGTCGCGATTTCGAGCAGGCTCACGTCCGAGCCACGACTGGCAAAACACTTGATGGCGGCGGCAAGGATTTTTTCGGCTGCGGGGCGTGTCAAGGTGGGCTCGTCTAGGAACTGGCGGGAATTACAGCGGCGCAATGCGCGCGGCGCAAGCTGTCCTGAGGTGCAGTATTGACGATGTCATAGAAAGCGGATAGTGTGACATCCAATCTAGTACGTGCGTGCTATATAGCACTGCTGGCAAACGACTACCGATCGCCGGTTCAGGCGACGAGCCAAAAATAAAGGGAGGAGAACGGATGGTTCAGGGTTGCGGATATTCGGCATCGCCAGCATCCGGTCACGCGTGCAATGCGGCTGGATGCGACGGCGCGGTCATTAACAGCCGGATCGGTTGAGGAAGTCGCCATGTCCTCGCAAACCCGAGTGTCAATGAGGCTCAGCAATGCAAGCCTTCCGCCCGTGTTGTTCTGGGCGGTTTTGGGCGCGGGTATCCTCTGCTTCCAACTGTATGTGCTCGGCAAATGGGTGAGCGGTCCGTACTTCGTCGCAACCGATCCAGGCCCGGATCCGATCACCCACGGACAGCAGCTGTACTTCCTCGGCTTGCAGATCGCACTGCCGCTGCTGGCGCTGTGGATGCTCTGGCATTGGCTCATCAAGCCCTGGCGCCGCGAAGGATCGATCACGACTGACGGTCGCCTGATCGCCGCGTTTTCGATGATCTTCTTCTGGGACATGAGTATGAATTACTCGTCCACGGCCCTTTTCTACAACTCCTATTTTCTGAATCGCGGCGCCTGGAATCTCGGTTCCTGGCCGACCTGGTACAGCCCGAATGCAAACGCGCTGCCGGAACCGCTGCTGGTCTGCATTCCGGGGTACACGGCCTTGGTATTCTCGCAGGCGCTGTTCATCTGCGGACTGCTACGTAAAGTGAAAGCGCGCCATCCGCAGATGGGATTTCTGGGCGTTCTCGCATTCGTTGTGATCGGTCTGACGATCGTCGACACCGTGATCGAAGTGCTGCTGATCCGCTCCGGCATTTATGCCTATCCGGGTGCCATACGCGCGATCACCTTGTTCGCTGGCGAGCGCTTCCAGTTGCCCTTGACCGAAACCTTCTTCTTCGGAGGTTTGGGTATCGGAGCAACCGCGCTACTGAGTTTCTATCGCGACGACACCGGAAAAACCTGGGCGGAGCGTGGCATCGAGCAGGTGCGGATGGGGGCCAAGGGCAAGCAATGGCTGCGTTTCTTCGCAGTATTCGGATTCATCCACTTCTTCTTCTTCACGCTCTATTCGCTCCCGCAGATCTTCGTTTCTCTGAATACCGATCCTTTTCCGAAAGGCTATCCCTCCTACCTCGAGAATGGCATGTGTGTGTATGGCGTCAATGAAGATGAGTGTCCGGGGCCTGGCGTGATGATGCCCAGACCGCCACACAAGATTGTTCCCGGTGGCCTGCCGCGCAGGAGTGCCTCCGATGCCCAGTAGCACTCCGACGATGTCACGGCGCACGCCGGTGATTTCGGCCGCCACTCGTTTCTGGATCGGCGCCGGGGCCTTCTGGTTCGTGTTCTGCGTAGTGGTCTGGGGGCTGTGGATCACAGGTCCGGATTTCAAGCCCAATCACATTGGTGTGGAGCAGGCCTCCGCCGCTTATGTGCGATTCATTCGTGGGGTCGAAATTGCATCGATCCTGTTGGCGATCGGACAAATCTGGCATTTCATTCTGCGCCCGAAACTCCGCACCGGAAAGATGTCGTTCGATGGCCTGTTTTTCCTGAGTTGCTGGATGCTCTACATCCAGGAGCCATGGATCAACTACAACTCTCCGCAGTTCCTCTACACCAGCGTGGCCTACAACATGGGCTCCTGGTGCAACTACATACCCGGCTGGAATAGTCAGAACGCGGGGCTGATGCCAGTCGGCGCGATCATCTGGTGCCTGGCCTATCTGACGCTTGTGGGGCTCTGGGCGTTTACCGGTTCGAAGCTGATGGGATGGGCACGACGCCGCTGGCCGGGATTGTCGAGCTGGCAGCTGATTGGAGTTTGCTTTCTCTGCTTCATCCCAGCGGACCTGATTCTCGAGCACGGCATCCTGTACTTCGAGTTGTTCAACTACTCGAGCACCGTGCCTTCGTTGACCTTGCACGCTGGCAAGATTTATCAGTTCCCGTTGTACGAAGTTCCGAGCTGGTGCGCGACGCTGACCTGCCTGTCGGCGATTCACTTCTTCCGCGACGATGCGGGTGAGTCTTACGGCGAGCGTGGCATTCACAAGCTGAAGATCGGTGAGCGCGGCAAAACCTTCCTGCGCTTCCTCGCGATTCTCGGCACCTGCCAGATCGGTTTCTTCGTGACCTACAACATGCCGTACTTCTACTGGAGTACGAAAGGTGGCGAGTTTCCGCCGTACAAGGAATACCGCACGGCCGGCGTCTGTGGACCGAAGACGCACTACGACTGCCCGAGTCTGACCACTCCGGTGCCAAAGGCCGAGAGTCCAACCAATCGCATCGTCATGCCTTCGGGATCGGAGTAAAGCATGGTGCAAGAACATGTGCTGATTCCGCAGCCGCCGTTCGATTCTGTTCTGGACCCAACGGTCCAGCTCTGGGTCACCGGCTTCATGGCGGCGATGGCCGCAATCGCACTGGTCTATGCGCTGATTCACTGGCGCAGTTCCGGCAAGCCGACCTTCCTGCTGCTGTTTCTGGGCGGCGGCGCGATGATGTTGTTCGAGCCAATGGTCGATACCGTGGGCGCCTGCTGGTTTCCAGGTGGAGATTCCTGGATCGCATTTCATGCCTACGGTCGGCCCATGCCAGTCTGGTTGTGTCTGACCTACTTCTTCTATTTCGGAATCGGCGTCGGTGCAACCTGGCAGTTGATGCGCAAGGGTCTGAGCCGCAATCAGCTGTGGGCCTTGTTCCTCGGCGGCATCGTCGGTGATTTCATCATGGAAGCCACGCTGCTGCACTTCAATACCTGGACTTACTACGGCTGGCAGCCGCTGGTGGTGCTGAAGTTTCCGTTTTGGTGGGGACCGGTCAACTCGCTGATCATCATGGTGTGCGGTGCGCTGGTCTGCCGCTACGAGAACAAGCTGACGCAGGGCTGGCGCCAATGGCAGATCATCCCGATCGCGCTGACCACCAGCGCGGCCTGCAATGCGATGGCCGGCTGGCCCTCGTGGCTGGTGATCAACACGGATGTCGGACCGCTGCTGACGCAGTTGGGCGGCATCGCGAGCTTCGCACTGGCCTTCTGGTTCATGCGGTTGGTGATCGACGTGATCGCCGCGCCGGTCAAGCTTGGTAATCAGGCAGCCGATCTCGCGCGCGAGCGTACAGGCGAACCGCGACCGGCCGATATCCACGCGTGAGCTTGAAATGAACACGACGGTTCCCCGTTTTCATTGCTGCGTGCGATTCGCAGTGACTGGCCGTGGCGCGCATGCGCAGGTTCACAATTGGGAATGGCACGCAGCGATTCCGCTGAGCGGGTTTCGCGTTGATCGATGCGTCGGCGCCCGCGTAGCGAAGTGTTCTGCACCATCAGGATGCCCGCATGTCCAAGCCTGAACGCGGCGCACGCGTGGCTGTCATCGGCGCTGGCATCGCCGGGCTGACCGCGGCGTATCGACTCAAACAGGCCGGTCACACGCCGGTGGTGCTGGAATCCGCTGACTACGTCGGTGGGCGCATCAAGTCGGTCCGACGCGGCGATTTCCTGTTTGATGTCGGCGCCTTCATCTACTTGGGGAGCTACCAGCAGAGTATTGATCTGATCCGCGAAGTCGGTCTCGGCGATGAAATGGGCGTGTTCGACGCCTACGGCGCGATGCCGCGCGACGGCAAGCTCAACTTCCTCGATTTCAACAAGCCACTGCGGACGGTACTCGCCACCGACTACCTGTCGGCGGGCGGCAAGCTGCGGATGATCAAGCTGATGTTGCTGCTGCTGCGACATTGGAAGGATCTGAACTATGTCGATGCCGCCGGCATCGCTACCGTCGATAGCGATTCTGTTCGCTCCTACGCCGAACGCGAGCTGACGCCGGAGCTGCTGGAATTCGTGGCCTCGGTGGTGGTACGCGGTCCTTGGCTCGCCAGCCCCGAGCGGGCCTCGGTCGCGCAGCTGCTGTGGACGATGAAGAATTTCTTCAAGCCCTATTTCTATGGTCTCGACAACGGCATGGATGCACTGCCGCGTGCGCTGGCCGCTGTGCTCGACGTTCGACTCAATTGCGCGGTGAGCAACGTGGTGGACCACGGTAACGGAGCGGAAGTCAGCTGGAGTTCGGCGGAGCAGTCATTTACAGAACGCTTCGATGCCTGCCTGATCACCACAACGACAGACGTCACGCTGAAAATCTTTCCGCAAGTCTCCGGCTTCGTCCGCGAGTTCCTCGAGGCGACCGAGTACATCAGCAGCGTCAACACACACATCGCGCTACGCAAACGTCCGCAAAATCCAGCGACCTACATCATGGCGGCGCCGAGCGAGCAGCCGGATCTGTGCGGCGTGATTGTCGATCACCTGAAAGCGCGCGGCCGAGTGCCGGAAGGCAAGGGCATGATCACAGCGTTTTGTCGCGATGAGTGGTGCAAGGCGAATCTGCACACCCCGGATGCGCAGGTGATCGAGCAAGTGCTCGGCTTCCTCAAGCCCTATTACGGCGATCTCTCCGGCGACGTCGAGGACGTGATGATCGGACGCTGGGAACGCGTGGTACCGATCATGGCCAAGGGGCGCTTCAAGCAGGTGGCGCAGTACCAGAAATCGGTGGATCCCAAAGCGCGCGTGCAGTTGGCCGGCGATCTCGAACCCATCGGCGGCGTCAATGCAGCGCTGGTCAGCGGCGACAAAGCGGGACGCCGGATCGCGGCGATCTTCAGTTCATAAGCAATTAGTCACTCAGTAGACGCGGAGTTTTTGGTCGGGTCAATCGCAGCAACATTTACAACAACAAGCGGAGTCGTTGCACGTCGTGTTGTTGGCACTCGCTGGGGAAGCCAGTGGCTGCCCGGCTCCACGGCACCAACTCGAACCGCATCGTTAAGACAACTGAATCATAGGAGTTTCGGGATGGGACATCACAAAAAGACCACGCGCACTCGGCAGCTGCGCAGAAAAGTGGTTGCCGTCGCATTGATCGCATCAGGCAGCGTTTACGCGCAGGATGCGGTGCCCTCTGCGCCATCGGACGCGCCGGCCGAATCGCTGGCCACCACGGATGCATCGACGGTCGCGCCGCCGCCGCCCGACGCGGTCGGGGCCGCCGCACCCGAGGAACTTCACGCCGGCGGCAGCCGTCTGGTCGAAGAGGTCATCGTCACCGCGCAGAAGCGCGAGGAGAATCTGCGCGACGTGCCCATCTCGATCACAGCGTTCAACGCCGGTCAGCTCGATGCACGCGGCATCACCGATTCGAGCGCCTTACCGAAGATCACGCCCGGCCTGACCGTATCCACGCAGGCAGGATTCACCTCAACGTTCCTGCGCGGCGTTGGCTCGGATGCCTTCATCCTCGGCGATCCGAGCGTCGTCACCTATATCGACGGCGTCTATTTCCCGGTCGCGGAGGGCGCGATCCAAGACTTCGGCACGATCGACCACATCGAAATTCTGAAAGGGCCACAGGGCACGCTGTTCGGACGCAATGCACTCGGCGGTGCGATCAAGATCGATACGCGCGCGCCGAATCTGGATCGACGCGAAGTGTCGCTGCAGAGCTCGTACTCAACCTACGACACCTGGAAATCGCGCGCCTACTTCAGCACGCCGATTGTTGATGGTCTTGCGGTCAGCGCGGCCGGTGTGTTCAACAGTTCCAACAACTACGTGCATGGCACTATCGATGCCGACAGCAATCCGCGGCCGCTGCCAGGCGATCGCTCGGCCGGCTACCGCGGCAAGCTGCTGTACAAGCCGAACGATTGGTTTGACGCCCGAATCAGCTACTTCGATATCGCTATTCACGGCAATATTTACGCCGTCAATACTGACCCGAGCACGATCGGATTAGTGATTCCGCCGGGGGATCCGCGCCATGGCGCGAACTCCGAGAACCAATATCAGATCACGCACGTTCGAACCTTCTTCGGCGACGCGCATTTCAAGACGGACCTGATCGACATCAAGTTGTCGGGCAGTCAGCAGCTGGAAAAGAACAGCGTCAACTACGACTTCGACGGCTCGGCACTGCCGATTGCAACCTTCTCCGCCGACCCGAGTTTTGCGCACGTCGACACGGCCGAACTGCAATTGCTGTCGAACGCGACTTCGCCGGGCTCCGATTTCCTGCAGTACATCGCCGGCGCCTACTACTTCCGCTCACGTGCTGGCTTCGATCCGGCACATCTGAATGCGACGGATACCAATCTGGCCACCGGTATGGTCGCTGGACTGCAGTTGCCGCAGGCTGAAACCAATCTTTTGAAGTCGATCCTCACAACCGCCGGTCTGCCCTTGCCGACCGGTCTCAACGTCGCATTCGTCGGACTGCTTGATACCGAGTCGATCGCATATTTCAGCCAGGGCACGATCAATCTGACCGACACGTTCGCGGTGACGCTGGGCGCACGCTTCCAGGATGAGGACCGCATCATCGAGAAGTCCTCGTCTGCGCTACAGAACGCTGACGGCTCGCAAACCTTGATCCAGAGCTATAGCGGCGAGAGCAATCCGCTGTATCGCGGCACGACCAAGAGCTTCGATCCGAAAATCTCGCTGAACTTCAAACCGAACTGGAGCTTCCTCGGGAATAGTCCGCTGCTCTATGCCTCATACCAGACCGCATCGACCAGCGCGACCTTCAACGTCATCAATATCTACACCGCACCGCAACGGGTCGAAGGCTCGACGATCTACGCCTATGAGGCTGGCATCAAGACGCGCCTGTTCGACAACCTCGTCGACTTCAATGCCGCAGTGTTTCATTACCACATCGAGGAGCCGCAGGTGCAGCTGGTGTCGCTACTGGCGGGCGGCGCGGTGCGTTTCGAGAATGCCGGTGGCGAGCGCATCCAGGGTGCGGATTTCGACACGCTGATTCAGTTGTTCCCCAAGCTCACCGATGGGGGATTGATCCTGACCTTGAGCGGCGCCTATCTCGATTCGCGCTACACCTCGTATGTCAACGGCTCCGGCTTCGATCAGGGCACCGGCATCCTCACGCAGGGTCACGATTTCACCGGCAACCCGGTGGTGCGCGCGCCGCGCTTCTCCGGCACCGTAGGTCTCTCGGAAACCCTCGACACTGCGATCGGACCGTTCGAGCTCGGCGCGAGCTACTTTCATACCAATCACTACTTCTATCTGGCGCAGTCGACTTCAAACGTCGAACAGAAGCCGTACGGCACGCTCGACGTCAACCTCAGCTATCTGTACGAGCCTTACAAGCTGCGCGTTTCCGCCTTCGGCACCAACGTGCTGAACAAGGACTACACCGCGTCGCGCTTCCGTACCGATTTCGGTAGCAACGACGTTCCGGCCCCGCTGGCGATCTATGGCGTACGGGTGAACTATGACTTCTGATCGAGCAGGTTCCGTGCAGCGCAGCGCAGGTTCGAACCCGGCGCAGCCCTTACTTACAGGACTCCGTATGAAGAGCCTTCGCTACGGCATCATTTCGCTTGCGCTACTGTCGGCGCTCTGTGGCACCGCATCGGCGGGCTCGCTGTTCGGCACCAGGACGGCGCCGGCAGCACCCGATGGCGCCACTGCAAATTCGCAGGGCGGCTCCGGCGGTCTGCCGGACGATCAGCCGCTGGACGATCGCTTTTATGCGGCACCTCTGTTCAGTTATGCGCCGGCATCGAATAGCCGCCACAGCAATGACGGTATCGGTGGCACGCTGGTGATCGGCAAACCGATCCTGCCGCATCTGTCGATCGAATTACTGGGCGATTACCTGCGCTACAAGGGCAAGACCGATACGACGCTGATATCGACTAACGGCGAGATCTGCGCAGTCGCCGTGACCAGCGGCCTGTGCCGCGAAGTGACGACGCAATATCCCAACAGCAACCTGTATAGCGGTGGTGCCGGCGCCAACGTCTATCTGTCGCACACCAACTCGGGCTTTTTCCTGCACGCCGATGCGATGTATGGCAACCGTTTCGTCTACGACGCCGGACCGGGGCTGGATATTCCGCTCGGGACTGCACAGCGCTTCAGCCTGCGCGGCGAAGCCCTGTATCACAAGGAAGACGGTTACAAGGCGGGACCTGAGTTCAATCTCGGCATGCTGCTGCGCTTCGGCAAGCGCCCGGAGCGCACAGTTGCACCGCCGCCCGAGCCGGTCGCCGTGGTGCCGGTTCAGGCGCCGGTTGCGCCGCCGCCACCACCGCCGTGCGAAACACCGGCGCCGGGCGAGCCCATCAATCTCGACGGCTGCAAGACCGGCGACACCTTCGTGCTACGCGGCGTCAACTTCGAGTTCAATAGCGCGAACCTCACGGTCAACGCCAAGCAGATTCTCGATCAGGTGGCTGCCGCGCTGGCCTCACGCCCGGATCTGAAAGTCGAACTCGATGGCCACACCGACGGCATCGGTTCGCTGTCCTACAACCAGAAGCTGTCGGAGCGGCGCGCGGATTCGGTAAAGGCCTATCTGGTCGCTGCTGGCATCGCCGATGCGCGTCTTTCGACGCGTGGATTCGGCAAGACCATGCCGGTTGCGACGAATAGCACTGAGGAGGGCCGCGATCTCAATCGACGTGTCGAGCTGAAGATCACCGACTCGCTCGGTACGGTGGTCGAGCCGGTGTCCTCAGGCGCTACGGATACCGTTGCGCCGACAGCGAACACGGGCGGTGCCGGAGCCGATCCAGTGCCACCCGCTGCCGCGGCAGCGCCGTCTGCAGATGGTGCTAACGCAGAGCCTTTGGCTTCGGTGGCTGAGGCGCCGGCGACAGCAGCAGCTACACCACCACCTACCACGACAGTGGATTCTGCGGTGAGTAATCCTGTCGGCGCCGCGTCATCGGCGACCGGCCCATTGCCGGACGATTCCGCTGTTCATTGATACGACGTTGCCAAGGAGTCCGATATGAAACTGACAGCATTGTTGTTCGCAGGTGTTTTGATTAGCGGCTCGGCGTTTGCCGCCACACCGCATTTGGGATCGGGCAATGGCGCACTGACGCGCATGCTGCCTTTCAATTCGCGCACCTTCGCATACCTGGCGCTGGGACCGGAGTTGAAAGGCGTCTCGGCCAATCTGAAGACGACGCTGTCCACCGTCAAGAACGGCAGCCTCAAGGCCAGTCTCGGCAGCTTGCAGGATGGTCTGTCGATCATTTCTGTCACCAAGTACGTCGACGGTTTCAAGAACCTCGGCAAGCTTCATATTGTTAGAAGTGGCGGCAACGTTGTGGTGTCGTCCGCGCGAACACCGCTGGTTGTCCACTGAGCCGATCGGGCGAATCCGACTTTGCCCTTTTAACAGGCAAGGCCGGATGACGCTGCAGTGATCTGCGTAACTGTGCCGCCGTTCGCAGGTGTTTAACAGGCGAATGGGACCATCCGCCGGCGTCACCCGCACGCTGGTTACACGCATTTGAGTTCGTTCATCAAGACCAACAAACATGGATAACCAGATTCCGCTGCCGCCGGTCGAGATGCTGATGCCGGGGACGGCGAACAACGTCATCGCTGCGATCAACTATTTCGCGCTGGCGGTCGTCGCCGTGTTCATGCTGCGCGACGGCAAGCGCCGGCACTCGTGGCTGGCCCTGTTCTGTCTGCTCGGCGGTTCGATTTCCTTTTTGCAGGAGCCGATCTACGACATCGTCGGTAGCGTCTGGTATCCGCAATACGGACAGACGCCGTTGTTCCGCGCGTTCAACGCGTCGATTCCGGCGTGGATGCTGCCGGCGTACGCCTGGTACATCGCCGGCCAGGGCTACTGGATGTATACGCAGTTCCAGCGCGGCATGAAGCCGACATTGATGTGGCGCTACTACGTGCTGTTCTGGTTCAGCAATCTGCTGCTCGAAGTGCCGGGCTTGACGCTGGGTATCTACCACTATTACGGCGCGCAACCGTTCAAGGTGTTCGGCTTTCCGCTATGGATGGCGATGACCAACTCGCTGATGCCGCTGGTGCTCGGTGCGGCCTATTACGCCTTCGGCGACGTACTCAAGGGGAGGGCGACCTGGCTTGCCGCGCCGATGGTATCGATGGCGATCGGCGCATGTCAGATCGCGGCCGGCTGGCCGACCTGGCTTGCGCTGAACTCCGGCGGCGGCTTACTGGTGACACACGCGGCTGCACTGGTGTCGTTATCGCTGTCCTTAAGCATCGCGTACCTGATCAGTCGCAAGTTCTGCATACCGAGCATCTCAACGCATTAATGTTGGTGTTGCTTCAATGTTGGTGTTGCTTCACAACAACAGCTTCGCCGACATTCAACGTTTCGCTGCCAGGGTCAGGTTTGGCCAATAGACGTTGCAGGGAAGACCGATGGTCTCTTGCTGAGATCAACCCACACCGCGTCGCCATCGACGCGCACCGGGAAGCGATGCAGTGGCAACACGGCAGGTCCGGAGAGCGCGGCACCGGTGCGCAGATCGAAACAGGCGCCATGAAACGGACAGATGATCTGGCCAGCAATCACGCGGCCACCGGCGAGTGGCTGGCCCAGGTGCGTGCAGACGTTATGCAAGGCGACCAGTCCGTCGTTGAGCCCGGCGTTGAGTTTGCGTAGCAGGATGCTGAGGCCGCCGTACGCAACGACGAGCTGGCGCGCTGTTCCAAAGTCGGCCAATGTGGCGATCTGCGTCCAGCCTGGCGGCACGTCGTCGCCCATCTATTCGGATGCGTCCAATAGCTTTCGTGCAGCGGTGTGTGGATCGCAGCGGCGTGCGAGCACCTCGTCCAGCGCACGCTCGAAGCGCTGCTGGTGCGCGGGGTCTTCGACCGTGCGGCGCCGCTGCAGATCGATCAGCTGTTCGAGCAGCAGCACGCGCATCTGCGCACGCAGGCGTTGCGCCCAGCGCGCGGGATGCGTTAGTCGATGGTGCGTATGCGCGTCGATCGCCTCGATCACCGCGTCGATGCCGCTGCCATAGGTTGCCTGCGTCTTCAACACCGGCGGCAGCCAGCACGCTGGATCGTGCGGATCGGCTCTGAACGCGGTTGCCTCACGCAGATTCGACTGCATACGATCGGCGCCGGCAGTATCGGCCTTGTTGACGACAAAGATATCGCCGACTTCGAGCAGTCCGGCTTTCACCGACTGCACGGCATCGCCGCTGGCCGGCGTCTGCACGATCACCACCGTATGCGCATGACGCAGGATATCGATCTCGCTCTGGCCGACGCCGACGGTCTCGACCACGATCAGATCCCAACCCATCGCATCGAGCACTTGCAAGGCGTCGCCGGCCGCAACGGCAAGTCCGCCAAGCCGGCCGCGTGCCGCCATGCTGCGGATGAATACACCTTCATCGGCGCTGTGCTGATTCATCCGGATACGGTCGCCGAGAATCGCACCGCCGCTGAACGGACTTGAAGGATCGACTGCCAGTACCGCCACACGCTGGCCGCGGTGTCGGAACTGCTGCAGCAGCCGATCGACCAGCGTGCTCTTGCCCGCACCCGGCGGACCGGTGACGCCGAGTACGGTCGTATTGCCGCCGCGCGCATGCAGTTTCGACAGGATCGAAGCAACACTGGAATCGCCGGATTCGATGCGGGTGATGAGGCGTGCGGCGATGCGCAATTCGCCGCGCGCGAGTGCATCGATCAATTGCAGGTCTGCGTCCTGGGTATCGACCTGCGAATCAACGCTCATGCGCCCGAAGCCGAGATCCCGCTGGGCAGCGTCTTGCCGGTGGCCGACTGTAGAAAGGCGACGATCTGGTCCATTGTCGAACCTGGGCCGAAGATGCCGCGGACACCCATTTCGCGCAGCGCCGGTTCGTCGTCGGCATGGATCAATCCGCCAAGCATGACCGGCACATCGCCGAGCCCGGCGGCGCGCATCTGCTCCATCAGATCGCGCGTGTAGTGCAGGTAGGTTGCGGTGCTGAAACTCAAGCCCACAAGGTCGGCGTCTTCGGCAATCGTTGCGTTGATCATGCCGCGCGCGGTGTTGTGCTCGCCCAAGTAGATGACCTCGACACCGCGATCGCGCAGCAACTGCGCCAGCGTGCGAATGCCCTTGCTGTGCACGTCGGTGCCGAGCATGCCGAGCAGGCAGCGGATCTTGCTTTGCGGCATCGGGCTTTGCGACATCAGGGTTTCGTGTAGGTGAAGGGCGATTCGATCGCCTTGAACGGATCGTAAGGCAGATCGTTGGCGCAGCGCACGGTGCCCCAGACTTCGCCGATGGTCGCGTCCGCGACCAAGGCATCGATCATCGCCTGGTGGCTGTTTTCGCGGCGCCGCGCGATGCGGTAGAGCGCATCGATCCGCTGTGCCAGTGCCTGAGCATCGCGCCCGGCCTTGCGCTGCTTGAAGCGCTCGATGTGCGCGGTCATGCGGGTTGGATCGAAACGGAAGCGCTTCGGCAGCGTGGACGTCTTCGGCATGTATTTGTTGACGCCGACGACGATGCGCTGCTGAGTTTCCAGTTCCTTGTGATGACGATAGTTGTAGTCGTCCATCAGGCTTTCGATGGTGCCGTCTTCGATCGCCTTGATCAGACCGATGGCTTCGATCTTGGCCAACATCGCCAGTGCCTCGGCTTCGACCTGGTTGGTCAGGCTCTCGACGTAATAGCTGCCGCCCAGAGGATCTGCCGTGCGCGCCGCACCGATCTCGTTGGCGAGAATCTGCTGCGTGCGCGTGGCCAGCTCGCGCGCTTCTTCGGTTGGAATGCAGATCGGTTCGTCGTAAGTGCAGGTTTCCACCGACTGCACGCCGCCGAGCAGGGCCGCGAGGGTTTGCACGGCGGCGCGCGACAGATTGTTCAAGGGCTGCTGATAAACCAGCGAGCGGCCCGAGGTATGGCAAGCTAGGCGCAGGCGTTGACTGCGCGGATCGACGGAACCGAAACGCTCCTTCATGGTTCGCGCCCAGACGCGTCGCAGCGCGCGAAATTTGGCGATTTCCTCGAAGAAATCGATATCGGAGGTCGATACCCAGGCCATGCTCGGAGCGACCTGATCGACGTGCATGCCGCGTGCGATGAGGTCGCCGAAGGTCTGATTGATGATCGCCATGCCGATCGCGATTTCACCGGCAGCGGTCATGCCGCGCTCGCGGATGTCGTACGCCTGCGGGCAACCCAGTGCCCAGCGCGGCGAGTGTTTGGCGCTGTATTCGATGCAGTCCACGGTGGTGCGGTGGCCCAGCCCGGCCGGCACGATGGCCTCGCTCCAGCCACCAAGGCGCAACTGCAAGTGATCGGGCATGTGCGAGCCCTGCAGTTGCGAGAGATCTTTTCCCTGGCGCGTGGCCATCGCGGCAACCAGCGGATAGGTCATCATCGTGCTGTGCCAGGCGATGTCGGTCTTGGTGACATCGATGCCGCGCAGCAGGATTTCGAGATCGCTGACCATCGGCAGTGAACAACCTTCCTGGCCGGCGTCCGCCGACAGGATCGGATGATCCGGATCGATCGCTTCCTGACTCAGCGTGTCGATGACGACGTTGATCCCGGCGGTCCCCATCTTCAGCGCGTTCTCGATGCCTTCGCGCGTATCTTCCGGCGAGCCGTAGCCGACGATGTTGCGCAGCGTCCACATGCGGCTGCGATACATCTGCGAATAGGCCCCGCGCGTATACGGATACTCGCCCGGATCGCCGAGATCGCGCGCATAGTCGGTCTCGGCGACATCTTCCGGTCCGTAGCTCGCCTTGGTTTCGAGTCCGCTCCAGGTCGCGGTGCGCGACAGCTTCACCGATACGTCGTCGAGATGCGCCTGAATGCCGGCCGCGCGCAGCGCGTCGTCCTGTCCATCGCCGCTCATGCCGGAACCTTTTGCATGGCTTCGGTTCGTTCGCGCAGCACGAATTTCTGAATCTTTCCCGAGGCATTCACTGGCAGGTTGTCGACGAACTGCCACAGCCGCGGCACCTTGTGTCTGGCGATTCGTTGCTGCAGGAACTGCGTCAGCGCCTCGTCGTCGGTGTGCTGGCCGGGTTTGAGAATCACCGCGGCGGCAACCTGTTCGCCCCATTTCTCGTCGGCGATGCCGAACACTGCCGCCTGCGCCACGGCGGGATGATCCGCCAGGGCGTCTTCGATTTCGCGCGGATAAATGTTCTCGCCGCCGCGGATGATCATGTCCTTCAATCGACCCGTCACCTGCAGATAGCCATCGTCGCGCATCAGGCCGAGGTCGCCGGTATGGACCCAACCCTCGTCATCGATCGTTTCCCGCGTTTTCTCCGGCATGCGGAAATATTCGATCATCCGGCAGCGCGTGCGTACGCAGATTTCACCGATCTCTCCGATTGGCACGACCGTACCGCGCTCCGGCGCGATGATCTTCATCTCCGACAAGGGCAGCGGCGTGCCGACACTCTGCGTGACTTTTTCCGGATCGTCGCCACGTCGCGTCAGGCACATGCAACCGCCGGCTTCGGTCTGGCCGAACAGCGTCATCACTTCGGCCGGAGTCTTGTCGCGGACCGAGCGCACCAGTTCCGGTACGACAACCGTCCCGCCCGTGACGATCACCTGCAGGCTAGACAAGTCGGTGCGAGTCAGACGCTCGCTCTGCAACATCGCCACCAGCATGGTTGGAACCGCCATCGTCACCGCGACACGGTAGCGCTCGATGGCGTCGAGCATGGCTTCGGCGCTGAATTCGGCGAGCAGCACCTGCGTGCCGAGATTGGACAAGCAGCCGAGCGTCATCGTGACACTGCCGCCGACGTGAAACATCGGCAACATATTGAGCCAAGCCGAGCCGGGTGCGATCTGCAAGCGCTCGGTCGACAGCCGCGCGTTGTTGACGATGCCGCGGTGCTCAAGAATCGCGCCCTTCGGCTTGCCGGTGGTGCCGGAGGTGAACAGGATCATCGCAGCCGCATCGGCGCGAACCTGCGGCAGGACCGCGTCCCCGGCACCGGTGACGAATGCGGTCCATTCGTCCATGAAGATGATGGATTGGAGCGCGGGCAGGCGTGGCTTCAGCGCTTCGATGACGGCGGCATTGTCGAGCTTGCGAAACACGCGATCGAGAAACAGGCCGCGTACCTCGCCCTGGGTCAGCAGGTATTCAATTTCGCTGGCGCGATTGGCCGGGTTGAGCGTGACCAGCACGATGCCGGCCAGTGCCGCGCCAACGTGCAGCAGGATGATTTCCGCACTGCCACCGGCCCAGGTCGCGACGCGATCGCCTGGCTTGAATACGCCGAGCAATGCCCGCGCGGCCTGCTCGGCGTCTGTCTGCAACTGTTGATAGGTCCAGGTCCGCGCTGTGCCGTCTGCGGACGGCACGATCAGCGCAAGCCGTTGCGGCGCTTTGCGCACGCAGTCACGCAATAGATCGGCAACCGAAAGTTCGAGGTAACTGGCGTCCGTTTCGGCAACCAGATACGACGGACGCGCGCGCTCGGATTGAGCGATGAATGTCGCAGCGCCGCTGTCGTTGCCGGTACTGGTTGTGGTGCTCAGATTCTGTCTCCTTGCCTCGGCTTGGGCCGCTGCCGACATTCCGACGGAGTCGACGCTCCCTCGCAACCGACCGGGCGGCTTGCAGGATTAGTATATCCGAGCTAATTACGTATGGCTCCGTCCGATCGACGATCACGCGCCGATTGTGGAGTGATCAGCCCTCGCTGCGCGCCTGACGTTTCAACTCGGCCTGCACGGACTTGAAGAACGCCTGGTCGACATAGTGGTGAGTCAGAAAGAAAATGTGGTTCACGCCATCGGCCAGCAGCTGGCGTTCGGAAACCTGCCGTCCCGGCGGCATGATCTGCATCACCATCAACCAGCCCAGCCATTGCCACCAAGTGCAGTCGATCAGCATGTCGAGGCTGTAGGGTTTCTGCACCGGGCTCATGAAACCGTCGGCGATCAGCTGGCGGGTTTGCCGCACGAAGCTGCGCTTGGTCGAGTCGATCACTTTCTGATACCGCGCCGGGTCCAGAAGATCGTTCCGAATCAGGTAATTGGAGCCGACGAACAGAAAGCGATAACGCAAGGTCACGCCGAGCAGATCCATGTAGGCCTGGCTGAAGGTCTTCGCGTCCGAAGCAAATGGAAACTGGTCGACCGAGGTCTGCAGCTGGCGTTCGAACTCGTCCACGTGCTCACCGATCAGATCCATCTTTTTTTCAAAATGGTAGGTCAGGTTGCCGGTGCTGATGGCCAATGCTTCGGCGATCTGGTTGATCGACACCGCCTCCACACCATACCGGTTGAATAATTCGGCGCTGGTGGCGAGCACACGCTGATGGGTGCTTATCTTCTTCTTGGGCATTACTTGAATGGGAGAGTGACCGGGCATTTACGACAGTTTAGCGCGGGCCTGCCGGTCAGCCGGAACGCGGTGCTAAGCGGTAATCGCGATGAACGTTGGCAGAGGCCGCTGATGAGCACACGGGATGTCGGTGCCCGCTCGACGAATAGTCGCCTCCATTGCTTGAGTGACCCCGTCGAGTGATCTAGTATAGTTGTGCTAATAACAGCGAGGAGACGGTGCGTGGGCAAAATCGAATTCGACTACAAGCAGGGCTTCGTGGCCTATCCGGGTGGCCGCTCGGGGCCGGCAGGAGACAAGGCTCCGTATGTCGACCTCGGAACCGGTCGACCCGACCGGACGCGCTACTTCTCGAAAGAAGAAGCCGACCTCGAGTGGCAACACCTATGGATGAAGACCTGGGCGTTCGCCGGCCTGCTGCAAGATATTCCCAACGTGGGCGACTACCTGCGTTACAACCTCGGCAAGGAGTCGTTCGTCGTGGTGCGGACGAAGACGGGCGTGAAGGCGTATTACAACGTCTGCCCGCATCGTGGAAACAGGCTCGTGCACACCGACTTCGGCACCACGGCAAACGCGTGCTTCACCTGCGACTTCCACGGCTGGAAATACAACCTTGATGGCAGCAACAAGGAAATCCGCGACGAACTCATCTTCCGACCGGAAGTGATCTGCGACCGTCCCGGGCTCACGCAGGTCAGCTGTGATGTCTGGAACAGCATGATCTTCGTCAATCCCGATCCGAAGCCGCGCCTCACGCTGCTCGAGCACCTCGATGTGATGCCGCAGCACCTGGAGCACTACGACTTCAGCCGCCTGCGCGTGCTGCGCGATCTCGAGTTCTGCTGGGATGCCAACTGGAAGACCGCGCTCGATGCGTTCATCGAGTTCTATCACGCTGACGACGTGCACCCGGAAGCGATTCCGGTCAGCGAGATGCTCGAGTGCCAGTACGATCTGTACAAGAATGGCCTGAGCCGGATGATCATTCCGATCGGTTACGTCACCAGCCGGCACGACGATCGCGACACGGTCAATGAATCGCTGAAGATGTTCGTGTCGATTTACGGCGGCAACCCCGACGACTACAAGCATCTGAAGGGTTACGAATACAAACAGGCGATGACCGATACGAAGCGTAAGTGGGCCAAGAAACACGGCTACGACTTCTTCGACAAACTCTCCGACGATCAGGTGGTCGACGACTGGAATTATTCGCCGTTCCCGAACATGACGATCAACGTGTTCGCCGATTCGGTGCTGCTGCAGATCTTCCGTCCGCACCCGACCGATCCGCGCAAGAGCTACTACAACGCGATCACTCTGTGTCTGCCGGTGAGCGATGACACCACGCAGGTGCTGGATCTGAATTCCTTCGGTCCTGAGTCCTTCGGTCCGGCCGGCTGGAAAGGAGAGGAGCGACCGGCACGCTTCACACCAAAGGAGCTTTCGGAGTTCGGCTATCTGCTCGCGCAGGATGTGCGACGCATTCCGGAAGTCCAGAAAGGGCTCGAGTCCGAATGCTTCAAGGGCGCGCGCCTGTCCGAGTCGGAAATTCGAATTCGTCACTATCTCGCGGAAATCGATCGACTGATCGGGCGCACGCCGTAAGTCGAAGCGGCAGCGTGTAGGCGCTGCCGGGTTCGCCGAGTCAACCAATGCGCAGTGGCGTCGGAGCGTTTGGTTGCAGTAACCGCAGTGCGCCGGTTTCGAAAGTAGTCGGCGGACTGCTATGAATCTCGACCTGCGTGCTTGCGGGCTGCGCCGGCAAGCTCTGCGGTGAAATAAGAACAAGGGGGAGCGTCGCGATGGAATTGATCACATTGAGCACGGCGAGCAGTGCGGGGATCTTCTGGATCTGCGCGCTTTACACCGTCTCTATCGTCACTGCGATCTGGTTGCTCGGATTGGTACTGGGCGACCACTCGGTGATGGATGGCTATTACGGTTTCGGCTACGCGATTCCGGTATGGATCGCGTTCGCGTTGTCGCACGCGCAGTCGCAAACCGCAGCGATGCTGTTGCTGATGGCCTCGCTGCACGGCTGCAGGCTGGGGCTTTATCTGTCGATCCGTTGGTTGGGTTATCGCAAGACCTTCGGCGGCGATCCGCGCTATCTGAATTTCGTCAAGCAGCTCAGCCCCGGCTACTGGTGGAAGAGCTTCTTCAAGGTGATGGAACCGCAGGCGATTCTGATCGTTGTGCTCGGATTGCCTGCAGTGTGGGGCGTGTTGGCGACGCCCGCCGTGCCGATGCAACTGATGGGATGGATCGGCACCGCCGTTGGCCTGATCATTTTCGGCGTCGGCTACTACTTTGAAACCGCTGCCGATGCCCAGCTGCAGGCGTTCAAGGCCGATGCGCACAACAAGGGCCGCTATCTGCAAACCGGCGTTTGGACTAACAGCCGCCATCCGAACTACTTCGGCAATACTGCGGTGTGGTGGGGCATCTGGCTGGTGGCGGTCGCCGGCAATCCTGCACTGTGGTGGACGGTGGTTGCGCCGATCGTCAACACGATCATGCTGACCAAGGTGCTCGGCAGCCAGTTCCAGGACAACTACATGGGTGCGCGACCGGAGTATCAGGCCTTGATGCGCCGGACCAATCGTTTCCTGCCGTATCCGCCGCCGAAAAAACAGGGTTGATCGAAGGTATGACGCAGGCGTTCGATTTCGTCTTCATCGGCGCCGGCCAGAATCAGCTAAGTGCCGCGGCTTATCTGGCGAAGGCCGGGTACAGCGTCGCGCTGATTGAAGCGCAGGATCACTGGGGCGGCGGCTGCGTCAGCGGGCAGGTTACGCAGCCCGGCTTCATGCACGACCTGCACGCCACCAATGTCTTCATGGCGCAGGCCAATCCGCTCATTCGACTGGATGAGCTCGGCTTGCTGTCGCGCTTCGGATTGCAGTTCGCATCGCTGGGCGATAACCCCTATCACGGTACGATTTTCGACGATCGAACCGCGTTGGGTCTGTATACCGATCTGGAACGCAGCTGCTCCGACATCGCGCGCTATTCAGCGACGGACGCAATCGCTTATCGCAGGTTCGTCGAAGCCGCGCGCCGTTACGTTCGCATCTTCACTTTCAGCATGTTCACGCCGCCGCCGCGTGCGCAGACCTTGCTGTCGGTGCTGGGCGACAGTTCTGAGGGCCGTGGTCTCTTGGAGTTGCTCGAAACCAGTGCCTGGGACGCAATCACCTCGCGCTTCGATCACCTGAGGACGCGTATTCATCTGCTGCGCCTGACCACCGAGATGATGCTGGAGCCGCGTCGGCGCGGCACGGCATTCGCGCTGCTGCTGATGCTCGGGCTCTACCATACCTACCCACGCGGCTTCGTTATCGGCGGCACGCAATCTTTTTCCGACGCACTGGCGCGATCACTGCAACATCATGGTGCGACGTTTTATCTGAGTACCCAGGCGTGCGAAATCGAAATCCGCAACGGGCGCGCGCAGGCAGTCGTGCTCGAGGACGGTCGCAAGCTCGAAGCGCGCCAAGCGGTGGTCTCCGGCGTTGCGCCGTGGAAGCTGGGCGAACTGGCGCCTTCGCTGCAATCGCTTGCGCAGCGTGTCGGCGCAGTCGCCGGCAGCGACTACACGGTGTTCCTGATTCACCTCGCGCTGAATGAGCCCCCGCGACCGTTGGCCGCCGCGCCCTTCCAGGCGATGGGCTTTACGACACTCGCGCCGCTCGATATCGAAGCGGTTGGACGAATCACCGCAGATGCAAGCGCAGGCCGGCTGCCGCAGGATTTTTCCGCATGCTACGTCTGCGCGAGCAATCATGACGACAGTCGCGCGCCGGAAGGTCGCTCGACGCTGTATCTCTACCACATCATGCCTGGTGCGCTGGCGGGTACCGGCGTCGAAGGCTGGGATTCGATCAAGGATGCGCAGGCGCAGTGGATCATCGACAACACACGCCGGTTTGTTCCAAATCTCGATGACCAGAATATCCTCGGCGTATCGCTGAGCAGCCCGTTGGACTACCAGCGCTATTCAGCGTCCTATCGCAACGGCGATGTGGCCTCGCTGGCGATGATGCCGGATCAATTCATTCACGGACGACCGCTGCCGGAACTGGCGCAGTTTCGGGTGCCCGACGTCGAGCGTTTGTATCTGTGTGGACCTTTCATGCATCCGGGCGGCGGCGCCAACGGCGGTGGCCGCGCGGTGGCGATGCGGATCATGATGGATATGAAGGCGGATCTGGATCTGGCCTTTCAATGGTGATTGCAGCTTGAAAGTGATTCGCGCTCGTCGGCCTAGATGACTTGGTTGTTGGACGAAGCAACGCTCGCTTTCAGGCGAGCGCTGTACCTACCGGCAGACGTATCGTGATAGCTGACCGCCGCTCTATGTTCGCTTCCACTTTAGTCCCGACGAATGCAGGGCGCCGATCGATGGGGCGCAATCTGCAGTCTCACTCTGAGTGAGCGACGCGTCAGTGCCCAATCATCAATCAAGGTGCTGCATCGTTGCGAACGGCCTCGCTGCGATGCAGCTTCGTATCGAGTCAGCGCTAGTTGGTGCCCGGCGGAACGAACACCGGCCCCGAGCGATTGATGCCCAGGTTCTGAGACGAGGTGCTGGTGATTGATCCGGGAACGGTCAACACATACGAGCCTGACGGCAGATCCGTACGGACCAACACGTGATTGTTGGCGCCAACCTGCCACTGGCCGGGGACGGCCTGACCGCTTCGCGACAAGGTCAGCGACTGTCCGGCGGCGACCGGATCTTTCAGATCGGCCGAGAACACAACGACGACGCCCTGCTTGCCGCTGGCCGGACCCACCGCGACGATGTTGAAGCTGCCGGCGGCAGCGCGCCACCAAGGCGTAAGTACGGCAAGTGCACTCGGCGGCGCATAGGCTTCCTTGTGGCTCGATGAGTTGGACTCCGCGGTAGTACTGCTGTGATGGTGATGCGATGGCGTCGGTTTCGCGGCAGCCTCTTCTGGTGCTGGGGCCGGTGTCGTATCCATCGCAGCTTCGGATGCAGGCGCAGGCGCTTCGCTCGGCGCTGGCGGTGCGCTGGCCGCGGCGGGGACTGTGCTTGCAGGGGACGGTTCGGCGGCCGCTGTCTGCGTTTCCGCCGCAGGCGCCGGGCTGGTGCTGGCCTGATCCGGTGCGGCCGCTGCAGTCGACTGCGTGCTCGCGTCCGCAGCAGGCGCGGGTGCGGCGGCGGTGCTGTCGGGGGCAGCGGGCGTAGCGCCCGCCGTTGCGTCGGCGTTGGCTGGCGCCGCAGTCGCAGCAGTTGCCGTTGCTTCATCGCTCGGGCCGTTCGAACGCGTCAGCATATAGCCGATGCCGACGAACACCGCGAGAATAATTCCCAGGATGGCGATCTTGATTGGACTAAAGCCGCTATCTTCCATGTGTTCCTCGGTTCGTTGAATTCTTGATGTACTGCATACAGCGATGGCAGCGTGGTCGCCGATGGTCTCCGGGTTTGAGTACCCTCGGACGGTGACCTCCGACTGTGAACAGCGACGCTGAGCCGAGATTCTCCCGAATGCATCGACATTGCACGGTGGTACCTACTGCCCGCCTCAGCGGCGTCGATCAGCTTTTCGACGGGCCACCGAGCGGCGCTGAATAATAGATCGTTAGCATACCATTATCTCGATGGCATGCTATCAACGTCCCCGACGGATGGCGCCGGCACCGATACGGCATGCGAAGGGTGCGGGCGCAGGTCGACGTATCGCGACTGCCTAGGCCCGACACGATTTCAATGCGGGTCACTCGACGGGGCCGGTGACGAAAGGGTCTGCTGGAGTACTTCGAGGCGCTGAGCCTGGGCGCTGGTCGGCAAATTGTGACTAGGACAGCTGAGATGGGCGTCGCCGTTGCGCGTTGTAAAATGCTTCAACAATAGTGATTCGATCTGTTGCTGGAGTTCGCAATCACCGGACTCTAGCCTCGCCTCACGGGTCAAGTCGATCGCATGCCAGTGTGCTTGGAGCGCTTCTTGTGGCGCCGCATCCGTTGCTGGCACCAGGCGCGCCATGTGGATCTTCAGCGATACGTAGGGCTGGGCGCGGGTACTGTCGGCGCCGCAGCTCAGATAGCCGACCTTCAAATCCTCCTTGCGCGCGCCGAGTGTCAGCAAGACGCGACGCAAGGTATCGCGCAGGCCCTGGCAACTGTAACGAGCGGTGAAGCCGCTGTAAGGAAAGTTAAATTCATCGACTTTCCACTGTGCTGCACCCGCCGATTCCGCCGTTTGAGGTGCCGGTTCTGCAATAGCACTCAGGGCGACGACAGATCCGAACAGGACCGCTGCCAGTGCACGCATTCTGTGCTCTCCTTGCCTCACTACAGTGGCGCGAATCGCGACACCGTTGGCCCAAGAATCATAGACCCGCCATCGGAGCGCAGTCGAGCGACAAGCATCACGATCGCGGGCAAAAAAAAGCCGTCGAGGCGACGGCTAACGAGGGACGCAATAGGTTTGCAAACAGGCAAATTAATCGACCGGGCGCTTGAGCTGTAAACCACTGCGTTTGCAGTGCGCGACTAATTCGCCGCGCTGGTTGAAGGCCCGATGCAGGAATGTGACGATGCCGGCATTCGGTCGTGATTTGCTTGCACGCAATTCAAGTACTTCGCTTTCGACTCGGATCGTGTCGCCGTGGAACAACGGTTGCGGAAAGCGCACCTCATCCCAGCCGAGGTTGGCGACCGCCGTGCCATGCGTGGTGTCGTTGACCGAAATTCCAACCATCAATCCGAGCGTGAACGCGCTGTTGACGATGCGCTGGCCGAATTCGGTGTGGTCTTTGCAATACTGTTCGTCGAGATGCAGATACGCGGGGTTATGCGTAATGGCGGTGAACCATACATTGTCCGACTCCGTGATCGTGCGGCGGATCGGATGCTGGAACACCTGTCCGACCTTGAGTTCGTCGAAGTAAACTCCCGGCATGCGAAGCGCTCCTCAGTAGGACTTCGGAAGGTCGAGCACCTTCTCGGCGAGGAACGACAAGATCAACTGCTCCGTAACCGGTGCAATCCGCGGCAACATCGATTCGCGGAACAAGCGCTCGACCTGGAACTCGCGCGCATAGCCCATACCGCCATGCGTCAACACTGCCTTGGTGGTGGCGTCGAACGCCGCGCGTGCCGACAAGAACTTGGCGGCATTCGCCTCGGCACCACATGGCAGGCCCTGATCGTAAAGCCAGGCGGCGCGCAAACACATCCAGTAGGCCGATTCCAGCAGGGTCCAGGCTTCGGCAAGCGGGTGCTGAATGCCCTGGTTCTTACCGATCGGACGGCCAAATACCACACGATCGCGTGCGTACTTTGCTGCGCGCTGCAGCGCATCGCGGCCCAGTCCGATCGCCTCGATGCCGACCAGAACCCGCTCCGGATTGAGGCTATCGAGAATGTAATAGAAGCCTTTGCCTTCCTCACCAATGCGGTCAGCATCCGGGATGAAGTAGTCGTCGATGAACGTCGCGTTTGAATCGACAGCATTGCGGCCCAGCTTCTTGATCCGTCGCACTTCGATCTTGCTGCGATCGAGATCCGCATAAAACAGCGTCATGCCGTCTGTGGGCTTCTTGCATTGTGCTTTCGGCGTCGTGCGCGTCAGCAGTACGATTTTGTGGGCTTCCTGTCCGGTGGAGGTCCACATTTTGCGGCCGCTGACGCGATATCCGCCTTCGACCTTCGTAGCGAATGTTTTGATACTGGTGGTGTCCAGACCGGCATCCGGCTCGGTTACACCGAAGCAAGCTTTTTCCTCGCCTTTGATCAAGGGCACCAACCAGCGCTTTTTCTGCTCGGGCGTACCGTGCACGACGATTGAATGCGGTCCGAACAGATTGATATGAATGCTTGACGCGGCCGATTGCCCGCCGCCGCAATTGGCAACCGCGTGCATCATGATCGCCGCTTCGGTCACGCCGAGCCCGGCGCCGCCGAGTTCCTCCGGCATCGTGATACCGAGCCAGCCAGCCGCAGCCATCGCTGCGTAAAACTCTTCCGGAAAACGCGACTTCTCATCGCACTCCGACCAGTACTCGTCGGTGAACTCTGCGCAGACTTTACGAACACTCGTATCAATCTCGCGTTGCAGTTCGGTCAGCGTGAAATCCATGGGTCCTCGTCCGCGCAAAATGATAAAGTCCGCGCGATTCAGACGCGGCAGATATCTAGTATGCACAGAAACCGTACGCGTGCATACCAGTCGCGGAGGAGTTTCGAGCGCTGCTGTTTGATCGGTCGCCGTTCGAGTTCAGGCCGGAATCCGCGCAGACGTGATTGCTGCGCAACGCCTTGGCAAGAGCCGCCTCTGCGACACGCAAGTGTTGACGCCAAGGTGTAGGCCTAAGTCATCTGTCCGCTTGTGTTTTTTTGGCGACGCGGCTGCGCGCGACTTCTGCGCAGGTAATGGACAAGCGCGCCGCGCAGTAACCGCTAGCCGGCGCGCTTCCGGTTGTTGACCGGGCGGCGAAATGCTCGCCCGGCGCTCGATGCGTTTATTTTGCGATCGATTTCAGGAACCGGAGCAAGGCCGCATTGGTTTCGGCGACGCGTTCCTGCTGCGTCCAATGTCCGCAGCCTTTCAGAATCGTAGTTCCGAGGTAATTCGGAATGCGTTCTGGCGCGCGGGCGATGGCTTCTAGGCCCCAGCTATAGCAGACGTCAAGATCGCCGCAGACGAACGCCGCCGGGACGGTTAGCAGTTTGTCGGCGTGGCCGGCGAGATCCTGCCAGCTTGCATCGAGATTTCGGTAGTAGCACAGCGGTCCGGCGAAGCCGGTGCGCTCGTACTCGCTCGCGAAAAAGTCCAGATCCTGTTCGTTGAACCAGTTCGGCTGCTGCGCAGGTGTGACGAACTTGTCGCTGAGACGACTGCCATGCGGTACGCACAGGGCGCTCGCGCGGATCAATGCAACCGGATCGAAGCTTGCGAAATCGATGCCGAGTTGGCTGAGCGCCTCCCCGGAGAGCGAGAACACGCCGGCCTTGATCCAGCCGCGTACGTCGCGTTCGAATTCTGCAATCGGCGCGTCTATCGAGCCGAAGTAGGTTTGGTAGAAATCGGCGCCGGCACCTGCGAGTTCTCGGTGCAGCTCATCGGGCTTGCGCTCGCCGAACGGGCTTCCGGGCAGTGCCATGAGTCCACGTCCCGAGAACGGAATGCTCAAACCGACTACGCCGCGGAATACTTCCGGGTGTAGCCACGCCGCGGTCCAAGCCACGGGCGCGCCCCAGTCGTGACCGATCACTACGGCGGTGGATTCGCCGAGTGCGTGCACGACGCCGACTGCATCGTCGACGAGTCGATGAATCCGATACGCATCCGGATTCCAGAACTTCGAAGAGCGGCCGTAGCCGCGTTGATCGATCGCTACCGCGCGATAGCCGGCTTGCGCCAACGCGGTCAGTTGGTGGCGCCACGAGTACCAAAGTTCAGGGAAGCCGTGCAGCAGCAGGACCAGCGGACCCTCACCTTCCTCGACTGCATGAATCCGAACGCCGCTGATATCCAGCAGATGATGCTTGCGCGCCGACATTGAACTCGCTCCAGGTTTCGAGCCGTTTGAGCGCCCGAGAGCACTTCGCTCGGCATATTGTTATTTAGGTTTGCGTAGCTTGATTGCCCGCTCTTCGGAAGCTGTGCGCACCAAAGGGCGCAGCATCCAATCCCGACGACAGTACGCTACCGCACTTTATATCTGCATTACAAAGTTCGATCATTCTTCGTCCGTCATCAGCGGTTTCGGGACCACGCCGGGGCGATAGCGGTAGTACGCGATGTTGGTATTCGCGACCACGAATACGGGCTGGTCCTCGAGCTTTTGCGCATTGCGCGGATAACGTCGGCTCCAGGTCGCCGGATCTGGGTTGAAGCTCGGTAGCGGCGTTAATTCCGGCAGCGTCTCCTGCGCGAGGATGATCGGCAGAATTGCCGACTGACGCACACCCTGCCGTTTGGTCGGACCGCTACTACCCGCGGGTGGCGGTGGCTTCTTGTAATTGACGATCGGGTAGGGTGCGATCGGTTCAACCCTGGCGAGATATTTCACACCTTCGGCGAACAGCTGTCGTTCGATGCGGCCTTCGCCATCGAGCTTGTTGCGCACCACCAATTCTTCGATGACGTCCTCGATGCGACGGAACTGTACCTGTCGCATCGCACGCGCCCAGCCGAATGTCATGCGATCAACGCCGTGCGCGATATATGGAATCTTGCGATAGGCCTGCGTCAGGTGGATGTCGCGCATCGCCGGAATGTGATCGGCGATCAACCGATGCCGATCGCCGTCGGTTTTTCGAGGACCGCTCACTTTCAAGCCCAGAACGGCGGCGCGCAGTGCATCTTTCGCCTGATTGACGCCCTCGACGGCCTGGCGGACCTCGCGTCCCGGCGCGCAGATCACGCCCGCCGCGCGGTCGCTCACATAGGGACTCTGCAAACGGTCGCGATCGAGTTTGCCGAAGAGCTGGATCGCAACCGCACGCGCCTGGCGCTCCTGCGACAGCCGAGGCGCGACGATTCCAGTCACCGCCGCCGCCGTTTCGGCGGAGCCGACTTCGATCACTTCGATTTCAAACAATGGCAGCTGCGGCGCCTCGGCGCCGAAGATGAGATGACGCGCCGGATTTTTTTCCCGAGGTTTTGTATCGCCTACATACAGTGTCGCACCGGCGAGGCTTTCGTCTCGGATTTTCGGTAGTGCCCAAATTCGGCAGGGGTGGTTACTGTTTTTTAGGAGGTGAGCGAGGAGCTTGAGGTTGGTTTGAAGGTTTTTGTGGCAGGCCTCGATCAGCCGGAGCGCGGTTTGCTGGTGTTCTGGTAGGTGCGACACTGTATGTATGTCGAGCATAATTCCTGAACTGCGGTGTTGTCGGTAGAGGGAGTTTAATGCCGAAGCGCTTGCGTGACCGATATTGCGGCGGTTGGTTTTCACCCACTCGGCGGTTGCTCGCCATAAAGCAATGGCGTCGTCACGTGCTCGATAGCTCGGACCACACCGGTCACGGAGCGATGAGGGATCGAGGGCAATTGCAACGGCAACTCACTGCTCGGCTTGGCGCGTCGCGACCGAACCTCATCGCCTGGCGTCCAAATAGTCGTCGATGCTGCGCTTAGGATGTGAGTGAATCCAAACGGACCGCCGCCCGACACGTCCGATCTGGCAGGGAGCCGATTCGGATCGATTGCGGTCCGCGCCCCGGGGTCCGGTCCAGTGGCGCGGACACGTAGCAGACCTTTAGGCGGCTGCCTTGGCCGACTTACCTTTAACTGCGGTGCTGCGGCGACGGGCAACCGGGACGGCGGCGGTCGGCCGCGTGACAATCTGCGGACGAACCGGCTCGGGTTGCGCCATAGTGATCGCATACGGGAGGTTCTTGCGGTTCACCAGCCAGTCCGAGATCGTCAGGCCGATCAGGCCGATGACGGCGAAAATGAAGCTACCCAGTATGCCGGCGATGTATAGGGGAATGACGGTATCCATTGATGCGTCCTCAAATAGTGCCCGCACGGCGGGGCCAAAGTTCTGCGCTACCGTGCTTAATGACGCTATTTATACGCGTGATGGTGCAGTGCAACAATTGATGTTTCATACGTCGGTCGATTACAAAATCTAAACCGCGTTATCTAAACCGCGTTGGTCCGCAGCCGATCGATCAGACGCCTTACAAAGTGGCGCGAGGGCCTGAGCTGCGAGTCGTCTTTTTCGGCCGCAAGGCAGCCCGATATCGCGAAATAAACGCCTGTGGGATCGTTGATGAAGACCGGCAAACGCGAAGGGCACGCGCAATCGTGATCGATCGTCACGAAAACTCGATCTCAGTGCCGCGCTTCCGAGCCGAACCAGACGGAACATGCGAATGATCCATGCCGGAACGGAGATACATCTCTGCGCCGATGGGTAGGTAGTTGCTCACCTCAATGAGGTTCGTAGTAGCCACACGGTGCGGACTTAGAACGGTTAAGTTGATTTCGTAACGGCTTACGACTAGGCTGATCTGACCGTTCGGTCAGTATTTGCCTTCCCTGCGAATCCCAATGTCGTCGACTCAATCCGCCGCAGGCGCGCGTTCAATTCTGAATGCGGCCGTAGCACTCTTTGCCGAAGAGGGTTACGGGGCTGTGTCGGTCGCTGCCATCGCCGTGCAGGCGGGCGTCTCCAAGGCGAATGTCTTCCATCATTTTGAATCGAAGGAAGCGCTTTATCTCGCGGTGATGAAAGCCGCCAGCGCTGAGCATGCTGATTATGCGGAAGAGCTTTACCAGCAACCCGGCAGTTCGGCCGACAAGGTGCGCAAGCTGATTGAATTCGAGATTCACAATATGCTCGAAAACCATCATCGCACGCGTCTGATCCTGCGCGAATCGTCCGAGAGTTGTCATCAACGCGTGCGTAAAGTTGCGCGGACGGTGTTCCAGCGCAACTTCACGGCCGTGGTGAATATCTTTGAGCAGGGACGCGACAGCGGCGAGTTCCGGGCAGGCATCGATCCGGCCGCATCGGCGATGCTGTTGGGCGGCGCTACGCACTTCTTTTTCAGCTGCCGCGATGCACTCAGTGAATTTAGGGAATCGAATGGATTGGAGGCGCCGCAGGTGTATGCCAGCCGAATTTCGAACTTGATCCTGTCGGGAGTGCTGGCGAAACCCCAGGCAGCCGGATCGACATCGACATCGACATCGACATCGACAAAAAAATCTTCCACGCGGCGCAAGGCAGATAAGTGATGCACAAGCTTCCAGCCGCACTGTGGCGACGTCGGCGGCACCACGCTGTGACCTTCGGCATTGGCGCCGCCATGCTGCTCGGCGGCTGCGCTGTCGGCCCTGATTTCAAATCGCCGACTGCGCCTGCTGTCGATCGATTCGGCAGCCAAGCATTGCCGACCGCCACCGGTTCTGCGCCGGGCGATGCGGGCGCGGCGCAGGCATTCGTCATCAGCAACCAGTTGCCGGCACAGTGGTGGCAGCAATTCGGTTCCGAACGACTCAGCGCACTGGTGCTGGAAGCCTTCGCGGGCAGTCCGAGCACAGCGTCGGCCGAAGCGGCACTGCGTCAGGCCTATGCCAACTATCAGGCGCAGCGCGCCGGCCTGTTCCCGTCGTTCGACGGCAAAGCCGATGCGCAGCGACAGAAACTCAATGGCGCAGCGTTCGGTGCGCCGGGTGCCGGCAACTTCATCTACAACCTGTTCGATGCGTCGGTGAGCGTGTCGTACAACCTCGATCTCTTCGGTGGCGAACGCCGTGGCGTCGAGGCCCAGGCTGCGGCAGTGGACTATCAGCGCTTCCAACTGGAAGCGGCGTATCAGACCTTGGCGGCAAATGTCGTCACCAGCAGCATCACCGAAGCACGCTTGCGCGCCTTGCTCGCCGCACAGCAATCCATCATCAAGGACGAGCAGGACACGCTGCGCGTCACCGAGGCGCGCTTCCAGGCCGGTGCGGTGTCCAGTGCGAATGTGTTGACTGCTCGGTCCAACCTGGCGGCCGACAAGGCGATCCTGCCGACGCTGCAACAACAACTCGATCAGGCACAGAACCAGCTCGCGGTGTATCTCGGCAAGGCCCCGAGTGAGCGAGCCAGTTCAAATTTCGATCTGAGTGAATTCACGCTGCCGCTGCAGATTCCGGTGTCGATGCCGTCGGAACTGGTGCGCCAGCGACCCGACGTGCGCGCAGCGGAAGCGAATCTCCACAGCGCCTCGGCCGAAGTCGGCATCGCCACCGCCAACATGCTGCCGCAGATTCAGCTCACGGGCAGCTATGGCGTCGAGTCGAGCAAGACCAGTTCCTTGTTCGACAACGGCATCTGGAGCATCGGCGCCAACATCACGCAGCCCTTGCTGCACTTCGGCGAACTCTCGGCCAAACGCCGCGCCGCCGTTGCCGCGTACGACGGCGCAGCCGCCGACTACAAACTCACCGTTCTGCGCGCGTTTCAGGACGTGGCCAATTCGTTGATGGCCCTGCAGACCGATGCCGATGCGCTGGCCGCACAATACGAAGCTGCGGATGCCGCCAAGCAAAGCCTGGCGCTCTCCGAGAAACAGTTGAAACTCGGCGCGGTGAGCTATCTCGATTTATTGACGGCGCAGCAACAGTACCAGCGCGCCAACACCAATTATCTGACGGCGCTGGCGGCGCGTTACGCCGATACTGCCGCGCTATTCCAGGCGCTTGGCGGTGGATGGTGGAATCGTCAGGCGAATCCATCTGCGGACCCGTCGGCTCCCAACACGCTGCCGCCGCCGATCGTGCAGCCGGTTGCCGGTTCCTGATTCTTTTGATTGCTAGCAGTTCATCAGCGCGACGCTTGCGATCGCGCCTCGTCTCGGTTCAGTAGGAGAGGTTTTATGAAGCGCTGGATGGTTCTGATCGGCGTCGTGCTGGTGCTGGTGCTCGTGATTGGCGGCATCAAGGGTTATTCCGTCTACAAGATGGTGCAGGGCTTCAAGGCGATGGGCGTGCCGAAGCAGACCGTGTCCACCATCAAGGCCGAAGCGCAGGATTGGCAGACCGAAGTCGCCGCGGTCGGCAGCGTGCGTGCGGTGCGCGGCGCGGACCTCAGCGCCGAAGTCGCCGGCATCGTCGATGCCGTGCAGTTCGAGAACGGTGCCGACGTCAAGGCCGGGCAGCTGCTGGTGCGGCTGCGCTCCGCCGACGATGCCGCCGAACTCGCCTCGCTAAAAGCCTCGGCCGAAGTTGCGGAAACCGTCTACAAGCGCGACCAGGCACAGCTTGAAGCGCAGGCCATCAGCCAGGCCGTGCTGGACAACGATGCGGCCACGCTGAAAAGCGCGAAGGCACAAGTGGCCAAGCAGCAAGCGCTGCTGGACAAGAAAGTGATCAAGGCGCCGTTCGCCGGACGCCTGGGTCTGCGTGCGGTCGACGAAGGTCAGTATCTGACTGCGGGCGCCAAGATCGTCACGCTGCAAACGCTCGATCCGGTCTATGTCGACTTCCAGGTTCCGCAGCAATCGCTCGCACAATTGAAGACCGGACAACATGTCGACATCGTTGCCGATACCTTCCCCGACGCGAAGTTCAGCGGCGAGATCTTAGCCATCGACCCGAAGATCGATAGCGATACGCGCAACGTTCAATTGCGTGCGCGGGTCGAAAATCCGCAACGCCTGCTGCTGCCCGGCATGTATGTAAACGCGCAGGTACAGGTCGGCAACAGCAACCGCTACGTCACGTTGCCGCTGACAGCAGTGACCTACAACCCGTATGGACAGACGGTTTACGTCGTCACCCATGGCGATCCGGCAGCGCCTGCGCCGGCGGATGCGGGCAAGCCTGCAGCGACACCTGCGGCAACATCTGGCACCGCGCCAGCACCCGCAGACGTCCTCACCGCGAAGCAGATCTTCGTCACCGTCGGCGCAAAGCGTGGCGACCAGGTTGCGATTCTGAAAGGTGTCGAGCCGGGCGACGAAGTCATCACCAGCGGACAATTGAAGCTGCGCAACGGCTCACCGATCGTCATCGACAACAGTGTGATGCCGACCAACGATCCGAACCCGAAGCCGGCGGAACGGTGAGCCACGAGAAGCCGTCAGGACGACCGACGTGAATTTCACTGACCTGTTCATCCGCAAACCGGTGCTGGCGTCCGTCGTCAGCCTGATCATCCTGGTACTCGGTCTGCGCGCGCTGACCAGCCTCAACGTGCGCGAATATCCGAAAACCGAAAATGGCCAGGTGACGGTGACCACCAGCTATTACGGCGCCAATCCGGAAGTCGTCGCCGGCTTCATCACTACGCCAATCGAAGCGGCGGTGGCCGAAGCGCAGGGCATCGACTACCTGAGTTCGACCAGTGCCAGTGGTCTTTCCACCGTCACCGCCAACCTGCGGTTGAACTACGACACCAACCGCGCGCTGTCGGAAATCAACACCAAGGTGCAGTCGGTCATCAACCAGCTGCCGCCGGAAGCGCAGCAGCCGGTGCTGTCGGTGTCGCTGGCGAACTCCGTTGCGCCGATGTATCTGAGTTTCAGCAGCGACACGCTGCCGTCGAACCAGATCACCGACTACGTCATCCGCGTCGTGCAACCGAAGTTGCAGTCGATACCCGGTGTGCAGAAGGCCGAGTTGGGTGGTCAGCGCTTGTACGCCTTGCGCGCATGGCTCGACTCGACTCGCCTTGCGGCGGTCGGCGTCACCGCGCAGGACGTGGTTGCCGCGTTGTCGAGCAACAACTATCTGTCGGCACTCGGCACCAGCAAAGGACAAACCGTCAGCGTCGATCTGATTGCCGACACCGATCTGCATTCGGTCGACGAGTTCAAGAATCTCGTGATCAAGCAGAAGGGCGACGCACTGGTGCGCCTGCAGGATGTCGCGCGCGTCGAACTTGGTGCCGAGAGCTACGACTACAACGTCGCGTTCAAGGGCAAGGGCGCACTGTTCGTGATCATCCGTGTCGCACCGGATGCCAACGTGCTGACAGTGATCGACGACATCAAGAAAGTCTTCCCCTCAATCGTCGCGCAGCTGCCCACCGGACTGCACGGAGAAGTTGCATACGACGGTACCGACTACATCGACTCGTCGATTCACGAGGTCGTCAAGACGCTGATTGAAGCACTGTTGATCGTGACACTGGTGATCTTCCTGTTCCTCGGCTCGATGCGCGCCGTGCTGGTGCCGCTGGTGGCAATGCCCTTGTCGTTGATCGGCGCATTCTTTGTGATGCAGTTGCTTGGCTACTCGGTGAATCTGCTGACGCTGCTGGCGATGGTGCTGGCAATCGGTCTGGTGGTCGACGACGCCATCATCGTGGTCGAGAACGTCGATCGCCACATGAAGCTGGGGCAAACACCGCTGCAGGCTGCGCTGCTCGCTGCGCGCGAACTTGCGGGCCCCATCATCGCAATCTCGGTGGTGCTGATTGCGGTCTATGTTCCGATCGGCTTCCAGGGCGGATTGACCGGCGTTCTGTTCTCGGAATTCGCGTTCACACTGGCCGGCGCCGTCGCCGTATCTGCGGTGATCGCACTGACGCTTTCGCCGATGATGTCGTCGCGCTTCCTCAATGCCGCGCATGGCGAGAATCGCCTGGTTCGCCTGATCGATCGCAACTTCGAGTGGTTCACCGAGCGCTATAGACGTGTGTTGCATACCTTGCTCGATGCGGCGAAACCGGTGATCGCCTTCGGCGGCATCATCATCGTGCTCATCGTGGCGATGCTCGCACTGCCGCAGCTCGGTGCGCTGGCGAAAGGCGAACTCGCACCACCCGAAGATCAAGGATTCATATTCAGTATTCTCACCGGTGCTGCGAATTCGACGATTCACCAGATGGGCATTCTGTCGCATCAGGAATTCGGCGTGATCAGTGCAACGCCCGAGTACGAAAACGCATTCCAGGTCGACGGCGTCGGCAAGACCAACATCGGCTTCGCCGGCATCATCCTGAAGCCTTACGCCGAGCGTACGCGCAAGGCCGCCGAGATCCAGATGGACCTGCAGGCGCGCAGCAGCAAGATCGCCGGTGCCAATGTGTTCTGGATCAATCCGCCGTCGCTGCCAGGCCCCGGTGGCGGTCTGCCGGTGCAATTCGTCGTCGGCACCACTGCCTCGTTCGATCAGCTGTATCAGGTCTCGCAGTCGCTGATCGAAAAAGCGCAGGCCACCGGCAAGTTCTATGTGCTGGACAACGATCTGAAGATCGACAAGCCGCAAACGCGCGTCGTGCTTGATCGCGACAAGGTCGCCAGCTTCGGCATGACGATGAAGGACGTCGGCACCGCACTCAGCGGCATGCTGGGCGGCAACTACGTCAACTACTTCAGCATCTCCGGTCGCTCGTACAAGGTGATCCCGCAGGTCGAGCAGAGCGAGCGGCTCAATCCCGATCAGCTCAACAACTACTATCTGAAGACGCCGACCGGCGTGATCGCCGCCTCGGCGGTGGCCTCGCTGGTGACCGAGACGGTGCCGGAGTCGATCAACCATTTCCAGCAGCTCAACTCGGCGACGATTGGTGGTGTCTTCGGTGGTACGCAAGGCGAGGCGCTGACCACACTCGAAGGCATCGCGAAGGACGTGCTGCCGCAGGGCTATACCTTCGATTTCGCCGGCGAGTCGCGTCAGTACGTGCAGGAGACCGGCGGCTTCCTGACCACGCTGACGTTCGCGCTGATCATCATCTTCCTGACGCTGGCCGCGCAGTTCGAAAGCTTCCGCGATCCGCTGGTGGTGATGACCTCGGTGCCGATGGCGATCTTCGGCGCGCTGGTGTTCATCTTCGAAGGTGCGGCATCGCTGAACATCTATACGCAGGTTGGACTGGTCACCTTGGTAGGCCTCATTGCCAAGCACGGCATTCTCATCGTGCAATTCGCCAACGAGCAGCAGGCGCTCGGCAAGTCCAAGCGCGAAGCGATCGAACTCGCAGCATCGATTCGACTTCGACCGATCTTGATGACCACAGCTGCGATGGTTCTTGGCGTGATGCCGCTGGTGATCGCCAGTGGTGCCGGCGCGGTCGGCCGCAATCACATGGGCCTGGTCATCGCGACCGGCATTTCCATCGGCACGCTGTTCACACTGTTCCTGGTGCCGGCGATGTACCTGCTGCTGGCGCAGAATCACAGCGACAAGAAGCCCGAAGAGGCCATCGTCTGAGATGGAGACTCGTCACAGGACCGGGAAGGGAAGCGCGTCAAAACGCGCTAGCATGATGTACGCATCAGATGGCCTGCACGACATGACGCTAACGAACGAGTCAGCACAACCACCATCAGCCGAGCCCGTCGTGATACACCGGGTATCGGCTGCGGCGGCGATGCTTGCACTCACCGCGCTGTGCGGATGCGCAGGTGGCGGCGCGTACAGCACGCCCGGACCTACCGCCGATCCGCGCGAAGTGCTGTATCCGAAGGAAACCTCAGACTGCTCGAAGTGGACCGATGCCTCGCGTTACGACGCCGACGGCGTTTCGTTCTATGCGGTCTCACGTGACGCACGCAGCAATCCGCCGACGCTGGTGTTGCAGGTGATGGTCCCCGAACGGCGTTCCGTGACCTTCGAGCAGACCGCGTTTTATATCCTCGATGATGCCGGCAAAAGCTATCCCGGCCATGTCGTTAGCATCAGTCAGCAGTCGGCCGCCGGCTATGCATCCGATCCACTGCCCACCGAAGCCTTGAGTCTGCACGCCAAGGCCAGCCAGACGCTCTATCGGATCACGCTCGGCTTCGATGACGTATTGCCGCCGCGATTCGATCTGCACATTCCGGATGTGCGACTCGGCGGAAAGCGGTATTCGGTCAGGACCTATTCGTTCCGTTACTCGAACGATCGCCAGCAGCTGGGTTTGTGCCTCTGAGCAGTCTGGCGGGATTTGCCGAGATCAGTCATTTGCCTCAGTGTGCGGTCGTAAACGGCTTCCGCGGCATCATCACACCCGGGCCCGGGCATTGGTCACCGGCGATGCCATACACGCACATCCGATTGGTCATGTAGGACGGATATCCCGCCGGAAACGGGTCAGCGTTGAGCGAAACCAACTGGCAAGGAAGGAAGTAAAGCAGGAAGAACACGCTGTGTATGAATCCGTAAATCGAAAGCGTTCTTAGCCAGGACTTTGTGATTGCGGAACAACGCAGCTTGTTGATACCGATCTCCGCGAACGTCTGTCCCTGGTCGTCGCGGAAATGCCAGATCGCAGCGCAGCCCCCAACCCCGAGTCCCCCAAACAGGAAGCCTTCCGTCAAGGGAAACTGGTAGGTCTTGCCATACCAGAGCGTCAACGAGGCAATGGCGCCGGGGTAGGCGTACATCCCTGTGCGCAGTACGGTGATTTCAACGATCGAATCGAGCACCGTCAGGCCCGCTACGATCATTAATAGTGTAGGCCATAATCCCAGCTGCGGATGGCGGGTCTTGACCTTGCGCAGCAGCCAGCAGATCAACAATGCCTGTGAAAACACCAGTGCCAGATAAGCCGGCATGATGAATAGAAAGGGCTCCGGCAACAGGTGTCCACTGGGGCCGAGCCAAGTTGGCCAGGCGCCATTGGCCCAGGAGCCGAAGTTGATGAAGTAGGCGTTATAGAACAGCGCGATCGAGGCGTAGTTCAGCGACATATCCCAGAAGAACACCATCGCAGCGGCGAACAGAATACGACCGTCGGTGTTGATGCGTCCGGTCCGCAGCCAAGGTGCGAACAGCAGTTTCCAAGCCATGCCGGCCGCGGCGATCGGAACCACCGTCTGCAACACTTTAAATAGCAGAAGTTTCTGGTCGGAGATCGGATCGGTGCCCGGATCGGTGGCCACAAAGGTCGGACCGAGCACCCAGCTGCCGAGCACGTAAAGCTGAAATAAAAGCCAAAACGTTCCAAGACCGGCCCAGCACAGCGCGAAGTTCGGTGCCGCATTTCCAAACGCTCGCGAGGGTAACTGAGTGCTGCGGGCTGTTTCGCGCATTGTTCGCAGGTAACTCGGCAAATGAAGTGCTGCGAGGGCAGGGACGATGCTCTATCCGCAATCGCACCCGATCGCAATCCGTCAGGTGCATCGACTGCTCAAGATTTCAAACGGCCCCAATCTGCTGGCGCCCGGTTGTTGATGACGCGGCACGGCGATTGGCCTGGATACTTTGACCTTCGCGTACCGCCACTTCGGCATTGATTGCTTTGATCGACAGATAGGAGAACGTAAGAATCCATACGAAGAAAGCGATCATCGGCATGTAGAACACAAATACGCCGTTTTGGGAGAAGGGACCTGTCTTGAAGAACAACAGCAGGCCCGCCTCGATCATGAATAGACTGATGAATAGATTGAGGTAGGCACTCCAGCGCGGGAAAACCGGACACTCCGACGTGTCGAGCAGGGTCGCACCGGCCAGCGCCCATTGGTAGGCGGCAAATGGCGCGCCAGTAAACAGGACGCCGAGCCAACCGATATCGTTCAACGCCTGGGTAATTTCCGGTAGGGTTTCTCCGGCGCGCCATGAGGCGGCGCCCCAGAAGTAACCAATCATCAGAACGACAACGACGCAGGCCGCGAGACTGATGACCTGAATGAAAAAGAAGATCGGGTAATCTTTTTCAATCTTTCGGGTGAGAATTGAGACGAGCATTCCCCAGCTTGTGTAGAAGATGCAGGAACTGATCATGACGATGCAACCAAGACGTACCAGGAAGATATTCCCGGAGTAATCGTTGAGCGTCTTGGCGACAGAATCGGCCGCGGAGGGTGGTGGTAGATACAGCCAGCCGGTGATGGGACCTGCACCGGTCAGCCACATCAGCGTGAAGAGCGGGCCGGTCCATGCCAGCACTTTTAGGACACGCGGATTGAACCCGTCGCTATACATTTCGTTCTCCTGACTTCGACATCGCGCGCCTTTGCCGATCTCTGAGGATTCGAGCTGCGTACTCCGTTAACGATAGAACGGCTTGGATAGAGCAGCAATTGCACAAGTCTTGCAATCGCGGCCAATGTGCTGGCAAATCAGCGCTTCTGGTCTGCCGCGTGGTGCTTGCAGCAGAACGCCACCGATGGGTGCTTAGCCTCGCATTGTGGCCGCGGTCCGCGGCGCGGCCTCGCACAGGTCGAGCAGATTCGCACGGCGCTGTCAGACCAAGCTCTCAGCGGATCAGCGACTACTTGCCCGTACGTTCGAGGGAACTGGAGCCATGAACTGCGTGTTCACGAAATTCGTGGATGGTCTGACCGGTCCACAGCTTGAAGGCGCGCCGAAACGCATTGCTGTCCTTGAAGCCCAGCAGATAGGCAGTTTCCTTGGCGGTAAGCTGCGAATGCCCCAGATACTCCTTGGCCAGTTCCACTCGAAAGCCAAGCACCAGATCCCTATAAGTGTAGCCCTCCTCCTGCAAGCGACGACGTAGCGTTCGTTCTGAAAGTCCCAGCTCGATTGCCAGTTCGTCGATTGCCGGAACGCCTTGCATTCGTCCCAACAGCAAGCTGCGAACGCGCGAAGCTATCGGACTCTCGCCGTTGATCTGCTTGAGCATCTGATTACAGTGTTGCAGGCAGATCGAATTGAACTCCTCGTCGCTGCCGCGCAGAGGCAGCGATAGCTTTGGCGCATCAAAGCTGATTCTCGTGCGACGACAGTTGAACCGCGGGGTGCAATGCAGGTGGTCCTCGTACTGGGACAAATGTGCTGGTGCTGGATACGCGAGTTCCAATTCAGTGGGATGGACACGGGTTCTGGTCAATGCACCACCGAGCTTCACTGCGAGTACCAAAAGTTCTTCAGCAGCAAAGTTGTGGAGAAATCCCATCGGCCGAATTTCGGACAAGGTCAATGACCAAGCGTCTTCGTGCTCATCCAGCCGCATGGTCACCAGCATGCCAACCAGTGCATTGCTGTACCGCAGCCACAGATGAATTGCATCGCGCGCGGTGCTTGATGAAATCATTGCGTGGCCGACAATCCCAAAGTCGGTCAGGTCGGTCGCGGCTCCCACTTCAAGGCCGATTCCCTGATTTCCCGTCAATCGGATCATGTTGGTGACGACGGCCTGGTACTGGAGAACGTCCAGCAGGTAACCCGGTCGCCTCAGTTGCTCGGCATCAATGCCGCTGCCTTCGAGGACATCGGCAGCGCCGAAGCCATGCGCCTCCATGAACGAAACGTAATGTCGGAGCTTGGTTGGTCTGAACACCGCGTCTCTCGCCCCGCCTGGTTGGACGGTCGCATGCTACAACACGCAAACTCGATCTTGTCCGCCACTTGCATTTAATGCAACTTACGGGGAACTGTTGGAAGGTCGGGACGTCCGATCCGGCGTATTGTTGTCGGAGACGCCCCTACATCCCTTCCTTTCAAGCCCTGAGACTAGGCCGCTCGTCTCTCGAAATACTGGAATGCGGATAGACACATCCGAGTCTTGCGTGGCAGTCACGGCACTCGATGCGAGGCAAACTGCACACTGATCGCAACGATCAAGGTCGTTGACGATAGGTCCACAGCAGCTGGTTCACGGAAGGAACCTGGTCAATGAACACTGTCACGACGCTGTATCGAATCGCCACCGTACTGTTAGTCGGCCTCGGCGGCGCGCTGTTATCTGACTCGGCAATGGCTACAAGCGGCAGCGATGCCGCGCCCACGTCGAGCTTCAGTTTCGTCAGCCGCACAGCGGTCTCGCAGGCGGATTGCCCCAGCGTGACTGGACAGACCAGCAGCTGGTGCAATAACAACTGGCCGTCAGCAACCTACGGCACGGTTTATCGCTATACCTTTACGGAGACGCGTCTGGTCACGTCGACCTATCCGACGCTGACGCGCACGGCCTACGTCTACCGACCCGCCGTGATCACGGCCGGTGCGAGCTATCCACTGCTGGTGTATCTGCATGGGGCAACGCAGACCGGCGACGATATGTTTGCCCAGACGCCGTTCACGCAACTGGCGGATTCTCGCGGGACCTTGTTGGGCGGCACCTGGCTGCAAAACTCGGCAACGTGTCAGGAGGACCAATTCGGCCCGAAGTATTTCGGTCTCGGCGGCACCTCCACTTCCGGATTCGTCGATAGCACGGGCAGTCAGTGCTCGCCGGTCGGTCGTCGGTTCACGCGTCCGAAAGCTGCGAGCGCGTTTTTCGTGGTCTATCCCAATGGCATTCCCGATTACGACGGTGGCGGCAACAGCTGGGAGGATGGCCGCTCGCCATCGCCCGGACAGTACGATGCGCCGAATCCGAACGATCAGAAACGTGATGACGTCGGCTTTATCAATGCCTTGATCGCCCAGGTCAAGACGCAAGAAACGCTGGTAAACCCGAGCCGGGTTTATGTCGCCGGCATCTCGAATGGCGGCGTGATGACGCACCGCATCGTCTGCAATTCAGGCAACAGCCACTATCCAGAACTTGGCAAAGTGGCCGCGTTCGCCGCTTCGGTGTCGTCGATGGCCGACAACATTTACGCCGGCACCAACGGTCGCGAAGAATGCCCGAAGGCGATTGCCACGCCGGTTTCGCTGGCCCTGTTCGTGGGCTACGACGCGCCGACGCCGAATGCCGCTGACCAAGCGTTTTACGCCAACTGCAATCCCTACAATCCGACCGATCCGATGTACAAGATGTTTACGGCCTGTCCGTATGCCCCGGTTTCGGGTGACGGCACCATGCCTTACGGTTCTGCATACGACACCGGTGGCGGCAGCTTCACGGTGAACAGCCCGACGCAGGGCGACGTCATCGCCTCGTGGGACGACCAGGCGTTCTGGCTGAGCTTCATCGGTAGCTCGGGTGCGGGCGGCAGCAGTGCGAACGACGGCGTCTACGGTTATTTCACGCACTACCGGCGCTACGGTTTTAGCAGCTCATCCGCAGTACTGCAGGTGTATGAAGTGGATCACGGCCTGCATCAGAATGGCGGAACGCGTTACGACTACAGCGCCGCTGCTCGGATCTACGATTTCTTGTTCGATTTCGCCAAAGCCAACGGCGTCACCAGTGTCGTCGGTGGCAGCTACGATGCCGCTACTGGCTCATACGCGAATTTGTCGGGATATTTCTAAGCGGCCGAACAGCGTTCGAATGTCGCAGTGCAGAGCTGCGTCGGCGGGAGCGTCGGAACAACCGCCGTTGCTTACCGAGTGCCGGGGCCGGGCAGGGGCCCGGGGACGTCCCTCATCCGCGCGCTCGGCGAGTCCTCCTCGCGCCAAATCACGGACAAAAAAAAGACCGCCTTGTGAGCGGTCTTGAAAGATCCCGATGCGGGATCTGGAGGAGGCGTTCAGAATACGGCGGATGCTGCGACGCAACAATTGAAATTAAATGCGACGTAGATTTAGAAAAACTAACGGATCAGCACCGATCGGCGACCCGCTAGCGACGTCCACCGAGGCGTTTTCCGAACATCCGCAGCGCCAAGCGATGGACCGCGAAAGCCCGGAAAATAGGGCGTCTCAAGGGTCCTCGTGATCTTTTTGAAATTTTTTTGGTGTGCGTTCCGAACTTAATGCCGGCGCTGCGTTCTATCTAGTGCGGACGCCTCCCTCGTCCGCACTCCCTGAGATTTTTAGAGTCCCCCAACTCTGAATCTCTGAGAGGCAGAGCGATCCCCCGTCGCCGCCTCTCCTTGAGCCCGCTTCGGCGGGCTTTTTTATGTCCAAAGAATTTTGTTAGGATGCGGGCCGCGACGGGCTTGCATCGCCCCAACGCCTCGGTGACTGGTTGGAGGACCTTTCGCTGACAAATCGCCCTTGAGGCGACACAAATGCTCAGCTCACTTCGGTGGGCTTTTTTGTGGGCGTCGACTTTTCGGCCAGCTCAATTCCCTGCGTGCTGCACTCAGACATCGATCGGCACATAGAAGTCGATGAAGGCATCGGGACGCGTCGGCGCGAACTCGCCGTTGTACAACTCGAAGTCCGGGCTATCGCCGAGCTTCAGCCCAGACGCAGGAATCAGCTCACCCCAGATCAGCGCCATGGCCGCCTTCACCTGCGGATGCAGCGGGCCGCCGTTCAAGTGGATGCGAAAAACCAGATACGTGGCAGCGGGAATACGCTTTTGCTCGAAGCCGCTGGGCGGCTCGGCACCCGCAAACAGCTCGACGCCGGCCATGTATTGGAAGCTACCTTCGTGCCGGTCCGCGCTCCAGACCACGCCATACGTATTCCAGCTGTTTGACTGACCTTCGAAGGGCAACCCGCCGACGAGCTTCGACCAGAGTTGCGGAATCTCGGACTTCGTTGTCGCATCGAATCGCCGCGAAAAACCGGCGACCGTGAATGCTTCGAGCGAAACCAGCTCGGGCTGCCGGGTCACTTTCGCGTCTGAGTCTGCAGGCATCGTCATCGGATATTGTCCTTCGATAGGCGTGATAGAAAAGCCGCGACGGAATCGAGCCGGCGCGACACCAAAGACGCGCTTGAACGCTCGCGTGAATGCTTCTTGCGATTCGAAGCCGCTGTCGAATGCGGCATCGACCAACTTCAATTCTGGATCATCGATCAGGCGCTGCGCGCTGCGCACCAGCCGTCGCCCACGCACATGGGCCATCACGCTGCGCCCCATTCGTGCGGTGAACAAGCGTGAGAAGTGATAGGCGGAGAGCCCAGCCTCCGACGCGATCCAATCGAGCGTCAGCGGCTCCTGCAACCGCTGCTCAATCCAGCGCACGGATGCAGCAAGTACATCATTGGTCGGCTGTGGCGAGTCGTTCATGGCGTTACGATGCCCAAGCGTGCGGGGCTTGTCTTGATCGGTCTTGCTGTTAGTCAGGCGATGGGGTCCATTCCCTTACTGCAAAAACGACGGTGCCGGTTGTCGCTCTCATTCGAACCGATGCACCATTAAAGAAATCAGGATCAGGAGTCATCGACATGTCACTCGTACTCTATGGACATCCGTTCTCTTCGTACACGCAGAAAGCGCTGATCGCGCTGTACGAGAACGGCACAGCTTTCGAGTTTCGCTGCATCGGGCCTGAGACCCCGGAGCATGTAAACGAGTGGCTGCGTCGCTGGCCGCTGCGCAAGTTTCCGTTGCTGGTCGATGGCGATCGCAACATCGTCGAGACCAGCATCATCATCGAGTACTTGCAACTGGTGCACGCCGGACCGGTATCGCTGCTGCCGGCCGATCCGATCGCTGCGCTGGAGGTGCGTTTCATGGATCGCTATTTCGATCTGCACGTGATGAGTGTCGTCCAGCACGCAGTCGAGGGGGCGCTGTCTGGCGATGCGGTGAAGCGCAGCGATGGCATCGCGCTCGCCGCCGAAAAACTCGAACGCGCCTACGCCTGGCTCGAGTCACACTTGATCGGGAGAACCTGGGCGGCTGCAACCAACTTCACGCTCGCCGACTGTGCGGCAGCGCCAGCGCTGTTCTATGCAGACTGGACCCACCGCATCGCGGAAACTTATCCGACACTGCGCGCCTATCGCGCGCGTCTGCTGCAACGTCCATCCTTCGCCAGGGCGGTTGAGGAAGCACGACCGTATCGGCCGCTGTTTCCGCTCGGCGCGCCGGCACGGGACTGAAGTCCTGCGCAAGCTTTTCTTGCCGAACACAAAGCCGCGCGGACTATGAGCGAGGGCCGTCCGTCCAGATCGTTGTTGCATTACAACGGTTGTGTTTATACAATGCTTGTATGAATGCAATCTTAGAACACTCGTCCCCCAATCGAAAGCCGGTTCGGCCGAACTTGGTACTCGCGATCTGCTGCCTCAGCCTGCTGATGGTTTCAATGGACGCGACCATCGTTAATGTCGCCTTGCCTGCAATCCGGCGCGATCTCGGCGCATCGATCTCGGCCTTGCAGTGGGTGATCGACGCCTACACGATGGTTGTGGCAAGCCTGCTGATGCTCGCGGGTTCCATGGCGGATCGCTTCGGTCGACGGCGCATTTTCCAGGTCGGCATGAGCCTGTTCATGCTGGGCTCTGTGTTATGCAGCCTGGCCGCGGATATCCAATGGCTCATCGCCTTCCGGGTTCTGCAAGCGCTTGGCGCCACCATGCTCAATCCGGTTGCCATGTCGATCATCGTCAACACGATCACCGAACCCAAAGCGCGCGCTCGGGCGATCGGCGCCTGGGGTGCGGTGGTCGGTATCTCCATGGCACTCGGTCCGCTGCTCGGCGGCGGACTGACACAAATCTTCGGCTGGCGCTCGATCTTCTGGATCAACCTCCCGATCGGTGTTTCCGCCATCGTGTTGGCCGCTCTTTTCATCCCCGAATCGAAATCACCGCGCGCACGACGCCTGGATCCCTTGGGCCAGTTGCTCGTGTTCGCTGCGTTGGCAGCGTTGATCTGCGCGGTGATCGAAGGCCCGCGGATGCACTGGACGTCCACCGCGATCGTGAGCCTGTTCGCAACGTCGTTCGCCGCGGTGGTCGCGATCATCTGCTATGAACCACGCCGGATCGATCCTTTGCTGGACCTGCGCTTCTTCCGCAGCGTGCCGTTCAGCAGCGCTGCGATTATCGCAGTGTGCAGCTTTGCAGCGTTTGCGGGCTTCCTGTTTTTGAATGCCCTTTATCTGCAAGAGGTGCGCGGACTGTCGCCCTTGCGTACCGGCCTCTACACCTTGCCCTTGGCTTTGGCGACCATCGTCTTCTCACCACTCTCCGGGCGTCTGGTTGGCACTTACGGCACGCGGCCATCCTTGTTGATTGCCAGCGGAGCAATGGGACTCAGCGCCTTTATACTGACCCATCTTGGCGCCGACTCAGACCTAAACATCCTGATGCTTACCTACTTCATTTTCGGTATCGGATTCGGTTCGGTGAATGCGCCCATTACCAATACCGCGGTTTCCGGAATGCCGCAGACGCAGGCCGGCCTTGCCGCGGCGGTCGCCTCCACCAGTCGGCAGGTCGGCGCGTCACTCGGTGTGGCGGTCGCCGGCACGATCGTCGGCACACAAGCTGCCGTCGGCGCTAGCTTTACCGATGCAACGCACGCGTTCTGGTGGTGCATGGTGGGCGCGAGCTCGATGGTGTTGCTGCTGGGTCTGCTATCGAGCAGTCCCTGGGCGCGTGCAAGCGCACAACGTGCCGCGCAACTATTTCAGGAACGTCCACCCGTGGACACGCGCAAGCAAGTGCTCGTCGAGCGTCTGGCCGAATGAAAGGACGCAGCAAAGCAGGTAGCGAAGCCGATCGGATCTGGCAACTGTTGACCGCCCTGGTCACGGACAATCTCGGCGACTGGCGACGCAAGGTGAGCGAGATCACCGGAATGCCGTTCAGCCGCTGGCGGGCACTCCGACGCCTGGTCGACGCGCCGTTGACGCTGCGCGAGCTTGCCGACCTGATGAACACCGATGCACCGGCGACAACCGTTGCCGTGAATGATCTGGAACGGCGGGGATTGGTCGAGCGTCGTCCGCACCCGGACAATCCCAGGGCCAAGCTGGTATCGATCACGCAGGCCGGCAGGCGCGTGATGGAAAGCACGGACAACATCGCCCACCGTGCACCTCCCGCGGTGGCCGACTTACCGCGTGCAGACCTCGAAGCGCTCAGTCGGATTATGAAGACGATCGGCGCGCATCAGGAGGAATAACTGTCGAACCCGGTGTCGCGTCCACGTGCCCGACGTTGTTGGTAGAGGCACAGGCGCCGAGACCGGGACGCGGAAAGCATGTGCTGTCGAGCGATGCAGCCGAAAGATGCCCGTAAGACCTACGCTTTACAGAACATTCGCGCAGCTTCTGGCGTGTCGTCACTTAAGTCGCCTAAGACTTCAATGTGCGGCGAACCCTGCACCGTTTCTCCCAGAAATGAAACGAGACTGCGAAGCACCGTTTGCCAAGCCGCCTCGCGCATGAAGGGCGGAACGTCTCGCACCGCTCGTGATCTGGCTACGAACGGAGGCGGCCAAATGTCCGGCGACAATTTCGACGGACGCGAGACATTGCGGACACTCGGTCCTGACCGACCTCGACCCGACCTGAACCGGCAAAGGCTCGAACCAGGTGCAAGCGGTGCAGGTTGCCACTTCGATTACCAGCGTGTCTTGCACGCCAATGCGAGAACCCATTCCATTTCTCCAAGAACGAAACCAGATGAATCTTCACAACGGTTTCAATCTTGCGTCGCTTTGCTCGAGAAAGGCATGGCCTTTTCAATATAACGACGGATCGTTTTGATCGACGATCTTGGTTGGTTCCGATCGTGATATCGATAGATACAATCGATCTCATCAAATCCGATCACGAATGGATTTCCTCATTCAGACGATCTGAGATGTCGATCGTCCGAGACGTCCTGGGCCAGACCGTAAGTCGGTGGACCTTCCCAATTGCGAACAACGAACCGTCGAGTAAAGCCGTCGGCGGCAAGATGGCATTTCGAACGCGTCCGTCCGCATGCAGACGTGACTCGCTTCTAAGATCGACTCCCGATCTTCACCGCGGTCGAATGTGCCGGCAGGCTGATCCAACTGCCGTTGCGGCCGACAATGACGTCGCCGTGATAGATCTGATCCACGCCCTTGACGAAGATGCGATCGAGCGCGCGATACGGCAGCGCCGGAACGATGTGATAGAGCAGCAGCGCCCGCACGCCGGCAGCCTGTGCGATCTCGGCGGCCTGCACCGGCGTGGTGTGATAGCCGACGATATCGACGGTGATTTGCCGGATGTTGGCAGCACCGGCTTCGGTTGCGCCATCGGTCAGCACTTGTACGAGTTCGGGCGACAGCGCCTCGTGTACCAGTAGATCCGTGCCCATCGCGAACTGCTGCAGGTTGGCCGACTTCACCGTATCGCCGGAGATCACCACACTGCGTCCGCCGTAGTCGAAGCGATAGCCCACCGCCGGCACGATCGGCGGATGCGACACCGCGAACGCGGTGACCTTCACACCGTCCACATCGAGTACCACGGTGCCAGCGCCCGGTGCTGGCAATTCGAAGGCCTGCGCGACGCCGCCCGCGCCCGACGACGGCAACAGCGTCTCGCCGTGATGGGCCGTGCGGTAGTGATCGTCCTGCGCATAGGCGAGGTTGAAGCCTTCGACGACTTGCTCGACGCCGGTGGGTCCGTGTACCGGCAGCGGCGACACATTGGCACCGTTGCCCCAGCGCTGCATCATCAGTTCGCCAAGACCATCGATATGGTCGGAATGGAAATGTGTGATGAACACATCGCTGATCCGCCCGACCGGAATGCCTTCGGGTGCGAGATTGCGCACGCTGCCGGACCCCACGTCGACGATCATCACGCGCTTGCCGGCAATCACTGCAACACAGGGGCCGGAGCGCGTCGGATCCGGCATCGGTGAGCCGGCGCCGCAGAGTACGACGTTGAGTCCGTCCGGAAATTCTGCGAATGCCGCGCCAGAAAGATTGTGAACGACCTGACGTCGCATCAGCGCCAGCATCAGGCGATCACCCCAAACGTAAGCGCCCAGCGCGGACCCGGCGACGAGCAACAGAATCACAGCGGAAAGCCTTTTCATATCACTCCTGATACTGCAATGCGCTGCCAGACGCGCCGTGTGCAAACGGATTTCAGTGCCGACTCAAACTTCGGGACAGAATGTGTCTTCGACTGAATCTCTGCTGAAGCAAACCATCCGCGCGACACGCACGATGGGTGAATTCGACATCACTGACCGTGCGACCTGATCGATTCGATCGATCCAAGCGCGCCGTGTCGCAGTCTCATGCCGGCTGGAACAGGCTCATGAATTTTGCGAAGTCGAGCTTGCTGCCTTTCAACATCTGGAAGTCGGTGGCCAGCGTCAGCGCAGGATTGCGCGAGCCAGCGAGCATTTCCTTGAAGGCCTGAGTGGGAACGCGCACGCTGAGGTCGACGTTATCGGCCACGCCGCTTACCAGTTCCGATGCGCCGTGACGCACGAGATAGGTGTAACGCTCGTCGCTATCACTGAACGTAAAGCCGACGGCGATCACGCGATCAAGGCAGTCCTCTGCCCGAAGACTCACCGCCATGCCATCGAAGAACACCGACAGCGGTATCGCTGCGAGCATCTCAGCAGTGGGGGTGACTGCGCGCTTCGGCAGCTTGAAGTCGCCGGCAAGTTCGTGCGCGGCGGTGAAGTAGGAATCCCGCGCAGGCGCGTTGGCCTCGGCACTGCCGAGTGCTTTGAGTGCGGCAATGCGCACGGCCTGCGCACGGTGGTCTTCGGCATTCAGGCGCAGCGCGAAGCTGCTCAACTGCAAGGCCCACTGCCAATCCCGATCCTTCGCAGCAGCTTCCAGCTTGTCGTCGAACGCGGACGCGCCGCCGGCGAGCGCAACCATGCGCTGCGCCTGGTCACTCGGTGCAAGCGGCTGCAAGTCGGCCGTGTCACCGCTGTACCAGCCGAGCGTGCCATCGAAGATCGACTTCGCACTCCAACTCGCCTTGCCGTAGAACGGCTGCAGGTAGGGTGAGGCGGCCAACGCAGGCGGCAGCTGGATGCGTGCGGCGATCTCGTCCGGCAGCAGGCCCTGATTCATCAGCCGGATGGTCTGGTCGTAGACGAAACGGATTGCGTCGCGATAGTCGGTCAATGCCGATTGCACTGCGTCCGCACCGATGAGTGGACGCGTATGACTCGGCACCAGAAACTGCGCGTGCCGCACGCGCATTTTGTCGAGCGACTGCACCCACAGTTTCGGATCGCGGTACGAAGTGCCACGGATCGTATAGAGGTTCGGAAACGCGCTGTAGAAGTTGTCACCGCACAACAGCACGCGGCGTTCGGGCAGCCAGACGTAGAGTTGATCGTCGGTCTCGCCGGGCGCATGGACCAACTGGAAGTGGATGCCGGCGACGGTGTCGTCGAGCTGCTCGTCAAAAGTCCGCGTCGGTCGCAGGCTTCCGACGGTGGAGCCCTGCTGAAAATCGAGAAAGCCGCCAATCCCGATATTGATGCGCTCGCCCTGCGGCAGTTGCGTGCCGTACATGCGCAGCGAGCGCTGCGTGATCACCGCCTGTAGCTCGGACGCGACCTTGTCCATGTTGGACGCAACGCGTGCCTGCGCATACACCGGCACCTGCGTGTTCGGCGCGACAAAGGCCGCCGCGCCACCGACGTGATCGGGATGCGAATGCGTGTAGATGATCGCCTTCACCGGCTTGTCGCTGAGCTTGCGAAACTCGGCCAGAACTTGGCGCGCCGCTTCGAGGCTTTCCATCGTATCGACGATGACGAGTCCGTCATCGCCCTCGAGCATGATCGAATTGGCGATGCCGTAGCCGATTGCGACATAGATGCCGTCGCTGACCTTGATGACCCCCGGCGTGAATTCCGCGCTGTGCGCCTGCAGGCTGGTCGGTGCCAATACCGGAGTCGCTGCAGGTGGATGCCGGTCGCAGGCAGCGAGCAGCATCGCAACGATCACGCAGCCGAGCGCGCCGCGCTTCGACCTCCGGCACCCGCGCCGGTTCATGCCGAGCGCGGGTCCGGTATCGATGGACTCGCGTCTGCGATCAGGCGATTGTTCTGCCGGCGCACACGCTGACGGATCTTCAGCTGCATCTCGTCGTAGCCGCCGACACGCTGCAGCAGATCATCAGCCGCCGCTTTGGCGCCGCCGTTCAGCGACTGATAGAAATCCAGCGGTCGCTGCAGCATCCACTGCGAATACGGGAAGATCAGCCGCTTTTCGGTGACGTCGCCGTACTTGAATTCGTGCTCACCGATCATTCGTGGAATCTTGCGCCCGGCGTTTTCGAGCAGCCAGCTGTCGAGCCGGTGAACGGTATCGGTGACCACCGGAAAGAACTCGCGGAACATGCCGCTCAGTACCGGCAACAGTGTCGCGGGAATCTCGTCGTCGGCTAGAAAGTCGCCGGGCTGCGGGTCGGTCGAATTCATCCGCTCGACCCAGGCGTACACGTTCGGCGCACGCGACTGCATCAGCGCCTTTGGGTGGAAGTCGCGACCCAGATGCGCGTACAACGGGCCCATCAGACCGAAGTCGCCGATGCTCGGCCGATCGCCGAGCAGAAACGGGTAGCGCGCGAAGTGCCGGTTCAACTGATCCAGCAATAACAAGTAGGCGGCTTCCAGCGCCGGGATCGTGCGCGCCGTAATGCCGAGCATCGGCAAAGCGCCGCTGAACGGCTTGCAGAATCGTTTGCCAGCGATGCGGCGCAGCGCGCGTGGCGCGTGCGGTGATAGCAGCATGCCGAAGTGCTCAAGCACATCGTTGATGTGTTCGCGTTCGTGCCAGAAACTCCAGCGGTAATGCATTGCCGGATTCAGCAGCCATTCGTCCGCGTACAACTCGATCAGCAACGCCACCAGTTTCTGTTTCGGTGTTGCCGGATAGACCGAAGGCTGCGGAAAGCGCTGCTCCAGAAAGTCGATGATCTCGGTGGTGTCCTGCACCACAACATCGTCCGGCGTCTGTACCACGGGAATGTACTTCACACCCGTGCGCGGCACGATGAACTTCAGGAACACGCGCAGCGTCGAAACCACTTCCTCGTAGGGAATGCGCTTGAAACGCAGATAGCTGCGCACCTTGCCGCTGTACAGCGAATGCGGCAGCGCGTACAGCTTGTAGTTGGAATTTGCGGTCATGGGCGCAGCGCTCGTTCGAGTAGCGAAGGCGCCCAGCGTTTGAGCGTGCTGGCGAAGAAGGCCTCGCGTCCGATCGTCGCGATCGCTTCGTTGCGCCGGATCGCTTTCAAGGTGCGCGCCGCCACCATCGATGGCAGCAGCGTGGTGCGCGCGAAGTCGCGCGCGACGCGCTCGCGCGCACGCGCTGAATCCAGCTGGCCGACCATCTTGACCTTCTCCTGAATCGGCGTCTTGACGAATCCGGGGCACACCGCCGTCACACCGATACGGTGACGATGCAGTTCTGCGCGTAGCGATTCGGTCAGGCCGAGCACCGCGAACTTGCTCGCGCTGTACGTCGCCATACCGGGTGCGCCGACGAAGCCGGACACCGAACCCATGTTGACGATATGCGCATCGGTTTTTGAGATCTCTGCGCGCGCGATCATCTTCGGTACGAACGCGGCGATGCCGTGCACGACACCCATCACATTGATGTCGTGCAGCCGGCGCCAATCGGCCGGCTCCACTTCCCAGCAATAGCCGCCCATGACGACGCCGGCGTTGTTGATCAGCACATCGACCGCCTCGTGCTGCGCGTGGACCTGTGCTGCGAGCGCGGTCACCTGCGCCTGCTCGGTCAAATCCGCCACGAACACCGAGGCCTGCGCGCCCAGCGCGACACACTGGGCGCGCACGCGTTCGAGCCGTGCCGCATCACGCGCAGTCAAGACCAGCCGCGCGCCTTCCTGTGCAAACGCGAGCGCCAGCGCTTCGCCGATGCCACTGCTGGCGCCGGTAACCACCACCAGCTTGTCCTTGAAGCTGCGCATGAGTGCCTTGGCTCAGGCGGCGTAGATGCCGCGACGCACCGGCAACCACCAGGTGAAGCCGAATATCAGCGTCAGCAGCAAGGTCTTGATCGGCGACACGCCACGACCACGCAGTACGCCGAACGCGAGCGGCAGTTCCAGCACATGCGCGGCCAGGATGATGGCGGCGAGCAACACCAGGCGGTGCTGCGACTGGCCGGTTGCAAGCAGTGTCACTGCCGCCAGCCAGAATGCGACGATGACGACGTTTTGAACAATCCAGAATCCCTTTGACTTGATCATGATCCCCTCGTTTCGAATTGAATTTAAGTGAGCTTGGTTGGAGTGAAGCGCGACAAGTAAAGCGCGTTTCAAGCGTATTGTCGCCGGGCAGAACAACCCTCAGAGGCGGTAGAGGAAGCCAGGGCCGGGATGCTCTCGTCCGTCATCGATCCCGATCTCTTCGGCCACCAGTTTGTTGACCTTGTCGTTCAGCGCGAGAATCAAGTCTTGATGCGACTCCGGCCGCCAGGCGAGATTGACGATCTCGTCGGGATCGGTCTGCGTGTCGTACAACTCCAGTTCGTTGTGCTTCAGCAGCGTTTGCCAATCGCTCGGCGTGTGGTGTTCGCTGGGCTTGAAGTAGCGCGCGAACTTGTAGCGGCCATCGTGCACGCCGCGGAAGAGTCCCGGCTGATCGAGCCGCGGATGCAGCCGCCCTTGCGCCAGATCGGCTTCGAACATCGACCACCAGGTCGCATCCTGATGCCGACTCATGATGTGCTCGGCTGCCTCGGGGTCGATGTAGAGCGTGGTGTTGTAGTCGTACAGCAGACCGCGTTGATCGCGCGCCGTGCGCGCGCGCGTATCGGCAATCGCCGGCGTCAGGTCGACGCCCTTCAAGGCCGGATAGCGCTCAGCGCGCTGGCCGGCGTCGACGCCGGCAAACGCCAACAGCGTCGGGGCCAAGTCGAGCGGGCCACCGAGTGCATCGGTACTGCCGCCGGATTTGAAATCCGGATGCCGCACGATCAGCGGCACACGCACGTTCTCCTTGTAAATCGAAGCGCCCTTCTGGCGCAGGCCATGCGCGCCGAGCATGTCGCCGTGATCCGAGGTGTAGACCACCACGGTGTTGTCGTCGAGCTTGAGGCGTTCGAGTTGCTGCAGCACCGTCAGCGCATGCGCGTCGACATCACGAATGCAATTGAAGTAATAGCTTTGGTAGTGGCGCCAGCGCTGCTCGTCGGGTCGATCGATGCGGCCGTATAGCTTGTTGCAGAAATCGACGTAGGAGCGCTGCGCCCAGGGCTTGGTCGAGAGGTCGTCGGCATAGTAGCTGCGCGGCATCGGCAGGTCCCAGGCCTTGGTATAGACGCCCTCGCCGGGCGGCGGTGACAGCGGCGACAGGAAGTCGCGGTCGAGCCGCGACAACGCCTGCTGATGATCGACATCGTCGAAGAACACGATGTCGTGCGGATTGACGAAGTTCACCGCCAGGAACCAGGGCTGGTCGAGTGTCGTGCCCTTGTCGTGCAGCCACTGGCATGCGGACGAGGCGGTATCACCATCGAACTTGAAGCCGCTCCAGGTGGCGCCGTCTGCAATGCCGCTATCGCTGTAGTCGGAGAAGCCGAACGGTTCCAGCGCATGACGCGCGCTGTGGAACGGGCCGTAGCGAACGCTGATGTCGGTCGGCACGTCGGACAAGTGCCACTTGCCTTTGTAGGCGGTGTAATAGCCCTGCTCACGCAACATGTGGCCGATCGTCGGCACCTTCGCCAGCTTCGGAAACGGCGGCGCACCGATGTTCGACGTCATGCCAGTGAGCTGCGTGTGCAGGCCGGTGTAGATGGTCGAACGCGACGGCGAACAGGGCGTGGTGTGCACATTGAAATTGGCGAAGCCGACGCCGTTTTCGAGCAGCTTCTCGTGCGCGGCGAGGCCGAGCCCCGACGGCAGATCCTGCGCGCCTCGCTCCTGATCCGACACGATCAGCAGAATGTTCGGCCGCTTGCGCGTGGTCCCGGCTGGCGCCGCCACTGCGCCTGCAGCCGGCGCCAGCTCGGCGGCACGCAGGCCGCTGGCGAGTGCTACGGCGCCAAGCGCCAGCTGCTTGGTAAAGCGACGCCGATCGGCCGAATGCGAATCAGGGGGAGACAAGGCAGGCGCTCCGTAAAACGTGCGTGCTGAAAATACGCAGCCGTGCGCGAGCAGCGACAACGATGCTGCAACGCGCCGTTGGTATCAGTGTGGGCATCAGTGTTGGCATCGGCGTGGGCATCAGCATTGGCATCGGCATTGGTCGCAACCGATGCCCGGAAGTCAGCGCGGCGATCCGCTGTTTCATGCAGCCTCCGACCGACGCGCCAGTCCCGCCATCTGCAACGCGCGTTCGAGATCCATGATGCGATCCTGTCCCCAGTAAATTTCGCCGTTGAAGGAGAAGCTCGGCACACCCCAATGACCCAGATGCGCCAGCCGCGCGGTATTGAATTCGACCCGCGCGCGCGCCTGCGGATCGGCCATCGCCTCGACGCAAGCCGGCCAGGACAAGCCGACCTCTTCGCAGATCGCGCGCAGGCGCCGATCGTCGCGGACATCGGTGGCTTCGGACCAGATCGCGCGTCCGACCCGGCACACGAAGTCGGCGAGCCGACCCTCGGTGGAAGCCAGTTCGGCGATGCACAGGCAGCGCCATACGCCGTCACCGATCGGATCGAACATCGGCCCGAACGGCAGACCCAGCTCAGCGGCTTCGCGTGCGGCATCGCGCAGGATGTAGAGCTGTTTTGCGCGCGGCAACGGCTGCCCGCGCATCGCCATTGGCCGCACGCCCCGCCAGACCAGATCAATGTTGTAGCGCGCCGGCAGCGCGAAGACGCGCGGCGCCGACAGGTACGAGTACGGACTGCGGAATGAAAAAAAGTATTCGAGCTGCGGCAGCGCGTTCATGCGCAGAGCTCGACGAGTCGGCGACTGACCAGCGCCAGGCGCTCATGTGCGAAGAACCATTCGCCGGCGACGCGGACGACCGGCGATTCCCAATGACCTTTCGAGCGCAGACGGCGCTCGTTGTCCCGCAGCTGCGTTAGCTGCAGCGCCGTCTCGGCGGGCGGACTGCCACTCAGCTGCGTTCGGTACAGCCGTTCGAATGGCGCGCGGTCGATCGGTCCATCGGATTGGCGCCAGAGTTCGTCGAGCGCATCGGCGGCGAACGCGAGCGCCTGCGGTGTTTGGCCTGCTGCAGCCGTCCAGCAGGCGAGGAAGCGGCTGTCGTCGGCATCCAGTGGCGCCGAGCGCCGCAAGGCCGTGCCGCGGCGCAGTGCCAGGCGCTTCGCGTCGATCAGCGCGTGTACGTCGCGCGCCGCCTGCGCCGGATCGTCCGGAATTCCGCGTCCGATAATTGGATAGAGCGCGACCGCGACGGGCTTGTGTTGAACCATCGCGCGCAGCGCGGGCACGGCGATCGCCGCGTAGGGATCGTCGAACGCGAAATAGATCTCCATGGTCACCGGTCGCCCCAGCTTCCGCGCGATGCGTGCGGCCCGGTATGCGGGTGTGCGCGCACGGCTGGTCGCAATCACGGCACTCGGCAGCCATGAGCGTTTCAGGTAATCGCGAAAGGGACCGAGCATCTGCCCGCCTGCTTGTTCTTCTGGTGTGCGCAAGCTTGAGCCGGCGCTAACCCTCGGTCTTAACCTTGCCGGCCAATCCTTGGGCAGGGCGGGACACTCTGCTAAGCCTTAGCGCTGCGACGAGTAAAAGTCGGTGATGCCGATTCAAGTCAGAAGTCGTATCGGCATCGACTGCGCGTCCACCTCAGATCCGACGTTGCCGAAAAGCCAGGCGCGACGTCGCACCTGCCCTGCCTCAGGTGGTGGCAGGTCCAACCCGGAATTGACCTGGCGTCAATCCGGTCCAGCGACGGAACGCGCGCGTGAAGCTGCTCTGATCGGAGAAGCCGAGCCGGAAGGTGACGTCGCAAACCGTGGCGTGTCGCTCGCGCAGATAGCTCAAGGCCAGCTCGCGACGCACTTCGTCGAGCAGCTGCTGGAAAGTGGTCTGCTCCGCCTGCAAGCGGCGCTGCAGGGTTTTCTCCGACAGACACAAGGCGGTGGCAATATCGGCGCGCGTCGGTTCGCCCGACACGAGACGCGAAATCAATTCGGCGCGCACCCGCTCGGCCATCGCATCGGTATCGAAGCGCGCGAGATATTCCATCACCACGATGTCGTTGCGACGCGCCAGTTGTGCGTTCGCCATCGGCAGCGGCCGGCGCGCCCACTCGGCGGGAATCAACAGCGCATTCTCGCTCGCCTCGAAATGGATGGGGCAGGCGAAATGACGTTCGAATTCGGCGCGCATTGCCGGCGTCGCCGCGCGTTGCAAATGTAGTTCCAGCGGCCGCGGCGTGTTGGCGTCGAGCGCCAGCAGCAGCACGCCGATCTTGAGTGTGGAGGCCATCAGCAGATCGATGCCTTCATCGACCACCGGAATGTCGGCGCGCCAGCGCACCACTTGCTTGATGCCGTTCGCCGTCGGTTCGATGCTGACATCGGCCGCATTGCTGACGATCCGTGAAAAGCGCGCGGAACGCAGCAAGGCGTCCTCTAAATTCTGGCTGGTCAGCAGTGCGAGGCCGAGGCTGTGGAAGGTCGCCGGCTGGATGAATGCCGAAACTTTCAGACCGAAGCAGGGATCGCCGGTCGCATCGACCGCCAGCCGCCACAGGCGCGCCATCGACTTGACCGGCGTGCGTCCGTTGGGGTCCTGCAAGGCCTGCCGATCGATACCGGCTTGGGCCAGCAGCGCGTGGCCGTCGTGTCCAGCGGCGTCGAGCGCGCGGACCAAGGCAATCGACCAGGTGTTGATGGTAGTAGCTTCGCGACTCATGGTCCTTGTCTGTCCTGCCGCGGATGCAAGCCTGTCCTGCGGCAACCAGAGTATGTCCCGCAAGGTCGAGATTTCATAGTTTGATCAGGCTACTAATCTACGAGATGCGACATCCGCCGTTGCAGCGAGCGCCGGCCGAGACTTATGGCCCGTGGCGCAGTGCAACAACGATGCGTGCAACAACGACGCGTGTAACAACCGGCGACACAGACCGGAACGATGGGTACGGGAGGAGAGTGGATTGAGCGGAACATTTACCCGCTTTCTGGGCTGCCTGGTATTGGCGATGCTGATCGGCGCCGGCGGCGCCGTGTTCCGCCTGAAGCTGCTCGACTCGATCGACGATGTCCGCGTTGGACCCTGGCGCAGTTCCAGCCTGATCGGCAGTCCGCAGGCGAGCCCGATGCTGCGCGCACTGGTCGCAGTCAACGGCATTCTCGCGCTGAATCACGCGCAGGCGATTTATTTCACAGCTTCCGCGGACGACGATGGACAGCCGCTGACCGGCGCATGCCAATATCGTGTGGTCGGCCACGATCTGCCAGCGCGCTGGTGGAGCGTCACCGCCTATGGCGCGGACCGCTTCCTGATTCCGAATGCGCAACATCGCTACTCGGCGACGCGCGATAGCGTCAGCCGCGATGCCGACGGCGCGTTCGCCATCACCATCGGCACGCAGCCGCAGCCCGGAGACTGGATCGCCACCCAGCCCGGACATTTCCTGCTGACGCTGCGCGCGTATGCACCGGAGGCGATTCTGTCGGGCACGCCGCCGTCTGCGCTGTTGCCGCGAATCGAACGGGCGCATTGCGCATGAGCGGCCAACGACCCAGGTCATTGTTCGGGCGGTTGATCAGGTGGTTGATCGGATCATTGACCTTGCTACTGATTGCGGCACTGACGTATTCCGCAACGATCCGGCTGGCGCCCTCCGCTCTGATGTTCGCAGTCACGCATCGGCTGGCGAGCCTCGGCGGCGTTAACCAGATCGTTCACGCACCACGCGCCGACGAGCACCAGCGCAGCGTCGTCATGCCGAGTCCGGACTTTCTATATTCCTATTGCGTCTACGATCTATCGCACGGCGCCTTGCGCGTGCAGGCTAGCGTTCCGGTAGACACGTATTGGTCGGTCTCAGCCTACGACGCACGCACGGACAACTATTACGCGATCGACGATCGCAGCTTGCCTGCGCATCGGCTCGACCTGCTGTTGATCGCCGCGCAAGCACCGGCGCCGTCCGGCAGTACCGCCGATTTCGTGGTGCGTTCGCCGAGCACGCGCGGCATCTTGCTGTTCCGCACCTTGGTCGACCGCGATGCGCGCGTGACCGAGTTGGATCAGGCGCGTCGGCAGGCGAGCTGCCAATCGGAAAACCAATCGACGAGCTGAAAACTTTTACATGCCGCCACGCGACACGCGCCGCGGCCTGATCGACAAGGACGGGATCTCATCTATGCAGTTGAGCAGGCGCACAGGAGTCATAGGGGTTGCGATCGTGGTGGGGCTGCTGCTGGCCGCGCCGCATTTGCGCGACTACGTCATCCTGCACATCGCCGGCTGGCGTGCGCCGCATGTGGCCGAACCGCGCGCGGTGACTTGGCAAACCGCGCAGGCCCCACCCACCGCAGCCGCTGGCGCGCGGCCCAACATCGTCGTGATCCTCGCCGACGATCTCGGTTTCAACGATCTGAGCTTCGGCGGCGGCGGTGTTGCCGGCGGCGCGGTGCCGAGTCCGAACATCGATTCGATCGCGCAGTCGGGGGTCACGCTGACGCAGGGTTACGCCGGCGATGCGACCTGCGCGCCCTCGCGCGCGGCGATCATGACCGGCCGCTACGCGACGCGCTTCGGCTTCGAGTTCACACCCGCACCGCTGGAATTCGCCAAGGTCATCGCGCGCTTTGCCCGCAGCGACAAGGGTCCGCAGGTGATCTACAACGCCGATCGTGAAGACGATGCGATTCCGCTCGACGACATGGGAATTCCCTCGAGCGAGATCACCATCGCCTCGCTGCTGAAGCAGCAGGGCTATCACACGATCCATCTCGGCAAATGGCATCTCGGCGCGGCTCCTCGGTTCCGGCCGCTGTCGGTCGGCTTCGATGAGTCGCTGGGCTTCTATCCGGGCGCTTCGATGTACCTGCCGGAGGACTCGCCCGATGTCGTCAACTCGAAGCAGGCCTTCGACCCGATCGACCAATTCCTGTGGGCAAATCTGCCGTTCGCGGTAAACCTCAACAACGAAGCCTATTTCCGTCCCGACGAATACATGACGGACTACCTCGGCGATCAGGCGGTTGCCGCAATCAAGGCGAATGCGCAGCGCCCGTTCTTCATGTACCTGGCCTTCAACGCGCCACACACGCCGCTGCAGGCCTTGAAGGCGGATTACGATGCGCTGCCGCAGATTAAGGATCATCGCCTGCGCGTCTATGCCGCGATGATCCGCGCACTCGATCGAGATGTCGGCAAGGTGCTCGACACGCTCAAGGCGCAGGGGCTCGAAAAGAATACCTTGGTGATTTTCACCAGCGACAACGGCGGCGCCAACTACATCGGCCTGCGGGACATCAACAAACCGTATCGCGGCTGGAAGGCGACCTTCTTCGAAGGCGGCATCCATGTGCCGTTCTTCATGAAGTGGCCGGACCAGCTTCCGAGCGGTGCACGGTATGCAAGCCCGGTCGCGCACGTCGACATCTTCGCCACCGCAGCCGCGGTCTCCGGCGCTGCCATGCCCAAGGATCGGACGATGGATGGCGTCGATCTGATGCCGTTCCTGCTCGGCACCGATCGTGCGCGACCGCACCAGACGCTGTACTGGCGCTCCGGCGGTTATTCAACCGTACTCGACGGTGATTGGAAATTGCAGACCGACGAGCAGCCGAAGAAGGATTGGCTGTTCAATCTGCAGAGCGATCCCACCGAGATCAACAATCTCGCCGCCAGCAATCCTGAAAAGGTTGCGCAGCTGAAAGCCATCATCGCGAGCAAGGACAAGGAAATGGCCAAGCCGCTGTGGCCCGCATTCCTCGAAGCACCGATTCCGATCGATCGTCCGCTCGGCGTCGAGGGCAAGCCAGGTGAGGACTATATCTATTGGTGGAACTGAAGCCTCCCTTCGAAAGGAGTGCTTCGAAACTGATAACGGTGTCAGGACAGGAGGCAGTCGATTGGGCGCGGGCGAACTAGAAACGTTCTGAGTTCACATCCACAAAGTCTGTGGATTGCCGAGTCTGGCCGTTAAGCTGCATCGCGCAAAAAAAGACGCGCCGGGACACGAGCAGGTGCTCGATTGATTGCGTCAACGCTAGGGAGTGCAGGGAAGATGAAAGCAGGTTCGCGACAGGTCGGCTGGCGATCGGAGTACGGGCCGTATGCGCTCGGCGTCCTGCTGTGCCTGACGAGCGGAACTGCGGGTGCCAAGGAATTCAGTATCAGTGGAACCGAGATCACCGGTTCCGCCGACCTGCTGGTCACGGCGGGCACGCGCCTGCGCACGCAGGATCGCAACGTCAACATTATCGGCAAGACCAACCTGCCGGGGCAGCAGGGTTTCTGCGATGACAAGAATGGCGGTATCAATTGCACCACCGTCGCCGGCAACGCCGCCTATCTCGCGCTGCCCGGCGCGCTGTCGGTCAACTCCGACAACGGCGATCTGAATTACGACCGCGGCAGCCTGGTCAACGGCACCTTCAAGCTGTCGCCGAAGCTGGCATTGACCTACGGCGATTTCGGAATCGATGCGAGTGCCTTGTATTTCTACGACGTCATCAATCAAGGCTTCAGCGAATCTCATCCGAACAACTACGGCAACAACGGTTTTCAGCCGGCGCATACCAAGCGCAGCGGCAGCGGCGAACAGGGTGTGGGTTCGCACTTCGAGTTGCTCAACGCCTACCTGTCCGGTGCAGTGCCATTGCCCGGCGATCGCGCGCTACGCTTTCGCGTCGGCAACCTCGTATTGAATCAGGGGCAGAGCAGCTTCCTGGTGCTCAACAGTCTCAACGACGTCAATCCGCCAGATGTGAACATCGCCAATCTGCCCGGCGCCGACATCAAGGAAATCTTCCGGCCGGTCCCGCTGGCGGTCGTTGAAAGTGCGTTGACGCCGAACCTGTCGGTGCAGGCTTACTACCAGTTCAAATGGCAGCGCGCGCCGTTGCCGCCAAGCGGCTCGTACTTCTCCACATCCGACCCGCTCGGCGACAACGGCACTTACGCGGCGGTCGGCTTTGCAAAGAATCGCGAGGATCCGATGGATCTGGTCGGCGTCGACAATCGCACGCCAGGAAAGTCGTCGCTGATCTCGAAGTCGGGCCGCACGTTCCAGCGTGCGGCCGATCGCGAAGCCGAAAGTCAGGGCGAGTTCGGCGTCTCGACGACGTATTTCAATCCTGATCTGAACAACACCACGGTCGGCCTGTACTACCGCAACCTGCACAGCCGCTTGCCGATCTTCGGCAGCATTGCCGGCAATCAGTCCTGCGCTGCGAATTCGAGCAATGCCGCCGAAGCACTACTGGCCTGCCGTGGCTTCGCCTCCGTGCCAGTCGTGGGCCTGGAGCCTTTGCCGATCGACAGCGTCAAATACTTTCTCGAGTATCCGTCGAATATTCACAGCCTCGGATTCAACTTCACGACTTCGCTCGGCGACGTCGCCTGGTCCGGCGAAGTGGTCTATCGCCCGAATCAACCGCTGCAGGTCGATCCGATCGATGTCGGCTTTGCCGCGCTGCAACCCGCGTTTCCGCTACAGACGATCAGCCTCGCGGTGGTGGACATTCCGGGCCGCCGCGTCGCCGCTCCGGATTATCTGTACACGCAGTACCTGAAGCAGACGGTGACGCCGGGCCAGACCATTCATGGTTTCGTACGGCGCGAGACGATCAACTACCAGACCTCCTTTCTGTACAGCGGCGGCGCCAGCAGCAATCCGTTCGGTGCGAACTCGATGACCGCGCTGCTCGAACTCGGCGCGTTCCAGATTCTCAATCTGCCGGACATCGACAGCCTGCAGATCTCAGGACCTGGAACGACGACGCACCACAGCGCCGGCATCGATGGCAGCGGTCATCCGAACGCGCAGCAACAATCGACCAACCCGGCCGATCGGCAGAATCCGACATCGGAAACCAAGGGCTTCGCGACCGACTTCTCCTATGGTCTGCGCTCGCTGTTCGTACTCGAATACGACGATGTCCTGCAGGGCGTGAATCTGCTGCCGACGCTCGCCTATTTCCAGGATGTCGGCGGCACCGCGCCGGTGCCATCCGGCGAATTCATCTCTGGCCGCAAACAGGTGATCGCGCAGCTGCAGTTCAATTACTTCGATCGCTTCTACGGCGGCATCACCAACACCTGGTATTTCGGCGGCGGTCAATTCAACCTGCTGAAGGACCGCGGCAACCTTGCGATGTTTGTCGGCTGGCAGATGTGATGAAGACGCGGCGGATACACACAACGCAGTCACGTCACAGCGCTACTCACTTTTGCATTGCCTTGGAATCGAGGACTCGTCCCATGTACCGCCGCCCACTCGCAACACTGCTGACACAGGCTCTACTGGCCTTGGCTCTGCTGGCGCCGTTCAGCGTGCGCGCGGCGGTGTCGGCCGATCAGGCCGCGCAGATCGGCCAGTCGCTGACGTCGGTCGGCGCCGAGAAAGGCGCCAGCAAGGACGGGCGTATTCCGGCCTGGAGCGGCGGCGCTTCTGCGGCGCAGTTCGGTGCTGCGTTCAAGGGTTTCAAGGAAGGCGACTTCTATCCGGACCTGTTCAATGCCGACAAGCCCGTTCTGAAGATCACGCACGACAACTACAGCCAGTACGCCGCCCAGCTGCCGGAGGGCGCCAAGCAGATGCTGCGCTCGTATCCCGAATATTTCCTGAATGTTTATCCGACGCGGCGCACGGCCGCCTTTCCAGAGGCGATCTATCAGGCGACCAAGGCCAACGCGACCACTGCACAACTACAAGGCGACGATGCCCTGACCCATGCCAGCGTCGGCTTTCCGTTTCCGATTCCGCAGTCGGGCGCCGAGGTGATCTGGAACCACAAGACGCGCTATCTCGGCGGCACCGTGGACCAGACCGCCAATATCATCGTCGTCGATCAGAGCGGCAGCTTTCACACCGCCGAGTACACGCAGTCCGCACAGTTCTTCTATTCGAACCCGGCGATCCCGGCCGACAAGCAGCAGGGCCTGATCTTCCAGCTGGTACGCAAGCAAACCGCGCCGCCGCGTCTGCGCGGTCAGGTCTCCATGGCCTGGGAGCACTTGGACGGTAGCCGCGACGCCTGGATCTATCTGCCGGGCACGCATCGCGTGTTGAAGGCACCGACGCTGGCGTTCGATTCGCCGATGGCCGGCGCCGATGGCGGTGTCTCCACCGATCAAAGCGATATGTTCAACGGGTCGCTGCAACAGTATTCGTGGAAGTTGCTGGGCAAGCGCGAGATGTATATCGGCTACAACAACTACCATTTGCAACAGCCGAATCTGAAGTACGCCCAGTTGATCAAGTCGCATCATCTCAATCCGGATTATCTGCGCTACGAATTGCACCGCGTCTGGGTCGTGGAGGCGAGCCTGAAGCAGGGCATGAGCAACGTCATCCAGCGCCGCGTGTTCTACGTCGACGAAGACAGCTGGACGATCGCGGCAGTCGACTGCTACGACTCGCACAAGCAGTTATGGCGCTACGAAGAAGCGCACCTGCTGCCGCTGTTCGTCGATCACATCGTGGTGCCGGCGCCGGAAGTCGTCTACGACTTCTCCGCGGGTCGCTATGTCGTCATCAATCTCGCCAACGAGCTGCCCTACGTCGCCAAGTTCGGCGTAACGCTGCCGGCGGATTATTTCACGCCGCAATATCTGCAGAGCACGGGTCGTCAGTAGGCGCAGCGAGCCGACGATGTCCTTCGACAAAAGCCGGTGGCGGCTGGCGGTGCTGGCGACTGGCTGCTTCGCGATTGGCGCGCTGGCCACACAGGCGTATCGCGCGTTCGACGCGAACGATCGGTCCGCAGCGCACTGCGGCATTGCAACCTCGGATGCACCCGACGATGGCCTGACCTTGATTCATGGCGGCAGCTTCCGCATGGGCGCCGAGGGAACCTATGCCGAGGAATCACCGGTCGAGCAGGTCACCGTCGACGACTTCTGGATCTCGCGCCACGATGTCACCAACGCGCAGTTCGCGCGCTTCGTGCGGGAAACCGGCTACGTCACCGTGGCGGAACGCGGCGCTGATCCGAAGGACTATCCCGGTGCGCCGAGCAGCTGGCTATTGCCTGGCGGCGCGGTGTTTCGTTTGCCGTCAGCACCGCAGGCGGGCGCACCCTTGCTGTGGTGGGAGTACGTGCGCGGTGCGAACTGGCGACACCCGGAAGGGCCGGACAGCGACCTGCGCGGCCGCGAAAATCATCCGGTCGTACAGGTGGCGTATGCCGATGCAGAAGCCTATGCGCGTTGGGCTGGGCTGGAGCTTCCGAGCGAAGCGCAATGGGAGTTCGCCGCGCACGGCGGAAATGATCAGCAGACCTATCCCTGGGGTGCCGAATTGACGCGCGGCGGCCACGCCATGGCGAATACCTGGCAAGGCGATTTTCCGCGCAGAAATTCGCGAGCCGATGGCTTTGCCGGCACCTCACCGGTCGGTTGTTTTCCGGCCAACGGCTTCGGCCTGTACGACATGATTGGCAATGTCTGGCAATGGACGCGCGACTGGTATTTCCCGCAGCACGGCGCGTCGCCGACAGCCATCGACTCAGTCCAAAAGATCGGGATGATCGATGCCGTCAGCAGCTTCGATCCGCAGAACCCGGACACGCCCTCGCGCGTGATCAAGGGCGGCTCGTTCCTGTGCGCATCCAACTACTGCCTGCGGTATCGGCCCACCGCGCGCCAACCGCACGACGCCGGCTTGAGTACCAATCACATCGGCTTTCGGACTATCCGCCGCATCACCCGAACCAATCCGCAGTCCTGAGAACACGACCCGGCAATGACGGCCGGGTCGCGTGACGGTGCTGTCGATGCGCGACCACTCAGGCGAGGGCGGCTTCCTTGATCAGCGGTTTGAAATCGACTTTCTCGCGCACCGCACACTGCGGGCAGGCCCATTCATCCGGGATGCGCGACCAGGCATAGCCGGCCGGGAAGCCTTCATGCGGGCAGCCTTCGATCGGATCGTAAACGTAACTGCAGTTCGGGCACTGGAAGCAACCGGTCGACTGCACATTGTTTGCAGGCGGCGTAACTGTCGTCGTGGTCGTGCGCGCATTCGTGGTATCGGCTGCTGCAGGCGGAGCCGACCAGCGTCGCAGCAACTGCGTGCGCCGTGGCGGATAGAGATTTGCCTTACGGAGATCGCCGCCGTGGTGCGCCACGACGCGCTTGTCCATCACCCAGAACCACAGCGGCGGCACGTAGGCCAGCAGCACCATCGCGCCATAGCCGGACGGCAGTTGCGGGCTGTCGTCGAAATGGCGCAGCGCCTGGTAGCGCCGTGTCGGATTGGCGTGGTGATCGGAATGACGCTGCAGTTGGTAGAGGAACAGATTGGTCACGACGTGATTGCTGTTCCAGGAATGACACGGCTGGCAGCGCTCGTAGCGGCCGTCGGCGAGCTTCTGACGAAGCAGACCGTAATGCTCCAGATAGTTCACCACTTCGAGCAGCGTGAAGCCGAGTGTCGCCTGCGCAACTAGAAACAGTAGCGCCCAAGGCCCCAGCCAAAGCGTGAGCGCGCCGAACATCAGCACGGTCATGCTCCAGGCTTGCAGGTTCTCGTTGTCGATACTCCAGACCGACTTGCCCTGTCGCGCCAGGCGCTCGCGTTCGATCGCCCAGGCCGAGCGCAGGCTGCCGACCACTGTGCGCGGCAGGAAGTGGTAGAACGTTTCGCCCATGCGCGAACTGGCCGGATCGTCCGGCGTGGCGACGTTCTTGTGGTGGCCCTTGTTGTGCTCGATGAAGAAGTGACCGTAGGCCACCGGCGCCAGCGCAATCTTCGCAAGCCAGCGTTCGAGTGAATTGGTCTTGTGCCCGAGCTCATGCGCGGTGTTGATGCCGACACCGTTCGCCATGCCGGCGGTCAAGACGAGGCCCAGCATTTCCCACCAGACCAAGTGACCGTTGACCGCCAGCCAGGCGCCGACAATCGTCACTGCGTACTGGCTTGGAATGTAGGCGTAGACGATGCGTGCGTAGTACGCATCCGCATCCAGTGCGGGCACCGCCGACTCCGGCGCATTGACGCGGTCCTCGCCAAGCAACCAATCCATCAGCGGCGCCAGCACGTAGAACACGATCGGCAGCGCGAACAGCCAGGCGCCGGACGCACCGCGCAGCACCGCGACGACCGAGAGCAGTCCAATCAGCGGCAGCGCCGGACTCATCAACCACAACCAGCGCTTGCCGTCGATCCAGGTACTGCGGCTGGCGCTCACGTCCACTGTCGATTGCAGTGTATCCATGTGAAGCATCTCCTCTATGAGTGCTGGGAGATTGCGCCCGAACCCGGTCGACGACCGGTCATTTGTCGCCATGCTATAGTCATAATACGCCAGCACCGGAGCATCGACGACCTATGGCTGTTGCAGATCTGCGCGTACCTGCTCGCTATTACGCCCGGCTGGCGCAGGTGCTCGCGAACGATCGTGTCGATCTCGCTGATCTGCTGCGCACATTGAAGTTGTCACCGCGCGTGTTCGCCGAGCCCGACACCACGATTCGTTTTTCGCAGGTGGATCGTCTGCTACAACGTGTCGCGAAGCTCAGCGGCCGCAGCGACCTCGCGTTTGAACTCGGCAAGTTGCTGACGGCGAGTTCGCACAGCCTGGTCGGCTTCGGCATGCTCAATAGCGATACCGTGGAGCAGGCGCTGCGTTTCGAAGCGCAGTACTTCCGGCTGGTGATGCCGAGCTTCCGCATGCGCTACAGCAGCGGTGCAGATTTTGGCGAACTGTATTTCACACCAACGGTTGCGATGAGCCATGTGTCCTTAAGCTTCCATCTGGAAGCGATCGGCATGGCCGCCTTACGCGAACTCAGTGACCTCACCGGAAACAAACGGCCGCCGTGCCGGCTGGATCTCTCGATACCGCCGCCACCGCACGCCGCGCGTTATCGCGAACTGCACGACGTGCGCGTGCGCTTCGACGCTGACGTGGTTCCGAGCGTGCGGCTGCGCCTGCTCGCAGATCCGCGCAGCTTTCCGCTTGCGATGGCGGACGCGAACGCGCGCCGCGTGGCCGAGGAGCGATGCCGTCTGCTGGTGCAACAGGCGGCCAGCGTGCGCGGTTTCGCCGATTGGGTGGCGATGACGCTGCGTGAAGTCGGCGAAGGTCTGCCGTCGCTCGACGAACTCGCTGCGATGCTCAACCTGTCCACGCGCACGCTGAATCGCTATCTGGAACGCGAAGGCACCAGTTTCCGCGCCTTGTCGGGGCGCATCCAGCACGAGCTGGCCTGCGAGCGACTGTCACGCGGCAACATGAGCGTCACCGAAGTCGCCTATTCGCTCGGATTCAAGGACGCATCGAATTTTGCGCGCGCATTCCGCGCACGCGCCGGCTACAGTCCTGGCGAACATGCGCGCCGAGTCGCGCGACCGTCGAAGCGCTGAGTGGTGATCGCGCACATCGTTACGGCCAGCCGACGCATTTGCGTGATGCGCGGCCATGGTGGATGAGCGCGTGTCGCGCTCGGCGCTGATCTTCCGCCGGGATCGCAGCTCCGTCAGGCGCCAGTCGGAAGCAGGGCCATAAAAGCCTCGAGTGCCGGGCTCGGTGAGGTGTTTTTGAGCCGCACGCGGTACAGCGGGCGCCGGATGTTCAAGCCACGCACCGGAACGATCGTCAGCGTCTTCGCGCGCACTTCGGTTCGAACCGCGAGCGCGGAGAGAATTGCCAGTCCGATACCGGTGGCGACAGTTTGCTTGATCGCCTCGGTGCTGGCCAAGGTCATCGCCGCGCGAACGTTGAGCTTCTTTGCGGTCAGCGCCTGCTCGGTAACCGCGCGGGTACCGGAACCGACCTCATGCATCAGCAAGGGGTACTCGGCGAGCGCGGCGAGCGAAAGCGGTGTCTGCCGACTCACCGGGTGGCGCGGGGCGGCGATCAAGACCAGTTCGTCCTTTGCGAACACGCGATAGTCGAGCAGATCGCTGCTGACGATACCTTCGGCGAAGCCGATGTCGATTTCGCCGGCGATCAGTTTGCTCTCGATCGTCGAGGTGTTCTCCACCTGCAGCGAAATCTCGACACCCGGATGGCGCTGGCGATACGCGGCCAAAAGCGGTGGCAGCAGGTACGCGCCGATCGTTCGGCTCGCGCCGATCGTTATGCGACCGTGTGCAAGCTGCTGCAGATTGTTCAAGGCGTGCTCGGCTTCGACTTCGATCGCGAACAGTCGATTTGCATAGCCGAGCAACACGCGGCCCGCCTCGGTCAGCCGCATGCCGCGTGGCAGGCGGTCGAACAGCACCACGCCCAAGGTGCGCTCGAAGTCGCCGAGCTGCTTTGAGACGGCGGACTGGCTGATGTGCAATTGCTGCGCGCCGCCACTGACGCTGCCGCAGGACGCGACGGCCTGGAAGATCGCGAGATGGTTGAGGTTCATCGCGGCTGCTTGGAACGCATTCTGAGTTGATATGAATAAAACAGAACGATAGCATGACAATCTTGCCTTTTTCTTATAGGCCTGAACTGCTTACGCTGCCCCACCGGCGAAGTGCCGGAACCGCCCGGTTTCACCGTGCGCTATCGAACAACGAGAATCCTGTGACCGAACAAAAAGCAAGCAATGTCACCTGGCACGAAGGCGAAGTCACGCGCGCGCAGCGCGGCGAACTGCTCGGCCAGAAGGGTGCAACGATCTGGTTCACCGGCCTGTCCGGCTCGGGCAAGAGCACGGTTGCGGTGGCGCTGGAATCCGCGCTGCACGCACAGGGCCGCCTGTCTTATCGCCTCGATGGCGACAACGTACGCTTGGGCATCAACAAGAACCTCGGCTTCTCCGCTGAGGATCGCGCCGAGAACATCCGCCGGATCGGCGAAATCGCCAAGCTGTTCGTCGACGCCGGCGTCATCGTGTTGTCGAGCTTCGTGTCGCCGTATCGCGCCGATCGCGACATCGTGCGCAAGCTGCACGCCGATGGCGGCATGGACTTCATCGAAGTGTATGTCGATGTGCCGCTCGCAGAAGCCGAGAAGCGCGACCCGAAGGGTCTTTACAAAAAGGCGCGCGCCGGCGAGATCAAGAATTTCACCGGCATCAGCGATCCCTACGAAGCGCCCGAAGCACCGGAACTGGTGCTGCCGAGTCATCAGATGAGCTTGCAACAGGAAGTCGACGCCCTGCTGAAGCTGCTGAGTGTGCGTGGCATTCTGCCCGCCGCTTGATTGAACCACCGACGAGAACCCATCGCATGATCAAACCCCACGGATCCGACGCGCTGCAGCCACGCTTTGTTTACGACACGGTGCGGCACGAAGCGCTGCGCAAGGAAGCCGAAAGCCTGCCCGGCTTGCTGCTGAACTCGGCGGCGGCGGCCAATGCAGTGATGCTCGGCGCCGGTTATTTCAATCCGCTGTCGGGCTACATGAACCTGGCTGACGCGCTGAGCGTGGCTAAGGATCTGAAGACCGCGGCCGGCTTGTTCTGGCCGGTGCCGGTGCTGAATCTGACCAATCAGACGGGCCTGCGCGCCGGTCAGCGCATCGCGCTGCGCGACCCGAACATCGAAGGCCATCCGGTTTTGGCAGTGATGGACGTGCAGGACGTGGAACACGTCAGCGACGAACAACTGCAGTTCATGGCGAAGGAAATCTTCGGCACGCTCGATCCCAAGCATCCGGGCGTATCCACATTTCTTGGGCTCGGCAACACGCTGCTGTCGGGGCCGATCGATGTGCTCAACTTCAGCTACTTCCAGAGCGAGTTTCCGGATACCTTCCGCACCGCCGTCGAAATCCGCAACGAGATCGCCGAGCGTGGCTGGAAAAAGGTTGTCGCGTTCCAGACGCGCAATCCGATGCACCGCGCGCACGAAGAACTTTGCCGCATGGCGCACGAGCGCCTTGGCACCGACGGCATCGTCATCCACATGCTGCTCGGCAAGCTCAAGGAAGGCGACATTCCGGCGCCGGTGCGCGATGCCTGCATCCGCACGATGGTCGAGCATTACTTCCCGAAGAACACCGTGCTGATCAGCGGCTATGGCTTCGACATGATGTATGCCGGTCCACGCGAAGCGGTGCTGCACGCGGTGTTCCGTCAGAACATGGGCGCGGACTATCTGATCGTCGGTCGCGATCACGCCGGCGTTGGCGACTTCTACGGTCCGTTCGATGCGCAGACCATTTTCGACGAGAAGGTACCGCCAGGTGCGTTGCAGATCGAAATCTTCCGCGCCGACAACACGGCGTACAGCAAGAAGCTCGATCGCGTCGTGATGATGCGCGAAGCGCCCGATCACACGGCTGAGGATTTCATCAGCCTGTCCGGTACCAAGGTGCGTCAGATGCTGGGGCAGGGCATCGCACCACCGCCGGAATTCTCGCGTCCGGAAGTCGCCAAGGTGCTGATGGAGTACTACCAGATCATCGACGCGAAGAAAGCCTGAGTCGCATGAACTTCGTCGACGTCTTCAACGGTGACGCCGACGGACTGTGTGCGCTCACGCAGCTGAGACTTGACGAGCCGCGTGAGGCGAAGCTGGTCACCGGCGTCAAGCGCGACATCGACCTGCTGGAGCAGGTCGATGCGCAGCTCGGCGACCGCATCACGGTGCTGGACGTTTCGCTCGACAAGAATCGCGACGCACTGCTGCGCATCCTCGCAGCCGGCGCCGAAGTGCTGTATGTCGATCACCATTTCGCCGGCGACATTCCACAAAATGATCGTCTGACGGCGATCATCAACGAAGCACCGGATGTCTGTACCAGCCTGCTGGTGAATGGACGTCTGAAGAATCGCTTCGCCGCGTGGGCGGTGGTTGGTGCGTTCGGCGACAACCTCAACAAGAGTGCGGAGACCTTGGCAAAGGGTTTGTCGCTCAGTACCGCGCAGTTGCGGTTACTCGAAGACCTCGGCACCTATCTGAACTACAACGGCTACGGCGAGCGTGTCGACGATCTGCATTTCGCGCCGGATGCCTTGTTCCGGCTATTGAGTCGGCACCGCGATCCCTTGGCGTTCATCGCCGACGAGCCTGCGCACTTCCAGCAACTCGCCGACGGCTATGCCACCGACATGGGCAAGGCGGCATCGACCCGCCCACAACCGGGATCGACCGACGACGCCGCGATACTGATCCTGCCGAATGAAGCCTGGGCGCGGCGTGTCAGCGGCGTGTACAGCAACGAGCTTACGAATCTGCATCCGGATCGCGCGCATGCGGTGCTCACCGAGAAGGCTGACGGCGCCTATCTGGTCAGCGTACGTGCGCCACTGAATCGCAAGAAGGGCGCGGACGAGCTGTGCCGTTCGTTTCCCACCGGTGGTGGCCGCGCAGCCGCAGCGGGCATCAACAATCTGCCTGCCGATCAACTCGACGAATTCGCGAAGCAGTTCTATCGGCGCTTCAGCCGCTAGTTTGGCTTGAGCTCCGATGCTGATGGCAGCCGAGCAACCGCAGGGGTTTTTGTTCAAGGTGAGCACGGCGGTCCAGACACGGCTGCTGTCGCGACCATGCCACCACGACCAATCCTTTGAAAAAACCCAAGTGCCCTTGCAATCACGGGCACTCAAGCGGCTGTGCGCTTTCCAACAGCGCATGCGTTAAGGTCACGGAAGTCGTCAATGCCTATGCATCGCACAATGTCGAAATCCGACATCTCTTCATGCGCCTGTAGTTTGGCACTCGTCGCACATGTCCGCTGGCTTTGTGCGTCGCGTGGCGTTAATCGCGCACCGTCTTTGCTGTGCCTTATTGCGTAGCGCTGACCTACATCTGGTTGCCGTGTGAACAGGATGCCAAAGCGCCCGCCACTCGTAGCGTAAATGACGAGGTTCGTTCCATCGTCATGACCAGACGATCAGTTGCCCGGGTCATCGCGACGTAAAGCAATCGTGCCTCGCTGTCCTCCGGTTCCTTGCCATCGGGCATTTGGCCGATCCCCGGAATAAAAACCGTGTTGAATTCGAGCCCTTTGCTGCTGTGCATACTCACAAGCTTGACCGACGGCGCGCCCTCGAAGAGTCCGCGCTTTCCCGCCGAGCTATCCGCGGAGCGATAAGGAATTCCGCGTCGTTCGAGTTGCTGTTCGAGACCTTCGACATGGCGGTCGCGACGATAGATGATTGCGATATCCGAGAGCGGTCTTCCTTGTGCCTGCTCATCCAGAATCCGATCTGCGATCAGCGCAGCCTCGGCCTGTTCCGATGCCGCATGGATCAATTCCGGAATCGGTCCGCGGCGTCCGGCGCTTTCCGGTGCCAGCACGGGCATATCGTCTTCGCCAACTGCGGTCGGCGTGAGCAATTCATTTGCAAACACTCGGGCGACGGTCAGGATCTCCAGCGTGTTGCGGTAATTCAGTTTGAGAATGGTCGTGCGTCCCTGCGCCTGTACGCCGACGCTGGCGAAACTGAATTTCAGGCGTTTCTTTTTGCCCGTCCCATTGCCGTAAATCGCCTGCGCATCGTCGTACAGCACCAGCATTGAGTTGCTGGTCGGATCAACCATCTGCACGACAAGCTTGAACCACTCGGGCTGAAAGTCGTGCCCCTCGTCGATCATGACGGCGCCGTACTGTGCTCGCGGAATGTGGCCGCCCTCGACCCCGGCGATTGTTTGCTCGACCAAAGCTTTTGAATATTGATCGACGTTTCCAGTATTCGGTGGCAAGTCTTGGTTGTAGGTCATGAGCATCGACCGGCACCAGCCGTGGAAATTACGAACGACGACCTGATCGCCGACACCGTGAGCCTCGATCATTTGTTTGAGTCGAGCCGCGAGCGTGAGGTTGTAGCAGAGCACCAAGATGGGCTTTGATAGCTCTCGTGCCAGTTTCAGGCAGCGATACCCGAGGATCATCGTCTTTCCGGATCCGGCAACGCCGTGGATCACGCGATGACCATCGCCCATCGATCGCGCGAGAACTTCCTGATTGAGATCCATCACCCGGATCAAGTCTGGAATCTGAATGGCCGGCGCGGTGTTGCCCTGCTCAAACAGACCGAACTGATTCGCCTGCGGATTGACGCGGATTTCAGGAAACAGATGCCAGCGGATTCGATCGAGCTGGGGGAGCGTCAGCTTGCAGGAGAAAACCTGCGTAAACATGCCCCAGAGTCGTTGCTGAAACCGCTCGGGGTCGGCATCTGCCAGCATCTCATCCTTGCAGATGACGTGACCGGGTTCCAATACCTGATCTAAGCCCTTCTCAAGGAATTGCGTCCGCGTGATGTTGGTCAGTACCGCACCCCATCCATAGGGCATCACCAACTTGTTGGGATGCTTGTGTGTTGCGGGATTACGAAGCGCAGGATCGCGCTCGAGCGTGACGGCTAACTCAAGCGCATAAACGCGGGCCTGCAGCAGCGGATTCTTCTCGGTGACCAATCCGCGATCGGTGAGCAGGTTGACCGTGTGCCGATCAAATCCGTGGATCGTATCGATCTTCCAATCCTTCACCTCCAGCACCAATACACCGCGCTGCGGATGGACGATGACAAAATCGGGATGGAGCTGCTTAGGCCCGATCGGGACGTTGTACCAGCACAGGTAGTCGTCCTCCAGCTTGTCCTCGAGTCGTTCTGAAAACCGCTTCTCGCCGGCCTGCATCCGTGGCAGGCACGCACTGCGCGAGGGTATCAATTTCGCCATCCCTGAATTCCCCTAAATCCGTCTCCCTGAATCAATGATGCCCCAGCGCGCCTGCCGTGTCAGGCTGTAACGGAAAGCGCCCAAGGAATTTGCGGCACGCAATACCGCCGATTAGCCTAGTCTCATAACGCTTGGGAACGCGGCAGCACGAACTGCACCGATCAGGGGAAATACGCATGTACAAAGAGAGCCCTCACTCCGGAACTACGAACGTCGGACATGCAGTTGGCCCGACGGCCAAGCATGCAAGGACGAGAGCGATGGCGGCGAGGTCGATGCTGCTGGTCTGCCTAAGCGTTCTTCCAATCACCCATCTGATTGCAGCCGAGCCTGCCGGGCACGTCACTGGCGTGGGTGGCGTGTTTTTCAAGGCGAAAGATCCGAAGGCATTGTCGACGTGGTATCGCGACGTGCTGGGACTTCCGGTGGAAGCCTGGGGCGGGGCAGCGCTGCGCTACGACGCACCTCAGCACCCTCCGGCGCTGGCTTGGAATGCGTTCTCAGCAGCGACCGATTACTTCGCGCCATCGACCAGCGCGTTCATGATCGACTATGCCGTCGACGACATGGACGCGATGCTCGCACGGCTGAGCGCAAAAGGCGTCGTAATTCTGAAGCGCGACGACAAGGATCCAAGCGGGCGCTTCGCATGGATTCTCGATCCGGAAGGCAACAAGATCGAGCTTTGGGAACCGAAGCGGTAGCAAGCTGATAGTGAGTTGATGTTGAGACCTTGCGAACGAGCACGCCTTCTACAACAGAGCGCCATGCATTCTCAGATGCGACGCGAATACAATCGAGGGACGCGCGATGCAATCTCGAATTGGCACCTGCAAGGCGAGGCCTTCGTCCCGACAACTCGCGATGTCGATCGCGACTTGCATGCCAGAAAGCCATGCGTCGCGTTCTCTCCGTCGCAGCCCGACTGATCAGCTTGAGTGGAGCGCAACTCGCCCGAGAGGGCATTGGCCGACGACCGCGGTGCGCGTAAGCGCATGCACGAAGCAACAGGAGTTTCTATGCGAAGCGGGATGATCAGGCAAATTTCGCAAGCCTCGCCTCGGTTCAAAGCCAGTATCGCCGGCCTTCTGTACGTGCTGATCTTTGTCGCAGCGCCCAGCGGTGCTGCGACGGCCACGCCGACCAATATGAGTATCACGCTCGTCTGCGATATTGGCGTGGCGCTCCTCTTCTACGAATTGTTCAAACCGGTTAGCAGGCTCGTCGCTCTGCTCGCAGCAATCTCCCGGCTGGTCTTTGTCGCCGTTATGGCTGCCAACGCGTTGAACTATTTCGGCTTCGTGCCTGTGTTCGAGAGCGCTCATTCGCCGGCTGACTTCAACACCCTTTACGGCATCGCCCTGGTCCCGTTCGGGCTTCATTGCGTACTGATCGGCACTCTCATTTTCAAATCGAGCTTACTGCCCCGGATTATCGGTGTGCTGATGGCGTTGGCAGGCCTGGGCTATTTGACCTTCCTGTGGCCCCCGCTGGGTAACGATCTATTTTTTCCCTACATCGCCATTCCGGGCGTCGCGGGGGAGGGATCGCTCACGCTATGGCTCCTCGTGATGGGCGTCGACGTTCGCCGATGGACTGCGCTAGCAAATGCATCACGCCCAGCGCAGCGCTAACTGAGAACATCCCACCGGCGCATTCGGCGACCAAGTGGAATTGCCGAGCGAACCGTCCCGACTCGGTTGAACCTCAAGCCCCTCGAATGCTGGGCCCATCACGCAGACGTGACCTGACCAGACCAAACCAGTCAAGGCGAGGCGAGGCGAGGCGAGGCCCGATGATCGGCCGGTATCGCCGCCAAGATGAGTCTGACGACGGCTCAATACAGGTGTTCGCAAGAAAGTTCGTTCGTCTCTGCGAAGGCTCGAAACGGCCGATTGCAGCGATGCGCCAGATGGCGTACTATTAAATTCACTTACGTCATTTGACGTATTGAATGGAAGCAGCCATGCGCCTCATCCCGGTGGAACATTCGCCAGCGAGCAAGCCCATTCCGGCGCATGACGCGCAGTGGACGGCGCGTCGCAATGCCGTCGGCTTGCGCGAGATGTTTGCAATCGCGGCGAGCTGGCGGATCACGCAGGAACAGCTGGGCAAGCTGCTCGGAACCGCTCCGCGCAGCCTGCAGCGTTGGCGCACGTTGGCGGAAGCCTCCGGCGAGCTGGAACTCTCGGCCGACACCCTCGAGCGGATGAGCTATCTGCTGGGCATCAGCAAGGCGCTGAAGATTCTGTTGCCAACGCCGGACAATCGCCTACTGTGGCTGCGCAATCCCAATGCGAGCGCATGGCTCGGCGGCCAGGCGCCACTCGATCGTATGTTGCAGGGGCAGGTTGCCGATCTGTTCATGGTGCGCCGCTATCTCGATGCCGCCCGAGGTTGACGACTATGGCGCGCTGACTCGCCGACGCGTCGGCGTGCCGGTGCATCGCATCGTGGCGAGTCGCTTCCCTGCGGTGCAGTTGTTCGATGTCGCACGCGACGCCGAAGAACTGCAGATGCTGGCCGAACTGGAGGGCCTCACCAACGATCGCCTTCGACAGGAACTGGGCCAGATCCGCCTGGTTGCCGAGCAGGATGCGGTTTATGGTCCGGGCAGCACGCCGATCATGGCAGCGTTCTGCCATCCCGCGCCGTCGCGCTTTTCAGACGGCAGCTTCGGCATCTATTACGCCGCGCTGTCGGTCGACACCGCAATCGCCGAAACCAAGTATCACCGTGAAGTTTTTCTGCGCGATGCCAGCATTCCTGCAGAGACGCTGGAAATGCGCTGTTACACAACCACGCTCGCGCAGTCGATGACCGAATTGCCTGTGGGCCGGAAGCTCGCGGGCGCGCTGCTCGATCCTGATTCGTACAGCGCCGGCCAGCGATTCGGCCAAGCGATGCGCCTACGCGGCATCTGGGGAATCTACTACGCCAGCGTACGCGACCGACCCAGTGGCAAGTGTGTCGCGGTGCTGCGACCGCGCGCACTCAGACCAGTGACTCAGACCAGCCACTACCGGTACCTCTGGAACGGCGATCGCATTCATCAGATCGAACCTTATCAGCGCTTCAACGTGAGTTGATCCCGCGCTGGTTCGGTCGCGGTGCTGTCATCACAGCGTTTGAACGAATGGCGGTGGCTCCCGGCGTGCGCGGCAATTCGCTACGGGCGTCTGCCTTGAGTGCACCTTTCGGGTAGATCACGTCCATTTTTGGCATGTCGAAATCCTCGTCGGTGACACTGGACTCAGTGCGTAGGGGCCTTAGGCGCGAGATCAGGCGGCTTTTGGCGAAAGTCGCTGTGCGATTGTCGCGACGCGCAAGCCGAGTTTGCTGGCGGTGAGCAGATCGGCCTCGGGTGGCGCGAGTTCGGCTGGCTGGTCTGCGTTGGACTGCGCCATCGCGCCGAGAAAGCTGCCGAGACGATTCAGATCGTTGGGCGAAGCCTTGCTGGCGTTGTTGCCAGGCAGCAGGCCTAGACTGACCCAGATCATGCTGTGTTGCGCAGCAAAAACCGCCATTGAAACGAGGGTATTGAGCTTGTCGCCGCTCTGACTCGCCGAATTGGTGAAGCCCGCCGCGATCTTGTCGGCCCACTCCTGCTTCATCCAGCGCGACGAGCTGTCCTCCATGAATTTCTTGAACACCGACGAAGGTCCGCCCATATAAGTCGGGCAACCAAAAATCATGGCGTCGCTGGCGCTGAGTTGTTCCCAGTCGAACGGCTGGCCGACGTCGATCAGCAAGGCTTTGGACCCGGGCGACTGACGGACTCCCTGCGCAACCGCTTCTGCGAGCTTTGCGGTATGGCCATAACCGCTGTGAAAGACGACTGCTATCTGCATGACTTGTTCTCCGCTACGCTCTAATGAGCAACAATGTACCGATCGGTATAGACGATATACCGATCGGTACAGCGGCGCCAGCCTATGCGCCCAAGCAAGCGGTCACGGCAGGTGATATGGAAAGAAAGATCGAATTCGACGATGCACTGGAGCAGGCACTGACCCTGTTTTGGGATCACGGGTATCGCGGCACCTCGATGGGGATGCTGACCTCGGCGCTTGGCGTGGAAAAGCCGAGCATCTATGCCAGCTTCGGCTGTAAACACCAGCTGTATCTTGCTGCGCTTGCCCGTTACCGCGTCTGGTTGATCGATACGGTACGCGGCATCTTGGACGCCGAGCCTACGGCGCGCGGCGGGATCGACCGCGCGATTACGTCAATGATGAATCGTGGCGCGCGCAAGAGCCGTATCGGCTGCTTCGCCACCAATTCGACGCTCGAGTTGGCTGACCACGACCCGCTCGTTTTGAGAGAGACGCGGGCGATATTCAATGAGCTGCACGCGGTTTTTGCGGAGGCCCTAAAACGCGCCCAGCATGACGGCCAGGTGCGCGACGACTTGTCGGCCGAAATACTGGCCCAATTGCTGGTCAATGCGATCGAAGGCGCCAGGGTGATGGAAAAAACCCGAGCGTCGGCAAACGCCCTTAGCGCTATCGTTCCGTTGATCCTAAGCTTGCTTGATCATCGCTAGAGCAGGGCCAGAATGCATCGCCGTTTAAGGCCCTGTTGATGAGAATACAGCGCATGTCGGCGCGCCATGCGGCAACAAGGCAGCACCGGCAATCGACCATCGCGCAGAGTGAGTCGGCGGCTTCGCCGGATTCGCATAACACCGACATCGACGTGATGGCTTACCATCAAACGGTGTGGTGCATCTGAAAAAAGCGACCGAGGCTATTCTCGATTCGAGTCGGCATTTCTGGAAATGACTTCAGGCGAACGTCAATTCCAGGTCTACGAATTCCAATCTCGAATCGACCGCGAACGTTCGGGATTGATTGCTGGGCCGACGAGCAACCGCTTTCCGTGTTCCCCTTAAACCGAAGGCGATAGCGTTCCATGCAACTGACCATCAAGCATCGCACCCGCTATCAGTATGCGCGGGCGATCGTGTTGCAGCCGCACCGACTCATCATCACGCCGCGCGACAGCGGCGAACTCTTTACGGTGCGTCGGTCATTGGAATGTGTGCCGCCAGCAGATATCACTTGGAGCGCGGACGTATTCGGCAATCTGATCGCGACCGCGACCTTTGCTGACCAAGCCAGCGAATTGACCATCATCAGTGAAGCGGTGGTCGACCACACGGCGCCAGAATGGCCGATCTTTGCGATATCGCCGGATGCTCACAGCTATCCGTTCGCTTACTCGCTCGACGACGTTGTCGATCTTGGCGCCCTTGCACAGCCCGACTGGCTGACCCCAGGTGGACCAACGGTGGGTGCCTGGGCGCGTGGCTTTGTGCTGGCACTTCAGACTGACAGCTTGTCCTTGCTCAAGAGCCTCAACTCCGGAGTTCTTGGAAGCGTTCGCTATCGAGTTCGTGACGAGGAGGGAACGCAGTCGCCTGCGCAGACGCTGGAACTGGGCAGTGGATCGTGCCGCGACATTGCCGCCCTTTTTATTGAAGCGGCGCGCCACCTGGGATTCGGCGCACGCGCGGTGTCGGGCTATCTTTTCGATCCGGACCAGAAGGACGAGGACGCAGGCTCGACTCATGCCTGGGCGGAAGTGTATTTACCCGGCGCCGGTTGGATTGCTTTCGATCCTTCGAATCAACGCGTCGGCGCCAGTCAACTCGTTCCTGTCGCATTCGCGCGCTTCAACCGACAGATCATGCCCGTCACCGGTGACTATATTGGCGCGCCTGACGATTTCCAGCGTATGGATGTTTCGGTTCGCGTGAGATTAGCCGCGCGATAGTCGCGTCACGCTCGAATGAGCGCTATAGCCTGCAGCGAAGATGCCGCGTGATCGCGTTGCCGCGCGTTCATCATCAGCGCAGCTGACTATCCTTGCTGCCGCGCCGGTTAAAACCACTGAAGCTGTCTCCCTCAGCGTCGCGCGCCGCTTGGCAGCTCACGCAGAAGCGCACACCCGGTATCGCGCGTTGACGTGCAATCGGTATTGCTTCGCCGCATTCCGAACAATGACTCTGGCTTGGGCCGGACGGCAGACTGCTCCGCGCGCGTGAAACCGCGTCGGCGACCGTCGCGTCGATTTGTTCCAGCACCGCGCCTTCACGTGCCCAACCGGTTGCCATCGATTCACCTGGTACTTGTCGTTTCCGCGACATTAAACATGGTTGCGGACCAGCCAGCGTTCAAGGTCTGAGGTTAAGGACTCAGATCAAGGTTTCACCGAATGCAATCGCAGCATCTGCGCCTAGCGAAGCGGGGCGCGTGGAAGGCGATCGGCGCCAGAGCGCTAGCTTGCGACCTCGGATTCTCGCGCACGCGGCCGGCGGCTGGCAGGCTTAGCCTGACGCTGCGCCTTGGGCGCCTTGGTCTTCGGCGGCACAAGCGGCTTTTGCTGCTCAGCCTGTCGTCGCGCGATTTCGTAGGACTTGCTCAATTCATCCTCCAGTGCATGCCCACCATAAGGACCGATCACGATGCACTTTGGTTTCATGTCGCCGTTGAACGGTGACTCTTGATGCGGGTGTGGCAGGTATCGGAACTACGGCTCGCAACTGGAGTGCTTGAACGGTTGATACGAATAGGCCCTATGCACCCGAACTGCACTCGATGGCGGAAACCAAGCGAACTTCACCGCGGTCACCTGCAGGTAGGTGAATTGCGCAGCTCGGGCTGTAGCAAGGTTGAGCCCTTGTGTATTGACGGCAGCACGCGCCGGCTTCGAGCGCCCTAACCAAGCGACACCGTGAGAAATGCACATGGCGAAACCCATCTGGAGCGGCGCGATATCGTTCGGCCTGCTCAATATTCCGGTGCAACTGATGCCGGCGGAGAAGCGCGTCGACCTGCACTTCCGCATGCTCGATCACCGCAACAACTCACCCGTCCGCTATGAACGCGTCAATGCGGAGACGGGTGTGGAAGTCCCCTGGAAAGATATCGTCAAGGCCTTCGAGTACAAGAAAGGCAGCTATGTCGTCGTCGACAAGGCCGACCTGAAGAACGCAGCGCCGGACAGTACCGAGTCCGTCAACATCGAAGCCTTCGTCGACATCGCCGATATCACACCGCGTTACTTCGAAAAGCCGTATTTCCTGGTGCCGATGAAGAAGGCGCAAAAGGGCTATGCCTTGCTGCGCGACACGCTGCGCAAGCTCAAGAAAGTCGGCGTCGCGCGCGTCGTCATCAGAACCCGCGAGTACTTATCCGTCGTGATGCCCGAGAACGATGCGCTGGTGCTGATCCTGATCCGATATCAGCAGGAGTTGGTCGCGGTCGATGAATACGACTTTCCGAATACCTCGCGCGGCGCTCTGAAGATCAGTCCAAAGGAAATGCAGATGGCCGAAACCCTGGTTGAATCGATGACGGCCAAATGGTTACCCGAAACTTATCACGACGAGTTTCGCGCCAAGCTCAGCAAGACGATTGAGTCGCGCATCAAGAAGAAGGGCGGCACGGTAAAAGGCAAACTCAAGCAGGTGAAGGAACAAGAAAGTGAGTCAGGGAAGGTTGTTGACTTCATGGCCTTGCTCAAGAAGAGCATCGACACCAACAAGCGCACGCCAGCAAAAGCCAGCGCCAAGAAGACTGCATCGCGAGCGCGTCGCAAAGCCTCGTGACCTCCGCATCATCCACACTTCCACAGGGACACAATGGATGACATCGACAGCAAGATATCGCCGCGGTGCAGGGTCATCAAGCGCGGATTGGTCACCGACTGAAATCCGCCCAGCTTGACCCCTGACACCGCGATGCTTGGCCGGGCTTAGAAAGACAAACGCAGGGTTTGGACGTCGAGCAGAGAACTCGTGCGCGTGACTACAAAGACTTCTACGAAGCGAATGCGCCTGATATTTATTGCAATCATTACAATCGGGACTCGCGCAACCATAAGAACGACGAGGAGCCAGGGATGAACTGGAGCGAAATCGGCCGCCGGACGGCGGCCTGCTTGCTAGCGGCAAGCACCGTGTTGATAAGCGCTTGCGGGAGCAGCAGCCAGCCCGTGAGTTCGGCGGGCGGTTCACCCGCCGGCGGCGGCACCTGCGCGTCGGGCCTGAGCGGCGGCTTGATTGCACCGACCTTGCCGGTCACGGATATCAATCCGGTCCTGGCCCTGGCAAGTGCAGAGCTCGCCCAGATGCTGCAGCCGGTCGTGCTCGACTGCCCATCGCTGCAGCCGGTGCCGCAGGCGGTGTGCGATCCGGATTCGCAGCCACTGAACAACGGCGTGCAGGGGCGCGTGACCCTGGCAGATATGCAGTCGGCGCAGGCGGCGAAAGGCTGGACCTGCAATCTCAAGCTGGTCTCCCAGTTCAATGCGCCTGGCGGCTTCCGCGTCTGGAGCTACACCGATCAGCAGGGCCGCACCTGCGCGTACTACGACACCTCGTTTGCCGGCGGGACGACAGCGGCCATCAGCCTGGCCGGCGGGCCAACGCCCGGCGTGGTGGTGCTGGACATGAGCAATCCCGCGAGTCCGGTGCACACCGCTACGTTGACGGACTCGCTGGCGATGCTGATTCCGCACGAATCGTTGAACCTCAACACGCGTCGCGGTTTGCTGGCAGCGGATGTCGGCAACGCCGCCACGTTGCCTGGCGAGATGGCGATCTACGATATCAGCAGCGACTGCCGCCATCCGCAGCTGAAAGGACAGCTACCAACAATCACCGGCCACGAAAGCGGCTTCAGCCCGGACGGCAATACATTTTGGGTGGCCGGCGGCTTCGGCTATATCACGGCCATTGACGTTACCGACCCATCGAATCCGAAGGAAGTGTGGCGCGGAACCTACAACTCCCACGGGCTGAATCTGTCCGACGATGGCAACACGCTGTACCACACCGATACCATCAACGGAAACTTCGGTCTGATCGATGTCAGCCAAATCCAGGCGCGGGCGTCCAATCCGCAGGTGCATGACATCAGCCGCGTGTCCTGGCCTACCGCGACAATTCCGCAGAACTCCTCGCCATTCACCAACAATGGCCATCACTATCTTCTGGAGTTCGAGGAATTCGCGTTCCGCTTCAATCCGGCGACGATACAGGACAGCCCGGGCGCGGCCCGCATCCTGAACATCGACGATCCGGCGCATCCTTACATCGTCTCCAATATCCGGCTGGCCGTGAACATGCAGGATGAACATCGCGCCGCCGACCTGGATCCGTCCCCGCTGGCGGCGAATGTGGCGCTGGGCTACGCCTTCCACTACTGCGCGATTCCCACCGAGGACAATCCCCAGATCACTGCCTGCTCGACAATCAATTCTGGTCTGCGCGTGTTCAATATCAGCGATCCGGCCCACCCGCGCGAGGTGGCGTACTTCGTAGCGCCGCCCAATGCCGGCAGCCTGGTGCCGGGACTGCTGTCGGGCGATCTCGCCTTCTCGCAACCCGCCTTCGATCCCGCGCAGCGACAGATCTGGTACACCGACGCGGTTTCGGGCTTCTACGCCTTGCAGCTTTCGCCGCAAGCCTGGCCGCAGTGAGGTGGTGGATGGGCGACTCATCGCGCGAAAGGCGGGCTGAATGAAATGACCAGGCGCAACGTTTGGGCCGGCGCCGTGCTGCTTGCGATCATCGCCGCGTTTACATCTGGCCACTGGCTGGGCGCGCGCGACCTAATGCGTGCACATCCATTGCCCGGCCCTGCCGACATCGCCTTCTGTCAGGACATGGTCGCGCACCACGAGCAGGCGGTGCTGATGGCAACGTTGGCGCTGAATCGCGCCACGCCGGCAGTGCACGATCTTGCGCAGTCGATCCTGGTCAGCCAATCGGGCGAGATCGGCGTGATGCGCGGCTGGCTGCAGCTCTGGGGCGCGCCGCTGGTTGCGTCAAAGCCGATGGCGTGGATGGCCACATCCATGAATCAGGTGGACGGCGTAACGCCTTCAGCGATTCCTCAGGCGCCGGCGCCCATGCCCGGCATGGCCAGTCCGGCCGAGATACAGAATCTGTGGCAGGCGCGCGGGCAGGCGTTCGACATCCTGTTCATGCAGCTGATGACGCGGCATCACGAAGGGGGTCTCTTGATGGCGCGCGATGTCCAGGTCTCGGCGCGGCTTCAGGCCGTGCGCGACACCGGGCGTGGCATGGTGTTCGAGCAGGCGCAGGAGATCGGGCTCATGGCCCAGCTGCTGCACGCGGATGGCGCCGCGCCGCTGCCTTCATTGCTCAAGTCGGGGGCGATGTGCCGGGTGAAGCCTGTCAGCTAAACCGGTGCGTCGGATTCAGGCCGCTGCGCCTGCATCGCGATCACGTCGCGGTGTTTGAGAATGCAGTTCATGTCGATTGCTTCGAAAGTGATGTGCGCCTCGCTTGGACGACATCCGATGCAAGCCAATGCCATTCGTTGTCGGGCGGCGGTTCGAAGTCTTCCTGCTTTGTGATCGACGATCGCATGGCTAAGAAGATCACGGCGCTTATTCATAAACAGATTGAACAGTGGGGGCTGATTCGCCGGGACCCGAACTCAGTTGGGCGCAGCACGCGGTATGCGACTGCGTTGCAATAGCAGAGATCGACGCGTGTACGGTGTGCCCGATCGAGCGACCAGCCGGCATAACGGTAGCTTGAGCAGTGCACTCAAAGTTGAGTGCACGACGCGAAGGCGTGTTCGCTGGAGTCGCCGCCGATCAACGCTTGGACGTAGGCATCTGCCACAGCTCGAGGGCCGGCGCATTCCGCGCCAGCCCTCTGTTGGTGATTCGATTGTCCGAGCGCTGTCAGCAGCAGCCTGTTTTATCACCCGCTATTTTTGCTGAGGCCGAATCGCGTCCGCAGTCCCCTGAATGAAGGCCTTCAGCTTCTCCACGTCGTCATGCGACAGCTTCCCGGTGAAATCCGGCATGCCGAGCGGAACGAATGGGCCGTTGAACACGAACTTGTCCAGATCATCGATGACAGCCTTATCCACGTAGCCCAGATTCGGGAGACTGCCGCCTTTGTCTACGCCGGGCACGCCATGACAGAAGACACAGTTGCTGATGTAGAGATCGGTGCCCGCTGTCACATCCTTCGGATCATATTTGACCCCCGTCAGCAGCGCGCCGACCTGGTATTGCGCGAACTTCGGCAAGGGCGCTTTGCCACCGAGAACGAACGTGAACACCGTACCTGGCGATGTCGTGTCAGATGCGCCGCGGAACAAGCCATAGATACCGCCCCATCCGGCCGCGACTGAAATGTACTGCTTGCCGTCGATCTCGTAAGAAATCGGCGCGGCCAGGACGCCGGTCCCCGTCGGGGAGTCCCACAGTTTCTCGCCGGTCTGGGCGTTGTAGGCAATCAGACGCGCATCCGCGGTGCCCTGAAATACCAAGCCGCCAGCAGTCGACAGCGTGCCACCGTTCCAAGGCGAGACGTACTCCTGGGACCAGGCCTGCTTGCGCTGAATGGGATCCCAAGCGATCAAGCGGCCGAAAGGCTTGCTCTCAGGCGGCCGGACATTCGGGCGCATGCCCAGATTCCAGCCCACATCGCTCATTGCCTCACCCGGCTTGTTGCTGTTGTGACCCTTCCAGCTCTCATCCTCCATCAGTACAAACGGAATATTTTGAGCGGGGAAGTAGGCGAGCCCGGTCTGCGGGTTGTAAGACATCGACTGCCAATTGTGACCGCCGAAGGGGCCGGGAATCGCATCGAAGGGTTTGTCGGTCGACCGCGCCTCGGCATTCTCGATCGGACGACCGTTCTTGTCGTAGCCGGTTGCCCAGTTCACCGGCACGAATTTGTCGGCGGAAATGAACTGGCCATTGGTCCGATCGATCACGAAAAAGAAACCGTTCTTCGGCGCGTGAAGAATGACCTTGCGCGGCTGACCATCAATCTGAACATCGGCCAGGATCAAATCCTGTGCCGATGTGTAGTCCCAGTTGTCGCCCGGTGTCTCCTGGTAATGCCAGACGTACTTACCCGTATCCGGATTGAGTGCGACGATCGACGCGACGTACAGATTGTCACCACCCGCGGGGCTACGTTTGTTGCGCGCCCAGGGTCCCGCATTGCCAGTGCCGAGGTAGAGCAAGTTCAGTTGCGCGTCATACACCATCGAATTCCACACGGTGCCGCCGCCACCATTCTCCCAATACTTTCCGGCCGGATCCCAGGTCTTCGCTGCGGCTTCCATCGACTCGTCTTCATACGGCTTTGAAGGATCGCCCGGCACCGCGAACCAGCGCCAGGCCTGCTTGCCGGTCTTGGCCTCGTAGGCAGTGACATAGCCGCGCACGCCCATCTCGGCGCCGCCGTTGCCGATGATGACCTTGCCATGCACGATGCGCGGCGCACCGGTCACCGTGTAGTTGTGCGTGCGATCAATGATCGTGTCCTGCTCCCACGCCTTCTTGCCGGTGGTGGCATTGATCGCAAGCAATCGACCATCCAGCGAGCCGACGAAGACCAGCCCATCGAGATACGCCACGCCGCGATTCACGACATCGCAGCAGGCTTTGTAGCCACCGTTTCGGGGCACCTTAGGATCGTAAGTCCAGAGCCGCTTACCGGTTCGAGCGTCCAGCGCGTGGACAATGCTCCACGGCGCGGTCACGTACATCACGTGACCGATCACGAGTGGCGTGGACTCCACACCGCGTACCGAATCAAGGTTGTAGGTCCAGGCCAGGCCGAGGGTCTGGACATTCTTGGTGTCGATTTTGGCGAGCGGACTGAACCGCGTACCGGCATCGTCGTGGCCATTGGTTTGCCAGCCGGCGTTCTCCGACACTGCTTTCGTTTTCGCAGCACTCGCCGACGTCGAAGCCATCACCGCCATGACTACGAGTGCGGCTGCCGCCATGCCGACGAAGCCGCTTTTATCGAAAGTCTTGTGCCGCCCCACGCGTATATTGCTCATCTGCTTCCTCCTCCTGATGTTCATTTCGATTTCATTTCGATGTCGCTTGCGAGCGCTCCGAGAATTGATCCCGCAGCTCCCGCTTCATAATTTTTCCGCTGGCATTTTTGGGTAACGCTTCGACGATCTCCACCCGCTTCGGCACCTTGTAGCCGGCCATCCGTTCCTTGCAGAAATGCTGCAAGTCTTCACAGCTCAACGCATGGCCTCGGCGACTGACGACGACGGCCACCACAATCTCAATCCAGCGCGGGTGCGGCACACCGATCACAGCGACCTCGGACACCGCTGGATGGGAGAATAAGATCTCCTCCACTTCACGGCTCGCGACATTCTCGCCGCCGGTCTTGATCATGTCCTTCTTGCGGTCGACGACGCTGAGATAGCCCTCATCGTCCATCACACCCAGATCGCCGCTGTGGAACCAGCCGTTGCGGAAGGCTTCGGCCGTCTTCTCGGGATTCTTCCAGTAGCCCAGCGTGGCATGCGGACTGCGGTGCACGATTTCGCCGACGGTCCCCACCGGCACAGGCATGTCGTTGTCATCGACCACGCGAGTCTCGACGTTGATGGCCGCACGGCCGGCAGAGCCTAGCTTTCGCAGTTGGTCCTCTGGTTTGAGAATGGTGGCGACCGGCGACATCTCGGTCTGGCCATAGAAGTTGAACAGGCGTAGGCCCGGAATCCGTAGCGAAATCTCTTTGATGATTTCGACCGGCATGATCGAAGCACCGTAGTAACCCTTCTTCAGCGTGCTCAGATCCGTGCTGTCGAACGCCGGATGCCGCAGCAGCGCGATCCATACCGTCGGCGGACAGAACAGCTTGGTCACCTTCTCGGCTTGAATGGTCCGCAACAGCTGCCCGGCGTCCGGCCCGGGCAGGAGGATGCTGGTCGCACCCAGATAGAGGTCCGGCGTCAGGAAGCAGTCGAGCTGCGCGCAATGGAACAATGGCAGGGCATGAACCTCGACATCGTCGCTGCTCATCTCGCCGTCGATAATGACGCTCGCGTACTGCGCGTACAAACATCGCGCCGAAAGGACCGCACCTTTTGGGCGGGATTCAGTGCCGCTGGTGTAAACCATCTGCACCGGGGCATCGTCGTCAATATCGACATCCGGTGCCGTCGCATCGGGATGCTGCATCCAGTCCTGCACGTACTCCCAGTCACGAGGTAACTCGTTGGCGGCCTCTCGAATCGCACCCTTCAGCTTGACTGCGATACCGGCTTCTAAGATCGCCGCGTCCGCGATACCGGAGAGGGCATCTTCGGCGACCACGCCACAGACATCTGCATTGCCGAGGATGTAGCTGACCTCGGACGCATTCAACATGAAGTTGATGGGAACGGTGACGGCACCCAGCCGCGCCAGCGCGAATCGAGTGACGACGAATCCGTAATTGTTGTGGGAGAACAGTGCCACATGATCGCCCTGCCGAATCCCTCGCGCGGCGAATGCATTGGCCGTTCGATTCACCGCCTCGTTCAGCTGCTCGAAGGTCTGCCGCAGCGCCTTGTAAACCACTGCGATCTTGTTCGGGAATCGCTCGGCACTACGGTGTAGAAGATCCGCAAGGCGATGCCGGCGCGCGCTGCGAATAAGCTGTGAATTATCGAGGACGCTGGGCATCCTGCTCTCCTCTGGCACATCAGGGGTTCGTTGCCCCGGATGAATTTGCGTCGCTTTCTAGCTAACTGAGTGCGAACCCTTTATAGCCGGCCGCCGTCACTTCCTCGCACAGCGTACGGTACGGACCCACGCCTAAATAGGGCATGAACACGCGCGGCTTACCCGGCACATTGGCACCCATGTACCAGGTATTGCCGCGCGGGAACAATGTCGAGTTGGCGACCTCGTTGACGTGGTTCACCCACTGGTCCTGTGCCTCGGCTAACGGCTCGATCGTCTGTTTGCCGGACGCCTGCATGTGCTTCAGACACTCGGCGATCCATTCGACGTGTTGCTCGATCGACAGCACCATGTTGCTCAGCACCGAGGGACTGCCGGGCCCGGTGATGGTGAACAGGTTCGGAAAATCGGCCATCATCAAACCCATCATCGTGCGCGGACCTGCCGCCCAGCGATCCTTCAGCTGTGCGCCGCCCTCACCGCGAATGTCGATCGCGAGCAGTGCGCCGGTCATGGCGTCGTAGCCTGTCGCGAAGACCAGGCAATCCAGATCAACCTGTCCGTCGACGAGTTGCACTCCGGTCTCGGTGATCGACTTGATTGGATTCTTGGCGATATTCTTCAGAGTGACATTGTCGCGGTTGAAGGTCTCGTAGTAGCCGGTATCGATGCACAGCCGCCGGGTGCCGACAAATTGCCCTTTGGGGATCAGCTGCTCCGCAAGTTCCGGATCGTTCACGCGCTCGCGGATGCGGCGTGCGAGATAGTCCTGTGCGGTCTGGTTCGCCTCTTCGCTGGCCAGCAGATCGCCGAAGGTGACCATCAGCGCGAACGGCAGCCCATTGTCATAGCAGGCGTCAAAAATTTTCGTACGCGTCGCCTCATCGACATCGAACACCGAGGCTGCGTAGGTGGGCGCGGGGATCCCCACGAGGTGATAACGCGCCTCTTGCCGAAGGCTGTCGTAATTGCGCTTGACGTCGGCGACGAAGCCCGACTCCAGCTTCCGATTCTTTGCGGGCAAGCTGTAACTCGGCGTTCGCTGAAAGACGTAAAGGTGCTTGGCCTGCTCGGCGATGATCGGGATCGCCTGAATGGCAGAGGATCCGGTGCCGATGACACCGACACGCTTGCCGCTGAAGTTCACCGGGGTCTCAGGCCACCGAGCCGTGTGGTAGACCGCGCCCTTGAATTGCTCGAGACCCGGAATGTTGACGTCTTTGGGCACCGTGAGGCAGCCCGTCGCCATGACGACGAAGCGTGCCGTCGACTCTGCCATACCTTCGGCGGAGACCCGCCACAGCTTCTTGCTTTCGTCGTACCGCACCGCCGTGACAGCGGTATTGAAGCGAATGTCGCGGCGCAAATCGAAACGGTCCGCGATGTGATTGGCGTAACGCAGGATTTCGGGTTGCGCGGCGTAGCGCTCCGTCCAGGTCCACTCCTGCTCGAGCTCGTGGTCGAAGGAGAACGAATACAGCGTGCTCTCAACGTCGCAGCGCAGACCCGGATAGCGGTTCCAATACCAAGTGCCGCCGACGGACGGACCTTTTTCCAGGACCTTCGCGGACAAGCCCAGCTTGCGGCACTGATGCAACATGTACATGCCGCCCCAGCCCGCGCCAACGATGATCACGTCCGTATCGACGCCCGGGGACTGCTTCGCCGAGAGTTCCGCCATAACCAAGCCTCCGCAATAAGGTGCGGCGCAAACGTAGGGCCAGCGAACATCACTCATCCACTACCCGGTTCGGGTAGCGCAGGGCGACCAAGCTTGGCTTAGTATTCTCAGCTGAGGAGAACACTTGCAGCAGCCATGATGAAAAAAAGGCGCCCGACCATCGAGGCAGCCGACGGGCCGTCTACGCGATATAAGCCCGTTACCGCTTCCAACAGCCAGCGCGTCTTGCGCGAGGGAATCCTTGCCAGAGTATTTTCTCCCTCTGCCCCCGCCATCGTTGTGTTGCAGGCGCCTGCCGGACACGGCAAATCCACCGTCTTACGCCAGATTCGCGATGAATGTGAAGCGCACCAGATTCGGTGCGCCTGGCTCAATCTCGACGAAGGCGACAACGACGGCCGGCGTCACTCGACCCATCTCCAACGTCTGCTGCGCGAGCTGTATCGGGATGCGGCCCACGCCAAAGAGGCGCCTGATGCGACCAGCGTGCAGCAGCAATCCCATGCGGACTGGTTTGTCGAGGTGCTCGACCGTGACGAGTCGCCGGTCGCACTGATCGTCGACGAATTCGAGGTCTTGACCGATCGGACCGTGCTGGGCTTCTGGCGCGATTTACTGCTCAAGCTGCCGCAGCACGTGCAGGTGTTCATCGCCGCCCGCGTCTCGCCGGACATCGGCATTCCTCGGCTGACCGTTTCGGATCGCATCCTGGTGCTGACATCGCGGGACCTCTGCTTTTCCGAAGAAGAAGTCCGCAGCTTCTTCCACGCGCACGAGTCCGAGCCGACCGCGGCCAGCGATATCCAGGCCATTCACCGCTGCACCGAAGGTTGGCCCGCGGCGATTCAACTGTTTCGGCTGGGCATGTCACGGATGTCGCCTGCCGAGGTGTTGAAAGGCGTGGATCAATTCCGCCCGCGAGAGCTGGCGGATTACCTCACCGAGTGTGTGCTCGATGGGCTGTCAAACGACGTGCGGAATTTTCTAGAGCGAACCAGCATCCTCAACCGGATGAATGCGCAGATCTGCAACGCGCTGACCGGTCGCTCGGATTCGCAAAATCTGCTGGTCCGGCTGGAAAAGCTCGGTCTTTTCGTCAATGCCGTCGACGAAGCGCACCTGTGGTTCCGTTATCACAGCCTGTTTGCCAGTCAGCTGCGAGAGCAGCTGCTCACCGACGACCCCATCCGATTCCGGCTCCTCAATCGGCAAGCTGCTGGGTGGTTCTACGAACAGCAAATCTTTGATGACGCCATGCACCATGCCGTCGCCGCGAACGACCTGTTGTTCGCCGCAGACATCCTCGAGGCATGGTCGGAGCGCTTGGTCTCGAATGGCGAGCTGTCGATCGCCGAACGCTGGTACGACTGCCTGCCGATCGACGAGGTCAAGCGCCGCCCACTCCTACAACGACGACTGGCCTGGGCGCTGGCGTTCCTCAGACAGCAAGGCAAGCTCGCCGAGCTTCTGCATACCGGCGATGACCGACTACAAGACGACGTAGCGGGGGAGGAGCTCCCGATGCGCGCCATCGTGGCCATCTGTGCCGACGATATGGCGCGAGCGTTCGAAACGATCTCGCGGGTTCAGGTAGAGACTGGACCGCGCGACCGGTTCACCGGCTTCGAACTCTCTGCGGCGGCCAACCTGGATGGTTTTCGCAACATCGTCATCGGCGACTTTGAACAAGCCGGCCTGCGGCTCGCCGCCGCTCAGGCTCTGAATCAGCAGGGTCGAGCCTTCTTCAGCGAGGGATACACCGCCAGCGTCAGAGGACTGTTGCAGTTTCTAAAAGGACGCACAGCGGAGGCCATGGAGCATCTGCAAGCGGCCCTCGCAGCACAACGCCGAGCACTCGACGTACCGTTCGCGACCGCCCCACTGGCCTGCTGTTACCTGTGGACCCTGTACGAAAGCAACCGGCTCGACGATGTGCTGAAGACGTTCGTCGCCTACCGCGAGATGGTATTGACCTGTGCGATCCCAGACCTCTTTGCCGTCGGCATGCTGTCGACCCTGCGCGCCTATCGGCTGCAGGATCGAGACGACGACTTGACCGCTCTTCTTTTCGAAGCAGAGGTCATCGCACAACAGAACGGCTGGCCTAGAATCGTCGCGGCCATACGCCGCGAGCGCAGCGCCAAAGCCCCTGTGCCGAAGCGCGTCGCGGCTACAGGCGCATCGGCCGGGAAGCCCATGGATGTACCGGCCTCCTGGCTCTCCTTCGAAGAGTTATTTTCAGCCCGCCGTCTCGAGCCTGTTCGGCTGGCGATCAAGCAGGAGCGGTATAGCGAAGCATTGAAGGAGCTGACGAGACTTTCGTCCCTGCGGCCCGACTGCGCGCTGTTCAACACGCGGCTAGGCGTCTGCAAAGCACTCCTGTTACAAGGCCGAGGACTGAAAAATCCCGCCGCAAGGCAGTTCGCTTCGACGCTGCGCACAGCATTCGAGAGTCAGTACAGCCGCGCCATTCTGGACGAGGGGAGCGCCATCGCGGCTTTGCTCGACGAGTATCTGGACTCCACTCGCTCCCAAGCCCTGTCGCCACTTCGGAACTTCGCTGTCGACCTAAAAGCCGCGCTATCGCCATCGCCCACATCCACCGAAACCGCGAATGCGTCCGCGCAGATCGATATCAGTCAATTCAGCGAACGCGAGAAAGAGATCGTGGAGTGCCTGAGCCAGAGAATGTCCAATCGAGAGATTGCGGACAGCGCGCATATCTCTGCAAACACGGTGAAATTCCACCTCAAGAAAATCTTCGCAAAGCTTGGCGTGAGGCGCAGGATTGAGGCGTATTCGGCCCTGATAGGTTTGAAGCGGCCCACCGCATGAGTTGCCGCGATCGCTGAAAAGCACGCTGCGATGGAGTTGATCTGCTTGCTGATGATGCACAATATAGATTATGTGAAGTACCGAGGCCGACGAACGGTAAGCAAGATGTCGGCAATGCATCAATGATGTTCATCGCACGCTTGGACTCGATTTAGCATTGAACTCGCTGGCTAATCCTGCGGATGAACTTACGAGAAATCGCATCGTCGCGGGAATCCAGTCGTGCGCCGGAGGAATACCGCAAGTTGCCCGGAGTGAACTCGCGAAGCTGAACGCCAGATCTCCGTCTGATCGGAAATCGCGAGCGCGTCCCAAAACCTCCACGCCCAGAAAGCCGATTGAAGTTTCCAGCGAGGACGCCGCGACAGTTCCTTTGTAGAACTGACTGTGATATTATGGAGTAACATCAGTGATATCCCTCGCCTGGGTCGTTTCGAGCCTGCCTCAATTACCGTGCGTCGGAGTTTCACGCACCCAACCGCAGCCAAAATGAAAATTCTCGCTACCGTTCAGGAAGGTCAGTTCGGCAACGATCAGATCAAAGCGCTGGAGGCAACGCTCCGACGCAACTATGCAGAACACGTTAGCGCCACACGGGTGACCGTGATCTGGTGCGTCATTCCGAAGGGACAGGCGTTCACCAATTACCAGCGTTCGCAGTCATCTCTGGTCAGCATGGAATGCGTGGTCGGATTTCCGCAGGACCGGCGGGTGACATTGCTTCAAGCCTGCGAACGCGATTGGACGGCGATCACTGGTCAAAACTCGGATCAGGTGATGCTGTCGCTCATCGAAGCCGATGTATTCAATAACGTTCTCGATGGCAATCGCTTACGCCTTTCGAAGGCCGGAAACCTGAAGCTTCAGTGGCACATGTTGACCAGCCTGCTGCGCTCGAAACTGGGCAAGGGATATCTGAGCTTTCGCCCTAATCTTTAATGATCGGAGCACGACCATGCCGCTCTATACCCTCGCCAGCCGAAAACCACTTTCAGCCGCCGTCTGCAAAGAGGTTGCCGATCTTGTGACGGATGCTCACTGCCAGATCACCGGCGCACCAGCGGAGTTCGTCAACGTCGTCTTCATGCATGGCCACGACTTGCGCGATGGCAATCTCATCGGCGTGATCGGCAACGTGCGCAGTGGTGGGAATCGCAGTGAGGATGTCCTGAAGCGCCTTCGGCAACGCGTTCAAACCGGAGTGGCCGCAAAGGCGAATGTCGCCGTTGAGAAAGTCTCCGTGCGGCTCATCGGCGTACCCTCACGGTGGGTGATGGAAGGTGGCGAAATCATGCCGGAGCCTGGTGCAGAAGCGGCGTGGCTTGATCGCGCAAAAGCTTGATCACACGCCATTGGTGATCTGCAATGCCGCTTCACGTCGCTGCTGACTTTCCGGAAACGTCTTCTATTGTTTTTGTAGCACTGCGGCGCGAAGGCTACCCGACGAGTAGCTTCGAAGCATCGGATCAAAATCAAGCGCGTCGTCTCGTAATTCCGTCGTCACCTACAATTAGTCGTCGACTGGTCTAGTTAGAACGACATTACGAGTGGCATGCCAACACTCGGGATCAGTTCGAGCTGTTGGCATGCCGTGCCACATCGCTGCCCCTAGGCCAGCAGCTTCCAGACCATATAAAGAATCAGCGCCACCTGCGTCAGAAAGAACGTCGCCCGCAACAGGATCAGCACGAACGAAGTTCCGATCAGGTGCACCACGCTCTGCGCGATGCGCGCGTACAACACATAAGCCGCCACGGCATCCACCACCGCGCTCTTCTGCATCAGCGCCGCAATCAACACCACTGCCGCGAACAGCGGAAAGTTCTCCAGGCAGTTCAGATGGGCGCCCTTGGCGCGCTGCAGGATGCCCGGATCGTCGCTTGCCTTGCCCCGCTCCCAGTGGCTGATCGGCTTACGGCCGCTGAGCGCGATCGGCACGCGGTAAGTGGCATAAGACAGGGCCAGCAGCAGGGCCCAGACGATGTACAGCAGCACCGCGGTAAATCCGGTCATCGAAGCTTTTCTCCCATTGTTATTGAGCGCTTAAACGTGGTGCGGCCGAAATGAGCCGCCCACATGCCTTTGTCACATCCACATCCAGTTCCTGTGTACGCATGAAGCCGCGTTTAGGACGCAGCCTCTGAGCATCCAGAATTCGGATCGGACTTTCAGGGAGAAGCGGATTGTCGATGCTCGCGCGAAATCGAGCTGCGCTATTCACGTCCCGATCGCGCACGGCCTGACGAGGGTGTATCGCCCGTTACTCGATGGGTATGCTTAGAAGCAGCGCGCAACGACTCGCGAACGATCGATCACCTTGCCGGGCAATCGGGCGTGATTCTTCACAAGCGACCACTTGGTTAATGATCGATCACTGCTCAGTTGCGAAGATCAGCCGATATCGATCAGATCGATGCCGATGGATATGTGATGTAGCCCTCTGGCCCCTGCGAGTACCAAGTCTTGGGATCGTCTGAGTTCAGCGCGATGCCTTCCGCGAAGCGATGCGGCAGGTCGGGATTCGCCAAGAACTTCCGGCCGTAGGTAATGGCATCGGCTGCACCCGCCGCGAGTGCGGCTTGGCCGCGTGCCAGATCGTAATCCGAATTCAGCACCAGCACGCCGCTGAATGCTTTTCGAATCAGCGGAGCCACCGCCGGGCGATCGGATTTTCCGAAAGTGCCGTTCGGACCCGGCTCGCGTAGCTCCAAAAATGCGATGCCGAGTGCATTGAGCACCTGGGCTGCGGCAGGAAACAGCGCGGCCTGATCGCTATCATCCACACCCTGCGAATCGCCGTTGGGCGACAGACGCACTGCGGTGCGCTCTGCACCCACTGTCGCAATCAAGGCCTCAGTCACTTCGCGCAGCAGCCTGATCCGGTTTTCGATCGAACCGCCGTAAGCATCGGTACGGTGGTTGCTCCCATCGCGCAGGAACTGGTCGATCAGGTATCCATTGGCTGCGTGCAACTGCACGCCGTCGAAGCCCGCGTCGATGGCGTTGCGGGCCGCGGTCACATAGTCACCGATCAATCGAGGAATCTCTTTGAGATCCAGCGGCCGTGCTTCGACATACGGCTGCTTGCCTTCATACGTGTGCGCGCTGCCGGGTGCTGTGGTGGCACTCGCAGAGATCGGTTGAACCCCGTGCAGCGACGGATGCACGATGCGTCCCATATGCCAGAGCTGCGCGAAAATCCGGCCACCGGCTGCATGTACGGCGTCCGTCACGATCTTCCAGTGCGCAACGTGTTCCGGTCCCCACAGGCCGCCGGCGTAGGGCCATCCGCTGCCTTCGACACTGATTCCGGTTGCTTCCGAAATGATCAAGCCCGCCGACGCGCGCTGCGCGTAGTAGGTCGCCATCAGGTCCGTCGGCACATGGTCTCGCGTACCGCGTCCGCGAGTCAGTGGCGCCATCCAAATGCGATTCGGGCAGCGGAGCGTACCGATCTTGATCGGGTCAAATAACGAGGGCATCGAAAGTTTTCTCAGTGGGTTGTGTCGAATATACAGGCGAGTGAACTGCCCTCAGTTTAATGATTGATTTCGTTCTGATGTACAAACTTCTCGTCATAGCAAGTTAGCCAACATAAAACATTCTGCGCGAGCGCCCTTCCCTCTTGTTCAGATGTTCGAGTCATGTGCGGCCTCGGACCATCGTCATCACCAATTAGATGACCGAAAACGGCGAGCCCGCTCGCGGCATAGGTTCTAAAGTCCGCTCACGTTTTCTAGCAAGCGAAGCCACGAGCATCGCGGCTGAACTTCTGTTCAGAGTTGGATCTGAACGATTGCGCCACTGGCAAGAATCGGCAAACCCAAAAAAGTGAAGGGTCTGTGATCGTGACCGACAAGAACCGAATGAATGCGATCGACTGGGTACGAATTGAAGAGACCCTTAACTCGTATGGTTGCGCGAGGATCGATCGCCTTTTGAGTGACGACGAATGCAACGCGCTGGTCAGCATGTATGCGCAAGACGAGCGCTACCGCAGTCGTGTCGTGATGAGTCGGCACGGTTTCGGCAGCGGCGAATATAAGTATTTCAACTATCCGTTACCGGACGTTGTTGCTGATCTGCGCGCGGCCGCGTATCGATATCTGGCTCCCATTGCCAATCGCTGGAACAATGCTATGGGTCTGGAAACACGCTATCCAGCAACGCACGATGCGTACATTGAAACTTGCCACGCCGCAGGCCAGCGTCGTCCGACCCCGCTGCTCCTCGAATATGGAGCAGGCGACTTTAACTGCCTTCATCAAGACCTATACGGGGAACAGGCATTCCCTCTTCAAGTCGCAATTCTATTATCGGAACCCCAGCGCGATTTTACCGGCGGCGAGTTTGTACTCACCGAACAACGGCCACGCATGCAGTCGCGTGTCGAGGTCGTACCCTTGCACAGGGGAGATGCTGTGATTTTCGCCGTGAATAGCCGACCCGTGAATGGAAAGCGCGGCGTCTATCGGGTGAATCTTCGTCACGGCGTCAGTCGCCTGCGTTCGGGGAAGAGACACACGCTCGGCATCATCTTGCATGATGCGATCTAGATAATTGCCATCGCTTTCGCGATGGCGCTGGACGCTGACTGGTTCGGGTCGTGCCGGAGGTTGTCGTTCATCAATGTCTGCTTTGTGCCAGAAGCGGACTGTCGGACGCACTCTGGTCGTAATCGCCAATGCCCCGGCTCCTGCGGTCTATTTGCCGCAAAGCAGCTGAAGGAGCCTTCCGGGTTGAGATCTGCCAAGGACCTCCCACTGCTCGTCGGAAAGTTTAGGCGCGGGGAGCTTTTGTAGCGCGATCTCTACAACCATCTGGAATAGAAGCGCCTCCTGATCTCTTTCCTTCGACGAATCACGTTGGGCCAGTTCGTTGACGAGGCTACGCCGTCTCTCCTCCGACTCATCCCTCCAGCACTGTAGCTCCCGCCGATGTGCTCCGCGCATCAATGCCAAACGCAGAACCACGTCAGTAAATGTTGCTCCGATGTAGTCGGTTGGCTCAAGTATGGCGAGATGTGGATAACCAAAATGTAGGCCGGATGGCACAACGCGAAGATGCTGGATGCTCGAGAGGACACTCGCCAAGACATCCGCAGGAGTTGTTCTCTCGTGGTCAAGGAAGATCGAGTTTTGTGTCATTGACGGCGCTGCGCCATTACTGGGATACCACAGTGCATTTTCGGTTAGCCCGTTGCTGGCTTTAGAATCGGCTAGAACGCGACGTCGCTCGGAAATGGTGCACGCGAGGTCCTCTGGAAGATCCAAGGTCTCTGCGAGATGCTCAAGCGCGATGGCCTCCTTGCACCAGGGGCAGTCCTGCTCCTGCCAATCGGGCAAATGAAATGTCTCGATGGCCGAAAGCACATGTTGCCGGTCTTGCTGACCCGCTCGATAGCGTAGATTCCGTCCTCGTATGGCCCACTCCTTCTGGGTGGGGGGACGCGCGACACCGACTAAATAGTGAATGCGACCCTGATATATCTCCCGTAGGTTCTTTTGATACGCCATCAACGTACCACCCGTCGTCGATACGTCATCGAGTATCAGGATGAAGTCATCGACGCCGGCGGCTTCGAAGGGCGCGCGCGACCAGCTTTCCTCGAGCGCTGAAAGTTGCCCGTGAACGATCAGTGGGGGTTTGGATCCAAAATGCTTTTCAAAATGCCCCATGGCGAAATCGGCCATATGACTGGCTGCCTCATGGGGCGGGATCACTATCGCAGTAGGAACAGCCTTATGAACATCAAGACACCGACTAAATCTCTCGCGGAATCTCTCGACATCTAGCATCTTGGCTACATCGAGATACACAGCATGGTGGCGAAGCTTGATGCCATTAGCGTCAGTGGCGTTGCGATGGACCGAAATTGAGCTGGATCCTCTATAGGAATCAACGAAGTCCTTAGCAGAATTGATTCCAATTTTTTTCTCTTGGTCCGCCTTATCTAAGCCGACAAACTGCTCGACAACATGCAGGGGGAAGTAGGTATGTGGATCGATCTCGACAATAGTGGATCCCGGACGTGGCTCCAGATGCGACTCGAACGTTTCTCCATCTAGTCCTTCGGACAAGTCACACAAACAACTGATATCGCAGCCTTTGTCCAGCTTATAGATCGAAACAAAATCGAAGCTCGATTGATCGAGGCCAGCTGACGCAATGTCTGCTCTGAGACGACGGAGACTGGCGCCACTCATCACGGTGCTAACAACGAACAAAACCCGTCGCTGACCCCGCCGGCTCAGATGCCTAAGTACCAGTCGCGTATCAGACGAAACATCCAGCGTGCCGTCTTGATAGCAGGTCAGCATGTCGAAGTCCGATGGCCCACGGGAGGGCTCATGGAGGCTGAGAAGTCGAAGCGTGTTCAATGCTATAGAAGAAATAGACCACGTATCCGTAAGAAGCGCAGCAGCACCTCTCATGTATGGGAGAAGCCAGAAAGAGATCACATCAATCTGATGTCGTCCCATCTGAACGTTCCCGACTCTTAGGAATACGTTGCAGTACTGCTTTGATGGCGACCGGTAGTGAATGTTTCCCTTGGAAGGGAACATCGCGCTAGATCGACGCACGAATTCTCGAAGCTCTTCGGCTCTAAGCCAGTCGATGAACAACGTCCGTTGATCTTCATCGGCCAGCAGCCCAGGCGCGGAACCTAGATTTCCCGTCAGGCCGACGACGAGGTCGCGCAGATAAAGAAGGTGAACGCTCGCGCGCGGCGCTCGCTCAGCATGCAACGGGGACAAATGCCCCTTCGCCCAAGTTTCTACATCCCCATCAGGCGGCCGGCTGTTAAGTCGTACTACGATCACTTCAGCGGATGCCAACTGATCTGGAGCTTCCGCGTAATTCTGGTCGGCAAGGTCCGCCGGGGACTCGAAGTCTGCCAGATCAACCAGCATGACCTTGAGCTCTTCGTCTTGGAGTGGCCAGCGGGAGACGAAATGGCGCACGGTGGTACTCAGGGCGCCTGTATCAGGATGTTGAAGTGAGTCCCGGCAACCGAAGCCAGGTCACCAGCAAATGCAACAGGTGTGAAGCCGTGTGTCTTCTTCCCCCCCTGTTGCTCTGCGGCCGGTGAGCTATAGAGCCAAAGTGGTCCGGTTCTTAGCGAAACGAAGCCGCCGAGATCGCGGATAGTCTCTAACGCTTTCCGTACGCCGTGCCCAGAACCCGGTTGATTAACCTTGCTGCTGAGAGCTCGATCAATAATGGTGTTGACGATGTTGGAGGGCGTTTTACCAAAGCTGGGGTCGTCTCTCAGTTCTGGGCGCGTTGCGAGGAAGCGTTCGACAATGCCCAGCCCTTGGTCTGAGATTGCTACCTCATAGAGACGCCGGAGTGTTCCATCGCGGAGCGTCGACTCGAAGTACTGCTTGAGCTCCGGGAACCCTTCCGCTCTGTTGACCAAGCTCTGCTTGCTCTCGCCAATGATCCGTCGCACATAGAGAATTCGCAGCCCCGGAATGGGCTTGTTTTCGCGCGAAAGACTGCCGTGCTGGAACCCGTTCTCCCAAAGCTCATAGATTAGGTCAGCAAGCTGCAGCTCAGGGTCGTTCCGGAACAGGTCAGGATATGAGCCGTCCTTGTTGAATGCGGTCTGAAGCCTTTTGACGAACAACGACTGGAAATGGACTTTGTTGTGTGCCGAAGCTAATGCCAACGGCTGACGGCGCTCCGCAGCGTCAAAAGCGCAGAATGCCTGTGCTCGGGCCTCGGAATCGTCAAGCACATCCCCGCCTCGACGCTCGATTGCCATGCGAAGTGACTCGGCTGATCGAGGTGACTCTTCTTTCTTTGCATTGATTATCCGTTCTGCATAACTCAGCGCCGCCAATGCAGGAATCGACGTCGGGAACGTCTTGTCCCAGTTCTCGGGAAAAGATGCGGCCCAGTCGACGATCGTGACTGGACCATTTCTGCTGGCGGTCGCCATTAGCGACAGTAAGCGGGAATGTACGAAGAACTTTGTGCCTACGTCGCGCGCTAACCAGATATCCGTAGGCTGCGGGCCCGCGTCCTGTAGCCGGTGGAGTGCGGCTTCAAGTTCGGGCAACGAAAGTTTGGAACTTGCCTCGATCTTCATCCCTTATCTCTCAGGTAGTTTGCGGCAGCGAGGTTTTGTTGCTGAGGAGTTTAGCCCCTGGTGACCTGCTCCCACGAATCAGTACCATGGTCTACTTTGTCCGTTTCGCAAACGTCCGCTATGGGCTGCTCGCAGACGAAGACGAATGTCCCGCTAGTGCCAAAAGCTGAGCCTCGCGACCGGTAGCTATCGGTTTCTCAATGGTGATTCCGCGACACCCAGAGGTTGCTTCCCCGGGGATCGCGCCCCACCCGATGCATGCGGTTGCTGATCGTTTGGCGTCCCCTCGAAATCTGGCAAGAAGTCATAATCAGTTATGGTTGCCGCGCTGCTAATCTATGGGGTTAAAGCGCGGTCAGCGGCGGGTCTGGCGATTTCAGGGGATCGCAGTGCGGCAACAATCGTTCTTCGCGGAACTGCAGCGTCGACACGTCTATAAGGTCGGCGCGGCGTATGCCGTGGCGGGCTGGCTGCTGGTACAGGTCGCCACCCAGGTGTTTCCGTTCTTCGACGTTCCGAATGCGGCGGTGCGCTGGGCGGTTATCGTGGTCGTGGCTGGATTCCCCGTTGCGCTGGTGCTCGCCTGGCTGTTCGATCTCACGCCGCAGGGCATTGTCCGCACGCTTGATCTTCCGGCGGATGGCGAAAAGCCGGTCGAGCGGACGCAGCGGCGCGGCATGGATCGTCGGCTCAATTACCTGCTGGGTAGCCTGCTCCTGCTTGGCCTGGGCTACTTGGTGCTGGGTTACACGCCACTGCGCCGCGCGGCAGCTGGTGATGCCACGGATAGCTCGATCGCCGTGCTGCCGCTGGCCAATACCAGCGGTGATCCGGCCAACGAGTATTTCTCCGATGGCCTGTCTGAAGAACTGATCGCCGTGCTGGCGAAGATTCCGCACCTCAAGTTGATCGGCCGCGGCTCTTCGTTCCAGTTCAAGAATCAATCTGCGGACAGCCGCAGCATCGGCGAAAAACTCGGCGTGGCGAATCTGCTCGAAGGCAGCGTGCGGCGGCAGGGCGAGCGTGTGCGCATCATCGCCGAGTTGATCCGCGCCGCCGACGGCCGCGAGCTGTGGTCGGAGACCTACGACCGCGAGTTGAGAGATGTCTTTGCCGTGCAGAGTGAAATTGCTGCGGCGGTCGCAGACCAGCTCAAGCTGCGGCTGCTCGGCGATGCTGGCGCACTTCGCGCGGCCTCGACCACGCAAAATCTCGAAGCCCACAACGCGCTGCTGCAGGGTGAGTTCTACTTCGCGCGGCTGACGCCGGAAGACGCGAACAAGGCCATCGAGTATTACGACGAAGCCATCCGCCTGGACCCCGGCTATGCGCTCGCCTATGCACGGCTTTCCAACGCCTGGCGCTTTCTCGCCGCGAGCTATCTCGAAGGTGCGGAAGTAGACGAGGGCTACGCACGCGCACGCCGCGCGGCCGAGCAATCGCTCAAACTTGAACCCGATCTGGCCGAAGCACATGCCGCGCTGGGTGGGCTGCGCCTCACGCCCGATCTGGACTTCGCCGCCGCTGAAACCGAATTGCGCCGCGCCGTCGAGCTGGCGCCCGCCGACGCCGGCGTCACACAATTGCTGGCCTACACGCTCGCCGCGCAAGGGCGCTACGCCGAGGCCGAAGCTGCATTCCGCCGCGCGATCGAACTCGATCCGCTGTTGGTCGCAACACAGGTGAACCTGGCGCGCATGCTGCTTGCGCTCGGCCGGCTGGATGAAGCCGATGCAGGACTGCGTCGCGTAATCGCCATGCAACCCACCGCCTATCACCTCTACGTCCACTTGGTGTCCATCGATCTGCTACGGCACGATATCGCCGCCGCGGCGCGTGACGCCGAGCGCGAGCATCCCGGCTTCTGGTTCGATTTCGAAGCCGCATTGGTGAAGCAAGCGCAAGGCGACCCGCAAGCGGCGGAAGCCGCATTGCAGCAGTTCATCACGGCGCACCAAGACACCGGCGCCTTCCAGATCGCCGAGTTGTATGCGCTGCGCAAGGAGCCGGACAAGGTTTTCGAGTGGCTTGATCGATCGCTGCAGGTGCACGACTCGGGCCTCACGCAACTGGTCACGATGCCCTTCGTCGATGCCTACAAATCCGACCCGCGCTTCATCGCGCTGTGCCGCAAGCTGAAGATCGATCCGTCCGTGCTGGCGAAGCTGCCATGAGCGCACCGGCAACCCGGCCTTCCTTCTTCGCCGAACTCCAGCGCCGCCACGTCTACAAGGTCGGTGCGATGTATGCCGTGGCCGGCTGGTTGCTGGTGCAGGTCATCACCCAGGTGTTTCCGATCTACGAGATCGACGCGCATGTGCAGCGAATCTTCGTCGGTGTGATCGTCGCGGGCTTTCCGGCGGCGCTCGTGCTGGCCTGGCTGTTCGATCTGACGTCGGAAGGGATCGTGCGAACCGAGCCGCTGCGGATGGAAGGCGACACGGCGACCGCACAGCGTGCGCGACGCAGCACCGATCGCAAACTCAACTATGTGCTGGCCGCGCTGCTGGTGATCGGCGTCGGCTACGTGATTCTCGATCGCAGCCTGCCGCGCCGCTTCGCAGAAACACACGCCACAGATGCCGCGCAAGAAAGGTCTATCGCCGTGCTGCCGTTCGACAATCTTTCCGACGACAAGGCCAATGGCTACTTCGCAGTGGGGATTCAGGACGAGATCCTGACGCGGCTGGCAAAGATCGGCGCACTCAAAGTGGTGTCGCGCACCTCCACCGAGCAGTTCGCGAGCCATCCAGGCAACCTGTCCGAAATCGCCGGCAAGCTCGGCGTGGCCAATATCGTCGAAGGCACGGTGCAGAAGGCTGGCGACGCGGTGCACATCAACGTGCAGCTAATCCGCGCGGCGACCGACGAGCATCTGTGGGCCGAGACCTACGATCGCAAGCTGGACAATATTTTCGGCGTCGAAGGCGAGGTCGCCGGGGCGATCGCCGACGCGCTCAAGGCGCGGCTGAGCGGCGCCGAGCGCAGCGAGCTTGCGAGCAAGCCGACGCTCAATGTCGAGGCTTACGACTTCTACTTGCGCGGCTTGAGCGAGTACCGGCGTGTCTTCGGAGTGGAACCTCTGCTGGCCGCGTCGGCCGACTTCGCCGAGGCGGTCAAGCGCGATCCGAACTTCATGCAGGCCTGGGCTTACGGCTCGGCCATTGACGGATTGCTCTACTTTCAGGCCGTCGACCACAGCGAAGCGCGCTTGGAAGCGGCACGAAGAGGCGCCGAGCGTGCGATGCAGCTTGCACCGGAATCCGTTGAGGCCTGGCTGGCGCGCGGACTGTTCCTGTATCGCACGCTGGACTTTGACGGTGCCCGCACGGCCCTGGCCGAGGCGCTCAAACGACAGCCGGGCAATGCCGAGGTCATCTCCGCGCTGGCCTATGTCGAGCGCCGCGCCGGCCACTACGATGAGGCCATCGATCGGCTGCAGCAGGTGGTGCGGATCGACCCGGGCAATCTCAGGGACATCGCCGGCCTCGGTGAAACCCTAACTGCCGTGGGTCGTCCGGCAGAAGCACGCCCGTGGATCGACAAGGTCTTGTCCTTGCGGCCGGGTGATGCTTCCGCGACCGCGCTCAAAGCCGCGACCTACCTGAACGAGGGCATTCTGGATGCCGCCGGCAGCTTGCTCGACCCGATGCCGCTCCAGCTCGACGACCTCTACGACCTGCAGACGCAAGTCCAGCTGCGTGACTACCGCCGGGACTTCCGCGGTGGCGTCGACGCCTTCCAAGCTGCGCTGTCTGCGCCCGACTTCAAGCTATCGGGCCTGACCTCGGCCTACTATCCAATGCTGGCCTGGCACCAGCGCTGGGCCGGCGACGAGAAAGCGGCGCAGGCCACGTTCAAGGATGGCAGCGAGAAACTGCAGGCCCTGCGCGAGCGCTTGGGCGACAACGGCTACATTGCCGCGAGCATGGCCCTGATCGAAGCGGGCCTGGGCGACGCGCAAGCCGCCGAACGCGAAGCGCGCTTGGGTATCGAACGCGTCGGTCGGGATCAATACAACCGCGAACCGCAGCTGGTGATCCTGGCGCAAGCAATGGCGCTTTGCGGCCAGCGCGACAAAGCCTTCACCACGCTCCACGACATCGTGGACGACCCCAATGGCCTCAGTGCGGCCGATCTGCGACTGTCACCGTTCTGGGACAAGCTGCGCGACGACCCGCGCTTTTCTAAGCTACTCGCGCAGGCGCAAGCAGTGGACGAGGCCAAGGCGCGAGGAACGTATCGTCGATAGCAGCAGTGCTTCGATAAATGAAGTGACAGCAGAATGTTAGTCCCTCCCTTCTTCCGTTCCTCATGTAGTGACGGTCGTACAGGTCTCAGTCGCAATCGAATCGAAATCGAAATCGCAATCGCAAACGGTCGCTAAACAACCGCAAGCTGCGCCCTCACATTTCCTGATAGAAAGCCATTTCAGTAACGTGGCCAATCGCCGCTCGACCGCGTCGGCGAATTGCCGACGCCGCCTGGATCAGTCTCGTCGCCGCTAAGTCATCAATTGGTTGTCTCAGCGGTGATTGGCGCAGGACACCTGGAAGTGCTGAGGCGCCTCCAGGTGCACGTTCTGGCCATTGATGCCGAGGTTGATGACGAGTGTCAGCGTTCGGTCGATGCTGCCGGAAGCGAGTACGAAGCTGCCGTGGGTCGGCGCTCGGTACGGCAGCGGCGGCTGCGCAACCAGCGGCACGCTGTGCACCCAGTTCTGTTTGGAGCCGTCGGGCGCCAGCAGATAGGACTCGAAAGTCAGCGGCCCGGCCTGCGGAATCAGCGCGGCCGCAGAGATGGTCAGCTCGGCCGGACAGGCGACCACCGCGCCCTCAGGCTTGACGGCTACACCGCGCACCGCGGGCGAACTCGCAGCGGTCACTTGCGCGCTCACGTTATCGAGGCGAATCGCGCCGCCGGCAGCAGACGTCGACATCGTCGCCACACCGGCACCGGATCCTGTCGGCCGCGATGGTGGTGGCAGTGGGGGACCAGAGCCTTTGGGCAGTGTTGCGCTCAAGGTCTGCGACTGCTGCTGACCAAAACCGGCTGTGGCATCAGCACCCGCGAGCGCCGCGCCATTGGCAACCGACGGCGCCAACGCCGAGCCGTTCGCTGCGGTCGCCTTGTTGGCCTGCAGCATCTGCGACTGCTGCGTCGCGGATTGCAGATTCTGCTTGAAGCCGCCGCCATCGGAGATGCCATTGGCGAAGGAGCCGGCACTCGCGGGCGTCGGTACCGACGCGCCGTATAGGGCCGAAGCGCTCGTCGTATTCGCCTGGTCGTGAGCCATGCCGTTGCTGATCTGCGGAATCGTCGGGCCACCGGCCGGCACGACGCCGTAGGTCGCGCAGAGTTGGAACATCTCCTGTCCGTCGTCCTCGGTATCCGGCTCACTGTGGCAGGCGTCGGCATGCCCGGGATACACCTGCGCCGCATAGGCATCGAGCCGTTGCTGCAAAGCCTGCATTGCCGCATTGGACGGATTTGCCTGCGGATTCGAAGCACCACCGCCGTGCGAGGCGAGCGCCAGCGTGACGCCCGAGGGCACCAGCACCACCAGCGGGTCCTGATCGACACGCTTCCACTGCGCCGGCGACGGCAGCGCCATTTGCGCGATTGGTGCGCTCTTGTTGCTCATGCTCATCTTGCCGCTGGTGCTTGCTGCGGCTTGCTCCGGTGGAACCGGAATCTTGCCCTGCAGCAGGCCGCTCACGTAGTTGTACTTTTCGTTGTAGGGCGGATCGAGCGGACGGTCGAGCAGGCAGGCCACGGGTGCGCCGGTGCTGCCGACGATGTTCTGGCAGTGGGTCCACTTGAGGTCGCGCTTGCAGGTGATGGCGAGCGACCTTGCGCTGCTGCTGCGCTGCGGCTGCGCGCCCGGCATCGACGGGGCATTGCCCAGGCTGCAACTGCCGGGCTTGCCGGCATTGAGCCCAACCAGCACTTCGTTGGCCACCACTTCGGGGGCGATGTGACACTGCATGGGGTTGGTTCCGCCGGGCAGCCCGTTCTGCTTGGCGTAGGCCTGGCAACTGGCGTACGCGGCCATGCTGGTGCAGGCGTAGAGATCGTTGCTCGCGGGGCAGCCGAGCTTGGCCATGTCGGCATCGACTGCCGCCTTCGCCATCACGCAGACCGGACCGATGTGTATGCCTTTGACATCGGTCGGCAGCGACGCGGTGAACGCTTCGCAGTTCTTCAAATCAGCAGCGGTGGCGCAGACCTGGCTGCCGGACTGCAGTGGGCACCCGAGGTCGACATAGTGCTGAGCGACGCCGCTCGCGACGTTCTGGTGGGTCGCCGGATAGAACGTGTACGTACACCAGTGCTCGTTGCTCTGTAGTGGCGCACGCTGTGCATCGACCGCGGCCTTGTTGTTGAACTGCCCGTAGTAGAACCAGTAGTCATAGTTCCGCGCGGCGTTATCGGGTGACTTGAACCAGGCCATGCAAGCCTGCGGCGTGACATCGGCAGCCTTGACATCCGAGGACACGTTTTGCAGCGTCTGCTTCTCGTAGGAATTCCGCTGCGCATCCAGCTTGTTGCTCGCTCCGTTGATCGAGCTCAGAAGCTTGCTGGTGATGTCGAGTGTCCAGGCGCCGGTGACATTGTCCATGAACAGTTGGTGTGCGCTCACCTGCGGCGCCCCCTGGTAGTCATAGGGGTTGTTGGTATCGCCGACGTACGGTACCCAATCCGGAAAGCTGCTTTCGAGCTGGGTTAGCCAGTCGTCGAACGCTTTGCAGGAAGCATCGGTGCAAGTTTCGATGATGCCCACCGCTTCTTTCAAATGCGGAGCGTAGTATTGCTGTTCGGCCTGTGGCCCGGTCAGGTGGCTGTTTGCTTCCGACTCGCAAGTTTCGATCGCACAGCCGACATCGTCGAAGAAATCGACGACCGCCTTCGCCGCGTCGTAGATGCCTTCGGCCACAGCGACCACATCGCCGAGAACGCCGCAGATATCCAGCCCGCCCATAAAGCTCGCGGCAGCCGCGCACAAAAAGGCTTCGCCGGCATCGACCAGCAGCTGCAGGTAGTCGGCGTTGATGATGTCGGTGATGCAGTCGACGATCTTGCCGAAGTAACTCGGCAGACCTTCGGCGTCGCCCGCCGACTTGGCGTCGTTGGCGCAAGCGTTGGCATTGGCGGTGTCCGGCAGCACGCAGTCGAGCAGCACGTTCTTGACTCCGCGCAGCTCGTCGCCGGTGGGAAAGCCTCCCGGCAGATTGCCGGCGCCGACGTCATCGAGAATGTTGGCGATTGTATCGATCACGCTGGAGATGTCGCCTGCCGTGTCGGCGTGGGCGCTGCTGATGAATTCGAAGTTCGACAGGCCCGTTGTCGCATGCCGCATATCCATGAGCAGCTCGGATTCGAGCTGGTCGGTCCAGGCTATTACTTCGTTTGTCGTAGCATCGAGCGCGCTGCGCTTGCCGGGCGCAGTCGTCGCAGGATGCGTTGCGAGATAGTGACGCAGCTCGCCGACGGTGATGCGTATGCCGTGCGGGCTTTCCAGCACCTGGCTGTCGGGCTGCTTCAGCAGGTCGGCGATCTTGGGCTTGGTCGGTACTTTTTGCGTAGCAAGACCGGGCGCATAGATCGCGGTGCGGCCGCCGGCCGAGGATCGCGGCTGGTTGATCGAATGGCCGAGCCGGCGCTCGATTTCGGGCTGCAGGATTTTCAGCACGCTGACGTTGAAGCGCTTGCCGCTGGGTGTTTCCAGAGGGGTATCGTCGGGCTGATTGAGCAGAGCGGCAAGATCGGTGTTCGGCCCGATTTTCTGGGCCGCGGCGGTCTTGTTGACGGCGATGAATTTCACGCGCGGCAGGCGCGAGCGGTTGGCGACGTAGCGCTGCGTCAGAGCATTGGCCTGGCGTAGGCGCGCGACCGAAATGCGCTTGCCTTCGGCCGAGACCATCGTCTCCGAGTCGGCGTGCGCCAGCACTTCCTGGAACGTGGTTTCGTGCGTCATCGCAAAAGTATTCGGCGCAACCGCTGTCAGCGTCGGCCGCAAGCTCGCAGAGCCAGCCAGCTGGATATCGGCGGCTCCAGCGATGCCGCTGCACAGCCCGAGTGCCGCCGCCGTTGCGAACCAGAACAGCCGCTTGATACGCGGCAGCGCCCCCCGCCCTGCTATCGAATACATCTGCATGGTCGATCCTTCGTTGAATTTTTTGGGTCAGTCAGGCGAACCGCCGCACTCGTTTCCGGCCGAGCGGCGTACTGCCTGCTCAGGGGACGCGGCTTTGCTGGCCGAGCGGAATCTTGGTGAAGTGGCCGTCGGTGACCGCGAGCGTCTTGTTACCGGACATGTTCTTGCCGCTGCCGCTGAACGTGCCGCTGACGGTCTTGCCGGCATCGAGTTCAGTGATTTCGATGCTGCCGCTTTCGAAGTGGAAGTGCCCGTTGAAGACATCGCCGCCGCCGTGATACGAGCAGCTGGTGCCCATCGCGTGACCACCCAATACGTAACTACCGACTTTGGGTTCGACGATGTTGCAGTTGATGAACTGGCTATCGATCCCAGTGCCGATGTGGCCGGTGACATTCAACGTCTCCTGACCCTTGATCGTGGTGTACGTGGTGCCGACCCAGGTGGCGACGAAGGGTTTGCCGTCGACGTTGGCGCTGAACTTGGCGCCGGGCGCGGCCGGTAATTGCGAGATGTCGTCGGCGCTTGCTGCGGCAAACCAGCCGCTACCGCTATTGGGCAGGATCAGCGCCGCTACGGCCGACAGCAGAACAGTGCCGGCGATGCGACGGTAAAAGTGGTTGGCTAGACGCGGCGAGTTGATCGTGTGGCTCATGAAGATTTCTCCAAACTTTGTAAACAGGAATGTGAACGGCGCAGGCGCCGCGTTTCAGGGTTGAACAGGCTTCAGGGCCAGGCTTTGGCTGGCGCCGCCTTTCAGCGTCAGCGCAACGTCGTTGCTGTTGAACAGTGCGGTGTCGGCGGCGTCGGCGAGGTCGGCAGCGCCGCTCTGCGCGCAGCCGTTGAGGTCGATGACCAGCGCGCCGTACTGCGGCCGGCCGCGCACCTTGAAGATGGCCACGGTCCAGGCGCCATCCGGCGAATTGAACAGCTGCTGCACATGGTCCTGGCCGAGCGCGATGTGCTTGCGATCGCCGCCGCTATCAACCAGCGCGATGGTGCTGCGATCGTCGAGCAGTCGAGCCTTGCAGGGGCCAGCGGCCGTCTGCGGTGCTGCCTGATAGGCGCCGGCACCGGTCGCAGCACCATAGGCGGATGGCTGCTGTCCGTAACCCGAGTTCGAGGCGCCATACGCACCGCCGCTGCGTTGTCCCAGCGAGCTGGCCGGCGCGCCCTGCACTGCGGGTACCGAGCTGCTTCCGTTGCCATACCCGGAACTGCCATATCCGGACGAGCTGCCATACGAAGAGCTGCCGTATCCGGACGTTCCGTACGCGGGTGTCGTAGCACCGTAAGACGGCGTGGTGCTGCCATAACCCGGCGTGGCCGTGCTGTATCCGGTGTTGTTGCCATAGGCGGGCGCAGGGGCGCCGTAGCCACTCTGCTGGGTGTTTTGCGGCATCGTCGTCGGCTGGCCCTGGCAGGTCGCGATATCGCCCGTGCAGGTCGTCTGCGCCCGAACGACCGGGACAAGCGATGCCAGGCACAGCAGTATCGATACCAGGACTAGCCGCGACTTCAAACCGAACCGAGTGGTCATCTTGAGACTCCGGTGGCGAAGGATTTCAGCGGGTTCTGACGGCCTCACGGCGCGCGACCGGGGCCGCGGTCCTGCGGCGGAATCAGGTTCGGCGGCGGGCCACGTCCGAGCAGAGGTGACGGGCCGTAGTCGTCGGCGTCGATGCTGTCGACGCGCACGAACAGCGGTTCGGGCCCGGGCTCCATCGAGACCGATGGCCGCCACTCGAACAGCAATTGCGGTGGCCGCGCCGAGGGCGTGGGCGACAGCAGGGCGCCGTAGCCGCGACCGAGGCGCGTCGATCCGTCGAAGCGCAGCACCGGCGACAGCGCCAGCTCGTAACGCGCGGCCTGCGGCGCGAACGGATCGCCGTCGACGGCCCAGACGCGCAGACGCGAGGGATCGGCGTGATGCCACAGCACCAGCCGGTAACCGCGCGGGTTCCAACCCACGACCTGCGCCGCTCCGAGCCAAGTACCCGCATCGTCCGCGCGCACATAGGCCGTCAGCGGCTGCGTGCCGTAGTCGGCATAGAGCAGGTTGATCGAAGGCACCGCTGCGCCCGCCCACGGCGACGCGGGCGGCAGGAGTACCTGCGCCCGGGCCGGCGCTGTCAGCGCGATCAGCAGTAGCCACAGGCATGGCGCGGCTGCCTTCATTCCGCGCCGTAGCGCTTGACCAGTTCCGCGACCGCGGTCTCGATGCACGCGCGGGTGGCCTGGTCGACGCCGTCGCGGCGGCCGGTGTTGACGTTGGCGTCGACCGAATGGCCGGCCACCGAGCCAATCATCGAACCCAGGCCCGACATGCTCAGCTGCGACGAACTCACGCTCTTGCGCACGTCCACCGAGTCGATGACGAGACCGCTGCTGGCGTCGATGATGCGGACGTCGATGCCGATGCTGTCCTTGTTGTTGCCGCCGCCCAGGTTGAGCCCGCCGAAGCTCATGCCGCCGCCATTCTGGCTGCCGCTCTGGTTGGCCTCAGATATCGTTCCTTCGAAGATGAAATCGGCGCCCGCGACCTTGCTTGATGCACTGCTGCCGGTCGCTACACCCGAGCCGTTGAGCTGCTTCTCCGCCATCACGCCCTGGCTCAAGCGGCTGCGCTCGGCGACCGCGAATGCGCCGGACTTGATCAGCGCGGTGGTGAACATGTCGGTGGCGCCGCCGGCCTGCACCTCGGGCACGCTGGAGCGAAATTCGTAGATCGTCACGATCTTCTTCGGCCCGGTTTGACGCGGCAACGCGGCCAGCGCCTGAGAGGAGTGCGAGTTGTCGACCACCGCATCATCCGCGTGGCTCATGCCGGCGCAGCCGAGCAGTTGACTTGCTGCCAGCGCGGTCGTCAGCGCAGCCGTCCAGATTTTCAGTTTCATCCCGTCTCTCCCTGTAGATCGAAATATTCGGATCAGACAGAAGAACGTGATCGACGGAAAAAACCCGACATCGACGATGAAACCGGCGTCGCTGGCACGAACCCCACACAGCGCTTATGCTGACCCGCTCCAGGGAACGGCCTGTGTCGTAGCACGCCGTCACACTGACCAAGGACGATGGATAACGAGAACAATCCTGCCGCCCCGCTTCCGCCCGATGATCCGGCGACCTCGTCGACGCTAGTGACGCATCTGTATTCGGATTTGAAGCGGCTGGCGCATAGAGAGCGCATGCGCGTGGGCGCACCGCCGACCCTGCAGACCACGGCGCTGATCCACGAGGCCTACCTGAAGCTGCATCGTGGCGGCGTCTGGAACGATCGCCTGCACTTCTTGCGCGCGGCCGCGGCGGCGATGCGACAAGTCATCGTCGACGCCGCAAGAGCGCGGCTGACACTGAAGCGCGGCGAAGGTGTGCAGGCGCTGGAACTTGACGACGAGCGCGTCGGCGCCGTCAGCCAGATGTCGGACGACACGGTTGTCAATATCGACGACGCCCTGCAAAAACTCGGTCAGCTCAACCCGCGACTGGCCCAGGTGGTGGAATGCCGCTTCTTCGCCGGCTACACCGAAGAGGAGACCGCGCAGGCACTGGAAGTGACGAGCCGCACAGTCGAACGCGACTGGGTCAAGGCCAAGGCCTGGCTCTACGGCGAACTCAATCCCTGACGAACATTCGCGGGACCGGCGGCAAGAAGCGGGTGTCCATCCAGTAGCGATCGGGCCGCTGCGGATCGATTAGAACTTCGACGCTGCTTCGATTTGCGATCGAGGGCTTCGGATCGATCAGAATTGGATCGCTGCCAAAACAATGAATCACGCCGTCGGCTGGATTCCGCCATTGCGCGACGATCTGGTAGGGCCAGTCGCTGCGAAGATTGTCCGAGACGGACCTGATGCGTCCGATTTCCAGCGAACCCGCCACCACGCGCTGGCCGTGCGCGAGCAGCCAGCGCCGATCATGCCAGCGCCGCAGCGCCTTGATCGAAACCATGATGCCGAAGCCGATCAGCAGCAGGCCAAGTACGCCGAAGATCATCGGCACGCACCACTGCTGGATCAGCGAGTCGCTCGCGATCGCATCCGTCTGCCCCGCGCGGTGCACGATCAGCAGCGGATCACCGATCTTCAGGCCCGATGCACCGGATCCCGCCGCAAGGGCGATGTCGTGATCAACACCCGAAGCCTCGCGCGCATGGATCAGCACACGATCGGCGCAGTGCGGCGCCCGCGGATTCAGCTCGCAATCCTTGCCGATCGCGACCACGCTCGCGTGCAGCGCGGAGGCTCGCTTCTCCAGTTGTTGCTGCGACGCGCTCAGCGCGATCTCGGCCACGACAACACCGACCACAATCATCAGAACGCCAGTGCCAAGCGATACTTTCGCAGGTAGCGTCGTCGCCTTTGCAGTTATCGATGCATTCATGTCTTGATACTGATTTCGAAGCGTTTGAATAACGACTTCGCATTGACAGCGCAGTAGCTGAAGATGCGCTGAAAGCCGGCAGAAATGAATTTAGAGTTGCTCACTGTTTGCCGGCTCGCGTACAAGCAGCGGCATAACCCCCGTCGCGCAAGGCGACGCAGGCGGCCTTCGCCGAAGCCGGGCATGCAGTCGATGAGCCCGGCGCGCCACTGACCGAGCAATTCAGTTCCCGCAGCAACTCGGTTGCGCAGCGTTGTCCATACCGATGGCTGATTTCGTTGGGATCTGGATAGACCCAGGCCAGGCAGGGTTCCGACTCGATCGCGGAAGCAAACGCGGCGCTTTCGATCAGATCGGCGGTCGGCTGACGCGACCAGTCCACTTTCGAGGCCGTTGCATCGATCGCGCAGTTCAGGCGCGCGTCCTGTGCCTGCATCTGCGTGCACAGGAAATAGCTGCGATCGTCTTTGCATTGCAGTTGCTGCGCATCCGGCGAGGACGCTTCGGGGACGCGTTCGCATCCCATCGTGGCGAGTGTCTGCAGTTCAGACGCGGCATTGGCCGTGGGCTTGGTCGCTGCGGAACACGGCAACAGGCCGAGCAGCATGACGACACCCATCACGTTTCGAGTTTGACTGCGCAGACTCATCCGATGATCCGTTCGGTGTTCGAGCGCGTTCGCTTAGCTCACCGGTGTCAGCTGGCAGCCTTGGAACCACCAGCGGCCGTCTCCGTACAGCACGACACTTGCCTGGCTGACTTTAGGTGTGGGCAACAGCACAGCGGTGACCTGCCCGGCGACGCCTGGTCCGGTGATAGCAACCTGCGATGTTCCCAACAGCGGCAGATCGCTGATCTGCTGCGCGTCGCCGGTGAGCACACCGGCATGAACCTCGGTCACGAGGTTGACCACGGTGTCCTCGTAGTTGCGAATGTCCGTGGTGACCGCACAGTCGAGCAGCAGCGCATGCGGCGTCGGGTTGCGGAAGTGCATCTCAAGCAGAACCAGCGACTGCGGATCACCGCTCAGCTTGGCGCCGGTGGGTGCGCCCGCGGAATAGGTCCACAGGGCATTCTGCGTGTAGCTGTTGACGTAGACGAAGGGTGCACCCGCTTGACGTCCCAGATCGATCATCAGCGGCGGCGCGCTGGCATCCGTCTGGATTCCCGCCGTCTGCACCAGTCCGCGGATCTCCGGCGGGGTCAGGAACGGCGTAACCCTGCTCGTCATCTTCGGCAACCGACTGGTGGCCGGCACTGCGTGATTTGCCTGCGCCAGCTGTGGCTTCGGCGGCGTATCGAACGAAATCACGGTCGCCGCCTGCGCGTGTGTCGGTGCGCCCGCTACGGCCCTGGTCGCAGACTGCTGCATCATGCTCGGCGGGTTGGCGATCGCTGCTGCGCCGACGGCCGCGCACGACATCAACGACAAAATAGATGCGATCCGCGATCCGTAGCTGCGTGCTTGCTTCATGTCCTTCTCCGTAGACCACCGCAATGCAGGTGGGATACAGATCAGAACGTGAAAGCCTCGCGAAACCCGACAGCGCGTTCTGCTTGCGGCGAATCTTCCCGGTGACGCTTCATCCGCCTTGAGCAGCGATCTCCGCCTGCAGCGTCTGCAGCGGCGCCTGCTGTAGACGCCCGGCGGCGCCGGCCTTGTCGAGGATGTCGCGGGCACGATCCGCGAGCGTGCGCGCCGCTAGCGGCTGCTGATGTTTCAGGCACAGCCGCGCCTGCAACATCAGCGCGCTGGCATACAGCGGATGGTGCTCGCCGAATTTCGCCGCGATGCGTTTTTGCGCGTCGTCGGCCAGTTGCCCGGCCGTCGTCAGTTCGCCCAGGCCGAGTTGGCTCTCGGCTTCCGACAAGCCGGTGCCGAGCACGATCGGGCTGTCGGGGCCTGTGTAGCGCACGGCCATCGGCTGTGCGTCGTGCAGCACTTCGATCGCCTCCTGGAAACGGTTCTGACGGTTCAGGGCCTTGGCCAGATTGAGTTCGGCCGCGGCCATGCCGCCTGATGGGCCGAAAGTCTTCCGGCGCTGGTCAATCGCGTCGCGCAGGATCTCCTCGGCGCGCGCGTAGTTGCCGCGATTGAGTGCGATCGCACCCTGGTTCTGAATCGCGGTTAGCAGGTCATCGGTGACGCGACCTTCCGACTCACGGAAGGCGCGCACTTTCTGCATCAGACTGTCGGCCTCCTCGAATTCGCCCGCCTGCATCAGCGCCAGTGCCAGGCTGTTTTCGAGGTTGGAGGCATCTTCCGGCGAAACCCCGGCGGCGCCATCGATTTCGGCAAGGCCGCGACGATCGATCGCGATGGCCTTTTCGAGTTCGCCGCTGGCCTTGGCGATCTGGCCTTCGATCACGCGACTGCGCGCGAGCCGGCCGCCGTACTGTCCGGGCTTCGATTCCCAGAAGGCCTGTGCTGGCGCGAGCACCGCGGCGGCGGCCTTCAGATCACCCTGGCGCATGCGCGATTGCGCCAGCGTTACGCGAACCTCAGCCGCGGTTTCCGGCACAGCGGCCGCGGCGGGAGAATCGATGAACGTCTGCTGCAGCGAAACTGCGCTTTCTTCATCGTCGAGCGCGGAATACAGCTCACCGAAAAACTCGACGACGCTGGCATAGTCAGCCGGCCGACTGGCGAATTGTTGGTCGAGATGAGTGGCGCCGTTTTCCAGCATCTGCTTGAGCGTGGTCGACTGGCCTGCAACGCCCTGACCGCTGGAACTGAGCATCAGAGCAAGGTAATCCAGTACCGCCTTGGTGCGGGCGTCCTGCGCCTCGTACAGATTTCGCTCCCGTACCACGCGATGCGCTTGCCACAAGGTTCCGGCCAGGCCGGCACTCAGGGTGAGGATGATCGCGGCGGTCGCCACTACCAGCAACCGATAGCGCCGTAGAAAACGCCGTGCGAGATAGCTGCGGGCGCCGCCGCGGGCCAGTACTGGCCGATATTCCAGGTGGCGCTGGATATCGGCCCACATCTCGGCGGCGGTTGGGTAGCGCGCTTCGCTTTCGCGGCGCAGGGCCTTCGCAACAATCGCATCCAGATCGCCGCGCAGCAAGCGCGCCGGGACTGGCGATTCCGTGTTCGCCGCTGCGGATTCCGACAGCGCTTTGGGATCGGTGTTGAGCAGACGCTGCAGGGCGGCGGGCACCGGCAGTTCGCGCAGATTCCAGGGTGCTACGCCTGCGAGCAGCTGATACAGCAGCACGCCCAGGGCATACACGTCGGTCGCGGTGGTCGCGGGGCGGCCTTCGAGCTGTTCGGGCGCGGCATATTCCGGCGTCATCAGGGCCAGTGTTTGCTGCGAGTCTGGCGAGATGCCCGCCTGCAGCAGCTTGGCGATGCCGAAATCGAGCAGCTTCACCTTTCCGTCCTCGGAAACGAGGATGTTGCTGGGCTTCAGATCGCGATGCACGATCAGGTGCAAGTGCGCGTACGTGACGACCGCACACACCTGCTCGAACAGTGCCAGGCGCTCGGGCAAGCCCAGCGAACGGTCGCGACAGTACTTCAGCAGATCGATACCCTCGACCAGTTCCATGACCATGTAGGCACGGCCGTCCCCGTCGATGCCGCCATCGATCAGGCGTGCGATGCCGGGGTGTTCCAGGGTCGCGAGAATCTGGCGTTCGTTGTCGAACAGGTCGGGACGCAGCAAGGCGTCCGCCCGTGCCAGTTTCAAGGCGACTGGTTTGCGGAATTGTCCGTCCGCGCGTTCAGCGCGATAAACCTCTCCCATGCCGCCGCGTCCGAGCAGGCCGATGATGCGCCACGCGCCGATTCGTCTACCGACCTCGAACAAGGGATCTGGCATCGGCATGAGTGTCGTAGCAGGCGCCAGATCGAACAGATGTTGGTTCGACTCGCTGGCATCGAATAGTGCCCGTACCTGGGCCGCCAGCCGCGGATCGTCCAGTGCCGCCAGCCGGGCCGCTCGCGTGTCGGGATCCAACTCCCACAACTGATCGAAGTGCGATTCGATACGCGCCCACGCCTGCTTATCCCTTTCGTCCATGCCCCAATGCCCTCACTCGCGATTTCCTCGGACAGATCCGTCAGAGCGGATCGTCTGTGTCGAACATTTAATGAACGGGTAATCATCGACAAACCCGACATCGCTGTGCCGAGTATCAACGATCGGGCATACCGTTCGGTTAACCCTGTCGTGCAAAACCCCACAACGGTGCGAACGAGTATCGGCACCACGGCCTGGCGCGGCGCGGTCGATCAAGATGTTCATTACCGCCTGGGTAAGGTTTCAGTGTCGCCCGCAAGTCACAACCGACCGATCGGACGACGGGGTCAATAGCGGGTCGAACGTGACCATAAGCGGCCAGCAGACGGTTTCGATCATTCCAGATCGCTCGGCCGCTCGATGGCCAGAGTATGGAACGAAGTAGAACCCCGGACATACCTGCTTCACAGCGAAGGAACCCATCGTCACATGTTTTGCTATATGACTTTTCCCTGCGGCCATAACTCGCGATGCGTGACCAGCGGTCCGTGCGTAAAACATCTTCAGCCATACAGAGTGATGTGCGAGGAGATCTGGATAAAACAATGCGTGTCCTCTGTGATCAGGCGGACACGCTAGCACCTACGCCAAGCGCTACGCTCGGACGGGTTTTTTTATTAGATCCGCACCATCGCTACGATTTTTATCGTTAAGGAGTCGTGAGATGATCCAGAAACTGAAATGGGCAGGCATCACTACTTCGCTGGGACTGTTCGCTGCACTGCCCGTGTACTCGCAGGTCATCGGCAGCTACGATAATTTCGACTGCTTCAACGATACTGGCGAGGTCGCTGAAGGATTTGAAATTGATGTCGAGGACGTTGCCAGCACGGACCTGATCCGTGAGTTCCCATCCAACTTCTCGACCACGCCGTGGGTCATCCGATACGGCTTGCCGACGGTTAAAAGCTACGACTACAGCACGTCGCGTCCCGATCCCGAACACGCGTACGACGCCGGACATAAGGGCGTGTTGATCACATGGGCCGCCACTTGGAGTGGTAGTCAATGGGTCGCCCCGTACGGCGACCAGCCTTTCGGAGCAACGGTCGCCGGCAACGGCACGCCCTATGTTGCGAACCCAACATATACAAACGGCGATTCCTGCTGGTACTACGGCCTTGGCAACGAATATCCCTCGAGCGGCTGCGACCACTTCGGTATCAGTTTTGCCGCCGGTGTTTCACCCGGCAAATTGACTTATCACTGGAAGATTCCGGACCCGTCCAATCCAGGCCATTTGATCAACGCCGGATCAGAAGCTTCGCTTCCGCCGTCGCCGGTGCTGACCGTCAATCCGCCCGTTGCTGGCCAGCCGCCGGTGGTGCACGCCGTCGCAGAAGCACCAGAAAATCCTGAACCGCAGTTCGGTCCGGCCTACTGGGTGAAAACCACGACGTTCTACGGCAAGCAGGCAGCCCAACTCGACGACCTACAAAAAGGCAACGTGAAACTCGCTAAAACCTGGAAGGTCGTCAGCTGGAACCTGTTGCAGCGGCCACCCGCCGGGGAAGCCGGTGAAAGGGACGAAGTCGAAAATCACAAAATTCCGAGGAACTACGTCCAGGTCACCAAGCAGTATGAGTACTGGGCTTATGCGGGGGCTTACGATAGCGAAACGAACGAAGTGGACTGCGACGGCGCGTACTACGGCACGGAAGCCAATCTGCTCGCGGAAACCCGCCCGGTGCAGACCGGATGTCAGAACTTGGCCGGCAACCCGAAGCCCTACACCAGAAGCTATTGGACCCTCGATCCCGCGACAAATGTTCCGGAGTTCATCGCGGGCGGCAACTTGGGCAAGTATCTGGGCGCGCACATCAATGCTGTTAACGTGCAATAGCGCGGTTACGCGACTGATCGCCCATCGCGCATGCGGCAATGGGCACGTAGCAGTACGAACTGCCACGTGCTCCTTGCCTCTTCAGCGCTCTGCAGCCAGCAATGACTTCCGGACGAGTCGCGCGCCGGCTTTACAGTTGTTGATGCGACACGCTGACGCACTGATCAGCGCATCGAACGCGGCTTCGCATCGAAGTCGATTTCATCGTCGAAGACGTATGGCGTCGACTCAGTTTGCGTTGGAGCCCGTCTTCGTGGTGACGAGCACGCCCGGCGTTCCGCCCACATAGGCGTTGACACTGAGGATCTTCGGCAGCGTCAGCTTGGCTTCGACGATCTTGACGCCCGGCAGCGGCACCAGAATCGAAGATGTCGTTGCATTGATCGGCGCGCCGGTCAGCAAGCCCGGCAAAGTGCCGACGACATTCTTCGTCACCAGGAGCGTTCCATTGATGGTTGTGGGAAGTCCCGTGAGGATGCCTTTCACGGTCGGCCCGAGATTCCGCAATACAACGCCAGCGGTGACGCCAGCGTTGCCGAGCACGCCGCCCAGCGGGCGGGTTGCAGCGGAAGCAATCGTCGGCGCCGCAAAGGCGGCAGAAATCACAACAGCCGCAAGCAGTTTTTTGTTCATTTGTCGATGGTCCCTGAGATAGATTCTTTTGAATCGCTTTAACAACGACTCAATTGAAACACAAAAACGGGTAGGCAACGTGACTACACCAATACGAATTGGTCATTTCCTGAGATTGTGAGTCGGTCGCAGCGCGATATCGATCCACGGCGAGCCCTGGCTTGCCCAGTTCGGCTGCAGCCTGCTGTAAGGTGTCTGTACCGGACCAGCTTAAAGTCGCGGATGATCCAGATCCGACCCGATTTCAACACTGTGAACGCTATCTGACTGCGAGTACCGAACAAACCAGACGGCACAGCGGCGATACGGGGATCGGAGATCGGCTTCAACGGCTGTGCGGCTTGCGAGCGTCATCGCGTACATCCGTTTTCATTTCCCTACGTTTAAGCGTTCTTCATGCGAGAGGCAAAGCGCGGTTCGTAGACAAGTTCGAGCTTCATTCCGTCTGGATCCAAGAAGAACAAGGCGTAGTAGCCAGGGGTATAGCTGTATTCCGCAGGCGCATCGAGGATCGTGACCTGCTCACTGATTAGGAATTCATGAAAGGCATCGATCTCGCTTCGACTGGAAACATGAAAGGCAAGATGATGTAGCCCGACCGCGTACCGATTGTGAGGAGTTGGGTCTTTGGCCTTGTGAAGACCCACACTGAACTGCGACTCTGCAGTCGACAATTCCCAGCAAGGCACGTCGCCTTCGTACTCGCTCGTTCGCTTATAACCCAACCTGCCGAGAACCTTGTCGTAGAACGCTGAGGATCTCGCGAGATCAGTAACCGTGAGGTCAAGGTGATTGATCAGACCATTACGCATAATCGGCCGTGGTGCTGGGCTAGTCCTGGCTCAAACGTTTCGCTTGCAGCTTTTCTCGACGCATGAGACGTACCCATGCCGCCGTGAGGATGCAAAGTCCCGAACACGATTTCTCCACCTCAGACGGTGTGCCTCAGCAGTTCGAATGCGAATACCATGAACGCAGCCCAGGAGATTGTGAAGACGACGGTTCTCGCCATAAAAACACTGAAGCCGCTGAGCTGAATGATTGCATGCGCAAGGCGTGAATAGAAAAACACCGCGGAACACAGCTCTGTGAGATGCGTCGACACGCCGACCAGTTTCGCAATCACGACGACGGCCGCGAAGGTTGCGAAATTCTCCACCGCATTCATGTGGGCGCGATAGGCGCGATTAACCCAATCGGGCAGCGGCGACGTCGGCGCAATCTTGTAGTCCGCAGGAGTGAGGAACCCGCGTGACGTCACATATCCGATCACAACCGGAATCCACAGCAATCCGGTCAGGATCGCGCTTAACAAGAGATACCAAAGTTCAGTCGTCATATGCCCCCCCCTGGCTCGCTACCCTGGCTTCTATGTAACGCCCTCGCCTATTTTCGTCGCACAGACCCTTTAACTTTCGAAAAGCCTTCGATCTGTTCGACAAGTCGACGTGTGCCGCGTTATTTAACGCGTTGCTTCACTTCGACCTTCATGCCGCAATATACATCGAGTAATCGATTTCGGGCGTACCAATGGCAGGGATGCCGATCACTGAAGCTTGTCGACATCGATAGCGATCGTTAACAGTTAACGACGCATCGTGTTCCGCTAAGCGGGATAGGCCAGTTGCTCGACGATATTCGGGTTCTCCAAAGTAGATACATCCTGCGTAACGGTTTCACCCTTTGCGATCGACCGCAAAAGACGCCGCATGATCTTTCCGCTTCGGGTTTTCGGAAGGCTATCGGTGAATCGGATTTCATCGGGCTTGGCAATCGCGCCAATCTGCATGCCGACATGATCGCGCAGTTGCTTGGACAAGGCAGTCGCCTGCTCGCCTGTGGGTCGATCGCCCCTCAACACGACGAACGCGACGATGGCCTCGCCCTTGATCTCGTGCGGCCGGCCCACAACGGCGGACTCGGCGACCGCTGCGTGTGAGCCAAGCGCACTTTCGACTTCCATCGTTCCGAGGCGATGGCCGGAAACATTCAGCACATCATCGACGCGGCCGAGAATCCAGTAATAGCCGTCTTCATCTCGATGGACGCTATCGCCGACGACGTAACGATCGGGGCCGAACTGCTCCCAATAGGTTTTGATGTACCGCGGGTTGTCGCCCCAGATTGTTCTTGCCATCGAGGGCCAGGGTTTGCGTATCACCAGATATCCGCCCGTGCTGTTCTCCGTAACCGGAGTCCCTGCTTCGTCGACAATCTCCACGAAGATGCCCGGCAAGGGATGCGTGCACGATCCCGGCTTTGTATCGATCGCACCGGGGATCGGCGACATCATGATCGCGCCGGTTTCGGTCTGCCACCACGTGTCCACAATCGGGAGCCGGCCCTTGCCGATCACCTCGTGGTACCACATCCAGGCTTCAGGATTGATGGGCTCACCCACAGAGCCCAGCAGTCTGAGCTTCGACAGATCATAAGATTTCGGAAACGCATCGCCCGCCCGCATCAGCGCTCTTATGGCGGTCGGTGCGGTGTAAAAGATCGTGACGCCATAGTCCTGGCAAATCTTCCAGAACCGACCGGCATCCGGAACCATCGGTGCGCCTTCGTAAATCATTACCGTCGCGCCATTCGCGAGCGGCCCGTAGCACACGTAGGTGTGGCCGGTGATCCAGCCGACGTCCGCGGTGCACCAGAACACATCGTCGTCGCGCAAGTCGAAGACCCACTGGCAGGTGACGGTGGCGTTGAGCAGATAGCCTCCCGTCGAGTGCTGAATCCCTTTCGGTTTGCCGGTGGACCCCGAGGTATACAGCAGAAATAGCGGGTGCTCCGCACTAACCCACTCGGGCTCGCAGTGCTCAGGCTGCCCCTCAAGCAGCTCATGCCACCAAAGGTCACGCCCCGCTTTCATATCGACGGGTCGTTCGGTGTTCCGCAGAACAATTACGTTTTTGATCGATCCACTGCCCGCTTGCAGGGCGTCGTCCGCCGCTCGCTTGAGTTCGATGCTGCTGCCATTGCGCACACTGCCGTCCGCCGTGATCAGCAGCGTGGCGCCGGCGTCTTCGATTCGATCCTTCAGCGACGTCGCGGAGAATCCGGCAAACACAACCGAATGGATCGCGCCGATTCGCGCGCAGGCCTGCATCGCGATAATGGCCTCGGGCGTGTGGGGCAGATAAATAACCACACGATCACCACAGCCGACACCGAGCGATTTGATCGCATTGGCCAGCTTGCACACTTCGCGATGCAATTGGCGGTAGGTATAGGTTCGTCTCGCACCCGGCTCACTCTCGAACACGATCGCGAGCTTGTCGCCTCGGGTTGCAAGATGGAGATCGAGACAGTTGAACGACGCATTCAAGGTCCCGTCGGCAAACCAGCGGAAGTTGGGTGCATTGGAGTCATCGAGCGCGGTGATGAACTCCGTTTTCCAGGCCAGCTGTTCGCGCGCGAGCTTGGCCCAGAACCCGACGTAATCGTCGTCGGCCGCCACCCGCATCTCAGCCAGTCGGGTGGCATTGATGCTGGCACTCTCAACGAATGCCCTGGACGGTGGAAACCTTCGGCTCGCTGTAAGTAACGATGGGCTATCGCTCATGCCACGCTCCCTTAACTTTAATAACGCAATGCCGATGGAGGCAGAACGGCGAACGGGACATCGACCCAGCCGCAGGCAACACAGTTCGTAAAAACATGCCGCCTGCGGCCGGTCCTGTTCCGCGTGAGGTCTACTTTGAAGACGAGATCAATGGAACCTTCGAGGTTTGCGCCTGCGCGTAGGTCAAGGCATTGGGCCCTGCCGGATAGCCGTTCTGTTGCAGAATGAACGCCATCACAGCTGCATATTCTTCTGGCTTCAACGTGCCGGGCCGACCGGCCGGCATCTGCGTCGACAGAATTCCGAAGATATCGCTCACCGCGAAATCGTCTTTCGCGCTGGCGAACTTCTGGCCCTTCAACGCAGGTCCGGTGATGCCCCCCAGATCGGCGCCGTGACACATCGAACAATTGCTCATGAAGACCTGCTGACCGGCACTCGCCTGCTCTGCCGAATAGATCGCCGGCGCCTTCGCGCCCGACTTCTTCTTCGTATTCGAAACCTTGATCAGTCCGCCCCTGTTGTATTCGTTTCGCGATACAACATTTGCAGGTTTCACCGCGGATGCAGTCGGTCGGTCGCCGACCACCGCATACGGCGCGAGCAGTGCGGCCAGACGGCCGGAAGCGCGCAGTTCGCCGACTCCTTTATCGAAAACCTCGGCAGCCGCAACACCGGAGTCGTCGTAGAGCGCAACCAGATCCCAACGCGCGTGCGGCTCATTTAACAGCGCGAAGAACAGTTTGTGTCCTTTCGCATGGCGCTGCGTGTATTGCACCACGATCGGCGCCCACAGCATGGCCGCTTTGACCTTGCCTTTGGCGAGTGCATCCAGCGCGTCATCGTTGTCCGGATGAACGTCGGACTGAATGTTCGTATGGTGCTCGAAGAACAGATTGGGAGCGGTTTCATAAGCCACCGCGACTTCTGTGCCCTCGGCCAGTTGCGAAAGTTCAGGTGGCGCGTGATCACGGGTGACGAGCGCAAAGCCGGTCTGCCCGTAGGGCGCGCTTCCTTTCACGCCCGTTGGCAGGAGTGGCGCCTGCACGTCCACTGGAAAGCCGAGCACCAGCTGGCAGCGGCTGCTGGTCAGCTTGTGGAAGTTCTTCTCGGAATAGGGATCGTCGCCGACTCCGGAGCCGTCGAATTTCTCGAAGCGGGCGCTATAACCTTGCGTGGCGACTGCGGCACGGACGACGTTCATGTCCATGGTCGCAGCCGGGCTGGACTGATCAATGCAGGCGACCACCTCCATGGCGGCCTCTGCACGATGCGCAAGCATCGTGCAGAAGATTACCGCTACGGAGGATCTGATCGCGCGCTTATTTAGCGAGCTTGAAGACATACAGATGTCCACCCGTTGGAATGCTCTTGACCTTCGGATCGTTCGCCATGTCGCCGCCCCAGATCGGCGTTGCGCCGCCCCAGCCGGCATAGACGGCGACGTATTGCGTACCGTCGACGGTATATGTACTCGGCACACCGATGATGCCGGAGCTGAGCTGATCGCTCTTCCACAGCACATTGCCGGACTTGGCATCGAACGCCATGAAGTAGCCGTCGGCCGAGCCGCTGAACATCAGGCCGCCGCCGGTCGACAGTGTGCCGTCGTTCCAGGGCAGATCGCTCTCATGTGTCCACACCTGCTTGCCGGTGTTCAGATCGATCGCTTGCACCGATCCCCAGTTCTTCTGCGTGGGGTCCTGCATCACGGTGAAACTCTCGCCCAGGAATGGAAGGCCCGCCTTGTAGCTAACCGCCGCGCCCTTCATCTTCATGCAGGTATGCATGGTCGGCACATAGGCCATCTGCGTGTTGGGATTGATCGAGATCGGCCACCAGTTCTTGCCGCCAAGGAAACTCGGGCAGGTAAACACTTCCTTGTCGGGCGTCGGACGCATGTCGTCGTCGGTGTAGACCTTGCCGTCTTTCTGGCCGGCCACCGAAGTTGCGTGCGTAAACTGCTCCATGTAGATCAGTTTGCCGTTGGTACGATCGATCGCGTAGAACCAGCCATTGCGGCTCGCCGACACGATGGCCTTGTACGGCTTGCCCTGGTAGGTGAGATCGGTCATCACCGTCTCGTTGGTGCCGTCGTAATCCCAGGTGTCGTGCGGCGTGTACTGGAAGTGCCACTTGATCTTGCCGTTGCTCGGATTCATTGCGATTACGGAATCCGTGTACAGGTTTTCACCCGGTCGCAAGGTCGCGAGCCATGGTCCCGGATTGCCGACACCCCACATCAGCGTGTCGTTCTCCGCATCGTAAGTACCGGTGAGCCAGGCCGCGCCGCCACCGGTCTTGTAAGCACCTTTGGGCCAGGTGTCGCCGCCCGGCTCGTTCGGTGCAGGAATCGTGTGCGTCTGCCAAAGCATCTTGCCGGTCTTGGCATCGAGTGCTTCGACGAAGCCGCGGGCGCCGTACTCACCGCCCGACACGCCGACCACCACCTTGCCTTTCACGATCAGCGGTGCGAGCGTCATCGCGTAGCCCACATCGGGCGCCATCAGGGCCTTGCTCCACTTGACCTTGCCGGTTGCGCCATCGAGTGCGACGACATGATTGTCGAGCGTCGCCATGTAGACGTTGTTCTGATAAAGCGCCACGCCGCGATTCACTACATCGCAGCAGACGGTTTTCAGCGCCGCCTTCGAGAGGTCGTGGTCGTACTTCCACAACACTTTTCCGGAGGTCGCATCCATTGCAATGAGGTGGTCGAGCGGCGTGGTGACATACAGGAAATGGCCGTTGACCACCGCTGGCGATTCGTGGCCCTGCTTCAGCCCGGTCTCGTAATCGAACGCTGGCTTCAATTGCGCGACGTTGCCGGTATTGATCTGATCGAACGGCGCGTAGCCGCTGCTGGTGTAGTCACGGCGATACATCAACCAGCCCGGATCTTTCTGAGCCGCGAGCAAGCGCGCATCGGTCACGGGTTCGTAAGGCGCCTGTGCGGCAGTCACCGCAACCGGTGCGAATGCCAGCAAGACCAGCGCAGCTTTCTTCAACAGCTCCACTCGAGATCGCTTGAACTCGATGGAGCCCGCTTTATTCCGCATTTCTGTTCTCCTCGTTTTAATGCCTTTGCAGGCTGTATGAATCAGTTGCGTTCGTTGCCCGACTTGGGCGCTCTGCTGACGATGCGCGCTTTTTCGTGCTTTCGAAAGAGCAAGACAAATGCCACGCAGTCGATCAGGTTTTTTTGCAATGTATCAGTAGTTTGCAGTGAGGTTGCAGCCGACGCTGCTTGGACTCGAAGATTAACGTCTCGTCGAATGAACACTGTGTAACGACTCTGGCGCAGTGGCCCTGAAGACCGATCGGAGACCGACCGCGCCGCAGAACCCGCCCTAGAACGCGAGATAAGCGCCGATGTTGAAGTTGGTGCTGTCGTTGCTGCCGCCCGAATGTGCCTTGGTTTCCACTTGGCTCACTTCACTGAGCAGCGTCAGATTCTTGGTCAGTGAGTAGTAGGCGCCGCCGGTCACCTTGCTGTTGCGCCGCAGGAGATTCGGTACCGCTGCGCGATCTGCGTCGTTGGCGTAGTCGAGCTGGCTCACGCCGTAGTTCACGCCGAGCTTCACCGGGCCGAGCGCATAAGTCGCCTGCAGCAAATACCCATCCGACGAGCGCTTGTGGCCAAGGCCATCGTCGGACAACACGAACAGCCCGGTCGTGCCGAGTCCGCTTCCATGGTAGTAAGACACCAGCGCTTCGAACGCCGCCCAGTCGAACTTGCTCGTCACGTCGAATCCGAAGCTGTTGTAGCCGTACTGCGTCGTCGCCGCACCCGGCCCCGTCGTCGTCACTTCGTAACGCTGCTTCTGGTCGATGAAGGAACTGGACACATACAGCTTCATGTCCGGATTGAATTTGACGGTATAGGTCGCCTTGCCGTGAAAGCCCGGCGTGCCCTTCGGCTCGTTGGTGCCGGCGGCGGTGAGCGAGTTGAGCGGATCGAAGATGCCCAGGGTCAGATTGAGACCTGCAAAATCGGGTGTTGTGTAATTGATCTGTGCCAGCGTATCGGTATAGATGTAGCCGAAGCCGATCGAGCCCAAGGATGTGTTCGACGGTGACGCGGTCGACGCACTGCCCGCAACGCCGACGCCGGGAATGGTCATGTCGTTGATGATCGCATCGAACCCGAACAACCCGAAGTTGCGGCCGAGCGTAAACGTCCCGATATTCTTGTTGCCGAAGGTCATGAACACCTGGCGAACATCGAGTCCGGTCGTACCCAGCGCAACATTGGATCCCGCGGGTGCACCCTGCTGAAGATTCGGACTGCCGCCATCGTTGGTGCTGATGCCGGGATAGAAGCCGAAGTGGCCGGCAATGTCGATGCCGTTCTGAACCGTGCTCACACCGAAGTTCAGCGCAGCGGGCAACAGACCGTTGCTGACGTGTGACACATTGCTGCCATTGTCGCTGCCGGTGCAGGCACCGCCGACCGTCACGATCGCAACCGCGGACGATGCGTTCTGACAGCTCGAATAAATATAGTGGACGTTGATTTCACCGGACACCGTGAAATTCCAGTCCCCGGCTTTGAAATCGATTGCACGGGCCGGTGTACTCAGGGCGAGTGAGCAGATGCCCACGCCCAATACCGCAGCGGCGCCGAGCTTGCTAAAGCATGCATTCATTGGAACTCCTCCCACGTAGTCTTATTAACCATCGATCTGGTGTTTTCGTATCCAGAACGACAGGAGCGTTGTTTTAACGCTCGACTCGGAATGGCAATCCGAGTGCCAGCTTTTTCTACGGGCAGATTGGTTCGCTTTTGTTATTTACTTTCAGACGTGTAGGGTGATAGACAACACCGTACGCATGCGCCCTTTCGTTTATCTCAGCAACAAGACCGCGACACTCTGATCGCATCGATGTAACGAAAACGCAACGACGCGACAGTGCGGAGCAGCTTTAACATTGTGCGAAGAGCGTACGGACGCACCACTCCTGACAACACTGCATTGCTTCGACGATTGTAGAAACGGGATCGAGCGCGGCTACGCCCGCTCGGGCGTACACGCATTCACTACGCACCCGCTTAGGATTCCGCGTTCTGTCCGATCGGAATCGCATGCTTGCGAATCTTGCGGTAGAGCGTGTTTCGACTGATGCCGAGCACGTCCGCGGTTCGCGTCACATTCCATCTGAATCGCTCCAGCTCGTGAACGAGCGCGGCGCGTTCGGCGTCATACAGAGGATTCGAAGGATTCGAGTCCGGAGCGTCCGTATGGAGGGTTACTGGCGCGTCGAGCGCGGCCATGGTCTTGCTGGGTGCAGCCTTCGGGCTGACGATGTACGAAGGCAGGTCGTCGAGTTGAATCACATCGCCTTTGCAAAGCGCGGCGGCGGTCCGCAGCACGTTCGACAACTCACGAACGTTGCCTGGCCACTCGAAGTTGATCAACACGGCTTGTGCCTCCGCGCTGATCCGCAGCGTGTGCCCCGGCGTCGACTCCTTCGCCAACAGTGCCTGGATCAAATCGAGCTTGTCGCTACGATCGCGCAACAGCGGCAACGCGAGTGTGACGCCATTCAGCCGGTAATAGAGATCCTCGCGGAACCGACCCTCGTCGATCATCTGGCGGATATCCCGATGGGTTGCGCTGATGACCCGCACATCGACTGGAATGGTGACTTCGCCGCCGAGCGGAATAACTTCGCGTTCCTCCAGCACACGCAGCAGGCGAGTCTGCAGGCAGAGCGGCATGTCGCCGATCTCGTCGAGGAACAGCGTGCCGCCGTTCGCCTGCAACACCTTCCCGCGTCGGCCCTCACGCGATGCGTCGGTAAATGCGCCGCGCGCGTAGCCGAACAGTTCGCTCTCGATCAAGGACTCCGGAATCGCCGCGCAATTCACCGCGACGAAGGCTTGGGAACGTCTCGAACTGAGACGATGCAGGTTCTTGGCAAACACTTCTTTTCCGGTTCCAGTGGCGCCTTGAACCAGAATCGGAATTCCTTTTTCGATCAGCCGCTGTGCGGTCAACAAGTGCGCGGCAATCTGCGCATCGCCTTCCGCCGGCTTGGCGCTGCCCGGCTTCGACGACTTGTGCTCGCTTGCATCGATGGTCACCGGTGCCGACGCATTCGCTCGACCCTGTGGCTTCGGACCGCGAACGGTCATGAAGAAACGCAGGTTTCGAACGGCGTCGCGCACGGATAGAAACACCGACGCATCCTCCGCTGCATGTTTCTCCAGCGTCGAGAACTCCATCTGGAAAACATGCTCGATCGGCAAGCCGATCAATCCGCCGCGCTCGGACAGTCCCAGCTGATCCAGCGCGCTTTGATTCGCCGCGACCACGGTGCCGGTTCCGTCGATCGCGAGCAGGCCTTCATTAAGGAGTCCGACGAACTCCATACGGCTGTGGAATCTGAGCACCCACAACTTCGGCGAGCAATTCAGGAAATGCATCTTTGAAATGAGACTGGCCGACATTCCGACTAGCGCCATGGTGTGCCGCTGAATTAGTTTTGTGTCGCTTGAGTTGACTGAGGATGCATCGAGAACGGCGAGCAGTTCGCCCTGCGTCCCGATGATCGGCGCGCCTGAACACGAAAGGCTGACGTTGTAGCGACGGAAATGCTCATCGCGATGAATGTTGACGGGGCGCTTTTCCGCAATGCACGTTCCAATGCCGTTGGTCCCCTCATGCTGTTCGTCCCACAGCGCGCCGGCGAGCAGGCCTGCGCGCCGGAAATCCGTTTTCAACGTGGGATCGCCAACGCAGTTGATGATGGTGCCGGCCGTGTCGGTGAGGACGATCGCGTAGCCGGAGCCGGAGATCTGCTCGTAGAGATTCTCCATTTCGGCCTGCGCGACGCTGAGCAATTCTCCAAAGCGCTGCTGTCGTTGCTTGAGTTCAACCGCCTCGACGACTGCAGTTTCGCGCTTCCGGCTCGGTTCGATACCGAACGTATTGATGCAGCGATCCCAGGATTTTGCGACCTGCGGATCCACGTGACTCGCCAGACCTGCAACCACACGAGACTGCGTCGCCACACGTGAATACGTTGTCGTCATTGCTCTCTCCAGAATGCACGAGCGCGAGTCTCCATCTACAAATGTGGGGCTCGCATGCTCATTTATTTTTTATTGACCAGACATCCACACTTGCATTTTTCGGTGCGGTCGTCCACTCGCAAGCGTACAAGCGACAAGAACAGGTGAGCCTCGCAACACGGTGTCACGCTGCGGTGTTCCATAAACGTGACATCGATACAGCTCCAAGCCAGGGCGAAACGCCTTTATACAAGCTTATCAACCGCTTGGAGACCGGCCAGATGTTTGCCTCATTGCTGGTAAGACGTGCGGCCGAAGCGCGCACGTTTGAATGGCTTGACGTGGTGATCAGGCGGCAAGTCACTGCCGGGCGCGCTCAGTCGCCCTGCATCTCACCACAATAATCGAGGAGACGAATCATGAGCGAAGTTGCCGAAAAAATTGAAACTCGCGTTGCACTGTCGGCGAAGGTCGCCAAGTTCATCGGTCAGAAGCGCAAATTGTTGATCGACGGAAAATGGACCGAGGCGGCGTCCGGAAAAACCTTCGAAGTATTCGATCCCGCCACCGGACAGGTGATCGCGCATGCGGCCGAGGGCGACAAGGAGGACATCAACCGTGCGGTGAAAGCGGCGCGTTTCGCCTTCGAGAAAGGGCCGTGGTCGCGCATGACGCCATCCGAGCGCGGCAAGATCATCTGGAAGATTGGCGATCTGATCCTCAAGTACCAGGAAGACTTCTCGCAACTCGAAACACTGGACAACGGCAAGCCGATCAATGTGACGCGCGGCGCGGACGTGCCGCTGGCCGCCGACATGTTCCACTACATGGCAGGTTGGGCGACCAAGATCGAAGGCAGCCAGTTGTCACTCTCGGTTCCGTACACGCCCGGACAGTCCTATCACGCCTATACGCGACGTGAAGCCATCGGCGTCGTTGGACAAATCATTCCTTGGAATTTCCCGCTGCTGATGGCCGCGTGGAAGCTCGGGCCGGCATTGGCGGCAGGCTGCACGGTGGTTCTCAAGCCCGCCGAGGAAACACCACTCACCGCACTCCTGCTCGGCGAAATCATGATCGAAGCAGGCCTGCCGCCGGGCGTGGTCAACATCGTGACCGGCTTTGGTGAAACCGCGGGTGCTGCGCTGTCCGGTCATATGGATGTCGACAAGATCGCGTTCACCGGCTCCACCGAAGTCGGCAAGCTGATCGCACGCGCGGCAACCGGCAACCTCAAGAAGGTCTCGCTGGAACTGGGTGGAAAATCTCCCAACATCGTGCTCGAAGACGCGGACTTGCCGGCCGCCATCGCCGGTTCGGCTTCGGCGATCTACTTCAACCAGGGCCAGGTTTGCTGCGCCGGTTCGCGTTTGCTGATTCAGCAGAACATCTTCGATGAGGTTGTCGAAGGCGTCAGCAAGATCGCCAAGAGCATCAAGGTCGGCGCTGGACTCGATACGCAGACCGAGATGGGTCCGCTGGTCTCGACGATTCAGCTGGATCGCGTCAGTGGCTTCCTGAAGAGCGGCAAGGAAGACGGTGCAAAAGCACTCGCCGGCGGCAATCGCAAGAGCGGCGCAGGCTACTTCGTCGAGCCCACCGTACTGGTCAACACCACGCCGAACATGAAGGTGTACCAGGAAGAGATCTTTGGTCCGGTGGTGACCGCGGTGCCGTTCAAGAATCTCGACGATGCACTCGTGGCACAGGCCAACGATTCGATCTACGGCCTGGCTGCAGGCATCTGGACCAAGGACGTCGGCAAAGTGCACCGGCTCGCCGCGCAGATCAAGGCCGGTACGGTCTGGGTCAATTGCTACAATATTTTCGATGCCTCCCTGCCCTTCGGCGGCTACAAGCAATCGGGTTGGGGACGCGAAATGGGCGCCGAGGTGCTGAAGAATTACACCGAGACGAAGTCTGTTTGCATCGGCTATTCGACCGAATAAGCCCGCGCTCGATCGATAGTCTCAACCAGCGCCTTGGATCACCGGCGCATTGGATGACCGGCGCGTAAGATGAACCAAGTCCCGCTCGAGAGAGCGGGATTTTTTTCGTGTCCGAGTCAAGCTTGCGCGCAGACTGTGTTTCACAGCTATCGCGAAATGAAGCGCTGCGGCCTCGCACACGCACACGCACACGCACGGTTTACTTGAATTCCAAGCGAACACCCGCAAGAAACGATCGCGGCGCGGCCGGAGAGACTGCATTTTCCTCCGACCAGTGGGCCGGGTTGGATTGAAATTGTCCGCTCGGCGTAAATGGATTTTGCGTCAGTGAGCCTGAGGTCGCATAGGAGCGATCGAACGCATTGTTGATGCGGCCGAACAGCGTCCAGTTGCGAGCGATCGTCCAACTGCTATCCAGATTCAGCACGGCATAACCCTGCAGACGACCGGAACCCTGAAAGATCTGGCCGTCGGCATTAGTACCCGCATGGCTGAGGTTGTTGTTGTTCTCCAGCAGATATTGGCCAGACGCGAGAATCAGATTCGCACCCGCGCTCCAAGTCGGTGTGATCGCGTATTCAGCGATCAGTCGTCCGGTATGGCGCGGAATCAGCGGAATTCGATTGCCGACGTTCACCGTGATCACGCCATTGGCGTCAGCGGTGCTGTTGTCCTGTGCGACGAGATCGAACGATGAGCGATAGCTCGCGTCGACAAAGCTGTAACTGGCACGCCAGTTCAGCCTGCCGAGCTTGCCGTCGAGACCCAGCTCGGCGCCCTGGCGGCGCGTGGTGCCGACATTCGAAAAGTAGCCCGCGCCGGTGATCGAAGACGCGACAAACTGAATATCGTTGCTGCTGCGCGTATGAAACACCGCGACACTCCAGCCCAAGACTTTGTCGGCGACACTGCCGCGTGCGCCGACTTCGAGCGTGCGCGCGACCACGGCCCGAAGGTCCGGATCCGATGCCAGCGCATTGGGTAACTGACAGGGGACTTGAGGATTGGCGCAACCGAGTTCGATCGGCGTTGGCGCGCGGCTGCCCTCGTTGTAGTCGGCGTAGACGGTGACATTCTGACGCGGCGTGAACGTCCCCCCGATGGCGGGATTGGTTCGATAAAACGCATGCCGACCGTTGAGTGCGGTGCCCATCCGATCGCGCAGTTCGACCTGCACATCGTTGTAGCGAGCCGAGGCCGTGATGTGCAGCAACTTGTTCGGAGACAAGGTCTCGGTGAGGTAGACGCCGGTCGCGCGATTGGTGCCATAGAGGCTCGTCAGCGGAACGATCGAGCCCGTTGGTGTGGTTGCACGATCGGGCAATAGCGCGGCTTGCTGTTGTGTTTGTCCGAAGTCGTCACGTCCATCGTCGTAGCTTGCACCGGCGGTCAAATTGCTTTCCAGCCCGAAGATCGCGGCGGTATCGGTCAGCTGCAGCGTGCCGCCGGCACGGCGCTGCTGGGTGCGCGAAGAATGGTTGAGACCGGTCTCGTTCGAATAGGCCGCAGCGGCACAGGCGTTCGGATCGGTCGCGTCTTCGCAAACGCCACCGGGCGACGTTGCCGTTTCGTAGTCGTCCGCGTAAGCGTCGCCGAGATCGCCGTTGAAGGTTCGCGTGAACAACTGACGGAAGTAGAGATTGCCCGCCAACAGCAGCTTGTCTTGCAGAAAATGGCTCGCCCGCGCATTGATGAAGTTGAAGTGATTCACAGTCTGATCGGGCACTGTGAACGCGCTCTTGCGACGATACGCCAGCATGCTTTCCGGGGTGAATCCATTGCCGACGAGATCGTTGTCCGCGAATCCATAGCTCAGGTCGACATCGGTGGATTCGTTCTCCCAGCCGAGCTTGCCGAACAGTTGGCGGACGTGAGAAGGCGAATGATCGCGCCAGCCGTCTTCATCGAAATAATTGCCCGTCAGGAAATAGTCGAACCCGCTGCCGAATCCGGTTCCGAATACGCCGCCGGTCTCGAACTCTGCCGCGCGACGACCGAAAGAACCACCCGTCGTCGCAACCGAGGTGCCCGGAAACTGCTTGCCACTTTTGGTCTGTATCGAGAGGGCACCCCCGAGCGTGTTGAGTCCGAACGTCGGGTTCGACCCAGGCATCAGTGTGAGATTCGCAATCGCCGACTGCGGGATCAGATCCCAGTTGACGACGTCGCCGAAGGACTCGTTGACGCGCACGCCATCGACGTAAACGGAAAGACCTTCGGGACTACCCAACAGCGGCGACGCGGTAAAGCCGCGGAAGCTGACATCCGCCTGGAACGGATTGTCCTGTGTTGCATTGACGTTCACGCCGTTGAGGTTCTGGTTCATGAAGTCGACCAGATCGGTGGCGCCTTTCCGCTTGATCTCCTCGCTACCCGCCGTCTGCACGTTCGCAGGCACCTGATTCAAGGGAATCCCCAGGGCCGGCAAAGGGCTCGTGCCGATCACGGTGATTGCGGGTAGCTCCTGTACGGCCGCGCGATTGATCGGGCTCGCTGTATCGTCCGCCGTCGCAGGCGCAGCCCAAACCGCTGCGCCCGCATATGCGAGCCACGCGAGCGACCTCCTGCACGCAGACATTTCTCCTCCAGTCCTTTCTTGTTTTGTGCGACGCCAGCAGCCATTCAGCAAACTTCTGGCCAGCTTTCGCGAACCTCCTTCACAGCACCAGCATACGGTGCATCGACCGGCGCATCGACGAGCGCATCGTCCGGCGCATCCACCGGCACATCGACGAGCACATCGACCGGGACATCCTTGGCCGCGAGCTTCCGTGCGTTCGTCGAACAAACGCGCAGGCACCACATGGCCTGCTTGCGCCGACGCCTGCCGGTCGCATGCGCCAGGTTACAGGCGCGCGAGACTCGGAGTGTCCCGGTCGATCGCAACGCCGACCGTGCGGAGGCGAACCATCCGGCAGGTCCGTTTCGGTACAGTGTTGCGACATTAATGGAACAGTCCGTCACCGGTCGGAAGATGCGCTTCGCCATCTCGTCGGTTCGGCAGCAAACGGTCCCAAGTGCGCGGGGCACGAATCAAAACCAGGCGGCATAATGCGTTTCGCGAGGCAGCACCGAGCCGTCGCAATCTGGCGCGCACGTCCACCGGAATGCATGGCATAGAGCTTGCGCCGACGCGTTCGGTCGATCGCAACAACAGAATCGATTCCATAAAAAATAGAGAGGGGGAACTGAACATCACTACGCGAGGCGCAAGCCCTACTGTCGCCGCGAAACCTGCGTGGTCGCTTGCCACGACAGGCACGATGCCGTTCCCGCTAAGCCTGGCATTCATGGCGTTCGCCTTCTGCGTGAATGGCGTCAACGCCGCTAACGCCGCCGACGCACCGATCGCCGAATTAGGGCCGATCACGGTGACCTCCAGCCGCGTGGCACAGCCGGTGTTCGACGTGCCGGCGTCGGTGGACGTTATCGACGCCAGCGCCTTCAATCAGGACAAGCTCGGGGTCAATCTTTCGGAGGGACTGCCCGCAGTGGCTGGCGTGCTCGCGCGCGATCGTCAGAACTACGCGCAGGACGAGCAGCTGTCGATCCGCGGCTTCGGCGCGCGCTCGACCTTTGGCGTCCGCGGCGTGCGCTTGTATGTCGACGACATTCCCGCGACACAGCCGGACGGACAAGGCCAGGTCTCGCATTTCAACCTGGCTTCGGCCGATCGCGTGGAGGTGCTGCGTGGTCCGTTCTCCGCCTTGTACGGCAACTCCTCCGGCGGTGTAATTCAGATCTTCACGGCGGATGGCCATGCACCGCCCGAGCTTTCGGCCAGTGCGGCAGGCGGCAGCTTCGGCACCTGGCGCAGCAACATCGGTGCGAACGGCATTGCCCAGCTCGGCTCGCAGCCGCTCGCCTACAACGCCGACTACACGCATTTCTATACCGATGGCTTCCGCGACCATAGCCGCGCGATGCGCGATTCGTTCAACGGCAAAGCCGGCCTCGACTTCAAGCAGTATGGCCACCTGAGCCTGCTGATGAATTACTTTTCCAATCCAGAAGCACAAGACCCGCTCGGTCTGACGCGCGCGCAATTCGAAGCAGATCCCAAACAATCGACCAGCGTCGCCAGCCAGTTCAACACGCGCAAGAGCGTCGAGCAGTTGCAGAACGGTGCGGTGTACGAGGTTGCGCTCAACGATGAACAGACCGTGCGCGTACTCGGCTACTACGGCAGGCGCGCAATCCGCCAATATCTGTCGATTCCCGTCGCAACGCAGAAAGCCAGTGATCTGAATTCCGGCGGGGTCGTCGGGCTCGGCAGCAATTACGGCGGCGGCGATGCGCGCTGGACCTATCGGAGCCTGCTGCTCGGCGGCGCGTTCGATGTGGTCGCTGGTTTGAGCTACGACGACTTGGTTCAACATCGGCGCGGCTACGAAAACTTCGTCACCTCCGACATGGGTGCCACGGTGACCGGCGTACAAGGCGCCGAGCGTCGCAATGAAACCAATACGGTCTATGACCTGGACGAATATCTGCAGGCCAGTTGGCAGCCGGGGCCGCACTGGTCGCTGATGCTGGGTGCGCGTCACAGCCAGGTGAAGCTTGAATCCGAAGATCACTTCGTCACGGCCACGAATCCGAACGACAGCGGTCGCACCAGTTACTTCGCGACGACACCGGTGGGCGGCGTGCTCTACAAGCTCACGCCTGAACTGCATCTGTATGCGGCCTATGGTGAAGGATTCGAAACGCCGACCTTGAACGAACTGGCATATCAACCGAACGGCTCCTCCGGCCTCAATTTCTCATTGCAGCCCGCGCGAACCAACAACGCGGAGTTCGGGGCCAAGTGGCGCCTTCACGAACACACCCACGCCGGCGTCGCACTGTTTCAGGGGATTACGCGCCATGAACTCGTGGTGGCGACCAACAGCAACGGACGCTCGACCTATCAGAATGTGAACCGCACGCGGCGGCAGGGCGTCGAGGGATCGCTGGACACCGACTTCGCGCCCAACTGGAATCTGAAGCTGGCCTATACCTACGTCGATGCAACGATTCGCACAGGCTATTTAACCTGTGTGACGAATGGCTGTACGACCTTGAATACGCCGGTGCCAGTCGGCAGCCGCATTCCGGGTGTGGCGGAATCGGACCTCTACGCAGCGGTGCGCTGGGGCGGCGAGCTGGGCTGGCATGCGGACATCAATGCGCGCTATATCAGCGATGTCCCCGCCAACGATACGAACACGCAGACCGCACCCAGCTACGCCTTGTTGGGCGTGAACGGAGGCTATGCGTTCGAGCTCGAACACTGGCGCATTCGCACCTTCGTCCAGCTCGATAACCTGACCAATGAAAACTACATCGGCTCGGTGATCGTCAACGACGGCAATGGACGGTTCTATGAACCGGGACCAAGTCGCAGTGTGCTGGCCGGCGCGAGCTTCGACTGGAAGTACTAGCGCAGACGTACCGAGGTTCGATCGCGGCTTGCGTGTGAATGTGCGTAGAGGCACTTCGACAGCCGTCGAAGTGCCTCTGCGATTGTTCTGCTTAGCCGACCACGACCTCGCTGATCTGCATCACCGGACTGAGGTCGGTGTAATTCTTGATGTCTCCGAGAATCTCGGCCGCATGCGGTCCGAATCCACCCTGAAAGCTTTCAATGGAGTCGGAGAATATGTGGCACATGCCCACATAGGTCGGCGCGGTTCCGGGCGCACCACCTGCGAGACCTTTGTCGACCGTGTAGTACTTGCAGGCATCGCCCATCAGTCGTTTGACCAAGGGCATATGCTTGTCGCGATAGTAGGTGTGATCGAATCGGGCACCGGCTTGTTCCGGGTACATCACGCTGACTTTTATCACTGCTGCGCGCTCCTCTGGTTTGCTTTTTGTGTTGGTGTACCTGCGTAGATTCGGACGAATCGGCGCGCTTGGCAACTGACCTGACCGAGCAATCGCAACTCAAATCGTCGATCCTCTTGATTTCTACCGACCGTGCTTGAGCACTTGAGTACCGGGTCACTCCGATCGTCGACCTGCAGTAAGCACGGCGACGACGGGCTGCTGAATATCCTCATCCTGGCTTTCGAAACCGCGACGGTCGCTCGGCCCTGTTGGCCAGACAGGCAGTGCCGCAAGTCATATGCCACGCGCAAGCAAAGCTTTGCTTCACCCTGTTTGAGGGCGATGACGCTCCGGTTGAGCTGAGTTCTGGCAGCGCGATGCGCCAGATCTGGAGAAATGCGCCGCGCCGCAGTATCAAATCCGGCGCGCTCTGTTCCATCGGTCGCAGCAGGCAACCGCCGATCAATTCATCAGCATCGACAGCAGCAGGTCCAGCGCGAGAACGGCGATCGACGAGATGATCGCGGTGTTGGTGACCGAACGCGCAACGCCGCTGGCGTTGGCGGGTGCGATGTAACCTTCGTATACCGCAATCCAACTGACCGCGACGGCGAACACCAGACTTTTGATCATGCTCTGGTAGACGTCGAGCGGAACCAGCGCCGCATGGATGCGTTCCCAGTAGATGTCGCCATCGAGACCAATGACGAAGGTCGACATGAAATAGCCGCCCGCTGCGCCGATCGCCATGACCGAAAATATCGCCGACAGCAGCGGCAAGGCGACGATGCCTGCGATGAATCGCGGCGCCAGCACGAACTCGATCGGATCGACCGACATCATTTCCAGCGCGAACATCTGATTCGTCGCATTCATCAAGCCGATGCCCGACGCGGTGGCCGTGCCGGATCGGCCGGCGAATAGCAGTGCGGTCAGCACCGGGCCCAGGTCGCGCAGCACGCCGAACGCGATGAAGTTGCCGACTTCTTCGTGCGCGCCGAACAGCGATAGCACGCGATAGGCCTGCAGCGCCAACACCATGCCGACCAGCATGCCGGTGGTCACGATCAGCACCATCGAAAGAACGCCGGCCTTGTAGATCTCCCGCACGATCAGCCGCGGCCTGCGCAGCGCGCGCGGACAGGCCAGCAGCAGTTGTCCAAAGAAGAAGGTCGCCTTGCCGACGCGGCCGAAGGGCGATGCGACCGATACCCCTAGATTCATCGCCTCGGATCCTGATGACGCTGCCGCGAATCATCGACGACGTCGAACGCGACGTGGCGACGCCTGATCTGAATGCACCGCGCGCTCGCGCCGGCCTTACGCCGGCCTTCGCCGTCGTCCACACCTTAGCTGCACGTGCTGCACGTTGGCGCAGACACCATAGCCCCTTTGTGCTGTGAGGGTATTGATCTGCATCAAACCGATTGCTGCAGCGTTTCGTCGGCCGCGCTGCCAGCGATCTGATCTGTATCAATGCCGCTTGCGCTGCGCTCTGCGAGGCTTGCTGCTCGATCATTTGTTCCGGAGTGCGCATCGCATGAGTGCTTATCGAAAGATTCTGCTGTTGCTCGACGGTTCGATGGTCGAAACCAAGGGGCTGAAGCGCGCACAACATCTGGCCTGGATGGAGGGCGCCGAGTTGCATCTGTGCCTGATCGATCACAGCAAATCGATTCAGGCGCTCGGCACAGTCAGCCACGAGTTGATGGAACTCGCCAGGCGCGCGTTCATCGCCGAGCGACAGCAGTGGCTGCAGCGGATCGCGGCGAGCATCGAGGAAAGCGGTGTGCGCGTCCATACCGAAACGCTCTGGGGTCATCCTGCCCATACGCTGGCACTCGCACGCATCGCCGAGCTGCAGCCCGATCTGGTGATCACCGACCTGCCGCAGTCCTTGAGCCGCACGCATGCGCAACTCGGCGCGATCGATCGCCATCTGCTGCACCAGTGTGCACAGCCCTTACTGCTGATCCGCGGCAACGCGCAAGATCCGCCGCGCCATATTCTCGTGGCCGTGGACCTGGCCGATATCGACGCCGGCACACCGCCGTTCAATGCACAGTTGGTCGCGGCCGCGCGCAATCTCGCCGACAACTGCAAGGCTGCAGTCGATCTCGTATCGGTCTGTGAAGACCTGCCGATCCTGACCTTGCTGCCCTCGTTCGAACTGACCGAGCGCTACGAACACATCCATCAGGCGCAACGGGCTGCGCATGCGCAGACGTTTCGCGATTTCGCGCTGCAACAGGGGCTCGCCGACACCGCGCATTTCCTCACCGGACTTCCGCTCCCGGGCATCGTCGACTGTGCACGCCGCACGCAGGCCGACATTGTCGTCATCGGCAGCTTGCATCACACCGTGCTCGATCGCTACGTACTCGGCAGCACGGCGGATGGCGTCGTTGGGGAATTGTCCTGCGATGTGTTGATCGTCAAGCCGCAGCGTGTCCTGCAGCCGGACACCGCAGCAGCGCCGCGTCGCCTGCAGGAGCGATCGACGGTGCTGTCCTGAACCGCTCACTGCCTGGCACGATGGTGCTGGAAGACGGCGCCATCGTACTGACGGTGAACGCCGGCAGCAGTTCCTTGCGCGTGAGCGCCTTTCGGCTGGCATCGCAGGCGCTGCAGCCTTACTGGCACCAGCGCTTTGAAGGTACGACCGCGCAACAGCTCGCGGGCATGACCGAGCGGCTGCAGGCATTGAAAGCCCGGCCGCAGCTTGTCGCGCATCGTATCGTCCAGGGTGGTGCGAGCCTCGACTGTGCACAGCGCGTCGACGCGCGACTCTTGAAGAACGTTGAAGCCGCGATCGAATTGGCACCGCTGCACGATCCCCAAGCGCTGCAGGCGTATCGCACAAGTCGCGAGTTGTTGCCCGACACTCCGCAGGTGTTTGTGCCGGATTCGGGCTTCTTCGTGCACCTGCCCGCAGCGGCACGCAGTTATGCCTTGCCGCAAGCCCTGGTCGATGAGTTCCAGCTGCATCGCTACGGCTTTCACGGCCTCGCGCACGAATCGATGTGGCGCGGCTGGTGCGCGGCCGGCGGTGCGGCCTGGGCGCGCATCATCAGCTTGCAGCTCGGCGGCGGCTGCTCGGCTGCGTTGATCGAAGGCGGAAAGCCGCGCGCAACATCGATGGGCATGACGCCACTCGCCGGCCTGGTGATGGCCACACGCAGCGGCGACGTCGATCCCGGCCTGATCCTGTACCTGATCAAACATGCCGGCTTCAGTGCCGAGCAACTCGAACGGCTGCTGTACCGCGAGTCCGGACTGCTCGGTCTTTCCGGTTGCAGTGGTGATGTCTCGAAATTGCTGACGCTGTCGAGCGCCGCGCCGCAGCTGGCACTCGCGACCTATGTCGAGCGTATCCGTCACTTCATCGGTGCCTATATGGCGATTGCTGGCGGAATCGACGGCATCGTCTTCGGCGGCGGTGTTGGCGAGAACCTGCCGGCGATCCGCGCCGCCGTGCTTGGCGATATGGCCTGGTGCGGCCTGGCGTTCGACGGTGTTGCGAATGCGGCGGCGATCGGCCACGCCGCCTGCATCAGCCATGCGAACAGCACGATCGACGTGCGTGTACACCCGGTCGACGAAGAGCGTCTGCTGGCCGAACAGGCTGTGCAGGCACTGGTGCGGGAGCCGGTAGAAGCCTAGTAGAAGTTCAGTACAAACTCGCTGATCACTTCGCACGAACGATGTTCGCGCAAGCGATCGCGGCAGTTGCGCTACCGCGCGTGTCAGCAATCGCGGTGGTGCGAGCGGTGCATATCGTCGAGCGATGCGGCGTTGCGCTCGTTGGCTAATCGCAATCACGACCACGACGGAACCCTCATCGGCTGCACTCAATCGTTAGCTTGATGTACGTCATGGTGCGCTTGCATCGTCGCGCGCAAGCTGAGCGCCCGCGCCCTCGTACACCTCATCGGGCGGTATCGCTGTCCTGTCTCCTGGAAAAGCCGCCATGTACAAGTTCGATGCCCGACTGTCGACCGCAGTCGATGACGATGGCGCCACGCTGCCGCAGCAGCACGCCGCACTCGGCCCGCTCGATGCGCGCCAGATTGTGTTGATCGAACGCTATTGGCAGGCCGCGAACTATCTCTGCGTTGGCCAGATCTACCTGCTCGACAACCCGCTGTTGCGCGAGCCGCTGACCGCAGCGCACATCAAGCCGCGCCTGCTCGGACATTGGGGAACTTCGTCGGGTCAGAACTTCATCTACGTGCATCTGAATCGCCTGATCCGCGAACGCGATGTCGACCTGATCTACATCTCCGGTCCCGGTCACGGCGGTCCGACGATGAACGCCTGCGCTTATCTCGAAGGCACCTACAGCGAAGTGCATCCAACGATCACACGCGATGCCGAGGGCATGCGTGAACTGTTCCGACGCTTCTCGACACCTGGCGGTGTTCCGAGCCATTGCGGCCCGCATACGCCGAACTCGCTGCATGAAGGTGGCGAACTCGGCTACTCGCTGGCGCACGCGTTTGGCGCCGCCTTCGATAACCCTTCACTGATCGTGGCGTGCGTGGTCGGCGATGGTGAGGCTGAAACCTGCCCCTTGGAAGGCAGCTGGAAGAGTGCGCGCTTTCTCAATCCGCAGCGCGACGGCGCGGTGCTGCCCATTCTTCATTTGAACGGTCACAAGATCTCCGGACCCACCGTGATGGCGCGCATGGACGAGGCCTCACTGGAGGCGCTGTTCAGAGGCCACGGCTACGCGCCGATCTTCGTCGCCGGCGACGACCACACCGCGATGCACCAGGCCTTCGCCGCCGCGCTCGACGACTGTCACGCACAGATTCTGCAGATCTGGGCGCAAGCGCGCGCAGGCGGTACGCACAACACGCAGGCGCCGCGCTGGCCGATGATCGTGCTGCGTTCGCCGAAGGGTTGGACCGGACCGAAGGAAGTCGATGGCCTTCCGATCGAGGGCACGTTCCGCGCGCATCAGGTACCACTCGCCAATGTGCGCGAGAACCCGCAGCACTTGGCGATTCTGGAGAGCTGGATGCGCAGCTACCAACCGGAGACATTATTCGATTCCAACGGGCGCCTGCTCGCCGAGCTCGAAGCGCTGACGCCTCAAGGTGCCCGGCGCATGGGCGCCAATCCGCACGTCAACGGCGGTCGCCTGCTGAGCGCGCTGGATCTGCCCGACTTCGGCGCGTATGCGCTCGGCGTGCCGGCACCGGGGACCGTGTTGGCCGAGGCGCCGCGCAAGCTCGGCGAAGTCCTGCGCGACGTATTGCGCTTGAATCGAAAAACATTTCGCGTCTTCGCGCCCGACGAAACCAATTCGAACCGACTCGGCGCGGTGTTCGAAGCGAGCGAGCGGTATGCCAGCGGCGCGGTGGTGTCCACCGATGATCATCTCTCGGCCGATGGCCGCGTGATGGAAGTGCTCAGCGAACATCTGTGCGAAGGCTGGCTCGAGGGCTATCTGCTGACCGGTCGTCACGGCATGTGGTCGACCTACGAAGCCTTCGCCCAGGTGGTCGATTCGATGATGACGCAGCACGCCAAGTGGCTGCAGCAATGCCGCGAGTTCACCTGGCGCCGGCCGATCGCGTCGCTGAACGTGCTGTTGACCAGCCACGCCTGGCGCAACGACCACAACGGCTTCAGCCACCAGTCGACCGGGTTCGTCGACAACCTGCTGCAGCGGCGCAGCGACGTCGTGCGGATCTATTACCCGCCGGATTCGAACTGCCTGCTGAGCGTGTTCGATCACTGCCTGCGCAGCCGCGGCTACATCAATGTCATCACCTGCGGCAAACAGCCCGAGTTGCAGTGGCTGAGCTATCCGGAGGCGTTGGTGCACTGCTCGCAAGGGGCTTCGATCTGGCGCTTCGCATCGAACGATGACGACGGCGCCTGCGACGTGGTGCTCGCCTGTGCTGGCGACGTGCCGACGCAGGAGACCTGTGCCGCCGCCTGGCTGCTGCGCCGCTATCTGCCGCAGTTGCGCGTGCGCGTCGTCAACGTGGTCGATCTCGGTATCCTCGCCGCGCCCGGTGCGAATCCGCACGGCTTCGACAATCTGGCCTTCGAAGCTTTGTTCGGGGTCGATGTGCCGGTGGTGTTTGCGTTTCACGGCGCACCCTGGGTGATTCACCATCTCGTGCACGGACGCGCCAACGAAGCGCGCTTCCATGTCCGCGGCTTCATCGATCGCGGTACCACCACCACGCCATTCGACATGGTGGTGCTCAATCAGATGAGCCGCCTGCATCTGGCGATTCTGGCGCTACGCCATGTGCCGCGACTGCAGCTGCAAGCGCGTGCCGTGATTGCGATGTTCGAATCGGGTTTACTCGAACATGAGGTGTACATCCGCGAACATTTCGAGGACCTGCCCGCAATCCGCGACTGGCACTGGACCGCCGATTTCAGCGAGCCGCAGGCGGCACCGCCGCTGGCGCAAGGCCAGCCGCGGCCGGCGCTGTTCAGCGATAGCTGAGTTTCCATGTCCAACTCTCTACCGCCTGCGCCATTCGAACTTGAAGCAAAACGAAACATTCGGCGCACGCACAGTTGATGGACATCAATGCCGCGAAGACAGTTTGCGGCGACGCTCGCACAGCCTTGAGGCATCGCCGTGCAACACACGCATCAACCATTTGCTCGCGACGCCCTCACAGCATGCTCGACCACTGGAGAACCCTATGAAGCCCAATCACGCCGCACAAATTCAGCATCCCGCACACACTGCCATTGTCGTTGTCACCGATGCCGGTCGTGCGCGCTTGTTCTCGTCGCCACCGGGCAACACGCGCCAGTTGGATGAGCTGCAAGATTTGGTGAATCCGCAGATTCGCGTGCCCGATCACGCGGCCTTGAGCGACCGGCGCGGTCACGTCACCCATGCGACCGCCGGCATCGGTCACAGCTTCGAACCGCGCGAAACGCAGCACGAGCACGCCGCCGAAGCCTTCGGTCGTCAGCTGTGTCAGTTGCTCGGCACGGCGCCCTACGCACACAACATCGAACGGATTTATCTGATCGCGGCTCCGGCGTTTCTCGGTGTGCTTCGCCAGCAGTTCGATCCGCAACTGCGCTCGCGTATCGTGCTGGAGGTCGCCTCGGACCTGACGCGTCACAGCGTCGCCGATATTCGCGACGTATTGCCGCCGGTGCTTTGAAGCTCGCCAGCGAACGCAGTGCCGGTGCGTCGATCGTCACCGAGGCAGCTGGCGAGCCTGTGAGCGCAGTGAATGCGGTGAGCGCAGCGACCGCGAACATGATGCGCGCAGTCAGCGACGCCGACGACGGCAGGCATCCAGCATCGCCGGGATTGTTCGACGACGTGTCGCGCTGGTTGCCGGCCGTATCGGGTCAATCGCGTCTCAAGCTATCGGCGGCGCGCGCGCCGCAAGGCCGCGCGCTGCGACTCGATTACACATTTGATCGCAGCGGCGGCTTCGTCGCCATCGGCTGCACACTGTTGCGCCCGATGCCGCAGGACTACGTCATCCGTTTTCGCCTGCGCGGTGGTAGTGGTGCCGAGCAACTGGAACTGAAGCTGCTCGATTCCGGTGGACAGAACGTCTGGCGCTATACCTTGAATCCGCTGCGGCCCAGTGCGCGCTGGCGTGCGCTGGAGATCGAAAGTAGCGCGATCGAATTTGCCTGGGGGCCAGCCTCCGATAGCGTCATTACACAACTCGGCAGAATCGAATTCGCGATCCTTGCCAACGGCGGCGGCAGCGGCGGCCTCTGGCTGTCGGATCTCGAGATCGTCGATCGCGTCAACACCGTATCGCCTCGTTTGCGCGCATCGAGTGAACGAGACGATCACGGCGCTGCGAACGCAGTGCTGCCGGGCGGATGGGCGCCTCGCGCGGACGATGTCGCGCCCTGGATCGAAATCGATCTGATGCAGCAGCGTCACCTGGGCGGATTGGTGATCGACTGGCTCGACACGGCGCCTGCATCCGGCTTCGTCGTGCAAGCAGCCCATCGCGGTACACGCTGGACGACGATCTATCGCGCTGAATGCGGCGGTGGCGCGCGCAGTTACGTGGCACTGCCGGACACGCATGCGCATCGGCTGCGGCTGCAGATGAGCGAAGCCTGCGCGGGTGCGCGTCTGGCGCTCCAAGGCTACGAGTTTTCGCGCTCGATGGCCGCGTTCTGGCACACGATCGCAGCCACCGAAGCGCGCCGCGCGCATCCGCGCTGGCTGCATCGCGAGCAAACGCGCTGGACGCCGATCGGCAGCCCCGATCATGCCGACTCCGCATTGATCAGCGAGGACGGTGCAATTGAACCGTATCCCGGCGCATTCTCGATCGAGCCGATGCTCTGGAGCGATGGGCAATTGGTGGGCTGGAGCGATGTTTCGTCCGATCAACAGTTGCAGGAGGGCTGGATACCGGCACCTTCCGTGGTCTGGCGCGACGCGCGTTGGCGACTGACCATCACCGGCGAATCGATGAGCAGCGGCGCGTTGCGCCTGCGTTACCAGGTCGAAAATCTTGGCGACGCTGAACTGTCTCTGCGACTTTTCCTGTTGGTCCGCCCGTTCCAGGTCACGCCGCCTTGGCAACAGTTCAAGCAATGGGGCGGCATCAGCCGGATTCACGATCTGTTTTGCACGGATGGCGCGCTGCGCGTCAATCAGCATCGTCGCCTCATCCCGGATACACAGACGGACGCCACGGCGGCCGAAACGGGTTCGCTGATTGCACTCGGCTTCGGCGCGCGCAGCTTCGACGAAGGCAGTGTCGTCGCCGACCTCGAACACGGCCAGCTGCCGCCGCGCGCCGAGGCGCACGACCGCCATGGCCTGGCAACCGGCGTGTTCGGCTTCGAGCTGCGACTCGGCGCTGCACAGTCGCGCACGCTCGAACTGAATTGCCTCGGCGACGACGGCGCGCCCGCCGTCGCGGATCGCGCGTTCGACTGGAACTCACTGCTGCGACCGACGCAGTGGCACGGGAATGATTGGGCCGCCGACGCGATCCTGCCAGCGGCGACCGCCGCCGCGCACATTCTGCTGCTGCGCGACGGCGCAGCCCTGCGCTCGGGTCCGCGCCGCTATGCGCGCTCGTGGATACGCGATGGCGCCGTGATGTCTGCGGCGCTGCTGCGGATGGGCAGCCTCGCGCCGGTGCGCGCGTACATCCTCTGGTATCTGCGCTTTCAACGTGCCGACGGCTTCGTGCCGAGCTGTGTGGATGCGCAGGGCGCGGATACACGCGTCGAACACGACAGTCACGGCGAATTGATCGTGTTGATCGCGGATCATCACCGTTTCAGCGGCGACATCGACTTCCTCAAGTTGGTATGGCCGCACGTCGAGCGCAGCGCGGGCTTCATCGAGCGCGTGATCGAGCACGACGGTCTGCTGCCGATCTCGGTGAGTCACGAAGGCTATCTGTCGCAGCCGGTGCATTCCTACTGGGACGACGCCTGGGCGCTGCGCGGCTTGCGCGACGCAGCCGAACTTGCATTGCTGCTGCAACATGAAGCCCTTGCACAACACTATCGGACACTGGCTGCGAACCTGTCGCGCGCGCTGGCCGCGTCGATTGCGGCAACGCGCGCGCGCCACACGCTCGACTTCGTGCCGGCCAGTCTCGAATGGGCGGACTTCGACCCGACTGCAACCGCCAATGCAATCACCCTGCTCGACCTGCTCCCCGAGTTCGATCGGGCGAGCGTCGAACAGACCTTCGAGCGCTACTACCGCGAGTGGCGTCGGCGACAGAGTGGCGCGCAGACCTGGACGAACTACAGCCCTTACGAAATTCGCATCATCGGTGTATTCGTGCGACTCGGAAGACGCGAGGTCGCACTCGAATTGCTGCGCTACTTCCTCGATGCGCGTCAGCCGAAAGCTTGGAATCAATGGTCTGAAATCGTCTGGCGCGACGCGCAAACGCCGGGGAACCTGGGCGATCTGCCGCACGGCTGGGTCGCCGCCGAATACGTGCTGGCACTGCGCAGCCTGTTCGCCTACGAATGCGAGGCACAACAGGGATTGATACTCGCCGCAGGGATTGCATCCGAATGGCTCGACGGTGGGGGCGTAATCGTCGATCGGATGCCGACTGCTTTCGGTCCACTCAGCTATCGCCTCAAACGCGTCGATGCCTGCATGCTTGAGGGCCGCATCGAAAGCGGAATTGCTGGACGGGTTCGCCTGTCGCCCCCGGTGGGCTCAGCGATTGTGCGGGTCGAAGTTAATGGCATTGCGCATACAGCGTTCGACGCGGCGTCCGTTTCGCTGGATCAGTTCCCTGCGCGTTTTCTGATTCACTGCGCGGCAGCTTGAAATGTCGACGCCCGCACCTCCGTCGTCAGCATCTGCGGTATCGCAAACCTTAGGCAGCGCGCGCTACCGCCTCGGCATCAACGACAGCGGCGGCGGCTGGTCGCGCTACGACGACCTCGCGCTCAACCGTTGGCCCGGCGACACTCTGGAAAACGCCTCGGGCTTTTTCGTCTACCTGCGCGATCTCGACAGCGGCACGCAGTGGTCGGCCGCACGTCAGCCGAGTCGGACGGCGCCGACGCAGTACGCCGTGCGGCGCGACGCCACACAGTGCGTGATCGAGCGTCTGGACGACGACATCGCGACGACGATGACGATCCGCGTCGACGACGACGATGCGCTGGAGCAGCGCGAACTGCATTTGCAGAATCGTTCGACACGAGCGCGCCGCCTGCAGCTGACCAGCTATATCGAAATCGCGCTGGCGCAAGCCTTGGCCGATCTCGAACATCCGGCCTTCCTCAAGCTGTTCGTGCAGACCGAATGCGATGCCGGCACCGGCAGCCTGATTGCGCAGCGTCGGCCGCGCGGGCGCAATGAGGTCTGGCCGCTGTTATTCCACGCACTGGTCGGCGCACCCGTCGATCGTTTTGAGACCGATCGCGCTCGATTCGTCGGACGCGGACGCGATTTGTCGAATCCGGCGATGCTTCTGCAGGGCGAAATCGGCAACGTGCTCGATCCCTGCTTCAGCCTGCAGACCACGGTGACGCTCGCGCCCGGCGCCGAACATCGTCTGAGTTTCCTGTTGGGAGCGGCCGACGATCGCAGGCAACTTGCGCGAGTGCTGGCGCGCCGTCTGCCGCGCGACTTTGGCACGCCGCGCGCGATGCTGCCGGCGCTCGATCTGACGCCAGAATCTTCGATTGCCGCAGAGGACTGTGGCTTCAGCAACGACGGTGACGAATACCGCATCCGCCTGCAGCACGATGGCAGCGGCTTGCGCCTGCCGCCCATGCCCTGGACCAATGTCATTGCCAATCCCGGTTTCGGCTGCATCGTCAGTGAAACCGGTGCCGGTGGTACCTGGAGCCGCAACAGCCAGGCGAACCGGCTGACGCCCTGGTCGAACGATCCGGTCTGCGATCCGCATGGCGAAGCGCTGTGGCTACGCGATGACGTCAGCGGACAGGCCTGGTCGCCGCTGCCTGGACCGCTGCCGACAGCAAGCGCCTACGAGGTGCATCACGGCTTCGGCTACTCGCGTTTTGAACACGTCTCGAATCAACTCGATCAGCAGGTCACGGTGTTCGTCGCGCAGCACGATCCGGTCAAGTTCGTTCGCGTGCGTCTGCATAATCTGGCCTCGAACGCACGGTCGCTCTCCTTGTACGCGTATCAGCAGCTGGTCCTCGGCACGTTGATACAGCCGCCCGCGAGCCTGCGCACTTGGGCCACCGGTCCGCTGTTGTGCGCGCGCAACGATCGTGGCGGCGACTTCGCCGGCGGCATCGCGTTCGCATTCGCGGTGGGTGATCGCGCATTCAGCCAGCGACTGTGCTGCGAACGCCGCAGTGTCATCGGCATCGATCGCAGCGTGCGCGCGCCGCAGGCGCTGTCGCAACCGCAACTCAACGGCGTCTGCGGTTTCGAGAACGCAATAAATGCAGATCCCTGCTTTGCGCGTCAGCTGCAGTTCGTACTGATGCCGGGCGAACAGGCCGTATTCACGTTCATGTTGGGCGAAGCCATGGGTGGCGTCGAACTGCAGCGGCTGATCACGCGGTACGACGCGACCGAGGCGATCGATGCCGAGCTGGCCCAGGTATGTCGCGCCTGGCACAGCCGACTTGGCGGCCTGCAGGTGCAGACTGCCGCGCCGGAGCTCGATCGCATGCTCAACGGCTGGCTGCCGTATCAAGCGCTGGCCAGCCGAATCTGGGGACGCACCGCGTTTTACCAGTCGAGCGGGGCTTACGGGTTTCGCGACCAACTTCAGGATGCCGGCGACCTCTGCCTGCTGTGGCCGGCCGTGACGCGCGCACAGATCCTGCTGCACGCGCGCCACCAGTTCGAGGCCGGCGACGTGCTGCACTGGTGGCATGCCGCGCCGGTCGAGCGCGGCCTGCGAACCCATTGTTCCGACGATCTGCTGTGGTTACCGCATACGGTTATGCGCTATCTATCGAGTAGCGGCGATACCGCGCTACTCGACGAGGAGGTGACGTTCTTAGTTGCGTCGGAACTTGCCGCCGGCGAAGACGAGCGCTACCTGCGGGCCGAGCCGGGCGCAACCCCTGCATCGATCTACGAGCATTGCTGTCGGGCGCTCGATCGCGCGCTGACGCGCGGTACGCATGGGCTGCCGCTGATCGGCAGTTGCGACTGGAACGACGGCATGAACCGCGTCGGCCATGCCGGTCGCGGCGAGAGCGTCTGGCTTGGCTTCTTCCTGTTCTCGCTGCTGCGCGAATTCATCGCGCTCGCCGAGCGCCGCGGCGATCTCACGCGCGCGCAGTGCTATACCCGCTATCGCAGCGCACTCGAACACAGCCTCGATGAGGCCGGCTGGGATGGCCAATGGTATCGACGCGCGTACTACGACGACGGCACGCCTTTAGGTACGCACAGCGCCGACGAATGCCGCATCGACAGTCTGTCGCAATCCTGGGCGGTGCTGTCCGGTGCGGCGCCGCCAGCGCGCGCCGAACAGGCGATGGATGCGGTAGAACAACATCTGATCGATAAGGCCAACGGGTTGATCCGGCTGCTGACGCCGCCTTTCGTCGACGCCGCTGAGGACCCCGGCTACATTCGTGGCTATGTCGCCGGCGTTCGCGAGAACGGCGGGCAGTACACGCACGCGGCCTGCTGGGTGATCGAAGCACTCGCCCGCCTCGGCCGCCGCAATCGTGCGCTGCCCTTGCTGATCATGCTCAGTCCGCTGGCCCATACACGCGATCGCGCGGCCATCGCGCGCTATGGTCTGGAACCTTATGTTGTGGCCGCGGATATCTACGGTGCTACGCCGCATATCGGCCGTGGCGGCTGGAGCTGGTACACCGGTTCGGCCGGCTGGGTCTATCGCATCGCGGTCGAGTGCCTGTTGGGCTTGTCGCTCGCCGACGGAGATTCCCTGCGGATCAAGCCCTGTGTACCCGACGACTGGCCGGACTATCGCCTGCGCTATCGACTGCCCGAATCGCAGACGTCGTATCAGATCGACGTGCGCAATCCGAACCGGCACACCGCGACCATCGTCGACGCGCAGCTCGACGACGAGTCCTTGCCGCTGGTTGAGGGCGCCGCACAGCTGAGCATCGTCGACGACGGCCGGCCGCATCGCGTGCTGATCATACTGGGCTGATGCGCGAATCGGCGTTGAGCGGCGTATACGTCCAGCTGCCGTCCGCAGCGATATGCAGTCGCGCATCGCAACGATCCGCGTAGTCGCCGGGCTTGCCCATCACCAGATAGCTGATGCGCGACTCATCGAACAGCTGCAGTACCGCCTGCGCCTGTTCGGCATCGAGACTCAGACTGAGTCGATCCAACAATACGAACTGCGGCCGCGCCAACAGCACTTCGGCGAGCACCAACTTGGTGAGTTCGCCGACGCCGACCAGACTGCTCCAGTCGCGCTCGACATCGAGGCCGCCGGCATCGATCACCATTTGCGCGATGCCGAACTGCTGCAAGGTGCTCCAGAGTTCATCGTCGGTCGTGGCCGGTGCCGGGCGTACTGAGCGCAGCAATTCGCGGACGGTGGCTTTCGGTATGTAGGGTCGCTCCGGCACCATCCGCAGCGTATCGGCATCCGGGAGGACGATGCGGCCCTCGCCTTCGCAGTGCAGCCCCGCTGTCGCGTTGAACAGCGCGTGCTTGGCCAATCCGGACGTCGCCGTAATCAGCATGCGAGTGCCCGCGCGGAGTTCGAGACTGAGCCGATCGAGCAACAGATGACCATCGGCGTGACGCAAACTCAAGCGATCGAATTGCAAGGGTCCGGCCCGGTGCTCGATGACGATCGACGACGGTGCCGGCTGACGGCTGCGATCGATCGCCTCGATCAGGCGGCCGAGTCGCGCGATCACCGCCGCATAACTCGAAATCAGCTGAAATTGCGTAACCGCCAAAGAGAACGCGCCCATCAGCATCGCAAACGCCATCGCCGCCTGCGTGACCACACCGAATTCGATCTGCCCATGGATATACATCGGCGCGATGATCAGCGCCGGGATGATCTGGATCAGGTAGTTGTAGCCGTTGCTGAAGAACCCGAGGTTGCGGTTCACCGAAATCATGCGCCGCGTGTTGGCCACCAGTTCCGTCAGGCGCTGCAGCAGTCGTCGGTGTTGCAGCGTCTCGCGCTGCAGCACGGCAACCGATTCGGCATGCTCGCGCAGATGGACCAGTTCCGAGCGGAAGTTCGCTTCCTTGTCGAGCTGCGTCACGTTCAAACCGATCAGGCGCCGCCCGACCAGCACGGTAATCGCCGAGCCGGCGAGCGCATACAGCACGGCGACCACGAATAGTTTCGGGCTGATCGACCAAAGCACGCCGGAGAACATCAGCACCGTGATCGATGCGTTCAGCGTCATCAGCAGGAACGACAAGGTCGAGGTGGTGAACGTGCGGACGTCCTCGGCGATCCGCTGGTCCGCATTTTCCAGGCGGCCCTCTTGCTCCAGCTCGTAGTACGCGCGTCGATCGACATAGCTGTCGAGGATCTGCCGCGTCTGCCAGTCGCGCCAGACCAGGCCAAGCCGCTCCTCGAAGTAGCGACAGATCACCGCTGCAACCGTCGATAGCGCAAACACGCCGACGTAAAACCAGGCCTGCACGACAAATCGATCGATATTGCGTGCGGCGATGGCCGAGATGAAGTCACGGCCGACATAGCTGTTGACGACATTGAGTGCGTTGATCGCCAGCAGCAGCACGACCAGCGCGATCAGCATGCGCACCGCGCTGACGCCATCGCGCGAACCGAGAAACGTCCGCACCGCGCGCCAGAATTGCTCGCGCGTCTCGCGGCTGAAGCGGTGACCGTTACTGTTCACGCGCGCTTCGCGGTCGCGGATGTCGGCTCGTGCAGATCAGCCCGATAGGCGCGTGACACACGCATCACCACTGACAGCTGGAAGGGCATCGTTGACCATCGCAATGCGCGCGTTCGGCGCGGAGCCGCCAGCTTCGGCGCTCGACCGCATTCAAACCAGTCGCGATTGCCGCAAGCGTCTTGCGGCTTCTACGTAGATGATGCGTCTATGAGCCGTCGTGCGCGAAACCGGTTTCGCACCAAGCGACTTCGATCAATCCGAACAAGTCCGGCTTGGCGAGGCTTCCAACACGACTAGGTACAGCCTGACGCCAATTCGAAGATGCGAAGACTTCAGACGACGTGCGCTCGAATCCAGCTGCAGGTTTCGTCGACCGCCGCCGCCACCGGCGAGATCATGCCGAGCATTCCCATGAAGCCGTGGATCATGCCCGGATAGCGCCGCAACGTGACGGCGACACCGGCATCGTCGAGTCGCGCGGCATAAGCCTCGGCTTCATCGCGCAGCACATCGCATTCGGCGGTCACGATCAGAGTCGGCGGCAGACCGTGCAAGTCGCTCGCGCAAAGCGGCGATATCTGCGGGTGGCGGTAATCCTGCCCGGGCGCCAAATACTGTTTCCAGAACCAGCGCAGACTCTCGAGACTCAGGCCGAAGCCGTTGGCAAATTCCAGTTGCGAGGCGGTCGGATGATCGCCGTGATCGGTCATTGGATAGATCAGTATCTGTGCGCGCAGCGGCGGACCCAAATCAGAACGCGCGCGCAACGCAGTCACTGCGGCGAGGTTACCGCCGGCACTGTCGCCGGCCAAGGCTATTCGCGTGCCATCGCCACCGAGTTCGCTGGCGTGCACGTGCAGCCAGTGCAGCGCGCGCCAGGCGTCCTCGGTTGCCGCAGGAAACGGATGTTCCGGCGCCAGTCGGTAGTCCACCGCCACCAGGATGCAGCCCAGGCCTTGCGCGAAGTGTCGGCAGAAGGTGTCGTGCGTATCGAGACTGCCGACCACGAAGCCGCCGCCGTGAAAGAACAGAACCAGTGGCAATGGCGCTGTCGATTGCGTGAGCGGCGTATAGATCCGCAGTGGAAGCTCGTGTTCGCCTTCGATACTGCGATCGACCACACCGGCAAGCTGCGGCGGCGCAGCCGTAGGGCGCCTCGACGCGCGCAGCGCATAGCGTACGCGTGCCTCCTGCGGGCTCAGCTGATGAACGATCACCGGATCGGTGTCGCGCGCGAGCAGCTCGGCGACTTCAGGGTTCAGTGGCATGCGCGCGTCGCCGATAGCGCTGCGCGCAGAGGGACAGAATCCAGTGAATCACTAGAAACGGCGCTCGAAGTATTGTCGCCATCGAGCCCTCTTATTTTTGCGCATGGCTTGGTGTCGCAAGCTTCCTGTTCGATCGGCATGTTCGCGGCGTTATTCAAAGAAACTTACTAACGATATCGCATCGCCCAGCTGTCGGTTTATGGCCTCGACTGCGCGATGAAATGACTTCCCGCGGCAGCATAGACGAACCTTCCTCACGCGAGCCGGCTACTCGGTCCGGTACTCGGCTTGCGTTGCGCGATCGCGAAATACTTCCGGCCTTGCTACCCGATCGACTCCTGTCGCAACGACTCCTCCCGGCTCTACCCGGCTGACGAATCGACAGGCGCAACACCGCGCTCGCTTGCCTCGCGATCACGAGCTTGCGCACAATGCTTACAGCTCGCGTCCTCTCTTATGGAACGATACTGAATTGCTCGACCAGCCGATCCAACATCCGTCTGCCTGGTCAGCCGAGCAGATCCACAACGATACGAGCTGGCGGCTCGCCCTCAGCGCGACGGAACAGGCGGAAGCGCTGCACGCTTTGCAGGGCGTGCTCGATGCCGGAATCGACTTGCTCGACATCACGCCCGAGAACTTTCGATTGCCGAACTTAGGCCCGCGCCTCGACGCGGTGATCGACGACATCGAAGGCGGTCGCGGCTTTGCGCTGCTGTGCGACGTGCCGATCGAAGGTCTGTCGCCCGATGCGCTGGAGAAATTGTTCTGGGGCCTCGCCGCCCATATCGGCTATGCCGAACCGCAGGACGCCAGCGGCAAACGTCTGCATCACGTGCAGGCCGAGTTCTCGTTCAAGGACGAGGCCAGCGCCACGCAGCATTTCGCGACCTCGACCACGCGCGGCTATCAAACCAATATCGAACTGGACTTCCACGGCGACGGATCGGATGCACTGTTCTTCCTGTGTCACCGCAAGGGCAAGACCGGGGGCCTGAGTCGCCTGGCGAGTGCGATCACCGCGTTCAACCAGATTCTGAGTGCGCGACCGGACCTCGCACTCGAACTGCAGAAGCCCTATGCCTTCGATGCGCGCGGCGAACTCGGGCCCGAGCACGCGTTTCAGATGATCCCGATCTACAGCTACTACCGCGGTTATCTGAACATTCTCTACAAGCGCGGCTATATCGATCTCGCCCAGCACCTGCCCGGCGCCGAGCAAATGACACCGGCGATGCGTGAGGCGGTGGATCTGCTCGACCGCACGATCCGTGCGCCCGGCAATGCCTATTCGTTCATGATGGAACCCGGCGAAATCCTCATCGCCAACAACTACAACATCCTGCATTCGCGCACGGTGTTCGAGGATCACGACGAGCCTGCGCGCAAACGCCACATGCTGCGCATCTGGTCGACCCTGCGCCGCAATCGCCGGCCACTACCGCCTGCGCTGCAGCGCGCACGCGAATTCAAGGCCTCGGCCGCCCGACGACGCGCACTTGGAGATGCCACATGACAGCCGACGCCACCGCACCGTTGAAATCTTCGGCGCGCTATTTCATCGTGCTGGTGTTCCTGATCTCGGCGTTCAACCAGGCCGACCGACTGCTGATCGGCATCGTCTCGCAGGCGATCAAGCTGGAGTTCACGCTCAGCGACACGCTGCTCGGACTGCTCGGCGGCACCTCGTTCGCGCTGATGTATTCGGTGATCGGTCTGCCGATCGCTCGATTGACCGATCGCAGCAACCGGCGCAACGTGCTGGCGTTCTGCATCGGCCTGTGGAGTCTGATGACGGCCGCTTGCGGACTGTCGGCGAGCTTCGTTCAGCTGATTCTCGCGCGTGTCGGCGTGGCCGCAGGCGAAGCCGGCTTCGTCCCGCCGACGCATTCGCTGATGACCGACTTCGTTTCCGAGCGACGGCGCGCTGCGGGCTTTTCGATCATCGCGGTCGGTGCTGCGGTCGGTGCGTTCCTGGCGAACAGCGTCGGCGGCTATTTCACGACGCACTTCGGCTGGCGCTCGGCGTTCCTCGCACTCGGCATACCCGGCGCACTGCTGGCGCTGGTGGTGGCGATGACGCTGCGAGAACCACCACGCACGACCTCCGGCACCAGCCTGCCCAATGCGTTCGCACCGAGTCTCAAGCGTCTGCTCGGCAACCGGATCTATCTGCAATGCATCATCGCCTCCGGCATCCACCTGATTCTGGTGTACGGCATGGCGTTCTGGTCGGCACCGTTTTTCATTCGTGGCTTTGGCCTCACGGCCGCCAAGGCGGGTGCGATTCTGGGCGTGCTGGGTTCAGTGTTCGGCATCCTCGGCGCAGTGGCCGGCGGCATGCTGGGTGATCGTTTGGCGCTGCGCGATCGACGCTGGCTCGCGCTTTGGCCGGCGCTGTCGATTGCGATTGCCACGCCATTTTGTCTCGCCGGCTTCCTGACGCCGGTACTCGGTGTGGCCATCGGTTGCCTCGCCGTTGCCGCAGCCTGCAATGCGATGTACCAAGCCTCGACGTACACATTGGTGCAGGCGCAAGTCACCGCGCAGGAGCGCGCCACCGCGGCGGCGCTGATGATTCTGGTACAGAGCTTGATCGGCCTCGCAATCGGTCCGCTCCTGATCGGCGCCTTGAGCGACTACGTCACCGCGGCCCACATCGCCGGTGGACTCGGCGTCGTGCTGGCCTGCGTCAGCCTGTTGAACATTCCCTCTGCGCTGCTGTTCGTCTCCTGTGCCCGATCGATGCGCGCGCCCTCCTAGCGTGCAAAGCCGACACACGACAACGGCGCTTTTGCTACGCGCTCAGTAGCACACTACTTTTGTTTTGGGTTTGCAGATCCAAGGCTTATCCGCGCGCGCTTGCGGTTCATCCAACGCGCTTCGCAGCAAGACCTGAGCGGCGCGACGCTCGTGCCGATCCATCCAGCACGGAATCAGAACGCGTCGATATCGCCCAGCGCGCGGATCAATCGACGCGCGCGCTTGTCCGGCTTGCTCAAAGGCTTGCTGTAGCCGGTGGCCGCCATCCGGCGCTGCTGCGCCAGCTCTTCGCGCGCGACGCGGCTATTGTCCGTCTCGCGGTAGCACTGCTGTGCGAGCGCGGCCGAACCGCGTTGTGCGCTCAGCGCGAGCACGTCGATCTCATATCGATCCTGACCGCGGCTGACTTCGAGGCGATCGCCGACGCGCACCAGTTTTGCCGGCTTTGCGGGCGTGCCGCCGAACTTCACCTTGCCGCCTTCGATGGCCTGCTTGGCGAGCGCACGGCTGCGGAAGAAGCGGCTTGCCCAGAGCCAGATATCCAGACGCACACCCGCCATCTCGGTGAGTGACTGCGTCATTGAGGTGCGTGCTGCGCGTCGTCCACGCAAGCGGATGCGTGCGGATGGCGTCTGCCGGTTTGTCGCGTAAGGCCTGACATTGTGATTCGCGGGTTCAATGCTTGATCACCGTGGCTGGCTTGACCAACTTCATTGGCGTACGTGCGTCTGCCTTCGCCAGTTGCTGCAGCGCGTCCCAATCCGGGCTGGTGAAGATCCACTGCACGTAACTGAGCACGCCGGCTTTCTTGTCCTCCGGCAAATCGGCCGACGCGCTACTCGCGAGGATGCCAGGCTTCATCATGTCGCCCCAAGCTGCCAGCGTCTGCAGGTACTGCGCGATGTCATCCGGCAAACGTGCATCTCCGAGCCAGCGTTCCACGGCCAGCAGCACGGCGCGCGACTGGCGCGTGCACGTTGGACTCTTCGGCAGACTCATCGTCTCGACGATCTTTTGCAGCAGAATGCCAATTTGTTCAGTGTTCATCAGTGTGCGGTCGCGAACGACGTTGGGACCCAAAGTGTAACCAGTCGCGTTCGTGCCGTGACACCGCATCATCTGCGAGCACGCGGATTCGTTCAATGGCGCGGCAACAGGCCTGACCACGCACCGCTGGAACTGCCGCGACGACCGGCACCGGCTCGTCCTCGTCGTGGATCGCATCGAGTGGCGACGAGGTTCCCATGGTTCGCGCCCTTGATCCACCTCAATGCGTTGGCCAAGGGCATCGCGGAAGCTGAGGCCGGATGCACAAGCGGCCACTTCCTAACGGAGCCTGTCGACATGAAAACCGATGCACAGCTGAAGAAGGACGTGGAAACTCAACTTGAGCTAGACCCGGCGGTCGATGCAGCCGCGGTGGGTGTGTCCGTCAAGCACGGGGTCGTCATGCTGACGGGACATCTCGGAAGCACTGCCGAGAAGCTGGCTGCAGAGCGCGCCGCGCGCAGGGTCACTGGCTTCAGGGGCTTGGCCGTGGAGTTCGACGTGCCGCCAGACCATGGTCATGTGCCGACCGATGCAGATATCGCGAATGCCGCGGCCGATCAGGTTGGGCGGAACTCCACTGCACCGCATGACGATGTCATCGTCAAAGTCGAAGACGGCTGGGTGACTTTGTCGGGCAGTGTGGCCTGCGAATACCAGCGTAGTGCGGCGGCCGAGGCGGTGCGTCATCTGGCCGGCGTCAAAGGCGTTGCGAATCTGATCGCGCCGCATTCGAAGGGCAAGGCAGACGCTGATCCAACACTCGACGACGCGGCACTTCAGCACACCGCGCACGCGTCCGTCGATCACGCCGATGCGGCCTCCGAGCTCCAAAGGCCTGCACTGCTCCCGGAGTAGTGCGCCGACGATCTGCTGGTCGCGATTGGCGCAGCGGTCTGTTACTAGATGCGCGCCGACGAAACGCGCTTGGAAATTCGCGCGCTTCTGAATGCTCGAACGGCTTCGAAGTGCTCGCAATTGAGCGAATCGACCATGCAGAACAAGCCGAGCGACAGCAGCGCTGCACCGGCAATCAGATCCTTGAAGAATAAGGAGGGGAGCTGTGGCTCGACGATGATGCTAAGCAGGCATAGCGCCGCAACGCCTAAGAGGCCGTAGGCGATTGTTTCAGCAGTGCGTGCCAGGTCGGCGGTGCAGTCGATGTGCACGCGCAGGTATTCCATCTCATCGCCTTCCATTTCGCCCGGATCTCCTCAACGCTTTCGCGGGTACTGCGACACTTGAGTGTCTTTGCCTCGATGTTATCGCCCCGGCGACCCTGCAACAACTAACCATATGGGTAGCTGCGTCGCCGCGTCGCTGCGTAGGTACACAGCTGCACAGCTGCATAGCTGCGCGCCCGGTCGCGGCGGGCTTGGGAGACGCAAGACTTGCTCACTTCTGCAAGTGGATGTCTGTCGCGCGCCACCGTGGCGGCTTGATCGATCCATCGATGGCCGCTGAGTCAGGCTGCAGTGCAGCAGTTACAGAGCAGTCCATTGCGCGGCGTGCAAGGGTCCGAACCCTTTCGTTCTTGTCTTGGCACGATCGCCCGAAACCGGGGTCCAAGGGCTGTCGAGCACGACGCAACAGCCAGCGTGCTCGTCGCCTTCGCAGCCGCATCCGGTTGCCAGAACTGAGAACTCCAAAGATGACCTCTTCAACCCGTCGCCTATTCGCGCAGAAATCGGTCCGCTTGGCGCTTCTGAGCGTTCCTGCTGCCCTGTGGTTGGTCGCCTGTAATGCGCCGCCGCCACCGCAAGCGGCCGCACCGACGACTGTTGTCGAGCGCGTCGTGGAGCGTCCGCAGGTTTCGGTCGAAGTCGATCCGCGCCGGAACGACCACGACGACCAACGCAGGCACGAAGAAGAAGAGCGTCAGCGCCGCGAGGAAGAACAGCGCCATCAGCACGACAACGACCATCACTGAGTCAGCGTTCTGCGCGCGACGATCGACGTTACGCCATTGCCACTGGCCGCACGTCGAACACCGGCTGACGAAAGCCGCGCGTTGCCGGTCGTGGGCTAACCTCAACCGAGCCTCGGTTGCTCTTCAAGCTGCCATTCTGATGAGAATGGACGCTACGTACTTCGAGGCGGGGACGGAGCCAGTATGTCGGTCGCCTGCTGCATCTATTGGCCTGGGCATTGGCCGGACCGATGCTGGTGTTATCTGCGCCGCACGCCTCCGGCCGGTTTGCAATCGAACTACCGCGCTGGCCGCCGGCGACAAGCTATGCACTGCTAGGCTGGTACATTGGCTTGGGGGTTCGCCGCGAGACGCTCAAAAGGCGTTGTACATGCACTGCTGGCGGTAATCCTCTCCGCACACCTAGACGGGCAAGAAACCTCGCGTCGCGCTCGATCAGACGCGTTCGACGATAAACTGTGCAGCCTGAAGACGCGCCACGTCTCGCCGTGCGCCTCGCCATTGATCGGCGCTTGCCACCTCTCATGACCATTGCACTGACCGACTTCGCCATCGCGCGGCTGTTTCCCAGACAGAAGCGCAGCAACACGATTCAGGACTGCACGGCAGCCGAATTCGAGCGCTATCTGAACGCGCACACGCCGCTGAAAGTGCTCGATGGCTACGCTCCCTTTTGCAAGCTCCACGTCCACAGCAATTGGACATCGACACGCTGCCTGACCATCCCGATCACGCCAGACAACCGGCATCAACTGCGTTCGGCGTACGAGGCGCGCAATTCATCGGAGTTAGCCGTCCTCACACGCTGGTTCGAAGGCGTCGAAGCGCCGCGCGCCGGATATCTGATCCCGATCTTGTACAGCCGTGCGCAATTGCAAAAAGAGGGCACCGTCGTTCAGGCCGACTGGGGCGTCGTTGGATGTCTCTACACCAGAGATCCAGAAGAAATTCCGATGGCGCCGATCACGATGCTACGCAATGCCTTGGGTGTTGCCGAAGGCGGCTCCGGCGTCGCGTTGGATCATGCCGCCTATAAACGCAGCGTCGCGTTCTGGGAACACAACGCCAATTGGCGCGATGTTCCGGCGGCTGGCACCCGAACATGAAAACGCCGTCGGTCACACTATGCCCTTGCGGCACCGGCAAGGCCTTCGATGCCTGCTGCGCGCGATGGCACGTGAATCTGCAAGCGCCCACTGCGGAAGCGCTGATGCGCTCGCGCTACAGCGCCTACGTTTTGAAGAACGAAACTTATCTGCTGGCCACCTGGCACGTGACGACACGCCCGCCTTCGCTCGGCTTCGAAGCGCACACCAAGTGGCTTGGACTCGTCGTCAACAGCGCCACAGAAACAGGCGCCGACAAGGCCGAGGTCGACTTCGTCGCGCGCTACCGAGTCGGTGGTAATCCAGCCGTGCGCTTGCACGAGCGCAGCCGCTTCGTGAGAGAAGATGGACACTGGTTCTATGTGGATGCTGCAGCGTTCGATTGAGCTGGAGTTGCGCTTGGCAAGTCGTCGCTTGCTTCGAGTCCCGCGAGCCTTGTGACTGAGTCGGTAAGCTTTAAGCTGCGCCACCGATTCGCTACGCGCGTTCAGCGATACGCAAACACCTTTCGAATTCTGGATTTTCTGCTACGAATAACGAGTGCCGGCGGCACTGGGCTTTCGGCACTGGGCTTTCGACACTAGGCTTCATGTCGATAACTGCAAGGCCGACTTGACTGCACGATCGATCGCCGCTTCGTCATAGGGTTTACGCAAGTAAACAGCTCGGGCGAGCGCGCCTTTCTTGAGCGTGTCCGGGAGTGCGTCATATCCAGACGCAATCACGATCTCGAGTTGCGGATCACGTTCGGCGGCCTGCGTCACCAGTTCGGCGCCGGACATCCCGGGCATCGACAAGTCCGCGACGATCAAATCGAAGTGGTTGCCACTCAGCAGCTGCAGCGCCTCTTCGCCGCTGCCGGCATCCATGACGACATATCCAAGATTGGTCAGCATCTCCGTCGTCAGGCTACGGATGTCGTCGCTGTCTTCGACCAACAGAATTCGCGCGGAACGTGTGGCGAGTTGGCGCGCGGACGGTTGCCCCGTCGCGCGCTGCAGCGCGTTCAGCCGATCCGTGCGCTCACGCAATGCGGCTGCCATGATGTTCTTCTGTTGCTGATTGCGCAGAACGTGGCGGATCTTGCGGGCCAAGGCGTCGCGACTGTAGGGCTTGCTGAGCAGGTCGATGCCGTCGTCCAGGCGTCCGCCATGAACGATCGCATTCTCGGTGTAGCCGGAGGTGAACAGAACGGCCACATTGGGAAGCCGCAGCCGCGTTCGACGCGCGAGTTCCGGACTCCGCAAGGTGCCGGGCATGACGACGTCGGTGAACAGAAGATCGATCGATACGCCGCTCTCGATAATCGCCAGCGCGCTATCGGCATCGCTGGCCTTCAACACCCGATAGCCGAGGTTCTTCAACAGATCCACGACCGTTGCGCGAACGTCGTTGTCGTCTTCCACGACCAGCACGGTCTCGGAGCCGCCGGCTGCAGGTCCGCTATCCATCGCCACTTCGATGTCTTCCTGCGCGCGCGAACGTGGCAGATACAGCCGCACCACGGTGCCTTGCCCGGGCTCGCTGTAAATCTTGATGTGGCCACCGGACTGCTTGACGAAACCGTACACCATGCTCAGGCCGAGGCCGGTGCCCTGCCCCTCCGGCTTGGTCGTGAAGAACGGCTCGAACACGCGTTCGATCAGATGCGCCGGAATGCCGCAGCCGGTATCGCTGACGGCCAGCATGACGTACTGCCCCATCGTCACATCGGGATGCTGTGTGGCGTAGACATCGTCGAGATAGGCATTGCCGGCCTCGATGGTCAATTTACCGCGCGCCTCCATTGCATCGCGCGCATTGATCGCCAGATTGAGAATTGCGTTCTCGACCTGCGAACCGTCGACATAGGTGTTCCAGAGGCCGCCTGCGACGATCGTCTCGACTTCGATGCCTTCGCCCAGCGCGCGCCGCAACATGTCGTCGAATCCACGCAGCAAGCGGCCGAGATTCACCACTTTCGGTGCGAGGGGTTGGCGCCGCGCAAACGCCAGCAACTGTGAAGCCAGGCGCGCGCCGCGATCCAAGGCCACCAGCGCGGTTTGCAGCCGCTGGCCCGCCAAGGCATTCGCGCCCATGTCGCGCGTTAGCAGTTGCAGATTGCCCGAGATCACTTGCAGCACGTTGTTGAAGTCGTGCGCGACGCCGCCGGTGAGGCGGCCGACGGCTTCCATTTTCTGTGACTGGCGCAGTTGTTCTTCCGCGCTGGCGCGTTCGGCGATGGCCGCGTGCACGCGCGCTTCGAGCAGTTCGTTGGCGTCCTGCAAGACCTGCTCGGCCTGCTTGCGCTCGGTGATGTCGATCACCGAGCCGATGTAGCCGGCGTACTCGCCATCCGCACCGATTCGCGGCGCCGCTGCGCTGAGTGCCCAGCGATAGACGCCGTCGGCGCGCCGGAGTCGATATTCAATATTGAATGCGGCGCGTGCGTCATTCGCATCGAAGAAGATTCGCTGCGTCGCCCGATCGTCCGGATGGACCATCTCCCAGGCGCCAGTACCGAGTGCGGCCTCCAAGGATTGTCCGGTGAACTCGCACCATCCGCGATTCAGATAGGTCAGCGCGCCGCTTCGATCCGTCATCCACATCATCACGGGCGCGTTGTCGGCCATGTTTCGGAAGCGCGCTTCACTTTCGCGCAACTCGCGCGTCGCATCGCGACGCACACGTGCCATCTGCAAGTTCGCGTTGACGCGCGCGATCAGTTCGCGCGCCGAAAACGGCTTGGTCAGATAGTCGTCCGCGCCGGCATCGAGACCTTCGATCCGTGCATCCTCGCCGGCGCGCGCCGACAGCAGAATGACCGGCAGATCCCGCAACTCCGAGTCTGCACGCAGCGCATTCAGCAATCCGAGACCATCGAGCTCCGGCATCATCACGTCCGACAGCACCAGATCGGGTTTGCGTTGCCGGATCAACTCGAGTGCGGCACGCCCGTTCACTGCAGTTTCGACTGCACAGGTGGGACCCAGCAGTCGCTGGACATAATTCCGCATGTCCGCGTTGTCATCGACGATGAGCACGCGAGCGCCCTGGGTCTCTCGACCGAAGGGCGCTTCAACGGCGAGTTCCGACCGGTCCGGCAGCGCTTCGATCGCACCGCTGCCCGACTCAGGAAGCCAGCGCATCGCCTCCTGAACATATGCATCGGCACGCATCGAAGTTGTCGAAGCGCTCTGACCAACACTTAAGCGCTCGGTTGCAACGTGAGCCGTTCCGAAAGGCAGGCGTACAGTGAAACGCGTTCCGTGACCCAGCTGGCTCGCAACGGTGATCGAACCACCATGTAGATTCACCAGTTCTTGTACCAGCGCCAGCCCGATGCCCGAACCTTCGATCGAGCGGCTTTGCTGTCCGGCCACGCGGTGAAAGCGTTCGAACATATTGGGCAGCTCGTGCTTGGGGATGCCGACGCCGGTATCGCGAACGGTCAGCTCGGCGTTCTGTCCATCGGGCGACACGCGCACACCGACTTCGATTCCGCCTTCAAATGTGAATTTGAGCGCGTTCGACAGCAGATTAAGAACTACCTTCTCCCACATATCGCGATCGATGTAGACCGGTTGTGGCAGCGGCGGACACACGATGTCGAATTGCAGGCCGGCCTTGATCATGGCCGAGTGGAAATTCGATGCCAGCTCCGCCGTAAAGGCGGACAGATCGGTGGGCTCGTAATGCGCTTCCACGCGGCCGGCCTCGATCCGCGAGAAATCGAGCAGCGAGTTCACCAGTTTCAAAAGCCGCAGACTGTTGCGATGCGCAGCCTCGAGTCGGCCGCGTTGCAGCGGCCCGACTTCGGCCTGCGAGCGGTCGTTGAGTGCTTCCTCCAACGGCCCCAGCATCAGCGTCAAAGGTGTACGGAACTCATGGCTGACGTTGGAAAAGAATGTGGTCTTTGCGCGATCGATCTCGGCCAAGGCCTCGGCGCGGCGGCGCTCATCCTGATAGGCCTGTGCATTGGTCAATGCGCCGGCAATCTGGCCTGCAACCAGGCCGAGGAAGCTGCTGTAGTTCTCGTCGAACAAGCGGAACGGATTGAGACCTACCACCAGCACGCCGAGGCGTCCGCCATCCGCGCCCGCAAAGATCGGCAATAGTGCAACTTGCGCGGGTGCGCGCGACCAGGGTCCGGCGGGGAGCTGCGCTTGCAGCTTGGTTTCCGCAACTTGCACCAGCTTCGGACTCTGGGTGCGAACCACTTCGGACAGCGGCCACAGCGTGAAACCTGCGTGCGGCTGAAGAGCAGGTGCCGCCGCATGCCCGGCTTCGATGCCGCAAGTTCCGGCGAGCTTCAATCCGTCCGTGGTCGCCAGATAAATCATTGCAAACGGCAGGTCATGCGCATCGCTGGCGAGCGCTTTGGCCGCTTGCGAACAGACTTCGTCACGATCGCGTGCATGCGCGGTGTCCGCGGCGAGATTCCTCAACAGCGCCAGCTGACGTTCGCCGATCACCCGCTGCGTATCGTCGCTGTTGGCACAGATGATTCCGCCGACGGTACCGTCATCGTTCGGAATCGGACTGTAAGAGAACGTGTAGTACGTCTCTTCGGCGTAGCCGTTGCGCTCCATGATGAGCAGCTGCGATTCGACGTAGGTGCCCTGATCACCGCGGGTGGCGGTCTCGAGCATCGGACCGATGTCGTCCCAGATCTCACGCCAGACTTCAACGGTGGGCCGCCCCAGCGCCCAGGGGTGCTTGCCGCCGATGATCGATTTGTAGGGATCGTTGTAGAAGTAGGTCAGCTCCGGTCCCCAACCGACCCAGATCGGCTGACGCGAGGCCAGCATGATTCGCAGCGCCATCCGCAGATTCTGCGGCCAGGATTGCGGCGACCCGAGCGGGGTTTGGGTCCAGTCGAATTCGCGGATCAGCGCGCCCAGTTCGCCGCCGCCCGAGAGAAACCGGAACGAACTTCCCGACTCCTGTACAGCACCGGCGCTCGTTATCTCAGTCACTCACCGACCCCCACGGATCCCTCCCGCCGCTAGGCGCGCAAGGTTCCGCGCGGCAGCAAGCCATAGGGAATTGTAGCGACTGTAAGGACCGACGACATCCGCACGCCGTCTGCTCGAAAACAGTTTTTCAGGGCTTGGGCTGAAGCGATGCGCAGCATCGCTTCCGGCACTAATCGGGATATTCACGCAGGAACCGCAGTAGGCCTTCGCGCACTTCGCAGCAAGGTTCCAAGCTGCGGCTCGAATCCGGATGATCCGGTTCGATGACCGTTGGCAGTTCACGCGCACAGACAGCTGGCACGTCGACACGCGCTGCCGCTGCGCGCCGGTTGGCACATCGTTGTACAGCAGATCAAGACGCATGCTCAGCGAAGCGAATCATGCCCGTGCATTCCTCTTGGCATCGCGCCTGGGCTTCGCTGGCATCGCTCTGCTAAGACCTTTGGCCGCGCGCGTCGTCGAACTGCCGCATCTGCTGCGCGGTCCTACTGGTCGAACTCAGGCGTGAGGATGGTCGATGAAGGACTGCGGCTCGGTAGTGCCAGCGTCGCTCGTTCGCACGGACAAACCGGGCGACGAACGCCAGAACGAACGCCAGAACGAACGTCGGGAAGAACGGAACGACGAACGGAACGACGCACCGAAAGACGAACCGAGCGTAGAGACTGCCCGGGCGGCCGGTCTGCGTTACGTGTCCGATCGCGATGCCGGCATTCGTCGGCAGCGGCGCGGTGCGCAGTTCCGTTATGTCGATGCCAGCGGTGACCCCGTCCGCGATCAGGCAGTGCTCGCCCGAATTCGCGCGCTCGCGATTCCGCCGGCATACGAACAAGTCTGGATCTGCGCGCAGCCACGCGGACATCTGCAGGCAACCGGCATCGATGCACGCGGCCGCAAGCAGTATCGCTATCACAGCGAATGGCGCGCGGCGCGCGACAGCGCCAAGTTCGAACGCATGATCGAGTTTGGCGAAGCACTGCCGAAATTGCGCAGACGGGTTAAACGCGATCTGGCACTTCCGGGCTTGCCACGGGAGAAAGTACTTGCCGTGGTCGTCGCGCTGCTCGACAGCACGCTGATCCGAATCGGCAACGTCGAATACTCGCGCGACAACAACAGCTACGGCCTGACCACGCTGCGCACACGACATGTGCAATTTCTACGACAGGGCCGCGCACTATTCCGCTTTCGCGGCAAAGGCGGCATTGCGCGCGAAGTCGCGATCACCGATCGGCGCTTGTCGCAGATCGTACGGCGCTGCCACGCACTACCGGGGCAGCAGCTGTTCCAATACATCGACGACGATGGCACGCGGCGCCCGATCGATTCCGAGCAGGTCAACGCATACTTGAGTGAGGCCATGCCCGCGCCGACCGGTGAGGGCTTCACCGCGAAAGACTTTCGCACCTGGGGCGGAACCCTGCGTGCAATCGCGCTGATGTCGTGCACGCCCTTGCCGCAACCGGCGAGCGAACGAGCGCTGACGCGCTGTATCGTCGAGGCGATCCAACAGGTTTCGAGCGAACTCGGCAATACACCGGCCGTGTGCCGCAAGTCTTACATCAATCCGGTGGTATTCGCGGCCTGGCGCGAAGGAATCTTCGAGCAGCACGTCGATGTTCCGATGTCGCGTGCACCGCGCAAGGCCGAACGTCTCGCCTTGCTATTCCTGCGTGCCCAGGCGCGGCGCGCGGCGCGCGCAAACAAAGGCGGCCGCGTCAAGCGCGGCCGCTAACAGCGTTTTGAATTGCTGGAACTTGCTATCGGCTATTGCGATATCCAGCGAAAGGTCCGGTGCCCGCAGGCACCGGACCCAATCGTCGCAGTTCGGCCGCAGTTACGCAGCCTTGTCGACCGCCACCAGCTTCTGTGCGGCCTCATTCACCGCGATACGGCGCGGCTTCGCCGACTCCGGCACGCGACGCACGAGTTCAACACTGAGCAGGCCGTTCTTCAGACTCGCGTTGTGGACTTCAATGTAGTCCGCGAGACGGAAGCTCAGCTTGAAGGCGCGCTGTGCAATACCGCGATGCAGATACTGCGTGGTATCGGCGGCGTCGCGCTTGGCGGACGAGATCGTGAGGACATCTTTCTCGACCTGGATTTCGACGTCGTCTTCAGCCAAACCTGCAGCGGCGACGACGATGCGATAGTCGTCTTCGCCCTTCTTCTCGACGTTGTACGGCGGATAGCTGGCGGATTCGCTACGCAGCGCGGATTCGAACATTTCGTTGAGACGGTCGAAGCCGATGGTGGAGCGATACAGCGGGACGAGGGATAGAGTGTTCATGCTTACAGCCTCCTGATAATCAGCGAAGTGGTGGTTGTCGGAACCCGATTTCGGCATCCCGACGTACCCGATTTAAGTTCAATCACCAGGATTTCAAGAGTGCTGTGACGACAAAAAAACTTTCGCCGGCTCTTGGATTTACAGTCGTGCGCCCTCAGGCCGTGTGCCAAACGGGCGCTGCGCCAGCGCGTAGTCGATCGCGGCACGAACGGCGGTCACCTGTGCGGCGATGCACTGCTCGTCGCTCGCCTGCGGGCTGTCTGGATAAACCTCCGTAGTGGTCCGGTAGGGTGCAGGCGTGATGCCGGCACACAGGCCCAGTTGTTTCAGCGGATAACGGATCACGCCGGGCGCGACGACCGGCGATCCGATGATCTCGCCCTTGTGATCGGCGGCTGCGATGTGGGTGACCTTTGCGACCGCCGCGATCACCGCCATCTGAAACGCATCGTTCGGACACGCACTGTCGTCGACCAAATAAAATCCGTCCGGGATTTGATCGGGCACATAGTGCTCGCCATCGCGTGCCGCCAGCGCCGGACGGAATTCGGATTCGTCGGTGTCGGTGGTCTCGTGCAGATCGACATGCACCAGAACCTGGTCGCGCACAGCTGCGATCAATCGCAGCAGTGCGGCGGATTCCTCCGCAGGGCTTTCATCGCAGAACGAACGGTTCGGATCGATCGCATTGCGATTCCAGCGCTGGATCGTTTCATAGGCCCAGGGACTGACACAGGGTGCAACGATGATATTGAGCGCGCCCTCGTATTCGTGTGCGTACTGCTCGACAAATCGCAGCGCGCCCCGTACCCCACTCGTCTCGTAGCCGTGCACGCCGCCGGTCACCAGCACGCAAGGCAGGTGCTCGCGCCACGTGCGGCTCTTGATTGCGAACAGCGGATATCGCGGCGCGCTCTGCGTTTTAGCGCCATCCTCAGCGAACGATGGGTCGGCGTGTAGCTCGCCGTACTGCACGACGTCATATCGCGATCGTAGCGACTCGATCACTGCAAGCACGTCGTCCGCGTAACTGCGTTTACGCGTCTGTCGCGCGCGCCAGGCTGATACTTCCTCAACACCCCATGCACGTCCTGGAACACCAATCGGGTACGGCGTCATCATCGTTCGCGCTCCTCACGTCTGGTTCGGTCTCGCCCGGTACCGTAACGCATGAACTCAAATATTGGCAGCCGCAGCGGCAGTCGGGGCTTGCGCTCAGGGCTTGCGTTTGCGGGATGCCGCCGCATTGATCTGAACCGAGCGCGCGCGGACGCGGTCCATGAATTACCGCAGCTTCGCGGTCTTGAAATGGAGATTCAGAAATGAAAGCACGGATGCTGTACGGACTCGCCGGCGCAGTCGCGCTTCTCGGCGCCGTCACAACTAGCGCGGCAATCGCGGAACAACCGATGACGCCGTCGACCACGACTGAACTCATGATGTCGAATAGCGACAAGGCGTTCTTCGAGCATGCCGCTTCGGCCGGCATGTACGAGATCCAGGCGGGTAAACTGGCACAGTCGAATGCAAGCGACCCAAAGATTAAAGACTTCGCATCGCAGATGGTCACCGACCACACCAAGGTGGCCGACGATCTGAAGTCCTTGGCGCAGAGCAAGAACGTGGTCCTGCCGACGGCCCTGTCGAAGAAAGACCAGAAGATGCTCGACGCGCTTAACGGCAAGAGCGGCAAGGCGTTCGACCAGCTTTACGCCAAGCAGATGGTCGCAAGCCACAAGGAGGCCGTGTCGCTGTTCGATAACGCAGCGAAGCATTCGAAAGACACCGACGTGAAGGCGTTCGCATCGAAGAACCTGCCGACGCTCCAGCAGCATGGCGGCATGGCAAAAGATCTGAAAAAGGCTTGATACCGGCGCCGCCAGTCGTCGAACTGGCGAGCATCGAATGCATCTCCGAGTGAATGTCTGGCCTGCTCGCTGAACAGTTACTTGAAGCCAAGATCGACGACGGCGCTATTTGCCGTCGTCTCTTTTTGCCGCGATCGAATTACGGGAATGGAAGTCGTGTTTGGGTCGAGGGCCATTCAGGCGTCGATCCCATCACCGCCGCCACGACGCGAAGCGATCAACCAGAGTCCCTTATCGCCGGCGCCGCAACACTTTGGCTTGCCGTCGCGCGTCGTCTTCCAGCGCCAACTCGGCCTCGTCCTTACCATGGCCAGCGCCGATGGCATCAGCATCGACCTCACGTAATGCAGTATCGGCGCCGCCGAGACCATCGTCGCCATCGGGACGGTCTTCGTGCAGCAAGGTTTCCGGAGCGAGATCGTCGTCGGTGACGTCTTCCCTGCCGCCGGTTTCGCCGCCCGTGAAGCCCGCTTCCCGCACGCGCTTGTCGGTGAATTCTGAGCCGCGATCCTGCTTCGAACGTCGGTCGCCAGCGCGCGCGCTGCGGTCGTCGTCACGTTCGAAGTCGAGTTCGTGGCGCGGTTCTTCGCTGAGATCATCGCGAGAGGTCGATATGGATCGGTGCTTGGCCATCGTTTACTCCTGGATCGGCGTCGTGTATGTCACGTGCCTATCGATCCGACTGGTAGCCGCGGAGAAAGATTCCCCGCCTCGGCCGAACGGTCTCCATGGAGAAGGTGCGACTCCCGCGGTGGGGTCCTTCCGCGTTTGCTCAGTTATCCGGCAGGCTGTGCCGCGGCGCCGTTGGATGGTACTTCCGCAGAACGCGAGCCATACATCAGCGCGTACTGATAGGTGAACTCGGCACCGAGCAGGAAAATCTGCGCGGCGTAATAAATCCAGACGATCAGCACGACGAAGGCACCCGCGGCACCGAACGACGACGACACCGCCGAACGTCCCAGGTAAAGGCCAATCGCCGACTTGCCGACCGAGAACAGCAGCGAAGTCACAGCGGCACCGATCCAGACATCGCGCCAGCCGATCACCGCCGTCGGCAGGAATTTGAAAATCAGCGCGAACAGCACCGTGATGAAACCGAAACTGACGACGAAGTTGACGCTCGACGCCAGCAGCGCTTCGCCGACCAGCCAGCCGCCCCAGAAAGTCGAAAAGGCTGAAATTGCCGTGGACACCAGTAGCGAAACGATCAGCAGAAAACCGACGCCCAGCACCAGGCCGAACGAGAGCAAGCGCGCGCGCAGGAAATTCAGCACGCCGTTGCCAGCGCGTGGCTTCGCATGCCAGATCAAGTCGATATCCGCCTGCAGCTCGGCGAAGACGGTGGTCGCACCGACCAGCAATACCGCACTGCCAATGACGATCGACAGGATGCCGCCTTTGAGGCTCTGTGAGCTCGCGAGGATGGATTGAATCGTGCGCGCGCCATCTGTGCCGACGATGCCCTGCAGCTCCACCACGATCGCGCCCTGCGCCGCATCGCGGCCGAACACCACGCCTGCGATGGCGACCACGATCAACAGCAGTGGCGCCAGCGACAAGGCGGTGTAATAGGCGATTGCCGCGCCCATGCTGGAGGCTCGGTCATCGACCCAGCCGTTCAGCGAACGCCACACCAACAGGCCGAAATCGCGAAACGGTCCGCGTCGACGCGCTGCGACCGCAGCACCGACGCCCGCGCCGACCGCTGCACCGCGACCGCGTTCGTTCGACGCGTCCATCAAAGCTGCTCGAGGTTCGGAAGTTCGCGCGCGCTGGATTCGAAATCTTTCCAGGGATCGCTGCGCCGGCCGCCAAACCAGTCTTCCACGTTATCGATTCGATACGCTTGCGGATCAATCTTCGCCAGCTCCTTCCAAGCCACCGGCACGGCCACCGTCATGCCGGGGCGTGCGCGCGTCGAGTACGGCAGTACGGCGGTCGCACCTTCGCCATTGCGCAGATAGTCGATGAAGATCTTGCCGCGGCGGCGCGCCTTGCTCATCGTCGCGACATAACGCTGCGGCGACTGCGTCGCCAGCGTTTCGGCGATCGTGCGGGTGAACGCCTTCACCTCGCTCCAGCCGCGCTGCGGCTTGATCGGCACCACCACATGCAGGCCTTTGCCGCCGGTGGTTTTGACGAAGCTTTCGAGCTTCAAGGACCGCAGCGCGTCGCGCACTTCGTGCGCGGCTTCGACCACGCGACTGAACGGCAAGGCCGTGTCCGGATCGAGATCGAATACGATCCAATCGGGCTTGTTGAGATGCGGACGCTGGGCCCCCCAGCCGTGGAATTCGACCGCGTTGAACTGCACCAATTCGAGCAGGCCGGGCGCGTCATCGATCCACATAATGCCGTGCCCCGCCGCCTTTCCGCGACGGACCTGCTTGCCCAGTCCGGGCATCGCGTTTTTCTGAAAGAAGCATTGATGCGCATCACCCTGCGGACAGCGCACCAATGACATTGGACGATCCTTGGCGAAGCGCAGGAACGCTTGCGCGACGCGCGCGTAATAACGCGCAAGGTCACCCTTGGTCGCGGCGGACTTCTCATCCATCACGCGATCGGGATGCGAGATGTCGATGCCTTCCAGCTGCAATGGAGCGGTCTTGGGAGCGGTCTTGGCGTGCGCGTCGCTGATGGCGACCGCCTTGGCGCGGCCGCGCGACTGCTTCGCCGAAGCCGTTGCGACTAGCCCGCGTCCACGCGTACGCGCTGACTTGTTCTCCGGCTGCGCCGTGACCTGCTTGACCGACTGCGCACGTTCGCGCCGCACCTGCGATGCCGGCTTGTCCTCGCGCAGCCCCTCGAAGGAGGGATGGCGCAGCGCACCGTCGCGTGTCATCTCGGTGAAGCTGACTTCGCAGACCAGCTCCGGTCGCACCCAATGCAAGCTGGCACCACGCGGCGGATTGTCGACTGCGGGCTGTTCGACTTCGCGCTGCTTCATTTTCTTCGCGATGTCTGCCAAGGAGGTCTCCGAAAATCCGGTGCCGACCTTGCCGCAGTAGCGCAGCGACTTGCCTTCGCGCAGGCCCAGCAGCAACGAACGAAAGCCCTTGCGATTACCACTCGCCTGGTGATAGCCGACGATGACGAATTCTTGCCGTTTGCCGCATTTCAGCTTGAGCCAACGACGACTGCGACCCTCTTCGTATGGTGCATCGGCGCGCTTCGCGATCAGGCCTTCGAGGCCCAGCTTGCAGGCCTGTGCCAACGTCACACGCACATCGCCACCGATGTCTTCGCTGTAGCGCAGCGGCGATTTCTTCAAGCCCTTCATCAAGGCTGCAAGGCGTTGCTTGCGTTCGCTCAACGGCAGAGGACGAAGATCTTCGCCGTCGAGCCAGAGCAGATCGAACACGTAGTAGACCAGGCCGCGGTCATCGATCTGCGTTCGATGGCCGCGCGTACCCATCACGTTCTGTAAGGCTTGAAAACTGCTACGGCCGTCTGCGTCGAGCGCGCAGATTTCACCATCGACAATCGCCTCCTGCGCATCGAGTCGTGTCAGCGCTTTGGCGATGTTCGGGAATGTTGCGCTCCAGTCGAGATGATTGCGCGAGCGAATTTTCACCTCGCCATCGCGCAGGGCCGCCAGCGCGCGGTAGCCGTCGAACTTCACCTCGTATCGATAGCCCGGCTCGTTCGGTGCGGTGTCGACCAAGGTGGCGAGCTGCGGCTCGAGCTCGTCCAGACGCGGCATCGCGGCGGTTGTGCTCGACTTGCGGCGCGTGCGTGGAGCGGTCTCGTCGGTCTTGGCGGTCTCGGCAGTTTTGGCGCGCGAGACTGCGCGTGTCACCGCAGCCGGCTTCTTTGTCGCCCGCAGTTTGGCGCCAGCTGCTGTCGTAACGCTTGCTACGCGCTTCACAGGCTTGCCCTTGGCGACCTCGGCAACGGTGCGGCCGCTCTCGACGCTCTCCGGCATGGCCTGTGTAACCTCGGCCTGCTTGCCGCTGCGAACGAAATCGTCGCTACGCTTGATCAGCAACCAGTTGTGCTTGCTGCTCGGCTTGCCGTTGGCCTGACGATCTTCACGCAGTCGCACCAACTGGAAGCGGCCGTTGGTCTTCTCGCCGGCAAGGCTGAAGGTCAGATGACCCTTCTTCAATCCGGCATGTGGATCACCCTCCGGCACCCACGTGCCGCGATCCCAGACGATTACGGCACCGGCCCCGTATTCGCCTTCAGGAATGATGCCTTCGAAACTGCGGTAGCCGATCGGATGGTCCTCGACCTCCACCGCCAAGCGCTTTTCCGATGGCGACAGGCTCGGGCCTTTCGGCACCGCCCAGCTCTTCAGCACGCCATCCAATTCCAGACGGAAGTCGAAATGAATGCGCGTGGCATCGTGTTGCTGGATGACGAAGCGCAGCGCGCTCTGCGACTTGCGCCGCTCAAACGCACCGCGCGGCTCCGAGGTGATGTCGAAATGGCGCTTCGCGTTATAGCGTTGCAATGCCGCATCGCTGCTCACCGCGCGTTGCGCGCGCGCGGCTCGACGTGCCTTGGGTCGCGCCTGCTTGGTTGCGGTCGCCGCTGCGTGTTTCGCCTTCGATTTCGCCATGGGGAGATGCATCCTGCGTGAAACCTTGCCACAGCGTGTGCAGTGGCACCCAAGCATGGACGGGTGCTGGACGCTCAAAGTTCGCCACGGCACCGGTACCGCGTGACTTTCAGACTGAATCGATCGAACGATGCTCGCCGCTACGTGCTTCCGGCCGTGTCAGCGCGACGCCTACACACGCCAGTGGCACGCTAACGACACGCTTCGACCTCAGTAGACGATAGTGCTTCTCTACATGATGCCGAAGCGCGTCGTTATCAAGCGCAGCTCCTTCAACGCCGAATCGTGAGACTTCAAATCGTCGTAACTACTCGACGTAACCTCAGGGCTGACCGCTTGCGCTAACCGCCCGGGCTGCTTTGCGGCATCCGCGCCGGCTGCGTGTCGCTCGGGGTCTGCGCGGGTTTCGAGTGCTTCTTCGGTTCGGTTGTCTTGGCGGCAGTACTCGGCGGAATGTCCGAATGCTGCGGCATGGTGGACGGATCGACATTGCGACTCGCGGCGCGCTCGGTCTGGCTCTTCGCCGATGGCGCTGCGGGTGCGGCTGCTGACGGTGGAATATCCGAATGCTGTGGCATCGTCGCGGGCGTTACGTTGCGACTGGCTTCGCGCTCAACCGCGCTCTTGCTGCTCGCATTGTCGCCGGGACCGCCAAGCGGTTGCGTGTTGCCTGGCCCTGCGCCGGCATCCGACATGCCGCTACCGCCGGGCGCTCCAGAGCCTTGAGCGTGGACCGCAGTGGCGGCGAGCAACAGAGTGAATGCAGAAATTGTGGACTTGGTTTTCATAGGTGGCTCCGATAGCACGATGGGGGAATTGCCATGGCGTCGTTGCCAGCGTTGGCACTTAAAAGGACAGCCGACCTTTTTCCTTGGTTCAATGCGTCTACGTGCAACTTCCATTCACCTGCATTAGCGGCGCGACTGCCACGTCGCCGATTGCACGTCGATTCGTACTGGCACCGACTTCGCCGCAGACACCTTGCGTTCTTCGGCGTGATGACCGGTGGACCCACGACGCCTACGCGAGCTGATCGCCGACATCTGACAAACGGCGTGCCGGATCGTCGCAGCCTCAAAGGAAAACAAAGGACTACAAACTGCCGGGAACCGCAGGCGCTGCACCGGGTCACTCATACAGAGCTCGCACCATTACGGCGCGTCCGGAGATTGATGTCCGCCTCACTACCAGCCACCCACGCCGAAGCTGCCGATGCGGCGGCCACGGGCGTCGGCACGATTCCCTCGGTCGTGCTGTTCAGGCCTACACGCAGCACGATCGAAACCGCCGACAGCGCCGCGCTGTTCGCGGGTCGAAACGTCATTGTCTTCGCACTGCCGGGGGCGTTCACACCGACCTGCTCCTCACAACATCTGCCGCGCTACGAAGAACTCGCCGAGCGATTCTTCGCCAATAGCGTCGACAGCATCCTGTGCGTGTCGGTCAATGATCCGTTCGTAATGTGCGAGTGGGCGGAGCAGCAGCGCGTAGAGCACGTGCAACTGCTGTCTGACGGAAATGGTGACTTCACCCGCGCGATGGATCTGCTGATCGATCTCGGCGACAAGGGACTCGGCCTGCGCTCGCGCCGCTATTCGATGTTCGTGCGCGACGGTCGCATCGAGAAGATGTTTGTCGAAGCCGATGAACCCGGCGATCCGTACAACGTTTCCGACGCCGATACCATGCTTGACTTTCTCGCGCCCGGTAGCCCGAAGCCACCGAGCGTGGTGCTGTTCACCAAGCCCGGCTGCCCCTACTGCAGCAAGGCCATTGCGCTTTTGGACCAGCGCGGGCTTACGTATCACGCAATCAGTCTCGGCGACGCCGAACGCAGTCGGGTACTGAGTGGCGTGGCCGGTGCGGCGACGACGCCGCAAGTTTTCATCAACGGCCACTTGATCGGCGACTCCGAAGCGCTTGAGCGACATCTGCTCGACGCATCCGGTCGCGGAGCTTCTTGAGCTGAATACGCAGACACATTCATAGCCGCGACAGCGCGGTCTATTGCTGGAGGCAGCACATGAAACTGGAACCCAAGAAACCCGAGACGCTGATCGACCAGGCGCTGGACGATACCTACCCGGCGTCCGATCCGCCGGCAATCAGCGGCCTGCGGACACGCCGCGAGCGCGAGCTGCGCGATATCGACGCATTGAAGGACGAAAAGATGAAAGCCGACAAGAACAATCGGAAGGACAATGCACCGGCACATTGAATGCGGCTCTGTGACGAGAGCATTCAGCATCGGTTTGGCTGCGGTTCTGCAAACCTATCCACCCGCCGACGCCACTAACTCTTAGTGGTCGACAAGCATTCAGAGAAGGCTACACGGGCAACCATGCCCGCTCCGTAGCGGTGGATGTGGTGCGCATGACTAACACGGTCACGCGCAGTAGCTCCGCATGCTCGCGATGGCATGGTTCTGGGCATTGCGTTTTGATCCGGACTCCTATCGCTAGTCAATCGCATCGAAGCACGCGACACTGACCGCTTATGACTGCACGCGAGCGCTCGACGACCACGATTCTGCCAATGCAGCACTCGCCTGCAGTTTTCGTCGACGCGCTCAACCTCGCCTATTGGTGCGGCAACCCACCATCGTTGCGCGTGCCGCTCACCGTGCTGAGCGGATTGATCGACCAAGGACACTCACCGGTTCTTTATTTCGATGCCAGCACCCGCTATCGGCTGGTTCACGAGGTAGACAGGTATGAGGAACTGCTGTCGTTTCCGCAGTTCGCTGTCGAAGTCCCCGCGGGCAAGAGTGCGGATGGGCAAATGCTCAAGCACGCCCGCGCGACCGGGGCCTGCATCCTCAGCCGGGATATGTTTCGAGATCATCGAAAGCGCTATCGCAAGCTGATCGACGATTCCACACGCCTGTTCCCCGGCTTCGTCTCCGACGATCGGGTGATCATTCAGGCGCTATCGCTCGACGTTCCCTTATTGCCGAATCTGGACGAGATCTGGCAACACCTGATCTCGCAACTGCGAACTCAAACGGCGCGCGTTGTTCCGCAGTAGCAAGACCGAGTGGTTCTGCCGCGCGGCCGATACGTGGGCCGGCCGACTCGGTCATCGCGCTAGCTGAGCGTGATGCATGCGAAGCGTGGTTGTCCGCGCTGCACTCCGATTGCCATGCGGCACAACCCCGCACATGCCTGCGCGATTGGTCGCGTGGATACGCCAACATTGCCGACTCCGCGTTCTGATATAGCCTCGACGGCCTTACAATGCTTGCGCGCCAGTGCCTGGAAATCGCTCCCATTACTCGTCTTCCGAACTCAGTCGAGGTCAATCCCTCGCTCAGTATCAACTCACAAGCATTGCAGCCCGTGCTGCATCTGGATGCGTTGGGGAACGATCGCTTCGCGGCCAATACGCTATCGCCCAACATGGGGGGTGCGATCTTTGGCGGTCAGTATCTGGCCAATGTCGTGGGTGCGGCGATGCTCACCGCCGATGCGCATCATCCGCACATGATGCAGGCGTTCTTCCTGCGCGCTGGCGATCTTCAGTCACCGCTCGAATATTCCGTGCAGCGCGTGCGCGAAGGCCGCCGCTTCGCACACCGCCGCGTCGAAGTGCATCAACAGGAACGCCTGCTGATGACCGCCGACGTCTCGCTTTATACCGGTGGGAACGCGGGGCATCACCACCAGCGCACGATGCCGGTGCTGCCGCCACCCGAGCAACTCGACACACTCGAAGTGCTGCTCAAGCGACATCGCACTGAGATATCCGCCGATATTCGCGAACGCGTGCTGCGCAAGCAGGCCGTCCTGGTAAAGCCCGTTGACCCAACGGCGTCGATTTTCCATAAAGCGAAGCAAGCGCAGTTGGCCATCTGGCTCAAGACCGCGCAGACGATGCCGGCGACACGCTACTACCGCTATTGCGCGCTGACCTACTTGGCCGACTACTGGCTCGGAGCGGTTTCCACGGCGTTATACGCAGACAGCATCTTCTCGCCCGCGCACGCGGTGCTGAGCCTCAATCACAGCCTGTGGTTTCACACCGAACCGATGTTGGATGACTGGCTGCTGTATGCACTCGACAGTCCAAACGCCGGGCGTGGACTCGGGCTAGGTCACGGCGCTTTCTACGATCGTCGCGGTACCTTGCTGGCAACCGCGATGCAGGAGGCGCTGCAGCTTTGAGCTGAAGCGCCTCCCGAGTTGACCGAACTGACGTTGTGCGCTCGACTAAGGCGACGACACTCAGAACGGATTGTTCTTCGGCCTCGGCATCAGCACGCCCGGGCCCGGGCACTGATCCGCATTCGGCCCATACGCGCATAGTCCGTTGATCATGTACGAGGGATAGCCTTGCGGGAATGGATCGGAGTGCAGCGCGAACCATTGCATCGGCACCGTGAACACAAACAGCATCGACAAGTGCACGTAGGCGAACAGCGCGAGGAACTTGATCCACTGGCGCGACATTTCGCCGACGCGCAGCTTCTCGAGACCGCGCTCGACGAAGGTTTGTCCGCGATCATCGCGATAGAACAGCAGCAGCATGGTCGCACCGATCGTGAAGCCGCCGTAGCAGATGCCTTCGCTCATCGGAAACTGGTAAGTCTGCCCAGCGAACAGCGTGATCTCGCGGATACCGCCTGGATATGCATAGACGCCGGTTCGCAGCAGCAGCGATTCGAAGATCGTATCCATCACGATCAAGATCAGGATGCCGAGTGTCGCGAGCTGGAACTTGCTCAGACCGGTCCAGCGCTCCTTGATCTTGTTCAGCATCATCAGCACCGGGAAGCACAGCGAATAGCCGATGATGGTGTAGCCGACGATGATCAGCAGCAGTGGCTCCGGCAGATTGTTGCCATTCGGGCTGGTCCAGCCCGGCATCGAGCCGAGCGTCCAAGTGCCCAGGTTGACCATGTAGGAGTTGTACAGGAGCGAGGCCGAGGTGTAGCTCATCATCGGGTCCTGGAAGAACAGCGTCAGCCAGCATACGTAGAGCATGCCGGTGGTGGTCATGTGGCCTTCACGTATCCAGGGGCGGATCACGAACATCGTGAAGAACAGCACGCCGAGCACGGTGGCGACGCATTGCACCCAGAAAATGAATTGCGCTGCCGCATGCGGCAACACATCCGGTCCCGGCGCAGTCGGCACCGCATGGCCGCTGATGAACCAGCGCGCCATTACGAACAGGATGAACAGCAGAATGGCGCCACCAGCCCAGGCCCAACGGACCACCGGCGGCGTGGCCGCTTGTACCAGAGACTGGCCGACACTACGGCTACGATCGCGGATCACTGCGGACATTTCTACTCTCCTGAGGTCGCACAACTCACCGTGACCCTGCGGCCGCCGGTGTTGGTCGATATGAAGTTAGCTTGCATTGTTGGCGAGCGCGTCATCTAGATCGCGCTCAGACCAGCCACGCCGAGTTTGGCCGCGCGCTGACGCGCGATGCCGCGCAGCATGGAGATCGAAGTGACGCTGACCCAGCTGCCGAAGATCACGAACGGGAACCAGAACACGAACAATCCGTTCCACGAAAACGGACCCTTCTTGAACAGGAACGCGAGGGCGCCGACTTCAAACATCAGCGCTGCC